>NZ_QGHL01000003.1 GCF_003171715.1 Novosphingobium meiothermophilum | reverse complement strand
CTCATGTCTGGCCCGGCGGGCGGGGTGACGGGCGCGATCTGGGTGGGGCGCAACGCGGGCATCCGCAACATCCTCACCCTCGATGTCGGCGGCACCAGCACCGACGTTGCCCTGATCGAGAACCTTGAGGCGCGCCGCCAGCGCACCACCGAAGTGGGTCACCTCTCGGTTCGTGCCTCCGCGCTCGACGTGAAGACCGTGGGCGCGGGCGGCGGCTCGATCGCCTATGTGCCCGAACTCACCGGCGCCTTGCGCGTCGGCCCGCAATCGGCAGGCGCGGTGCCCGGCCCCGTCGCCTACCAGAAGGGCGGCACCCTGCCGACCGTGACCGACGCCAACGTGGTGCTGGGCTACCTGCCCGAAAACCTTTTGGGCGGCACCTTCCGGCTTGACCGCGAAGGCGCCAGGAAGGCGGTGCAGACCATTGCCGATGCGCTGGGCATCGGCCTGATGGAAGCCGCGCGCGGCATCATCGACATCGTCAACGAGAACATGTTCGGCGCGCTGCGCATGATCTCGGTCCAGCAGGGCTATGACCCGCGCGACTTCGCGCTCATGGGCTTCGGCGGGGCGGGGCCGCTCCACGTCAATGCAGTGGCGCGCCTCATGGGATCATGGCCCGCGATCTCGCCGGTCAGTCCCGGCGTGCTCTGCGCGCT
>NZ_QGHL01000009.1 GCF_003171715.1 Novosphingobium meiothermophilum | reverse complement strand
CCCCCATGATCTGATGATCAAACAGGCGGCATGAACGACAACCGGGATTAGCTTAACTCAGCCGCCAAACTGTCCAAGAAGGCGGGACCACCTCACAATCACGTACGGGAAGAAGCACGGGCAAGGCACTTTCATCGTCTATTTTGACCGCCTTTACGCGCGCAATTGGGCCGACACCCTCAAAGCCGGCCAGGACCTGGAAGAGCTTTGGGAGCTCTGGAACGACTATGCTAAACCTGTCCGGAACGGATTGGCACATGGTGCACGAAAGTATGGCGATGAATGGCTCGACATAGCCCTTTCGGTAGATCGCCTTTTTATGATGCGGCTCGATGCAGCGATCACTCCGGTGATCGGCGGGACGCCCTTTGCCGATTTGCGCCAGCTTTCGCCGAGGCTCGATCGTGGCGACCCGTCGATCACTGCTGAAGGCGTGTTAAGAATTCCGCCGAACAAAGTGCGTGTCACGATTCCTTTAGATGATGCGGCCCACAGGCTGAATGGGTTAGTGTCACAGATGATGAACGGCGTGGGGTCAACGCACTGATCAGTACGATAGGCATCTGGTTCTACGTAAATCACGAGAGCAAAGTGTTGTACCGATAGACAAGTAGGCCGCATGAGTGGCCTTGATCTACGTTTAATCCGCGAACGATGTTTCACCGGTCTCAAATGGGATTCGAACTCACAGTCGTAATATAATAATCAATAGGTTACGCTCCAGAGAAGGTCGGAATCCGGCTCCGCTCCCACCGCCACCACCCTTGCAATGCTTGGGAAACCCTAGTATCTCGAAATCCTGTCTGTCTCCGATGGCCCTTATTGGGGCCGTTGGTGATACACCCGACCGGGTTTGATCTCCCAAAGGGTGATGGGAACGGCATCTATAATGGGCCATTCCGGCAAACCGTGCGACCCCCGACAAGAAGTCACAGGGAAGCAGGGCGCTCCAGCGTAGCGCATCAGAAAAAGCGAAACGATCACCCACTAACCTTGAGCCGGTTGGCGGAGCCGAAGCCATGACTGCTTGGGCTGCGCCGTTCCTGATGCGTCGCGGATTGGCATTCTACGTCCGCGTTCGCATTCCGGGCGATCTGGTCAATCTGGTGGGCGTACGTGAAGTTCGCCGGTCCCTTGGCCCTATGCGCTTTCACGAAGCTCGTCAGCTTGCAGCCAGAACCGGCTCGCAACTGAAGGACACATTCGCGATGATGCGTAATGCCAACAATCTGTCGAAGAACGATATTCGCAATCTGATCCGGGACTGCTTTGCCGAACTTGAGAAGGATCGGGACCGGGGTTTTGAACCCGTTACGTCAGAGCCTGATTTCGAAGTGCTCGACCAAGAGTCCATGGCGAAAGACCACCTCCGCACGTTGAAGCACCAGCTTTCAGCCGGGGCGTTCGAAGCCGACACCATCGCCGCCGCAAAACAGATGGCAGCCAGACAGAAGATCGATCTGGACGATGCCAGCGATGAGAAGCTCAAGGCCATTGTGGAGGGCGTAGTTCGAGCGATGATCGAAGCCGAGCAACTCTATCTTTTCCGGCTTGGTGAGGCCGATGCTCTTCTCACGGTCCCGACGATCTCCGACAAACAAGGGGTCCGTCGGGGTGTAAGGTGCGAGCCGGTCGGCCCGCCTGTCACCGCCAATGAAATCGGACAGCAGTTTCAGCTTGGGCCGGTGAGTTGCCAAAGTCTTTTCGGTCCATTCGACCTTCTTGTGGCGGCAATACTCTTCAATCAGTTCATCGACGGTGAACTGATCCAGCTTCACTTCACCGATTGCGTGCTCGATGGCCCGGTCCCCTATATTTCGATCAACGAGGAGTCGGACGCGAAGCACGGTGAAGACGGATACAAGCATGTGAAGTCGGATGCAGGGGTTCGCAAAATCCCTCTGCACCCCGACATCATGGCGTTGTGGTTCGCCGACTTCGTGAAGCGGCAGCGCAAAATGGCCGGATCGCCCAAGCGGGTGTTCCACAGGATCAAGTTCGGCATGGATGGCCAGCCCTCGACCGTGTTCTCGAAATGGTTTGGGCGCTTCCTCGACAAGATCGGCTTGGATGACCCGGCGCTCGTGTTTCACTCGTTCCGGCACAGTGCAGAGGACTATCTGCGGACGAACAAGGTCCCGAAGTACATCATCGACCAGATCATCGGCCACCAGGATCATTCGTCGGGTGGGGATTACGGGTTCGGCCTGTCCTTTGAAGACCTGCACGAAGTCATCGCCAGTCTGAAACTCCCCGTGCGGGTGCCCGAGTTGATCGAAGCTGCCGCCGGTTCGCAGTGAGAATGCCAGCGGCCTGCTACCTACAATACATCTACAAGGACAATTACAATGGGAAATACCCAGAAATCTGCCGTGTCTGCGGTGCTGAAGACCCCCATGGGGAAAAAGGCTCACGATGCGTTCTACAACGCAAAGCAGCGTTGCGAAAACGACAAGAACCCTTCGTATCCCCTCTATGGGAAGCTGGGAGTTAGGTTTCGTGGACAAAGGGTAGCCAGAGTTTGACTGAGGCGAGAGCGACGAAGCCGAGCTAGGATTCCTTGGTTTTGTCGTATCGGGTTGCAACGCGTCTGGCATCGCACCTTGCGTGGAGCTTGGTGGTGAAGCCACCGCGCGATCGGCCAAGCGCCTCGGTTTGCTGAGTCCCCTTTTTATGCCGACGGCACAATGATGTGCCCGGACCACCGTGCTGTCGATCATGTCGGCGGCCGTGTCGCGCCCCGCCAGTTCGGCCAGCGTCTCCAGCATGGCATCGAACACGCCGGTCGTGACCCATCGTCGATAGCGCCGGAACACACTGTTCCACTTGCCATACTCATCAGGCAGATGCCGCCACCCCGCCTACGCGGGTGCCTTGGAACTCCTGCGGGCAATGCTGCCAAGCGATCCTGTAGAGGCCCTGCCAACGAGGGCGCGCTATGATCCTAAGGCTGACTGCCTTGTTCCGTCGAACCGCTATGTCGGCGCGCCGCAGCGCGGTGAAAATGCGGCTGCCGGGCGCCAAGGCGATGCAGGACGTAATGGTGGCGGAGACGGCGTCATGGGCTTGAAGCTTTGCGATTTGCGTGAGTAGAGAGAACTCGGATTGACGTGCCCCCAAGGCTTGCACGGTCGTCGTTGCTGTGCCACCTAAGGGGTCAATCGACAGGGGTTCCTGGCAGAAGGCCCTGATTTTCTCTGATTGAGGCTTGACTCAGACACTCTCCCTCCGCCTCCACCACGCGTATTTCTTTGGTGTGGTCCCAGCCCAAGGCGAATGCCCGGCATCGTCCGGCGCGCCGGCTTCCTCAATCCCTGTCAAAGCTGAGCTGGCGTGACCGATCCTGAAGCAATCGCGCCGAGCCAATCGGTAGCACCGGCGCCACGCAGGCTGGCGCGGTTCGCGCGTGGGCCCCATCTGCGCGTGGGGCCGGGCCTGATTACCGGCGTTGCCGACGACGATCCCAGCGGTATCGCCACCTATTCGCAGGCCGGAGCGCAGTTCGGACTGAACATGCTGTGGACGATGCCGCTGTGCTATCCGTTCATGGCGGCCATCCAGCTTGTCTGCGCGCGCATCGGCCGCGTGACCGGACGCGGCATTGCGGCCAACATGAAAGCGGTGTTCCCGGTCCCCGTTGTGGCCGTGGTGGTGGGGCTGCTGCTGATTGCCAACACGCTCAACATCGCGGCCGACGTGGCGGCAATGGGCGAAGTGGCCGAACTCGTGACCGGTGCGCCGCGCCATGTCATGACGGTCGTATTCGTCATCCTGATGGCGGGCCTGCTGATCGCGATACCCTATCATCGCTATGTCAAGATCCTGAAGTGGTTGACCCTTTCCCTGCTGGCTTATGCGGCGGTGCTCTTTGCTGTCCATGTCCCGTGGGGCGAGGTTCTGGTGCGCACCTTCCTGCCCCGGCTGACCTTCGATGCGCAGGCGGCGGCCATGATCGTGGCGATCTTCGGCACGACGATCAGCCCCTATCTGTTCTTCTGGCAGGCATCGGAAGAAGTGGAAGACATGCAGCACGTGGCCGGGGCACGGCCGCTGCTCGACGAACCGGCAGCCGCACCGGCTGAGCTGCGCCGGATAGCGTGGGACACCTGGAGCGGCATGTTCTATTCGAACGTGACCGCATGGTTCATCATCCTTGCCTGCGGCGTCACGCTGCACGCATCGGGCGTGACCGACATCCAGACCGCCGCCGAGGCCGCCGATGCCCTGCGCCCTCTGGCCGGGGATATGGCGTTCCTGCTCTTTGCGCTCGGCATTCTGGGGGTTGGCCTGATAGGCGTGCCGACACTGGCAGGCTCTGCCGCCTATGGCCTTGCCGAAGCGATGGGCTGGCAGTGGGGCCTTGAACGTTCAGTCAACGAAGCACGCGGCTTTTATGGTGTGATCTTCATCAGCATGGCGCTGGGCATCGTGATCCAGTTCTCGCCCATCAACCCGATGAAGGCCCTGTTCTGGAGCGCGGTGATCAACGGCGTGGTCGCCGTGCCCCTGATGATCGCAATCCTGATGATCGCCGCCCGCAAATCCGTGATGGGCCAGTTTGCCGCAGGCCGCAGCGTTCTGGTGCTTGGCTGGATGGCAACGGCCATCATGGCCGCCGCCTCACTCTGGATGTTCTGGTCGGATTAGCTTTCGGACAGGCGGCAGTGGATACGATAGGCTCTGGTATCAGGCTCTGTGCTATCGGCGGGTGTGCCTTCGGCCAATATTGATCCGATCCACGATAGACCGGGCTGGCTTACCGGATCGGTTCCATAGAGAACATGGACCAGACACAGGATCAGGATGTCGCGGCGCGAGGCAATGGCGTGACGGCAGCACAGCTCCACGCCCGCGCGGGTGCGGGCAAGCAGTTCGGCATCCGGCATGACGCTGACGATGCCGGGATGCGCGGTGCGGATCAGCGCGGAAAACTCGACTGCGGCGCGCTCGGCCATGTCGCGCTCGAACGCGGCCATGACCGCCGGGGATATATCCAGCGTCAAAACGCCCACCACTGGCCATCGATCATGCCGGCGCGAAGGCTGTAGCGGTAGGGCCGCGCCGCATCTGGCACCGTGGCGATGACCGGATCGCCGTTCTTGCGCGTCACGGCAAGCAACCGTCCGCCTGCAACCGGACGATAGACCAGATCATCGGGCACGAGTGGTTTCAGCCCGGTCACAGGGAAGTTGAGCGTAAGCAGCTCGGTGAGTTCCTCGATCTGCTCCTGCGGGTCCAGCCCCATGGCTTCGGCCAGATCGCGCAGCCCCGGTTCCGATGCCCTCATGAAATGCGCAACATCCCCGCGCTCGACCGCCGCCTGAAGTCCGACGATCCACGCAAAAAGCGCTTCCGCATCGGCCGGAGTGCCCGCCGAAAGCCGCGAGCGCTGCCAGCGCATCGGTGGTGCAGGCCGGGCCGAAAAGCGTGCTTCACGCTGGAGAGGCGGCACTTCGGTCTCGTCGCCCGGAGGGGCTGACCAGCGGATTTCGGCAATCACCTCGCCTTCGGGCTCACCAGCAGGCGCGCCGGGAGGAAGTGCGATCAGCACCGCGTCGGCGCTCCGTTCAACCGGGCGTTCGGGCGGGATCGGCGGCGGCAGGATGCGCGCGGACATGATGCCCGTCGGTTCGGTGATCCACGGAGCCGCAAAGGCGAGCCGGTTGCTGGCCGCAGACCCTGTGACGCTGGCCAGCGGCACGTCGTTGACCGAAACCTCGCAGGCAACACCGCGCGATTCGAGCTTCAGGACATACATGGCAAGTGCCTCCGCGCGATCATGCCTTGAGAAAGTCCATTTCGAAAAACGGTTCGGTCTGGGGGATGAGCACTTTCGGGCCGGCTGACCAGAACTCGTGCCCCATGGCGGCAACGGTGGCCGTTGCGACGAGGCTCTTGAAACCGGCGGTAACGCCCAGCGTTGGGTTCTTCTCCAGACTGGCTGCATAGCCTCCGGTCACCAGCAGCCCCCCGGTGACGCTGGCATCGACATAGATTGCCTTCAGGGCATGCAGTTTGGCCTGAAGCTTTACCGTGACATCGCCGAGAAGCTGGACCTTGCCATAACGATCCACGTTCTCCAGCTCCTCGTATTCGCCAGCGAGCGAAACCGTGCCGGTCAGTGATCCGAGAACCCGCGCATCGAACAGTTCGGCGGAGGTCTTCTTGCCCAGGTGGTTCATTGCCTCGCCGAAAGCCAGCTTGAAGCCGAAGCTCAGCTCAACCGAGGCGGATACTATCGCGGCGCTGGCGAGTATCCCGCAATAGCGCTCCACCCGCATTCGCTTGGTCGAGGACTTCAGTCCCCAGACCAGCTTCACCGTGCCGCTGGGGCCGCTGATCGTGCCCTTCAGTGCCCAGCCGACCTGCACCTTGGAATTGAGGAAGCTGGCCATCCGCGGCAGGTCTTCCAGCAGAACCTTGGCGATGAGGATACGCTCACGCCAGGTCTTCATGTCGCCGCCGATCGTCACGCCATTGTATTTGAGCGAAAGGCCAAGTTGCTCGGCAAAGCCCGGCGGTGCCTGCCCCGGTGTGAGGTATTCGCCAGTGGTCACGCTGCTGTCCGACAGGGTGCCCCCTTTGGCGCCGCTTGCCTCGAAACGGTTGCTGGTTTCGGTCCGTGCGAAACTGCCGGACGATCCGTCCTCCAGCCGGAGGTTGGCCTCTTTGCCCTTGACCGTAGAGGTCTGGGTGAAGGTGGTGCGGCCACCATCAGAGGTGACGAGGTTTCCGGTTGTTCTGCTGGTCTGGCTTGTCCGTCCGGTTTGGCTGATGCCATTGGCATCGCGCCCAGCCAGCGGCGTGCGATTGATCGAGGTGCTGCCGGTCTGCACCGACCGGGAGGAAAAGACGCTGCCGTCGGTGCCGGTCTGCCGGTTCCACGCCACCGATGCCGTTCCCGACTTTTCGAAGAAGGTCGATGGCTGCGCTTTGGCAGGGATCGCGACCTCAAGCGTCAGCAGGGCTTCGGGATAGACCACGACATCAGCCGAGATCGAACCGACAGCCCTTGGCGCATTGCGATTGCCGCAAGTGCCAAGCGAGACGCGATAGGCTTTGCCCAGATCGCGGCGCTGCCACAAAGCCCACGCAATCTGGAACGGTGCTGCATAACCGCCAAAGGCATCGTCCGACACAAGCCGTTCAGCGTAGAACATGAACTGCCCGGTAGCGAAGCCTTCGCGCCGGAGAATACCTTCAGGATCGGACGCACCGATAACCGGCCCCTTGACCAGTTCCACCGGCCGCGGACTGATTTCGAGCAGGGCATGCCCACTGCTGCCGCAGTAGCCAGGTCCGGGCCGGGCCGAAATGTCGATCCTGGCCCCCTTGCCCTGTGCATTGCCACTGCTGGGCGGTGGGGCAGCGACCACCTCGATCCGGATATACCGCATGGCAAGAGGACCGCAGGCCGGGCCTGGACGGGTTGGCCCGCCGCTGAGCGGTGCAAGGATGACCGGCTCCATGACCGGCTTGTTCTGTTCCTTCAGCAGTTTGCCCAGCCAGCCCAGCCCCATGAACTGCGGCCAGACGGTGGGAGACGGTGGCGAGAGCGCCAGGGTCAGCGATTCAACATCACAGGGCTTGGTGTGATCGGTGCGCACAGGCGCAGCCACCCCTCCCGCGCTGCCCTGCCTGAGCGGGCACATCTGCACCGGCGCGAGCGGCAAAAAGGAAACCTGAGGCGGAGTAGAAAGCGAGGCTGGCGCCGATTGGGGGACTGGCCCAGACGATGATTGCGGGGACGATGATTGCGGGGACGAAGATTGCGGGGGCGGTGCAGGCAACAGAGGTGAAGGACGATAGGACGCCGCCGGCTCGGACAGGAGCTTCAGCGATGGTGCAGCAAAATCGGACCAACCGGAACCCTTGCTTGCCATCTGGTTGCCCCTTGAAAGAAATAGTGACGCGGCTTCGACTTTCCAAGGAAAGCTCTGCGCCAAGTCAATGACAAGCTTAGGGTGAGTCAATCGGCCAGGCAATGACTGTAATCACAGGGCGAAAAACCTGCATCTGCGATCATTGAAACTTGCCTGACTCCATCTGCTTACGCCTCTATGCCCCGGCATATCTAGCGGTCGGCCATTGCGCTGGATCAATGTTCGACTGTCCAGATCGGTGGACACATGATGTGTCAAACCAAGAAGGGCAACCCATGCGCATCCTGCTGATTCATCCGAATTATCACTCCGGCGGTGCGGAAATCGCAGGCAACTGGCCTCCGGCATGGGCAGCCTATCTTGCCGGAGCATTGCGCAGGGCGGGCCACAATGACCTGCACTTCATCGATGCAATGACCGATCACATATCCGATGAGGACTTGCGCGAGCGCATTGCCGATTTGCGCCCCGATATCGTCGGAACCACGGCGATTACGCCTGCGATCTACAAGGCGCAGGAGGTTCTGCGCATGGCCAAAGATATTTCGCCCGCGATCGTGACTGTCCTCGGCGGGGTGCATGCCACTTTCATGTTCCGCCAGGTTCTGACCGAAGCACCGTGGATCGATGCCATCGTGCGCGGCGAAGGCGAGGATATCCTTGTCAATCTGGTGCGGGCCATTGATGAAGGCCGCTGGCCGCTGGCGCGGCATGCGATCGATGGCCTTGCCTTTCTCGATGGTGGAGAGATCATCGCCACACGGGCTGCACCCACCATCAGGGATCTGGACGCCATTCGCCCGGACTGGGGTATTCTTGACTGGGCCAAGTATATCTACATCCCGCTGGGCAAACGCGTGGCGATACCCAACATGGCGCGCGGCTGCCCCTTCACATGCTCGTTTTGCTCGCAGTGGAAGTTCTGGCGCGATTACCGCATACGCGATCCCAAAGCGGTGATCGACGAGATCGAGACGCTGGTATACGATCATGACGTGGGATTTTTCATCCTTGCCGACGAAGAACCGACCATCAACCGGAAGAAGTTCATCGCCTTTTGCGAGGAACTGATCGCGCGCGGTCTGCCGGAAAAGATCCAGTGGGGCATCAACACCCGCGTGACCGACATCCTGCGCGACGAGGAACTGCTGCCCTTTTACCGCAAGGCCGGCCTTGTCCATGTCTCGCTTGGCACCGAAGCGGCGGCCCAGCTCAAGCTTGACCTGTTCAACAAGGAGACCACGGTCGAGCAGAACAGGAAGGCCATCCGCCTGCTGCGGGAGGCCGACATTCTGGTGGAAGCGCAGTTCATCGTCGGGCTGGAGAACGAGACGGCAGAGACGCTTGAGGAAACCTACCGCATGGCGCAGGACTGGGAGCCCGATCTGGCCAACTGGTCGATGTACACGCCCTGGCCCTTCTCCAACCTGTTCCGCGAACTGGGCGACAAGGTGGAGATCTACGATTTCGACAAATACAATTTCGTCACCCCGATCATCAAACCTGCCGCGATGGAGCGTGGCGAACTGCTGGACAGGGTGATGAACAATTATCGGCGCTTCTATATGCGCAAGGCGCTCTTCTCCTATCCCTGGCAGGGAACCGGATACAGGCGCAAATACCTTCTCGGCTGCCTCAAGGCGTTTCTCAAGGCCGGATTCAAGCGAACCTTCTATGATCTGGGCCGCGTCAACTACTGGGGGCCACAGTCGCGCGGGAAGGTGAACTTCGGCTTTGACGAAATGCGCCGTCTGGCTCCGGCGCAGGCAGTGGACATGAACGAGGACTGGGTTGCTGCCGCCGACCGCAGCCGAAAGGCACAGGTGGCCATTGTCAAAGCCTGCGGGGGCGGCGGCGAGCAACTGGCCGACAGCGCACAATGACAACGCCAGCCATGGCGAAAGTCGGCCCTAATGCCGTGCTACAATTGACTGATGTGCTGCGTGAACGCATTTCTGCCAGCACCATGATTGCAGCATTCACCGCCGCGGGGATTGCGCGCTATCTTGACCGGCCACCGCAATGCATGATCGACGAGACCGAGGTAGCAGCCCTGCACCACGCCCTGCTGCGCGCCGCGCCGGGCACCGGCCCAAATTTGTGCGCCGAGGCGGGCACCCGCACAGCTGACTACCTGCTCGCCAACCGCATACCCGCTTTCGCGCAAGTGTTGCTGCGCCTGCTCCCACCGGGCCTAGCCGCACGCCTGCTGGTGCGAGCCATCGCCCGCAATGCTTGGACCTTTGCCGGATCAGGCATGTTCTCGGCCAGTTTTCCCGGTGGTCGGAAGTTGGTGCTGGAAATTGCGCATAACCCCCTCGCCCTGCCAGGCTGTCCGTGGCACTGCGCGGTGTTCAACCGCCTCTTCACCGTCCTCGTCTCGCGGCACCTGCGCATGACGCATCGCGATTGCTGCGCCGCTGGTGCCGATAGCTGCCGATTTGAAATCGGCTGGGTCTAGTGTTGGTGCCTAGAATGAAACGATCTGCGCCTCGCTTCCGGCAAGGCGCAGCGTGCGCACGGTCTGGCCGCGCCGGACGACGACCTGATTGACCTGTTTCGCATAGACATCACGCAGGATCGTGGACTGGAGACTGAGCGTCTTCGGCGTGCCTCTCAGTGTGCCTTCATAATCGACCCGAACCTGCTGCACGCCCACGTCGATGCTGCGGAAGGCAAGCGGCACCGGCGTTGCGCCGACGCGGATCGTGAAGCGGGCTTGCAGATAGCCTTTCAGGGCCTCGATCGCATCAGGATCATCGAGGCTGGTCTGCGCGGCGGGCGCGATAGCGGCCAGCGCCGGTTCGAGATCGTGCGCCTCGAACCGGTGCGACACGACAAGATGACCGCCCGGCTCGATGGTGACGACGCTCATCGCATCGTGACCGCGATGGGCCTGTGCGGACGCAGCGGCGGCCATGACGGCGAAGGCAGCCGCGAAGCGCAGCATTGCCGCCATGCTACTTGCCCGCGGGCGCATCGTAGGTCTGGAGCGAACCGGGCAGCACCTTGCGGTCCGAATCCTTCATGCGGTTCTTTGCATCCTCGCGCTTGTCGATCCCCAGCGTCAGCGGTTCGATCCGGCCGGCGTAGATGTTGTTCGAACGGTCCGCGTCGGCCGTTTCCCACATCGGGTCAATCTCGGCGCGCACCAGGGTCTTGGGCGTGACATGCTGCCACGTGACCTTGCGGCTGTTGTAGCGCCAGATTTCGGCGGGAATGCGTTTCGTCTCGCTCGACCCGTCGGCAAAATCCATCTTGAGGATCACCGGCATCACCAGCCCGCCCCGGTTCGAGAAGGTGAAGCGGTAGAAGTTGTCGGTCACGAGCCGGGCGGCCTTTTCCTCGGCAGTGAGATCCTTGAGCGCATCGGCGGCCTTGCGCTTGTCGGCGGCGGTGGCATCGAGCGGATCGATCTGGTCGTAGAAGTCGCGCGTGGCCGGATCGCGTTCGGTCACGGTCTTTTCGGCATTGCGCGTGACCGTGAGCGATTTCGGTTCGGCATCGCGCTCCTTCTTGCGGCGGGCGGCGGCGGCCACGGCATCGGCCGGTTCCAGCGTTGCCTGCACGACCTTGTCCAGTGCGATGTCGACATGGTCGGTCGAGTAGAACCACCCGCGCCAGAACCAGTCGAGGTCCACTCCGCTGCTTTCCTCCATCGTGCGGAAGAAGTCATAGGGCGTGGGGTGCTTGAAGCGCCAGCGCTCGGCATATTCGCGGAATGCGCGGTCGAACAGGTCACGCCCCAGCACCGTTTCGCGCAGGATGGTGAGCGCGGTGGCGGGCTTGCCATAGCCGTTCGCGCCGAACTGGAGCACCGAGTCCGACTGCGTCATCAGCGGCACCTGATTTTGCGACAGCATGTATTCGGCAATGTCCTTGGGCTCGCCGCGCCGCGATGGGAAATCCTTGTCCCACAGCTTTTCGGCCTGGAACTGGAGGAAGGTGTTCAGTCCCTCGTCCATCCACGTCCACTGCCGTTCATCCGAATTGACGATCATCGGGAACCAGTTGTGCCCGATCTCGTGGATCACAACGCCTATCAGGCCATACTTGGCGCGCTCGGTATAGGTGAGGTTGCCGGTCTTCTTGTCCTTCACCGGGCGCGGGCCGTTGAAGGTGATCATCGGATATTCCATGCCGCCCACCGGCCCGTTGACCGATTGCGCCACCGGATAGGGATAGGGGAAGGCAAAGCGGCCATAGACATCGATCGTGTGGGCGATGGCCTTGGTCGAATAGGCATCCCACAAAGGCCGCGCTTCCTTGGGAAAGAAGCTCATCGCCATGACGAGCGGCTGTTCGGCATAGTTCTGCCGCACGCCCAGCGCATCCCATGCAAACTTGCGCGAGGACGCCCAGCCGAAATCGCGCACGTTCTGCGCTGCGAAGATCCAGGTCTTTTCCCCCGCAGCCTTGCCGCGTTCGGCCGCCAGCGCCTCTTCGGGCGTGACGACATAGACAGGAGACTTGGCGGTCCTGGCCTGTTCCAGCCGCTGGCGCTGCACCGGGCTGAGCACGGCATCGGCATTCTGAAGGACGCCGGTTGCCGACACGACATGATCTGCCGGAACCGTCAGCGCCACCTTGTAGTCACCGAACTCCAGCGTGAACTCGCCCGAACCGAGGAAAGCCTTGTTGTGCCAGCCTTCGTAGTCGGAATAGACGGCAAGGCGCGGAAACCACTGCGCGCCTTCGAAGATGCAGTTGCCGTCCTCGCCGGGCTGGGTGAAGCATTCATAGCCCGAACGCCCGCCCACCACGTTGGCCTCGGCCATGGGGAAGGACCACTCGATGCTGAAGGTCGTCTCGCCGCCACCCGCCGCAACGGCCTGCGCCAGATCGATGCGCAGCAGGCTGTCGACCACGGTGAACGGCAGCGGCTTTCCTGCCGCATCGCGCACCGCTGTGATGGTGAAGCCGCCTTCCCATTCCTGCATCCGCTTGGCGCGGCGCACTTCATCAAGACTGATCTTGTCGCCGCCGACGGTATTGGTCAGCTCCGCGATGGAGTTGCGCTTGTAGTCGTTCTGGTCGAGCAGGAGCCAGAGGTAAGGCAGGCTGTCGGGCGAATTGTTGCGGTATGTCACCATCTGGGTGCCGCTGACGGTGCGCTTGCCCTCGTCAAGCCGCGCCTTAACGTCATAGTCCACCTTCTGCTGCCAGTAGCGATGGCCGGGTGCGCCCGACGCATTGCGATAGTCGGTGGGCGTGGGCCATTCCTCGCCTTCAAGCTGGCGGAACTTGTCCTCGAAGCCGCCCTTGGTCTGTTCGATCGGGTTGGCCAGCGCTGCGCCGGCAAGGACGGGAACGATGGCAAAGGCAGCCGATGCCGCCAGCGCGGCCCGGAAAGACGTGGTAACGGAAGACAAGTGCGCCCCTTTCGATTGATCGGGCGGCAGACTGGAAGAGAGGCTCGGCGCCGTCAACATCCTATGTGGGGCAAGAAGGCCGCGGGACGCGGCGCCGCTGCGTTCGTACAGGAGTTCATATGAGGCTTCTCATAAGACAAGGCCCCCGCGCCGTGTTGACGCGGGGGCCTGCCCGGAGCCGGTTTCCCGGCCCTTCAGCAGATCATGGCACGATCAGAATGCGACCGTGGCCGAGACCACAACGCGCGAACCGGCGATGTTCGAGCCGTCCTTCGTCGAGGAGAAGTTCGGGGTGAGATAGTTATACTTCGACGGGCTGAGGTTGGTGTCGACATAGGCGACGCCGAGCGTCACGTTGCCCAGCGCGTAATCCGCACCGAGAAGCCAGTCCACGTATTCGCCGGTGGGCGAGATCGAGGTGCCCTGAGGGCCAAGACCCCGGTTGCCGCCCTTGGTGTAGCCGAGGTGGCCCTTGAGGGTGAGGTTGGTGTCGGGGATGGTCGTCGAGGCGTCGGTCCAGATATAGACGTTGTCGGCCTTGGCGCCGGGGTTGTTGTAAACGCCGTTCACGGCCGCAGCGCCGTTATTGTACCACTGGCCAAGCGCTTCCTGCTTGGGCGCATAGGCGACGCCAAGGAGCAGGTTGGCCGGACCGGCTGCACCCGAAATCTTGACGTAGGGCTCGGCAAAGTCGGTGTTGTCGAGACCGCCCGGATACATATACCAGGTCAGGCCGACATCGACGGTGACGCCGCTGATTTCCTTCTTGTAGCCGCCGTAGATGTCGAGTTCCATGTTCGAACCGGCGAAGGTTCCCCAACCGGCAAGGTTGGAACCCCAGGTGCCGACATAGAAACCGCTTTCATGCGCCACAGTGACGCCTGCCTGAACGGCCATTTCCTTGTCAGTCATCGAAACGCCGCGGAACCGGTAATCGGAAACGAGAGCTGCGCTGCCCGAAACGGTGATGGGGCCGGATTCGGCATCCTGCGCGAAAGCGGGGGTTGCGGCAGCGGCAACGGTGGTGGCAGCCAGTGCTGCAGCAAGACGGATCTTCATCTGGAACGCTCCCTGTATAGGTTATCGCGTTCCACCTGCGTCTGCTGCGCAGAACCTCTCGTGGGGCGCTGTCGTAGCAGAGCCCCAGAGATAGCAGACAATTGCTGCACTGCAAGATATTTCTTCCCGACCGTGACGGAAGGTTTCCGGAGACCCCTTCCGTCACTCAGGGAGCTCAAGCCTCAAAAGCTCATGCCGACGCTCATCTTGTAGAAGTCGCCGGTATCGCCCGAACCGATCGAGCCACCCCCGGTGAAGCGCGCGAAAAGGCCCTTGGGCAGCGAGAACTGGACATAGCCGCCCAGCCATTCATAGGTCTTGGCGGTATTGCCGCCCGGATAGGTATTGCGGGTGTTGTAGAGCAGTTCGTAGTGCGGGCCGAAGGACACGTTGCTGGTGGCCTTGTAGCCGAAGTTCAGCCAGGTGTGCGCAAAGTCGAGCGCGGCATTGCCGTTGCGCTGGCGCAGCGCGGCATAATACCCACCATAGTATTCCGCCTCGAAGGTGTCGTCGCTGTAGTTGATGGTCAGGCTCGGCACGATGCCATCGAGGAAGCGCGCGCCCTGGGTGTTGCCGCCGGCAATCTGTCCGCCCGAAAGCAGCGAGCCGTTGGTGATGCCAAGCTGCGGCTTCACCTTGAGCTTGCCATCCATGAGGTTGAAGTTCACGCCGACACCGAACTCGGTCCACAGGTCATCACCGGTATTGCCCTGACCGAGACCGAAAGCAGGCTTGGTCCAGAAAATGCCGTAGAAGCTGAAATCCATCGTCTCGTTGACGGGGATCAGGCCGTTGAACGACGGGTTGAACCCGAAGAAGCTGTCCTGGTTGAGCGCTACGGTATAGCTCGCCTCGCGACCACCGGCGGCGCCGCCGGCCCCATCCTGCGCAAGCGCGTAGCGGCCCTGCCTTGCAATGCTTTCGGCAGTCACAGGCGAAACGCTGTAACCCGACGCGATATTGCTGGCAGAAAAGGATACGGATTCGCTGTCTCTGGCGGCCTCGGAGACAATGGCCTCTTCGGAGGCAGCCTCTTCCGCGGCGAGCGCAGGCGACGACAGAACGCACAGCGCAGCGGGCAGAACGGTAAGGATCGAACGGGTATTCATATGGAACGCTCCCTGAATCTGGGTTTCACGTTCCACCTGCGTCTGGCGGCTCTTCCCTTCGTTGCGAGGACGATGGCACCAGAGCCTTCTGGTTAACGCAGGACTAGGTCCCGATCATTTCGCAACTGCAAAAAATCGTTTATTTTTAATAATTTGATCTTACACATCAGACACCGGCCAGACATTCGGGACATTGACCGGAAATCCGGCACAGAAATGGGCCGGCTCATTGGGCGAGCCGACCCTACCGGATTGCGGGCAAGCGCCGGGAGAGGCGCTGCTATCAGGCCACCAGCGCAAGCGATTTGAGTATCGGTGCAGGCCCCGTGATCTTCACGTCATCCCCGCGCAGCCGCCGCCGCGAGAGCCATTCGGTGAGCATTTCCGCGGTGGTATGATCCATGGCGTGAACGCCATCCAGATCGACATGGACGGGCTTGCGCGGCGGCAACTGTTCCAGCACGCCGAGCAGCTTGGACAGGCCCACGAACGTGGCCGCACCCTGAAGCTCCAGCTTTACCGTATCGCCCACCACCCGTTCGGCAACCTGCAACTTAAGGTTGCGCAGGTTGGGCACGATCTCGAAGGCCGAGAGGACAAGGCCAGCAATCACCCCGGTGAGGAGATCAGTAGTCACCACGAGGACGAACGTGGCCGTCCAGATGAGCGCAGGCAAATAGCCATGGACCTTGAACAGGTGGCGCACATGCTTGAGACTGACAAGCTTCCACCCGGTCACGACCAGCACGCCGCCAAGCGCTGCCATCGGCACTTCGCGAAGGATGAACGGCAGCAGCGCCACGAAGCCGAGGATCCATGCCCCGTGCAGGACGGTTGACAGACGAGTCCTGGCGCCTGCCTGCACATTGGCCGAACTGCGCACGATCACGCCGGTCATCGGCAGGGCATTGAAGACGCCGCAAAGCAGATTGCCCACGCCCTGCGCGCGCAGTTCCTTGTTGTAATCGGTGCGCACACCATCATGCATCCGGTCAACCGCAGCTGCGGAAAGGAGCGTTTCGGCGCTGGCAATGAAGGCGATGGCAATGGCCGAGACAATCATCGAGCCTTGCGTCAGGGTTTCAAGATAACCTCCTGCGGGAAGCGCGAAGGCCGCCGCAATCGAATCCGGCACCGAGATGCGCGCCACATCAAGGCTGAAAGCCCATGCCACGAAAGTGGCGGCAAGAACCCCCAGCAACGCGCCCGGAAGAAGCCCCAGCCTTGCGGGCTTCAGCTTTTCCCACGCCATCATCGTGCCGATCGTCAACAGCCCCAGCATAAGCGCCAGTTCGGTCGAGCGCAGATCGAAAGGGGTCAGCCCCAGAACGCGCGCGGGCATCATGGCGAGATTGTCGATCCCGTTCGACAGCGGCTTGGCATCGAACAGGATATGGAACTGGCCGATCACGATGAGCGCACCGATCCCGGCCAGCATGCCATGCACCACGGCGGGCGAAATGGCCCTGAATGCACCGCCCAGACGCGCAGCGCCGGCAAGCAGTTGCAGCGCACCCGCAAGCACCAGCACCGGGCCCAGCGCCGAAAGGCCATTATCGCGCACGAATTCGAAGACGATCACCGCCAGACCGGCGGCCGGACCGCTGACCTGAAGCGGCGAGCCTGCCAGCAGGCCAACGACGATGCCGCCGATAATGCCTGTGACCAGCCCCTTCTCCGGCGGAACGCCCGACGCAATGGCAATGCCCATGCACAGCGGCATTGCCACCAGAAAGACCACGATGGAAGCCGTGAAGTCTCTGGCGAAGAAGCGGGAAAAGCCGCCTGCGTCAGCCGTCTCCGCCGCGCCGGTCATTCTGCGGCCTCGGCCTGAAAGGTATCAATGATCTGGCGCGCGCGGGCCGGAAGGGCAACGGGCAGCGGCTGGTCCTCGCGCAGGGGGGTGAACTCGCCGGTCTCGCCATCAAGGCCGAGCACGACGCCCGCAGAGATATCGACAAACCAGCCGTGCAGCGCCATTTCGCCGCGCGCGATGGCCGCCGCCACCGATGGGTGGGTGCGCAGATGGGCGATCTGGGCAATGACGTTCTGGAGGCTGACAGCGCGCACGCGGGCATCGCCGTGCAGGTTGGGCGAGCAGCTTGAAACGATGTGTTCTGCCGCAGCGCCATGGCGCAGCCAGGCAACCACGCTGGGCATCCCTTCCGGCAATTCGGGCGCGGACAGAGCCTTCATCGCGCCGCAATCGGAATGGCCGCACACGATGATGTCGCGCACGCCAAGCGCGACCACCGCATATTCGACCGTGGAGGACACGCCGCCGTTCATCGTGGCAAAGGGCGGAACCATGTTGCCTGCATTGCGGCATACGAACAGTTCGCCCGGTCCAGCCTGCATGATCTGTTCGGGCACGATGCGCGAATCCGCGCACGAGATCATCAGCGCCTTGGGGGCCTGCCCCTCGGTGGCAAGCTTGCCGAAAAGTTCGCGGCTGTCGGGGAAAACGGTCTTCTCGAAGCTGAAGACGCGGCCGATGAGTTCGTTCACGGCACCATACCTTTTCACAAGGCCGCCTGACCGGGATCGGTGGCGGCTTGCGTTATAAAGTATGTATGCGCTCTTTCTTCATTCCGACATTTCTGTAACGAAGTGTTTCCTCGCCAAATTACGCAGGTGCGAGCGGAAATTGCAGCGTGATTACAAGGCCGCCTGTCGGCTTGTTTCGCAGATGCAGCGTGCCGTGATCAAGCTGCACCGCGCGCCGCACGATGGCAAGACCAAGCCCCATGCCGGGCGTATCGCGCGACCGTGCCGTATCGAGCCGGACAAAGGGCTGGAGCACGTCGTTCATGCGATCTTCCGGGATTCCGGGGCCATCGTCCTCGACCACCACTTCGGCTTTGTCCGCGTCGCGGCGCACGGTTACGCGCACATTGCCGGCATAATGGATCGCGTTCTCGATGAGGTTGGCCAGCGCCCGGCGCAGCGACACCGGGCGCGCCAGAATGACAAGGCTTTCCAGCCCATGAAAGCTTGCATCCCCGCCATCGTCAGCGGCCGTATCGACCAGCGTCTGCGCCATGACGGCAAGATCGACCCGCTCTGGGGCAAGGCGGGTTCCGCCACTGTCGACGAAGGCCTGAAGCGATTCGAGCATGTGGCGCATTTCGCCCAGATCGACCGCCATTTCGCGGCGCGTTTCCTCGTCGACCGCGAGATTTTCCAGCCTGAGCTGCAAGCGCGACAGCGGCGTGCGCAGATCGTGGCCGATCGCCAGCATCGACTGCGTGCGATTCGTCATCGATTCGTGGATGCGCTGCTGCATCTCGTTGAAGGCGGTAATCAGTTCGCGCACCTCCGAGGCGCCGCGCGGCTCTAGCGGCTGGGGCGGACCTGAACCGACATTGCGCGTTGCCGCCACCAGCATCCGCAGGGGCGCCAGCGTTGCGCGGAACATCACCCAAGCCAGAAACGCCAGCACCAGCGTGGGCAGGAGCAGCGTGGCAATCCGCCCGAGATTGAGCGTCCAGGCATTGCTGGCATAAGTCTGGAACTGGAGCACGCTGCGATCGGGCAGCAGCATGGAGCCAGTGATGGCCCCGCCCCCGCCAATGGGGCGAAGCTGCAATTGCAGATCGGCACGGGCAAGATCAGGCGAAGCCGCGACGATCTGCTGGCGCATGGTGGCGAGCGGCACCGATCCTGCGGCGCGCGACCCCTGGGCCTGCCACTCGAACGAGAAGCGCCTGGTGCTCAGCGTCCTGGCAATGCGTTCGCGGTCTGTGGCGGGCGTCTGTTCCAGCGCACGGCTGGCAAGGATGAGGTTTTCGGCAATGCGCGACGCGTCGTCCTCGCGCACGGCGAAGTGGCTGGCCCGGTCGAACAGCAGCGTGTTTGCGGCAAAATCCACCCCGGCCACCAGCAACAGGATGGCAAGCAGCCGCTCAGGCAGACCGAAGCGGCGAGCAAGCATCAGGCGCGCTGGACTTCCGCCTTGAACATGTAGCCCACGCCGCGCACGGTGACGATGGGCGCGCTGCCGCCAGCAGCGGCAAGCTTGCGCCGCAGTCGGCTAACGAGCACGTCGACGCTGCGGTCCGAACTGTCCCCCAGCCGGGTGCGCGACAGTTCGATCAGGCGTTCACGGCCCAGCACGCGCTGCGGCTGACTGATGAAGGTGGCGAGAAGATCGAACTCCGCCCCCGTCAGATCGACCATGGCGCCCGATGGCGAGTGCAGTTCGCGCCGCGCCATGGAAACGGTCCAGCCATCGAAGCGGATATCGCCGCTGCGCGCGCCGGTATCGCCCGCCGTATCGGTGACGGTGCTGGAACCGCGCCGCAGCACGGCGCCGATGCGGGCCACCAGTTCGCGCGTGCTGAAAGGCTTGGGCAGGTAATCGTCCGCGCCCAATTCAAGGCCCAGCACGCGGTCTTCCTCGCTGCCACGGGCCGAAACGAAGATGATCGGCACATCGCTTTGCCGCCGCAGCCGCCGGAACAGTTCGATCCCGCTGGTGCCCGGCAGCATGATGTCGAGCACGACCAAGTCGGCCGGTTCACTTTCCAGCGCCACCCACATTTCCGCGCCGGTGGCCGCCGTTCGCACGTTGTAGCCGTTTTCGCGCAGCGCGCGCGCCGTGAGGGTCCGCAGCGGTCCGTCGTCTTCCACCAATACGATCGAGGTCGGTTGCATAAAATCCCGGTGCGTTTGCAGCAGCACTTGGCCACGATAGCAGGCGCAAGCGTCATGCCAAGGTTGAACTCGCCCCATAGCTGCGCGCGCGGTTTTGCCCGCGACCGGCCTTCATGCAACAAAATATTGCCGCAATGCAGAATATGAACGATTTCGTCCGAATTGTCGGAACAAAGCGCCCTAGACCGCGTGGTGCTCTGCCACCAGCGACTGCAACTGCGCCGGGACGGCCGGATCATCAATAGTGGGAGGCGTCGTCCATGCCTCGCCATTGACGATCCTGCGCAGGAGATTGCGCAGGATCTTGCCCGACCGCGTCTTGGGCAGGCCCCGTGCGACATAGGCAGTCCTGAGCGCCGCCACCGGGCCGAGTTCCGCACGCACTGCGGCAACGACGCGCGCCGCAAGACCGGAATCGTCATCGAACCCGGCGCGCGGCACAACAAAGGCGATGGGCACCATGCCCTTGATCGCATCATCGGCCCCGATCACCGCGCATTCGGCCACGCCTTCGACGGCGGCGACGATCTGCTCCATCTGCCCGGTCGACAGGCGATGCCCGGCCACATTGATGATGTCATCCGTGCGGCCCATGATGTGGACGAAGCCTTCTTCATCGATAAAGCCCGCATCGCCGGTTTCGTAGTAGCCGGCAAACGTGGCGAAGTTCTTCGCGTAACCGGCAGGATTGTTCCACAAGGTGCGGAACGCGCCAGGTGCGAGCGGCGCCTTGATGACCACGGCGCCGCTGTGCCCGGCCGGAACAGGATGGCCTGCCTCGTCCAGAACGGCGAAGGCATAGCCGGGCACGGGAAAGCCCGCGCTGCCGCGCTTGCGGCGCAGATCGCCCAGCGCAAAGCACGAAGCAATGGCGGGCCAGCCCAGCTCGGTCTGCCACCAGTGGTCGATCACCGGCAGGCCGGACTTGTCCTCAAGCCAGCCGATCGTATCGGGATCGGCGCGCTCGCCCGCGAGGAAGATCGCCTCGCACCGGCCTGTGCCGATGTTCTTGAGCAGGCGGGCATCCGGGTCTTCCTTGCGGATGGCGCGGATGGCGGTGGGCGCGGTGAAGAAGGTTTTCACCCCGTGCCGCGCGATCACGCGCCAGAACGTGCCCGGATCGGGCGTGCCGACGGGCTTGCCCTCGAACAGGACCGTCGTCGCCCCTACCAGCAGCGGGGCATAGACGATGTAGCTGTGCCCGACGACCCAGCCCACGTCCGATGCGGCCCAGAACACGTCGCCCGCGTCAATCGCGTAGATGTTGCGCATCGACCAGGCGAGCGCGACGGCATGGCCGCCGTTCTCCCGCACGACGCCCTTGGGCGTGCCCGTGGTGCCCGACGTGTAGAGGATGTAGAGCGGATCAGCGGATGCGACCGGCACTGGCGCGGGCACGGGATCGGCCGCCGTGGCTGCGCGCAGGCTTTCCCAGTCAAGATCGCGCGGGGCTTGAAGATCGGCGCGCAGGCGGTCCCGCTGGAACAGGACCACGCGCTCAACCTGATGGCGGGCCAGCGTCAGCGCCTCGTCCACCATCGGCTTGTAGGCAACGGTGCGGCTGCCCTCGATCCCGCACGATGCCGTCAGCAGCACCCTGGGCGTTGCATCATCGATCCGCTTGGCCAGTTCCAGCGGCGCAAAGCCGCCGAACACCACCGAATGCACCGCCCCCAGCCTTGCGCAGGCAAGCATGGCAAAGACGGTTTCGGGGATCATCGGCATGTAGATGATGACCCGGTCCCCCTTGGCCACGCCAAGGGCGGCCAGCATGGCAGCAACCCTGCCGCTTTCTTCAAGCAGTTCGGCATAGGTGAAGCGGCGGACCGTATCGGTCACGGGACTGTCGTAGATGAGCGCCGCAGCATCGCCGCGCCCTGCGGCAACGTGGCGATCAAGGCAGTTGGCGGCAGTGTTTAGCGTTCCGCCGGGAAACCAGCCCGCCGCTTCGGCATAGGCGGCCGAAGGCTGTGCGGTCCAGTCTATCGCCTGTGCGGCATCGCCCCAGAATGCCTGCGGATCGGCGATGCTTTCCTGCCATGCCCGTTCGTATGCTGCGCTCATGTCCTCACCCGATTCCCCAAACGGTCGGAGCAGGTATCGGCGCAAACCGGCACCTGCTCCAAGTCAGACCTTAGTCGTCTATGCTGCGTTTGTGCGTTTCCGGCAGGAAAATGAGGCCGATCACGCAAGTGGCCGCCGCCACTATCACCGGATACCAGAAGCCATGGTAGATATCCCCGTTGGCCGCCACCATGGCAAAGCCGATGGCAGGCAGCAGGCCGCCGAGCCAGCCATTGCCGATATGGTAGGGCAGGCTCATCGAGGAATAGCGGATCCGGCTTGGGAAAAGTTCAACCAGCATGGCCGCAATGGGGCCATAGACCATCGTTACCAGCAGCACGAGGTAGAACAGGATCGCCACGACCAGCGGCCGGTTGATCTGATCGGGATCGGCACTTGCCGGATAGCCGACCTTTTCCAGTTCGGCGGTGATCGCCTTGGTGAAGGCGGCAATGGCGGCCTTCCTTTCCTCGCCCGAAATCCTTGCAGGATCAGGTGCGGTCATCGTGGTGCCGCCGATCTGGATGGTGGCGACGGTGCCCGCCGGGGCCTCGACGTTCTCGTAGTTCACCGCTGCCTTGGCGAGCGCATTTTTCACTATATCGCACGAGGTCGCATCGAACTTGTTGCCGCCCACCGGATCGAACTGCGAGGAGCATTCGCCCGGATTGGCCACGACCCTGACCGGAGCATTGGCAAGCGCGTGCGCAAGCGCCGGGTTGGCGGCTGCCGTCAACATCTTGAACGCGGGGAACAGGGTGAGCGCGGCGAGCGCGCAGCCGGCAAGGATGATCTTCTTGCGGCCGATCTTGTCTGAAAGCCAGCCGAAGAACAGAAAGAACGGGGTAGCCAGAGCCAGCGCGACAATGATGAGGGTATTGGCGGTAAGGCCATCAACCTTCAGCATCTTTTCAAGGAAATACATCGCGTAGAGCTGACCGGTGTACCAGACCACGGCCTGCCCCGCGATGGCGCCAAAGAAGGCGATCAGCACGATCTTGAGGTTCTTCCATTCGCCGAAGGCTTCTGACAGCGGGCGCTTGGACGAAGTGCCCTCTTCCTTCATCTTCTGGAAGACGGGCGATTCATGCAGTTTCAGGCGCAGCCACAGGCCGATCGCCAGAAACACGCCTGAAAGCAGATAGGGAATGCGCCAGCCCCATGCGCGGAACGCCTCTTCGCCCACGCCCGTGACGGGCGAGCGCACGAGGATGACTATGAGCAGCGCCATGGCCAGCCCCGCCGTCGCGGTGATCTGGATCCAGCTGGTGTAGAAACCGCGCTTGTTGTTGGGCGCATGTTCGGCAACGTAAGTGGCCGCGCCGCCATATTCGCCGCCAAGGGCAAGGCCCTGGAACATGCGCAGCACCACCAGCATGATCGGCGCGGCAACGCCGACGCTTTCATAGGTGGGAAGGCAGCCGACAAGGAAAGTGGAAAGCCCCATCACCAGCAGCGTGACGATGAAGGTATAGCGCCGCCCGACGATATCGCCGATCGCGCCGAATACCAGCGCGCCGAACGGGCGCACGATGAAGCCCGCGGCAAATACCAGCAGCGCCATGATGAACGACGTGGTGGGGTTCAGCCCGGTAAGAAACTGCGCCGCGATGATCGCGGTGAGCAGCCCATAGAGGTAGAAATCATACCACTCGAACACCGTGCCCAGCGATGAGGCGGTGATGATGAGTTTTTCGCTGTGTGTTGCCCGGTGATGCTTGGGCAAGGTGTCTTCCAGAGTTGCCATCGGTCCTCTTCCCCGTTCTTAGAATGTGTACTTCGCCGCCATTTCGACGCGATCCATCGTGCCCGACAGCCCGCTTGCAACCTTGCGGACGGCGTGGCGGTATTCAATTCCGAAATCGAGATTGCGCACCGGCGACCAGAACAGGTTGCCGGCAAGGCTCCATGCCTCGACATTGGCAAGGGCGGGCCTGCCGATGGCGTCGGGATAGCCGGCGTGCTGGTATCCGGCCATGAATGTGGAACGCAGGGTTTCGGTCCAGCCCAGCTTGACCGAGGCCCAGCCCGCCAGATTGTCGACCAGATAGAGCCGGTCGGCCACGGCGCGGTCATATATCGCATCAGGCGCATAGCCTACGGTGAAATAGCGGCCGATCCCCCGGCCCACCGCACCCATGAAGCGGATATCGTGGCGATTGCCGGGGCCGAACATGATCTTTCCGCCAACGCTCGCGCCATAGCCCAGCGCATTGTCGCCCATCCCGCCGCCATGCACCGAAACGCTGCGCACCAGCCCCGCGATGTGCAGTTCCTTCGTCTTGTCGTGATAGGCCAGCTTCGCCACGAAATCGGGCATCCGGTCCTGATCGTTGTCGACCATGGCGGCAGAGGTGGACGTGAGCGTTTCGGTCTGCGGGTTTTCCGCCGCAAGATAGAGGTCCAGCCCCCGGCCCAGCGGCTGGCGATATTGCACCATCATCTGCCGCACGAAGACCGAGCCATCCATCGGCCCCACGAAATCGGTGGATTCGGGCAAATGGGCAGGGTTCTGGAAGGTGGTCCATTCCTGCCCGATCAGCAGGTTGCCATAGCTGATGAAGCCGCGCCGGAAGGTGGGGGTATAAGCGTTGGTGGCGCGCTGCGCACCAAGGGGCGCGGCCGCCAGCGCGAAATCGAACTCGATATGGCCTTTCAGCTCCTTGCCCGCCACCGGGGTGCTGGTGGAAAAGAACAGCCGGGTCTGGCGGGCATGGCCGATGACATCCGTGCTGGCCGCGCCGCCCACCGGAATCTGCTGCGGCAGGAAGAACTCCTTGCCCAGCGATCCCCCCGCCAGTTCGCCATTGCCGAAGCGGGTGACGCTGCCGACCACCTTGACGAAGCCGCCCAGCCGCCAGCTTGTGCCGCCCATGCGGAAACCGTCGGGCTGGGCGGGAACCTGCCCGGCCTTTGCCTCAAGCGCGGCAATGCGCACCGCAGCGGCATCGGCCTTGGCCTCGGCAGCCCTTGCCGCCTGTGTTGCCGCGTCATCCGTCAACGGCTTCTCGGCCGAAGCCTGCCGGGCCTCGCGCAGGGCTGCCTTCATGTCGGCCATCTCGGCTTCAAGGCGCAGGAGCCGCGCTTCGAGTTCGGCCTCGCGGCTGGACGCAGGCGCGGCTGCATGCACTGCGGCAGGCATCAGGACTGCGGGGGCGGCCAGCGCGGTTGCTGCCAGCAGCGCCTTCAGGGTCCGCAAACGCCGTGCGATCATCATTCCTCTCCCGGCACCCCGCTTTCGGGACATCCTGCCGTGAATGTCGATCGGTTCGGCCTTGCCAGCCAGACAGAGGATGGTCTTAGTTCTACGACTATTGTCTAAAGGCGGGCAGGTTGCGCAGACCGTAAACCTTGCCGCCAAGATCAGAATCGATCCACGAGGAGAGCCTGACATGGCCGAAGCCGTCTATCCCGTTCCCGCGCACTGGGCCGAAAACGCGCTTGTGGACGAAGCGCGCTATTTCGAGATGTATCGCCAGTCGGTCGAGGATCCCGAAGCCTTCTGGGCCGAACATGGCGAGCGGCTTGACTGGATCAGGCCCTTCACCAGGGTGAAGAACACGTCATACAACGAGGCCGATTTCGGCATTCGCTGGTTCGAGGACGGCACTCTGAACCTGTGCGCCAATGCGCTTGACCGCCACCTGGCCACCCGCGCCGACAGCGTGGCGATCCTGTGGGAGCCGGACGGGCTGGACGAAGACCATCGCGCGATCACCTATCGCGAGCTGCACGAGCAGGTCTGCCGCTTTGCCAACCTCCTGAAGGCAAAGGGCGTGAAGCGCGGCGAACGGGTGACGATCTACCTGCCGATGGTGCCCGAAGCCGCCGTTGCCATGCTGGCCTGCGCGCGCATCGGGGCGATTCATTCGATCGTCTTTGCGGGTTTTTCTCCCGATGCGCTGGCGGGCCGTATCACCGATTGCGACAGCCGCATCGTGCTGACAGCGGACGAGGGCCTGCGTGGCGGGCGCAAGGTGCCGCTGAAGGCCAACGTGGACGAAGCGCTGAAGCAGTGCCCCGGAGTGGATACCGTCATCATGCTGCGCCGCACGGGCGCCGATGTGCCGATGACCGAAGGCCGCGATATCGACTGGGCCGCCGCCGACAGCCAGAGCGCCGAATGCCCACCTGAGGAAATGGGCGCGGAAGATCCGCTGTTCATCCTCTATACCTCCGGTTCCACGGGCAAGCCCAAGGGCGTGCTGCACACCACCGGCGGCTACGCAGTCTGGGCTTCGATGACGCACCAGTATGTGTTCGATTACCGTCCGGGACAGATCTACTGGTGCGCGGCCGATATCGGCTGGGTCACGGGCCATTCCTACGTGGTCTATGGCCCGCTGATGAACGGGGCGACCACGGTGATGTTCGAAGGGGTGCCCAACTTCCCCGATCCCAGCCGCTTCTGGCAGGTGGTCGACAAGTTCAAGGTCGAGATCTTCTATGGCGCGCCCACCGCGCTGCGCGCGCTGATGCGCGAAGGCGACGATTGGGTGAAGAAGACCAGCCGCGCCTCGCTGCGTCTGCTTGGCTCGGTGGGCGAGCCGATCAACCCCGAAGCGTGGGAATGGTATCACAAGGTGGTGGGAGATGGCCGCTGCCCCATCGTCGATACCTGGTGGCAGACGGAAACGGGCGGCGCGATGATTACCCCGCTGCCCGGCGCCACCCCGCTCAAGCCCGGTTCGGCCAGCCGCCCGTTCTTTGGCGTGAAGCCCGCGCTGGTCGACAATGACGGCAATTTCCTTGAAGGCGCGACCGATGGCTGCCTCGTCATCACCGATTCCTGGCCCGGCCAGATGCGCACCGTCTGGGGCGATCACGAACGCTTCTTCCAGACCTATTTCAGCACGTTCAAGGGCCTCTATTTCACCGGTGACGGCTGCCGCCGCGATGCCGACGGCTATTACTGGATCACCGGGCGCATTGATGATGTCATCAACGTTTCGGGCCACCGCATGGGCACGGCCGAGATCGAAAGCGCGCTGGTGGCCCACCCCAAGGTGGCAGAAGCAGCCGTGGTGGGAATGCCGCACGACATCAAGGGCCAGGGCATCTATGCCTTCGTCACCTGCAATGCCGAGGTCGAGCCGGACGAGGCCCTGCGCAAGGAACTGGTGCAGTGGGTGCGCCACGAGATCGGCCCCATCGCCACGCCCGATGTGATCCAGTTCGCCCCTGGCCTGCCCAAGACGCGTTCGGGCAAGATCATGCGCCGCATTCTGCGCAAGATCGGGGAGAACGACATGTCGAACCTTGGCGACACCTCGACCCTTGCCGATCCGTCGGTGGTGGATAATCTGGTGGCCAACAGGCCGCAGCTCGCCAGTGCCTGATGGCGCTGGCCCTGCACCAAGGCATGATCGCGGCCTGACCGGAGGGATGTGAGCAGAACGATCCTGATTGCCGACGATCATCCGCTCTTCCGTCAGGCACTGGCGCTGGCGGTTGGCAATGTCGCTCCCGATGCGCAGGTGGCCGAAGCCGGCACCCTGACCGGAGCCGCCAGAGCCGTGGCGGAAACGCCCGATCTGGCGCTCGTCACGCTTGATCTGAAAATGCCGGGGGCGGTCGGCTATTCCGGCATTGCCCTGCTCCATGCCGAACGGCCCGATGTGCCAATCCTTGTCGTCTCAAGCGCGGAAGGCGCGCAGATCGCGCAGGAAGCCCGCGCCTTTGGTGCGGTGGGCTTTCTGCGCAAGGATGCCGATCTCGCGCAGATCGAGGATGCCCTGCGTGTGGCGCTTGGCGAAAAGACGGCCCCCTCCGCGCCGCGCGCCGCCGCCGAACCGGTTGACGAGGTGCGCCGCGAAGTGGCCGGGCTTACTCCCACCCAGCTCAAGGTGCTGCTTGCCGTGCTTGAGGGCAAGCTGAACAAGCAGATCGCCTATGACCTTGGCATGAGCGAGGCGACGGTGAAGGCGCACATGACCGCGATCATGCGCAAACTTGATGTGCAGAACCGCACGCAGGCAGCGCTGGTGGCGCGTTCACTGGGCCTTGCGCCTCCCGTCTGAGCCAAGGGCGGCTGAGGCAGGCGCAGCCGAAGCAGGCAGGGCGCCTGTCCGGCCCGCAGCCTCGCGCAGGAAGGCCTCGATCGCGGCAGGATCGGCGGGCTTCACGAACAGCGGCACCCGGCGCAGCCGCAGCCGCTTGCGCAGGTCCGCACCGCCTTCGGCGGATACCAGCGCCACCGCCAGCGCCGGATTGCGCGCCCGCGCCTGATCGATGAGGCGCAATCCGTCCTCGCCGTTGCCAAGATGATAGTCCGCCAGCAGCACATCGGCGCGCCGGGCATGGCGCAGCGCCGATGCCATGTCGGTCGCCCCCGTCACCGCGTGCCCCATGCCTTCGAGCAGCGCGGTGGTGGCGGCCACAATTTCGGGCTCGTTGTCCACCACCAGCACCGACAGCGCCCTGCCCCCACCGGCAGATTGCGGCGCAACGGCCGATTGCACCATCGCCGCCCCGGCAGCGGCGCCACGCGCGGGCAGGGCCACGCTGAACCGGCTGCCCCGCCCTTCGCGCGAGGAAAGTTCGATCCGCGCGCCGATCAGCCGCGCGATACGCTCCACGATGGCAAGGCCCAGCCCCAGCCCTTCGGCCTCGACCGTGCCCAGCCGGGTGAACTCGCCGAAAATCTCGTGCTGGCGTTCTGCAGGAATGCCCACGCCCGTATCGATGACGTCAATCCGCAGATCGTCCCCGCGCCGCCGCACGCCGATCAGCACCCCGCCCGCAAGGGTATAGCGCAAGGCATTGGCGACGAGGTTCTGCAGGACCGAACGCAGCAGGCCGGGGTCGGTCTCAACAGTGCCGCCAAGGCTTGCCGTGCGCAGGATCAGGCCCTTTTCCTCGGCCAGCGGGCGCATGTTGTCGGCCAGATCGGCAATCAGCGGCGCAAGCAGGACGGGTTCGGGATTGGCCTGCACCCCGCCCGCATCGAGCCGGGATATGTCGAGCAAGGCGCGCAGCAGCGCTTCGGCGGCCACGATGGACTTGTCCACCCGCTGCGCCAGCGCGCGCGCATTGCCTTCCAGCGAACGGTCGAGCGCCGAGGCGAAGAGGCGCGCCGCGTGCAGGGGCTGGAGCAGATCATGGCTGGCGGCGGCAAGAAAGCGCGTCTTCTCGCGCCCGGTATCGGCCAGCCGCCGGTTCGCCTCGCGCAGTTCGGCGGTGCGCTCGGCCACGCGCTGTTCAAGTTCGTTCAGCGTCCGCTCCAGTTCGGCGCGGACCTTGGCGTCCTCGGTAATGTCGGTGAACGAGGTAAGATAGCCGCCACCCGGCATCGGCCCGCCAACCGACTTTATGACCCGGCCATCGTGATGCACGCGTTCGGACACATAGGCGCGCCGGGCGCGAAGGTGGCGCAGGCGCTTGTCAACCTCGTGATCGACGCTGCCCGCAAAGGCCCCGCGCTCCACGTTGAAGCGGATGAGGTCGGCTATCGCCACGCCCTCGCGCACCAGTCCGGGCGGGTAGCCGAAGAGTTCGACATAGCGGGTGTTCCACGCCACCAGCCTGAGATCCGCATCGATCACGCTGACGCCCGATTGCAGGTTCTCGAAAGTGGCGGCCAGAAGCTGCCGCGAGAAGCTGAGCGACTGGCCGCCCTCGTCGAGCAGGCGGGTCACGTCCTCAAGCGTCATGCGCCCGCCCGCCAACGCCGACGCCACCAGCGCCCGCGCCGAGGACGTGCCCACCACGCCCGCGATCATCTCGCGCGCGAGACGGGCGGATGCGCGGTCAACCCCGTGCCCATGCCGCGCCGCCGGAAAGACCTCAAGCGCGCGCTCTTCGCCGACGAATCGCGCGGTCAGCGCCGCCAGTTCTCCCAGATTGCCCGCGGCACGTCCGGTTGCGGCAAGCCGCGGCAGGCGCGGGGCGCGCTGCTTGCCCGCGGCCACCAGACCCAGCACCGCAAGATTGGCGGCAAGGCTCCATGCCACGCCGTGCACCAGCGGCGAGGCGTGGCCGATGCCGAAGAGCCGCAGCGGATCGAACAGGGTGCCCGCCAGCGCATCGAGCAGGGCGCGCGGCATGATTGGCGGCAAGGCCAGCGTATAGAGCCAGAGCGCAAGCCCGGTGAGCAGGCTGGCGCGCGCCGCCACCGGATCGCGCCCCGGCGCCTGAACCGCCAGCAGAAGATGCGGCACGAACTGCACCATGGCGGCAAAGGCCACCAGCCCGATCGATGCGAGCGAGCGCGCCGGATCGACGAGCAGCGCCCACAGCAGCGCCAGCGCCACCACGCCGACAATCGCCAGCCGCCGCACCAGCACCATGCGGCGGCCCAGATCGCCTTCGCCGCTGGGCCCGCCCTGCCGAAGCACGGCCGGGAAGATCAGGTCGTTCGAAACCATCGTGGCAAGCGCGGTGGCATCGACGATGACCATGGCCGCCCCGGCGCTGATACCGCCGATCAGCGCAATGGTGGCAATGGCCGATGCCCCGGTGCTGGTCGGCAGCAGCAGGACATAGAGATCAGGCGGCACCGAAGCGGGAAGCGCCACCAGCCCGCCCACCGCAATCGGCAGGATCAGGGCCGCCATGGCAAGGAGATAGAGCGCAAGGCCAGCCCGCGCGCGGGGCAGATCGTGCGGCGACTGCGCCACCACCAGCGCCATGTAGAACTGGCGCGGCAGGACGATGATCGCAAAGGTCGAGATTAGCGCGATGGTCAGTGTTTCGGCGGAAACCTGCGAAGGGGCAAAGCGCAGTTCGAGATGCCGGACGGCATCAGCCAGCCGCACCGGATCGGCATCGGCAATCACGCTGAAGGCATAGGCCCCCACCACCCCCAGGGCGATGATCTTGATGAGCGATTCCAGCGCGACCGCCGCCACCAGCCCGTCGCTGCGCCCGGCAATCTCGTAGCGGCGCGCACCGAAAAGAATCGCAAAAGTCGCCAGCACAATGGCTGCGGCAAGGATGGCGGGCACGGCAATGTCCGCGCCCGAAATGCCCGCCACCGCCGCGCCGATCGATCGCAGTTGCAGCGCCACGTAGGGTATCGTGCCGCACAGGGCGATGACGGTGACAAGCTGCGCCACGGCGGCATCGTGGCCAAAGCGCGCCCCGATAAAGTCCGAGATGGTGACGGCACGTTCCTGCTGCACCGCTTCGGCCAGCCGTTCCAGAAAGCGCGGAGCGAACAGCAGCAGGAGCGCGGGCGCAAGATAGATCGGCAGGTAGTTCCAGCCCTCGCTGACCGCCGTGCCGACCGTTCCGTAGAAGGTCCAGCTTGAGCAATAGACACCCAGCGCCAACATATAAACGAGATGACGCGCGCGCGGGCCAAGGCTGCGTGAACGCAGCCGCCGTTCGGCATAGAAGGCCACGGCGAAAAGCAGTGCGCCAAGCGCCAGCGCCAGAAGTGCGGCAAGCCCCGCGCTCATCGGAAAGGATTGCTGTTGCAGGGGCGGACGATCATGCTGGCCCGCAGGCAACCACATCGCGGGCGCATAGGCAATGCCGCAGATCCCGCAATAACACCCGGCGCGGCGCGAACGTTGTCGCACCCTCTCCCAAGGCCGCGCCGGGCGACTTGTGTGGCGCTTCCTTTAGCTGCTCGTCAGGCGGCTGTCACACGAAGTTTCGTGTGCGCACAAAATCGCGCCAGACTGATGCAGCATGGACACAAGCCCAAGGTTTACCGCTCCCGATTCCCGCCTCCCCCGCTCCCGGCCCCGATCAGTAGCCGAAGAGCCGGAAGCCAAACGGACGGGCGCGCTTACTCCATTTCAAGGATGATCGCGTCCACCGCGAGACTGTCGCCAGCCTTGGCGTTGACCGCCTTCACCGTGCCCGCCTTCTCGGCGCGAAGGATGTTTTCCATCTTCATCGCTTCAACCACGGCCAGCGGCTGGCCCGCCTCCACCGTATCGCCCACGGCCACGTGAAGCGAAACGAGCAGGCCCGGCATCGGGCAGATCAGGAACTTCGAAAGATCAGGCGGCACCTTTTCGATCATGTGCTTCGTCAGGTGCGCGATATGTGCGGGCAGGACCTGCACATCGTGGATCGCGCCGCGCGTCGTCAGCTTGAAGCCTGCGCGAGTCGTCTCGACCTTTACCGAGAGCGGCCTGTCATCCACCTCGCAATGCACGATCCGGTCGCCGAGCGAGTATTCGAGCGCGATATCGATGACCTTGCCATCAACGGTGATGTCGTCCTCGGTCACGCCGACCGCAAAAGTCTCGCCGCCGATCTTCACCGCCCATTGCGACGGCGGATCGAGTTCATCACCAAGCTGCCCGTCCACCTGCCGCGCCCGGTCGGACCGCGCGGTGGCAAGAAATCCCGCAAGCGCTGCAAGCTGCTGCTTCAATTCTGACGAAGCGGGCGCGCCGGTGAAGCCTTCGGGATATTCCTCGGCAATGAAACCGGTGGTGAGTTCGCCCGACCGGAAGCGCGGGTGCTGCATGATCGCGTTCACGAAATCGATGTTGTGGCCCAGCCCCTCGATCTCGAAGGCATCAAGCGCCTCGATCTGCTTGTCGGCAGCCTCGTCGCGCGTCTTGCCCCAGGTGATGAGCTTGGCGATCATCGGGTCATAGAACATCGAGACTTCACCGCCTTCATAGACGCCGTCATCCACCCGCACGCCATCGACGCCGCGCCGACCGTTGGCCTCGCCATCGTCAGTCCAACCGGCGAGGGGAGGCTGATAGCGGATCAGGCGGCCGGTCGATGGCAGGAAGCCGCGATACGGGTCTTCGGCATAGACGCGGTTCTCGATGGCCCAGCCGTCGATCTTCACGTCGTCCTGCGTGAATGCAAGCTTCTCGCCAGCGGCCACGCGGATCATCTGCTCGACCAGATCGATGCCGGTGATGGCTTCGGTCACGGGATGCTCCACCTGTAGGCGCGTGTTCATTTCGAGGAAGTAGAAGCTTTCGCCGCTGGGATCGGCGCCCGAAACGATGAGTTCCACCGTGCCTGCCGAGTAGTATCCCACCGCGCGGGCCAGCGCGACGCACTGTTCGCCCATGGCCTTGCGCATCTTGGGCGTCACGAACGGCGAAGGCGCTTCTTCCACCACCTTCTGGTGGCGGCGCTGGATCGAGCACTCGCGCTCGTTCAGGTAAAGGATGTTGCCGTGCTTGTCGCCGAGGATCTGGATCTCGATGTGGCGCGGGTTGAGGATGAACTTTTCGATGAACACGCGGTCATCGCCGAACGAGTTCAGGCCTTCACGCTTCACGGCCTCGAAGCCCTCGCGCACATCCTTCTCGTTGTAGGCAAGACGCATGCCCTTGCCGCCACCGCCGGCCGAGGCCTTCATCATCACCGGATAGCCGATCTCGTCCGAGATGCGCACCGCATGCTCGGTATCCTCGATCTCGCCGACGAAGCCGGGGACGACGTTGACGCCCGCTTCCTTGGCCAGCTTCTTGGATTCGATCTTGTCGCCCATCGCGGCGATCGCGCCGACAGGGGGGCCAATGAACGCGATGTTCTCTGCCGCCAGCGCCTCGGCAAACGAGGTGCGCTCGGACAGGAAGCCATAGCCCGGATGCACGGCTTCCGCGCCCGTTGCCTTGCACGCCGCGATGATCTTGTCGGCAATCAGGTAGGACTGCGCGGCAGGCGCAGGCCCGATATGCACCGCCTCGTCCGCCATCTGCACGAACGGCGCCCGCGCATCGGCATCGGAATAGACCGCCACCGTCTGAATACCCATCCGACGAGCCGTCTTGATGACGCGGCAGGCAATTTCACCACGGTTGGCGATGAGGATTTTCTTGAACATTGGCGGTTGCTTTCCGTTTATCAGATCTGTTCGAGCGCCTGCGCGAGGTCGGCGACGATGTCGTCGATGTGTTCAATGCCGACCGACACGCGCACGGTGTCCGCGCCCGCGCCCGCAGCCTGCAACTCCTCTTCGCCCAGCTGGCTGTGCGTGGTCGAGGCGGGATGGATGATGAGCGAGCGGGTGTCGCCGATGTTGGCGAGGTGGCTGAACAGCTTTACCGACTGGACCAGCTTCACGCCCGCCTCGTAGCCCCCCTTCACGCCGAAGGTGAACACCGCGCCCCCCTTGCCGCCAAGATACCGGCGGGCAAGCTGGTGATAGGGGTCTTCCGGCAGGCCCGCATAGGATACCCACGCGACCTTGGGATGGGCCTGAAGCCACTGCGCCAGATGCAGCGCATTGCTGCAATGCCGCTCCATGCGCAGCGCCAGCGTTTCCATGCCGGTGAGCGTCAGGAACGCGTTCATCGGCGCCATCGCCGGACCAAGATCGCGCAGGCCCAGCACGCGGCAGCCAATGATGAAGGCGATCGGGCCGACCGGCTTCAGCGCCTCGGTCAGCACTGCGCCGTGGTAGCTGGGGTTCGGCTGCGAGAGCGAGGGAAACTTGTCGCTCGCCGCCCAGTCGAACTTGCCCGAATCGACGATCAGCCCGCCGATGGAATTGCCGTGGCCGTTGAGGAACTTGGTGCAGGAATGGACGACGATGTCCGCGCCGTGCTCGATCGGGCGGCACAGTGCGGGGCTGGCCATCGTGTTGTCGACGATCAGCGGCACGCCAGCAGCATGGGCGACCTCGGCAATCGCGGCAATGTCCTGCACCACGCCGCCGGGATTGGCGAGGCTTTCGATGAACACGCCGCGCGTCTTGTCGGTAATCGCGGCGGCAACGGCGGCGGGATCATCGGCATCGACGAACACCGCCTTCCAGCCGAACTTGGCAAAGCTGTGCGCGAACTGGTTGAGCGTGCCGCCATAGAGCTTCTTGGCCGCAACGATCTCGCAGCCCGGCTCCATCAGGGTGTGGAAGACGATGAACTGCGCAGCATGGCCCGATGCGACGCCGAGGGCGCCCACGCCCCCTTCCAGCGCCGCAATCTTGGCTTCGAGCGCGGCGTTGGTCGGGTTCATGATGCGGGTGTAGATGTTGCCGAACTCGGCCAGCGCAAACAGGTTCGCGGCATGTTCGGCACTGTCGAACACATAGCTTGCCGTCTGGTAGATCGGCGTGATCCGCGCCTTGGTGGTCGGATCAGGCTCGCACCCGGCGTGGATCGTCAGCGTCTCAAGCTTCTGTGTCATGGCATCGCTCCCGTGGTTCTGGGCGGATACTATCAGGCGGCCTCGATCTCGCTACCCAGCGGCGGCATGTTGTGGCCGAGGAGGCGGAGCATGTCGGCCGCGCATTCGACCACGTTCGAACCGGGGCCGTAAATGCCCTGAACGCCTGCCTCGCGCAGGAAGTCGTAGTCCTGCGGCGGGATGACGCCGCCTGCCACGACCTTGATGTCGGCCCGGCCTGCCGCCTTGAGGTGGGCGATCAGTTCGGGGATCAGCGTCTTGTGTCCGGCGGCAAGGCTCGATGCACCCACCGCATCCACATCCTTTTCCAGCGCCAGGGCGGCGGCTTCTTCGGGCGTCTGGAACAAGGGACCGCTGGTCACGTCAAAGCCCATGTCCGAAAAGGCCGAGGCGATGACGTTCGCGCCGCGATCGTGGCCATCCTGCCCCATCTTGGCCACCAGCATCCGCGGCTTGCGGCCAAGGCGGCGAGTGACGGCCTCGACCCCATCGAGCACCTGTTGATAGCGATTGTCTCCGGCATAGGCCGAACCGTAGATGCCCTTGACCGGCGTGGGCACGGTTCCGTGGCGACCGAAGACAACCTCCATCGCATCCGAAATCTCGCCCAGGGTGGCGCGGTGGCGGGCAGCCTCGACCGCCAGTTCGAGCAGGTTGCCGCCGGTCTTGGCACCTTCGGTGAGCGCATTGAGCGCTGCGCGGCACTTCGTCTCGTCGCGCGTTTCGCGCACGCGCTTGATGCGGGCAATCTGCGCCTCGCGCACCGCGTGGTTGTCAACCTCCAGCGTCTCGATCTGGTCTTCGTTTGCCAGGCGATACTTGTTGACGCCGACGATCACGTCCTCACCCCGATCGACGCGGGCCTGACGGGCGGCGGCGGCTTCCTCGATCATCGCCTTGGGCCAGCCGGCGGCCACGGCCTTGGCCATGCCACCTTCGGCCTCGACGCGCTCGATGATTTCCCACGCCTTGTCGACCAGTTGCTGCGTGAGGGCTTCGACGTAATACGAACCGCCCAGCGGGTCGACCACGTTGCACATGCCCGTCTCTTCCTGAAGCACGATCTGCGTGTTGCGCGCGATGCGGGCGGAAAAGTCGGTCGGCAGCGCGATGGCTTCATCGAGCGCGTTGGTGTGGAGCGACTGGGTGCCGCCCAGCATGGCCGCCATCGCCTCGATCGTGGTGCGGATGACGTTGTTGTAGGGATCCTGCTCCTGCAAGGAAACGCCCGATGTCTGGCAGTGCGTGCGCAGCATCTTGGAGCGTTCGTCCTTGGCGCCCAGCTTCGTCATCACGCGGTGCCACAGCACCCGCGCGGCGCGCAGCTTGGCCACTTCCATGAAGAAGTTCATGCCGATGGCGAAGAAGAACGACAGGCGGCCGGCGAACTTGTCGATATCGAGACCGGAGGCCACGCCATACTTCACGTATTCCATGCCATCGGCGATGGTGAAGGCCAGTTCCTGCACCTGCGTCGCCCCGGCTTCCTGCATGTGATAGCCGGAAATCGAGATCGAGTTGAACTTGGGCATGTTTGCCGAGGTATAGGCAAAGATGTCGGAGATGATCCGCATCGAGGGTTCGGGCGGATAGATATAGGTGTTGCGGACCATGAACTCCTTCAGAATGTCGTTCTGAATGGTTCCGTCCAGCTTTTCGGTGGGAACGCCCTGTTCCTGGCCCGCCACGATGAAGAACGCGAGGATCGGGATGACCGCGCCGTTCATGGTCATCGAGACCGACATCTGATCGAGCGGAATGCCGTCGAACAGGATCTTCATGTCCTCGACGCTGTCGATCGCCACGCCCGCCTTGCCCACATCGCCCACCACGCGCGGATGGTCGGAATCGTAGCCGCGGTGCGTGGCAAGGTCGAAGGCGACCGAAAGCCCCTTCTGCCCGGCGGCAAGGTTGCGGCGGTAGAAGGCGTTGGATTCCTCGGCGGTGGAGAAGCCCGCATACTGGCGGATCGTCCATGGGCGCCCCGCATACATCGATGCGCGCACGCCGCGCGTGAAGGGCGCGAAACCGGGCAGGCCCGGATCAACGGTCACGTCGTCAGCGGTATAGAGCGGCTTGACGGCAATACCTTCGGGCGTGTGCCAGATCAGATCCTTGCCTTTGACTTCCTTTGCGGCCGCGGCCTGCCAGTCTGCCAGAGTCTTGTCGGTCATTTTGCCATCTCACACGTCATGCTGAACCTGATTCAGCATCCATTTCTGCCACTCGAACCGCTGTGCCGTTCGCACGAGGGCCCCTCAAACAAGTTCGGGGTGACGGTTCCCTCACAACCTCAGTGGTGCCCGCCCTTCGGCGTCTCCATGATCTCGGTCAGCTGTCCGCCCATATCCTTGGGATGGACAAAGAAGATCAGCGTGCCGTGCGCGCCGATGCGGGGTTCGCCCAGCACGCGCTTGCCCTGCCCCTCGAACCAGGCCTTGGCCTCGTGAATGTCAGGCACTTCGTAGCAAAGATGGTGCTGCCCGCCGAGCGGGTTGGCCGCGAGCCACTTGCCCACCGCACTGTCGGGGCTGGTCGGCTGGATCAGCTCGATCTGCGTGCCAGCGGTCCCGTTCTCGCCCGGCGTGTTGACGAAGCACACCCGCACCTGCTGGCTTTCCAGCACGAACGGCTCGGTGATGTCGGTGGCCCCCATCACGTCGCGGTAGAACGCGATGGATGCGTCAATGTCGGGCGTGGCAACGCCGACGTGGTTCAAGCGGCCTAATTGCATCTTGGGCTTCATGGATCAGACCCTTTCGATGACCATGGCGATGCCCTGACCACCGCCGATGCACATAGTGATAAGGCCATAGCGTCCGCCGGTGCGGTGCAGTTCATACATGGCCTTGATCGTCAGGATCGCGCCGGTCGCGCCGATGGGATGGCCAAGGCTGATGCCCGAACCGTTGGGGTTGGTCTTGGCCGGATCGAAGCCCAGCGACTTGGCCACGCCGCACGCCTGCGCGGCGAATGCCTCGTTGCTCTCGATCACGTCGATCTGGTCGAGTGTCAGGCCCGCACGCGCCAGCGCCACCGGCACCGCCTTGACCGGGCCAAGACCCATGACGTTCGGCTCAACGCCCGCGTGGCCCCAGGCGAGGATCTTCGCCATCGGCTTCAGGCCGTGTTCTTCTACCGCCTTGCCGCTGGCAAGGACCACCGCCGCTGCGCCGTCGTTGATTCCCGAAGCATTGCCCGCCGTGACGGTGCCATCCTTCTTGAACACGGGCTTCAGGCCCGCCATCGCCTCAAGCGAGGCATCGGCGCGCACGTGCTCGTCGGTGTCGAACACGACCACGCCCTTGCGCGTCCTGATCTCGACCGGGACGATCTGTTCCTTGAAATATCCCCCCGCAATGGCGGCGGCTGCGCGCCTGTGGCTTTCCACGGCCAGCGCATCCTGATCTTCACGGCTGATCTGGCACTGTTCGGCCACGTTTTCGGCCGTGACGCCCATGTGGATATTCTCGAACGGATCATGCAGCGCGCCAAGCATGGCGTCCATCAGCACCTGATCGCCCATCTTCTGCCCGTTGCGCGCAGTCAGCACCATGTGCGGGGCGTTCGACATGCTTTCAGCGCCGCCGCCGATGGCGATGTCCTGTTCGCCCAGCGCAATGCCCTGCGCCGCCGAGACGATCGCCTGCAGGCCCGAACCGCACAGGCGGTTGACGTTCATCGCGGGTGCTTCAATCGGAATGCCGGCATTCACCGCCGCCACGCGGCTGACGTAGGCGTCCTTCGGCTGCGTGGGCACGACCGTGCCGATCACCACGTTCTGCACCTTGTCGGGGGTGATTCCGGCGCGGGCGATGGCTTCCCTGATGACGATGGCACCGGTTTCGGCCGGACGCAGCGAGGCAAGGCTGCCGCCGAAGGAACCAATGGCGGTGCGCGCGCCAGAGACGATGTAGATGTCGGTCATTGTCAGTCTTTCCAAAGTCCTGGAGCAAATCAGAGCGGAATGTTGTCGTGCTTCTTCCATGGGTTCTCGAGGGCCTTGTTCCGCAGCTTCCTGAGGCCCAGCGCCACGCGGCGCCGGGTGGAATGCGGGTGGATCACCTCGTCGACGAAGCCCTTGCTTGCCGCCACGAACGGATTGGCGAAGCGGTCTTCGTATTCTCTGGTCTTGATCGCCTGCTCTTCGGCGGAAAGGCCGCGGAAAATGATCTCGACCGCCCCCTTGGCGCCCATCACCGCGATTTCGGCAGTGGGCCAGGCATAGTTGAGATCGCCGCGCAGGTGCTTGGATGCCATCACGTCATAAGCGCCGCCATAGGCCTTGCGGGTGATGACGGTGATCTTCGGCACGGTCGCCTCGGCATAGGCGAAGAGCAGCTTGGCGCCGTGCTTGATGATGCCGTTGTGCTCCTGCGCGGTGCCGGGAAGGAAGCCCGGAACATCGACGAAAGTCACGATCGGGATGTTGAAGGCATCGCAGAAGCGCACGAAGCGCGCGGCCTTCTTCGAGGAGTTGATATCGAGCACGCCCGCGAGCACCATCGGCTGGTTGGCCACAACGCCCACGGTGCGCCCTTCGATACGGCCGAAACCGCAGATGATGTTGGCGGCGTGCTTGGGCTGGATTTCGAAGAACTCGCCCTCATCCACCGTCTTGCGGATGACCTCGTGCATATCATAGGGCTGCGTGGCCGAGGCCGGAACGATGGTATCGAGGCTCGGCTCAAGCCGGTCGTAAGGATCGGATGTCGGCCGTTCGGGCACGTCCTGCCGGTTCGACAGGGGCAGGTAATCGAAGAAGTCGCGCGCGGCGAGAAGCGCCTCGATGTCGTTTTCCAGCGCAAGGTCGGCAACCGAAGTCTTGGTCGTATGCGTGACCGCCCCGCCCAGCTCTTCCTGCGTGACGACTTCGTTGGTGACGGTCTTGACCACGTCCGGGCCGGTCACGAACATGTAGGAGCTGTCCTTCACCATGAAGATGAAGTCGGTCATCGCAGGGCTGTAGACCGCGCCGCCCGCGCAAGGCCCCATGATGAGCGAAATCTGCGGCACCACGCCCGATGCCAGCACATTGCGCTGGAACACTTCGGCATAGCCGCCCAGTGATGCCACGCCCTCCTGAATGCGCGCCCCGCCCGAATCGTTAAGCCCGATCACCGGCGCGCCGACCTTCATGGCCATGTCCATGATCTTGCAGATTTTCTGCGCGTGGCGTTCCGAAAGCGAGCCACCGAACACGGTGAAGTCCTGGCTGAACACATAGACGAGGCGGCCGTTGATCGTGCCCGATCCCGTCACCACGCCATCACCGGGAATGACCGTTTCGGGCATGCCGAAGTCGACGCAGTTGTGCTCGACATACATGTCCACTTCCTCGAAGCTGCCTTCATCGAGGAGCACTTCGAGGCGTTCGCGCGCGGTCAGCTTGCCCTTGGCGTGCTGCGCATCGATGCGCTTCTGCCCGCCACCCAGCCGCGCGGCTTCCCGGCGCTTTTCCATCTCGGCAATATTGGCGGACATTTGCTTGCACCCTTTCGCTTGAACGGTGTTGACTTGTTGATCGGCTGGCCTCTGACCGGCTGATGCGGAACCGTGCTGGCCCGTATTCCGCCGATCCGTTGCCCGGCTCCGGCCCGCGCCCCCTCCCCGGAGCGCCAGGCCGAAGCCGGACCCGCACCTGCACCCGCTGAAGGGGTCGGGCTCAACTGCGGACAGGCCCTAGCGCTTGCAACGCCCGGCTTGCCAAGTCCACTGTTATTCTGCAAACTTGCGAAGATGAACTTTGCAAAAATCGGGTGATCCGCCATGGCCAGACGCCGCCTCTTCGCGGGTGAACAGCTCAGGGCGCTGCGCAGGGCGCGCAAGCTGCGGCAGGGCGAAATGGCCGCAATTCTGGGTATCAGCGCATCGTATCTCTCGCAGATCGAGAACGACGAACGGCCGCTCACCCCCGCGCTGACCGACCGGCTCCAGCACAGCTTTCCCGTGGAATGGCAGGATTTCGCCGCCGACCGGGTGGAGCCGGTGCTCACCGCGCTGCGCGATGCGGCGGCCGATCCCCTGATCGGGGCGATGCTGCCCGGCGAACAGGTGGAGCGGGTGGCCGAACAGTATCCCGCCTTCGCCGAGGCTTTCGCCAGACTGTGGGACCAGCACCGCCGATCGGTGCAGCGGCTTGAGATCATCGACGAGGCCCTGGGATCGGACAATATCTCTGGCGGCCGCCTGCCGTGGGAGGAAGTGCGCGACTGGTTCCACCACGCCAACAACTATGTCGACGCGATCGACCGCGCGGCCGAACGGCTGGCCGTGCGGCTTTCGGGCACCGGCATGTCGCCCACCATGGGCCAGATGGCGCTCTGGCTGGAAAGCCGGGGCATTGCGGTGGAGCAGGTCAGCGGCGGCGCCATGCGCCGTTTCGATCCTGCCGAACGCCGCCTGACGCTCGATCCCAACCAGCCGGTGGAAAGCACCCGCTTCCAGATGGCCTACCAGCTTGCCGCCGAGGCCCTGCGCGAGGAAATTGCCGGGATCGTGGCGGAAGCCCGGCTGCAATCGGATGCCGCGCGCCAGCTCCTGACCGTGGGGCTTGGCAACTATGCGGCGGGCGCGCTCATCATGCCCTACGAATGGTTCCGCACCCGCGCGCGCGAACTGCGCCACGATATCGACCAGTTGCGCCTGCTGTTCGGTTCCAGCTTCGAACAGGTCTGCCACCGCCTGTCCACGCTGCAACGTCCGCAGGCGCGCGGCATTCCCATGTTCTTCTGCCGGGTGGACATGGCGGGCAACATCACCAAGCGCCATTCCGCCACGCGCCTGCAATTCGCCCGCTTTGGCGGGGCCTGTCCGCTATGGGTGGTGCACGAGGCCGTGGCCATCCCCGACCGCATCCACGTGCAGGCGGCCGAAATGCCCGACGGAGTGCGCTATGTCTCGATCGCCAAGGGACTGGTCAAACCATCGGGCAGCTTCCACCGCAGCCCGCGCCGCTATGCCGTGGCGCTGGGCTGCGAGGCGGCACTGGCGGACGAGTTCATCTATGCCGACGGCCTCAACCTCTCGCGCCCGGAAACGGTCGCGCGGATCGGCATTTCCTGCCGCATCTGCCCGCGCGACCGGTGTGACCAGCGCGCCTTTCCGCCCAGCGACCGCGCGATCGTGGTTGATCCCCACGCCCGCGATCTGGTGCCCTACGCCATCACCAACCTGTGACGGTCAGGCGTTCGGATTGGGTGCGAAGGCGCAGATCTTGTTGCCATCGGGATCGCGCAGATAGGCGCCATACTGCTGGCCCGGCGAATTGGCCCTGACACCGGGCGCGCCTTCGCAGGTGCCGCCATTGGCAAGCCCTGCCGCATGCCAGGCATCGACCACCGAGGCATCCGCCGCCTTGAAGCCCAGCGTATGCCCGTTCGAAATGGTATGGGGTTCGCCGTTGGCGGGCCGCCCGACGATCAGCGCACCGCTGGCGGAAGGAAACGCGGTGCCGTGCGGCAGGGGGACGACCGTGGTATGGCCGAGCGTTTCCATCACCGCCGTGTAGAACTTGCGCGACTTTTCAACGTCGTTGGTGCCAAGAAAGCTGTGCGTGAACATTGCGGGACTCTCCTGTTTGCGCGCCCCCATTGCGCGTCGGGGCGACCTTTGCTCACCTGTTGCCCCAAGGCGGCGGCGCGCTCAATCCCTTGCGCGCCGATCGTCACGTAGTGCAACGTTGGCGCGCACGGCCATGAACCGGCCGGTTGCCCTGCGCTACTTCTGGCAGCGGGCGCAGAAGAAGGTGGACCTGCCGCCCTGCACGATGCGCTGCACCGTGCCGCCGCAGGGGCAGGCATCGCCTTCGCGGCCGTAAACGCGCCAGTCCTTGGCGAAATAGCCCAGTTCGCCATCGGGCTGCACATAATCGCGCAAGGTTGATCCGCCCGCCGCGATGGCCTCTTCCAGCACTTCGCGGATAAGGGGCACCAGCCGTTCGAGCGCGGCGCGCGAGACCTTGCCGCCTGCGCGTTCGGGGTGGATGCCCGCGCGGTTCAGCGCCTCGCAGACATAGATGTTGCCCAGCCCCGCCACGATGCGCTGATCGAGCAGCAACAGCTTGACCGCGGCGCCCCGGTCCCTGAACGCGGCGCGCAGGTGCTTGGGCGTCAACCCCTCGCCCAGCGGCTCAGGCCCCAACGCGGCGAACGGTCCCCACGCGTCCAGCGCATCGCTGACGACCAGATCGACCGAGCCGAAGCGCCGCGCATCGTTGAGCGCAAGCACGCGCCCGCCCGCCGTTTCCAGCACGAGATGATCGTGCTTGCCGATGTCTTCAGGATCGATTCGCCAGCGCCCCGACATGCCCAGATGAAACACCATCGTGCGCGCCCGGTCGGTATGGACGAGGCCATACTTGGCCCTGCGTCCCATGCCCGTCACCCGCGCGCCGATAAGCGCCTGCGCCAGATCGGCCGGGAAGGGCCGGCGCAGATCGGGCCGGTTCACCGCCACACGGGCGATGACCTGCCCTTCGAGCACGGTTGCAAGACCACGGACGGTGGTTTCTACTTCGGGAAGTTCGGGCATGATCGCTTTCCCCTATCAGGCTTTGCCGTCCGGGCAATTCCCCACTAAAGGCCCTAGCCATGACGACTCCTGAAACCGCCCGCGAGACCGCCCAAGAAACGGCATCCTTCGGCTACGAAGACATCCCGGCCGCGGAGAAGGAACACCGCGTCGGCGCGATCTTCTCGAACGTCGCGCGCAAGTATGACGTGATGAACGATGCCATGTCGGTGGGGATGCACCGGTTGTGGAAGGACAAGTTCGTGCGCCGCGTGCGCCCGCAGCCGGGCGAGGCCATTCTCGACATGGCAGGCGGCACCGGCGACATCGCCTTTCGCATGGCGCCTTCGGGTGCGCACATCACTGTCGCGGACATCAATCAGGACATGCTCGATGTGGGCATCGAACGCGCCGCAAAGCGCGGCATCGAGGGCCTTGAATGGTCGCGCCAGAATGCCGAGGAACTGACCTTCGCTGACCGCAGCTTCGATGCCTACACAATCGCCTTCGGCATTCGCAACGTGACGCACATCGACCGCGCGCTGGCCGAGGCGCACCGGGTGCTGAAGTTCGGCGGGCGGTTCTTCTGCCTTGAGTTTTCCACCACGCAGTGGCCGGGCTTTTCCGAAATCTACGACGCCTATTCGCACAGGCTCGTGCCCAAGCTGGGCCAGATGATCGCGGGCGATGCCGATTCCTATCGCTACCTGATCGAATCGATCCGCCGCTTTCCGCCCATGGCAGAGTTCGAGGGCATGATCCGCGCCGCCGGTTTCAGGCGCACGCGGGTCGAGCCGATCCTTGGCGGGCTGGTGGCCATCCATTCGGGATGGAAGGTCTGATCGCTTGACCCTTCCTGCCACGCATATCCGCCGCCTGCTGGGCTGGGGCCGGACGCTTGCCCGCCACGGCGCGCTGCGCGGGATCGAAGGCGATCCCAATACCCCTGCGCCGGTGCGCACGCTGTGCAGGGTGGCGCGGTTCGGCACGATCCAGCCGAAAACGCCCGACTATGCCGGGGCCTTTCGCGCCATTGGGCCGGCCGCGATCAAGCTGGGCCAGACATTGGCCACGCGCCCCGATCTGGTGGGCGAGGAAGCCGCGCACAACCTGCTTGAACTTCAGGACAAGCTGCCGCCGGTTGATTTCGCGCTGATCCGGTCAGAGATCCAGCGTTCGTTCGAAAAGCCGCTGGAAAGCCTGTTTTCCGCGTTCGATCCCGATCCGGTGGGCGCGGCTTCGGTGGCGCAGGTGCACCGCGCGGTCACGAGCGACGGGCGCAAGGTTGCCGTCAAGGTGCTGCGCCCCGGCGTGCGCGAAAAGTTCGCGCGCGACATCGAGACCTATGAGTGGGCCGCAGCCCATCTCGAAGCCTTCGGCGGCGAGGCTGCGCGCCTGCGCCCTCGCATGGTCATTGCCAACTTCAAGCGCTGGACCGTGCGCGAGCTTGATCTGCGCCGCGAGGCGGCGTCCGCGTCCGAACTGGCCGACACGATGCGCGCCCATGCCGGATACCGCATCCCCGCGATCGACTGGGACCGCACCAACGGGCGGGTGATGACGCTCGACTGGATCGATGGCGTGAAGATCAGCGACGTGGCCGCGCTCGATGCGGCAGGCCATGATCGCAAGGAACTGGCACGGCGGCTGGTGCTCGCCTTCCTGACCCAGGCGATCAGCGGCGGCTATTTCCATGCCGACATGCACCAGGGCAACCTCTTCGTCGAAGCCGACGGCACCATCGTTGCCATCGATTTCGGCATCATGGGTCGCATCGACCGGCGTGCGCGCCAGTGGCTGGCCGAAATCCTCTATGGACTGACGACGGGCAACTACCGGCGCGTGGCAGAAATCCATTTCGAGGCGCAATATGTGCCAAGCTATCATTCGGTCGACGAGTTTGCCACGGCCCTGCGCGCGGTAGGCGAACCGATGCGCGGCAAACCGGTGTCCGAACTCTCGGTAGGGCAGATGCTGGATGGCCTTTTTGCCATCACCCGCGATTTCGACATGCAGACCCAGCCCCACCTCCTGCTGCTGCAAAAGACCATGGTCATGGTCGAAGGCATCGCAACGCAGCTCGATCCTGAAATCAACATGTGGGAAACCGCCGCGCCTTTCGTGCGCGGCTGGGTGCGCGATGAACTTGGCCCCGAAGCCGCCATTGCCGACCGGCTGCGCGAGGACACGCAGACGCTGCTGCGCATCCCCGACCTCATCCGCCGCATCGAGGACCGCTTTCCGCCCAAGGGCGGCGCGCCGGAAGCCCCGCCGCTGCCCAGGGTCGAACTCATGTGGCAGCGTCGGCGCCGCCGCGGCTCCGGCCTGATCGGCCGGGCGCTGACGTTCCTTGCCGGGGGCGCGATCGTGCTTGGCACCCACGCGCTGGGCTGGTGGGGCTGAAAGACACAACCGCATTGACTGCCAACGATCTTTCGCGCCTGCGCCTTGGCAAGCGCCACTTCCATGCGCTCGATCTGTCGCGCCTGCTGGCGGCGGTGATGGTGCTGTTCTGGCATTACCAGCACTTCTTCGTGCCGCCGGTGGAACGCCACTTCAACGTGAACCGCAAGATCCAGCCATGGTATGACATGCTGGGCTGGTTCTACGATCATGGCCACACTGCCGTGCAGTATTTCTGGGCGGTATCGGGGTTCGTCTTTGCGCACGTCTATCTGGCCGATCCCGAAGTGCGCCGCCGGTTCTGGCCTGCGCGCATCGCGCGGCTGTGGCCGCTGCATCTGCTGACGCTGGTGCTGATGGCGCTGCTTCAGGCGATCTACACGGCGCGCACCGGCACCGAGTTCGTCTATCACACCAACGACCTGAAACATTTCCTCCTGTCGGTTCCGCTGATGCAGCACTGGGGCTGGCAGGTCGATCAGTCGTTCAACGGGCCGTCGTGGTCGCTTTCGACCGAGATCCTTGCCTACCTCGCGTTCTTCGCGCTGCTGCCGGTGGTGCGGCGTGCGCCGCTTGGGGCGGGGCTGGCGCTGGGCGCCCTGTTCCTTGGGGTGATGCTGGCAGGCGGGCCAAACCGCGATGTCACGGCGTGCATCGGCTACTTCTTCCTTGGCTGCGCGGTCTATGGCGCGGCATTGAAGGGATGGCTGCGCCCCGCCCTGCTGGTCCCGGCGGCGCTGGCGCTCATCGCGGCGGCGTTCTGGCTGAAGGGCCTGTGGCGCGATGGCGATGCGGCCACCATCGCGGGGACGTTTGGCGTGCTGTTCCTGACGCTGGCCGCCGATATCGCAGACCGCACGGGACGCCTGCGCTTTGGCCAGAAGCTGGGCGATGCGTCCTATGGCATCTATCTGTGGCACATTCCGCTGCAACTGGCGCTGGTGCTGCTGATCGACGCCACTGCCGGTTCGCGCGACATTGCCCGGCAGGGATGGTTCATGCTGGCCTATGTGGGAATGGCCATCGCGGCGGGTTTCATCAGCCACAAGCTGTTCGAGCGCCCCGCCCAGCGCGCCATCCTTGGCTGGTGGCGCGCCCGCACCGCGCAGAGCGGAGCCTAGCCTGCCGGCATCAGCCGCGCGAACAGCGCCACGACCCCGGCATCATCAGAGGAACCGCCGCGCCGCACGAGCGCGGCCTGCGGCGCGCATTCGAGGCAATAGGCCCTCATTCCTGCCCCATCGACAAGCCGCCGCACGTCCGCCTCGATCCGCGCGGCCAGCCCCTGCTGGCGCAACGCCAGAGCGCCCACCAGATCGCGCGCGGCCGGATGGTGTGCGGATGCGGCACGGGTTTTCACGATGCTGGCCAGAAACGCGGCAAGCGGATCAGGCTCGTCAGCAATGAAATCGGCATGCCACTTTTTCAGCTTGGCCTGGCCCGCCACCCAGCCGAGCGCATCATCCAGCCCGCCGAAGGCATCGACAAGACCAAGCTGGCGGGCGGTTCCGCCATCCCAGATGCGCCCCTGCGCCACACGGTCGATCTCGGCCGGGGTCTTGCCGCGCGAACGGGCAACGAAGCCAAGGAAGCGGGCATAGGTCTGCTCGACCTGCGCCTGCAACAGGGCGGACATCTGCGGGGTCAGCCCGCCCAGCAGATCGGGCTGGCCCGAAAGCGGGGTGGTGCGGATGGAATCGGTGGTCACGCCGATCTGCGGCAGCGCCGCCTCGAAGCTGGGCAGCACCGCAAAGACGCCGATCGATCCGGTGATGGTGGAAGGTTCGGCGAAGATGCGCTGCGCCGGGGTGGAAACCCAATATCCGCCACTGGCCGCAACGCTGCCCATCGAAACCGCCACCGGCAGGCCCTTGGCCCGCACCCGCTCGACCGCGGCGCGGATACGCTCTGACGCCAGCACCGACCCACCCGGCGAATCAACGCGCAGCACCATGCCCGCGTAATCATCCGATGCAGTGACGCCATCGATCAGATCGGCGATGCGGTCCCCGCCAGCCATGCCCGGCCCGGCATCGCCATCCACGATCTCGCCAGCGACGGTGACAACCGCAATGGCCTTGCCCGAACGCGAGGTGGCCTTGTCGGCCAGATAGACATCCAGTTCAGTATTCTTGAAGCTGCCAAGCGAGCCGTCCGCGTCCGCGCCGACCAGTTCGGCCACACGCTTGCCAAAGGCGATCCGGTCTCCGATCCGGTCGACCAGCCCGGATTTGAGCGCGGCCTGCGCCGCATCGTTGCCGCTGACGGCAAGCCACGCCACGGGATCGGCAGTGGCCGCGGCCAGATCGGCCTTTGGCCGCGCCTTTTTCACTTCGGCCTGCCAGTTGTCCCAGACCGCGCCATAAACCGCCTCAAGCGCCTCGCGCGCTTCGGGCGAAACCCCGGTGAGAAGATAGGGTTCAACCGCGCTCTTGAAGGTGCCCACCTTGAACACGTTGGCCTTTACCTTGAGCCGGTCGATCAGGCCCTTGTAGAAAAGCTGCGTGCCGCCCGGCCCGGTGATCGCCACCCCGCCCATGGGATCGACCCAGACCTCGCCGGCATGGGCGGCAAGCTGCATCGCATCGTCGGTGTAGATCAGCGAGCGCACCAGCACCGGCTTCTTTGCGGCGCGCACCTTGTCCATGGCCGCGCCGATTTCGGACAGGTGCACTGCGGAACCGCCGCCGAAGGCCTCAAGATCAAGCACGACCGCCTTGATCCGCTTGTCATCGGCGGCGGCGGCAATGGCGCGCGCCACATCGCGGGCGACATATTCGGGTTCGGGAGTCTGGCCGGAAAGCAGGGCAGCGGGGGAAACCGTGCTTGCTTCCTCGACGATCACGCCCGACAACGGCAGATAGAGCGCGCCCTCGCGCACCATGCCCGGCGCGGGGCGCATGGCCAGCACGCCGTAGAGTGCGGCGAAGAACAGAAGCAGGAACAACAGGACAAGGCCGTCCTTGATGGCGACGAGGGCTTTCCAGACCGATGCGGCAAAACTCATGACCGGGATGTCTATTGTGGACGGGGGCGCAATGCCAGCGGGAAACGGCCCGCAAGGAATGGGCAGCGGGTAACGGGCCGCGGGAAACGACTTGAGCCGCGGGCACCGCATCTCTAGGGAACTGGGCCTGATGCAAAGCCCGAACCACCCTTCGACAGGCCGCTACCCGGCGGGCGGCCTTGCCTTCCCGCACCGCGACCTGACCGGCATCGGCCAGCTTGCGCGCCACGAAATCCTCTACCTGCTCGACGAGGCGGAGCAGTGGGTGGCGCTGAACCGGCAGAGCCAGAAGAAGACCGATCTCCTGAGCGGGCTGACAATCATCAACGCCTTCTTCGAAAACTCCACCCGCACGCTGCTTTCGTTCGAGATTGCGGGCAAGCGGCTGGGCGCAGACGTGGTGAACATGCATGCGGCCACCAGCAGCGTGAAGAAGGGCGAAACGCTGATCGACACGGCGATGACGCTCAACGCAATGCGCGCCGATGCCATCGTGATCCGCCATGCCAGTTCGGGCGCGGTGCGGCTGATCGCGGAGAAAGTGGATTGCCCGGTTCTGAATGCGGGCGACGGACAGCACGAGCATCCCACGCAGGCCCTGCTTGATGCGCTGACCATGCGCCACGCCATGGGCCTGCCCGCAGGTTCCGACCTCAACGGGCTGAAGGTGACGATCTGCGGCGATATCCTGCACAGCCGGGTGGCCCGATCGAACATCCTCAGCCTGACTGCACTGGGCGCGGATGTGCGCGTCTGCGCGCCGCCAGCCCTGATGCCGGCCGAGATCGAAGCCATGGGCGTAACCGCATTCTTCGATTTCGACGCGGCGCTGAAAGGGGCGAACGTGGTGATGATGCTGCGCCTGCAACAGGAACGCATGTCGGGCCAGTTCATCCCCTCGCCGCGCGAATACCGCCACCTTTACGGGCTGACCCCGGAACGGCTGGAGCGTGCCGAGCCGGATGCCTTCATCATGCACCCCGGCCCGATGAACCGCGGGATCGAGATCGATTCGACGGTGGCCGATCATCCCACCCGCAGCCTTATTACCCGGCAGGTGGAAATGGGCGTGGCAATCCGCATGGCCTGCCTTGAAGTCCTTACGCGCAGGGCGCGCCGCGTGCCCGGCTGGAACAGCGAAGGCGCATCGGACGACGCAGGAGCAGCGGCATGATCGCGCGGCCTCTCACGATCACGGGCGGCAGGCTGGTTCTGGCAGAGGGCGCGCCGGTGCCGGGCGCCCTGCGCTGCGAAGGCGGGCGCATCGCCGCGCTGGGCGATATTGCGCCGCAGCCCGGCGATGAAATCTTCGATGCCAAGGGCGCGGTGGTTGCGCCCGGTCTTGTAGATCTGGGCGTTTTCGCCATCGACAAGCCCGCGTTCCACTTTGGCGGCATCACCCGAGCGGGCCTGATGCCCGACCAGTCACCGCCGCTCGATCATCCCGCGCGCGTGCGTTTTGCCGCGCAATCGGGCAAACCGGACCTGTGGGTCCACCCGCTGGCAGCAGCAACGCGCGGGCTGGAAGGCACGGAACTGGCCGAACTGGCGCTGATGCGCGATGCGGGCGCGAGGGCGGTTTCCACCGGGCGCGGCTGGATTGCGGATTCGGGCGTGATGCTGCGTCTCTTGCGCTACTGCGCCATGCTGGGGCTGGTGGTGGTGTGCCATGCCGAAGATGCAGGGATAACCGGCAATGCCGTGGCCACCGCGGGCGATGTGGCCACCCGGCTTGGCCTGCCCAGCGCGCCTGCCGAAGCCGAAGCGCTGGCGGTTGCGCGCGACATTGCCCTGGCTGAACTGGCGGGCGCGCAAATCCATTTCCGGCAGGTGACGACCGCACGCGCGCTTGATCTGGTGCGCGGCGCCAAGGCGCGCGGGCTGAAGGTGACGGCAGGCGTTACACCCGCGCACTTCATGCTGTCCGATCTGGAACTGGTGGGCTTTCGGACGTTCTGCCGCCTTTCGCCACCGCTGCGGCAGGAAGCCGACCGCAAGGCGGTGATCGCCGCGATTGCCGACGGCACGATCGACGTGATCTCATCAGGGCACGACCCGCGCGGGCCGGAAGACAAGCGCCTGCCTTTTGCCGATGCAGAACCGGGCATGGCCGGCGCGGAAACGCTTCTGCCGCTCACGCTCACGCTGGTGCGCGACGGCGTCATCGACATGGCCCGCGCCTTTGCCCTGCTGGCCGCCAATCCGGCGCGCCTGCTGGGCGTTGCCGCAGGCGTTCTGGAGCCGGGACGCGAAGCGGATGTGGCCATTCTCGATCCGGCGCGGCCGTGGATCGTCAATTCGGCCAAGATGGCAGCGGCAGCGGGCAACACCCCCTTCGACCGGAGGCCGGTGGAAGGGCGCGTGCTGGCCCTGTTCAAGGGCGGCAAGCAGATCAGTTAGGACTGATCGGCTGGGCCGGATCGACCGGTATTGCCGCAGCACGCAACGGTCGGGCTGAACCGGCCGATCCAACAGGCTTCAGGCGACGATTCAGCGCTTGGCGAAGCGGGTTTCGCCGGCCGCAGGCTGGGCGGGCGAGGAGCCACGCATGACCAGACACGAGCCGCCCCGCGCCTTGACCTTGCCGCACATGTCGCTGGCCGAGGCAAAGCCACCGAACCCCGCAGCCTGAACGCGCCAATAGGTGCGGCCATCCACCACCACGCGGGTGGTAACATTGGCAAAGCCCTTCAGCGCCGGGTTGCGCGAGGTGTAGTGCCGCCATGCGCGGCTGGCGCCTTCTTCCGTTGCGAACGAACCAAGCTGGATCAGATGACTGCCGCCATTGCGCGCCGCCACGGCGGGGGCGAAACCCGCCACGGGCTTTGCCGCAGGCTGCGCCAGAGGCTGACTTGCCCCGCGCAGCGGCTGCACCACCGGCACCGCTTCAAACCGGACTGCTCCGGCAGCAGGCATCTGGGGGCGCGAGGGCGGCAGATCGATCAGCGCCAGTTGCGTCTGCCGCGATTGCGAGGAGGAATCATCGAGCGCCGGTTCGGGAACCGGCTGCGCGGCAACCGCAGGCAGTTCGCCAACCGCCTGTTCAGCGAGCGCGGCCGCCGGTTCGGCGCGCACGGCGGCCTCTGCGGCAAGGGCGCGGGTGGCAGGGAAATTGGCGAGTGCCAGCGCGGCGGGCTGTCCGGCATCGGCGCGCAGCGGCACGTCGAGCAGGGCGGCCACGCGGCCACGCGTGCGTTCGGGATCGCTCATCATGGCCCACTGCTGCATCCGGTCGCCCAGTTCGTTGGCCGGAACATCATAGGATGCCATGGTGCGCGCTTCACGCCAGCGGCCGCTCAGCGCATAGGCAAGCGCAAGGTTCTGGCGCACCTTGGGAGTGTTCTCGCCATCGCGCAGTGCGCGGGTCAGCACGGCGATGCCCTTTTCGGTCTGTCCGGCAAGGGCCAGCGCCAGCCCGTAATCCGAGGCGCCAATGGAATTGCGATAGGATTCGAGCGTATCGACCGCTTCGGCATGATAGCCAAGCGCGATATCGGCCAGCGCAAGGCTGAGCGCGGTGCGGTGGCTGTCCTCTCCCAGTTCCATTGCCTCGTCATAGGCTTGGCGGGCGGATTCGAAGCGCCCCGCCTTGAGATAGGCATTGCCCAGCAGCACCCGGTAGGCCGGGTTCAGGGGATCGGCCAGAACCGCCTTTTCGGCATGGCTGACCGCCGCTGCCGCGCTGCCCTTGGAAAGGGCCGCCTGTGCCGATGTGGCCAGCTTATCGGGGCGAACCCCGGCAACACCACAACCGGTGAGAACACCGAGGGCAAGTGCGGTTGACACCATCAGCCGCGAGGCGCGGCCGGGGGCGAAAGCGAAGGAACCGGTTTTCATGCGCTTTGCTCCATCACGCGATCATTTGCGCGCCGTCGCACGGCGGGCGAGGTCTTCGATTTCGGGAAGGTCGGCAAGATAGCGGTCGAGGGCCTCGGTCACGACGGCCTGCGCGCTGCGGTCTGCCAGCGTGGAGGCAAGGCGCAGACGCAGATGACGATAGCTGTCGAGCCGCAAGGTGAAGGCGGCCTTGCGCCCTTCGGCAAGCGCCGAGCGGATGACCTTGCCGCCCTTGGAGCGCGGGGCCTGCGCGGCGGATGGCTCGAACGGCGCGATGGCGCGGGCAAGGGCTTCCTGCTGCCGGACGACGACCGGCTTTTCGCACGGGGCTTCGGACGCAAGGGCATCGGCGGGATCGTGCGGATCGCTGGTCTGGTCCATCCCGAAATCGTTCCAGCCCAGATCCTCCAGCGCCAGATCGGCGCGGGTCAGCGCAGGCGCAGCCGCGCCATTGACGCTGAGCAGGCTGGCCGCATCATCGCCGCCAAGCGCGAGCTGCGGCCGCATGGCCGGGCGGGCCGCTCCCTTGCGGGCCAGCAGACTTGATGAAAGCGAGGCAAGCGGTTTTGCGGCAGCCATCAATCGCGCCTCCATCAGGATCCGACGACGCGGCGGCCAAAGCCCCCGGCAGGGCGCACTGCACCGTGGATCGGCATGGCAGCGGCGGCCTGCGGCACCGCAAAGACGGTGCGGCGGAAGTTCTTTTCGAGCCGCTCGGACACATAGGTCCAGAGCGCCGCGATCTCGGCCGCGGACTTGCCGCCCGGATCGACTTCCATGACGGTGCGGCCATCGATCATCGAGGCGGCAAAATCGGTGCGGTGATGCAGCGTGACGGGAGCAACCGTGCCATGCTGCGAAAGGGCAACCGCAGCTTCGGCGGTGATCCGCGCCTTGGGCGTGGCGGCATTCACCACGAAGATCAGGGGCTTTCCGGCGCGGTCGCACAGATCGACCGTGGCGCCAACCGCGCGCAGATCGTGCGGGCTGGGCCGGGTGGGCACGACGATCAGTTCGGCCACCGAAATCACCGACTGGATCGCCATGGTGATAGCGGGCGGGGTATCGATCACCGCCAGCTTGAAGCCCTGCTGGCGCAGGATCGCCAGATCGCTGGCAAGGCGCGCGATGGTGGTGTGGGCAAAGGCCGGAAACTCGGCCTCGCGCTCGTTCCACCAGTCCGACAGCGAACCCTGGGGGTCAATGTCGATCAGCACGACAGGGCCTGCGCCTGCCCGCTGGGCCTGAACGGCAAGGTGCCCGGACAGCGTGGTCTTGCCCGAACCGCCCTTCTGCGATGCCAATGCCAATACGCGCAAAGCCGAAACCCCTTAGACTGCTGCAAGTGTGTGGGAAGGGATTCGCAGATCCGGCTGAAATTTTGGTTAAGATCGCACCGCATCGGGACAAGGATAATGCCAAGAAGGGTAAAGACGCAGACGCCGGGAAGCGCTAAGACTTCGCTAACGGACTGTTGACTATGTTCTGTGGAAATCAGGTTCGGCGCAGGGTCGCAAACCTGTGTTCTTTCAGCTTCTGGCAACAGTCTGGCAGCATGAAGCAAATATCGGGGCGGTATTTCCGATGTGGATGGATTTCAGGAATACTACAGCCATCGCGCTGGCAACATTTGCTTCGGTTTGCGCTTCTGCTGCGCTGGCCGATGTGCGCGCCGGGGTGGAAGCATGGTCGCGCGGGGAGCATGAGCTTGCGGTCAAGGAATGGCTTGGTCCAGCGGCGCAGGGGGATGCCGATGCGCAGTTCAACCTTGGGCAGGCCTACAAGCTGGGCAAGGGCGTGCCGCAGGATCTGAAGCGCGCCGAAAGCTATTACCGCAAGGCTGCCGCATCGGGCCACATCAAGGCCGCAGATACACTCGGCCTGCTTATGTTTCAGGATGGCCGCAAGGCCGAGGCTCTGCCCTTCCTTCAGGCATCGGCCGAACGCGGCGAACCGCGCGCGATGTATATCCTTGGCATTGCCCACTTCAACGGCGATGCCGTGGGCAAGGACTGGGTGCGCGCCTATGCGCTGATGAACCGTTCGGCGGCAACCGGGCTGGAACAGGCCAAGCGCGCGCTGGCGACGATGGACGACATGATCCCGCTTGAACAGCGCCAGATGGGTGTTTCGCTGGCGGCCGATCTGGAACAGAAGGCACAGGCCATGCGCGCACAGCAGCTTGCCTCTGCCGACCTTGGCGTGAAAGCCGCGCCCACCGCCCCCTTGCGCACCACGGCGCCGGGCCGGGCGCTTGAACCTGCCACCCTTCCCGCTTCGACCGCGGCGGGAGGACCGGTGACGGCAGGTGCAGACTTCGCCAATCCGGTGGCCATGCCTGCGAAGGCAAAGCCTGCGCCTGCACCATCAACTGCCGCTGCACCTTCGGTCGCAACCGGCGTCCCGAAACCTCCTGCCGCCAAGGCACCGGAACCTCCCAAGGCAGCGCCAGCTCTGGCATCGCCCCCTGCTCCGGCCACGTCCGGCGGCAACTGGCGGGTTCAGCTTGGCGCCTTCGGCGTGAAGGGCAATGCCGATGCGCTGTGGAGCAAGGTCAGGGGCCGCCCGGAACTGGCCGGACGCACCCGCATCGATCTTCCTTCGGGCAGCGTGACCCGGTTGCTGGCAGGTGGCTATGCCAGCCAGTCCGAGGCCGACCGGGCCTGCGCCGCGCTCAAGGCTGGCGGGCTGGCGTGCCTGGTGGTAAAGCCCTGATGGCTTGCCGGACAATCTCCAAACCTCGCGCATAGATGCACTGGATTTCCTGCGCGGCGTGGCCGTGCTGGGAATACTGGCCATCAACATTACCGGGTTCTGGGGGCCGTCGCTCGCCACGTTCTCGCCCGCGATTCCTGCCCCGCTTTCAGGAACGCCCGATCCAGCGACGCAAGGCTGGTTCGGCTTTGCCTTCGTGGTCTTCGAAGGCAAGATGCGCGCGCTCTTCACCCTGCTGTTCGGGGCAAGCATGGTGCTCTTTTCCGAAGCCGCCGCGCGCCGGGGTGCCCATCCCGCGCTGGCACAGGTGCGGCGCCTCGTCTGGCTGGCGGTGCTGGGATACCTGCACTTTGCCCTGCTGTGGTGGGGCGACATCCTGTTTGCCTATGCGCTGTGCGCCATGGCCGTGCTGCCGCTGATGCGGCTGGCCCCGGTGCAGCTTCTGGGCATTGCCCTGCCCTTCTTTCTGCTGGCGCAGGGCAGCGCGGCCCTGCTGGCGGTGCCGGGGATCATGGCCGAACAGGCCGTGCTTGCCGGGCGCGGCGCGCCCGCCGATGTTGCCGAGCAGGCCGCGATGATGGGCCGCATCGCCGCATCGGTTGCTCAGGACATTGCCGTGCTGGATGCCGGATTTGCCGAAGCGGTGCGCCTCAAGCTGACGCATTCGGCCATGCAGCCCTTCTCGACCACGCTATCGACCTTTGCCGAGACCGCGCCGCTCATGCTGATCGGCATGGCGCTGCTGCGCATGGCGCGCGATGCAGGGCTGTTCGGCCCGCGCGGCATCCGGCCGCTGGCGCTGGCGGCTGCTGGTGCAATCATCCTTGGCGCCGTGCCCACCGTGATCGCGTGGCGCTGGCTCAGTAGCCATGGCTGGCCGCCGCGCGCGATGTTTGCCGCGATCGAGCACGGCATGGCCCTGCCCCACCTGCTGATGGCGCTGGGATATGCGGCGGCGCTGGTCGCGCTCTACCCGCTGGTGTGCGAGACCGGCATTGCCCGCAGCCTGACCGCTGCCGGGCGCTGTGCCTTCAGCAACTACATCGGCACAAGCGTGCTCATGCTGGCGATCTTTGCCGGGTGGGGGCAGGGCCTTGGCAGGGAACTGCCGCGCGCGTGGCTGCCTGCCTTCGTGCTGCTGGGCTGGGCGGCCATGCTGGCCTGGCCGCGCTGGTGGCTGGCGCGCTTCAGGCAGGGGCCGCTGGAAGCGCTGTGGCGCAGGCTTGCGCTTTCCCGATAGCGCCGGATAGCCCGGCCACCACCGCAACCGCCCCTATTAACCTTCTTGCGTAACCGGGCTGACCCGCGCCGTCCCGCAGCGGGACGCGCCCGGATCGGCACTGGAACGCGGCGGCGTTAAGGCATATTCCTTGGCGCGAAAGGAGCTGCACGCCATGGCGGTCTGGACGGGTCTGTTGAACAAGCGCTGGGTGCGGATGCCGCTGGGAATGCTGGCAACGGGCACGGCATCGCTGCTGGCCTTCCACGCCGGACAGGACATTGCCGATGCCGTGTTCGGCAAGAGCACCGCCGAGGCCGCCCCCATGGTAACAGCCGCGGCCAATCCCGCCAGCCTGCAGGCCGCGCCCGCAATCGACGCCGCAACGACGGCAATTGCCGATGACAGGCCCGCCGATGACAGCCCATTCATCGTCAAGTCCATCCTGCCGATCAACGAGCCGATCAAGTTCGGCAAGTTCTATTGGGACGAAAGCCGCGCGCCCGCGCAAGGCAAGCTCGTCATCACCGTGGACCTTGCCGCCCGCGTGATCTCGGTATTCCGCGACGGCCACGAGATCGGCGCGGCCGCGATTCTCAAGGGCTATTCGGAAAAGCCCACGCCGACCGGGGTTTTCCCGATCACGCAGAAGAGCGCCGATCACGTCTCGAACATCTATGATGCGCCAATGCCGTGGATGATGCGCCTGACCAACGATGGCGTGGCGATCCACGGCAGCAAGGTCCAGAAGGGCTATGCCACCAACGGCTGCGTGGGCGTGCCCGATGAATTTGCCAAGCGCCTGTTCGGCATTGCCCGTCTGGGTGACAAGGTCATCATCACCGATGGCCGCACGATGGGCATCGGTGATCCGCTGCTGGGGGCGGATGACATTTCCTGATCGGGCCGGCCCTACCTCTGGCTATGCCAACCCCTTGCTGACGCTGGTGCGCGAGGCATCGCCCACCGAACTGCCGCCGTCCACATCGAGAATGGCCCCGGTGACATAGCTGGCCGCGGGCGTGGAAAGGAACACGGCAGCCTCGGCAATCTCATAGGCCGTGCCCCATCTTTTCATCGGAATGCGGGCGTAGTGCTGCTGGCGGGTCGATTCATCAGGGGCAAGCCGGGCCATGCCTTCGGTATCGGCAATCGGCCCAGGCGAAATGCCGTTGACGCGCACCTGCGGCCCCCATTCGATGGCAAGCGTGCGCACGAGCTGGTTGATCCCGGCCTTGGCTGCACAGGCATGGGCCTGCATCGCCATGGCCTGTTCAGCCTGCCCTGCCGTGATCGCAATCAGCGAGGCATCGGGGGCCAGGAGTTCGTGGCATCCGCGAAACACGTTGAACGTGCCCAGAAGATCGATATCGACCACGGTCTTGAAGGCATTGGCCGACATGCCCAGCACCGGCGCAAGAAAATTGCCCGCCGCACCCGAAACAACGATGTCCAGCGCGCCGATCGTATCTCGGATGGATTTCATTGCCTCGCACAGCGCGGCGTAATCGCGCACGTCGGCCGCGCGCCAGATGGCATCATGGCCGATCGCAGCGGCGGCATTGGCCGCCTTTTCGGGATTGCGGCCGAGCACGGCCACGCGCGCGCCCAGTTCGGCAAAGCGCATGGCGATGCCAAGGTTGATGCCGCTGGTGCCGCCCGCGATGAAGGCGGTTTTCCCGGCAAGCACATCGTTGCGGAACGGGGAATTGCTCATGACAGGATTCCTTACCGGGGGGCCATGCGGATCGCGCCGTCAAGGCGGATTGCCTGCCCGTTGAAATAGGCATTGCGCACGAGTTCCATGGCAAGGCTGGCGAACTCCTCAGGCTTGCCCAGACGCTTCGGGAACGGAACCGATGCGTTGAGACTGTCGAGCACCTTGTCGGGCAGGCGGCCCAGCAGGGGGGTGCCGAAAATGCCGGGCATGATCGCGTTCACGCGGATGCCGAAATCCATCAGGTCCCGCGCCATCGGCAGAACAAGGCCGTTCACCCCCGCTTTCAGCGAACCATAGGCCACCTGCCCGATCTGCGCGTCCTGCGCCGCCACCGAAGCGGTGAGGATGATCGTGCCGCGCTCGCCATCCTCAAGCGGGTCAAGGGCAGCCATGCCCAGCGCCGAAAGCGAGGCGATGCGGTAGCTGGCAATCAGGATGCCCTGCGCGGCATATTCGTAATCCTCGGTGGGAAAGCGGGTCAGCGCGCCGGTTTCGCGGTCGCGCGTGATGGTCTTGCCCTTGCGGCTGGTCATTGCGCAGTGGACACAGACGCGCTCCTGCCCGTGCGCGGCGCGCGCCCGTTCAAACCCGGCAACGACCGATTCTTCCGAAAGGATATCCACCTTGCAGAACAGGCCGCCGATGGCAGCGGCCACCGCCTCGCCCTGTTCGGCATTGATATCGAAGATCGCCACTTTCACGCCGGCGGCCGCCAGCGCTTCGGCAGTGGCACGGCCCAGCCCGGACGCGCCGCCCGTAACCACGGCGCTGATGGTTTCGTCGATTTTCACCAAACCTCTCCCGAAGTGTGTTTAACTGAACGGTTAAACGCGCTTCGGGGGAATGGCAAGGGCATCAGAGCACTTCGTAGCCTTCCCCAAGGGCCGTGCGCAGCTTGTCCAGCGCCTGCGCCTTCAACTGGTGGACGCGGGGGATGCTGACCCCCAGCACTTCGGCAATTTCGGCAAGGTTCAGTTCCTCGACGAAATAGAGCTGGATAATCATCTGCAACCGTTCGGGCAGATCGCCGATTGCCGCCGCCACCGCGCCGCGCATCTCGGCATCGGCCAGCATTTCGAAGCTGTCGGGCCGGTCATCGGCAAAGGCGGCGTTGCTGTCGGAATAGGCATCATCAATGGCCTCGAAACGCAGTGGCTCGTCAGCCGCCTTCTGATCGGCCAGTTCGCGCTCGGTCAGCCCCATGGCGGCGGCCAGTTCGGCTTCTGTCGGCGGGCGGCCAAGCTGCGTGCAAAGCGCGGCGCTCTTCTCGCGCAGGAGGCGGCGGCGTTCGGTGGCGGAACGGGTGAGCGGGGTGGAACGGCGCACCAGATCGACCATGGCCCCGCGCACGCGCAGCTTGGCATAGGCGGCAAAGCCGTCCTCGGTCGGGCCGCTGTGCCGCTGTGCGCATTCGGTCAGCGCGACAAGGCCCGCCTGGACCAGATCCTCAACCTCGATCCCGGCACGGCCCGAACCGTGAACGTGCCATGCCAGCCGCTTTACCATGGGCAGGAAGCGGCGGATGCGGTCGGCGGTTTCATCCTTCTTGTAAGCCTGCGCGGCGGCAAAACCGCGGTGATCGTGTTTCATGCGGCAATTCCCTCAAGGGTCGGCTGCTCTTCATGGGTGGATGGAGGTGTCTCGCCGCCGATGACCGAGATGACCTCGATCGGCTGCGAAGGCGGCAGTTCGGCGATGGACAGGACAAGGCAATTGGGCGCGCGCAGGCGCAGCAGGCTGGCGAGCGGACGGCGCGCACGAGGCTGCACGATCAGCGCGATCGGCGGCGCGCCGGGGCCGCGCTGGGCGATGATCTGCGAAACGCGCTCACCGATGCCGCGCGCAAGGTCCGGCTCGATCACGGGCTGCCCGGTGGCGGGATCGTGCATCCCCGATACGATCATCTGTTCCAGCCCCGCCTCCAGCGTGACCACGGGCAGGCGCTCCTGCGGGCCGCAGATGCGCCCCACTATCATCCCGCCCAGATCGGCGCGCAGCAGATCGACCAGCCGGTCATGGTCGGTGGTCTGTTGCAGGGCCTGGCTGAGCGCGGAAAGGATCGGCAGCGGGTGGGCAATGGAGATGCCGTCATCCAGCAGCGCGTGGAACAGCCGGGTCAGCGCGCCGAGCGACAGGGGCTGCGGGTAGATCGTCTCGACCAGCCCGGCGGCGCGCTCCTTCACGCCTTCGAGGATCGTCTTCACCTCATCCGGACCAAGCAGCGCCGATGGCCGGTCGCCCAGCACCTGATTGAGATGCGTGGCAATGACCGTGCTGGCATCGACCGTCAGGAAACCTTCGGCAATCGCCAGATCGCGCTGGCCCGGATCGATCCAGATGGCCGGGCAGCCAAAGCTGGGATCGACCGTCACCTCGCCGCGCAGCGAATGGTCCGCGCTGGCTTCGCCTGCATCGATGGCCAGCACCTTGTCCGGGCGCATGTCGGCAATGGCGATGGGCACCCCGCCCAAGAGGACGCGGTAGGTATTGGGCGGCAGCTCCAGCGAATCGCGCACACGGAACTGGGGCACGATGAACCCGAATGCCTGGCTGAGCTGCTTGCGCACCCCGGTGATGCGCGCCACCAGCGGCGAGCCGCGCCTCTCGTCCACAAGGTGGACAAGGCCATAGCCCATTTCCACGGTCACGAGCGTGTGATCGCTGACCTCGTCGAGCGTGATGCGGCCCGGATCGACCGGCGGGGCCTCTTCGGCCATCACCGGCGCGGGGCGCGCGGCGCGCTGCTTGAGGCTCCACCACAGCCACCCGGCAAGCCCGGCAGCAGGCAGGAACACGGTTTGCGGCATGGCCGGGATCATGCCGATCGCGCCAAGGATGATTGCCACCGGCAGCCAGATGGCGGGATTGGAAAACTGCCCGCCGATCTGCCCGGTCAGGTCGCGGCTGTCGGAAACGCGGGTGACGATGGTGGCGGCCGCAATGGACAGGAGCAGCGAGGGCACCTGCGCCACCAGCGCATCACCGATGGCCAGCGTGATGTAGAACTCGGCCGCCTGCGCCGCGGTCAATCCGTGGCTGAGCATGCCGAGGCAGAAGCCCGCGATGATATTCACGCCCAGAATGAGCAGCGCGGCGATGGCATCGCCCTTCACGAACTTTGATGAACCGTCCATCGAGCCGTAGAAATCGGCCTCGGTCGCCACTTCGCGGCGGCGGGCCTTGGCTTCGTCTGCCGTCAGCAGCCCGGCGGCAAGATCGGCGTCGATCGCCATCTGCTTGCCCGGCAGGGCATCGAGCGTGAAGCGCGCCGAAACTTCAGAAACGCGCCCCGCGCCCTTGGTGACGACCACCATGTTGATAATCATCAGGATGAGGAACACGAACAGGCCGACCGCGAAATTGCCGCCGATGAGGAAGGCGCCGAACGCCTCGATCACATGCCCCGCCGCCGCGCCGCCTTCATGGCCGTTGACGAGCACGATGCGCGTGGAGGCGACGTTCAGCGCCAGCCGCAGCAGCGTGGCGAAGAGCAGCACCGAAGGAAACGAGGAGAAATCGAGCGGCTTTTCCGCATTCATCGCCGCCATCAGGATCGCCACCGAAAGCGCGATGTTGAGAACGAAGAACACATCGAGCAGCACGGCCGGGATGGGCACGACCATCAGCACGATCAGCGTGAGGATGCCGCCGGGCAGGGCCATTGCGGCGGGAGAGCCGAAGCGCTTCAGCATGGCCTAAAGCCCCAGCGCCGAAAGGCGGCCATAAGCCTGCCGGACATGGGCGGGCGCGGCCGTGCCATCGGCGAGCGCAAACGTCTGGCGCAGGGTATCGGCCATCGACCTGCCGCTCGCTGCGTTGCCGCCTGCATTCCCGGCCGCTGCTGCGGCGGCGCCGTGAAACGCGCGGGCGATGGGGCCGCCGGCAAACTGCGGCGGTCCAGATGCGGTGACGGCGGCAGCGGACGGCAAAGCGTCCGTGCCCGCCGCCCATGGCGTGGCGAGAGCCGCATCTTCGCCATCGCTGGCACGGGCCATGCGGGTGCGGATCAGGTTCATCACCTCGCCCACCGAGCGCGCGCCATCGGCCGCATAGAAGGTGGAACGGTTGGCCGCAGCAGCCGCAGGCAGGATGCTGGCCGCGCTTTGCGAAGGATCACTGGCCAGCGCTGCAAGAAACCGTCCCGCGCCATCCGCGCCGAAGAAATGCGCAAGGTAAAGCTCGGCATGATCGGGCGCGCGGCCAAGCTGCGCGGAAAGATGCTGCGCGTTATCGCCCGCCAGTTCGCCCGCCATGACAGCGGCGATCTGCGGATCGAAGCGCAGTGCCAGCAACTGGGCGCGCGCGGCCGGATCACGCACCGCGCCATCCTTTATCATGTCGGCCGCCCAGCCAAGGCCATGCTGCGCGCCATGCCGTTCGAGCGTGCGCAGCCAGGTGCTGCTGGTGAACTGGTAAAGTCCGCTGGCGCTGGACGTGCGCGAACGCGCGGCGGGATCGAGGCTCGATTCAAGCCGGGCCTGCGCCATGAGATAGGAGAAGTCGGCACCGGTCGCCTGTGCGGCCCCGGCGATCGCCGAACGCACGTGCGCCCCGGCTCCGCGCGCGGCGGCCGGGGTGAACGGCGTTCCCAAACCATCGACTGAACTCACTGCACTGTCCTTCCGGCCGCAACAGCGCGGCATCACGGAAGGGTGTCAGCAAGCCCCGTGCCAAACCCGAAATCAGGACCGGAACCCAGCAAAGGCCGAGCTAGGCATCAGGCCGTGCGCAAGTGGTGCACCTGCGCGTTCGGACGGTAGAGCTGGGCATTGCCCGTCAGCGCATCGAGCCGCGCCGAAACATTGGCGGCAATGAGGTTGCGCACCTTGCGGTTGGCCTCGTTGAGGCGGCGCGCAGCATCCAGAAGCCCGCGGCATTCCTCGTCGATGGCGGCGGCATCGACATCGGCCAGCGTGCCGCACAGATCGGCCTTGCTTGTGGCGCAGCCCATGATCATGTCGAGATCAAGCCCGGCAAGCGCGTGCCGTTCCTGTTGCAGCACGGCAAGCATCTGCCGCAGGGTTGCACGCACATCGCTTGCGGGCTTTTCGCAGGTCACGGTCATGAATGGGCAGTCCTCAGCAACATTCCGGCAGCGATCATGGCATCGGCGATCCGGGTGGGGATCACGGGATAGTTGCCGCGCTCGATGGCATCGCGGATGACCTTGACGCGCTCAAGATCGACAGGCGCGGCCTGTCCGGCCTCCAGCGCGGACGAGCGTTCGACCTGCGGCGCGCCGCTGCTGTCGGGCGCACTGGCCACTGGGGTTTCGGCTGGCGCAGCCGGGGCCTTGGCCGCCGCTTTCGCATTCTGCGCGGTCCTGACCTGCGCACTGTTGCCCTGCACCGGCCCAACCGGGCGCGCTGCACCGATTTCAAAAGGTGACATGGTTCCGCTCCTGGCGTTTACAGCCACAAGAACGGAACCGTTGACGCAGGTTTAAGGGCCAATGCGGAAAAATCTTGCCGGTTTGTGAAAATCCTTCCGGCAAGGTTTTTCAGTCCAGCGGCACGACCACGAGGCCGGGCCGTTCGATGCGCGCGCGGATGGGCACGCCCTTTGCGCTGGTGCGCACGCGGATCCAGCCGCCGACCGGACCGGACTCCAGCGCCTCGCCGGGCTGCGAGACGGCAAATCCTTCGCCGCTCACAGAAACTGTCACCGTCTCGCCGCGCGCCACGGCTGGGGGGGCGGCAGCATCCTGCCGGGCATTTCCGGATGTAGCCACGAACAGCCGCCAGCCGCCCGGATCAGGGCACTGGACCAGCACGTTGTCCTGCCGCCCGCCATACCACGAGGCCACAAGCGGCGAGCGACAGGGCGCAAGCCGCAACCGGCGGTCCACCGGCAGAACGGCGCCGCCCGGCTGGCCGATCCCCGCGCCGGTGAAGGCGGCAACCGCAGCGTCCACCGCGGCAAGATCGTGAAAGCCCGCTGGCTGCGCCCCGGCCGGAACCGCAGCGATTACTGCCACGGAAAAGGCTGACGCGATGGCGATGGAAGGGCTGAGATTGAGCATGTGTGGTCTGTCCGCAGGGGTGAATACCCGATCGGCGGAGCAACGATCGTGCCATTCGCCCGCAGGCATTTGTCAGCCAGCCACCTGCGACGGTGCGCGCGCGGCATCCTCGCTGGCATAGAAGAGCGAAACGCTCGCCCCTGCCCGCTCGCCCGGCTCGACCAGGATACGCGCGGCTTCGGCCCGTGGACCGCCTGCCGCGACAAGCCGCAGCGCATCGGCCATGGCCGCATCGCGCCCGCCTGCCCGGTAGCGCACCACGACGCGCACCTCCAGCCGCGAATCCGCCGCTGTGCGCGTCAGCCACTGCGCCAGCGGCGGCGCGCCGGGCGCATCGCTCCATATGGCCACCGGCTCTGCATCGAGCGCGGCGTTGATGGGCGGCGGTGGCGGCACGGCCGCTTGCCGCGCGCTGCCCGCAACGGCCAATGCCGATGCCGTGGCAAGAAACAGGATCAGCGAGAGATCGGCCAGGGCATATTGCCAGCCGGTCCCGGCCCGGATCATCATGCGTCCAGCCTCTCGCGCGGAACACCGGCAGGTGCGGCCCGGCGCGGCGCGGTGTGATGCAGCCCCGAAAGATGCGGAATGGCTGGTTCCAGTTGCCGGGTGAGCCAGTCGATCACCTGCTGGCGCGCATGCTCTTCGGCCTGGGCCTGCCGCTCAACCGCGCGGGCCAGCGGGGCCAGCACGAGATTGGCCAGCAGCAGCCCGTAAAGCGTGGTGACAACGGCCATGGCAATCGCGCCATTCAGCGCGCCCGCGTCCAGCCCCGCGCGCGGCAGATTGCTGAGCGAGACGAGCGTGCCGACCATGCCGAACACCGGCCCAAGCTCTGCCGCCTGCGCCAGCGTGCGCACCGCCATGTTGGCCTGCGCCAGCCGCGCGCGGCGGTGGGCGTGGTGGCTTTCGACCAGCGGATCGAGCGAGCGGGCGCGGATCACGGCATCGGTTGCCTGATCGAACTCGGTGTCGCCGATCGGGCGTGGATCGGCGCGCAGCAGCCCGTCGCGCCGGATCGCGATCACCTGCGGGGCAAGATCGGCCCTGGCCTGTTCTGCCGAGAAGGCAGGACGCCACAGGCCAACCAGCGCGTGCAGGGTCTGCGCCAGTTCGCGCGGGGATGACCGCAGCGCCGTGGCCAGTGCGGTCCCGCCCACCACGATTGCGGCAGACGTGCCATCCAGCAGGCCCTCGATCAGCGGGGACAATACCATGCGGGGGAAATCTCCTCGCACCGTCAGAACGGCATCCCGGCGCCGGTTTTCAGCCCTGCAACGATCATGCGCCTGCAATTTGCCGCCATCCGGCAAGAACTTGCCGCAAGCGCGGGGCCGATGCGCCTTCGCGCCCGGCATTCCCTGCCTGGACGACGGCCCTTTGCGCATTTGGCACGCCCTTTGCTGAAACCCCGGCAGAAATCCGCACGCCAGCAAAGGCACGTCAGATGAGCGAGACCCTTTTCGGCATTCATGGCAAGGCACTGGAACTGCGTTCCCAGCGCATGGGCCTGCTTGCCTCCAACATCGCCAATGCCGCCACCCCCGGCTACAAGGCCAAGGACATCGACTTTGCCGCCGCGCTGAAAGCCAGCATGCGCGGGGCCAGCACCGATGCCGCCATCGGCGGCGCCACGCGCTTTCGCGTTCCGGTAATGCCCAGCCTTGATGGCAATACCGTGGAGATGGCGACCGAACAGACCGCCTTTGCCGAAAACGCGGTGGGATATTCGGCCACGCTCAACTTCCTGAAAGGCCGGGTCGAGACGATCACCCGCGCGATCAAGGGGGAATAAGCGATGCCTGCCAGCACCCCGCTCACGCTGTTTCAGGTCACGGGCCGGGCCATGTCGGCCCAGCTCGTGAGGATGAACGCGGCCGCCTCGAACCTTGCCAATGCCGGAACCGTCACCGGCACCGAGGCCGAAGCCTATCGCCCGCTGCGCCCCGTCTTTGCCGAACAGCTCGACCGCGCCAGCGGCCTTGCCACCGTGCAGGTCAATGGCGTGATCCGGTCAGACGCCACGCCCGTCCGCCAGCACGATCCCGATCATCCGCTGGCCGACGAGAATGGCGATGTCTGGACCGCGCCGGTCGATGAGAACGCCGAGATGGTCGAGATGCTCGAAAGCGCCCGCCAGTATCAGAACGTGGTCGAGGCCATGCAGACCGCCAAGCAGCTCATGCTGGAAACGATGAGGATGAAATGATGTCGATCGCTTCGGTAAATGCCGCCACCGGCATCAACGGTGCGCAAGTCTCCGGCAAGGCCGGGCAAGGCTGGGGCGCGATGGGCGCGGAGGAGTTCATCAAGCTCCTGACCACGCAGCTTCGCAACCAGGATCCGACCGATCCGGTCGACAATACCCAGATGCTTGCCCAGCTTGCCCAGTTCAGCAGCCTTGCCAGCCTCAACGACATGAAAGGCTCGCTCGGCCAGATCAGCGGACAGGGAGACACCCTGAGCGCGATCTCGACCAAGCTCGACACGCTGAACGACACCATGGCGCGGCTGCTCGCCAGCCAGCCGCAAGCTGTCGCAAGCCCGGCCGCAACCCCCACCACACCCTCCGGCACATCCTCAGGCACACCCTCCGCCGCATCCTGACCAGACATCAAGGAGACTTCCCCATGTCCTTCTACACCTCGCTCAATGGCCTCAAGAACGCGCAGGTCGATCTGGGCGTCATCAGCCACAACATCGCCAATGCCGAAACCACCGGCTTCAAGCGCAGCCGCACCGAGTTTGCCGACATCGTGGCGGGCACCGCCTTCACCAATCCCAAGATGATCGTGGGCGTGGGCGCGGCGGTCGAGGCAATCACGCAGAACTTCTCGCTCGGTCCGATCCAGCAGACCGGATCGGCGCTGGATCTGGCGGTGAACGGCGATGGCTTCTTCACCACGCGCAACGTCATCACCAACCAGACCCTGTTCACCCGCAACGGCAGCATGACCGTGGATGGCGCGGGCTTCATTTCGGACGGGGCGGGCAACCGGCTTCAGCTCTTTCCGACGGACGCGGCCGGCAACATCACCTCGACCACGCCAACCGACGCCCTGATCCCGGCCACCAACGGGGTGGACGTGAACGGCAACCCGATCGAGTTTGCCGGGATCACCGTGCGCAGTGATGGCGCGGTGACGGCATCCTATGCCGATGGATCGAACGTGGTGATCGGGGTGGTGGCGCTGGCGAGCTTCATCGCGCCGCAGGGGCTGAAGCAGGTCGGCTCGTCCAACTGGGTGACAACCGGCATTTCCGGTGCGCCCAGCTTCGGCCAGCCCAGCACCGGCCAGTTCGGATCGCTGCTTTCGGGCACGCTTGAACGATCGAACGTGGACATTGCCGAGGAACTTGTGGGCCTGATTACCGCCCAGCGCAACTTCCAGGCCAATGCAAAGGCCATCGATACCTCGACGCAGATCACCCAGACGGTGATCCAGCTGCGGACCTGATGACTGAGCGGAGCGCGCCGAGATGGACCGCCTGATCCACACCGCCTATTCCGGCATGCACAGCTCTGCCGTGCAGATGCGGGTCATCGCCAGCAACATGGCGAACGCGCAGACCACCGGCTTTCGGGCCGAACTGCTGGCCACCACGCCGATGACGCTCAAAGGCCCCAGTCTGGAAACACGCGCCATGACCAGCGGCACGGTGCGCGGCGCATCGATGCAGCAAGGCGCGCTGATGGCCACGGGCAAAGCGCTGGACGTGGCCTTGCAGGGCGAAGGCATGCTGGCGGTTCAGGCCGAGGACGGGAGCGAAGCCTATACCCGGCGCGGCGATCTGGCGATCAGCCCCGGCGGGGTGCTCCAGAACGGCGAAGGCCGCCCGGTCATCGGCGAAGGCGGACCAATCACGGTGCCGCTGGGTTCGAAGGTGACGATCGCACCCGATGGCGGGGTGAGCGTGGCCAATCCCGAAGCGCCCGACCAGCCGCCGCAGCTTGTCGGCCGGATCAAGCTGGCATCGACCGCGGGCAGCCGCATCGAGAAAGGGCTGGACGGCCTGTTCCGCGTGACCGGCCCCGATGGCCGCGCCACCGGCGGGGTGCTCCCGCAGGACGAAACCGCGCGACTCGCGGTGGGCACGCTGGAGCAGTCGAACGTCGATCCCACCCGCGTGCTGGTGGACATGATCGAGGCGCAGCGCCTGTTCGAGATGCGCACCAAGGTGATCGCCCAGACCAAGGAAATCGACGAATCGAGCGCATCGCTGATGCGCGTTTCGTGAGCAGAAAAGAGGTAACGACCCATGCCAAGTTCCGCCCTGCACGTCGCGCGCACCGGCCTTGAGGCACAGGACACCCGGATGCGGGTGATTGCCAACAACCTTGCCAACGTGAGCACCACCGGCTTCAAGCGCGACCGCGCCAATTTCGCCACGCTCGCCTATCAGGATGCGCGCGTGGCAGGGCAGCAGTCGTCGAACGAAACCGCCTTTGCCACCGGTCTCAACCTCGGCACCGGGGTGGCGGTGCAGGCCACGTCGCGGATCGAGACGCAAGGCTCGCTTCAGGCCACCAACAATGCGCTGGACGTGGCACTGGATGGCGATGGCTATTTTCAGGTGACGATGCCGGGCGGCCTGCTTGCCTATACCCGCGCGGGCAATTTCTCGCGCTCGGCCGAGGGCACGCTGGTAACGGCGCAGGGCTATGCCCTTAACCCCGCCATCACCATTCCCGAAGGCGCCAGCGCGATCAGCATTTCACCCGATGGCACGGTATCGGCCACACTTCCGGGACAGGCCGAACCCGCCCAGCTTGGCCAGATCACCATCGCCAGCTTCGTCAACCCCGGCGGCCTTCGCGCCATGGGCGACAATTTCCTTCAGGAAACCGCCGCATCGGGCGCTGCCCAGATCGGCGTGGCCGGAGAACAGGGGCGCGGCCAGATCCGGCAGGGGTTCCTTGAAGCCTCGAACGTCAATGTCGTCGAGGAGCTGGTCGACATGATCGAGACGCAGCGCGCCTACGAGATCAATTCCAAGATGATCTCCGCAGTCGATGAAATGCTGCGCAACGCCAACCAGACGCTGTGACCATGCCAGACGCCCTGACCATCATGGAGCACGCCGTGGAAACCCCGTTCGACAGCCACTTCATCCTGACCCGCCCGGCCCGCCCCGTGCTGGCTCCGCGCCGCCGCCGCTCGGCCTTGCGCGCGCTGGCCTTTGGCTCGGTCATGGCCGCGTGGGTCTTTTTCGGCATGGACCCGGCAGATGCCGCCCGGCCCAAGCCGGGCTTCGAACCCGCCCTGCCCGTGCCCACTGCTCCGATCCAGCCGCCAGCCGCCGCCGGCCCGGCAGGCGCGCCGACCGCCGGTTCGATCTTCAACGCCAGCACCGGCTATATCGGCCTTGTCGAAGGACGGCGTGCCCATGCCGTGGGCGATACGCTGCGCATCGTGCTGGTGGAGAACATGACCACAGCCAAGACCGCCGGATCGAAGACCCAGAAGAGCGGCGGGTTCGCAGTGATCCCACCCACCGCCGGGCCGCTGGGCTTTCTCAACCCCAATGCCCTTAACGCTTCGGGCAATTCGTCGTTCAACGGTCAGGGCAACGCCTCGCAGACCAGTTCCTTGCAGGGCGAAGTGGGCGTGACCATTGCCGAAGTCCGGCCCAACGGCACGGCGCTTGTCCGGGGGGAGAAGCGTCTGTTGCTGAGCCAGGGACAGGAATGGGTGCAGTTTTCCGGCATCGTGCGCCTTGGCGATGTCGATCAGGAAAACCGCATCCTTTCCACCCAGGTGGCCGATGCGCGGGTGGAATATGCCGGAAACGGCGCGGTCGGCCGGGCCAGCCGTCAGGGCTGGCTCAGCCGGTTCTTCAATGCGGTATCGCCGTTCTGAAAGTGATGATGACGATGCACCGATGGCTTCTTCCCCTGCTGATGGCACTGGCCGCGCTGCTGCCCGCGCCCGTTATGGCAGAACGTGTGCGCGATCTGGGCGCGTTTCAGGGCGTGCGCGGCAACCAGCTTACCGGCTACGGCATCGTCGTGGGGCTTGCGGGCACGGGTGACGACAATCTCGAATACCTGACCCAGGCCATGCGCGGCACCGCCGGGCGGCTGGGCGTGCAGTTGCCACCGGGGGTTTCGCCCCCGCTCAAGAACGCCGCCGCGGTCATGGTGACGGCCGAACTTCCCGCCTTTGCCAAGCCGGGCCAGCGCATCGACGTGACCGTATCGACCATCGGGCGCGCCAAATCGCTGCGCGGCGGCGCGCTGATCCTTGCGCCGCTCTATGGCGCGGACGGACAGATCTATGCCATGGCGCAGGGCAACCTTGCCGTGGGCGGTCTTGGCATTGCCGCGCGCGATGGATCGCAGCTTACGGTCAACGTGCCCACGGTGGGCCGTATCGCCGAAGGGGCCACTGTCGAACGCGCGGTATCGACCGGTTTCGACAGCAGCGAAGTGCTGCGCTGGAACCTGTTCGAAGCCGATTTCCTGACCGCGCAGCGCGTGCGCGATGCCATCAACCAGCGCTTCCCCCAGTCTGCCACGATCGAGGACGGCGTGACGCTGGCGCTGCGTCTGCCCGCAGGGGCCGACGCGCGCGCAAGCGCCATGGCGACAATCGAGATGCTGGAAGTGACCCCTGCCGAAACCCCGGCGCGCGTGATCGTCAACAGCCGCACCGGCACGGTGGTCATCAACAGTGCGGTGCGCCTTTCGCCCGCAGCGATCAGCCATGGCCGTCTGGTGGTGAAGATCGACGAGAAGCCGCAAGTCTCGCAGCCCGCCCCTTTCAGCCGGGGGCAGACCGTGGTGGTGCCGAACAGCCAGATCGACGTGGCCGAGCAGGAAGCCAAAGTGGCGCTGTTCCGCCCCGGCGCTTCGCTGTCCTCGCTGGTCGATGCACTGAACAAGCTGGGCACCAGCCCGCCCGATCTTGTCGCAATTCTCGAAGCGCTCAAGCAGGCCGGTGCGCTCAAGGCCGAAATGGTGGTGATATGACCCCGGTTTCCACGCCCGCAGGTGCGCCATCTCTGGCGCCCAAAGCGCCATCCGACCGCGAGAAGCTGGCCAGCGCGGCACGGCAGTTCGAGGCGATCTTCGTGCGTCAGATGCTGGCCGCCGCGCGCGCGGTGGATTTCGGCAAGGACGACGTTTTCGGCAAAATGGACCAGACCTTCGTGCAGATGCGCGACGAGCGCTTTGCCGAAATCGCCTCGCAGACCGGCGCGCTCGGCCTTGCCGCGCAGATCGAACGCCATCTGGCGGGGCTGGTGCCGCAGCAGACCAGCGCAGCCGCGGAGACATAAGCCATGGCCTCGGATCTCCTCTCGATCGCGCGCAGCGGGGTGCAGGCCGCCAAGATCGGCCTTGATATCACCGCGCAGAACATCGCCAATGCCGGTTCTACCGGCTACGTCCGGCGCTCTGCCGCCTTCAGCGAGGTGGCGGCCAGCGGCGGGCCTTACCGCATCGGCGATCTTTCGCTTTCAGGCGTGCGGCTTGATCGCATCGTGCGCAATGCCGATGCCTTTCGCCAGGCCGAAGTGCGCCGCACCGGATCGGACGTGGCGCGCGCCAGCGCCGAAGTTTCGGGGCTGACGAACATCGAATCCGCGATCGAGCAATCGGGCGTCTATCAGGCGATCGTGGATTTCGAAGCCTCGCTGCAACAATTGACGCAGAACCCCACCGACACATCGCTGCGCGCAAGCGTGATCGAACGCGCGCGCACCATGGCGGGCACGTTCCGCATTGCCGCGCAGGAACTCGACGCGGCAGGCGATGGCCAGCGCTTTCTGGCAACCGACGGCATCACGCAGGTCAACCGCATCGCGCAGGAGCTGGCCCGCACCAACGCGCGCCTTGCCCGCGCATCCGATGCCAGCAGCGACAAGACTGCCTTGCTCGACCAGCGCGACAAGCTGCTGGAGGAACTGAGCACCTTTGGCAATGTGGGCACCACCTTCGCGCCCGACGGGCAAGTGGCGGTAAAGCTGGGCGGCGCCAACGGACTTGATCTCGTGACCGGGAACAGCGCGGTGCAGGCTGGCATCGCGGTCGATCCCGGCGATGGCACGATCAGCTTCGACGTGGGCGGCGCGCCGCTGACGCTGGGGGGCGGATCGCTGGCCGGACAGCAGCTTGCGCTGGCCAAGAACGCGCAGATCAAGGCCGATCTCGATACGCTGGCGGCCAGTATCGTCACGGCCTTCAATACCGCGCAGGGCGCCGGGGCGGATCTTGATGGCAATCCCGGCGCGCCCATCCTTGCAGGAACGAGCGCGGCCACGATGGATCTTGCCACCGGCGACGGACGGCGCATTGCCACCGCCCCGGCAGGCAGCCCGGCGGGCAGCCGCGACGCGACGAACCTTGCCGCAATCCGCAGCGCGCTTGGCGCGGTGGACCCGGCAGGCACGATGGATGCAATCCTGTTCGACATTTCCGGCACCCTTGCCGGGCGCAATGTGACGCTGGGCGCGCTCCAGACCATCGCGTCGACCGCGAAAGTGGCGCTGGCCGCACAATCGGGCGTCGATCTCGATCAGGAAGCGGTCAACCTAGTAAGATTCCAGCAGGCGTTTCAGGCGTCCGGAAAGGTGATGCAGGTAGCATCGGATATCTTCGAAACCCTTCTGGCGATCCGGTGATCGGCAGATGAGCGGCAGGTAAACAGGCATGAGCACGATCTTCGGCACATCGACAGCCGCCTTCTTCGAAAGGTCCGTGGCAGACCTTTCCGCCCTGCGCAGGCAGGCCGAAGAGACGCAGGCCGAAATCAGCACCGGCCAGCGCCTGCAACGATCATCGGACGATCCGGTTGCCGCATCGCGCCTGCGCCGTCTTGCGCGCGCGGATACCTTCGACCGGATCGATACCGCTGCCGCCAATCGGGCCACGGCCGATCTTTCGCTTGCCGACGATGCGCTTTCGCAGGTGGCCAATTCGATCATCCGCCTGCAGGAACTGGCGACCCAGGCCGCGTCCTCCACCCTGAGCGAGAGCCAGCGCGCAGGCATTGGCGCGGAAGTGGCGCAGATCCGCAACACCCTGATTACGCTGGCCAACGCACGCGACAGCGCGGGCAATGCCCTGTTCGGCGGAGAGAGTGCGGGCGCGGCCTATGCGCTCGATGCGGCGGGCAATGCCACCTATATCGGCACCGCGCAGGCGCCCAGCGTCGCCCTTGGCGACGGGCAGAGCGTGACCCGCGGCCTGACCGGACCGGAGTTCCTTCAGTTCACTTCGGGCGGCGCCAGCCTCGATCTGCTGGCCGTGACGAAAGACCTTGCCGATGCGCTGCAAGGCGGAACCGGAAGCGCAGCCGCGGCAAACGCGGCTCTCGCGGCGCTGGGCGACGGGCTGGACGCGGTAACAACCGCGCAGACGGTGATCGGCGCGCGGCTCAACTGGATCGACCTCAATACCGAGCGGCGCACTGCGCTGGCCGATCTGCGCCTGTCCGAAAAGAACGAAGTGGGGGCAAGCGACCTCACCGAATCCATCGCGCGGCTGCAAAGCACGATGCTCGTGCTCGAAGCCAGTCAGGCCAGCTTTGCCAAGCTGGCCAACCTTTCGTTGTTCAGCGTGCTGCGCTGATCGGCCGCGCCGCCAGACCGGGATAGAGTTTCATGTTCGTAGCGATCGGCCTCGTCGTCCTCATTGCCATGGTGTTCGGCGGTTTCGCCATAACCGGCGGCGCGCTTGGCCCGGTCATGCACGCACTGCCGCACGAAATGCTCATCATCGGCGGGGCGGCGGTGGGCGCGGTCATCACCGGCAATTCGATGCACGAGTTGAAAGGCATCGGCGCGGGCTTTGCCAAGACCTTCAAGGGGCCGAAGCACACCAAGCAGGATCATGTCGATGCAATCGTGCTGTGCACCAAGCTGATGAAGATCCTGCGCAGCGATGGTCCGGTGGCGCTGGAAAGCCATGTGACCGACCCCAAGAACTCGCCCATCTTTGCCGAGTATCCGCGCCTTCTGGCCAATGGCCCGCTCATCTCGCTCATCTGCGACACGCTGACGCTGATCGTTGTCTCGTCCGGCACGCTGGAAGTTCATGCCGTGGAAGAGGTCATGGATCACGCCATGAAAACCCATTTCCACGAAGAACATGAAGCGCAGCACGCCATGCAGGGGCTGGCCGACGCGCTGCCTGCGCTTGGCATCGTGGCTGCCGTGCTGGGCGTGGTGAAGACCATGGGATCGATCGACAAGCCGCCCTCGGTGCTGGGCGGTATGATCGGCTCGGCGCTGGTCGGCACCTTTCTGGGCGTGCTGCTGGCCTATGGCATCGTGGGACCGATGGCGGGCAGGCTGAAGCAGGTGCTGGAACAGGACGAGATGATCTTCCAGGCGGTGAAGCAGGTCATCATCGCATCGCTTCACGGCTGGCCGCAGCCGCTGGTGGTGGAAAGCGCACGGTCCGGGCTTGGCCATGCCTTCCGCCCCGGCCTGTCCGAACTGCTCGACGCGCTGCGCGGCAGATAAAGGCACCTGACCAATGGCCAAGGCACCGGCAAGAGGCAAGAATGAGCCGCCCAGACCGATCATCGTGAAGAAGATCACGGTGGTGGCCGGTGGCCATCACGGCGGCGCGTGGAAGGTGGCCTATGCCGACTTCGTGACCGCGATGATGGCGTTCTTCCTGCTGATGTGGCTGCTGGGTGCCACCACCGAGAAGCAGCGCAAGGGCATTGCCGACTACTTCACCCCCACGCTGGTGAAAGTGAAGCAGGGCAGCGCGGGCGGCCATGGCGTGCTGGGCGGATCATCGCTGACCGATGCGGATGACTACCCCAACCGGGCCGGGCAGACGGGCAACAAGACCCTGACGGTTCCGCGCGATGCCACGGGCGGTGCCAAGGAAGGCGGCAGCAAGGTCAAGCGCGTGCAGACCATGAAGGAACGGATCGCGCAGAAGCTGGCCCAGTCGGAAAAGCTGCGCAAGCTGGCCCGGCAGGTGCGCATCACCGAAACGCCCGACGGGATCCGCCTCGATCTGGTGGACGATGCCGATTTCTCGATGTTCCTGCTTGGCACCACGGTGCTCACCCCGGATGCGGCGGAATTGCTGCGCGCCATCGGGCAGGCCGTGGCCCCCGATACCAGCCAGTTCACCATTCGCGGCCACACCGATTCCCTGCCGTGGAAGACGGGCGTTGCCAACAACTGGTCGCTTTCAGCCGGACGCGCCGAGGCAACCCGTCAGGCGCTCATGCGCCAGGGCATTGCCGAAGGCCGCTTTCGCCGCATTGAAGGCGTGGCCGACCGCGAACCGCTGGTGCAGGACAACCCCGCCGACCCGCGCAATCGCAGGATGTCGATCCTCCTGTCCTATTGACGAGGCTAGACATGATCCAGCAACGGGATAGTATCGAGAGCGTTAGCGGTGCGCATTTCAAATCGTTAACCGCAATGCGTCATAACACGGCGCCATCGACCTTTCGCAGACCACCTTTTCAGGCTTGAGCCGACTACATCACTTCTTCTGCCGACTCCGAAACACGTAGCCATTCAGGTAATCAGACACGATCTCATAGCCCGGATCGAGCTTGCGGCGCAGGCGTGAGATAGCGACGCACAGCGATTTGCGAGTCAATTCGGTGTGATGACCTTCGGCAGATTTGGCCAGCTCGGAAGCATGGACAGACAGTCCCTTGCGCGCGGCCAGTCGCGCCAGAAGCAGCAGCTCGCGGTTACTGAGGCTTTCCATCGGCACATCGGGCGCCACGAAGCGCCGCAGCACCACCCGCAGATCATCGAGCGGCCCTACGATGCGAGGAGCATGACGGAACTGGCGGGTATGGATCGAGGCGATCCGCGCCACGAACTCTGCCGGGGCCATCCGGGTGTCAACCACCAGATCATACCCCGCATTTAGAAGCTGCGCGCGATCCTGCGGCAAGCTTTGCGCCATCAGCGCCACCTTGATCCTGCTGGCAAGGATGGGTCGGTTGCGGCGCAGGATCTTGCCGAGCCTTAGCGGATCCTCACCATGAGCAATGAATACGCAATAGTCCTCGCGTGCCGAGGAGAAGGCGATAGTCGAGTGCTCGAAGTAGCGGAACTGGGCGAGGTTTCCATAGATCTCCGTCAGCCAGGCCATGCGTTCGTCCAGAGCCTTGTCGCGCAGAAAGACGATCCGCGTATCGAGCTTGCGGAAGATGCGTTCCATCTCGTCGAGCGTCGTGCCACCGGTAACGGCGGGTTTGACTCTGCGGACCGGCGGCGTGCTGTTCTTCACGGCCAGGACTGCCTGCACCAAAACTTCCCCCAACGCTTTGTTGCGGGGCTGGCTAAGGGATAGGGATTTACGCGAGCGGGCCGAGAATCGTTAACTCCGCTCAATCGCTTAACCGGAATTACCCTAGGACAATCACGTAGTGCCACGACAGCAGGAACGACAAAGCGCCCGGCGGCCTTGGGAAAGGGCCGCCGGGCGATGAGACCCGCGCGCGGTGGAGGCGCGCGCGGGTGTTGGGAGGGTTTGCTTAACGCAGCAGCGACAGCACGTTCTGCTGGCTCTGGTTGGCCTGCGCGATCATCGCGGTGGACGCCTGGCTGAGGATCTGCGCCTTGGCCATGGCCGTGGTTTCCGCCGAATAATCGGCATCCTGAATGCGCGAGCGCGCATCCGACAGGTTGGTGATGTTGTCGTTCAGGTTGTTCACCACCGATTCCAGACGGTTCTGGCCGGCACCGAACTGGGCGCGCGCGGCGCTCACTTCGGCAAGTGCGGTATCGGCATCGCCGATCGCGGTGGTGGCGCCGCCCGACGTGGTGACATCGAACGAGACGGTCGCGATCCCCTTGCTGGTGATATCCACCGTGTCGGTGGTTTCAGCGCCGGTCTGGATGGTGAAGGTCGTGTCCGAAGTGCCGAACAGGTTGGTGCCGTTGAACTTGGTGTTGGCGAGCACATCGTTGATCTGCGTGGTCAGTTCCTGCACTTCGGCGTCCATCGCTTCGCGGTCGGACGTCTGGTAGGTGCCCGAAGCCGACTGAACGGCCAGTTCACGGACACGCTGGAGCATGTTCGTCACTTCGCCCAGCGCACCTTCCGCGGTCTGCGCAAGGCTGATGCCGTCGTTGGCGTTGCGCACGCCCTGGGCCATGCCGCGGATCTGCGAGGTCATGGTCGTGGCAATGGCCAGACCCGCCGCGTCGTCCTTGGCGCTGTTGATGCGCTTGCCGGTCGACAGACGCTCCATCGCCGTGCCGAGCATCTTGCCCGCAGAAGTCGATGAGTTTGCCGCTTTGATCGCGCTGATGTTGGTGTTGATAACCGCCATTTTCCAGTCTCCGGTAGGGGGTAGTGTCGTTCCCGAATGGACCGCCGGGTCATGTGGATCGACGCGGCTGTCGAAGCAAAGACCGGCAAAGGTTCGCCGGATTTAAGCCGCCCCCCGGCAAAAGACTGCCGCCCCTAAGTAGTCGCACTACGGGTTTCCCTGCCCCTTAAAGTTTCAACCTGTTTGTCGGTCCCGCGCGAAAGATGCGGCCAGACGGGATGGTTAACGAGGGTCATCAGATGATTCGGGATTGCGGGGCACTACGGTTCACCGAGGCAGCGGCAAAGGCACATCCGGCGCTGGTCCAGCGCGCGGCAGCGGTGCTTTCCAGCTATGGCGCGGACGGCGAGGCGCTGCTGGCGGATGCCTTCGAGAATGCCACCCCGCCCGCGCGCGTGCAGACGGTGCTGCTGGAACGGGCCTCTGCTCCGGCGATCGAACGCGCGGCGGGCAGCCGGGTGGCCACGCTGCGTTATGCCGATGGCGCGGGCGAGGCGGCGCTGGCCGCACTGCTGGCCTGCGCGGCAAGGCCCGGCGCGCCGATTGCCGCCGATCCCGAAAGCCTTTCCGTCCTGGCCCTTGCCGAGCGTATCGCCGCGACCGACATTCCCGTGCTCATCAACGGCCCGACCGGCACCGGCAAGGAAGTGCTGAGCCGCTTCATCCACGAACGGTCTGCCCGCAAGGACAAGCCGTTCGTGGCGATCAACTGCGCGGCCATGCCCGAAGCCATGCTGGAAGCACTTCTTTTCGGCCACCAGAAGGGCGCCTTCACCGGGGCGAACGCGGCCAGCGAGGGCTTTTTCCGCGCGGCCGATGGCGGCACTCTGCTGCTTGACGAGATCGCTGAAATGCCGCTGCCGCTTCAGGCCAAGCTGCTGCGCGCGCTTCAGGAAGGCGAAGTGGTGCCGCTGGGCGCAACCCAGCCCGTGAAGGTGGACGTGCGCGTGATCGCCTGCGCCAACCGCGATCTTCCGCTGGAAGTGGAGGAAGGGCGTTTCCGCGCCGATCTCTATTACCGGCTCAACGTGTTTCCGCTCTCGCTTCGCGCGCTGTGCGAGCGGCCCGATGACATTGCCCCGCTGGCCTTTGCCATGGCGCTGCGCCATGCAGCCAAGGCGCCCTGGATTTCCGACGAGGCTCTGGCCATGCTGGCGGCGCACACCTGGCCCGGCAACGTGCGCGAGCTGGAAAACGTCATGCGCCGCGCGCTGGTGCTGGCAGGCAATGCTCCGGTCATCGCCACGCAGCATATCGTGTTCGACCGTCCGGCCCGGCTCGTCAACGAACCGCTGCCCGTGCCCGCACCGGGCGATGCGCGGCTTTCCAACATCGTGCAGATGTCGGAGGCGCGCGCGATCCTGGCAACCCTTGATGCCTGCAACGGCAGCCGCGTGGCCGCGGCCCGCCAGCTTGGCATTTCGGAGCGCACACTGCGCTATCGGCTGGCCAGCTTCCGTGAGGCCGGGATCGATGTGGGCGGCCGCGTGGCAGGTGGCCGGCGATGAGCGGCATCTCCGGCATCGGCGGCAGGGCCGCGGGCATTCAGGACATCATGGCCCTGCGCCAGCAAATCATGGAGCGTTCGCAACTGCTCCAGCAGGTGCGCACCCCCGACGGCGCGCAGGCTGCATCGGGCGCGGCCCCTTCCGGCCCGGCGGGCAGCTTTACCGATACGCTGAGCGGCGCGCTCGATACGGTCAATGCCATGCAGCAGAAATCGAGCGACATCACCGCCGCCTATGAAAAGGGCGAGGTGGTGGACATCGCCAAGGTCATGCTGGCGCGGCAGGAGGCGGGCGTTGCCTTCGAGGCCACGCTGCAAGTGCGCAACAAGCTGCTGACCGCCTATCAGGACATCATGCGGATGGGAGTGTGACTAGATGGCCGATGCTGCCGACACCCCTCCCGCGCCTTCGGCATTTGCCGCGCTGAGCGATCCGGCGGGCGGAAGCCTTGGCGCGCGGGCCAGAGCCTTCCTTGCCCAGCCGCCGGTGCGCCGCGCCCTGCCGTGGTTCGCGGGCGCATCAGCCGCTGGCGTTTCCGCCGTGCTGTGGCTGGCAATGGCGCCCGCCCCGCAGCGCGTGCTTTACAGCCAGCTTTCCGATGGCGAACGCGCCGAAGTGATCGCCAGCCTCGACAAGGCGGCGATTGCCTATCGCATCGACAACGCCACCGGCGCGATCACTGTGGGCGAGGATGATCTTTACAAGGCGCGCATGGCCGCCGCATCCGACGGGGCCATCGCCACGCCCGAAACCGGCATCCAGATGCTCGACAAGCTGCCGATGGGGGCCAGCCGCGGGCTTGAAGGCCAGCGCCTGAAAGCCGCGCGCGAGCGCGAACTGGAACTGACGATGATGGAAATCGACGGGGTGGAGGCGGTGCGCGTCCATCTGGCCGAGCCGGAAAAGTCGGTCTTCGTGCGCGAGAACGTGCCGCCTTCGGCCTCGGTCATGGTGAAGCTGAAGCGCGGGCGCCAGCTTTCGGAAAGCCAGGTGCGCGCCATCGTGAACCTTGTGGCCGGATCGGTGCCGGGACTTTCGATCGATGCGGTGCGCGTGGTCGATCAGCACGGCCGCCTGCTTTCCGAAGCCAGCGGCGCCGACGGGGACCGGCTGGAATTGCAGCAACGCATGGAGGAGAAGCTGCGCCAGCAGGTGGCGCAGCTTCTCACCCCGATGCTCGGCGAAGGCAACTTCTCGTCCGAGATTCAGGTCGATCTCGACATGGATCAGGTGACATCGGCCCGCGAAAGCTATGACAAGGAAGGCGTGATCCGGCAGGAAAGCCAGAGCGCATCGCAGCAGGCCGCGGCAGGCACCGCGCAGGGCGTTCCGGGCGTGACCGCCAATACCCCGCCACCGCCCACCACCGCCCAGCCCGGCGCACCGCAGGGCACCCCGCCTGCCAACGCGCAGCCGCCCCAGCGCAACGAGGAAACCAGTTCCACCCGCACCTATGAACTGGGCCGCGAGGTGGCGGTTTCCAATCAGGCCCCCGGCAAGGTGCGCCGCCTGTCGGTGGCGGTGGCGCTGAGTGCGGAAACCATGGCCAAGGCAAAGCCGCAGGACATCGAGCAGATCAAGCAGCTTGTCAGCGCGGCCGTGGGCGCCGATCCCGCGCGCGGCGATCAGGTGGCCGTGGCCGTGCGCGCGTTCAAGCCCGCAAGCGTTGAACCGCAGCCTTTCTGGGAAACCCCGTGGTTCGCCACGATCCTGCGCAATGCGGTGGCGCTGATCGCGGTGCTTTTGGTGCTGCTCCTGGGCGTGCGCCCGCTCATCAAGGCGCTGAAGCGAGAACCCGCGGTGGCTGCCACCGGCAATGACGAGGACACCGCCGCCAGCGGCCAAGCCGAGGCAGACGGTGATCCGGCCCCGGCAATAACCGCTGCCGAAGTGGCCGCAGCCATCCAGCCGGCGCAGGATCCGGCAACCGGCGTGGTCGATGCCGAAGCGCTGGCCCGTCAGGTAAGCCTTGCACAGCGGCTGGTGGTGGAAAAGCCCGACAGCGCGCTGGTGGCCCTGAAGCAGATGCTCAAGACTCCTGAAGAGGAAGGCGCAGCATGAGCGAGATGAGCGAGATCGTGGCGGAAGAGCCGCAGATTTCCGACCCTGAACGCGCGGCCGTCATGGTCATGCTGCTGGAGGACGATCAGGCCGCGCAGATCCTTGCCCAGCTTGAACCGGCCGAACTGCGCCTTCTGGGCGAGAAGATGTGCGCGCTGGGCGAAATCGGCCCCGTGGCGATTGCCCAGGCCATCGCGGGCTTCGTCGAGAAGACCGAGCGGCTTGGCCTTGTCGCGCATGACCGGATCGGACAGGTGCGCTCGCTCATGACCCGCGCGGTGGGCGAGGTGAAGGCCGACAGCCTGATGCAGCGCATCGCGCCCGACGATCCTTCGCGCACGCCCACGATCGAACTGGCCAAGTGGCTGACCCCGCAGGTGATCGTGCCCTTGATCCGCGACGAACACCCGCAGGCCATTGCGGTGCTGCTGGTGCAGCTTGATCCGGAAGTGGCCGCCGCCGTTCTGCATGGCCTGCCCGACGATGTGCAGCCGCAGGTGGTGCACCGCATCGCCTCGCTCGGACCGGTCTCGCCGGAGGCCATCGTGATGCTGGAGGAAATGCTGAACCGCCGGATCGGGGAATGCCACGGGCGCGGCGCGCTTTCCATGGGCGGCCCGCGCGAGGCGGCCGATATCATCAACGCATCGGTGCGTGCGGTGGAAAAGCGCGTCATGCCCGAAATTGCCAAGCAGGACCGCCAGCTTGCCAAGGCCATCGAGAACGAGATGTTCAAGTTCGAGCACCTCTTCGCGCTCGACGACAAGTCGATGGGGGCGCTGCTGCGCGAGGTGGACAGCGATGCTCTGATCGCAGCGCTGAAAGGCATTGCCGAGGAGCAGCGCGAAGCCTTCTTCCGCGCCATGTCGGCCCGTGCGGCAGATGGCATCCGCGACGAGATTGCCGCGCGCGGCCGCATGAAGATGGCCGAGGTGATCGAGGCGCAGAAGGCCATGGTGGCCGCCGCGCGCCGTCTTTCGGCCGAAGGGGTGATCGTGTTCGGCGCGGGCGACGACGACTATGTCTGAACCTGCGCGCGCGGTTTCGCTCGCCGCTCTGGCGCAGGTTCCAACCGGCTTTGCGCAGGACCGGCGGTTCTTCAGGGAACTTGCGCCCGCCGCCGTGCCGCCTGCCGAACCTGCGCCTGCACCCGTCGAAAGCGCCGACGCAGGCGAAGGCGGGCAGCACGATGACCCCGTGGCCGCTGCCTGGGCCGATGGCTATGCGCGCGGGCTGGGCGATGCACAGGAGGCCGCAGCCCAGATCATTGCCGAACAGGATGCGGCGCGCAGCCGGATCGAACTGGCGCTGACCCGGCTGGATGCGGCGATGCAGGCCGAATTGCAGGAACGCCTTCGCGAAACGGTGATTGCGCTGTGCGAGGCGGCCATTGCCCCTGCCGCGCTCGATCCCGAAGGACTGACCCGGCGCGTGCAGGTGGCTGCCGCCATGCTGGCCCGCGCCGAAGATGCGCGGGTCATCCGCCTGCATCCTGAAGACCTTGCGCTGATCGCGGCGCGCCTGCCCGAAGACTGGCACTTCGAACCGGACGCCACGCTGGAGCGTGGCGCTGTGCGGGTGGAAGGCGCGCTGGGCGGAGTGGAGGACGGGCCTGAGCAATGGCGCCGCGCCATCGAGGAAGCGCTGCGGCAATGCTGAACCTGATCGAACCCCTGCTTGACCAGCTGGCCGTGTGCGAACCCGATTTCACCCCGGCGCGCTATGGCCTGCTGGCGGCCTGCGATGGCGGAATGCTGGAGGTTTCGGGCCTTTCGGTCCCCATTGGCACGCAGTGCCGCATCGCCCATGGCGCAGGGTCGCTGTCGGCTGAAACCGTGGGCTTCCGCAATGGCCGCACGCTGATGATGCTGCTGGGCGATCCGGTGCTGCTGCGGCCCGGCGCAAAGGTGCGCCCCGAAGGCCGTCCCGGCATGGTGCCGGTGGGCGAGGCATTCCTTGGCCGCGCCATCGATGGCGAAGGCAAACCGATCGACGGGCTTGGCCCCATCCACAGCCGCCGTGAATGGCCCGCAGGCGGGGTGCGCACCGCCGCGCTGGATCGTTCGCCGGTGCGCATGGCTTTCGACACAGGCGTGCGCGCGCTCAACGCGCTCACCACATTCGGAGTGGGCCAGCGCATCGGCATCATGGCGGGATCGGGTGTGGGCAAATCGGTGCTGCTCGACATGATCGCGCATGGCGCCGAGGCCGAGATCGTGATCGTTGGCCTGATTGGCGAGCGTGCGCGCGAGGTCTCCGATTTCGTCGAACGGCACATGCAAGGGGCCAAGCGCGAGCGTTCGGTCATCGTGGCGGTGCCTGCCGACCATGCTCCCAACCTGCGCATTCGCGGCGCCATGATGGCCACCGCACTGGCCGAATACTTCCGCGCGCAGGGCAAGCGCGTGCTGCTCATAATGGACAGCCTGACGCGTGTGGCCCACGCGGGTCGGGAAATCGCGCTGCTGCTGGGTGAACCGGGCGCGGCGCGTGGCTATCCGCCATCGGCGCTCGCGACAATCACCAAGCTGGTGGAGCGCGCGGGCAATTCCGCCGAAAGTGGCGGATCGGTAACGGGCCTTTACACCGTGCTGGCCGATGGCGACAACCAGGACGATCCGGTGGTGGATACCGCCCGTTCCATTCTTGACGGGCACATCGTGCTTTCGCGCGAACTGGCGCAGCGCGGGCAGTATCCGGCCATAGACATCGCCGCTTCGCTCAGCCGCGTGATGAACGACATCACCGCGGCCGAACACCAGCAGGCAGCGCGCACCTTCCGCGCGCTGGTGGCCGCCTACGAAGCGAACCGCGATCTGGTGCTCATGGGGGCTTACCGATCAGGCGCAGACCCGCAGCTTGACCGGGCGATTGCCATGCACGATGCGCTGAGCGGGTTCATCAACCAGCCGCAGCGCGAGATCGTGCCCCTGGCGCAAAGCATTGCGGCGCTGCGCCAGCTTATCGGCCCATGAAGGCCGAACGCGCCCGGCTGGCCCGGCTGAAACGGCTTGAGCGCATCCGCGACATTGCCCGCCAGACCGCCCTTGCCGAAGCGGGCAAGGCCGAAGGCACGCTGGCGCAGTTGCAGGGACTGGTCGAGCGCACCGCCCGCCTTTCTGCCGATTATGCCGCGCGCACCGATGCGCGCGATGCCCATGGGCTGCAACAGCTCAGGCAGTTCATTGCCGGGCTGGACCGCATCGCCAGCACGACCCGCGCCGATGCCGAGACCGCCCGCCGCATTGCCGATGCCCGCGCCGAGGAGGCCGCCGCCGCCGAGCGGCGCCGCGCCGCAGTCGAGGAACGCGCCGAGGCGCAGGAACGCCTGATCGCCCGCAAGATCGCATCAGGGGCAATACCTACGACCGGCAGGAAGGGTTCTGGCACGGGTCTTGAATAAACAGGGTTAACAGCCCGCGACGGAGACCTGCGCCATGTTCGATGCCACCGCCATTTCCCTGCAAGCGGCCGTGCCGGCGCTTCCGGGCGCGCAGCCGCAGATTGCCGGGAATGCGGCAGATGACGGCGCAATCGCTGCGGGCGCGCTGATCTTCGGGGATGTTCTGGCGCAGCAGCGAATTGACCGGCCCATGACGGCCGAAGGCGGCAGTACGGCCGATGCGGCAGGGACGGGAGTGGCAGAAGCAGTGCCGACAGGCGCGCTTTTGCCGGAAAGCGGCAAGATCCTGCCGGGTCCGGCAATGCCGGTTGCCGTATCGGACGGCGAGGTTGCCGAACGATCGCTTGCGGCCCTGATGCCAACCGCCGGACCAGCCATGATGGCAATGGCTCCCCGGATTGTCGCTGCCTCGCGCTCTGCTCCCCATGCGGCCCCGACCGATGAGGGGCTGCCACCGGCGGCATCCCCTTCGGCCAGCGCTGCCGAGAGCGAGCGGGCCGAACCTGCCGAGGCCCGTCTCGCCGCGATCCTTGCGGCCCCCGTCCGGCAGGCAAGTCATGCGCAACCGCGCGCAGCGGCGCGACGCGATGCGCCCTTGGCGCGTTCGGAAACCCCGATGGCGGGTGATGCGCTTCCCGCGTCCGGGGAGACATCCGACGCGGAAGAACTGCCGTCCGTGCCAAACGGCCCGATGCGTGCGGATGCCGCACCTGCCGCGCTGGCGGCGCTTCCCCTTGCCGCCGTGGCCGAACCGATGGCGGCGGCCCCGCGTGCGCCAGCCGAACCCACCACCCCGGATGCGCCCGGCAGCCCTGTCGCCAGGGCGCCTTCGTCCATGCAGCCGCAACTTCGCCTGTCACCCGTGCCCGCGGGTCAACCCAAGGCCCTTCCCGCAGCGCTTCTGGCGGGGATGGCACGGATAGAGATCGAACCGGCGCCTGCCGATGCGATGGCGCAAGCGCCCGCAGCAATGGCAGACCTTGCAGACAGAGCGGCTCTCCCCCCGGCATTGCCGCTGCCCGCTGCCCGCGCGCCCACCCTCGCCCCCACCCTCGCCCCCACCATCGCCCTCGCTGCAAGGCAGGCTTTGCCGCAGGAGGTGATGCCGGGCTGCGCGCCCGCGCTGCTGGCAGACACCGCATCTGCACTGCCTTCCGCAGCATCCCCGCAAACCGGTGTGGAAGGGCCGCAGCCGCAGGCCGCGCTCCGGCTGCATCCGGTTCAGGGCGCAGTCCGTTCGGCCAGCGAACCGGCAGAAAATCCCGTTGCACAACCCGGAACGCAGGCGGGTGGGCAACCGGGCAGGCTGGCCGCTGAGACGCTCACCCCCGCCGAAAGCGCCTCGCAGCCGCAGGCGGTGATGGCGCAGACCCCGCTGCCCGTGGAACCGGCGGTCACCCTGCCCCCGTCCGCACATTCCACGGTGCGGGCGGAGCGCATCGACTTTGCCACGCTGGTCGACACGCTGGCCCGCGCCCGCGAGGAGGCATCTCCCCGTCCGCTCAGCATTGCCGTGACCAACACCGATTTCGGCCGCGTCTCGCTGCGCTTTGAAACCGGCGCGGACGCACTTTCGGTGACGATGAGCAGCGCCGATCCCGGCTTTGTCCGCGCGGTGAACGCCAGCGCCGAAGCCGCCGCCGCGCAGGCCGACAACCGCGGGCAGCCTTCATCGTCCGAAACCCGCAGCCAGCAGCAGGCCGCGATGCAGGCTTCGGCCGACGGGCATGGCCAGCGCCAGCCGCAAGCGCAGATAGGGCGCGATGATGGGCGAGCGCCGCCGCAGGCAGCGCCTTCCGTTCGCCGCGATGACAGTGCTCCCGCAGCGCGAGCCAGCGCCCCCCAAGCAGGCAGCCCGGACGGCATCTACGCCTGACCCTGACCATCCAATCCTGAAAGACGAGCGATGAGCGACAAGAGCGAGAAGGAAGCCAAGCCCAAGAAGAAGGGCGGCGGCATGATGATGAAGATCATCATGGCGGTGGGCCTGCTGGGCGCAGGCGGCGGCGGCGTGTTCGGGCTGGTTGCGGCCGGCGTGATCGGAGGCGGCCATGCCGAGGAAAAGAAGGACAACAGCCCCAAGCTGATCCGCAAGGGCGAAGTCGATCCCTATGCCCCCAAGGCCAAGGAAGGCGAGGAAGGCGGCGCGGAAGTCGATGGCGAAGGCGGCAGCGAGTTCCGCACCGTCTATTACAACTTCGCCGAGGACTTCACCTCGAACCTCAAGAACACCGACGCGCTGCTACAGGTGAACATTTCGGCCAGCACGCGGCGTGATTACCGCGTCGTTTCGTGGATGAAGAAGCATGAGCTGGCCATCCGTTCGGCGCTGCTCATCGCCATTGCCGATACGCCGGAAGAGGATGTCATCAGCCCTGAAGGGAAGGCCCGCCTGCAAAAGCGGCTGACCGCCGAAATCAACCGTGTCCTGACCGAAACCGAAGGCTTCGGCGGCGTGGACAACGTCTATTTCAAGTCCTTCATCGTCCAGTAAGCCAAGAAAGCCCCCCGCCTCTCATGAAACCCGAACGCGCCTTCATTGCCGAACGTGCCATCGCGCAGCACGATGCGGCGCTGCTGCGCCCCGGCCCGGACACCGCCGAACTTGTGCCCGCGCTGGCCCGGATGAGCGAGCGTCTGGCCAAGGCCGTGCGCGGGGCGCTGGCCCCGCTGCTGGGCGGAAACGAGCCGCAGATCAACCCGATGAAGCCGATGCAGACCGACTTTGCCGATTTCTGCTCGGAAATCCCGCGCCTTGCCGCCAACAGCCTGATGCAGATCGGCGCGGCCCCGTTCATGATGACCATCGAAGGCGAGACGGTGCTGCGGATGGTGGACCGCGCCTTTGGCGGCCCCGGCGATACGCCCGCATCACTGCCAAGGGAGTTCCCGCTTTCCGCCGAACTGATGATCGGGCGGATCGAGCAGATCATGGCCGCCTGCCTTGGGCTGGCGCTGGGCGGAAACGGCGGAGCGATCCGCGCGGTGCGGCGGGATTCCAGCCTTGCCCAGCTTCAGGCCATGCCCGCCGAAACGCAGGTGGCGGGGCTTACGCTCAACGTGGTGGAACAGGGGCGGATGCCATGGGCCATCGCGCTGGCCTTTCCGCTGGAAACGCTGGCGCAGATGTTCGCGCATGGCGAAGCGAAGCGCCCGGCACGCCCGCCGCGCGGCCCTGCGCTGCCAACCGATGCGCCCTTTGCCGACATTCCGGTGGAACTGGGGGCGGTGCTGGTCGACAAGCGCCTGCCGCTGGCCACGGTTTCGCGGCTGACTGTCGGACAGATCCTGTCCGTGCCCATCGCGCGCAACGTGCCGCTGGTGGTGGGCGAACGAACCTATGCCACTGGCACAATCGGCGCGCTCGAAGACCGCGTCGCCATCCAGATCACCCAGCTTTCCTGAACGTCACAAGAGGCTTCCAGCATGACCTTCCAGCCCCGCGGTTTCGATTTCCTCAAGGATGTCGACGTCCGCCTGACCGTTGAACTTGGCCGCACCTCGATGAAGCTCAAGGACGTGCTTGGTCTGACCGAAGAATCGGTCGTCATGCTCGACCGGCTGACCGACGAACTGCTTGACGTGATGGTCAACGGCAAGCTGATCGCACGCGGCGAAGTGGTGGCGCAGGGCGACCGTTTCGGCCTGCGCATCGTGGAACTGGCAGGAACGGACGGGGATGAGGGTTCTGCCCCCTCGGCTGGCGGCAAGGGACCGAAGGCGGCATCGAAGGGAGATGCGGCCTGATGTTCTGGTATGTGCTCAAGCTCATGGTGCTGCTGCCGTTGATCGGCGCTCTGGCATGGGCAAGCCTGAAGTTCGCCAAGCGCATGGAAGGCCGCTTCATGGGCGGCGGCAATGCCCCGCGTTCAGTGCGGATCGTGGAAACGCAGATGCTTTCGCCCACGCTGCGGCTGGCGGTGCTTGAGTTCCACGGCCGCGAAATTCTTGTCTCGGCGGGAAAGAACGGTCTCGTGCGCCTGGCCGAAGCCCCCGCACGGCCCCGGCCCGAAGCGGAGGACGGCCAGTGAAGCGCCCCGCTGCAACCGCGATGGTCTCTGCCATGACCACCGCTCTGTTCCTGCTGCCGCATCATGCGCTGGCACAGGCCACTGGCCCCGCCCCCGCGCAACAGCCAGCCGCGCTTTCGGGCGCGCTCGACCGCGCCTTCGGCCAGATCGCGGGCGCGCAAAGCGGCGGCTCGCTCTCGCTGTCGCTCCAGCTCCTGCTCATCATGGGGCTGCTCACGATCCTGCCTTCGCTGATCCTGATGATGACCAGCTTCACGCGGGTGCTGGTGGTCCTTTCGATCCTGCGACAGGCGATGGGGCTGCAACAGTCGCCGCCCAATCAGGTGCTGATCGGGCTTTCGCTGTTCCTTTCGCTGTTCATCATGGGCCCAACGCTCGACAAGGTGAACGCATCCGCGATCCAGCCCTATGCCAGTGGCCAGATCGGAGCGGAGCAGGCCATTGCCGCAGGCGGGCGCGAGTTTCACGCCTTCATGATCCGCCAGACGCGCGAGACGGACCTCAGGATGTTTGCCGAGATGGCCAAGACGCCAAGGTTCGCCAAGGCGGCCGACGTGCCCTATTCGATCCTGCTGCCCGCCTTCGTCACGAGCGAGCTGAAAACCGCCTTCCAGATCGGCTTCATGCTGTTTCTGCCGTTCCTCGTGATCGACCTTGTCGTGTCATCGGTGCTGATGAGTCTTGGCATGATGATGATGAGCCCGACCATCGTCTCGCTGCCGTTCAAGCTGCTCCTGTTCGTGCTGGTCGATGGCTGGGCGCTGCTGATGGGCAGCCTTGCGGCCAGTTTCGGATAAGCGCCAATGGACGATACCGCCTCTCTTCTTTCGCTGGCCGACCGGATGCTGTGGATCACCGCGCTGGTGGCCGCCCCGGTGCTTCTGGCATCGCTTGCGGTGGGCCTTGTCGTCGGGGTCATTCAGGCCGCGACCTCGGTCAACGAGCAGACGCTCACCTTCGTGCCCAAGCTGGCGATAACCGCGCTGGTGCTGGTGCTGTTCGGCGCGGCCATGCTGGGCCTGATCGGCGATTTCACGCGTGAAATCTTCAACCAGATCGCGCTGACAGGCCAAGGCTGAAGGCGCGCCATGGTGCAGCTCAACTTCGGCTTTGGCGCGCTTGAGGCCGATTTCTGGCGCTGGGTCTTCGTGATGACCCGCATTGGCGCGGCCATGTTCGCCGCCCCCCTGTTTGGCGGCGGGACCGTTCCCTATCAGGTCCGCGTGGTGCTGACGGCAGCGCTTGCCCTGCTGGTCTGCGCGTGGACGCCGGTTGCCGCACCGCCCGCGCTGCTTTCGCTCAATGGCCTGCTGTTCACCGCGGGTGAAGTGCTGATCGGGCTTGCCATGGGCTTCGTGCTGCAACTCTCGTTCGCCGCCCCCACCCTTGCCGCCGAAGTGATCGGCGCCGGGATGGGCATGTCCATCGCCACCACTGCCGATCCGGTCAGCGGGGCCAGTTCCCCCGCGCTGGGACAATACTTTGCGGTCGTGCTGACGGTGATCTTCCTTGGCACGGGCGCACATCTCAACTGGATCGGCCTGCTGGTCGAAAGCTATGCCGCCTTCCCGCCCGGCACGCCATGGCTCAGCGCAGGACGGATGGATCTGATCGCGCAGTTCGCCGGTCAGATGTTCCTGACCGCGCTGCTCATCGCGCTGCCGGTGACGCTGATCCTGCTGCTGGTGCAGGTCACGACCGGGATCATCAGCCGCTCGGCACCCAGCCTCAACCTGTTTTCGCTTGGTCTGCCGGCGGGCGTGCTGGCCGGCCTTGCCGCGATGATCGCCGCCGCGCCCATGTTCACCGATCTGATGATCGACATCTCGGCCAGCGCGGTCGGCCATGCAGCCGCGCTGATCGCACAGTAGAAGGGCAGGCGCGATGGCCGAGCAGGAAGGCGAAAAGTCCTTTGCCCCGACCCAGAAGCGCAAGCAGGACGCCGCGAAGAAGGGCGATGTCCTGCGCTCGAAGGAGCTGGCAACGGCGGTTGGCGTGATGGTGGGCGCGGTCTGGCTGAAACTGGCCGGGCCATGGCTGTTCGATGTCTTGCAGGATACGTTGCGCGCGTCTTTCACGATTGACCGCACGGCCATCGAGGATTTCACGCCCGGCAGGCTGATGACCGGCATCCTGCTGGCGGTGCTGCCGCCGGTGCTGCTGCTTGGCACACTGGTGCTGGCATCATCGGTGTTTTCGCAGGTCGGCCTTTCCGACGGGCGCTGGAACGCGGGCAATCTCGCGCCCAAGGCATCGCGGATCAATCCGCTTTCGGGGCTGAAGCGCATGTTCGGGCCGCAGGGCTGGATCGAACTGGGCAAGGGCCTCGCCAAGCTGGTGCTGCTGGGCGCCATCGCGTGGGCCTGGGCTTCGGGCCGGATCGACACGCTGATCGGGCTGGGGCGGGGCAATGTCCACGGCCAGCTCGTTGCGGCGTGGGATGCCGTCACCTCGCTGGCCTTCGCGCTGGCTGCGGGCCTTGCAGTGATCGCGCTGATCGACTTTCCGATCCAGTGGGTGCGCCGTTTCCTGCGGCTGAAGATGACGCTTCAGGAGATCAAGGACGAGCACAAGGATGCCGAAGGATCGCCCGAAAAGAAGGCCGCGATCCGCCAGAAGCAGCGCCAGTTCGCCATGGGGGCGATGCAGGGTGCCATGCAGAAGGCGCAGTTCGTCATCACCAACCCTACGCACTTTTCGGTGGCGCTGACCTATGATCCCGATCTTGCGCCCGCGCCGGTGGTTCTGGCCAAGGGTCGCGGCGAGAAGGCCCTGGCCATGCGCGAACTGGCCGCCGAACTGGGCGTGCCCTGCATCGAGGTGCCGCCGCTGGCACGATCGGTCTATTTCACCACGCGCGAGAACCAGATGATCCGCGAGGATCTCTATGCGGCCATCGCCTGCGTGCTGGCCTTCGTCATGTCGCTGAAGCGCGGCGACAACCCGGTGCTGCCGCCGATCGATCTGCCGCTGCACATGCGCTTTGATGCCGATGGCAGACCAGAGGCGGTGATGACGCTTAACCGGGCGGCCGCGCCGCCGTCCTGATCTCCATGACCAGCACTTCGTCCACCGCATCGACGTCGGCCACAGCCCAGATCGTATCGACCCTGGGCGCGGGCAGCGGCATCAATACCGCGCAACTGGCAGAGCAGCTTGCCGCCGCCCAGTTCGCCACCCGGATCGATCAGCTTGCCGCGCGCAGCGAAAAGCTTACCGCGCAGATTTCGGCCGCATCGAACCTGCGTTCGATGATGAGCACGCTGTCATCCTCGATCGGGTCGCTGATCCGCACGGGTGATCTGGCAGTGAAGCCGGAAATCAGCAACCCTGCCGTGGCCGAAGTGACGCGCGGCGTTGCCACCGGGCGGGGCACCTATGCTTTGGAAGTCACCAGCCTTGCAGGCCCCCAGCGCATGGCGCTGCCCCCTTATGCCAGCGCAACGAGCGCAGTGGGTGCGGGCACGCTGACCCTGCGTTTCGGGACCGTTTCGGGCGGCAGCTTCACCGCCGACCCCGCGCAGTCGGAGGTGAATCTCACCATCGCCAGCGGGGCAACGCTGGCCGATGTGGCCGCCGCGATCAACGCATCGGGCGCGGGCATCAATGCCTATGTCGCCAACGGCGCGGCAGGCGCGCAACTGGTGCTGCGCGGACGCGAGGGCGCAACCAACGGCTTCATCATCGAAGCGGCTGAAACACCCGGCGAAGAAGGCCTTGCCAATCTGGCGTGGACACCGGCGACCAACAGCGGCCAGTTGCAGGCTGCTGCCAGCAACGCGAACTTCACGATCGACGGCGTCTCCTATTCACGCACCAGCAACACCATCAACGAGATCGTGCCGGGGGTGAACCTGCGGCTGTCGGCGACCAATGCAGGCAACCCCGCCACCATCCGGTTCAGCGATCCCACGCCCAACATCTCCACCGCGATGAACGACCTGGTGGGCGCGCTCAACGAAGTGGTCTCGGCGCTCAACAGCGCAACCGATCCGTTGGGCGGGCCACTGCGCAACGATCCCGGCGCGCGCGCGCTGCGTCAGGCGCTGGTTTCGCTGCCATCGGAACGGATCATGCGCAATGCCGCCGCGGGCGAACCGGCAACCTTGGGCGATCTGGGGCTGAAGCTGGAACGCAACGGCAGCTTCACGCTCGATTCCACCCGGTTGAGCGGCACCCTGCGCGACAATCCGCAAGGCGCCGGGGCGATGTGGACCACCGGGGTATTCGGCGTTTTCTCGACCATCGACCGGATCGCGCGCGCGGCCTCGACCACCACCGGCGGCGCATCGCTTGCCAGTTCGATCAATCGCTACACCGCGCTCAGCAAGACCATCTCCGACAAGAGCAGCGAACTGGCCGCCAAGCAGGAAGATTTCCGCGCGCGGCTGGTTACGCGCTTTGCCGCGATGGACAGCCGGGTCAGCGGATCGCAATCCACCCTGTCCTTCCTCAAGGCGCAGATCGACGCCTGGAATGCGAGCAAGAACTGATGCTGCACCACCGCAATGATCCTTCGGAAGCCTACCGCCGCATCGATTTCGATGCGCGCGTGCGCGGCGCGGATTCGCGCCAGCTTGTCGATCTGTGCCTTGAACAGGTGATCGGCTCGATTGGCCGGGCGCTCCACGCGCAGGAACGGGCCGACAATGCCGCCAAGAGCGCGGCGCTGACCCGCGCGGTTTCTGCGCTGACCGCCTTGCAGATGGGCGTTGACATGGCCAACCCCACGGCCGGCGCGCTGATGCAGCTTTACCAGTCGGCCCGCAGCGCGGTGCTCGATTGCGTGACGCGCTTCGATCCTGCCAAGCTGCGGCTGATCCGGCAGGACTTCACCGAGATCCGCGAGGCCATGCTGCGCAGCATGGCCGCCTGACCAGGCCGCACCCCTTATCGCGCGCATGATGCAAAAAAGCCCGGAACCCCTGCGCAGGTTCCGGGCTTTCGTTGCACCCGCGCCGCAAGGGGATGGGCGGCGCGGGATGGCGGGGCGATCAACCGATATTGCAGCAGGCGATGAGGGCGGCGCCCAGATCGTCAAGCGCAAGTTCGCTTTCAGCAGCCTCGACGGCAATGGCGGCCGCGGGCGCTTCGGATACGAGCGCGCTCTTGCGGTCCTGGGCAAAGGTCCGGCATCCGGCATCGCGCATCAGCCTGAGACCCTTGGCCCCGTCGGCGCCCATGCCCGTCAGAACTGCACCGGCCGCCGGAATGGCCCCGCGCGCGATGGAGCCGAACAGGAGGTTAGCCGAGGGGCGCATCCCGTCCACCGGATCTCGATCAATCAGGCGCAACTTGGCCGGGCTGCCCGGTTCGATCACCGCGTGGCGTTCGGGATCATAGGCGATGTGAATGGTGCCAGCCGCCAGCGGGGTGCCATCCTTTGCCGCCTTGACCGCGCACTTCAGCTCGCCGTCCATGCGCTTGATGAAGGTTTCGACCACGGCGGGTTCGGCATTAAGCGCAATCACCGTGGGGGGGCACTTTTCGGGCCAATAGGCAAGAAGCTGCGTCAGCGCGTCGATCCCGCCCATCGAGGCCGAGAGCGCGAGGATGTGCCCGTTCCATTCGAAATGGGCTTCGGCAGCCTTGTGCTCGCGCGGGGCCTTGCGGTCCCTCACGTTGCTGTTGGCGGCCGCCAGCACGATCTTGCCCAGCTTGCCCACGGTCTTGCTGAACTGTTCGGGCGTGGCCTTCAGGGGTTTGGGAAAGCATTCGACCGCGCCCAGTTCATAGGCTTTGAGCGAGGTTTCGGTGCCCGCCTGCGTAAGGCTGGAGAGCATGACCACCGGCAGCGGGTTGGAGGTCATGATCTCTTCGAGAAACTCGATCCCGCTCATCCCCGGCATTTCCACGTCGAGCGTGACGACATTGGGGCGCAGTTCGCGGATCTGGTCGCGTGCTTCGGCGGCATTGGCGGCAGCACCGATGACGGTCACGTTCTTTGCCTGATCGAGAATATCGGAAAAGAGCGCCCGCATCGCAGCGGAATCATCGACAACCAGAACGCGTGCTTCGTGCATGGGAGAACAGACCTTATCATCGGGCGCACCTGCGCCGCATGTGTCTTCCCTACGCACACAGGACCGACAAAATCCTGTGCCGCCCCTTACGTATCTCACCCTAAGGGCCGGGAAAGAGCGCCTTTGCCCTCCTGCCCTATTGCGGTGAGCCTCGAAGCCGCGCCCGATTCCACCGAACCGGCGCGCCAAGCCGGAGGAACTGCGTCTCCATGTCGACGATCCTGTTGCCCGCACGGTGTGATCGCGCCGCCGCCGAAGCCCTGCTGCCCGAAATGGTGGCCGCGCTCGGTTCCGGTCCCTTGCAGATCGATGCGCGCGAGTGCCGCCAGATCGGACAGGCCATGCTCCAGTTGCTGGTCAGTGCACGCCAGACCGGCGAAGGCGCGGTGATCCAGCCATCGCAGGCCCTGCGCGAAGCCGCCGCGCTGACCGGGCTTGAAGACGAACTGCTTTCCGGGATCGATGCATGAACGCCGAGGAAATCCAGGCCATCTTCTTCGCCGAGTGCGAGGAATCGCTGGTCGCCGCCGAACAGGGGCTGGCCGCCTGCCGTGATGGCACGCACGATGCCGATACCGTCAACGCCGTGTTCCGCGCCGTCCATTCGATCAAGGGCGGGGCGGGTGCCTTCGGCTATGTCGCGCTTCAGGCGTTCACGCATACCTTCGAAACGCTGCTCTCCGACGTTCGCGACGGGACGGTGCCGATCACCGAGCCGCTGGTGGACCTGCTGCTGCGCGCGCTGGATACGCTGAGCGACCATGTGAGTGCGGCGCGCGGCGAAAGCGCACCGCCCGAAGACGCGGTGCTTCAGGCTGAACTGACCGCCGCCATGGCCGCAAATGCCGGGGTTCCACCGGCACCGGCCCCCGAAGCCGCGCCGCATACGGCGCCCCATCCCGCCGAAGGGGCGGGCAGCGATAATGGCGCAGGCGATTTCGATCTCGATTTCGACCTTGATGCCCTGCTTGACGACATTTCGGGCGAGATTGCCCCCAAGGCCGAAGCGCAAGCCGCCGACGAACCGCGCTGGCAGATGCGGCTGCGCCCCCATGCGGCAGCCATGCGCAACGGCAGCGAGCCGCTGCTTATGCTGCGCGAGATGGGCGATCTGGGAGGCCGCTGCGAGGCCTGCGACATTTCCGCAGTGCCCCCGCTCGATGCCCTTGATGTGGGCACCGGCTATCTCGGCTGGACCTTCAGCTTCCCCGCCAGCGTGACCGAAGCGGCAGTGCGCGACATTTTCGATTTCGTGGGCGATGATTGCGCGCTGGCCTTTGGCGATGACGCACCGATGCCGCCGATCCGCTATCCTGAGCAGCCAGCGGCAGCAAGGCCCGCGCCTGCTCCCACATCGTCAGGGTTGGCCGCCGCAGCATCCGCGCAGACGCCCGCCGCCGCGCCTGCGGTCCATGGCGCGGCGGCCGCCGTTCCGGGCTCTCCTGCCTCGGCTCTGGCCGCACCGGCGGCAGGATCGGCACCGCCCGCGCCGCCAGCCCCCGGCCAGTCGATCCGCATCGAACTGGGCAAGCTCGACAAGCTGATCGATGCGGTGGGCGAACTCGTCATTGCCCAGGCGATGATGGCGCAGCGCCTTGCCGGGCAGGGCCTTGCCGTGGCCGAGGAGATGGCCATGATCGAAGGACTGACGCGCGACATCCAGGAATCGGCCATGGCGATCCGCGCCCAGCCGATCGGTTCGGTGTTCAGCCGCGTGCCGCGCATCCTGCGCGAACTGGCCGCATCCACCGGCAAACACGTGAAGCTGGAAGTTTCGGGCGAGAGCACCGAACTGGACAAGACCGTGATCGAGCGGCTGGGCGAACCTCTCACCCACCTGATCCGCAACGCGGTGGACCACGGCATCGAACCGGCCGACCAGCGCCTTGCCGCGGGCAAGCCCGCGGAAGGCACGCTCACGCTATCGGCCGAGCACCGTTCGGGCCGCATCCTCATCCGCATTGCCGACGACGGCAAGGGCATCGACCGCGAGCGCGTGTTTGCAAAGGCCGTGGAGAAGGGCCTGATCGCGCCGGATGCGGTGCTTTCGAAAGAGGAGATCGACCTTCTGATCTTCGCTCCCGGCTTTTCCACCGCGCAGCAGGTCACGAACGTTTCCGGGCGCGGGGTGGGCATGGATGTGGTCCGCCAGAACGTGAAGGATCTGGGCGGGCGCATCACCATCGATTCCGAACCGGGCAAGGGCACGACCTTCACCCTTACCCTGCCGCTGACGCTGGCGATTTCCGACGGCATGGTGGTGAACGTCGGCGACCAGACGCTGGTCGTGCCGCTGGCCAACGTGGTGGAAAGCCTGCGCCCTGCCCCCAACGAGGTGCAGGGACTTGGCGTGAACCGCTGCATGATAAACGTGCGCGGCCGCTTCATACCGGTGATCCCGCTGGCGCGTGCCGTTGGCGCGGAAGGGGCCGCGACCGATCCGGTCGATGCCGTGCTGATCGTGGTTGAAACCGAAGGCGCGGGTCGTGCTGCGCTGATGGTCGATGCCATCTGCGACCAGCGCCAGGTCGTCATAAAGAGTCTTGATACGCATTACCGCTCGGTCGAAGGCGTGGCAGGGGCCACGATCCTTGGCGATGGCCGGGTGGCGCTGATCGTCGATGTGGATGGCCTTGTCTCGCGCAGCCTCGCTTCTGCCGGGGCCGCCACGCCGCTGGCAGAAGCCGCATGAGACTGATGGAAGCCCTTGACGCCTCGATGCCGGGCATCAGCCCCGGCATCTATGACAACGCCGATTTCCGCGCGATTGCCGATATCGCCCATGCCGAGGCGGGAATCGTCCTGCCCGCAGGCAAGGCCATGCTGGTCTATTCGCGCCTTGCCCCGCTGGTGCGCGATTCGGGCTGCGCCACGTTCGGTTCCTATGTCATGCGCATCCGCGAGAACGCGGCCGAGCGCCAGAAGGCGATCTGCGCGCTGACCACGAACCACACCTTCTTCTACCGCGAGGCGCACCATTTCGAACACTTCGCGCAGCACGTGCGGCCCGGCTATGTCCAGCGTCTGCAGACGGGCGGCAAGGTGCGGCTCTGGTCGGCTGGCTGTTCCAGCGGCGAGGAAACGTGGTCGCTGCTGATGACGCTGCTGGGGACGGATCCGGCCGAGGGCAAAGCCATTGCCCGCCGCGACCTGCGCCTGCTGGCCAGCGACATTGCTGCCCACGCCCTCGCAAAGGCCCGCAGCGCCACTTACCGTGCCGAAGATCTGAAGGCCGTGCCCGAAGCGCTGCGCCGCATCTGGACCGAGAGCGAGGGCGAGGACGCGGTCATCGCCCCGGAAGTGCAGCAGCTTGCCCGCTTTCGCATGCTCAACCTGCTTGGGCCATGGCCGATGCAGGGCCGGTTCGACACGATCTTCTGCCGCAACGTGATGATCTATTTCGACAACCCCACCAAGGAGCGGCTGGTCCAGCGCTTTGCCGAAGTGCTCAGCCCCGGCGGCTGGCTCTATATCGGCCATTCCGAGCGCGTGACCGGACCGGCGCTTGACCTGCTCTCCACCGAGGGCCCCACCATCTATCGCAAGAGGGCCGCATGACCATCCGTGTCGTCATCGTCGACGATTCTCCCACAATGCGGGCCATCCTGATGAACCGGCTGGGCAGGGAGCCGGACATCGAGGTGGTGGCCGCCGCCGCCAATGCCGCCGAAGGCCGCCAGATGATCCGCGAACTGGACCCCGACGTGGTCACGCTCGACATCGAGATGCCGGGCATGAACGGTCTGGACTTCCTCGCCAAGATCATGGAATTGCGCCCGACGCCTGTCATCATCGTTTCCGGCGCCACGCGGCAGGGCAACGAGATGACCGCCCGCGCGCTCGCGCTTGGCGCGGTCGATTGCTATGCCAAATCGGGTGATGGTGCCGGGCTGGACGATGCCGGAAGGCTCGCCGCCATGATCCGCGAGGCCGCGAAAGTGCGCTTTGCCCCGCGCCCCAGATCAGCCCCTTCCGAGACCATCGCGCGGGTTGCGCTCGAAGCGCGCGGCTCGCTGACAGACCGGCCCGCGCTGATTGCCATCGGATCGTCAACCGGCGGTGTGGAAGCGCTCCAGACGGTGCTTTCCGGCTTTCCCGCTGATTGCCCGCCCACGCTGATCGTGCAGCACATCAACGCCCGTTTCGCCCCGGCGGTGGCGCGCACGCTGGACCAGTCCTGCCCGCCGCGCATCGTTCTGGCCGAACCGGACACCCCGCTGAAGGACGGACACGTCTATCTTGCGCCGGGCGATGACCGGCACCTGACCGTTGGCGGCAGCACGGGCTTTTACTGCAAGTTGCGCAGCGGCGCGCCGGTATCGGGCCACCTGCCCAGCGTCGACGTGCTCTTCGCGTCGGTTGCCGAAGTGGTCGGCCCGCGCAGTGTCGGGATCCTGCTGACCGGGATGGGAGCCGATGGCGCGCAGGGCCTGCTGGCCATGGCGCAAAAGGGCGCGCGCACCATTGCACAGGACGAGGCGACCTGCACCGTATTCGGCATGCCGCGCGCAGCGATCAATCTGGGCGCCGCACGCATCGTTGCGCCGCTGGGCGCCATCGCACGTCACGCCTTCAGCAAGGCGGCCTGAGATGAGCCTCGAAACTCCCATCCCCGGCGCGCCGCCGCTTGAACGCATAACCGTGATGCAGGGGCAGGCGCTGGCCAGTGCCAGCCCGTCAGTCGAATATTCCACGGTGCTCGGCTCGTGCGTGGCCACCTGCCTCTATGATCCGCACAGCCGGGTTGGCGGCATGAACCACTTCCTGTTGTCTGAACCCCCGGCCAACGTGCCCGGCACCCAGATCGACGAGCATTATGGCGTCTATCTGATGGAGCTGCTGGTCAACCAGATGCTGGCCCACGGTGCGCGCAAGGCCAATCTCAAGGCACACCTCTATGGTGGGGCCAATGTCAACCGCAACATGATGCGCATCGGCACAATGAACGCCGAGTTCGCGCGCGGATTCCTTCAGCGCGAAGGCATTGCCCTTGTGCGCGAGGACATGGGCGGCACCAGCGCCCGCCGCGTCGATTTCCGCCCGGCATCGGGCCAGGTCCGCCTCCGCACGGTGGAAGACCGGTTCGCGCCGCCCGTCCAACCCACCCCGCGCCCGGCGGTCGCCCGCGGCGATGTCGAACTGTTCTGATCGGAAAAGCGAGTCCCTCCCATGAGCAATCCTACCCGGATCCTTACCGTCGACGACAGCCCCTCGATGCGGGCGCTGCTCAACCATGCCTTGTCGGGCCACGGCTTCGATGTGGCGCAGGCCGAAGACGGCCTTGCCGCACTCGACTGGCTGGCCATGAACGAGGTCGATGTCGTCATCACCGACATCAACATGCCGCGTCTTGACGGCTTCGGCCTGATCGAACGGCTGCGGGAAGGCAGCCGTCACCGCGACCGCCCGATCCTCGTGCTGACCACCGAAAGCTCGGACGAGAAGAAGGCCCGCGCCCGCGCTGCCGGTGCGACGGGATGGATCGTGAAGCCCTTCGATCCCGAAAAGCTTGTCGCGGCCGTGCGTCGCGTCGCCCACTGACCCTTGCCGGGAGCACCGCAATGCTGCGCGAACTGATAACTTTCGAAGTGGAAGGCCAGGTCTTCGGTCTCGATATCATGGCCATTCGCGAAATCCGCGCTTGGTCGCCCACCACGCGCCTGCCGCGCGTGCCGCACTATGTTGCGGGCGTCGTCAACCTGCGTGGCACCGTGCTGCCGGTGATCGACCTTGCCGCCCGTCTGGGCTGGCGCGCCACCGAGGCAACCCCGCGCCACGCGATCATCGTGACGCAGCTTGGCGCGCAGGTTTCCGGCTGGATCGTCGATTCGGTAAGCGACATCGTGACGCTTCCGGCCGACGCGCTCCAGCCCCCGCCGCCCACTTCGGCGGGCGATACGGTTGTGCCCTTCCTCGAAGGTCTGGCCGCGATCGAGGACCGCATGGTCATGGTGCTGAACCTTGCCGCCCTTTCGGACGGCGCCCAATTGCCCGAAGCCGCCTGACACGCCCGCAAGGGCCGCGCCGGAAGGCCCCGTCAGGACAGGAAAGCCGGACCACACAAGGAAGTTTGCCTCATGGCTCAAGCAACCCATCGCCAGATCGCCGTCGTGCTCGAAGAACTGGCCGAGGAAGTCGAAGCCCTTGGCTCCGCACTCTGCGCGGACATGGACATTGCCCTTCGCCATATGGACAAGCTTCAGGCCATCGACCTGATCGCGCAAAAGCAGCGTTCGCTGGGCCGGCTGCTCGTGGCCGAAAGCCCCGCCGAGGAAATCGAGCGCATCGCCCTCGACGTGCTGCGCGACCGCATGCGCCTGTCAGGCTAGGAGCAGTCGCGGTCAGATCGCGCCCGCGCCGCAAGCGCCAGGTCGCGCTGTGGGCGATATTCGCGCTTGCCCCCTCTGGACTTCACCGCGAACCCCGCGCAATGCTCATGCCCCATGTGGCAGCTTCATCAATTCCCTCTGTGCCCCTTCAGCCGCAAGGTGCGGCTCCTGCTCAGCGAGAAGGGGGTCGCCTATGATCTGGTCCGCGAAAATCCGTGGGAAAGGCGCGAGGCGTTCGGACACATCAGCCCTGCCTATCGCACCCCCGCCATCCACAATCCGGAACGCGGCATCACCCTGGCCGACAGCCGGGCGATCTGCGAATATTTCGAGGAGACGGTCGACAAGAGCCCGATGATCAACGGCACCGCGCCCAATCGCGCCGAAATTCGCCGCCTGGTGGCCCTGTTCGACGAGAACTTCTACGCCGATGTCACCCAGCCCCTGCTGGAAGAGCGCATGAAGAAGCGGCTCGTCTATCGCAGTCCGCCCGACAGCAAGCGGCTGCGCGATGCCATGCGTCTGGCCGACGAACATCTGGATTACATCGACTACCTCATCGACAACCGGCCGTGGCTGGCCGGTTCAACCATGAGCCTTGCCGATCTTGCCGCCGCTGCCCAGCTTTCCGTGGCCGATTATCTGGGCGGGATAGACTGGTCCGGGCACGAACAGGCGCGCGGCTGGTATTCAGTGTTCAAGAGCCGTCCCAGCTTTCGCCCGCTCTTGGCAGAGCGCATGGATGTGATTCAGCCCCCCGCCCACTATGCCGATGTGAACGCCTGAGGATTCGGCGGCAAGGCAGGCAGAAGGCGCCTGGCTGCTACGCCGCGGTCTTGGCCTTCACACCAAAGCGGCCGAACTTGCGGTAGCGAGTCATCCAGCGATCGAGGAACAGGCCAAGCGGGCGCGGCACGACGCCAAGCGCATCGATGCCGGGCAGCGTGCCGGTGGCAAAGTTGCCGGCCTTGAGCAGCTTCCACTGGTCCATGCTCATCGGCGCACCGGGCAGCCATCCGGTCAACGCGGCAAAGGCTGCGCAAACCCCGTCGGGAAGCTCAAGCAGAACCGGCGCGCGATCGGCCGCCTTTGCGATGCGGCGGTTGAGTTCGCCCATCGTCACCACCTCTGGACCAGCCAGTTCATAGATCTTGCCGCCATGCAGGCCGGGATTAGCCAGCGCATTGGCCACTGCTTCGGCCGCATCATCGACGTTCACCGGTTGCAGCCTTGCCTGCGCACCGAACACCGGCACAACAGGCAACTTGGCCATCAACGCGCCGAACATGTTGAGGAAATTGTCGTCCTCGCCGAACAGGATCGACGGACGCACCACCGTGGCCGTGGAGAATGCGGCCAGAACCGCTGCTTCGCCCTCGGCCTTGGTGCGGGCGTAGGCCACATCGGAGTCGGCATCGGCGCCAAGCGCGGAAACATGCACGAAAGCCCGCGCACCGGCATCCTTCGCGGCCTGCGCCACCCGGCCGATGCCCGCGCCCTGCACCGCATCAAGATTGCCGGCAAAGGCGCCGACAAGGTTCACCACCGCATCCACGCCGACCAGCGCCTTGGCCACGGTTTCAGGCCGCGTCACATCGGCGGCCACGAACTGCGTCTGGCCAAGACCGCCCAGCGGCTTGAGCCGGAAGGCACGTTCGGGGTGGCGGCTGCAAACCCGCAAGCGGGCCCCGCGCGAAAGCAATTCCTGCGCCAGATGCCTGCCGAAAAAGCCGCTGCCGCCCACCAGGGCCACCAGCATCCCATCCAGATCGCGCGTCCTGCCGTTTGCCATTTGTCGAAATCCTGCTTGCCGCGCCCTGCAACCGGGCGAACCACGGCCCGCCTTTGGCACAGCGGAGCCTGCGCTTTCAATGCCCAAACGGAGCGAACGTGCAGGCGGCCGAAAAAGACTTCGCACAATGCCGATTTCCCCCGTTGACACCTCGCCCCCCGTCGCCTAGTTGCGCGCTCCTACCCGGCGGGAAGGCAGATCACCCCCGCTTCCGTGCCCAGATGGCGGAATTGGTAGACGCACCGTCTTCAGGTGGCGGCGCTGGAAACGGCGTGGAGGTTCGAGTCCTCTTCTGGGCACCATTTCGGAGTCTTCAGACTCCAGTCCTCCTAAGTCATTGAAAATACGGAACGGAATCGCTGTTTCAGCGGTTCTAAACCCGTGTCCGCGCTCGTATGAAAGACGTGAGGCAAATGCCATGCGGATGACCCCACGCTTGGCCTCAAGAGTGCCAGAAGCCCATATTTTAAAAGGATTTTCTAGGAATTCCAAAGCGGTTCTATGTGCCGAGTCGAAATCCGTGATCGGCCGACCGCAATTAGCTACCATTTCGGCCGCTTTCGCCTTTTGAGCTTCCAGTGATGCCAACCGATTCTCGTAAGCGTTCAGCACAGCAGGTGACTCCGTGTTGACGATACGATCCACGAGTTGCTCGATCTGCTGTTCGAGCAACTTCACCTCAGCTTGAAGCTGTGCGCGATTGCCGTGTGATGCGGCCACGCGCGCATCCCACAAGTCGCGGAACAGAGCGACCGCGAGAAGATACATATCATGTGATGGGCGAAGCGACGCGAGAAGCTCTTCGAACTCTCGCTCCATCACATCGCGCTTGATCGACTTCCCATACGATGAGCAGCCCTTCGTCTGGCAGAGATAGTATGGATAGCGATCATGCCGCCCCTTCGTCCAACAGGCACGATAGGGCTGACCGCAGTCATGGCAGAGCACCGCGCCACGCAATACGAAATCGAGCGCGATATCTTTTCGGGCAGGTGCTTTCGCATTGCCCTTCAAGCGATCCTGCACCGCGCTGAATGTCGCAAGGCTAACGATTGGCTCGTGCTTGCCCTCACGCATGTGGATGCCCCATTCGGGGTAATTCAGATAGCCAGCGTAGTGAACGCGTTCGAGAATTTCGAGCACGCGCTCGACTGAGGTGGTGCCGGTTTTCTGGACAGGGTGTTAAGCTACTCCCGACCTGAAGGACTGGCACGGGAATGAAGACGACGAGAAAGCGCTACAGCGCC
>NZ_QGHL01000015.1 GCF_003171715.1 Novosphingobium meiothermophilum | reverse complement strand
GTTCAACAAACTCAAGAACTGGCGACGCGTTGCAACCCGATACGACAAAACCAAGGAATCCTACCTCGGCTTCGTCGCTCTCGCCTCAGTCAAACTCTGGCTACCCTTTGTCCACGAAACCTAACAAAGGCAAGTCCGATCCAGAAATATTCCGACATAATTACGCTCCTTCCGTTAACTTCTTGAAATATCCCTGTCCCGATCCGAGAATTGTTAACCATATTATCAATCTTTATCGAATCCGAACCCCGTTTTATTTGTAATTTATCAGGACGGAGCGAGTTCTGATTTACGAACAAGGTTAACGGAGGCGAAAATGCGCGTTCTCGACAAGAATGAAGTTTCGGAAGTTGCTGGCGGCACCCTGTGCCTGGTGAAGAGCCTCGTTGCGCTCAAGGTCAGCCTGCTCAAGAGCTGCGCTCCCAAGCCCGCCCCGGCTCCCTGCGCGCCCAAGCCGCGCAAGCACTGCTGATCGGCAATCGCCAGTCAACAGAGCCCGAAAAGGGGTGCGATCCAGGCGGTCGCACCCTTTTTTGCATATCTGGGCCGCATGAACGTCCGCCACCGGACGGCGCGTTGCGCAGGGTTAACGCAGAATTAGGACAGTATGTTTAGCGCAAGGTCAGGATATTGCCTCCGCGTCACCACGTTAAACCTGCCTTGGATTGCGCATGAGCCTGTTCAGACCCGAAGTCTTGGAAAGCAGGCGCCTTCAGCGCTTCGGGCGAACGGTGCCGCTCTATTCCAGCCACAGCCTGCCGATCACACTGGTTCTCCTGTTCGGGGCGATCGTCGTCTCGGTCTGGATGATGACGGGCAGCTATGCGCGCACCCAGCTTGCCGAAGGGTGGGTGGTGCCCAACGGGCCGATGGCCAGCGTAGTCGCCTTGCAACCGGGGATGGTGGCTTCGATCGCGGTGCGCGAAGGCGATACGGTCAAGGCCGGACAGCCTGTGGCCCGCCTCAGCCTCCAGACTGCCAATGCCGCCAGCGCCGATCCTGCCCGCCAGTCGCTCGAAATGCTTGCGCGGCAGGGCGATGATGTTGTCCGGCAGGGCGAACTGGCCCGCGCCAGCACGCGCGAAGAGCAGCAGCGCCTGCGCGCCGCCACACAGGCCATGAACACCCGGATGCAAGCCATCGAACGCCAGATCACCATTCAGCGCGAACAGGTTAAGTCGGCCGAAGCCAGCTTCGCGATCATGGCGCGCGCCGAACGCGAGAAGGCAATCAACCGCATCGACTTCGAAGGCCAGCGCCGCGCCCTTCTCGCCGAAAAGGCGCAGCTCCAGCAGCTCGTTTCGGAAAAGGCCGCCCTCAGCGCCCAGATCGCAGAGGCAAATGCCGAACTGCGCCTGCTGCCCATCCGTCTGGAACAGCGCCTTGCCGATCTGCGCGGCAATGCCATTGATGTCGAGAAGCAGCGCATGGCAGTGCAGCAGGGCAGTTCGGCCGTGCTGACCGCCCCTTTCGACGGGATTGTCGGAGTGGTTCAGGCCAAGCCGGGCCAGACGCTGAATGCGCAGCAGCCCGTCATGCAGATTCTCGGCGCCAATACGGTTCTGGAAGCCGAACTCTATGCCCCCACCCGCGCCATCGGCTTTGCCCGCGTGGGCCAGGACGTGCGGCTGATGTATGATGCCTTTCCCTACGAGCAGTATGGCACCTTTACCGGCACGATCACCGAAATCTCGCGCAGCGTCATCGCCGCCGATGAAGTGACCGCACCCGTCAAGCCCGAAGCGCCAAGCTACCGCATCCGGGTGCGGCTTGGCGAACAGGCGGTCCGCGCCTTCGGCCAGTCCTATCCGGTTCAGCCGGGCATGACGCTGAAGGCCAATATCATCCTTGAACGTCAGAGCTTTCTCGACTGGCTGCTGGAGCCTGTCAACGCCATCAGGAACCGCCTGAAATGAGCGGCGGACCGGCACCAGACACAGCCCCTGCCGAGGCCGCCAACGCAGTAACGCCAGCCAAGGCTCCAGCCTTCGGCACCGGGCTGAACCTGCTCAACTTCACCGGACGTTCGGTGCTGCCGTTGGTGCGCCAGTCCGAAGCGGCCGAATGCGGGCTGGCCTGCCTCGCCATGATCGCGGGCTACCATGGCCAGCGCACCAGCCTTTCCAGGCTGCGACAGCGCTTTCCGATTTCGCTGCGCGGCATGACGCTGGCGCAGCTCATGGCCGTGTCCGATGAGATGGGCCTGCACAGCCGCCCCTTGCGCGGCGAGATCGAGGAACTGCCCGAAGTGCGCCTTCCGGCAGTGCTGCACTGGGATCTCAACCATTTCGTCGTGCTCAAGGCCATACGTCGCACGCTCTCCGGCAAGCGGTATGTGATCCACGATCCGGCCCGCGGCGTGCTTGAGCTGGGCGAAGCGGCGCTTTCGCGCCACTGGACGGGCGTCGTGCTGGAACTGGCCCCCACCCAGGCCCTGCGCAAGGTGGGAAAGCCGGTGCGGCTGCGGCTTTCCCAGCTTGGCATGAACATCGGCGGATTTCGCAGCGCGCTTATGCAGGCAGTCGGCCTTTCGCTGCTGCTGCAACTGATCGCCTTTGCCGCGCCCTTCTTCCTGCAACTGTCGATCGACAAGGCCGTTCCAGCCTTCGACATGGCCTTTCTCACCGCACTGGCGCTCGGCTTTGCTGCGCTCGAACTGGTGGGTTTTGCCACCCGGTCCTTGCGCGAGCTGATTTTGCTCAAGGTGTCGAGCGCCGTCGGATTCTCGATGGTGACGGACCTGTTCCGACACCTCCTGCGTCTGCCTGTCAGCTACTTTGAACGGCGGCAGACGGGGGATGTGATCTCGCGCTTCGAATCCACCGAACCGATCAACGAGCTTATCAGCAAGGGGCTGGTATCCAGCACCATCGATGCGCTCATGGCCATCATCACCTTCGGCATCATGTTCTATTATTCGCCCGTGCTGACGCTGGTGGCCGTGGCGACGCTGGCGGTGTTCATCGGCTACCGGCTTGTCACCTTCCGCACCCTGCGCAACGCACAGACCGATTTTATCGCCGCCAAGGCCGACGAGGCCAGCACCATGATCGAGACCGTGCGCGGCATGAACACGATCAAGCTGTTTGGCCGCGTGGGCGAACGCATGACCCTTTGGCAGAACAAGCACGCCGATACCGTGAATGCGGGCATCCGCATGGGACGCACCTCGATCTGGATCGATACTGCCGAACACGCCGTCCTGCGGCTGGAAACGGTGCTTTTCGTCTATCTGGCGGTGGGCATGGTGATTGGCGGCACGTTCACCGTGGGCATGGTCTTTGCGTTTCAGGCCTACAAGAACCAGTTCCTCGATGCCGGGCAACGCTTTGTCGACATGATGTTCGATTACCGGATGCTCGACATGCACGTTGATCGTCTTGCCGATATCGCGCTGGAAAAGCCCGAAGAGACGCGCGGCAGCAGCAGCGCTATCGGACGCAAGCCCCTGGAAGGCGCAATCGAGCTGCGCGATCTGCGCTTTGCCTACGGCCGCGACGATCCGGAAATCATCCGCGGCGTCAACCTCAGGATCGCACCGGGGGAATCGCTGGCCATCACCGGCCCTTCAGGCGGCGGCAAATCGACCCTGCTCAAGCTCATCATGGGGCTTTATCAACCCACATCCGGCCAGATCCTCATCGATGGCCAACCGCTCTCGCGCGTGGGCATCGACAATTTCCGCAAGCTGTTCGCCACGGTGATGCAGGACGATGTTCTCTATGCCGGAAGCATCGCGGAAAACATTGCCTTCTTCGATCCCGACATGGACCTTGACTGGGTGGTGGAATGCGCGCGCATGGCCTGCATCCATGACGAGATCACGGGCTTTCCCATGGGCTACGAAACACTCGTGGGCGAGATGGGGGCATCGTTTTCAGGCGGGCAGAAGCAGCGCCTTTTTCTTGCCCGCGCGCTCTATCACCGGCCCCGCATCCTGATTCTGGATGAAGGCACGGCCAATCTCGATCAGGCCAAGGAAGCCGAAGTCAACGCCAGCCTCGCCGCGCTCGACATTACCCGCATCATGGTCGCGCATCGTCCGGAAACCATCGCTTCGGCACGGCGGGTGGTTGAAATGCGCGATGGTGTCATCACCGATCGGCTGATGCCCCGCGCCGCACAGCCGGGTGGCGCGATTGACCGGCTGCGGCTGCGCGCATGACTGGCCAGGACATGCCGCGTTCCGCCCCCATCGCTGAGCTTGTCGCCATCATCGGCCTAGCCGCGCTTTCGGCAGGCTGCACGCATTCCGGCGATCCGCACCGAGCACCAAGGCTTGCCTATCTCGATACGCTTTCGGGCAGCTTTGCTGATCCCGAAGCGCCAACCGGTCCGCTTGCCGCCGAAGCCCCGCCCCAGTCTGTGTCCGCCGGTCCGGCAGGATGGTGGCGTGTGGCTGGCGATCCCGCGCTTGAAAGCCTGCTTGCCAAGGCCGCCATAGCCAACAACGATGTTCTGGCGGGCGCGGCGCGGCTGGCGCAGGCGCAAGCCCTGCGCAGCACTGCCGCGGCCGCGCGCCTGCCGCGCATCGATGCCTCTGCCGATGTCTCACGGACAGACAGCCTTCGCGGACCGCGCGGACTTTCGCGGGAAAGTCTGTCTGTCCAGATCGATCTCGGCTGGGATCCTGATGTCTTCGGGCGTCTGCGCAAGGATGCCTCCGCGGCGCGCGCCGATCTCGCTGCGGCGGGATTTGATCTTGATAACCTGCAACGGATCGTGCGGCTTGAGGTGATCCGCACTTATGTTGCCTATCGCGCGCTTGAGACACGGCTGCAATATGTCGGCATTTCGGCACAGCGCCAGCAGGACATTCTCGACATGGTGGAAAAGCGCTATGCGCTTGGCCTCAGCGTCGAGACCGACCGCCAGCAGGCGCGGCTGCAACTGCTTCAGGTGCGCTCGCTTGAACCGCTGCTGCGCAACGAACGCAACCAGTTGCGCAACCGGCTTGCGGTGCTGGCCGGCACCACCGCATCGGCGCTCGATCCCCTGCTCGATCATCCGGCGGGCATTCCGGCATTCGCGCCGCCTGCGAACCTTGGCGTTCCGGCCGATGTAGTGCGGCTGCGGCCCGATGTGCGCGCGGCGGAAAGCCGCCTGATGGCAGCGGGCGAACGGATCGGTGCGGCCCGCGCCGCGCTGCTGCCACAACTTTCGATCGGCGCCACCCTGTCCACCGCTGCGCCCAGCCCTGCCGGTCTGTTCGATGCGATCATCGCCCAGACCGTGGGGCGCATTACCCAGTCACTCTTTGCCGGAGGCGCACAAAAAGCTGCCGTCGCCCGCAACCGCGCCGTCGCGGACGAAGCGCTGGCGGCATGGCGCAATGCCATCCTGCTCGCGCTCGAAAGCTGCGAGAACGCGCTTTCCGCCGCACGGACCGCGCAGGCACGCCTTGCCATCAACCGGCAAGCCCTCGATGCGGCAGAGCGGGCCGCTCAGCAGGCAAGGCGCCAGCACGAACTGGGCCTGATCGATTTCTTCGTGGTGCTAGCCGCCGAACAGGCGCTGCTCAGCCAGCGCGAGGAACTGGTCAACACGGCAGCAGCCCATGCCACCGCGCTTGCCGAACTTCATGCCGCGCTGGGCGAGACTGAACCGGCTTCCTGACGGCGCGTTGCCCATCAGGGAGCCGTCCCGTCTCAGCGCGCTTCGGGCGGACAGGCAATCGTCTCGCCCACTGCCTCGATCCCGGCATTGCGCACGCTCACCGCAAATCCCTTGTCCGCGCCGATGCGAACCGGATTGCCGATCGCCTGAACCTGTGCGCCGCGTGCGGCAAAACAGGTCAGCGGAATGCGCAGGGTTGCTGGCTGGCCGGACTGGCCGATCAACCCGCTCACATCGAAGCGCACACCGCCGAAAGCCAGCGTAACCGGGCCAGTGCCGCGCGCATCGGGCCGCCAGTCCAGCCGCAGCGCAAAGCTGCCGTTCACATGACGCTGCATGTCCACCGGCGGCCCATCGATGGCAATGTCGCCCTTGCCGCCCCAGGTGAACTGGCGCGCGTCTTCCTGCGCGGCAACGTCAACGCTGCGCATCGTCACCACGCTGTCAAGGCCAAGGCGCCAGGGATCGATCACCTTGCCCGCACGCATGAACGTCGTCTCGCTCAGCGCCGGTCCCAGATCCACGCGCGGATCCTCGTTTACCGGACCCAGCGCGCCGGGGCTGGCATAGGACAGGCCGTAACCCACCTTGAACAGCGGCTCCGCCATCGGCGCGCGGGCATCCTGCGGCCAGTCAAACGGCAGCCTGCCAGTAAAATCGCGCGCAGGCCGGCCATCGCGCCGGGCCACCAGCACATCGGCAACGCCCTGTCCCTGCGAACCGGGCTGCCACGCGGCGACGAAGGCATCGGCAAGGTTCATCGCCGCGCCCACGAACATCGGACGGCCCGAAAGGAACACCGCCACCACCGGCACGCCCTTTGCCTTCAGCGCCTTCATCAGTTCCAGTTCACCCTCGCGCGCATGGAACATGAGGTTGGGCACATCGCCCTGAAACTCGGCATAGGGCTGCTCGCCGAACACCACCACGGCCACATCGGGCTTGCTGCTGCCCGCTCCGTTCCCGATTTCGGCCGTGCCACCCGCTTCGGCGACCGCCTCGGCAATGGCACGGCCGATGGTGCGACCCTTCGGGAAATCGGCAGCCGTGGTATCGGTGCCCTGCCAGGTCACGGTCCAGCCGCCAGCCTGCATGGCCATGCTGTCCGCGCCCGGCCCCGTCACCAGCACCTTCGCGCCCGCGCGGATCGGCAGGACGCCGCCTTCGTTCTTCAGCAGGACGAGCGACTTTGCCGCCGCCTCGCGTGCAAGGGCAAGGTGCGCATCCGCCCCAAGCAGCGCGGGATTGCCCCGCTCCACCCGCGTCTTGCCCATCAACCCCAGCTTGAACTTCACGCGCAGGTTGCGCCGCACGGCATCGTCAAGCCGCTGCATGGGGATCGTTCCGTCGCGCACCTGCCTGACCGTATTGGCGAACAGGTCCCTCCAGCTATCGGGCGCCATATAGAGATCAAGCCCGGCGTTCAGCGCAGCCGCGCAATCGGTGGGGGTGCAGCCGGGAATCTGGCCGTGGCCGTTCCAGTCACCCACGATCAGCCCTTCGAAGCCCATGCGCTTTTTCACCACATCGGTCAGAAGCGAACGGTTGCCGTGGTTCTTGACCCCGTTCCAGCTTGAAAAGCTGGCCATGACGGTAAGCGCACCGGCATCGATCGCGGGGGGATAGCCCTGCGCATGGACGCGCACCAGTTCGGCCTCGGAAATCCGCGCGTCGCCCTGATCCTTGCCGCCTTCGGTCCCGCCATCAGCAAGGAAATGCTTGGCGCTGGCGGAAACCTTGTCCTTCGCCAGCGGCCTTCCCGCCACAAGCTGCCCCTGCAACCCTTCAACCATCGGGCGCGAATAGCTGGCAACGATCTGCGGATCGCTGGAATAGCCTTCATAGGCCCTGCCCCAGCGCAAGTCCTGGGGCACGGCCAGCGTGGGCGCGAATGTCCACTCGATGCCTGTGGCGGCGATTTCTGCTGCTGTTGCTGCGCCAATGCGGCGGATCAGGTCGGGATCGCGCGCCGCGCCCAGTCCGATATTGTGCGGAAAGATGGTTGCGCCGGGCACGTTGGAGTGCCCATGCACCGCGTCCACCCCGAACAGGATCGGAATGCCCGCGCCTGCCTTGCGCGATGCGGCACGGAACGCGTTTACCAGCTTCAGCCATGTTGCGCCATCGGCGCGCTCATCGCCGTAAGGGCCGCTGTTGCCTCCCGCCAGAATGGACCCCAGCGGATAGCGCGCCAGATCGGCCGGGGTGATCGCGCTGATATCGCCCTGAATCACCTGCCCGACCTTCTGCTCCACCGTCAGCCCGCGCAGGATGCGGTCGATCGCCTTTTCGGTCGCGCGGTCGGTAATGGCTGCGGGCGAGTGGGCGGCAGGCCAGTTCGCAGGGTTCGCCACGGCCTCGGCCGAATCGCTGGCAAAGGCTGTTCCCGCCAGCATCGTCGTCGACAGCAGCGCCAATGGTAGCGCAACCATCTGAAAAGGCTTACGTCCTGTCTCGTGCTTCGGCATCACCTACCCCGTATTCTTGCGAACGTTCTCAATCACGCATTTCCCATGACTTAGCCGGGAAAGCAAGGGGCTTTGCACAGGAACCGAACGAGGTGCGCCGCCGCTCAGGCCGCGCGGGCGCGCAGCAGCACCATTGCCCCCACCGCCAGGAGCGCCAGCACGGCAAACAGTCCCGCAAAGCCAAGCCACGGCACCAGCGCCAGTGTCAGCGAAGGCACGATCAGCGACGGGATCGTGTTGGTCAGATTGAACAGTCCAAGATCGCGCCCGCGTCTGCGGCTGTCGGGTAGAACGCGCAAGGTGTGCGCGGTGTGCAATCCCAGAAAGACCGCCGTCGAAATGCCGAAGACGATGTAGCCGCCAATCGCCGCTGTCGGCCCGTGCGCCAGCGCCATGATGGTCAGCCCCGTTGCCGCGCCTGCCGATGCCGCCACCAGCGGTGTCACCGGCCGCCCGTGCCGGTCGGCCCAGCGCCCTGCCAGCAGCGCGGTCAGTGCGCCTGCGAGCATCGCGGTCATCAGCACCCGTGCAATGGCCGCATCGCCCAATTTTGCATCGACCGTGCGCAGCCAGAGATAGAAGAAGGCAAAGAGCGAGGCTTCGGCAAGCTGCACCATGAGCCGGGCAAACCACATCCGTGTTGCCATGCCGGAAAGCACTGCGCGCAGCATCCTGCCCGAAGGCGCTGCGCCTGCACCGGCGCCTGCGCCCGCCGATGCATCGGCCGAAGCATGTGCACCGTCGCGCCCGAAGATCACGATCGGCAGCACCATCAGGCACACGATCATGCCCACCGCGGCAAAGCGCAACTCAGGACCGGAAAAGACCGGCAGCGTCACCAGCGCCCCGACCAGCGCGCCGCTGGCTGGCGCAAAGGCCAGAAGACCGCCCAGAAGCCCCTTGCGCCCATCGGGCACCTGATCGCCCGCCCAGGCCGACAGCGGCCCCAGCATGAGGTTGAGGCCGATCTGCCAGACCACGATCACGCCCAGAATTGCACCCAGCGTCTCCGCGCGCGGCGCGGCCTGAAGCATCAGGCCCGACAGCAGCAGCCCGCCAAGCACAAAGGGCCTGCGCCGCCCGGCCAGATCGCTGAGCCAGCCAAAGGCAATCCCGCACAGACTGGCAAAGATCGCCCCGGCAAAGGTCGTCAGCGCCAGCCAGCGCACCGCATCGCTTGCCGCCAGCCGCGCAACGTGCATCGGCAGCAGCAGGGTCAGGAACGGCACATAGGCCACCGTCGACCCCGCCCAGGCCAGCGCATAGAGCGCAAGGAAGCGCCGGTCGGCCGTGTCAGACGCGCCCATGCGTTCGCGCATCACCTGCCTTTACCGCCGAAGATCGCGAATGCCGCCGGTCATGCCGCCGGTCCGGTCGATCCGCGCACCTGAAAGCCCACCGGCATGATGACCGGCTCTGCCGATGTCCCCTCGGACAAGACGGCGCCCTTGTCGCGCTGCGCCTCGATCAGCATGCGCACGGCCATGGCAGTGGTTTCGGCAATGGGCTGGTCCACTGCGGTAAGAGCGGGCCGCGTAAAGCGCACCAGCGGCGTATTGTCGAAGCTGACAAGCGAGAGCTGTTCAGGAATGGCCAGCCCCAGTTCGGCCGCCACGTCTGCGGTTGCCAGCGCCATCTGGTCGTTGCTGGCGATGATCGCGGTTGGCGGCTCATGCCGCTGCAACAAAGCCCGCGCCGCGCGCGCGCCGCTGTCATAGGTAAAATCGCCCGCCTCCAGCAGCCCTTCTGCCGAAAGCCCGGCGGCCTCCATCTCGGCGCGCCATCCCGCGATGCGCAGACCCACGAGCCGGTATTCCTTAGGCCCTGCGATGAAGCCGATGCGGCGGTGGCCAAGGTCCAGCAGGTGGCGCGTGGCCATGCGTGCGCCGCCCTCGTCGTCCATCGAAACGATGATCCCGTCCGGAAGCCGCGGATCATGCGCCTGCGCACCGATACGGGCGAAGGGAATGCGGTGATGTGCCAGTGTCTCAAGGATCTTGGGATTGTCCGAATGAGGCGGGGTCAGGATCGCGCCATCGGGTTGCAAGGCGGCAATCGCCGCGCCCAGTTCGCGCTCGACATGATCGTTGTGGGTATCGACCAGTTCGAAGATCAGGCGGTATCCGTGCTTTGCGCATTCCAGCATCCCGCCCAGCAGCATCTGGTCCACCCAGTCAGTGCCTTGCCGTGCGCGCCAGTCGGCAATAGTGCGCTCGCGGTCGTTCAGGGCAAGGATGAGGTATGACCGCGATCCGCTCATGCGCTGGGCCGCGATCGAGGGAACATAGCCAAGCTTCTCGATCGAAGCCTTCACCTTCTCGCGCATTTCCGGCCGGACATTGGCCTCGTTGTTGATGACGCGGCTGACGGTCTGCAAAGAAACGCCCGCATCGGCCGCCACATGCTTGATCGTCACCGCCTGCCGCCTGCGCGCCATGGTGCTGTGCTACCCCTGTTGTGTTCCCGCGGCCTTGCTAGGCCGCATCATGGATGAATGACAAGATGGTTGGACGAAAAGGCGCAATCATGCCGCTGCGGGCACCTGCGCCCCGCAATAGCGCGCCACGTATTCGCCGTGCGCGGGCAGTGCGGCCACCGTGCGCGCCACCTGCTCGCGCAGGGTTTGCAGCAGGTGGGCCATTTCCTCGTCGCGCAGCTTGGCGGCAACGGGGTGGTGGCTTTGCGGCATGATGCCCTGCCCCATCATCACCTGCACCCACGAGTTTTCGGCAAAGAGTTCCTCGTTCTTGCGGAACACGCGGCCCGTCTCGCGGAACAGCGCAATCCTGTGGGCAAGGCTGTCGGGCACATCCATGGCCGCCACGTGCCGCCAGAAGGGCGTGTCGCGGCGGTCCGTCACCTTGTAGTGCAGGATCAGGAAATCCCGGATCTGATCCATGTCGGTCAATTGCTGCTCGTTGAACTCGTCGATGTCACGCTGGCTGATCGCGCCTGCCGGAAGCATCCGCACGATACGCAGGATTGCCCGCTGGATCAGGTGTATCGAGGTGCTCTCCAGCGGCTCCATGAACCCGCCTGAAAGCCCCACGGCCACGCAGTTGCGGTGCCACTGGCGACGGCGCGCACCGGTGCGGAAGCGGATGGGGTTGGGCTTGACCAGCTTTTCACCCTCAACGGTGGACAGGAGCTTTTCCAGTGCCGTCTCATGGTCCAACCACGTGCTGCAATAGACGATCCCATTGCCCTGACGGTGCTGCAGGGGAATGCGCCACTGCCATCCCGTCTCGTGCGCGATGGCACGGGTGTAGGGCACGGGCGGGCGCACGCTGGCGGTCTGGATGGCGATGGCGCTATCGCACGGTAACCAGTGGGTCCAGTCATCATAGCCCACCTTGAGGGCGCCTTCGATCAGCAGCGCTCGAAATCCCGTGCAGTCGACAAACAGATCGCCCTCGATGCGCTGTCCGCTTTCCAGCATCAGTGCAGCAATGTCGCCGCTCGTCCCGTCAAGCACCACTTGCGCGATCTTGCCCTCGATCCTCCGGGTGCCGTCGGCCTCGGCCATGGTCCGCAGGAACCGCGCATAAAGCCCGGAATCGAGCTGATAGGCATAGTTCATCCGGTCATCGGGCAGATGGGCAAACCGCCCTGCCTCGGCTGCCTTCAATTCAAGACAGTATTCGCCGTAAGGGGCGGTGTGGCCGCGCATCAGGCCGTTCATCCAGAAATGCTGGAACCCGGCAGACCAGTGATCCCTGCCCGTGCCGCCAAACGAATGGAAATAGGCCTCGCCCGGAACGCGCCAATTCTCGAAATTGATGCCCAGTTTGAAGGTGGCTTGCGTGGCCCGCATGAAATCGGCTTCGGCAATGCCCAGAATGCGATTGTAGGCAACAAGTGGCGGGATAGTGCTTTCGCCCACGCCGATCGTGCCGATTTCCTCGCTTTCCACCAGAGTTACCGTGGCAACGGGGCCAAGCGTGCGGGCAAGGGCCGCTGCCGTCATCCATCCGGCCGTGCCACCACCGGCAATCACGATGCGGCGGGGAAGATGGGGCCCTTGCACAGGATCGAACATGGTCATTGGCTGAGGCTCCTCAACAGGAACTGGTGAATGCGTTGGGCGGTTGCGGCATCGATGGGGCCAAGAATGCCCCGCCCGGCCTCCGGCACATGCGCGCGGGCATCCTCGCCACCGGAAAAGACATAATGCTCGAACATTTCGCGCCAGATTGCCCGTTCGCTTTCAGGCAGATCGCGGATCGCCATGATCGCGTGGGTCATTGCCGTCTGCGGCTGGCCGAGCCAGCGCGGGGTATCGCGCCACCAGTAGTTGACCAGCACGTTGAACGGCGCGGTCGCATCGACATGGTGATACCACAGCGAGGGGATGAACAGCGCATCGCCCGGTTCGAGCTGCGCCACTTGCGCATGGGCCAGCGCTTCGCGGTAGCGGGGATGGCGCGTGAAATCGGGCGCATCGAAATCCACCAGCGAAACCGGCCTTCCCGCAGGCGTCACATCCAGCGGTCCAAGATAGAGATTGGCTAACTGGTCGGGCGGAAACAGCGTGAAGCGCCGCTGCCCCACCGCGCAGCAGGCAAGATTGCGCGGGTGGTCATTGTGCGCCGCAATCCGCGTGGCATGCCCGATCCAGATCGAAGCCAGAGCATCTTCCGGCACAGCTGCCACATGGTTGGCCTGATGCAGCCCGTCGAAATAGCGGTGAATGTCGATCGAACCGAGATAGACTGTCGGCCGCTCCGCCTCTTCGGCACCGCCGAAGGCCGCCAATACGTCGCGCAGCCGCCCCGATGCCATGCGGAAGTTCACCGCCATCGCCGCATCATAGAACAGGCGTCCGCCCTCGCCCGGCGGCACCACCGAATAGGGCACATCGACTGCGCGCGACCGGTCCGCCAGATAATCTCGCGCACTTGCGGCTGAGGCCAGGCCAGCCTGCACCAGCGGCCAGTCTCGCACCAGCGCACGCACCACAAACGGCTCGGCCCCGCCCGCGATCAGGCCGGGCAGTTCCTCCGCCGCGGCCTCGCGCACGCAAGGCAGCCGGTCAGCCGCCATCGCGGGCATTGCGGCGGGCGACAAGATCGGAAAACCGACCGATGGACGCCACGGCCATGAACAGCGGCATCAGGTGCCCCTGCGCATTGAGTTCCCCCAGAACATCGCCCGGAAGCTCGCGCAGACGGTCCTCGTTCACCGTCTGGAACCCGACGAGCGAATTGGACGAACCATCGGGCAGCGGCACCTCCAGCGTGAACGGCTCGATCAGGCCATGGCGCTCCATCGCCTCGAAGAAGGCGCCAGATGCCTTATAGGCGGCATCCAGATCGCCAAGCTGCTGCGCCACTTGTTCAAGCAGCGCGGCAGGCTGGCCCATATCGTTGAACAGGCGCTCTCCCTCCTCGCCCGATGCCACGACGCGCGGGCTGGCCATGTCGATGTGGACCTGCGGCGTTGCGGCCGGATCGGCGCTACGCCCGATAAGGAAGGGCTGGACGGCATGGGCCAGCGGAATCCAAGCAGCATCCCAGCCATGCGGTGCCAGAAACAGGTTTTCCCCGTTCTCGAAGCCGAACAGCGCCAGTGCCATCAGGCGTCCGCTTTCCAGATCGCGCCGGAAAACGATCGGGTAATGCGCCTGCGCGCGCCGGAACTCCGCCGGCATGACCATGCACGCCATCACTGCATCCCCCAGTGCCGCGCTGCGCCGGGTCTGCACCCTAAGATTGCGGTGGTTGAGCGAATCCAGAACGGCGTGTGTTGTCGTTGACATGTCTGGCCTGACTTCATCCTCTGCGGCTGGGGTCCGCCGCCTGTGCCTCGTGGCCCCGCCCGCGCGCGCCCCATTTTGTCAGGAGAACGGCCGACCCTTCGGCCCGGCCTTTTCCCACTGGCGCGGAACCTTAGCAAGTGTTCCCTGCCAGAAACGGCTTGCGCCCGGCCTCAGAAGTTGATGCGCGCACCAAGCTGGTAGCGGGCATAGCCGGGCGATGCGAAGAACACGTTGTTCGTGCTGCGCAGGTGCCCGCGGCGGCTTGCCCCCGTGATGTTGATGCCTTCGAAGAACAGGGTGTAGCCCTTGCGGAACTCCCAGCTCGCGCTGGCATCGACCTGCCCGTAGGCTTCGATGTAGAACGGGTTTGGACCGGTGCCGCCGAGGAACTTGTCGCGCCAGTTGTAGGCAACGCGGGCCTGAATGCCGTTCTTGTCATAGAACAGGACGGCGTTGGCACTGTCGGAAAGCCCCGTCAGCGCGAACTGCGGCACGCTTGACGGCTGGGTATTGTCATACCGCGCATCGCCCCTCACCACGGTGTAGTTCAGGATCGTGCCGAAGCCGCTGTCCCAGAAGCTGTGCTGCACGGCAAACTCGAAGCCGTAAAGGTGCGCCGCCTGGGCCGAATTGATCGGCGTGGTGATCTGGAAGTTCACCTTGTTGTCCTCAGGCAGGCCGAGGATCTTGCCGGTGTAGTTGCCCGTCACCGGATCGAAACTGTCGACAATCACCGAGCCGGGGTAGTTGGCGAAGATATAGTTGCGGATCGCGGTTGTGCTGGCATTGGCGCCAAGCGCCGCCACCGCCGCCCGGTAACGCGGACCATCCGCCGGGTTGGTCAGGCCGAAGGCGTCGCTGTCGATACGGTCAGCCGCAATGAAGTTGCGCACGCGCTTGTCGAAGAAGCCGACCGAAAGATAGCTGGCCTTGTCGTAATACCACTCGGCCGAAATATCGATGTTCTTCGACTTGTAGGGGTTCAGGCCGGGGTTGCCCTGACTGCCGAAGCCGCCGCCGATGCGGAAGAGCTGGTCAACCGTGCGCCCGCCCTGCATCGAGGCATAGTCGGGCCGCGTGATCGTGTGGCTGTAGCTTGCGCGCACCTTCACGTTGCGCACCGGCTCGAAGTCGAAGTCGAAGGCCGGCAGCCAGTTCTCGTATTCCCCGCGGAACGTGGTGAAATCGGAGGTGTTGCCATAGACGAGGTTGAACTCGTTGGCCGAAACCCACTGGGTGCCAATCGGGATCGGCACCAGCGCCGACGACGTCACGCGCGTCTTTTCATAGCGCAGACCGGCGCGGAAATGAGCGGGGTTGCTGAACAGGTCGAAAGTGCTGTTCGCCTGAAGATAGGGCGCAACCGTCCGCTCGCGGATCCGGCGGTCAACGTTGAAGGGCGAAAGGCAGTTGTTGTCGCCGCCACAGATGCGGTTCAGACCGTCAAGCAGTTCGACCATCTTCTCGAAGTTGAACTTGTAGAAGCTCTGGATCATCGCCGGGTTGCTGGCGCCCGAAAGCCCCTTGAACTTGTCGGGCAGGGTTTCCAGCGTGAACAGATCGTCGGGCATCTGCTCCTTGGTGGTCGAACCGCCCCAGGTGTCATTCTGGATGAAACCGTAGGCCGAACGCACCTTGTTCTCGGTATAGACTACCCCGAAATCGAGGCTGTCGAGGATCGAATTGTCGAAGTCCCAGCCGCCGCGAAGCTGCACTTCGTTGATCGTGTCCTTGAAGTAGGCGTTGCGGAAGGAATTGCCCGTGGCCTGGATGTTGGCCGCGTTCAACGCATCGATGCCGGGGTGCATGGTGTAGGAAATCACCGGCAGCTTGTTTTCGTAGTTCACTGTCTGCTGCGCGATGCCAAACACGGCAGTGCCGACAGACGTGCTGGTGCCATAGGGATTGTTGGCGCCCGATTCTGCGGTCGAGTGGTGCCCATCCAGCTCAAGCCGCAGCCCGCCCGGCCCCTTCCACTTGAGGTTGCCGCCGATCGAGTTGTTTTCCGAACGGTTCTCGGTCAGCGCGCCCGAATAGGACAGATCCTTGCCTTCAGCCGCACCGAAACGCTCGGAATAGAAGATCGGCCCTGCCACCGGACCGTTGGTCCACGCGCTCGACACGTCATTGAAGTTGAACCAGATGCCGACGTTCGAATTGCGCACCTGAACGGTGTTGCTCGAATAGGTGTAGTCGAAGGTTGCCGTCAGGTTCTCGGTTGGACGCGCCTGCAACACGACCTGCCCGTTCAGGCGCTCGCGGTTGATATCGTTGAGGTCGTAGCTGGCGTTCTGCTGCACCTGATAGACATCGTTCGGACCGGGGCGGTTGGTGATGTTGGCAAAGCGCGGGTCACCCTGCTGCGGCAGCGAACCCCAGTTGTTCTCCGAGCCCAGATAACCGTCGCGCCAGCCCACATTGGCCTGATTGACGCTCGCCTTGCGCTTCTGCCACGTGCCGGTCACGAGGATGCCGAACTGGTCCTCGGCGCCGAACGTCTTGGAAATGATGCCCGAAACTTCGGGCGTGATCGCCGTCCCGCTGTTGAGCGAAGTATCATAGACCCCGCGTGCGGCAAGGCTGCCCGAAAAGCCCGGCTTGTCGAGCGGGCGCGGTGTCTTGATGTTGATGGTCGAACCGATGCCGCCGGTCGGCAGGATCGCACGGCCTGACTTGTACACCTCGACCCCCGAAATCCCTTCCGAGGCAAGGTTGGCGAAATCGAACGAGCGCGACGACGGCGCGCTGGCGCCATCGCCCAGCGTCGAGGTCGGCATCTGGCGGCCGTTAAGCAGCACCAGGTTGAACTCCGGCCCGAAGCCGCGCACGGTCACGGTTGAGCCTTCACCGTTGGAACGGTCAATTGAAACGCCAGTGATGCGCTGAAGCGATTCGGCAAGGTTGGTATCGGGGAACTTGCCGATGTCTTCGGCAGAGATCGCATCGACCACACCCTGCGCGCTGCGCTTGATGTTGAGCGCCTGTGTCAGCGAGGCACGGATACCCGTGACAACGATGGCCTCGGATGCCGGCTCGTCCTCGGCGGCTTCCTGCGCCAGAACCGGCTGGGCAGCGAGCGCAAGCGCGATTGCGCCAAGGCTCGAAGCACGAACGGCAGCGGCACGTGTTGCGGAAACTCTCATCATCCTGCCCTTCCCCGTCCCGGCTTGCCTGCCGGATGACGGATACAGACACCCAGCCGGGACTCGCGCCCGACTTGTGAACGTTCACCTAAATGAGAACGTTCACCACGTCAAGTCCGTTCACCTTCTGGCAATCTGGCGCATTGGTCTTTGGTGCAGAGCGGCGGCAAAACCGATTGGCACCCTGCCCGGATTGGCATAGCCTTGTTGACACGATCGACCCGGTGGCACCCCGGCCACCTGTTGCGGCGATAGTTCTTTCGACAGCGGAGACCGGCCCGGTGCGCGACCATGAACTCAGACGCCGTGCGGTCGGCGAAATGCACCTGCGGCGCTGGCCCGTGCTGCCAGTGCCCTGCCATATCCTGCAATGGGTGCTTGCGCTTGACGATGCCGAACGTGCCGAGGAACTCGCCGCGATCGAGGCGCTTGTTGCCGGGCGCGATACCGTCGGCAATCCGTCGCACCGCGAAGGCCGCATCAACGAAAGCGTGATGTTCACCTGGGAACGCCAGAGCGAGGGCAGCAGCCTCACGCTCTTTGCCTCGCCCTGCACCGAAGACGGCTTTCTCGATCTGTCGGCCGATCCGCTCATCGCAGCCGCCGTGCAATGGGCGCAAACCCTGCCGGGCAAGGTCATCCGCAGCACGCGCGTCTGGCTGGGTGAGGATGATGCAAGCGTCATGCGCCTGCTTGATGCGCATTCCTTCAACCGCGATGAACTGATCTCCAGCACGCTGGGCGGCGGCATCCGCGTGTGGTCGGATTTCCGCATCATGGATGATGGTTTCGGGCGCCTGCTGGTGGCGGCCAATGGCGTCGACCGGCGCGATCTTTCGCGCCAGCTTCAGCGGATGCAGGAACTGGGCAATTACCGCAACAAGGCCCTTCTGGGCCTGCCGGTTGCGCGCGAATGCTGGCCCAAGCTGGATGCCGCCGAAGAACGCCTGCGCGATCTGGCCAACCGCATTGCCGGAAGCGATGCGCGCGATGATACCCTGCTTGAGGAACTGTCGGGCCTCGCGCTCGATCTCGCCTCGGTTTCCACGGCCATTTCCTTTCGCATGGATGCCACGCGCGCCTACGGCCAGATTGTCGAGGAGAGGCTTGAACAGCTCGATGTGCGCAGCGTCGAAGGCTATGCCTCGCTGGTCGATTTCACCCAGCGGCGCTTCCGCCCGGCGATGAACACCTGCCTTGCCACGGCGGAGCGGATCGAACGGCTCGGTGCGCGCACCGAACAGCTCGCCTCGCTGCTGCGCGCGCGCATCGATACCCGGATCGAGAACCAGAACGCAGAGCTGCTGCGTTCGATGGAACAGTCCATCTCGATGCAGGCCCGCCTGCAGCAACTGGTGGAGGGCCTGTCTGCCGTTGCCCTCAGCTACTATGCCCTCAGCCTGCTGAAGTACGCGCTCTACGCGGTGCCGCACGATGTGCTGGGAATCTCGCATGATCTGCTGGTCGGCCTGCTGGTCGTGCCCATGGTGCTGGGTGTGTGGTGGACCATGCACCTGCTCAAGGAACGCCTTCTGAAGTCCGCCGAACGCAAATAATTCCGCTTGTCCTTACGGCGGTTAATGTCCAGAATGTTGGACACATGGCACGCTTCCCTTTCTCTGCGATCGTCGGTCAGGACGAGATGAAGCTGGCTCTCCTGATCGCCGCGGTCGATCCCTCGATCGGCGGGGTCATGGTCTTCGGTGATCGCGGCACGGGAAAATCCACGGCGGCGCGTGCGCTCGCAGCCCTCTTGCCGCCGATCATGGTGATGCAGGGATGCCGTTTCGGCTGTTCGCCCGATGGCCCGCGCACCTGCCCTGGCCCGTGCGAGGCCGCTGGAGCGGAGAAGCGCCCCGTTCCCTTCGTCGATCTGCCGCTGGGCGCCACCGAAGATCGCGTGCTTGGCTCGCTCGATCTTGAACGGGCGCTGCGGACCGGGGAGAAGGTCTTCGAACCCGGCCTGCTCGCGCGCGCGCATCGCGGTTTTCTCTACATCGATGAAATCAACCTGCTTGAAGATCATCTCGTCGATCTGCTGCTCGATGTGGCGGCTTCGGGCGAAAACGTGGTCGAACGCGAAGGGCTTTCGGTGCGCCACAAGGCGCGCTTCGTGCTGATCGGCAGCGGCAATCCCGAAGAAGGCGAACTGCGCCCCCAGTTGCTCGATCGTTTCGGCCTCTCGGTCGAGGTGCGCACCCCGCGCGAAATTGCCGACCGGGTGGAAATCATGCGTCGCTGCGCCGCTCACGATGCCGACAGCGCCACCTTCGCCGCGCAGTGGGCCGAAGAGGATGACCGCATCCTCCACCAGATCGCGCGCGGCCAGAAGCGCCTGCCGAAGATGGACGTGCCCGACGATGTGCTGAATGACGCCGCCCGCCTGTGCAGCGCCATCGGTGTCGATGGCCTGCGCGGCGAACTCACCCTGATGCGCGCGGCCCGCGCCTATGCCGCGCTGAAAGGGGCCAAGGCGGTCCGGCGCGAACATCTGCTCCATGTCGCCCCGCTCGCCCTGCGCCACCGCCTGCGCCGCGACGTTCTGGATGAAAGCGGATCGACCGCCCGGATCGAACGCGCCATCGCCGAACACTTCTCATGAAGCACCGGCAATGAACTCGGCTCTGGCAGATGCGCTCCTCGCGGCGCGCCTGCTGGCCCATGATCGCAGGCTTGGTGGCATAGCGCTGCGGGGTGGCGGCCCGGCACGGGACATTGTGCTGAATGCCCTTCGCAGCCTGCTTGTGCCCGGCACCCCCTTCCGCCGCCTGCCCGGCCACATCGACGAGGATCGTCTCTGCGGCGGAACCGACATCGCCGCAAGCCTCGCCACAGGAACCCTGGTGCTTCAGCGCGGGTTGCTGGCCGAAGCGGCAGGCGGCGTGCTCGTTGTCCCGATGGCCGAACGCCTGCGCACCGACATTGCGGGGCGGATAGCACAGGTCATGGATGGCCCCGCCCCGTTCCTCCTCGTGCTCCTTGATGACGGCGAGGAAGGAGATGACCGCCCGCCCGCCGCGCTGATGGAGCGTATTGCTTTCGACATGGCTCTATCCGGGCTTTCTCCCGCAGACCTTGCGGCAATCTTGCCCGAACCTTCGCCGACCTGCGCGTCGCCTGCCCTTTCCGATGAAAGCCTTCGCGCGCTTGCCACAACAGCTGCGGCGCTTGGCATATCCTCGCTTCGTCCCACGCTTTTTGCCGCCGCCGCCGCGCGTGCCCATGCCGCGCTGGCAGGCCGCGCCGTGGCCACGCGGGACGATCTTGAACTTGCCGTCCGTCTCATTCTTGCTCCGCGCGCAACGCAGTTCCCTCCCCCGCCTGAAAGCCCGCCGCCTGAACCCGAAGCGCCCGATCCTGAGCCGGAAAGCGAGCGCACTCAGCGTAATGACGAGGATGACCAGACCGCTCCCGATATCCCCGAAGACCTCCTGATCGAAGCCGCGCGGGCCGCCATTCCGCCCGATGTTCTGGATCTCATCGCCAAGGGCCGCGCCCAGCGTTCGGCGCGCGGCGGCGGTCAGGGGCGGCGCACCGCCTCGGCAATGCGCGGCAAGCCGCTGGGCGCCCGGCCTGGGATGCCCGGCGGCGGAGTGCGCATGGCGCTGGTCGACACCCTTCGCGCCGCAATTCCGTGGCAGCCCCTGCGCTGCCGCGATCCCGCACCCGAAGGCGCCGGCCCCATCCGTTTCCGGCGCGATGACCTGCGCGTGCGCCGCTTCGAGGAACGCGCCACCAGCGTCAGCATCTTCTGTGTCGATGCCTCAGGTTCGGCCGCCATGGCCCGCCTTGCCGAGGCCAAGGGCGCGGTCGAACTGATCCTTGCGCAAGCCTATGTCAAACGCGCCGAAGTTGCGCTTATCGCGTTTCGGGGCAAGGGCGCGGACTTGCTGCTCCCGCCCACGCGCTCGCTCACCCGCGCCAAGCGCGCACTGACCGAACTGCCCGGCGGCGGCGGCACGCCGCTGGCGAGCGGCATTCGCATGGCGCATCAGCTTGCCGAAGCGGTTGCTGCACGGGGGCGCACGCCCTTCCTTGTCCTCTTAACCGATGGCAGCGCAAACATTGCCGCCGATGGCACCCCCGGCAGAGCGCAAGCCAATGCCGATGCGCTGGCCGCCGCGCGCAGCATGGGCGCGGCCCGCCTCGATGCCGTGGTGATCGACATTTCGCCGCGCACGCGGCCCGAAGCGTCGCGCATTGCCGATGCCATGGGCGCGCGATATCTGCCTCTGCCCTTTGCCGATGCCAGGGCGCTCAAGGCAGCAGTGGCGCTTGCCGCGCAACCCGAAAGAAAACGCGCATGACGGGCGCCAGCCGCGATGCGCCGCGCTGGGACGTGGAAGGCCGCGCTTGGCCCAACCGTCAATGCAGCCGCCTTGTCGAAACGCCCGGCATGAGGTGGCATGTGCAAGCGGCCGGGCAAGGCCCGGTTCTGCTGCTGCTGCACGGCACCGGCGCGGCCACGCACACATGGCGCGCCATGTTGCCCCTTCTGGCGCAGCACCATACCGTTATCGCCCCCGATCTGCCCGGCCACGGCTTTACGCGCGGCAGGCCGAAGCTGGGACTTACTCTGGCAGGCATGGCAGGGGCGCTGGCCGACCTCATGGAAAGGATGGACGCGCAGCCCGCCCTTGTCGTCGGCCATTCGGCAGGCGCGGCCATCGCCCTGCAACTGGTCCATGCGCAGGGATCGTATGCGCCGGTCATTGGCTTCAACCCGGCGCTCATGCCGTTTCCCGGTCTTGCGGCAAGACTGTTTCCGTCGCTTGCGAAGATTCTTTTCGTCAATCCGTTAGTGCCCCGGATGCTGGCAGGCATTGCCCGCATTCCGGGAGAGACGGGACGCTTCCTTGCCCGCGCCACGGGATCGCGGATCGATGCCGAGGGCATTGCCGCCTATGAAGCCTTGATGACCAGCCCCCGGCATTGCGGCGGGGCGATGGAAATGATGGCAAGCTGGGATCTGGAAAGCCTCAGCCGCCTGCTGCCGCGCATTGCCGTGCCGGTGCTGCTGGTCCATTCCACCAGCGACAGGGCAATTCCGCTCGGTTCGGTCGAGCAGGCGGCAAGGGCCATCCCCGATTGCCGTCTGGAAGTGCTGCCGGGCCTTGGCCATCTTGCCCACGAGGAAGCGCCGGAAACCGCCGCCCGGCTGATCGGTTCGTTCGCCCGCGAAACCCTGGGAGAGCCTGCATGAGCAATTTCAGCGAACACTTCGGCTGGGTCGAAATCGTGTTCACCGCAGTGATCGCGCTCGGCTTCGGCATTTACCAGCTCTGGTCGGTGAACCGGGAGATCGCCAGAGACGATGCCGCCCGCAAAACCAAGGCCCCCGAACCGGACAGCAGCGAGACGCGCGCCCCGGACGCCTGATCGGACTTCAGGACTGCGCCTTGAGCTCCTCAAGCGGCGCATCTTCGGGATGGACCCCGCTTTCATCGATGGTCCAGTGTTCGAGATGCTTGTAAACCACGACCTTCCCGGAAAGCAGCGCGCCGTGGCGCGCGCAGAAGGCTGCAAGCTCGTCACGCGGGCCGATCAGTTCAACGCACATGGTCAGGTGCGGATCGCGGTATTCGGCCCCATCCGAGCGGACAGGTCCGTTGTTGCTGAAGCCAAAGTGCGTGTGGTGCGCCACTGCATTCATGATGCCATCGGCCTTCGCCCGCACCACAAGTTCGCGATAGAGCGGATTGCCTGAAAAGAAGCGCTTCCAGCTACCCGTCTTCGGTCCCTGGTCCGATGGCTTGAGATAGATGCGCACCATGCCGGTCTCGCGCGGGACAACGGTGTGATCAGGCTTCATGGGTGATGCTTTCCTTTCTGGCCACGCGCCGGGCACGCGCTTCGCGCAGGGTGGTTTCGGGGGCAAGCGAATCCATGCCTGTCTTGGGCACGGCGATCCGCTGCGAAAGATAGATGCCGCTGTGCCCCGAACAGAGGTAGGAGACAAAGCACGCGATCGCGATGGGAATGGCATGGGTGGCGCCGAACAGTTCGATGCCCATGATCGTGCAGGCCAGCGGGGTATTGGCAGCCCCCGCGAATACGGCCACGAAGCCAAGGCCCGCAAACAGATCGGTGGGCGCGTCAAGCACACCGCTGATCGCACTTCCGGCCGCTGCGCCAATGAAGAACAGCGGTGTCACCTCGCCACCCTTGAAGCCGAAGCTGAGCGTGGCGACCGTGAACACGAACTTGAGCAGCCAGCTCCAGTCATCGACACCGCCCGTAAAGAAGCCCGCGATCGTGGGCGCGCCGGGATGTTCGGCAATAACGCCAAGGCCCAGATAATCGCGCGTGCCGAAAGCATAGACCAGCGCGATGATCACGATGCCGCCCACCAGCGGGCGCGCGGGGCCAAAGCGGATCACCCGCTTCACCAGCGCGCCAAGGCCGTGGTTCGCCTCGGCAAAGGCAAGGCCGATAAGGCCGAACGCCACCCCGGCCAGCGCCGATTTGACCAGCAGCACCGTGTCGAAGCGGACAGCGCTTGTCGCGTTGGCCAGATAATCGATGTGGTATGATCCATGTTCGATGCCAAGCGTATGGCACGTCCAGTCGCCCACGACGGCCGCGACAAGGCAGGGCACCAGCGCCGCATATTCGACCCGGCCCACGGCAAGCACCTCAAGCGCGAAGACCGCGCCTGCCAGCGGCGTTCCGAACACCGCACCGAAACCGGCCGCGATCCCCGCCATGAGGATGATCCGCACGCTTTCGCCATCCAGCCGGAACAGGGTGCCAAAGGCGCTGGCAAGGCTGCCGCCAAGCTGGACGGCGGTGCCCTCGCGCCCGGCCGAACCGCCGAAAAGGTGCGTGACCACGGTGGAAAGAAAGATCAGCGGGGCCATGCGCAGCGGCACCCCGCCGCCCGGTTCATGGATCTGTTCGACAATCAGGTTGTTGCCGCCCTCCACGCTCTGGCCGAGCAGATGGTAAAGCCAGCCAATGGCAAGCCCGGCAAGCGGCAGCAGGTAGAGCAGCCAGGGCTGGTCGAAGCGAAGCCGCGTTGCTTCGTCAAGCGACCACAGAAAGGCCGCACACAGCGCCCCTATGGCCATGGCCATGGGCACAAGGATGATGGTCCAGCGCAGGACCGACATGGCATGATCGTGCCGCGCCCGGAAGAACGAGACGACATCGATGCTGGCAAGCAGATTGCGAAATGTAGCGCGCACAATTCCTCCTTGTTGCCGAAACGGCGAAAGGTAGGAATCATCAGCCCTGCTACAGGCGGTTCGGCCCCGGCGGGGCACAGGCGGAAATCCATCACCGGGGCGGGCCTATGACCGCAATGCTGCACTGCGTCAATACCGAATCTCGCGCGGCCGGAACCGATGAGCGGGTAGCCGGTTCTGCTGGTGCCGCACCCTTCGCACTTTCCGCACCCGGCATCTGCTGGCAAGCAGGGGCCGATATCCGAACTTCGACCGGAGCCGATCATGACCGGACAGACCAATCAGGGCGAGGCAGGCGCGGAGCCGCAAATCCCGCCGCAAATGCCCGGCCTCGCGCCCCTCGGCCCCGAAGCGGATGATGAGCCAGACCAAGGCGCAGGTGCATCATCATGGCGCGGTCTGCCCGCAGGCATCTGGGCGCTGGGGCTGGTTTCCATGCTGATGGATATCTCGTCAGAGATGATCCACGCCCTGCTGCCGGTTTACCTGACCGTGGGCCTCGGAGCGACCGCACTGGCAGTCGGCGTGATCGAGGGCATTGCCGAGGCGACGGCTGCCATAACGAAAGTCTTTTCCGGCGCGCTTTCCGATCTTACCGGCAAGCGCAAGCAGCTTGCGGCGGCGGGCTATGGCCTTGCAGCCCTGACGAAGCCGGTCTTTCCGCTTGCCTCGTCGCTGGGCTGGGTAGTGGCGGCCCGCTTTGTTGACCGGGTTGGCAAAGGCATCCGCGGCGCCCCGCGCGATGCGCTGGTTGCCGATCTTGCGCCAGAGGGCCGAAGCGGCGCAGCATTCGGGCTTCGCCAGTCGCTGGATACCTTGGGGGCCTTTTTCGGTCCGCTGCTGGCCATTGGATTGATGTGGTTGTTTTCGGACGATTTCAGATCCGTCTTCTGGATCGCGGTCATTCCCGCCTTTGCGGCCTTCTGCCTCATCCTGCTTGCCGTAAGGGAACCGGCACGCGCCCACCCCTTGCGCAAGGTGGCCAATCCCCTGTCCATGCGGGAGTTGCGACGGCTCGGCGCGGCCTACTGGGCCGTGGTGGCGATTGCCGCGGTCTTCACGATGGCGCGCTTTTCCGAAGCCTTTCTGATCCTGCGCGCGCAGGAAACAGGGGTTGAACTGATGCTGATCCCGCTGGTGCTGGTGGGGATGAACGCGGTCTATGCCCTCTCGGCCTGGCCTGCGGGCGCCTTGTCGGACAGGATGAGCGGCCCGGCGCTCCTTCTTGGCGGGCTTGGCATTCTGGTGCTGGCGGATATCGTGCTCGCCCTGCTACCGGGCCTGCCGGGCCTTGGGGTGGGCATAGCCCTGTGGGGGCTGCATATGGGGCTGACACAGGGCATCCTTGCCGCCATGGTGGCCCGCACCGTGCCGCAGGAACTGCGCGGCACCGCCTATGGCATGTTCAACCTCGTCACCGGCGTGGCTCTCCTGCTCGCCAGCATGCTTGCGGGCCTGCTGTGGGAACAGTTCGGATCACAGGCAACCTTCCTTGCCGGGGCTGGCTTTGCCGCACTTTCGGCCATCGGCCTGCTTATCCTGCCGGGGAAGTTTCACGCGGTATCCGGTAAGGCAGCATGAACTGCACGATCGGCGAGGCGAAGCGGTCAAGATCGAGACTTTCCTGCACAGCCACCACCGGTTCGCCGAACAGGCGCGAGGAAAGCGTCGAGCGCGCGTAGAAGGGCGCGTCCTCCCATGTGCGGATAACGCTGGCAAGGCCCCGGTCGGCGCGGGTCTTGCGCTCCATCTGCCACAGCGTATCGGGCAGCGGTGCAACTGGCGGCAGCACCTCTTCCTCGTGCGGGACGCCATCGCGGCCAAAGCGCAACGCACTGGCGAAAGCCCGCCCATCGCGGCGGATGCCTTCATAGCACACCACCGAATCGCGCCGCCCGTGCGCGCGCGACCAGTGCCAGACGCGAAAGCCCTCTTCGAGCGATTCCGAGCCGAAGTTTGAATCGAGGTAGGCGCCGCCCTTCCATTTCAGGCCGGGCCGCTCCATCGCCACCTCGATCCGTGCGCGCGGCGCGAGGCAATGCCACCGATGGCGCCCCTGCGGATCAAGCGCAAAGGCGCGTCCGTTCATCGCTTCGGGATGAACCCGCACCTTGCCCGCAACGCGGCGCCGCCACGGAACCCCCACGCGCTTGTCCATCTCCTCGATGTCGATTTCCAGCGCATCGCCGGTCCAGCGCACGGCGCTTGGCCCGATCTGAAGCCTGTCGGCATCGCGCTCAACCTGTCCGCGTCCCCGCTCGGTCATCGTCCAGCGGGCGCCGGGGCCATAAAGCGCCACGTTGAGCGCGCAGTGCTGCAAAGGGTCGCCGCGCCCGCTCTTCTTGTAGTAGGGGGAAAACACGCTGCCGATGAAGGCAATGATAGTCAGGCCGTGGCGTCCGCATTCGCTGATCGCATCGACATACCACCAGCCGTAGCCGCCGGGGGGAATCTGCGCATCGAAACGAGGTCTTGCAGCACCGCCTGCGTCGCCAGCCGCCCTGACAAGGCGGCCATCGGGACTCCGGCCCCCGGATGGGTGCTTCCACCCGCGCAGTAAAGCCCAGGGATCCGCGTCCGCGTGCCCTGCCGGAGGAAGGACGCCGCCCAGCCGTGCGAGGCCCGACCATAGATCGCTCCGCCCGTCGATGGCAAAAAGCTCTCGAAGGCGTTCGGCGTCAGCAGCATGTGGGGGAAGCCGTCCTCCAGTTCCAGTCCGCAGCGCCGAAGGCTGCGCCTCATGGCCCGTGTGCACTGGTCCTTCTCCTCTTGCGAATAGACGTGGGTATCGCCGTTGGCCGGGGCATTGACGATGATCTGCAACCGTTCGCGGCCGCCATCCGGCACGGGAGTTGCGCCTTCGCGATCCTGCGCGCAGACATAAACACTGGGATCGGCAGGCGGACGCCCTCCGGCAATATCGGCAAACTCGCGCGGATAATCTTGGGAAAACAGCACGTTGTGGCGCTGTAGCGGGAAGCCCGATATGCGCGCGTGCGCCAGCCAGACCATTGCCGAAAGCGAGCGCCGCTTTACCCCGTGAGAGCTAACGGCCATGGCCCCCAGTGGCCCGAAGCGCCCGGCGGCCAGGGCTTCGGGATCGGCATTGGCGATGATCGCATCGGCGGCCAGACGATCACCGGTGCCAAGGATCACCCCCGATGTGCGGCCGCCCGTCGCCTCGATCATGGCCACTTCCTGCCCGAAACGGAACTTGGCGCCATTCATCTGCGCAAGCTGCATCAGCGCTTCTGCCAGTGCGCTCATCCCCCCATCAAGCAGCCACACGCCCTGCGCTTCGACGTGGGCCACCAGCATCAGCGTGGCCGGGGTTTGGAAGGGGGAGGAACCGCAATAGGTGGAATAGCGCGCAAACAGCTGGCGCAGGCGCTGATCGGCAAAATGTTCACCCAGCACCTTCCACATCGATTCATAGGGGCGGATGGCCAGCAGATCGCCCAGCCGCCACAGGCCGATCCGCCACATCAGCGGCAGCGGCCACGAAACCTTGCTGGAGCGCATCATCGCATGGTCCAGAATGCGGTGGATACGCGCCGCCTCTTCCCGGAACGCGCGAAAGCCCCGTGCCGCAGCAGCACCGGCAAAGGTGCCGATGGCCTCCTCGCTCGCCGCCGGATCGGCGTGAAGATCTAGCTGACGATCATCATCCCAGGCATGGCGGGCAATCACCCCGGCCTGCCGCACCGAAACGAAATCGGACAGGTCCGCACCGCATTCGGCAAACACCGCCTCGAATACGTCGCGCAGGGTAAACACGGTCGGCCCTGCATCGATCGCCGCACCATCGACGATCAACTGGCGCGCCTTGCCGCCGGGGTGAAGCGCCTTTTCCACCACGGTCACATCCAGCCCGCGCGCCGCCAGCAGCGCCGCTGCCGTCAGCCCGCCGATGCCCGCACCGATGATCGCCACGCGCGAAGCCAAGGCAAGTCTCCTGCCCGTTGGACAATCCAACCCGAATACAATTGACCTTTACATCCCGAATGTCCAATCTTTTGGACATATGCTCGACGTTGCCCCCCAGAACGAAGCCTGCCTCGCGCAGCCGCCCCCGGAGTGGCGGCGCCGGTGGGTGACATGGCGCAACCGCATTCTGGGCAGCGAACGCTTCCAGCACTGGGCCGCGCGGCTACCCTTGTTCGCGGCCATCTCGCGCCACCGCGCGGGCCGCGCCTTCGATCTCGTGGCAGGCTTCTGCTATTCGCAGGTTCTGTTCTGCGCTGTTCAGTGCGGCCTGCTCGAACTGCTGGACAAGGGGCCGTGCGATGGAGCCGAACTGGCCCGGTCAACCGGCCTCAGCCGCGAAGCAGCACTGCGACTCGTTCGCGCCGCCGCAGCGCTCGATCTGGCTGAAGAAGTTGCGCCCGGCTGCTGGATGCTGGGGCAGCAAGGCGCAGCCCTGCTTTCCAATCCCGGCGCGCTGGCGATGGTGCGCCATCATCACCTGCTCTACGCCGATCTTGCCGACCCCCTCGCCCTGCTTCGCAAGGATCGCCGCGAGCCGACCGCACTGTCCGGCTTCTGGCACTATACTACTGAAACGGATGCAGAAACGGCCGCGGAATACTCAACACTGATGGCCGCATCACAGGCCATGGTCTCGCGAGAGGCGATTGCCGCCTATCCCTTTGCGCGCCATCGCCGCCTGCTCGATCTGGGCGGGGGCCACGGTGCTTTCGTGACCGCGCTTGCCCACGCAGCGCCGGGGCTCGACCTGGGCATCTTCGATCTGCCGCCAGTGATCGCAGGCGCACAGCATCTTGCATCGCGATTCGCGCTTCATCCCGGCGATTTTTTCGCAAGCGCCCTGCCGCACGGCTACGATTGCATGACCCTCGTCAGGATTCTCCACGATCACGACGATGATCGCTGCCTTGCCATTCTGCGCAAGGCCCGCGAATCACTGCCGCCGGGCGGCAAGCTGGTCATCGCCGAACCGATGGCCGATGCCCCTGGCGCACGGGCCATGGGGGACGCCTACTTCGGACTATATCTCTGGGCCATGAACTCCGGCCGCCCCCGCACCATCAACGACTATGGCGCAATGGCCGAGACGGCAGGCTTCACGCGCTGGCAAGCCCGCGCCACTGCCATGCCGGTTATCGCAAGCGTTATTGTCCTTTCATTTTGACATTACTGGACGTCCAATTTGTTTGACACTTTTTCATGCAGGCGTATGGTGAACAGTGCCTGAAAGCAGCCACCCGGTTGCTGAGGCAGGGCCAGATGGCCTGTTGAGGGGAAGACCGGCATGGAGTCGCTGGCGGTCATACTGGAGGCACCGAGGCGGATCGCGCTTCGCAAGCTCACCCTTGCAGGCGGCAATGCGTCTGCCGATCACAGCGCCGACCATGCGGGCCTGCTGGGGCCGTCCGATGTCCTCGTCCAGATCCAGTGGAGCGGCGTAAGCGCCGGAACCGAAAAGCTTTTGTGGAGCGGCGAAATGCCGAACTTCCCCGGCATGGGCTATCCGCTCGTGCCGGGATACGAATCGGTGGGCCGGATCGTGGATGCCGGTGCTGATGTTGCCGAACGCATCGGCGACTGGGTCTTCGTGCCGGGCGCCACCTGCTACCGCGATGCGCGCGGCCTGTTCGGCGGCACGGCCCAGCGCGTGATCGTGCCTTCGGCGCGCGCCCTGCCCGTTGCCGAGTCGCTCGGCCGTGATGGTGTGCTCTTTGCGCTTGCCGCCACCGCGCTCCATGCCATGAGCGGCGGTGCACCGCCCGATCTCATTATCGGCCACGGCACGCTTGGCCGCCTGCTTGCCCGCATGACGATTGCCGCCGGCGCCCCTGCGCCAACCGTATGGGAAACCAAGGCAACCCGCCGCACGGGAGGCGTGGGTTATGACATCATCGCCCCCAAGGATGATGACAGGCGCGATTACGGCAACATCTACGATGCCAGTGGCGACGCCGATTGCCTTGATCTGCTCGTGCCGCGCCTGCGCAAGGGCGGAGAAATCGTGCTGGCGGGCTTCTATGCCAACCGGCCAAGCTTTGCCTTCGCCCCGGCATTCCGCGCCGAAGCCCGGTTTCGCGTGGCGGCTGAATGGGGCCCCGATGATCTGGCCTCAACGCGCGCCCTGATTGAAAGCGGCGCGCTCAACCTTGCCGGTCTGGTCACGCACCAGCGCCCCGCCATCGAAGCGCCCGAAGCCTACCCGGAAGCTTTCCTCGACACTGACTGCCTGAAGATGGTTCTCGACTGGAGCGACTGCGCATGACGATGCTGGATACCCATGCCGCACTTCGCGAAGAGGCCGCAATCGAGCCCGATGCGCCCCACACCGGCGAGGTGCGCAAGGAAACGCAAATCATCGCCATCTATGGCAAGGGCGGATCAGGCAAGAGCTTCGCACTGGCCAATCTCAGCTACATGATGGCCCAGCAGGGCAAGCGCGTGCTGCTGATCGGCTGCGACCCCAAATCGGACACCACCAGCCTCCTGTTTTCGGGCAAGGCCACCCCCACGATCATTGAAACCTCTGCCGCCAAGAAGCTGGCCGGAGAAGAAGTTCGCATCGAGGACGTCTGCTTCCAGCGCGATGGTGTGTTCGCGATGGAACTGGGCGGCCCCGAAGTGGGCCGCGGATGCGGCGGGCGCGGGATAATCCACGGTTTCGAACTGCTCGAAAAGCTGGGCTTCCATGACTGGGGTTTCGATTATGTCCTGCTCGACTTTCTGGGCGATGTGGTGTGCGGCGGCTTCGGCCTGCCGATCGCCCGCGACATGTGCCAGAAGGTGATCGTTGTCGGATCGAATGATCTGCAATCGCTCTATGTGGCGAACAACGTCTGCAAGGCGGTGGAATACTTCCGCAAGATGGGCGGCAATGTCGGTGTTGCCGGCATGATCATCAACAAGGACGATGGCACCGGCGAAGCCCGTGCCTTTGCGCAGGCAGTCGACATTCCGGTGCTTTGCGCGATCCCGGCGGACGAAGACATCCGCCGCAAATCGGCCAATTACCAGATCATCGGAAAGCCCGGCGGGCAATGGGGCAGTCTTTTCGAAGAGCTTGCCTCCAATGTTGCGTCGGCACCGCCGCGGCGGCCCGTGCCCCTCGACCAGGATGGGCTGCTCGGCCTCTTCTCCCCCGAAGACACCGGCGGCGACGTTCAACTCGTCCCGGCGACCCAGGCTGACATGCGCGGCGGTAACTATGCCCAGAAACCATCGCTGGAGGTGGTTTATGATGACGTCTGATCCAAGGAGGCCAGCGCGATGAGCGATCTGGCGCCCGGATCGGCCGATTTCCGGCAGCCTGACCGGCTTGATCTGGACCTTTCGGGTGCGGACGAGCCGAATCTGGCGGGTGGCTGCCACGCCGGTGCCGACGTGCTGCGCGAGGCGACGAACAAGGCGCAGGGTGCGGGCCTGCTTGAACGCTATGCGGCAGACTATCCGGTGGGACCGCACGATCAGCCGCAAAGCATGTGCCCCGCCTTCGGCTCGCTCCGGGTGGGCCTGCGGATGCGGCGCACGGCCACGGTTCTGTCAGGCTCGGCATGCTGCGTTTACGGCCTCACGTTCACCTCGCACTTCTACGGCGCGCGCCGGACCGTGGGCTATGTTCCGTTCAATTCGGAAACGCTCGTTACCGGCAAGCTCTTCGAGGACATAAAGGAAGCCGTCGAAGGTCTTGCCGATCCGGCGCTTTATGATGCCATCGTGGTCACGAACCTGTGCGTGCCAACCGCAAGCGGGGTGCCGCTGCGCCTGCTGAAAAGGCAGATCAACGGCGTGCGCATTATTGGCATCGATGTTCCCGGCTTCGGCATACCCACTCATGCCGAGGCGAAGGACGTGCTGGCAGGCGCAATGCTGACCTATGCCCGAACGGAGGTTGAGCAAGGTCCGGTCGCCGCGCCCGCCAACCGGGCAAGCCGCCCGACCATCACCCTGCTGGGCGAGATGTTCCCTGCCGATCCGGTCGGCATCGGCATGATGCTCGAACCGCTTGGCCTTGCCGCTGGACCGGTCGTGCCCACGCGGGAATGGCGTGAACTTTATGCCGCGCTCGATTGTGCGGCAGTGGCCGCGATCCATCCCTTCTACACTGCCAGCGTGCGCGAGTTCGAAGCGGCGGGACGCGCGATTGTGGGCTCGGCCCCTGTCGGCGTCGACGGGACGGCCGCCTGGCTCGATGCCATCGGCACGGCGTGCGGCGTGGCGCAGGCGCAGGTCGATGCGGCCAAGGATCGGTTCCTCCCTGCCATCCGCGGCGCGCTGGCCGCCAATCCGATCAGGGGGCGCATCACCGTTTCGGGTTATGAAGGCTCGGAACTGCTCGTTGCCCGGTTGCTGATCGAAAGCGGGGCGGATGTGCCCTATGTCGGATCGGCGTGCCCCCGGACGCGCTGGTCCGATCCCGACCGCAAATGGCTGGAAGCACGCGGCGTGCGGGTCAATTTTCGCGCCAGCCTTGAACAGGATATTGCGGCGGTCGAAGAGTTCCGGCCCGATCTGGCGATCGGCACCACGCCGGTGGTGCAACATGCCAAGCAGCAGGCCATTCCCGCGCTCTACTTCACCAATCTCATTTCGGCCCGTCCGCTGATGGGGGTGGCGGGGGCAGGCAGTCTGGCGCAGGTTGTCAATGCGGCCATGGCCAACAAGGCGCGCTTCGACCGGATGACCGCCTTTTTCGAGGGCGTGGGCAGCGGACCGAACGCGGGGATCTGGGAAGACATCCCTCAGGACCGGCCGCAGTTCAAGAAGAAGTATGCCGCCCTCAACGAAGCCGCCCGCAAGGCGGCAGAGGCGGTGGGATCATGACCCTCGTGATCGATCACGACAGGGCCGGCGGCTATTGGGGCGCTGTCTATGTCTTCACGGCGGTGAAGGGGTTGCAAGTCATCATCGACGGCCCGGTGGGCTGCGAGAACCTGCCCGTCACCTCGGTGCTCCATTACACCGATGGTCTCCCCCCGCACGAACTGCCCATCGTGGTGACGGGCCTTGCCGAAGAGGAATTGGGCAAGACGGGCACCGAAGCGGCGATGAAGCGAGCGTGGAAGACGCTCGATCCCGATCTGCCCGCCGTGGTCGTGACAGGATCGATTGCCGAGATGATCGGCGGCGGCGTCACCCCTCAGGGAACCAACATCAAGCGGTTTCTGCCGCGCACCATCGATGAGGATCAGTGGCAATCGGCCGACCGGGCGATGAGCTGGCTCTGGTCGGAGTTCGGGCCGAAGACCGTTCCGGCACTCAAACCATTGAAGCAGGGCGAAAAGCCGAAGGTCAACATCCTCGGTCCCAGCTACGGCATGTTCAACATGGCGAGCGACCTGCACGAAATGCGGCGGCTGATCGAAGGCATCGGAGCGGAAGTGGGTATGGTCTTCCCGCTGGGCAGCCATCTCGCGGATGTGCGGAAACTGGCCGATGCCCACGCCAACGTGTGCCTGTATCGCGAGTTCGGGCGCAATCTTTGCGAGCTGATGGAGCGGCCCTATTTCCAGGCCCCCATCGGGCTTGACAGCACGACGCGGTTCCTGCGCGCGCTGGCGGCAGAGCTGGGGCTTGATCCCGAACCCTTCATCGAACGGGAAAAGCACACCACGATCAAGCCGCTATGGGATCTGTGGCGGTCGGTCACGCAGGATTTCTTCGCAACAGCCAGCTTCGGCATCGTGGCCAACGAAACCTATGCGCGCGGCATCCGCAAGTTCCTTGAAGACGACATGGGGCTGCCCTGCAACTTCGCCTTTGCGCGCAGTGCGGGCATCAAGCCGAAGAACGAGGATGTGCGCGCCGCAATCCACGCGAACCCGCCGCTGATCCTGTTCGGAAGCTACAACGAACGCATGTATAATGCCGAGCGCGGCGGGCGAGCGATCTATATTCCCGCAAGCTTTCCCGGCGCCGCGATCCGGCGTCACATCGGCACGCCCTTCATGGGCTATTCCGGCGCAACATACCTTGTGCAGGAAGTGTGCAACGCGCTGTTCGATGCACTGTTCAACATCATTCCGCTTTCAACGCAGCTCGATCAGGCCGAAGCCACACCAGCCCGCGATCACCGCGAACTGCAATGGGATGCTGATGCCAAGCAGCGGCTCGACGAAGTTGTTGCGGCGCAGCCCGTGCTCGTGCGGATCTCCGCGGCCAAGCGGCTGCGCGACGCGGCCGAGCGTGCCGCGCGGCGGCACGGAGAGCTGCGCGTTTGCGCGGATCGGCTGGCCGATGCTCTCATGGAGGCACAGGTCACATGACGCGCCTTGCCGCCCTTCCTCAGCGCAGGCCCGGATGCGCTCCAACCGATCGCCCGATGGCCCCATCACGGCCACCGCGCTCCCCCATCCTCGCGGGGTTCGCCGCGTGGATATCGAAAGAGGTCTTCCGCCTCTCGCACACCAACAACGACTGGAGATTGGGCTATGAGTGATCATGACGATCGCTTCGGGCTGAGGACCTACCTCACGCCTGAGGAAGCAAAGGAGTTCCACAAACTGTTCATGAGCAGCTTCGTCGGCTTCACCGCCGTCGCAGTGGTCGCTCACGTCCTCGTCTGGATGTGGAAGCCCTGGCTCTGACACACCGCACCGCCGAGGCCTTGGCATGTTGCCACGGCTGATGCGGTAAACTCATGAACTTGCACAAGGATTCAGACCATGTGGAGGATTTGGCTTATTTTCGATCCGCGCAGGGCACTCGTTGCTCTGTTCGCGTTCCTGTTCGTGCTCGCACTGGTGATTCACTTCATCCTGCTCAGCACCGATACGTTCAACTGGCTCGATGGTCCGAACTCGGCCCAGGGCATGGCGAACGCAGCAGCGGCGGCGCCTCCGGCGTCCTGACACGGGCCCGCCTTACTGGGGCCTGTGCGAGAGGCGGCGGCGCAAATGCCGCCGCCTCCGGTGGCCAAGAAATGACTGAACACTAAATCCCGTCGCGCCGCGGCGGGGAGGGGTAGAATCATGGCACTCCTTAGTTTCGAACGAAAATACCGCGTTCGCGGTGGCACGTTGATCGGCGGCGACCTGTTCGATTTCTGGGTGGGTCCGTTCTACGTCGGTTTCTTCGGGGTGGTGACAGCGATCTTCGCATCGCTTGGCACTGCGCTCATCTTCTATGCGGCATCGCAGGGGCCGACCTGGAATCCCTGGCTGATCTCGATCGAACCGCCAGACCTGAAATACGGCCTTGGCCTCGCGCCCCTGGCAAAGGGCGGGTTCTGGCAGGTCATCACGGTCTGCGCGCTTGTCTCGTTCGTGAGCTGGGCGCTGCGGGAGGTGGAAATCTGCCGCAAGCTGGGCATGGGCTATCATGTGCCCGCGGCCTTCGGCATGGCGATCTTCGCCTATTTCACGCTTGTGGTGATCCGGCCCGTCCTTCTGGGCGGATGGCATTTCGGCTTCCCTTACGGAATCTTCAGTCACCTCGATTGGGTTTCCAACACGGGATACCAGTATCTGCACTTCCACTACAATCCGGCGCACATGCTTGCAGTCTCGTTCTTCTTCACGACAGCGCTTGCGCTTGCCCTGCACGGCGCGCTGGTGCTTTCGGCGGTGAACCCGCCCGAAGGAACGGAAGTGAAGTCGCCGGAATACGAAGACACCTTCTTCCGCGACCTGATCGGCTATTCGGTGGGCACCCTCGGCATCCACCGGGTGGGTCTTCTGCTGGCAATGAACGCCGGTTTCTGGAGCGCGGTATGCATCGTGATCAGCGGGCCGCTGTGGACCAAGGGCTGGCCCGAATGGTGGACCTGGTGGCTCAACCTGCCGATCTGGTCGTGAAGGAGCATTGAGCGATGGCGACCTATCAGAACATTTTCACCCAGGTCCAGCTTCGTGGCGAGCCCGAAGCCGGGATCGCCCTCCCCCCCGGCAGCGAACCGCGGATCGGCAAGGGCACCTTCAACCACCTCATGGGGATCATCGGCCACGCGCAGATCGGCCCCGTCTATCTGGGCTGGACCGGCGTATTCTCGCTGATCTTCGGCTTCTTCGCGATCGAGATCATCGGGCTTAACATGCTCGCCTCGGTCAACTGGGATCCGATCCAGTTCGTGCGGATGCTGCCGTGGCTCTCGCTTGAGCCGCCCGGACCGCAATATGGCTTTTCGCCCTTCGTGCCGCTGGCGGAAGGGGGCTGGTGGATCCTCGCGGGCTTCTTCCTCACGGCCTCGATCCTGCTGTGGTGGGTGCGCACCTATACCCGCGCCAGAGCGCTGGGCATGGGAACGCACGTTGCATGGGCATTTGCCTCGGCCATCTGGCTCTATCTGGTGCTTGGCTTTATCCGGCCGATGTTCATGGGGTCATGGTCGGAAGCGGTGCCCTTCGGCATCTTCCCCCACCTTGACTGGACCGCCGCCTTCTCGATCCGATACGGAAACCTGTTCTACAATCCGTTCCACGCCTTCTCGATCGCCTTCCTTTATGGTTCGACCCTGCTCTTCGCGATGCACGGCGCAACCATTCTGGCCGTCGGGCGCTATGGCGGCGAGCGCGAGATCGAACAGATCACCGACCGAGGCACCGCTTCGGAACGCGCGGCGCTGTTCTGGCGCTGGACCATGGGCTTCAACGCCACGATGGAATCGATCCATCGGTGGGCCTGGTGGTTTGCGGTGCTGACCACGCTGACCGGCGGCATCGGCATCCTTCTGACGGGAACCGTGGTCGACAACTGGTACCTGTGGGCACAGCAGCACGGCTACGCATCGCTTTATCCCGATACCGGGGTCATCGATCCCGCCACGCAGGGGAGTTCGGCCCAATGAAAAGGACACTCGCTATCGCCGCAATGGCGACTGCCGCCCTCACCCTTGCCGGGTGCGAGCTGGGACCGAAACAATCGGTGCAGAACGGGCATCGTGGCACGGGCATGGACACCATCAAGCTGAAGAAGGTGGCCATGGCCAAGGACGATGTCCCGGCCCCGCCCTATGACATGCCGACGGGCGATGGCCCCAAGGCCGCCACGGTTTACCAGAACGTCCAGGTTCTGGGGGATGTGACGGAAGAGCAGTTTACCTACACCATGGCCGCGATCACCAACTGGATCGCACCGGAGCAGGGCTGCAACTACTGCCACAACCCGGAGAACATGGCCTCGGACGAGATCTACACCAAGGTCGTGGCGCGCAAGATGTTGCAGATGACACGCAACATCAACACCAACTGGAACAAACATGTCGGAACCACCGGCGTGACCTGCTGGACCTGCCACCGCGGACAGGCCGTCCCGGCCAATTACTGGGCACTGCCGGAGCCTGGCAAGAAAGGCGTGATCGGCAACCTGCACGGACAGAACTCGCCAGTTGCCGCTTCGGCCTATTCTTCGCTCCCCACGGCATCGCTGGCGATGTATCTGACGGGCGACCCCAAGACCGACAAGAGCATCCGCGTGGTTTCCAAGGGCATTCATCCTTCGTCTGCCAATACGCTGACGACGATGCAGACCGAGCCGCAGTATGCGCTGATGATGCACCTTTCGACGTCGCTGGGCGTGAATTGCACCTTCTGCCACAATGCCCAGGCATTCCAGCCGTGGAACATCAGCACGCCGCAGCGCGCAACGGCGTGGTATGGCCTGCGCATGGTGCGTGACGTCAACGGGCAGTATATCAGCCCGCTTGCCGATACGTTCCCGGCGCATCGCAAGGGACCGATGGGCGATCCTTTCAAGGTTAGCTGCGCCACCTGCCATCAGGGCAAGAACAAGCCGATGGATGGCTACAAGATGGCCAAGGATTATCCGGCGCTCTGGGGATCGCCGGTGGCGGTTCCGGCTGCGGCCCCGGCTGCACCGGAGCAACCGGCCGCCCCTGCCGTGACGACCGCCACGCACTGATCCCCCGCAGACAATGTGGGACCTTCGAGAGTCCACCGGAATGGCTCCGGTGGACCCATTTTTCATGACGGCAGAGGAAGGCAAATGGCCGGAGAAATCCGCTCCCCTCCCGGTTCAGGAAGCAGCGCGCTCCGATGCCTTGCGGCGCCGCGCGAGATCGAGAAGGTGCACGGGAAAGGAGAGGGCCACCGGCAGTGAAATCAGCGGCCAGGGCGCCCCCGTCAAGGCTGCGCGCAGCCCGGCAACGATCAATGCCGCAGGCAGCAGCATTGGCGCAAGATCGCGCCACGACCACCCTTTCCGGCGCAGCCAGATTGCCTCGACCAGCAGGGCAAGGAGCACAAGGTCAGCCGCGCGGCCGCTTGCGAAAAGCTGCTCCATCATCACGGTTCAACCGAAGGGCGCGTTGAGCTGGACCACTTGCCAGTTCAACGCACCGGCCAGAGTGACCCAACCGAGGTAGGGGAGCAGCAGAACTACCGCCAGCCGCGACAGGCGCAGGCAGTAAACGATCAGGAGCACAATCGAACACCACAGCAATACCAGTTCGAACATCGCCCAGTCGGGACGCTGCAAGCGGAAGAACAGCAGGCTCCAGACGATGTTCAGAAAGCCGTTCAGCGCAAAGAGGCCAACCACCGTGTCTGCCGTGCGCAGGTCGCGCGCGCCCCGCCATGCCGAGACTGCCGCGATTGCGGCAAGGGCGAAAATCACCGTCCAAGCAATCGGAAAGACCGGGCGCGGCGGGGTGAAATCGGGCTTGCGCAGCGCATCATACCATGGACCGAGATCGGTTATGGTCGCGCCCAGCATGGCCACGCCAAAGGCTGCCAGCGATGCAATGCTGATCGGGATCAGCGCTGCACGGTTCATCGCGCCACCGGCTTCAGGCCAAGCAGATGAGCGCAGTCTTTCAGGAAGATGCGCACATGCGCCATGGGGTCCGCCCGCACGAGCTTCTTGTTCATATAGGCCTGCCACGTCAGCCGCTGCACGTCGCGATCGGCGCACATCTCCACAAACCGCTCGCGGCGCTTGTCACTGGAATACCAGAAGTATTGCATGATGCCGAGGATCCAGAAGACCCGGCCGTGCTCTTTCAGGAACGTCTTGCGCGCCTGCCTGAGTGCTGCCGGCTTGCCCGAACGCAGAAAGGCATCGGCCGCACTTGCCGCAATCCGGCCGCAGGCCATGGCATAGTAAATCCCTTCTCCCGATGCGGGAGCGACAACGCCCGCAGCGTCGCCCGTGACCAGAACGTCGCGCCCGTTGTCCCAGCGCTTCAAGGGCTTGAGCGGTATAGGCGCGCCTTCGCGGCGGATCGTTTCGCAGCCTTCAAGGCCGAGGTCGGCGCGCAGATCCTTCACCGATCCGCGCAGTGAAAAGCCCTTGTGCGCACTTCCCACGCCAATGCTGGACGTTTCGCCATGGGGAAACACCCATGCATAGAAATCGGGCGAAAGCCTGCCCTGATAAAGCACGTCGCAGCGCGCCCCATCGAAGCCCTGCGGCGTGCTTTCAGGTGATCGGACAACTTCGTGATAGGCAAACACGCAAGGGTTGCGCTCAGCGCCGGGGATGTTTTCCCGCGCCACACCGGATCGGGCACCATCTGCACCGATAACCAGACGCGCGCGCACCTTCAGCACAGGCCCGCCACGTTCTTCGCGGTAGCAGACAACGGCGCCTTCAGCGCCGTCGCGCTCGATCGCTTCGTAGGTGCCGGTCCGCCGTTGCGCCCCGGCTGAAGCGGCACGGTCGCGCAGCCATTCATCGAAAACATCACGATCGACCATGCCGACATAGCCGATCTCGCCCACGGGCATGTCCACCGCGCGGCTTGAAGGTGCCACCATGCGTGCAGCCCGCGCACGCGCCACCAGCAGGGATTGCGGCACCTCGAACTCCTCAAGCAGCCGGGGCGGCACCGCGCCGCCGCAGGGCTTGATCCGCCCCGCCCGGTCCAGCAGCAGCACCTTGTGCCCCGCCCTTGCCAGATCGCACGCTGCCGTTGCCCCCGAAGGACCACCACCGACAACCACGACATCGAAATCCGTCATGCTCATGTCCGTATCCCTTCAAGATGGCCAATCCGTGGTGCCTGCGCCGTAACGCGCATGGCCAGCGCTGCCGAAACGAGGAACAGAGCTGCCTCGATCATGAAAACGAGCTGGAATGCGGCCCCATCATGGCCGGTCATGCGGCGCATCGCATCAACACCCAGCGCGCCGGAAAGCCCGCCAAGGCCGAAGGCCATGGCCTGCGCCGTCCCCCACACGCCCATCCGCACCCCCTCACGCGTGCGCCTGCCTGCTCCGGCCAGCCCCATCATCGACCCGATCGCCGCAACCGCGAAGGCCCCGTTGAAAAAGCCCAATGCGGCAACATTGGCGGCAATCGGCCAGCCTGGGCCCCATTTTGCCGCCAACGCCAGGCCGATCAGCGCCAACGCCGATCCGATGCAGCCGACCATGGTCCAGACCCGCAGTTCAACCGGCATCCGCCCGGCAAAGGCGCTGCCGCCAATACCGGTGAGGATCATGCCGACGAGCACGCCGCCATGCTGCAAACCCGAAAGGCTGGTCGATTGTCCGGGGGTCATGGCAAAAACAAGCCCGGCAAAGGGTTCAAGGATCAGATCCTGCATGCTGTAGGCCAGCATCGAGAAGAAGATGAACAGGGTGAAGCGCCGGGATTCGGTTTCTCCCAGAATCTCGGCAATGGCATCGCGGAAACTGGGCGGCGAGTCGGCGCGTTCGATCTGCGCCTCGCGCGGTCCGCCGGCCTCGAGACGGAACATGGCAAGGCATGCAATGACAACGGCAATGCCGACCACGCCCCCGGCCACCTGAAAGAGCCGGACCTCGGAAAACGGGTCGAGCAAGGCACCGGCCGTTCCCGCCGAGATCACGATCCCGAAAACCATCATGACCCATGTTGTTGCCGCCGCCGCCGCACGGCGCGAAGGGGCAACCCCGGATGCAAGAATGGCCAGCATCGAGGTGCCCGCAGCCCCCACGCCCGCGCCGATCAGCGTAAAGGCAAGGATCGCAAGGCCAATCGCGCCGATCCGCTGGGCGTCAAGCAAGGTGGTGGCATAGACCGCAAGCAGCGCGCCGAAACCCAGCGTGGCCATGCCCGCCAGAACCCAAGGCGTGCGGCGACGTCCCAGATCGGAACCATGCCCCCAGACCGGCCGCGACAACTGGACGACATAATGCCAGGCTACCAGCCCCGCTGGAACGCCCGCAGCAAGGCCGTATTCCAGCACCATCAACCGGTTCAGGAGCGAAGTGGCGATCATGACCATGGCGCCGATTGCGGCCTGGACCATGCCCAGACGGATGATGGAAAGCCACCCGAAACCGCCGGACATCACACATATCCTCCAAGACCAAGGGCCGCCGCCATCATGCCGAGCACGTAAGAGGAAACGCCGGTTGCATTATACCAGGGGGCATTCTTCGCAGGCGCCGAAACAAGCCGCGGCATGAGTGCAAGCTGGATACCCAGCAGAATCGCAATCGCCACGGCCGATGCCCGGTGCCCCCAAAGCACCATCAGCACGATGACAACGACTTGCGGCGCCGCCATGACCGCGCTGGCCAGAAGGGCGGCAGGCCTCTCCCCCAGAACCACTGGCAGGGAGCGCAGCCCCGTGGCGCGGTCTCCTTCAACGGCCTTGAAGTCGTTCAGGGTCATGATCCCGTGTGCACCGAAACTGTAGAGCGCAAGGATCACGATGATAGGCGCGGAAGGCAGCGCCCCTGCCATGACGGCAGCGCCCGTGAACCAGCTCAAGCCTTCATAGGTCAGCGCAACAACCGCCGGACCGAGCCAGCCGCTGGTCTTGAAACGGAATGGCGGCGCACTGTAGGCCCATGCGCAGGCCAGCCCGAACACCGTGGCGATCAGCACCCATTTGCCGGTGAACGCTGCCACCGCCAGCGAGATCACCGTCCAGATGATGGCAATGTAAAGCCCCCAGCGCCCGGCAATCCGCCCCGAAGGAATGGGGCGGGCGGGTTCATTGATCGCATCCACGTGGCGGTCGAACCAGTCGTTCACCGCCTGGCTCGTCCCGCAGACAAGCGGGCCGGTCAGGGCAATTCCGGCGAGCAGGAAAGTCCAGCGCGAAAGTGGCGAAACGCCTGAGGAAACCACACCGCAAAGCAGCGCCCACATCGGCGGGAACCAGGTGATCGGCTTGAGAAGTTCCAACACGTCGCGAGCCGCCGGAGGCGGCGTCATCCCAGTCGAGACTGTCGATCGCGCCATGACCGAAGCCTATGCCCATCGGACAAAGGCGTCAAATCAAATTGACACTTCTAGATGTCCACGCTGTCAGCCATGTTGCCAAGGCCGTAGCGATGCAGCTTGGAATAGAGGCTCTGACGGCTCAGGCCAAGGATTTCCGCGGCGGAAGCGCGGTTATTCGACGTGTATTCCAGAGCCGCTTCGATGCACAGGCGCTCGATCAGATCGGTCGACTCGCGCACGATGTCGCGCAGCGACATCCGCCCGACAAGTTCGGTCAACTGCTCGACCGAGCGCGGTGCGTCGCCAGGGGTTGGCAGGTCGCGCAGCCGTCGGCCGATCGGACGGATCACGAACCCGTAGAATGGCTGCTCCCCGCCGGTGCGCACAGCGGAAAGTTCCACCGGTTCGCCCTCGAAACCATCGGTCGCGCCAATGACTGTGCTGACATTGCGGGCAACATCATGCTTGGCAAGTTGCCCCTCGATCAGATCGAGGTCGATGCCCGGCCGCCCGACAAACTCGCCCAGCGAGCGCCCGCGCAGCTGGTCAAGACTGGCAGCAGAAACCAGTTCGACGAATGCAGCATTGGCTGCCTGTATCTGCATCCGCTGATCGGTCAGCACGAAAGCATCGGGCATGGTCTCGACCACGTCGAGCGTCGCATCCGAAGAATGTTCGGATACGCCGCTGACCCCGGCGATCCGGACGAGCAGATACTGCCCGCCTCTTTCGCGGAAACCGCTCGCCGAAATCGAAACCGAGCGGCGCCCGTCAAGGGGTTCTGCCACGATCGGTTGCAGGGAATTGGTGACCAGCGCTGAGCCGAGAAAGGCAATCAGACTCTCGCGCGAGGGCTTGGCGAACAGGGCGGTCAGCTTGCCGCCCTGCAAGGATCCGGGCTTGGCATGGAACAGGCTGTGCGCGGCATGATTGGCCTCGCGGATGCGGAAACTGTCTGCCTCGATGATGAGCACCGGCTCCTCGGTCTGCTCGAACAGCATCCGATAGCGCGCTTCGAGCTGGCGCAGGCGCAGGTAATCGCGTTCGAGCGACTGCTGCGCCTGAAGGACCCGCTGCTGAAGCGCCGCCGCATCGCGCATGTCGCGCCCGAAGGCGAGGCTTTGCCCGCCGATGCTGACGACGACGAAACGGACAGGCACCTGACCATCGCCGGTGATCTGGTTCACCTGCCTCCAGTGCTGGGTCACGCCCTTGCGGGCATTGGCCAGCATTTCCATAACCTTCGCCTTGCTCTCGACCGAAACCGTATCGATCCAGTCCTTGCCAAGCCACTGGCGGGCATCGGGAAACTCAGCCGGATTGGCAGCAAGATCGACAATCCGCCCCACCTGATCGATCACGAGAACGAGATCACCCGCGACCATCGCCAGACGTGTTACGGCCTGGATGTCGATCTCTTCGAAATGCTGGTGCGGGCTGGAAAAGGGAAGCTTTCCCTCTAGCGCGTTCTTGCGGGCGGGCATCACTCGCCCCGGCTAAAAGAGGCGAGAAGCGGAGCGGGAATCGGAAAGTTCAGCATCCCGGACAAGCGATTCGGCAAGCGAAAGCACGGCCCGCGCATCCACCGCCGTGCCATCAGCCCCCACTTCATCCACGATTTCCGGATTGGCATTCACCATTCGACCACCGATCAGAACCTTGACTTTCGGCGAGCGCGAAATGCCGCGCATCGAGGAAATTAGGTCAGTAATCGCGCCGTTAGGACAATCGCAACTGATGGTCAAGCCGATGACATCAAAGTGGCGTTCGGCAACAATTTGCAGCAGTTCCTTGCGCTTAGGCTTGATAAGCGCCTCGGTTTGCCATCCGGCCCTTGCAAAGACCTCCTCGACCATCAGGGTGCCCAGCACGTGTTCGTCGCCGGGCATGGGCGTGAACAGCGCGCTGCGCCCCGCGGCCGTCAGCGAAAGTTCCGAGGGAAAGCGCAAGGCAACCTGCCTCATCACCTCCTGAAGACGCCACAAACCCATCGCGACGTCGAGAAAATCGCACTCGTCATCTTCCCAATGCTGGCCGAGCCGCCTCGCCGAAGGGGCGAGCACATCCACGAAGATCGACTCGACCGATACGCCTTTGCCAAGAAGCGCTTCGACAATCGCGAACAGCTCATCCGCTTCAAGTTCCAGCGGGAGCGAGGCAAAGGCCGCCGCATCTGCCGGGCTGACCGTGATTGCGCCGACCAGAGTCTGGCGCGAAAGGCCGGAAGAATGCGCCATCAGCAACCGTGGTATAATCTGCTCTTCGATCAGGGCATTGACCGATTTCGGCCCGTCCCGCGCAAGCCCTATCGAAGCGATGCCACTTGCCGCAAGCGCCGAACCGCCCGGCCGGGACGATTTAGCGCGCTGTCTTGACGAGCCACTACCATAGACAGTTGCCATGTCAGACCCCTCCGGTCTGGTGAGGGCGCAAGAACGCGCCGCCCGGACTGCCGCATCGATATTTCGACTCTGTTCGGGAACATCACCCTACGCCTGTAAATTGTTGCTGACAAACCCTCAGATGTCATTTTTATTTGTCGTCAAGATAGATTGACACTTGCTTGCGGTGAGGCGTAGTCTTCCCCTTGAACTACGAAGGTGCACAACCTGCATGCGAGGGGACGCGATCAATCTCGGAGCGGCCGATCAGGCAATCGGCGGACAAGCCCCGCTCCGGGCGCTCTACTCACCCGAAGAGCGGGCACGGCGCGACTCAACCCGCTGGACCCTCGTTCAGGGTCTGCTCGCTCCGTTCCAGTTCGTGGTGTTCCTCGTCAGTCTGGCGCTTGTCCTGCGCAGCCTGATCACGGATCAGGGCGCCTTTGCCGCCGACATGTCGGTCGTCTTCAAGACGCTCACGCTCTACACGATCATGATTACCGGCTCGATCTGGGAAAAGGTCGTGTTCGGCAAGTGGCTGTTCGCTCCCGCGTTCTTCTGGGAAGACGTGTTCTCGATGCTCGTGCTGGCGCTGCACACGGCTTACCTTGTCATGCTGTTCGGCCAGATCGGCACCTTCGAGGAGCGCATGACAATCGCGCTCGCGGGATATGCCGCTTATGTCATCAATGCCGGACAGTTTCTGCTGAAACTGCGCGCAGCAAGGCTGCAAGCAGCCGCCATGGAGACCCGTTCATGAGCGGTGAGAACACCCTTCTTGCACCGGAATCAGGCTGTGCATCCGCGCCGCTTCCTGAAGTCCTGCGCGAGCGCGGGCAACGCGAGGTGTTCTGCGGGCTGACCGGCATCATCTGGCTGCACCGCAAGATGCAGGATGCCTTCTTCCTGGTGGTCGGCTCGCGCACCTGTGCGCACCTGCTGCAATCGGCTGCGGGCGTGATGATCTTTGCCGAACCGCGCTTTGCCACCGCGATCATCGAAGAGCGCGATCTGGCCGGCATGGCAGATTGCCAGGATGAACTCGACCGGATCGTTGAACGGTTGCTCCAGCGGCGCCCGGAAATCCGCACACTCTTCCTGGTGGGCTCCTGCCCGTCCGAGGTCATCAAACTTGATCTCGGAAAGGCGGCGCAGCGGCTTGATGTCAAGTTCTCGCCCGCGACCCGCATCCTGAACTACTCCGGCAGCGGCATCGAGACGACTTTCACCGAGGGCGAGGATGCCTGCCTTACCACGCTTGTGCCCGAAATGCCCGCCGCGCGGGCCGCCGACCGGCCGAACCTGCTGGTTGTCGGCGCCCTGCCCGATATTGTGGAGGATCAGTTCGCGAGGCTCTTTGCCGAACTGGGAATCGGCCCCGTTGGATATCTCCCCTCGCGGCGGCTGGCCGACCTTCCCCCGATCGGGCCGCAGACCCGCTTCCTTCTGGCACAGCCCTTCCTGACCGAAACCACGCGCGCGCTTGAAGGGCGCGGCGCGCGCAGGCTTGATGCGCTCTTCCCCTTTGGCGCCGAAGGCACGAGCGACTGGCTGCGGGCGGCCGCCGATGCGTTTGGTGTTGACCGGATGCATTTCAACCGGGTGATCGCGCCAGGTCGTGAACGCGCCAAGCGCGCAATTGCCCACCGCCGTGATCGGCTTGAAGGCAAGCGCATCAGCTTCCTGCCGGATTCGCAGCTCGAACTGCCGCTTGCCCGGTTCCTTGCGACTGAACTGGGAATGCACCCGGTGGAAGTCGGCACGCCCTATCTCAACCGCGAACTGAACGCGCGCGAACTGGCATTGCTGCCGGCCGGAACACGTCTCAGCGAAGGTCAGGATGTCGATCTTCAGCTCGACCGGGTCAGGATTGACCGGCCCGACCTTACCGTTTGCGGCCTTGGCCTTGCCAACCCGCTGGAAGCGGAAGGATTTTCCACGAAGTGGGCGATCGAACTGGTGTTCTCGCCCATTCATGGTTTCGAACAGGCCGGCGATCTTGCCGAACTTTTTGCGCGTCCGCTGCGGCGGCGCGACATCTTGAGGGTATAGGACGATGCAGCTGGCGGTCTGGACATACGAAGGTCCGCCTCATGTCGGCGCCATGCGCGTGGCAACCGCGATGAACGGGCTGCACTATGTTCTTCATGCGCCTCAGGGCGATACCTACGCCGACCTGCTCTTCACCATGATCGAACGGCGCGGCAAGCGCCCGCCCGTCACCTACACCACATTTCAGGCGCGCGATCTGGGCAAGGACACGGCCAGCCTCTTCCAGAACGCGGCGCGCGATGCCTTCGACCGCTTCCTGCCGCAAGCCCTGTTGGTTGGCGCCTCGTGCACCGCAGAACTGATTCAGGATGATCCAGCCGGGCTGGCCGAAGCGCTCGACCTGCCCTGCCCTGTCATCCCGCTGGAGCTTCCCAGCTATCAGCGCAAGGAGAACTGGGGCGCGGCCGAAACCTTCTATCGTCTGGTGCGCGAACTGACCGACCGCGACCTGCGCCCCGCCCCGCGCGACAATCGCCGTCCGCTTGTCAATCTGCTCGGCCCCTGCGCCCTCGGTTTTCGGCACCGCGACGACGTGGCGGAGATCCGCAACCTGCTGGACCGGATGGGGATCGACGTGAACTGCGTTGCTCCGCTGGATGCTTCGCCGCATGACATTCGCACGCTTGGCCGGGCCGATTTCAACATCGTGCTTTATCCCGAAATCGGCGCAGAGGCGGCGCGCTGGCTCGATCAGGCGCTTGCCCAGCCTGCCATCCGCACAGTGCCGATCGGTGTGGGCGCGACCCGCGAATTCATCGAGGAAGTGGCAGCGCTGGCGGGTGTCGATGCAGGGGCCGCCCTCGCTGATCACGCATCGCGCATGCCATGGTGGAGCCGTTCGGTCGATTCGACCTATCTGACCGGGAAGCGCGTCTTCATCTTCGGCGATGCGACACATGCCATCGCCGCAGCCCGGATCGCGCATGAGGAGCTTGGCTTCGAAGTGTGCGGCCTTGGCTGCTACAACCGCGAGTTTGCGCGCGAGATGCGCAAGGCCGCCGCGCTCTATGACATCGAACCGCTGATCACCGACGATCATCTGCTGGTCGAGGACGCGATCCTCAATGCCTCACCCGAACTGGTGCTGGGCACGCAGATGGAACGCCATATCGCCAAGCGCTTCGGCATTCCGTGCGCAGTCATCTCCTCGCCTGTGCACGTGCAGGACTTTCCGGCCCGGCACAGCCCGCAAATGGGCTTCGAAGGTGCGAACGTCATTTTCGACACCTGGGTCCACCCGCTCGTCATGGGGCTGGAAGAGCATCTGCTCACCATGTTCCGCGACGATTTCGAGTTTTCGGACGAAGCCGGGCCGTCCCATCTCCACGCCAAGGCGCGGGCAGACGCCAACACCCGCGCCGAGGCCGATCCGGCTGCGGAGCAGACAGGCGAGGCGGCCATTGGCGTCATGGAAGCCCCTTCTGGCGATCCCGCTCCGGTCTGGACGGCCGAGGCCGAAAAGGAACTGAAAAAAATCCCGTTCTTCGTTCGCGGCAAGGCCCGGCGCAACACCGAAGCCTTTGCCATCGCGCAGGGCCGGTCAGAGATCGACCTTGCCACCCTCTATGATGCGAAGGCCCACTATGCCCGGTAGCCGCGCCCCCAAGGTCCGTGTCGTCATTGTCACGCTCGACAATCACCTCAAGGGCGGGGTCGAGCGCGCGAACGCGCAACTGCTGCAAGACAACATCAGCCTCACGCTTCACGCTGCGACGGACTGGGCTCATCCCGGCGATGCGCTTGAACGAACCAAAGCCGCGATTGCGCAGGCCGATATCGTGATCGCCACGATGCTGTTTCTCGACGACCATATCCGCGCAATCCTGCCCGCGCTCGAAGCGCGGCGCGATGCCTGCGATGCCATGGTATGCCTGATGTCGGCTGGCGAAGTGGTGCGTCTCACGCGCATGGGCAACTACCGCATGGATGCCCCTGCCAAGGGACCGCTCGCCATGCTCAAGAAGCTGCGCGGATCGGGCAAGCCGGGGGCCAGCGCGGGCGCCAGCCAGATGCGGATGCTGCGCCGCCTGCCCAAGATCCTGCGCTTCATTCCCGGAACCGCACAGGACGTGCGCGCCTATTTCCTTACGCTGCAATACTGGCTGTCGGGTTCGGACGACAATGTCGTCTCGATGGTGCGCGCCCTGGTTGACCGCTATGCCGCGGGCGAGCGCCTGACCCGCCGTGGCATGACCCCGGCCGAACCGCCGCGCGAATATCCGGAAGTGGGCGTCTATCACCCCCGGACCGACCAGAAGCTGTCGGAAAGTCTGAAGCTCCTGCCCACAAGGCCGGGGGGCAAGGGCACCGTGGGACTGCTGCTGCTGCGCTCCTACCTCATCAGCAAGGATACCGGCCATTATGACGGCATGATCGCCGCGCTTGAGGCTGAGGGGCTGCGCGTTGTTCCCGGCTTCGCCAACGGCCTCGATTCGCGCCCTGTGATCGAGAAGTTCTTCATGAAGGACGGCAAGCCCACGGTCGATGCGGTGATCTCGCTCACGGGATTTTCGCTGGTGGGCGGGCCTGCCTACAACGATGCCAAGGCTGCCGAGGACGTGCTGGCAAGGCTTGGCGTGCCTTATGTGGCCGCGCATCCGCTTGAGTTCCAGTCGATTGAGCAGTGGGGCGCGGGACGGCAGGGCCTGCTGCCGATCGAATCCACCATCATGGTTTCCATCCCGGAGCTCGACGGTGCAATCCTGCCCACGGTGTTCGGTGGTCGCTCGGACGCACTTGGCGAAGCCTGCAAAGGCTGCGCCCGTGGCTGCACCTTCGAACGCCAAGGCCCCGTCAATGCCATGCAGGCTTGCCCGGAACGCGCAGAAGCCCTGGCGGCAAAGGTGGCAAGGCTCATTGCCCTGCGCCGCGCCGAACGCGCTAGCCGCAAGCTGGCCATCACCATCTTCAACTTCCCGCCCAATGCGGGGGCAACGGGCTCTGCCGCCTTCCTTGCGGTCTTTGAATCGCTCCACGCCACCCTCCAGCGCCTTTCCCGCGAAGGATACAGCGTCGATGTTCCGCCCTCGGTGGACGCGCTGCGCGAGGCCATTCTGAAGGGCAATGCCGAACGCTGGGGCGCGGATGCCAATGTTGCCGCGCGGATCAGCTGCGACGATCACGTGCGCCGCGAAAAGCACCTCGCCGAGATCGAGGCGCAGTGGGGACCGGCCCCCGGCAAGGTGCAGTCCGATGGTTCGCACATCCAGATCCTGGGCGCCATGTTCGGCAATGTCTTCATCGGCGTGCAGCCCACCTTCGGCTACGAGGGTGATCCGATGCGGCTGCTGTTCGACGGCGATTTTGCGCCGACCCATGCATTTTCCGCCTACTACCACTGGCTGCGCGAGGATTTCCGGGCGGACGCAGTCCTCCACTTCGGCACCCACGGCGCGCTGGAATACATGCCCGGCAAGCAGGTGGGCCTTGCCGGAAAGTGCTGGCCCGAACGTCTGCTGGGCGATCTGCCGAACTTCTATCTCTTCGCGTCGAACAATCCGTCGGAAGGCATTCTGGCCAAGCGGCGTTCGGGCGCCACGATGCTGAGCTACCTTACCCCGCCGCTGGCGCGCGCGGGGCTGTATCGCGGGTTTGCCGACCTGAAGGCCAGCGTGGATCGCTGGCGCTCTTCCACCAACGCGGTCGAACGGGCCGAACTGGAAGCCCTGATCCACGAGGAATGTGCCGCGCTCGACATCGAGGCGGAAGACATTTCAACCCTCGCCGCGCACCTTTATGAGCTGGAGCGCACCCTGATTCCGCATGGCCTGCATGTGCTCGGCGCGCCGCTTGAAGGGGCCGAACGCGCCGAGATGGTCGAGGCCATGACCGAGGCCGATCCGGCATCGACCCGCGCCGGGATCGAGGCCGCGATTGATTCCTGCGATGAACTGGGCGCAGTCATCCGCGCGCTGGATGGCTGCTTCATCCGCCCTGCTCCGGGTGGCGATCTGCTGGCCAATCCGCAGGTTCTGCCGACCGGGCGCAACATCCACGGCTTTGATCCGTTCCGCCTGCCCAGCCCCTTTGCGTGCAATCAGGGGCGCGATCAGGCCGAGCGCGTGCTGGCCCGCCATGCCGCCTCCGGCCAGCCCTTGCCGGAAAGCCTCGCCATGGTGCTGTGGGGCACCGACAACATGAAAAGCGAGGGCGCGCAGATTGCGCAGGCCCTGATGCTTCTGGGCGCGCGCCCGCGGATGGACAGCTATGGCCGTCTTGCCGGGGCCGAGCTGATCCCTCTGGCAGAGCTTGGCCGCCCCCGCATCGATGTGGTCATCACGCTTTCGGGCATTTTCCGCGATCTCCTTCCCTTGCAGACGCGCATGCTGGCCGAAGCCGCGCTTCTGGCCGCAAGCGCTGACGAGCCGCCGGAAATGAACTTCGTGCGCAAGCATACCCTGGCCTACCAGCAGGAGCATGGCTGCGATCTTGAAACGGCTGCACTGCGCGTGTTCTCGAATGCCGAAGGTTCCTATGGCGCAAACGTCAACCAGTTGATCGACGGCGGTGTCTGGGCCGATCCCGATGAACTGGCCAACGCCTTCGAGACACGCAAGGGCTACGCCTATGGCGTCAAGGGAACCCCGGTGCCGCAGCGCGAACTGATGCGCAGCGCGCTGAAAGATGTCGATCTCGTCTATCAGAACCTTGAGAGCGTCGAGGTCGGAATCACCGATCTGGACCAGTATGTCGACAGTCTCGGCGGGGTCAGCCGTTCCATCGCCCGGATCAAGGGCAAGGAAGCGCCGGTTTATATCGTCGATGCCACGCAGGGCAGCACCAAGGTGCGCACCCTGACCGAGCAGATCAACCTCGAAACCCGCACGCGCACGCTCAACCCCAAGTGGTTCGAAGGCATGCTCAAGCATGGCTTCGAAGGTGTGCGCAACATCGAACTGCACGTGACCAATACCGTTGGCTGGTCTGCCACCACCGGTCAGGTCGAACCCTGGGTCTATCAGCGCATCAGCGAGACTTTCGTGCTCGATCCGGCCATGCGCGAAAGGCTCTCGGCACTGAATCCCACCAGTTCGGCGCGCGTAGCGGGTCGGCTTCTCGAAGCCTGCGAACGCCGACTGTGGGAACCTGACGACGACACGCTCGAAGCGCTGCGCATGGCCAGCGACGAACTGGAGGACCGTCTTGAAGGCGTGTTCCCCGCTGCAATCGCGGCGGAATGAGGAGAATGCAATGAACCTGCTCGATCCACGCGCCCGCTTCAGCCAGCCTGATGGCGAAGGCTCCGTTCAGGTCCAGCTTGACCCTCGCGACCAGATCAAGGGCGCCAAGGTCTTTGCCGTCTATGGCAAGGGCGGCATCGGCAAGTCGACCACGTCCTCGAACCTTGCCGCGGCCTTTTCCAAGCTGGGGCACCGGGTGCTCCAGATCGGCTGCGATCCCAAGCATGATTCCACCTTCACCCTTACCAAGAAGCTGATCCCCACGGTCATCGACGTGCTGGAAGGGGTGGAGTTCCATGCCGAGGAACTGCGGCCCGAAGACTACATGTTCGAAGGCTACAACGGTGTCATGTGTGTGGAAGCCGGTGGTCCGCCCGCAGGGACCGGCTGCGGCGGCTATGTCGTGGGGCAGACGGTCAAGCTGCTCAAGCAGCATCACCTGCTCGACGATACCGATGTGGTGATCTTCGATGTGCTGGGCGATGTCGTCTGCGGCGGTTTTGCCGCCCCGCTGCAACATGCCGAACGCGCCCTTGTGGTTGCCGCCAACGATTTCGACTCGATCTTTGCGATGAACCGCATTGTTGCGGCCATTGGCGCCAAGGCGAAGAACTACAATGTCAGGCTGGCAGGGGTCATCGCCAACCGCTCTGCCGCGACAGACGAAATCGACCGGTTCAGCAATGCGATCGGCATGAAGCGCCTTGCCCACTTCCGCGACGTCGATGCCATCCGTCGCAGCCGCCTCAAGAAATGCACGCTCTTCGAAATGGAGCCTTCGCCCGAAGTGATCGCGGCGCAGCAGGAATACCTGCGCCTTGCCCAGTTGCTGTGGGACGGTGTCGATCCCGTTGAAGCCGCCCCCATGAAGGACCGCGACATCTTCGATTTTCTGGGGTTTGAATGATGGCCACGCAGTTCACCACGCCTTTCACCACGCAGGCCCCACCCACGGGATACGACCATCAGCGCGAGAAACTTGCGGCCTATTTCGACGGAACCGCGCGCAAGGCGTGGATCGATCTTACCTCGAACGCAAAGGTCAGCGGCATTCGCGCCACGGTGCGGGCCGGGCGCGATGCCATGCGCGCGCAATTGCTTGGCTGGCTGCCCGAAGACCTTCGGCGCTGCGATGTGCTTGACGCGGGCTGCGGGACGGGCAGCCTCAGCGTGGAGGCCGCGCGGCGCGGTGCGGTTGTTACGGCCATCGACGTGGCCGAAGGACTGGTCGAAATCGCCCGCGAGCGTGCCCCTTCGTTTCTGGGGCACGGCCGGATCGAATGGCGCACGGGCGATATGCTCGACACGGCGCTGGGCCGGTTCGACCATGTGGTCGCCATGGACTCGCTCATCCACTACACCCTGCCCGACATGGTGTGGGCGCTTTCCGCACTGGCGCGGCGCTGCACAGGATCGCTTGTCTTCACTTTCGCGCCCTACACCCCGCTGCTTGGTGCCATGCACACCGTGGGCAAGATCTTCCCCCGCGCCGATCGTTCGCCCGCAATCGTGCCGATTGCCGAAGACCAACTGCGCCAGGCTCTGGCCGGGCTGGATGGCTGGGAAGTCGGCCGCAGCGGCCGCATCTCCAGCGGGTTCTACACCTCGCACGGAATGGAACTGGTAAAGCGCTGATGCAGCAGAGACAGGCCTTTTCCGCAAAGTGGAGCCGGGTGGCAATGACCTGGCTGCCCTTTGCCGATGCGGCCACCAAGGAGGTGCCGCTTTCGCGCCTCCTGCGCCTGTCGCTGTTTCAGGTGACAGTGGGCATGGCCATGGTCCTGCTGAACGGCACCTTCAATCGGGTGATGATCGTCGAGCTGGGAATCCCGGCATGGCTCGTGGCGCTGATGATCGGCATACCCCTGCTCGCCGCGCCGTTCCGCGCGCTGATCGGCCATCGTTCGGACAATCACCGCTCCGTTCTGGGCTGGCGGCGCGTTCCCTACATCTGGTTCGGCACGCTGATGCAGTTCGGCGGCCTTGCCATCATGCCGTTCGCGCTGCTGCTCATGGCACGGCCAGAGCTTTTCGCGGTCGGCGTGATCGCCAGTTCGTTCGCCTTCCTTCTCGCCGGTTTCGGGATGCACACCACCCAGACCGCCGGGCTTGCCCTGACGGGCGATCTGGTTGACGAGGAACACCGTCCCCGCGCAGTTTCCCTTCTTTATCTGGCATTGCTGGCCGGCATGATGCTGGCATCGCTGGTGATCGGCAGCCTTCTTGCCGATTTCAGCCCCACCCGGCTGGTTCAGGTCATCCAGGGCGCGGCGGTTCTCACTTTCGTCCTGAACCTCGTTGCGCTGTGGAAGCAGGAAGCCCGCCAGCCCGCCATCGCTTCGCCCGAAACCCACCGCCCCGCCTTTGCCGAAGTATGGCAAGCATTTACCGCACAGCCCGTGACCATGAGGCTGCTGACCGCGGTGGGCCTTGGCGCCACTGCCTTTGCCATGCAGGATGCGCTGCTCGAACCCTATGGCGGCGAGATTCTGGGCCTTTCGGTGGGGGCAACAACCGGCCTTACGGGCGCATGGGCGCTGGGCGCGCTGGTGGCATTCGCGCTTTCCGCGCGCTGGCTTTCGCGCGGTGTGGAGGCCCTTCGCATCGCCGGATATGGCGGCGTGATCGGCATTGCCGCCTTCCTGCTGGTGATCTTTGCCGCACCGCTGGGCAGTCCGCTGGCGCTGGCGCTGGGCGCGATGCTGATCGGCACGGGTGCGGGGCTGTTTCTAGTCGGCACGCTGACAACCGCCATGGCGCTGGCCGACAGCAAGACGGCGGGTCTTGCACTGGGCGCCTGGGGCGCGGTGCAGACAACCTTTGCGGGTCTTGCCATCGCCATGGGCGGGGTGCTGCGCGATCTGCTTTCCGGCATCGCCGTGGCGCATGGCCTTGGTGATACGCTGGCCCACCGCAGCACCGGCTATGCCACGATCTACATCGTCGAAATCTTCCTGCTGCTCGCCACGCTCGTCGTGCTCGGCCCGCTGGTGGGACAGACCCCGGCTGCCGCCCGGGATGCAGGCAATGGCGCTGGCGGCAATCGCTTCGGACTTACGGAGTTTCCCACATGAGACCGGGCCACATGCAATCGGGAAGGACACCATCATGAACTACGGCAATATTGTCGGCACGATCGATGCCGCACAGATCGCGATGATCACTTTCATCGGCTTCTTCATCGCCCTTGTCTTCTGGCTGCGCCGCGAGGACCGCCGGGAAGGCTATCCGCTGGAAGACGCCATGACCGGCATCCCTGACAGCGAGGGCGGGCCGCTTTCCACCGCTGCCCCGAAAACCTTCATCCTCCCCTTCGGCAAGGGCAAGGTCTCGTTTCCCAATGGCAGCCGCGATCCCTTCGAGATCAAGGCCAAGCGCCGCGAGAACTTCGGCGGCGCGCCCTATTCGCCCATCGGCAACGTGTTCGAGGCAGGCGTCGGCCCCGGTTCCTATGCGGAGCGCGCCAAGTGGCCGGATATCGACGCGCATGGCAATCCGCGTATCGTGCCCATGGGCGCAGTGCCCGAAATCAGCGTGGCGAGCGCCAGCACCGATCCGCGCGGACTTCCGGTTTACGGGGCCGATGGGCTGAAGGCCGGGGTTGTCACCGATCTGTGGGTTGACCGGGCCGAACACATGGTCCGCTACCTCGCGGTCGATACCGGCAGCCGGACCGTGCTTGCCCCCATGCCGATGGCTGTGGTGCGCAGGAACGCGGTCATCATCAACGCGATCAATGCGGCTGATTTCGCCAACGCACCCTTCCCCGCCAATCCGGGCGAGATCACCCGCTACGAGGAAGAGCGCACCGTTGCCTACTTCGGCACCGGCTATCTCTACGCCAACGAAGACCGTCTGGAGCCATTGGTGTGACCGAATACGACCACGAGCCGATCCGCGGCCTGCCGGGCCAGCTCCCGGCAGGCGAGCACATCCTCTGGCAAGGTTCGCCCGAATGGCGCAACTTTGCCCGCAGCGCCCTGCACACCCGGTGGGTGAGTGCCTATTTCGCGGCCCTCGCGATCTATGGCCTTGCCACCGGAAAGCTGGTTGCCGCCGCTGCGGCCATTGCGGGCGGTGTGCTGACACAGGGCCTGCTGGCGCTGTTCGCGGTGCTCGTGGCACGCACGACGGTCTATACCATCACCAACCGCCGCGTCGTCCTGCGCATCGGAGTGGCGCTCAACAAGTGCATCAACCTGCCGCTTGCCTTGATCGGTTCGGCTGACCTGCGCGCCTTGCCCGCCGGATATGGCGATATTGCGCTGGTTCCGACCGGACGCCACCGGCTTGGCTATGCCATGCTCTGGCCGCACGCACGGCCGTGGCAACTGGCAAAGCCGCAGCCGATGCTGCGGGCGCTTCCCGATGCGGCCAATGTTGCGGCCATTCTCGCAAGGGCTTGTGCCGCAGTCGTGCCCAACGAGGCCGTGGCCGCTGCATTAAGGCCCGCGCCGACAGCCGCGCATGGCCTTCAGGGAGCCGCGGCATGAGCCTTGTCCACAAGCACGACGAGACCGTCCCGCGGCCCGCGCTGATGCTTGCCGGCGCCCTCGTTGCCACAACCTTGGTGCTGACCGCGCTGGTGCAGACTGGCGTGCTCAACCGCGAGGCAGTGCCTTCGGCGGAACGGGCAAGCGCCGGGATCGCCGCCGTCGAGATCCGCCACCTCACCTTCAGCGACCGGAGCGATGGCGCGGTTGTGGTTGAGGATGCCGACAGTGGGCAAACACTCGCCGTCCTAATGGGCGAGAACGATGGCGGCGGCTTCGTGCGCGGCGTGATGCGCGGCATGGCCCGCGAACGCAAGATGCGCGGGGTGGGACAGGAAGCCCCCTTCGAACTGGCCCTGTGGCAGAACGGTTCGCTATCGCTGCTTGATCCGGCTACCGGTCGTTCGGTGGAACTGGGATCGTTCGGACCAGACAACCGTGCGGCCTTCATGCAGTTTCTGAAAACCCCGGCCAAAGGTGCAGGTGCATGATGGCCCGCCACGCCTTTGACGTTCCCTGCCGGATCGCGGTGGAGCAGAGCGAGGCGCACTTTCATGCGCATGTCGAACTGGAAGGCGACCTTCCCGTCCATCCCGGCGATCGCGTGTTCGTTCACGGCGATCCCATTCGCGTTGCCTTTGGCCAGAGCGCGGTGATCGAACGCATGGCAACCGTGGTGCGCGCAGGCCCCCTGCTGCGCGGCTGGACCCGGCTGATCGCCTATCTCGGCCTGACCGAACTCTATGAAGTCAGCTTCAATCCTGGGAGCCTGAAATGAACGCGCACACCGCAATTGCGGCCCACCCTGAGCTTGACGCCATGATGGCCGAAAAGCCCGACGTCCATGAGATGGTCAAGCACGAGACCGTGCTCAGCCCGCGCTTCTACACGACCGATTTTGCCGCGCTCGATTCCATCGATGTCTCGCCGGTGCGCAAGGAGTGGGACGAGCTGATGGCCGAAATGGTCAGCGATCCCAACAAGAAGCATTTCAAGCGCGAGGGCAGCTTTGCCGGGATCATCGAAGGTCTGGAGCCGGCCCTGCGTGCCGAGTTCATCGATTTTCTGGTCAGTTCGCTCACGTCCGAGTTTTCCGGCTGCATCCTCTATGCCGAAATGGCCCGGCGCACCAAGAACCCCGACATGAAGCTGCTGTTCAAGCTGCTCGCGCGCGATGAAAGCCGCCACGCCGGCTTCATCAACGAAGCGCTCAAGGATGCGGGCATCGGGATTGATCTGGGCTTTCTGACCAAGGCCAAGAAATACCACTACTTCAAGCCGAAGTTCATTTTCTACTCGGTCTATCTGTCCGAAAAGATCGGCTATGCCCGCTATATCGCGATCTATCGCCAGCTTGCGGCCAATCCGCACCTGCGCTTCCACCCGATCTTCCAGTGGTTCGAAAGCTGGTGCAACGACGAGTTCCGGCACGGTGAAGCCTTTGCGCTGCTCCTGCGTGCCGATCCCAAACTGTTGCGGGGCATGAACAAGCTGTGGGTCCGCTTCTTCCTGCTGGCGGTCTATTCCACGATGTATGTGCGCGATCATGCCCGGCCGGTGTTCCATCAGGCCCTTGGCCTTGATCCCAAGACCTACGACTACAACGTGTTCTCGATCTGCACCCAGATCAGTCGGCAGGTGTTCCCGGTCGAGCTGGATACCGACGATCCGCGCTTCCGCCGGGCGATGGACCGCCTGCTTGCCGCAAGCCGCAGGATCGAGGAAGGCAAGCGCCGGGGCGGCATTTCCGGTCTGATGCTGCGTGCTTCGGGCGCAGCAGGGGCTGCCTTCAACTTTGCCAGAATGTATCTGCTGCGTCCGCGCGCCAACGAACTGCCCAGCACGGTCAGGCTTCAGCCCGCATGGTAAGCTGGACCGGCCATATCCTGCCGGTGGTGGCAACGATCGCGGTGTGGTTTCTCGCCACCGGGCTGATCGCCTGGGCCGACAACCGCGAACGGCGCACCTTTCCCTTCAGCCTGATCCTTGCCGGAATTGCAGGCGTCGGCGGGCTGGTGATCGTGGGCTGGTCAATGCACCAGCCGACGCTCGCCGGTGTCTATGCCTCATTTGCCGGGGCCATCCTGATCTGGTCATGGCATGAAATCAGCTTCCTTACGGGCGCCGTTACCGGGCCGCGCCGGGAAGCCTGCCCGCCGGATGCGCGTGGGCTGGAGCGCTTCGTCCATGCTGTTTCCGCCGTGGCCTGGCATGAACTGGCCCTCGCGCTGAGCGCGCTTGGCCTCATCTCGCTAAGCTGGGATGCGCCAAACCAGATCGGCGCAATGACCTTCACCCTGCTGCTGGCCATGCGGCTGAGCACAAAGCTGGTGATCTTTTTCGGCGTGCCCAATCTCAGCACCGAGATCTTTCCGCCCCACATGGCCTATCTCAAGACCTATTTCGGCCCCCGCCGCATGGGTCCGGAACTGGTTCTGGCGATTGCGGCCACCTGCGCGCTGGCAATCTGGCTTGGATTGACCGCGCTCAATGCGCCCGATGGCAGCGCCAGTGCAGCAGGGGCCAGCCTGCTCTTCGCGCTGGCGGCGCTGGGCGCACTTGAACACCTGTTTCTTGCCCTGCCGATCCGCGACGGGGCGCTGTGGGGCTGGGCGCTTCCTTCGCGCCGCGCGACAACCCGCATCTGACACGTTTCACACCAAGAGGACCGACGACATGGATTACGAAGCCTACTTCCAGGGGGAACTGGACGCGGTCCGGGACGAGGGACGCTATCGGATCTTCACCGAAATCGAACGCCGCTGCGGCAATTTCCCGCATGCGACGCGCTATGTCGATGACCGCACCGAACAGGTCACGGTCTGGTGCTCGAACGACTACCTGGGCATGGGGCAGCATCCCGCGGTGCTGGATGCGATGCACAAGGTGCTGGATGAATGCGGCGCCGGTGCCGGCGGCACGCGCAACATCTCCGGCACCAACCATCATCATGTCCTGCTGGAGCGGGAACTGGCGGATCTGCACGGCAAGGAAGCAGCGCTCCTGTTCACCAGCGGTTACGTATCGAACTGGGCGGGTCTTGGCACACTGGCGGCGAAGATTCCCGGCTGCGTGGTCTTCTCCGACGCCCTGAACCACGCATCGATGATCGAAGGCATTCGCCATTCGCGCGCCACCTGCCGGGTGTGGCGACACAACGATGTCGAGCACCTCGACCAGCTCCTTTCCGAATACGGACCCGAAGTGCCCAAGCTCGTGGCCTTCGAGAGCGTTTATTCCATGGACGGCGATATCGGCCCGATCGCCCAGATCCTCGACGTGTGTGAAAAGCACGGCGCGATGAGCTACATCGACGAGGTCCATGCGGTTGGCCTTTATGGCCCGCGCGGTGGCGGGGTGGCCGAACGCGAGGGCCTGATGGACCGCATCACGGTGATCGAAGGCACGCTGGGCAAGGCGTTCGGGGTCATGGGCGGCTACATCGCGGCATCGGCTGCACTGTGTGATTTCGTGCGCACCTTTGCCAGCGGCTTCATCTTCACCACTGCACTGCCCCCGGCGCTTGCCGCCGGTGCCACGGCCAGCATCCGCCATCTCAAGAGCAGCGAAATCGAACGCGCCCGCCACAAGGAGCGCGTGGCCACGGTTCGGCGCCGCCTTGATGCCATCGGCATTCCGCACCTGCCCAATCCCAGCCACATCATCCCGGTGATGGTGGGCGATCCGCACAAGTGCAAACGCATCAGCGACTGGCTGATGGACAACCACGGTATCTATGTGCAGCCGATCAACTATCCCACGGTTCCGCGCGGAACCGAACGGCTGCGCATCACGCCCTCGCCCGTTCACACCGATGGCGATGTCGACAAGCTGATCGAAGCGCTGAGCGATATCTGGTCGCAATGCGAACTGGCGCGCCGCGCAGTCGCCGCCTGATTACCGGCGTTCACCAATAGGGGCGCAGGATCGGCTGATCCTGCGCTCCATTGCTTCTGTTTGCGAACCCGAAAGGCTGCTCCGCTTCAGTTGGGAGCCTTGAGATATTCGATCACGTCGGCGCGATCCTGCGCCTTCGGAAGGCCGGCAAATGCCATCTTGGTGCCCGGAACCACACGCGCGGGCTTTTCCAGATACTGGAACAGCTTTTCCGGGGTCCAGGTGATGCCACTGTTCTTGTTGGCGGCTGAATAGCTGTAACCGGCAATGGACCCGGCGGCCCGACCGACGACACCGGCAAGCGAAGGACCGACCATGTTCTTGCCCGCCTCGACCGAATGGCACGCCTTGCACTGCGCGAAGATGGTCTTGCCGTGGGCCGCATCGGGCTTGAGCGAGGCAAGGGTGGTGCCATCAAGCGTATCGGTGGAGTCCGCCGTCGGCGCAGCAGCGCTGGTGGCAGCAGCCGGTGCCGCTTCGGCCGGGGGAGCGGCCGCTTGCGTGGTTTCGGCGGCAGCCGGTGCTTCAGCAGCCTTGTCCGCGCTTCCGCCGCCGCACGATGCGAGGAGCAGGGTAGCAGTCGTCAGCGCAATATATTGAAAAGATTGCCTCATTTGCATCCACCCTTCATCCGAAATGATGCACGTTCACAACAAACGGCGCAGAAGTAAACCATGAGCGGGCAAGTCCCGCAACACGGCATTTCGGGTTGAACATGCAATGAAACGCAAGGTTCCCATCAACGCACGATTATGCGGCAGAACGTGGCAAAATGTCAGACGAGCCGATTTCGGTGGCAAGGCTTGCCGCAAGCGTGGCTGCTACTTGGCAGCGCGCGCGCTTCTTTCCCTTGCCGTCTTCATCCGTTCGATCAACGGCACGAAAGGAAAGAGCCACTGCTCGCGAATGGACAGGCGCCGCCTGTCATCCTGCCCCACGATCGATGCCTCACCCTCCTTGTAGGTGCCGAAAATGCGGTCAAGCAGAATCAGGGAGTTGCCGTAATTGCAGCGCGTATCTTCATAGGGGACCGAATGGTGCAGGCTGTGGTGCCGGATGGTCGTGAATATCAACGAATAGAACAGCGGCGGATCGGACCGGACATTGGCATGGGCAAATGTCGAGACAACGCCAAGCACACTGTATCCGGCAAGAACGGCCGACTGCTGAAAATCAAAGAGAACGACAACGCTGAGGCTGATGAGCCAAAGTTCGATAGGGTTGCCCACCGCGCCTTTCATCGCGTTGAGCTGGGTGATGTGATGGTGCGGCGCATGCGTCAGCCAGAAGGGCGTGGAGTTGTGCATGAGCCGATGCATCCAGTATTGCCCGAACTCGATGAGGAACACGACGAAGGCAACCTGAAGCAGCCAAGGCATTTCGCCTGCCCATGGCGTTGCAAGGCCAAGCGCTTCCTTGGCCGATTCCAGTGGCCGTTCCGCGAAAAAGTTGGTCGCCTTGGATATGATCGTGGCGTTCAGCACGACATAGAACAAGTCGGTGAAAAACTCGCGCCGGGTCATCCGCCAGCCGGGATGACGCTCAAACGGGATTTCAAGCAGCAGGATCGTGAAGGTGATTGCAGTGCTCACGCCGATGACGACCCAGGTGCTTTTCACCCACGCTTCAGGTGCGAAGGCCCAGAACGTCACGACAAGAGCAAGCATGGCCGGAGGCAGGAGATCAACCGCCAGCCTCGCCGCGCCGGATCGCATCGTATCACTCTGCATGTGCCGATTACCCTGTCCTGCCTCAGGGATGCACGCTAAGCGCGGGCGGCCGCAGCATAGCATACGCCGATTGGCGTAACCAGTCGCCCGCACCCGCAATTGACGCCTTCCGGACGCCACGGCACATCGTTTTCACGGAGCGCGGCTTCATTGGCTGCCAAGTATTACCATACGCAAAAAGCGTAATACGCCGCCCGCCTGATTTCCCCCATGGTGCAGCCCGCCAGGAAAGCAAAAGGGGAATCACTCGTGCTCAGGCTGATCCGCAGGACCGGAAAGACATTGTTGATGGCAGCAACGCTGGCGGTGGCATCATGCGCGCCATCGGCCGATGCGCCCGCGCCCAAGCGCACCGAGTTCAGCATCGGCTGGTCGATCTATGCCGGGTGGATGCCCTGGCCCTATGCCCAACAGGCAGGCATCGTGAAGAAGTGGGCCGACAAATATGGCCTCAAGATCAGCGTGGTTCAGGTCAACGACTACGTGGAGTCGGTCAACCAGTTCACCGCTGGCAAGTTCGACGGCGTGACCGTGGCGAACATGGATGCGCTGACGATCCCCGCCGCAGGCGGCAAGGATACGAGCGCGATCATCGTCGGCGACTATTCGAACGGCAACGACGGCGTCCTGCTGAAAGGCGGCACCACGGTCGCCGCGCTTAAGGGCCAGCCCATCAACCTCGTGGAACTTTCAGTCTCGCATTATTTGCTGGCTCGTGCGCTGGGTTCGGCGGGCATGTCGCTGACAGACGTGCGCACGATCAACACGGCCGATGCCGATATCGTGGGCGCCTTTGCCAGCCGCGATGCGAAGGCGGCTGTCGCGTGGAACCCCCAGCTTTCCGTGATGCGCAGCCAGCCCGGCGTCACGCAGGTGTTCAGTTCAGCCGACATACCGGGCGAAATCCTCGATCTGCTGGTGGTCGATACGGCCACGCTCAAGGCCAATCCCGATCTGGGCAAGGCGCTGGCCGGTATCTGGTATGAAACCGTCGGCCTGATGGTGCGAGACGACGCACAGGGCAAGGAAGCCCGCGCCGCAATGGCAAAACTGGCCGGGACCACGCCCGAAATCTTCGAAAGCCAGCTCAAGACGACCCGGCTCTATGTCGATCCCAAGGAAGCCGTCGCCGCGACAACCTCGCCCGATCTGGTCTCGACCATGACGAAGGTGCGCGATTTCAGCTTCTCTAAGGGATTGTTTCAGGGCGCGACCTCGGCAGACGCGGTGGGCATCGCCTTTCCGGGCGGCGTAACTCTGGGTGATCCCGCGCGTGTCACGCTGCGCTTTGACGACAGCTTCATGCGACTTGCTGCTGACGGAAAGCTCTGAGGCGCGTGACACTGACGATGACGACGCTTCGGCCTGACCGGGAGAATCCGACATGCGCTGGGTAAACCGACAGATCGGACGCAGACAGGGTTTCGTGCTGGGCGCGCTGCCGATCGCGCTGCTGGCCCTCGTCTATGTGGTGCTTTCCGCGCAGCGCCATGCCCTGAACCCTTCGGACAAGATCCTGCCCCTGCCCAGCGGCATGGCTTCAGCGCTGTGGGGCATGATGCAGCAGCCCGATGCCCTGACCGGAAAGCTGGTGTTCTGGGCCGATACGCTGGCCAGCCTGCAAAGGCTTGGCCTGGGTCTGGGCATCGCCACGCTGATGGCACTGCTGGTCGGGCTTGTGCTGGGCGTCCTTCCCCCCTTGCGCGCCACGCTTGGCCCGCTGGTCACGGGTATTGCGGTGATCCCGCCCATCGCCCTGCTGCCCATCCTGTTCATCGCGCTTGGCCTTGGCGAGACGGCGAAAGTCGCGCTGATCGTGATCGGCATCGCGCCGGTGATGATCCGCGACATTGCCGGGCATGTGGCAGCGCTCCCGCGCGAGCAGATCGTCAAGGCGCAGACGCTTGGCGCGGGAAGCTGGCAGATCATGCTGCGTGTTGCCCTGCCCCAGGCCATGCCCCGTCTGCTGGTGGCGCTGCGCCTTGCGCTCGGCCCGGCGTGGGTGTTCCTTATTTCGGCCGAGGCGATCGCATCGGATGTGGGGCTTGGCTACCGCATCTTCCTCGTCCGGCGCTATCTCTCGATGGATGTCATCATCCCCTACGTGGCCTGGATCGCGCTCCTGGCCATTGCGATGGACTATGCCGCCACGCGCATCAGCCGCGCCGCCTTCCCCTGGGCGCACCCTTCGGCATCGGGAGCAGGCCATTGAGTGCGATGCTGACTCTTCGCGACGTGTGGGTCGAATATGGCGACCGCATCATCCTTGAGCGTGTCGACCTCGACGTTACGGCAGGCTCGTTCGTTTCGATTGTCGGGCCATCGGGCGCAGGCAAGAGCACCCTGCTGCGGGTGATCCTTGGTCAGGAGCAGGCAACGCGCGGCAGCATCATGCTCGACGGGGCGCCCCTGCCGCCCGAATGCGGCCCCGATCGCGGCGTGGTGTTCCAGCGCTACTCGGTGTTTCCGCACCTGACCGTGCTTGGCAATGTGGTGTTCGGGCTGGAATGTGCCGAAGCGCCGCTGTTTGCCCGCCTTTTCGGATCGCGGCGCAAGGCTGCCGAAGCGCAGGCCGCCGAAATGCTTGCAGCCGTGGGGCTGGGCGACAGCCTGCACCTTTATCCGGCGCAGATGTCGGGCGGGATGCAGCAGCGGCTGGCCATTGCCCAGGCGCTTATCAAGCGACCGCGCATCCTCCTGCTTGATGAACCGTTCGGCGCGCTCGATCCGGGCATCCGCGCCGACATGCACGCGCTGATTACAAGGCTGTGGCAGCAGTATGACCTGACCGTCATCATGGTCACGCACGATATTCGCGAGGCTTTCTCGCTGGGAACGCGCGTCCTCGCGCTCGACAAGCGCCGCCATGATCCGCACGCGCCGCACCGTTTCGGCGCAACGGCGGTCTATGACCTGCCACTGGACAAGAAGAAGGCATCGTCGGAAAGCCCCGCCGCCCAAGCCGGAGCCGCAGCATGAGCGCGCGCCCGCTTGCCCGGATGAGCATGAGCCTGCCGGCCAGCCTGTTCCGCCAGCTCGACATGATGGTCGAGGAGCGCAAGCTGCCCTCGCGTTCGCAGCTGATTGCCGAACTGATCCGCCACGCCCTTGCCAAGCACGAAGCCTATACCCGGCCGGAAGAGATGCTCGCAGGCACGATCACCGTTGTCTATCGCGGCGATCGCGGCCGGGTGCGGCACCAGCTTGCCCAGACCCAGAGCGATTACCTCAAGGAGGTCATCACTACCCAGCACGTCTTCCTGCAGGATGACCAGTCGCTGGAAGTCCTGCTGGTGCAGGGGCCTGCCGTGCGTCTCAAGGCACTGGCGGATGCGCTGCGCCGCGTGCGCGGTGTCCAGCAGCTTGAACTCGTCACAACCACCGCGCTGCTTCCGCCGCTCTACGAGCAGGATGCAGCCGAAGATGCAGACAATGGAGCGGCGCAATGACCGAAACTCTCGCAAATCCGATGGCCGCGCGCGATCATGCTCGCAGCATGGCGGGAACCGTGGTGGAATCCATGCCGGTCCTGCCACCGGTTGCTGATGACCTGCCCGAAGGCATCCCGGCCGGTGATCTGGTGTGGGAGGAAACGATCGCGCCGGGCGGCTATGCCACGCGGCGGCTGGCACGAGGCGCGCGCCTGCGGCTGATCGATGCGAAGGGCGATGCCTGCGCGGGGCTTCAGATCTTCAATGCCGAAATGCCGACCGAACGGCTCAACGTGGCCGATACGGTAAAGGTTCAGTGGAACGCCTACCTTGAGGCGGGCAAGCTGCTCCTGTCCGACATGGGCCGCGTGCTGATGAGCATCGAGGCCGACAGTGCGGGCACGCACGACTGTTTCTGCGGCACCTCCAACGCGGCAACCAACCTTGCGAAGTATGGCGAAGGGCGCAACAGCGGCGCCTATCCCAATGGGCGGGACCGGTTCCTGCTGGGCGCGGCCAAGCACGGGCTTGGACGGCGCGACGTGCACCCCTGCATCAACCTTTTCAAGGGCACCAGAATCGAAACCGATGGCACGATAACGCCCTTGATCGGCCCCTTTGCACCGGCGCGCGAGGTGCTGCTGCGTGCAGAGATGGACGTGATCGTGGTGATCGCCAACTGCCCGCACGTGCTTGACCCAAGGCCGGAATACTCCGTCACGCCGCTGCGCGTCACCGCATGGCGCGGCAAGGTGACGGCCGAAGACGACCCCATCCGCAACGCGACGCCGGAGGGCCAGCGCGCCTTCATCAACGTCGAAGACTATTTCCGCCGCTGAAACAAGGATGCAAGCGATGAGCGATCCCCACCTCTCCGGCCTTTCGGGCATGATCGTCCACGACGAGATCGTGCCCGCCCGCGCGCCCTGGCTGCATCATGTGGCCAAGGGGCAGACCCTGCGCATCGTCGATCTTGAAGGCAATCAGGCGGTAGATTTCCTCATCTACAGCGCTGCCGACGATGCCGAACGCTACAGCGCGCAGGATACCGTGGCCGCGCAGGGCAACCTGTTTCTGCGCACAGGCACCACGCTGATGTCCAACGAAGGCCGTCCGATGATGACGATTGCCGCATCGGCGGTGGAGTATCACGATACCATCGGCGGCGCATGTTCGTGTGAATCCAATACCTTGCGCTATGGTCATCACACCAAGGCGCAACATGCCTGCGTGGAAAACTTCCTTGAGGCAAACCTGCTGGAAGGGCGCGGCAAGCGCGACATCGTCTCGAACATCAACTTCTTCATGAACGTGCCGGTGGAAGCCGACGGCACGCTGGGCATTGTCGACGGCATTTCCGCGCCGGGCCTGACGGTGGATCTGCGCGCCGAGATGGACGTGATCGTGGTCGTTTCCAACTGTCCCCAGATCAACAATCCCTGCAACGCCTTCAATCCCACCCCCGTTCGCATGATCGTGGCCGCATGAGCCCTGCCCCAATGAGCTTCGACACCGTTCTCATCGCCAACCGGGGTGCGATTGCCACCCGGATCATCCGCACTCTGCGCCGCATGGGCCTGCGTTCCGTTGCGGTCTATTCGCAGGCCGACGAAGGTTCGCTTCACGTCTCGGAAGCAGACGAGGCCGTCTGCATCGGCGGCGCGCGGCCAAGCGAGAGCTATCTCGACATCGCAAAGATCATCGCCGCGGCGCATCAGACGGGCGCGGGCGCCATCCATCCCGGCTATGGCTTCCTTTCGGAAAACACCGAGTTTGCGGCCGCCTGCGCCGAGGCGGGAATCGTTTTCATCGGCCCCACCGCCGAAAACATCCGCACCTTCGGCCTCAAGCACAGCGCCCGCGAACTGGCAGCCGCGCACGGGGTGCCGCTGGCTCCGGGAAGCGATCTCCTGACCGGCGAGGCCGAAGCCATCGCTGCCGCACTGGCCATCGGTTATCCCGTGATGCTCAAGGCAACCGCGGGCGGCGGCGGCATCGGGATGCGCGTGTGCGAAACCGAAGCTGACGTGCGCGAAGGCTTTGCCGCGGTGGCCCGGCTGGGCCAGAGCAATTTCGGCGATGCGGGCGTATTCCTTGAACGCTTCGTGCGGCGCGCGCGGCATGTGGAAGTGCAGATCTTCGGCGATGGCGAAGGCCGGGTGGTGGCACTGGGCGAGCGCGACTGTTCGCTCCAGCGGCGCAATCAGAAAGTGGTGGAAGAGGCACCTGCCCCGCTCCTGCCCGAAGCCGTCAGGCAGGCACTGTTCGCAGCCGCGATTCGCCTTGGCGAAGCGGCGCGCTACCGTTCTGCCGGAACGGTGGAGTTTCTCTACGATGCCGACCGCGAGGAGTTCTTCTTCCTTGAGATGAACACCCGCCTGCAAGTGGAACATGGCGTGACCGAAATGGTCTTCGGCGTGGATCTTGTGGAATGGATGATCCGCGGCGCTGCGGGCGATTACAGCTTCCTCGATACGGCACCGGTTACGCCGCTGGGCCATGCGGTTCAGGTGCGGCTCTATGCCGAAGACCCCGCACTCGATTACCGCCCCACCTCCGGAACGCTCACCTGCGTTCGCTTCCCCGATGACGTGCGCACCGAAACGTGGGTCATGGCCGGGACGGAAGTGAGCGCCTTCTACGATCCCATGCTTGCCAAGCTGATCGTTCACGCCTCAAGCCGCGAGGCGGCAGTCGAAGCCATGCAGCGCGCGCTTGCCGCCAGCCGCATCGACGGGATCGAGACGAACCTGCGCTGGCTGCGCAGCGTGGTGGCATCGCCAGCTTTCACCAGCGGCGAGGTTTCCACCCGCGCTCTGGAAAGCATCAGCTTCACCCCGCAAAGCATCCGGGTCATCAGCGGCGGCACGTCCACCACCGTGCAGGACTGGCCCGGAAGGCAGAAGCTGTGGGCCGTGGGCGTGCCGCCATCCGGCCCGATGGACGACCAGTCCTTCCGCATCGGCAACCGTTTGCTGGGCAATCCCGAAGGCATGGCCGGGCTGGAAATGACTGTTACGGGCCCCACGCTCGCCTTTACCGCTCCGGCCCGCGTGTGCCTGACCGGCGCCGATTTCGGTGCCATGCTCGATGGCAGACCCGTGGCGCCGGGCACGCCGTTCGACATCGCTGCCGGGCAGACCCTCAGCATGGGGCGGGCATCGGGCGGCGGGATGCGCGGCTATCTCCTCATCGCAGGCGGGCTGGACATCGCGCCCTATCTCAGCAGTTGCAGCACCTTCGAACTGGGTCAGTTCGGCGGCCATGCGGCGCGGCGGCTGGTGGCAGGCGACGTGCTTCATCTGGCTGGCGCCCCGACCAGCAGTGCAGCCCCGACCATTCCGCTCCCCGCGCTGGGCACCGAATGGACGCTGCGTGTGCTCTATGGCCCGCACGGGGCGCCCGATTTCTTCACCGACGATGATATCGACATGATCGTCGCCGCCGACTGGCAGGTCCACTACAACTCGAACCGCACCGGGGTGCGGCTGGTCGGACCGAAGCCCGAATGGGCGCGGCGCGACGGCGGCGAGGCAGGGCTTCATCCCTCGAACATTCACGACAACCCCTACGCCATCGGCGCGGTGGACTTCACCGGGGATATGCCCATCATCCTTGGACCGGATGGGCCCTCGCTTGGCGGCTTTGTCTGTCCCTTCGTGGTCATTGCCGCAGACTTGTGGAAAGTTGGCCAGCTTGCCGCCGGAGACCGGGTGCGCTTCGTCCCGGTCAACATGGCCGAGGCAAGCGCCGCTGCCGCCGCACAGGCCACGCTGCTGGAGAACGGAACCAAGGTGCCGCCAAGCCGCCCTTGCGCCATCGCTGCACAGACCCCGATACTGGCCGAACTGCCCGAAGGCACAGGCCGCCCCCGCACCGTCTATCGCCAGCAGGGGGATCGCAACATCCTGGTGGAATACGGCCCTCTGGTTCTCGATATCGAGCTGCGCATCCGCGTCCATGCACTGATGACCGAGCTGGAGCGCATGGCCATTCCGGGCGTGATCGACATCGTTCCCGGAATCCGCTCGTTGCAACTGCACTTCGATGGCGCGGCGCTGGACCAGCAAGGGGCACTCGACGCGCTGATCGCGGCCGAAGATCGGCTTGGCGACCTTGAAGACTTCGCCATCCCTTCGCGCATCGTCCACCTGCCGCTGAGCTGGCGCGATCCTGCCACCATCGAGACCATCGAGAAATACATGGGCGCGGTGCGTGACGATGCGCCATGGTGCCCGGACAACATCGAGTTCATCCGCCGCATCAACGGCCTGCCCGATGTGGCGGCGGTGGAGAACCTGATCTTCGATGCCAGCTATCTCGTCATGGGGCTGGGCGATGTCTATCTCGGCGCGCCGGTGGCAACGCCTGTCGACCCCCGGCATCGTCTGGTCACGACCAAGTATAACCCCGCGCGCACGTGGACCCCGCCCAATGTCGTCGGCATCGGCGGGGCCTACATGTGCATCTACGGCATGGAAGGACCGGGCGGATACCAGTTGTTCGGCCGCACCATCCAGGTTTGGAACACCTATCGCCAGACCGCCGATTTCACCGAAGGCAAGCCGTGGCTGCTGCGCTTCTTCGACCAGATCCGCTTCTATCCGGTCAGCGCCGAGGAACTGGCCGAATGGCGGCGTGATTTTCCCAGCGGCAGGCGATCGATCACCATCGAGCCGTCCGAGTTCAGGCTGGCCGATTATCGCCGGTATCTGGCCGACAATGCCGAAGCGATTGCCGCCTTCGAGGCGCAGCGCAAGGCTGCTTTCGATGCCGAACGCGCCGACTGGCAGGCACGCGGAGAGTTTGACCGCATATCGGCCCTTGCAGAAGCCGACACGCCCGACGAGGCCGAAGTCAGCGTCCCCGAAGGGGCCGATCTTGTCGAAGCTCCGTTCGGCGGCAGCGTGTGGAAACTGCTCGTGGCCAATGGCGATGAAGTGAAGACCGGGGATACCATCGCGGTGCTGGAATCGATGAAGATGGAATGCCCCGTGCTCAGCCCCGGCACGGGCCGGATCGTTGCCCTCTATGTCACCGAGAAACAGTCGCTCCAGCCCGGCGCGCCGATCTTTGCGCTGGAGAAGGCGGCATGAGCGCCGCCTTTCGCCAAAGCGCATCGCGCATCGCCGCCGATGTCGGCGCAGGCATCACCAGCGCGGTGGCCGTGATGGAAGCGACGCTGGCGCGCATTGCCGCCTATGATGCGGTTCAGCCGCAGGTGTGGATCAGCCGTGCATCGCCGGATGATCTTCTGGCACAGGCCCGCGCCGTCGATGCCCGCGTTGCCGCCGGAGAGCACCTGCCACTGGCGGGCGTTCCCTACGCGGCCAAGGACAACATCGACGTTTCCGGGCTTGAGACGACCGCCGCCTGCCCCGCCTTTGCCTATCGCCCCGGCGCCAATGCGACGGTGATCGACCGGCTGGCAGCCGCAGGCGCGATCTGCGTGGGCAAGACCAACCTCGACCAGTTCGCCACCGGGCTGGTCGGCACGCGCAGTCCCTATGGCATTCCGCGCAATGCCTCGAACCTCGCCTATGTCAGTGGAGGGTCGAGTTCCGGTTCGGCCGTTGCCGTGGCCGCCGGGCTGGTTCCCATCGCGCTGGGCACCGATACCGCAGGGTCGGGCCGGGTTCCGGCGGCATTCAACCACCTGATCGGGTTCAAGCCCACCAAGGGCCGCTGGCCCACACAGGGCCTTGTGCCTGCCTGCCGCAGCATCGACTGCATCACCGTGTTTTCGGATGATGTTGCTGATGCGCGCCTTGTCGATGCGGTGATTGCCGGGTTCGATCCGGCCGATCCGTGGTCGAAACCGCTGGCGGACCGCCCCCTTGCCGCCCGCCGCATCGGCGTTCCCCGGCGTGGTCAGCGCCTGTGGTTCGGCGATGTGGAAGCCGAGTATCTCTATGACCGCGCGCTCGATGTGCTGGCGGGCCTTGCCGAAGTGGTCGAGATCGACATGGCCCCGCTGCAGGAAGCGGCGCTGCTGCTCTACAACGGGCCATGGGTTGCCGAACGCACCGCCGCCATGTCCCGGATTCTGAGCGAGAATCCCGATGCGGTCGATCCTACCGTGCGGACCGTAGTGGAAGCAGGCTGGAGCAAGAGCGCTGTCGAACTGTGGAACGGCATTTACCGGATGGCCGCGCTGAAGCGGCAGGCAGACCGCCTGCTGGGCGAAGTCGATCTCCTTGCCTTTCCGACCACGGGCACGACCTACCGCGTGGCAGAACTGCTGGCATCGCCGGTTGCGCTCAACAGCAATCTGGGCGCCTATACCAACTTCGTGAACCTGCTGGATATGGCCGCGGTTGCCGTGCCTGCGGGGCAGCGCGACAATGGCACTGGCTTTGGCATCACCCTGATCGGCCCGGCTGACAGTGACCGTGCGCTGCTGACGGCGGCCGAAGCGTGGCTGGCCGCCGCACAGCTTCCTCCCCCACCCCCGCTCGATCTGGAGGGCAAGATGCAGACCGTTAAACTCGCCGTGGTTGGCGCACACCTTGAAGGGATGCCGCTGCACTGGCAGCTTACCTCGCGAAACGCCATATTCGTTGGCGCTTTCGAAACCGCGCCGACATACCGGCTTTATGCCATGGCCGACAGCGTGCCGCCCAAGCCTGCGCTGGTGTTCAGCGCCGATGGCGCGGCGATCAAGGTGGAAGTCTATGAACTGGGCGTGGCTGAGTTCGGCAGCTTTGTGGTTGAAGTCCCGCCGCCGCTGGCCATTGGCACGGTGGTGCTGGCTGATGGCAGCAGCGTGAAGGGCTTCGTGGCCGAACCGCGCGCGCTCGAAGGTGCCCAGGACATCACCCACCTTGGCGGCTGGCGCGCCTATATCGCCAGCAAATCCTGATCCCGAAGCGAAAGGCCCTCCCCATGTTTCGCAAGACGCTTGCCCTTATCCCGATGGTCATCGCCGCGCTATTGGGGGCTGGCCCTGCCAGCGCGCAAGTGGTGGAGCAGGCGCAGACCGTGCCCGGCTTTGCCGATTTCATTGCGGTTGATGGCGATGCGGTATGGCTGACCAATCGCGGCAAGGTCGAAAAATGGGGTCGCAACGGTAAACTCGCCGAAGTGCCGGTCGAACGGCCCTGCGGGGCCATGGCCATCGGCTTCGGATCATTGTGGGTGGCCAACTGCGCCGAAGGCACACTGCTGCGCATCGATCTGGAAGAGGCAAAGGTTGTCGCCACCATCGCCAGCGGCATTGCCAACCAGAAACAGGGCGAACTGATCGTGGCGACAGGGGCCGGTTCGGTCTGGCTGGCAAGCAAGCCCGAAGGCGCGGTCGCCCGCATCGATCCGGCAAGCAATGCCGTCATTGCCAGCATCCCGGTTGATGCCGATACGTGGTATGTCACCTATGGCTATGATGCCCTGTGGGCGGTCAGCGCAACGCAGCAGACGCTCCAGAAGATCGACCCGAAAACCAACACCGTGGTTGCCCGCGCGCCACTGGGCAAGATGCCGGGATTCCTCGCCGCAGGTGAAGGCGGAGTGTGGGTGCAGGAACAGGGCGAAGGCACGCTGGTGCGCGCTGATCCCGCCACCGGGCAGGTGACAGGGCGCATCAAGGTGGGCGCAAACCTCAAATACGGCGATATCGATACTGGCGATGGGAAAGTATGGCTGCGCACCACGGATGACCAGATCTTTGCCGTGATCGATCCGGCTTCGATGACAGTCAGCGGCAGGCATGGCAAGGCAGCGGGAAGCGGCGCCATCCGCTTTACGCCCAAAGGCATCTGGACCAGCGCCCATGATGTCCACACGATTTCGTTCTGGCCGATAAAGGGCCTGCTCGAAGCGGCAAAGCCCTGACTGCGGCCGCTTCCCAGATCCAAACGCGCTTTGGACCCTACACCTTGCGCAACGCCGCCAGAACAAGCCCGGCCTGTGTCTCGGCGAGCCAGTCCACGTCAAGCGGCTGCGCGCCGACCGGCTCGAACACGTTCTGCCACAGCGCGGCATAGATCAAGCTTCCGGCCACCGAATGCGCCGCCATATTCGGATCCGGGCACGAGAACTCGCCGCGTTCAATCCCGTGGATGATGAGCCGTTCAACCGCGCCGATCAGGCAGATCATCGTGGTTTCGTGGTAGAAGCGGGCCAGTTCGGGAAAGTTGCGCCCCTCGCCCACGATGAGACGCGGCAGAAAGGCCATTTCCGGGCTGGCAATCCGCTTCGTTGCGTTGCGGATGAACCCGCGCAGCAGCGCGGGTGCGGGCAGACTGCCGTAATCGCTGGGCAGAAGGGCGGGCATCAGTTCGGTGATGACACCCGAAACCAGCGCACGGAACAGGGCTTCCTTGCTGTCGAACGCCAGATAAAGCGCCGCGCGGCTGATGCCGACCCGGCTTGCCACATCCTCCAGCCGGGCTGCGGCAAAGCCGTGGGCGGCAAACTCCTCGCGCGCAGCTTCGAGGATGCGGGCCTTGCGATCTTCCGGAGTCTTGCGGGGCATGGCTCATGCTATAGCTGACGCAACCGTCAGTTAAAAGGCGCGTCAGCACGCGGCATCGGTCAAATCGGGCAAAAGAGGCGGTGGCGGCGCATCTCCGGCGGCTGTGCGGGGTGCAGTTTCTGGTTCCGGAAGCCCCGCCACCGCGCGAGTTCTGCCAGTCCCTGGCGCAGGGAGGATACCCCGCAACGGCCCGATCGCCCGCATCGTTTCTTTACGTAGGAATCATGCGTGCGGGATCGACGGCAAGTGTGGCGAACCGGCACTGTCGCGCGGCCCCTTGCTCTTGCGGGCTACCGGTTGCATAGGCGCGCACAAGATTCTCACCCGTTTCGATCTGCGAAAGGCCCCGCCGATGAAGGTTCGCGTCCTGGTCACTCTCAAGAACGGCGTCCTCGATCCGCAGGGTCGGGCCATTCACCACGCGCTCGAAGGACTGGGCTTTTCGGGCGTCAACGATGTTCGCGCCGGACGCGTGATCGAACTCGACGTTGCCGACAGCACCACCGACGAAGCGCTTGACGAGATGTGCCGCAAGCTGCTCGCCAACATGGTGATCGAGAACTACCGCATCGAAAGGGCGGCCTGAGCAAGCGGTCTGATCCGACGATCTGCGCGCATCACGATTTGCGTGCAATCTGAGCTGCGCAAGGAGCATCTCCCATGGCCTTCACTTCCGCCGTCATCACCTTCCCCGGATCGAACTGCGACCGCGACATGGCCGTTGCCATCGAGCAGGTCTGCGGCGGCACCGTTCACCGCGTGTGGCATGGCGATGCCGACCTGCCTGACGGGCTTGATTTCATCGCCCTGCCCGGCGGATTTTCCTATGGCGATTATCTGCGTTCCGGCGCGATGGCAGCTCGTTCGCCGGTGATGCAGGCGGTAGTCCGCGCGGCCGAACGCGGCGTGGCGGTTCTGGGGGTCTGCAATGGCTTTCAGGTGCTGACCGAGGCGGGCCTGCTGCCCGGTGCGCTGATGCGCAACGCTGGCATCCGCTTTGTCTGCCGCGATGTGGCGCTGACGGTAGAGAACAGCCAGTCGCTGTTCACCGCGGGCTACGAAGCGGGCCAGCGCATTGTCATTCCGGTGGCGCACCACGATGGCAACTATTTTGCCGACGATGCCACGCTTGACCGCCTTGAGGCCGAAGGCCGGGTGGCCTTCCGCTATGCCGAGCAGGTCAACGGTTCGGCCCGCGACATCGCCGGCATCCTGAACGAGCGCGGCAATGTGCTGGGCATGATGCCGCATCCGGAACGGATGATCGAACCCGCGCAGGGCGGCACCGACGGTCGCGCTCTGTTCGAAAGCGTGGTGCGCTCGCTGGTCTCCGCCTGACACCAGCGACGGCTTGCCGGAGTCTCAGCTTGCCAGCCGCTCCCGAAAGCGCGGCGTGCTGAACAGGGCGAGCGCATCGGCAGCGCTCATCGGGCGCCCGAAGTAGTAGCCCTGGATCTTCTTGCAGCCCAGACGGCGGATCACTTCGAGCTCCAGTTCGGTCTCGACCCCTTCCGCGGTAGTCGACATTTCCAGACTGTCGGCCATGGCCACCACGGCACGGCAGATCGCAAGGCTTTCGGGATTATCCTTCGCCGCGCCCTGCACGAAGCTGCGATCGACCTTGATCGTCGAGAAACGCATCTTGCGCAGATAGCCCAGCGAGGAATAGCCGGTTCCGAAATCGTCGAGAGCAACGCCGCAACCGATGCCCATCAGGTTTTCCAGCGTCATCTGCGCGGTGGTGCCGTCGCGCACGAAGATACTCTCCGTCACCTCGATCTCAAGGCGATGCGGCGAAAGCCCGGTGCTGGTCAGCGCGCCAACCACGGTTTCGGCAAAATAGGGATCGAGCAGCTGTTCGCCCGATACGTTGACCGCAATCTTGACGTGCTCCGGCCAGTTCATTGCCTCGCGGCAGGCCGTGCGCAGCACCCATTCGCCAATCGGCACGATCAGCCGGGTGTCTTCAGCCAGCGGAACGAACTTTGCCGGGCTGACAAAGCCGTGCTCGCTGCTGGTCCAGCGCAGCAGGGCCTCGAAGCTCAGCACGCTCTCCGTCATCGCATCGACCACCGGCTGATACATCAGCGAGAACTCATTGCGTTCCAGTGCGTGCCGCAACGAGAACTCAAGCTTGCGGCGTTCCTCGGCATGGGCGTGGAGCGAGGGTTCATAGGTGCAGTGCCGCCCGCCGCCCTCGTCCTTGGCCCGGTAGAGCGCCAGATCGGCGTTGCGCAGCAGGGTTTCCACCGTCGAACCGTCACGCGGCCCGATTGCCGAACCGACACTCGCCCCGACATAGAGGGTGTGGTGATCGACCTCGTAGGGACGTGAAAGCGTGGCGATGATCGCCTCGGAAAGCTCCTCAAGACGCCGCCCGTCGGCCGCGTCACGGATGACCACTGCAAACTCGTCACCGCCAAGGCGCCCGCACACCTCATTGGCGCGCATCACCGCCTTCATCCGCTCCGAAACGAGCGACAGCAGCTGATCGCCGACCAGATGGCCCAGCGTATCGTTGATGGCCTTGAATCGATCCAGATCGATCATCAATAGCGCGCAGGACGTGCGCCACTTCTCGGCATAGGCCAGCGCATCGCCCAGCGCTTCGGTCAGCATCAGGCGGTTGGGCAAGCCGGTCAGAGTGTCGTAGCGCGCGAGATAGGCAATCTTTTCGGCGCTCTCGCGCTGTTCGGTAACATCGGACCCCACTCCGCGAAATCCGACGAACGTGCCGTTCTCGTCAAACTTGGGGGATGCGGAAAGTTCCCACCAGCGATGGTTGCCGTGCAGCGTCACGCGCACCAGCAGGTTGGAAAAGCTTTCGCGCCGCTTCAGCCGTTCGGCCAGATCGTGCAGGCTGGAATGGAAATGCCCGCTTTCCCAGGCCAGCCCGGCGATAAGCTGGATCAGAGGCTTGCCTTCCACGTCTTCGGGGTCTTCGCCGAGCGCGAAGGCAAAGCGCGGACTGACCGAACGCACGCGGCGGGTGGCATCGATCTGCCACAGCCAGTCGGCATCGCCTTCCTCGAACTCGCGCAGCAGGAGCGAGACGACTTCCGCCTTCTCGGCCATCCCGGCCTCTGCCACGCGCGCGCCAAGAAATGTCCGCGCCGCTTCGACAGCGCCCACGCTGACGATGACGATGAACGCCACGGCGACTGACGCCGCCGTATATTCCCCCCAGAACAGGAACGACAGGATTGCAGACAGGCCGACCACGCCCGCAAAGAGCACCGTGGCAATGGGCAGCGCTGCAAATGTAACGGCCCTGCCGGTCATCAGCATGGCCAGCACCGTCCACAAGGTCATGCGTTGCGCGGCGTCGCCAAAGGCGGAAAAGACCAGCATCGGCACGCACCAGACTGCCGCCACAGCCAGCGAACTTAGGTTCTGCCGGTGCATTTCCTGACGGCTGACCCGCCGCCGGTCGGCATCGACCAGCGAACGATCATAGCGCGCGCCGAAGATCAGCACCCCCACAAGCAAGGCCATCCATCCCACCAGCAGGGCAAGATGGACGCTGCGGCCATAGGTTTGCAGAACCAGAAGCGCCGCCATGACATGGGCGATGAGGCGCGGAAAGGTGAGCTTTGCAAGGCTGGAATACTGCAAGCCGCGCAGGCGGCCCCAGTCCCCTTCCTCAGGATCACGCAGACCGATCACAGCAAGGATCGGCAGCTTGGCCGCAACGGGATTTTCCTGAGGCGCAGATAGTTTTGTCACGCCCCGATACTTACCGCCGATTCATTATCCAAAAGTAAGCGCCGCGGCCGTCGCGCGCGGCCGTGCCAGCAAAAATATGGCCCGCCGCACCCCCTATGGAGCGCGACGGGCCGGACTTTCCTCCCCAGGAAAGGTCCGTATAGGCGTTGCCCGTTTCGTTAACGCATCCGTCAACGTCCCAAAGCGCTGCCAAGCCGGTGGTAGAGGTTCGAGAACTTCACCGATTCGGGCTGGTCCTCGATGACCTTGAGGTAGTGCAGTACTGCCTCGCGGATCAGCTTGAAGTCCTCGGTCGAGAGGACCGCGCGGGCACGTGCAGGTTCAGCCATTCTGGGTCTCCTTCTTGGATCTTCGAGGCGTGATTGCCGCGAGGATTTCGGGTCGTCTTCAGGGATTGGGCGGGAGAACCGCCCCCCGCCGGGTCATGCGGCGAACTGGTTCATCGTGTTGTGGATGCCACCGGCCTTCAGCGCGGCTTCTCCTGCGAAGTATTCCTTGTGGTCGTCGCCAATGTCGGAGCCGGCCATGTTCTGGTGCTTCACGCAGGCGATGCCCTGGCGGATTTCCTCGCGCTGGACCTGCTTGACATAGCCCAGCATGCCCTCTTCGCCGAAGTAGCGCTTGGCGAGGTTATCGGTGCTCAGTGCCGCCGTGTGGTAGGTGGGCAGTGTGATGAGGTGATGGAAGATGCCCGCCTCGCGCGCCGCATCGCGCTGGAAAGTGCGGATGCGTGCGTCGGCTTCGATCCCCAGCTCGCTGTTGTCGTAATCAACGCTCATCAGCTTCGCCCGGTCATAGGCGCTCATATCGCGGCCTTCGGCTTCCCAGGCATCGAACACCTGCTGGCGGAAGTTCAGCGTCCAGTTGAACGAGGGGCTGTTGTTATAGACCAGCTTCGCGTTCGGGATCACTTCACGGATGCGCTTCACCATGCCGCCAATCTGGCCGATGTGGGGCTTTTCAGTTTCGATCCACAACAGGTCCGCGCCGTTCTGGAGCGAGGTGATGCAATCCAGAACGCACCGGTCCTCGCCGGTTCCGGGGCGGAACTGGTAAAGGTTCGAAGGCAGGCGCTTGGGACGCATCAGCTTGCCATCGCGGCTGATGAGCACATCGCCGTGGCCGAGGTTCGCCGGATCGACTTCCTCGCAATCAAGGAACGAATTGTACTGGTCGCCGATGTCGCCCTTTTCGCGGGTGTAGGCGATCTGCTTGGTCAACCCTGCCCCAAGCGAGTCAGTGCGGGCAACGATCACCCCGTCATCAACGCCAAGCTCCATGAAAGCATAACGCACGGCGCGGATCTTCGCGAGGAAGTCCTCGTGCGGCACAGTGACCTTGCCATCCTGGTGGCCGCACTGCTTTTCGTCGGAAACCTGGTTCTCGATCTGGATGCAGCAGGCGCCCGCCTCGATGAACTTCTTTGCGAGAAGGTAGGTCGCCTCGGCATTGCCAAAGCCCGCGTCGATATCGGCAATGATCGGCACCACGTGGGTTTCGAACTCGTCGATCTTGTGCAGGATGCGGTGGGTGTTGACCGCATCACCCGCCTTCTTCGCCGCATCGAGATCGCGGAACAGCATACCCAGTTCGCGGGCATCGGCCTGCTTGAGGAAGGTATAGAGTTCCTCGATCAGCGCAGGCACGCTGGTCTTTTCGTGCATCGACTGGTCCGGCAGGGGGCCGAACTCGCTGCGCAGCGCGGCGACCATCCAGCCCGACAGGTAGAGGTAGCGCCCCTTGGTCGTGCCGAAGTGCTTCTTGATCGAAATCATCTTCTGCTGACCGATGAAACCGTGCCAGCATCCGAGCGACTGGGTGTAGTTCGCCGGGTCCGCATCATAGGCTTCCATGTCGCGGCGCATGATTTTGGCGGTGTAGCGCGCAATGTCCAGACCGGTCAGGAAGCGGTTCTGGAGGCGCATCCGGGCCACGTTTTCGGGTTCGATCCCGTCCCAGGTCTGCGCGAAAGGCGCAATGGCCTTGCCGGCTTCGACGATCTTGCTGTGGTAGGTCATGTCCCGTGTTCCCTCACGTGGTCTGTGTCTGATGTGAGACCGGCATAACCCTGCGATCACGGCGGCGGAACGCCTTATGCAGTCATGTTGTCAAACTTTACAGAATATGCTTGTAAAGTTGTGCAGACCCTACAGGAGGCGTATCCGGTGTCGTCAAGACCACTCTACCTCGGCCCGCGCCTCAAGCGCATCCGCCGCGAACTGGGCCTGACCCAGCAGGCCATGGCCGATGAATTGGGGATCTCCCCAAGCTATATCGCCCTGATCGAGCGCAACCAGCGCCCCTTGACCGCTGATCTGCTGCTCCGGCTGGCGCGCGCCTACAAGCTCGACATGGCCGATCTTGCTGCCGACGAGCGCGACGATTACGCCCGAAGGCTGAGCGATGCCCTGCGCGATCCGCTCTTTGCGGATATCGATCTGCCCGCCCTTGAAGTGTCCGATGTGGCGGCAAGCTTTCCCGGTGTCACCGAGGCACTGCTGCGGCTCTACGGTGCATGGCAGCGCGAGCAGCAGGCCCTTGCCGATCAGCGCAATGCCCTTCCCGGACCCGGCGCAAGCGATCCGGTGGGCGAGGCCCGCCGCTTCGTGGCTGCGCGGCGAAACTATTTTCCCGCGATCGATTCAAGGGCCGAAGAGCTTTCCGCCGAGATCGACAAGGCAGGCGGGGCGGTGGACTGGCTGCGGCTGCGCGGCGTGCGGGTCCGCTTCCTGCCACCCGAAGTGATGATGGACGCGGTGCGCCGCTATGACCGGCATAATGAGCAGCTCCTTGTCGACGATACGCTTTCGCCTTCCGGCCGGAACTGGCAGCTGATGCAGCACATCGCCTACACCACGCTGCGCCCCGACATTGCCGCCGTGATCCGGGGGGAAAGCTTTGCCAGCGATACGGCCGCGCAGCTCGTGCGTCGGGCGCTTGCCAGCTATGCCGCCGCCGCGCTTGTCATGCCTTATGACCGCTTCGCGCGCGCGGTCGATGCGCGCCGCTATGACATCGAGGCGCTTTCCGGCCAGTTCGGCGCGAGCTTCGAACAGGTCACGCACCGGCTGACCACGCTCAACCGGCCAGGGCAGGAACGGGTGCCGTTCTTCTTCATCCGCGTCGATGCGGCAGGCAATGTCTCCAAGCGGCTCGATGGCGCGGGATTTCCCTTCGCCGCGCATGGCGGGGGATGCCCCCTGTGGAGCGTGCACGAAGTCTTCCGCAGACCCGGCGAAATCGTGACGCAGTGGCTTGAACTGCCCGATGGCCAGCGCTTCTTTTCGCTGGCGCGCACCGTGACATCGGGCGGCGGCGGTTTTGGCCGCCCTCGCTGGACGCGCGCAATTGCGCTGGCCTGTGCGGCCGAGCACGCGCCGCGCCTTGTCTATGCCGCAGGCGCCGATGCGGCGAGCGCTGCGGCAACGCCGATTGGCGTGACCTGCCGCCTGTGCCACCGCGCGCAGTGCACGGCCCGCGCCGAACCGCCCATCGGCCGGGAAATCCTGCCCGACGATTACCGGCGCGGGGTGGAACCGTTCAGCTTTGCCGAGTCGTGAAGCATTGACCGGATCACTTGCGGCGCATCGGCTTGGCGGCTATCGGCGCGGCTTCTGCCGGGGTGCCCGGAGCCTGCGAAAGCGCTGCCCTTGTCCAAGATCATTCCCCTTGCCGATGTCGACCCCGCCCTGATCGAGGAACTGCTGGATGCAGCCTTCGAGCCTGAGCGGCGCGGCCGCACCGCTTACAAGGTGCGCGAAGGCATGGACTGGCTGCCCAACCTGTCCTTCGCTGCGCTGGACGATAACGACATGCTGGCCGGCACCATCCAGTGCTGGCCCGTGGCCCTGACCGATCCGGCCGGGCGGATGCACCCCATGATAATGGTCGGCCCCGTGGCGGTCATGCCGCACCTTCAGGGCGAAGGGTTCGGCAAGGCGCTGATGACCGCCAGCCTCACCGCGATCGACCCGCGCGCGCCGCTGCCGCAGGTGCTGATCGGTGATCCCGAATACTACGAACGCTTCTTCGGTTTCAGCAATGCCCACACTGGTGGATGGAAGCTGCCGGGGCCTTACGAACAGCGTCGTCTGCTGTGCCGCACCGCAAACCCTGCGGTTCTGCCGCAAGAGGGCATGTTGGGGCCTTGGCGGCGCTGACGGGTTCTGGCATCGGCGCAGAAGGTGACGATTGACCGATGCCCTACGAACCGCCCCCCGAACTCGCCGCGCTGAGCCTTGCCGAACTGGCCGCGCAGGTGGCTGCACGCAAACTGCCGCCGGTTGAACAGTGGCAGCCGCAGGACGTTGGCGACAGCGAAATGCGCATTGGCGCCGATGGCCGCTGGTTCCATCAGGGCGGCGAAATCCGACGCCCCGCGATGGTGCGCGCCTTTGCCTCGCTGCTGATGCGCGACAAGGCCGGGCAGCACTGGCTGGTTACGCCCTTCCAGCGCCTGTCGATCATGGTTGATGACGCAGCCTTCATCGCCACCGATATGGAAGCAAAGACCGACGCCGACGGACGACGGGTCCTTGCCTTCAGGCTGAACACCGACGATCTGGTGATATGTGGCCCTGAAAACCCGCTGCGCGTGGCAGGAACGCCGGATGTGCCAGCCTTCTATCTGACAGTGCGCAATGGCACCGAGGCCCGGCTCAACCGGAGCACCTACGGCCAGCTGATCGACCACGCGCTGAGCCTTGGCGATGAACTCGTGGTGGAAAGCCGCGGCGCACGGTTTGCACTGGTGCCGGGCACATGACCCTGTTCGACCGGCTGACGCGCCTGTACGAGGATGGCCACCGCGAACCGGTGAAGCAGCTTTACGAAGACTGGCGCCCCCTGCCCGAACATGGCCTGCGCCTCGCCGCCGTGCTGATCGCCGTGACTGACCGCGCTGGCCATGCCGAAGGTCCGGGCGTGCTGCTTACCCATCGTCCGTCGCACATGCGCGCCCACCCCGGACAGGCCGCATTTCCCGGCGGCAAGCTTGATCCCGGCGAGACCCCCGTTGAAGCGGCGCTGCGCGAGGCGAACGAGGAACTTGGCATTCGCCCCGAAGACGTGCGCGTGATCGGCACGACCGACCGCTTCCGCACCGGCACCGGCTATGACATCACGCCGGTTCTGGCGATGGTGCCCGAAGGGCTGACCATCACTCCCAACCCAGCAGAAGTGGCCGAATGGTTCGAACCGCCGCTGGGCTTTCTGCTCGATCCGGCGCAGCACCGCTGGCAATCGGCAGAATGGAATGGCCGCAAGGGCCGCTTCATCGAGATCATGTGGCGGCACCATCGCATCTGGGGGGTTACGGCGGCGATCATTTCCAATCTGGCCAAGCGCATCGCATGGAAGGACTTGCCCGCATGATCCGACGCCTGCCCGAAGCCGAATGGACGGCGCGCGCCGATCTTGCTGCGCTGGTTGCGGCGCTTGATCCGGAGGCGCAGGGCAATTGCCGCTGGGTGGGCGGCGTGGTGCGCGACACCCTTCTGGGCATCGTCTCGAAGGACGTGGACATGGCCACGACCCTCGTGCCCGCAGAGGTCACGGCGCGGCTGGGGGCTGCCGGGATCAAGACCATTCCAACCGGCATCATTCACGGCACGATAACAGCCGTCCTGCCCGGCGGCGTGGTGGAAATCACCACGCTTCGCCGGGATGTGTCCACCGATGGCCGCCATGCTACCGTGGCATTCTCCACCGACTGGCGGGATGATGCAGCACGGCGCGATTTCACGATCAACGCGCTCTATGCCGATCCGCGCACGGGTGAAGTGTTCGATTATAACGGCGGACTGGAAGATCTGGCCGCGCGGTGCGTGCGCTTCATCGGCGATGCCCGCCAGCGTATCCGCGAGGATTACCTGCGCATCCTGCGCTATTTCCGCTTTCAGGCGCGCTATGGCTCCACCCCCGCCAATGCCGAGGCCGAATGTGCGGTCCAGCAACTGGCAGCCGGGCTGAAAGGGCTCTCGCGCGAGCGGGTGGGCTGGGAACTGATGACCCTGCTGGCCCTGCCCGATCCCGCACCCACTGTGCGGCGCATGGCCCAACTCGGCGTGCTGGAGCAGGTTCTGCCCGAAGCCGATGTCGCGGGGCTTGAACGCCTCACGTCTCATGAAGCCGCGCAGGCAGTTGCCCCCGATGCCTTGCGCCGGCTTGCAGCCTTGTTGCCTGCCGATCCCGCGCTGGCTGAACAGGTTGCGGCGCGGCTGCGGCTTTCCACTGCGCAGCGCAAGCGTCTGGCAATCGCGGCCGCGCGCGATGGGGCGCCGATCGACGCCAGAGCGCTGGCCTACCGGCTCGGCATGACCGAAGCCTGCGACCGTCTGCTGCTTGCTGGCGAAACGCTCTCCGCGCTCGAAGGATGGTCCGTGCCGGAGTTTCCGCTCAAGGGCGGCGCCATCGTTGCCCGCGGCGTCACCGCCGGGCCAGAGGTGGCGCGGCTGCTGCGCGAGGTGGAAGCGGCGTGGATTGCCGAAGGCTTTCCGGACGCGGCGCGAACAACCGCGCTGCTGGACGAGATGTTGACGAGCCGCTGAAGCTCAACCCTTCCACTCGCGCCGTTCCTCGGCAGCGCGCAGCACTTCATAGGCAAGCTGAAGCTTCTGGAACTCTTCCGCTGCCGCCTTGTCGCCGGGGCGCACATCCGGATGAACCAGCTTGGCCTTCATGCGCCACGCCTTGCGCACGGCGTCGAAATCGGCATCGGGTTCAAGCTCCAGCACCTCAAGCGCGCGCAGTTCATCGCGGCTGCGCGTGCCATCGCCGGAACCGCCCCACTCGGCCCATGCCGCCTGCCGATAACCCGAAGCCTCACCGCGCTCTTCGGCCTCGCGGCGTTCGGCCTCTTCCTTGTCCAGCCCTTCGAAATAGTTCCAGCCCTGATTGTATTCGGCCGCATGGGCCTGACAGAAATACCAGCGCTCCGGGCTGTTGGGCGATTTGGGCGCCGGGCAGTCGCCCTTCTGGTCGCACCCTGCGCGGTCGCACAGGCGCACCGGCGCCGCATCGCGCGCGCTGCCATAGCCGCGCCAGCGGGGAAAGCCCCAGTCATTGGATCGAGTGGAACGCGCCATCGCACTGTGCAAAGCCAAAGCCTTTACCAAAGGTCAAGATGAACCGGCCGGCATGGCGCGCAAAAAGGCCCGGAAAGACGAATGCCTTTCCGGGCCTTGCGCTTGTGCGTGGATAACCCGTGTCAGTTCACCGTGACAGTTACCGCGCGGCGGTTGCGCGCCCACGACTGCTCGTCAGAGCCAAGCGCAATGGGGCGTTCCTTGCCATAGCTGACGACAGTGATGCGCGAAGGATCGATGCCGAGGCTGGCAAGATAGTTCTTCGCGGCATTGGCGCGCCGTTCACCCAGCGCAATGTTGTAATCGCGCGTGCCGCGCTCGTCGCAGTGGCCTTCGATGGTGATGGCCTTGTTCGGATAGCGCGCCAGCCATGCGGCCTGGCTCTGAAGGATGGCCTGATCCGCAGCGTCGATGTTGTAGCGGTCGGTGTCGAACAGCACCGTATCGGACATGATCGAGGCCAGGAAATCGGCCTGGCTGCCAGGCACCGGACCGCTCGGCGCGGTCGATCCCTGATAGGACGACTGCGTCGGGCCGGGTTCGGGCGGAAGGGTCTTGGGCTTTGAGGCGCAGGCACCGAGGGTCAGCGTCGCGGCAGCAAGGCCGACATACAGCAGCGAACGGGACATGTGTTTCTCCTCTATTTCGGAAAAATGGCGGTGTAGTGTGCTTAAATTGCGACGAGACGTTGGCCGACTTCCTTGCCGGAAGCAAGCCCCTTTCTCCGCATCAGGGCAGAACCGGACCCCATGCAGGGTCGGAACCATCGACTGGGGTATTCAGTTTCCGCTCGTTCCGGCCCGTGAGATCAACCTGCCAGATCCCGGTGCGTCCGCTGCCACGCTCGGTCCGGAAAAACTGCACGATACGGCCGTTGGGCGACCATGTGGGCGCCTCATCCTGCCACGAATCGGTAAGGAAGCGCATCGAGCGGCCGTTGGGATCGGTCACGGCAATGCGGAAATTGCCCCCGATATGGGTAAAGGCAATCTGGTCGCCGCGTGGGGACCATTCCGGCGTTGCCGCGCGGCCGCCGAAAAAGCTGATGCGCTTCTGGTTGGAGCCATCGGCATCCATCACATAAAGCTGCTGGCTGCCCGAACGGTCGCTCTCGAACACGATCTTGCTGCCATCGGGCGAGTAAGACCCGCCAACATCGATGCCGGGGCTGTCGGTCAGGCGGGTGGAAGGGCCTCCGTTGACAGAGACGCGGTAGATGTCGGTATTGCCTGCCACCGCCATCGAATAGAGGATCCACTTGCCATCGGGCGACCAGCGGGGCGCGAAAGTGGGATTGGTGCTTGATGTCACGAGCGTTTGCTGCCCGGTGCCGACATTGTAAACATAGATGCGCGGCGCACCGTTCAGATAGCTGAGATAAACGATCTTGCTGTAATCGGGCGAATAGCGCGGCGTCAGCGCAGTGGCCTGCCCGTTCGTGATAAAGCGGTGGTTGGCCCCATCCGAATCCATGATCGCCAGTTGCTTGCGGCGGCGGTCCTTCGGGCCGGTTTCGGCGATATAGGCAATCTTGCTGTCGAAGAACGGACTCTCGCCCGACAGGCGCGAATAGACCATGTCGGCACACTTGTGCGCAGCACGGCGCCATTCTTCAGGCTTTACAACATAGCCCTGGCGGGCGAGCTCGCTGCCCAGCGCCACGTCATAGAGATAGCAGCCAACCGTCAGTCGCCCGTCCGGATTGGCCTTCACGAAGCCCTGCACCAGCATTTCCGCCGATCGTCCGCGCCAGCCGGAAAATGCAGGCGCCGTCACCTCGACAAAGGGCACGCGCGGCAGGGCATCAGGCCCGACCGGCTTGAACAGGCCGTTGTTCTTGAGATCGTTGTAAACCACCCGCGCCACATTGCGGCCAAGTGCTTCGGTATTGCCGCCATCGGCAGCGGTTTCGACAACTTCGTTGGTGGGAAAGGCAGGAATGGCGATTCCCAGATCCTGCCATTCGTTCTCATCGGAAACCGATCCGGTAAGCCCCTCATCGGTGGCGACTTGCCGCGCCGAGGAGGCAGGCAGCGACGCCTGCTGGGCTGCCACGATGGCAGGAAGCGAGACCAGTCCGAAAGCAAGGATCGTCAGGCGTTTCTTCATTGGGACAATTTCCTGTCAAAGCGGAAGGCGGCAACGCGCTTCCAGCCGGAATAATACATTTCAGGCAGATCGAACGGTGCGGCAAGCTGCACCGCGCGGATCGCCTGCTCGGCATGGCGCTTGGCCTGGGCTTCATTGGCAGGCGTGATGCCCTCCTGATCGACCACGCGCGGACGGCCTGCAAGCGTTCCGTCGGGATTGAGATCCCATGCCAGGATCGTGACCAGCTTGTCGGCATCGACACCCTGCGGCGCGGCCCAATGCGGCTTGATCTGGCGCGAAATTGCGCTGGCAAGCGATGCCTTCACTTCCGGCCCCATCGTGGCGGCGGGTGCGCTCGTGGCGGTGCCGGGCCTGGTGGCGCCGGGGATGCCCTTGAGAAAATCCGAACCGATACGGCTTCCGCCAGCAGGCACATCGGGGCGGCGCCGCGCGGCGTCATCGGCCGGCCTTGCCGGCGCACTGGCAGTGGCAGAAGGCTTCGCCACGGGAGGCGCAGGCTTCTTGGCCGGTGCGCTTGCCGAAGGGGCTGGCGAAGGCTTTGGCGCGGGCTTGACCGGTTCCGGCTTGGGCTTTGGCGCAGGCTCCGGCTTGGGAACCGGTTTCGGAAGCGGCTTGGGTTCCGGCTTGGGCGCTGGCTTCGGCTCCGGTTTGGGTTCGGGCTTGGGCGCTGGCTTCGGCTCCGGTTTGGGTTCGGGCTTTGGTTCTGGTTGAGGCTCCGCCCGCGCCTCTGCCGGCTGCGGTTCACCAAGTTCAGGCGCGATATCAGGCGCGGCTTCCGCCATTGGATCGGGCGAGGTCGATTGCTGGGCGATCTCCTGCGAGAAGGTCACTTCCATCCGTTCCGGCGGCGGCTTTATCGTCTTTCCGGGAGGAGCAATCGACAGCACTGCCAGCAGGGCCACATGCGCCGCCACGGCAAGGCCAAGCCCCAGCCTTTCCTGCCGTGAGAGGGAGGCATCGGTATCCGGAAATCCGTCTGCGGCAAACTCTCGCATCGTGGCTGCCTTATTGCGGCGCAGATGAACTGTTTGTGACCAGCGAGATCGACTTGAACCCGGCTGCGTTCAGTTCGCCCATGACCGCCGCGACGCGTCCCCAGTCAAGCGCACGATCGGCACGCAGCGTAACCAGCGGCGGCTTGGGACCGCGCTGCAATCCGGCCAGGCGATCGGCCAGTTCGCCGGGGGCAAGCTGCTCGTCGTCGAGATAGACGGCGCCCGCGGCATCGATGCTCACCGTAATCTGGTCCTGCTGCTGATCGAGCGGATCGGCCTTGCTGTCGGGCAGATCGACCGGAACCCCGGCGGCCAGCATGGGCGCCGTGACCATGAAGATGATGAGCAGCACCAGCATGACATCGACCAGCGGCGTCACGTTGATTTCGCTCATCGCTGCCCGGCCGCCCCTGCCGCGCCGTCCGCGCCCGCCACCTGCGCTTCCGCCCATGGACATGCCCATGGCTCAGCCCTCCAGTTCGCGGCTGAGCGAGGCGTGGAACCGGTCGGCGAAGCGGTAGAGACGGGTCTCGAAGCGGTTCACCCGGTGCGAAAAGCGGTTGTAGGCAATAACTGCCGGGATGGCCGCAAACAGACCGATGGCAGTGGCGAAGAGCGCTTCGGAAATGCCGGGAGCCACCACCGCAAGCGAGGAGTTTTGCTGTGCGCCGATATTGAAGAAGCTGTCCATGATGCCCCAGACAGTGCCGAACAGACCGACGAAGGGCGCAACCGACCCGGTGGTGGCAAGGAAGTTCAGCCGGGCGGCCAGTGCATCGGTCTCGGCCACCACCGCGCCGTCAAGCGCGGTCGAAAGCCGCTGACGCGTGCCTTCGCGGTCGATCGTCTTGCCCGCGGTAGAGCGGCGCCATTCGGCAAGCGCGGCATTGACCACCCGCATGGTGGGAATGTCCTTGCCCTTGTTTTCCTTCTGGAACTGCTCGATGTCGCGCGTTTCCCAGAAACCGCGCTCGTAGGTGTCGCACCCGGCCTGCACCTTGCGCATCCGCAGCGAGAAGCCGATGATGATTGCCCAAGTCCAGATGCTGGCCAGAACAAGGCCAAGCATCACCGCCTGCACGACATAGTCGGCATCGAGGAACAGCTTCAGCGGGTTGAGATCGGTCGGCGCGAAAGTCGGGCCGGCGGCGAGCAGATCAATGGTCATGCGGTTTGCGGTCCTAGAGGATCGGATAAAAGGGTCTGGAAGGCAGCCACCCATTCGCGCGGCTGGCGAAGCGGGCGTCCGTTCGGCGAAACGAAAGCAACCCGCACCTTGGCATCGCACAGAAGCGTCTCATGCCTGAACGCACGCTGCACGATGCGGCAGGTGGCGGGAGAAAGCTCGGCTACGTGGCTGTGAACCACCACGTCGTCATCAAGCCGCGCGGGCCTGAGATAGCGCAGGTCCATATCGGTCACTGCATAGGCGCCCTCGCCCGCCTCGTGCGCGGCGCGCTGGTCTATGCCCAGCAGGCGCAGCATGTCCGACCGGGCGCGTTCGAACCAGCGCAGATAGTTCGCATGATAGACCACCCCCGAAAGGTCCGTGTCCTCAAAATAGACGCGAACCGGAAAGAGGTGGCGCGGACCATCGAACAGGCCGGAAGGCGGACAAGGAAAATACATTCGCGCCTTGCCTAGCTTGCGGACGACTCCGCCCGCAAGAGGGGTAAACGTCTTATCCTGCAAAACGGTCGACTCATCGCGCCAGCATGGGGCCAAGCGGACGTCCGGCAAAAAGGTGGACGTGCAGATGCGGCACTTCCTGATGCGCATCCAGCCCGGTGTTGGCAAGCAGGCGATAGCCCGGCGCCACCAGCCCCATGTCGCGCGCCACCTTGCCCACGGCCCGGACGAAGCCTGTGATCTCAGCATCGGACGCCCGCGCCGAAAAATCGTCCCAGCACACGTATGACCCCTTGGGGATCACGAGCACATGCGTAGGCGCCTGTGGATTGATGTCGTGAAAGGCCAGCGCGAAATCGTCCTCATAGACGGTCCGGTTGGGGATTTCCCCACGCAGGATCTTCGCAAACACGTTCTGGTCGTCATAGGGCTGAGTGGCATCAACGGCCATGTCACATGCTCCGGCTGGCTTTTTCCACGATCCCCGATGTGCCCTCGCGCCGTTCGAGTTCGGCCAGCACGTCGGCCAGAGGCACATCCCTGGCCGAAAGCAGCACCATCAGGTGAAAGATCAGGTCCGCCGCCTCGCCAACCAGTTCGGCACGGTCTCCGGCAAGGGCGGCGATCACGGTTTCGGTGCCTTCCTCGCCCACTTTCTGCGCGATCTTGGCAAGGCCCCTTGCGTTCAGCTTCGCAACGTAGCTGGCCGATGGATCGCCCGCGCGGCGCGCGGCAATCGTGGCTTCGAGCCGGGCAAGTATGTCACCGTGTTCCATATGCGCCGCAATGGCGCGGAACGGGCGTTGCGGTCAACCCCGGCGCTTGGCGATCCGCCTGCCGACGATCAGGCCAACCACGCCAAGGGCGAACAGCGCGCCATCGGTCGGCTCCGGAACAGAAGTGCCCACGCCCTGTGCCGCAGCCGAAGAGATCGATGCCAGCAGGACAATCAGACAGGAAAGCGAACGCGGCAAGAGCAGTACGACCTTGAAAATGTTGACATCAAAGCCTTTGCCAGAACCGCCGATTCGGTAAAATCCCTCAGATCATGCGCTTGGCGTCCCGATGCGGGACTCAGGACCTTGCCGGCAGCCCTGCCGCGCGCAGCGCCGCGTGCGCCTGTGCGATGGAATAAGTGCCGAAATGGAAAATCGAGGCCGCCAGCACCGCGCTGGCATGACCCTTTGTCACCCCTTCGACCAGATGATCGAGCGTTCCCACACCGCCGCTGGCGATCACCGGCACCGGCACGGCATCGGCTATGGCGCGCGTGAGTTCAAGATCATAGCCTTCCCTCGTGCCGTCGCCATCCATCGAGGTGACAAGCAATTCGCCCGCACCCAGCGTGGCAAGGTTCACCGCATGGGCCAGCGCATCGATGCCGGTGGCCTTGCGTCCGCCGTGCGTGAATATCTCCCACTTGCCCGGCGCCACCCGGCGCGCATCGACCGAGCCGACCACGCATTGCGCGCCGAACTTCTCGGCAATGTCGCGCACCAGTTCTGGCCGGGCAACGGCGGCTGAATTGACCGCCACCTTGTCGGCCCCTGCCAGCAGCAGCGCGCGCGCATCTTCCACCGCGCGCACCCCGCCGCCAACCGTCAGCGGCATGAAGCAGACCTCGGCCGTGCGCGCGACAACATCCAGCAGCGTGCCGCGCCCTTCATGGCTGGCGGAAATGTCAAGAAAGCAAAGCTCGTCGGCCCCTGCCCGGTCATAGGCGCGGGCCTGCTCCACCGGATCGCCTGCATCGCGCAGGTCGACAAAGTTCACGCCCTTGACGACGCGCCCATCGGCCACATCAAGACAGGGGATAACCCGGACGCGAACGGTCATGTCAGGCCTCCGCTTTCACGCTTGTGCCATGGCGATTGCGGCCTTGAGGTCAAGCCTGCCTTCGAACAGCGCCCGCCCGGTAATCACTCCCTCGATCCCGTCGGCTTCGTGAATTTTCAGCATCCGGATATCGTCGATGCCCTTCACCCCGCCGCTGGCAATCACCGGAATGTCAACGCGGCGCGCAAGTTCGACGGTTGCGTCAAGGTTCACGCCCTTGAGCAGACCATCGCGTCCGATATCGGTGAACAGCAGGCTGGCCACCCCCGCATCCTCGAACCGGCGAGCCAGATCGACCACGGGAACATCGGAAACATCGGCCCAGCCTGCGGTTGCCACCATGCCATCGCGCGCATCCACCGCAACGACGATCCCGCCGGGGAATGCCTTTGCCATGTCCTTGACGAACTGGGGATCCTTGAGCGCCGCCGTTCCCATCACCACGCGGCTGACGCCAAGATCGAACCAGCCCTCAACCGCCTCGCGCGTGCGGATGCCGCCACCAAGCTGAACATGGCCATCGAACGCCTTCAGGATGCCTTCCACAGCTTCACGGTTTTCGGCGCGGCCCGCAAAAGAGCCGTCAAGATCGACGACATGGAGATACTGGCTCCCCGCCTCGCCAAACAGCGTGGCCTGATGCGCAGGATTGTCACCATAAACGGTGGCGCGGTCCATGTCGCCTTCGGCAAGGCGGACGACCTGGCCGCCCTTGAGGTCGATGGCGGGAAACACGATCATGGGCTTTAAGGCTTCCATTCCAGAAAACGGGCAAGCAGCGAAAGGCCATAGGATTGGCTCTTTTCCGGGTGGAACTGCACGCCAAGGATATTGTCACGCGCCACGGCCGCAACAATGCCGCCGCCGTGGTCGCTCATGGCTGCCACGTCCGCGCCCTGCTCGGTCACGAAGTGGTAGGAGTGGAGGAAATAGGCCTCGCCCGCATCAATCAGTTCCGCGCCGCCCTTGTGCGGCATGGGAGCAACATCGTTCCAGCCCATGTGCGGCACCTTGATCGTGGGGTCGGCGGGTTCGATCACCCGCACTTCGCCGCCGATCCAGCCCAGCCCTTGCGAAACGCCATGCTCAACGCCGCGATCGGCCAGAAGCTGCATTCCCACGCAAATGCCCAGAAACGGCGCGCCGCCCACCAGCACGCGCTCCTCCATCGCCTCGACCAGCCCCGCAACGCCGCGCAGCGCATCGATGCACGCCCGAAACGCGCCGACACCGGGCAGGACAATGCGGTCCGCCGCTCGCACCACGTTCGGATCGGCCGTGACCGACACTCCTTGCGCGCCTGCCGCCTTCAGCGCGTTGGCGACCGAGCGGAGATTGCCCGCGCCGTAATCGACCAGCGCGAGCGTTTCAGCCACCGAGAATGCCCTTGGTGGAGGGCACCGCGTCGGCCTTGCGCGGATCGATGGCGATGGCCGCGCGCACGGCGCGGGCAAAACCCTTGAAGATGCCTTCGATGATGTGGTGATTGTTTGATCCGTAAAGGCTTTCGATGTGCAGGGTGATGCCCGCAGCCTGACTGATCGACTGGAACCAGTGTTCGAAAAGTTCGGTGTCCATTTCACCCAGCCGGGGCTGCGTGAACGCCGCCTTCCAGACCAGCACGGGGCGCCCCGAAATGTCGAGGGCGACGCGGCACAGCGCCTCGTCCATCGGCGAATAGGTGTGGCCGTAGCGGGTGATGCCCTTTTTGTCGCCCAGAGCCTGCGCAATCGCCTGCCCCAGCGCGATGGCGCTGTCTTCGGTGGTGTGGTGCTGATCGACGTGCAGATCGCCCTTCACCCGGCATTCGATGTCGATCAGCGAATGGCGGCTGAACTGCTCGATCATGTGATCGAGAAATCCGATGCCGGTGTCCACCTTGTAGGTGCCGGTGCCATCGAGGTTGACCGACACGGCAATGTCGGTTTCCTCGGTCTTCCGCGTGATCGATCCGGTGCGCATGGGAAAGCGCCTATACGCCCCTTGCCCTGAGAATCAATCACCGTGCCCACTTGACCGGCGCGCGCCCGGAGGCCAGTTGTTGGGCCATGAGCGATGCACCCGACAGCCTGATCCCCTACGACGAAATCGTGCAGGAGGCGCTGCGCGCGGTCGTCGGCCGGGTTCTGGGCCAGGTCGAGGCCGCGGGCGGAATGCTGCCCGGCACCCACCACTTCTATATCACCTTCAAGACCGGCGCGCCCGGCGTGGACATTCCTCAGCGCCTGCGCGAACGTTTCCCCGACGAGATGACGATCGTCCTCCAGAACAAGTTCTGGGATCTGAAGGTGGAAGCCGACAGGTTCAGCGTGGGGCTCTCGTTCAACCAGATCCCGTCAACGCTGGTGATCCCGTTCGCGGCCATCACGGCCTTCGTGGATCCGGCGGTGGATTTTGGCCTCCAGTTCCAGGCCGTGATCGACCATGAGGCCGAACCGCCCGAACCGGCCGAGAACGATTCGCCCGATCAGGCCGGGAAACCGGTCGTCGAACGGGCCGATGATGGCTCGAACGTAGTCACCGTGGATTTCGGCAAGAAGAAGTAGGGCGGACCGTGGCCCCGCGGCGCAGCAAGACGAAAGGTGATGAGCGCGTCGACTCCGCCGCGCCCACGCCAGCAGGCGGCGAAGCGGCCAGCAAGGACGGAGCCGCACCAGAAGCCGCCAAGGCCACCCTTGCCGGGCTCGTGGCGGCCGATCTTGTTCTGCGGCTGGGCACCAGTCTCCTGAAACGCAGCGTCAACCAGAGGCTGGGAAGTGCCAAGCCGCTGACAAAGGGCACGTCAGGCGCACTCAAGGGGCGCGGTATCGTGCATACTCTCGTCGGAAAGGCGCTTGTCGGCGTAGCAACCCGGTCGGTCCCCGGCGCGATTGTGGTCGGGGGCGGCCTTCTCGCCAAGACGCTTTATGACCGGCGGCGCAAGAAGCAAAAGCTGCACTTGCCGGGTGCCGGTTCCGACGCAGGTCAGACCGGATAAGACCGATCCGCACTTGACCGCACCTTTCGCGTTGCGCCACTAGCGCGCATGGCATCCGACTCTTCTTCCGCCCAGACGCCCGGAACCGACACCCTGCAACGCCGGGGCTTGATGCTGATCCTGTCTTCGCCATCGGGCGCCGGCAAGACCACGATCGCACGCAAACTTCTGGCCGAGGATGCCGAAATCGCGCCTTCGGTTTCGGTAACAACGCGCCCGATCCGGCCCGGTGAAGTCCACGGGAAGGACTATTTCTTCGTCGATCAGGCCGAGTTCGACCGGCTGGTCGAGGACAATGCCTTCTACGAATGGGCAGTGGTTTTCGGCAACTCCTATGGCACGCCCAAGGCCCATATCCGCGAACGGCTGAAGGCGGGCGGGGATGTCCTGTTCGACATCGACTGGCAGGGCACCCAGCAGCTTTATCAGAAGGCGCAGGCCGACGTGGTGCGCGTTTTCATCCTGCCGCCCAGCCTTGAGGAACTGCAACGCCGCCTGACCGGGCGCGGGACCGACAGCGCCGAAGTCATCGCTGCGCGCATGGCCCGCGCCCAGGCGGAAATCAGTCACTGGGACGGCTACGATTACGTCGTCATCAACGACGAGGTTGAAAGCTGCTTTGCCAAAGTCCGCGAAATCCTCGCGGCCGAGCGCATGAAGCGCACCCGGCAGACCGGGCTTATCGATTTCGTGCGCGAACTGATGCGGGGGTAATCGCCCGATGGGGGCGTGCCCCGCGCAATCAGTGCCCGGTCGGATCGATCGCGTTTTCGGGAATCCATGCGTTGACGATGCCGCCATCGATAGGCAACGGCGTGCCGACGACGTAATCACCGGCACGGCTGGCAAGATAGATTGCGCCGCCCGCCATGTCTTCGATCGTGCCGATCCTCTTTGACGGGATGCCCTTTGCCGACTCTTCGGGCTTTTTCGCCGCAGCCTTGTTCATTTCCGAAGGAAACGCACCGGGACAAATGCAGCTTGCGACGATCCGGTCCTTGATAAGCCGCGCGGCCATGCGGCGCGTGAGATGAACCAGCGCCGATTTCGACGCCTGATAGCTGTAGGTTTCCCAAGGGTTCACGCGAAGACCATCGACCGAGGCGATGTTGATGACCTTGGCCGGCTGATCCGCGCTCGCCGCCGCCTTGAGCAGGCCATGAAGCTTCTGCGTGAGAAAGAACGGCGTCTTGACATTGAGGTCCATGACCTTGTCCCAGCCAATCTCCGGAAAGTCCTCGAAATCGGCGCCCCACGCAGCCCCGGCATTGTTCACCAGAATGTCGATCTTTTCCTCGCGGGCGGCCAGATCGGCGGCAAGCTGCTCGATCCCGGCAAGGTTCGAAATGTCGCCAGGCAGGGCAATGCAGCGCTCACCCAGCCGCGCTGCGGTCTCCTCGACCACAGCGGCCTTGCGCGCCGTGATGTAAACCCGCGCGCAGCCTGCCGCGATGAAGCCCTCGGCAATCATCTCGCCAATCCCGCGCGAACCGCCGGTAACAACCGCGATACGCCCTTCAAGGCTGAAAAGCTTGGTAAAATCCATGTCCCGTTCCCTTGCTGGCCGGTTGTTCCGGTCCGGGGTGTGCCATCGCCAGCACTAGATTGAAGCGCGCCCTCCCCCGGCGCCGCGGCAGCGGGGGAGAACCGCTTTTTCGATCAATAGCCGCTGAGCTGCGCCACGCGTTCGGCGTGATAGTATTGATCGCCCATGAACTCGGCCAGCGCACGGTCGCGCTTCATGTAAAGGCCGATGTCGTATTCATCGGTCATGCCCACGCCGCCATGCATCTGCACGCCTTCGCGCACGGCCAGATTGCACGCCTTCGAAGCCTTGGCCTTGGCGACCGAGGTCATGAGATCGGCTCTTTCCGAATTGCCATCAAGCAGTTGCTGCGCCTTGATGACGGCTGCTTCGGCAATCTCCAGTTCGGAATAGAGATGCGCCGCGCGATGCTGGAGCGCCTGAAACTCGCCGATCAGCTGGCCAAACTGCTTGCGCGTCTTGAGATAGGCGGTGGTAATGCCGAATGCGCCCTGACCGACCCCGGTCAGTTCGGCCGCGGCGCCAATGCGCCCTGCGCGCAGCACCTTGTTCAAAAGTTCGCGCCCGCCATCAACCTCACCGATCACGCAATCGCCATCCAGCTCGACATTATCGAACGTCACGTTGCTGGCCATTGCGCTGTCGACCAGACGCAGGTTTTCGTGAGAGAGGCCGGCGGCATCCTTCGGCACGGCGAACAGGGTAATGCCGTCAACGTCGCTGTCGCTGCCCGAAGTGCGCGCGGCCACGATGATGGCATCGGCCGATGCACCATGCACGACAAACGCCTTGCGTCCCTGAAGACGGAAGCCATTGCCTGCCCTTTCTGCCTTGCAGGCAATGCGTTCGGGACGGTGCTTGGGGCTTTCATCGACGGCCACGGCAAGCACGCTTTCGCCCGCGATCACGCCCGGAAGCCAGCGGCCGCGCAGATCATCCGATCCGCCCGAAAGCGCGGTAACACCCATGACCGAGGTCGTCAGGAACGGCGAAGGCGTGAGATTGCGCCCGATTTCCTTGAGCACGATCCCGGCCTCGACATGGCCCATCGCCATCCCGCCATCGGCCTCGCTGGCGAGCATTCCGGTAAGGCCCATTTCGGCAAACTGCTTCCACAAGGCATGGCCGAAGCCATCCTGACAGTTCATGTCGCGGAAATGGCGCAACTGCTTCTTGATCGCGCCTTCATCGGCCATGAAGCCGGTGACGGTCTCGGCCAGCATGGCCTGATCTTCGGTGTGGTAAAGCGGCATGGATTATGCTCCACCTAACTTGATTTGATCCAAGAACATATCCACTACCGAAGATATGTGTGCGATTGAGTATTCATTAACGATCTCTTCGCCTGAATAATTTCCTTTTTCGGCCAATCCCTTCGCTAAGCTTCTGATTTTTTCGAGGGAAGCACTCGGATCATTTGACTGCGCAACAAATGTAGCCGTTAATGCAAGCAAAACTTTTCTTAACGCAGCCTCTTTCAGCCGATCTTCGTCCTCTTCGCTGAGGAAAATCTCAGACATCGATCAGGCCCCCGGCAGTTCGAGAATGCGTTTGGAAATGACGTTGAGCATGACCTCGCTGGTGCCCCCCTCGATCGAGTTGGCCTTGGTGCGCAGCCACGAACGCGCGGGCGTGCCGCCATTGGTGCGCTCGCTCTCCCATTCCAGCGCAGTCGCGCCGCCCGCTGCCATCAGTAGTTCGTGGCGCCGCTTGTTCAGTTCGGTCCCGGCATACTTCATCATGTTGGGCTGCGCGGGATGGGCCTTGCCCACCTTGGCTTCATCAAGGAACTTCTCGCCCATGCAGGCATAGGCCAACGCGTCGACATCGAACATCGCCAGTTCCGCCCGCAGGATGGGATCCTCCAGCCCGTGCGCCCCTGCATTGCGGGCCGCCACTGCGCCGATGGCATTGAGGCGGTCGCCCCCGCCCGCGCCCGAAATCATCTCGCGCTCGTGGCCGAGCAGATACTTGGCCACGTCCCAGCCGCGGTTCACCTCGCCCACGATCTGGTTCTTGGGCACCACCACATTGTCGAAAAAGGTTTCGCAGAACGGAGAATTGCCGCTGATGAGCTTGATCGGGCGAGTCGTGACGCCGGGCGTTGTCATGTCGAACAGCAGAAAGCTGATGCCCTGATACTTGTTCGTCTTGTCAGTCCGCACAAGGCAGAAGATCCAGTCCGCCTTGTCGGCATAGGATGTCCAGATCTTCTGGCCGTTGACCACCCAGTGATCGCCCTTGTCTTCACCGAAGGTCTGCAAGCTGACGAGGTCCGAACCCGAACCCGGCTCGGAATAGCCCTGACACCAGCGGATTTCCCCGCGGGCGATCTGGTTCAGGTAGTGGGCCTTCTGCTCCTCGGTGCCGAACTTGAGCAGCGCGGGGCCAAGCATCCAGATGCCGAAGCTGGAGAGCGGTGGGCGCGCCCCGATGCGCGCGCACTCCTCGCGCCAGACCTTGGCCTCGGCCGGAGACATGCCTGCACCGCCATAGGGCTTGGGCCAATCGGGCACGGTGTAGCCCTTGGCCACGCAGCGTTCGAGCCAGATCTTCTGGGCTTCGTTCTTGAACCGGAAATTGCGCCCGCCCCAGCACACATCGGCCTCGTCTCGGACCGGTTCGCGCATTTCGGCAGGACAGTTTTCTTCAAGCCACGCGCGGATTTCGGCGCGGAAGGCATCAAGGTCGGACATGTCTGTGCTCCTCTCTTAATCGCAAGGTTAAAGCGAGTCGCACGCCGCTGGCAAGCGTGGATTTTCGGCAGCTTTCCTGCGCTTTGGGGCAAGCCAAGCATGCCGTAGCGTCAAGCGCATCGGCATTGACGCATGACCTTTCGCGCCTAAGCTGACGCAAACGTAAAACGATATGACAAGCGCTGGAGAGAGGGATGCGATTCAACGGCAAGACGGTCGTCGTGACCGGTGCGGCATCGGGAATCGGGCGCGCCACCGCGCTGGCATTCGCCGTCGAAGGGGCCATCGTCTATGCGGCCGATATCGACGAGGCGGGCCTTGCCGAAACCGCGGCGGCCTCGAACGGCACGATCCGGACCGCCCGCTGCGATGTGACCCGAACCGAGGACATCAAGGCATTGATGGACCGCGCCGCAGCCGAAACTGGCGGGATCGACAGCGTGTTCAACAATGCGGGCGCAGGCGGTGACCGCGCGCCCATCGACGAGATCGAACCTGACGGCTGGGACCGCACGATGGACCTGCTGCTGCGTTCGGTGGCCTTCGGCATCCGCTATGCCGTGCCGCACATGATCGGGCGCAAGGGCGCCTCGTTCGTCAACACGTCGAGCGTCGCCGCGATCGGGCCGGGCTATTCGCCCACGGCCTATGCCGTTGCCAAGGCGGGCGTGCTGCACCTGACCAAGGTGGCAGCCGCTGATCTTGCCAGGCACCAGATCAGGGTGAACGCCGTGCAGCCCGGCTTCATCAACACCAATATCTTCACGCGCGCGCTGAATATGCCCGAAGCGCTGGAAGCGCAGGCCAAGGCTGCCATCGCCATGATGTCTGCGCAGGCTCAGCCCGTGGCGCGCGGCGGACAGGCCGATGACATCGCGCAGGCCGTCCTGTTCCTCGCCAGCGAGGCCGCGGGCTTTGTTACGGGCACATCGCTGCTGGTCGATGGGGGCATCACGCTTGGTCCCCGGCACAGCTGGGATCCCGAAACGCCCGGCCTGTTCGAAGCGCTGGAGCAGATGGCCGAGGGTGCGAAGGCCGAATGACAATGGCCGGACCGACCACCTCCGCCCGTGCCATTGCGGCACCGGCCATCCCGGTTGCCGGACGCGTGCCCACTCGTCTTGCCTTGTTCAACGGTCTGGGCAGCGTCGCCTATGGCGTAAAGGACAGCGGTTTTGCCACCTTTCTGCTGCTGTTCTATAATCAGGTGCTGGGCATGGACGCGCGGCTCGTCAGCCTTGCCCTGCTGATCGCGCTGGTTTTCGATGGGCTGATCGATCCGGTCGTCGGCCATTTCAGCGACCGCACCCGCACCGCATGGGGGCGGCGTCTGCCATTTCTCTACCTCGCCCCGATTCCGCTGGCTCTGGCATGGGCATTCCTGTGGTCTCCGGTGGGAGAGCCGAGCTTTGCCGTGCTGCTGTTCTCGGCAATCCTCGTGCGAGCGCTGGTGGCCATGTGCGAAGTGCCATCGGCGGCGCTGATCCCCGAAATCACCCGCGATTACGATCAGCGCACCCGGCTGACGCGGTTCCGCTTCCTGTTTTCCTGGGGCGGCGGATTGCTGATGCTGCTGTTGGCCTATGGCGTGTTCCTGCCCAATGCCATGCTGGCGCGCGAAGGCTACCGCAATTTCGGGCTGTTCGGAGCTGGACTTATGGCACTTTGCGTGCTGGCTTCAGCCATCGGCCAGCACCGGTGGGTGGCCGGATCGCCGCCCGAACAGGCCGGTCCGCGCAAGAGCGCTCTCGCCTCGCTCGGCGAAATCCGCGAAAGCTTTGCCCATCCCGCCTGCCTCATCGTGATGGGCGCAATTGCCGCTGCCCTCACGGCACAGGGCATCACCTTTGCGCTGTCCAATTACCTCTATCTCTATGTGTGGAAGTTCACGCCCACCGCACTCAAGGCCTTTCCGTTCCTGCTGTTCGCGAGCGTGGTGGGGGCATCGCTGCTGGTCGGGCGCGCACAGAAGCGCTGGGGCAAGGCGGGGACGGTGATGCGCATGGTGCCGCTGGGCATGGTGTTCTGGGCAGGTCCGCTGCTGCTGCGCTGGCTGGGCTTGTGGGCGCCGGATGGCACCACCCCCGCACTTGCCGCCATGTTCGCCTGCACGCTCACTTCGAACACCTTCACCGTGACCGGAACCATGACGCTCTGGTCAATGGTGGCCGATGTAGTCGAAGCCTCGGAAGAGGAAACCGGGCGGCGATCCGAAGGAACGCTTTCGGCAGGCGCATTTCTTGCCAGCAAGTGCGCCGGCGGTATGGGCGTGTTCATTTCGGGCCTGCTGCTGAGTTTTGCCGGCCTTGGAGCCAACACGCCGCCTGCCGATGTCCTGCCCGATGTGACCTATCGGCTGAGCCTTGCCTATGTGGCCTGCATAGCCACGCTTGCCACGCTGACGGCGCTGATCGTCCGGCGCTTCCCGATCGATCGCGCAGCACACGAGGCGCGGCTGGCGCGGCTCGATTCGGTGGCGCGGGCCGATCCGGATGCGTCGGGGCTGCATCCCTGACGGTGTCCGGCGGAAGGCAGGGGATTCGGAGCAGGAATGCGGCTTGCCGCCCCCCGCGCCATGCGCCAGATCAACGACACCGCTTAACCGATCACTTAATTTTCACTTGAATTAACCGCCTGCCCGTTGAACACTGCCGGGCATCAGAGGAGAGGCTCATGGATTTCGAACCGACCGACCGCCAGAAATACTGGCGCGACCGCGTCCGCCAGTTCATCGAAGACAACGTCCGCCCCCGCCACGGCGAATACAAGGCCGAAAAAGCCGCAGGCGATCCTTGGAAGGTGCTCCAGACGGTCGAGCAGGAGAAGGCCAAGGCCAAGGCCGCGGGCATCTGGAACCTGTTCATGCCCCCGCGCAATGCCGGGCACCACCACGTGGAAGAGAGCTTCGTGTTCGAGGGGCCGGGCCTTACCAACCTTGAATATGCGCTCTGCGCCGAGGAAATGGGCCGCATCGGCTGGGCGAGCGAGGTCTTCAACTGCTCGGCCCCCGATACCGGCAACATGGAAGTGTTCCATCGCTATGGCACGCTGGAACAGAAGGAACAGTGGCTGCGCCCGCTGATGAACGGCGAGATCCGCTCGGCTTTCCTGATGACCGAACCGGCGGTCGCCTCGTCCGATGCGACCAACATCGAAACCTCGATCCGCCGCGAGGGTGACGAATACGTCATCAACGGGCGCAAGTGGTGGTCATCTGGCGTGGGCGATCCGCGCTGCAAGATCGCCATCGTCATGGGCAAGACAGATTTCGAGGCCAAGCGCCACCAGCAGCAGTCGATGATCCTCATGCCGCTCGATGCTCCGGGCGTGGAGGTGGTGCGCCATCTGCCGGTATTCGGCTATGACGATGCGCCCCACGGCCACATGGAAGTGGTGATGAAGGACGTGCGTGTGCCCGCATCCAATATCCTGCTGGGCGAAGGGCGCGGCTTCGAAATCGCGCAAGGACGCCTTGGGCCGGGCCGCATCCACCACTGCATGCGCACCATTGGCGTTGCCGAGGAAGCCATCGCCAAGATGGCAAAGCGCCTGCAATCGCGCGTGGCCTTCGGCAAGCGGGTGGCCGATCATTCGATCTGGGAATGGCGCATTGCCCAGGCCCGCATCGATATCGAGATGACCCGCCTGCTCTGCCTCAAGGCCGCCGACATGATGGACAAGGTGGGCAACAAGTCCGCCGCGCTCGAAATCGCCATGATCAAGGTCCAGGCCCCGCGCATGGCGCTGAAGATCATCGACGATGCCATTCAGGCCCATGGCGGCGGCGGTGTTTCGGAAGACTTCGGCCTTGCCGAAGCCTATGCCCACCAGCGCACGCTGCGGCTGGCCGATGGTCCGGACGAGGTGCACGCACGCGCCATCGCACGCATCGAGTTTGCCCGCCATGCCGATATGCCCAGCGATGACCGCAGCTTCAGTTCCGGCGATCTTGGCGTGGCTCGATAATCGGCACGAAAGGGAGAGTATCGCATGAAAGCTGCCGTCCTTGTCGAACCGGGCAAGCCGCTTGAGATTCACGATCTCACCGTCTCGGCCCCCGGCCCGCATGAAGTGCTGATCCGCACGGCCGCCTGCGGCCTTTGCCATTCGGACCTGCATTTCATCGAAGGCGCCTATCCCCACCCGCTGCCTGCCGTGCCGGGGCATGAAGCGGCCGGGATCGTCGAGGCCGTCGGCGCGGAAGTGCGCACGGTCAAGCCGGGAGATGCAGTCGTCACCTGCCTTTCGGCCTTCTGCGGACACTGCGAGTTCTGCGTTACCGGGCGCATGTCGCTCTGCCTTGGCGGCGACACGCGACGCGGCGCCGGACAACCACCGCGCCTCACGCGCACGGATGATGGCAGCACCGTCAACCAGATGCTCAACCTTTCGGCCTTTGCGCAGCAGATGCTGGTCCATGAACATGCCTGCGTGGCGATCAACCCGGACATGCCGCTCGACAGGGCGGCAGTGATCGGCTGCGCGGTGACGACCGGCGCGGGCGCAGTGTTCAATGCCGCCAAGCTAACCCCCGGCGAGACGGTATGCGTGGTGGGCTGCGGCGGAGTGGGCCTTGCCACGGTAAATGCCGCAAAGATTGCAGGCGCAGGGCGGATCATCGCGGTCGATCCCATGCCCGAAAAGCGCGAGCTTGCCAGAAAGCTTGGCGCGACCGACGTCGTGGATGCAGGGCCTGATGCCGCCGCGCAAATCGTGGAAATGACGAAGGGCGGCGTGCATCATGCGATCGAGGCGGTCGGACGTCCGGCTTCGGGCGACCTTGCCGTGGCCACCCTGCGGCGCGGCGGCACCGCCACGATCCTCGGCATGATGCCGCTGAACCACAAGGTCGGCCTTTCAGCCATGGACCTGCTTTCGGACAAGAAGGTGCAAGGCGCGATCATGGGCCGCAACCACTTCCCGGTGGACCTGCCGCGGCTTGTCGACTTCTACATGCGCGGGCTGCTCGATCTCGATACGATCATTGCCGAGCGCATCCCGCTGTCTGCCATCAATGACGGGTTCGAGAAGATGAAGCAGGGCCATTCCGCCCGTTCGGTGATCGTGTTCGATCAATGACCGAGGCAGCACCGATCGACGCACAGGCCGCCTTTACCGGCACGGTCACGCCCGAAGGCACTGACCGGCTGGACGAGGCAAGTCTTACCCGCTGGTTCGAGGCAAATGTCGAGGGCTTTGAGGGACCACTTGCCGTGGCCAAGTTCAAGGGCGGGCAATCGAACCCCACCTACCGGATCGACAGTCCTTCCGGCCCTTATGTCCTGCGCCGCAAGCCCTTTGGCAAGCTGCTGCCTTCGGCCCATGCGGTTGACCGGGAATACCGGGTGCAGGCGGGGCTTCACGCCGCCGGTTTTCCGGTGGCGCGCCAGTATGGCCTATGCACCGATGATGGCGTGATCGGATCGTGGTTCTATGTCATGGACTGCGTCAACGGCCGCACGATCTGGGACGGGGCCATGCCCGGCGCGACGCCCGATTTCCGGCGTGCCACGTATCACGCCATGGTCGATACGCTGGCCGCGCTGCATTCGGTCGATGTCGAGGCCGCGGGCCTTGCCGACTTCGGCAAACCAGGCAACTATTTCGGCCGACAGGTTGACCGCTGGACCAAGCAGTATCGCCTATCGGAAACCGAGACGATGCCTGAAATGGAGCGGCTGATCGAATGGCTGCCCGCAACGCTGCCCGAACAGACGCGCACCAGCATCGTCCACGGCGATTACCGCATCGACAACATGATCTTCGCCCCCGATGCTCCGCGCGTTGCCGCCGTGCTTGACTGGGAACTGTCCACGCTGGGCGATCCCCTGGCCGATTTCACCTATTTCTGCACGGCATGGGTGCAGGATAATGGCGGCAGATCGGGCGTGCAGGATCTTGACCGCAAGGCACTGGGCATCCCCGAACTGGATGAAGTGGTGGCCCGCTACTGCGAAAAGACGGGGCGCGACGGTCTGCCCGATCTCGACTGGTATATCGGCTACAACTTCTTCCGGCTTGCCGCGATCATCCAGGGCATCAAGAAGCGCGTTATCGACGGCACCGCATCAAGCGCCCATGCCAAGGCCATGTCGGAAAGAGTAAGGCCGCTGGCCGAACTGGCCATGCGCTTTGCGGCAAAGGCAGGGGCCTGACCGGCGCAAGGCATGACCGCGGGGCGCAGGCTGAAGGTCTATTTCGATGGCGGCTGCCGTCCCAATCCCGGCCCGATAGAAGTCTGCGCGGTGGTGCGCGGCGTGGCCCGCTTCCGCACTGATCTGGGCTGCGGAACCAATGGCGATGCCGAATGGCTTGCCCTGATCCACGCGCTGGAATGCGCGCAGGAAAGCACGGCGCAGCCCTTCGATCTGATCGGAGACAGCCGCTCGATCATCGCGCAGGCAACGGGCAACGCCAAACCGCGCACGGCGGTGGACCGCGCGCATCTGGCCCGGTTCAAGCGCCTTGCCGAACGCCAGCCGCCAGCGCGCATCCGCTGGATCAGGCGCGCGCAAAACCTTGCCGGTATTGCGCTGAACGCGCGGCACGCACGATAGAGGCAGGAAGGCCCCCCAAAACGCCGGGCTTCGGGGGCCTTCTTCCGATGGAACAGTGCCGAAGTCAGGCCGCTTCGGCCTTGCGCCCTTCCCGTTCCTGATTGAGCGCTTCGGCCAGAAGGAAGGCCAGCTCGATGGACTGTGCCGCGTTGAGGCGCGGATCGCAGTGCGTGTGATACCGGTCAGCCAGCCCTTCCTGCGTGATTGCCACGGCACCGCCGGTGCACTCGGTCACGTCGCGGCCGGTCATCTCGATGTGGATGCCGCCAGCGTGCGTTCCCTCGGCACGGTGAACGGCGAAGAAGCCCTTCACTTCCGAAAGGATGCGGTCGAACGGGCGGGTCTTGTAGCCGTTGTCGGCCTTGATGACATTCCCGTGCATCGGATCGCACGACCACACCACCGGATGGCCTTCACGCTGCACCGCGCGCACCAGCGGGGCCAGCCCGGCCTCGACCTTGTCGTGACCGAAGCGGCTGATGAGCGTGATACGGCCCGCCTCGCGCGCCGGGTTCAGCGTGTCGAGCATCCTGAGCAGCGCATCGGACGAAAGCGAAGGCCCGCACTTCATGCCGATGGGGTTCTGCACCCCGCGCAGGTATTCAACGTGTGCCGATCCTTCAAAGCGGGTGCGATCACCGATCCAGAGCATGTGGGCGCTGGTGTCATACCAGTCGCCGGTCAGCGAATCCTGCCGGGTCATCGCTTCTTCATAGGGCAGCAGAAGCGCCTCGTGGCTGGTGTAGAAGCTGGTGCCCTGAAGCTGCGGGACAGTGCGCGGATCGACGCCGCAGGCTTCCATGAAGTCCAGCGCCTCGCCGATCTTGTCGGCCATCTCGGCAAACTTCGCGGCCCACGGGCTCTTGCCGATATGGTCCAGCGTCCACTGGTGCACCTGCCGCAGATTGGCATAGCCGCCGGTCGAGAATGCCCGCAGCAGGTTCAGCGTGGCCGCCGCCTGGCTGTAGGCGCGCAGCATCCGCTCAGGATCGGGAATGCGCGCTTCGGGCGTGAACTCGATGCCGTTGATGTTGTCGCCCAGATAGCTGGGAAGCTCGACATCACCGACCTTTTCCACCGGCGAGGAGCGCGGCTTGGCGAACTGCCCTGCCATGCGGCCTACCTTCACCACCGGCTGCTTGCTGGCAAAAGTCAGCACCACCGCCATCTGGAGCAGCACGCGGAAAGTGTCGCGGATGTTATTGGGATGAAACTCGGCAAAGCTTTCGGCACAGTCTCCGCCCTGAAGCAGGAAACCCTTGCCCGCCGCCACCTGCGCGAGGTCGGCCTTGAGCGCACGCGCCTCGCCGGCAAAGACCAGTGGCGGAAAGCTCGACAGGGTCTTCTCGACCTCGTTCAGCTTTTCGGCGTCAGGATAGGTCGGCAGATGCCGTCCTTCAAACCCGCGCCACGAATCCGCAGTCCAGTTCTGTGCCACTTTGCCTCTTCCTTTCAAGAGGCGGCCCCATACCCCTCGCGCGCCGGAAATGCAAAGCAAGCCTTGCGATCACGGGAATCGGTTTTTCCCATCATTGCGCCAAGGCAGGCGCGAAGTGCTGCCGTTTACCTTCGAATAGGCCCGCTCCGGACAGTTTAGCGGCCATCTGATAGGCATTGCTTTACCTTTGGCCAGTATTCGCCACTGTTGGAATGGCTTGTCTGGCGCGCCTTTTCGCAGGTCTTCTGCGCAACCGATCGGGTAACATCCTGCCTCTGGCAGCGATGGCCATCTTTGCGGTGGCCGCGCTGATCGGCGGCGCCGTCGATATCAGCCGCGCCTGGCGCACGCACACGCGCCTCCAGGCAGCCTGCGATGCCGGGGTGCTGGCCGGACGCCGCGCCGTAACCAACAAGGGTTACGACAAGAATGCCGACGACGAGGCAAAGAGCTACTTCGCCGCGAACTTCGTCGAAGAGATCTACGGATCGCGCGACACCACTTTCAGCGCCAGCTCCGCCGACAAGGGCGAGACGATCGACGGCATCGCCACCACCCGCCTGCCCCCGCTGCTGATGCAGCTGTTCGGCTACGGCGCGATGGACATCGTCACGCGGTGCACCGCTTCGATGCAGATCGGCAACAGCGACGTGATGATGGTGCTCGACACCACCGGATCGATGGACTGGATTCTGCAAGGCAACCAGACCCGGATGCAGGCGCTGCGCGCCTCGATGAAAAGCTTCTACGATACCGTTGAAACCGCCGTTTCGGGCACCAACGCGCGCGTGCGCTATGGTTTCGTGCCCTATAGCTCGTCGGTGAACGTCGGGCATCTGCTCATCAATCTCAATCCTGATTACGTGGTCGATAACTGGACGATCCAGTCACGCATTCCGATCTACCGCAACCAGACCGTGACCACCGGCTACCAGGCGCCGACCGCCGGAGCGCCGACAACGACGATGAGCCCCGTCACGTGGTCGGGCTGGACCAACCATTCGGGCACCTCGTTCGGCACGCTTGCCATGTGCAATGCGACGCTTCCTGCCGATACGGCCTGGACCAACAGCGGTCCTGCCACCACCACGACCACCACCACGATCAACGGCGCCGGCCAGCAGGTCACGACCACGACGACGACCCAGCCGCAGACGATGATCGACTATCAGTGCAACGGCATTTTGCTGCTTTTCAACCAGCAGCGCCGCACCGGATCGCGCAACCTCATCACCACGGTGGTTTCCACCGCCAATCCGATCCAGACGACAATCCAGGTTTTCGATCGCTGGGAATACCGGCCAGTCACCTACAACACCAGCCGTTACAAGCTCTTCGAGGACGTGACCACCAATACCGGCGACAATGGCGCCGCGGTCACTTCGCGCTGGCAGGGCTGCATCGAAGAGCGCCAGACCGAAAAGGCCGATGCCTATTCGTGGTCTTCGATCACCGGTTTCACCCCTTCAGGCGCGCTCGATCTTGACATCGACAACGCACCCGACGGATCGCAGGCAACCAAATGGGCGCCCATGTGGCCCGAAGTTGCCTATATCCGCACTTACGTGTGGAACGGCACGACCTACATGGACCCCAACACGCCCACCGCCAACGGCCAGCGGGCGGCATCGTTCTGTCCATCGCGCGCGCGGCTGCTGGCGCCGATGAGCAAGGCCGATTTCTATGCCTATGCCGATGGCCTGAAGCCCGAAGGGGCAACCTATCACGATATCGGGCTGGTCTGGGGTGGGCGGATGATGTCGCCCGATGGCATGTGGCGCGACAATGTGCGCGCCGTGCCGACGAACCGGGGCGAAGTTTCACGTCACATCATCTTCATGACCGATGGCGAGATGGCGCCCAACTTCTCGATCCAGTCATCGTGGGGCATCGAATACCATGACCGCCGCGTGACCAACGATGGCGTAACCAACCAGGCCGCACGGCACAATTCGCGCTTCCTTGCCATCTGCGAGGCGGTCAAGGCAAAGGGCATCCGTCTGTGGGTGATCGCCTTTGCGCAGGCCATGACTCAGCCTCTGGCCACGTGCGCATCCTCCAACAGTGCCTTCACGGCCAGCAACGCCAGCCAGCTTGAGGCTGCTTTCCAGTCAATCGCCAAGCAGGTGGGCCAACTGCGGGTGGTGCAATGATGCGCCTGCTTCGCCCGCTTGCCGCCGACCGGGAAGGCGCAACCATTGTCGAGTTCGCCATCGTGCTGCCGATGTTCCTGCTGCTGCTGCTGGGGATCATGGATGTGGGGCAGATGGTCTATGGCAAATCCGTGCTGTCGGGCGCGGTGCGCCGCGCCGCGCGCGAATCCGCGCTGGAAACGCGCACCATTTCCGGCGCCGATGCGCGCGTTCTGGACGCCATCAGGCCCGTTCTGCCGGGTGTGACCATCGAGACTTCGCGCACCAGCTATGTCGATTTCTCGGACGTGGGCCGCGCGGAAAAGTGGAACGATGCCAACGGCAACGGCCGCTGCGACAACAACGAGATCTACACTGACGAGAACCGCAACGGCCAGTGGGACGAGGAGATGGGCAGAAAAGGCAGCGAAGGCGGCGGCAGCGACGTTGTGGTCTATTCCGTCACTGCCCGCTTCAAGCCGGTGTTCAAGGTGCCGTTCCTGCCACAACGCTGGAACGAGCGCACCCTTACCTCAACGGCCGTGACCAAGAACGAAGCCTTTGCCGATCAGCTTGGCTATGGATCGAGCGCAGGGAGCTGTCCATGAAACCACAGGCGGCACTTCCTCAACGCAAGCCTGCCCGCCGGATGCTGCGCCGCCTGCGCCGCGACCGCAGCGGCGTTTCGGTGATCGAGTTCGCGCTTGTCCTGCCGCTGTTCGTTACCCTTGGCATGTATGGCGCCGAGATCGCGTGGATGAACGTGGCCGCGATGCAGGCCAGCCAGGTGGCCGTGGCCCTTGCCGATAACGCATCGCGCATTGCCCAGACCGACAATACCAGCGTGACCCCAACGATAAGCGCGGCCGATGTCAATTCGGTGCTGACCGGCGCCCTGCTTGAAGGCAGCGACATCGGCATCGACCAGCAGGGCCGGGTGATCCTTTCCAGCGTGGAAGTCCATCCCGTGACCGGGAAGCAATACATCCACTGGCAGCAGTGCAAGGGGCCGGTGAAAAAGAACTCCCTGCTCGGCAACCCTGATCCGACCGGCCTTCTCAACACGGCGGTCAGCAGCGGGGTGAAGATCGGCAAGGCAACCGTCAAGGCGCCCAAGGACACGGCGATGATCGTCGCCGAAGTCTGGTTCAACTACAAGGGACTGTTCGGCGATCTCTTCGTGCAGCCGTTCATGATGCACGAACAGGCCGCCGTCATCGTGCGCGATAATCGTAACACGACAGTGGGCCTTGTCGGCAGCCCGACCAGCAACAGCTGCTCATAACCGCCGCAAAGGTCAGCGCGCCGCACTTTCCGGGACGACCTGCAAGCGCCAGCTCTTTTCCCGCACAAGATACTTCTGCGCAAGCGCCTGCATCCGTTCGGGCGTGGTCTGGCTGTAGTCGTTGAGGATGGTCCGGATCGCCGCGATCTTGCGCGGATCGTTGGCCGCCCCTTCGAGCTGATACATGTAGAAGCCGTTGCCGGTGCTGGCGCGGGTGATGAGCTGTTTCAGCGGCTCGGTCACGCGGCCGATCTCGTCGGCCGTCGGCGGCTTGGCGGCAAGGTCTGCGGCAATGGCATCAACCGCGCTGAAGAACGTGCCGAAATCGCCGGGCCGCAATTGCACCATGGCCGAAAGATAACCGCCCGTCGGCAGATCGAGCGGCCAGCTCGATCCCACTTGCGGGGCATAGCTTGCGCCCACTTTCTCGCGCATCGCATCGAACAGGCGGTTGTTGAAGATCTGTGCGAGGATTTCGAGCTGGCGGCTTTCACGCACACCGGCCTGCCCGCCCCCCGTGGGCCATGCCACCACGGCAGCCGCCTGCGAAGGGTCGCCCCGATGGGTCAGCACCATCGGCTTTTCGTTGTGCGCGGGGATCGCAGGCATGAGGGTGGACGGCGGGGCATCCGGGCGCCGGGGCAGAGCGCCAAATGTGCGCTCAAGCGCGGCGATGGCATCCTCGCGCGTGAAGTCGCCGAACATGTCGATCTCGATCGGCCCTTGCGCCAGCAGCGGCTCCCAGACCTTGCGGAAGCCTTCGGGGCTGACCGTATCGAGCTGGGCGGGTGTGGGGGTGGCATAGCGGGGATCGCCCCCGCGCAGGAGCGCCGTGAGATCACGGTTCAGCACGGACATCGGGGCCGAGTTGTAGCTTTCGTATTGCAGCTTCGCTGCTGCCCTTGCCCGCAGCACCGGGTTCGCGTCCCAGCGCGGCATGGCCAGCTTGGCCGCCATGAGATAGAGCTGGTCCTCCATGTCCGCCGGGCGCGTATCGGCAGAGAGCACGAAGGCAGTATCATCGATATCGAAATCGAGGCTCAGCTTGCGTCCGGTGGCAAGCCGGTCAAGATCGTCGCGGCCCAGATCGCCAATGCCGCTGTCCATCAGCGCCACCCGCCCGATCGAGGCATAAACCGCATCTTCGGGGCGAATGGCGGAAAAGCCGCCGCCAAAGCGGGCCTTCACGATGATCCGGCCCGGCTCCGCATCGTTGGGCCACAGCAGCACCTTGACGCCATTTGCCAGTTCAATCTGCTCGATGCCTAGCAGGCCCAGCGGCCGCGCGCTTTCAACCGCGCCCGGCTTGCCGACCGGCGGCAGATCGGAAAACTTGATGATGTTCGCTGCCACGCGGCTGCCCGATGCCGCATCGACCGGCATGGTGAGCGCTGCCTTCAGTGCTGCCTCGTCGGCCTCTCCCGCGACCGGGGTTATCAGCATCGGGCGGATCACGGTGCCCTGAAACAGGGCGCGTGTGTGTTCAAGCACGGCTTCCGGCCGGAACAGCGGGATCGAGCGCCGGAAGATATCATAGACCGTATCCGGGCTGGCCACGGTTTCGCGAATGTCCACCGCATTCACGATGTCATCCGCCGATTTCGATCCGGAGATGGTCGATTGCGTTTCGACGCCAACCTTGAAGGCCACCTCGAACTCGGCCACCTCGCGGTCTATCTCCTCCTGCGAGGGCGGCGTTGCCAGCGCATCGGCAATGACGGCACGCACATCGGCAACCGCGCTCTTCCAGTCCTCGCCCAGAGGCGTGACCGAAACCATGGTTGCATCGGCCGAACGCGAAAGCTGCTGCTTCAGTTCGTCGACCGAGGCGGCAAGATAGCTTCCACCCGCCCGTGCGCGCCCTTCAAGCCGCCGGTTGATGAGCGCCAGCGCCAGCCGGTCGATCATCAGGCCCTGATTATAGACGATGGTATCGTCCACCTTCTTCCACGGCCGCAGGATCGCCCAGTTGACAAGGCGCGGCAGGTCAGGCTCGACCAGAACCATGGCTTCGGCCACCGGGTTTGCCGGATCGGTTCCGGGAGGGGCGACAGGCTTTCCGAAATCGGGCTGGGCAGGTTTGCGCCCCGCCGCCTTCCACGTCCCGAACCATTGTTCGATGCGCTTTACCAGCGCTTCGGGTTCGGCATCGCCCGCCACCACGATCACGGTATTGTCGGGGCGATACCATTTCCTGTGAAACGCGCGGACCTTGGCGGCATTGGCCGCTTCGAGCGTTTCCACCGTGCCGATCGGATTGCGCGAGGCCAGCAGCTGCCCCTTGAAGAAAAGATCGCGCGTTTCATCCAGCACGCGCGATTGCGCGCTCTTGCGCTCCCGCATTTCGGCCAGCACGATCGGAACTTCGGTTCTCACCCCGTGATCGGTGATGACGGGCGCCATGATCATGCCGGAAAGGAGGCGGAACGTCTCGTCCAGCTTCGCTGCCGAGGCCTGCGGAATGTCCAGCTTGTAAACCGTCTGGGTCGGGCTGGTCTCGGCATTGGTATCGCTGCCGAAGGTCGCGCCAAGGCGCTGCCAGGTCGGTATTGTCTCGCCCTCGCGCAGATACTTCGATTCGCGGAAGGTCAGATGCTCAAGCAGGTGAGCATAGCCGCGCTGATCTTCGGTTTCGTACATCGACCCGGCATCGACCAGCACCCGCACCGAAACCTGTTCGGGCGGAACCCCATTGCGCCGCACCGCATAGCGCAGGCCGTTGGGCAGCACCCCGAAGGTCCATGCCTTGTCCTGCGGCACGTCCGAACCCTGATACAGCCACGGAACATCGGCCCTCTTCTGCGCGGCGGCGGGCGGACTGTCCTGCCTGCCCTGCGCCAGGGTGGGAACGGTCGTGACCAGCAGGAGGGACAGGAACAGGCCAAGGCGCGGCGTGCGCTTCATACGGGATCGCATGGGCGGACTATAAGAGCGCTTGCGATGAAGGACCAGTGAATAGACCTGTCATCGACCCCGCACCTTTGCCCTTTCCGCTTCACTTCTGCGCGGCAGGTGCCGGGTCTGCTGCCTGCTGGGCGGCGCGCATTGCTTCAAGCTCGGCCGGGCTTTTGAAATCAAGCAGTTCCACCTGAAACACCAGATCGGAACCCGCCGGGATCGGTCCCGAAACCTGATCGCCATAGCCCAGTGCCGCAGGCACGCAGAAGCGCCAGATGCTGCCCTTCGTCATCATTTGCAGACCTTCGGAGAAGCCGGGGATCACGCCGTCCACGGGAAAGGCTGCCTGCATGTTCTGATCAAACACTTCGCCATTGGCCGCGAGAAAGCCGAGATAGTTGACGAGCACGTAATCCGCCTTGGCGGGCTTTGCCGCCTCTGCCGGCTTCAGTTGCATCACCCCAAGCCCGCTGGGCGTGGTGGCGCTGCACAGCCTCTGGCCTGCCGGGACCACCGGGTTGAGCGGCAGCGGGATAACGTCTGGAGAAGGCTTGGGGGGCTGCACCGCCACCTTTGCCGGCGCGGCGGTTGCGGTTTGCAGCCCAAGGGCCAGCACGGCAGCGGCCGCAACAGGGGTGATGACGGGGTGACGGAGGCGCAAAAGCGCGTTGCGGATAAGCTTCATTGCCATGCCATAGCCGCCCGCCGCGTTTCGCACCATGGCGCCATGATTGCCCGATGCGGATAAATCGTGGCCAGCCCCGCGGTTTGCGGGGTTTCCCGGCCCTTGCGCCACTTGACCGCCCGTCTGACCGGCCTAAATGCGAATCATGTTCATCGAGACCGAAACAACCCCGAATCCGGCCACGCTCAAGTTCCTTCCGGGCGAGCAGGTCATGGCCGCCGGCACGCGCGAGTTCACGTCGCCCGAAGCGGCCGAAGCCTCGCCGCTGGCACAGGCGTTGTTTGATCTGGGTGACGTGACCGGCGTGCTGTTCGGGCGGGATTTCGTTTCGGTCACTGCCGCGCCGGGCGTGGAATGGGCCGGGCTGAAACCGCAGGTGCTCTCGATCCTGCTCGATCACTTCGTCAGCAAGGCGCCGCTTTTCGCTGGTGGCACCGCTGCCGGAATTGCCGTTCCTGCCGATGCCGATGATGATTTTGCCGATGATCCCGCCGATGCGGACATCATTGAACAGATCAAGGATCTGATCGAAACGCGCGTGCGCCCGGCCGTTGCCAACGATGGCGGCGACATCATCTACCGCGGCTTTCGCGAGGGCGTGGTCTATCTCCAGATGCAGGGGGCCTGCTCTGGCTGTCCATCCTCCACCGCCACACTGAAGAACGGCATCGAAAGCCTGCTGAAGCACTACGTGCCCGAAGTCAGCGAAGTGCGCGCGGCCTGATCGGGACGGCAGGAATGCGCACTCTGGTGATCGACAGCGCAACCGAGAACTGCTCGGTCGCCCTGTTCGATGATCGGCAGCTTGTTGCCGGTGAATGCCAGCAACTGGGCCGTGGCCATGCCGAACGGCTGGTGCCGATGATCGCGTCCCTTCCCGGCAGGGGACGCGCAGAGCGCATCGCCGTCAACGTCGGCCCCGGCAGTTTTACCGGCATCCGCGTTGGCCTTGCGGCGGCGCGCGCGCTTGCCCTTGTATGGAATGCCAGTGTCGAAGGATTCGAATGCCCGGCACTGGTGGCGGCAATGGCGCTTGCCCAGCACCCCGGACAGCCGGTCGACATCTGCATGACCGGGGGGCACGGCGAATGGTTCTTCCAGCCATTCTCGGCAGACGGGGCGCCATTGGCCGATGTCGCATCGCTCAGCCCCGCCGATGCGATTGCGCGCAGCAGTGCCGCTCTTGTCGCGGGCAGCCAGGCCCAGGCCATCGCTGGCCAGCGCCCCGGCATCGTCATGCTTGATCTGCGGCCCGATGCGCGCCTGTTCAACCTGCTGGACCCGGCTTTGCTGCATGCAGATCCCCGGCCCAGCTACGGCCGGGCGCCCGACGCGCGCCTGCCTGCGGCGGCCTGATTGGCGCCAGCGGCATCCCGCCCTGCCCTTCGAGGCGTTGCCACGGCATGATGGCCCCTGCAACCGAGATCGACTGGCTGATGGCAGTGATGGAAACTGCCTTTCCGCCCGAATACGGCGAAGCCTGGAGCCGCAGGCAGGTTTGCGATGCCCTGATCGTGGGCAATTGCCATTATGGCTTTATCGCCGCCGATGGCACGGAAAATCCTTCTGAAACAAATCCTGCCGCCGGTTTCTTCATGGGCCGCCGAATACTCGACGAAGAAGAGCTGCTGCTTTTTGCCATCGCGCCAGCCTATCGGCGAAGGGGATTGGGGCATCGTCTGCTTGCGCGCTTCATCGCCGACGCCCAAGACCATGGTATGACACGGATTTTTCTGGAGATGCGACGCGGAAATCCGGCAGGGTTTCTTTATGCAGCGCATGGTTTCCGGGAAACCGGCATACGACCGGCTTATTATCGCACCCCCGGCGGGCAGCGGATTGATGCGGTAAGCCACGAGCTGACTTTCGAGGATTGAGCCGATACTTGCTGCCTATTGGGATTTTTTGGGCAGAGTTTCAAAATTGGCTGTCGATCCGGTTGTTTCTGGTCACGACTTGACTATATGCTGTGATCTGGATCACCAAGCAAATAGATCATCGCAGGATCCTGCTGAACAACAAACAACGAAAGTCGGTTCGCAATGAGTGAAATACAAAATGACATGCGCGAGACGCTGATTACCCTGACCTCGGATATCGTGGCCGCTCATGTGAGCAACAACAGCGTCGCCGTGAGCGATCTGCCCACGCTCATCAACAATGTCTATTCGGCACTGGCCGGGCTTGATCAGCCCGCCGTGGCTGAAGAGCCTGCTCCGGAACCAGCGGTTTCAATCCGCGCATCGGTCAAGAACGATCACATCGTCTGCCTTGAAGACGGCAAGAAGCTCAAGATGCTCAAGCGCCATCTTGCGACTCGCTACAACATGACCCCCGAACAGTATCGTGCGCGCTGGAACCTACCGGCCGACTATCCGATGGTCGCCCCGGCCTATGCGGAAAAGCGGCGCGAACTGGCCAAGAAGATCGGCCTTGGCCGCAAGCCCGCGCCCAAGCGCGGCCGCAAGCCCGCAGCCGCCTGATCCGGACCCGATCCGCAGGCTGCCCTGCAAGACAGGGACAATCCCGCAATACGATTGCGCGCGGTTGAAGATTTGGCCCGCCCGGTTATATCCGGGAGGGCCAATTTCTTGTTAGCGGGTCCATCGTGCATCAGGCCATCGACATTGAAGCTCTCTGCGCCGAACGCGGACTGCGCATTACCGATCAGCGCCGCACAATTGCGCGCGTCCTTTCGGAAAGCGACGATCATCCCGACGTGGAGAAGCTGCATGAACGCGCTTCGGCCATTGATTCGCGCATTTCGATCGCCACGGTCTATCGCACCGTACGCCTGTTTGAAGAGGCGGGCATTCTTGATCGTCACGATTTCGGCGATGGTCGCGCCCGGTATGAAGCCACGCCGGAAGCCCATCACGATCACCTGATCGATGTGGAAACCGGCAAGGTGATCGAGTTTGTCGATCCCGAACTCGAACAGCTCCAGCGGCAGATCGCGGAAAAGCTCGGCTACCGGCTCGTCGATCATCGCATGGAGCTTTATGGCGTGAAGATTGAGCGCGACGGCTGAGGCAGTCCTGCGTCCGGCAATCTCGTTCGCCGGGCGCTGCCGCATCGTCCTGCGGCTTGCGGCGATGGTGCTGCTGCTCGTGACTTGCGTGCCGCTGTATTATGCTTTTGCCCTGTTGCGGCTGCCCAATCCGTGGCCCCGCCTGTTCCTTGGTGCCATTGCCCGGATCGCTGGCGCGCGGGTGCGCAAAACCGGGGGCCGCGTGACCGGCGGCGCGTTTTTCCTCGCCAACCACGTAAGCTGGCTTGATATTCCGGTCATCGCCGGTGCCAGCGGCACAGCCTTCATCGCGCATTCGGGCCTTGCCGAAATCGGGCTGCTCAAGTGGCTGTGCCAGATGAACGATACGGTCTTCGTCGCGCGTCACAACCGCCGCAGCGTTCACGAACAGGTCGCCAGCGTTCGTGAGGCCTTGTCCGATACCGGAGCGCTTGCGGTCTTTCCCGAAGGCACCACCAGCGACGGAACGGGCCTCTTGCCGTTCAAGTCGTCGCTCCTGTCCGCGCTTGATCCACCCCCGCCCGGCATATCGGTTCAGCCGCTGTGGATCGATTACGGACCGCAGGCGCCAGTCATTGCATGGGTGGGCGCAGAGCACGGGCTGGACAATTTCCTGAAAATCCTCGCCCGTCGCCGCGCCATCGACGTGACCGTGCATTTCCTGAAACCGCTCGAAGATGCCGAAATGGCCAACCGCAAGGTCATGGCCGCAGCGGCGCAGCAACGCATCGCCGCAGCCATGGCACTCGCCGATCACAGGCCCGCCGCGGATCTCCCCTGAGGCAAGGCGGGGCCAGCCGGATCAGCCCCGGATTAGACCCCGGATTAGACCCTGGATTAGACAAGGCCCTGCAAATCCAGTAACGGCGCGGGCCATGTCGTCTTCCGCCAACCCCGCCGCACCCGCTACCGCCGCAGCCACTCCCCGCACCTTCCGCGTGAAGAGCTTCGGCTGCCAGATGAACGTCTATGACGGCGAGCGCATGGCCGAACTGCTGGGCGCGGAAGGGATGACGCCTGCGGCGGAGGGCGAAGATGCCGATCTCGTCGTGCTCAACACCTGCCACATCCGCGAGAAGGCCACGGAAAAGGTCTATTCCGACATCGGCCGGTTGCGCAGGGATGATGGCTCGGCACCGCTGATTGCCGTGGCTGGCTGCGTTGCGCAGGCCGAAGGCGAGGAGATCATGGCCCGTGCGCCCAGCGTGAAGGTGGTGGTCGGTCCGCAGTCCTATCACCGTCTGCCGGAAATGGTCGCCAAGGCGGCCAGCGGTGGCCGCGCGTCCGAAACAGACATGCCCGCCGAAGCCAAGTTCGCCGCGCTGCCCAAGCGTCGAAAATCGGCCCCCACGGCCTTTCTCACCGTGCAGGAGGGTTGCGACAAGTTCTGCACCTATTGCGTGGTGCCCTATACGCGCGGCGCGGAAATCAGCCGGCCGTTTTCCGATCTGGTGGAGGAGGCAAGGCTGCTGGTAGCTGGCGGCGCGCGCGAGATCACCCTTCTGGGCCAGAACGTGAATGCCTGGACCGGCGAGGATGACAAGGGGCGCGCCATCGGCCTCGACGGGCTTGCCCGCGCCCTTGCCGCTGACCCCGATCTCAAGCGGATCCGCTATACCACCAGCCATCCCAACGACATGACCGATGGACTGATCGCGGCGCATGGCGAACTGGACAAGCTGATGCCGTTCCTGCACCTGCCCGTCCAGGCCGGGAATGATCGTGTGCTCAAGGCGATGAACCGCAGCCACACCGCCGAAAGCTATCTGCGACTGCTGGAGCGCATCCGCGCCGCGCGGCCCGACATCGCGCTTTCGGGCGATTTCATCGTCGGCTTTCCGGGCGAGACCGAAGCCGAGTTCGAGGACACGCTGCGCATCGTTGATGCCGTGGGATACGCGCAGGCTTTCAGCTTCAAGTATTCCGCCCGCCCCGGCACCCCGGCCGCCACCATGCCCGATCACGTCCCCGCCGAAGTGATGGACGATCGCCTGCAACGTCTCCAGGCCGCGCTCAACCGCGACCAGCTTGCCTTCAACCGTGCCAGCGTGGGCAAGACCTGCGAGGTGCTGGTCGAACGCAGGGGCCGCCATCCCGGCCAATGGCTCGGAAAATCGCCGTGGCTGCAATCGGTGCATTTCATGGGCGAGGCCGGGATTGGCGATATGGTGCGGGTTGAACTGGTGGAAGCCGGTCCCAATTCGCTGGCGGGGCGCGTGCTGGGCTGAATTGCCCGCCATTCGGCAAAAACCTCTGTGCAAAGCAGCGCCGTGCGTCTTGTGCGCGCAACATCCGTTCCTATGCTCTGATTCAGGCTTCAAGCTGAAAGGAGCACATGGCCCGAAAGCCCCCCCGCGCTCACGAAGCGCCTTATCGCCCCGATCTTCACCGGGCTGACCATCACCGCATGGACCAGCACCACCGCGCGCGGATCGAGGTCGAGTTCGATGAACAGACCGTGCTGGGCGCACTGTTCGGCCAGTTCGACACAAATCTGGTGCTCATCGAGAACCGGCTGGGGGTTTACATCTCGGCACGCGGCAACCGTGCGCTGATCGAGGGACCCGAAGATGCCGTGGCAAGGGCGCGCGATGTGCTGCGAGGAATGCACCAGCGCCTCCTTTCCGGGCAGGACGTGGATTCAGGAGTCATCGAATCGCTCATCGCCATGAGCGTGGAACCCACGCTGGAAGGGATCATCACCGGTGCACCGGGCGGCGCACCATCCATCATGATCCGCACCCGCAAAAAAACCATCGTTCCGCGCAGCGCCACCCAGATTGCCTACATGAAGGCACTGATCGCCAACGACGTGATCTTCGCGCTTGGTCCGGCAGGAACCGGTAAGACCTATCTCGCCGTGGCACAGGCGGTTGCACAGCTCATCTCCGGCTCGGTGCAGCGGCTGATCCTTTCGCGTCCTGCGGTCGAGGCAGGCGAACGGCTGGGCTTCCTGCCCGGCGACATGAAGGAGAAGGTCGATCCCTATCTTCGTCCGCTCTACGATGCGCTCTACGATTGCATGCCGCCCGAACAGGTGGAGCGCCGCATCGCCAGCGGCGAAATCGAGATTGCGCCCATTGCCTTCATGCGTGGCCGCACTCTGGCCGATGCCTTCGTCATCCTTGACGAGGCGCAGAACACCACGCCCGCACAGATGAAGATGTTCCTCACCCGCTTTGGCCAGAACAGCCGCATGGTGATCTGCGGCGATCCGAAGCAGGTCGATCTGCCCGGCGGAACCGGAGCAAGCGGCCTCAACGATGCCGTGGCGCGGCTTGAAGGGATCGAAGGCATCGCCACCGTGCGCTTCGGCACGGCCGATGTGGTGCGCCACCCCATCGTCGGGCGGATCGTCGAAGCCTATGAAGGCGCCAACAGCGGCAAGGAATGATGAGCGCGCCGGTTCTTGAAATCGATATCGACCCGCTCTGGGGCGAGGAAACCGACTGGGAAGCTCTGGCCTGCAATGCGGCCGAGGCGGTATCGCGCATCGTCCCCGAACTTGCGCACGAATGCTTCCTGGTCAGCCTGGTTCTGGCCGGCGACGAGGAAGTGCACGCCCTGAACCGCCAATGGCGCGCCAAGGACAAGCCGACCAATGTCCTGTCCTTTCCGATGCTGAGCCGCGATGAAGTGCTGCGCGCTGCACGCAATCCCGACGCGCCCTGCATGCTGGGCGATCTCATCCTTGCCCACGGCGTCTGCGTGCGCGAAGCGGCGGACAAGGGCGTGGCGGTGGAAACCCACGCGGCGCACCTCATCGTGCACGGCCTGCTGCATCTTGCCGGATACGATCACGAACAGGGCGATGCCGAGGCCGAAGAAATGGAAGGGCTTGAACGCAAGGTTCTTGCACTTATGGGCATTGCCGACCCATATGCGGTCGAAGACTGACCTGAAGGGGGAACCAAGCAGTGCCTGAGGGCAATGGCTCTGCCGGCGAAGGCCGTGCGGGAGACGCAGACAGTAGCAGTTCCGGACATCGACGCGCGCTGTGGCGCACGATCAGGAGCTTCTTCAAGGGATCGGACCATGATCTGTCGCTGCGCGCACAGATCGAGGAAGCGATCGACGAACACGAGGGCGAACCGAGCCACGACGGCAAGCGCAACGGCGATCTGGTGCCGCTGGAGCGGCAGATGCTGCGCAATCTGCTCCACTTCAGCGAGCATGACGCTGACGATGTGGCCATCCCGCGCGGCGAGATCATCGCCATTGCGGCATCAGCCAGCTTCGATGAACTGGTTGCCGCCTTTGCCGAGCACGGGCACAGCCGGATGCCGGTCTATGGCGAATCGCTCGACGAGATCATCGGCATGATCCACGTGAAGGATGTCTTTGCCATCGTCGCGGGGATGCACCTTTCGGGCAAGCAGCCACCGAAGGACTGGACCAGCCTGATGCGCCAGCCGCTGTTCGTCCCGCAGGCGCGCGGCGCGCTTGACGTATTGGCCGACATGCGCAGCAAGCGTACCCACCTGGCCGTGGTGATCGACGAATACTCTGGCACCGATGGCATCATCACCATCGAGGATCTGGTCGAAGAGATCATTGGCGAGATCGAGGACGAACACGACGATGCACCGCAGGAACTGCTGCGCCGCATCGATTCGGATACCTGGGATGCCGATGCCCGCGCGGAACTGGACGACGTGGCGGAAACGGTCGATCCCCGGCTTGCCGAAGTGGAAGAAGACGTGGATACGCTGGGCGGGCTTGCCGTGATACTGGCAGGTGAAGTGCCGCCGGTCGGGCGTGTTCTCGAACATGCCAGCGGGTGGCGGATTGAAGTGATCGCGGGCGATGAACGTCGCCTCACCCGCCTCAGGCTCCATGCCCCCGGTGCCGCAACGGCCCCGGAAGAATAAGGACGAGAGAATGATCCGCCGTCTGCCCCCCCTGCGTTCGCTCGAGGCGTTCATCCGCGTCGTGCGCGCCGGATCGGCCAAGACGGCGGCTGCCGAGCTTGCGCTCAGCCCATCGGCCCTGTCGCGTCGGCTTGGCGCGCTTGAGGACTTCATCGGCAAGCCGATGTTCGAACGCAAGCATCAGGCCCTGAAGCTGACCGAGGAAGGCCAGCAGCTTTACGATGCCGTGGCGCCCCTGATCGACGAAATGGCCGATCGGGTTGACCGCCTGATCGATACCGGAAAGGTCATGCGCCTGCGTCTGGGGGTTCTGCCGCTGTTCGGCAGCCAGCGCCTGTTCCCGCGCCTTGGCGAACTGCGCAAGCTGCACCCGCAGCTTCATATCGATATCGATTCCGGCCACGCTGCGGAGACGAAGCTGGGCGATACGATCGATGCGGCGATCATCCTGTCCGAAGGTCCGGATGCCTCGCTGCATTCGGTGCGGCTCGATCACAACCGCGTCCATGCCATTACCTCGCGCGCCCTCGCCGAGGAGCTGGGGGACAAGCCAGACATTGCCAAGCTTTCCAAGCAGACGTTCCTTGTTCACAACGATCTGCCGATGAGCTTCGAGGCGTGGAAGAAGGCACTGCATCTGGAAAAGCTGGAACCTGCGGCGATCGACCACTTCGATTCAGGGCAGTTGATCCTTGAGGCGGCGGCCCAGGGCCTTGGCATCGCCATCATGCACGATGACCACTATCATCGCAGCCACGATTCACGTCTTGCCCGGCTTTACGACATCGACGTGGACAGCCCCTATTCCTACTGGTTCGTATGCCGTCCCCGCGCGCTGCAATCGCGCCCGGTGCGCCTGTTCCACGACTGGATGCTGAAGGCAGGCCTATAAGGCGCCAAAGGCGCGCGCCCTGCGCCGCCTGAGGAAGCGGACAAAATCGCCACTGGCAATCACCGGCATACCGCGGTGCGCGGGCCGTGCACGGACATAGGCCAGCGCCCTGACCGGAGCGGCGCGACCCTGCGCCCTCACGGAAACCAGGCAGCGCCGATACTCCGACCAGCCGGGCCGGCGCGGATCGCACATTTCATAGGCATCAAGCAGCCGCAGATGCCGCAGCCCGAAGCCGGGACCGGCGCGATAGAGTCGCCCCATGACCCTCGCCCGCCCGCGCCGCGCCCGCCCCCCGATATCGCACAGCGCCGGATACCAGCCCCGTGCGGCGAACACCGCCCGAAGCGAACCATGCACCCACGCCCGCCTACCCCCTGACATAACCGGCAGGATCGCGCGCGTGACGGGATTGTCGTGATCTTCGCACAGCGTTCCGTAGAAGAAGAACCACGTGCCGCGCACTGTGTCAGTTCAGTGGCCGCAGGCCAGAGCCTCGACCACGTCGTCAAGCCGTGCAGGATCACCCACCGCCAGAACGTGGCCATCCGATCCGGCATGAAGCGGTTCGCCGTTCCAGTCCGCCATCGTGCCGCCAGCGCCTTCGACGATGGGCACGAGCGCTGCCCAGTCATGCAGTTTGAGGTTCGCCTCGCACACCACATCAAGCTGGCCCGTCGCCAGCATGGCATAGTTGTAACAGTCCCCACCCATGACCATGCGGCGATGATCGGTCTTCGCGGCCAGCCCCATGAAGTGCGCGCCATCATGGTCGTCGAAGTAATGCGGGCCGGTTGTCGCGAGGGTGGCCTCGGTCAGTTCGCGGCACGCGCGCGTGCGCACGGGTTTGCCGTTGAGCGTTGTGGGCATTCCTGCCGCGCCCGTCCAGCGTTCGCCGGTAATCGGCTGGTCGATCACGCCCAGCACCGGAAAACCTTCGATCACCAGGGCAATCAGCGTGCCGAAGATCGGCCGTCCCGCCAGAAACCCCGCCGTGCCATCAATCGGATCGAGCACCCAGCTTCGCCCTGAACCGCCACCGCTTGCGCCGAACTCCTCGCCGATGATCGCATCGCGCGGCACTTCGGCGGTCAGGATGCGGCGCATGGCCTCTTCGGCCGCACGGTCGGCCAGCGTAACCGGCGTGGCATCGCCCTTGCGCTCGGCCGCCACCGTGCGGAAATGGGGACGGATTGCTGCTGCGGCAGCATCGGCAAGGCGCATCGCCAGCGCAATGTCTTGGTCCAGCTTCATGCCCCTGTCCTTGCCCGCGCCCGATGCATCTGGTCAACCCGCAGTTCGCGCGCGGGCCGATTGTTCGCCTGACAGAACAAAGTTCATGACTTGCGTGACAATTCGCACAAACGCTGGTCAAGACGGCAACTAAGAGATCGTCAGACATAGAACGTCAGGCAATGTCTGGGGGCAGACAGAATGACACGCAACAACCGGGCCGCACCTGAAAGACCTACGCCGCCCGAAAAGGGACCCGCAATCGACCCGGCGATAGCCTCGCCGCAGGCGACGCGCGACGGCCAGCCCATTTCCTACAGCCGTGCGCCCGCAGCCGATCTCGAACGCTGGATCGGGCGGCTGTATGTCACCATTGTCGACACGCCGCCTGATCATCGGCTGGAATGCGGCCTGCTGAGTGATTTTGCCTGCATCCGCATCCAGTTGCGCGGGCATTGGCAGGCGAGCACGGCGGACGGCATCAGGCAATCGGAAAGAGCGGCCATGCTGTTCGGTCCGCAATCGCGCCGGATGCCGATCAGCGTTACCGGCAGCTTCATCAGCGTGGGCATCTTCCTGCGACCCGGCGTCTGTCACGCACTTGGCGGGCCTGACATTTCCGCGATGGTGGACCGGCTGGATACCTTCACCGCGCTTGGCCTCAATGAAGAGCGCTGGCTAGACCTGTGCCATCCTGCGGATAGACCCGAAGACTGGGCCAAGGCGATGGAGCACGAAATGCGCAGCCTTATTGCTGAACGCGCCGTGCGCGAGCCCGATCCCGTTTCCGCCCGCTTCGAGGCAGCCGCCTTCATCGACCCGACAGTGAGCGTGAAGCGTCTGGCCGAAGAGTTCGGGGTTGAGCAGCGGCGGCTTGAACGCATCGTGCGGCGCGATTTCGGGATGCCGCCGAAGCAGGTGCTGCGCCGCGCCCGCGCGCTCGACATGGCCAGCCATCTGCGCGGTGTGGCCGATCACGACGAGGCCGAAGCCATTGCGCTGCGCTATTACGACCAGAGCCACCTGATCCGCGAGTTCGGCGAGCTTTTCGGGATGAGCCCGCGCCAGTTCGTCGAACGGCCCCAGCCCTTGATGACGCTTGGCCTTGAAACCAGGCAGGCGCGCCGTCTGGAAATGATCCGCCGACTGGAACCGGGCGAAGTCAAGCCCTGGGAATAGCCCTGCCCGTCAATCGGGACCGTGGCCAGCCTGGGCCTGTCAGTCAAACAGGCTGGACACCGAACTTTCATCGGCGATACGGCGCACGGCCTCGCCAATCAGCGGGGCGATGGTCAGCACCCTGATCCGGTCCGAAGCGGCGGTGGCCTCGGTCGGCATGATCGTGTCGGTGATGACCAGTTCCTTCAGCGCGGAATTGCTCACGCGCGCCACCGCGCCGCCCGAAAGCACGCCGTGGGTGATATAGGCAGAAACGCCCGCAGCACCCGCATCCATCAGCGCCTGCGCCGCATTGCACAGCGTGCCGCCAGAATCGATGATGTCATCGATCAGGATGCACATGCGCCCCTTCACATCGCCGATGATGTTCATCACTTCGGACTGGCCGGGACGGTCGCGACGCTTGTCGACGATGGCCAGCGGCGCGTTGTTGAGCCGCTTGGCCAGCGAGCGCGCGCGCACCACCCCGCCCACGTCAGGCGAGACGACCATAAGTTCCTGTGTGCCGTAACGGGTCTGGATGTCTGCCGCCATGACCGGCGCGGCAAAGAGGTTGTCGGTCGGGATGTCGAAGAACCCCTGAATCTGGCCAGCGTGCAGATCCACCGCCAGCACGCGATCAGCGCCCGCTTCGGTGATGAGATTGGCCACCAGCTTGGCCGAGATCGGCGTGCGCGGTCCCGGCTTGCGGTCCTGCCGGGCATAACCGAAATAGGGCACGACCGCCGTGATCCGCTTGGCCGATGCGCGGCGCAGCGCATCGATGCAGATCAGCAGTTCCATCAGGTTGTCGTTCGCGGGATAACTGGTCGACTGGACCACGAACACGTCTTCGCCGCGAACATTCTCGTGGATTTCCACGAAGACTTCCTCGTCGGCAAAGCGGCGCACGCTGGCATCGGTCAGCGGCATTTCGAGATAGGCCGAAATGGCGCGGGCGAGCGGCAGGTTGGAGTTGCCGGCCATGATCTTCATGCGTGCGATTCCCTCGGATTCGATCCCCGATGCGGCCCTTAGCCCAAGATGACAGGTTTGCAACTCTTGCAGCAGGCAGGTCTTGCCGCCTAGTGAACAGACATGACAGACACGCTCCGCATCGCCCTTGCCCAGCTCAACCAGTCGGTGGGCGATCTTGCCGCCAATGCCGCCGCCATGCTTGCCGCGCGGGAGAAGGCGCGCGATGCCGATCTCGTGGTCTTTCCCGAACTCCAGTTGATCGGCTATCCGCCCGAAGACCTCATCATGAAGCCCGCGCTGATCGCACGCGCGGCGGTGGAACTGGAACGGCTGGCACAGGCCACGGCCGATGGCGGCCCGGCCATGCTGGTGGGATCGGTCTTTGTGCGCGACGGCGCGCTGCACAACGGCGTGGCCCTGCTTGAAGGAGGGCGCATTGCAGCCACGCGCTTCAAGTATGAACTGCCCAATTACGGCACTTTCGACGAGAAGCGCTATTTCCTGCCCGGCCCCCTGCCTGAACCGGTATTGTTCAAGGGCGTGATGCTGGGCCTGCCGATCTGCGAGGATATCTGGCATCCCGATGTCTGCCGCCATCTGGCCGATCTTGGCGCCGAAATCTTCATCTGCGTCAACGGCAGCCCTTACGAGATCGACAAGGACGTGCTGCGCATCGATGGCGTGGCCAAGCGCCGCGCGATCGATACGGGCATTCCGCTGGCCTATCTCAACCGCGTGGGCGGGCAGGATGAACTGGTATTCGATGGTGCCAGCTTCGTCGTCGGCCCGGAAGGTGCACTGTGGGTGCAGATGCCCGATTGGGAGGAAGCCATCGTCACCACGGTCTGGACGCGCTCCGCCATTGGCAGCAAGCACCGCTGGCGCTGCGAGCCGGGTGAAGTGCACGATCTGGCCGAACATCCCGAAGACATCTATTGCGCGATGGTCCTTGCCCTGCGCGACTATGTGAATCGCAATCGCTTTCCCGGCGTGGTGCTGGGTCTTTCGGGCGGCATCGATTCGGCCATCTGCGCGGCCATCGCGGTCGATGCTTTGGGCCCGGACCGGGTGTGGTGCGTCATGCTGCCCAGTCGCTATACCAGTCAGGAAAGTCTTGAGGATGCCGCAGGCTGTGCACAGATGCTGGGCGTCAAGCTCGATACCGTGCCAATCGCGCCTGCGGTCGATGCCTTCGATGCCATGCTTGCTCCCGTCTTTGCAGGCAGGCAACCCGATCTGACCGAGGAGAACATCCAGTCGCGCATTCGCGGCGTCACGCTTATGGCGCTGTCGAACAAGTTCGGCCCGATGCTTGTCACCACCGGCAACAAGAGCGAGATGAGCGTGGGTTACGCCACGATCTATGGCGACATGAACGGCGGCTACAACCCGCTGAAGGATGCCTACAAGACCACCGTCTTCGCCATATCCAAATGGCGCAACGACCATCGGCCGAAGATCGGCCTTGGCCCGGATGGCCCGGTCATGCCGGAACGCATCATCACCAAGCCGCCCAGCGCGGAACTGCGGCCCGATCAAAAGGATTCGGATTCGCTGCCGCCTTATGATGTGCTTGATGCCATTCTCCTCGGCCTTGTCGAACACGAGAAGAGCGTCGATCAGGTCGTAGCCGAAGGGCATGAACGCGAAACCGTGGTGCGCGTGGAACGCCTGCTGCACCTTGCTGAATACAAGCGCCGTCAGGCCCCGCCCGGCGTGAAGCTGGGCGCGCGCAACTATGGCCGGGATCGCCGCTATCCGATCACGCAGGCGTTCCGCACCGCCTGATATTGTTGCGAGCGATTCTCATTGACCGGAAGGGGCGGCACCCCTAACTTGCGAATCGTTCGCAAGAAAGGATGTCAGATGCCTGCCCGCCAGCCTCCTGCCGCCGCTTCCGGCCGCTTCGCCACGATCATCGATGCCATGGTGCGCCCGCACGACGTGCGCGGCCTTTCGCTCAAGGCGCTGCACGTTGTCATGGCAATGCGGCTCTGCGCGGTCTTCGAAAACGCCGGGCGCGATCCCGTGCCCGATCTTGCCCGGCGCTATCGCAGTGTCGAAGCGGCCTGCGCGCTTCACGGGCTGGTCCGGACGGCGCGGCAGGTCTGGCCCGAACCCATTGTCGTCAACCGCCCCTGCTGCCACGCCATGACGCCCGACGAGGTGACTTTGGCCGCGCTTGCCCGCACGGCGCGCCAGGGCCGGCGCGAAGCCTTCAGCGCGGTTATCGCCGGGCTTGTCCGCGCAGACCGCCACGAAGCGCTCTACAACGCCACGATCCATGCCGTGGCCCTGCTGCCCTGACCCTTTCCCTTGCCAGTCAGGCGCGGTAGGGCGGCGCGCATGACCATTGTAACCCGCTTCGCCCCTTCCCCCACCGGCAAACTGCATGTCGGCAACGTGCGCACGGCGCTGCACAACTGGCTGCTGGCAAGAAAATCCGGCGGCAGGTTCCTGCTGCGCATCGATGATACCGACGCCGAGCGCAGCCGCGAAGACTATGTCGAGGCGATCCGCGCTGATCTGGCCTGGCTCGGCCTGGTTCCCGATGCCGAGGAACGCCAGTCGCTCCGCACCGACCTCTACGAAGAGGCATTCCGTCGGCTGGTCGATCAGGGCCGCATCTATCGCTGCTATGAAACCGCGCAGGAACTGGATCTCAAGCGCAAGATCCTGCTCGGCCGCGGGCTGCCCCCGATCTACGATCGCGCCGCGCTGAACCTGTCCGAAGCCGATCATGCCGCCAAGGCCGCCGCAGGCGAAAAGCCCCACTGGCGCTTTCTGCTCGACCACGATCAGCCGATCGCCTGGGAGGATGGCATTCGCGGCCCGCAGTGCTTCGATCCCCGGCAGATGTCCGATCCGGTGATCCGCCGCGCCGATGGCTCGTGGCTCTACATGCTGCCTTCCGCGATCGACGATATCGCCATGGACATAACCGATGTTCTGCGCGGCGAGGATCACGTATCGAACACCGCCACACAGATCCAGATGTTCACTGCACTTGGCAGCCAGCCGCCGCGCTTTGCCCATGAAGCGCTGCTGACCGGCACCGAGGGCAAGCTGTCAAAGCGGCTCGGCTCCCTCGGCATGGCCGATTTTCGCGAACAGGGCATCGAACCGGAAGCCATTGTCGCGCTGCTTGCCCGCCTTGGCACGGCTGATCCGGTCGATCCCGCGCTTGACGCGGCAGCGCTGGCTGCCAGCTTCGATCTGTCGCGCTTCGGCCGCGCCCCTGCCCGCTTCGACGAGGCGGACCTGCACCGCGTCAACGCCCAGATCGTCCACCGCCTGCCCTATGCCCGCGTTGCCCGCATCCTGCCCGAAGGCATGGGCGAGGCCGCATGGGACGCGATCCGTCCCAACCTTTCCCATATCGACGAGGCGAAAGACTGGTGGCAGGTCATTACCGGCCCGGTCACTGCCCCTGCATTCGATGACGAAACGCGCGCATACCTGTCGGAAGCAGCCAGCATCGCAGCAGCGCTTGATTGGCAGGCCGATCCCTGGCGCGCTCTGACTGCAGCCTTGAAGGACAGCACCGGCCGCAAGGGCAAGGCGCTGTTCCTGCCGCTTCGACAGGCGCTGACGGGGCAGGATCACGGGCCTGAAATGGCCGCGCTGCTCCCCCTTATCGCGCAGGACGAGGCGGTGCGGCGCCTTTCGCCCCGAACAGAAAAGTCCCTCTGAATGCAACAGGGGCCGGAAAGCCCTTCGGCCCCGCCCCCGTTCCCGCATCACCCTGACGGCTGTCAGACAGCGATAACGCTCGCCTTGCGGATCACGCCGGGGTTTGCGGGCGGTTCGCCCTTGGGCAGCGCGTCGATATGCTCCATCCCGCTCTCGACCACGCCCCAGACCGTGTATTGGCGATCAAGGAAGCGGGCATCATCAAAGCAGATGAAGAACTGGCTGTTGGCCGAATGCGGATAGCTGGTGCGCGCCATGGAGCACACGCCGCGCACGTGCGGCTCGTCGTTGAACTCGGCCCTGAGGTCGGGCTTGTCCGAGCCGCCCATGCCGGTGCCTTGCGGGCAGCCACCCTGCGCCATGAAGCCGGGAATCACGCGGTGGAACTTCACGCCATCGTAAAAGCCTTCGCCAGCCAGTTCCTTAATCCGCTCTACGTGGCCGGGGGCCAGATCGGGGCGCAGCTTGATGACCACGTCGCCCGAATCAAGCGTCAGCACCAGTTTTTCGTCAGCCATTGGTCGCACTTCCTTGCAGTTTTGCGTTTCCTATACGGCCTTCGGGGGCAAAGTCACGCATAGGTCTGCTAGGCGGTTGCAATTGCCGGCACAGCGGCTAACCCGCCGCCATGGAGCGTGATCAGGACAAGCTTGAAAATCTGCTCCCCGACGCGGCCGACGGCGCTGCGACGGCCGACAGCACGCGTGCGGCAGAACCTGCCCGAAACGCCGAAAGCCTTGACGAGGAAGACAATACCCTGCGCCCCTCGTTCGTGCGCAAGGTCGTCGAGGCGCTCGAATCGGGTGACGACGAGCGGGTTTACAACCTTGTCGAGCCGCTCCACCCGGCCGACATCGCCGACCTGTTCGAACTGATCGACCAGAACGACCGTGTCGCGCTGGCCCGCGCCATCTCCGACCTGATGGGCGGCGAAGTCGTTGCCGAACTCAACGATTACGTGCGCGAATACCTTGTCGAGGAACTGGAGCCGGAAGAGGTTGCCGAACTCGCCGAGCAGATGGAGACGGACGACGCCGTCGCCCTGATCGAGGATCTCGACGAGGAAGACCAGCAGGCCGTTCTGGCCGAAATGGAACCGGAAGACCGCGCCGCGATCGAATCCGCGCTGTCCTATCCCGAAGAGACCGCCGGCCGCCTGATGAGCCGCGATGTCATCGCCGTGCCGGAGGCGATGACGGTGGGCGATCTCATCGACTATCTGCGCGGCGAGGAAACGCTTCCCACCGAGTTCTGGGAAGTCTTCATCGTCGATCACAAGCATCACCCGATCGGCACGTGCAGCCTTTCGTGGATCCTGCGCGCGCCGCGCAGCGTTCCGCTGGCCGACGTGATGAAGCGCGACCAGACCCTGATCCCGGTAACGATGGATCAGGAAGAAGTGGCCCTGCGCTTCCAGAAGTATGCGCTGATTTCTGCCGCCGTCGTGGATGAATCCGGACGCCTCGTCGGCCAGATCACGGTCGACGATATCGTCCACATCATTCAGGAAGAAGCGAGCGAGGACATCCTGCGCCTTTCCGGTGCCGGTGATGGAGACATCAACGAGCCTGTTCTTCTCACCGTGCGCACGCGCCTGACATGGCTCATCGTCAATCTGGGCACGGCCATCCTTGCGTCGTCGGTTGTCGGGCTGTTTCAGGATGCCATCGGCAGGTTCGCACTGCTTGCGGTGCTCATGCCGATCGTATCGGGCATGGGCGGCAATGCCGGCACGCAGACGCTGGCCGTTGTCGTGCGCGCGCTGGCCACAAATCAGCTGACAAGCTCCAACACCCTTCGCATGATCTTCCGCGAACTCCGGATTGCCGCAACCAATGGCGCCACGCTCGGCCTGCTGATCGGCGGTGTCACCGCGCTCCTGTTCGGCAATCCGCTGCTCGGCGCGGTGATCGGTGCGGCAATGATCATCAACAATCTCGTTGCGGGGCTTGCCGGCATTCTGGTCCCCGTCTCGCTTGATCGTCTGAAGGTGGACCCGGCTGTCTCTTCGGCCGTATTCGTGACAACCGCCACGGATGTCATGGGCTTTTTCTCGTTTCTGGGGCTTGCAGTCCTTACCGGCCTTGCCTGATCTTGCGGCAAGCCCGGAAAACTGGCTGCGCCCTTCCCGTCCATACGGAATGAACCCATGCCGCTTCACCTCACCAAGGTCGCCTATGGCGCCCAGTCACTTGCCGAAATCCACCAGTGGTTCTCCGCAGAGGGCCGTCGCGGCGGCGCAAGGGTCGCGCGCCTCACCACGCGCAACCGGCCAAGGCGTGCCGATGAACTGGTCGGCGGATCGCTCTACTGGATCCATAAGCACCAGCTTGTCGCACGCTCGGAAATCCTTGGCTTCGAAGATGCCGAAGGCGGCTACACAAATATTCTCGTCAGCACAAAGCTGATCGATGTCCACCCCAAACCCCGCCGCGCCCACCAAGGGTGGCGCTATCTTGAAGCAGCAGATGCGCCAGCGGACCTTGGCGACGGCGAGGCGGGCGAAGTTCTGCCGGCACAAATCGCCTCGGAACTTGCAAAGCTGGGCCTGGTCTGACCTGCATCCCTGCAAGGCGGCGTATCACGGCCTGAAGCTGGAAGTTGGGCATTGCAAAACCGACGCCTTGCGAAAGGCACGACATGCCGCTAGGGGCGTCGGCTCCAGTGCAATGCGGAGCGGTGGCCGAGTGGTCGAAGGCGCTCGCCTGGAAAGTGAGTATACGTCAAAAGCGTATCGAGGGTTCGAATCCCTCCCGCTCCGCCACAGGCCCGGCACAATGTAGCACTTGAACCACGGAATCTTAAGGGATTTGCGTGATTTTCCGATCTTCACCGCCTATGCGGGTGAGGAGGTGCTATGAGCGAAACCAATTTGAAAGCTGCGCTCGAGCGCAAGTATGCCCTGTTCAAGGGCGAGCTTGGCGAGAAGCGGCAGAGGATAGATTACATCGAGTCCCTCTTCCGAGAAGAGCTGCCCAAGCTGACCGCAAGGGAGCAGCGCCTTCACCGCCTCATCGATTGTGCTGAGGAGATCCTGAAAGAGATCAACCCCTCCTTCTCTCCAGACAAGGTTCGCCCGATCAAGCCGCACGTCCACAAGGCCCCGACAGCCGTAGGACAAATCGCGAAGGTGACGCTCGATATCTTGCGGGAGAGCACAGCGTCATTGACCATCAGGCAGATCGCGGACGGAATCGTTCACAGGGAGAAGCTAGGAGAGATCTCCGAAGCTGAGCACAAGCGCCTCAGAAACTCGATCGACGCTACCTTGCGCGACAAGCTGCAAAAGGGCCTCGTGACGCATGACGGGGCCAAGTTCGCAAGGAAGTGGCGCATCTGCACGGCCGAAGAGCGCAGGCGTCAGATGAAGCCGGCGAACACGTCTTCGAAAAGCACATCCTCGTGATTTGCGCTTCCACGCTGCCAATAACCCGAGAATGACCGCGACGGAGGCGATTGGATGGCTGCCTGAAGGATCGCCATTGTCTGGCTCTTCAGCGTCATTTCATTGTTGGTTTCGCGCCATGCTGCGTCAGCTGCATAGCGGAGGAGATACGGGCCCGAGATGTTATGGTGTGTCCCGATCTCGAAGCGGCGGAGCCTCGAGAAGAAGCTTTCCATCTGGTTCGTATTGATCTCGTTGCGTTCGCCTCGGGCGTATTCCTCGCTGTGGTTGACGCGTTCCGTCTTGTGCGTCGCATGGAGATCAAGCCAGGCAGGGGCTTCGTCAGCATAGATCTGGCTCATGGTGTCGATGCGCTCTGAGAGCCAGGCGGTCGCTTGATCTTCTCCATCGAAGACGCCGACGATTGTGCGGCGCTTCCCTTTACGTTCGCGGGCGCCTACGACGACCCGCCTCTTGCCATTCTGATTTTCCTTCAAGCGCCGGTCGACCCGATTGATCTTCTTGTTCTCGGGCTTGATGTATCCACCGAACCAGGCGCCATCGACTTCAACCTCGCCTTCAAGACGGGTTTCCATCTGGCTGTTCAGGAGACCTTCGCGAAACTTGTGCTGAAGAGCAAACGCCGTCTTATACTCGCAACCGAGTTCAGCGGACATGTCGATACCGTTCTTGCCCTTGGCACCAATCGCGAAGGCCCGACCAGCCACGATCAGATCCTTGAAGGACTTCTTCTTGTTGGCGAACATCGTGTTGCTGGTCAGGGAGAAGAGCTTTCGACACTTCGGTGCGCGACACTTCCAGCGCTGCTGGTTTTCAAGCCACCAATGTTCGTGAGAGCCACACCAAGGACAGACTGGTTCGCCATTGGTATCGGGCCAGCGGAGCTTCCGGAAAATGTCCTTCGCCTCCTCTTCGGTGATCTTCTCCAGGTCCTTGAGGGAGAAATCGCGCCAAGCTTTCGTCTGGCGAAAGCACGGGCGAGCAGGCTTTTTCCTGCCCCTCCTTGCCTTTCCAGTCTCACTTGCGCTACTCATGGTCTCGCATATGACACCTATCTGCCCGCACATCAAGGGCAAAGTTGCGTATGTGAGACTTTTTATGCCGGATGCGGCACTTTGGAGTTGGGCAAGATGGCAGAGACGTTGAACGAGGGGGATTGGGAATCGCTTGCGCGGAACATTCTGCGCGCCGAACTCATGCGGAGAGGCCTGAGCTATGCCCGACTTGTTGAGCTGCTCGCGCGCCTGGGGATCGAAGAGACCGAAGCCGCGATCAAGAACAAGGTTTCACGGGGTCGATTCACCCACGTGTTCTTCTTGCAGGCGATGGTCGCCATCGGGGTCGACTGGATCCAGATTCCGACTTCCGATTCACTCCTGAACGGCGACGGCATCGGCAATCAAGGCGCGCAACTCCTGGCACGCCAGAGTCATAGTCGTGACTCGTCACCTGCTACGAAGAAATAAGAGAGCGCAGGCACGCGGCTTAAGGTATTTTGCTGAAATCAGAAGATATCCTATAAGCTAATCGATGATGAGAACAGGGACGCAGAATTATCATGAATGAGACCAGATCTTCGAAGAACACCACCCTGGCGGATTTTATCTGGAAGAACGCCGACGACCTTTGGGGTGACTTCAAGCATACCGAATTTGGCAAAATCATTCTGCCCTTCACTCTTCTTCGGCGCCTTGAGTGCGTTCTAGAGCCTACCCGCGAAGAAGCATTGGAAACCGTGGCAAGTCTCTCTGGTGAGGACATCGACCTCGGCGTGGTTCTGCGCCAGATCACCGGCTACCCGTTCTACAACACGTCGAACTACTCGCTCGCGACGTTGGGTGCGACGCGGACGCGGCAGAACCTCGAGGACTACATTTCGAAGTTCAGCGACAACGCTCGCGTCATCTTCGAGCAGTTCGACTTCGCCAACACCATCGCCCGCATGGACAAGCAGGGGGTCCTCTACCGGATCTGCCAGAACTTCGCCGACACCGATCTGCATCCGGATTCGGTTCCCGAGCGGGTGATGAGCAACATCTACGAGCACCTCATCCGCCGGTTCGGGGCAGAGGTCAACGAGGCGGCCGAAGACTTCATGACGCCCCGCGACGTGGTGCATCTCGCGATCGAGCTACTGCTTGACCCCGACGATGAACTGTTCATCAATAACCCCGGCCTGATCCGCACGCTCTACGACCCAACCTGCGGAACGGGCGGCTTCCTCGCTGATGGCATGGAGCACATCCAGAGCCTGCGCGACCGATACAGCATCGCTCCGGTTGTCGTTCCGCATGGACAGGAGCTCGAACCTGAGACCCATGCGGTCTGCCTTGCCGGCATGCTACTCAAGACCTTGGAATCAGACCCCGGGCGAGACCTCTCCCAAAACATCAAGCTCGGCAGCACCTTGTCGAATGATCAGTATGCCAATGAGCGCTTCCACTACTGCATTTCCAACCCGCCCTTCGGCAAGAAGTGGGAGAAGGACCAGGCCGCCGTTGTCCGCGAGCATCAGGAGAAGAAGTTCGAAGGGCGGTTTGGCCCCAAGCTTCCAAGGGTCAGCGATGGATCCATGTTGTTCCTGCTGCACCTTGTCAGCAAACTGGAGGCACCGGAGCGTGGAGGCGGACGAGCTGCGATCGTGCTTTCGGGCTCACCGTTGTTCAACGGGAACGCCGGGCAAGGCGAGTCCGAGATCCGGCGCTTCCTTCTTGAGAATGACTACGTCGAAGCGATCATCGCTCTGCCGACTGAGATCTTCTTCCGCACCGGCATCGGCACTTACATCTGGATCTTGTCGAACAAGAAGCCGACGACACGGCAGGGGAAAGTGCAGCTCATTGATGCAACCTCTCTCTACACCCCAATGCGGAAGAGCGAGGGGAACAAGAAGCGCATGGTCAGCGGCGAGCAGACCCGCCAGATTGTCAACACATACTCTGCGTTCGAGGAGACCGAGACAAGCAAGATTTTTCACTACGAAGAGTTCGGATATCGACGCTTAAAGGTGCTCAGGCCGCTTCGAATAAAAATCGTAATCAGTGAGGAGGGTTTTGCTGCCCTAGATAACGAGAAAGCATGGACCAAGTTGTCCGACAATCAGAGGGAGGCATGGACATCTATCCTCGTCGCGCACGTTGGGCGCGAACATGAATACGACTGGCTTGAGCCCTTCGCCAAAGCTGCCAGCAAGAAGAATGCAGCGCTCGGCAAAGCGGACAAGGCGCTGATCAAAGCGTTCATCGGCGCCTTCGGTGTGCGCGATCCCGATGCTGAACCCGTGAAAGATGGGAAGGGCAACATCGTTCCCGATGACGATCTCACGGATTTCGAAAACGTTCCGCTCGGAACATCTATCGACAATTACATGGCAAGCGAGGTGCTGCCTTGGGCTGCGGATGCTTATGTCGATCTGAGCTTCCGCGATGAACAGGACCGAGACGTCGGGGTTGTTGGCTATGAGATCAACTTCAACCGCTACTTCTACCGGTATCAACCTCCTCGCGATCTCGAGGTTATTGATGCGGAATTGAAGGCAATCGAAGCAGATATCGCTGCGCTTCTGAACGAGGTTACGGCATGAAGCGTCTCCCCTATAGCGATTATCAAGCGGCGCCTGTGGGTTGGATGGAAGACATTCCTGCTCACTGGAGCATAGAAAAGATCAAATTTTCGTTGACTGAGAAAGCAAAGGTTGCTGCCCCAGAGCTGCCTGCGGGAGCCATCAGTTACGGAAAAGTGGTAAAAAAAGATGGAGACAAGATCGCGGAGGAGACCCTTGCTACTTATCAAGAGGTTCGAGCCGGAGAATTTCTGATCAATCCCATCAATCTTAACTACGATCTAGTTAGTCTTCGCACTGCTCTCTCAGAAATGGACGTAGTGGTAAGTCCGGCGTATATAGTTCTACGGGCAAAAGAGGCGAAGATCGATACGCGCTTTGGTAATTACCTTCTCCACATCTTCGACATTCGGCATATGAAGACCTTGGGAGCGGGAATTCGACAAACGATTGGCTTTCAAGATGTTGGGAATTGTCTTTGGGCGTTGCCGCCTATCGATGAGCAGATTGTTATAGCTAACTTCATTGATCGCGAGACTTGGCGCATTGATAAGCTAATCGCATTTAAGCAAAAGCAGGCTATCTTACTTAAAGAGAAGCGTGACGCACTAATAACAAGAGCGGTCACTAATGGTCTGAATGGATGTATCTCGAAAAAATCGTCTAGAGCGGCCTGGGTCGGTAAAATTCCTTCACATTGGGAGGAGGCGCCATTTTCGGCTTTTGCGATAGAGAGGCGGTTGAAGAACCTAGGAATGTTAGAGGCAAATTTGCTCTCGTTGAGCTACGGAAGAATCGTTCGAAAGGACATAAATAGGAATGAAGGGCTCCTTCCTAACTCGTTCGAGACATATCAGATTATCGAAAAAGATGATTTGGTGTTCAGATTTACAGATCTGCAGAATGACAAGCGTAGCCTGCGTTCAGCTATAGCAGGTGAAAGAGGTATAATCACATCTGCATATCTGGCAGTCCGCGTCAACGATATGAATCCGCATTATCTAAACTATCTCATGCGGAGTTATGATTTGCTCAAGGTTTTCTATTCGATGGCAGGAGGCCTTCGCCAATCCCTTGGATTCGATGACATCAAAAGAATGACGATCCTTGTCCCGCCTCGAGAAGAGCAGATCGAAATCGTGAAGTTTCTGCAATCCGAAATCAGCGTGATCGATGCCGTAATTTCGAAATTATCACGCAGTATCGAATTGCTGCGCGAGCACCGCACCGCACTTATTGCTGCCGCCGTGACCGGCAAGATCGATGTCAGGAATGTCGCATGAGCGATTTGCATCACGAGAAGCACCTCGAGGCCTACATCGTCCAGAAGCTGGAGGCGCAAGGTTGGTTAGTTGGTATCTCTGCTGACTACGACAAGGACTATGCGATCTTCACCGCCGACTTGGTCGACTGGATCAAGCAGACCCAGCCCGCGAAGTGGGACAAGCTGGTTGCGCTGAACGGCGACAATGCCCTCAAGGTCCTGAAGAACCGGCTCGACCAGGCGCTGGAAAAGCACGGCACCGTCCAAGTCCTCCGTCGCGGTTTCGATATCGCCGGTTGCGGTCACATCGATGTAAGCGAGGCGGCGCCAGAGGATCAACGCAATCAGGATGTCCTCGCCCGCTACGCAGCCAATCGCCTTAGAGTCGTTCCTCAGCTGCGCTACCATCACAGCGCCGACTTCGAGATCGATCTCGTGTTCTTCATCAATGGGCTTCCGGTCGCCACTGTCGAGCTCAAGACCGACTTCGTCCAATCAGTCGAGGCGGCCAAGCAGCAGTATCGCGAAGATCGTCTGCCGATTGACCCGCGCACCAAGCGCAAGGAGCCACTGCTTACCTTTAAGCGCGGCGCCGTTGTCCATTTCGCGATGTCAGACAGCGAGATCTGGATGACGACCAAGCTGGCGGGCGAGAACACCTTCTTCCTTCCCTTCAACAAGGGCCGCGATGGGCGTGCGGGCAATCCTGCCCGGGACGACGGCGAATACCCGGTTGCCTATTTCTGGGAAGACGTGCTGCAGCGAGACGCTTGGCTGCGCATCTTCCATAGCTTCGTCTACGTCGAGAAGAGAGAGGTGGTGGACCTCAAGGGAAATTGGTCGACGAAGGAGACGCTGATCTTCCCGCGCTTCCACCAGTGGGACGCAGTGAACAAGATGATCGCCGATGCCAAGGCGAAGGGCCCGGGACAGGCCTACCTCTGCGAGCACAGTGCCGGCTCGGGCAAAACCTCGACTATTGCATGGACGGCTCACGACCTCGTCAAGCTGCGGCAGGATGATGGCACGCCCATCTTCGACGCTGCCATCATCGTCACGGATCGTAACGTCTGAGGTGGTCCCGCCTTCTTGGACAGTTTGGCGGCTGAGTTAAGCTAATCCCGGTTGTCGTTCATGCCGCCTGTTTGATCATCAGATCATGGGGG
>NZ_QGHL01000002.1 GCF_003171715.1 Novosphingobium meiothermophilum | reverse complement strand
TGAGGTGGTGCCGGTTTTCTGGACAGGGTGTTAAGCTACTCCCGACCTGAAGGACTGGCACGGGAATGAAGACGACGAGAAAGCGCTACAGCGCCGATTTTAAGGCCAAGGTCGCGCTGGAAGCGATCCGGGGCGATTTGACGCTGGCGGAGCTGGCAGCCAAGCATGGCGTGCACCACACGATGATCGCGTCCTGGAAGCGGCAGGCCATCGACGGGATGGCAGGCACGTTCTCCGGGGCTGGCGATGTGGCCAAGGCCGTCAGCGAGAGCGAGGTCGAAAAGCTGCACGCCAAGATCGGTCAACTGGTCGTCGAGCGAGATTTTTTAGCGAAAGCCTTCGGTCGATGAGCGTGGACCGAAGGCGGGCGATGGTCGAAGCTGCTCACCACCGCCTGTCGATCTCGGCGCAATGCCGCCTGCTGCGGATCAGCCGCTCGTCGTATTATTACGCGCCGGTTCCGGAGACGGACGAGGTGCTGGCGCTGATGACGGTGATCGACGAGACCTTCATGGAATGCCCATGGTACGGCAGCCGCCAGATGGCGCGGCACCTGCGGCGTGCCGGGCACGAGGTCGGTCGCCGTCGGGTGCGGCGCCTGATGGCGAAGATGGGGCTGACGCCGATCTACCAGCGGCCCCGCACGAGCGATCCACACCCGCAGCACCGGGTCTATCCGTATCTACTGCGCAAGCTGGCGATCGAACGGCCCAATCACGTGTGGTGCGCCGACGTGACGTACATCCCGATGCGCCGTGGCTTCCTCTATCTGGTGGCGATCATGGACTGGGCGACCCGCAAGGTGCTCGCCTGGCGGCTGTCGAACACGATGGATGCCGGCTTCTGTGTCGCGGCGCTGGAGGAGGCGCTGGCCCGGTTCGGCAAGCCGGAAATCTTCAACACGGACCAAGGCAGCCAGTTTACCAGCTACGCCTTCACCAGCGTGCTACGCGACGCCGAAGTCCGCATCAGCATGGATGGCCGAGGCCGGTGGATGGACAATGTATTCATCGAACGCCTCTGGCGATCCCTGAAGTACGAGTGCGTCTATCTCCATGCCTTCGAGACCGGATCGGAGCTGCGGGCTGGTCTTGGCCGGTGGATCACCTATTACAACACCCAGCGTCCACACTCGGGCCTGGCCGGCAGAACACCGGTCGAGGCCTATCGGCGGATCGGGCAATCAGATCATGGGGGGCATGCCCCCCATGATCTGATGATCAAACAGGCGGCATGAACGACAACCGGGATTAGCTTAACTCAGCCGCCAAACTGTCCAAGAAGGCGGGACCACCTCA
>NZ_QGHL01000019.1 GCF_003171715.1 Novosphingobium meiothermophilum | reverse complement strand
CGGCCACCCCTGCCCAGCCGCGCATCGTTTCGGTCGGCCCCGGCGGCTTCCTGCGTCAGGGACCGGGCGATCAGCAGGCCCCCATTCCGCCTGCGCCGCCGCGCCGTCTGGTGCCCGCGCGGCCCAGCCCGGAGATTGCCGACAAGACGAGCCTGCTCGATCTCAACGACCGCATCTGCCGCTGGCCCATGGGCCATCCCGGCGAGCCTGATTTCCACTTCTGCGGCGAGAAGGTGAACCCCGGCTTTCCCTATTGCGTCGAACATTGCGGACGGGCCTATCAGGCGCAGCTTCCGCGCGGCCATCGCCGCCCGCCGCCGCCAATGCCGTTCGGCGGGCCGCGCGTGCGCTGATCCGGATCAACACCTAGCCTTCGATTCATCCGGCCCGGCGTGGTTAATGCCACACCGGGCCAGCCGTTCTGTGCGGCATGACTGACGATCATTCCCCGCGCGCTTCGCGCTCGCGTCTTCTCAGGTGGCTTGGCATTGCCGGCGACGTGGATGAGCATGGCGAGGATCCGCCCGGCGACCTGAGCGGGTTTCGCGATCCCAGCGCGCGCGAAATCTGGCTTCCGGCCAAGCGCCGTCTGCTGGGCAAGGTAGCCGATTTCCTGATCGACCATGACCTTGAGGTCATGCCCTGGACGCTGGAGATCGCCTATGACTGCGTGACCGGCGCCAAGCCCCGGCTTGCCCAGATGATCCTTGAGCGCAGCGAGGCCGATCTTCCGGTGACGCTGCAATGGCTCGAACAGGTCATGCGCGAGGAGAAGGGCGATGGTCTGGCCGACCGGCTGGTGGCGTTGATGACGCGGCTGGAAGAGAGCCTTGAGGACTTTGCCACGACCGCGACCAGCGCCCGCGAGGCGACCAGCGAATATGGCGCGGCCCTGCAGCAGCATGTCGATGATCTGGAGCAGGTCAGCCGCGCGGGCGTGGTCATCACCGAACTGGCCGCGCTGGCCAAGGCGATGATGCACCGCACGCGCGAGATCGAGCACAATCTCAAGGAATCGGAAAAGCGCACCCTCGCGCTCCAGCAGAGCCTCGACGAGGCGCGGCGCGTGGCGGACGAGGACCACCTCACCGGCCTGCCCAACCGCCGCGCCTTCGAAGCCCTGCTTGCAAGGGAATATGCCGAGGCCCGCGCAGCAGGCGATCCGCTGTGCGTGGCCTTCGTCGACATCGACCATTTCAAGCGCATCAACGATACCCATGGCCATTCGGCCGGGGACCGCGTGCTCAAGGTCGTGGCCGAAACGCTCAACCGCATCTCCGATGCCCGCTGCCATGTCGCGCGCCATGGCGGCGAGGAGTTCGCCGTCCTGTTCCGCGGACTGTCCTTGCGCAAGGCATGGGAACGGCTCGATCAGGCCCGCCAGGAGATTGCCGAGCGGCGGCTCGTCAACCGCGCCACAGACATGCCCTTCGGACGCGTGACCTTCTCAGGCGGCATCGCCGATCTGAACGCCTATCCCGGAAGAAGCGAAGCCCTCAAAGCCGCCGACGAGGCCCTCTACGCCGCCAAACAGGCCGGCCGAAACCAAATCCTCCTCGC
>NZ_QGHL01000018.1 GCF_003171715.1 Novosphingobium meiothermophilum | reverse complement strand
CGATGAAAGCCCTGGTCTGCGTGAAGCGCGTGATTGACTACAACGTGAAGCCTCGTGTGAAGGCGGACGGGAGTGGAGTTGATCTTGCGAACGTGAAGATGAGCATGAACCCGTTTGACGAGATTGCGGTTGAGGAGGCCATACGCCTGAAGGAGAAGGGCGTGGTTTCGGAGATCGTGGCGGTGTCGGTGGGGGTTGCGAAGGCGGCCGAGACGCTGCGCACGGCGCTGGCGATGGGCGCGGACCGTGCGGTTCTGGTTCAGGTTGACGAGGGTGTGGAGGTTGAGCCTCTGGCGGTTGCGAAGATCGTGAAGGGCATTGCGGATGAAGAGAGCCCCGCGCTGATCATCACCGGCAAGCAGGCGATTGACGATGACAGCAACCAGGTGGGCCAGATGGTGGCCGCGCTGCTCGGCCGTCCGCAGGGCACCTTTGCCAACGAGGTTTCGGTCGAGGGCGACGCGGTTGTGGTCAAGCGCGAGGTTGACGGCGGTTTGCAGACGGTGAAGCTGGCGTTGCCTGCGGTGGTGACGACGGACCTGCGCCTGAATGAGCCGCGCTATGCCTCGCTGCCCAACATCATGAAGGCCAAGAGCAAGCCGCTCGCCACCAAGGCCCCTGCCGACTACGGCGTGGACATCGCGCCGCGTTTGAAGACGCTGAAGGTTGCCGAACCGCCGGTGCGCTCGGCCGGCATCAAGGTGCCGGATGTCGACACGCTGGTCGCCAAGCTCAAGGAAATGGGAGTAGCCTGATGTCCAAGGTTCTCGTTCTGGTCGAACACGACAACGCCTCCGTCAAGGACGCCACGCTGGCTGCCGTCACCGCCGCATCGCAGCTTGGCGAAGTGACGGCCCTTGTTGCCGGATCGAACTGCGATGCCGCCGCACAGGCTGCCGCGCAGATCGCCGGGGTCGCCAAGGTCCTGAAGGCCGACGATGCCAGCCTCGACAATGCGCTGGCAGAGAACGTCGCCCCGCTCGTGGCGGGCCTGATGGCGGATTACGACGCCTTCGTCGCGCCTGCCACCACCACGGGCAAGAACATTGCCCCGCGCGTGGCCGCGCTGCTCGATGTGATGCAGATCTCCGACATCCTCTCGGTCGAAGGGCCGAAGACCTTCACCCGTCCGATCTATGCGGGCAATGCCATCGCCACGGTGGAAAGCAGTGATGCCAAGCTCGTCATCACCGTGCGCGGCACCGCCTTTGCCAAGGCGGCCGCCACTGGCGGATCAGCCAGCGTCGAAGCCGTATCGGCAACGGGCGACAGCGGCCTGTCGACTTTCGTCAGCGCCGAGATCGCCAGGTCCGAGCGCCCCGAACTGACCAGCGCCAAGATCATCGTCTCCGGCGGCCGCGCGCTGAAGGATGCCGCCACGTTCGAGCAGGTCATCACCCCGCTCGCCGACAAGCTGAACGCCGCCATCGGCGCCAGCCGCGCCGCCGTGGACGCAGGCTACGTGCCCAACGACTATCAGGTCGGCCAGACCGGCAAGATCGTCGCGCCCGAAGTCTATATCGCCGTCGGCATCTCCGGCGCCATCCAGCACCTCGCCGGCATGAAGGACTCCAAAACCATCATCGCCATCAACAAGGACGAAGACGCCCCCATCTTCCAGGTCGCAGACATCGGCCTCGTCGCAGACCTCTTCTCAGCCGTCCCGGAACTCACAGAAAAGCTGTGAG
>NZ_QGHL01000012.1 GCF_003171715.1 Novosphingobium meiothermophilum | reverse complement strand
GCCGGATCGCCGCTCGTCGTAACGCCGCAGCAAAACGCATCATCAAACCCAGTGACCGCTAACTGAAACGGGTGCGGCCTTCACCGGATGGATACGCCAAAGGGCCGACCGACGGCTCCGGCTCCTCGGGGATGATCTCTGACACCGAGGTGCGTTCCGAGGTCGCCACGAACTGACCGCATGGGATGAACTCCAGCGCTTCCCTCGCAATCGCTTCAGCCTCGCGCCGGTTGGCACGCCAGTTGTAGATCACGCTCTTGGCAATGCCATGCCTGCGCGCGACCGACGTGACCGTGAGATCGGGGCGCAAGCTCTCCGCGACAATCGTGGCCTTCTCCGCATCCGAATAGCGCCGACGCCGCTCTGTGCGCACGATCACGCCGCCACCATCGATCACAGGACCTCCTTCTGGAGTCCAGAAAGAACTCCCTTCAGGAACCGTCCTTCATCGCTCAGCAGCGACCCCGCAACTCGTCCTTGGCCGGACGCTTACGATAAGGCCGATTATCGTCAGCTTGCGCCCCCAAGGATCGGCCCACGACTTCTTGAGCCTGTACTCCATTAGGCGATTGTCACGGATAGCTTCGCTCACTTCCGCAAGCCCCGACCAAGGCGATTCAGCATCAACTCCACCCGGAGTCGGCTTTTCAGGGTCGCGATGTTCCATGGCCTTGCATTCCAGTGTTGGAAGATCTTAGATGAGAACATAACAAGATCGACGGCTAATTTGCAAGTGACGAGAACGTGAATGGACGGGCGAATTTGCCAGCCGTCTGGAAGGATTTGCTCGCGATCTTGTGTAACAGTCCTAAAGCAGGATTGCTGAGATCGTCGCGAACGAAGGGCACGATTGCGTGTGCTTTTGCACGAGAAATCGCCACATTGATGAGCCTTTCGCCATCTCGGCCTTGCAAAAAATTGGATGTTCCATCGACCGGATCAAAGATCACGAGGGTCCGCTCGCTTCCTTGTGCTCGGTGGACAGTACTGACTGAAATTTCGGGATGCCTTCGTCTAAGAAAATTGCGGATCAGCGTACGCTGAGCTCGAAAAGGCGTCAGAACCATAATGTCCTCCGCATCGACGTACGAACCAGCCAGGTTATCGATAATAGTTTCGATGAGCTTAGCCGACTGAAAGCGGATAAAACCACCGTAACTTTGGGAATACGTTGCGGGTTCGGAGACCTGATCGAAGCAAACCCTCGGGATCTCGCGCCCATTCACAAAAAAGGGACTGCGCTTCTTCTTCCAATCCGGATCAGCCATCGCCTTCCGACAGACCTTGAGCTCGCCGTTATAGAATGTCGTGCTTACCGCCTGGCAAATTCCAACTGCCATTCGAGATTGCTCATTCAGCATGGTCGTTGGCGTATGCGCGAACAGATCGAATGCCGTTTTCCCGAGAAGGGCCTTTTCGCCAGCCCCAGCGCTTTGGACGATCGGCGACAGCTGACATGGATCACCAGCAAAGATGGTCTGCTGCCCCATGGCCGGAACCATGAGTGCGGCCGGCCCAATTACCTGGCTCGCCTCGTCGCAGATCACGAAATGCCAAGGTCCTGCGGTGTGTAGGGTGTCGTACCAAGTGATCGCCGAGGAAACGGTTGTCGCCACAAGTCTGGCTTCGGACGCGACGGCCGAGATATCCGCGCCCAGCTCCTTGCGGAGTGCGCTCAATTTATCCTTCCATTTGATGTGCTCACCGACTTTGCTCTTCGGGGGTTCGGATGCCTCAAGGAGCAGGAATTCCGTACTCTTTTCGGCAATACCTGGTGCGAGCAGGTGTGGACGATTTACAAACTTCCGTGGGTCAAAATAGGCGCCGACCCGTTTGGCAGTTTTCGCGATGACTGGCTTGTCGATACGCCCAAGCCAATCGTCTATGGAAAGCAGTGCCGTGTCCACGGCGACATTCGTTGGCCCAAGCAGGAGAATGCGAGATTTCGGAAATCTCTTGAGCAGGTAGGCACCCAACGCGCCAATCGTATAGGTCTTGCCAGTTCCCGGCGGACCGATTGTGATTGAGCATCGATATGCCGAGTTCTGGACGGCTTCCACTTGCCTTTGACGGAGGTCTGAGAAGCGATTGCCAAGCGGAAGAATTGGCTGGAGCGGTTCTGTCTCTTCTTTCGTCTGTCGCAGTCTTTTGGCTGCGAGTGCGCCCATTTCACCGGCCCACATGTCGATCAGTGGCCCAAGGAAATCGCCCGGAAATAGCCAGATCTGACTTCCGATCGCGGGCATCCCGCCTGCTGCAACCTGAATCACGATCCTGTCGTTATCGCTATCGACAAGCTTGATTATGCCTCCAGCTTCAAGCTCGTCGCCCCACTTGGCCCTGACACCTTCCAAGGCCTCATCGACGACAACTCGGCGCTGCCCTTTGACCGACCGCACGCCCAAAACAAGGTAACCGTCGTCCCAATCCGCAGACGCAACTTCGACCCTGCCACCCTTCTGAACGAAGCTTCGTTCCGCTTCCAATGCACTTTGGATTGCAGCACGAGTAATCGCCATCGAACAAAACCTTACATCAATGCTACAATGCGATTGCTGGCGCTGTCTACTCGGATAGCGAACCTTTCATCTTGGCTGAGGTTATAGGCCAGTCGATCGCTGAAACTGAACGGGAACAGCGCAGGACTTGTCGCCACCGTGTTGATGGACATTCCTCGGCCAGCATGCCTTAGAGCAGCCTCTACCAGCCATAGCTCCAGCTCTGGCGTCAGAGTGATGGGCTTGTGCCTTGCCGTGATGATTTTTCCTTGTTTCATCCGGTCGATCGCACCCCACTCAGCCTGAGATTGGAGCACCATGTTGGTCATGCGGCGCGTTCCCTCGCGCTCACCATAAACTTCCGCCATGCGCCGATGCACTTCGGCTGAAGAGCATTCGCCCTGTAAACGCAGCAGTCTGCCAACGATCTCCGAAACAGCTCCGAAGAACGGATATGTGGCAATGGCCATCCCCCAAGTCAGTGCCACCACCGATGCGCTTGGGTCAGACTTGTAGATGGCCACAGCGCGATCAGATAGCGCTACGAGTTCCGACCTCGGATCTAACCAAAGCCGGTTCAACACAGTGCGTGTCTTTTTCTTGGCCGCGATGCCTGTATGGCTTGCGTCGATCAGGTCTCGCAGCTCTTCTAAAGTTTCATAGCCGGATCGCACACGCAGCGCGGTGCGAGCCCAATCCAACTGGATATACCTGTCAAAACCGATTTGGGGCGAGGTGTCAGTCATCATTGCTGAAGCTCTTTGGCGTAATGCGGACGAAGGGGACGATGAGCTCTTCAACGGACATTCCGCCATGAGCGACCACACTGTCCCCCACCCCGGTGAAGGCACCTCTCCCCTTTGGATAAACAGGTAGAAAATCGACCGGAAGCCCCGGTAGCTCGAACCTGAAGGTATCAAGTCCGGCGGGCACCGAGGATGCCAGATCGGCGCTCCGATAGACCCTGACCCGTTCGCCCTTTATTTCGGACAGAACCCCCTGGCTCAGCCGGCCGATCCCTTTTGCATCGACGTTGCCGTGATCCGATGTGAGGAAAATCTCGAACCCGCGATCGAGCAGCAGCGTCATCAGCTGCTCAACGAAACCGGTATCACACCAATCGTCAATCTGACTGGCGATGCCTCGCTTACCCAGAGTTGCACCGTGGACGATCTCATCGACCATATCGACAACGATTCCAGCGATTTTGATGCGTGGTCCGCTGATCGCATCAGCAATCCGCGACAGGTCCTCGCGCCGCTTGACGCCCTTGAGATAAACGACTTCACTCTTGCGAAGCCCGGCATCTTGCCAGAATTTGGCCCACAATGTCTGCTCTGCGGCTGTGCTTTCTATCGTTCCTGCGAACTCTCGTGGCCTGAGCCCCGAAAACACCGTTTGACGTGAGACCGAAGTTAAACTCGGCAACCACGCAAAGCAGGCTCCTTCATCAATCTGGATCGATGACAACTTCTCCGTCAGGCGCCTACGGATCTTGCACCACTGATCGATCGCCAGTCCGTCGAATAGGAGCAATGCCTGGCGCGCGCTGCTACCGTTGCGGCGATAACTGAGATGCCGGGGGACGTGATGGAGCATGACAGGTGCTTTTGACGCGGGAAGCGAAGGCAAGTCAGCGAAGTGCCGAATGAGCCAGCCAAGGAAACGATCGTCAGCTGATTGCTGAAGTCTCTCAATTTGAGGCGAAACATCATCCCCCAGCCCTGCTGGAAGCTCGAAAAACTTGCACAGGAGTTCGCCCAGACGCTGTGCAAACGAAAGCCATTCACGATGGTGAGCGCCATCTGCAGGCAGGTCTTCTGCAAGCGCAGTGGCGCTTTCAGCAATAAACTGAGCCTGGCCTTGGACGTCCTTCTTGATGCCGACCTGGACCCACGCCGGAGCACGCCCTGAAACGGCATCGCCCGCAACCGGCTCGAGACATCCCTCCAAGAACAGGGAGTCTACCGCCATGCGAATGTCTGGATGATCGAACGGGATCGCCAAGTTGGAATCGGAGCCGTCTTCTTGGTTTTCAGAGGCTACTGACGTGACGCCGAACGATTGCAGGTAGGTCAGCCAGGCCGATTGAGCCGCATTCAACGCGAATGCTCTGTCTCCAACCAGCTCCTTGATTGGCAGATGGGAAAGCGCCTGCCGTGATTGCAAGATCGCAGCCATCCTGTCGGCTAGAACGGGTGGCAAGCTCCAGCCTCGAAGGTGCAATCGGAGTACCTCACGCCAGAAAGTCACCTCATCGTCGATCAGTACTGGGACGATCTTGAAGACATGCGTCAGAATGAAGTCGCTCGTCGCCGCATCCCCTAAGGTCTGAGACGCATAGGCCTTCTGAGCACCAAACAGCTTGTCGTAATAATTTGGGTCGATCTGGCGGAGCACTGAACTACTGAGATTGTCGAAGAGATCAGCCAAACCGAGCCGAACGATCCGCGCTTGCCGGATGTAGTCCCATGGCAGGATGTCGCTCCCATTGGACGAGAGATGTAGGATTAGCGCCGGGCTTGGAGGATCTCGCCCTTCGTCCCATGCGGCCCGATAGGTCTCTTCATAGTATGCCCTGAAGACGATCGGATCGTCGAATGAGACGAGTTCGAACCCGCGGTCGCGCAAGGATTGGAGAACGTGCTCATCCAACAGCACAACATCGGGGTCGCACGCGACCCAGAAACGCGAGAGATCTGCGGGGAACTCCTGCAGGATACGGTCGGTCCAAGCACTCATGGCATAACCAATCCAGGCGCACCGACACGCAACATTAGGACGGCGTTCAAATCAGGCGAATATGCTTCGGCTGCATCGAGCTGCGCCATGCGCGCATCATGATCGGCGCGTAGGCGCTTGCGGCGGTAATCCCGGACTGTTTGCAGTCCGACCCGACCGATGGCTTGGTGCCGTGCCTCATAGGCATATTTGGCACGTTCACGCTCTTCCTGGAGGCGAGCGCGATGTTCTTCCGTTAGCTCGCCAAAGATCCGTTCGCCCTGAGTGAGAGCAGCATTTCTCGAGGCTTCAAAAAGTTCGCTGGCATCACTTGCCTCAGCAATACCGGCGCTTTCGAGATGTTCCGTCAAGAGGAGATCCCAAATCCGCTTGGCGGTGGGCAGGAACGTTCGTCCTTCATCATTCACGAAGACGGAAAGGAAGCGCCGCCGACTGAAATCATCGGCAGACAGGCTGATCTCCCAAAGCGACCACACTCCCCGCACGCTGTCCGGAAGCCCGGTGATGCGAACGATAGGCACAGGCTGACCGGAAACGCATCGTGGCAGCTCACTGATCAGGGCCCGAGCGCGTGGATCTTCAAGCGTCACCCATTCAGTGTCGGGTCGCGCTTCGGCCGTCCTTGCATCGAAGCAAACACTGGCGGACTCACTCCCATCAGCCCAGCGCACTCGCCATACATCGGCTTCTTTGACTGCCTCTCCACCCCGCGCAGGCAGCCCGGTGGTGATGGCACGCTCGAGCCAGAACTGTGCTGGATGGTCTCTCCATTTGCGAGCATCGTCGGGATCAAGCTGGTGCCCATCCGACAGGAGCTCGCTACTCTTCTTCCCTTCTGCAATGGTTGTTCGAAGCTGTGCTACAAGCGCATCACACTCGCCCTCGATATCTTCCGGGTGCTGCAACCCATGGACGAACAACTCGTCAAAAAGTGGCTCTGCCTCGATGGAATCCATCACGTCGGACGCCTTATCGACGCCAAACTCCTCGGCAATAACCGCGAGCTTCGTTTCCAGAACCTCGCGAACGCGATGCTCGACCGTATCTTCAAGGACGAAGTTAATCGCGCGCACGACATGCGGCTGTCCGATACGATCAACGCGGCCGATGCGCTGCTCGACCCGCATGGGATTCCAAGGCATATCGAAGTTCACGATGACGTGGCAGAATTGAAGGTTCAAACCCTCGCCGCCAGCGTCCGTCGAAATAAGAATGCGAATGTCTCGGGCGAACGACTGTTGAGCCCGCCCGCGCGCTTCAAGATCCATGCTCCCGTTCAAAGTGGCGACCGAAAAGCCGCGACTTCCGAGGAATTCTGAGAGCATTGCCTGCGTGGGAACGAACTCGGTGAAGACTAGCACCTTCAGCTCAGGATCGTTCTCTTCTTGCTGAAGCTTGTAGATCAGCTCCAGCAGCGCCTCCGCCTTTGCATCCGTCCCCTGTGCCTCCGTGGCGCGGGCTAAGTCGAGCAGCGTGTCGACCTCGGCCTTCTCCATCTCCCAGCCCTGGGTCTGGATGGCCAGATCGACTTGGGTTTGCCCGTCTAGCTCAGCCCACTCGTTAACGTCGGCAGTTTCGAACAAGGATGGCTGAAGCTGAGGCTGGTCCAGCAAGGCTTTGCGCTTTTCGAGAGTCGTCCGAATGGCGGCGGTGCTGGACGTCACGAGCCTTTGCATCAGGATCATCAAGAAGCCGATGTGCCGCTGTTTAGTGGCCAAAGCCTGGTTGTAGCCGTGGCGGACATAGTCGGTGACGGCCTCGTAGAGCTTCTGCTGGCTCGCATGACGGTCCTGCCATGCCACGGGGTGGAGACGCGTCATGCGCGGCTTGAAGAGCGGCTTGCCCTCGGCATCGATTGCAGCGCGCTTCTCAGTACGTACGACGAATGGGCGCACTCGCTCGCTGGAAACACTGCTCTCGTCCGGAAAAGAGTCGCGGTCGAGTAGCTGCATCAGTCGATGGAACTGGTCCGTCTTGCCTTGGTGCGGGGTTGCAGACAGCAGCAGCAGATAGGGCGCTGCCTCCGCGAGCGCAGCACCCAACTTATAGCGCGCAACCTGTTCTGTGCTGCCACCCATGCGGTGGGCTTCATCAATGATAACCAGATCCCAGGATGCAGAAATCAGGTCCTCGAAGCGCTCCCGATTGTAGGTGCTGAGCTGGTCCAGACTCCAGCCTCGCCGGCCTTCGAGCGGTTTGACGGAGTCGAGCGAGCAGATCACCTGATCATGCAGCCGCCAAAGATTTTCCTCGTCGCTTCGCCATTGGCGGAAGGAAGAAAGCTCGGCTGGCTCGATGTACTGGAGGTGCTCACCAAAATGCAGACGCATTTCAGCTTGCCACTGCCTAATCAGCCCCTTGGGAGCCACGACAAGTATCCGCTGTGCCATTCCCCGAAGTTTCAATTCGCGCAGGACAAGACCGGCCTCGATAGTTTTGCCGAGCCCGACCTCGTCGGCGAACAGATACCGGATCCTGTCGCGGCTCATCGCCCGGTTCAGAGCGTAGAGCTGATGCGGCAACGGAACGACGCTTGACTGGATGGGCGCTAGAAGGAGGTTGTCCTCCAGAGCATCCAGCAACTTCGCGGCTGCGGCGGTGTGCAGGATCTGATTGACCGTCGGCTGGACTGCATCAATGGCGCTAAGATCGCTCAATCGCGCGCGGACGACGGCGTCCTTGCCGGGCAGCCAAACCCTATAGGCGGTCTCGCCCCAAATCTGCTCCCGATGAACGACACGGCAGGGTGCGGCATGTCGTTCATGCCAGCACCAATCGCCGATAACATGTCCACCGCCCGCATGGTTCACGCACTAGCCTCCATGCGGGTGAGTGCCTGATCGTACCAGAGCAGGAGCTTCTCGTCTTCCTGCAGCGCTTCTTCGGGGATCTTGTGGGCAATGCCAATGATCGCCTTGTAGTCCTTTGCTCCCCAGGCCGTTTTGAAGCCTGCGCGCAGCACCTCGAGCCGAAACTCCTTCAGTTTACGGCCGGGCGAGGACTTGTAGCTCTCGAACTCCTTGAGGAGCGCCCGCTCGCGCTTCTGTTCCAGATCTTTTGCCTTGCTCGGGTCGGGCGCGAACCAGCGATCCTTCGCCTTAGCCTTCAGCCGTGGATCGTCCTTTTCCAGACCACGCAGATCCTTGAAGTTGGTGGATAGATAGCTGTGAATCTGGCTCGGCACCTCGCCGTTACCATCGTAGCGAAGGAAATTGTCGGCAAGCAGTGCCGAAAGCTCCGGCCTCTCCTCATGCTTCCGCCAGCCCGCGCCGACTTGGGTGGTGAACTCCGGATGCACTTCTTGATAGGTCGAAGGACGCTTGCGTAGGAAGTCCATCAACCAGTCGATGGCCGATCGTTCGTCAGAGACGAACAGTTCCATCTGTGGTGCCTGCGCGACTTGGGCCCGCTTTCGGTCGTATTCAGCAACTTGCTCCATCAGGAACACCATGCCGTCCCGCTCCGGAAAACGAGTCCGTAATCCGTCAAGGAACTCTTCGGTCGAAAGCGGCACCGGGAAATCGTGGCGGACGAACCAGGCAACCATCCTGTCATAAATTCGGCGGGGGTCGCGCTCCACGACCATCTCAAGAATGCCGTTCTTCAACTTGGAAACCGGAAGTTGGCGCAAGTGGGTCTGCACGAAATCCCACGCTGACTCAGGTGCCGCACCGTATTCCGTTAGCCGCTTCTCCAGCCCACCGTCCGGCTTGTAGGCGGAGATGACGAGATCCTGCTTAACTGCGGTGGTCGATGTAACCTGTTTGAAACTGCCCTGTTTTTTATCAAGAGCAGAAACTTCCGCAACGACAAAACCAGCTTGCTGCAAAGCAAGCTGGATAGCATTCCAGACTGCCGCCCGACTGTTGGAAAACACAACAGTCATCCAGCGCCCTGGTTTTAGGACGCGGAAATATTCCGAGAACGCCTTTCTTATCAAAGATTGATATTCGTGCAGCCCTTTATCTCTTACTCGATCAATGATTGCTTCCGATGAAACATCGGTAAATACGCCATGCCACGATTCGATGATCTGGTTTAAATCAGCGTAGTAAATATTCTCCCCAAATGGTGGGTCTGTAAAAACGTAGTCTATACTATTTTCAGGTAAATCGAGGCAGGTCGCGCTGCCTGTAGAAACAATGCTGCTCCCGGCAACAGCATGGTTCTCACTGAACGCTGAAATCAACCGTTTCAGTTTGTTGCTATAAGCCTTGAAGGGATCCGCCTCAGCAATCTGAGATGGAACATAAAATACGCCAGTGAGCGGATTGTATGGGAACGAAACTTCAGGCCGATACCGATTGAGTATCGACATATTGATGAAATGACTATCGAGCCAAAATTTCAAGGCATTCCTAATTCGCGAATCTGGTTCTTTGTTCGCCCTACCCCAAAGTGCAGACAAAACATGCGCCTCCCGTGGGAAGTACATATTATGCACACTCTTTGTGTTTGTTGTTTTCATCCGCCCAACCCGAGTCATTTGACAGTCCGGCAACGTATGCGTGGGAAGGTGCGATGGAAGTCCGAGGGCCTCGGCTCTCATAATTATATCAAGATCTGATTCATCTGGCCGCTTCTCAAATGATTTACGGCCATATGAATACTTTATGAGAACAGGGACGCGCTTTGGGCGCTTCTCGACCTCTCCATTATGAGCATCTACAAAAGACTCAAACACCAACTCCATATTCTCTTTCGTCGATTGAGCGGAGCAGTGCGGGCATTTTACTTCTTTATCGACCTTCTTTGTCTTAGGATCAAATGCCTCATCAAAGAAAATTATTTCTCCGGAGCAGTTCTCACAGATAAAAACCTCGCTCCAAACCGTAAAATCAATTCTACACTTTGTCTGTCCGTCTGTGTGGACGGTCTCAAACATCCATCCAAATTCCGCTTCTACGGCTTGCAGCATCAAGTCTGCAGTTTCTGCGAATTGAGCCGCATCGAATGGGAAATTGAGCCCCGCTGCGATAGAGGTCGCAGCAGGCGATAGCTCATTGATTACTGCACGGCGGGCGCCCCATTTGGGGGCCGCGCGACCAGCGCGTTTCCATTCGCTTTCAAGTTCAAGGCGGAAAACCGCAGGAGCAACACCACACCATTGCGCGGCAATTCCAGTCATGCCGGATCCACCAAAGCCATCGAGCACTATGTCACCTGGCTCAGTGAAGTGGAGGATAGATGGAACGATGGCTAGATGCGGGACCTTAGTGTGGTAAGAATGTGCCTTATAGACTGCATCAGATTTCCCAATTGAAACGTCAACAGCCATAGGCTCTCGTTCGTAAGAAGCGCTCGGGTCGTAAGGCTTCCCGAGGTGATTCACGAAATCCGCCAGCCAGGGGTTCGGGCACGCCGTGTAGTAAGGCGGGTCTGACATGGCCAGGATCGCTTCATCCGTGCCTTGCGGAAATCCTTCCTGCTTCCGAAACGCTGGATCCTTCAGCTTCTCGGCCAGCAGCCCCAGAAAGTGTACCCGCCGCGCGTCCTCATTTGGGAAGGTCATGCCAAGGCATTCGACCGTACCGCCCATCTTCCCGCTGTTCATCTTCAACTGGTCGTTCATCTGTTCGTCTCTCCGGAATGGGTGGCGGGCGATCACTCGACCACGAAGCGCAGCGTGGTGTTGTCCTTGCCCTTGCAGCGGTCGTTCAGGAAGGACTCGAAGCGCTTGCGCAGGTCCTCGGGTGTTGCCGGGGAACCGCCTTGCAGGAGCGCCTGTCTGATGTCCGCGCTGCTGATGCTAATCTTTTCAAGCCCAGACAGCGCCTCCTGCACGGCAGCGACAAAATCAGGTGTCACCGGATCCGCCAGGCTCTTGGACGAGATGAAGGCATCAATGAGGCTGCGGGCGGCTGGCTTCAGTAGATCGAAGTTCTCCTGGATGATCGGATCATCGAGGTTGTCGAGCAGGGTCTGCGTCCAGCCATCGATTAGCCGGTCGAGTTCGTCGTCGAGCTGCTTCAGGACGTTCGAAGCGGGAAGCAGGTCGCCTTGCTCGTTCGCCGGCCGGAAGCCGCAGTGTGGGCAGACGGGACTGGCCGAAAGCTCAGATTCGACGAGCGATGCGCAGCTCTTTAGCTTGTCCATCTTCTCCTCGAATCTCGTCAGCTGGCTGGTCGGCATCAAGGAGATGCCAGCCAACGCCCGCATGGCGATCAGCCGCGGATCCTTGCGCAGTGCCGATTTCGTCTTCTCTTCTGTGACCCCAAGGCGCGCCTTGCTATGAAGCCCTGCATAGGCCGTGATGTAATCCTTCTTCAGCTTGGCCAGCGTTTGCCTGTAGTCCGTTGCGTGCTGCGCTGTCGTATCTGCCGCGAGCTTGTCGAGAACTTGCTTACGGATATCCTGCGCATGGCGAACCCATGGGTGGTCTGATGGCAGAACCATCTCGGCCTGCGAAAGATAGCTGGCAGTGGTGCCGAGCTCGGCGACCAGTTCCAGCATCCCCTCTACAGCCTGCAGGACTTCAAGGTTCTTTTTCTGGGCGGCGATATCGTCGGAGCCGATCCGAAGGTTCTTCAGCTTCCCGACCGTGTTGTATGGTGCCAAGCTTTCCGAGAATGTTCTCAGCGCATCAAGCTTGGTGCGCCAATCCCGGATCTCTTCTTCCCGCAGCAGCGGCTGCCCCCAGAAGCTCAGCCGGCCTGACATGTCCGTAGCGGCGCTGAGCACGCGCCGCGTCAGCTTTCCGACCTCCTCTTGCAGCAGCTTGACCGGCTCGTCCGAGCCTTGCGTCGCCTGCTGCGCGAGACCGGAAGGCAAGCCCAGCATCTCAAAGAGTGAGCGCAAAACGGCAACGTTGATCTCCTTCGGCGCCTCGACGTGCTTAAACTGCCTCAGCTCATCGAGCGGCCGTTCGGCAAGCAGCGTGATCTTTCCGGAGTCGATTTTGTCGCCCGTGACCGCCAGTACAATGTCGCCAGCGTAAACAAGTCCACCCAACACAGCGACGAGAAGATCAGGCTCAAGCCGGAATTTGATCGGGGAAAAATACTCAACTTCAGCTTCGCCGTTGACGAGCTCTGATCGATTCAGGACTTGGCCATGCCCCTTCGATTTCAGCCGAGTCAAGACCTCCTGCGCATACCGAGACTGGGTCGGATCGATGCGATCGCCGTCGAGCATCTCGAGACCATCGAGGATTACCACGGCATCCTTCGTTCGATTTCCGCCCGCCAAGGCGCGCAGCGCATTTCCGATCAACTGCTTGCGGTTGGCTTCAGTGACCAGCGCCGAGAATGTCGGATATTCAGGCGCAACCTCGGCAAACTGATTGTTCAGCGCCAATCCGGCAATGACATTTACGACGTCACGGAAATTGATGCGCTCGTCAGGCCCCAGGCGCGCCTTGTCACGCAGCGAGACACCCTTGGTCCACTCCTGCAGGGTCTTGCTCTTGCCCTGATAGGTGACCTCATAGGCCGCCATCTGCTTTTCCTGCAGCCACTTGCTCATGTCCCGCAGGGCGTCTTTGGCCTTATCGAGGTAAACTGTCTTCGCACCGCCGCTGGCGGTCGAAGCGAGCTCCTGCGCCGCAGCGTAGAAGGAGAGATGCCGCTTGATCGCCTCATCCAGGCCCTTCAAGCGGAAGAAGACCTCATCCCCCTTGTTATCGTCTCTGAACCGCGGAGGTTCGAATGGCTGGATGAAGTAGATATAAAAATCACGCTCAGGCTGGGCAGTCGGCCGATCGTTCGGCGCGCCAAAAAAGAGATACCCGCCTCGTTCGACACGGCGTTCTTGCCATTCGATCTGGTATTCCCAGATCTGATGCCCGGTTACGTAGGCAGTGTCGTCGGTCCGCTCCATAAGCTGACGGATCGCGCTGTAATAAGCACGATCGAGCGCATCATCAGACAGAGCATCCGCGCGCTTCTCGATCTGGGCATCGTAGTCGACGTCCTTCTTCAGATCGAGAAAATACTGCTCGGTATCTGCCGCCTTGGAGATGAACTGGCCGTTGACCGTCTTCAACGTCTCCCGCAGCACAGTCTGGACGAGCGAGAGGAGGTCTGCTTCTGGCTCGCCGCCCATGTCTTCTATGCCAGGTTGGAACAGGCACAACGTATCGCGAAGCTCTTCCGCCGTCGGGCCTACCGGAACATAAATGTCTCCACCGGTGGTCAGCCTGTGGACAGACAAACCATCTATGATGCGCAAAGCCATCGGCTTGTACGTAGGCCTGGTAAATGCCTTCGAGACACGCTCCGAAAGAACCTCGGAGACTTTCAGGACGGGCCCAATGTTCGGGTCTGCGCGCAGAACCGAGTTGGATGTCACGGTTTCCCAAAACTTGTCATAACCGATCAAACCCGGCCGGTCTTCCGGCACGTGATCCTTCAAGATGGCCTGGATCTGGTCGCGGAGCGTGACAAGAGCACCGCGCTTCTCGGTGAAGACCAAGCGCTCGAAGGTCCCGATGTAATCAGGGTGGACCGGGAAGAGCCTGACATACTCGTCCATGCGCTCATTCATGGAGCCATAGAATTTCGCAAAAGGAGTCAGGTAGGATCGGATCTTGTCCTGCTGGTCTGCGGTCTTCTTGAGAAGGCGCTCAGCGACCACGAAGCTCACATCCTGCCGCGCCAACAAGACCTGGGTGAAGCGATCCTTCACGCGCCGCAAGCTGTCAGCGACGTGCTGGAAACGGCTGCTATCGAAGATGGCTTCCTGGACGCCTGCCACAAAGCGGAAACGCAGGTGCTTCGCGACCTCGCCAATCTCACGAAGGAATGAAAGGTCCAGAACGAGGTCGTGATCCTTGCGCGAACGCAGATACTCGAGGAACTCGTCCACGACCAGCAGTACGCCGTGATTGGGATGGACATCGGCGAACGCCGCCATCATCTCCTCGAAAGCAGCCTTGTTGTTGATAACCTTGTCGGCGGCAGGAAAGGAGAAGCTGACCCCCTGCTTGTCGAGGAAAACCTCAAGCTGCTGCGTGATAATGTCGCGCAACGACATCTGGCTGGAAATCTCGATCCGGTGAACCTTGAACTTGCCAGCGATCGCGCTTGCCGCCTCGGCCACCTTGGGGTGGCGGATCATGGACACATAGTCGGCATCTTCAGCGACGAGCGAGAGCACGGACATCAGGTGAGACTTACCAGTGCCATAGTTTCCGACGACCAGGACACCCTTGTGGTCGACAGCCTCGTCGAACGAGAGCTGAGGAATCATCTGCATGGCGATCCGCTCGGCCATGTCATCCGAGATGACATAAGTCGAAACGAGCTTCTTGGCTTCGTCAGGACGATTGGCATCCAGAAGCTGGATAACCGACTCGATGGGCTCAAACTGAATGAGATCGCCATACTGCATGGTCATCTCGGAATTCCCTTCAACGCTCAATTCAACTCGAATACGACGGCGCCATCGATTGGCACCTCGCAGTGTTCACGATGCCCAGTGCGGGCATAGGTCAGTCTGCTATCTTGAAAACGACCAGGCCATGCCGCCACTATGGGTCGAGCGTGGGCAAGCTTTTTCAAGATATCAACAGGGGCAATGCGAAGATCTTCCTCGAAAAGAATTTCGATATTGTCGAAGATCACGCACTTTTGAGAAGCAGTCTCATCGATCAGTTCCCGAAGCAACGGCATAACTTCAGAACTACGCTGTAGCGACGGAATTGGGAGCAGCTTGCGCGACAACTGCGTCCCAACATTGATCAGGGGCATGCCTTCGCTCTCTGCAAGGCGCGAAAGGAGCTCTGTTTTTCCGCCTGCGGTATTCGCGACCACAAGGATCAGCTTGCTTTTCAGTGTCGCTGCATCTTCAGCAAGCTGTTGCAACTGCTCAAGCATATTGCGGTCCCTCTGGCTGAGACACGCCATCACCATGCCTTCCCGAACGAATTTCGGCCGCGTTCAAGAGCACAATCTGCTGGTCCTGGGGCCTACGTGCTGTCGGATCGGTATCCAATCCAAGGCGCTTCAAGGCGTAGTAGAGGAGAGCCCTTCGGACCGGGATGGTCGTCACGCCCCTTTCCATTCCGTAATCGAGCTCGATCGCCTTGCGCTGACCAGCGCTCAGTTCGGGATGAGGCGCGATCTGCAGCTCAACCTGCTCCTCCCAGTCGCTATCGCCCGAAGGCCTAGCATCTGCCGGCTTCGATGAGCGCGTATCGGTGATGCGCGAGAGAACAAAGTCCTTGAAGGCGCTGCTGCGTGGGCAATGCGCCCGAGCATGCCATCTGAAGCCGTCAAACACCAGGGCATGAGGTTCGATCCATCGCCAAGCAGGCTCAGGGGATGACATCGATTGGTAGAAGACCTCGATCGCTTCGTGCCGCTTGATCGCCGTCACGATGGCCCTCAGAATTTTGGGTGAGACACCCCGGGCGGGAGCCGGGGCACAGGCGAAACTCGGCAAGCCCCCGATCCAGCTATCGTCGGCGGCAATGATTCCATCCGAGAGCAATCTGAGCTGGGAGAGATATTGGGATGCGTCGGGCTGGTGGAATACGGACGTGAACGTCGAGCTACGAACGTAAGTCCTGGCGCTCTTGTCGTACACCATGTTGGCTTCAGCCAGGCCGAGATATCTGTTCAGATCCGTCGAAGCTTGGTTGATCGAAACGCCGAAAACGTCGATCAGGTCACTGCGGTTGACATGACCTTCCCAGAAGAGCCTAAATTCGATGAACTCGAGGCGGCTCTCAACCCCGCGCCTCAATCCCGAATCGCTGTCCATCCTCAGATCCCCCAAGAAACTGGGCTAAACCAGTTTCTGTATGGGTAAGCGTAGTGGATGCTTGATGGCGAGGCAACGAGATTCGGAAAGCTGCTGGCCCCGGTTTCGCTAATCTACCTGCGGCTAGTTGCCTCTGAGCTAGCAAGAAAGTCCGACACTTTCTGGCAGGTCTTGCGGCGCGGCCTGCGTCCGTCGCGAAGGTCCTGAACGAAGCGAGGATCTGCCACGACGTGCCGACCGAAGGTGCTCGGCGACGTCCGTGTTTGCGCCAGATATGCCTCGATCTGCTCCAGTAGCTCCATCGCCATAGACTCGCTTTAAGCTTGCGTTCCTGTTATGTTCTTACTAGGAAGGCCTCCTAGAGTCTAGGATCGATTTTCCTAGGTGCCCGCGATAGGACTGGCAGTCATGGACGACGCACGGAGAGCCCTGGACGAACTGATCCACCAACGAGGTGTGAATTACTCCTCGGTTTCGCGCCTGTTGGGGCGCAATGCCGCTTACATCCAGCAGTATATTCGGCGCGGCAGCCCGAGGCAGCTGGACGAGCAGGATCGCTCGGTTCTCGCGCGATTTTTCGGGGTCGATGAGAAGGTTCTTGGGGCCCCTGCCCGGCGCTCAGGCCCGGTGGTCGAGCTCGTCCATGTGCCTTTGCTCAATGTCGAGGCATCCGCCGGCCACGGCGCTCTGGCCGAAATGGAAGCCAAATCAGCGCAGTTCGGCTTCGACGAGAAGTGGCTTCGCCGACTGACCGCGAGCAAGGCATCGAGCCTCTCGATTATCGCGGTGCATGGGGACTCCATGGAGCCCACCCTCTACGATGGCGACGAGGTGATGGTCGATCTCGGGGATGGCCAGTCTCGGCTGAGAGACGGGATCTATGTCCTGCGGATGGATGACATGCTGAGCGTCAAGCGCATTGCCCTCGAACCACAGGGCAAGCGCGCGTCGGTTCTGAGCGACAACCCTGCCTATCCAAGCTGGCGCGGCCTTGAGAAACGCACGCTCAATATCGTCGGACGGGTTCTCTGGTTCGGACGGGCGCTCTAAGGTGGTTCTCTGATGCTTGCCCTCCTTGCCGCTTCGATCGTCGCTTCCGGACAGACCTTTACCTGCACACCGACTCATGTCTGGGATGGTGACGGTCCGGTCTGGTGTGCGGAAGGCCCTCACCTGCGGATCGCCGGCATCGCGGCCCGGGAAATGGACGGCACCTGCCGCTCAAATCAACCCTGCCCCGATGCCACCGCAATTGAGGCACGCGATGCACTGGTACGGCTGATGGGCGGCGCGAAGGGAACAATCTCAACCGGCCACGTGGTAGTCAGAGGTCCGCAGCTGACATGCCGCTCCGAGGGGCCCGCTGGCGGAAACAGGACCGCTGCCTGGTGCCGTCTGCCGTCAGGTGCTGATCTGTCATGCGCCATGATCAAGACCGGCACTGTCCTGCGCTGGGATCGCTACTGGAAAGGCCCAGCTTGCCGGTGAGCAGCACCACGCATCTGACCGGCATCGTCGAATGGGCGGCCAACGGACCGGTGCTGCGAACTGGCGGTGGCGGGACTTGGGAACTCGACAACACCCGCCAGGTACGGAAATTCATCGGCGCTCGCGTCGAAGTTGTCGGGGAGCGTTCGGGGTTCAACGGATTTGTCTGTGACCAGATATGGCCAGCCGGACAGCCTCGTCCGACTGCCTTCAAACTCCGGCTCGAACTCCTCCTTGCCGCAGCCTTCGTCGCCTACGGTCTCTACGCGGCGGTTGGCGGTGTCGTCAGCCTGCTGGGCTGATGCTGAGCGACTGGGAGCTCTGGGCCTGCGCCAACCATGTCTTGCACACTCATGGGGACAAGGCTCCCTTGCACGTCGCCGAGCAGATTGGGGCGCTCGCACTTGCTGGCGACGAGGCGGGCATTCGGACATGGCTGGCTATCGCCGAGCGGATTGTCCAGCTGAGCTCCAACGCCGCGGACCGGCCACTCCAGTAAACCTCCTCGACAAGGCCAATCAGTTCATCCGATCGGCGACAGATCACCCGGAAACAGACACGATTGCGCGCCTAGACCGCCATGGTTGTCGCCTTCGTTGGTGAAACCGCGCATGCGCTCGACAAGATGACGAGCCAGATCGACCCTGGCGCTGCGCTGGGCGCGTGGATCATCGGCATTAAGACGAACGAGCGTGTGCTCCGGCGCAACGGCCAGCGCGACTTCGAGATGAGTGAGGAGGATATCATCGGAGATTCGGGGCATGGGCCAATGAGAACAAATAAAGAACTTCGCGTCAACCGGCCATGTGCGGACGCTTGGGGACAGCGGGACGCTAGATGCCGATCTCGAACGGCTTGGTGACCGACCGGTCAAGCTCTGGCGGCTTGCGTTCCGGTGCTGGAGCCACACGATCTTTGGCCTGCCCTTTGGCTGCCGCATCGCGGAGGCGATCGACCGTTTCAAGCGCCGAACGCTTCATGCCGGCATTGCGCTCGACCGCCGCCTCGAGCTTGCCAGCATTATCGACATAAAGCGTGAGACCATCGCGCAGCCGTGTAACTGTCACCAGGAACGTCTGCTGGTTGGCCAGATTACGCTCGCGACTGTCCATGACAGCAATGCCGCGATCGGAGGTCAGCCCCTGCGCCATATGGGCATTGAGCGCATAGGCAAGATCAAGACGGCGGAGCATCGGGTCGCCCTGCTCCAGCCTGTGCTCTGCGCCCAAGGATGTCTTCACCACGACAGCCTCTTTGTCGACTGCGACAATCCGGGCCTGGTCGGCATTGAGCAGGCCCCGCTGGTGATCGGTCTCGGTCCACCGGATCCTGTCGCCGGTATAAATGTCGAGGGCGCGGACTTCGAACAGACGCAGCGGATCCCGCTCACCTTGCGGCCTGATCTGACCGGGACGGAACTCGAGCTGGCGGCCACGCGCGTTCTCCAGCGTGACCCGCTCGCGCGCCACATCGGTTCCGACCACCCGGTATTCGCCTGCTGCGAGGCCCTGGCTGCGCTGACGCCGCGCCACATCGACCACCATGCCGGGGGCATACGTGCTCGCATAGCGCAGCTCCTCGCGGGTTACATTGACGCGGGACATGGTCTGGAGCCGCATGGTTTCAGGACCGAGCTCCCCGCTGGATTTGAGGCCGGTCTGCACAGCCTCGTTCACGGCACTGCGCAAGTTTCGGCCTGAGGCATAGATCGCGGTTGCTTCGCGCTCGGCGGTCGAGAGCGACAGCCAGGCTGCTGCGGCTTCGACAGCAACGTCATTCCCCACCTCGATCACCTGGGGTGCCAAATGGCGCATGGCATCCTCGATGCGCCCTTCTTGCGCCGCCTGCTGTGCCTTTCGAAGGCCCTCTGTCCGTGCGCGGAGATTGGTGTTCATGACGGCCGTCTCAATGCCGGCCTGCTGCATCACGTCGAACGGCTTTCCGGCATCGACTGCACCCAACTGCTTGCGGTCACCTATGCTCGCAAAGCGGCCGAGTTCGAGCAGGTTGGCGAGGCGCACCAACTTTTCCTTGTCGGCATTGCCGACCATGGAGGCTTCGTCGAGCAGCACGACGGTGCCGCGCATGTCGGCCCGCGCCTCGGCGAGACGGTCCGCATCGGCCCCATCCAGGAGATCGCGGTGCCGGCCGAGGAACCGCGACACCGTCATCGATGGAATACCCGTATCGCGCTCGAGCATCTGGACCAGCGTGTTCTGCACCGCGAGCCCGAGTATGCCCCTACCCTCCTCGCGCAGGATATCGGCGACAGGTTTGAGGACCGTGCTCTTGCCTGCGCCCGCGACGCCCTGGATCGCGACGATGCGGTTGTTCGAGCCGAGCAGCAGACGCCCTGCCCCTTCCTGTCCCGCATTTAAGGTCAGCCCGTATTTGATCTGGGACAGGGCCTGCAGCCGGGACCCGGCAATGTCGGGAGAAACAATCGCCGGCGCAGCACCGCGCCCGTCTTCGACCCCGGCAATGATGCGCTGCTCGAGGCTTATAGCATCGCGTGTCGTGAGCAGTTCCCGGTCGGCGCCCCTGCCCTTCTCCAGATGCCCCTGGCGAAGCAGCTGGTCGACGCGGTGCTCGATGTCAGCGAGCGAGGTTGGGAGCGCAAGGCCAAGCGCTGCACGGTAGATCTCGGCCCGAGTGAACGCCGCCTCCCGCTCGCCCAGATGCCGCACAGCCGAGGCGACCGCATGAATTGCAGCGACCTGCTCGAGATTGCGATTGGTCAGCCGGGCCGGTATCAGCGGGTCGCCTTCCCGCAGGCCGAGCCGTTCGGCAAAGGAGGTTGCGAGAGCCTGAACATTGCGGACGAGCGCGCGCATCGTGGACCCAACACCAGTCAAATTGCCAAGATCCTGCGCACTGCGAGCATTGGCCCTGGCAATCACCGTGGCGGGATCAAAGCCCAGCCTCGCGGACGCTTCCTGCCACTGCTGCGTTAGCGCATCGCGATCTTCGATCCGCCCTTTGTCGGCCCGGGTCATGAGGTTTGCTGCGCTGCGAGCGGCGAGCCCCCTCCCTTCCATCGTCGCCAGGCGGTCGAGAATCTCCGCCCGCCGCGAACTGAACGCATCGCGCACATCTTTGGGCACCCCGACCGCCTCGAAATTGCCGTGCTTGCCGAACTCCCCGACCTCGTAACCGAGCTTCTCGACGCTCAGCCGAAACCGCGCCATCGTCATGGCATTGAGCAAAGTATTGTGCTGCCACAGCTTGTCATTGCGCAGAGCCCGCCATTTGCCATCGGCCCCTCTCGTCACATTTGCAATGACGGCATGAAAGTGCGCGTTGGGCTCCTGGTTGCGATTGGTGTCGTGCTGGAACAGCGCGATCGCAAGGTTGCCGGTCTGGACAACACGCTCTCTGCCGCGAACCTCCATCCGGGTCTCGGCTAGGTTCTTCTCGGCCCAGCGCAGGGTTTCCCGGACCGCCGCGGCGTAGGCATCGAGGATCCTCTTGTCGCCGCCCACCAGAGCAAGGACCGACCAGCTTTTCGGCATCGAAAAGGTGAGATCGGTCCCCGCCCGGTGCGCCCGGTTGTCACTGCCGACGCGGCTACCATCGGGCAGCAGTCCTTTAAGGACCGCCTCGAACTGCCGCGCGTCGACGGTCCCCTCAAGCCCGAGCGCGGCAGCGCCCTTCCCCAGCCATTCACCCGAGCGATCGGCATCAGCCCGCGTGTAGTAATTGTCGGCAGCGAAGTAGTTGGCCGCGCCGCCGGCGGTGCGGACATTGGCTACCGACAGCATCGATCGCTCCGCCATCCCGAGGCAGTCAGCGCCATGCTCACATCTCCATGTCGCCAAGATCGGGACCAGTGATCGGCGGGGGCTCGTGCTGCCGCAGACCATCCTCGATCATCAGCTTGCGCGCGGCGGCATCGCTGGAGCTTTGGCTCTTCGGGTTATCCGGCTTGCCCTGTTGCAGCCCTTCCGTTCCGGGCGTGCTTGCCTGGGGCGTGCCCTTCGGCGAAGCCGACTGATCCGGCGCAGCTGCGGCTTCGCCTGTCGGGAGAAGTGGGCGGGCGGAAGGTCCAGCTTTACGCGCACGCGCATCGGTTCTGGTATTCGACCGCTCCTTCCTGGCCTTGCCCGCCTTGTCTTGCCCTGAGCGAGCCGCCGGTTCCCGCTCCTGCGACGTCTTGCCGGGTGGGTGTTCCACTGCTCGTCCAAGATCCTTGGCTGGCGCGTCTGGCTCCTGTCTCGGCGCGGCTTTCGGTCCCTGATCCAGCGCCAGTTCGCCCTGCTTTGGGACGACCGGCTTGCCCGCTCCGTCATCGTTGGACGAGGGATGCTCGCCGCCTGTTGGCGCTGCATTCTGCTCGGCCTGCTCCGCCGCCGGATGGGGCACCGTGACCCTTGCCTTGGGGCTTTCCTTGACCCTGGCAATGAAGGTCTCCGCCCGCTTGGGTCGGTCGACGGGCTTCAGCTTGATCGGTGCGGCGGGAAAGCCGTCGGGGAACTTGATGTACCCTGACAGGCGCGGCAGGTTCATCAGCTGGTCAGGCAGCAGGAGCGGCTCGATGTGCTTGCGCGGGGTGAGACTGACCGCATCGCGGGCATTGTTGTAGCCATAAGTGTAGCCCTCTTCCATGTCCCTGACCTGGCGATGGCCGATGAAGTCGGAGCACCAAGTGGCGGTCTCGCGGTCGGCGGTTCCAAGGATCAGTTTGGTTCGGGCAAGCGATGCCAGTGTCATCGCCATATTCTCGCCGTAGACCTCCTTGAGCTTGGCATAAGCGTGAAGCCCGAGGACAATCGCGCCGCCGAAATTGCGCGCCGTCTGCAAGCCTTTCTCGAGGGCTGGCAGGCGGTGCAATGCGCCGAGCTCATCGACGAAGAACCAGCACTTGAGATCGCGGGTGCGGGGCATCGTCATCAGCGTGTTCATGGCCGTGTCGAGCCAGAGCGTAAGCAACTGCGCGCAGACGCTCATGTCGACATAGCGGGCCGAAATGAACAGGATCGAGCCTTCGCTTCGGGCGCTATCGGCCCCATCCTCGATCCACTGGCGGACCGAGAAACGAGGACCGGCAGCCGGCAGCAGCTTGAGCGCCTTGGCGTTGACGTTGAAAACGGCCCGGATCGATTCCGCCATGCGGGCGGCTTCCGGCGCGGTCAGCGGATCGGCGATAGTACCGCGCATCATGGCATGCACGCGCGACAGGTCCGCAGTCATGAGCTCACGGGCCAGGGCGTCGTTGGTCGCCCTGCCCTCGGCCACAAGTTTGAGGCAGAATTCGACGAACAGGGCTCGTGCAGCGATCACCCAGAACTGGGCTTCTCCGCCCCCGTCATGGGGGACGAGGGCGTCCGCGGCGGCCCAGAACTCACCTTCGGAACGGCATTCGTCAAACAGGCTCCACTGGGGGCAACGCGCATCGAGCGGGTTCAGGATGATGTCGGAATGGGCCGCATGGAAGTGCTCGATAAAGGCGCCGGTCAGGTCGAAGACCACGCAGCGCTGCCCCTTGGCTCTGGCTTCCGCAATCATGTCGGAGATAGCCACGGTCTTGCCCATACCGGTGGTGCCAATGAGCATCGCATGGCTCTGTTCGAGCCGCCACGGATAGGAGACCGTGGCGATATGCGATGGTCGATAGGGAAAGACCCGGGCGATCTCTCGCGGCAGACTGAGGCGCCATTTCCAGCCCAACGCGGAATCGAGCTCACGGGTGCGCTCGCGCCGGTTGTGCGCGGTCAGTTCATCGACAAGCTCGGGGAGCGTGACGAGCATCGCGCCGCGCTCATGTTTGCGTTCTTTGGAGCGGCCGCCGAACCGCTCGGCGAACCAGTAGAAGATGGCAAACGCAGGGACCAGCAGGAACCCGGAACGCCACAATGCACTGGTCAGAAGCGCCATCAGCTTCTCCCACGCATGGGCCACCGGGGGGTAGTGGTCGAGCTGGGCAATCGGAAACTGGATGGTCGCGCCAAAGGCGGTTTCCACGGTGACCTGTTTGGCGGGATCGAACTCCATGAAGCCGTAGATGGCAGCGTAGATCCGCATCCAGACGAGATAGACTTCGTGATCGGTGAGCCCTGCCGAAATGGTCCACCAGGAGGTCCATGAGATCACGAGCGCGGCGACAATCAATGGGCCCTTGAGACCCGCCGCGAACATGAAGCTGAAGTGTCCGAGCAGCTGGCTGCCACGCGTGAAGTTGACGAGATTACGCTTCATCGGAGCCTCCCTCGCCAGCGGCTGTGGAAAGACCGAGCTCCTTGCATTTGCGCACGTAAGCCTGGTGAGCCCGACCGCGCAAAGCGTGATCGGGGTGGCCTGCCAGCAGCGCATCAACCCCGACCATGAGGAACACCGAGCGGCGGGAAATTCGCTCAATGGAAGCGTCGAGCCGCGAGGAAAGCTCGTCCTCGGTGCAGGCATTGGCGAGCAAGGCGCGAACCCACTCGCTCATGCTGATCCCCTTGGCCTTGGCAGCCTTGCGGATCAGCGAACTGAGCTCGCTGGAGATGTAAACCTGGAGACAGATTGGCCGTGTCATGCACGGACTCCTTGTGGTCAGGAGCCCGGTTCACACTGCGAAAGGCGAGGTTGAAGCTAAGTCAGATTCAAGAACATGTCAAGAACATATAGGACTGCGGAATTCCGCCATTCTCGGCCTCGCTTTGGTCAAATCCACGTAACTCCCCTCGCCCACGTCATTTTTGACGGAGAAGCTGCCATTTCGCAGATTTCGATCCATGCATCTGGAATTTCGCGTTTTTTTGCCAGTTGATCCAGCGATTTGTCGCGTACGGTGTGCCCAACTGTCCCCAACTGCGAGGAGAGGAACCAGCTATTGATCCTGTAACGGATGATGCGTTTTGCGATCCCCATTCCCAGGGTCCTCGGCAAGTAGCCGATCTGCGGATCGCGATAGGCACAGACGGGATCGACGCCTATGATGCAGCCAGTATTCCGGGCAGAAAGGAAGCGCCGCATGGGCCAGGTCACATTGAGTGCGACACCGAAGGGCAATGGTTTCCAGGCGACAGTCACTTACCCGAACGGGGTGTCGATCAGTTCTTCCGAGGCTTTCCCGACACAGGCAGAAGCCATTGAGGCCGCAGCGATGAAGGTTCTGGGTATGCCGGAACGGCTCGCCGATCTCGACCGTCCCGATACCCCCGACTGACGCTGGTAACCCGCCTCTCCGTACCGGCCTAGGGATGCCGAAACGGTCTGCGAGCAAAAAGAAAGGAGGAAGCCCTGACGGACTTCCTCCCAAACCGGCGAGTCAGAATTCATCGCTGAGACGGCCCGGCACAGTATCGATGACACGGTCCAGCATGGCCTTGGGCAAGGCGCCGTAGTCGCCTTCATCGACCGCGATATAGCCTGCCTCGTCATCGGTCAGGACGTACTGCGTGAAGTAGCTGTGAAGGGACCGGGCATGAGCCTGATCCAGGGCAGCAACGAAGGCTGCCTGATCGGCGGCGGGACTAGCAGCGGCAATGTTCAGTGAAGCGTACATGATCTTTCCTCCTGATGTTCGATGCGTCGCATCAGGAGCTGCGAAGGATGTGGGTGACGGGCTGGGTCAGGGACCGCGATAGCGGCCGCGAAGCGGCGATGGGGGCAACGATTTTTGCCGGGCTTGCCCGGTAAAAATGGTGGGGCCCCGTCGTCCTTGACGCAGCCCCAAAGCCCGCATCACACTTGGTCTTTCTGCGAGAGAGACCTCTCCAACGCCTGCGCAGAAGCGCAACGCCTGCCCCACAAACCATTTTCCTACATGCGCCCGCAGTGCCAAGATCGGCAGCGGAGGGGACCAACGGCCAGCAAGAAGGAAGCACTATGGCCAGGTCCAAACCCACTGCCCGCGATGCGCTGAAGAAGCTGCGTGAACAGCGTGCCCAACTCGAGAACGAGGAGGCGCGTCTTCGCGAAGAAGCAGCGACCGAACTCGGAAAGCTGCTGATCGAGTGCGGTGCAGAGACGATCGAACCGGCACAGTTACGCCAGATCGTTCGCGCATCGATGGCGCTCGGGATCGAGGAAACGCTGAAGCGGATTGCTCCCGCGTAAAGCCCATCCGGCGGCGGCAAGGGGTTCGATGCCCCGCGCCGCCGCATCGCCGGCGTACAAAAGAAAAGGCCCCGATGGCGTCTGCCACCGGGGCCTTGTCGTGAGGCAAGGACATTCAGTCCTCGTCGATATCGGGAGCACCTTCGTTGCTGCCGGACCGGCCCTTGGTGAGGAAGTCGACCTTGTCGGCGATAATCTCGCAGCCGTAGCGCTTGGTGCCGCTCTGATCTTCCCACTGGGTGTAGTGGATGCGCCCTTCGACCGTCACGAGTTGACCCTTGGTGCAATACTTGGCGACGTTCTGACCCAGGCCGTTGAAGCAGGTGATCCGGTGGAATTCGCTGTCCTTGGCGGTGTAGCCGTTCTCGTCCTTGTAGGTCTTGCCTTCCTTGCGGGCGGGACGGTCGGTCACGACCGAGACCGAGGTGATGCTGGTTCCACCCTGGGTGGTGCGGGTCTCGGGGTCGCGAGCGATGCGGCCAACGAGGATAACGAGATTGGTCATGGGCTTTCTCCTGATCGAGCAATCCGGGTCCATCCCGGCTGCAAACCCGAGCAGAAGCGCCCCATGGCGAAGCGCACCGAAGGGGAACCCGGAACTGGGTCGGGTGGAGCGGGCAGCCGGGCACAGCCCGGCAACTCGGCCGGACCTGATCCGGGTTGCGCGTCTCGACGGGGGGTGATTCAGGGACAGGTTTGCATCGAAGCCGGGTGGAGCTGGATGCCTTGAACAGGTTTGCCCTGACTCGCTTCCCTCCGGTCTTGGCAGGATCATCCACCCCGCCCCTTCACCGGAGAACCCCCTCTTAGATCACGGTACCGACCGCTTCAGCAGGTGGTACGCTCCTGGGCGCAACTGCTTCACCGCGGCCAGGCATGTCGATCGTCACCCCTTCAGCGCCGTCCAAAGGGTTGCCGCGAAGCATCCAGGCCTGCGGCGTGATCAAGCGCGCCCAATCGGCAAATGAGGGGATCGAGCCCAAGTCTTCGCGCACGTGCTGTTCGCCGACCAGACGCACCGGAACGACCCGGCCATCGGCATTGACGAGGGTCTCGCCGAACAGGGTTTCGAGCATGAATATCCCCTCGGCATGGTGCCGCAGCGCGCGGTGTCGTGGGTCTGCCAGGATTGCCTTGGACTGGTCGAACCACTGGTGCAGCGGGAGATAATCATCGACCGTGCCGCCCCATTTCCGGACCGACGAGAGAGCGTGGTAGTAGCAGTGGGCCATGCCGGGTCTCCTAGAGCTCGGTCGAATGATCATCGGTGGCGATGAAGCGCAGACTGCAGTCGAGCACGAAAGTCGCCTCAGTCACATCAATCACCAGTTCGCCGCAGGCACCGTCGTTGATCTCCCAGCCAGGATGGTGACGTTCGAGCGCCAGGTAGGTCAGCTGTTCGAGTGCCTGCCCGAGTGATTGCGGCTCTGCGGAACCAGTACGATCAACGCTGTCTGCTTCGCCTTCCATGAGGGAGACTTCCGGGCACGGGATCCCCGCGCCGGCTGCATCGAGGCATACACATTCTTCAACGGCACCGCTGTCGCCGCAGCCGTCAAAGCGGATCTCGACACGGGCGATGCCGGCTTCCTGCAAGCGCGGAAGAATGGCGACCTTGAGCTGCTGAATCTCTTCGACCACCTGGGTCTGCCGCTCGGCCTGGCGAACGGCAAAATCGGCCATCACAGCCTCGATATCGATCATGAACTGCCTCCTGTAGAAAGGAGCCAACGACCTCCGCTGGCTCAAACTGACAGGCGCGCGCCTTTCCTCTGATGGGCGACGCCAGCGCCGATCCGGCGCTGGCGCCAAGACCGACAGGGCCTTAGTCGGTCCTGACCGAAGAGTTCTTCGGATTGGTACCGAGGGGCCCGCGCCGATCGACCACGGTGATCCGCCGGGCCTTGGCTTCGATGACCAGACGTTCGAGCACGCCATTGCCCGGAAAGGCGATGACGTAGCGCGGATCGAGGGAGAGCATCCGCTCGTTGCGCTTGAAGCCGGCACGGGCGCCCAGCCGCATTTCGAGCGAGAACGTGACCTGCGGGATGCCGCGCCGTTCGGCCCAGCTCGATGCCAGGCGGTCGACGCCCTTGGTGTCACCGCCATGGATGAGCACCATGTCGGGCACGCGGTCGCGGACCTTGTCGAGCGTTGCCCAGACGTTGTTGCCGAAGGTCAGTGCATCGTCCTGGGTCGCATGACGGGTGCGCCCGCCAGCGAAGACGACAGGGGTTCCTTCGGGCACCGCCGCACGGCGCTTGGCCTCGGCACGGGCGCGCAGGAAGTCGCGCCCTTCGACGAGCGCAGAAGTCAGCATGACGCTGTGATTGAAGCGAGAACTGGAGACCGGCTTCCAGGAGGAACCGAACTCGTTGAGGTAAAGGGCTGCTGCGACCTCGCGCATCTCTTCAAGCGCCAGCATCGCACTTTCGGCGCACTGCGCCCGCTCGACCTGGGTCTCAAGGTCATGGGTGTGAACCTCGGATCCATCGGCCGTAGCAATCAGCGCGCGGACCTCGTCGGTCGCCCGGTCAAGGGCCGTCGATTTGCGTTCCGCCGAGCGATGAAAGATGTTGACGAAGGCCCAGCCAAGATCCTCGGCATCGGCTTCAAGAGCGGTCCCGGACACCATGGCAAAAAGATCGGACCAGACCGCTTCGAGGGTTTGGACAACCGCCTCCCGGACCGGGAAATCGCTTGTCGATATGGGAGCAGGACCGATGGAGAAGCCGGCGAGATCGAGCCCGGCGAGTTGGTCGGCAAATGACGTGTGCATGGGATTTCCTCCTGACTGGCGTGAGGCCGACGCACCCGTTCATGGCTGCGCCAGCGAGAGCCCGTCAGGGCCAGCTTCAGGCAGGATTGCGCACCCGCCAGGGGAAACCCGTCTTGGCGGGCTGGCGCGGGCAGGCCTTGAGCCCGAAGGGCCAAGGCCAACACGGGCCCGCCCAAGCCGGGTTGCGCAAAGCTGGCGGCTGGCCCAGGGCCTCTCTCGCATGGCGCCAGACCATGAGCGGCCGGCAAAGCTCAGTCAGGGATGGCAACCCAAAGCGCTGCTTCTGGCCAACTCGCAGACCTCAAGCTGCGCGCTTGGTGTAGACCCCCTCGCCGTTCGACATATGCCCGAGGCATTCATAGTCGCCAAACATGGCATCGAAGCGGGATGCGATCTGTGACAGCCAGCACTGTGCCCGCGGTGACCGGGCCGTGCGCCAATCGGCGTCCCAATAGGCCCCGTCATCGCGTTCGACGATCCAGACGGCAACCAGCCCACCATAGACCGACACACCGAAATCCGCATAGGCATTGCGCATGAGGATCCGGTCCTCCCGTCCGCGCCAGCCATCATGCGGGATCAGCGACGGGAAGGCTTTGGCGGCCCGTTCGCACAGATCGTTACGCAGCCATTCATACTCGAATTCCCAGTCGTCCTCGGCTTCGACCTCGAGAACCGTGAATGCGACGATTGCGCCGCTGGGATAGCTGACCGATCGGCCCATGGCATCCTCCCTCAGGCCGCGAGCGCCGCGTCGTCTGACGCGTCGTCAAACTGGCCAGGGGTGACCCTCCCGCCGAGCTTGAGCAGCAGGCTCGCGGCTTCTTCGGCCTTGGCTGCAGCGGTTAGGATGGCGCGGTCATCGTCCTTCAGCAGCTTGAGCCAGTGCTCGATATAGCTGGCGTGATTGTCGAGATGCGTGACCGGCAGACCCAGCTCGGCGCCGAGCATGGCGCTAGATAGTTCGGCGACCAGTTCTTCGGCGGCATAGGCCGCCGTGCCGAAGCGGTTCTTGAGATCACGTCCCAACCGGCTTGCATGGCCGGTCCAGTGCGACAGCTCGTGGGCGAGCGTGGCATAATAGTGGTCGAAGCCGGAAAACAGGCTCGTCGGCGGCATCGTGACACGATCCGCAGTCGGTTCGTAGTAAGCCTCGCAGCCCTGGTGGCGCAGGTTGACGGGGATGGCGGCGAAGAAGGCGTCGAGCTCGGCCTCGCGTCCTTCAGGCTCGACGAGCTCAAGCGTTGCAGCCGGATGGAAGCGCTCGGGCAGACCGTCGACCTGATCGGCGTTGAAGACTGGATAGGCCTTCAGCACCCTGCGGGCTTCATCGGCTTTTTCGCCGGTATCAGGCGTTTCAACCTCCTTGGTGTAGCTCTTGTAGAAGATCGCGATGGTCGACTTCTCGCCCTTGCGGACCTGGGCTCCGAGCGATTTTGCCTGGTTGTAGGTCATCCAGAATGGCGAGGCGTAGCCGCAGATGTCGGCGACCATCCAGAGCCAGAAGACATTCATGCCGCGGTACGGGATCCCGCAGGCCCGCAAGGGCCGGGAGACCGGGACACCGCGCCACGGCTTGATCCACGGCTTCGTGCCCGCTTCCAGACGGGCGATGATTTCCTGGGTGATACGGGTGGCGGGCGACAGGCCGCCGCCCTGCTCCTTGCGATAGGCCATGATGGTTCTCCTGATTGCGGCATCTGGACAATCGGCGACGGGTTCGCCGGTCAGTGCCACAGGGTCCCGAGCCCCCTCTGCTCTTCTTCCAAAAAGGAAGCGGCCCTCCGGCGTGAGCCGAAGGACCGCTTCTCTTGGGTCACGAGTAGCCTTGCCTGTCAGGAGGAGGTCAGGCGGCCAGCTCGCGGGGGGGCTGATGTTCGTTGTCGAAACCTGGCTCGGCGTCAGTGGCGTCAATCTCCGGCTCGCCAGCCTCTGGCGCAGCGGAAGTGAAGCGCATGACCTCAGGCACCCAGGCCAGAGCCTTCTCGCGTACTTCGACTTCGGTGATGTAGGTGCCGGCGAAGACACGCTCGGCGCTCATCGCGAGATCACCCTTCTTGACCGAGGCAAAGCGCGAGGAAAGCTCGAGACCGCCAACATCGGTCAGCGCGTCGAGGATCACCTGCTTCGGCACCCGGTCAAAGTAGTTGGCCGCAGTCGGTCTCCACCATTGCGCCATGTCGATGCCGATCAGGCTGCCAAGGTAATCCTGGAACGGCAACTGACGCTCGCCCGTCATGTTGAGGCTCGCCTCGAGCGACCGGGCGACGACATAGCCAAGCCATGCGGCGCGGCTGTCATCGGACAGCGCGCGAAACAGGTCGAAGCGGGCAGTCGCATCGGTGCCCGCACGCCAGCTTTCGTCGAGACTGGACCTGAGCTCGGCAAGCGCGCTGCTCGCCGGAGCATCCTTGGCTTCGAAGCCGATGATCGGCCCTGCCGGAACAGGCGCGCGCAGCGTGGTGGCAGCCCGCGTCCGCCAGTCGTGCGTGTCGGCATCCGCCAGACTGAAGACCATAATGTCGAGCGCAAGCCCGGGGTCAGAGGCAACATGCAGTGCCAGGACATCACGGCGCTGCATGGCCAGCTCGTCCACCAGGCGCTTGGACAAGGTGGTCCGGCGCTTGTCCGACCCATCTTCCGTCGGAACGACTTCGATCCCGCTATCGGCTTCGGCAGGTTCAGTCTTTCGCTCGCCGTAGAACACGGGTTGGAGAACCGGCGTGCCATCGCGCGAGAGGACCAGGATCATCCCCGCCTCGGCCTTGAGGTCAGCCGCTATGACTGGCGGGCGGGCGCGGATTTCCTGGCATTCGTGTTCGATCGCTTCGATGGCCGCTTCGGCCGCAGCCACAGCCTCCGCGGCGCTGTCCTCGTCTTCGAGGATCGCCGCATGCTCGTCATAGGAAGCATCGAGTTCGTCGAGCCTCGCCAATTCCGCTTCGGTCAGCGGCGCCGGTTCGGCAGGAAGCCGGACCAGCCCTTCGACCAGATCATGGCTGGCATAGGGATCGAGCGTGGGCTTGACCCAGGCGAGACCCTGTTCGGCTGCGAGCACCTTCGCCTGTTCTTCCATCTTCGCCGCCGCGAGGCTCTCGAGCAAGGCGACATCGACCCAGGATTCGCTGTTATCGTCGTCGAACAGTTCGCGCTCGATTCGGCCGCCGGCGGCAATGTAGGAGTCGCGGCCGACAAGGCGGGCACGGGGATCGCTGCCCCGGACGGTCCCGGATAGGACCATTCGCCGAATGCTGTCGGGATTGGGCGCATAGTAGGCCGATGAAACCTGCTCAAATACGCGGGTCTGGATCTCCTGGTCCGAGGTCGCGCCAAAGGCTTTGGCGATGTCGAGAGTGATCTGGCCTGAGGCAAGAGCCTCGAACACGACCGGCGCAAGCGTCGCGAGACGCAGCCGGCCCTCGACGAAGCGGACGGTCAGGCCGAAGCGGTGCGCAACATCCTCAACAGTCGCACCGCCTGCCACGAGCGCGGCAAAGGCCTGGGCCTCATCGGCTGGGTTCATGGCGAGGCGATGAAAGTTTTCTGCGAGGCTGGTCTCGACCGCGACTTCGGCGCTGTCCTCGAGCACGAGGCACGTGACTTCGTGATCGCGGGCGAGGATCTTGTCGTAAGCGAGCGCCAGCATCGCGCGGCGGCGGCGTTCGCCGGCTTCGACCTCGAACTTACCCTTCGCGGCCGGCCAGACGATCAGGTTCTGCAGCAGCCCATGGGCTGCGATGCTGGCCTTGAGCTCGGCATCGGCAGCGGGGTCACTGTGACGGCGGACATTGCGGGGAGACTGGACGAGCTTGTTCAGCGGGATCGACTTGATCATGGGACACACTCCTGACTGTGAGCCAGGTGCATCGACCATCGACGCCCATTTGGCTCAATCAGGGCAAAGCCCCCTCCCCTCTGATGCGTTCGTAGCAGATCTGCTTATATGCGCTGGCCAATGACGGACGACTATGCTTGCGGACTGTCCGGACAGGCAGCTTCTAGCTGCAGAAATGGAACAACTGACGTTGGGACGCGTCGTCGCTGGCTTTCGGGGGCGACCCTTCCTAGGCATTAAGTCGCCGATATTGCAGCCCCAAGCGCAGACCGTCGGCTATCGAGCGGCAGGCCCCCGAATGTCCACTAATTGACCGACAGTTTTCAGGGCGCAACGCCAGCGAAGCTGACTTTGATCGCGCGACTTGCCATCTTACAGACGCGTGGTGAGGTCTATATCTGCGCTGTCCGGGACGCCGCGACGATCTAGCGATCACGCGCAAACGCACTTGATACCGCACGGGCAACCGATCCCAGAAGCCGTCAGCGTGATTAGGTAGGAAGGTCTTGCGGTTCGGGCTTTGACGGGACGGCGGCAACGAGCTTCGCCCGCTCCTTGGCGTCCCGCGCCCTATTGAGATCTTCCGTCGCCTCGACAGATTGAACATAGACCGCGACATAGTCGGCCGGCAGCCCATGCTCGGCGCAACCAGCCAGAACGAAGTCCTTATACCAAGTATAGGGCGCGAGGCTGTCGTCGATCGCGTTCGGGCTGGCGAGGTACGTCAGAACCTTCTGCCGCCGGCCTTGGTCATTGATGACCGTGACCGTCGCATGCTCATAGCCGTTGCCGACACCCTCGGCCTTGTCGAGTGTCGGGCGTTCGGCGGGGTCAAAGGCAAAAAGGACCCCCATCACGCCCTGGTCATCGTCGGTGGCAAAAGCGTTGCACTTCCCCGACTGGTCCTTGCTCCGCTTATGGAAGCGTAGCGCGTGGCCCGGCAGCTTCGCTATGCCAAGCGGCTTGCAACTCGGCATCCGCTCGCGCAGTCGGGCGGTCAACATGTTGGACCCGTATGCGAAATAGACGACGGGTTCCGGCGGCCCAGACTCCGCTTCCGGCAGCGGCTTGATCGGTGGATCACCCGCCTTCATGATCGTTCGCAGCGGCACCGTCATAATGCTGTGCTCGTGCGTGTATCTGCCCTCTCGCATGATGATCGGACGCGCAGCTTCTGAGTCGAGGATCGGGACAGGCCTGCCGGTCCAGTCGCACCCAGTACAGGTCGGCCGCTCCCAGAGGGTGCCGGGCGCGGCACTATTCTCGCCTTGCTCGGGCTCGAGATGAGGCGATCCACATTTCGGACATTCCTCGGGCACTCCTCGCAGCGCTCGCAGAATCTGCGTCATCGCCATGGTCACGGCCTGCTGCGTCAACGCATGCGCCATATCCGCGTCGAGCCATGTCGCCGATTTGGCGTGTGTCAGCCAGTTTGTGAAGGTCCAGGCGGATTCAAGCGTCTGCTTGATCGCGCCCCGACGCTCCTTGTTCGTCTCGCTCGGAAGGAGGTCGTTAATGATGATGTCGACCCAAGCGCGAAAATTTGCGCGTTGCGGCGGTGCCTCGGTCCAGACCGCTGCATCTTGCGCCGCGCCAATTAGTGCAAGCAGGGTCTCGCGGCACCGTACTCCGACGGTCTGGTAATCCGCGAGATTGTGTGCCTGTGTCATCGCGGCGCCGACGTCTTCCATCTTCTCAAGGACGGGCTCGAACTGGAGAATGCGGAGATCATTCACCTGCTGCTTTTCCGTTCGCGGGATTCGCAGCATCAGGCCGATGTGGAATGTGAGCGCTAGATCCATGTTCGGAAACTGCGCCTGCGAGTAAAGGTTCGTGCCGCCCGTAATGATCCACCAGCGATCTTTGTTGGTGTGAACGTCCCAAACGTCATGGCGGGTGTTCAGGACGGCTTCGGAATAGACCTTCTGCAGGAAAGTGACCTGGAGATCGGGTGCCTGCCACTCGAAATATTCCCGTACTTCCTCGGTTTCGGCTTCTGTCGCTTTCAGCATGGTCGCCCCCTACGATGACTTATGGCGCCACTCCGCACAAAATTGCGCATGCGCAGAAATTGCCAAGGATTACTTGGTTACTAGCATTCGCGAAGGAATGCGAAAATGCTATGTCAGTCGCCAATGGAACGGTCGATCCAAGCCATATGGAATCAAGAGAAAATCCCCGTCGTCTTGAGACGATCGGGAAAGGGCGAGCTTCTTCGGGTCCGGCTGCCGTTCGATCCGGACAACCGGCGGTGGTTGCAGAATGAGCGTCGCAACACACCATGCTGGAAAGCATCAAGGAAGTTCTGGGAGATTCCGAAAGCTTGGTTCGACGATCTCGTAAACCGCGCACTAGAAAGATACGGTTGCATTTACGTCATCCAGCCTTTTCGCGAGCAGGAGATATGCTCGCCGTCCTGCCAGAACGCCAAGGGTCATGAGTGCCAATGTTCTTGTATCGGTGTGCATCACGGTGCTGGCAGTGACGGTAGTTGGTTTGAGGTCTCAGACGCATTCTCGACGCGGTGGGGAGAGCGAGAGCTCGCCTGCCGCCTGATGGTCGCCAAGAAGAAAGGATGATCGATCCGCCCTTTCCATTCTTCGCCGCACTGGACCCGTTAGCCGACTAAGCCCAAGAGCCCGACTCGAAAGACGGCCATGATGGTGTTCGGTTTCAGACGAGCGAGAATGGCGGGAAACGAACGGCAATGGCGCATGGCCGCCGTCAACCGCTCAGCGGCGCCGATTTCGTTAAGCGGGGTGACTGTTTGTATTGTCCAAGTCGCTTCAAATTTCTTTTAATCTGCAAGGCGAGTGCCCCCATGCCTAGGTTACTGATCGTTTCCAGTTCACCCAAGCAATCGTAAGCCTGCCACGGCATCAAAGGGTTTTCGCCATCTCGTGCGAAAGGTGCATCCGTTTCCGTCAACAGCCGATCCAGCGGCATGGCTGCCGCCAACTCGCGGCCCTTCCGGGAGCGGAGCATCGCAGGTCCTATGGAGAACCAGCAACCGAGTTGAACTGCCCGTTCCAACTCTCTCATTGTGCCGCTGAACCAATGAAGGATAGGCACCCCGGCATCGGGCTGGCGCTCAAGTGCATCCAGCACTGCAGTTGCAGCTCCGCGAGAATGGATCGTCATGACCCGCCCGCCGTGCGTCGCACATTCGGCAAGTATGCGATCGAAGACAGATTTCTGTAGATCGAGCGAACCCCGGTGCGGCGGGCTTCCGTCGATCCCGATTTCCCCGACATATGGAGCTTCTGGGAGTAGGCCGCATAGCAGGGGAACTTCCTGATAGCGCTGTGCGACCAGCTCGGGATGCAGACCAAGAGCAACGCGAACCCGCTGGCGATCTCCGACCAGCTTTTTTGTCCCACGCCAAGCCTTCGGCGTCGTCGTGACCGCCAATACATAGGTCCCTCTTGCATCGACTTCGTCAAGGACGGCCAGAGGGTCGGGATACAGATCAATATGGCAGTGGAAGTCGATCAAGTGACACCGAGATGAGCATGGAGCGCGGCCAATTCCGCGATGCCACGCCGGACGACCTCACGATAGGGGGTAACGTCGCCGAGCATACGCGCATTCATCGCACCGCCAATCAGCTCGTCGATGCCATATCGGCGCACTGTTTCAACGGCCATGGCGACAGACCGAACGTCATCGAACCGGGCATGCCGCACGTCATCTTGGCCCAATGGTCCGTATTTGTAGCCGTCGGTGGTTTCGTCGTTCTGCCCCCACGCGAGATAGGCGCCACGCCGCACTTGGCAGGGCACACAGCGACCACAATGCTGGAAGCCTGTTCTAGAATAACGCCCGCAGCTGGTCGAATCGGCGACCAGCTGAGCCAGAAGGGCTTGGTCCGTACAACCCGAGAGCATCTCGCCCTTCGTGCTGTGCTCATAGGGGTTATTCAAGCGGACCCGCAAGCCGGCCGCGTCGAGGGTCTCTTGAATGAGGCGCAGGAAATATGGGTGCGTCGTGCGCGTACTGAGGCTTCCGGTGCGCAGCGGGGTCAGCGGCACGTTCTGGCTGATAAAGCCGTTTTCAGGGATGCGGAGTTCCACCTCATAGCCATCATGATGCCGCCGCAGGCAGGTCGCTGCCAACACTCCGAAGCCGAGGAAGGCGATCGAGCGAGCACGCTGAGATCGTTCTGATGGCCCGGGTGGACGGGCATGATGGTTGAGTTGAAGATGCAGGCTATGGGGCGCGATGGCGTGAGCGAACATCTTTTGGTCCGCAGTGTCGCCTTTGGCCATCTGGCTTACGAAAAGCGGACTGCGCCCTTCACCAACGACGTCGATTGCTCCGATTAGGCTGTCCATGCCGCCTGATAGCAAACAGACCATGTCCTCGTTGCGCAGTCGCGAGGGATCGCTGGTCGTGGGAGCAGCACCGTCTCCGATGAAATCCAGTTCCCAGATGTCTCCAGACAGGAAGCGGAGCGCCTGGGTCAGGCGGGCGCGCTGCGAGTTCCAGAAATCTGGCAAGGAGACGGCAACCGTCAGCCCGATCTCACGTGTCCATCCATCTGGGCTACGCTCGCGTGATACCGCCTCGTCGGCAGCAACCACGGCCATCGCGAACGACGTGAAATCCCAGGCATCGACCGATGGCCGGAGGCCAAACCGACGGACACGGCCGGGAACCAAGTTGCCGACCCGCCCGCGTCCTGCGAGACGCGATCGGGAATAAATGTCGAACCGCAGATCAGTCCCGGCTTGGTCCGGGAGATTCTCGGGAAGGCATGCGACTCTGATCACAGCTCGCCATCCTCCTCAAACACTTCGAATGCCTGTTGAATCGCGTTGCGCGAAATCCGCTCAATAGCTGCGCGACCGACGGTCCCAACGCTGGAGCGCTCCTCTGCGTATTCAGCAGCTACGATCTCGCGCACATAGTCCTTCATTTCCTGGAGCCGCTCCAATCCGTCACCCTTCGTGGGGGCCTTGGCGATGATCGCTTTTCCGACATCCAGCTCGATGCGCAGGGCGACGTCATATCCAAGGGTCGAGGCTGTGACCTGATCGACCTGTTGCGGCGTCAAGCTGGTGATATCGGCATTCTGGTCCAGCATGTCGGATAGCGCTCGCGCCACCGAATCACGTGTTGCCTCGGCGTCTTGCGTTCCGTCGATCGGGCGGATAGCATCCACGAGAGCGTCAGCAAACTCTGATGGTGACAGCCCGACCAGGGCCTGCGGGTCAATCCCCAGTTCCTGAGGAAGAGGTTCTCCATTCGCCAGCGCGGTCAGAGCGCTGTGCAGGACGCTGGCTGTTCTGGCCGAACCACCCATCCGGCGCGCAGCATTGCCGCTGCCTCCCATGCCGCTCCGCGAATAGTGGCCGAGTCCACGGCGCAAGTGCCTGCCGCGGTCGTCGCCCCCGCCTCCGAATTTGCCGAGCGACGTCCTTACCCCGCGCCACCGGCCAGGTGGCGAGGGTTCGGGCTGAGGCTGCGGCTGGGGGTTTGGTGGCGGGAGAACCTGAGGATTTGGCGACTGAGGCGCCTGCGGAGAGGGGGACGTCGGCGTTTGCCCCGGTGTGGGTATTGGCTGCGGAGGTTGGGGCGCGGGCTGCTGTGGCGGACTGTCGACCCACGGGGGTACAATCGGAATGTCGGGGCCAGATCCCGGGCCGCGGCTAGAGGCGGACGTGCCCATCATTTCTCCCCCTTCATTGATTTCGTGACGGCATTCTTTGCCGGAACGGCCAAGTCACCTCGCTTGTGGAAAGCGGTGAGCACCTCTTGCCCCCAGACAAGCGCTGCGAGACGCGGTACGATGGATGCCTTGATCTGACTGGACGGCACCTCACTGAAGAAGGCGACGACTGCACGGGCAGAAGTCGTTGAAGCGGCAGCGAGCGCCTGCAAGGCGTTGAGGATCGGGGGTGTCCCCCAAGATACCTCGTTCCTTGCCCTCACGATGATCTTGTCGGTGATTCGGCCGATTTCCGGATTCGACAATTTCGCGATCTCGTCGCTGACAATCGGACTCGCCGAATTCAGCTTCAGGAGCATGTCGAGCACCTCCATCGCCTCGGACGACAATTCGTCCGCACGGGAAATGATTGGATGGCTTTCTCGACCGACGTAGAGCGCGCCGCGCAGATCCTTATCAGCAAGCGGGGGGTCCAGCGTGAGCCAGTTCATATGGAACGCTTCGTTCCATGGCTTTTCCAGCTCTGGCGCGGTGTCATCGCCGCGAGCGCGCCGCTCCATGTCCCCAAGAAATGCAGCGTAGCCGTCCTCGGATTCGTTCACCGCGCGAAGCAGTTCGGCATAGGCATCCTTGTCGCCGCAGCGTTCGAACAGCAGAAGCTTGACCAGCACTTCCTCGTCCACAGTTACTGACTGGATTCGCGCCATGGAGGTGCGCATTGATAGGGTGTTGAGGAAGCGCTTGATGAGGCGGGGATTGCCACGAATCTTGGGCGATGTCGTCAGAATAGGAGCGATCCGCTCAGCAAGCGCGAGGCGGTTCAGCAAGCCCGATGGGCATTCGGCGTTCGGTGGGCAGTTCTTGATCGCGTCCGATACGAATGCCTTATCGACCCGAGCTCCGGTCCAAGATTGAGCCAGGCGCTTGCAGACGGCCTCGCGGACACTGTCCTTCACCGTACCGTCGAGATCCGGCTCGGCATCTACGAACAGCATCATCAGATATGCCCGCACTTCCTGGGTGCCGAGCGCGGGCACGCGGATGGGCAGCTGGATTAGCTTGTCGAAATAGTTGGTGACGAGATCGTCATCGAGCGTCGCGTTCTCGAAATGCGAGCGCACGGCCTGCCGGATCATGCCCTCGTCAGCGGCAATGACGAAGGCGGTGTGCTTCAGGAAGAGAAACAAACGCATCGATTCGAGCGTCGCGATTGCGGTCTTGGGCAGACAGCGGTCCAGATCGTCAATTAGCACCACGAGGGTTACGCCAAGTTCGGTCAGCGTCGCTTCCAAATCATCACGAAAGGCCTGGATGGCTTTGCGCGGACTATCAGCCTCTTCCGGTTCGGGCGCCGCGTCCGGCTTCTTGTCGCCGACCAGCTTTTTCCCGCCCTCGTAGGTGTCCGTAGCGAGTTTCTCGGCCTTCTTTAGGTCTTCGCCAGTAACTTCACCGTCGAGCAAGCCGGTTACCGTCCCCATCCCCGCCGCGAGGAATGGCGTAAGATGACCGCCTGAGTAGATGTCAATCGCCGTAGAGCCGATGAGACCCAGCAGTCTGAGCTTCTTCACGCGACCGAACAGACTACGGGCGTGCTTCAGCGCCGTTTCCGAAAGCGAGTCCTTCTTCGCAACGGCCTGTTCGACCACGGCAGCGGCGATTGCCTCCATCAGGGCGGCACGGGCGTCATCGTAATTCTGATAGAGCCAGGCGTTGAATTCCACGAAGCGGAACTCGACGTCCGTGTGCTTGCCGAGCGAGGTACGCAACAGCTTCATCATCGACGATTTGCCAACGCCCCAGTCACCTGAAATGCCGACCGATAGCGGCTCGCCCATTGCGCCGACTATCCGTTCGGCAGCGATATCTGCAACATGAGAGAAGTTGACCAAGTCACGGATAGTCTCGTTATCTGACCACATCTAAGCCTCACCCCCGAATATTCGCAGCATGTTCCACGTTGATTGCTGACGTCAAGCCGGAACTTCATCAAAATCTGAGAGGTTTCTGTGGGTTACGCGTGGATATTACTGACCGGCAGCTGTGTTATCTCTCTCCTGAAAGCCAACCGTCGTAACCGTCCCATGCCGGTTGATCGGGGTCGCCAACGCTGCCTGTGAAAGTAGGGCAGCTTTTAGGGGTGCCATTTGCCGCCTCGAACGACGGCTGTGTTGCCGGGCAGGGTCAGAGACTTCTCACGAAACGCAGCAGTTCATCACCCATCAAGAAGCCACAGGGCCAATAGCCATTGCCACCCGAGTGTTCGATGGGCTGGACTATCCGCGCTGAGACCAGATAGGCGGCCGCCGCGTTGAAGCGGCGGGCCCCCCAGCCAAGCGCCTGATCCACCTCCTCGGCATCCGCTTGGTCGGTGTCGAGATTGATGAGCCGGACCGCGAGATCGCGGGCGTCAATCTCGGGATTCCAGTCCATGAATACGCCATCGAATGTCGCGAAAAGGTCGCCCTTCGGCCAGATATGCGATTCTCCGCCGATATAATCTTCCTTTTCCAGAAGTCCGGCGCCGACAAGATCGAGCACCCCGATCCGCACATCAGGCATAGGCAGTCCGGTCGCCTCCTGGATCTCTGCATAATTAGCCTGCGGATCCATCGAATGGCCCAACTCACTGTTCCGCACGAAATATTCGGCGACGACGCGCGCAGACGACGACCAGGTGGAGCCAGCCTCGTGCTGTTGCACATACCGGGGTGTCTGACCGAGCGGAGGCTTTTTACTAACGCCGAAAATCTCAGCAGCCAGCGCTTCGATGCCGTCTTCTCCCGGGCTATATTCGGGAGTGAGCCGGGTCTTGAGAAACCGCGATACAGACGACAATGGCAGGTCATGGCGCAGGCCGATGAACTTTGCCGTCCCTTCGACCGCGCTCATCAGCCCGGCGTCGATTTCTTCATTGACCCACGGCTTGGCAATCGAAGTCCGGGTTAGCAGGACGACGAAATGCGTGCAGTTGCCGAGGCCTTCCTCCATCTTGCGACGCAGGCTGTCGCCATATCCGATTTCCCAATTATCATACCAGACATTGATACCGCGCTGCAGCAGGCCTTCGGCCAGAGGCTTCACGATTGGCTTGTCTTCTGATGCGTGCGCGAGATAGACTAGGCGTTCACGATCTGCCGGTTCATTCATGCCGTGGACTTCTCCCCTGTCGAGCCCCAATCTTTGTTCCAGCGCTCGCGCGAAGGCAGGCGACCCGCTGGTGAAGACGGTCCAGCCCTGTTTCCCGATACGTCGCACGAAGACCGGTGCGTGTTTGCCGGTCGCTGGATCGACGACCGAAGCCGCCTTGCCATGCACCTCTTCGGCATAGCTGTTCATTACCTCGTCGAAAGCATCATCCATCATGCCCTTGAAGAATTCTCCGCTGGATACCTTGCGGCCGCCACGCCGGAACTCGATCGCCATGATGCCCCCGCCAGCAAGTTGAATTCGCAAACCGTCATAATCGCTATGCCATAAGCGCCGATGATATTCGATCTCTTTTTGTTCCCTTTTGAGTGTGCTCACTATGGCTTTTTCCCCGCCACCGCCGACTACGCTCAACGTCGCCAGGCGCGACCGAGCTGATGGAAGGGCCTGATTAGTTTTCAGTCGCTACGAAGCTTGCTGCTTGAAATCGCTGGGAGTTCGAAGGAATGTCGCCGCCTTAGCGTCCGCTTTCCACGATAATTTGGCCGCTAAGCGGGCCACGGGCGAGGCCTGAGAGCAGTCAATCCTCGGTACTGAATGAAGGGCGGGTTTCAGCAGTGATCCCCAGCTGGTGAACGGCGGCTATGTCGGCGGTTCTTGCCATTTCGGCAGCAAGGTCGGCAGCTTCAGTGGACGCGCTGGAAGCCAAACCCTATCCTGCGCCGTGATGTTCCAACTCCATTGCACCAAGAAGCTGCTTGATCGCATTAAGCCGGAAATCGTTGCGTCTGGGCCAAGCGACACAGCACTGGGCAGCTGGTATGCCACGGCCATATTCTGGAAGCCGCAAGTCGCTGTGCTGGTTTCTGAGCGCACGCTGCTTCCCGTGCTAATGCCGCTAGCCCCAGCGGCCACTCTTGCTCGACGCTTTCCCGCACAACTGGCGCTGGTTCTGAAGGAGCACGGCGTCTCATCTGAATTCATCGCACAGGAAGTCTGGCGAATGGACAAGGTCCAGTACGCTAAGACGGCGAACCGGAGCGTCGTAGGCATCCTCAATGAGTTCGTTAAGCAGGCCGAGTTCTGGCTGGCCGCCTATGCCTATGAGAAGGGTGATGATGACGACCTCCTGGCGATTTCCGCCAAGTTAGCGGAGACACCATGTAGCCCGCTGTATAAGGGCCCGGTGTCGCCGGACAAAGCCCTTCATGAACTCGTTAAGGCTGGTTCGCAGGCATGAGCCAGCGGCCGTCAACTGCGCTCGGAGATCCTACAGCACCTGTCTGGAAACCCAGCTGGTTCGGTCAGACGAGATCGGGCGGCAAATCGACAATCCGGAAGACAGCGCCCGATCCCGCATCACGAAACAGATCAACCCGCGCGCCATCCCAGTGATAGTCGAGGTGCCGCCCCTGAAGCGGATTTGATGCGCAATCCGGGTAGAATAGCGCGACGCATTCCCCGCCGGGGTGCCGGATGCTCGGGTAAGCAATCCCGTCCGATCCCGCACCCCAAAGGTGCCGCGCGAGCGCTTGAGACGCGGCATAGCTGTCGGGATCGAGCGCCGAATCCGGCTTCCCCGCCTGAGGCCGGAGATCATGCAGGTCTGCATCGACCGTCATGACGATCTCCCGGAACTGCGAGGTCCAGCCAGGCGCTTCGTGGGTTCGTGCCATGAATCGGGCATGGTGGTGGATCGTCTCGAACAGCGCGGTCTCGAACCGGTCGCCGACATAGAGCACGCCATAACTTCCGTCGGTAAAACGGCTTGGCCGGTCAATGCTGACATGGGTGAACGGCGCCATGAGGTAGGAGGCGCCGTTGCCGCCAACGCGGCGGTCAACCGGAACGAGGTCGAGATTACCAATCTTCGCCATGATGCGAGGATTGGTCTTCTGCTCGGCCAAGATCAGCAGCGGCCAGTCTGCGGGATCGGCGATGTCTTCGAACAGGTCGATCGGCGGAAAGGCACTGCGGATGATCCTGACAGCGCCCTTCCACTCAACTCTAGAAACGGGGATTTCTGGTGCTTCGCTCACCAGCCACCGCGCTCGGCGTCGAGGTAGCGACGCACCCGCATGATGTCGGTCAGCTCGCCTCCCAGCATCACGTCGAGCGCACTGGCTCCGCCGAACGCTTCATTAGCTGCTCTGATCCAAGAATACCCGCGGGTCGCTTCGGAGAAGATGATCCGGAGCGCCTTGTGGATCCCCATGAGGTTGGACAGGCGCGCACGCCCATCACGCGAAATACGCCCGGGGCCTTCTGCCTTCCATCGGCGATAGGAGCGCACCGGCATGTCGAGCAGGGTTGCAGCCTGCTCGTCGGTCAGTTCCCATTTGCCGAACAGATTGAGGACTGCCCGGAACATGGCAGATGCCTCGTCCTGGGTTATCGGATCGGGACGGAAAGCAGTAACGGCAGTATCAACGGGTTGCAGCGCCAGCATGGCAGTTCTCCATATGGCATCATGTACGCCGAACAATGCCATTTGGCAAGGAGCTATACCGATGATGCCAGTCTGGCAATCACGCTCGCCGCGCCCTCGATCGGCACGAACAGCCGGGTCTGATAGCGGACGATCTCGGTAAAGCAGCCTTGGGCCTTGTACCAGTCGAGCCGAGCAGCACTCCATCCCGTAAGCTCAATTCGCTGTGAGCCATTGACCAAGCTGCGCTTGACCATGAGCAGCTCGCGGCCCGCGAACTCGATGGCCCTGCCCGTTGCCAAGACGGTCTTTACAACGTCGTCGGCGGAAAGAGTTTGCTCGCGTTCCAGACCCAGCGCTCGGCACAGTTCGGGCACGCAGTGGACGGGAACCTCCCGGCCAAGGAGCGACCGGCCATCCGCAGCCGAGATGCGGTTCACCCTCACGAAATCCGAAGGCAGCTTGTCCCAGACCGGCAGCAGGAGGCCCGTCGCAAGATAGAGGCGCTCGCGCTTGTGGCTGGTCCTCGCCTCTTCCACCTCGGCGGCCCACGCCTCGCGGAATGCGCCGATGGCAATGTCCTCCCAGCTGCTCTCAGCCAATTGATCTTCGGTGATATGACTGCGCCCCAGCGGACGCAGCAATTCGAAGCGGACCACGCGCGTGCCGTCATCGGCAAGAATGCTACGCGCGGGGACCAGCAGGGCGACCCGACCTGAACGGGCGTTCCGAACCGGTCGCTGCCGTTGCCCCGTGATGCCGTGAGTCTCCTCGAGCCGCGTCAGCGTGAGCGGCTTCAGGGCCCTGGCGATCTCCAGTTCGAGGAGATGGGTCGTCGCGCCCGATGCCGGATCGGTGCGTAGCAGCGTGTCCGATAGGACCGTGAACTCCTCGACTGCAATCGTCTCGAGGCCGAGATCGAGCGTGCCAGCCTGCCGGGCGGCATCGATACGCGCTTCGACCAGCCCCATGAACTCATCGAAGATCGCGTTCTGCAAGGCTATGGGAAGCGCCAGGATGCGGTTGAGCCAGCGCTGGATCGACGGCAGATCATCGACCATCGACCCGTCAGGCGCCTCGATCCGCAGGCCTGTCAGCTCCTGGAAGCGCCCGAGGCTGACCGCTTCGAGCTTGCCGGTGAACAAGAGGCCGAACCAGCGATGGAGCGCCCCCTTGGCATAGATGCTCTCGAGGTTGTCAGCCGGATCGAACAGGTTTTGCCCGCCGGTCTGGCGCTGCCCACGCGTCAAGGCACCGAGGCTGTCGAGGCGCCGTGCGATCGTCGAGATGAAGCGGCGCTCGCCGCGCACATCGGTCGTTACCGGTCTGAACAGCGGGGCCGAAGCCTGATTGGTTCGATTGGTGCGGCCAAGCCCTTGGATTGCCGCATCAGCCCGCCATCCTGGCTCGAGCAGAAAATGGACGCGGCGGGCCTGGTTCTTCGCAGCGAGATCGGCATGGTAGCTGCGTCCGGTTCCCCCGGCGTCGGAAAAGACAAGGATGCGCTTGGCCCCGTCCATGAATGCCTGGGTTTCGGCCACATTGGCTCGCGGCGAGCGCGATTGAAGTTTCTGACGACCCTCATGCCCGAGAATAAGCCGGCGCGTGCGACCAGTGACTTCCGCCACCTGATCGACGCCGAAGCGTTCGATGATGGCATCGAGCGCGGTGGCAATCGGCGGTAAGGCGCAGAGCTGCTCGATCATCCGGTCGCGCGCAGCGAGTGCTGATCGGCACAGCACCGGCGCGCCTTGCTCGTCGCTCATCGGCTCTGAGCGAGGATTGCCGTTTTCATCGGTGAAGACGGCCATCAGCCGGACAGGAAAGCTCTTGCCGAGGTAGTCGATCACATATTCCCGCGGGGACAGGTCGATCTCCGGCGCTTCGCGTTCCTCGTCCGAAAGTTCGGCAAGCCGGCGGTTGAGCATGGCTTCTGCCGTTGAGACCAACTGGACGACTACCGCGTGCCCGTCAGCAATCGCAGCGTCGATAGCTGGTAACAGGCTGGGCAGCTTCATCGACAGAAGCAGCTGCGCGAAGAAGCGCTGCTTGGTTCCCTCGAAGATCGAGAGCGCTGCGGACTTGGCACCGGAGTTGAGCGTCCCGCCGGTTTCGCTGTCGACGATCCGCGTGGCCTCCAGCGCGTCGCTCAGGTTGGCATGGATGATCGCCCAGGCCTCAGCATAGGCATCATAGACCGCGATCTGATCCTCGGTCAGGCTATGCTCGAGGATCTCGTATTCGACGCCGGCGAAGGACAATGCGCGCGCGGTGTAGAGACCGAGCGACTTGAGGTCCCGTGCGACCAGCTCCATCGCTGCGATTCCGCCGTCACGAATGTCGGCGACGAAGGCCTCGCGATTGGCGAAGGCGGTTTCCGGCCCCCACAGCCCAAGGCGCGTCGCATATGCCAAATTGTTGACGTCGGACGCGCCTGTTGCCGAGGCATATAGCACCCGTGCGCGGGGCAGGAGGTTTTGCAGGCGCACTCCAGCGATACCCTGCTCCGATCCCTTGACCTTGCCGCGCGATCCTTCCCCGCCAGCGGCATTGGCCATGGCGTGCGCCTCGTCGAACACGATGACACCGTCGAAGTCGTCGCCCGCCCATGCCAGGATCTGATCGAGGCGGGTTGCATCGTTTCGGCCCGAACGCAGGGTCGGGTAGGTCACGAAGAGAATGCCCTCTCGCATGGCGATGGGGCTGCCGAGTTTCCAGGAAGCCAGAGGCTGGATGTCGATCGGCAGACCACCAAGCGCAGCCCAGTCACGCCGGGCATCTTCTAGCAGCGCCTCGTTCTTCGAAATCCAGATATGGCAGCGTTCACCGCGCACCCAGCGATCGAGAATGACGCTCGCAACCTGACGGCCCTTGCCGGCGCCTGTGCCATCGCCAAGAAAATAGCCCTGGCGATAGACCTGGCCCTCCGCCGATGCCTTGAACGAGCAGCCTTTATCCTCCGGCTCGAACCGCCCGGGAAGATCGCGCGCATGGGCGCTTGAAGCGTAGATGAGCGTCTCTGCCTGGGCAGCAGACAGCAGGCCCTTGGCGACCAACCCTTCGGGTAGCTGCGGCACAGCTTCGGGCATCGGTGCAGCGATCGAGCCCATGGCGACGGACTCAACGAGTGGTGTCGGATGCTCGGCCGCACCGTCGATCACGATCCTGCTGGGACGATAGGGCAGATAGTGCCCGACCTGGGGCGCAAGCGGTGCAGGTACTTCGAGTGACTGGTAGGTGAGCCTCCCGATGGCGGATGCTGCAGGCGTGACCCTGGCTGGTGTCGGCAGCGGCCTACGCGGCACCGCCACCAGGCGAAACGGCGCACGAGCCGGAAGGCTTGATTGCTCAGTAACAGCCTCCAAGCTGGCGCGAGCCGGCAAAGCATCGACAAGATCGACCAGCTGGCGGAACGCGTTCGTGCGAATAGCGACGGGCTCGTTCGCGCCTTCCACCTTATCGAGAACCAGCAGTCGCGTGGTGATCCCGGTGCCATTCTTGAAGAAGGCACGTTCGACCGCGGCATTGAGCCGCAACGACACTGGCCCCTTCGCCCCGGCCAGAAACCGCGCGCAATCGAACCATTCAGGCATGATCGCGACAAGCCGTCCGCCGGGGGCAAGGCGGTTCCAGGCCGATCGTAGATGCCTCGCGCCGGTGCGGCCATTGTGGCCCCGCTCGATCCCGTGAGAATAGGGCGGGTTCATGAGCACGGCGCTTGGGACAACGGCCGGATCGAGCAATTCGTCGATCAACTCGGCATCATGTCCGGTCACGCGGGCAGCCGGGAACACAGCTGTCAGGCAGTCGCGGCGCAGCGGCGAGATTTCGTTCAAGGCAAGGCGCGTACCGGCTTTGGCCGCCCAGACTGCGAGCATGCCGGTACCGGCCGAAGGTTCAAGCGCGAGCTCATCGGCACCCAGCGCGCAAGCTCGGGCAGCGAGCCAGGCGAGGCGCGGCGGCGTTGCGAATTGCTGCCATTCGATCTGCTCGTCGCTGCGATTGGTTTGGGTCGGAATTCGGTCATCGAGGCAGCAGAAGAACTGATCCGCCTCGTCGATCGGGGTTGAGAGCTGGATCTGATGGAACGCTTGCAGGTATTGAACCTGCGCCAGCTCGAGCGCAGCGTGAGCATCACGGATTGACCATGCCCCGAGTGCATCGGTTCCGCCGAAGTGGTCCGTCATGATGCGGTTGATGTCGCTGCGCGAAAGCGCGCTGCCTGCTGCCAATTGCAACGCCATTGCGTTGGCTGCCGTCACGACAAGCGGCGGAGATGGTGGATCGAATGCGAAGGCGAGGGGAGAGTTGGACATGGGAAACCTCCTGACGAGGTCCTGCGTCTCGCAGGCCTCAATCAGCCGAAGGCCCCCTCCCCTCTGGCTCGCTGATCAGGTTTTCCGAGCGAGCCTCGCCTTGAGTTCATCGTTCCAGTCGAAACCGGTCAATGCTGGCGCTCGCGAGCGGATCACCCGGCCCGATGCAGAATAAGCCTTCCGCGCGCGCTGATCCGCGAGTTCGCCTCCCGGATCATTGTCGATGAACAAGTGGAGCTCGCGCACACTCTCCGGGATCGCGACGAGGCCGAACCGCTCGTTCCCGAGCGTTGCCCAGCAAGGAATCCCGGACAACTGCATGGCTGACAGGGCGCTTTCGATACCTTCGGCAAGGCCCAACCGGCCTGCGGCCGGCGGGGCAAGTCTGACTGCACCACAGCCGAGGCTTCCCAATGCACGCTTCGGCCGATCGAAAGCGGCGAGCCTTGCGCTCGGCGCGTCGAGAAATGTCCTGTGTATCGCGATTATGCCGATGTCAGTCGTGACGGCCGCCAACATTGCAGGGAGGTACTGTACTGCACCGCGTGGTCCGAGCGGCGTACGCTCGAGATAACGGAGCTGATCAGAGGCACGCAGAATCCCGCGCTGCGCGAGGTATCCTTCGGCAGAGCTGCCCGAGATCGCCGTCGCCGAATGCCACAAACGCCGCGCGTTGGAATTGAAGGCCCTTTTTTCCGGTCGATCAGCGGCCACGGCGCCAGAGCTATCGAACAGGTCACAGCTGCGAACACCCTGGCGGTCTAGTGCCGCAATGACCTCCTCATTCGAGCATCCCGCAAAGCAATGAAACAGGATCGCTTTCCGACCCAGTGTCACACTCAGCGAGGGGGTACGGTCGTCGTGTGCGGGGCAGCAGCACATGCCTTTGCCGCGACTCCATCTACCCTGAAGGCTTTCGACGATCGTGCGGGCGCGGCGTTCGAGTTGATGAACTTTGTCTAACGGGGGCATCGACCTTCTCCGGTTGAGGTGCCTTCCCCGCGCAGCCTCCGCTCTGCACTCGCGCCAATCCAGTTTTCCTACATCACTTGTTCTTTATATGTTCTCACTCGATTCGACTAGACAAGGATCGAGAAATGACAATCAGAACTCTCTTGATCGCGAGCATCGCGATCACTTCTGCTATCCCGGCCGGTGCTCAGGACATAGCAGCGCCAGCCACGAACGGCGCTGCGGCGATCCCATCCGAAGGCATTCGGATTGCGGAAGCATCAAACGGCTTCCAACTGGTCGAGCATGGACTCTGGCGTTCCGCGCAGACCGCCCCAGCACCGCGCCTGTCAGTGGCGGACGATAGCCGGGTCAACCTGCCATATAGATACGAACCCAATGCCAAGCCGGCCCCATCCGGGTTTCGGCGAGCGAGCTACTTGCCTCACATCTATGCCGCTGAGGCGAAGTACTCATTGCCTGCGGGCCTGCTTGATGCGCTCGTATGGACAGAATCTCGTTACAACCCTTTGGCTGTCAGCCCGGCGGGTGCCGCGGGCCTTGGGCAGCTGATGCCCGCTACGGCAAAAGAGCTTGGGGTCTTCAATCGCTTCGATCCAATGGCCAACATCTTCGGCGCAGCGCGATACCTGCGGCAGATGCTCGACAGGTTTGGCGTGGTCCACCTCGCGGTAGCTGCCTACAATGCAGGTCCCGGCGCCGTTGAGCGTGCAGGCGGCATTCCCCGCAATGGTGAGACTCCTGGCTATGTCCGCGAAGTGCTTCGCCATTGGCGCTTTTAGCGGTCGCTCCGAATTGTAGAGCGACGCTCAAGGTGAGAGTTTGCCTCTCGTCTCAGTTGCTGCGCGAGAGCATCGGTAAGCTGATCCCACACTCAAGCCGGCGGGGCTGCCCTGTCCGCGCCCGTCGCCACCCCTAGGCAGTAACGCCCCCAAGCTGCCATCAACTTCACGCGGGCGCCCGGCTGGTCGGGTGTGCCGAGATAGGTTGTGCGGCGATAGGCAGCCTGGACAGCGTCGGGCGTCTTGTGCGCGAGAGCAGCTTCTACCACGGCATCGGGGATGCCCTCATTTGCTGCCCAATCGGTGAACGCAGAGCGGAAGCCGTGGACGTGGTATGGTTCGCTCATGTCCCGCAGCACCTTGAGCAGCGTCATGTCAGACATAGGCTTACCAGCCACGCCGGGGAACACGACATCGCTCTCAGACATCCGCAGGGCATCGGCTTTTGCAAGCACGGCCAGAGCCTCGTCAGACAGCGGCACGATATGCGCCTTGTTTCGCTTCATGTGCTCGGCGGGGATGGTCCACAACCGGCTCTCCAGGTCAAATTCAGACCATGTCGCCAGGCGGACCTCCTGACTGCGCACTCCAGTCAGGATGAGCAACTCCAGCGCAAGCCGCCCGAAGGATGGCTTACGCCGTAAGGCGGTGAGGAATCCGGGCAGCGCGACATAGGGCATCGCTTTGCGATTCTCACGTACCTTCACTTGCCGTGGCAGACCGCGACCCGCCTTCAGACTGCCATTGCCCGATGGAGCCTCGCGGGAGCGCCAGCCCTTCGCGTGGGAATAATCCAGCACGGCGCAAATCCGGTTGCGGACCTGGCGGGCGGTATCGGGGATTTCCTGCCAGATCGGGGTCAGCACAGCGATGATATCAGCACTGCTGATGCTACCCGTCGGCATGTCACCCAGCTTCGGAAAGGCATAGTTTTCGAGACTGGCGAGCCACTGGCGCGCATAGACCGTGCTTTTCCAGCCCGCCTCGTTTTCGCTGTGGTACTGAGTCGCGGCAGCGCGGAACGTCACCTTGGCAGCGGCCTCGTCTTTTTTCTCGGCCAGAACATCGCGGTGGTCGACCTTAACCGCCTTACGCAAGACCGTGGCTTTTTGCCGCGCTTCTGCGAGTGTCATCTGCTTGGCGCTACCCAAGCCGATATCCTGTCGCTTGCCGTCTCGCTGGAGCCTTAGGACCCAATAGGCTCCACCACGCTTATCGACCCTGAGCACCAATCCATCGCCATCCTGATAGGTGCCAGGATTCGCCATCGCTGCCTTGACCGCTACCGCCGTGAGCTTGCCCATTTCTTCCTCCCACACTTTCAAGCCCACCTTGGGAGGGGTGCAGTGTGGGAGTAAGCCAACTTACTCCCACATCCCTCCCACACTAGCCTCCGGCTGCATGCAAACAGCAGCGGACAAATGCGGGCCAAGAAGTGCAGAATACCCTAGGTTTTCTGGGATTTCCACGGTCATTCGTGGATGCTTGCGGATAAGGGGGTGGTGGACAGGGCTAGATTCGAACTAGCGTACGCTTGCGCGGGCAGATTTACAGTCTGCTGCCTTTAACCACTCGGCCACCTGTCCACACCAGTGCTGCCGGTGTCGGTCTTCCCGAAGGAAAGAACCGATTTTCAAAGTCTCAAGCGAGACTGTCCGGCCGAGTGGCGGCCCCTTTGGCGAAGGGAGGCTTGCCTGTCAATGGGCAGGCTGGCATTCGCGGCATGATTTTTTGAACGCTCTTCCCGGAAAGAAGGTAATCCCATGCCCAGCAACGGCAACCGTCACGACGACAACCCCAGAGGCCGTGCCTTGCGCGGGCGCGCAGGCCGCAACAAGGGCGGGCGCGGCTCTGGCCGGGGCAGCGCCGGATCGGTGCGCCTGTGGGGGCGTCATGCGGTGGAGGCTGCGCTCACCAATCCCAACCGCGATGCGAAGAAGCTTTGGGGCACGCGCGAGGCCATTCAGGCGATGCTCGACGATCATGACGCCGAACTGCCCCCCACTCTTCCCGTCGAATATGCACAGGCCGCCGATCTTGCGCGTCTGGTGGCAAGGGACGCGCCGCATCAGGGGCTGGTGCTCGATTGCGCGCCGCTCGACGACGTTGCGCTCGACGACATTCTGGACGAGGCCGACGGCCGCACGATCGTGGTGCTCGATTCTGTAACCGATCCGCACAACGTGGGCGCGATCCTGCGGTCATGCGCGGCATTCGGCGTCGCCGCGCTGGTCACGCAGGATCGTCATGCCCCGCCGGAATCGGGAACGCTGGCCAAATCGGCATCGGGCGCGCTGGAGATCGTGCCCTGGGTGCGTGTGGTGAACCTTGCACGCGCGCTCGAAAGGATGAGCGAGGAAGGCTACTGGCGCATCGGCCTTGATGGCGATGGCAAGGCCGTATTTCCTTCCGCCGTTCCCGCAGGCCCGGTGGTGCTGGTGCTTGGCGCGGAGGGCGAAGGGCTGCGCCACAACGTGGCGCAGCACTGCGATGCGATTGCACGGCTTCCCATTGCTTCGGCCATCGAAAGCCTTAACGTCTCGAACGCGGCGGCGATTGCGCTCTATGCGGTGGCAACCCGCGGCAACTGACACGCCCGGACAGGGTCAGGCGGGAGGATGCGATGAAGCGCTCGATCACACTGGCTGCCGCCGTGGCGGCAACGATGCTTCTGGCAGGCTGCCTGCTGATGCCGGGTCGGTTCACGTCGCAGATCGACCTGCGCCGGGATGGCAGCTTCAGCTTTGCCTACAAGGGCGAAATCCACGTGCTGGCCCTGTCGAAGGCGGCCGAGGAGGAAGGCCGTCGCAAGAGTGAAAACGAGATGTTCGAACCGGCGCCCTGCTACGACGATGATAGCGGCGAAAAGCGCAAGTGCTCGAAGGAGGAACTGGCCGAACAGCGCCGCGCGTGGGAGCAGGACATCGCCGCAAGTCGGGCAGCGGCGGCCGAAAAGAAGAAGTCCGACGACCAGATGATGAAGGCCATGCTGGGCGGCATCGACCCGGCCGATCCGCGCGCGGCGGCCGAGTTTGCCGACCGGCTGCGCCGCCAGAAGGGCTGGAAATCGGTGGTCGACAGGGGCGATGGCCGGTTCGAGGTGGAATATGCGGTATCCGGCCGCCTCGACCATGATTTCAGCTTCCCCCTGGTGGAGAAGCTGCCGATGGTAACGCCCTTCATCACCATGATCCGCCGCGCCGATGGCGGTGTGCGCATCGAGGCTCCGGCAATGACCCCGGCCTCAAACGGCAATCCCTTCATGGGTGCGGCAACAGCCGTTGCCGACGAGAAGAGCACCAAGGCCGGAGGTGAGGGAATGCCGGTCCTTGACGGCGTGCTGACAATCGTAACGGATGGCGAGATTCTGGCGAACAATACCGACGAAGGCCCGACAGCTGTGCCCAATGGGATGGCCAATGCCAGGGCACTGGTCTGGAAGGTGAACGCGCGGACCAGGGAAGCGCCGACAGCGCTGATCCGCATCACCCCCTGATGTAGCCCTGAAAAACCGCTGCATCGGCCGGGGCGGGTTTCAGCAAAAAAACACGGCGCCAGTCTGCATGACCGGCGCCGCTGCTTTTTGCTGTTCGTGCCGCGAACGCGCGGCCTTCACGCAATCAGTTGACCGCGTCCTTCAGGCCCTTGCCCGCCTTGAACTTGGGCTGGGCCGAAGCCTTGATTGCCATCGGCTCGCCCGTGCGCGGGTTGCGGCCGGTGGAAGCCTTGCGCTTCGCCACGGAAAAGGTGCCGAAGCCGACAAGGCGCACTTCGTCGCCCTTGGCCAGCGCGCCGGAGATCGATTCGAAAACCGCCTCAACAGCCTTGGTGGCATCACCTTTCGACAGCCCGCTGATGTCGGCGACCGCGCCGATCAGATCGTTCTTGTTCATTGCGGAAATCCCCTGGTTCTTATGTGTCGTCTTCAAGCAGCCAGGCCACGTTGAATGAACCTGACGGAATCGGGTTTTGAGAGGCGCGAAAGAGAGCCGAGAAACAAGGCCCTGTCAAAGGTTAAAGCAGCGCAGCACCACCATTTGCGCGCTCCTTTTGTCACCTTGTGCAACAAGATGGGGGCAGCGCACCCGCGCCGCCCCCGTCGCACCTTTTCGCAAGCCTTGTCCTTCGCGGTGCAGCCAGATCAGTGGGCCGTGGGCAAAGGCGTGGCCGCTACTGCCGCCCCGGCCGGCTGGGAGGCAAGATCATCGGCTTCCGTCCATTCGATCGGTTCGGGCTTCGATACCAGAGCGCGATCCAGCACCTCGTCGACATGGCTGACCGCAACGATATCAAGGCCATCCTTGATGTTCGCCGGAATCTCGGCAAGATCCTTGCGGTTCTCTTCCGGGATCAGCACGGTCTTGATGCCGCCGCGCAGCGCCGCCAGCAGCTTTTCCTTGAGACCGCCGATGGCCAGCACCCGCCCGCGCAGCGTCACTTCGCCGGTCATGGCCACGTCTGCGCGCACCGGAATGCCGGTGAGGGTGGAAACCATGGCCGTCACCATCCCGATCCCGGCGCTCGGCCCGTCCTTCGGCACGGCGCCTTCGGGCAAGTGGATGTGCAGATCCTTGCGGTTGAAGATCGATGGCCTGATCCCGTAGGCAGGGCTGCGCGCCTTGACGAAGCTGAACGCCATCTGGACGCTCTCGCTCATCACTTCGCCCAGCTTGCCCGTGGTCTTGACAGCACCCTTGCCCGGAACCGTCACGCTCTCGATGGTCAGCAGTTCGCCGCCGACCTCCGTCCATGCAAGGCCGGTCACGGCCCCGACCTGATTTTCCTCGTCGGAAACGCCATGGCGGAACTTGCGCACGCCCGCAAAGTCCGAAAGGTTTTCCGGTGTGATCGTGACGCTCTTGGCCTTGCCTTCAAGAATCTGACGCAGCGATTTGCGCGCAAGCCGAGCAATCTCGCGCTCAAGCGTGCGCACACCGGCTTCGCGGGTGTAGTAGCGGATGAGATCGCGCAGGGCCTCGGTCGTCAGGGTGAACTCACCCTTTTTCAGGCCATGCGCTTCAACCTGCTTGCGGATGAGATGCCGCTCGGCAATCTCGACCTTCTCGTCCTCGGTATAGCCTTCCAGCCGGATGATCTCCATGCGATCGAGCAGCGGCTGCGGCAGGTTGAGGCTGTTCGCCGTGCAGACGAACATCACGTCGGAAAGATCGAAGTCCAGTTCGAGGTAATGATCCTGGAACTTGGCGTTCTGTTCGGGATCAAGCACTTCGAGCAGGGCCGAGGCCGGATCACCCCGGAAATCCTGTCCCAGCTTGTCGATCTCGTCGAGCAGGAACAGCGGGTTGGCGGTTCCTGCCTTCCTGAGATTGGTCACGATCTTGCCGGGCAGCGAGCCGATGTAGGTGCGCCGGTGGCCGCGGATCTCGGCCTCGTCGCGCACACCGCCAAGCGACTGGCGCACGAACTGGCGTCCGGTTGCCTTGGCGATCGACTTGCCGAGCGAGGTCTTGCCGACACCCGGAGGGCCGACAAGGCACAGGATCGGACCTTTGAGCTTGTTGGTGCGCGCCTGCACCGCCAGATATTCGATGATCCGGTCCTTCACCTTGTCGAGCGCGTAATGATCCGCATCGAGGATAGCCTGCGCTGCGGGAATGTCCTTCTTCAGCTTGCTGCGCTTGCCCCACGGCAGCCCCAGCAGGACATCAAGGTAATTGCGGATGACCGTGGCCTCGGCGCTCATCGGCTGCATGGTCTTGAGCTTCTTCAGCTCGGCCTGCGCCTTGGCCCTTGCTTCCTTGGAAAGCTTGAGCTTTTCGATCTTCTCCTGAAGCTCGGCCAGTTCGTTGGCTTCCTCGCCATCGCCGCCCAATTCCGACTGGATCGCCTTGAGCTGTTCGTTCAGATAGTATTCGCGCTGGGTCTTTTCCATCTGGCGCTTCACGCGGCCACGGATCTTGCGCTCCACCTGAAGCACGCCCAGTTCGCCTTCCATGAAGGAAAGCACCATCTCCAGCCGCTTCATTGGATCGGCTTCGGAAAGAACGGCCTGTTTGTCGGCCACCTTGGCGGCAAGATTGGCGGCAACCGTATCGGCCAGCTTTCCGGCATCATCGATATCGCCAAGCTGGCCGCCTGCATCCTGCGGCAGCTTCTTGGAAAGCTTGGCATATTCGGCGAACTGATCGACGACCGAGCGCATCATGCCGGCAATCTCGGTGCCGGTGACCACTACCGGTTCCTGCGGTTCGACCTGCGCCACCAGCATGGTGCCGCCTGCGGCCGTTTCCTCACGCAAGGATTGCAGCGTGGCTCGCCCGCTCCCTTCCACCAGCACACGCACGGTGCCATCGGGCAGCTTGAGCAGTTGCAGCACGCTGGCGATCACGCCGGTTTCATACAGGTCGTCGCGGTCGGGATCGTCGCAGCCGGGATCAAGCTGGGCCAGCAGGAAGATGTCCTTGTCACCGGCCATGGCAGCTTCAAGCGCGGCAACCGATTTCTCGCGTCCGACGAACAGCGGCACGACCATGCCGGGAAACACCACGATGTCACGCAAGGGAAGCAGAGGATAGAGATTCATGGGCACTTCGTTTTCCATCACGCCCGGCCCGCCGCCCGGCGCTTTGATCCGATATGGGGGGCCGGTGCCCGCCTCGCAATGGCCTTGCGCACGTTAGGCTGTGGATCAGCCCTCAGGCAGCGGCTGCACCACGGGTTCGGCAACAAACACGATATCCGGCACGGCCGCGCTGTGTGCCGGTGCAGGCGGCGCAGGGGGCGGCGCATCCACGAAGGGCGGCGGTGTTGGCACGATCGCAGGCAGCAGCGCTTCGTCCTGAAGCACCACGGGCTTTCCCTTCAGCGCATCGATTTCGGCCTGCCGAGTCTTCAGGTAAAGCTCGCGGTAACTGGCGTAGGGGTTTGATTCTTCGCGTATCTTGCGGAAAAGCGCATCGTTTTCCACACGCTCGTCGAGCGAGCGGATGGTGAAGCTGCCGATGACATAGGCAGGATGCTGCAAGGGGCCGCCCACGGCGAAGGGCAGCAGAAAGCGGTCGAGCGTCAGCCCGAAGACATCGCGCACGGTGGTTGGCCCCACCAGCGGCAGAAACATGTATGGCCCCGGCCCCACGCCGTAATACCCCAGCGTATAGGCGAAGCCATTGCGCCGATAGGGAAGGTTTATCGGCTTGCCGACAGCGACATCAAGCAGGCCGGCGATGCCCACGGTGGAGTTGACGGCAAAGCGCCCCACGGTTTCGGCCGCCTTGCCCGGTTTAAGCTGGAGCAGAAAGTTCAGGGCAATGACAGGCTCGGTCAGATTGCGCAGGACATTGCGCAGCCCCGTGCGGACCGGACCGGGCAGCGCCTTGCGATAGCCGGTGGCAAGCGGCGCGATCACCGCATCATCCACCGCCTGCACGGCATCATAGGATGCCTGATTGATGGCCTGCATCGGATCCTGCCGGGGCGCGCGCTGGCCGGAAACCACGATGGCCGCCTCGTCCTGCTCGATCTCGTCGAGTGACGGCGCGGACGGCGCGGCACCCGCCGGATCGACCGGAGGCAGGGCAATGCGCGAGGAAACCGGAGGAACAGCCGCTTCATCGGGGGACGGAGCAGAGATACCCTGCTCTGCCGCATCAGCTCCGGGAAGATCCGCCATGGCGCCGGGCGCGGCAAGCATGGCGGCACTGGCAAGAAGGGTAATGCTCAAACGGACAATCCACTGCGGCACGGGCGGCAGGGATCAGCCGTCATGCAGCGCACCACATGGCAAGCGATTGCATTTCCGGCAAGACCCGCGCGATGAATTGCGACACCTGCCTGACAGAACGCGCAGGTCAGAACGGCAGCTTGAAGCCCGGCGGAATGCCTGCGGCCATCTGCACTTTCTGCATTTCCTCGGCGGCTGCCGCATCGGCCTTGGTCCGGGCATCGTTGAAGGCCGCCGCTACGAGATCTTCCAGAATGCCCTTTTCCGATGGCGCCAGAAGGCTTTCGTCGATCGCCACTCCGATGACCCGGCCCTTGGCCGAAGCGCGGATCTTGACCAGACCGCCACCGGCGGCACCTTCGACCTCGATTGCGTCGAGCTTCGACTGGGCATCTTCCATCTGCTTCTGGATGGTCTGCGCTGCCTTCTGGGCAGCCTGGATCATCTCTTCCATCGACTTCATGCGCGTTTGCTCCAGGGTCTTTTCTCGTGCTCTTGCGAGCTGTCCTCATCGATGATGACCGCACCCGGAAAGGCTTCCAGCGCGGCCTTGACCAGCGGATCGGCCTTCATCGCGGCTTCTTCCGCCGCTGCCTTTGCCGCCCGCGCCTCCTCAAGGCTGGGCAAGGCCTCTCCCTCGCCCCGCTCGACAGTCCATGCCTCGCCGGTAGCCTGCGCCAGAGCGCGGCGGATATCGGCCGCAGGATCGCCCGGCAAGCCCGGTGCAAGCTGATAGCGCAAGAGGCCGGTACGCAGTTCCACCACCCGCACGCCAAGGCGCATGGTGGAACCGACAAGCGGCGCATGTTGTTCGACCTGCTCGACCAGTGCCTCCCAATCGGCGCTGACACGCGCTGCCGAAGGAGCTGCCTGAGGCGCAGCATGGCCCGCTTCGGGCGCACCGCTGTCCGCGCCATGGGAATGACCGGCCGCCGGTGCGGCAAGCGCGGGGCGCTGGGCCAGCTCTTCCAGCTTCTTCACCAGTCCGCCCGGATCGGGAAGATCGGCCGCGTGCATCACCCGCAGCAATGCCATCTGCGCCGCCACCAGCGGATCGGGCGCGATCTTCACTTCCTCGTAGCCCTTGAGGAGCAACTGCCACAGGCGGTGCAACTGCCCGGCAGACAAGGTGCCTGCCCACTTTTCCAGAGTCTCGCGCTCTTCGCTCGACCGCACATCGGGACCGATACCACCGACCTGCGCCACTGTGACGCGGTGCACCACGTCCATCTGCGCGCGCATCATGGCAATGGGTTCGATGCCCAGTGCATATTGCTGCGCCACTTCCGCAAGAACCTGATCGCCCTTGCCCGAAAGCACCGCCTCCAGCAGGCGGCGCTGCATTGTCTTGTCGGCAAGACCAAGCATCTGCCGGACCTGTTCGGCGGTGACGCGCGTCGCGCCATCGTCGCTGCCGACAAGATCGGCGTGGCTGATCGCCTGATCGAGGATCGACAGGCCATCGCGGACCGAGCCTTCGGCAGCAGCAGCGATCATTGCCAGCGCCTCGTCCTCGGCCTCGACGCCTTCCTTGCCGCAGATCATGGCGAAATGGCTGGCCAGCAGCGGGGCGGGAATGCGCCTGAGATCAAACCGCTGGCAGCGCGAGAGCACCGTGACCGGCAGCTTGTCCACTTCCGTCGTGGCGAACAGGAACTTCACGTGCGCGGGCGGTTCTTCAAGCGTCTTGAGCAGCGCGTTGAAGGCATTGCGCGTGAGCATGTGGACTTCGTCGATGATATATATCTTGTAGCGCGCCGAAACGGCGGCATAGCGCACCGCCTCGATGATCTCGCGCACATCATCGACGCCCGTGTGCGACGCCGCGTCCATCTCGATCACGTCGATATGGCGGCCCTCGGCAATCGCCACGCAAGGCTCGCACACGCCGCACGGATCGATCGTCGGGCCGCCCTGCCCGTCAGGGCCGATGCAATTGAGCGCCTTGGCGATGAGGCGGGCGGTAGAGGTCTTTCCCACCCCGCGCACGCCGGTCATCAGGAAGGCATGGGCCAGCCGATCCCGCTTGATCGCGTTGGCCAGCGTCTGGACCATCGCATCCTGACCGATCAGTTCGGCGAAGGTCTGCGAACGATACTTGCGCGCCAGCACGCGGTAGGGCTGCAACGCGGCTGGTGCCGATGGCGGCGCTGCCACGGCAGGGGCAGGTTCGGCGGCAACAGACGGGACCGGCCGTTCCTGCGGGCTGGCAAGGTCCGCCGCTGGCGCTTGCGCCGGGGCCAGGGCTGGAACTGTGGCTGGAGCCGGGGCCGGTGCCGGCTCAGGATCGCCGAACAGCGAGACCTGCCCGGCAGCTTCAAGCTCCTGCGCACTTGGACCGGCTTCCTCGTCCTCCGGCCCGTCGCCAAACATGTCAGGTGAATCGCCCATCGTTCCCTATCTAGGAACTTGCGGCGCCAATGTCGAAAGGCATCGCGCGTTATGGGGTGGAAAAGGAGCCGGCCGACCCGCCGCAACCCGTTGTGGCTGCTTCCTTCCGGACCTGACCAGGTTGGCGGACGCAAGCGTCCGACCGACTCCCGGCGCGCCATATGGAGAGGAAGCGCGGGTTTGTCCAGCCCTGCCCCGGCTTGGCTCAGCGGAAATTGTCGGCGTAACTTTGCAGCTTCAGCCTGCGCGGCGGGGTGGGGATCACCCGCGCCTCAATGCCATAGCGTTCGGCGTAGGCCTGCGCTTCTGCCTGCGAGGCAAAGGCAAGAACGACCTGTGCCTGCGTATCGCCTGAACCGGCCCAGCCCATCAGCGGATCGGGGCGCCGGGCCTCGCTAGGTTCGAACTCAAGCAGCCAGTCGCTGGTCCGGGCCTTGCCGGACTGCATGGCGTTCTTCGGGCGCTGGTAGATGCGTGCTGACATGATGCTGCGCTTGCACACGAATCAGGCCGCAAATCAAGCCCGCTTTGCCGCGTTGAAGGCGTTTTTGGTCTTGAGACTGGGGTCTTCGGCCCAAGGCTCATCCGGCCAGCGGTGTTTCGGATAGCGGCCCTTCATGTCCTTCACCACATCCCGCCACGATCCGCGCCAGAAACCCGGAAGATCGGCCGTGGTCTGAATGGGCTTTCCGCCGGGACTGGTCAGGCTGAGCAGCAGGGGGCGTGGCGGCTGGCCCACGCAAGGGTGCGCTTCAAGCCCGAACAACGCCTGCACCCGCACTTCCACGCACGGTCCACCTTCGTGGCCATAGTCGATGGCATGGCTGGTGCCTGCGGGTGAACGAAACTCCGCCGGAGCCACCCGGTCAAGCAGCTGCCGCTCGTTCCAGCCAAGCCGGTTCAGCAAGGCCTCGTGCAACCTGCCCGCACCGATAGCAAGATCGCGCCTTCCCGCCAGCAAGGGGCCGAGCCAGTCCTCCAGCGATGCCAGAAGGGCGCTTGGCGACAGAGCCTCCAGTCCGGCATAGTCTGCCCGCACGAGCAGCGCCCTTGCCGCCGCGCCCAGCGGCAGCAGACCAAGCCCGCCTTCGCGCACAGCGGCAATCAGGCAGGCCGCAACCGCATCGGGATCGGGCCGGGGGTCGGGCACCCGCGCCAGCACGATCGCCCCCAGACGACGCTCAAGCCGCGCTTCCACCCGCGCTTCCGGCGCATTCCACGATAGGGCATGGCGTTCCTCGATCCGGTGCGTCAGGTGGCGGGCAATGTCATCTTCCTCCACCGCAATGGCCGCTGTGATGCGCGCACCGCGTGCTTCGCCCTGCGCATCCCCGATCACCAGCCACTTTGCAGCGGCAAGTGGTGATGCCGGATCAAGCCGATAGCCGCGTCCGCCTGCCGCCAGCCAGTCCTCTCCCGATGCGGTCCGCGCGCGCGCAATCCGGTCGGGAAAGGCTTCGGCCAGCAGCACGCCCGCCGGAACCGGCGCCGCGCGCACTTCAACGATCCTTTTGGCCATAGTCGCCCAGCGCTCGGCAAGCTTGCGCGAAGCATCGGCCCTGCCGCCGCGCTCGGCAGACCAGCGCTCAAGCCTGCGCGCCAGATCCTCGCCCCTGCCGCCAAGGCCGCGCTCCTGAAGGAGAAGCGCAAGACCGGCCGCTTCGCGCGCCTGTCCGCGTTCGGCGGCAAACAGGAGCATGTGTGCCAGCGCAGGCTCCATCGGCAGGCGCGCCATGTCCCTGCCATGCGGCGTGATGCGCCCATCGCCGTCCAGCGCGCCCAGCGCACGCAGCGCGCCTTGCGCCGCTGCCATTGACGCTGCCGGCGGCGGATCGAGCCATGCCATGCCCGCAGGATCGCCCGCACCCCACTGTGCCAGTGTGAGCGCCAGCGGCGCCAGATCGCTTGTGGCCATTTCCGGCGGATCGAAGGCCGGACGCCCGGCATGGCCAGCCTCTTCCCACAGCCTGTAGGCAACGCCCGGTCCCTGCCGCGCGGCACGGCCCGCGCGCTGCGCCGCCGATGCCTGGCTGGCGCGCGTGGTGACCAGCCGCGTAACCCCGGCGGCCTTGTCGAACTCGGCCCGGCGGGAAAGCCCCGAATCCACGACCACCGAAACACCATCCAGCGTGAGCGAGGTTTCGGCAATGCTCGTGGCCAGCACGATGCGGCGCTTTCCTGCGGAGTCGCGCCGGATGGCTGCCCGCTGTCCGGCAGGCTCCACCTGTCCGTGCAATGGCAGGACCAGCGCCTGCGGCAGCCGCCCGGCCAGCAGGTCCGCCGTTCGCTCGATCTGCGCAACGCCCGGCAGAAAGGCGAGGATGTCACCCTCCTCCTCGCGCCACGCGGTCTGGATAGCCGAAGCCATGGCGGCCTCGATCTTCACATCAGGCCGCTCGCCCAGCCACTTGACGGTCAGCGGATGCGCCTTGCCCTCGCTCTCGATCACCGGCGCGTCGCCCATCAATGCGGCAAAGCGTGATCCATCGATCGTGGCCGACATGACCACCAGCCGCAGATCCTCGCGCAGCACGCCTTGCGCCTCTATCGCCAGCGCAAGACCCAGATCGCTGTCGAGATGGCGTTCATGCGCCTCGTCGAACAGGACCGCCGAGACGCCCTGCAATTCGGGATCGCGCAGGATCGTGGAAACGAAGATCGCCTCGGTCATCACGATAATGCGCGTGCGTGCCGAGCGCTTCGCATCAAGCCGGGTGACATAGCCGATGGTCTCGCCCGCCTGTTCCCCCAGCATTTCGGCCATGCGTTCGGCTGCCGCCCGTGCCGCCACGCGCCGGGGGGACAGCACGATGACCTGCCCGGAACACCATGGCTCGCTCAGCAGGGCCGGGGCAACGGCGGTCGTCTTGCCCGCTCCCGGCGGCGCGACCAGCACGGCCGACGAACCAGCCTGCAGGGCGGCCAGAAGATCGGGCAGGACGGCATGAATGGGAAGATCGTTCACCCCGCGCCCTTTACCGGCACCGGCGGCGCGCTGGCAATGGCGCGCCCTTGCCCTGCATACGCTTCTGCGCATTCCGGTGGCCAGATCGGCTGCCAAACGCTAGACGCCTGTGGATGAGGACCACGCTCGACTTCGTGGTGGCGCTGACCACCGGTCTTCTGCTTGGCGGTGCGATGATCGGCGGGGCATTTCTGGCGCTGTGCGCAGCCTTCGGCACGAGCTGCTGGTGGCTGTGGCGCAAGCATCGGGGCCGCCGATAGAAACGTGAGGGCAGCCTCTCAGCCCATGGGATAGGGAATCTCGCGGCTGACCCGGTCGATTGCCTTCATCACATCGTGCGGCAGCACCAGATCGGCCGCGGCAAGGATGGCATCGAGCTGGCCTTCCGCCCCCACGCCAACAATGGTCGATGCCACGAAATCGTGCTGCTTCGACCATGCAACCGCCATTGTCACCGGATCTAGCCCTGCCTCGGCGGCAATGGCCATGAACCGCTCGGTTGACGCCAGCGAGCGCTCGTTCACAAAGCGCCTGCCCATCTGGGCCTGCCGCCCTTCCATGGCGAGATAGCGCGAGAAGCGCGCGCCTTCAGGCAAGGCTCCGCCCTGATACTTGCCCGAAAGCACGCCGCCCGCGATGGGGGAATAGGGTATCAGGCTGACGCCTTCCTTGCGGCAGACCTGCGCCAGTTCATCCTCGAACCGGCGGTTGTTGAGGCTGAAATTGTTCTGGATGGTCTGATACCGCACGGTGCCCAGGCGCTCTGCCGCGGCGATGGACTTCATCAGCCCCCAGCTTGTCTCGTTCGAGCAGCCGGTGATCCGCACCTTGCCTGCGCGCACCAGTTCATCGAGCACCGCCATGGTTTCGTCATAGGGGGTGTCATGATCCGGCCAGTGGGTCTGGTAGAGATCGATGTAATCGGTGCCAAGCTTCCTGAGGCTGGCGTCGATCGCCGTCTTGATATTGCGCCGGTCCAGCGCGGTCATCCCGCTGCGGCAGGGCGAGCGGAACCAGACATGGCTTGGCCCGGAAACCTTGGTGGCAAGGATGATCGCATCGCGCGGCTTGGTTTTCAGCCACTTGCCAACGATCTCCTCTGTCCGGCCAACCCACTTCACGTCCGGTGGCACCGGATAGCCTTCGGCCGTGTCGAAGAAGTTGATCCCGGCATCGAACGACCGGTCGAGCACGCGCAGCGCCTCGGCCTCGTCGACCTGACTGCCGAAGGTCATGGTTCCCATGCAGATATCGGAAACGACAATGGCCGAACGGCCAAGACGACGATGCTGCATCAGGTGTTCTCCGGCTGGGTCAGAAGCGGCGCGCCACCGCGAACAGGGCGGCCTCGGTCATTGCGGTCTTGGCCGCGCTGGCGGGGAAACCGGCGATGGCGTCAATCGCGCGCTGGGCATACATGCGGGCGCGTTCGCGCGTGGCGTTGACTGCATCGTGGCGGCGGATCAGTTCAACCGCATGGGCCAGATCGGCGTCTGAGGTGCGGTCCCCCGCGATTGCCGCCTGCCAGAAGGCGCGCTCCTCGTCCGATCCGCGCGCATAGGCAAGGATCACCGGCAACGTCATCTTGCCATCGCGGAAATCGTCGCCCTTGTCCTTGCCCATCTCGGCGGCATCGGAATCGTAATCGATGGCATCGTCGGCAAGCTGGAAGGCAATGCCAAGATTGCGGCCATAGGCATCAAGCGCCAGTTCATCGGCTTCCTCGCGCTCTGCCACCACGGCGGCAATGCGGCATGCAGCGGAAAACAGCGCGGCCGTCTTGGCAGCGATGATATCGAGATACATTTCCTCGGTCGTGTCGATCTGGCGCTGGGCGACAAGTTGATCGACCTCGCCTTCGGAGATCACTGCCGAGGCATTGGACAGGATGCGCAGAACCTTGAGCGAGCCATCCTCGACCATCAGTTCGAAGCTGCGGCTGAAAAGGAAATCGCCCACAAGCACCGTGGCGGGATTGCCATAGACGATGTTCGCCGTCTTCTTTCCGCGGCGCATGTCGGAACCATCGACCACGTCATCGTGCAGCAGGGTGGCGGTATGGATGAACTCGACCGCGGCGGCCAGCTTGTAGTGGCGGCTGCCGCCGTAACCCAGCAGAGCCGCACTGGCGAGCGTGAGCATGGGGCGCATCCGCTTGCCGCCGCCCGCGATCAGGTGTCCGGCAAGCGTGGGAATCAGCGGGATGCGCGACTGCATCCGGTCAAGGATCACGGCATTGACGCTGTTCATGCCTTCGGCCACCAGCGCCATCATCGGCGCCAGCGAGGGTTCGGACTTGCGCGGCAGGGTATGGACGGTTGCAGTCATCGTGCCTGCCCGCTTGGCGACAAGGGCAGCGCTTGGCAAGACGCAACTTGCACTGTAGCGGCCATTACGGCCCGAAGGCAGACCAAAGGGCGGGCAGCAAGGGCAACGGAAGGACCCGAAGCGAATGAGCGAAGATCCGGTTCTGGCAGGCTATCGCCAGTCGATCGACAATATCGATGCGGCCATGATCCACATCCTGGCCGAACGCTTCCGCATTACCCAGGCAGTCGGCGCCTACAAGGCCGAGAAGAAGCTGCCCGCATCCGATCCCGGACGCGAGGAGCGCCAGATCGCCCGGCTGCGCCGCCTTGCCGAAGAAGCGCGTCTGGATCCGGAGTTTTCCGAAAAGTTCCTGCGCTTCATCATTCAGGAAGTAATTCGCCACCACGAACGCGCGGCGTCATCGTCCTGACCGGGACCGTCATCAGGAACTGGCTGGCCTGATCCGGTCTTGTGCCAGCCTTCCTTGGCGGGCGCGGGCAACGATCACTCTTCCAGCGGCACGCCGGGAACCTGCTTGGCCGTGCGGATCGTCAGCGAGGTCTTGACGCTGGCCACGTTGGGCGCAGGCGTCAGCTTGCTGGTCAGGAACTCCTGAAAACTTTGCAGATCGCGGCTGACGATCTTCAGGATGAAGTCGATTTCGCCGTTCAGCATGTGGCATTCGCGCACTTCGGGCAGGGTGCGCATGTGGTCTTCGAACTGGCGCAGCGATTCCTCCGCCTGACTCTTGAGGCTGACGAGCGCGAAAACCGTGATCGCAAAGCCGAGCTTCGACGCATCGAGATCGGCATGATAGCCGCGGATCACGCCCGCATCCTCAAGCGCGCGCACCCGGCGCAGGCACGGCGGCGCGGTCAGCCCGACGCGCTGGGCCAGTTCGACATTGGTCACGCGGCCTTCGGCCTGCAATTCGGCCAGAAGCCGCCGGTCGATTGCATCAAGGGTTGCCATGCTCGGTCGTTCGTCCGTTCTCGTCATGCCCGGCGGGCGGGCAGCAGCCTGTCAGGGATGAAGGCAAGTCAGGAAAGAAGCGGGAATCGCAACTTTCGGCACAAAATCCATCGTCCCGGATAATTTTGTTGTGTCATATCGCAAGATCGCCACATTGCAACGCGGTGGACACCCGACTTTCACGTTTGGCCACACTTTGTTAGCCTTGCTTGCGGTAATGGGGGCATGGCGATGACCGGCAAGCAAAGCCTCATCGCCCTTGATACGTGCATGCAAAACCCCGCCCAACGCGCCGAAAGCGAGACTGAATGATCGTTGATGACCGCCTTGATACCGTGCTGCGCACCAGCGTGGCCGGCAAGACGGCCGCCCGCACCCAGTTGCGGCAACTGGTCGATCTGCTCGGCTCGGTGCCGCTGAGCGCGTGGAATCGGCAGCACGCGGCGGCGCTGCAACGTGCCGATTCGCTCGTCGCCATGCTGAGCGACGAGGAATGCGCCGCCGTGCTGCGGGCTGTGCCGCACCGTTCGGCCGTGCTGGTCTATCACTTCGCGCAAGGTGCGCCCCGCACCGCCGCAGCCGCCGTTGCCGCGGCCCGCCTGCCTGATGAGGACTGGCTGGCGCTGATTCCCCGCCTGCCCACCGCAGCGCGCGGCTTCGTGCGGCATCGCGGTGATCTTGGCCAGCCGGTGCGTGATCTGCTCTCCCGTCTTGGCGTGAACGACTTTCTTCTGCCGGAACCGGAAATGGCGGCAAAACCGGCGTTCAGCCAGCCCGCTCAGGCGACGGGCGCGGCAATACCGGATGACGAGGCGCAACAGACCACGGAAAGTGTGGCCACTCCTTCCCCGGCAACCGAAGTTCCCGCCCCCGCTACGGCCGAAACAGCGATCATCCTTGATGCGCCGCTTCCGCCAGCGACCGAAGGCATCGGAGCCATCGTCAAGCGAATCGAGGCTTTCCGGCGCAGACGCGAGGATCGCGAAAATGCTTCGCGCGCGGGCGAAGCCGACGGACGCGGACCTGTGCAGGGCCTTTCGGGATCGGGCCACTCCGGCCGCGATGGTCTTGCGCCGCGTCTGCCCTTTGCCGAGGATCCCGCACCCGAACGCCCCGCGCCAGAGATGATCGATCTGCGCACCGATGCCGATGGCATCGTGACATCGGCGGCAATCGATCCACCGGGAATGCTCATCGGCAGCCGTCCCTTCACCGCCGATCAGGCAGCGCCAGTGCATTGCGATGCGGCCATGGCGCGCGCCTTCCGTCATCGGCAGCCGGTTTGTGCGGGAACGCTGGAGATTGAAGGCGCCGCACCGGTTTCCGGGCGCTGGCAGGCCGATGGAACGCCATTGTTTGCACCCGATGGCGGCCGATTTGCGGGCTATGTCCTGCGCCTGCGTCGGCAGATGGCGGCAACCGGGCATTTCGCTGCCCCTGCCGACGCAGGCAATCCGCCCGCCGCCGCTGAAGCTGACCGGCTGCGCCAGTTGCTGCATGAACTGCGCACGCCGATCAACGCGATCCAGGGCTTTGCCGAGATGATCCAGTCTCAGGCGCTGGGCGCGACCCCGCACCAGTATCGCGCCATGGCGGCCAGCATCGCAGCCGATGCCGCCCAGATCCTCGCCGGGTTCGAGGAAGTGGAACGGCTGGTGAAGCTGGAAAGCCGGGCGATCGGCTTCGATCCAGGCGAGGCCGACATCGCCGCGATCACCGCCCGCCTGATCGGGCAGGTCATGCCCGTGCTTGCCGCACGCAATGTCAGGCTTTCCGTCGAACTCATGCAGCATCATCCGGAAGCGGCCGCCGAGCCTGCCCCGGCGCCCTTCGCTTCTCCCGCCCCCCTGATGGTCGGCATGGCGTCCGAGGAACTGGAGCGGAGCGTATGGCGAGTGCTTGCGGTGATCGCCGCCAGCGTTGCGCCGGGCGAGCGGCTTGCGCTTTCGCTGCAACAGAGCACCGCCCCTTATCCAGCTGCCATGCTCGTCCTGCCGCTGCCTGCATCGCTTGCCATGCTTGATGACGATGCGCTGTTTGCCCCCGATGCCAATGCGCCTGCCGCCTCGCTCGTGGCGCCTGCCATGCTTGGCAACGGTTTTGCCTTGCGGCTTGCGCGAGCCGAGATCACCGCCGGGGGCGGCACCCTCAAGCGCGATGGCAACCGGCTGCTCCTCACCCTGCCTCTGGCAGCGGCCCAGGGACCGATAGGGGCCGCTGCCCCCCAGACCGAAGCGGCTGGCGGATGACGCAGAACCTCAGTTCATCGGGCGTGCCGGGCATCCTGCGCCCTCCCCGCCCGGACGATTTCGTCAGCTTCGCCCCCGATTTCGGCACCCGCTTCATTCTGACGGTCGATACCGAAGAAGAGTTTGACTGGGCCAAGCCGCTTGACCGCACCAGCCACGGGCTTGCCCATGTGCCGCGGCTCGGCAAGTTTCAGCAGTTCTGCGAAGGCATGGGCGTGGTTCCCATCTATCTGGTGGATTTTCCGATTGCCAACGATCCCAACGCCGCCGAGATTCTGGCCGAGGCGGTGGCGGCGCGCAAAGCCGAAATCGGAGTGCAGCTTCACCCCTGGGTCAGCCCGCCGTTCACCGAAGAGCTGAATGTGCACAACAGCTTTGCCGGCAATCTTCCCGCAGAACTTGAGCGCGCGAAGTTTCGCAAGCTGCGCGAAACCGTAGAGCGGGCTTTCGGCGCGGGTCCGTTGATCTACCGCGCAGGGCGCTACGGCGTTGGCCCGAACACCGCCGCAATCCTGTCCGAAGCCGCCATCGCCATCGACACCTCGGTGCGGCCGCATTTCGATTACAGCGCCACGGGCGGCCCCGATTTCACCGGCTTCCCGCTGCGCCCATGGTGGATCGACAAGCGCAACGGGCTGATGGAAATGCCGCTGACCACGGTCTTTGCCGGAAGCCTGCGCAAATGGGGCCAAGCGCTTTATCCGCTTCTGTGGCGCGTGCCCAGAATGCGCGGTGCGCTGGCCCGCCTTGGCCTGCTTGAACGCATCCCGCTGACCCCGGAGGGCATAACCCTCGACGAAGCACGCCGGGGCATCGACATTGCGCTCGATCTGGGCCTGCCGGTGCTGACCTTCTCGTTCCACAGCCCCTCTCTGCGGCCGGGCCATACGCCCTATGTCCATTCGGAAGATGATCTGGACCGGTTCTACGACTGGTGGCGCGGCGTGTTCGAGCATCTTGCCGAAAGCGGCGTCCGTCCCGCATCGGTGGCCGAGGTCATTGCCGCCGCGCAAGTGTGATGCACCACCTTGCCAAGTGGCTGCCCCATCTGTAGCGGGATGCGCGATGGGCCTGTAGCTCAGCGGTTAGAGCTGGCCGCTCATAACGGCTAGGTCGCGGGTTCGAATCCTGCCGGGCCCACCATCACCACCGGGTTGCCGGGCGCCAAAGCGCTGTCAGGCCAAACCCCTGCTTGTCTCTCGCGCTGCTCAGTGCGGCAGGGTGCTCAGGGTCCAGCGTCGCTGCATCAACCCGAAATGCCAAGGCCAAGATGCTGGGCAAGTTCCCTCAGATCCCGCGAGGAGCCTTCGCCGACGAGATGCAGCACGGGGCTGGAAAGGCTCAGCCTGTCGTCCTCCCGGCTCAACCGGGTCTGTTCGATGACGGCAAGCGCACCCGCGCTCAACCGGCGGCAAAGCCGTGCGGCAAGACCGAGGCCGCGCGCCTCGGCCAGGGCTTCGGGCGGCGCCAGACGCACCCAGGGATCGGCCCCGGCAGCGGGTGTCTGCCCCTTGCCCGCGCTGGCGCGCAACGCTGCGGCAAGCACGGCGCGGCCCGCATCATCCACGCCCACCCAGCGTTTGCGCAAGCCCCAGTCGCTGGCAAGATCGCGGCGCAGGTTCGGCTCCACCCGGCCTGCGGCAAGGCACAGGGCAAGCGCGGCGCGGCCCAGAGGGGTTGCGGCAAGCGGCACGACATCTGCCATCCAGCGCACCGCCGCATCCAGCAGTGCCGTATCCACAGCCATTGGCCCGGTAAATGCAAGCACCCCGGCCAGCAGCGGATCTTCTCGCTGGACCGCCGCATCCAGCGAGCCGAAGAGCACGCCTTCGCGCAAGCCCCATGAGGAAAAGACCACGCGCCCCGGCTGCAACTGCTGCAACAGCACGCCCAGAAGGGCCGCTGCATCGGGAATGCTGGCAAGCCGGTTCGCCGAGACGCCCTCGATGGGCTTCAGCGGCTGTCCGCGTCGGGCCAGCAATCGGGAAAGTGCCATCGCCTTTTCAGCGGGCAGCGTGAAGCCGTGCGTATCCTCCAGCGGCCAGTTCAGGCGGACCATCATGGCGCGGGCGAGCGCGCGCATCGACCCGCCGACGAGGTATAGCGTCACGCCCGGTTCGGCCACCCAGTCCGCCCCGGCAAGCATCTTGCCGATGGTGCGCACGAAGGCGCGGTCCCCCTTGGCGCGCATGGCGGGCAGGCGCAGCGAACCCAACGGCAGGCTGACCCCGTGGCTGGTGCTGCCGTCGACCAGATCGACAAGTTCGAGGCTGCCCCCGCCCAGATCGCCCACGATCCCGCGCGCATCGGGAAAGGCGCCCAGCACGCCGGTTGCGCTGGTCTCGGCCTCCTCCACCCCCGAAAGAAGGCGGGGTTTCAGGCCGATTTCGCGCACCCTTTCAAGAAAGTCCGCGCCGTTGGTGGCATCGCGCACCGCGGCGGTGGCCACCACATCGACCCGCCCGACACCGGCAAGATCAAGCAGCGCCTTGTAGCGCGACAGCGCCCGCAGCACCCCGCCTGCCGCTTTCTCCGAAAGCCTCCCGGTTTCGGCAACGTGCTTGCCAAGTCGCGCCGTGACCTTCTCGTTCAGGAGCGTGACCGGGGCGCGTGGCGGGCCGCCGTAAACGACAAGGCGAACGGTGTTCGAGCCAATGTCGATGATCGCGCGGGATTGCTCCCACGCGAAAACGCCACCTGCATGACGCACGGATTCGCTCTTGCCAGTCACTCAGTCACGGTTAGCCGCCCCGCGCCGAAGCGCAAGTTTGGGAACCTTTCTTCCACGGGAAAGTGCGGCCCCTCGCCCCGACAGCGAAGGATTGGTCATGAAGTAGCTGTGCAGGTTGAACGAAGGATCGCCCTTGGCGAAGCGCTCGTATTCGCCGTCCGCGCCAAGCCTCCAGCTTTGCTCGGTATCGAGCAGGTTGGCCATCATCACCTGATCGAGCACCTGATCGTGCACGGTGGGATTGCGCACAGGCACCAGCACTTCCACGCGGCGGCCCATGTTGCGGCTCATGCCGTCGGCCGAGGAAATGAACACGCGCGCCCGCTTGTTGGGCATGCGCGAACCGTTGCCGAAGGCCCAGATGCGGCTGTGTTCAAGGAAGCGGCCGATGATCGACTTCACCTCGATCGTTTCGGACAGGCCCGGAACGCCGGGTTTCAGGCAACAGATGCCGCGCACAACCAGCCGGATCTCCACACCGGCCCTGCTGGCCAGATAGAGACGGTCGATCAGGTCGGGATCGGTAAGCTGGTTGAGCTTGGCCCAGATCGTGGCCGGGCGCCCCGCCTTGGCCAGCGCGGTCTCGCGGTCGATGCATTCGTAAAGCCGTTCACGCAGGTTGATCGGGGAAATGGCCAGAAGCTCGGTGTGCTTCGGCTCGACATAGCCCGTCACGAAGTTGAACAGTTGCCCGGCATCGCGGCCCATGCGCGGATCGGCGGTAAAGAACGACAGATCGGTGTATATGCGCGCGGTAACGGGGTGGTAGTTGCCCGTGCCGAAGTGGCAGTAGGTGCGATAGCCCCCGCCCTCGCGCCGCACCACCATGCTGACCTTGGCGTGGGTCTTCCAGTCAACGAAGCCGTAGATAACCTGAACGCCTGCCCGTTCGAGCTGCGCGGCCCAGAGCAGGTTCTGCTCCTCGTCGAAGCGTGCCTTCAGTTCGACCACGGCCGTGACGGACTTGCCCGCTTCGGCCGCCGCGATCAGCGCGGCGATGACCGCCGATTGCTTGCCGGCGCGATAGAGCGTTTGCTTGATTGCCACGACATCGGGATCGGCCGCAGCCTGCCGCAGGAAATCGATCACCACCTCGAAGCTTTCGTAAGGGTGGTGGATCACCAGATCCTTTTCGCGGATGGCGGAAAAGCAATCGCCATCATGCTCAAGGATGCGTTCGGGATAGCGCGGGTTGTAGGGATCGAACTTCAGATCCTGCCGATCCTCCTCGATCACGGCCGAAAGTCCGTTGACCGCCAGCAGGCCCCGGCTCTTGATGACCAGCGCATGATCGAGCCGCAACTGCTGGCGCAGCAGGCGTTCGGCATCAACATCGAAGTTTTCCTGAAGGTGCAGCAGGATCACCTTGCCGCGCCGCCGCCGCTGGATCGCGGTGCGGTAGTAGCGCACCAGATCCTCGGCATCTTCCTCGATCTCGATGTCGCTGTCGCGCAGCACGCGGAACGTGCCGTGGCCCAGAATGCGAAAGCCGGGGAAGAGGAGCGTGGCATGGCGCCGCACCAGTTCCTCGATGCCGATCCACATGGCCTTCTTGCCGGGCAGGCGCACGAAGCGCGGCAACGCGGGCGGAATGAGGATCATCTCCGTCACCGGTGCGCCATCGGCGGTGCGCAGAAGCTGGAACAGGATGCCAGTGCCCTGATTGGCGATGAACGGGAAAGGATGCGCCGGATCGATCGCCTGCGGCGTGAGCACGGGGACAACGTGCTCCTCGAAATATTCGCGCAGCCAGTCGGCCTCGCCCTTGCCCAGAACGTCGTTGTCAATCAGCCTGATCCCGGCTTCGGCCAGTTCCTCCTTGAGGTCGGCCAGCACGTCCTGCTGCGAATCGACAAGGTCTTTTACCGCTTCAAGCAGCGCGCCAAGCTGCTGCTGCGGCGTCTGGCCATCAATGGAAAGCTCGTCGATCTGCCGGCGCACCTGCCCCGCGATCCCGGCCACACGCACCATCATGAACTCGTCAAGGTTGCTGCCGCTGATAGACAGGAAGCGCAGCCGTTCAAGCAGCGGATAATCGGGGTTCACCGCTTCGGCCAGAACGCGGCGGTTGAACGCCAGCCAGCTCAGTTCCCGGTTGAAGAAGCGCTCCTGCAATGGCGGCAGGCTTTCGGTACTCAAGATATCGATCTCCCGGCAGGGCATCGCGAACCGATGCGATCAAAGGCGCATCATGCTACCTCGTTAAAGCAGCGCGGCAAGGAAGTCTTCGGGCATCACCGTCAACTGGCTGTCACACTCATGTCGCTGATCTGTCCCTGAAATTGCACGATCCTGAAACAGCACGGGCCTAGCTGGCAGCTCGCCACGCCAGTGTGGTCTATGAGGGACAAAATCATGCGTATCGCCGCCGTGCTGCTGGCCAGCACTTCGCTTTTCGCCGCCCCGGCATTTGCCGCCGATCTTCCCGAAGATCAGGCCGCCCCCGCCGCAGAGGCCCCTGCCGCCACTGATTCGGCCAATGCCGAAATCGTCGTACTTGGCGCGGGTCAAACCCGTCAGGTGCAGGAACTTTCGACCGCCGAACTGACGATCCTTGCTTCCGGCACCAGCCCGCTGAAGGCAATCGAAAAGCTGCCTTCGGTCAACTTCCAGTCGGCCGATGCCTTCGGCAACTATGAATGGTCCACCCGCATCACCATCCGCGGGTTCAGCCAGAACCAGCTTGGCTTCAACCTCGACGGCATTCCGCTGGGCGACATGTCGTATGGCAACAACAACGGCCTGCACATCAGCCGTGCGATCAGCCCCGAAAACATCGGCGTGACCCGCGTCAGCCAGGGTTCCGGTTCCATCGCTGCGCAATCGACCAACAATCTTGGCGGCACGCTTGAGTTCTTCTCGATCGATCCCAAGGATGCGCTGGGCGTGACGGCCAGCGGCTCCTACGGCTCGGAAAATACCTGGCGCGGCTTTGCCCGCATCGGGGTTGGCACACGCGACGGCGCGCGCGCCTATGCCTCGGTGCAATACCAGAACGGCGACAAGTGGAAGGGCGAAGGCAAGCAGCGCACCTTCATGGTCAATGCCAAGGGCGTGCTGCCGCTGGGTGGCGGTGTCGATCTCGACGGATCGATCAGCTACTCGGATCGCGCGGAAAGCGACTATCAGGATCTCAGCCTCGCGATGATCAACCGTCTCGGCTACGACTGGGACAACTTCGGCCGCTCGCGCTATGCCGAAGCCATCCGCGTGGCCGATATCGGCGCGAACCGGGGCGATACCGGCACGACGCCGCTCAACCCTACGGCCGGCACGGTCTATCCCGCACCGATCACCAGCATTGACGATGCCTATTACGAAGCATCGGGCCTGCGCCGCGATACGCTGGCCTCGCTCGGCCTGACGGCGGCCGTGGGCGACACGGGCAAGTTCGCGATCAAGGGCTACTACCACGAGAACGATGGTCAGGGCACCTGGGGCACGCCCTATCTCAACAGCCCGACCGGCGTTCCCATGTCGATCCGCACGACCGAATACGACATCAAGCGCAAGGGCGTTTTCGCATCGTATTCGGCAACTTACGGCATCAACAATCTCCTGATTGGCGGCTGGTACGAAAAGAACGACTTCATCCAGTCGCGCCGGTTCTATGCCTATGAAAGCCGCACCAATCCGGGCCGCGATCACAGCAAGTTCCAGCGCAACCCCTTCTTCACGCAGTGGTCGATCGCGTTTGAGACCGACACGATCCAGTATTACGTTGCCGACGACATCGATCTGGGCGCGCTGAAGGTGAACGTGGGCTGGAAGGGCTACTCGGTCGATACCACCGCCTTCTCGCTGGTGAACACCAACAACCGCGCCACCGGCAGCCTCAAGGTAGAGGACTGGTTCCAGCCGCATGTCGGCCTGAACTACAAGTTCGACAATGCGCTGGAAGCCTTCGCCGGCTTCACCCAGGTAACGCGCGCCTTCCAGGCTTCGACCACGACCGGACCGTTCTCGTCGACCCAGCAGGGCTTCGATGCGATCCGCAACACGATCAAGCCGGAAACCTCGGACACCTACGAAGCCGGTCTTCGCTACACCACGGGTGTCGTCAACGCTTCGCTCGCGGGCTACTATGTCAACTTCAAGAACCGCCTGCTGGTGATCCCGACCTCGGTCGGCATCGTGGGCGCCACGAACGCGTTGCAGAATGTCGGCTCGGTCCGCGCTCTCGGCATCGAGGCGGCTGTCGATGTGCGGCTGCCCGGCGGCTTCGGGGCCTTTGCCTCCTACAGCTACAACGACACGACCTACCGGGACGACGTAGTCATCACGACCGGCGGCACCACCACGATCCGGCCCACCGCGGGCAAGACCGTGGTCGATACGCCCAAGCATCTGCTGCATGGCGAACTGTCCTATGACAGCCCGACCTTCTTCGGCCGTGTCGGCGTCAACTACATGTCGAAGCGGTTCTTCACCTACCTGAACGATCAGTCCGTGCCGGGCCGGGCGCTGGTGGACGCCACCATCGGCTACCGCCTCGACATAGGCCAGCGTCAGCCGGTCGAGTTCCAGCTCAACGCCGTCAACCTCACCGACAAGCGCTATGTCGCAACGATCGGGTCGAACGGCTTCGGCTTCAGCGGTGACAACCAGACCCTGCTTGCAGGTGCACCGCGGCAAATCTTCGCCACGGTCAAGGTCGGGTTCTGACAGTGCCGCGCCTTTCATTCGCAAAGGCCCTCGTCGCGGGCGTCGTGCTGCTTGGCAGCACGGCGCCCGTCGCCGTTCGGGCCGGGGAAAGCCGCTCGCCGGTCCTGCTCATCTCTATCGACGGACTGCGCCCCGGCGACGTGCTGGAAGCCGACAAGCGCGGCCTCAATATCCCCAACCTGCGCCGTTTCCTGAAGGAAGGCGCCTATGCCACCGGAGTTTCGGGCAATCTGCCCACCGTGACTTATCCCAGCCACACCACACTGATCACCGGAGTGGCACCGGCGCGCCATGGCATTGTTTCGAACACCACCTTCGATCCGAAGCAGATCAACTATGGCGGCTGGTTCTGGTTTGCCGACGACATCACCGCCCCCACCTTGTGGGACGCGGCGCGCAAGGCCGGGCTTACCACCGGCAACATCCACTGGCCGGTCAGTGTGGGCGTATCGTCACTGACATACAACATGCCCCAGATCTGGCGTTCGGGCCATGCCGATGATCGCAAGATGCTCAAAGCGCTGGCCACCGATGGCCTTTACACGGCGCTAGAGCACGACTGCGGCCCCTATGCCGATGGGATCGACGAAGGGGTTTCAGCCGACGAGACCCGCACGAAGTTTGCCGTGCGGCTGATCGAAACGAAAAAGCCCGGCTTCCTCACCGTCTATCTGGCCGCGCTCGATCATGAAGAGCATGTCCATGGTCCCGGCTCTGCGGAGGCCAACGCCATTCTTGAACGGCTGGATGCGGCCGTGGGCAAGCTCGTGTCAGCCGAACTTGCCGCGCATCCCGATGCCACGATTGCAGTGGTCAGCGATCACGGCTTTGTTCCGACCGACACCGAGGTGAACCTTTTCCGACCCTTCATCGATGCCGGGCTGATCCGGCTGGGCGATGATGGCAAAGTGGCATCGTGGGATGCCATGCCTTGGCCTTCGGGTGGTTCCATCGCGGTGGTGCTGGCGCGGCCGGATGATGCCGCGCTTTCAGGCATGGTCGGCGCGCTGCTTGAAAAGCTCGCCGCCGATCCGGCTGCCCGGATCGCGAAAATTGCCGATCGTGCGGAAATCGCGCGCATGGGCGGCAATCCGCAGGCCAGCTTCTTCGTGGATCTGAAGCCCGGCGCGCTGGCCGGGGGTTTTGCCGCCAATGCACCGCTGGCACGTCCCTCGCGCACCAAGGGGATGCACGGGTATTTCCCCACCCTGCCGGAAATGCGCTCGACCTTCCTGGTCATGGGCAAGGGCGTGGCAAAGTCGCGCAACCTTGGCGAGATCGACATGCGCGCGATCGCGCCGACTCTTGCGCGCCGCATGGGGGCAAGCCTGCCAAACGCGGAAGTTGCCCCGCTGAAGCTGGCCGATTGATCCTGATGGCCCGCATCTTCACGGCAAATCAATGACATGGAGATGCGGGCCATCGTTGCAGGTTGTGGCGGATTTTTGACGAAAGACGAATGGATTGGCCGAATCGCTGACCGGCAGCGCAAGGGAAAGATCGTGCCCACACGCACTGACCGGCAGACCATGAAACGCGGCCTATTTCGCACCTTTGACAGCTTTCTGGGCGAATGCGCCCGTGTCCACGAAGATGCGGGGGATGCCTTCCCTTACCTGCGCCCCGATCTCTACCGCCTGCTCGGCTTTCAGCCCGCCTACGAGGATCTGCCGCTGGTTCCCCCGCCAGCGCACGAATACCGTCGCGCCTGAGAGATAGCGCCAAGGCTGACTGTGCTTGCCACCTCGCAGTGGTTGTGACACTGCTCCGCGCGCCCGATCATTCCAGTCTTTCCCCAACCGGACGCGCCGCTCTTTCATGCTTATCATCAACGGCATCACTGTGCGCCTTGGCGGACGCGACATCATTTCCGGTGCCTCGGTCGCCATTCCCCCTCGCGCGCGGGTGGGGCTTGTCGGCCGCAATGGCGCGGGCAAATCGACCCTCGTCAAGGCGATCATCGGCGAGATCGAGCCTGATGAAGGCGCGATCGAGATGCCCCGCCGCACGCGTCTGGGCTATCTTGCACAGGAAGCGCCAGCAGGTGCTGCAACGCCTTTCGATACGGTGCTTGCCGCCGATGGCGAACGCATGCGCCTGCTTGAAGAGTCAGAGACCTGCACCGATCCCGATCGGCTGGGCGACGTGCACGAACGCCTGCTGGCGATCGATGCCTATACCGCCCCTGCCCGCGCGGCGCGGATCCTCATCGGCCTTGGTTTCGACGAGGAAATGCAGGCGCGTCCGCTGGACAGCTTCTCCGGTGGCTGGCGCATTCGTGTGGCGCTGGCGGCCCTGCTCTTTTCCGCGCCCGACGTCCTGCTGCTCGACGAACCTTCGAACCACCTCGACCTTGAGGCGACGCTCTGGCTCGAAAACTTCCTGAAAAGCTATCCCGGCACACTGCTTCTCATCAGCCACGAGCGCGATCTGCTCAACAACGTGGCCGACCATATCGTGCACCTTCATGCCGGGAAGCTCGCGCTCTATCCGGGCGGCTACGACAGCTTCGAGCGCCAGCGCAACGAACGTCTGGCCCAGCAGGCCGCCGCCCGCGCCGCGCAGGAAGCGCAGGCCGAGCGCCTTCGCGACTATATCGCCCGCAACAGTGCCCGCGCTTCCACCGCCAAGCAGGCCCAGTCACGCGCCAAGATGCTGGCAAAAATGCAGCCTATCGCGGCCGTTGTGGAAGACCCTTCGCTGAGGTTCGACTTCCCCGACCCGGACGAGCTGCGCCCGCCGCTCATCACGCTCGATCTCGCCAGTGTCGGTTACGAACCGGGCAAGCCGGTGCTGCGCCGGTTGAACCTGCGCATCGACCCTGACGACCGCATCGCCCTTCTGGGCCGCAATGGCAACGGCAAGACCACGCTTGCCCGCCTGCTCGCCGCGCAGCTTGCCCCGATGGAAGGGGACATGACCGCATCGGCGAAAATGCAGGTTGGATACTTCACGCAGTATCAGGTCGAAGAGATTGCGGGCGGCGCCACGCCGCTTGAACTCATGACCCGCGCGATGGACGGGAAAAGCCCCGCCGCCGTGCGGGCGCAACTGGGCCGCTTCGGCTTTTCCGGCAACCGGGCGACCAGCGCGGTAGGGACGCTTTCCGGCGGAGAGCGCGCGCGCCTTGCCCTCGCCCTCGTGACCCGCGACGCGCCGCACCTGCTCGTGCTCGACGAGCCGACCAACCACCTTGATATCGATGCGCGCGAGGCGCTGGTGCAGGCACTCAACGCCTACAAGGGCGCAGTCATCCTTATCAGCCATGACCGGCACATGGCTGAACTGGTCGCCGACCGCCTCGTTCTGGTGGATGGAGGAACCGCACGCCCGTTCGACGGGAGCATCGAGGACTACATCGACTTCATCCTTGGCCGCAACCAGCCCAAAGCGGATGCCGGAACCGAACCGCAAGCCAAGGGGGCAGCGCAGGATCGCAAGGCAAGGGCCGCCGCCCGCGAGGAACTGCGCGCGCTGAAGAAGACACAGGCCGAAGCCGAAGCGCGGATGAACCGGTTGCAGGCCGAGATCGCCCAGATCGACCGCGCCATGTTCGAACCATCAAGCGCCGCACCCGCGCTGGCCAAGCTGACCATGGGCGACTTGGCGCAAAGGCGCGCAAAACTCGCCCAGCAGCTCGAAGAGGCCGAGATGGCATGGCTTGAGGCCGGAGAGGCTCTGGAAGCGGCTCAATGACAGCGCGATGGTGGCCAGATGACCGGGAAGCCTTCGGCACCTTGTCCGAAGGCCATCCGCCCTTCGCCCGCCGCTCAGCCAGCAGCAGCGCCTGAGAACTCCAGTTCGGGAAAGCCCTTGGCGGCCGATTCATCAAGCGCATCGTAATAGAAGTTGGCCCCGCCGAAATAGATGAGCACCCGTGGCGGCTTGTCCTCGCGGTTGGCGCCCATCATCCATGAATTGACCTTGTGGCCTTCGGCCATCAGCGTCTGTCCGTGGATGTCGGCCGTCTGCGCGGTCCATGCCTCTTCCGCCTCGCGGCGCGGACGGCACAGGGCAAGACCTTCGGCCTCCATCTTCCTGATGCACTTCGAAATCCAGATGGCATTCTGTTCGATCGAGGTGGGCAGATTGGCGAAGGGTGCCTGCGGCCCGGTGACGATGAACATGTTGGGAAAGCCCGCCACGCACACGCCCATGACGCATTCGGATTTCGCCTTCCACTTATCGCTGAGTGTCACACCGCCTTCACCCACGATCGGGAATGCTTCGAGCGCCCCGGTATAGGCCTTGAAGCCGGTTGCCAGCACGATGATGTCGAACTCGTAGTGCTCCTTGGTGGTGCGAACGCCGGTTTCCGTGATCTCGACTATGGGCTGGTCGTTCTTGATATCGACCAGATGCACGTGATCCTCGTTGTAGGCTTCAAGATAACCGTGATCGAGCGGAGGACGCTTGGCGAAAAGCGGATAGTCATCGAACGTGGGGATCAGCAGATCGGCGATGCGCTGGTCCTTGATGCGCTCGCGCATCTTCGCGCCGATGAAATCGGCCGCCATGCGGTTGGCTTCGGGGCTGGCCAGAAGATCGTCGAAGGTCTCGAACACCCAGCGGAAGCTGCCGGTCCAGTTCTCCTCGAAAATGCGCTGGCGCTCTTCAGGCGGAGTATCGACCGCATTGCGCCCAACCGGACTGTCGAACGCCATGCCGAATACGTGATTGCGGCACTTGGCGATCACGGCATCGTAGTTGGCCTTGATCTCGCGCTCCCACTCCGGCGTCATGTCCTTCTGCATGGCCGGCAGGATGTAATTCGGGGTGCGCTGGAACACGGTCACACTCTTGGCCGTCTTGGCCAGAACGGGGACCATCTGCACGGTCGTGGCCCCTGCTCCGATGATGCCAATGCGCTTGCCAGCATAGTCCAGATCCCTGGGCCAGCGCGAGGAATGGAACAGCGGCCCCTTGAAGCTGCTCATGCCGGGAATGCGGGGTATCTGCGGCTCGGAGATCATGCCCATGCCGCTGATGAAATATTTGCAGGTATAGTGTTCACCGGTCGAAGTGGTGACCTGCCATATCCCGCTGTCTTCCAGATAGCGTGCCTCGGTGATCTCGGTGTTCAGCTGGATGTGCGGCATCATGTCGCACTTCTCGGCAACGAACTTGAGGTAATCCTGCGTCTCCTGCTGGCCGGGGTAGCGCTTGGTCCATTTCCATTCCTGCAGGATCTCGTTGGAGAAGGTCAGGCAGTAGTAATAGCTTTCGCTGTCGGTCGCGGCTCCGGGATAGCAGTTCCATGCCCACGTTCCGCCCACTTCAGAGGCACGATCGAAGATGCGGACGGAAAGCCCGGCCTCGCGCAGGTAATGGATCAGGGCAAGGCCGGCAAAACCGGCCCCGATGCCAATGGCGTCGAAATCGACCTTGGTTCTGGATGCTTGCGCCTCGGTGGCGCTGGTCAGAGTGGTGTTCATGGCTCATCCTCTCTTTGGCTACCTCCGCCCGTGAGCGGGGTGCCTTGCATTCTTGCGGTTGTCCGCCAGTGCGGTGTCGCGGTCAGTAAAGTGTGTCCATGCATTCGCGCGAATAGGGCTTGAGCTGGTCGGTCGCGCCGCTGCGCACCTTTGTCAGCCAGTTGGGATCGGCCAGCAACACGCGGCCCAGCGCGACAAGATCGAAATCACCGCGGTCGAAGCGCCGCGCCAGTTCATCCAGCGACTTGAGCGTGGGCACGGACTGGCCCTCGACGAAGTCCTGCATGAGATCGCGGTCCAGCCCGACCGACCCGACGGTAATCGTCGGCTTGCCGATGATCCGCTTGGTCCAGCCGGCGAGGTTGCGGTCATCCTCGTCCGGGAAGGCCGCTTCCCAGAACCGCCTTTCCGAACAGTGGAAAATGTCGACCCCGGCATCAGCAAGCGGGGCAAGCCACTGCTCAAGTTCGGCAGGGGTTGTCGCGATCTTCGCTTCGTACATGTAGGTCTTCCACTGCGAAACGCGGAAGATGATGGTGAAATCAGGGCCGGCAGCTGCACGGATGGCGGCCACGGTTTCCGCTGCAAAGCGCACGCGCGAGGCAATATCACTGCCGCCATAGGAATCTTCGCGCTTGTTGGTCACGTCCCAGAAGAACTGGTCGAAGAGGTAGCCGTGGGCTCCGTGCAGTTCGATGGCATCAAACCCCAGCCGCTGCGCATCGAGCGCGCCGCGCACAAACGAGGCAATGACTTCGTCCACATCCTGCGCCGTCATGACGCGGCCGCCCTCGATACCCGGCCCGACAAGGCCGGAGGGGCTTTCCAGCGGCGGATGCGGCGAATCCGGGAAATTGAAATCAGTGCAGCCGCCCACGTGCCAGAGCTGCGGAATGATGGCACCGCCAGCCCCCTGCACGTCGATGCGCGCCCGGTCCCAGGCGGCCAGCGCTTCTTCTCCATAAAAGCTGGGGACCGTATCTGCCGCAACCGATCCAGGCCGGTCGATGGCGACAGCCTCGGTAATGACCCCCCCTACCCCGCCTTCAATGCGGCGGCGGTAGTAGTCGACCGATTCCTGCGTGAGCACTCCGCCCGGCGCGAAATAGCGAGACATCGGCGCCATGAGGAAGCGGTTGGCCAGCTTCAGCGTCTTGCATTCGAACGGCGTGAAGAAAGGATCAAGAAGGCTCATGGTTGATCTGGTTCCAAGTGGGGAGCGCTCAAAGGCTCGCAAGGAAGCCGCGCAGGGCTGCAAGATAGGCCGGGGCATCCTCGATGAAGGGTGCGTGGCCGCAGCCTTCCATCGTGGCGCATTGCCCCTTTGGCGCAAGGCCCGCCGCAATCCGGCCGATTTCCGGATCAAGAATGGCATCGTTGCTGCCGATGATCGAGAGAAGCGGAACATCAAGCGCGGCAAGCGTTTGGCGCTGATCGACAGCGGCAAGGCTGCGCAGGGAATCGAGCGCATCCGGCCCGCTGTCGACAAAGGCGTTCCACATCCAGTCGATGGTGGCCGCGCTCACTTGCCTTGCGCAAACGCCCTCGGCCAGCCCCCTGAAGAAGCCGGCGCGGTCGGCGGCCATGGCCTGCGCCGTAGCATCGAGCGCGCCCGGTTCCCCGCCATGGGGAAAGTCATCAGAGCGGACAAAGCGCGGCGAAGCACCGCAGGTCAGGACCACACCGGCCGCCTGATCGCCCAGCATACGCGCAGCCTCAACCGCGACTGCACCACCGAGCGACCACCCGTTAAGAACACAGGCTCCCACACCGCATCCGCGGACAATGCCGGCCACATCGCTGGCGATGGCGCCCACCGACAGATCATCGAAATCCCGGTCGGACTGTCCGCATCCGCGATGATCGACCACGATGACTGCATGTCCATCGGCCTTGAGCGCCTCGACCGTGCCTGCCCAGATCCGACCCGACATCGCCCAGCCGTGGATCAGGACAACCGGGAGTTTTTCTCCGCGATGATGCTCGAAATATACACTGCGGCCATCTCCGACATCGAAACGCGCCATTTTTCCGCTCTCCCAGCGTATTGCCTTAGTGTTTGCTCCGCATGCCCGCCCGCCCCGCTATTGCGGTGCCGAAAGAGTAATCCCGACAAGCGGGCTGAAGTGCTGCATCACCACGCGCCGTCGTGCGATCTTCCAGGTGCCGTCACGGCGGGTAAAGCTGTCGAAATAGCTTGCTGCCACGGTCTGCGCCTGCCCGTCGGTGGTATTGCCGATGCAATAGACATCGCTTACGCCCTCGATGGCCTCGGCCGATGCCGAGGTCAGCCGCAGGTTGGTGGTGTAGTGCGTCGACATGGCCCAGGCAGGCCAAAGGATGTCGAGCACCGCGTGGCGCACCCCGGCATGGCCCTCGAAATTGCCGAAAGGGGGGCCGATCTCCCAGACGGCGTCTTCCCACCAGATCGCCATGAAGCGATCAATGTCGCGCTTGTCGAAACCGTGGCAATAGTCGCTGGTCAGATCGATCAGCGCCATGCGGGTTTCGAGGGCATCGATGCGCTGTTCAAGCGAGGCTGTCACTGTGCGTTCTCCCCGGCAAGGATCGAAGCGAACTTGGCTTGGGCCTCAATCCGGCGATCAGGCACGAAATAGCTGGGCCACTTGCCCGTGGCAGGCGCGACGTTGCGAAGGATATCCTTGGCCACCGAGACCTTGTGAACCTCGGTCGGACCATCGACAATGCCCATTTCGGGCACATACTGCCACATGTCCATGAGCGGCATCTCGTTCGACATACCCAGCGATCCATGAATGTGCAGCGCGCGATAGACCACGTCCTTCAGCACGCCCGGCATGGCCGCCTTGATGGCCGAAATCTCGCGGCGCACGCGGTGGGTGTAACCCTTGTCCTGATCCATCAGCCACGCTGCATAGAGCACGTGCAGGCGGAACTGGGTGATCTGGGTGTAGCTGTCGGCGATGCGTTCCTGCACCATCTGCTTGTCGGCCAGCCGCTCGCCCTTGGTTATGCGCGAGACGGCACGCTCGCACATCATCTCCATGGCCTTGTTGAGCATCCCGACCGTGCGCATTGCGTGGTGGATTCGCCCGCCGCCAAGGCGCGACTGGGCCACCTTGAATCCTTCACCCACCGCGCCGAGCGTGTTCCTGCGCGGCACCCGGCACTGGTTGAAACGCAGATAGCCATGAACCCCGCTGCCGATCTCGTCCCTGGGACCGACGGCGGTGTTGCGAATGATCTCAAGCCCCGGCGCATCACGCGGGACGATGATCGTGGTTGATCCGGCATGAACCGCAACATCAGGATCGGTGATGCACATGACGATGAGGAACTCGGCCATGTCGGCATGGCTGGCGAACCACTTTTCGCCCTCGATCACCCAGTCATCACCATCAGCGCGCGCGGTGCAGGAAAACTCGCCCGGATCGGCGCCAGCCTGCGGCTCGGTCATGGAGAAGCAGGATACGATCTCGCCGTCGAGCAAAGGCTTGAGATAGCGGTCCTTCTGTTCATCCGTGCCGAAACGGGCAAGGATTTCGGCATTGCCGGTATCGGGCGCCTGCGTCCCGAAAACGGTGGGAGCAAAGCGGCTGCGACCGAGAATCTCGTTCATCAGGCCAAGATGCAACTGCCCATATCCCTGCCCACCCAGTTCAGGCCCCAGATGACAGGCCCACAGACCCTTGGATTTCACGATCTGCTTGAGAGGCGCCATGGCCTTCTGCGCAGGCGAGCGAGGATCGAAGGGATCGCCCGGCTTGCGGAAGACGAGATCCATCGGCTCGATCTCGGCAGCCACGAATTCGCGCATCCACGCCAGCTTTTCCTCGAACTCAGGCTCGGTAGCAAAGTTCCAGCTCATTCAAGAATGCTCCTGCGCGTTCAGCACCCGGCGTACCATCCGCCATCGATCCACAGCTCTGCCCCGGTCACGTAGCGCGCCTCGTCCGAGGCGAGGAACAGCGAGCCATGGGCAATGTCCATGGGATCGCCAACCATGCCCATCGGGATGGAAGCCTTGATCGCGGCATCCTGTTCCGGGGTAATGTCGCCAAGGATCGGCGTGCGGATCTGACCGGGAAAAATCGTGTTCACCCGGATGCCGCGCTTGGCAAACTCCAGTGCGGCCCCTTTGCCCATCACACGCACCGCCGCCTTCGATGCGTGATAACTGATCGCATCCGGGCTGCCGATCAGGCCATAAAGCGAGGAGATGTTGACTACGGCCGCATTCCCCGACGCCAGCAGCGCCGAAGCAGCAGCCTTCATCCCCAGAAACACCCCGGTCTGGTTCACCGCAATCATGCGCTGCCAGCCCTCGATCGTCTCGCTCTCGACTCCGCCGGGGTGAAATATCCCGGCATTGTTGACAAGCGTCGTCAGCTTGCCATGCGCCTGCACCGCAGCAGACACTGCATCGTGCCAACTGTTCACGTCGGTGACGTCAAGCCGGACGAACCGGGCATCGCCACCCTCGTCCACGATGCGCGCCGCGACAGCCCGGCCAAGTTCCTCCTGGAGATCGCCGATAACTACCGACGCGCCTTCGCGGGCAAAGAGAATGGCCTGCGCTTCGCCAAGACCGCTGGCCCCGCCGGATATGAGCGCAACCTTGCCCTCAAGCCTTTTTCCCATCTCATCCTGCTCCCTGCCATTCTCGCTGGCTCGACTCGTTTGGACCACATTTACTAGTTTGAGACAAGCAAAAAAGATAGGAAGGCCGGCGCCCTCTGCCTGTCTGGAGCGCATTATATGTCTTATTTACCGCCACTTGACACCAAAAAGACATGGCGCCAGCGCAAATTCACCCGCTGCGCTTGACGTATTTACTTGCTCGTCGCTAGCAAGTTTGATACCTCTCCCATCGATCGGCCGATCTTGCCCGCGGTAACGCAAACGACTCAGCGAAGCAGCCAGGGGCACGGCGCAGTGATCGCCACAATGTCACGTCGAAAGAACGTGAGAGACGGGAGAGACCAGAATGAACACGACGGCAAAATCCGTGCGGGCAGTCCTTGCCACAGCCATTTCCCTCATGGCGCTCAGCGAAGCGCAGGTTCATGCTCAGGAAGCCCAGGCTGAAAACGAAACCCAGGCCAGCACCGGCCTTGAAGCCATCGTCGTCACTGCCCGTCGGCGTGCAGAAAACCTTCAGAACGTCTCCGCCTCGATCAGCGCGCTGGGCGCGACCGATCTGGCCAAGCGCTTCGATGCCGACGTGCGTGATTTCGCGCGCGCCTCGCCCAACGTCGTGATCGACGATACCCAGCAAGGCCCCGGCGGCGTGGCCGCCATCTACATCCGCGGCATCGGCGTTGCCGATGTTGAAAAGTCTGTCGACCCCGCTGTCGGTGTGGTGATCGACGACATCTACCTTGGCCAGAGTTCGGGCAGCCTTATCCGCGCCATCGACATCGACCGCGTCGAAGTGCTCCGCGGGCCGCAGGGCACGCTGTTCGGCCGCAATGCCACCGGCGGTGTCATCAACCTTGCCCGTTCGCGTCCCACCCAGGAACTTACCGGCAAGGTTCGCGCCACCTACAGCAGCTTCGAGACCTATGACCTGCAGGGCGTCGTCAGCTTCGGCATCACACAGGATGTCGCACTGAAGGTGTCTGGCGCCTACAACACGACCGATGGCTATATCTTCAACAGGACACAGAACCAGCCTGGCCAGAAATCCGACTTCCGCGCCATCAGCGCGCAGTTGCTCATCACACCTACGGAAAACCTTGAACTCACCGCAAGCTACGACCGGCAGGTGACGCGGCAGGATCCGCCGCAGCTTCATGCGATTACCCGGCCGACCGACCTGTTCTGCGCCGCTTTCAACTATTGCTCGCCCGCGCCGGGCGTCCCCATCTCAGGGGATCGCTATGTCACCGTGGGCAATGCCCCCGTCGACAAGAGCGCGCGCTTCGAACTCGACATGGCCATCGGCAAGGCCAAATACGATTTCGGCAACGATTTCGAACTGCAATACATCTTCGGCTACCTGAAGACGAACGAATCGATCAATCAGGACTTCGATTCCACGCCGGAGACTCTCTATCACACTGATCGTCCGGCCCGTTGGCGGCAGATCACCAATGAAGTGCGCCTCATCAAGGGCGGCGATGGTCCGCTGACCTTCGTGCTTGGCGGTTTCCACTGGGATTCGCGCTACACCATCAACCTGAAGAACTACATCGGCTTCGCAGGCGCGCCGCTGCTGACCAGCGCACAGGACGTGACCCAGACCACCAAGTCCTATGCGGCCTACTTCGAAGGCGACTACAAGATCACCGACAAGTTGAAGCTGACGCTTGGCGGGCGCTATACCCACGACCGCAAGACCTCCATCGTCAACGACGGCACCGTATTCATCTACGGCACGCTGGAAGAGGCCAATCCGATCCTCGCAATCCCGCCCTCGCTGGCAGGCGGTTCCATCGTGATGAATGCACCCGCCCGGCAGAGCTGGTCGGAGTTCACGCCCAAAGTAAGCGTCAGCTATAACTGGACCGATGATGTCATGACCTACGGCCTGTGGTCGCGCGGCTACCGTGCCGGGGGCTTCAATGGCCGCCCTGCCACGATCGGGGCTGCAACCATCCCCTACAACCCCGAAACGCTCGACAACTTCGAACTGGGCTTCAAGACCCAGTTCCTCGACAACCGGGTCCGCCTGAATGGCGCGCTCTATCTGATGAAATACAAGGACATGCAGCAGGATCTCGATGTCCCCGCTCCGGGCACGCCAACAGGGCGCGAGAACCGCACCATCAATGCATCTCAGGCCGAACTCAAGGGCTTCGAGATTGATCTGACCGCGCAGATCACGCGCGAGTTCACCATCGCGGGCAATGTCGGCTACCTTGAAGCACGCTACAAGAACTTCGTGGGCGACATCTACAGCACCGGCACCCCCGTGGACGCGACTTTCCTCAGGCTGCGCCGCGCGCCGCGCTGGACCTTCGACATTCGCGCCTCCTATGAACGCGAAATCGGGCCGGGCACGCTGATGCTCAATGCCGAACTTCACCATCTTGGCGCACACGAACTGACCTTCCTGAACAATCCGAACGTGCGCAACGGTGCACAGAACATGCTCGATGCCTCGATCAGCTACAAGATCGACAAGACGATGATCAGCGTGTTCGGGCGCAACATCCTTGACCAGAATGGTTGGACGATCGGCTACGACGTGCAGAACGTGTGGAGCTATGCCGCGCCGCGCCCTCCGCGCGCCTGGGGCGTTGCCATCACGCAGAACTTCTGACCCGGCAGGACAGGATGGCAAAGGAAACAGCACAAGCAGCCCCGTCCGGGCGTCGCTGGCTGATAACGGGTGCATCGCGTGGCATTGGCCACGCGATCGCCGCCCTCGCCTGCGAACGCGGCGACAAGGTGTGTCTGGTCGGACGGCATGCAGCAATTGCCGAGGTTGCTTCGGCCCTTGGCAAGAATGCCATCGGCATCGCGGCCGATGTCAGCCAGCCAGAATCGCTTGCCAACCTCGCCCGGCAGGTGGGTGAGCGCTGGGGCGGGATCGACGTGCTTGTGAACAATGCCGGGCTGCACCGGGGCGGAACGATCGAGCGCGTTTCGGACGAGGACTGGGAAGCCACCCTTTCCACCAACCTCAGCGGCCCGATGCGAGTTATCCGTTCGCTGGTTCCGCACATGGAACCGGGAGGCGCGATCGTGAACATCGGCGCGGTCGTCGGCTTCCGGGGCTTCCCCGGCGACAGTTGCTATGGCGCGTCGAAGGCCGGCCTTACCGGTCTCACGCAGGTGCTGGCAGCCGAGCTTGCCCGCAAGCGGTTGCGTGTCAACATGGTGGTGCCCGGCTTCGTGCAGACCGAGATGACCTCGGCCATTTCGGACCGCGCGCGCAAGGCAATCGTCAACCGCATTCCCCTGCAACGCATGGGCAAGCCAGAAGAAATTGCGGATGTGTGCTGGTGGGTGGCAGGCTCCACCTACATGACCGGCTCGGTGATTTTCACCGACGGAGGGTTGATGTGCAACCTGTGACTGCGGCGCGGACGCTGGAGGAATGGCTGGGTGAAGCCACCGGGCGGCACGAAATCCGCCTCGGCCCGGTTCTTGCCGGCGGCAATTCCAATGTTACCCGCCTGATCGAAACGCGCGAAGGGCGGCTGGTGCTGCGCCATCCGCCGGTCAACCTCGTATCCGACCGTGCCGCTGCCGGTATCGAACGCGAGTATCGCGCCATCTCGGCTCTGCATGGCAAGGCGCCCGTGCCTCGCCCGGTGGCGTGGTGTGCGGATACCTCCGTGATCGGCCAGCCCTTTGCCGTCACGGAATGGATCGAGGGCATTTCGTTGACCGATAGGCTGCCGCCCGAATGGCCGCAGGATGCCGCAACCGTCGACGCGCTCGGCGTTGCCATGATCGAAGGGCTTGCGGCGGTTCACGCAATGGACCCGGCCGGGCTTCTGCCCGATGATTTCGGACGGGCCGAAGGCTTCATCACCCGCCAGATCGACCGCTGGCTCAAGGTTCGGGAAGCGGATTACGTTCGCGAACTGCCGCTTATCGCGCAGATTGGCGCGTGGCTGCGCGAAAATCACCCCGGACACGGCCGAACCAGCCTGATCCATTGCGACTTTCATCTGGACAATTGCCTGATCGCCCCGACAGAACCGAAACTTCGTGTCATTCTTGACTGGGAAATGGCGACACTTGGCGATCCGCGCATCGATCTGGGGCTTTGCCTGTTCTTCTGGCAGCGCAATCCCGCCGACAATCCCGGCTTCGCCTTCGTGCAGGGCCTGTCCAATCGACCCGATGTAATGCCGCCTGCACGGCTTGCCGAAAGATGGTCGGCAGCCAGCGGGATGGACCATGCTGGGCTGGACTACTTCATCGTCTTCGCCGCGTGGCGGCTTGCCGCGATTGTGGAGGGCGCCTGGGTCCTGTGCCACCGGGGCAAGGAAGACACGCCTTATGCGCGCGGGCTTGAACACGATGTGCCCGCGCTCCTGCGCGAGGCGGCTGCCATCATCGAGAGGGGCAAGGTCGGATGATCCCGGTGCCCGGCACGATGATGGACCATGCCCTGTCGGTCAGGATGATCGTCGAACGCGGCGAGCGCCTTTTCGCCGATAGCGAAGTTGCTACCTATGGTGGGGAGACGCTCGTGCGCAGACCCTATCGCGAGGTGGCCCGGCGGGCGCGCTCGCTCGCGGCTGCGCTGGCAGCGCTGGGCACAGCGCCGGGCGAGGTTATCGGAACATATTGCTGGAACACCAGCGCCCACCTCGAAGCCTATCTGGCGGTTCCTGCCAGCGGCCGGGTGCTGCATACGTTGAATGTGAGGCTGCCGCACGAGCATCTGGATTATGTCATCCGCCATGCCGATGACCGGGTGCTGCTGGTGGATGCTTCGCTTCTTCCTGCGATCACCCCGGTGCTGCGCGGGCTGGACCGGGTGACGGACCTTGTTGTGATCGGCGATGGAGCCACAGAAGCGCCGGGCTTTGCCGGGCGGATCCACGCCTACGAGGAGCTGATCGCCCGCCATGATCCGGTGGAGGACTGGGCGGATACAGCAGAAAACGCAGCAGCAGTGCTGTGCTACACCTCAGGCACCACGGGAATGCCCAAGGGAGTTGCCTACAGCCATCGCTCCATCTTCCTGCACAGTCTGGCATCGATGGCGGCAGACGCCTTTGCCATATCGAACGCGGACCGCATCCTGATGGTGCCGCCCATGTTCCATGCCAATGCCTGGGGAATGCCGTTTTCAGGCTGGCTAGCGGGCAGCGACATGATCATGCCGGGTCCGCACCTCCAGCCGGACCATCTGGCACGGCTGATCGCATCGGAGCGGCCGACCCTGATGGCCGCCGTTCCGACGATCCTCAACGATCTGCTGCAACTGCACGCGCGCGAGCCGCTGGATCTCGGCTGCTTCCGCACGATCGTTTCGGGCGGATCGGCGGTGTCGGAAACTCTGATCCGCAAGGTGCGCGATGCCTGGGGTGTCGATCTCGTGCAGGGCTGGGGCATGACCGAGACCAGCCCCATGTGCGTGCTCTCGTTCCCGCCGCGCGGCGCATCAGAATCCGATGCCATTGCGTGGCGGGCCAAGTCGGGCCGCCCCGTTCCGGGCATGAGCGTGCGCATCGTTGACGATGCCGGAAACCGCCTCCCCGAAGATGGCGTGACCGTGGGCAACCTCCAGTTGCGCGGGCCATGGGTGGCGCAGGGCTATCACAGGCAAACGCCGGAGGAATCGCCGCTTACGCCCGATGGCTGGCTTCGCACGGGCGATGTCGGCCGGATTGACCGGCTTGGCTATGTCCAGATCACCGACCGGGCCAAGGATCTCATCAAGTCGGGCGGCGAATGGATTTCCTCGGTCGATCTGGAGAACGGGCTGACAGCACTGCCGGGCGTGATCGAGGCCGCCGTCGTGGCGGTTCCCGATCCGCGCTGGGAGGAGCGGCCGCTTGCGGTGGTGGTGCTGGAAAAGGACCGCGCGCCTGATCCGGCAGCTCTCCGTCAGGCTCTCCTCTCGCGGTTTGCGCGTTTCATGATACCTGAGTATTGGGCATTCGTTGATGCAATACCCAAGACCAGCGTCGGCAAATACGACAAGCTGGCGATAAGACGGAAAGTCGACGGGGAGGAACTGTCAGTTCTGGCGGAAATGCGTTTTGGCTCCGGAGACGAAGGTTGAGTGCGAATCTTTCCCAGGCGCGGGTGATTTCCAGCGAACGGCCAAGGCTGACTCAGGTTGAGCGGACGGCGCTTTCGGATGCCCGTATGTTCGAGGCGGCGATGCTGCTCATCGTCGAGCGCGGCACGCACAACACCACACTTAAGGAGGTGGGCGAAAAGGCCGGTTACAGCCGCGGACTTGCCAGTAACCGCTTCGGATCGAAGGAAACGCTGTTCAGCCATCTGGTGCGCGACTTCAACGAGAAATGGGCAGCCGAACTGCGACGGTTCGTGGGTGGCAGCGATGGTCTTGCCGCCATCGAGGGCGCGCTTGATGCGGTGGAGTTCTTCCTGCTCAACCGCACGTCGCAGATGCAGGCCATGTACATTCTCTGGTTTGAATCGATCAGCAGCTACCCGGTCGTCCGGCGGCGGCTGGCAGCGAACCATATCGCCTATCGGCGGGATACGGCGCGTTGGGTCGCACAAGGTATCGCCAAGGGCGAAGTGCGCGACAGCATCGACCCCGACAGCTTCGCGGTGGAGTTCAGCGCCTTCATCTTCGGACTGGTCTATCAATGGCTTGCCAGCCCTTCCGGGATCAACCTGCATACGGTGATGCAGCATTACCGCAACAACACGCTGGAGCGGCTGCGCCCCTGAGCCGGACCGGCAGAAGAAGCAAAGCAACTGGCCACGGTCGTGGCCGGGCAAGTTCTTCCTTGCCTAAAGCAATCTGAAATTCCGCAAAGAACGGAGCCTGCCCTATGTCCACTGCCCTCCCCCTCGCCGGCATCAGGATCATCGAGATGGCCGGTGTGGGACCGGGGCCATTCTGCGGCATGATGCTTGCCGATCACGGCGCCGAGGTCATTCGCATCGACCGTGCCGGAGGATTGCAGGCGGGCGTTCCTATCGATGGCGGCCGCGATGTCATGCTGCGTTCGCGGCGCAGCATCTCGCTCGATCTCAAGTCTCCTGCCGCCGTCGGGATCGTGAAGCGTCTCGCCTTGAGGTCCGACGGGCTGATCGAAGGCTTCAGGCCGGGGGTGATGGAACGGCTGGGCCTCGGCCCCGACGCCCTGATGCAGATCAATCCCTCGCTCGTTTATGGCCGGATGACCGGCTGGGGCCAAACCGGCCCCATGGCAGACATGCCGGGCCATGACATAAACTACATCGCCCTTGCCGGGGTGCTGGACGCCATCGGTCCGGCCGGAGGCAAACCGGTGCCGCCGCTCAATCTCGTCGGCGATTATGGCGGCGGCGGTCTCATGCTGGCATTTGGCATGGTGACTGCGCTGCTGGCCGTGCGCGCCGGTTCACCCGGCCGGGTGATCGATTGCGCGATGACCGAAGGCGCATCGCTGCTTATGGCAGGCACCTGGACACTCATCGCCAACGGCTGGACGAGCACCGGACGCGGCACTGGCCTGCTTGATGGCGGTGCTCCATTCTATGACACATACGAAACCGCCGATGGCGGCTACGTTGCCCTGGGCGCAATCGAGGGCAAGTTCTTCGAACGCCTGCGCACGCTCATGGAGTTGGATGACGATCCCGATTTCGCAGAGCAATATGATCAGGCGCGATGGCCTGCCATGCGCAGCACGCTATCGCACTTATTCCGCCAAAAGACGCTGGCATTCTGGCAGGGCCTGCTGGAACATGAAGACGTCTGCTTTGCCCCGGTGATGAGCGCAGGACAGGCACCAGCCCACCCCCATAACGCGGCGCGCGGAGCCTTCATCGAGGCCGAGGGCATCATCCAGCCCGCCCCGGCCCCGCGCCTTTCCGGCACGCCAGCCCAGCCGCCCAAGATGTGGCGCGAAAATTCAGACAAAGCGACCATCCTTGCCGAACTTGGCTTTTCCGAAAGCGAAGTGAAGGCCCTGGAACAGGCGGGAGCATTCGGACATGCCCCCCGCGGAGCCTGTTCCTGATCTAACCCGCCCGGCTGCCGCCCAGAAACACGCCGACGCATCGCCGCGCATGGTCCCAGATCGCCTCTGGCAGCGGCAGCGGCACTCCCACCAGCATGGTATGATGCAGCGGCGAAAGCGCCATGGCGACAAACAGCAGGGCCCGCTCGCTCTGTCCTTCATCTTCCAGCCCATGCCTGCGCAGAAACGCGGCCAGCGGTTCAATCAGGTAATCGAAGTAGGCGCGCCTCATCACGGCGCCAAGGTCGGGATCATCGCCCGGTTCACGCACAAACACGTTACCCAGACCATAGCTTGTCTCGCGCGACATTTCGGTGTGCAGTTCCACGACATAGCGTTCGAGCGCGGCTGACAAGCCTTCCTTGCCGTCAACCTCCGGTTCCAGACGCGGAAAGCGCTCTGCCCCGGCGATGATGCAGGCACGGAAGAGGGCCTCCTTGTCGCGGTGCCACGCATAGAGCGTGCGCTTGGTGACGCCAGCAGCGGCGGCTACCTCGTCCATCGTCGTCGCGCGGAAGCCACGGCGCACAAAAATCTCGCGTGCCACGTCCAGCAGATGCGCCATACGCAAGCGAGTGGTTTCCGCCGAAGGACGCCCACGCCTTGTGGCATCCGCAAGCCGTCCTTCTGTTGCTGTTGCCGTTGCCGTTCCTGTCACCGTCTTTCCCTGAACCTGCCCTGCCGGGCGATCAAGCCTTGCAAAATATACTTGCAAGTATATTAAATTATGCCGACTCGAAAGCAATAATAAGCGGGAGAATGGCCTTGGGCGGGCAGGATGCGAACGGCGCGGCCGATGCGCAGACGATGCAACTGGCGCGTGTCCACGGACCGGGCGATGTCCGTATCGACAGGGTGCCCGTGCCTGCTTGTGGCCGGGGCGAAGCGCTCATTCGCGTTGGCGCTTGCGGCATATGCGGCAGTGACCTTGGCTATATTGCGCAGGGTAGCCTTGGCGGCGTGGAACCGCTGCACGAGCCCTTGCCCATCGGACACGAGTTCGCCGGAACAGTCGTCCGCGTGGGCGAAGGCGTTGAGGGGGTGCATGCCGGGATGCGCGTCGCGGTCAACCCGGATCGCGGCTATATCGGCGGAGGCGGCCCTGATGGCGCTATGGCGCAATACATCCGGGTGAGCGGCGCCGAATTGGGCGAAACGCTGTTCCCGCTGCCCGATAGCCTGCCATTTGCCGAAGCCTCGCTGGCCGAACCGCTCTCGGTTGCATTGCATGGCTTGAAGGTGGCGCGGGTCCGCCCCGGAGAGCGGGTAGCCATTATCGGTGCGGGGCCGATCGGGCTGTGCGCGGTTGTGATGGCGCGTCATCTGGGCGCCGCGCAGATTGCCATTTTTGACCGGGTTGCCGAACGGCTTGACCGCGCCCGCGCGCTGGGTGCCGAACTTGCAGTCAACGTCCTTGCCGAACCGATGACCGAGGCTCTTGCCCGCTTTCACGGCCAAGGCGAACGCTTCGGATCGCGGCACGTGCAAACCGATATCTTTGTCGATTGCGCAGGCTCTGCCGCTGCGCTCGCCGATGCGGTGGCAGTGGCGAAATACCGCGCGCGCATTGCGGTGATCGCGCTCCACCACGTGCCGCTTTCTCTCGACCTCTGGCGGCTCATGGCGAACGAGATCACCCTTGCCGGGTCCATCGCCGACAACCGCGCCGACGAGTTCGCGCAGGCAATCGCGATGCTCGCCGAGGGGCGTCGCGACCTGTCCCCGCTCATCAGTCACCGCATGGATTTTACAAGGTTCCACGAAGCGCTGAAGACCGCCGCCGATGCCCGCAGGGCCGCCAAGGTGGTGCTCACATTCGGTGAGGCCGCATGATGCCCCGACCGCCGATCATCACCATCGACGACATGGCCGAGCCGGTCATTACACCAGAACTTGCCGCAGCACGCCAAGGCCCCGCCGACTTTCCCGACCACCTCGGCGCGGGCGAAGTGCTGCAACGGGCGATGGACGAAACCGGGCTGTCCGATTTCGGCCCCGATACCGGCTTTCGCGAACGGCTGAAGGTCACGCTGGAATCGCTCTACGAAGACACCGGGCTGACGCGCGGCGGGCGCATCACCATCCTGCAGAATGCGGTCCGCGTCATGGCCAACCGGCTGCGGATCGAGGATGTGGTCAAGCGTCATCCCGAAATACTCGACATTCCGATCGAAAAGCCGATCTGCATCGCGGGCCTGCCGCGTTCGGGGACCACGCATCTCGTCAACTGGCTGGCGCGGGATGACCGGCTGAACGCGCTTACCTTGTGGGAATCGGAAGAGCCGGTCCCGGACGCAAGCACCGCCCCCGGAGAAGTCGACCTCCGTCTTGCGCGCTCCGCTGGCCGGTGGGAAGCCTTCGGGCGGATGCTGCCGCACATGGCCGCGATGCACGAAATGGCCGCGACCGACATCCATGAGGACAACGAACTGATGTTCATGGACCTCAACTGCTACAACTGGGAGTTCCAGGCGCGCCTGCCGCGCTGGATTGACCACTACCTGTCGCATGATCGCACTGGCTCATACGCCTACGAGAAGAAGGTGCTGCAAGTCATCTCGTGGTATCGCGGCGTGGCACCGGGAGAGCCGGGGCGGCGGCGCTGGCTGCTGAAATCCCCGCAGCACATGGAAAACCTTGTCGCCATCAGGGCGGTGTTTCCCGATGCCACCATGGTGATCTGCCACCGCGATCCGGTGGACGTGCTGCGATCGCTGACGACCATGCTGGGTTATTCGGACCGCATCCGGCGCGACCGCGTGGACCCGGCGGGCCTTGCACGGCACTGGGCCGACCGGATCGAACGGCTGCTGCGCGAATGCGCCGCCCAGCGCGCCGCATGGCCTGCCGACCAGTCAATCGATGTCCTGTTCCACGAATACATGGCCGATCAGGAAGGCATGGCGCGGCGCATCTATGCGCTCGCCCGGCTGGATCTGCCTCCTGATACCGAAAGACGGCTGCTGGGCTACCTGTCGGAAAATCCACGCCATGCCCACGGCAAGGTGATTTACGATCTCGAAGGCGTATTCGCCACCGATGTTGCCGCCCTGCGCAAGCGGTTCGCCTTCTATTACGACCGCTTTCCCGTCAGGCAGGAGAACTGAGCATGGCCGATCGATCCCCGACGGAAGCCGCTCGCCAGCGTCTTGTCAGCGGGCAGGCGTGGGATGACTTCTGCGAAACGCTCAAGCTCGCCGGTCGTCACATCAATGCGGTGAAAGAGCCGCTCTCGGACCTCGACCGGGCGGAATGGTATCGCTTCATCACCCGCGTCGCGCGGTCGAGCATGGAGCGTCTGCTCGAAAATGCCGAGCCAACGCGGCCGCGCCTGCGCGACATGGTCTGGCGCCAGTCAATCAACGTGCAGACGGTCGATCAGGACCACCTGATGTGCCAGTTCGACGAGGCGCGCGACTACCGCATCACCGGGACGCGCGGCACGATCCCCTATTTCGTCATGGCGGTGCTGACCTGTCCGGCGCCCGATCATCCCGGTGCGCACGACTGGGCGCCCAAGGGGCTGGATGGACTGAAGCAGTTCGACCCGTCCAACCTGAAGACCACCGGCTTTCTGGCCAGCCAGCAGCTCAAAGTCGAGGCTGATGGCACTTTCGAGGTCATCCTCTCGCAGAATGATCCGGGTGAAGGGCACAACTGGCTGCAACTGACGCCGGAAACCAACTGCATCATGATCCGCCTTGTATGGAGTGACCGCGCGAGCGAAATGGCCCCGGCCATGAGCATCGAGCGGATCGACCGCGCCGCCCCCGAACCTGTCACTCCTGCGCTGATTGCCGACAACCTTGCCTGGACCGCGCAGGCCGTGCTCGGTTACGCCGAACTGGTGCGCAACTGGTGGCAGGGGAGCCAGGGCAACTTTGCCGCGCGGCTCAACCGGCTGGACTACAGCCGTGCGCAATATCTCTCGAACGGCGGGGTTCCCGACCGGCACGTTGCCTTTGGCGGTTGGGAGAAGCGGCCTGACGAAGCCATCGTGCTCGCCTTCACCCCGCCACAATGCGAATACTGGAACTTCCAGCTTTGCAACATCTGGCAGGAAAACCTCGATACGTTCGAGGATGGCAACGGCTGGATCAACAATACCCGTCATGTGGCCGAAAGCGATGGCACGGTGCGCGTCGTAATTGCCGAGCGCGATCCGGGCATCGGCGGCAACTGGATCAACAGCTACGGCCATGAACGCGGCATCTGGGGCCTGCGCTTCGTGCAGACCACGGCAACCGCCCCCGTCAAATTGTGGCGGTTGCCACTGGCCGCGCTGGAAGGCGAAGGATTGGGCGCGCTTCACCCGGCACAGGCCATCCAAACCGGCCAGTTCGTGGATTGAGCGGAAGCATGGAAAGCCTCGTCTTCTGTTCGGCACCCTTCGCACACGTTCCGCTGCTTGACCGGCTTGCCCCGGTGGCGGATGCGGGATTTTCTGCCCTGTCGCTAATGCCCGCCGATGTCTGGACGCTGGAGGAGCAAGGGATGCCCGCGTCCGAGATCCGCGCGCGTATCATCGATGCGGGGCTGGCCGTCGCCGAGATGGACTGCACAGCCTGCTGGACGCAGCGCCAGCGCACCACCAGCGGCAATGATGACCTTTCGCGGCTGTTGCGAACGCTGACGGCCGAAAGGGTTGTTGCCACCGCAGCCCGCATGGAAGCGCGGTCGGTTGCGGCGATCGACCTGTCATCCTCCCCGCCTGCGCTTGACGAGGCGGCACAGGGCTTTGCCGCATTGTGCGATATGGCCGCCGAACACGGTCTTCGGGCGCATATCGAGTTCCTGCCCAGCAGCGCCATCCGCTCGCTGACCGAAGCCTGGGCGATTGTCGATGCCGCAGGCCGGCCCAACGGCGGTGTGACCATCGACGCGCTGCACTTCTTCCGCAGCGGATCGACCCTCGACCAGTTGGCCGCCGTTCCCGCAGAGCGCATCCATACCGTGCAGCTCAGCGATGCCCCGCGCGAGCTTTCGGACGACCTGTGGACCGAACTGATGACCAAGCGGCTCCTGCCGGGGGAAGGCGCGCTGGACATCGGCGGGCTGATCCGGACGCTGGATTCAATCGGCAGCACCGCGCCCATGGGGATCGAGGTTTTCAACACGAGATACGCGGACCGGCCATTGGGCGAGGTCGCAAGAGACTTCGCCAGCACGGGCCGCGCCGTGATCGCACAGGCAAGAGGACAGGCATGATGACAAGCCGCAATGCAGCCTCAGTTGATGCATGCCCAATTGATGCAGGCCCGATTGGTGCAGCGGTCGTCGGCACGGGCTTCGGACTGTTCACACACACCCGTGCCCTTCGCGAGGCAGGCTTTGAAGTGCGCGCCATCGTTGGCCGCGATCTGGAAAAGACCCGCGCCCGCGCTGCGCCGCTGGGTATCCCGATCGCCAGCAACAATCTTGACCGGCTTCTGGCCGATGATCCGCAAATCCGCCTCGTTACCGTGGCAACCCCGCCCCATGCGCATCATGCCCCCGTCATGCAGGCGCTTGCCGCCGGTCGTCATGTCGTATGCGAGAAGCCCTTTGCGAAGGATCTGGCACAGGCGCGCGAGATGCTGGAAGCTGCGCGCAAGGCCGGCGTCATCCACGCTCTTGGTGCGGAGTTCCGCTTCGACAGCGCACAGGCTCTGCTGCGCCGCGTGGTTCTGTCAGGAGAGATCGGCGATCCCTTGATGTTCCATCGCATCTACCAGCAGCCGGGCGGCGACCAGAGCGAACCGCTCGCCGACTGGTGGAGCGATTCGGCGCAGGGCGGCGGCTTTCTTGGCGCGTTCGGCACGCACATGATCGATCAGGCACTGACCACGGTCGGCCCGATCGCGCGCGTAAGCGCGGTGCTGCGCAAGCTGTCGATCGGGCGCCCCGCCATGACCTCTGACGATTACTATACCATTCAGTTCGAGACGGCATCGGGCTGCATGGGCCTGATCGAGGCAGCGCTGTGCTTTCCCGGTCCGTTTGTCATGTCCACCAAGGTGGCGGGGACAAAGGGCGCCGCGTGGATCCAGTCGGGCGCAGCCTTTGGCGATCCCGAACAGGTCTGGGTGCAGGATGCGGCGGGCGCGCGGCAGGTCGAAATGCCTGCGGAACTCGTCAACCCCCATGTTGGCCCCTTCCCCATCAGCGAACTGGTGCAGACCGAGATGGACCGCTGGCACAGTCAGGGCTTCGACGTTGCACCCTATGCCAAGCTGTTCGCGCAAGTGAAGGCAAGGATCGAGGGGCGCGAGCCGCCCCTTCCCGATCCATATGGCGATTTCAGCGATGCCGCCGCAGGGCAGGCTGTGCTGGACGCGGCACGCCGCTCGTGGGCAGAACGGCGCTGGATCGAAGTGGAGCAGGGATGATGGGGCCGAAGCATGATTTTTCAGGGGCACACGTCCTTGTAACCGGCGGCACCAGCGGCATCGGCCATGCCTGCGCGGTGCTGTTCCGCGATTCCGGCGCCGAGGTGACGATAACCGGCACACGCGGCAGCACGGCAGATTATGACACCGATCTTGCGGGGATGCGCTATCTCCAGCTTGATGTGGAGGACAAGGCGCAGATCGACGCCGTTGCCGCCGCGCTTGCCCGGCTCGACGTGCTTGTGAACAATGCCGGGTTCGCCCTGCCATCGATCGGGCTGGATGAATGGGATCCGGACGTGTTCGACCGCGCGGTGGCCATGCTGCTCAGCGGCGCTTTCCGCATGGCCCGCCGCACGGTCGATCTGCTCGCGCAGAGCGTCATTCCCGGAGGCGGTTCGGTCATCGGCGTCGCCTCGATGAGCAGCTTCTTCGGCATTCCGGTGGTGCCGGGTTATGGCGCTGCCAAGACCGGGCTGGTGGGCCTGACGCGCACGATGGCCGCCCACTGGGGGCCGCGCGGTGTGCGTGCCAATGCCGTTGCGGCGGGCCTTACACGCAGCAGAATGACCGCCGGCACTTTCGCCCAGGAAGCATGGACCGCCCCCACGCTGGCCCGCACGCCGCTGGGGCGGCTGGGCAATCCGGACGACATCGCACAGGCGATCGCATTCCTTGCCAGCCCTGCGGCGGGCTGGATCACCGGCCAGACGCTGGCGGTGGACGGAGGCTATACGATATCGGGTTGAGCCGGGCCTTGCACAGGCTGGTCATCTTGATGAACAGCGTGTCCCGTCATGCGGGGCAAGCCTGACTGCATCTGCGTGCGCTTTGCGCCCACCTGCCAGTGATCGTGCAATCGCCCTTCGAACGGCATGCAATGAAGCCGGACATGACGCACTACCATCATGTCCGGCTTCGCTGGAGCCTTGTCTGGCCGTGCCGCGCGGCTCAGCCGCCGAAGCTGTAGCGCATGCGCACACCGAACATGCGCGGCTCCCCGTAGATCACGCTTTGCGCGCCGATCGTCTGGAAGATGCCCGTGTTCGAGATCAGATAGTTCTTGTTGGTGAGGTTGGTTGCAAACAGGCTGAGATCAACGGGCGCCCCCATCACGCCGCGCCAGTCAAGCGTGGCATTGAGCAGGCCGAAGCTTGGCAGACGCACGCCGGGTTCATTGATCGTGCCATCAGGAAAACGCTCGGTCGAGAACGGCGCGGTTTCCTGAGCGTCGGTCCAGTTGTAGCTGACGAAGAGGCTGAAGTTGCCCACATCATCCGATACCGGCACGTTGAAACGGCCATAGACCGAGACAATGTTCGGCGAGAGATACTGAAGCGGACGGCAGCTCATGTCGGCCCCGGCAAACACGCGCGGCGAGGTGATCGATTGCGCCGTGCAATCCCAGACACCCGACGTTGAATCGAACGTGAAGGATTTGTATTTCGCGCTCAGGTGGCTGTAGTTGCCGCCAAGTTCGATGTTGCGCGTGGGCTGGATCATCGCCTCGATCTCTACGCCCTTGATTTCCGCCGAAGCGTTGTTGAGCGTGATCGCCCCGTTGCCGCCGGTGGCGTTGTTGAAGTCACCCGCAGCGCGCTGGATGTTCTGGTAATCGAGCCAGAACCCGTTGACGTTCAAGCGTCCGCGCATTCCGCCCATGGTGAAGTCGCTCTTGAAACCGGCTTCGTAGTCTGTCACCGATTCCGGGCCGAACGTGCGCGTGGTTTCAAACACTGCATAGGAGTTGAAGCCGCCAGCCTTGTAGCCTCGTGTCACCTTGCCATAGAGCATGAGGTTGTCGTTGGGGCGATAATCAAGGCCGATGGTCCAGTTGGGCGACGAGCTTTCAAGCTTTGCGCCAAACCGGCAGGTAGTGCGCGGATCGGCGATCGACTGGGTGGGATTGGGATTCGCCTTCCACGAACATGCCGAAACGAACTGCCCCCCGCCCGGCAAAGGCGTGTAGTTCCACGATGCCGTCGTCCCGTCGACCGTATCCCAGGTATAGCGGTAGCCTGCGGTCAGGCGCAGCCGTTCAAGCGAGGGCGAGAACGCGCCGAAATCGAGAGAGCCTTGGGCATAGAGCGCCTTCGATTCGTTGGTCACGCCGATTTCGCTCTGCCCGATGGGACAGCCGTTGACGCTCTGCAACGCGCAGACGTTGGTCGAATAGGATACCATCGTGCCGCGCGGGCTTTGCTTGTAGTAGAAGCCGCCAACCGTATAGACCAGCTTGTCGTCCAGTGCGTTGCCCTGAAGCTGGAGTTCTTCCGTCACCTGCTTGTACCAGTCGCGCGGGGCCGTGCGGCTGAGCGTGGTATTGCCGGTATCGTAGATCGGCGCGATGGTCCCGTCCTGATCGTTGGCGTAGAAGGACTTCAGTTCCGAATAGCTGAAAATGTTGCGCAGCTTGAGCGTGCCGGTCAGCTCAATATCGGTCGTGTTGCTGACACTCCACGATTCCAGCTTGGCAAAGCTGTCCATGCCGTGCGCGGTCTTGCGGATGCCACGCGCATTCTGGTCGGCAAGCAGGTTGGTATAGTAGCTGCAATTGGCAGGCCCGGTGCCGGCGCCGCAGAAGTTGAACGTGGGTGCGATGGCACCCAGCGGGAAGGAAACGCCGGGCGCAACCGGGATCGGCCGGGTGGCGATTGCGGTGAAATAAGCGGTGTTGAAGTTCTTGGCGATGGAACCCGTGCCGTTGCTGTGCGATTTGCCATAGGTGACAAGGGTATAGTTCGTCACACCTTCGAACGGCTCGATCCACAGACCGGCCCGGCCCATGCGCCAGTGCTGGTCATCACGGTCCTTGTTCCAGTTCGTATCATAGGTGAAGCCATCGCGATCGCGCGATGCGCCGACAAGGCGCAACCGCACCTTGTCCGAAATCGGCACATTGAGAACGGCTTCCACCTCGACCATGCTGTAATTGCCGAAGCCCGCCTGAACATGGCCTTCAAGCCTGTCAGTCGGCTTGGCAGGCGTCAGCAGGATTGCGCCGCCCGTCGTGTTGCGTCCGAACAGCGTGCCCTGCGCCCCGGCGAGCACCTGCACGTTCTGAAGGTCGACGAAGTTGCCCGGACCGCCCTGCCCCGAAAGCGTGATGGCCGAAACCAGCGGAACCTCGTTCATGTAGACCACGACCGCCGGGGATCCCTGGAAAGAAGCGCTCTGCCCGCGGATCGATGGCGACATGACATCGCGCGAAGCCTGCCCGTTCGGGCCGACGACCAGCGACGGAACAGATGCCTGCAAATCCTGCAACTGGGTCAGCCCGCGCTCGCGGATTGCCTGCGCAGAGATTGCCGTGATCGAGATCGGCACGTCCTGCGCGCGTTCCTCGCGGCGGTTGGCGGTCACGATGATTTCCATGTTGCTCGGCTGCGGGCTTTCCGCGGCCTGGTCGGATGCCGGGCCCTGCCCGGCATCTTCTGCTGCATGCGCCGCATGGGCCAGACCGAACGCGCCAGCTGCGGCCCCCGCCATCAGCACGCCATTCCTCAGGCGCGTCCAACGGGATGGCGCAGCGCTATCGCAAGCTTTTCCTTCAGGCATTGGTATCTCCCTCCGATACGTGTTTGGCGTGACCCGCGCAGATTGCCTGGAGGAGGAGAGGGCGATCTTGCTGACGCAAAGGCTTTCGCAGCCCCAAGCCGCGACTCGTTCCCGTCATCACCCTCTTCCCGGACGCCCCGGATTCTGCTCTCTTGTTGAGCGCACACTAACAACTACGCAAAATACATGCAACATCGATTTTTTGGTGAAGGTTGCGTAATTTTGATATGTCTATCATGCGATAGTTGCAGACCGATCGCCTCACCCTCACGTTGCAACGATCCAACCCGGAGCGAGCCTGACGGCATGACGCGCCTGACCCGGCTCGAACATCCATGCGATTGGCAAGCCCCCCACACGGGATTGACGAGGTTGCTCAAGATTAGTAAGCGAATACACACTTTAAGATCGGCGTCGCGAAATGCGCCACGCAAGTCACGGAGAGAGCCATGGCCAACGCATCCATTTTCCGTCCTGTCGCTCCGCCGCGCATCATCGAGGATGCCTTCACGCCCGATCAGCACGCCCGGATGCTCGACATCGTGCGCCGCAATGGCCCATGGTCGCTTATCCTCGCCCAGCACTTCAAATCACCTGAGGAAGTCGTCGCGACGACCTCAGGCTCGGTTCCCGAAGGCTTCAAGCCCACGTGGGACATGTTCCTGTCTCCGGTTTTCCGCGGATACTTCGGCACGGCATCCACCCCGTTCTATCCCGAAATCGAGGATTGCTTCTTCAACAGCCGGTTTCTCGCCCTGGTGCGGGACTACTGGGGCGCGAAATATGCAACGCCGGAGAACATGCTGTTCAACATTCAGGGCCCGTGCTCCGGCGGGGGCAGTCCCCATGTCGATGCCACCCGGTTCCGGGGGGTATCCATGCAGACCACGCCCATCTGGCTTATGAACATCATGGTGAAGTCCAATCTTTTCGAACGCTGGCGCGCCAAGAAGGCACAAGTCATCACCTGGTATTACAAGGGCCGGATCGGCGGCGGCTTTACCTACTGGCCGGACGGGCCGTTCGAGGAGCCCAAGCAGATCAATGCGCCGATGTGGGGCCGCGCGGTCGTGGTCGAGAACGAGAAGATGTTCCACACTGCCGAAACGAACGGACCGGCGGCAATGCGTCGCCCGGAAGGACTGGCCATTCATTCCATGATGGAAGCAGACCCCGAAAACGCTGGCGGATGGCGGATCACCACCGACAGCAAGGTCATCCAGAAGATTCCTGAGGAGGAGTTCCGCTTTCTCGTGCACTGGGGGGCCGACATCTTCATGGACATGGCCGAGTTCAAGCGCGCCCATGACCATACGGATGACCTGACCCACGAGATGATCTTCGACATCATCCTCTCTGACCTGCGCAAGCGCGGCGAGTCTTTCGCAACGCCCGCCGATCCGCTGACGGATACGGCCTTCATCGGCCTGCTCACACGCGTCTATGACGCCGGACAGCCGACGATCTTCCCCCCGGAACCGGTTGAGCGCGAGGCTGCCTGAGAGAATTGACTGAGAGAGGGCGTCGCCACCCCCTCTCTCCACGTTGTCAGTCGAGGAACAGACCTCGCAAGAGGCGATTTGCCGCGCGCCGCCCGTGTGCGTGCAATACGGCCGTCGGCAGATCTTGGCCTGCGGCAATCGCGCGGTTGCCCTGCATGGCAAGAATGATCCCCTGCCGCGCCAGCCAGCGTGCATCGGCATGGCTGGTGCGGTGGGCGATCCACTGCGCCAGCGGACCGATCCACGGTTCGCGCACAATGTCATGCACATGTCGCGCAAGGGCCGGATGACACCGCGATGCTGCAATGATCATGCGGTGCAGGCGGACCGAGGCGGGAGATGCAAGATGCGCGGCGGCATCAGCCATGAACGGACCGAGGCTTTCGTCATCGTGCAGCCGGGGCGGCGCTGCCATCATTGCGAGCGAACGCGCAAGATCGCGGACCACTGCGTCAAACAGCCCCGTCTTGCTCTGGAAATGCCGATAAAGCGTGCCACGCCCTACCCGCGCCTCGCTGCCGATGGCGCCGAGACTGGCCGCTTCGTAACCTTCGCGAAGGAAATGGTCGGCTGCCACATCGATCAGCCGGCGCAGATGCGCAGGACGGGGGGGTATTTCAGCTTCGACGCAAAGGCTGACATCCCTTGCGGTCACACACGGCATCGGCTCGCCCTTCATGCCCAGAATGCCTCCGGCAAAAAGCGCTGCGACACGCCTCGATTGCCGCTGGCGCAATTCTTCCGCCGGAGGGGAGAAGCCCATCAGCAGCGCCGAACCGCCAACCGCAAGGGACCCCAGATCAAGCGCATCCTCAATAGTGGGGACGAGTTCCCGATTGCTGCCTTCAGCCAGCGCGCCGAGCGCGTTGCGCACCGGCTCCATGCTTCGGGTCTGACGATGGTGCAGTTCTGCTGCGAAGGCGGGCATTCGCTCACCAATTCCTGCGGCCAGCCACAGGGGCGCAAGCAGCCCGCCATCGCACGCCGCATCGAGTATGGCCCGCGCCAGACCGGCAAGCACATCTTCCCGCGCCATTCCCGCGCGAGGCAGGCTTTCCACATGACTGACGAAGCGCCCGCCCATATCGTCGAGCGCGGCGCGAAACAGGGCCTGCTTGTCCGAAAAGTGCCGGTAGATGGTCTCCTTGCTCACGCCGGATTGTCGGGCAATGCCATCGATGCTCGCCGCATCAAAGCCGCTGGCCATGAACACGTCCCGCGCCACGCCAAGCAGGTGCGAGATGCGCGAAGGTGTTAGCCTGCCAGTCGCAGCGCCATTTCCTGTCTGGTCCATGCGATCCCTATAACACCGCGCCGGATTGTCGCACCCCTTCCGTATGCTTCGCTTCTGCGCGCCGACGCGCCAGACAGCACGTTCCACGCCACCTTGCAAAGCCTGACGCGAAACGCTTGCACCAATCCGAACGGTTCGATACCGTTCGGATTGGTGCAAGGATAGCCTCAAAGGACTCGCCGTGACTGACATTCCCTATCTCGCGCGGGGCATCATGCCTGTGGAAACCCCATCAAGCGTGCTGGTTTCCTCATCCAAGTATCTCAACAACCCGCGCCTTCGCGACTGGCTGGCAATGATCCTGTTGCGCCGCAATGGGCCCGATCTGCCGCCCCCGGCGGAAATGTATGCATTCCTGCCGATCCTTGATGAACTGCGCGATCATGACGCGATCGAGGCCATGTTCATGGCCGAGCGCAAGATCAATCCGGAACTCGACGCCTGGCTGTCGGAAGGCTTCTACTCGACCTACACGATAGAGGATTTTGCCGACTATGAACCGGGCACCCTTGGCGGAATCTTCTATCAGTGGATCACCGAAGGAAATTACGAGATCCAGATAACACCCTGGCGGGAGCCGAAAAGCCAGCTTGAGTTCTATAATCTGCGTTCAGGGCAGACGCATGATTTCGAGCATATCCTGTGCGGCGGCGGGTTCAACTTCATGGGTGAACTGGTGCCCTACTGGTATCGGCTGACCAATGTGTTCAAGTTCATCCACGATCCTGAACTGGCCGCGGAACTCAGCCTGATCCAGATTTTCGGATCATTGCGATATACCGTGCGAACGCTGCTCCATTACCCTCAGGTGTGGGATACCTGCACCGATGCGATTCAGCGCGGGATCACCGTGGGCAAGGCAAGCGACGCACTGTTCATGAAGAAGCTGGAGCCCTTCTTTCACTTGCCGCTGGCCGAAGCCCGCGCCGCGCTGGGGGTGCGCGGAGCGGTGGACGTTGACACCGATATCGAAGGCGCGTTCTGGGCAGGCAAAGCGCCCGCTTCCGCCTTGTGTGCAAAGGCCATGCCCTGCTGATCCACCGCCCCCCCCCCGCAAGGGCTGGTCCCGCTGACCGCTGGTAAGTGGCGCGCTTGTCCACCGCATTTGCCCCGGCGCCGCCAGACCGCGGTTGACAGATACGGGTGCAGACATAAGTGAGTGTTCATGACACGCAAGCGCATCCCCGGAACCGAACGGCGCACGCAGATTGTGATGGCTGCAAGGCGGGTGTTTTCGCGGCATGGCTATGATGGCGCCAAGACCTTGCAGATCGCCCGCGAAGCGGGCGTGTCCGAAGCGCTTGTCTATCGTCATTTCCCCAGCAAGCTGGCGCTTTATCGCGCGGTGCTGCGGCAGGTGTTCCTTGAACAGGACGAACGCTGGCGCGAGCAGGGCATCCACGCAGAAGGCGCGCGCGGCCTTGCCGAGGCGATCCACGGCTTCATCCATGCCTGTGTTGCCGATGCGGCCGATGCCGAGCGCTGCGACATCCACCGCATGACCCTCGCCAGCCTTGCCGGCGACGGCTCCTACGCAAGCCTGATCTACCGCCGCTCCCAGAGGCGCAATGCAACGGCCATGAATGCTGCCTATGCATCCGCGCGCGCGGAGGGCGGTCTGGTCGGAATGGCACTGGATGTTCCCGCCGCAGCCATGTTCATCGAGCATGTCGGCACAATGATTACCGCCATCATGGCCTTGCCCCCTGCGGCGCGCCCTTACGGCCTTGAAGGGGACGATCTGGTCCGTCAGGCAACATGGTTCTGCCTGCGCGGCATCGGCATGCCGGAAAAGATCATCGAAGATTACTTCGCCCATTCTGGCTGAATCCAAGGGGCACATTGCCACATGAATGCCGCGCGCAGTCGCCATTTGTGAGCCGCCGCCCCTTATGATAAGTCAGCACTTACACGCAGAAGGAATCATGGGATGCTAAGGAAGGTCACGCTCAACGATACCGGTCTTGCGGTCAGCCGCCTGTGCTATGGCACCAACATGCTGGGCTGGATGCTCGATCAGGGCAGGTCAAACGCCATTCTCGACACCTTCGCCGGTCTGGGCGGCAATTTCATCGACAGCGCACGCTCCTATGGCGACTGGATGCCTGATGCCCCGATTGGCGCCAGCGAGCGCGCCGTGGGCGCATGGCTCAAGACACGCAAGCGCGAGGATTTCGTGATCGCCACCAAGGGCGGGTTCTTCGATCTGCGCGTGGGCGATTTCCGCAACCGAGTGACCCCGGATGACATCGCAGCCGATCTGGCGCAGAGCCTCGATCATCTGGGCATCGACATGATCGACCTATACTTCCTGCATGTCGACAACCCGGAAAGTCCGGTCGAACCGATCATTGATGCGCTCATCGATCATCGCGAAGCTGGCCGCATCCGCCATTTCGCTGCCTCTAACTGGGCAGCCGAGCGCATCAGTGCCGCCAATGCCTATGCCGCCTCTATCGGGAAGAAAGGCTTTGTCGCCTCGGAAACGTTCTGGGGCCTCGCCGTGCCTGATGCGGCCGCTGCCGCGCAGCAGGGCTACCAGCACTACTATGAGGGCGAATACGAGGACCTGCATGCCGCTGGCCTGCCGATCATCGCCTATGCCGCGCAATCGGGCGGCTATTTCACCAAGCTCGCCGCAGGGACCATCGGCGAACAGCTTGCGGCGCGTTATGCCAACCCGGCGAACCAACGTCGCCTCGCCGTGGCGCAGTCGCTGGCGGCGAAGCATGGCGTTTCGATCAATGAAATCGCACTGTCCTACCTGCTTAGCCAGCCGCACCAGACCATCGCCATCTTCGGAGGTTCCTCGCCCGAACAAGTGGCGGACAGCGCGAAGGCTGATGCCCTGACCCTCACCCCAAAGGAACTGGCCGCCTTGCGTAACGCATTAAGCGTGCCCTGACTGAGTTCGGACCCTAGCCCATTGCCGCGCGCGCGCTGTCCACGGCGTGCTGCGCGCGCACTGCAACAGACTCGGCCTCAACCGCATGGTTGCGCGGGATCTCGACGCTCAGCGGGCAACCTACGGGCAACGCGCGCACAAAGCCCGCAACATCGAACGCGCCCTGCCCGCACAGCATTCGTTCGCTCGACGCCTCTGCCTCGGCATTGGCCGGTGAAAGTGCCGGACCATCGGCAACCTGACCATAGAGCACATATTCGCAAGGCGCCGCTGCAAGCCCCGAAATGGACCCGCCAGAACGCATAAGGTGCAGGAGATCGACATTCACCCCGACCCTGCCCGGACGGTCGATCGCGCTGACCAGATCGAGCGCTGCCGCCAGAGATCCTATCCGGCTTGGCGGATAGAACTCCACAGCCACTCTGAGGCCAAACTGCTGAGCCATGTCGCAAAAGCGGCCGAAAGTCTCGATGCGCCGTGCCGGTTCGCGGTCGTACACCAGCGCATTTAGAAGACCTGCTCCCAGCTGCGCCGCACAGTCCATCGCGGTGGCAAACGCCGCGACATCAGTGCGCCCGGAAAGCGTGAAAGGATAGGCAAGGTCGAGCGTCACCCCCAGATCGTCCATTACCCGCCGCACCTCGGCCCGCGCCGCCCTGTCGCCATAGAGGTCGAACTTCGGCATCAGCGGCAGCACGTCCATCGGCTCCATGAAGAGACACATCGCATCGCATCCAGCCCCGTGGGCCGCCTGCGCAAGCTGGATCGGCGTCGTGTCAACAACGGTCATATGATCGAGGGCAAGCCGCTTCATGCGTAGAAGCCTAACCCTTGTGCAGGCGGCAATCCACCGATTTCTGATACGCAAATCAAGGACACATTGCGCATTATGTGCGATACAGGCACACCATGAAAGTCATAATTTACGCAAATTGCTATTAGCGTTCACTTACAAAAGTTGCAGCCACCGCGTGCCCATGATACGCTGATACCCGTTCGGCACATGAGAGAGGAGTGGCTGGCAATGGCAACCGCCGCACCCGAAATCGCGCATTCACCGATCAGCGACGGGTCGCTTTCGATGGGCCACCTTGCGCTGCACTACGGATCGCCCGAAGATGGGCCTGCCGCCGCGCGGCTCTTGGAGATCGCCGGGCTTGCGCAGACGCAGGTGCTCCCCCTGCCCGGCGGCAGCTTCTACCGCTTCGTGGTTTCATCCAGACACTTCGGGCGCGGCGATGGCATCATCTACCTTTCCTGCCTGCCCGAACCCCAGCGCAAACTCATTGCCGCCATTCATGAAGCCTTGCAGGTCGGCACGCCTGACGAGCATCAGGCGGTCAGGGACTACCGCGCAATGATGGCGCAGGATTTCGAGGCCAGCTTTCACTTCGGCTTCCTCGTCAATTCGCTGGAAGAACTGGAAAGCATGGTCCTGACCCTGTGGGATCTTGCCGAGAACGACACCGCCTTCAAGGGCCGCCTCACCATCGGCATGAACCGTGCGCGCCGGGGGGACGAGGCAATTGATGCCCGGCTCGATGCCTCGCCGGTATTCGGAAAGGCCACCCGCTATGCCTATGGCAGCGCAGGTGTGCAGGTCTTCGTGGAGACCGACCTGATCCGTGCAGGCCAGCTTGGCGAAAACATGTATCTCGAGTTCGACTATGTCTTCCCGGACAAGGACAGCCACATCCTTTCGGTGGTGGAAATCTGATCGCGCAAGCATGGACGTCAGGCGGCGGCTTGCCTGGCCGCCACCTCCCAGCGCAGACGCAGCGCGGTGAAACCCATCACCGATCCGCCGAACACCGATCCCGCGGGTTGCTCGTCAGCCAGGCTGAACTCCGGAATCCGCCGGAGCCACTGCTGCAATGAAACCATCACCTCGCGCTTGGCCAGAACCGAGCCGATGCAGCGGTGCGGGCCAACGCCGAAGGTGAGGTGCACATTCACCTTGCGGTCGAGGTCGATCACCTGCGGCGCCTTGAACACTCGCGGATCGCGGTTGGCAACCGTGTTGGGCAGGACCACGCGATCGTTGCGGCGAAACTGCACGCCGCGATATTCGCAATCGTGCGTCACCCGGCGAAACAGGTTGGATACGGCGTTGATCCGCATCAGCTCCTCGATGCCTCGCAAAAAACCGTCTGGATCGTCAAGCCGGTCCCGGAAGTGTTTCTGCGCAGCAGGCGTGGTGGCAAGATAGCGCCAGATATAGGCCATCGTATTGGTCACCGTATCCAGCCCCGCCACGAACAGCAGGAACCCGCAGTTGAGAATGTCCTCCCAGGAATGCTGCGCACCATTCTCATCGCGTGCCATGACGATCTGCGTGGCAATGTCGTTGCTCGGATTACGTTCCTTCTCGCGGAAAAGCTGGTCGAGCACGGCATAGATCTCGCCGATGTTCCGCGCTCGCGCTGCGGGATCGGTGCTGCGAAAGAAAGTGTTTGCCAGCGCAAGAAACTCGTCGAGCCGCTCCTCAGGCAGGCCGAACAGATAGAGGAAAGTTCCGGTCGGATAGCGCTCGGCGAACTCGGTGATGAAGTCGCACTCGCCCCGCGCAGCAAAGCCCTCGATGAGTTCCGCTGCGCGCCGCTCCAGCTCGTCCATCATCCCGCGCACCGCCGTGGGCGTGAACATCGGAGCGAGCAGACGGCGGAAGACGTTGTGCGCGGGCGGATCCACGCCCTGCGGCTGGACCACCGGAAACGGTTCTATCGGCGGCACTGGCGTCTGGTAGGTCGAAAACACCGTATGATCGCGGTAGGCGTCGACAATGTCCTCGTAGCGCAGGAACACCCAGTGCCCGCCGTTATGCGGCGTGTAGAAGATGTCAGGCACGCCCCGGCGCACCAGATCGTGCCATATCTCCGCAGGGTCCGACACGCCATCGGGGATGTGGAACATGTCGAAATCGACCATGCGGTCTGCCGGAACATGATCGGGCGGCGAAGGCTGGAACATCAGCGTCATTCTGCACCTTCCGCCGGGCCTGACCTTGCAACACGCAACGCGCCTTCAGGGCAGTTGCGCACGGCAAGGCGAACCTTATCCTCCAGCGCGGCAGGCACCTCGTCCTGCACGATCACCACCTTGCCTTCGACGGCATCGGTTGCGAACACTTCCGGGCAAAGATCTTCGCACCGGGCATGGCCTTGGCACAGGGAATGGTTGACAATGACTCGCATCATGCGGCCTCCTCTCCCCTTCTGGCTAAACCGCATGGGCAGCGGAACCCAAGCGCTTCGATCAAACTCAAGGCGCCAAAAGCAACGCTTTGCGCCATCATTGGCCCAGAGCCAGACTGCGCATGTTGCGGGCCGCCTGCGTCACCGGCACGATACCGCTAAACAAGCATTCAGGTGATCGGGAGAGCATGGAAAGCCTTGATTTCGACTTTGTGATCGTCGGCGGCGGGGTGGCGGGATGCATCCTCGCCAATCGCCTTTCTGCCGATCCGCAGTGCCGCGTCCTGCTGCTGGAAGCGGGTGGCAAGGATACCAGCGCGCTGATTGCTGCGCCGGGCGGACTGCTGCCCATCATGATGTCCGGCGCGTTTGCCTGGCCCTATGTTTCCGCGCCCCAGCGCCATCTCGATGACCGTGTGCTCTACCTGCCCCGTGGCAAGGTTCTTGGCGGCGGATCATCGATCAACGGCATGGTCTATGACCGCGGCTTTCATTCCGATTACGATCGCTGGGCGCAGGCAGGCAATCGCGGATGGTCCTTCGCAGAGGTGCTGCCCTATTTCCGCAAGCTCGAAAGCTTCAGCGCGGCCCAGAACGAATGGCACGGCAACAACGGCCCGATCCGGGTCACCCGCGCAGCGCAGGAACATCCTTTCGCCCAGGCATTCCTCAAGGCCGGAGCGCAAGCTGGCTACCCTCTGACCGACGACCTCAATGGTGAAACCCGCGACGGGTTCGGCGCGGTCGATCTCACCGTTGGCAATGGGCGTCGTGCAAGCGCGTCCTCGGCCTACCTGCGCCCGGTGCGGAAGCGTCCCAATCTCACCGTGCTGACCAGGGCACACAGCCGCCAGGTGATGTTCGATGGCACCCGCGCCACCGGCATTGTATTCCGCCAGGCCGGGGCAGAAATGCTTGCCAAGGCCGCCCGCGAGGTGATCCTCTCGGCAGGGACGATCAACACGCCGCAATTGCTGATGCTTTCGGGCGTCGGCCCCGCCGCCCACCTCGCCGAACACGGTATCGCGCTGGTCCATGACCTCCCCGGCGTCGGGCAGGGTCTGCAAGACCATCTTGCCGCCCACGTGAAGTTTCGCTCGACCAAGCCATGGTCGATGCTGCGCTTCCTCAACCCCTTGCGCGGCGCGCTGGCGATGGCGCAATATCTCGTCTTCCGCTCCGGCCCGCTGGCCGATCCCGGCATGTCGGTCGCCTGCATGGTCCGCTCCGATCCGGCGCTCGACGAACCGGACATCAAGATGCTTCTGGTCTCGGCCCTGTTCGGCCAGAACGGGCGCAAGATGGCGCCGATGCATGGCTTCTATGCCCACATCAACGTGGCGCGCCCACAATCGCGCGGCAGCGTGACGCTTGCGAGCGCTGATCCCGATGCCCCCCCGGTAATCGACCAGAACTACAATGCCACCGATAATGACCGGCGCGTGATGCGCGAAGGCGTGCGCATCGCCCGCCGCATTTTCGCCCAGAGCGCCTTCGACGAAATGCGCGGGGAAGAACTCGCCCCCGGTACGCATGTCCAGTCGGACGATGAAATAGACGCCTATATCCGCGCCCACGCCGAGGCCGACTACCATTCGACCAGCACCGCCCGCATGGGTTCCGATCCGATGGCCGTGGTGGACAATGCCCTGCGCGTGCACGGCCTCAAATCGCTCCGCGTGGTCGATGCGTCGATCATGCCGCACCTGCCGGGAGGCAACACCGCCATCCCGGTCGCGATGATTGCCGAGAAGGCCGCCGACCTTATTCTCGCGAAGGGGCCGAGGTCATGAAAAGCATAGCATCATTGAAAACAAGGGCAATGGTCTGTCACGCCCCCGGCGCAGCGCTGGTCGAGGAACTGCTCGATCTCGCCCCGCCCGGCCCCGGCGACGTGCTGATCGAGATCATGGCGAGCGGGCTTTGCCACACCGACCTCAGCCAGATCGAGGGCAAGGCCGCGCCCTATCCCTTTCCGGTCGTCGTCGGCCACGAAGGTGCAGGCATCGTGCGCGAGGTTGGCGCGGAAGTGACCTCGGTCAAGGTCGGCGATCATGTGATCCCGGTGGGCATCGGCGAGTGCGGCACCTGCGGAAATTGCCGGTCGGGCAAGACCAACCTGTGCGAGATGTTCCTTGGCGACATGGCCGTCCAGCCCAGCCCCTTCTCGCTGAACGGCAACCCGGTGTCCTCCTACTCAGGCGTTGGCAGCCTTGCCCAGTTCATCGTCACGCCAGAGCGCAACGTGGCCGTGGTCCGCAAGGACGTTCCGTTCCACCTTGCCTGCACCGCCGGTTGCTGCGTTGCGACGGGCGTCGGCGCGGTGATGCACACCGCCCATGTCGAGAGCGGCGCGACCGTTGCCGTCTTCGGCCTTGGCGGCATCGGCCTCAATGTCGTGCAGGGTGCCCGTCTTGCCGGGGCCTCGCGGATCATTGGCGTCGACATCAACCCGCTGCGGCGCGAGCAGGGCCAACGCTTCGGCCTGACCGACTTCATCGACGCCCGCAGCAACGATCCCGTGGTCGCCATTCAGACACTGACCGGTAGTGGGGTCGATTACGCCTTCGAGTGCGCCGGGAACGTCAAGCTCATGAACCAAGCCTTTGAATCCACACGGATCGGCTGGGGCTGCACGGTCGTCCTCGGTGTTCCGCCCGATGGCCAGTCGATGCAGTTGATCCCCTTCCAGCTCCAGCTTGGGCGGCGGGTGCAAGGCTCGTTCATGGGCAACGTCAAGGGGCGCAGCGCGTTGCCGGGACTTCTCGATCACTTTGCCCAAGGACGCCTGAACCTTGCCGATCTGGTCACTCATCGCCTCCCGATGAGCGAGGTCAACGAAGGCTTCGACCTGATGCGGCGCGGGGAATCGCTGCGCACAGTCGTGGCCTTCTGAAGGTCAATGCGCATTCCGTCGCAGCCCGGACCTGTTATGCCGGCCGCAGAGAATGCGCAAGGCGAGCTGCGGACATGGCACCGGGACGGCGAACCATGATCGACTATGCGCCCCGCATCCTGACATGCGTGAAAACGCCCCTCGGCCGGGCCGAAACGGTCGAGTGGCACTGGCCGGACATGCTCGACTTCACGCGGCGGGAAAGCGATCTGATGATCGAAATGTCGGTCCCGCCCACCTCGGCCAACGCATCGGCCTGTTTTCCGGAAATCGACGAGCAGCGGCGCTGCTTCATGGGCACCCTGTTCGTGCGCTGGCCGGGTGTGCTGGTTGCGGGCCGATCGGAAGGCGGGCGTATCCGTGTGGTGCGCTGCGTGTTCGGACCGGAGCAGACGGCGCACTTGATGGCCCTGCGCCCCAAGCCCAACCTTGCTTTCCTTCAAGGGTTGCTCGCGATTGGCAGCGAAACCTTGCGCCTGTTGCTGGGGCTGATGCAGCGCGAGCTGGAGAACACAACCGACCGCCGCGAGGACGCTGTGGCTGCGCTGATCGGTCTGGCGGCAATCGAACTCGAACGCGTGATTGGCCAGCAGGTTCGTCCATCGGTTTCAGGGCGGCTGGCGCCATGGCAGTTTCGGCGGATCCGTGAAAGGCTTGCCCGGCCGGGTCTTCTGCCGTCCGTGGCAGAGCTTGCCGCCCTATGCGGTATCAGCCCGCGCCATCTTCAGCGACAGTTCCTTGCACTGACCGGGAAGACAGTGGCTGATTACATGGAAACGACCCGGATCGAGAAGGCCAAGGCACTGCTCGAACAAGGCGACCTGCCGGTGAAGGCGGTGGCGCAGGCTTGCGGCTTTTCCCACCCCAACAGCTTTACCCGCGCCTTCCGCCGGTCAACCGGGCAGACGCCCCGCGCCTTCCGTCAATCCGCAGGTGGCGCCAGGGTGCAGGCCATCGCCGGTCCGGGACGATAGCCTCTTGCACAAACCGAACGGTCTGATACCGTTCGGAGATTTCAAGCGGGAGCATACACGATGACGGAACCGCAAATCCGGGCTGATGTTCTGATTCAGGGCGGCCTTGTCGTTGATGGCACCGGCGCAGAGCCTTTCCGCGGCGATCTGGCCATCGCAGGCGACCGCATCATCCACGCCGGCGGCCGGTTCGCCGGAAGTGCGGCCGAAATCATCGATGCCACGGGCTGCATCGTCACGCCCGGCTTCGTGGATATTCACACCCATTACGATGGGCAGGCGATCTGGTCGGACACGCTATCACCCAGCAGTTCGCATGGCGTGACGACAGCCATTCTCGGCAATTGCGGTGTCGGGTTTGCACCCTGCCGCACGACAGACCACGAGGCCTTGATAAGGCTGATGGAGGGCGTGGAGGACATTCCCGGTGTGGTAATGGCGGAGGGCCTGCCATGGGACTGGGAGACCTTCCCGCAATACCTCGATGCGCTGGCCGCGCGCCCGCGCGATATCGACGTGGCGTGCTTCCTGCCGCACAGCCCACTGCGCGTCTGGGTCATGGGGGCGCGCGCCATTGCCCGCGAGGCCGCAACGGAAAATGACCTTGAACAGATGCGCAGCCTTGCGCGCGAGGCCCTGGACGCGGGCGCCATCGGCTTTGCCACATCACGGCTCAACATCCATCGGACCAAGTCCGGCGACATGATCCCCACCTTTGGGGCGGACCTGAAAGAACTGGTCGCCATTACCAGCGCGATGACCGATGCCCGAACCGGCGTGTTTCAGGCAGTGCTCGATGCGCCGTTTGCGACATGGCAAACCGAAATGGCCAACCTCATCGAAGTGGCGCGAAAGAGCAGGCGTCCGGCCACTTTCACGCTTGGTCTGATGAACAGCGGGCCGCGCACATGGGAAGATGCCCTGAAGATGACGGACAGCGCGCGGGCCGAAGGACTGGAGATCTGGCCGCAGGTGCTGCCACGTCCGATCGGCATGATATCGGGCTGGGCGCTTTCAACGCATCCATTCTGCCTCTGCCCCTCGTATCAGCCGCTCGCCAACCTTCCGCTCGAAGACCAGTTCGCCCGTTTGCGCGAGCCTGCCATGCGCGCGCGTCTTCTGGCGGAAAGCCCGCAAGAGGGTCACCCCCTCGCAATGCTCACCCGCAACTGGAAATGGATGTTTCCTTTCGGGGATCCTCCCGATTACGAACCGGCCCCTGAAACGAGCATTGCCGCGCTTGCCGCAGCAAGGGGAATGCGCCCCGAAGAGGTCGCCTATGACGTGCTGATGGAGCGCGAAGGCAGCGGCATGATCCTCAACACGCTTGGCAATTTCCATGAAGGTCGGCTCGATGCCCTGCTCGATCTGGTCCGGCGCGAAGACACCGTGATCGGCCTTGGAGACGGCGGAGCGCATTATGCCGCGATCTGCGATGCCAGCTATCCCACCTTCATGCTGACCTACTGGGTGCGCGATCGCATCGGCCAACGCCTCTCGCTGGCCGAAGCCGTGAACATGCTCGCCGCCCGGCCCGCCAGTGTCATCGGTCTTGCCGACCGCGGGGTTCTGCGCGAAGGCATGAAGGCCGATGTCAATGTCATCGCCATGGACCGGTTGCAACTCCACGCTCCTGTGGTGCGCCATGATCTGCCGGGCGGCGGGCGGCGGCTCGATCAGAAAGCGACCGGATACGTCGCAACGCTGGTCAGCGGCCGGATCATCCGCCGCAACGATCAGCCAACCGGTGAACGCCCAGGCCGGGTTGTGCGCTCAAGCCAGGCAAAGTCTTCGGCGCCCGCGCACGTGCAGGGCTAAGCGACAGCGGGCAAACCGGGCAAGCAGCGGCAGCGCTCGTCGGCACGGACCGCTACTGGTTCAATACCTGCTTCAATGCCGCATTCACCCGGCGCAGCCTGCCTTCAATCAACCGCGATCTGGCGCGCGAGGTCGGGCATGATTGGCGGGATCTGCTCCTTTAGAAAGCGGATCCGGCCACCAATGATCTGCTCGCTCATTTCAGGCTGGCTGTGCACCCAGAACCTGTTTTCGGCCATCTGTTCAAGGAACAGCCGGCAGCCTTCATCAAGGTCCATGCCGTGATCGCGCATCATCTCGAACATGGCGCGGCGGTGCCTTGCGGCATTGCCCGGCTCGCCCTCACCCGCCTCGGCGTTGAAGATGTTGGTGCGCAGCATCCCCGGCACGATTGCCGAAACGTGGATGGGCAGGTTCTTCAGTTCCATTTCCAGAAAGAGGCATTCGCTGAATGCCTGCACCGCGTGCTTGGTCACGGTATAGGCGGTTTGCCCCGGCATCTGGCCAAACGCGCCGACGGATGAAAGATTGCCGATCCACGCTTCCTTGCCGGTTGCAATGATCCGCGGGACAAAAGCGCGCACGCCGTGAATCACGCCGTGGATATTGATATTGAGCGTGGCTTCCCAGCGCGCCGTGGGCACTTCCCACGAATAACCGACAGTCTCGATCCCCGCATTGTTGATCAGCAGGCGCACTTCACCGTGCCGGTCGAATACCAGTTCGGCAAGGCGATCAAGCTCTTCAGGAATGGAAACGTCGACCTTCTCGGCCTCTGCCCTGCCCCCTTGGGCAAGGATAGCATCCACGGTCGCGGCCGCTGCCGCCTCGTTGATGTCGGTCACGACAACCGTCATGCCGAGTGCGCCCGCCCGGCGAGCCAGACCGGCGCCGATGCCCGAACCTGCACCGGTTACGACGGCCACCCCGCCTGCGAATACGTCCTTGTCGCGTGCCATCAGACCTGCCTCTCCTTGTTCTATCAATGCGCAATCATCTGCACGTTCTCGCACAGCGCCCCTTCGGGATCGGTGGAAAAGACCACACGCACGCCGTGTTCGCCTTCGTCGCGGATCGGGCCGACAAGCTTGCCGCCATTGGCGGTGATGCGCTCTGCCAGCGCGTCGATGTCATCGACAATGAAGCCCAGGATCACCTGTTGATCGCGCGGTGCATCGCGTTCGATAAAGTTGAACATGACGAGCGAGCCCTTCGTCCAGTCACCACCGGGCGCAAGGATGACCTCGCGAAACGGTTCGCCATCGCTGGTGCCTGAAACGCGCTGCACTGCCCCATAGCCATAGACCTTGCCGTAATAGGCGGCCATGGCCTCTTCATCGCGGCAGATGAGCTTGGTGAAGCCCGCGGGTGCGTTCATCGTATCGGTCTCCCGTCTTCGCATGCAACGTGATGCCAAGGCCCGATCTTTGCCGGAACATATTCTGCAAAGAAAGTGAATCAGCACTCACTATCATTGATTATCGTAGCCTCTTCGCGCATATGCTGCGCAATGACAAGCCGAAAGGCAGGCCAGCGGCGCGGATGCCGGAACCGGTTGATACCGGTCCCGGACCTGCCCAGCATCAGCGGCACGCGCCCCTGTTGACCGATTGAGCGAAGCCAGTGACGAGAGAGGAACAAACTCCATGCGCAGCTACAATGTCGAGAATGGCGTGGTCGATCTCGGCAGGGTCAAGCTCGACGTACCCGACACGATCAGCGAGGAGGCCAAGGCTTACCTGCGTTTCGACCCCAACCAGCAGATGCCCGAAGACGCCCCGCCGGTGCCGATGTGGCACATGCGCGAACCGCTTGCACCGATGTTCGAATGGCTGAACCAGCAAGCGCTGGAAGCCTATCCCTGCACAGTCGAGAACACTGTTATCGCTGGTGTGCGCTGTCATCGCATCACACCTGCGGAGGGTGTGCGCCATACGGGCAAGGTTCTGATAAACCTGCATGGCGGCGGCTTCGTCATGGGGTCCGGCTCGCTGGTCGAAGCCATCCCGATCGCGGCGGAAACGGGCTGCGAGGTCATCGCCGTGGACTATCGCCTCGCGCCAGAGCACCCCTTCCCCGCTGCCGTGGATGATATCGTCGCGGTCTATCGCAATGCGCTCAAGACCCATGCCGCCAGCGACGTCATCCTTTTCGGCACGTCGGCAGGCGGCTTCCTCACGGCCATGGCGATCATGCGGTTCAGGAAGGAGGGTCTGCCGCTTCCCGCAGCATGCGGTGTGTTCACCGCTGGCGGCGATGTGACGCAGCTTGGCGATACGTTCAACTACCTGACGCTGTCGGGCTTCTACGGCCATATCGGAGCCAAGCTGGATGATCCGCAATGCGAACGCGGCGTGTTCATCGGCAAGGCCGACCGGGATGATCCGCTCCTTGCTCCGATCAAGGGCGATCTTTCCGACTTCCCGCCAACACTGCTGATCAGCGGCACGCGCGATGCCGTGCTGAGTTCGGCCGCGATGTTCCACCTCGCCTTGCGCAAGGCCGGACGCGAGGCAGAACTCTGCGTATTCGAAGCCATGCCGCACGGCTTCTGGTTCAGCGTTGCTCTGCCCGAATCGCGCGAGGCGATCAGCATCATGGCGCGTTTCTTTGAACGCCATCTGGGCATCGGCAAGGCGTAGCTGCGCGGCAGGCACGAACCGCGACAGACGCACAGAAAGTCGCGGTTCGGACAGGCTCGCCCTGAGCCATCGTCGCTATGGGATCAGGCGGTAGCTTCCCGGTTCCGGCCGCCGCGTGGCATTGAAGAAATCGACCAGACGCCAGGGCCATGAGAGGAAAACCCGGCCCTTGGAGTTGTTGTAATAGGAATTGGCGCGGGGGTGCGTCCAGATCATCTCCGGCATTCGCTCATTCACCTTGCGGTTCCACGCATCGAATGCCTCCTGTGTCACCTCGAAGGCGCGCGCACCGCTCTCGTTTATCCGGTCAAGCGCCTCGATGATCCAGTTCACCTGCGCCTCCGAGATCAGGTTCTGCCCTGCGGCGTGATTGGGCGCGCTGTTGGGTCCGACGGTGTGGAAGTAGTTCGGGTAGCCGGGCACGCACATGCCAAGATAGCTGCGCGGGTCTTCCGCTCCCCACTCTTCCCCCAGATCTCGACCGCCCTCGCCCTTGATCACAAGATTGCCGACCATCTTTGCAACGTTGAAGCCCGTGGCGCAGATGATGACGTCGCATTCGAAGACGGAGCCGTCCTTCGCCTCGATCCCATTGGGAAGGATGCGGGCAATGCCCTGATCCTCCAGATGAACATTGGGCCGGGCAAGGGCATCGAACCAGCCATTGTCGAGAATGATCCGCTTCGAGAAGATCGGGAAATCGGGGGTCAGCTTCTCGATCAGGTCGGGCCGGTCGGCAAAGCGCTGCTGCATATAGGCAAGCGCATACTGGCGCGTCATCTCGTTGCCTTCGGACACGGCCAGCATGTTGTCGGCCCATGCCGGGTCTTTCAGCACGTTGGAGAACAGGCCATCGGCAGCCGCCCAATAGACCCGGAAGCGGAACCATTCCTTGAACGTGGGGATATTGGCGAGCGCCCATTTCATGCCATCGCTCACTTCGTGGGCAATTTCAGGGTTGTAGAGCACCCAGTGTCTGGTGCGCTGATAAACCGTCAGTTCGGCAACTTCGGCTGCAATGGCGCCGCAAAGCTGGGCGGAGCTGGCGCCCGTGCCGATGACGGCAACGCGCTTGCCCGTCAGATCAAGATCGGCCGGATAGGCCGCGGTGTGAACGACCGGCCCCGCAAAGTCCGAAAGACCAGGAATATCAGGCATTTTCAATCGGTTTACGGGTCCATGTCCGTTGATGACGGCGTTGACGATGAGATCTTCACGCGAGCTGTCGGCGTTGCGGACAGTCACAGTCCACGTGCATGATTTCCCGCACCACACCAGCGCTTCCACGGTCGTGTTGAAACGGATATCGCGTCGCAGATCATACTTGTCCGCAACACTCGTCATGTAGCGCTGCATGTCGGCGCCAAGCGGGTGATAGTGCTGCCAATCGGGCCATATCTCCCAACTGAAGCTGTAGAAGTGGCTTGGCGTATCGACGCCAACCCCCGGATAGCGGTTCTCATACCAGGTGCCGCCAACTTCGGGATTCTTCTCGATCACCACGAATCCGTAACCGGCCTCGCGCAGCTTGGTGGCAGCGGCCATGCCCGTCATGCCGGCCCCGATGACCAGCACCTTGAAACCGGCCTGGGGCGCAGTGCGGCCGGGCTGCCTGCTGCGATCGATCCATGGCCGGAAACCGCACTGATCGTGAACAAGCTCGATGAACTCGTCTTCGACCGGCTCGCCGACTGTCACCGACATGATCTGCTGGATCAGGTCGTCCGAGGGCGCACGGTCGGCAATGCCCCGGCCAGTGGTCAGCAGATCGCGCAGCTTGAGTCGCAGTTCATCCGCCAGTGCATCGGGAATGGACGTGGGCGGATCGGAATAGGCGGGGCGGATATGCGGCGCGAAGGCTTCCAGCATTTCGCGATCGTGCGAGAGATGCACATAGGCGGCCAGCAAGGTTGGCACGTTTGCCTCGTCGAGAGCGTGGGCGAGCGCGGCCTCATCAGCCAGAGGTCTGAAGGTGTTTCGCGTTGCCGCCAGAGTCGAAACCATATCCGCAATCTCCCAATATGTAAGTATGCGCTTACATCAATTTTCGGGAGCTTGGAAGACCTGATCCACAGGCAGACTGTTCTGCGCTTTCCCGTGATCGGAAGGGGATGCTGCAATATCGCTTGCCATCTACCCGATATAACCTGTATCTACGCATCAGTAGATAAATAAGCGCGCAGTTTAGAAGCTGCGAGGGATGAGGGGATAGATCATGGTTTGCGACCGGATTTCCGCGTGTGTTGGTTCGAACTTGCGCAAAGCCTCGCGCGGCGTTCTGCTGGCCGGGGGAGCGCTGCTTGCCGTGCCCGCTCTGGCACAGGAAGCCGCACCGCCCGCAGAAGGGCTTGCCGATATCGTGGTGACGGCCACACGCAGTTCGGAAGCGCTTTCCAAGGTTCCGGCATCCGTATCTGCCATTTCGGCTGCCGATCTAGGCGTGGGCGGGGTCAAGGACGTGGCTTCGCTCGCCACTGCGATCCCCAACCTTTCGGTTGGCGACCAGTTCGGCGTGAACCGCATCTTCATCCGCGGCATAGGCATGACAAGCATCGATCTTGGCGCGGACGGCGGCGTCGCCTTCCTTCAGGATGGCGCGCAGATTGCGCGGCCTGCCGCCCAGCTTTCGGGCTTCTACGATCTGGAGCGCGTCGAAGTGCTGCGCGGACCGCAGGGCACGCTTTACGGTCGCGGCGCCACCGCCGGTGCCATCAACCTCATTACCAAGCGGCCAACCGAAACGCTCGATGGCTATCTCCGCGCCAGCTACGGCAACTATAATGCCATCGCTCTGGAAGGCGCGATGAGCGGGCCATTGAGTGGCGACCGGCTGATGGTGCGCGTTGCCGGAAAATACGACAAGCGGGACGGCTTCGGCATCAACGAGTTCACTGGCAAGGACATCGATGATCGCGATGCCTACGCCTTTCGTGGCAGCATCCTTGCCAAGCCCGCCGACGATCTGGAAGTTCTCCTTTCCGGCGAATACTTCAAGGAGAACGACAGCAACTATGCCTTCCACTATTTCGGCCCGACCGTGGCGCCGGAAAACTTTCTCGGCGCGCTTCTTGGCGGACAGTCGCTGTTCACGGTGGCTGCGGCGGCTGGCAGGCAGCCCAACCTGCGCAACATCTATTCCGATCAGGAACCGCTCAACAAGCGCGATGGGTACAGCTTCACCGGCACGATCACGTGGACACCAGGCGACTGGGACGTAAAGTCGATAACATCCTATCGCAAGTTCACGCGCTTCAACCGCAACGACCTCGATGGTTCAAGCGCGAACATGTTCGGCCAAAACAACTATGACGAACGCAGCAAGTCTTTCAGTCAGGAGTTCGTCGGCACCTACAAGAGCGAGAAGTTCGACGCGCTGATCGGCGCCATGTATTTCCACGAGAACCTGTTCGGCAGCGTGCGCGTGCCGCTTACCAATCTAGCGGTATTGCTCAAGCTGGCAGGCCAGCTTCCGCCCACAGTCCCTGACAACGCACTGGATGGCGCCAACTACCTGCAATTCGGCACTGTCACCATCGATGCTCTGGGCTTTTACGCGCAAGGCTCCTATGCGCTTACCGACAAGCTGAAACTGACGGCGGGCGGGCGGTTCAGCCATGAAAAGCGCAAGGGCGTCGGCACGTTCGATTTCCTTGGCAGCGTCAACACCGACAAGCAGAAGAGCTGGAACGCATTCACCCCGACCCTTACCCTGAACTATCAGGCAAGCGACACGACCCTCGCGTATGCTTCGGTCACGCGCGGGTTCAAATCGGGCGTCATCAACGTGGGTTCGCGCAACGACGTGATCAACCCGGAATATGCGTGGAGCTATGAGGTCGGCCTCAAGACGGCAACGGCCGACCGCAAGCTGCAAGCCAATCTTGCCGCCTTCTACATGGACTATTCCGATCTCCAGGTCGGCTTCGTCGATGCCAGCAGCGTGGTGACGACTGTCAACGCCGCATCCGCGCGCAACTATGGCGTGGAAGCGGAACTGCGCGCGAGACCCGTTCAGGGGCTGACGCTTGAACTGTTTGGCACCTATCTCAACGCCAAGTATCGCAATTTCACCACGGGTGACTACCGACAGGGCTTTGCGCAGGTGAATCTTGCAGGGAACCGGCTGTCGAATGCGCCGGAGTTCTCGTTCCGTGCGGGTGCGGACTACGACTTTGCCCTTGGTTCGGCCGGAAAGCTCAACGCGCGCGCGGAGGTGAACTGGCAGGACCGGGTGTTCTTCACCGAGTTCAACAACGCCGATGCCACGCAAGGCCCCTATGCGCTTATCAATGCCGGACTGCGCTTCACTTCGGCTGACGACAAGTGGTCGGTCGATGTGTGGGGGCGCAACCTTGCCAACAAGCTGGTCATCACCAACAACATCATCACCGCCCCCCTGTTCAACAGTGTCCGCGTCGGCTCTGTCGCTCCGCCGCGCACCTATGGCGTGACGCTGGGGGTAAACTTCTGACGCAACAGGAAAGGCCGGGGCCACCCCCGGCCCTGACCGCCGCCACGCGGGCCTTGTGCAGCCAAGATCCTATGGTGCTGCGTGGCGACCGATTGCGGATTGCCATGCACTTAGCCGCGCGGCGCGCTCGTGTGCGTTCATCTGCGGATCGAACACGGTGCGCGGGCTGACCATGGCGACCGCGCTGGCAAGATTGGGGAAGAGACCTGCGCCGATAGCGGCAAGGATAGCCGCGCCGCGCGCGGTGGTTTCCACGTCCTGAGGCCGTTCGCAGCGCCGGTTCAGGATGTTGGCGATGTCCTGCGCAAGCCAGTCGTTCGCGCTCATCCCGCCATCAAGCCGCAGCAGCTTCCACGGCGCGCCATCGGCAGCGAAGGCTTCGGCCAGATCGTGAAAAACGTGGCCGATCGATTCAAGCGCGGCACGCACGATATGGGCGCGGGTTGCGGCAAAGCTGAGACCGGTGATGCTGCCGCGCGCATCGGCCAGCCAGTAGGGCGCGCCAAGGCCCGAAAGCGCGGGCACCACCACCACACCGGCGCTGTCCTTGACGGAACGTGCCATGGCCTCGCTCTCGGCCGCGTTGTCAAGCAGGCCGATGCTGTCACGCAGCCATTTGACAAGGCTTCCGGCAACGAAAACTGATCCTTCGAGCGCAAACATGCGTTCGCCGTTCACTTCGCTCAGCACTGTTCCGAGCAGCCGGTGGGTGGAGCGCGGCGGACGCGTGCCCATGTTGGACAGGATGAAGGCCCCGGTGCCCAGGGTGGCCTTGGCCTCGCCCATGGCAAAGCAGCCCTGCCCGATCGTGGCGGCCTGCTGGTCACCGGCAAGACCGGTTATGGCAATGGGCGCGCCAAACAGGTCGGCGCGGGTTTCACCGAAGCTGCCCGCGCTCGGCACGATCTGCGCAAGGGCCGAGCGGGGGATGCCGAACAGGTCACACAGGGCCGGCTCCCAGTCCTTGCCGGTCAGCGCCATCAGCATGGTGCGGCTCGCATTGGTCACATCGGTGATGTGCAGCCCGCCCGTGAGGTTCCACACGAGCCATGATTCCACCGTGCCAAATGCAAGCCGATCACCAAGGGCTGCCGCTTCGGGCACGTTTTCAAGGATCCATGCCATCTTGCTGGCAGAGAAATAGGGATCGAGCAGCAGGCCGGTGGTTTCCTGCACCATGGCTTCGTGCCCGGCCTCGCGCAGGGCGCGGCAGCGATCCTCGGTCCGGCGGTCCTGCCAGACAAGCGCGCGCGTGACGGGCCGCCCGGTTGACCGGTCCCATGCCACCACCGTTTCTCGCTGGTTGGTCACGCCGATCCCCGCAATGCGCGAGGGGCCACCTGCGCGCTCAACCATCGCGCGGGCGCAGCGCAAGGTGCGCTCCCAGATTTCGGCCGCGTCGTGCTCCACAAGGCCGGGTGCGGGATAATGCTGGGTCAGTTCCTCCTGCGCCGAGGCAAGAACCTCGCCGCCAGCCGAATAGAGCATGGCGCGGGTCGACGTTGTGCCTTCATCGAGCACGAGGATGCAGCGCTGGTCTGTTGCCAAGGTGTCGGTCATCACGCGGTGATCTCTCCCATGAAGCGGCGCAGGCGTTCCTGCTGCTGCGCTGACAGCCGCAGGCCCAGCTTGGTGCGGCGCCACAGCACATCGTCTGCCTCGCGCGCCCATTCGCGCGCAACCAGATAGCGCACCTCGTTGGCCGTCAGACCGTGGCCGAAGTGTTCGCCACAGTCCTGCAAGCCTTGCGCCCCGGCCAGAACTTCATCGGCCAGCGTGCCATAGCACCGGATGAGACGCTCCGCCCAGCCGGATTCGAGAAACGGATAGTGCCGCTGCAATGCCGCAACCATCGCTTCCACTTCGCCAACGCCGAAATCCCCGCCGGGCAGCGGCGCGCGGTCGGTCCAGTGGGCGCCTGCCAGCGCCGGGATGCGCTGCGCCATGCGGTCCACTGCTTCCTGCGAAAGTGTGCGGAACGTGGTGATCTTGCCACCGAAGACCGAAAGGATCGGCGCGCCCGCTTCGGGATCGCTCACCTCGAAGCGATAGCCGCGTGTTGCCGCCTCTGGCTTGCCCGAACCGTCATCGACCAGCGGCCTGACCCCGGAATAGGTCCAGACCACATCGGCGGGCCTGACGGGCTTGCGGAAGAACCGGCTCGCGCCTTCGCACAGATAGGCGATTTCCTCTTCGCTGGCGACAATCGGCTGGCCAGCCACGTGATCGCGGTCAGTCGTGCCGATCAGGGTGAAGTCGTGCTCATAAGGTATCGCAAAGAAGATGCGCCCGTCAGGTAGCTGGAAAATATAGGGATGGGGATGGTCGAACAGCTTCGGCACAACGATATGCGAGCCGCGCACCAGCCGGATCGACTGGGTGTGCTGCTCGCCGCTGCGATCAAGGATCGAAAGAACCGAAGGCCCTGCCGCATTGATGATCGAACGCGCACGAAAGGCGCCCAGCACCGTCCCTATCCGCCAGAGATCGCCCTCGCGCTCCAGTTGCTCGACCCGGCAGCGCGTGCGCACCTCTGCCCCCCGGTCGGCGGCATCGCGCGCGTTCAGCACGACCAGCCGCGCATCGTCCACCCAGCCATCGGAATAGACGAAACCGTGGACGAACTCCGGCTTGAGCGGCGCACCGGCCGGGTGACGGTCAAGCCGGATCGATTCCGTTGCAGGAAGAAGCCTGCGCTTTCCGAGGTGATCGTAAAGAAACAGCCCCAGCCGCAGCAGCCAGCGCGGACGCAGCCCCTCAACCCAGGGCAGCACGAAACGCATCGGCCAGATGATGTGCGGCGCGATTTGCCACAGCTTCTCGCGCTCGCCCAGCGCCTCGCGCACAAGGCCGAACTCGTAATGCTCCAGATAGCGCAGACCGCCGTGAATCAGCTTGCTGGAATTGGACGACGTGCCGCTGGCCAGATCGTCCGCCTCCAGCAGCAGCACCGAGGCACCGCGCCCCGCCGCATCGCGCGCGATGCCGGTGCCGTTGACGCCGCCGCCGATGACGGCGACATCGAAGATCGTGTCCTGCGTGTCCACGCCAGCCACCCTATCAGATGTTCAGCGGCCCGTGCTTGATGTGCGGAAGCACATAGCGGGCAAACATGTCGGCTTCCTGCACATGCGGATAGCCTGAAAGGATGAACGCCTCGATCCCCTCGGCCTGATAGGCGCGCAGCTTGGCCAGCACCTGATCGGGCGTGCCGACAATCGCCGCGCCGCAGCCCGATCTTGCGCGCCCGATCCCGGTCCACAGGTTCTCTTCGACAAACCCGTCGCCATCGGCCGCCCCGCGCAGTTCCTGCTGGCGCTGCACGCCGTAGTTCCTGGCATCGAGCGACTTTTCGCGGATCGCCTTGCCCGCCTCGTCGTCCAGCTTGGACAGGAGCCGGTCGGCATAGGCGCGCGCTTCATCCTCGGTCTCGCGCACGATCACATGGACGCGGTAGCCGAACTTCAGCGTGCGGCCAAAGCGGGCGGCGCGCGCCTTCATGTCGGCAATGGTCTCGCGCACCTTGTCCATCGTATCGGGCCACATCAGGTAAACGTCGCTGGCCTCGGCAGCGCATTCGCGCGCATCGTGCGAAAGACCGCCGAAGTAGAACGCGGGGCACTTGCCCGAAATGGTGCCGATGCGCGGCGGATCGAGCTTGAGCTTGTAGAACTCGCCCTGAAAGTCGAGATGCTCGCCGTTGAGCAGCGTGCGCACGATCTTCATGATCTCGGTCGCACGGGCGTAGCGCGGACCGCTGGCGATGGTTTCGCCCGGCATGTCGGACGAGATGATGTTGACATTCAGCCGTCCGCCGGTGCCCGCTGCATTGGGGCCAAGGATACGGTCCAGCGTGGCGATGCGGCGGGCGAGCTGCGGCGGCCAGTCCTCGCCCATACGCGTGGCCCACAGCAGCTTGATGCGGCGCACCTGCGTGGCCACGGCGGCTGCAAACGCAGTGGTATCAAGCCCCAGCTGATAGCCGGATGGCAGCAGGATGTTGTCGAAGCCGCCCTCTTCGGCGCGCAGGACGATGTTGCGGCAATGCTCCCAGCTTGACTGGAGATACTTGTCGGGCACGCCGAGGAACTCGTAATCGTCGTCGCACAGCGCCGAGAACCAGGCGATTTCGCAATTCTGTTCGGCCATCTTTGCCTCTCCTTCATGCAGCGGGCGCGTCTCCTTGCCGGCAGAACCGCGAAACGGTGCCGTGCGCCCTTGCGTTTCAATCCTGTGCGGGCCTTTACGGCAGCCGCTCTCCCCTTGCCGCGACAAGCACGGCATACCACTCCTGGCGCGTCCAGCGCACGTTCAGCGCCTCAGCTCCTTCGGCAATGCGTTCAGCCTTCTGCGATCCGATGATCGGCACGATGCCCGCAGGATGCGCCATGAGCCACGCATAGGCCGCCACCGTGCGGGAAACGCCCTGCGCTTCGGCCACCGCATCCAGCGCTGCGGCCACGGCTTTGTCGCGCGCGGTTTCGGGCGAGGCGAGACGCCCTCCGCCAAGCGGCGACCATGCCATCGGCGTCAGGCCCAGCATCATCGCCTGATCCAGTTCGCCATTCTCGAAGCAGGTAATGCGCAGCGGGCTGATTTCGGGCTGGGTCGTTGCCAGACCGGAACCGAGGAAATGATCGAGCGCAGCAATCTGCGCCATGGTGAAGTTCGACACGCCGAGCGCGCGCACCTTGCCCGATGCCACCGCATCATCCAGCACACGCGCCACTTCCTGCGGATGGGCGAGAATGTCAGGCCGGTGGATCTGCCACAGGTCGATCACGTCAACCTTCAGGCGGCGCAGCGAATCCTCGATCGCCTTGCGCAGGTAGTCCGCGCTCTGATCATAGGGCAGCGGGGGCAGGATACCGCCCTTGGTGGCCAGCACCATGCGCTGGCGCAGCGAAGGTTCGACAGCCAGCACCTCGCCCAGAAGCGCTTCTGCATCGCCAAAGCCGCCGGTGCCGTCAAAGCCATAGATGTCGGCTGTATCGAGGAAGGTGATCCCTGCATCGAGCGCGGCGTGAACCAGCCGCGCGGCATCGGCCGCGGTGCGGCCATCCTCGGCAAGACGCCACATGCCCCAGGCAATGGTCGAGACGGCAATGCCGCTCTTTCCAAGGAGGCGCGTGGCAGATGGTAGGGGCAGTTCGCTCATGAAACAGTCCTGTCTGGCGGCGCGACCGATCCGCGCTCTACTAGGGTGTGGGGCAGGCGGCGGTGGGTGATGTCGCCACCAGCAATGAGGATTTCCGTTGCCGTGCGCGCCAGTTCGGCCATCGGCTGATGGATCGTGGTCAGTGGCGGCCAGACCGTGCGCGCCAGCGTGGTATCGTCGAAACCGGCAACCGAAAGCTGGGCCGGCACAGCTATGCCCCGGTCATGCGCCACCGCCAGCACACCGGCGGCCATGTCATCGTTCGAGGCAAAAATTGCGGTTGGCCGGTTGGCAAGGTCCAGCAGCATGCGCCCGCCGCGAACGCCTGAATCGAAATCGAACGCGCCATCGCAAACCAGCACGGGGTCATAGGGCAGCCCCGCCCTGTCGAGCGCGCGGCGATAACCGAACAGGCGATCATCGGAGGCCATGTGATTGGGGTGCCCCTTGATGAACCCGATGCGCCGATGCCCCGCGTTGATGAGATGCGTGGTCATGTCGTCGGCGGCCTGCGCATCGTCCATGAACACCGAACTGGTCAGCGCGTGGTTGGTGCCCGGCGAAATGCGAACAAAGGGAATGTCGAGCGATTCCAGCGCGCGCAGCACGGGGTCGCAATCGGTCACGGGCGATGACAGGATGATCCCGTCGACATGCGTTTCCGTTACCAGTCCGCGCACCTGCTCACCCACTTGCGGATCGGCCACATCGACCGGCTGGGCCAGCAGACGGATGCCGTTGGCGCGGCAGAAGTCCCAGCAGCCGGTCTGGATCTGGAACATGTAGTAGGGGCTGTGATTGTCGTAGATCAGCGCGATCTGGTTCGATTTGGCGCCCGAAAGGATGCGCGCGGCAACGCTTGGCCGGAAGTCGAGCGCGCGCATCGCTTCCTCGACGCGCGCCTTGGTATCGGCACTGACATAGGGATGGCCGTTCAGCACGCGGCTCACGGTCTTCACCGCAACGCCCGCCTTCGCTGCCACGTCCCTGATGTTGGCCCGCTCGCTCATCCTTCCAGCACCCCTTTCAGCCCTGCGAACAGCGGCGCAAAGGCGCTGTCCGGCCGGTAGAACACGGGTGGCTGCCCGATCGGAGCAGAAATGTCATGCGCGCCCGGAGCGAAGTCCTCGCCCGTCCAGCAATGCCGCCAGACATGTGTTCCCGGAAGGATCACCCGGCGCGACACAGCACCTTCCTCGATGACCGGCGCCACCAGCAGGTCGGCACCGTAGAGGAACTGGTCCTGCACGGTAAAGAGCGCGGTTTCCTGCGGATGGTGCAGGAACAGGGGGCGCTGCGCTGGCAGGCCGTGGCTGCGCGCCTCATGGGTCAGATGGCGGACATAAGGCGCAAGATGGGCATGCACGCGGCTCCAGCGGGCAAAGCAGGCCAGCAGCTCGTCGTTGCTGTCATACTGAAGGTTTTCGTCCGGACGGTTGCCTTCGTGGCTGCGCATGACCGGTGCGAAGGCGGCCAGCTCGCACCAGCGCTGCATCAGTTCGGCCGTGCGCACATTGCCATGCAGCGAAGTGTAGCCGCCACAGTCCGAATGGCTGTAGGCATTGCCGACCAGACCAGCCGAAAGCGCGCCCGTGATGACCGTGCCAATGCCGTCATGGCGGGTGAAATCGACCGACTGGTCCCCGGCCCAGAGCAGGGGGCAGAATGCCTGAACGCCCGAAAACCCCGCTCGCATGAAGAACAGGGCATCGCCGGTCCTGCCGCGCGATGCCAGCGCCATGGCGTTGACCTCGGCCCAGAGCACGGGCCAGCGGTTGTGCGCCTCCATCGGGTCCGAACCATCGGCCAGGCGCAGATCGGTGGGCAGATATTCGCCGAAATCGGCCATCCAGCCGGAAATGCCGATATCCAGCATCTCGCGCCCCAGAATGCGTTCGGCAAACCACGCGCGCGTTTCGGCGCGGGTAAAGTCAACAACGCCGCAATCAAACTCGCCGAAATCGACGAGATGGACCTCGTCGCTATCCTGACGAAGGCAGAAATGCCCGCCCGCCCGCGCTTCATCGTAAAGATCGCCGTCGACCGCGATATAGGGATTGGCATAGGCAAGGAAACGGATGCCGCGTTCGGCCAGCGCGGCAATATGCCCGCGCAGATCAGGATAGCGCTCGGCACTGCGCGCGCCGCTATGCCAGTCCCAGAACAGGCGGCGGCCGAAACTGGTTTCGCGGATGCCGGCCCAGTCCTCGCACCACAAGCCCGAAACGGCGGCCCCCGCAGCGATGAAACGCTCAAGCCTGTCAAAGCTGGATGCGCCTGATTTCAGCCCGACAATCGCCCCGCCGATGGCCCATTCGGGCAGTTCCGGCTGGCGCCCGAACCGGGACGAAAGCTGACCGACAAGCCCGCGCGGGCCATCATCGGCAAAAAGCTCGAACCGGGCCGCCCCGCTCCAGACATCGACCGCGTGGCGCGAAGGGTCGGTGAAATCGAGCACGCTGTAGCAGCTTGCATCAAGATGGATCGCCAGCCAGCGCGAGGTGAGGAAGGTGGGTTGGGGGTAATTGGTGTTCCAGTAATCGCCGCCGGCCATGCCTTCGGCGTCCATGATGCGGGTCAGTTCGGTGGACTTGTCGCGGCCCACGCCCGGTTCGCTGGTCCAGACGGGAAAGCTGCGGCCGTTGAGCGCAAGATAGCTCATCTGCTCGCCGCCGCCCCACACGCATTCGTCCGGCTCGGCATGAAAGTGCAGGCGCAGGCGATCATGGCCCGGTCGCAGCGCGCGCACATCGATCACGTTGCCCGCAGCAGTCAGCCGGACAACCGCCTCGTCGTCGTGGAGCAGTTCCACGCCGCTCTCGCACGAACGCCATGCGGTAGGGGCAAGCACATCATGCGGTGCGTCGGAAATGCGGAAGTTGCCGCGATACATCAGCACGTCGGGGTTGCCACGCGCAATGACCACCGCAGGACAATCGAGCGCATGACGCAGAACGAGACGATCCCCGAATCGGAGCTCGAACCCTTCATTTCCCGTCTCGAACCGCAGTTCCAACGTGATTTTCCTCATCCCGGCGGCGCGACTGTGGCGAAATGACCGCAGGCCGTGTCCGTTCTTCTGACACCGCTTGACATATCGAGACGGCCATAGCAGATCAAGCGTCAATCGCGGCCGACCGCAAGGGAGATTGCCACCCTTGAAAGACCGCATTCAAGCAGGGAGAGACATCATGAGCTTTACCAGATTACCCGTTGCACGCGTGCTTGCCGCATCGGCAAGCGCCCTGTCGCTGGCGGTTGCCGCACAGGGCCATGCCCAGGAGGCATCCGAGGAAACCAGCGGCGGCATCGGTGAAATCGTCGTCACCGCACAGAAGGTGAAGGAAAACATCCAGACCGTGCCGATCGCGATCAGCGCGGTCACGGCCGACCGCCTTGAGTCCACCGGCACCACGAGCCTTGAAGGCATCACCCGCCTCGTCCCCTCGGTAACGTTCCGCAAGGGCACGACGAGCGCCAACAGCGCCATCGTGATGCGCGGCGTGGGCACGATCACCTTCTCGGTGGCCGCAGAACCGAGCGTGTCGACCGTTGTCGATGGCGTCGTCCTCAGCCGGTCGGGCCAGGCTTTCATGGATCTGGTCGATCTTGAACGGATCGAGGTGCTGCGCGGTCCGCAGGGCACGCTGTTCGGGAAGAACGCATCGGCGGGCCTCGTCAACATGGTTTCCAAGGGCGGCACCGACACGCTTGAGGCCGAAGCCCGCGCCGAATGGTTCGAAGGCAAGGAATACCGGCTTCGCGCCGCGGTTTCCGGCCCGCTCGCAGAAGGGCTGTCCGGGCGCATCACCGGCTTCTACGGCTCGTTCGATGGCAACATCACCAATGTCTTTGGTGGCCGCAACGAGAAGATCAACGGCTACGAACACTATGGTGCACGCGGCATCCTCGATTATGACAAGGGCGGCGCGCGCCTGCGCCTGATCGCCGACTATTTCGAGGCCGATGACGATTGCTGCGCCGACGTGACCACGGTCAGCCGGGGCGCGGTGCTTGACGCCGAGCTTGGCCTTCCGGGCGGCGTGGCACAGGGGCTTGGCCAGCGCTTCGTCAACCACAACCTTGTCACCCGCACGCGCGACCGCCAGTGGAGCCTTACCGCGACGGGCGATTTCGACGTATTCGAAAGCCACGTGCTGAGCGTGATTGCGGGCTATCGCAACTGGCGCAACGAGGAAATCCGCGAAGGCGATTTCCTGCCGCGCCCGATCGTGGGAACCGGCGAACTGCATGACAACGGCGTGGTGCGCACGCAGCAGCTCAGCCTTGAAGTGCGCCTTGCTTCCGATCAGACAAAGCCGTTCTTCTATCAGGTAGGCGCATTCGCCTGGGGATCGGACAACCAGCAGGACTTCACGCGCCGCACCATCACCTGCGCCACTTCAACCTTGCCGGTGGCGGCTTCGGGCGCGCGGCCCTGCAACCTTGCCGATACGGTCAACACGATCTTCCCCACCGCCACCTCGTTCAGCGACGTGAAGGTGCGCAACTATGCCGTCTTCGGACAGGCCACCTATCGCCTTACCGAGCAGCTCTCGCTGATCGGCGGCCTGCGCTATACCTGGGATGATCTTGAGTTCACCCACACCCGCGCACCGGGCGTGAACGCAACCAATGGCGCACCTGCCACCGGCCCCGGCGTTTCGGGAAGCCCGGCAGGCGGCACGATTGCATCGGGCGGCAACGGCACCAACACCTCGCGCGGCAGCAGCAGCAACGGCAACCTTTCGGGCCGCGCCGTCCTGCAATACACGCCCTCGCGCGACGTGATGCTCTACGGAAGCTACACCCGCGGCTACAAGGGGCCTGCGTTCAACGTGTTCTTCAACCACACCGCCCCCACCAACGCGGTGCCGATCGACGAGGAAACCTCAGACGCTTTCGAAGTGGGTCTGAAGTCGCAGTTCCTGAACAACCGCGTGCAGTTCAACGCCGCGGCCTTCACCGTCACCTACAACGGTTTCCAGGCCAACAACTTCGTGCTGCTCAACGGGGCGGTCGTTTCCAACCTGACCAATGCCGGCTCGGTGAAGAGCGAAGGTTTCGAAGTCGACCTGCTGACAGTTCCGGTTGACGGCCTGACCCTGCGCGCGAGCGGGGCCTATGCCGATGCCAAGGTCAAGAAGTTCAACCCCAACCCGCTGACCAACGCGCCGGACGCGCGCAATGGCACGCGTCTGCCGCTGGCGCCGAAGTTCACCTACACGCTGGGTGGCAGCTACGAGCGTGATCTGGGCGGGGTGAAAGTCTATCTCGACACCGACTTCCGCCATGTCAGCAAGCAGTTCTCCGATCTGGGTGAATCCGGACCGATCGATGCCTATGGCATCTGGAATGCCAGCATCGGCTTCTCCGATCCGGATGACCTCTATCGCCTGACGCTTCATGCGCGGAACATCACGGACAAGGCTTATGCCCTGCTCAACGTGAGCGCGGGCCAGCGCCTGCAAATCCCCCGCGATGCCGACCGCTACTTTGGCGTGAGCCTGCGCGCGAAGATCAGGTAAGCGTCGCCCGTCGACCCCTCATTCCTGACGGGACGAGACCCCGGACAGCAGTCCGGGGTCTCTTTTTTTCGCCGCCGGGACTTACGTGGCTACCCTTCCCCGCTCTCAGCTCCGTGCCATGCAAGGCTGGCTCGACGATCTTGCTGATACGCGGGAAATAAGCAACGGGCGCAGAGCCTTGTCGCACTGCGCCTACGTTACGCAGCCTTTGTCAGGGCGCGGAGCTCTTTGCGGAGACATGCCCATCGACGCAGCAGAACAGGCACCGACGCTACGCCACCAGTGCCTGCTCCCGCCTCTGTGAAGGCTTGTCCTATTGCCCGGCGGCGAGTTCCAGCCGGGGCAACATCAGGTGAATGAATCCCAGAGCGACGAGATAGGCACTGCCGCACAGGGCAAAAAGCGGAATGTAGCCAAGCCCGTTGCCCAGAGACCATCCGGCAAACTCGATGATGGCCGTGCCGGAAAGATTTCCGGCCACGGCGCCAAGCGCGATTACACTGGCAACGCGGGTGGCAGGGATCACGTCGGCGGTCATGCCGAAGACGTTCGTGGAAAAGCCCTGATGGGCAAACAGACCAAGCCCTATCAGCACGGCGGCGAGCCAGGGATTGCCCGTCTGCAAGGAAAGCGGCATCGCCAGAACGACGAGCGCGTAGAACAGCATGGATGTCTTGCGCGCCCGGTTCACGCTGTAGCCTCGGCCAAGCAGGATCGGGTAAAGCCCGCCAGAAGTCAGGGCGCCCAGTGCTGCCAGCGTGAAGATGATGGCAATCGGCCAGCCCAGCGCGCCCTGCCCCAGGCCGAACTGCCGGTTGAAGAAATCGGGCATCCAGAAAAGCACGAACCACCAGACGGCATCGGTGCAGAACTTGGCGCCGATGACGGTCCATGTCCGGCGGTCAGAAAGAAGTGCGCGCCACGGCACACGGGCGCGTTCGGGGGCATTGCCGATGGGCCGCAGGTTGCGCGTGCCCCACCACCAGCCCGCAAGCCACAGGAAACCCAGTGCCCCGGTGACGACAAAGGCCGCCTTCCAGCCAAACGCCAGTGCAAAGGGCGGGATTATCAGGGGCGTGAGAATCGCGCCGATATTGGGGGCGGTATTGACCAGCCCGATGGCAAAATTGCGTTGACCAACGGGAAGATAAGTGGCCGCCGCTTTCAGCCCGGCCGGTGTCGAGACGGATTCGCCCGCTGCCAGAACGATGCGCGCCGCCACGAATTGCTGCACCGTCTGCGCCAGAGCATGGGCCATGCCGGCCGCACTCCACACCGTGACAGCAACGGCATAGGCCACCCGCACCCCCAGACGATCAACGAACCAGCCGACGAACAGCAGCGTTCCCGCCGCCGCGATCTGAAACGAGGAGCCAAGGTGCGCATAATCGCTGTCGGTCCAGCCGAACTCTGCCTCAAGAGTGGGCTTCAGCAGGGCAAGAACCTGCCGATCGACATAGTTCAGCGCATTTCCGAGAAAAAGCAGCATGACCAGCGCGATGCCCGCACCGCGTGCCATCAACTGGCCCCGATTGGCATCGACCGTGCCCCCATGCTGCATCACGTCATTCATTGCCCGCTCTCCCAGAATAGCCTGCGCCATTCGCGCTTATCGCTTGCAAGATAGCCGCTGCGGCGCGTAAGGAAAGCAGAATGTGACACCGTAGGACATAAGGGCGCCCAGCTGTCGAGCGTCCGACAAGGGGCAAACCGGGAGAGCAGCGCTTGGAACGCCAGAACACTGGCCAGACGATCGACTGGGATTCGCTGCCATCGGCGGCGGACCTGTTTGGCGAAATCCATCTTGCGGAGCTGACCCCGCCACCAGCACCAGTGCGCGAGACGGTGTTTCACGGTCTGGCGATCTGCGCCATTGCGGCGGCCGCAGCGGCGTGGCTTTCCGAACACTACCATTTCCCGATCATTCTTCTGGGCCTGCTGATCGGCCTTTCGCTGAGTTTCGTGGCCAAGGATCCGCGCAGCCACCGGGGCCTTGACTTCGCATCGCGCACCTGTCTGCGCCTCGGCGTGGTCCTGCTGGGGCTTCAGGTCACATTCGACCAGATCGGCTCTTTGGGGCCAAAGCCGTTTGCGGCGCTGATCGCGATCATGACCGCAACCTTTCTTGCCGGCATTGTCGGCGCAAGGCTGGCGGGTCAATCGCGCTACACCGGGATTCTGGCAGGCGGCGCCACGGCAATTTGCGGGGCCAGTGCCGCGATGGCGCTTTACGGCATCATCGGCCGCGAACGGCTCAGCCAGTCGCAGTTTGCCATAACGCTCGTGGTCGTCTCGGTCGCCAGTGCGCTGGCCATGTCGCTCTATCCGGTCATCGCTGAGAACCTTGCGCTGACCGACAGTCAGGCCGGTTTCCTCATAGGCGCGTCCATCCATGATGTGGCACAGGCCATCGGCGGAGGCTACGCCTTCTCGGAAAGTGCAGGCAGCTATGCCACGATCGTGAAGCTCTCGCGCGTGGCGTTGCTCGCGCCGGTTGTCATCGTGACCGGCATTGCGATCGGCAGCGCGCAGGGCAAAGGCGATGCTCCGCTGTGGAAGCGGCTGGCCCTGCCATGGTTCATCCTTGCCTTCTTTGCCGTCGTTCTCGTCAACTCGATGATCACCATTCCGGAGCCTGCCCGCGACGCGGCTCTTGACGGCTCAAAAGGGCTGCTGCTGCTTGCGGTCATTGCCACTGCCATGCGAAGCAGGCTCGACCTTCTGCTGGAGACGGGGCTTAAGCCGGCCATTCCCGTGGCCATGGCCACGCTTGTCAGCTTCGTTGCCTCGTTGCTGTTTGCGCTGATGCTCGCCTGAAGGCGACGCTTCAGCCGAAACGCCTGCCCAGCAATTCCGCTACTTTCCCGGCCTCGTCCGGCTCGACCGGTGCCTGGTAGACATTGATCATCTTGGCAACGGTATCGCGCCAGAACTGAGCGCCTTTGCCGCGCGGCTGCGTGGTGATGTAGTCCAGCGAGTGGCAGGTTGAACAGGCCGCCACCACAGGCTCGGCCTCTTCGTCGGCAAGTGCGGCGGGCACCACTTCATCGGGCAGTTCAATCGTGAAAGGTTTCTGCCCCGATGCCGCCGAAGCCGCCGACAGGAGAGCCAACCCGACACAAGCCAGCAGAACACGCATCACACCGCCTCCACCGTAACCGTCTCGACCATGTTGCGCATGTATCCGGCCGGTTGCCAGCGCTGCGCCAGCGGCTGAATCTCGCCACTGGCCGTTTCTGCCCGCACTTTCACCGCATGGCGTCCCGGCATGAAGGTATGCCCCATCCGCCATTCGCGGAATGCATAGCGCCCCATGTCCTCGCCCAGCCGCGCTTCCTGCCAGGTCCGCTCCCCATCGGCCGATACGAGCACCCGCCGCACCGGATCGCCCCCTGCAAAGGCAATACCGCGCAGTTCGCTAAGAGCACCTGCCCGCACACGATCGCCTTCGGCATGGCTGGTCAGGAACGAGCGGACGTTGAAGCGGCTGATCGGCACAGTGCGATCCGCTTTCTGCCCTGGCTCCAGACAGTGGCAATCATTGTCGGGGACGCGATAGGCGGTCTTCATCCAGTAGCCATCGAAGTTTTCATCGACCACGTTGATTTCATGAAGGTGCTTGACCCAGTAGGTGCCGTAATATCCGGGCACGACAAGGCGAAGCGGATAACCGTTGAGATAGGGCAGATCCTCGCCGTTCATCGACCATGCCAGCATAACCTCGCCATTGGCGGCATGATCGATATCGAGCGCCTTGACGAAATCGGGGATGCCGTCGAGCGGGGGATTGTCCAGCCCGTTGAACGTCACCTGCCGTGCCCCCGCACGAACGCCTGCCTTTTCCAGAACATGGCGCAGAGCCACACCGCGCCAGCGTGCATTGCCCATGGCGCCATTGCCAAGCTGCCCGCCGCCAACGCGCGGCTCCATAAAACCGCGTCCATTGCCCGAACACTGGTTCACCGCCACAAGCTCGGTCGCAGGAAAATCGCGCTTCAAGGCCGCGAGGGAAAGCTTGAGAGGCCGTTTCACATGACCGCCGACTGTCACACGGAACGTGCGCGGATCGACCTCAGGCGGCAGTCCCGACAGGTGATAGCGCACGAAGAAGGCATCGTTGGGCGTCAACAACCCTTCGTTGAACACGGAAAACGGGGTTTCAAGCTGGGGTGGGCGCGAAGTCTGCAAGATTAGCGGACGTTTTTGCGGCATCTGCACCAGCGGCCTTGCGCCGTTGGCAAATGGCAGGTCGGTCATCTCGGCAGCACGGACAAGCCTGCCTGCGCCCAACAGCGCGCCGCCTGCTCCTGCAATGAAATAGCGACGATCAATCGGCACGATAAACTCTCCGGCTGTCGCAGGGGATTCGCGACGATCCTGCCGCGTTGTCCATCGATAGACAAGGCCGTTCGTGTCGCGATAATTGTGCCGCCCCCTTGCCCGATCTCGTGGTGGTGAGCTGGCGGTTTCCAATCATCCGGCAGGTCAAACCTCTTGCGCACAACCGCCCTTGCCGTCTAAGCGGCCCCCAATCGCAAGGACCCGGTGAGATTCCGGGTGGCTATCCCGGCCGCCAATCCGCCGGGGAAACATCATGCACGCCTGTTATTTCCGGTGCCGGCTGGCACCGCGTGCCTTGTTGTGGACCAATAATGACCAATTCCCGTTTGTTTTCTCCTCGCCAGTGGCTTGGTGATCCCCTTCAGATACGCCGTGATGTGCTTGCCGGCATCGTGGTTTCGCTTGCCCTGATCCCCGAAGCGATCGGCTTTTCGATCATTGCCGGGGTCGATCCCCGCGTCGGCCTTTATGCCTCGGTGGCCATTGCCATGGTCATTGCCTTTACCGGCGGCCGGTCAGCCATGATCTCTGCGGCAACTGCGGCCGTTGCCGTGCTGGTAGGCCCTCTGGTGCGCGCGCACGGAGTGGAATATCTTTTTGCCGCCACCATCCTGATGGGCGTGATCCAGATCATCGCGGGCCTGATCCGTCTGGACCTGCTGATGCAGTTCGTCTCGCGCTCAGTCATCACCGGCTTCGTCAACGCGCTCGCCATCCTGATCTTCATGGCGCAGTTGCCGCAGCTGACGAACGTGAGCTGGGAAACTTATGCCATGGTCGCAGGCGGCCTTGCCATCATCTACCTTTTTCCACGCTTGACCACGGCCGTGCCTTCTCCGCTGGTGGCGATCCTCGTGCTCAGTGGCTTGAGCATCTGGCTGAACCTTCCGGTCAATACCGTTGGCGATATGGGCAAGCTGCCTGACGGTCTGCCATTCTTCGCCCTGCCGCAGGTGCCACTCACGCTGGAAACCCTGAAGATCATTGCCCCCTATTCGCTGACGATGGCGGCGGTCGGCCTGCTTGAATCACTGCTGACCGCGCAGATCGTCGACGACATGACCGGCACCGATAGCGACAAGCGGCGCGAGTGCGCCGGGCAAGGCAGCGCCAACATCTTGGCCGGGCTGTTTGGCGGCATGGGCGGCTGCGCGATGATCGGCCAGTCGGTCATCAACGTGACCTCCGGTGGCCGAGGCCGCCTGTCCACCTTCGTGGCCGGGGCGTTCCTGCTGTTCCTGCTCGCGGTGCTTGGCCCATGGGTCGGGCGCATCCCGATGCCCGCACTGGTTGCGGTGATGATCATGGTTTCGATCGGCACGTTCAGCTGGAACTCGATCCCGAACCTGCGGCGCCATCCGCCTACCTCATCGATTGTCATGGTGGCGACCGTGATCGTGGTCGTTGCGACAGACGACCTCTCGCTGGGCGTGCTGACGGGTGTGCTGCTTTCAGGCATCTTCTTTGCGGGCAAGGTGCGCCGCATGTTCGCAGTGGAACGCATCGAGGACGGGAGCGAGGGCATGGTGCTCTACAAGGTCCGGGGCGAAATCTTCTTCGCCTCGGTCGACCGCTTCACGCAGGCATTTCAGGCCGAAGGCGGGCGGCCTGTCACCATCGATGTGTCGCGCGCGCATTTCTGGGACATCTCTGGCGTGGGTGCGCTCGACAAGATCATTGCCCGCTTGCGCCGTGACGGATCAGTCGTGGACGTTATCGGCTACAACGAAGCCAGCGCCGACATTGTCGACCGCTTTGCCATGCACGACAAGACCGGGTTCGAACTGGGGGCCGTGCCGCACTGAGGCGAAGGAGGGGCAGCGATCACGGTGCGGCCGGATCGCTGCCCGTCATCCACTGGGCCAACCGGGATGTGGCTTTGCCAAGCATGGTGGCGGCCGCACCGGTCTCGGCATTGCGGCCTGCGATGACAAGGCACAGCCGGTCAGCCACGCGAGCGGCATCATCGATGTCGTGCGTCACCAGCAGGATCGGAATGTCACTGGCGTCCCGCACGGTCTGGAGCGACCGGTGCAACTGGCGCCGCGTGGGATGATCGACCGCCGAGAACGGCTCATCCAGCAACAGGACATCCGGCTTTCGGGCAAGCGCGCGGGCCAAGGCCACACGCTGCTGCTGCCCGCCAGACAATTGCGCGGGACCCCGGTGTTCGAGGCCCCGGAGCTGCATCTGATCAAGCAGACGCAGGGCTTCGGCCCGCCGTCTGGGCAGCGGCAGTTCCAGCATGGCCTCCATCACATTCTGAAGTGCCGACATGTGCGGGAACAGGGCATAGGACTGGAACACGAAGCCCACGCGCCGGTCTCTGGCCGGAAGATTGATGCCCCCTGCACTATCCAGCCAGACCCGCCCGTTGCAGGCTACAGTGCCTGTCTCCGGGGCGTGCAGCCCGGCAATGGAGCGCAGCACCGTCGTCTTTCCCGCACCAGACGGGCCAACCAGGGCAATCGTCTCGCCGCGCGCAACGCTCAACCTGAAGTCGAGCGGCATGGGCGCGTGCTGTCGCAGGCAAACCTCCAGCCCGTCAGCCATGGTGACGCGTCCGCCGGGCAAGGAGGAAAGTGGCTGTCATGGTCACGAGCGAGATGGCCATGAGAAGCAGGGCCATGCGATCGGCTGATGCCATGTCGAAGGCCTGCACCCGGTCATAGATCGAAAGGGCCAGTGTGCGGGTTTCGCCGGGAATCGATCCGCCAACCATCAGCACCACGCCGAACTCGCCAAGGGTATGCGCGAAGGTCAGCACCGCCCCCGTAACCAGCCCCGGCCAGGCCAAAGGCAGTTCGATCCGCAACAGACTGGCCCAGCCCGAATGGCCGCAGGTTGCCGCCGCATCGCGCAGATCCTGCCCGATAGCCTCGAAGGCCCGCTGCGCCGGCTGAACCGCGAAGGGCAGGTTGACGATGACAGAGGCGATCACAACCGCCTCGAAGGTAAACACCAGTCCATCTCCGAACAGGGCGGTCCAGACCCTGCCCATCAGCGAGTTCGGCCCCATGCCCGAAAGCAGGTAGAAACCGATGACCGTGGGCGGCAGGACGAGCGGCAGTGTCACCAGCGCCTCGACCAGCGCGCGTGCGCGAAAGCGGGTGAACGCCAGCCAGCGCCCCAGCAGCAAGGCCAGCGGCAGCAGGATCAGCACGGTCATCCCGCCCAGCGCCAGCGATAGGTTAAGAGCCTGCCAGTCCACGGGTGGTCAGTGCAATTCGTCAGGCAGGGCAAAACCGTAGCGCACAAAGACGGCCCGCGCCGCAGGCTCGCCCATGAAGGCGTAAAAGCGACGTGCGGTCTCACCTGCCCCTTTCATCAGGACCATGCGCTGACGCAAGGGTTCGTGCCAATCTGCCGGGATGAGCGCGTGATCCGCCTTGTTGGCCAGAGCCGGATCCTGCACCAGAGACCACGCGACGATCCCGCCCTGCGCGCCGCCCTCGGTGGCAAACTGAAGCGCCTGCGCCACGTTCTCGCCCATGACCAGCCTGCCCTTCAGACCCTGCCACAGCCCGGCATGCTCCAGCGCCTCCTGCGCCCGCTTGCCGTAGGGGGCATGATCGGGATTTGCGATGGCAAAGCGCCTGATCTGGCCGCGCGAGAGGGCATCGCGCAGCCCTGCAAGAGTGCCGTCAACCCGAAGCGGCGAGCCCCTTGGCGCAATCAGGGCGATGCGTCCCACGGCATAAAGCCGCCCTTCATCCGCCGCCTTCCCGGCCGAAGCCAGATCGAGCGCATAGTGCTCGTCTGCGGAAAGAAACATCTCGAACGGCGCACCTTGCTGCAACTGCCGGTGAAAGTTCCCGGAAGAACCGAACACCAGTTCAACCTTCCTGCCGGTTTCCCGCTCGAACGCGGCCGCAACCTCGGTAAGGGCCAGACGCAGGTCCGCCGCCGCCGCGATCCGCGGTGGTGCGTGATCTGCCCGGCCGCAGGCCGCAAGCAAGATGCAGCCCACGACGATCAGCCAGAGTTTCCCGAAGATGGTTTGCCCGGACAGGTGCTTGCTCAACTCGATGTGCATCTGCACATACATCGCGGCTGCAATAGGAGCGGTCAAGCCGGGTTTGGCGAAAGGTTCGGGGTAATGCTAGGAACGAGGCCATGACACAGGACGGCGCAGCCCGGCTCAAGATCAAGGCCCAGATCCTTGTAGGGCAGCGGATCGCGATTGGTCCGGGCAAGGCCGACCTGCTTGACGCGGTGGAGCAGACCGGATCGATTGCCGCAGCCGGACGCACGCTTGGTATCAGCTATCGCCGCACGCGCGACATGATCGACACCCTGAACCAGTGCTGGGGCGCGCCGGTGGTAGAGACGGAAAAGGGCGGAAGCAGCGGCGGCGGATCACGCCTGACCGAGCGCGGACATGCCGTGCTGGCTGCCTATCGCGCGCTGGAAAACGCCCTCAAGGACACGGCTGACAGCCACGCCGCCGCCCTGCTGGGTCTGCTGGAACCAAGCGAGGATGCCCGCTGACGCCGCACCGTGCATGGCCTCATCAGCGGCCAAGGTGCCGGTCGAAAAAGCGAAGCATTACGTCATAGGCTTCGCGCGATTCCGGCACGTCGACGTTATAGAAGAAGCCGTGGAACAGCCCTTCCCAGACGTGGAGATCGGCTTCGACGCCAAGCGCAACGAGGCGTGAATGCGTTTTGACGGCGGAGCTAAGCTCGAACCCTCTTGTGCCGGTAATGATCAGTGTTGGCGGAAACCGTCGGAGGGTTTCGTCCGAGGAACCGGGGGCAACCGTGGGGTCGGCGGGGTCACTGCCCTTGAAATAGGGCAGTTGCGTCCATGGCAAGCCGGCCGGGGCGGGCCATTCCGGCGCAGGCCGGGCGTCACCGATGGCGGCAGTCATGTAGTCGGCGTCGCCCCCGAAGCCGAAAGCGGATGTTGTCAGGCCGGCACAGAATACGCCGATCGCGCCGGGCCGCGGCAGGCCATGCTTCTGGAACCACGCAGTAGCCATGCCGGTCAGCATTCCTCCGGCAGAACAGCCATAGATGCCGATATTGCGCGCCGGGTAGGATTTGAGAAGTTCGCGATAGACCGAGGCCACATCCTCGCTCGCCGCAGGAAAGACGTGGTCAGGCCCCTGACGGTAATCCACCGACACCACGCGAACCTTGCCCAAGCCCGCCACGGGGATCGATTCCAGTTCGGCGCAACCGGGAAAACACCCCATGAAACCGCCGCCGTGAAGATTGATCAGCACGCGCCTTGCGTTCTTGCGGGCAATGCCTTCGCGGGGCCTGTAGTCATAGACGTGCACCCCGCCGATCTGGTGATCGGTCAGGTCGTAGGCGAATGTGTCCCTGGCCCTTGCAAGATAGCCCTGCATGAACACGGGAACGCCCGCCACTTGCCTCACCTGCTGGGGATCCTGCATCGCCTTGAGATGCTCGGCGACATAGGCTTTGGCTTGCGGGCTCAGCATCGAGGAAACCGGCACCGCCATGGCAGGCACATGCACTGTGCCATCGTCCTCAACCTTGATGACCGTCGGCGGTGCGGATTGCGCCCCGGCGCTCGCGCCAAAGCCAGCCACGGCGACCAGCGCCACACATGAAGCAGCCATTCTCCACATCCCCGCCATAACCCCATCCTCGTGCTATCTGCATTTTCCGGCTCTTGTTCGGCCACGCGTTTTCAGCCACGCGATTGCGTAATCGATTGCATTATTCCTTGCAAGGTGTAAGAAAACGATTACGCAAGCACCAAGCCCCATATGAGAGGGCACAGGGAGAGACAGGACGTGAGCTTCACGCGCAGGACATTCGGCAAGGTGGCACTGGCCGCCGCAGCGGCGCCAGCAATTGTGCAGACACCTGCACTGGCCGGTCCGGCCGCAAAAGCCGGGCAGCCAATCGACCCCATGACGCTGCTCGATCCTGAATTGCGCGATGGCGCCAAGGTGATTCTCTCGCGCCCCCTGCCCGAACCGCTTAACCACGCCGCAATCCTTGGCATGCGAAAGTCGGCACCACCGCCACCGCCCGTGCTGCCGTCGCCCGCGCCAGCGGTCGAGTTGCGAACGGTTGCCGGTGCTTCAGGCCAACCGCCGGTTGGTATTGCCGTCATCGGAGCGGGCCGCAAGGCGACCTTGCGCCCGGCCGTGCTGCACATTCATGGCGGCGGCTTCATTGTTGGCCGAATGGATGACACGATCCCGGCATCACAGCGCCTGTCAGAAGAAATGGACTGCGTCGTGGTCGAGGTCGATTACCGCCTCTCGCCTGAGACGCGCTTTCCGGGACCGCTGGAAGATTGCCATGCCGCGCTGGTCTGGCTCCATGCCAATGCCGATGCGCTGGGCGTTGATCGATCTCGCATCGCGATCATGGGGGAAAGCGCCGGAGGCGGGCTGGCGGCAATGCTGGCCATCGCCGCACGCGACCGGCGCAGCGTGCCATTGTGCTGCCAGATTCTCATCTATCCAATGCTTGACGACCGCACCGGCAGCACCCGGCGGGTGCCATCGTTCATTGGCACGATCGGCTGGAACGAGGCCGGGAACGTGGTTGGCTGGAGCAGCCTTCTGGGACAGCCTGCGGGACGGCGGACAGTTCCGGCAGGAGCCGTGCCCGCACGCGTGGCAGATCTTGCCGGACTGCCCCCCACCTTCATTGGTGTCGGCTCGATAGACCTCTTCGTCGAAGAGAACATCGCCTATGCGCAGCGACTGATTCAGGCAGGCGTGTCGACAGAACTGCTGGTCACGCCCGGTGCCTTCCACGGCTTTGATTTCGTGGTGCCGGAAGCAACTGTCTCGCAGGCATTCGTTGCCGCCTGGAAGCGCAGGCTGCGCGCCGCATTCTCGAAGACCGCCGCCTGAGAGCAAGGAAGCGTGGAACAGAACTCCGGAACCGTCTTGACCACAATTTGCGTAATCGTTTACTCATCCTGCAGAACATGGGAGGACAAGCATGAAGGCTCATAACAAGATTCGCGCGCTGCGGCGTAACTTGTGCGCATCCGCGCTGCTCGGAACTGCTCTGGCAGCGCCGGCCTTTGCGCAGGACGTGGCTGACGAAACCGCGAATGAACCTGCCAATGCGGGCGAAATCGTCGTTACCGCGCTGAAGTCCGGCTCGGTGCGGCTCGACAAGGTTCCGCTGGCGATTCAGGCGTTCAACGGCGATCTGCTCAAGCAGCGCAATGTCCGCGATGGTGCGGACCTGATCCAGCTCATCCCCGGTGCTTCGCAGGCGCAGGAAATCGGGGCGGGCTATCGCATCTTCTCGTTCCGCGGGTCGGGCGCAGGCGGCCCTATCGGCGATGGGCTGATCGGATACTATCTCGACGACACACCATTCGGTGTTCCCAACAATCAGGCTGCACCGCCGGTTCAATACTTCGACATCGAGCGGGTCGAAGTCTTGCGCGGCCCGCAAGGCACGCTCTACGGGCTTGGTTCATCGGCGGGAACGATCATCTATCACACGAAGAACCCCGACCTTGAGCGCGTGACCTCTGCTGGCGAGCTTGAACTTTCGAAGACCGTCGAGGCAAGCGATCCGAACTACAGGGGGGCGGCCGCGATCTCTCTGCCGCTCGTGCCCGGAAAGCTCGCCCTGCGCGTGAGCGGCGGATACGACCGGCGAGCGGGCGTTGCAGACATCTATTCTGACGCACCCACCGGCACCCCGCGCGAGAAGGACGCCAACCACGTCACCTCCAAGGACATTCAGGCCGTGTTGCTGTGGAAGCCGGATGACCTGACCTCGGTTCGCACCCGCTTCTGGTATTTCAGCATGGACCAGAAGTATCTCAATGTCATCAACTCGCTAGATCCGCCGTTTGCGGCGTTTCAGGGCGATGTGGTGGGCTTTGACCGGCGCCGCGCCTGGTATGCGTCCAATACGATCGAGCGCGAGTTCGGCGGGGTGACGCTCACCAATGCGACCTCCTACCAGAAGTCGTTGCCGGGCGGCTTTCAGGTCGGCCTCAACCTCGGCGCGCCGCTTGGCACAGGCGTCCTGATCAACGGCGGCGATGCGCGCAACTTCGTCAACGAGTTTCGCCTTGCGACAAACGACGCCGGACCGTTCAAGGGCGTTGCGGGCGTGTTCTACCAGAATGCGCGCAGCCTCTACACCTTCAACCTGACCTTCCCTGCCTTCGCGCTCAGCGGCCAGACCATCACCAAGACCGAGAACGCGGCGATCTTCTCGGAAGCCAGCTATGAACTGTTCGATGGCAAGGTCGTGCCACTGGTGGGGCTGCGCTATTTCAAGGACAGCCGCAATTCGGACTCGATCTCGAACGGCGTCGCGGTGCAAAGCAAGGCAACACCCGAAGCGCTGACCTGGCGCGCCAACCTTGCGATCAATCCCTCGCCCAACTGGATGCTGTTCTTCAATGCCGGCACCGGCTTCCGCAGCGGCATCCTGCAATCGCAAGCGCAGGCCGACGCCGTGATTGCGGATGGGGTGCCCAGCGATATTTCGCTTACGCCCGACAAGCTGCGCAACCTCGAAATCGGGATGAAGGGTTCGCTGTTCAACGGCGACCTGCGCGTGGCGATGAGCCTTTACGACATCAAGTACACGAACATCCAGAGCGCCTTCAACACATCGATCGGACTTGCCGCATTCGCGAACCTTGGCGATGGCAAGGCGCAGGGTATCGACCTTGAGATGACATGGCGCACACCGCTCAAGGGCCTGACGCTCAATGCCATCGGGAACGTGAACGATTCAAAGTTCACCAAGGTCCGTCCCGCCTTCTCAGGCGCGGATCCGCGCGTATCGAATGGTCTGCGTCTGCTGAACACCCCGACGCACAATTTCCGCTTCGATGCCAGCTACGAACGGCCGATCGGCAACGCCACGCTGTTCGCCACCAGTTCGGCAACCTTCGTGGGCCGCTCCCGCCTAGGCGATGCCACGGTCAACGAGATCAACCCCTACGAGCTCTATCAGGCGAGCATCGGCGTGCGGTTCGATCGCTACGAGGTGCGCCTGTTCGGCGACAACCTTTCCGATCTGCGCGGTCCAACGGCGGCCAATGGGCCAACCCTGCTGGCAGGTCCGCGCCCGCGCACCGTCGGCATAACCTTCCGCCTCAACACCAACTAGGCTCCTGACGGCGATGCCCCGCACACCAGGGGCATCGCCAGCCAGACCGAAGGGAGCACGGCCAATGCCGGAAGCCGAGAAATGCCGGTCGGCGACCTGTCGATCCACCAGCCAGACCGATCGCCGCAGCATGATCAAGGCTGTGCTCGTTTCGGGTGCTGGCGTGGCAGTATCATCATCGGCCCTCGCTGCGCCGGAGAAGACCATGCATCACGCGCCCTGCGACGCCGCGATCGAGACCGATCCGCAGCGCACCATGGCAGAAACGACGGCCGGGCTGGTGCGCGGCTATCGGCAGGGTCCGGTCCTCATGTTCAAGGGCGTTCCCTATGGAGCGCCGACCGGCGGGACAAACCGCTTTCGCCCACCCCAACCGGTCCAGCCCTGGCGGGGTGTCCGCTCGTGCCTACACTACGGCCCGATTGCGCCGCAAGACAAGGGAACCGGCCGCCTCAATGACGAGGAAGCCTTCATCTTCCGCTGGAACGATGCGGTCGAGAACGAGGATTGCCTGAGACTCAATATCTGGACTCCTGCGCTCGATGACAAGCGCCGTCCCGTTCTCGTGTGGCTCCACGGTGGCGGCTTCGCAGCAGGGTCCGGCCATGATATTCCCGCATTCGACGGGACCAACCTTGCCGCGACCGGCGATGCGGTGGTGGTCACGCTCAATCACCGTCTGAATCTGCTCGGCTTTCTCGATCTTTCCGACTGGGGTGCAGACTTTGCCGCGTCCGCCAGCCATGGCATGCTCGATATCGTGGCCGCGCTTCGCTGGGTTGCGGAAAATATCGTCCGGTTCGGCGGCGATCCTTCGCGCGTGACCATCTTCGGCCAATCGGGTGGCGGCGCCAAGGTGACGGCACTGATGGCCATGCCGGCCGCGAAGGGCCTCTACCACCGCGCAATGGTCCTGAGCGGATCGTTCGCAATGTTCAACCGGCCGGACCGGTCGCGACGCCTGTCGGCCCTGCTGCTGGAAGAACTTGGCGTTGCACGGGGTGATATCGCGGCCTTGCAGGCCCTGCCCTACGCGACAATGCAGGCCGCAGCCGAAAAGGTTCTGGCGCGGATCAACCCCGCATTCGACGGCTTCGTCGATGTCCGACGCATTCCCGCGATGACGAACTTTGCCCCTTCGCTCGACGGGCGGGTAATTCTTGCCGACCCGCAGCACCCCGATCATCCGCGCTGCGATCCGCAAGTGCCGCTTATCATAGGCTCGACGCTCAACGAGTTCGTAACCGGTATCAACAAGCCCGATGCGGACGCCATGACCGAGGCAGAACTGCTTGATGCGGTCGGGCGCTTCGCTCCGGAAAGGGCCGCCGCCGTGCTTGGTGGATTCCGGACAGCCGCTCCTCATGCGCGCCCGTTCGACCTGTGGTCACGCATTGCCACGGCGCCGATACGCCAGTCGGTGATCGATCAGGCAAGGCGAAGGCTGGAAAGCGGCGCCGCGCCCACTTACCTGTTCTGGTTCACCTGGCAGACACCAGTGCTTGATGGACGGCCGAAAGCCTTCCACTGCCTCGATATTCCATTCTGGTTCGGCAATGCGGCGCAATGCGCATCGATGACCGGAGGCGGCCCGGAGGCAACGGCGCTTTCCGCAAGGATGAGCAAGGCGCTTCTGGCCTTCGCCGCCAGCGGCGTTCCCATGGCCAGCGGCTTGCCGGTCTGGCGCGCGGTCTCCAAGGACGATATGGCATCGTTGCAACTCGGCCGGGAAGCTGTGATGATCGGCGAAACCGATGCAGCCGAGCGCGCCACACTGGCGTGATCTGGCGGAACGGGTTTGCGTCGCGCGCATCGTGGTGTGGGGATGGCGCAGGTCAGGATTGAAGCAACCTCTGAACGAAGGCAGCAGCAGTTTCATCGTCCATGGTCAGTGTCAGGAATCTCAAGGAGTTTGCGGAACTGGCGGGTGTTTCCACCGCAACCGCATCGCGCGCATTGACCGGTTCAGGCCGTGTGAGCGACGATACCCGCAAGCGCATTGCGGCCCTTGCCGAAAAGCTTGGATACCAACCCAATATCGCTGCCCGCAATCTGCGCACCCAGCGCACGATGACGATCGGCGTTCTCGTGCCGCTTGGTCACGAAGCGCTGCAACACCTTTCGGACCCGTTCTTCAACACAATGACCGGCTTCCTTGCCGATGCCTTTGCCGAGAACGGATACGACATGCTGCTGTCGCGCATCCTGCCGCGCAACGATCGCTGGATGGACCGTTTCATCGGCAGTGGCCGGGTGGATGGCATCGTCGTGGTTGGCCAGTCGGACCAGTTCCATGTCATAGAGACGGTATCGCGCCGCTATGAACCGATGGTGGTTTGGGGCGGCCATTCACCCGGTCAGCACCATTGCTCGATCGGATCGGACAACCGCCTGGGCGGAAGGCTGGCTGCAAAGCATCTGATCGAGCGGGGCTGCCGCAGGATTGCCTATGCCGGACCGCTCGAAGGTTCCGAGTTTGGCGAACGTGTCGACGGGGCGCGACTGGCCGTGCTCGAAGCAGGAGGAGCGCCCCTGCTAGAGCTGCCCACGCATTTCGAACCCGATGCCGCCTATGCCGATGTGCGCGAGAAGCTGCAGAGTCTGCCCGACATGCCCGATGGCATAGTTGCCGGTTCGGACGTTACCGCGATCAGCGTCATCCGTGCACTGCGCGACATGGGCAAGCGCGTGCCGGATGACGTTCGCGTGATCGGTTACGACGGATTGCCGATCGGCGAACACATGAGCCCGCCGCTCAGCACCATCGACCAGCAGCTTCGCCACGGCGCGCAGTTGCTGACCGAAACGCTCCTTCGCCGGATTGGCGGCGAGGCAACGCCATCGCGCCAGATCGAACCGCATGTCATCGTTCGCGGATCTACCTGATCACGCGGGAGCATCGGCCATCGAGCGCGATGCGGAAGAAGGGCGCAGGGTATCCGGCAAATGCGCTACGCCGCTGGCCAGCGGTTCCGATCGCGGCGGGGTGTTCAACACCGGGGAAGTCGGCAAAACCAATGACCTGAAGGTCATCCAATACCCACCAGCTGTATTCCTGAGCCGGGGCTTGGGCAGGATTCGCGGCAACAAGGCCGCTCTCGTTGAGCAAGGCAAACGGGCCAAGCGGGCTGTCGCCCACCGCACCATAAAGGCCGGTCGGACCGGAAGGACCGCCAGCGGCAAAGACCTTTCGCTGGGTTGACCAGAACAGGTAATAGCGCCCGTCAACCATGCGCATGTGCGGGCGTTCAAGCTCGTTGTTGAAGCCCGCAGCGGTCAGGATCGGAGGCAGGAGCCTCCAGCCTGATGGCGCGCTCTTGTCGGCTTCGGCAACGCCGATAACTCCGCTCCAGCGCGCCGGGGATCGTGCGCAGGATCCGGTAAAGAACAGGAAGGAATGCCCGGTTGCCGGATCGCAGAAGAAGCCCGGATCGCGAAATCCGAGGATCTCGCCGCCCGTCCCGGCAGTCTGGTTGGCCACTGCATAATCGATGCCATCGGCGATGACGGATTCGACCGGTGCCGACCATTCCGAGAGCGTGATCTCCTCCTGCCTTGCCGAGAAGCGGCACTGTGCCTGAAACAGCCGCTGCTCCAGCGTCACGGCCGCAGATTGGCGTCTTCCGGCCGCCGTGAAATAAACAGTCAGTGTCTCTGCGCTCTCATCCAGCACGGCAGAACCCGACCATTCCCGGCTGCCTGGCGTAAAGCCATCGGGAAAGACCGGCTGGTGCAGGCTCCAGCTGCCATTCCTCTCGCTCAGCAGACGGATACGTGCCAGGGCATGGCGGTCATCGGGATCATCGGACGCAGGCGCTGTCAGCACCATCCAGAGTGCAGCCCCGTCAAAGCGCGGCAAGGTTCCATCAGCCCGCTCCACGGGCCACATGTCCCACAGATCAAACGTGCCGAGCCGTAGCCGACGATCGAGAGAAAACGCCGGGATCGTATTATCTTCCGACAGAACCAGTGCTTCAAGATCCGGGGCGGACCACTGCGTTGGCACGGAGCGATGACGATCATCTGCGCATTCTTCGTTGCCGGAAGCGATCGTCACCATCCTTGGTCATCCTCTTGTTGCACGGCGCTCCGCCTATGCGTGCAATCGTTCACTAAAGAAGCACCTGCTTGCGGTCTGGGACGGTGCACAAGACCATCCCGGAGCAGAAGGTCAGACTCAGGTTCTCCAATAAAATCGGTGATTATGACAGCCAGTCCCAAGCGTGCAGGTGATCTCCGTTGAGGGTTGGTAGCCCAGTGCAATCGATTACGCAATCATGTCTTTTGTGATGAAGTTTGACACTCGTTCCTCTAAGAGAAGCACAGAGGCAACCGGGTTGGCGGGAAAGCCGAAGTTTGAGGAATGCCGGCTTGGCATGGCGCGACATGCCGGATCGTGCGCAGGTTGCGAGGTAAGGTGATGCGAATGCCGATCAATCGCAGGCAGATGCTTCAAGGGAGTGGATTGCTGTTCATGGGTTCGTCCGTCAATGCCGCGCGCGAAGCGCTGAAGATTCCGCAGGGCAACGGACCGTTGCCCGCCGAATGGACGAATGCCCCGGCTATCGCGCTATGGAATGACCCGCCACCGGGCGCGACCGGCATTGTGCCCAAGCCATCTGCCGCTCTCGACCCCACCTTCATCACCGGCGTCATCCATCCCGAAATCCGCGTCTTCCGTCCGGTAAAGGGGAACGGGCAGGCCATCCTCGCCATTCCGGGCGGGGCCTATACCTTTGTGTCGATACGCAACGAAGGCACCGATGTTGCGCGCGTCTTTACCGATCTGGGCTATACCGTGTTCGTTCTGGTCTATCGCCTGCCCGGCGAGGGCTGGGAAAATCGCGCGGATGTGCCCCTTCAGGATGCCCAGCGCGCAATGCGCCTCATCAAGAGCCGTGCCAGTGAATTCGGCATCAACCCCGCCAATGTTGCCGTGATCGGCTTTTCCGCTGGCGGACATCTTGCTGCATCGCTGATCACCGGAGGCCGCGAGCAGACCTACAAGCCCCGCGATGAAGCGGACCGGATCGATCCAATGCCTTTCTGTTCGGCGCTGATCTATCCGGTCATCAGCGCACAGCCGCCGTTCACACACCAGCAGTCGGCCACCATGCTGCTCGGCCCGTCCCCTTCAGCGAAAGCAATCGCAAAGCGCTCACCCGCGCGGCATGTCGGGCCGGAAACACCCCCTGCATTCCTGGTGCATGCGCTCGACGATGAACCGGTGCCTTATCAGAACTCCCTGCTGTTTCTCGATGCCATGCGACAGGCCGAGCGACCGGTGGAGCTTCACCTCTTCGAGGAAGGAGGCCACGGCTTTGGCATCGGGCCTTCAAACGCACCAGCGGGGCAATGGCCTCAACTGTTTGCCGCCTTCATGAGACGGCAGGGGCCCAGATGGTTTGTGTCTGGACCTTGAAGAAGCGTCTGACCTCCTTCATATAGAGGGTCCAGAGTCCCAGCCTGTTGAAACTGC
>NZ_QGHL01000017.1 GCF_003171715.1 Novosphingobium meiothermophilum | reverse complement strand
GTGCCGCCGACATCGAGGGTGAGGATGTTGCGGATGCCCGCGTTGCGCCCCACCCAGATCGCGCCCGTCACCCCGCCCGCCGGGCCAGACATGAGCAGCGAGACAGGATGCTCTTCCGATTTTTCGGACGACATGAGGCCGCCGTCAGACCGCAGCAGCGAGAGCGATCCCGCCATTCCCGCCCCGCGCAGCCGATCGCGCAGGTTGCGCACATACTTGCCCACGACCGGGCGCACGGCGGCGTTGGCCACGGTGGTGAGGGTGCGTTCATACTCCTGCATTTCCGGCAGGACTTCGTGGCTGAGCGAAATGGGGATGCCGGGCATGATCTCTGCCGCGAGTTCGCCGATGCGCCGTTCGTGAGCGCCGTTGAGATAGGCGTTGATGAGGCTGACGGTCAGTGCCTCGATGCCGCTGTCGCGCAGGGCGATGAGAGCCGCGCGCACCTGATCCTCGTCGAGCGGCTCAAGCGTGTTGCCCTGTGCATCCATGCGGCCGCGCACTTCGACCGTATCCTCAAGGGCTGCCAGCGGCTGCGGCTTGGGCCAGACGATCCATCCGGCAAGCCCGCCCGGCACGAAACTGCGCGCGATCTGCATGACCTGACGATAGCCGTCGGTGGTGACGAGGCCGACGCGCGCGCCCTTGCCTTCGAGCACGGCATTGGTGGCAACCGTGGTGCCGTGCAGGAAATAGTCGATATCGCCCGGCGTGATCCCGGCTTTCTCGCAGATCGCGCTTACGCCGTTCAGGATGCCTTCCGAACTGTCGTGCGGGGTGGATGGGGTCTTGTGCCGCCAGAAGGTGCCGGTGCTCTGGTCGAACAGCAGGAGGTCGGTGAACGTGCCGCCCACGTCCACGCCCAGTCGATAGGTCATGTCTTCCCCGATCGCTCGTCTCGCGGCGGAATCGCCGTCATGGTTTCTCGCCACGCTTGCTATGCGCACCTGCCGCGGCAGCGACGATTTCGGACAGACTTATCCGCCAAGCGGCTTTTCGCGTATGGCGGTCTGGCTGGCCGCACGGTCAGGGGGCAGTCATCGCGCATTACAGGAGCATTGCAGAATCATGGCTTTCGATCCCGTTCGGCCCCACGCCTTCACCCTGCGACCCGGCACCCTGGATTTTCTGGCGCGACGTGCGCGGGGCGAAGGGCTGCTGATTGGCGGGGCATGGCGCAGGGCCGGGGGCGGCGCGGATTTTGCCACGCTTGATCCGGCGACCGGGGCGGAAACCGGACGCATCGCCGCGGCCAGCGCGACCGATGTCGATGCGGCGGTGGCAGCGGCACGCAATGCGCTGGCGGGCTGGAAGGCAACCGTGCCGGCAGAGCGCGCCCGCATCCTGTGGAAGATCGCAGACCTGATCGACGCCAACATCGACGATCTGTCCGAACTGGAAACGCTCGATCAGGGCAAGCCGCTGTTCGTGGGGCGCTGGGCCGAGATTCCGGGGGCGGCGGCCCAGTTCCGCTTCTTTGCGGGCCAGGCCATGGCGATCGAGGGCCAGTCGATCGAAAGTTCGATCAACTATCAGCCCGCAGGCCGCCAGATGCGCACCTGGACGGTGCGCGAACCGGTGGGCGTGGTGGCGGCGATTGTGCCGTGGAACTCGCCTCTGGTGCTGACCGCGATGAAGCTGGCACCCGCGCTGGCGGCAGGCTGCACCGTGGTGCTGAAACCCGCCGAGGACACCTCGCTTACAGCGCTGCGCCTTGCCGAACTGATGATGGAAGCCGGGCTTCCGGCGGGCGTGCTCAATGTCGTGACCGGCCTTGGCGGGCAGACCGGGGCGACGCTGGCTGCGCATCCCCAGGTGGACAAGATTGCCTTTACCGGATCGACTGCCACGGGCCGCGCGGTGCTGGATGCCGCCAAGACCAACTTCAAGCGCGTGACGCTGGAACTGGGAGGCAAGTCCCCGTCGATCGTGTTTCCCGATGCCGACATGGGCATTACCGTGCCCGGCGTTGCCAATGCGATCTTCTTCAACGGCGGGCAGGTGTGCATTGCCGGGTCGCGGCTCTACGTTCATCGTTCGGTCCACGATCAGGTGGTCGAAGGCATTGCCGCCTATGCCAAAGGCCTGAAGATGGGCCACGGTCTGGCCCCCGATACGCAGATGGGACCGCTGGTTTCGGCCCGCCATGCCGAGCGCGTGGAAGGCTTTCTCCAGCGCGCAAGAGCAGAAGGCGCCACCATGCTGACCGGGGGCGAGCGCACCGGCGATGCGGGGACTTTCATCACCCCCACCGTGGTGGTGGACGTGACGCCGGGCATGGAGATCGTGCGCGAGGAAGTGTTCGGGCCGGTGCTGGTTGTCCAGCCCTTCGACGAGCCGGAAGAAGTGATCGCGGCCGCGAACGACAGCGAATACGGCCTAGCCGCCAGCGTCTGGACGGAAAGCCTTTCCACCGCGCACCGCATGGCGGCCGACATTCGCGCGGGCACGGTGTGGATCAACTGCCACGCCATGTATGATGCCAGCCTTGCCATCGGCGGGGTGAAGCAATCGGGCTGGGGCCGCGACAGCGGTCGGCAGGCGATGGACAATTACCTTGAATGGAAAACGGTCTGCGCCTGCGTATGACCTCCTCTGCCGCCCCTTCGGCCCTGCCCGGCGAAGTGCCGACCAGCGTTGTCCTGCGCTATGGCGTGGGCCAGCTTGGCGCGCAGGTGTTCCGCGATACGCCTGCGGTGCTGCTGCCGCTGTTCATGACGACGATGCTGGGCGTGCCCGCGTGGCTGGCGGGCCTTGTGGTGCTGATGCCCAAGCTCTGGCTGATCGTGTGCGATCCGCTGGTGGGGGCATGGTCGGACCGGATGAAGGCGGCCATCGGGCGCACGCCGTTCCTGATTGGCGGGGCAGTGGGAACGACGCTGGGCTTCATCGCGCTGTTCGCGTTCACGTCCTATCCCAGTCCGACCATTGCGGCCGCGGCAATCTGCGCGCTGTTCTTCCTCGCTTCCACCGCGTTCAGCATCTATTCGGTGCCCTATCTGGCCATCGCGGCCGAACTTTCGGGCGATCCGCACCAGCGCAACCGGATCATGGTGCTGCGCATGGTCTTTGCCACGTTTGGCGTGCTGGTGGGCGTGGGGCTGGCGCAGCCGATCATCGCGCATTTCGGCGGTGGGGCGTCGGGCTGGCATATGATGAGCTGGATCTTCGGCGCGTTGTGCCTCGTCTCGATGCTGACGACGGCCAGCGGGCTGCGGCGCGTGCCGCTGATCCATGCGGGCGCGGTGCCGGGCTCCCTGCTCGACCAGATGCGCACGGTGGGCGCGAACCGGCCGTATCTGGTGCTCCTGGCCACCAGCTTCGTTTCGAACATCGGGCAGGCGGCAAGCTATACCGTGATCGGCTTCGTGTTTCTTTATGCCGTGCAGGCGATCTGGCTCATCCCGCTGTTCATCCTGTGCATGTCTGCCGCCAGCCTTGCCGCGCAGCCGCTGTGGCTGTGGTTGCCGCGCCGGATCGGCAAGCCGCGCGCCTATGTCGCGGCCTCGCTGGTATGGGCGGCGGTGACGGTGACATGGCTCTGGGTTGACGCAGGCGGGGCCGGAGCTGGGGCCGGGGCAGCAGTTGCCACGCTGCCGGGCGGGCAGCCGGTGAATGTCCAGCACCTGCTGATCCTGCTGCGCGCGGTGGTGATCGGTTCGGTCAACGGCGGCTTCATCCTGCTGGCGCTGTCGATGATGACCGATACCGTGGACTATCAGCGCCGGATGCAGGGCGTGGCCAACGAAGGCGTATTCGCGGGGCTGTTTTCGGCCATGGAGAAGCTGGCCTTCGCGCTTGGCCCGGTGATTGCAGGCGCGGTGATGAGCGCGTTCGGCTTCGTCTCGTCCACCGGGGGTGCGGCGGCGCAGAGCGAGAGCGCCATTACCGGCATCATCCTGCTTTACAGCGTGATTCCCGCCGGGATGCAGCTTGCGGCGCTGGTGATCTTCACCCGCTACAGGCTGCCCGGCGCGGCGCCTATTTCGTGATTCCCCGAATCAGGGTGTTGGGCAGAAAGGCGTTGTCCCATTCGGGGCTGCCGTCCTTGGGCGCAGGCGGCGTTGCGCCCACGCGCAGCACGATCAGCCGGTGTTTCGGGCTGATCGCCACCTGCTGGTTCGAATTGCCATCGAACATGAACAGGTCCGGATCGAGGAAGGGTTCGGAATGGAGCACGTGCGGGCCGAGCATCCCCGGCGCGCCGAAGGGGCGGCGCTGGCGGTAGGGTTCGCCAAGCCAGATGCCGAGGCCGAAGTTGGGATTTTCGGCGGTGCCCTTGCGCATTTCGGCCACGTATCCCTTCGGCAGGAGGCGCTTGCCCTGCCAGATCCCGTCGTCGATCAGCAGCACGGCAAAGCGCAGATAGGTATCGGCCGGCATGGTGGCGCAGCATCCGGCATGGGCCAGCCCGCCCGGCTTGCCCACCCACATGGTTCCGCCCTGCGCGCCCAGCGGTTGCAGCACCTCGCGCGTGATGAAATCGCCATAGCGCATCCCGGTGGCGCCTTCGATCACCATGGCGATGAGATCGCTTGGCGCGTTGGCATAGGAATAGTGCTTACCCACCGGGTGCGGCACGGGGTAGATGTCGATGATCTTCTCGCCGAAGTCGGGATGCAGCAGCGCCCGGTTATAGGGATGGTCGGGATCGGTGCTGAAGCCCTGATCCAGCATCCCCGATCGCATGTCGAGCAGATAGCGGATCGTGATCTTCTCCTTCTCGGTGCCCTTTGCCCGCGGGATGAAATCCGCGATCGACTGGTCGATCGAACGGATCCTGCCCAGCGCCAGCGCGCGCCCCACCGCGATGGCGGTCAGCGGCTTCGACAGTGATTTCGAGGTGATCGGCGTCTTCTCGGTGACACCGGGGGCATACCACTGCGAAACAACCCTGCCATTGCGCCAGACCATGAAGGCGCTGGAGTTCATCATAGCGGCATAGGCGCGCGCCTTTTCCAGTGCATCGGCGGAAATGCCGCTGCGGGCGGCGGGCACGGTCGGCAGCGGCTTCCACCTCGTTGTGCCGCGCAGCGGCTCGGTCGGTTCGTAGGGCAGGTTGCCGGGGTCTTTCAGGAACACCGCCAGCCTCGCGCGATAGACGGCCTCGGCGCTGTCGTCTGCTGAAACGGGGCTTTGCGCTGGATCGGCACTGGCACTGGCCGAATGCGCATGGGCCAGCAGCGAAAGGGCAAGAAGCAGGTTACGGCGCTTTGCAATCATCGCGTGAACTCCCCGGACGTGCGGCCACGCCCCGCTGGATGGCGCGACAGACCTGTAGGCTGCTTGTGGGACGGCTTCACGCATTTGCCCGTTCCTGACCTGCCAATCACCGCAAGGCGGATAGTTCTGCGGCTTTGCCAACGCAGTCGGTTTCTCCGGTCCATACCGCGAATGGCAAGCGAGATTGGAGTCCTGAAGTTATGACAGGGGTTGAACGGTGCCAGGTGGCGATTGTCGGGGCCGGTCCCGTGGGAACGGTTCTTGCCACGCTGCTGGCCCAGGCGGGGGTGGACGTTATCGTGCTGGAAGCGGCCGAGGATTGCGCGCAGGATCTGCGCGCCTCCACCTTCCATCCGCCGACGCTGGAAATGCTCGATGCCATCGGGATCACGCCCATGCTGCTGGACAAGGGGCTGAAGGCGCCGGTCTATCACTGGCGCGACCGCCAGAGCGGCGAGGTGATCGACTTTGACCTGAGCGAGATCGACGATGTCACTCGCTATCCTTTCCGCATCCAGTGCGAACAGTATCACCTTTCGCGCGCGCTGGCGGCAGGGCTGGAAAAGTTCGCCAATGCGCAGATGCGCTTCAACAACCGCCTCCTGACCTTCCGTGAGGACGAAAGCGGGGTGGATCTTTGGGCCGAGACGGCCTTCGGCATCAACCGGCTGCGCGCCGATTTCCTTGTCGGGGCCGACGGGGCCAATTCGATCGTGCGCAAGTGGCTGGGGATCGAGTTTGACGGGTTCACCTATCCCGAACGCTTCCTGTGCCTGTCCACCGATCTGGAACTGGCCGACCATCTGCCGAATCTGGCGCTGGTGAACTATGTTTCCGATCCCAAAGAATGGCTGGTGCTGCTGCGCGTGCCTTCGCTGTGGCGCGTTCTGGTGCCCACCGACGGGTCGCTCAGCGATGACGAACTGCGCTCGGATGCGATCAAGAACGGCATTTTCGACCGGCTCGTGGGCGACGGGGCCGCAGTCAGGACCGAGCACCGCACGCTTTACCGGGTGCACCAGCGCGTGGCCCAATCGTTCCGCGAAGGCCGGGTCATGCTGGTGGGCGATGCCGCGCACCTCAACAATCCGCTGGGCGGGTTCGGCATGAACTCAGGCGTGCACGATGCCTTCAACCTGTTCGAAAAGCTGGAACCGGTGCTGAAGGGCAAGGCCGCCATGGAACCTGCCCTTGCGCTTTACGACCGGCAGCGCCGCGAGGTGACGCACAGCTTCACCCAGATGCAGACCAAGGAAAACATGGCCTTCATCCGCGGCGGACAGGACAGCGCGCACGCAGCGCGCCGAGCGAAAATGCTGGAAATCAAGACCAACGACGAAGCGCGCCGCCAATACCTGCTGCGCCAAGCCATGTTCGACAGCCTCGCCCAGGCGGCTGCGATCAACTGACACGCATCGCGGCGGCGCAGCGGTGGGACTGCGGCGCCGCGCTCATGGAGACGAACCACATGGTCGATGTCCAGGGATACCGCGCCTGCCTTGGCGTGATTGCCCCTTCCACCAATACCACCGTCCAGCCCGACATGGAGCGCATGCGCCCGGCCGGTGTTACCAACCACTTCTCGCGAATCTTCGTGCAGGATCCGGTGGCGCTTTCGAACGAGGATTTCATTGCCGGCACGACCGCGATTGCCGAAAACACCATGGATGCGGTGCGCTCGGTCATGACGCTGCGGCCCGAATATCTCGTGCTCGGCATGTCGGCGATCACGTTCTACGGCGGGGTCGAAGGCGGCCGCAGGTTCAAGGCCGAGGTCGAGGAACTGGCCGGTGTCGGCGCATCGACGGGATCGGAATCGATTGCCGCTGCGCTTCATGCCTATGGCAATGTGAAGACGGTGAGCTTCGTTTCGCCCTATTACCCGGTGGCCAATGCCGAAGTGCGCCGCTTTCTTGAGGAATCGGGCTTCACGGTGGTGCGCGACGTGCCGTTGCAATGCCGGCGCTGGACCGACATCGCCAGGGTGACGCCGCAGCGGCTGCGCGAGGTGATCGATCATCTCGATGGCAACGATGTGGACGCGATCGTGCAGGTGGGGACCAATCTTTCGATGGTCAGCCTTGCGGCCGAATATGAGCAGAAGCGCGACAAGCCGGTCATCGCGATCAACACCGCAACCTACTGGCACGCGCTGCGCCAGCTGGGGATTACCGACCGGATCGAGGGGCTGGGCAGGCTGCTCGCCGAGTTCTGAGGCGATGGGCGGGGGTGCGCATGGCGGGCAGTCTTCCCATCAGGCTGTGCGCACCTTCATCACTCATGTTTCTTGGAATTGACTTGCATCAAGGCCCGACTTTCAAAGTTGTCCATACAAATTATCCGAAGCGGCAGCTTGACAGAGCCGCATCAGGTCGGAAAAGTTGTCCGGACAAATAAGGGCAAGCGAATCCCTCCTGCTCCACGCCAGAGGACGAACCGCATGAAGAACGATCTGCCACCGCCCTATACCGCGCTGACGCGCCATCCGATGATGCCGCGCACCAGCCATGACGAAGCCGCGCGCTTCAACTTCCTCACCCATTTCAACCGCTATCTTTCCGGCACGCTGGGGGCGGGCAACAGGCTGGCCTATGAAACACGGGTGCTGCCCGCGTTCCGTGCCGAGCATGGCCGCGATCCTGAGCACCGCTACGAAATCCGCGATGCGATGAACCGCGATCCGTTCCATCGCATGTGGTCGGCCCTGAAGCGCAATTCGATGGAAATGCGCCAGATGAACGGGCGGCAGACCGTGCTGCGCCAGCTTGACGCGCTGGATGCGCAGGCCTGCCAGTTCAACGAGCATTCCGGCCAGCTCGAACTCGATGACAGCATCACGCAGCCGGTCTATCAGACCTGCGTCGACATCCATTGCCAGCCCGGCGGCTATCACTCGCACGAGCGTCCGGGTGACGTGACGGCAGGGGCCAACTACGATGTGGGGCTGTTTGCCACCGTGGGCGGGGCGTTGGGCGCGCTCAACGATGGGGGCGGGCAGGCGCTCGTTGCCTGGGCCAGGGCCAACCGGCCCGACTGGCGGCCGCGGCGCATTCTCGACATCGGCTGCACCGTTGGCCACAACGCGGTGCCGCTGGCGCAGGGCTTTCCCGAAGCGGAAGTGATCGCGATCGACACCGCGGGCGCGTCGCTGCGCTATGCCGCGGCGCGTGCGGCGGGGCTGGGTGTGAAGAACATCCGCTTCGTGCAGGCCAATGCCGAAGATCTCTCGCGCTTTCCCGACGATCACTTCGACTGGGTGCAGACCACGATGTTCCTGCACGAACTTTCGGCGGCCGCCATGCCGAAGATCCTGCGCGAGGCGCACCGGGTGCTGAAGCCGGGCGGCCTTATCCTGCATGTGGAGCAGCCCCAGTATGGCCCCGACATGCCCCTGTTCGAACAGTTCATGCGCGATTGGGACGCCTTCAACAACAACGAGCCGTTCTGGTCGGCCATGCACGGCGTGGAGCTGGAAGACGTGATGGCCGAGGCCGGCTTCAGCCATGCCGAACAGTTCGTGGTGGGCGTGCGCGCCGTGGTCGATCCGACGATCTTTCCGCCCTCGCCCGAAGGCGAGGCCGAGGACTATGGCCGCGCCGCGGTGTGGAATGCCTATGGCGCGTGGAAGGCCGCGCCCGCGCAGGCGACCGGACAGGAGATTGCCGCATGACCGAGGGTATCGACTGGATCGCCCGTTCGGGCGCGCGTGCCAAGGGCCGCCGCCCGGCCTTCTTCGACGAGCCTGCGCTCGACCGGCTCTATTCGCTGACGCTTGCTGTGGCCGCGGAACTGTCCGCCACGCGGGAACGGCTCGATACGGTGGAGCGCCTGCTTGAAAGTGCTGGCACGCTGCGCCGCGATGACATCGAGAACTATGCGCCCGATCGCGCGGCGGGCGAGGAACGCGGGGAAAGCACCCGCGCCTACATCGCCCGCGTGATGCGCGGCTTCCAGCAGGAAGTGGAAGCCATGGAAAACCCCGACCCGCCGATCATGGACTGGGTCGAGAAGCTGTCAACGCCCTGATGCCGTGCGCGGGGCCTCAGGCCGCAAGCGCCGAGGCCCCGACCGGCTGCACGGGCAGCCCTTGGGGGGAAACAATGATCGAAGAAGTGCTTGTCCTGCGCTGGGTCCACATTCTTGCCATGGTATATTGGTTGGGCGGGGAATGGGGCGTGTTCCAGTCAAGCTACAACATCATCAACCGCAATCTTTCGCTGGAAGAGCGCAGGCGGCACATGGAAACCGCCTACCGCATCGACATCCTCGCGCGCACGGGCATCATCCTGCTGCTGCCGCTGGGGCTGCACATGGGCAACATCTATGGCCTGCAACCCTATGGCGGCGGATACCTGACCGCGATGTGGGCATTCGTGGCAGGCTGGCTTGCGCTGTGCTGGGGCGCGTTCTTCACGCGCGAAACCGATCTTGGCATCCGCCTGACCAAGCTGGACGAGGCGATCCGCTATGTCCTGATCCCGACGATCTTCGTGGTCGGCATTTCCTCGCTGACGGGCCATGGCCCGTTCGAAGCGAGCGAAGGTGTGCGCTGGTATGCCACCAAGTTCACGCTCTATGGCTTCACGCTGTGCATCGGGCTGGGCCTGCGCTGGATCATGCGGCTGTGGACCATGCGTTTCCGCGCGCTGGCGGCCGGTCCGGACCCGGCACAGGAAGCGGCCCTTGAACGCGAGATCGTGATCGGGCGCGGCCTTGCCTATATCTACTGGATCACGATTTCCGGGATCTGCTTTCTGGGCACTGTCAAGCCGTTCTGACCGAAACCGGATTGCGGTGCACATCAAGGGCGATTGTCAGGTCGGCCCGCGATGGCATCTCGGCCAGAATGTGCCGCGTGAGGCGTTCGTAGAACATGACAAAGCGCTCTATCGCGGCGCGATCCATCAGGGCGGGGGCTTCCCCGCCCTTCTGCGTGATCGACCGGCGCAGCGTTTCCTCCTGCTGGCGGCGCCAGCGCGATACCACCCCGAAGCCGGGGGCCGCCAGCAGCACGAGCATGTCGATCCGCGCGAACAGCGCCGCGTAAGGCCCGGCAAGGCAGGCGTTGACGTGGCGCCGCCAGATCATGTCGGGGTCGTCCTCGCGTTCGAGCCGGTTGACGGGGGAAGCCAGTGCCGCCTCGTCCTGCGGCACGGCCCCCACACACCATCCTTCGAACAGGACGACATCGACGGGCGCATCCGCGAAGGGCCATGCCTCGCGCGGGAAAAGGTCATCGCACGCCTTGTCGAACGCCGGGACTTGCACCCGGCCGGACTGGCCAAGGGCGCCGAAAAGCGCAAGGCCCAGTTCCACGTCATGCGTGCCGGGCACGCCGCGCACCGCAAGCAGCGGATGAACGGCCCGCGCCAGAGCCTCGCGGCGCGCCCTGGCCAGATAGAGATCGTCGAGCGAGAACGCAGCGACGCGAATCCCCTTCGCTTCGAGCAAATGCCTGAGGCTGCGCGTCGTCCAGGTCTTGCCGCTGCCCTGCGCGCCGCACAGGCCAAGCACGAAGGGCCGGCGCACGGCGTCCTTCAGACGGGGCAGAAGATGTTCGGCCACGATGGCGGCGGTGGAGGTCATCCGTCACCCCTTTCCGGCCCCGGTTATCGCGCGCCGTCGTTCCCAGCGCAATCAGTTGCGATATTCGGCCGCCTTGCGGTTCAGCCCTGCCGAGGGAAGCATGACTGCTCCCCATCAGGTTCAGGCGACCGCGATGGCGCCGGTTTCGCTCAGGTGGATGATCCTCGCCTCGTCATAGCCCAGCGATTGCAGCACGGCGCGGGTATCGGCACCCGGACCGGGCAGCGCGACCGGTGCGCCGGGGCGCTTGCCGTCCATTTCCAGCGGGATCGTGGGCAGGCGGGTTTCGCAGCCATTGTCGAGCGTGACCGGCTCCAGCCCGCCTTCGGCCAGTTGCGGATCGTCGAACAAGTCCTCTGGCCGCCCGATGGGCGCGAAAGGCAGGCCCGTGCCTTCCAGCTTCGCCACGATCTCGGCGCGGGTCATGCCCGCGATCAGCGCGCGGATCTGCGGCAGGATGCGGTCCCGCGCCAGCACGCGGCTGTTGTTGGCGCGCAGGGTTTCATCGGCCCACAGATCATCAAGCGCGAACAGCTTGCAGAACCTTTCCCAGAGGCTGTCGGAAACGACGCCGATGAAGACCGGCTCGTCCTTCGTCTCGAACACATCGTAGATGGCCCATGCCGATATGCGTGCGGGCATGGGCGAGGCGGCCTTTCCGGTGACGGCGAACTGCGCCATGTGCTGGCCCACGAGATAGACCGTGGTTTCGAACAGGCTGGCAACGACCTTCTGCCCGCGCCCGGTGCGGTGGCGTTCTTCAAGGGCTGCAAGAATGCCGATCACGCCGAACATGCCGCCGGTCACGTCGATCACGCTGGAGCCTGCGCGCAAGGGGCGTCCCGGCGGCCCGGTCATGTAGGCGAGGCCGCCCATCATCTGCGCCACTTCATCAAGCGCGGTGCGGTGTTCGTAAGGGCCGGGGAGAAAGCCCTTTTCCGAGCAGTAGATCAGCCGGGGGTTGGTTTCGCAAAGCGCTTCGTAGGACAGGCCGAGCCGGTCGAGCGCGCCGGGGCGGAAGTTTTCCACCAGCACGTCCGCGTTCCCTGCCAGATCGCGCGCCACGGCCAGCCCTTCGGCCGACTTGAGGTTGAGGCAGACCGATTGCTTGCCCCGGTTGTACATGGGAAAATAGCCCGCGCCCGAACCCAGTAGGCGGCGCGTCTGGTCTCCGCCGACCGGTTCGATCCGCACCACCTCGGCGCCCAGCCCGGCAAGGATGTGGCCCACCGCCGGGCCCATGACCATGTGCGTGAACTCGACAACCCGGATGCCGGCAAGCGGCTGGGGGGTGGCTGGTTGCGGCGCGCTCACTGTGCGATCCTTTCGTGGTAATCGAGCATCGGCCCGGCATCGGGCGTGAAACCGTAGAGCGGCTCGCCGGGCAGGGCGTCTTTCAGGATGGTGCGCACCTCGATCAGCTTTTCGAGGTCGATCCCGGTATCCAGCCCCATGCTGTTGAGCATGAGCACCAGATCTTCCGTCACCAGATTGCCCGAAGCGCCCGGCGCATAGGGGCACCCGCCCAGCCCGCCCAGCGAGGCGTCGAGCGTGGTGATGCCCTCGTCCAGCCCGGCCAGCGCATTTGCGAGGCCAAGCCCGCGCGTGTTGTGCAGGTGCAGGGTGGTCAGCATGTCACCGACCGCCGAGCGCACCTTGCGGATCAGGCGGCGGACCTGCGCAGGGTCGGCATAGCCCGTGGTATCCGAAAGGCTGAACTCCAGCGCACCAGCTTCGGCCGCCGCTTCGGCAAGACGCGCAACCGCATCGGGGCTGACCGCGCCCTCCAGCGTGCAGCCGAAGGCGGTGGAAAGACCCACCGCGAAGTGGACGCCGCCCTCGCGTGCAATCGCGGCCGCAGCGCGGATTTCGGCAAGCATCGCAGGATGGTCCTTGCGCACGTTGCGGATGGAATGGGTCTCGCTCATCGAAAAGGGGATCGACATGCCGTGGACGCCTGCTTCCACCGCGCGCGCGGCGCCCTTGGCATTGGGCACCAGCGCCACCACGTTCAGCCCCGGCAGGGTGCGGGCAAAGCGCACCAGTTCCGGCGTGTCGGCCATCTGCGGCAGCAGCGAGGGCGGCACGAAGCTGCCCACCTCGATCTCGCGCACGCCGGCTGCGGCCTCGGCCGCGATCCATGCCTTCTTGGCTGCAAGCGGCATGACCGTGCTGATCGATTGCAAGCCGTCGCGCGGGCCGACTTCGGAAACGAGGATGCGGGTCATGGCTGCTGCTCCGGATAGACCCAGGGGCGCAAGGCCCGGTCGCGTGCGGTCCAGGCGTCGATCTGGGGCCGCGCCTTCAGGGTAAGGTCAATGGCGTCGAGACCTTCGAGCAGCATTTCCTTCGGCTCTGGCGCGATTGCGAAGGGATGCACGCTCTGTCCGCAGGCAACGGTCTGCGCAGGCAGATCGATGGTCACGTCTGCCCATGGCATTGCTGCAATCGCGGGTGCGGGCAGGACTACCGGCAGCAGGCCGTTGCGCAGCGCATTGGCCTGGAAGATCGGCGCAAAGCCCGGCGCGATGACGCAGGCGATGCCCCATTCCATCAGCGCCCATACGGCATGTTCGCGGCTCGATCCGCAGCCGAAGTTGGCACCCGCCAGCAGGATGCGCTGCCCTGCCGCCTCTGGCTGGTTGAGGGGGAAGGCGGGATCGGGCGTGCGGGCAGCGGCGTCGGCATAGCGCCACGGTGCGAACAGCCCGTCGGCAAGGCCGGTGCGCCCGGTGCTTTTCATCTCGCGGCTGGGGATCACCGTGTCGGTATCGATATTGTCGCGCAGCAAGGGGATGGCGCGCGAAGTGAGCGTGGTGAAGCGCTTCATCGCATCATTTCCCGCGGATCGGCGATGGCCCCTGCCAGCGCGCTGGCGGCCACCGTTTCCGGGCTGGCAATGTGGGTGCGGATGCCGGGGCCCTGACGTCCTTCGAAATTGCGGTTGGTGCTGCTGATCGTGCGGCTGCCGGGGGCAAAGCCTTCGCCCCCGGCATAGAAGCACAGCGAACAGCCGCTTTCCCGCCATTCGAACCCGGCATCGGCAAAGACCTTGTCCAGACCTTCGGCCTCGGCCGCGCGCCTTACCGCCATGCTGCCCGGCACGACGAGCGCCTTGCGGATGGCGGGCGAAATGCGCCTGCCCTTCAGCAGCCGGGCCGCGCGGCGCAGGTCCGAAAGGCGCGCATTGGTGCACGATCCGATGAAGGCCGCATCGATCGGCGTGCCCTTGATCGGGGTGCCCGCCGCAAGCCCGGTGTATTCGTGCGCGCGCTGCGGCCCTTGCGGGACCGTGCCATCCACGGCCACGGCGTGTTCGGGGCTGGTGCCCCATGTCACCATCGGTGCCAGCGCGCCTGCATCGATCACGATCTCGCGGTCGAAGGTGGCGCCATGATCGGTGTGCAGGGATTGCCAGTGCGGATGGTCGAACGCGGGCGGTGCATGGCGCCGGCCGGCAAGATAGGCATAGGTCCTTTCATCGGGCGCGATGATGCCGGTCATGGCGGCAAATTCGGTGGCCATGTTGCACAAGGTCATGCGGGATTCGATGTCGAGCGCGCGGACCGCTTCTCCGGCGAACTCCACCACATGGCCCGCGCCGCCGCCCGCGCCGTGCGTGGCCAGCAAGGCAAGCGCCATGTCCTTGGCCGTGACGCCGGGGGCGAGCTGTCCGGTGAAGGTCACGCGCATGGATTGCGGGCGGCCAAGGCGCAGGACGCCGGTAGCCATGGCGTGTTCGGCCTCGCTGGAGCCAATGCCCCAGGCCAGCGCGCCCAGCGCTCCTTGCGTGCAGGTGTGGCTGTCGGGCGCAACAAGCGTCAGTCCGGGCAGGACGATGCCCAGTTCCGGCGAGATGACGTGGGTAATGCCCTGATCGGGATCGGTCACATCGAACAGGGTTATCCCTGCCGCAAGCGCGGCTTCGCGGGTTTCGGTGATGAATGCCTGCCCGCCGGGCATGAGGGTCTGGTCGCCGCGGCCGGGGCGGGTATCGACGATATGGTCCATGACCGCAAAGACCCGCGCCGGATCGTGCACGGGGCGGCCTGCGGCGGCCATGGCCTTGAGTGCGGCAGCGCCCGTGCGTTCGTGCAGGAACACGCGGTCGATGGCGATGAGCGCCGCGCCCGCTGCCGTATCGGCAACATGGTGGGCATCCCAGATCTTGGCAAAAAAGGTCCGTGGTCCGGTCATGGCTGCATCTTCACCAGCGCATCGTGCCACTGCCGCGCGGCGTTGCCAGCGCGCAACCGGGCGCGTGTCCGCAGGGCGATAGCTTCGGGCGTGATCGCGGATGGAATGACCGGGATGGCGTGGGCGGCATTGGCTTCATACCACGGCGCAAACAGGGCCTCGGCGCGCGAAAGCCCCCACGCGCGCAGCAGGTGTTCGCCAAAGCGCTGCGGGGCCAGATCGGGATAGAGCATATCGGGATCGCCCGCGGGAGGCTGCGGCAGAACAGGCCGATCGGTTCCCAGTTGCGCACGGATGGCATCGAGCGCATCCGCAAGGCGCTCAACCCCGTCTGACAGTCCGTGCCCCGGCACATCGATAGCGATGGCTTCCGGCCCCGGATCGGCAAGCTCTGCCCCCGGCGCGTGCAGCACGAGCCGCCTTGCTCCCATCGTGCCGCGCCAGTGGATCAGCCCCGCGCCAAGGGCAATGAAGCCCTCGGCGTGATCTTCGGCCAGTGCGGGGCAATCTGCTGCCGGGTGCGAACGCAGGAAGGCAAGGCAGGTGGCAAGGTGCGCTGCCGGGCCGGGCACCCTGGCAGTCCGCCAGCCGGACGGCAGGGCGGGCAGGCGGTCGATATGGGCCTGAAGCGGATCGCCATCGTAAGCGCTGATGAGCACGGGGCCGGTCTGCATCGCTTCCGGCGCAACCCACGGCGGCGCCGACAATGCAGCCCGGTAGCCAGCCCGGTAGGCATCGCCCGCATCGAGCATTTCCATCACGATGGCCTGCACCCGCGCCAGATCGGCGTGGGCCATGCTCATGCGGGTTTCATCGCGCACGTCGAACCACGGGAAGAACCACGATTGTTCCAGCACGCGGTTCCACAACCAGGTCAGATGCTCGCCATAGGCACTGGGGCGGAACGGCACGGTGTAGCGTTCGCCGAACAGGGCCATTTCCGCCTCGGTCCAGACCGGATAGCCGCCGATGGCCAGCGCGGTGAAACGGCGCGGCTGCTGCTTCATGGCATGGGCAAGGATGATCCCGCCCGAATGAAAACCATAAGCATGGCAGTGCTTTATGCCAAGGCAATCGAGAAATTGCAGCGTGGCGGCGGCAAAGGCATCGATGTCCGGTTCTCCGTGCAGCGGAGAGGATTGTCCGAACCCCGGAGAGTCTGGCGCGATGCAGGTGAAGTGCGCGCCCCATTGGCGCATCAGCGCTTCGTATTCCTTCGCGCTTCGCGGGCTCTGGTGGACGAGCAGGAGAGCGGGGCCGCTGCCGCACTTGCGGTAGTGAACCCGGCGCTCAGGCGCACCGGCGCTGGCGGGGATCGTGAGGAAGTGGCGCGTAATCATCTGCCCGGCCTGTGCAGGGACGGGCCATCCCCGCAACGATGGCGGCGCGTTTTGGTTGACAGGCGATAAAAAGGAACCCGACTTTGACGATCAAGGGCACCCGCATGGTCAGCGATGGCCGCACCGCACGGGCGATCTTCGATGAGGTCATGGCCAATCCCGCCCGCCGCAAGTTCGGCTTCGGCAGCAGGCTGGCCATCGTGAACGTGGATTTCCAGCGCGCCTATACCGATCTTGCCGCCTTTGCCACGGCCTATGAAACCGATCCGCGCCAGATCGAACACGTGAACACGATCAGCGCGCTGGCCCGCGCCATAGGCATGCCGGTGATCTGGACGCGCGTGGCCTACAAGGCCGATGCGGCGGATGCGGGCGTATGGGGCACGCGCACCGATACGCCCGACAGCCTCCAGAACATCAGGTATGATTCAGATCGGCACCAGTATGACCCGCGCTGCCGGTTCGGGCCGGACGATCTGCACTTTACCAAGCGGATGCCCAGCGCCTTTTTCGAAACGCCGCTGGCCAGCTATCTGGTGTTCCACAAGGTGGATACCGTGGTGGTGACGGGAGGCAGCACATCGGGCTGCGTGCGCGCGACGGCGGTGGATGCGCTGAGCCACGGCTATCGCACGATCGTGCCGATCGAGACCTGCGCCGACAAGCACGAATCCTATCACTTCGCCAACCTGACCGATCTGCAACTGAAATATGCCGATGTCGAACCGGTGCAGACCGTGATCGACTGGCTGGAGGCGCGCTGATGCACGAGGGCAGCGCCGATCCGGGGCTTTACGATTACGTGCCCTATCGCGGGCGTGGCAAGGTGGTGTGGCCCGGCGGGAAGACCGTGGCGGTATGGGTGGCGCCCAATCTGGAATATTACGAGATCGATCCGCCCGCGCACCCGAAGCGCAGGGCATGGGCGCGGCCGCATCCCGATGTGGTGGGCTATTCGCACCGCGATCATTCCAACCGGGTTTCGCACTGGCGCATGGCCGATGTGATGAGCCGCCACGGCTTTCCGGGATCGGTCAGCCTTTCGGTGGCGCTATGCCAGCACCATCCCGAAGTGGTGGCCGATGGTGTGGCGCGAGGATGGGAGTTCTTCAGCCACGGCATCTACAACACGCGCTATGCCTATGACATGTCCGAAGCGCAGGAACGCGCGATCATCGAGGATTCGATCCGCACCGTGCGCGAGGCCACCGGGCAGACCATCCGGGGCTGGCTGGCGCCTGCCCTCACCCACACCCCGCGCACGCTCGATCTGATTGCCGAATACGGGCTGGACTATACCTGCGACCTCTATCACGACGATCAGGTGCAGGAAGTGAAGGTGAAGCGCGGCCGTCTTGCCTCCATCCCCTACAGCCTTGAGGTGAACGACCATTACGGCTTCTTCGTCTATAACATGTCGGGCCGTGAATATGCCGATACCCTGATCCGCCAGTTCGAACGGCTTGCGGCCGAGGGCGAGCGATCCGGCACCGTGATGTGCATCCCCCTTCACGCCTACCTGATCGGCCAGCCGCACCGCATAGGCCCGTTCGAGGAAGCCTTGCGCCACATCGCCGCCGATGGCCGGGCGTGGATGGCTCGCGCGGGCGACATCATCGACCACTGGAGGGCGCAGGCATGAGCCTTGATCCGGCCTATCTGGAATACCCCAGGCGCAGCCATGGCTATGACCACGCGCTCTATCCTTGGTCGGCGCTGCATGAACGGCCACCGGTGAAATGGCCGCGGGGAAGCGTCGCGGTGTGGATCTGCGTGAGCCTTGAGTGGTTTCCGATCACGCCGACAGACATGCCGTTTCGCGCGCCCGGCCACATGGCCACCGCCTATCCCGATCTGCGCCACTATACTGCGCGCGATTATGGCAATCGCGTGGGTGCATGGCGCTTTCTCGATGCGCTGGAAAAGGCGGGAGTGCGGGCGAGCTTTGCCACCAACGCGGCCGTGGCGGAACGCTATCCGCAACTGGTTCGGGCGGTGCTGGATGGCGGTCACGAGATCATCGCGCATTCCACCGACATGAACGGCACGATCGACAGTTCGCTGGGCGAGACGGCGGAACGCGCGCTGATCGGCGATGCCCTTGCGCGGCTTTTCGCGGCAACCGGCGTCAGGCCCGCAGGCTGGCTTTCCATCGCGCGTTCGCAAAGTTTCCGCACGGCGGACCTGCTCAGGCAAGAGGGCCTGACCTATTGCTGCGACTGGGTGAACGATGAACTGCCCTATGGCTTTTCCAACGGGCTGGTGAACCTGCCGCTGAACCACGAACTTTCCGACCGCACGATCATTGCCGTGCAGCAGCAGTCTGCCGATTCATGGGCGCAGAGCATGGAAGATGCGTTTGACTGGCTGGCGGGCGAAGCCGCGCGAACCGGCGGCGGGCGGATGCTGCCGATCCATGCCACGCCCTATATCATGGGGCTGCCATATCGCATTGGCGCATTCGAACGCCTGCTGGAACGGCTTTCGGCGCGGGCGGAATGCTGGTTTGCACGCGGCGATGCGATCGTCGAAAGCTGGCAGGGGCAGCGCTGAGGCGAGATGACAAGAGGCGCGCATTGACTCGGCGGGGTTGCGGCAAATAGCTGTTTCGCAAGGCGCAAGGCGCGCCATGACGCAGGCCGGGGGCGCGAGAGGATGTTCGCAGCGGAACTTGAAGCGGCGCGCCGCTATTGCGCGGCAGCGCGCGGAGCGCTGGCGCGGCGGCTGGATGGTGCGGGCGAAGGTGGCGCGCAAGACCGGCCCCGCGCCCGCATCGACGATCATCAGCGCGCCGCGCACGGGTTTGCCTGGGCGGCAACCAGCCTTGCCGCGCTTGAGGCGGTGGCCGGGTGGGCCGGGCAGGCCGGGGCCAGCACGCTTGACCGGCAGGTGGCGCGGCTCTGCCTTGCCGAGACGCTGGCGCAATTGGCGGGCGGGCTGCCGATGGGGCAGAACGAGATTTTCCGGCCTGCCGATCTGGGGCTGGGCGCCGAAGCGGCGCGCCTTGCCGGGGAATGCGCCGACCTGATCGGGGCGGATCACGCCCCCTTGCGCGCCGAAGTGGCGGCAGCATTGGCGGCGGGGCAGTGGCCGTCCGATACGCTGCACGATGAAGCGCTTGATGCCATCCGCGACCAGTTCCGCCGGTTCACCGATGCCGAAATCCTGCCCCATGCGCACAAGTGGCATCTGGCCAACGCGCTGATCCCCGACGAGACGGTGGCGGCCATGGCTGCGCTGGGCACTTTCGGGGTGTGCATTCCGGAAAGCCATGGCGGGCTGGGGCTGGGCAAGCTGGTGATGTGCGTCGTGACCGAGGAGCTTTCGCGCGGGTGGATCGGCGCGGGGTCGCTCGGCACGCGATCGGAAATCGCGGGCGAACTGATCGTGCTGGGTGGAACCGCGGCGCAGCAGGCGCGCTGGCTGCCTGCCATCGCCAGCGGTGCGGTGCTGCCGACAGCGGTATTTACCGAGCCGGACACGGGATCGGACCTCGGCGCTCTCCAGACCCGCGCCCGCCGGGATGGCGGGGATTGGGTGATCGACGGGGCCAAGACATGGATCACCCATGCCGCACGCTCGGACCTGATGACCATGCTGGTGCGCACGCTGCCGGATGCAGGGGGCTATGCCGGTCTTTCGATGCTGCTGGTGCCCAAGCCGCGCGGGACAAGCGATGATCCTTTTCCCATGGCGGGCATGAGCGGCAGCGAGATCGAGGTGCTGGGCTATCGGGGGATGCGCGAATATGCGCTTCAGTTCGATGGCCTGCGCGCGCCGGGCGATGCGCTTCTGGGCGGCGTGGAAGGGCAGGGGTTCAAGCAGTTGATGCGCACCTTCGAGGGCGCGCGCATCCAGACGGCGGCGCGCGCGGTGGGCGTGGCGCGCCGGGCGCTGGAACTGGGGCTGGACTATGCCCTGGCGCGAAAGCAGTTCGGACGGGCGATCATTCATTTCCCCCGCGTGGCCGACAAGCTGGCGATGAGCCTTGCCGATATGGTCATGGCGCGCGAGCTGACCTATGCCGCCGCGCGCGCCAAGGACAGCGGGCGGCGCTGCGATATCGAGGCGGGCATGGCCAAGCTGCTGGCGGCGCGCGCGGCCTGGGCTAATGCCGATGCCGCGCTCCAGATCCACGGCGGCAATGGCTATGCGCTGGAATACGAGATCAGCCGCGTGCTGTGCGACGCGCGCATTCTCAACATCTTCGAAGGCGCGGGCGAGATACAGGCGCAGGTGATCGCGCGCGGACTGCTGGAGGGGCGCAACTGATGGCAGGGGCAGTAGGAGGAGCATGGGAGCCGTGGATCGGGCGCAGCGAGCGGCGCACCGATCGCGTCGGCGCGGGGCTGGTGCGGCGCTGGCTGGCCACGTTCGACCGCGACGGGTGCGATGGCAACGCCGCGCCGCAGGGGCTGCACTGGTGCCTGTGCCTGCCCGATGCGCCCACGGCCGCACTTGGCGAGGACGGCCACCCCCGGCGCGACGATGACCCCGCCAGTTTCCTGCCGCCGGTGCCCCTGCCGCGCCGCATGTGGGCATCGAGCGCGGTGGAGTTCATCCAGCCGATTGCGCTGGGCGCCGAAGTGGAGCGCACATCAAGCGTGACCGCGATCCGCGAAAAGGCCGGTGCCAGCGGGCCGCTCGTCTTTGTGGAGATCACCCATGAAACGCTGAGCAACGGGCTGCCTGCCGTGCGCGAGGTGCAGAGCGTGGTCTATCGCGGGGCGGCATCTTCGGGCGCGGGGGGTGCGGGGGCGCCGCCGCAGCAGCCCTTCGAACCCGCCGCGTGGGACGCCCACCGCGCGATCACGCCCACCGAAACGCTGCTGTTCCGCTATTCCGCGCTGACCTTCAACAGCCACCGCATCCATTACGATCTGCCCTATGCGCAAGAGGCGGAAGGCTATCGCGGGCTGGTGGTCCACGGGCCGCTGACAGCCAGCCTGCTGCTGGACCTTGCGCGGCGCAGCCTTGGCGACAACGCGATGAAGCGCTTTGCCTTCAGGGGCGTGTCGCCCGCCATCTGCGGCGAGGTGCTGCACCTTGCCATGCGCAGGCGCGGGGATGCGGTCGAACTGGCTGCCTTTGCCGCCGGTGGCCGCGAGATCATGACGGCAACGGCGGGGGTATGAGGCGCCGCCGTCCGCGCACGTCGGCGCGGGCCGGAAATCACGCCGAGGGAATCGCCTTTTCGCCCACGATGTTCAGCCCGTAGCCTTCGAGGGCGACGAGGTTGTGGTGCGAATTGGTGAGCAGGACCATGTCGTGAATGCCGAGATCGGCAAGGATCTGCGCGCCGATGCCGTAGCTGCGCAGTTCCATGTCGCTTGGCGCGGCGCCGCCCACCTCGCGGATGAGCTGATCGGGATCGGTGGGCATGAGCAGCACGATCACGCCCGATCCGGCGGCGCCGATCTCGCTCATCGCGCGTTGCAGGATGCGCTTGCGCGGACCGGGGCGGCCCAGCACATCGGAAAAGACCGAGATCGAATGCATCCGCACCAGCGTGGGCTGGCCGGGCACGACCGGGCCTTTCTGAAGCACGAGGTGGACCGACCCGTCCACCTTGTTGCGATAGGTCTTGATCGTCCAGTCGCCGCCGTAATCGGTGTGGAAGGGCGCCTGGTTGACGCATTCGACAAGGTGATCGTGGCGGCGGCGATAGGCGATGAGATCGCGGATCGTGCCGATCTTCAGGCCATGCTTGCGCGCGAACGGGATCAGATCGTTCAGCCGCGCCATGGTGCCATCGTCGTTCATGATCTCGCAGATCACGCCCGAAGGATTCAGCCCGGCAAGGCGCGGCAGATCGACCGCGGCCTCGGTATGCCCGGCGCGCACCAGAACGCCGCCATCGCGCGCGATCAGCGGAAAGACATGGCCGGGCGTGACGATATCATCGCGGCCCTTGGTGGCATCGACCGCCACGGCAATGGTGCGCGCGCGGTCTGCCGCCGAAATGCCCGTGTCCACGCCCTCGCGCGCCTCGATCGAGACGGTGAAGGCCGTGCCGTGGCGCGTGCCGTTGTTGCGGCTCATCAGCTCAAGGCCAAGCTGGCCCGCGCGTTCCGAGGTAAGGCACAGGCAGATCAGCCCGCGCCCGTGGGTGGCCATGAAATTGATCGATTCGGGCGTGGCCATCTGCGCGGGGATGACGAGATCGCCTTCGTTCTCGCGGTCCTCGTCGTCGACCAGGATGACCATGCGGCCGTTGCGCACATCGGCGATGATCTCCTCGACCGTGGCCAGCGCGAACTCGTCGTCCTCACCATCGTCCATCGCGCGTTCAAGCTTGGTCAGCGTGTCGACGGTGGGGTTCCAGTCGGGCGACAGCACGTCGCGCAGGGTGTTGGGATGAAGCCCTGCGGCACGGGCAAGGGCTGCCCGTGAAATGATGCGGTCTTCGATGAGCTTGCGCGCGCGCGCCACAATGTCCTGTGCCATGCCTTGCGGCGTCGCACATTCAGCTATCACTCGTCAACATGATTCACACTGCGATGTGATCGTTCTTTGCCCCGATGGCATCCGCCACCATCTCGCGCAGTGGCACGCGCGCCTTCATGCGGATGGCCAGCAGCGCCGTGCCGCTGACCTTGCGCTGCACGAACAGGGTATCGACTGGCGGGATATGCCAGCTTGCCCGGTCCGCCGCGATCTGTTCCACCTCGGCGCGGACGCGTTCGACGAACGAGCGGTCGGCAAAGTCGAACAGGCCGGGGCGGCCAAGGTGGCCGATCAGCACATCGAGCGCGCGATCGAGCGCCGCGCCGTGGCGGGCAAGCTGCGCCGCCGAAATGAAGCCGACATCGAGCAGAGCGGCGCGCAGGGCATCGCGGTCTTCGGCAAGCCCCGCGCCAAGCAGTCGGCGATAGGCGCTGGCGGTGGCTTCGGGCACGGCGCGCGCCGCGCCGAAATCAAGCAGGACAATCCGGCGGCTGTCCGGCTGCCAGCGGAAATTGGCGAAATTGGGATCGGTCTGCATGAAGCCGAAGCCGAACAGTTCGCGCAAGGTCAGCCCCAGCAGCGCGCCCATCGCCTCGTCGCGCACATCCTGCGGTGCGGCGGCAAGCAGATCGACCGGGCGTGCGTCGATGAAATCCATCGCCAGCACGCTGGCGCTGCAAAGATCATCGTGCGGGCGCGGCAGCAGAAAGCGCGGATCATCGCCGATCAGCGCGCCATAGCGGCGCATCATCTCCGCCTCGCGCCGGTAATCCGCCTCTTCGTGAAGCTGACGCTTGGCTTCGGCCAGCAGAGGCGCGACATCGAGCGTGGCGGGCAGCAGGCCCGACATGCGCAGCAGGCTGGCGACATTGTCGACATCGGCATCGATGCTGCGGGCAATGCCGGGATATTGCACCTTGATGGCCAGCACGCGCCCGTCGGGAAGGACGGCGCGGTGGACCTGCCCGATCGAGGCGGCGGCAATCGGCGTTGCCTGGAACGAGCGGAAACGCCTGCGCCAGCCAGCGCCCCATTCCGCCGCGAGCACGCGTTCAAGCTGGGCTGGCGGCATGAAGTGGGCATTGTCGCGCAGGCGGGCGAGGATCTCGGTCAGCTCGCGCGGGAGCACGTCTCCGGCATCGAGCGAGATCATCTGCCCCAGCTTCATCGCCGCGCCGCGCAGGCGCGAAAGCTGATCGGCCACGCGCATGGCATTGCCGGGGGTGAGCAGCAGGTCGGACAGCTTCGGCGCCTCGCCGCGGGCAAGCCGCCGCGCGCCTTCGGCAAGGACGCCGCCGGCAACGCCGCCCGCTAGCTGGCCGAAGGCGGCAATGCGGGAAAGCCGTGCCGAGGGAACCTTGCGATAGCGCGATTCGCTCATGTGCGGGGGCCTCCGGCAAGCTGCTGCAACGCGGGGCGCACGCGCAGGAACAGGCGATAGGCCGCTTCGAGCGCCAGCCCCATGGGGGGCACCTGTGCCAGCCTGCCAAGCCGGCGCAGCGAAGGCAGCGCGCGCCACATCGCGGCAAAGGCCGCCGCGCCCGAAAGCACGCGGTCGCCTTCGCTCACATGGAAGCGGGCGAGCGCCGTCGTGCGCGGCACAGGGCAGGGGGCGAGGGGATCGGAAATGTCGGTGAAGGCGATGCGCCCTTCCCGGTCGAGCCTGCGCATCACGGCAATTTCGCGCGTGCACAGCGGGCACGCGCCATCATACCAGACGGTAAGGCTGCCAGCGGCACTGTCGGGCAGGGGCGGCGGTGCTGGCGGGGGCGGGCTTTCCATCGTCTCCATATGGCAAGGGGCGGGCCGGATGGAGACGTGTCAATTGGGGCGAGGCGTTCAGATGAAGAGGTCGGCGTTTTCGCCGCCCATCAGCATCCTGGCGTAGTTGCGGCCGAAGCCCACCGGGTTGTTGGCGACGTGGGCGCGGGCCATGCGCACATCGTGCCACAGATCCTGAAACGCGCTGCCGGTATAGACCGAGCGGCCGCCCGCCACGTCCATCAGCAGGTCCATCGCCTCGATGCAGCGATCGCCGACCAGGCTGGCCTGATAGCGATAGCGCACCCGGTCAAGCAGGGTGGGGCGCCACTGCGCGGCTTCCATCTCGTCATAGGCGCGCACCATCACCGCTTCGGCTTCGTCGGCAATGTTGGCGGCGCGGGCAATGCGGCCCAGCACATCGGGATCGGTGTTGCTCTTTGCCATGTCGGTGGTGGACATGCCCGCCCGTTCGCACATCAGTGCAATGGCGTGGCGCACCGCGCCGATGGCGCTGGTATTCACCACGCGCACGAAGACCTGCGCCCAGGGCAGATCATAGACGCCCGGTCCCTGCCCATGGATGCAGTTGAAACCGTCCATCTGCTTGTGGGTCATGTGATCGGGCACGAAGACCGGCTCGTCGATCACGATGTCGTTCGATCCGGTGCCCTGCAGGCCCATGGTGTGCCAGGTATCATCAATCCGGTATTGCGTATCGGGCACAAGGTGTGTGCGATAGCCTTCGCCGGGGATCACGCCGCCCAGCAGCACCCAGTTGCAATGCGCCGATCCGCTCGACCAGCCCCAGCGGCCCGAAAGCATGATGCCGCCATCCACTTTCTCGGCCCTGGCGCCCACAGGATTGTAGGAACTGGAGATCATTGCATCGGGACCATCGGCAAAGAGCGTGTCCTGCGCGGTCTTGTCCATCAGGGCCACCTGATAGTTGTGGACCGCGACGATGCCGAGCGCCCATGCCGTGCTCATGTCGCGCGTGGCAATGGCGATCTGGTCGAGGAAGAACTCCTGCGGGCGCCCGGCGCGGCCGCCATACTGGGTTGGCGTGAAATGCCGGAAGAAGCCATCGGCGGTCAGGGCATCGACCACGGGCTGCGAAATGCGCCGCTCCTTCCGGCCTTGGGCGGCGTGGGCGGCCACCAGATCAAGCGTGGCAGCGGAAATGGCCATGGTATTCTCCCCAGTGTCATCGCCCCTTGCATCGTCGGGCGCACTCATCATGCGCATGATGCGGAATTGATTTCTCCGCATATGCCGTCCTGATGAGACTCATAGTGTTTTATGCGTTATGGTGTAGTGAAAAAATCACGCAATGCCCGAAGTGACAGGGATCGTGGGGCATTTTTTGCGAAACGCTGGCGGTCAGAGGCGCAAATCCCGGTCCACGAGGGGGTGTCCGCGAACTGATTCGTATTTTAGAAAGCCATTAATTACGCATTATATTGACATTGCCTGCCGATTCGGCGCAGATGCGCGAAACGACATGGCCTTGGCAGAGGAGCACGGCAATCATGCAGCAATTCAGCGGACAGGTGGCCATCGTCACCGGCGGCAGCGATGGTATCGGCCTTGCCACGGCCCGCCTTCTGGCACAGCGCGGGGCCACGGTGGTGATCTGCGCCCGCCGGTCCGACAAGCTGGAAGCCGCGCGCGCGGATATTGCCGCAGTGGGCACGGTCGAGGCCCGCCAGCTCGACGTTTCCGACGAGGCGGCCTTCACCGCGCTGATCGAGGATGTGGCCGCGCGGCACGGGCGGCTCGACATGCTGGTGAACAATGCCATGTCGGTCCACTATGCGCCTATCGGCAAGCTCTCGCTCGATCACTGGCGCAAGGACTTTGCGGTGAATGCCGATGCCGTGTTCGTGGGCACCAAGGCGGCCATGAAGGTCATGGCCGCGCAGCAAGCGCAGGGCCGCCAGCGCGGGGCCATCGTCAATATCGCATCGACCTGCGGCATCCGCGCCGCGCCCAACATGGCCAGCTATTCGGCATCGAAGGCGGCCATGGTGCATTTCACCGCCGCCGCGGCCATGGAAGGCGCCCCGCTTGGCATCCGGGTGAATGCGATCGTGCCGGGGCAGGTGATGACCGCCGCCACGCAGGACTTTGCCGCCCGCGCACCCGAAGTGGCCGCCGCCACCGCCGGGGCCATCCCCATGGGCCGGGGCGGAGAGCCGGAGGAACTGGCCGAGGCCATCGTCTTCATGCTTTCGGATGCGGCAAGCTATATCACGGGCACGGCGCTGCCTGTCGATGGCGGCAAGGCCGCGCAGCTTTACCTGCCGGGCTGAGGGCGGAGCGAACGGCCATGAAACTGGGTTTTTCCGCTGCCGACGAGGCTTTCCGCGCCGAATGCGCCGACTGGCTTCAGGGCCAGATGGCGGGCGAGTTCCGCGACATCAAGGGCGTGACCCAGCTTACCGCCATGCCCGAACGGCGGCGCGAGTGGGAGCAGCAACTGGGCGAGCATCGCTGGGGCTGCATCGGCTGGCCGGTGGAATGGGGCGGGCGCGGCGCCAGCCTTGCCCAGCAGGTGATCTTTGCCGAGGAATATGCCCGCGCCGGAGTGCCGGGGCGCATCAATCACATCGGGGTGGAACTGGCCGGGCCGACCATCCTGACTTTCGGCACCGAGGAACAGAAGCGCCGCTTCCTGCCCGACATCGCCGCTGGCCGCACGATCTTCTGCCAGGGGTTTTCCGAACCGGGTGCCGGATCGGACCTTGCCAGCGTGCGCACAAGGGGGCGTCTGGAGAATGGCGAATGGGTGGTTGACGGCCAGAAGATCTGGACGAGCCTTGCTCACATTGCCGACTGGATCTTCGTCGTCACGCGCACCGAGGAAGGCTCGCAAGGCCCCAAGGGCCTCACCTTCCTGATGATGCCGCTGGATCAGCCGGGCATAGAGGTGCGCCCCATCCGCCAGATCAACGGCGATGCCGAGTTCAACGAGACATTCTTCACCGAAGCGCGCTGCCCGGCCGACAGCCTGATCGGCGCGCCCGGCGATGGCTGGAAGATCGCCATGGGGCTGCTCGCGTTCGAGCGCGGGGTTTCCACGCTGGGCCAGCAGATGGGCTTCCGCAACGAGCTGGACGAGATCATCGCCGCCGCAAGGGCCAGTGGCAAGGCGCATGATCCGGTGATCCGCCAGCGCATCGCCAGCGCCGAAGTGGGCCTGCGCCTCATGCGCTATGGCGCGCTGAGGATGCTGTCCCACACCGATCATTCGCGGATGGACGGGGCGGCGCTGACCTACAAGATCCAGTGGGCGTCATGGCGCAGGCGTCTGGGCGAACTTGCCATGGACGTGCTGGGGCAGGCGGGCGAGATTGCCGCGGGCGATGCCTATGAATGGGATGTGCTGCCCAACCTGTTCCTCTTCTCGCGGGCCGACACGATCTATGGCGGCACCAACCAGATCCAGCGTAACCTGATTGCCGAACGCGGGCTGGGCCTGCCGCGCGAACCGCGCGGCTAGTTGAAGGGTTTCGCGCGAACCGCGCGGCTAGTTGAAGGGCTTTGCGCGAACCGCGCGGCTGATCGAAGGGCTTTGCGCGAGGCAGGCAGTCTATCGCCTGACTTGCCCCGATGCGGAGGGGGCACTAGGCTTGGCTTACGCAATCGGGGGATATGCCACTTGGCCGAGGACAAGCCGAACATCCGCCGCGCCAAGGGCGCAGCGCTGGACGAGATCGACATGCGCATCATCGAGGTGCTGCGGCGCGACGGGCGCGCGCAGGCCACGGTCATCGGCGAGGAACTGGGGCTGACCGGCAATCTGGTGGCGGGCCGCATCCGCGCGATGGATGCCGCAGGCCTGATGCGGGTGGTGGCGCTGGCGGATTTCCGGGTTCACGGCTACCGGCTGCTGGCGCGCATCCGCCTTCAGGTAAGCGGACGCGCCCCGATTGACGTGGCCACCGAACTGGCAGAGCGCGAACATGTTCTGGCGGTGCACATCACATCGGGCCGCTGGCCGGTGAGCTGCCTCTATGCCTTTCATGCCGCGCGCGAGATGATCGAGGCCGCGCGCGATGTTTCCGCCGGCATTGCCGGGGTCGAGGACGTGGACGTGGAACTGGTCAACACTGTCTATCGCTATAACACCCAGACAGGGCCGCTTGCGACAGGCCCGCTTGCGACAGGCCCGCTTGCCGCATGACCGAGGCGCCATCGCTTCCCGCCTTTCCCGCAACCGACACGCTCGACCGGCAGATCGCCGAGGCGCTGGCCGAGGACGCGCGGCTGTCGTTCCGCAAGATCGCCGCCGATCTTGGCGTGACCGAAGGCACCGTGCGCGGCCGAGTGAAGCGGTTGCAGGCAGCCGGGCTGCTCAAGCTGGTGCCCATCGTCGACATCGCGCGCGGGCGCGATGCCACATCGGCAGGGCAGCACATGATGTTCATCACGATCAAGTGCGCCAGCGGCAAGCTCGACCAGGTGCGCGAGGGCCTGCTCGCCCTGCACGAGGTGCGCGCGCTTTACGATGCCAATGCGGCGCTGCGGCTGATCGCGGTCTGCGTCCTGCCCAGTCTGGCCGATGCCGCCACCATCACCAACCGTGTGCTGGCGCTCGACGGCATCCGCGAGGCGGAAACCGAACTGGTCCTGCAAACCGTGAAATACAACGCCGCCATCGGGCCGATCGCCACGGTCGAGGATCTCAACGCCTTTGCCGACGGCGAAGGCTAGGTCGCTTCCGTTCAGACCGGCGCCCGGCGGCTGCTCCACGGCGCGGCGCGTTCGATCTGCCCCGCCAGACGCAGCAGCAGGCCCTCTTCGCCATAGCGGCCGGTGGCCATGATCCCGATGGGCAGCCCTTCCTGCGACATCGCCAGCGGCAGTGACATGCTGGGCTGGCCGGTGCCGTTGTAGATGCCGGTGAACGCGGTGAAGGCGCCGACTTCCTGTCCCCATTCGGCCATGCTGCGCCCGGTATCGAGGCCGATGCGGCCAATCGGCAGCGGCGGCGCCGAAAGGGTGGGGGAAAGGATCACGTCGAACTTCTGCATGAACTGGCCGATGGCGATGGCGGCGGCCTGATAGGCATTGTTGCCGCGGGCATAGTCCATTGCCGACATGCTCTTGCCGATGGCGATGAAATCAAGCGTCGTGCGCTCGACCACATCGGGACCAAGCTCGATCCCCAGTGCCTTGGCCCGGTCGATGCAGTCGGCCGCCACCGATGAGGCCATGAGCGCGAAGCTGCTGGCGCCGATGGCGGCCATGTCGATCTTCGGCGCGGCCTCCTCGACATCATGGCCGAGGCTTTCCAGCAGCCTTGCCGCGGCCCGCGTCGCTTCGATCACTTGCGCATCGACCGGCGCGCCGGAAAACGGCGCGAGCATGAGCGCGACGCGCAATCTGCCCGGATCGCGCCCCACTTCCTGAAGATAGGGGCGTTCGGGCGAGGGCGCACCATAGCGCGAGCCGGGTTCCACCCCGTGCGTCGCATCGAGGATCGCGGCCGAATCGCGCACCGTGCGGCTGACCGCATGGTGCACCGACATGCCGCCCCAGCCTTCGGTCCTGAGCGGTCCCATGGGCACGCGCCCGCGCGAGGGCTTCAGGCCGAACAGGCCGCAGGCCGATGCCGGAATGCGGATCGAACCGCCGCCATCGGTGGCATGGGCCGCCGGGATCACGCCCGCCGCCACGGCCGCTGCCGCCCCGCCCGATGATCCGCCCGCGATGCGTTCGGGGTTCCACGGATTGCGGGTCGGCCCGGCAAGGACGCTTTCGGTGGTGCCGGTAAGGCCGAACTCCGGCGTGGTCGTCTTGCCGAAGATGACGAAGCCCGCACGTTCGATGCGGCGCACCAGTTCCGATGTGACGGCCGCCTTCTGGCCCTTGTAGAGGCGGCTGCCGTTTTCGGTCACTTCGCCGGCGATGTAGGTGTTGAGATCCTTCAGCAGCCAGGGCACGCCGCTGAACGGGCCTTGGGGAAGGCCCGCGGCAATGGCCCTGCGCGCGTAATCATAGTGCTTTTGCGCCATGAAGTTGAACTTCGGGTTCAGCGCCTCGGTCCGCGCGATGGCGGCATCGAGCAGTTCGGTGGCTGAAACCTTGCGTTTCCTCACCAGATCGGCAAGGCCGAGGCAATCATGGCTGTCGAGCAGGTCCTGCATCGCGTGTCCGTTTCCCGGCAGGCCGGCGGTCGCGGCAAGCGCGATCCCGCCGGCAAGGGCTTCCCTTCTGGTGGCCTTCATCATTTCACGTAGTAACGCGCATAGTATTTGCGGAACTGTGCGATCGGCCCGTCGCCTTCGCAGATCAGGGCATTGGGTTCGAACTTCTGGCGGTCCCAGATCACCTTGTCCTGATCGAACTGCTTGCAGATGTCGCGGATGATGGCCTTGGCCACGCCCGCCCGCTCGCCCTCGGCCTGCGCGCGCGGCTGGGTGAAGCAGAAGCGCACGTGGACATGGTCCAGTTCCACCGGGGTGAGGCAGGCCACCAGCAGGGTTTCGGAAATGCCGGTAAAGCGCGTCCAGCTCTGGCCGGGGCCCATCGTGTCATAGCTGATCTGGCCATCGACTTCGCCCCACGGCGTGCCCATCTTCGCCTTCACATCGGCGCCGCGGCCCCATTCGCCCCAGCGCAGATCGCCCAGCGGCACGTTGGCGGTGCCGTGGATATACTTGAAGTGCGCCACGTCCACACCGTTTTCGGCCATGTTCTGGATGGAACCATAGACGTTCCATTCATAGATGTCGTAATCGGTCCATTCGGGATCGGTCGCTTCGGGCAGATGGACCACGTCGAACAGGGGCGCGGCGTCTTCGGGGTGATACCACACCCAGATCCAGCGGTTCGCTTCGGTAACGTGCCAGGTGCGGGTGCACTTGCGCTTCACCTGCGGCGGGATCGACTTGGAATAGGGGATGTCCTTGACGATCCCTTCCTCGCCGTCATAGCGCCATGCGTGGAACGGGCATTCCAGCAGGTTGCCGTGCACCTTGCCGCCATGGCCCATGTGCGCGCCCAGATGCTTGCAATAGGCATCGAGCACGCGGACCTTGCCATCCTCGCCGCGCCACATGGCCAGATCCTGCGAGAAATAGCGCAGCGGCCTGACCTCGCCCGCAGCAAGGTTCGCGCTCAGCTCGACCGGATACCAGCCGAAGGGAAAACCGATATCGAGGTTGCGCTCCTTGACCGAAGCGCGGCCCGGCACCGGCGCGGTGCGCCAGTCGATCAGGTCCTGCCCTTTCAGCTTTTCGAGGATCTGCCAGACCGCCACGGGAGGGGTGCGGGCATCGGTTGCCTCTGCGGTTGCCATGCTTTCACTCCTGAATTGCCGGGGCGGGGGTTGTCTCCGCGATGCCGGCGATTGCCTTGGGGGAGCAGACTTCCCGGCTCCCTGGGATATCAGAGCCCGAACACCTTCATTGCGTTCTCGCGCAGGAACTTGGGCCAGACCTCGTCCTTGAAAGGCACGGACTGCATGTCGGACATGATGCGATCAAGGCTGAGGCCCATCGGGAAATAGCCAGCGTAGATCACCTTGTCGGCGCCGCGGGTATTGGCATAGTCGATGATGGCCTTGGGATAGTGCTTGGGCGCAAAGGCGCTGGTCGAATAATAGAGGTTCGGCCACTTGAGCATGAGCTTGACGGCCAGCGCCTCCCAAGGTTCGGCGCCGTGGCGCATCACCACCTTCAGTTCCGGGAAGAACCAGCACACCTCGTCGAGGTGTTCGACCTTCTGGGTTTCCATCGGGATGCGCGGCCCCGGAATGCCCACGTTCAGCAGGATCGGCAGGCCCAGTTCCTCGCACGCGGAATAGATCGGCCACATGTATTTGTGGTTGATCGCCACCTGCGGCAGCGTGCCGGAAGGAAAGCACGAGACCGCTGAAAGGCCGACCTCGGCGTGGATGCGCTTGATCCGGCGCACTTCCTCGGTGCCGTTGTTGGGGTTGATCGGCAGATCGAAGAAGAAGCGGTCGGGGTAAAGTTCCTTGGCGCGGTAGGAGGTCTCGTTCTCGTTCCAGCCGACAAGGGCCTTCTCGATATTGTGCCTGTCCATCTGCGCCACGGTCCAGGCGAGGTAATCGTCCTGCTTGCCCGACTGCGGGATGTCCCTGAACATGTATTGCGCGGGCATGGCGAACTGGCCCAGCGTCTGCTTGTCCTTGATGAGCGGGCGGAACGGGGCAAACCATTCCGCGCGGTCTTCCGCATCGGGAATGCCCAGCATGCAGTCGATGATGCCGATATCGGTGGGCATGGGCATTTCACTGTTCTCCGGAAAGCGTGGGCCATGCTTTGCGCAGGGCGATCTTGTCGACCTTGCCCAGGGCGTTGCGTGGCAGGGTGGCAGGGGCAAAGGCGACGCGGGTGGGCGCCTTGTAGCGGGCGAGGCGCGCGGCGACCCATTCGATCACCCCGGCCTCGTCGATGGCATTCTCGCCTTGCCGGGGGGCGATGACCACGGCGACCAGCCGTTCGCCCAGCCTTTCGTCCGGCAGGCCGAAGGCGGCGCATTCGGTAAGGCCGGGGATCTGGCCCAGCACGCGCTCCACCTCGGCGCAGTAGATGTTCTCCCCGCCCGAAATGACCATGTCCTTCTTGCGGTCGACGATGAAGACATAGCCATCGGCATCGACCATGCCGACATCGCCGGTGCGCAGCCAGCCATCGGGGGTGAGGACGGCGGCCGTTTCTTCCGGGCGGTTCCAGTAGCCCTGCATGACCTGCGCGCCGCGCACCACGATCTCGCCGGTTTCGCCCGCAGGCAGGACCGTGCCGTCCGGCGCTTCGATGCGCACATCCACCATCGGCAGCACGCGCCCGGCGGCGGCGGGGCGCGCCATGAAATCGGGGCCGACCGCCTGCGCGATGGCGCCCGAACATTCGGTCATGCCATAGCCGGTGCCGATCTGCGCGTGCGGGCACAGGGCGTGCACTTCCTCGACAAGGTTGACCGGAAGCGCCTGTCCGCCGCTGCCGATGTTGCGCAGCGATGCAAGGCTGGCGCCATTGGTGCGCGCGCGGTGCAGGATGTCCCAGAGCATGGTGGGCACCGCGCTGAACATGGTGATGCCTTCCGCATCGATCAGGCGCACGGCTTCCTGCGCATCCCAGCGGCGCATGATGACCACCTTGCCGCCGCCAAGGAACGGTGAAAGAAAGCCCGCGCCAAGCCCGGAAACGTGGAACAGCGGATAGACCAGAAGCGATGCCTGCTGCGGCAACTGCGCGATAAGATCCGGCACGGGAATGCCCATCTGCGCGGCCATGTTGGACAGCACGACCATGCCCGACATCTGCGTGGTCATCAGCCCGGTGATGACATTGCGGTGCGAAAGAACCGCCCCCTTCACCCGGCCCGTGGTGCCAGAGGTGAAGAGAATGGCGCAAGGATCGTCGGGATTTGCAGTGCCGGAATCGGGCGCAGGATCAGCCGCGCGGCGGGCGATCTCAGCAGGGTCGAAGGGCCTTGTGAGATCGAGCACGCGGCCGGAAAAGCCCGCATCATGAATGGCGGCGGCGCGCTCGCTGTCGGCCAGCACGACGGCGGGCGCGACATCTTCAAGCATGGCGCGCAGTTCTGGCCCGGAGCCGCGGCTGTTCACCAGAACGGCAACGCCGCCCGCCTTCATCACCGCAAGGAAGGCAACCAGCCATTCGGCCCGGTTGCGCATGGCGATAGCTACCCGGTCCCCGCGCGCGATGTGCAGCATGGGCACGAGCTGATCGCGCCAGGTGAAAAGCTGATCGTAGTTGAGACGCCGCTCAGCCCCGGCGCTGTCGAAATCGACCACGCAGGTCTGCTGGCCGAAGCGGCGCGCGGATTCGATCAGCAGATTGAGATCGGGCGGGGCGGCCACGAACTGGCGCATCCCGTCGACCACGCCGATTTCGAACGGGCTGCCCGGCCCGGTGACGCGCGCCAGAACCGGATCGGCAGGGCGTGCGGGTTCGGTGGCGGATGCGGTCATCGCGGGCCTTGCGGGTTCTGGTGCCGGTTTGCTTGCGGCTGCCGGACTGATCCGGGCGGGTAGGGCATCGGTTCTCTCCCAAGCACTCACTTTGCGCCCGTCGAATCAATGCAGGCTGCCGTTTCGACCATCCATATGACAGGATTTGCGGATTTGAAAGGCATATTTTTTGCGCAAGTTGTGTTTCCAGTGCGAGGCGGGGTGGCAGTTTCGCAGAAAATGCGGACAGCCGCGCAGGTTTGCCTTCGGGCCGGGACCCAAGGCCGAGCCGCTGTTCACCCCCAAGGGCAATTCGCATCTCCCGCAGTTCTGCGAGATCATCGAGAAGGGCTGCGGGGGCGTCGAAGCCTATCCGGAAAAGGAACTGGGCGTAGGGCTGATGGAAGTGGCGAAGCTGCGCCAGATGTAACCAGACTGACGTAAACCAATCCTGTTTAATCTACGCAATATACAGGTCATCTCGGTATATTGCCTTGATTATCGTTGCAAAACGCCGGGCGATGCGCCAGCTTTCCCGAAACGGTGCAGCAATGCGCCGCAGGTGGAGAGCGGATGATGACGGCACAGTTTCCCGAAGGCGCGGTGATCGTGTTCGGCGGCAGCGGCGGGCTGGGGCGCGGCGTGGCGATGGAATTTGCGCGCGAGGGCAGCGACGTGGCCATCGTCTATCGGTCCAAGCGCGATGTGGCGACAAGCGCGGCCGATGAAATCCGCGCAACGGGGCGCAAGGCAAGCGTGCACTGCGCCGACGTGCGCGATCGCGCGCAGGTGCAGGCCGCCTTTGCCGATGCGGTGGCCGCGCACGGACGCATTCACACCGTGGTCTGGGCGGCAGGGCCGGTGGTGCCGCAGGTCCACATCGGTGACTGGACCGAGGAGATGTTCCGCACCTCGATGGAAATCGAGGCTTTCGGCTTCAACCACGCGGTCCACACCGCCCTGCCGCACATGCGCGCGATGGGCGGGGGCAGCTTCGTGCATCTGGGATCGGCCGGCCATGACTGGTGGCCCGCGCAGGACGGGCTTTCGGTGGCGCCCAAGGCCTGCAATGAAGCGCTGATAAAGGGCATTGCCAAGGAGGAAGGCAAGTTCAACATCCGCGCCAATTCGGTGCTGGTGGGCGTGATCGATGCCGGGCAGTTCAAGGTCCACAAGGATGTGGGCACCTTTACCCCGGAATGGGAAGCAGCGGTCAAGGCCATGCTGCCGCTGGGCCGCTGGGGCGCGCCGGAGGACATCGGGCAGGCGGCGGTGTTTTTCGCCTCGCGCCGGGGCAACTACGTGACCGGGCAGAGCATTTCGGTTTCGGGCGGGTTCGGTGTCTGACCATCCGCTTGGCCCACGGGTGATTTCGCCCGGTGAGGCCGCCACCCGCGCGGCGCTGCGCCATCTGGCCGATGCCTATGGCCACGGGGTTGACCGGCGCGACTGGGCCTTGCTGCGCACGCTCTACCATGATGACGCGGTCGACGATCACACGCCCTACTATTGCGGCCCGGCGAGCGGCTATGTCGACTGGCTGCCGCAGATGATGGCCAACTGGCGCGCGACGATGCACACCGCCTTCTCGCAACTGCTGGTGCTGGATGGGGACCGCGCCGAGGGCGAGGTGATGGCCCGCGCATGGCACCTCACGCTCGATGGCACGCGCCAGTTCATTGCCTGGGGCCGCTATGCCGATCACTATGAACGGCGCGGCGGCGTGTGGCGCTTTGCCCGCCGCTCGTTCATCCTCGACCATGCAGAGGACCTGCCCGCCAGCACGGGCGACGATTTCGGCAGCAATGGCGTGGGCCGGGGCGATGCCGGGGCAGGCGATCCGGTCTATGCGCGGCTGGGCCTGTTTGCCCCCGGACGGTTCGCCGCGCTCCAGTCGAAGGCGCTCTAGTCGAAGTTTGCCTGCCCGCCGTCGAGCGGAATCGTCGCGCCGGTGAGATAGCCCAGATCCTGCCCGCACAGCGCCACCACGGCGCGGCCGATGTCTTCCTCAAGCCGGCCGATGCGGCCCAGCGGGATTGTCCTGAAGAAGGCGCGCGCCTCTTCCGGGTTGGCTTCAAGCCAATGCTTGAGACCGGGCGATTCGGCGTGCGGGGCAAGGGTCAGCACGCGGATGCCTTCGGCGCCCCATTCGGCCGCCGCCGCGCGGGTGAGCGAACGGATCGCCTGCTTCACCGCGGCATAGGCGCCATAACCGGTCATGTCCCAGCGGATCCCGGCCGACGAGCACAGGTTGAAGATCGTGCCCCCGCCGCGCGCCGCCATGTGCGGGCGGGCGAGCTTCATCAGGCGGTGCGTGGCCAGCGGGCCGGATTCGAACCCGGCAAGGAAGGCCTCGTCGGTCACGTCCTCAAGCCGGCCGAGCGGCACTTCCTGCGCATTGTTGACGAGCACGTCCAGCCCGCCGAACTCGGCCACGGTGCGCTCCACCATCATGGCCAGATCGGCCGCATCCTTGACATTGCCCGCCAGCGGCAGCGCCCTGCCGCCGCGTTCGCGCACGAGGCGCGCCGTTTCCTCGACCTTGGCCAGCGTGCGCCCGGTGATCGTAACGCTTGCCCCCGCGCTGGCCATGGCGAGCGCAATGCCTTGCCCCACGCCCTGCCCGCCGCCGGTAATCAGCGCCACCTTTCCTGCAAGATCGATCATGCCGTTTCCTCTCGAATATCGTTGGAAATGGCGTAGTATCTGGAACTATGCGTAGCAAGAGGATATTTGCATTACGCATAATACGTTCGGGTGATGAGGCCGCGCGGCTTTGCGGCAAGGGTGGCGGCATCCATCACAGACAATCAGGGAAGAGCATGTCAGGACAGCAGGAAGGCCAGCACAGGCTGCGCTATGCAATCATCGGGGCGGGGATGTCGGGCGTGATGGCGGCGATCAAGCTGCTGGAGCGCGGCGACACCGACTTTGCCGTGTTCGAGAAAGGCGCCGAGCTTGGCGGCACATGGCGCGACAACCGCTATCCGGGGCTGACCTGCGATACGCCTTCGCACGCCTATTCCTACAGCTTCGCGCTGAACCCGGACTGGAGCGCCTATTATGCCACGGGGCCGGAAATCCACGCCTATTTCAAGGGCGTTGCCGAACGCTTCGGGGTGATGCCCCATATCCGCTTCAACGCTGAAGTGACTGCGTGCCGCTGGGACGATGCGGCGGGCCGCTGGCATCTGGAGATTGCCGATGGCAGCACGTTTGATGCCGATGTGGTGATTGCCGCATCGGGCGTGCTCCATCATCCCAAGGTGCCTGATCTGCCGGGGCTGGAAAGCTTTGCCGGCAAGGCTTTCCATTCGGCCCGCTGGGATGACAGCGCGGTGCTGGACGGGACGCGGGTGGGCGTGATCGGCTGCGGATCGACCGGGATCCAGATCGTCAACGCGCTGAGCAGCCGGGCGGCAAGGCTGGTGCACTTCCAGCGTTCGCCGCAGTGGATCATGCCGGTGGTGCAGTTCGAATATACGCCTGAGCAGCGCGCCGCCTTTGCCGCCGATCCTTCGCTGATCGAGGCGATCCGCAACGATCCGCAATACTGGGAGGCGGTCTATCGCTTCACCGAGGGCGTGACCGACTTCACCAGCCCGCAGATCAGGGAGATCGAGGAGATCTGCCGCCAGAATCTCGAACAGTCGGTGCGTGATCCCGAACTGCGCGAGAAACTGCGTCCCGATTATCACGCGGCGTGCAAGCGGCTGATCTATTCGTGGGAGTATTACGACTGCGTCCAGAAGCCCGGCGTGTTCGTGGAAGTGGGCGCGATCGAGCGGATCGAGCCGGAAGGCGTGCGCATGAAGGACGGCACCCTGCATGAACTGGACGTGCTGGTGCTGGCCACCGGCTTCAAGGCCGACAGCTTCATCCGTCCGGCCGTGGTAACAGGGCGCGGCGGACAGGCGCTGGACGATTTCTGGAGCGTGCGGCCCACGGCCCACTATGCCATCGCCATGCCGGGCTTTCCCAATTTCTTCATGCTGAACGGCCCCGGCGCGCCGGTGGGCAATTTCCCGCTGATCGACATTGCCGAACGCCAGTGGGAATACATCACGCAGTTACTGGAGCCAGTGGCGGAAGGCAGGGCCGCCACGGTCGAGCCGAAGCGCGAAGCCTATGAAGCCTACGAGGCCCGGCGCATCGCGGCGGCCAGGCGAACGATCTTCGGATCGGGCTGCACGAGCTGGTATCTCGACAAGACCGGCGTGCCCGCCACCTGGCCTTGGGGATACCACGATTTCGCCAGAGCCATGGCCGCCCCGGTGGCAGAGGAGTTCAGCTTTGCAGGGTGAGCGCCCTGGGTGCGGGCCTCAGGCCTGTGCGGCCAGCGCCTGCCTGTCGGCTTCAAGGCCGCGGGCAGCGCGCAGTGCCGCCCAGACGCCGAGATAGGCAGTGGGGATCGCCACCGAAAGGCCGATGCGCAGGCCGTGGGCGCCCGTGCCCGCCACCCAGTCGCTGAACTGCCCCGCCACGACCGGGCCAAGCACGGTGGCGAACAGGCCGGTGATGAGCAGGACCAGCGCCGTGCCGGTGGCGCGGTGCGCATTGGGCAGAAGATATTGCAGCCCCGTCAGCACCGCCACCGACCAGCCACCGCCCAGCAGCCCGGCCGGAACCGCCAGCACGCGCGCCAGCATGAGGCTGGGCGCCCAGGTGACGGCAAGGATGCAGGTGGTGGTGCCGCCCAGCGCAAGGGCCGAAAGGCGAAGCTGGAAGGCCGGGTCATCGCGCCCCAGCCGGTCCGCCAGAAAGCCGAAGCCGAGCATTCCGGCAAGGCCGGGCAGGCCGAAGGTGAACACGAAAGTTGCCCCCGCCTGCTGGTTGGTGAGCGCATAGGCGCGTTCGAACAGGGCCGGTCCCCACATGCCGAAGGTTATGCCCGAAAGCGTGCCGAGCGCCATCAGCGCCGCCAGATGGCGCACCGTGGGCGTGCCCAGCAGCAGGCGCATGGTGGCCTGCATGGAAAGGGCGGGTGCCCGCGATGGCGCGGCCGGTGCCGCGGGCAGGGCGCGTGCCGGTTCGCGCACAATCAGCCACGTGGCGCCCGCCACGATCAGGCCGACAATGCCGAGCGTGTGGAACGCGGTGCGCCAGTCGGAGGCGGCGGCAATGGCGGGGCCACCGGCAAGCCCGGCCATCTGGCCGAAATAGATGGCGGTGCCCAGCAGGGCAAAGGCGCGCCCGCGCTGTTCAAGCGGGAAATAGGCGGCGATGAGGGCAGCGGCCGGGGCCTGATAGGCGGCCTCGCCAATGCCCACGCCCACGCGCGCCAGCGCCAGCATCATGGGGCTGGTGGCCATGCCCGAAAGCAGGGTGAAGAAGCTCCACACCGCGCAGCCCGCAGCAATGATGAGCACGCGCGAGCGCCGGTCGGCCAGCCGCGCGATGGGCACGGCAAACACGGTATAGAGCAGCGCGAAGGCCGGGCCCATCAGCGCGCCCATCATGGCATCGCCAATGGCGAAGTGCTGCTTGATCGGCTGGGCCAGCCCCGCCATCAGGAAGCGGTCGGCATAGTTGAGGATGGCCACCAGCACGATCAGCAGCAGGGCCAGCCAGCGGTTGGTCAGCACCTTGCCCGTGGCGGTGTGCGTGATGGCCGCATCCGGCCCTTCGATCACGGCGGCCACGCGGCTCAATCCCGCATCTGCGCGCCGCCGTTGACATGCCAGACCTGCCCGTTGACCCACGCGCCATCATCCGAGGCGAGGAAGGTGACGGCGGCGGCGATGTCTTCCGGCTGGCCAAGGCGCACGTGGGGTACGGCCTTGAGCCCGCGTTCGACGTATTCGTCGGTCAGGTGCTGCTTCACCGCTTCGGTAAGCACGAGGCCGGGGCAGATCACGTTGGCGCGCACGCCCTGCTTGCCAAAGCGCGCAGCGACATGGCGGGCAAGCGCGTGGATGGCGTTCTTGGTCATCGGATAGGCCACCTGCCACGGCGCACCGGCCGATGCGGCCCCGGAAGAGGTGTAGATCATCGCCCCGCCGCCGCGCTCGATGATCCTTGGCAGGGCGGCCTGACTGGCAAGAAAGTGGCTTCTGGTGTTGATCGCAAAGCTCTTGTCGAGCACTTCGGGCGGGCAGTCGAGAATGTCGTTGTCGCCGCCGGTGCCCCCGGCAAGGTTGGAGTGATAGAAGTCCAGCCCGCCGAAGGTTTCCACCGCGTGGGCAACGATGGCGGCCTGCGATTCTGCGCTGGTGCCATCGAGATCGAAGCCGCTCGCGGTGCCGCCCCTGCTGCGGATCTCGTCGGCCACGGCGCGCGCCCAGTCGCCCTCCAGATCGCCGACCACGACATGGGCACCCTCTTCGGCCAGACGGCGCGCGGTGGCAGCGCCAATGCCGCGCCCGCCGCCGGCCACGATCCCGACCTTGCCTTTCAGGCCCTTCATTCCGATTCTCCCGTGATTTGCGATTTGCGGATCAAAACGATCACTGAATTATGCAAATCACATATATGGATAATCTGAATCGCACAACAATCTTGTTTTCTGGCTCATAAGGTCCGCAAAGCGACAAGGCTGATTCGGCGGTGGCAAACGGCGGAACGCGCATCGCCGATGCCCCGTTTGCGCGAAATGTGCCCCGCCATTGCCTGATAAATCGCGGAAATTCGCCATAAAAAGCACGTTTGCGTATTATGACTTGTTTAATCCTACGCAAATGCTATCCAGCAGCGCGACAAAGGTTTTGGGGGAGTTTTCCATGAACGCTGCATTCTGCGCACGCACGCCTGTGCGTCTCATGCTTGGCGCAAGCCTTGCTGCCATCGGAAGTTTCGGCATCTGCGCGCAGGCCGCGCAGGCCGCGGACGAGCAGCCGCAGGCCGAAGCCCAGGCGGAAACCGCGGGCAATGATAGCCCGCTTGAGCAGATCGTCGTTACCGCGCAGAAGGTTTCGCAGAACCTTCAGGTCGTGCCGCTGGCGATCAGCGCGATCAGTGCCGACAAGGTTTCATCGCTCGGCATCCGCGACGCCAAGGATCTGACCGGCCTGGCTCCGAACGTGACCATTGTGCAGGGCACCACCAACGCCAATGCCGCCGTCATCTCGATCCGCGGCATTCCCACGCCCGCCACCGAAACCTTCGGCCTTGATACGGCCAACGGCCTTTACATCGACGGCGTGTTCATTGCCCGTTCGGGCGGCAGCGCGCTCGACGTGACCGATATCGAACGGGTCGAAGTGCTGCGCGGGCCGCAGGGCACCCTGTTCGGCCGCAACACCACCGGCGGCGGCATTGCCTTCATCTCGCGCGCGCCGTCAAAGCAGTTCCGCCTCACCGCGCAGGGTGGCTATGGCAATTACGATGCCTGGAACGGGCGCATCACGCTCGATCCGGGTGAAATCGCGGGGATTTCCACCAGCTTCACCTATTCGCACCGCCAGCGCAACGGCACGGTCGACAATCTGATGGAGCCGGATTCCTCACGCGATCCGGGCGCGATCAAGACGGATTCGTTCCGCGTGGCGGCAAAGGCGGAGATCGGCGGCACGGGATCGATCCAGTATATCTTCGACTGGAGCAAGACCCAGGCATCCCCGATCAACTTCCAGCTCACCAATGTGGCCACGGGCGCGGCCAATCCGCCGGTCGTGGTCAACGGCGTGGCTGTCAACGTTACGCAGCAGGCGCCGGTCGGGCCATTCCTTGGCACGGTCAGTTTCCTTGATCCGCGCTGCGCGGCGCTGGCCGCGCCGACGCGCCAGTGGCGCCAGCAGGTGTGCAACGACATCAACAGCCGGTCGACCGACAAGGCATGGGGCCACAACCTTCAGGTCCAGAATGATTTCGGCGCCTTCCACATCAAGTCGACCACCGGCTACCGGTTCTGGAACAACGACAGCGTGACCGATCTTGACGGGCTGGGCGCCTTCACCGCGCCGCAGTTCACCAGCGCTTCGCTGCTCAACGGAATGCCGGCCAGCCTGCTGCAATTCGTGCTGCCGAACCCGGCCTTCGCGCCCTTCGTGGCCGCTGCGCCCATCCCCACGGTCCAGCAGAACCTGTTCGATACCAACAACCAGCGCCGCCACAAGCAGTTCAGCCAGGAAGTGGAAATCGGCAACGAGAGCGACATGCTCGACTGGGTGGTCGGCGGTTTCTACTTCTGGGAAAAGGGTTCGGAAGTGAACCCGCAGAACAGCGGCTTCGTGCTTGATACCAATGCGATCTTCCTTGGCAATTTCGGCGCGCTTGGCCCGGCATTCGTGGCCGCCAATCCGGCGCGCTACCGTCTGGTGCAGACCCGTTCGGTGCTGCGCTATACCGCGCAGGCCGAAAGCACCGCGATCTATGCGCAGGCCACCTTCTATCCGGGCGGGCGCGACAGCGGCCTGCGCCTGACCGCAGGCGGCCGCTATACCTGGGATACCAAGCAGATGGTGCGCCAGCAGAACGGCGCGGCGCCGCTTGCCACGCCTGATCGCGGCGAGGCCAGCTTCAGCAAGTTCACCTGGAACCTCATGGTGGGCTATGACATCAATCCCGATGTCAACGTCTATGGCCGCATTGCCACCGGTTATCGTTCGGGCGGCTTCAACGCGCAGGATCCGGCCGTGGGCGGGGTGTTGCCCTCGTTCCGGTCCGAGAATGTCACGTCCTATGAACTGGGGGTGAAGTCGGAACTGTTCAACCGGCGCGTGCGCTTCAACCTTGCGGGCTATCACAACGTCTATAACGATCTGGCGCTGGCCGTGCCGATCACCAACCTGCCGCCGGGCACCTTTGCCACCGCCATCACCAACGCGGGCAAGGTGACTTATACCGGTGTCGAGGCCGAACTGCTGGCCGTGCTGAACGACAACTTCACGCTGGAAGGCAACATCGGCTACGTCGATATCAAGTTCAAGGAGTTCCTCGCCGGTCTGCCGGTCGCGCCGGGCCAGCCGCTGGTCAACATCGCGCAGTTCGCAAGGCCGGGCTATACCTCGCCGCTTACCGCCAATGTCGCGCTGAACGGGCAGGTGCCGCTTTCGGATAACGGGATGCGCCTGACGGGCCGGGTGAGCTATGCCTATGAGGACGGCAAATACAGCTTCTCGAACAACCTTGCCTCGCGCTTCAACGAACTGCTGCGCGGCGACAACCGCAATATCGTGGATGCCCAGATCGCGATTGACCGCATCCCGATGGCAGGCGGCGAAGGCATGGTGCGCTTCTGGGTCAAGAACCTGACCGACGAGAACAATCTGGTCCGCGCCATCGATTTCGGCCAGCTTGGCTATGGCGGGGGCTACTTTGCCGATCCGCGCACCTATGGCGTGACCGTGGGCGTGAAGTTCTGACAGGCTGCCGATGGCATCCGGGGGTTTGCCGCCTTCGGAGGCTATCGCATGCTGCCACCGGTTTTCGGGCCGCCGCTCCGCCACGCGCAGGGCGGCGGCCCATTTTTCATGCACCTGAATCAGGGTGCATACGAATATGGCCTGTTGCAAGCATCTGATCTTGCGATATGCGTAGCGTTATAGTTGAATGATAACGAATCCATCGGGAGAGCCTTGGCCATGACCGTCACGCTTGAAAGCCTTGCCGCGCGGCTTGCCGCGCTTGAGGACAAGGAAGCGATACGCGCGCTCAAGGCCCGCTATCTGCGCGCCTGCGATCTCAAGCAGGTGGAAACCGTGCGCGATTGCTTTGCGCCGGGGCCGATCCGGATTGCCTATGAAAACTTTCCTGAGTTCGACAATCGCGATGCCTTTGTCGCGGTTTACCAGCAGATGGCGTGCCATGGCGGGGTCTATGACATCCACCACGCCACCAACTGGGAGATCGAGCTTGCCGGGCCGGATCGGGCCACGGGCAAGTGGTCGCTCAATTTCCGCACGATCCTGACCGGGCCGCGCCAGATCGTGCGCCTCGCGGTGGAATACGATGACGTTTACGAACGGCGCGACGGGCGCTGGTGGATCGTGGAAAGCGCAAGCCGCGTCACCTCGATGCTGACCGAGCAGGTCGGCGAGGACGGCAGCGTGACCGTGATCGCGCTGGCCGAACCGGGCGCGGCCTGATCTTTCGGGAAGGAACCCCTCACATGGCAATCAATTACGGTCTCGATGGCAAGGTGGCGCTGGTGACGGGCGCGGGTGGCGGCATTGGCAGGGCGGCGGCGGAAGTTTTCGCCCGGTCCGGCGCGCAGGTGATGGTCAGCGACATCAACGCCGCTGGCTGCGCCGAAACGGTCAGCCTGATCGAGGCGGCAGGCGGAACCGCAGCCTTCTTTACCTGCGATGTCAGCAAGGCCGATGAGGTCAAGGCCATGGTGGCCGCCACGGTCGAGCGGTTCGGCGGACTGGACTGCGCGTTCAACAATGCGGGCATCAACCGCGTGACCGATGACCAGTATGACGACGCGATCTGGGAACGCGATATTGCGATCAACCTTTCGGGCGTGATGCGCTGCATGCGCGAGGAAGCCGCCATCATGCTGGCGCGGGGCGGCGGGGCGATTGTCAACACGGCCTCGATCAACGGGCTGGTCGGCAATGGCGCGCAGCCTGCCTATACTGCCGCCAAGCACGGCGTGGTCGGCCTTGCCCGGCACGGCGCACTGCGCTGGGCGCGCGCGGGCATCCGCGTGAACGCGGTGTGCCCCGGCGTGATCGAAACCCCGATGACCGCGCCGCTGGTGGCCAACCCTGAAATGAAGGCCGTGATCGACGGCATGACCCCGATGGGCCGCATGGGCCAGGCCGCCGAGATCGCCGAAGCGGTGGTATGGCTCTGCTCACCGGCGGCCAGCTTCGTGACGGGTCATGCCATGGTGATCGATGGCGGGGCAACCGCGGTCTGATCCGGGCAGGTGCCGGGGTGAAAGCCCGATAGGGGCGCATACCTAGCCGCGGCAAGAACCAAATCTTCACTAACTCCGGGCCATGCCTGTGCCCCATTCTGGCTGCCATGCGGCCTGGGGGACTGGCGATGCGCGCGTTTCTTGACCTGTTCCGGCTGGACATCAGCGATGCGGAGCTGAACCGCGCGAAGTTTCGTTCGTTCTCGCGGCACATGCCGCTGCTTTACGGCATTCTGGTATCGAACGCGGCGGCCATCGTCATCACCGCGTTCGATTCCGGCCAGATCGTGATGACTGTCCTTACCCCGCTGCTGCTGTGCGTGATTGCCACCACGCGCGGTATCTGGTGGTGGCGGCGACGCGACGATACCCGGATTTCCGATGCGCAGGTGGCCTATTACCTGCGCCGAACCTGCACGCTCGCGGTGGTGATGACACTGATGTATGAAGGCTGGTGTGTCTGGCTCTATCAGGAGGCCGACACCTTCATGCGCAGCAACCTCACCTTCTTCCTCGGCCTGACCGAGGTGAGCACGGTGTTCTGCCTCATGACCTTCCGTGCCGCCGCGCTCCGCGTGGCGCTGGTCAGCACCTTTTCCTTCGCGTTCTATTTCTCGTGGGCCGATGGCGGGCGGATGCTCGCGCAGACCTTCGTGCTGTGCTGCGTGAGCGTGGGCATGATGGTGGTGACGATCAACTACAACCGCTCGTTTGCCGAACTTATCCAGTCGCAGCGCATCCTGCGCCTGCGCCAGCGCGAAACCGAAAAACTGAGCGAGGAAAACCGCCGCATCGCCTTTTCCGATCCGCTGAGCGGCCTGCCCAACCGGCGCGAGCTGCTGTCGCGGCTCGATCGGCTGGAGGCGGGCGATCAGCTTGCGCCCGACAGTCTGGCCGTGCTGTTCATCGATCTGGACGGGTTCAAGGCGGTGAACGACGAACATGGCCATCAGGCGGGCGATGCGCTGATCCGCAATGTCTGCCTGCGCCTGCGCCAGCATTGCCCGGCCCATACCGTGCTGGCGCGCGTGGGCGGCGACGAGTTTGCCGTGCTCCTCGAAGCGCCCGGCGGCGGCGCGGGCACGCAGGCCCGTGCCCTCGCGCAGCGCCTGCTGGAGGAGATCGCGCTTCCCGTCATGGTGGAGCGGCACGTGCTGCAAGTGGGGGGCAGTATCGGGCTTGCCGCCAATTCCGATCCGGCCGCGCGCCCGCGCGAACTGCTGCGCCGCGCCGATACCGCGATGTATCACGCCAAGACCGCGGGAAAGGGCCAGATTGCGGTCTATGATCCCGGCTTCGACGAAGGCCGCCTGCGGCGCCTTGCCATCGAGGCAGAGATCGGCAGCGGGCTGAACCGGGGCGAGTTTTCGGTCCATTACCAGCCCATTGTCGAGGCGCGCACCGGCAGGATCGCTTCGGCCGAGGCGCTGCTGCGCTGGCCGGGCCGCCCGGAAGGGCCGCTTTCGCCCGATCAGTTCATCGACATTGCCGAAGCGACGGGGCAGATCCATCCGCTGGGCCTGTTCGTGCTGGAAAGGGCCTGCCGCGACATCGGGCCGCTGGGCGACCTGAAGCTCAGCGTCAATGTCTCGCCCGCGCAGTTCCGCGATCCGGCCTTCGAACGGCAGGTGGCGCAGGTGCTGAAGCAGACCGGCTTTGCCCCGGAGCGGCTCCAGTTCGAGATCACCGAAGGCTATCTGCTCAGCAACCCCGAAAGGGTGGTGCGCGCGGTGGAAGCCTTCAAGGCGCAGGGCATGTCGGTGGCGCTGGATGATTTCGGCACGGGCTTTACCAGCATCCACTATCTGCGCTCCTACGGCTTCAGCCATATCAAGCTCGACAAGTCGCTGATCGATGGTCTGGCGCCTGACAGCAAGGCTGCGCTGCTGGTGACGGGGGCGATCACGCTGGCCTGCGGGCTGGACCTTCAGGTGATTGCCGAAGGCGTGGAAAACGAGATTCAGGCCAATCTCCTGCGCGCGGCAGGCTGCCACGAATTGCAGGGCTATCACTTCGGCCGGCCGATGCCGCTGGATGATCTGGTGGCGCGGAGCCGCCGTGCTGGCCCTGCCAGCCTTGCCGCTGGCGGTCAGCCCTCGCTGCGCGTGGCAGGCTGATTCGCCCGCGCAATGCCGGGCGGCTCCCATGCAAATCGTTTGCATTGCCCGATTTTTTCCAACGAATGTGAAGTCCCGCACATTCCGAACGGCATAGGCCCGCTATCAGGCACGTGCGACCCGAAGGGCTCTGCCTGGCAGAGTTCCTTTTCCTGCGGAGCGGCGGATAACCGTCGCTCCGCTTTTTTTTGCTTTTCCCTTGCGCTTCGCCTTGCACTGGCCCCACTCCCACCCCAGCCCTTTGAACAGGTGCGCGGCTGTGCATCAGCCTGCAACACCCTGCGGCCGATCAGGGGCAGAACAAAGGGACAGGACATGACGATCAGCACCGAAGCACTGGAGATGGCTGCGCGGGTCGAGGCTTTCGTGCGCGAGAAGGTCTTTCCCTATGAACAGGACCCCCGCCGCGATCATCATGGCGCGCCGACCGACGAACTGGTGATGGAGCTGCGCGAACTGGCGCGGGCGGCGGGCGTGCTCACCCCGCATATCCGCCCCGATGGCAGCCACTTCAACCAGCGCGAAACGGCGGTCATCCTCATCAGGTCGGGCCTGACCCCGCTGGGGATGCTTGCCTGCAACACGCAGGCCCCCGATGAAGGCAACATGTATCTCATCGGCAAGGTGGGCAGCCCAGAACTCAAGGAGCGCTTCCTCAGGCCGCTGGTCGAAGGGCGCGCGCGTTCGGCCTTCTTCATGACCGAACCGGCCGATCTCAACGGCGCGGGCGCGGACCCTTCGATGATGATCACCACCTGCCGCAAGGACGGCAATCACTGGGTCATCAATGGCAGGAAGGCGTTCATCACCGGGGCCGAAGGCGCCAGGGTGGGCATTGTCATGGCCAAGTCGGAAGATCCCGACAGCGCGGGCGGGGCCTGCATGTTCCTGGTGGATCTGCCCGATCCGGCGATCCGCATCACTGCTGTTCCCAACACGATCGACAGTTCCATGCCGGGCTGCCACGCCGAAGTGTCCATCGAAAACCTGCGCGTGCCGGCCGACCAGATGCTGGGCGATGCGGGCGAGGGCTTCAAGTATGCGCAGATCCGCCTTTCCCCGGCGCGGCTTTCGCACTGCATGCGCTGGCTGGGCGGGTGCATCCGCGCGCAGGAAATCGCGGTTGATTATGTCAACCGGCGCATGGCCTTCGGCAAGCACCTGATCGACCACGAAGGCGTGGGCTTCATGCTGGCCGAGAACATGATCGACATCAAGCAGTGCGAACTGATGATCGACTGGTGCGCCAGCGTGCTCGATACCGGCTCGCTCGGCACGGTCGAAAGCTCGATGACCAAGGTTGCGGTGTCCGAGGCGCTGATGCGCATTGCCGACAAGTGCGTGCAGGTGATGGGCGGCACGGGCGTGACCGACAAGACCATCGTCGAGACGATCTTCCGCGAAGTGCGCGCCTTCCGCATCTATGACGGTCCCACCGAAGTCCACAAGTGGAGCCTTGCCAAGAAGCTGCGCCGCGACTGGAGGAATGCGCAATGAGCGGGGCCGGCGCTGATCTGGCCGCGGCCAATACTGGCGCGGGCAAGGTGCGCGTGGCCTTTGACGAGGCCGCGCTGGCACAGTGGATGGCCGCCAATGTCGAAGATTTTGCCGGCCCGCTTGTGGTCGAGCAGTTCAATGGCGGGCAATCCAACCCCACCTACCGGCTGACGACGCCCGCAGCGCGCTATGTGCTGCGGCGCAAGCCGCCGGGGCCGCTGCTCAAGGGCGCGCACGATGTGCTGCGCGAGGCGCGCGTGCAGCAGGCGCTCTATCCCACCGATGTGCCCGTGGCGCGGATTTTCGCGGTGTGCGAGGATGAAAGCGTCATCGGCAGCGCGTTCTACGTGATGGACATGGTGGAAGGCCGGGTGTTCTGGGACGCGGCTTTCTCGCAAGTGCCGAAGGACCAGCGCGCGGCCTATTTCGACGAGATGAACCGGGTGATCGCCGCGCTCCATTCGGTCGATCACGCGGCCGTGGGGCTGGGGGACTATGGGCGTCCCGGCAACTACTTTGCGCGGCAGATCGGGCGCTGGTCAAAGCAGTATCTGGAAGATGAACTGGCGGGCCGCCTGCCGGATATGGACGCGCTGGTGGAATGGCTGCCGACCGCCATCCCCGAAGGCGATGAAACCACCATCGTCCACGGCGATTTCCGCTGCGACAACATGATCTTCCATCCCACCGAGCCGCGCGTTCTGGCCGTGCTGGACTGGGAGCTTTCCACGCTGGGCCATCCGCTTGCGGATTTTGCCTATCACGCGATGATGTACCGGATGCCGGGCGATATCGTGGCCGGGCTGGGCGGGGCCGATCCCGTGCCGCTGGGCCTGCCGACGGAAAGCGAATACATCGCCGCCTATTGCCGGCGAACGGGACGGGAAGGCATCCCCAACTGGGATTTCTACCTTGCCTTCAACTTCTTCCGTCTGGCGGCGATTTTCCACGGGATCAAGGGCCGGGTGCTGCGCGGCACGGCATCGAACGCGCAGGCAAGGGAACGCGCCGAGGCACTGCCGCGCCTTGCAGCGCTTGCCCGCGAAGCCATGGAGAAGTGCCGCACGGCGGGCTGATCTACTGGATCGAAAACCCCGCTAGAGCCTCAGTTGTTCCCGGTCGGCCAGTGCGGCCACAAGTTCGGCCTGCGCGGCGGCGTGGCGGTAATTGGCGTCGATTTCGCGCACGGTGGCATCGGCCAGCGCTTCCTCGCGCAGGTTGACGAGCAGGAAGTCGCTTGCGCCAAGGGCAAAGCGCCGCCGTTCCGCCTCGGCCATGCGCCGGGCCAGCGCGGCCTCGGCCGTGGCAAGGCCCGCCAGCTTTTCGGCGGCGGCCACCTGCGTGCGAAGGTTGGCGATCTCCACCCCGATCTGCTCTTCCAGAAAGCGCAGGCGCACCTGCAACGCATCCTGTTCTGCGGCCACTTCGGCAATGCGGCCCTTGGCGGCGCGCTGTTCCAGCGGCACGGAAAAGCGCAGGCCGAACATGCCTTCGGCCGGTTCGCGCGTGGGCGATCCGCGGCCCAGATCCTTCGATGCCTCAACCTTCAGATCAAGCCGTGGCTTGAGTTCGTTTTCCGCCAGACGCGCGCGGATGCCCGCCTGTTCGATCCGCGTCAGCAGGGCCTGAAGATCGGGCCGTCCGGCAATGGCCGTGCCCTGATCGACCAGGCGCGGCACCACGCCATCGGTCAGGCGCGGTGGCAGCCGGTCGGGCGTGGGGACGATGGGCTGGCCCAGCCCGTCGCGCAGGAACAGCGAAAGCGCATAGGCTTGCAGTTGCAGCGCCTGTTCCGCCTGCACCAGCAGGGCCTGCCGCCGCACGATGTTCTGGCGGTTCTCGATCCCCAGAATGGCAGGCCTTGCGCCCAGCCTGATCTGGCCTTCGATCGATTCCTGCCGGGCCTCGGCCAGTTCGTAAAGCTCGCGGAAGATCTTCACGCGCAGGCCCGCCGCCACCCATAACTGATAGGCTTCGATCGCGCGGCGCTGCACCCCGATGGCCACGAAATCGCGGTCGAGGCTGGCCAGTTCAATGTCGGCCAGCGCCAGTTCGCGCCGCCCGCGCCGTTCGTCGATCACCCGGTCGCGCAGGAGCGAGAACACCGCGCCCACCTTGAACTCGCCAAGCTGGTTGGTGATGAGCTTGCCCTCATAGCCGGGAAAGCTGCCGCTCGACACGCGGTAGCCGCCATAGAGATTGCCCCCGTTGTTCTGGAACGGGCGGGTGGCGGTAACGCTGGCGGTGGAGCCATCGTAATAGCCGAGCGGCTGGACATCGGCCTCGGCATTGAACACGAGGTCGAACTGCCCTTCGGCTGTCAGCGCGCGGGCATCGGCCTGCCGCTGGCGGGCCATGGCCTCAAGGATCTGCGGCGCGTGCGTGGCCGATGAGATCAGCACATCGTTCAGCGTCAGCTCGCGCGCGGTGGACGCTGCGGCAGCAGGCTGGGCGGGCCGGTTATCCTGCGCCAGCGCCGGGCCGGTGATGAGCAGCGCCGCCGCCAGCCCCCGGCCGAGCGCCCGGCCAAAGGGACGCAAGCTCATTTGCTGTCCCCGTAGCCGTTGTCATAGCCGTTGCCGTTCCTGGCCTTTCCGGCCTGCTTGTCGGCAAGCGCCTTGGCGGCAGTGCCCTTGCGCGGGCCGGGATCGACCGGGGTCGGGAACTCCAGCGGGAAATCGTTGAGCTGGCGCCACAGCTCGTAGCCGATCGAGACGGTTTCCATCTGGATCCAGCCGCGCACTTTCGAGCCAAGCAGCACGTAGTTCTCGTCGGGCCAGGCGGGCTTGCCGGGCATGGGTTCCACCAGCACGCGGAACAGGCCGCTGGCCTGGGCCGAACGGTCGATCGTCAGCACCCGGCCATCGAACATGCCCTGCGCGATCGAGGGCCAGCCGCTGAACTGGATGGCAGGCCAGCCTTCGAAGTGAAGGCGCACCGGTTGCCCCTTTCGCACAAGCGCCACGTCGCGCCCATCGACCATGAGTTCGACCACGCGCGTCGCATTGTCGGGCGCCAGCGTTGCCAGCGTATCGCCAGCGCTGACGAGCGTGGCGCCTGCTGCGGTGTTGAGCGACTGGATGCGCCCGTCATGCGGCGCGCGCACGAGCTGGGCCGACTGGCGGCCCAGCGCCACGTCCACCTTGTTCAGCTTGGCGCGGGTTTCGGCCAGCTTGGCGTTGAGTTCGGCCACCTTGATCTGCGCGGCTTCATAATCGCGCCGCGCGGCAAGGCCCTCGCGGTAGAGCTGCGAAAATCGGTTCACATCGAGCCGCGCGGTGGCCATGGCCTGTTCGGAAGCGGCGATTTCGGCCACGACCTGATTGCGCTCGGCGGCAAGACGCTGGAGCAGGTTGGGATCGTTGTCGATTATGCGGGCAATGGGATCGCCCTTCTTCACCTGCTGGCCATCGACCACGAACCACTTTTCCACCCGGCCCGGCACCAGCGCCGTAACCTGCTGGACCCGGTCTTCGGGGTTGAGCGCGATCACTTCGCCGCGGCCCGGCGCGGTCTGCACCCAGTCAACCGCGAAGAGCAGGATCAGCAGCAGCGGGATGGTCACGCCGATCATGCGGCCCAGCGTGCGCGTGGTGCGCGGCACCTTGATCTGGGCCAGCGTGCTGAAGGCGGAAAGATCGTGGCTTGCGGGACTGGTATCGGTCGCCATGGCTCAGCCCTCCTCGCCCGGATTGCCTGAACGCACGCTGGCTGCGCCATCGCCATCGGCATCGACCAGCAGTTCCGGCCGGGCCAGCGGCAGGATCGTGGCCAGATCGGGCGCTTCCACCTGCTGCTGCTGGCCGATCCACAGCCAGCTATCGCGCTGCAAGCCATCGGGGCGCGTGGTGAATTGCAGCACCGTGGTGCCGCTGGCGCGCAGCGCGGCCAGCACATGGTCAAGCCGTTCGGGCGGAAGCATGTCGTAAAGCGGGGAAAGCATCAGCACGCGCGGACGGGCCAGCACTGCCCCCGCCAGCTTGAGCGCCATGGTCTCGCCCACCGAGAGCGGCCAGCCGGAGCTGGACAGGACCGCATCCAGCCCGCCCGGCAAGGTGCCCACCCGCCGGTCCAGCCCGACCAGTTCGAGCGCCTCGATCATGGCTTCGGGTCGGCCCGGCGCGCTCAGGCCCAGATATTCGCGCACCGACATTTCGACGATGGTCGGCCGGTCCAGCACGATCACGTCCGAACGCAGGCGATACATGTCGAACGTGCCCAGGTCTGCGCCCCCCACCGAAACGAAGCCGGAGGCGGGCACCTGAAGCCGCTTGAGCAGGGTGACAAGGCAGCGCTCAACCCCCGGCGCTGCGATCACGCCGACTTGCGCCCCGCTGGGCACCGAGAAATCGAAGCGGAAACCGCCATGGCGCACGTCACGCAGGCGGATTGCGCCATCGGGCGGGCAGGGCGCTTCGGCCACGACCGGCTTTTCCTGCGGCACTTCCCAGAACAGGTGCAGCTCTTCAAGGCTCGCGCTCATCTCGTAGAACATTTCGAGGTAATAGCCGAGCTGCGCCACGCCATAGAAAACGCCGGAAAGGATCAGTTCGGCGGCCACGAGCTGGCCGATCGAAAGTTCGCCTTGCAGGATCAGCCAGCCGCCCATGGCCAGAAGGCCCGAACTGGCCACGGCATAGAGCAGCAGGAAGGCGATGTTCTGCCCGAAGGTATAGCGGAAATGGCGGCGGTGGGCGTTGACGTAGCTGGCCGTCACTTCATCCGAGCGGCGGATGGCATAGCTCATGTGGCGGCTGGACTTGTAGATGCCGTTGGAACTGCCGACCGTGCCCAGCCAGTGCGCGGCATTGTGCTTGGCGTGGCTCTTGGCCACGGCGCTGGCGATCGAAGGATTCACCCAGACCCGCCAGATCACCAGGATCACCAGCGTCAGCACGATGTTGAAGGCCAGGAAGAAGGGGTGGTAGAAGCTCGTCACGACCAGCCCGACAATGCTTTGCAGCACCACGGTAAACCCGGCGATCAGCAGGCTTGACAGCGATTTCTGGACAATGCCGATGTCGAAGTAGCGGTTGAACAGATCACCGCCGCGCGCGTCCACGAAGAAGGGGTTCTGCGCGTGGACCGCGCGCAGGGTGATTTCGCCCACCACGCGCGCGTAGAAGCGGCGCTCGAACTGCGCCAGCAAGTGCACCCGAAAGGCGCTGAGCATCCCGGAAAGCAGCAGCAGCACGAAAAGGATGGCCGCCAGCGTGAACAGCGGCGCCGGCAGCGCGATATTGGCCACCGAGTTGACCAGCAGCTGCACCGAGATGGGTGTGGCAAGCGAGAGCAGGGAAATGGCCGCGCCATAAAGCAGGGCCAGCCGGATGAAGCCGGCATCCGGGCCGAGCACCTGCGCCGCCCAGCGAATGAAATCGCGAAAGCGCGGTGAGTGCGCCGAAGCGGCGCCATGGGAACTGTCGGCTTGGGGAGCAGCCATCTGTTATCGTGAATCCATCTTCGCAGGTGCAGCACAAATGGGGTGGGATCGTTGTCTTTGTAGGACGGATTTGTGAACTTTCTTTGCTGAAGCGCGAACGGTTGCGCTGCTACATGCCACAGCCGCCGCAGCACGCCTATACGCGTTCGGGGGCAGGATCATGGCAAGGGCATCATGGCGCGACGGGCAGGACGGGGCCATCACGGCAGGTGCGTTCCGGCCATGGATGGCATCGCGCCCGCCAAGGCGCTAAGGCGCTGAACACGCAGGCGTGACACGGGCGCTTGCAGACGGTGATCCTTCCAGGAGTGTTGAGACGGTGACGAACGAGGGCCTTTGGAGTGGCGGCGCAGCGGTGACGGTGGCGGAACTCATGGCCCGCAGCGGGGTTCCCTTCGGCACCAGCGGGGTGCGCGGCCTTGCCGACGCCATGAGCGATGACCTGTGCCATGCCTATGCCTGCGCCTTTCTCGATTACCTGCGCCAGATCGGAGAGTTTGCCGATGGCGGGCGCGTGGCGCTGGCGGGAGACCTGCGCGAAAGCACCCCGCGCATCCTTGCCGCCTGTGCGCAGGCGGTGCGCACCTGCGGCGGCGAGGTGGTGTTCTGCGGCCATGTGCCGACACCCGCGCTGGCATTTCATGCGATGAATGCCGCCGGTGATGCCCGCGGTGCGATGCCATCGATCATGGTCACGGGCAGTCACATTCCGGCAGATCGCAACGGGATCAAGTTCTATCGCCCGCATGGCGAAGTGCTCAAGACCGACGAGCCGGGCATTCTGGCGCAGGCGGTGCGGCCCGCGCCCGCCGCATATCCGGCGGCACTGGGCGCCCCGGTCGATGTGGAGACGGGTTATGTTGCGCGCTATGTCCGCCATTTCGGGGCCGATGCGCTTTCGGGCCTGAAGGTCGGCGTCTATCAGCATTCCGCCGTGGGGCGTGATCTCATGGTGCGCGTGGTCGAGGCGATGGGCGGCAGGGCGCTGCCGTTTGGCCGGTCGGAACAGTTCTTGCCGGTCGATACCGAGGCGATCCGCGCCGAGGACGTGGCCCTCGCCGCCGAATGGGCGCGGGCCAATGCGGTCGATGCGATCATTTCCACCGATGGCGATTCGGATCGCCCGCTGGTGGCCGATGCGCAAGGCGCGTGGCTGCGCGGCGATGTGCTGGGCCTGATCTGCGCGCAGGCGGTGGGGGCCGATGTGGTGGTCACGCCGGTCAGCTCGAACAGCGTGCTTGAACTGAGCGGCGCGGTGCGCAAGGTGGTGCGCACGCGCATCGGATCACCCTATGTCATTGCGGCGATGATCGAGGCGGCCGCGGCCGAGCCGGGGCTTCGCATCTGCGGTTACGAAGCCAATGGCGGGTTCCTGCTGGGCAGCCGCGCGGGCAATCTCGATCCGCTGCCCACGCGCGATGCGGTGCTGCCGATCCTTGCCGCGCTGATCGCGGCCAGGGACCGCCCGCTGGCCGATGTCGTGGCCGCCCTGCCGCCGCGCTTCACCTTCAGCGACCGTCTGCCCGACTTTGCCCCGCCGCACAGCGCGGCGCTGATGAACCTGCTTGGCAGGGGCACCGAAGCAGAGCAGTTCGCCCGCCTTGCCCGCCTGTTCGGGGGCGTTGCCGGGCTGCCCGTGGCGATCGACCGCACCGACGGCTACCGCATAGGGTTCGCGTCGGGCGCGGTGATCCACCTGCGCGCATCGGGCAATGCGCCCGAACTGCGCTGCTATACCGAAGCGGCAAGCGCGGCGGCGGCGCAGGACCTCAACGCGCGGGCGCTGGCCGAGGTCACGGCGAAGATCCTGCCGGAAGCCCTGGCCGTGGAAGCAGGCACGGTATCGACAGGTTGATTATATTGTATGCAACACATACAATATCGCCCGGAAAGCATGACCTGTCCGAAGGGTTGAGGAAAGCAATGGCACATGTGATCGACGGCAAGGCGCTTGCGGCCGAGGTAGTGGCGCGCGCCGCCGCAGAGGTTGCCGACATGGTGGCGAAGGGCGGCACCGCGCCGGGACTCGCGGTGATTCTGGTGGGCAATGATCCGGCCAGCGAAGTCTATGTCGGGCGCAAGATTGCCCAGTGCCGAAAGGCGGGCATCCGTTCGATCGAACACCGTCTGCCCGCCGACACGCCGCAGGAGGACGTGCTCGGCCTGATCGATGCGCTCAATGCCGATCCGCAGGTGCACGGCATCCTCGTGCAGTTGCCGCTGCCGCGCCACATCAATGCAGCGCTCGTGCTTGACCGGATCGATCCGGCCAAGGACGTGGACGGGTTCCACCCGGTCAACGTGGGCCGCCTGTCCACCGGCACTTCGGCGGGCGGGGGCGGGCTGGTGCCGTGCACCCCGCTGGGCGTGATGCTGCTGCTCGACAGCGTGATCGAGGACTATCGCGGGCTGAACGTGGTGGTGATCGGCAAGTCCAACATCGTGGGCAAGCCGGTTTCCATGTTGCTGCTGGAACGCGAGGCGACCGTGACCGTCACTCACATCGAAACGCGCGATCTGCCCGATGTGGCGCGCAAGGCCGATGTCATCGTGGCGGCGGCCGGGGCGCCGCATCTGGTGCGCGGCTACTGGGTGAAACCGGGCGCGGTGGTGATCGACGTGGGCATCAACCGCGTGACCGACCATGACGGAAACAGCCGCATCGTGGGCGATTGCGCCACGCACGAGCTTGACCATGCCAAGGCGGTCACACCGGTGCCGGGCGGGGTGGGACCGATGACGATAGCCTGCCTGCTCAGCAATACGGTTCTGGCGGCCAAGCGAGCAGCAGTTGCGTGAATTGCAATTCTAATCGCGTGCTTCGCACTTGCCGTTAGCGGTATCATGCCCCATATGGAAAGGGCCTTTCAGGCATCCTCTCCCAAACTTCAAAAGGGGCTGGCGCAAGCTGGCCCCCTTTTTTTGCCTGCGCACGGCGCGGTTGTGCGGAACGCGGGGGGGCAGGGGCTGCGCGGACGCTCTCGACAAAAGTTCCGGCAATGCCGCGCGCCTTGCGTACGGGCGAACCGCGCGCAAGGGGCTATGGGCGGCGTCCTGCCACACCCTTTGCTTCAAGTTCAGCGGGCGTCTTCGAGGATCAGTTCGCCGGCGCGTTCGGCAAGGGCCATGGCGGGGCCATTGGTATTGCCTGAAACCGGGGTAGGCATGATCGAGCAGTCGACCACGCGCAGACGCTCGATCCCGTGCACCCGCGCGCGTGCATCGGTGACGGAGGTGGCCGGATCGGTGCCCATGGCGCATGTACCGGTGCCGTGCAGACCGACTTCGACCATCTTTGCCAGTTCGGCAAGGATCGCCTCCTCGTCCTGCACATCAGGGCCGGGCATGCGTTCTGCGCCGATGAAGGGCCTGAGCGGCTCGGAGCCGGCAATGGCGCGGAACAGGCGAAACAGTTCAAGGCTTTTCGCCTTGTCATGGGGATCGGCCCAGATTGCCGCATCGATCAGCGGCGGCTCGCGGAAATCGGGCGAGGTGAGGGTGATCGAACCCCGGCTCTTCGGGCGCAGGTGATAGCCTGAGAAGGTCAGCCCCGGATTGGGCGTGAGCGGGCTGCCGGGACGCGCCGCCATTTCATTGACCGTGCGCATGGCAAAGGGCGCGGCGGCCACCTGAAGATCGGGCCAGTCCGCATCGGTGCCTTCGCCCGCGTAAAGCCCGGTCAGCGGCATGCCCACCCGCGCGAGGTGCCCGGTGCCGGTGAGGAAGTATTGCAGTGCATTGCGCACCAGCCGCCAGCCGAAGAACTCGCGGTTGGTGCCCGGATGGCCCACCAGATCGAACGATACGCCGAACTTGGTGTGATCGGCCAGTTGCTGGCCCACCATGGGCAGATCCTTCACCACGGCAAGGCCCAGCGCCTGAAGCGCCGCGCCCGGACCCACGCCCGAAAGCTGGAGCAGTTGCGGCGAACCATAGACGCCTGCGGCAAGGATCACTTCGCCGGCCGCGCGGTGGATGCGCTCTTCGCCGTGGGCTTGGGTGAGCACGCCCACGGCGCGGCCCTGTTCGATCAGCACCCGCTTGACCGCGGTGTGGGTGGCGATGGTCAGATTGCGGCGGCCCAGCACGGGCATGACGAAAGCCTTGTAGGCGCTCTCGCGCACGCCTTTGCGATCGACCGTATATTGGCTGCGGCCCACCCCTTGCGCGCCCGGCGTGGTGATATCGTCAAGCCAGGGCATTCCCTGCGAGGCAAAGCCTGCCGCCAGCGCATCGAACACCGGCGAACGATAGGTCGATGCGGTGATCTGCAATTCGCCGTCGCGCCCGCGCCCGGCATGGGCGCCCGGCTCGCGGTAGCTTTCGATCCGGCCATAGCAGCGCGCGATCTCGTCCCAGCCCCAGCCGGCAAGGCCCTGCGCGGCCCAGCCATCGAAATCCTTGGGCGCGCCGGTCAGATACCAGGTGCCGTTGATGGCCGAAGATCCGCCCAGCCCGCGCCCGTAGGTGTGGATGCCGCTGCGCATTCCGGGGTGCGCCACCGTGGGAAACACGCGGAAATAGGCGGGGTTGCCCATGATCTTGATGAAACCGCCGGCCATCTTGATGAAGGGGTGCTGGTTGTCGCCCCCGTCCTCGATCAGCAGCACGCGGGTGCGCGAATCGGCGCTCAGGCGGTTGGCCAGAACGCAGCCCGCCGAACCTGCCCCGACGATGATGTAATCGAAATCCGCCATGCCCCGCCCGATCAGCCTTCTTGTGCAACACGCTTCCGGACCTACCCGGAATTAAAATAGAACCAAAGTTCGTTTTTTATCTGCACGGGCCTTGACCCTCTGTCAAGGCACGATTAGAAGTTTGGTTCTAATTGAACGCAACGGGAGAGCGGTCGTGCTGCCAGTGGAACGGGTTATCGGGGAAGAGGGGCTTGCCGTGTGCCAGCAGGACAACGGGGGCAAGGCCCTCAGGCTGGCGATGCGCCTCCCGTGGTATCGTTCGCTGCCGTTCTCGGTGGTGGAAATCGGTCCGCTTTCGATCGATGGCAGGCAGATCGACCTTGGCGATGCACTGATCGAATACGATGGCGCGCGCTGGCCGCTGAGCGAAAACGGCGAGAAGGTGGACACCTTCTGGTTCATCCGCGATTCGGCCTTTCTGGTGTTGCCTTCGCAAAGCGCCGAGGTCGGCTCCAGCCATGAAGTCTCGCTGAACCTTTTTGTCAGCCCGCCCTACATTCCCGGCATGAAGCGGACCAATCCGCAGACCTGCACTCTTACCGTCCAGGCCGCCTGAGAGAGGATGCGCACCATGGCCACCAATGCAAACGACACCGCATCAGGTCCGCAGACCGGCGTCACGCTCTATTCCTTCACCAACGAGTTTCTGACCCGCCAGTTCGAACTGGATACCCTGCTGGCCGAAGTGGCCAGGCGCGGGCTTGGTCCGAACATCGAGATCATCGGCTTCCAGAACTTCCGCGAGTTTCCCGATGTTTCGGATGCCTTTGCCGAACGGTTTCGCGAGATGATCGCCGAGACCGGCCTCAATCCCGTTTCCTGCGCAATCAATTCGGACCGGTTCCTCAAGCCCGGCCAGCAGCCGATCGAGGATGCTGCGCTGGTGGAATACCACAAGCGCCAGCTTCGCAGTGCGAAGAAGCTGGGTTTCAGCCTCGTGCGCTATCAGTTCGCGTTGCCGGTGCATCTCCTGCCCGAAATCGCCCCCTATGCCGAAGAGCTGGACATCCGCATGGGGGTTGAAGTCCACGCGCCGATGTGGGCGGGCCACCCTGCTGTGCAAGCCTATGGCGAGATGTATGACAAGCTGGATACGCCCTATCTGGGGTGGATTCCCGATTTCGGCGGCACGGCCAGCCGCATTCCGGAATCGATGCTCGATGCCGCGCGCGCCAAGGGCGCGAAGGAAGACCTGCTCGACAAGCTGACAGAGGTCTGGCTGGAAGAGGGGATGAGCCACGAGAAGGCCGCAGCCTTGCGCGAATGGGGCCTTGCCCACGGGCACGAGCCGCTGCACATCCAGGCCGCTTGCCTTGCCTTCTTCATCCTGTCCAACCACGATCCCAGAAGCTGGGCCGCGCTGGTGGACCGCACCATTCACATCCACGGCAAGTTCTATGGCGTGTCCGAGGATCTGGTCGAGGAAGCGATCGATTACGATACGATCCTGCCGCTGTTCAAGGACGGGGGCTTCACCGGCACGATGGTGAGCGAGTGGGAAGGCCACGCCTATGACATGCGCGATGCCTTCGAACAGGTGCGCCGCCATCAGGCCATGGCCCGCCGCATCTGGGGGGGCTGATCGCCATGGCTTTCGAACTCTCGGTAAACCTCGAATATGGCTTCACCGAAGCGGGGGAGAAGGTGGAAGACCGCGTTGCCGCAGCGGCGGCGGCGGGCTTCCGCAAGATCGAGCTGTTCCTGCTGAAGGGGCGCGATCTGGGTGCGATCAAGGCGGCGCTGGATGCCCATGGCGTCACACTTGTCAGCACGGTTGCCGATTACGTGACGCAGCTGGTCGACCCGGCAACCCATGAGGGCTTCTGTGAGATATTTCGCGAGGCGGCGGCGGCGGCGAAGTCTCTGGGCTGCGCCAACGTGGTAGTCACTTCGGGGCGCGGCGTTCCGTGGCTGAAACGGCCGGTGCAGCTTGCGATCTTTGCCGATGCCTTGCGCAAGATCGTGCCGATTGCCGAGGAACTGGACGTGACCATCCTGCTTGAATCGGCCAATACCCGCTTCGATCATCCGGGCGTCCTGTGCTCCACCACAGCCGACAGCGTGGTGGTAGCCGACATGGTCGATCATCCGCGCGTGAAGGTGCTTTACGATCTCTATCATTCGGTGGTCGAAGGCGAAGATCCCGAAACCGCGCTCAAGGCGGCGATGCATCAGGTGGTGCATGTGCAGGTGGCCGATGCGCCGGGGCGGGGCGAGCCGGGATCGGGCAATATCGACTGGCCAGCTGTGCTCGCCATGTTCGAACGGGTTGGCTACCGCGGCACGATCGGGCTGGAACTCCAGCCGACCAGGCCTTCGGCCGAAGCCTTCAGCTATTTCCGGCAGCTTTGCGCGCAATAGCGCCGCAGCCGATCCGGGCATGATCCCCGGCTGACGGGGGAGGGGCTGCATTCCGTAGGGATGCGGCCCTTCGTGCATTGTTTCGCCCCGGCACAGACCCCATATGGGGCACATGCTGCAACCCCATGTCATCGCGGCGGTCCTGTGGGCGGTGATCCTCGGCTTTGCCGGCGGCATCCTGACCGAGATCGGTCCCTGGTATCGCAAGCTGAAAAAGCCTGCATGGCAGCCGCCCGACTGGCTGTTCGGCCCGGCGTGGACCGTCATTCTTGGGCTGGCGGCGTGGGCTGCGGTGCTGAGCTGGAACGGGGCTGCCGACGAAGCCGGACGGATGACGGTGATCGCCCTGTTCGCGGCGAACTTCGTCTTCCACTTCCTGTGGTCGCCGCTGTTCTTCGCGCGCAGGCGGCCCGACTGGGCGCTGGCGGAAGTGCCGTTCCTGTGGGTTTCGGTGCTGGCGCTGGCGGTGGGCCTGCGCGAGTATTCCGTCCTCGCAAGCTGGCTGGTGGTGCCCTATCTCGCCTGGGTCAGCTTTGCCGCCTGCCTCAATCTGGCGATCGTGCGGCTGAATGCGCCCTTCGGCCAAGGCGCAGCTTCTGCGGATTGAAAGCCGATGCAGCGCCCGCCCGTCCGGGGGGCGCTGCATCACTTCGCGCAATCAGGCGGCGAGCGCCAGTTCCTTGGTGTCCTTCGTGGTGGGCACGAAGGGCAGATAGGAAACGCGGTTGCGCACCGCGAAGGTGATCGTGTGGCTGCCCGGCGCAAGGCCGCCGTTCAGCACGATGATCTGCGCCTTCTCCCCGAAGTTCCAGCGATCATCATAGACCGTTTCCATTTCGTCGAGCGTATAGGTCTTGCCACGCACCGAAAAGCGCACGGCGTCCCGTGGCTGCACCACCCCGTCGACCGTGACCTGGATGTCCTCGATCATGGAAAGGCCAAGGCCGCGGTAATAGGGCAGGCGCCCCAGAAAGCTGAAGCCGCCCTCGACTGCCTTGAGGCTGCCTTCGACGATCATCTTGTTGTCCATCATGGCAGGGTTTTCCTTATTCTGCGGCCTGGGCCAATGATGCGGCTTCGGCATCGGCCGAGGCGGTGGGCGAGGTCTTGACGGTGGGCACTTCGGTTTCACCCAGCAGCCTTGCGAGCATCACCTGCTGGCGGCGCACCTGTTCCACCGAATCCGGCTCTTCGGCATCCTCGATCCAGCGGTTGCCTTCGTATTCAGAGCAGATGTAGCCTTCATAGCCGCCCTGCTGGAGCACCTGCACAATCTTGTCGTAGGGGATCGAAGGCTCCACGTAGTCTTCGTTCATCTGGTAGAACTTGCCGTGGATGTTGTGGATGCGGTGCATGTAGTCGAGCATCCGCTTGGGTTCGAACGCGGCATTGTGGCGCAGCGTTTCGGCCATTGCGATTGCGGGACCGGTGCCGCCCATCTGCTGCACGTCGAGGATGACATATTCGGAAAGGACGCGGTCCTCGTAAGCCTTCTCGATATAGTCCGCGATGTTCTGCGGCACGCCAAGGCGCATGAACTTTTCCTTCCACACCGGCGGGAAGGCGTGAAGGAACATGCCCATGTCGGGCAGGAAGCCGAGCGCATCCGAGCCGGACTTTTCAAAGGCTTCGGCGTGGCGGATGATCCACGGGTGGTCGAAGTGCAGCGGGGCGTGGACCTCGATCAGGATCTTGATGCCTTTCTCTTCGGCATGGGGCGCGGCGGCAACCAGCACTTCGGGCGCGATCGAGACGAGCGCGCGGATATACTTCATGCCAAGGCGCGCGCCGAAATCGATGTCCTTCCTCACGCTCGCCACCTGCTCGTCGAAGGGCATGATGCGGCCCTTGTAGCGCTTGTAGTCGAGCATGAAGTCATGGCTGACCGGCGTGCAGTCATACTGCCTGATGAGCCGGTGCCAGTTGTCCACGTCGGCATCGGCCACGCCGCATTCGGGCCAGCCCCAGAAGGTCTGCTCGCCGATGATCTCGATGCCCTTCGCGCCCAGTTCCGCGCTGGTGCGAATGCAGTCCTCCAGGTTCATTTTGCCCTGAAAGGTCTCGTTCTGGTAGGAATAGAGGCTGACGCCCCTCTTGATCTTGGACACAGTTTTCTCCTGCCGGGGTTGCTACTGGGATAGCCGGGCACAGGCTTGCGGTTCGGTTCAGTGCCGAGTTTGCGGTGCGGACAGGGCGGAAGGGAGCACGCTGGCGCGCGCGGGCCTTTCGCTCTCTCCTGGGGTCTGGCGCCCTATTATTGGAACCAATATTCTACTATCTGTCACGCGACGTCAAGTGCCTATCGCGTCGCAACCGATGCCGACCGGCAACCCGGTTGACCGTTTTTAAGAATCAACATACTAATTTTGTTACAGGCTCGCAGGCGGCAGGAAATGGCGCGTGATCCGGTCTGACAATGGGAGACAGCGATGTTGAAAAGGCCATACCGTGCAGCGCTTCTGGCGCTGTGTGCCGCCACTGCAATTTCCGCGCCGGTGCAGGCGAAGCCCGCCTCCGGCGATGATCTGGCCGCGCTCAAGGCGCAGGTTCAGGCGCTTTCGGCCGAAGTGAGCGCCACCCGCGACAGGGCCGCAGTGGAAAACCTCTTTTCCACCTACATGTATCTGCACAACGCCTTCCGCGACGAGGACATCATCCCGCTCTGGGCGAAGAAGGGCACTCCCGGCGTGCGCGCGCAATACAGCAACATCGGCGTCTATACCGATTGGGACAAGATCATCTCCTACCATCAGGGCCGCCCCGCGCCGGTCAGCAAGCTGGTGTTCCACTATGTCACCACGCCGGTGATCGAGGTTGCCGGCGACGGGCAGACCGCCAAGGGCCTGTGGATCGTCAACGGGCTTGAATCCGGTCTGGTGGATGTGGAGCAGGCGAAGAACATGCCCGCATGGATGTTCGAGAAGGAGCTTGTGCAGGGCAAGAAGGTGTGGATGCACAACGTCTATCTGAAATATGGCGTCGATTTCATCAAGCAGGACGGGCAATGGAAGATCTGGCACTTCCACTGCTTCGAAGTGGCGCGCGCTCCCTATGGCATGGGCTGGATTCCCTTCGCCGCCGCCGCGCAGGACGATGCCTTCAACGTCGATCTGATGTATGTGGGCGAAGACGGCAAGCCGGTCTTCATGCCCCAGCCCGATGGCCCGGCCACGATCCTGTCCAACACCTACCGCACCGATACATCGCAGCGGCTCGAAGCCCGCCCGCCAGAACCCTATCGCACTTTCAGCGAGACGTTCGAATATTGAGAGAATGCCGCCGACCTTGCCAAAATTTGGCAAGGCCGGCATAATGTCCCTACCATGTCCACGATGAACATCTCGCTGCCTGAAGGGCTGAAGGCATTTGTCGATACGCAGGTATCAACGCGCGGCTATGGCACCAGCAGCGAATATGTGCGCGAATTGATCCGAAAAGATCAGGATGTGCAGCGTCTGCGCCAGATGATGCTGGATGGCGCTGCATCGCCGGTGGTGGGTGTGGCGGACGACGGGTATTTTGATTCCCTGCGCGATCTGGTGCGGCACGTCCCCAAGATCTGAGCAATTCTATTGCAGTCCCGGCCATTGACGATCCGCGCACTGGCGGATGCTGACATTCAGCAAGCCGTAGCCCGCTATGCGCAAGAGGCAGGGCCAGAGGTTGCGCAGCGCTTTGTCGATGCCCTTGAGCGCGGTTTTATCGCCATTGCCCGTGCGCCTGAAGCAGGCTCTCCCCGTTGGGCACACGATCTGAACCTGCCGGGCCTGCGTTCCATCAAGGTCAAGGGTTTCCCATGGCTGGTGTTCTACATGCCGCTTGAAGATCGGGTCGATGTTTGGCGGGTGATCGATGCCCTGTGCGATATTCCAGCATGGATGGCAGAACAGCTTGTCTCTTGAATCCGGTTACGCCGCCAGCTTCAGCCGCGCCAAGAAGTCAGACCATGTCAGGCGCACGTCGATCTGTTCGAACACCTTGATCTGCCGTCCGGCGATTTCTTCGCCATAAGTGCAGTCGGGTTTGATGCGTCGCGCAGGTCGGTCAACCGCCTTGCTGCTTTCGGTGGTCAGCGCGGTCAGCAGCGTCAACGGGCTGTCGCCCATCGGCCATGTGCCGCCAAGGTCGACGAAAGCGGGCGGTGTGGTGAACTTGTCATAGATCCAACGGCCCAGCGGCGATGCCGCGCGCATGTCCGCTGCCAGTTCGGCCACCGACATCTGCATCTGGCGATAGGCGCCCTGCGGCACCTGCCAGAACGGAATCTTCGTGCGTTCGATGACATGCCGCGCCGCTTCGATGTCGGTGGCAAGGTTGTATTCCCAGCCACCATCGGGCCAGTTGCCCCCACCGATCCACACCACCGAAGCAATGCGCGCCGCGATGCGCGGTTCCAGTTCCAGCGCGTCGGCCAGATTGGTCAACGGCCCGCCGCAGGTGAAGATCAGTTGTAGCGGATCATCGCGCATCGCTTCGGCCACGATGGCCTTTGCCGCATCGGATGGCGGCCCTTTGCGCGCGCCGTCGCGCCCGGCCTTTATCGGGATGCCCTTTGCCGCCGGAAGCTGCGCCACCAGTTCCGCCGCCAGTTTGGCACCCTCAGCCGTCGCCGTGCCTTCGGGATACGTCGAAAGCTTGGGGTCCACCAGCGATACGGTGACCAGCACCGTGCGCGTCTTGTCCGCCAGCAATTGGTGCGCCAACGCCACCAGCCCATCGGGATCGCCTTCGAAATCGTTGTCGACAATCACGCGGGCCGATGCACGCTGCGGTATCCATGGCTGGGCAAAAGCCGGACCGGACAGCGTGGCGGCGGCCATCCCGCCCGCCATGCCTGCAAGAACGCTGCGCCGGTCCGGTCGTGTCATCATTTCGTCGGGTAATCCTTCGCCTCTTCCAGCACCGGCAGCGTTACCGCGCCGGTTGCCGCCCATTCCGTGCCGCGCAGGATCAGTGTTTGCAAGGGCTGGAAGTGCAGCGACACCTCGTCATGCCCCAGCGTGATCGAAAAGACCCGCCCCTTGCCATAGTCGGCCGTCCAGACTTGCGGGTGATCGGCATCGATCCCCTTCATGGCCTTCAGTTTTTCGGGGGTATAGGCCGCCACCGGATACTTCGGACCTGTCAGCTTCGGATCATAGGCTGCGGCCGCATCATGCGCGGTTGCCAGAACGTGGATCCTCGCCTCCGGGTCCATGGCCATGTTGGTGTACATGTCATCGTTGTAAGTCCAGATGAACTCGCGCATTCCCTGCGTGATGGGGTGCTCGCGGTCGATGATGTGGACGGGAAATGCCCCCGGAGGAGCGCGGCGGCTTGATCCGGGCAGCATCACGCCGCCCACAAGCCGGCGGTATTCGGGGATGTCCCGTCCCCAGGTGAAGCTGGAATGATAGGCAACAAGGCCCCCGCCTTCGCGGACATACTGATAAAGTGCCTTGAATGCGCTGTCGGACCAGACCTTCTGCGCCGGGTCGGCATAGTTCCACCGGCTGGAATAGTTCAGCAGGACCACATCGTAGGCCTTGAGCATCTCCAGTGAGCCGTGATCGAAATCCTCGGTCACGCGCACATCGAAGCGCTTGGTGTCCTGCATCATGGTGCGCAGCATGTTGTTAACGCCGGTCCAGTCATGCTCGTAGGAGTTGCGCCCTGAGATTATCAGCACCCTGATCCGGTCCTCCGCCGGATTGACCGGGATGGCGACACGTTGCACCGTTTCGGGCGGGCGATAGTCGATTGTGACGATCACCTGCGCCATGGCAGGCACAGCGATGCCAAGCGCGATGATCGTGCCAATCAGCTTCTTCATGTCTCAGGCTCCTTACGATGTAGAAAGGGCTGTCGTCGTTTGGCGTCTGGCAGCGATGTCATGGCGGATGGTTTCGCGCAGGCCGTCCATCGGCCAGAGCAGCATTGCCCCGGTCTGAAGCGCCAGCAGCACGACCGCGCTGCCGTAGTAGGCCCACCGGATCGCCCCGCGCGCGGCGTCGGTCACGGCATCGGGGGCATAGCCTGCCGCGCCCAGCATATAGGCAAAGCCCGCCGTGCCGATGGCCATGCCCAGCTTGGTCGAAAGGCTGATCCCGGCCGAAAGCATCCCTTCGCGGCGGCTGCCGAACTGCCATTCGTGATAGTCCACCGTCTCGGCAATCATCGCAAAGGCGGCCGTGATCGTGATCGAGGTGGCAAGGCAGGCGGCAATGTAAAGGGCCAGGAACAGCGTGGTGTTGCCCTCTGCCAGCGGCAGCACGGCGAAGAGCACGGCCGCCAGCGCCAGCACCGCCACGCAGCCGCGCCTGATGCCGGTGCGGGCAAGGATCGGCGGGGCCACGAACGAGGACAGGAGCAGCATTCCCGATACTGCGGGCAGCATCACCGAGATCAGCCACGGCTTGCCCAGCACGTCGATGGCGAAATAGGCGGTCGCGCTCATCATCACGCCAAAGCGGATGAAATAAAGGAGGCATGTGGCAAACACGATCAGCCACGCCCGGTTGCGCAGCATCTCGCGCACGGCGGGCAGCACCGCGAAGTCCTGCGGGGCATTGTCCTCGAAGCGTTCGCGGCAGTTGCGGAACAGCGCCAGCGTGCAGGCAAGCCCGATGGCCGCAAACAGCAGCGCCACAAGCTGGAAGCCGCGGCGCTGGTCATCGCCGCCCAGCAGCCCTGCCAATGGCAGAACCGCTGCCGTTCCCAGCACCACCGAGATCGAGGTTCCGACCGAGCGCATTCCCGACAGCTTCAGGCGCTCGGTCTTGTCGAGCGTCATCATCGGCATGAGCGCTGTGTAGGGAATGGCTTGCAAGGACATGATGAGGCCCAGTGCCTTGAAGGTGGCAAAGGCATAGACAAGCTGTGCGCCTTCGCTCCACGCCGGCACGTGGTAGAGCGCTACCGTGACCAGCGCATAGGGCAGCGCCGTCAGCAGGAAATAGCCGCGGGTGCGCCCCCAGCGACTGCGGGTCTTGTCCACCGCGATGCCGACCAGGGGATCGATCACCGCATCAAGCAGCCGCGCCACAAGGAACACGGTGCCAACCCCCGCCGCCGGAAGGCCGGCGACATTGGTGTAGAAGAACAGCAGGAACCCGCTTGCCATGTTGTAGGCAAGGCTGGTGCCCATGTCGCCCAGCCCATAGCTGAGGCGTTCGGTCAGGCTCAGTCGATTGTCCGCCACATCCCTCTCCCGGATCGCAGCTTGATGATCTGTTCAAAGACCCAGCGTCGTGCGGGTCAGTTCCAGCGAGCGGTCCATCGGCAGGGTGGGGAAGTATTCCATCCCGATGCTGCCGGCATAGCCCATGGCGCGCAGCGTGCCCATCACGTGCGCCCAGTTCACGCTGCCGGTGCCCGGTTCGTTGCGCGCGTCCATGTCGGCCACCTGCACATGGGCAACCAGATGGATGCGCCCTTCCAGCACCTCGGCAATGTCCTCGCCCATCACCGCGCTGTGCCAGACATCGTAAAGCAGCCGCAGGCTGGGGCTGGCCACCGCCTCGACGAGATCGAGGCCAAGCGTGGTGCTGACCAGATACATCTGCGAAAAGAGCCGGGTGTTGAGAGGCTCCAGCAGGAGCATGACGCCTGCTTCCTCGGCAAGGGCGGCGGCTTCCTTCAGGGCGGCAACGGCATTGGCAAAGTGTGCTTCTTCGCTCATCCCTTCCACGCGAAAGCCCGATGCGACGATCAGTGGCGGCTTGCCGAGGCAGGCTGTGGCGGCAATCGTTTCGGCCACCGCGTTCACCATTTCGGCGCGCTCGGCCGGATCGACGATCGACCGGCGCGGATCGACGCACAGACCGGTGAGGACCATGCCGGTCTCGGCCAGCGCGGCGGCCATCTGCGCCACGGGCTTGTCTCGCCAGAGGTGAAACTCCACCGCCGAAAGTCCCGTGGCTCTTGCGGCGTGGATGCGCTGCGCCAGATCGCCCGCCTCGGCAAACTGCCATTCGATGCAGGCGGAAAGAGTGTGCGCGGGCAGGATAGAGGCACTGGGGGAATTGGCGGTTTCGGCAGAAAGCGGGGTTTCAGCAGCAACAGGCACGTCGTCGGTCTCCCAATCGGCGGCCACGGTCTGCGCGAGGATCGCGGCAGCCGATTGCCTGGCAGGCAAGATGACGCCCGCTATTTTATTGGAATCATAATTCTCATAATGTGCAGATCAGGTCAAGCGATGGTCTGTGCCTGCTGGGGTGTGGTGCAATTGCGCCACAATCGGGGTGTTGGACCGCCAGCCACACTTCGAAATCGAAATCCGGGCTTGCATCGAAAATAGAATGTCTATATCAGTATGAGCATCACAATTCGCAGCAGCGAAAGACTCGCGCTCAACATGGGAGGGAAACCGCGATGAAATCCTTCAATTTCCACGCCTTGCTGCTTGGCAGCGTATGCAGCATGGCCATGGCCATGCCGGCCTTTGCGCAGAGCGCGGCGCCGCAGGAAGCGCCGGAAGAAGTGGATTCCAACGTCATCATCGTGACCGCGCAGAACCGCGCGCAGAACGTTCAGGACGTGCCCATCGCCATCAACGTCGTCAGCGGCGAAGCGCTCTCGGCTGCGGGCGTGACCGACATCTTCTCGGTCCAGCGCGTGGCCCCGGTTGTGCAGATCGTGAACGATACCGTCCTCACCCGCATCACCGTGCGCGGCGTGGGTTCCAACAGCAACGACGAAGCGCAGGACCAAGCCATCGCCGTCAACATCGATGGCGAATACATCAACCGCCCGGTCGTGCTGAATGCGGCGCTGTTTGACCTTGACCGCGTCGAAGTGCTGCGCGGGCCGCAGGGCACGCTCTATGGCCGCAACGCCACCGGCGGCGCGATCAACTTCATCACCCGCAAGCCCGGCAACAAGTTCGAGGCAAACGGCAGCGTCAGCTATGGCAACTACGATCACGTCATTGCCGAAGGTGGCATCACCGTTCCGCTCGGCGATATCGGCGGCATCCGCGCGGCGGGCATCTATTCCAAGCGCGATGGCTACAACTTCCACCCCAACACGAACCTGCGCAGCGGCGATGACAACACCTGGGGCGGCCGCATCAGCCTCGCGCTCGAACCGGTTTCGGGTCTGAAGATCAACATTGCCGGTGAGCGCGTCGAACAGGATATCGTTGTTCCGGCCCAGGCCTTCGTGAACTTCAACGCGGCCGGCAATTCGCCCGGCGCCGGATGTGCCGCCAACCCCGGCTGGGTCGAGATCGCGCCCGCCGTGCCGGGAACGCAGTGCATCCCTGCACGCACCGACAATCTTTCGAAGGTCGATCGTTCACGCTATGATTCCCCGGCAACGGGTGTGGGCAGCAACGATCTCAAGTCCACGGCCGTGCGTGGCAGCATCAGCTATGATTTTGGCGGGGCAAGCCTCACCTATACCGGCGGTTTCCGCGAAACCGACGCGATTTCGGCGTTGGCGCTTTCGCCGGCCTATCGCTTCAATACCTTCGTCAACAACACCAAGACCCACAGCCACGAACTGCGCCTCAACGGCGAAACCGACCGGCTCGTGTGGCAGACCGGCGCGTTCTATTTCAACGAAAAGCTGGATGTGGAACGCGGCCTCTATCGCGCCCCGCCGCCGCCGTTCCTGCTGGGGGCCAATGGCGGCTACGTGAACTACTTCTTCCGCAATGTGGAATCGCGCAGCTGGGCCGTGTTCGGCCAGGCCGATTTCAAGGTGAGCGACCAGATCACGCTGGTGGGCGGCCTGCGCTATACCGACGACAAGCGCTCGGCCCGCTACCGCGATCATGGCGGCGCGATTGCTAACCCTTCGAATCCGCTGTTCAACACCGGTTCGGTGCGTCCCGCCGACCCCGGCACGCCGCTGCGTAACCTGACGCTGGGTTCGGAAGCGGACAAGCTGACCTGGCTGGCGGGCATCAACTACAAGCCCGATCCCGATACCCTGATCTACGGCAAGGTTTCCACCGGCTTCAAGGCTGGCGGGTTCGATTCCGTCGGCCAGTATGCGCCCGAAACCAACACGGCCTACGAAGCGGGCCTGAAGAAGAACTTCGGCGCCAACGGCCAGCACATCTTCAACCTTGCCGGGTTCTACTATGACTACAAGGATCTGCAGGTGGGCGTGCTGCTTGATACCACCAAGGGCAGCCAGATCTTCAACGCGGGCAAGGCCACGATCTGGGGCGTCGAAGCCGAAGCGGTCATCAAGCTTTCGGACAACGATACCTTCAGCATGACCGCCAACTACGTGAACGCGGAATACAAGCAGCTTCTCACGGCCATTCCCGTGTTCTGCGTGGCAGGCACCGGCTGCCGCCCCAATGGCGGCAACGGCGAGCTGACCGTGGGCAACCTCGAAACCACACCGGGCGTTGTCACCCAGCCCAACCTTGCAGGCAATACGCCGCCGATGACGCCCGAATGGACGATCACGCTGGCCTATGACAAGGTCATCCCGCTGGGCGAGATGGGCAGCCTTACCGCAAGCGTGTTCTCCACCTTCAAGAGCGCCTATTTCGGCGATGTCTTCAACTACCGCGATTCAAAGCAGACGGCCTTCACCCAGACCGACCTCTCGCTGACCTACCGGCCGGAAAACCGCCGCTTCAGCGTGCAGGGCTTTGTGCGCAACATCGAGAACAACCGCCCCCTGTCCTATGCCGGGTTCACCGTGGCCGGGCCGGACGACATCTACAACTGGCAGTTCGGCGCGCCGCGCACTTATGGCGTGCGGGTCGCCTTCGATTTCTGATCGAAGCGCCAGCGCTGATTTCGGGGAGGGCGGGCCGCAAGGTCCGCCTTCTTCGTTCGGGCCCTAACGCCCCACGAAGACGAAGGGCGCCCACAGCGCCGGATCGCGCAGCGCGGTGTCCTTGCCGCCTGCCATGGCCAGCATGGCTGCCTGCAAGGCGGCTGCCGGATCGGCCCCGCGCGCATAGCGGGCCAGCGTTGCGGTCGAAAGGCGCGCCGCCAGATCATCGCGCACCGCCCAGTGCGAGACGAGGAGATTGCCCGCACCCGCATGAAGGAACGCGCGCGCGAGGCCCGCCAGCCCGCTGCCGTCCGCGCCCGATCCGGCCGCGCTGTTGCAGGCCGAAAGCACCACCCACGCCCCGCCAAGGCGCAGGTCCATGATCTCGTCCATGGTCAGCAGACCGTCGCCTTCATCGCCCGCCGGGGTGAGCACCAGCGCTGGCTCGTCCAGCCCGTCAAGCTCGCCGGCAACAAGGCCGTGGGTGGAAAGCGCCAGAACGTCCACCTCGGAAAGGTCCGCGCCGCGCAGCGCCGCTTCGGTGGCTTGCGCCCCCGTCAGCACGAGCGAGCGGCGCGCGCCCAGCGCCTTGCCCAGCCCGGCCAGTTCATCGGCGGCGGCGGGCAGGGGCGGCAGATCGGCAAGTCTGCGGGCATTGTCTGCCGTGCGGAAGGGCGGCAGCGCTTCGGCCGCGGCAAGCTGCACGCCTGCGCCCGCCGGTTCATCTGCTGCTTCATCCGCCTGCAACTGCGGCGCACCCAGCGCCAGAAAGGCGCGCGGGCGGGCTGGGGGCTTGGCCGATGCGCTCTGCCGCAGCAGTCCCAGCGAGGGCAGCGTGACCAGCGCGTGATCCTCGATCAGCCAGCGTGGGCGCTCCGGCGTTCCGGCGGCCAGCACGGCAAGAGGCAGCGACGAAAACGCGCCGCCCGCCGAAACCAGCACGCGGCGGCGCTTGCCGATCACGCGGGCGATGGCATCGGGCAGCACCAGTGCGCGCAGTTCGGCGCTGGCGGCATGATCGAAGCCGCCCGGCCGTTCCAGCCCGGCGCGAAGCTGGCGCACCAGCGCGGCGGCGCGGCGGCTGCTGCCGTGGCGCACAACGGCCGCGTCCTTGCCCGTGGCGGCAATGATGACCAGTCCCTGCGGCCCCGGCGCCACGATCAGCAGCGCCTCGTCGCGGCCAAGCAGCGCCTGCGCTTCGGCCAGCGTCACGCGCTCGGTCGCTTCGCTGCGGGCCAGTTCGGGCGCACGTTCGGCCAGCGCGGCATCGGCGGCGGCAAAGCGCTGCGTGGCGGCCGTGCGCTCAGCCTCAAGCGCGGCCAGCCGGTCGGCCGATGCGCCCAGCCCGGCAAGGCGCAGCTGCCGGTCCAGCAGGGTTTGCAGCATGAGCGCAGCATCCTGCCGTTCGCGCAGCAAGGCGGCCTTTTCGGGATCGAGCGCGGCCATGCGGCGGGCAGCCGCGCGGGCGGTGATCCCGGCGGCCCCTTCGACCACGGGCTGCGCCAGCACGAAGGCTTGCGCCGCATCGCCTGCCAGCGCCGCTGCTTCCATCGCCCAGCCGAAACCGCTGCGCAGCTGCCGGTCCAGCCCGGACCGGCGCGCGCCGCCCGCTTCCAGTTCGCCCAGCCGCGTATCAAGCCGGGCGGCCACGGCCCTTGCCTGATCCAGCCCTGCCGCGCTGTCTCCGGCAAGCACCGCCAGTGCCGCCAGCCGCGCCTCGCCCACCAGCGCTGCGGTATCATCGGCCGCGCCGCTGTTCAGCCTCAGACCTTGCGCGCGCTGCTGCACCTCGCGCGCGGTGGCCACGTCTCCCGCCTCCAGCGCGGCCAGCGCCAGCCGGTCCTCGCCCTCGATGCGTTCGCGGTGGTGGGGCGGATAGCGCTGCGCCCGGATCGCGGAAACGACGCTGAACTGGTCAAAGGCGTCCTCGGCCTTGCCGCCTGCCAGCAAGGCCCCGGCCAGCGCTTCGCGCGCCAGCAATGCGCGGTCGGCCTCTGCGCCCAGATCGCGGGCCATCTTCTCGGTGGCGGCGCGGGCCAGCACTTCGGCTTCGGCGGCCTTGCCGTTCAGCGTCAGGACATGGGCCAGCGTTGCCAGATAGCTCAAGGTCTGCTGGCTTTCGCCAAAGCTTGCGTGGGCCATGTCCAGCCCCTTGCGCGCCACGGCCTCGGCTTCGTCCAGCCTGCCCAGATCGGCCAGAACCCGCGCCAGCGTGTTGAGGTTGACAGCAAGGAAGGGGTGGCGTTCGGGCAGGAAGCTTTCCAGCATGGCCTGTGTGCGCCGCCCTTCCTCGGCCGCTTCCTCCAGCCTGCCCGCGGCATAGAGGAACGTGACCAGATTGCCGAAATGCGGCGCGGCGTTCACCGGGATCGGCTTCAGGCGGCGGTCGATGGCAATGGCCTCGCGCACGCTGGTGATGGCGCGCGCGGTTTCGCCGTTGCGGATCTGGGCATTGGCAAGGTTCGACCATGCGGCCGAAAGCTCGGTGCTGGCGCGGGCGTTTTCGGGCTGGCGGCGGGCCTGTTCCAGCCGCCACGCCAGCACCTGTTCGCCCAGTTCGGTCGCCTTGTCGAACTGGCTCAGCGTCAGGTAGATCACGACCTGCGCATTGGCGACGAGCATCCGCCGTTCGCGCCATTGCGGCTCGTCCGCCCGTTCGGTGATTGCGCGTTCCAGCACGGGCGCAATGCGTGCCAGGCGCGCTTCGGCGCCCTTGATGTCGCCTTGCAGATAGTCGGCGGTGGCCTGTTCGGATTCGAGCCAGGCCAGTTCGGGATGACCGGGCGGATAGAGTGTTCTGCCATAGGCAAGCACCCCTTCGAAAGCGCGGCGATAGGCGGCCGGATCGGCCCCTTCGTCAAGCGCATCGGCGGCGGCGAACATGGCATCGAGCCGGGCGCGCTGTGCCGCGGTCGGCCCGGCAGAAGGCTGGGCCATGGCCGCAGGCGCCAGCGCGGCAAGCCACAAGGCGCCACAGGCAAGCGCTGCCCCTCGCAATGCGGCGGCAGCGCCTGCGTTCATGCGTTGGGTCGGCGTTTGCATCCATGCGAACATTGCGCATGGGGCCATGGCTGGCAAGGGCGCTTATCCCAGCTTGCGCAGCGGCTCGGTGCCGTCCCAATCCTTTCCGGCGTCCTTGATCATCTGGAAGATGGCATCGGCCCCGGTCATGTTCTGGAGCAGTTCGATGACGTGCCCCGGTCCCTTTCCGGGATCGACATAGATCACCGCGCCATCGGCGCCCACCGTGCCTTCCACCAGGATTTCCGCGCCAGCTTCGGCGCAGGCGGCGCGGGCTTCCTCGATCGATTCCACGAAGATGCAGATGTGGTGCAGCCCGTCGGTCACGGCATATTCGCCGGTATAGATCGAAGGTTCGCGGTTTTCCGGGCGGATCAGTTCGATCTGCACATCGCCCCAATAGGCGATGGCGATGGAAAAGACCGCGCCGGTGGGAACGCCCTTGTATTTGCAATCGCCCAGCGCGACGTTCTCCATCAGGTAGAACGGTCCCACGCCCATCGTTTCGGTCCAGTAGCGGACCGCCGCATCGAAATCCTGCGGCAGATAGGCAAGCTGGCCGACAGGGCCGAGCTGCGTGATCTTGCGGGTCATGCGAACAGCCCTTCCGGTGCTTCGAGAAGTCCTTTCAGCGTTTGCAGGAACTGCGCTCCCGCCGCACCGTCAATGGCGCGGTGATCGACCGACATGGTAAGCGCGATGCGGCTTTCAAAGGCGATGTCGCCGCTGGCCGTCTCCACCGCCACGCGGTTCACCCCGCCCACGGCAAGGATCGCCCCCTGCGGCGGATTGATGATCGCATCGAATTGCTCGATCCCGAACATGCCGAGGTTGGAGACGGAGAAGGTGCCGCCGTCCATGTCCTCGTAGCCCAGCTTTCCGGCCTGCGCCTTGTCGATCAGGGCGCGGGTGGTGGCGGCGATCTGGGCAATGTGCATCCGGTCGGCCTGCCGCACGATCGGGGTGACAAGGCCCTTGGGGCTGGCAACGGCAATGGCCACGTCGGCGTGGGGGAACGAATGCACCGCATCGCCATGCACCTGCACGTTCACGTCCGGGTGCCTGACCAGCGCCATGGCCACGGCCTTGACGATGTAATCGTTGATCGAGGCTTTTGTGCCCAGAACAAGATTGGCCGTCTTGCGCAGGTCCATCAGCGCATCGACGCTGGCCGAAACGCGCAGGTAGAAGTGCGGTATGGTCTGCTTCGCTTCGGTCAGGCGGCGGGCTACCACCTTGCGCACCTTGTCGAAGGGCTGAACCTGCGGTTCGTTCGCCACCAGTTCGAACGGCGCGCCAAAGGCAACCGCGGGTGCTGCGGTGGTCGGCTTCACCAGCGCCAGCACGTCGGCCTTGGAAATGCGGCCGCGCGGCCCGGTGCCCCTTATCCCCGCCAGCGCAATGCCGTGCTGGGCGGCAATGCGCCGTGCCAGCGGCGATGCAAAGGCTTCGGGCGTATCGTCCACCAGCGCGGCCGTGCCCCTGAACGATGCGGCGCGATCGGGCCGCAGCGCCTGCACCACGTCCTGATAGGTGATGCGGCCATTGCGCCCAGATCCTTCGATCGGTTCGATGTCCACACCTTCGGCTTCGGCCAGCTTGAGCGCTTCGGGGCTGATCGCGCGGTTGGTCACGATCTTCTTCGGCGCGCGGGCCGGTGCTTCGGCAGGCGCCGCTGCCGCCGGGGCCGCAGAGGCAGGCGCAGCCGCCGCACCGCCCTTGGCCGCTACCGACGTTTCGGCGGGCTTGAAGGCGGCGATGAAGGCGTCAACCTCGGCATCGGGGGTATCGGCATCGGCAAAGACCGCCAGCAGCGCGCCCACCGGATGCGGCTGATCGCCGGCAGGGGTCAGCAGCCGCTTGAGCACCGCATCATATTCGGCCTCGACCTCGTTGGTGATCTTGTCGGTTTCGATCAGGCACAGGAGCTGGCCCTTGGTAAAGGCTTCCCCTTCCTTGACCATCCATTCGGCGATGGTGCCCTCGGTCATTTCGATGCCCCACTTGGGCATGCAGAACGGGCGGATATTGGCCATTGTCGCGGCTCCTCAGCGGTAAGAGAGAACCTTGCGCACCGCCGCCTCGATCTTGTCGGCCGAGGGGAGGTAGGCAGATTCCAGCTCGCGCGCGAACGGGATGGGGGTGTGCGGCGGGTTCACCGAAAGCGGCGGGGCCTTGAGGCTGGCAAAGGCCTTTTCGGCCACCAGCGCGCAGATGTCGGCGCCAAGGCTGCACCGCGGCGGCGCTTCGTCGACCACCACGAGCCGGCCCGTCACCTCCACCGAATCAAGGATCGCTTCCTCGTCGAGCGGGCTGGTCGTGCGCAGGTCGATCACGTCGCAGCCAATGCCTTCGGCGGCCAGCTTGTCGGCCACGCTTTCGCAGAAGCCCAGCAGCAGCCCGGTCGATACGATGGTCACGTCCTGCCCCGCGCGCGAAAGGCGGGCATGGCCGAAGGGGATCATGTAATCTGGATCGTCGGGCACTTCGCCCTTCATCCCGTAAAGCGCCTTGTGCTCAAGGAACACGACCGGATCGTCGTCGCGGATGGCGGTCCGCAGCAGGCCCTTCACGTCGGCGGGCGTGCTGGGCATCACCACCTTCAGGCCGGGCATCCCGGTGAGGATCTGGTGCACGGCCTGGCTGTGCTGGGCGGCTGCGTTGTAGCCCGCGCCATAGGCCATGCGCAGCACGGCGGGGCACTTGGTCTTGCCGCCGAACATGTAGCGGAACTTGGCGATCTGGTTCCAGATCTGGTCCAGCGACACGCCGATGAAGTCGGCAAACATCAGTTCGGCAATCGGGCGCTTGCCCGAAAGCGCAAGGCCCGCTGCCGCGCCCATGATGGCGCTTTCCGAAATCGGGGTGTCGATCACGCGGTCCGCACCGAACTTGCCGAACAGGCCGGTCGAGGTCGACCAGATCCCGCCGATTGCTTCCGGTCCCCCAGCCGTGCCCATGCCGCCGACGATATCCTCGCCCAGCATGACCACGTTCTCGTCGCGCTCCATTTCCTCCGCGATCGTCGTCAGGACGGCGTCACGATACATCATCTTTGCCATTGGTTTCGCTCCCTGCCGTCTCAATACGAAATATAGACGTCGGTCAGGACGTCCTCGGCGGTGGGTCGGTCTGCCGCCTTGGCCTGGCGCACCGATTCCTCGATCGCTTCAAGCACTTCGGCGTCGATCGCATCCAGATCGGCACCCGAAAGCAGCTTGGCCTGCGTCACGCTGTCGCGGAACTTCTTGATGCAGTCGCGTTCGGCGCGGATGCGGTCGATCTCGCCGGGGCCGCGATAGCGCTGCGGATCGCCCTCGAAGTGGCCGAAGAAGCGCTCGGTATCGAACTCCACCGCCGCCGGGCCGTTACCGGGCACGCGCACATATTCCAGCACTTCGCGCATGGTTTCATAGACCGAGAAGAAATCGGTGCCATCGCCGCGCCACACCTTCATCCCGAAGGCTTCGGCCCGGCTGGCGATGTCGCCATTGGTGCCCACGGCATACTTGTAGCCGGTGTGCTCGGAATAGTGGTTGTTCTCGAACACGAAGATCGTGGCCGCCTTGGTCACGACCGCCATGTTCATGGCCTCGAAGGTGGTGCCCTGGTTGCACGCGCCGTCGCCGGAGAAGGTGATGGCCACGTGGCCCTTGCCGTCGATCTTGGCGGCAATGCCCGCGCCCACCGCAATCGGCGCGCCCGCGCCGACGATGCCGTTGGCGCCCAGCATGCCCTTGTCCACATCGGCAATGTGCATCGAGCCGCCCTTGCCCTTGCAGAGGCCCTCGCGGCTGCCCCAGATTTCCTTCATCATGCCGTTCACGTCGCAGCCCTTGGCAAGGCAGTGCCCGTGGCCGCGGTGCGTGGAGACGATCTTGTCCTCCACCGAAAGGTGTTCGCACACGCCAACCGCCACGGCTTCCTGCCCGCAGTAGAGGTGCGTGAACCCGGCGATCTCGCCGGTCTGGATATCGACGTGGAGGCGTTCCTCGAACTCGCGGATCACCTTCATCTGGCGATAGGCGCGCAACAGCGCGTCACGGCTCAGTTGCATCCTTCTTGTTCCCTCTTGTTATCGCAGTATTTCAAAGACCCAGAACCGTGCGAGCAATGATGCCCGCCTGCACTTCGTTCGTGCCGCCAAAGATCGTCCATGCCCGGCTGTTGAGATAGCGCGCCGCCGCCACCTGCGCATCGCGCGAATGGATCGGCGCAGGCGCATTGTCGCCATAGAAGGGCCGGGCAAAATCAAGCTGAAGGCCCGCCGCACCATAGAGATCGACCGCAAGGAGATCCACGTCCTGCCGCAGGTTCGATGCCAGCAGCTTGCACAGCGAAGTCTGCGGACCGGGGCTGCGGCCCTTGGCAACTTCCGAAAGGATCTTCAGCTCGATCATCTCAAGGCTCTGGATTTCCAGCCGCACCCTCGCCACGCGGCGTTTCCAGTCGGCATCGTCGGCCAGAACCCCGCCGCGCCCGTCGGGTTCGGATCGGGCGGCCTGCTCGATCTGGGCAAGGTCATATTCGAGCTTGGGCGAATGGCACGATCCGCCGCGTTCGTTTTCCAGCAGGAACTTGGCCAGCTTCCAGCCGTCGCCCTCTTCGCCCACCCGGTCTTCCACCGGCACAATGGCATCTTCAAGGAACACCTGGTTCACTTCGTGGTCGCCCGCCAGCGTCAGCAGCGGCCGCACCGAAACGCCGGGCTGGTTCATGTCGACCAGCAGGAACGAGATGCCCGCCTGCTTCTTCACCGTGGCATCGGTGCGCACCAGCGCGAACATCCTGTTCGCCCAGTGCGCGTGCGTGGTCCAGATCTTCGATCCGTTGAGCTTGTAATGCGTGCCGTCATCGGAAAGCACCGCGCGCGTCTGGAGCGAGGCGAGGTCCGATCCCGAACCCGGCTCGGAAAAGCCCTGGCACCAGTAATCCTCGCCCGAAAGGATGCGGGGCAGATACTTCGCCTTCTGTTCAGCCGTGCCGAAGGTGTAGATCACCGGGGCCACCAGCTTGAGGCCCAGCACGGTAAGGTTCGGCGCGCCTGCCAGCGCGCATTCCTTCTCGAAGATATAGCGCTGCGTCGGCGTCCAGCCGGTGCCGCCCACTTCCTTCGGCCACTGGTAGGCAAGCCAGCCCTTCTTGTGCAGCACCGCGTTCCAGCGCTGGCCGATGTCCGGTTCCACGAACACCGTGGGCGATGCCGCCGCACCATGCTTTACCTCTTCGGGCAGGTTCTCTGCCAGAAAGGCGCGCACTTCGTCGCGGAAGGCCAGTTCTTCGGGGGAAAGATCAATGTCCATAAGGGTGTGTCAACGCTCAAGAATGGTGACGGCGGAAACGCCCGGCGCGCCATAGACGTGGCTGTAGGCGGTCTTCGGATTGCCGGGCACCTGCCGCCCGCCGCCGTCCCCGCGCAACTGGACGACGTTTTCATAGACCTGCCGCAGGCCCGATGCGCCGATGGGTTCCCCGCAGGCAAGGCAGCCGCCATCGGTGTTCACCGGCAGGCGCCCGCCGATCTCGGTGCGGCCTTCGGCCAGCCATGCCTCCTGCTCGCCATCGCGGCAGAAGCCGTTTTCGGCCATGTGCATGATCTCCGCGCCGCATTCGGTATCCTGAAGCTGGGCAAGCGCGATGTCCTCAGGCCCGATCCCGGCCATGCGGAACGCGTCCGCGCTGGCGATCTGGGTGGCCGTGGCCGTGCCGCCGCCAATGTCGATCGACGGAGCGAACACTTCGAAAGACTTGGGCGGGCGGGTGCGCATGGTTGCCGCCTTCAGCCGGATCAGCGGCTTGCCCAGTTCGCGCGCCTTCTTCTCGCTGGCGAGGATCAGCGCCACCCCGCCTTCTGCCGGAGAGCAGAACATGTATTTGGTATAGGGATCGGAAACCAGCGGCGCCTCAAGGATGGTTTCCATGTCCACCGGCTCGCGCCGCCAGGCGTGGGGGGCGTGCACCGCGTTGCGGAACGCCTTGTTGGCCACGCGCGCCAGCGTGGTCTGGCTGATGCCGTGCAGGTGCATGTAGCGCATGATCTTGGCGGCAAAGAACTGCGTGGTGATCATGTAGCCCGCTTCGCCATACCAGTCGGGCAGGTTGTATTCGGCGGGCATGGCGTTGAACGCGCCGCGCGGGTGCTTGTCGAAGCCCACGGCAAGACCGATCTCGAACTCGCCGCTCTTGATTGCCATCTGCGCCGAAAACAGCGCCGATCCGCCCGCCGCGCAGCCATTGCGCACGTTGATGAACTGCACGCCCGTCAGGCCAAGACGTTCCACCATGGTATCGGGATTGCCAGCCGCATCCGAACTGCCATAGGCAAACTGGATCTGCGGCCAGTCGATCCCGGCATCGGCCAGCGCCTGTCGCACCGCGTAAACGCCCTGATCGAGGCCGGAAAGGCCATCGGTGCGGCCGAAGGGGTGGATGCCGATACCGACAATGCAGACATCGCCGCTCATGCTGCTGCTCCTGCGGGGCGGAAGGCCGGGATCATCACGGGATCCGCTGCTTCGGGGTCAAGCGGGATCATCGTCAGCTCCAGCGCCATGCCGATATGGATATCTTCGAAGGCCACGTCCGCAAGCCGCGCCTCGACGATCACCTGATCGGGCAGCTCGACATAGCCCACTGCCCAGGGGCGGAAGGCTTCCGGCCCGGCATAGGGGGGCGATTTGGGGCGGTAGCGCTGGATCGTCCATGACCACAGCGTGCCGGTGCGCGAAAGCGCGACCGGTTCATAGCGTTCGCCGGGCGGACACGGAAACACCACGCGCCCGCTGTCGCGCTCGCGCCCGCCGATCAGGCAGGGCGGCGTATCGTCGGTCACAAGCCCTTCGGCAATAAGGCGCATGTCTCTCCCGTTCCGTGCGATTCCAGTTCGTCGCACTAGACGCCGCCAAACGCCATTTGCCGACTCTGCAAAACGCTAGGGTTGTCCCTTTGGACAGTATGGCACTGATGCGGGCGGAGAGAGGACGCATCAGGCATGACCGAAATCTGGGATTACATCGTGGTGGGCGCAGGCTCATCGGGCTGCGTCGTGGCCGAACGGCTGAGCGCCAGCGGCAGGCACCGCGTTCTGGTGCTCGAAGCGGGCGGAGAGAACGACAGCTTCTGGGTTACCCTGCCCAAGGGCGTGGCGAAGCTTGTCACCAATCCCGATCATATCTGGGCCTATCCGGTCAGCCAGCCGCGCGCCGAAGGTCTGCCCGCCAGCGAAGTGTGGATCAGGGGCAAGGGGCTGGGCGGATCATCGGCCGTCAACGGCATGATCTGGAGCCGGGGCGAGCCTGCCGACTATGACGCATGGGAAGCGGCAGGCGCGGCCGGGTGGAACGGAGCGACCATGACCGAGGCTTTCCTTGCGCTCGAAGACCATGCCGCAGGGCCTGGGCCGATGCGTGGCAGCGGCGGGCTGGTCCATGTCGATCCGGCGATCTTCACCTATCCGCTGGCGGAACGCATGATCGCTGCGGGCGAGGCGCTGGGCATGGCGCGGGTGGATGATCTCAACGCCTGCGGCGGCGCGCGCGTGGGCCTTTACAGCCACAACATCCGCCGGGGACAGCGGCAAAGCGCGGGCCGCACGTTCCTTGCCGCCGCGCGCAGGCGCGCCAATGTCAGGATTGTCACCGGCGCGCTGGCGCAGCGGGTGATCCTGTCCGAAGGGCGCGCGATTGCCGTCGAGGCGCAGGTCGCGGGCAGCCTGCGCCGCTTTGACTGCGCGGGAGAGGTGATCGTGTGCGGCGGTGCGATGGAAAGCCCGCTCCTGCTCCAGCGTTCGGGCATTGGCGATGGCGCAAGGCTGCGGGCGGCGGGCATCGTGCCGCAGGTCCAATCGCCCGATGTGGGCGAACGCATGGTCGAACACCTTGGCTTCTCGATGCCGCACCGGCTCAAGGGCGAGCGCGGCACGGGCGGTTCCTTGCGCGGCCCCGGCCTGATCGCGGCGATGGCGCGCTATCTGCTCACGCGCGGCGGGATCATGGCGACCGGCCCGTTCGAAGTGGGCGCATTCTGCAACGTGGCCCATCCCGATGGCCGGGTCGATGCGCAGCTCTATCTTGGCGGCTATACCTTCGAGGTGGCCGACGATGGCAACCCCGTCCCGCTCGACAAGATCTCCAGCCGCCCCGGCATGACGATCTACGGCCAGCTCCTGCGCCTTACCAGCGAGGCATCGGTGCGCGTTGCCGGGCCGGATGCGGCAACGCCGCCCACCATCATCCCCAACTGGCTTGCCACCGAACACGACCGGCGCTCGGCCATTGCCATGGTGCGCACCATGCGCCGCTTCGTGCGCGCCGCGCCCCTTGCCGATGTCGTGGCCGAAGAGATGATCCCCGGCGCGGGGGTGGAAAGCGACGAGGCCATCCTGGATGCCTTCCGCCGTCTTGCCAGTTGCGGGCTGCACGCCATCGGATCGTGCCGCATGGGCAGCGATGATCGTGCGGTAGTCGATCCGCGCTTGCGGGTGCGCGGGGTCCGCGGCTTGCGCGTGGTCGATTGCTCGGTCATGCCGGGGCACGTCACGGGCAATACCAACGCGCCCGCGATGGCGCTGGGCTACCGTGCCGGTGCCATGATCATTGCCGATGCCGCCTGATCCGGGGCCTTTTGCCCGATCAGTTCGGGCAGCAGATCGTGAATGCGTGCCTTCAGGTTGAAGAAACCCTTGCCGCAGTGGGGCCAGCACAGCCGGTCCCAGGCGCGCTGGTGTTCGGCAAGGGCAATGCCCTGTGCCGCAAGGGCCGGGCGCAGCGCGGCCAGCGCGGTGCCGACCGGGCCTGCGGGGGCAAAGCCGGTCACGATCTGCGTGCAGCCCTGCGCGGCGGCAAGGGCGGCCAGATCGGCGGGCGCCAGGCTGTCGGGCGCGCGCACCGCGCAGCCCCAGTGCGCGGCAGCGCGCATGGCCGCATCGTCAAGCGCGGTGCGATCTGCAAGGCCCCGCGCAAGGCTGCGCGGCACTACCACCGCGCGCACGTCCAGCGCGGGCAGCACCGTTTCCAGTGAACAGTCTTCGGGCGTTATCAGCACCAGCGCGGGCTGCGCCGGATCGGGCGCCACCGGCTGGCGCAGCGGCGTGCGCGGCGGATGGGCGGGGGCTTCGGGAATGCGTGGGCTCTGCGCAAGGCCCTCGGCATGAAGCCGCCCGCCGGTCATCGCGGCAATGCGGTCGGCCGAGGCGAGATAGGCCTTGCCCGCCGTGTGCAGTCCCGCCACCCAGCGCCATGACAGCGTGTTCGATGCCGGGTCCGCATCGATCAGCCGGTCATATGTCCACTTCGCCCCAAGCTGCCACGGCAGGCCCAGCGTGAAGGTCCAGATCGAGGCCACCTGCATCCGCGCCCAGTTGTGGAGGTATCCGGTCTCGTCCAGCTCCCGCGCCCAGTGATCGAAGGCATCGATCCCCGTGCGCCCGGCAATGGCGGCCTCAAGGCGGCGCGCGGCCGCCTTGTCAAGCGCGGCGTCCAGCGCCTGCACCTCGGCCAGCCAGTCTGTCCACAGGCCGGGGCGCTGTTCCAGCCAGCCCTTCCAGTAGGTGCGCCAGAATACCTCGGCGATGAACTTCTCGCCCTTTTCGAACCGGTGCTGTTCCAGCACCTTGCCCACCACTTCATCCTCGCCGATCAGGCGGCGGCGCAGCGCGGCCGAAAGGCGCGACACATTGCGGTGATCGCCCCCCGCATCGACCAGATTGCGCCGCGCGGCATAGGCGCTGCCGGCCTTGGGCAGGAAAGCATCAAGCCGATCGAGCGCGGCGGCGCGGGTAAGCGGAAATGCAGCCATGCGCGGGCATTAGCGCTGCGTCCGCTCCGGCTCGACGTGGCAACAGGGCCGTGTTGCGGATGGGGCGGCGGGTTGCAAGATCGGGTCTGCTGCGCCGCATGGGGCGCAAGAGGGGAATCGCGCCGCACATGTTCCGCTTCAACCTGCCCGCACCCGTGGTCGTGCTCGGTCTTGCCGGATGGCTGCCGCAGGCATTGTGCCTTGTGCTGGTGGTCCATGGCGGGGACTGGCAGTGGAGCGCGAAGGCCGCGGGCTGCTTCTATGCCGCGCTGATCCTTTCCTTCCTTGGCGGGCTGTGGTGGATGGCGGGGCTGCTGGCCAGGGTGCAATCGGCCGGGCTTTACGGCGTGGCGGTGTTGCCCAGTCTGGCCGCGTGGGCCGCGCTGCTGCCGTGGACGGAAGGCTGGCACTGGCCCGGCCCTTCGCTCGTGGTGCTGGGCCTGCTGCTGCTGGCCAGCCCGCTGGTGGACAGGAGGCTGGCGCGCACCATGCCCGCGCATCTTCCCCTGCCCGATGGCTGGCTGCGCCTCAGGGTATGGATGGCCACGGGGCTGGGTCTTTTGACGCTGGCGCTTGCGGCGACCTGAAACGCCGCAACCTGAAACGCCGCGATCTGAAGCGCGGACGGCCCAAGCCCACTGGGCGCAGGTTTCACCACGCGCAACGCAGTCTGTCGCATCCGGTGGCCGGGCACGGCGCACGGCGATAGCTTCGCTTCCCATGACGTGACAGGGCGTCCAGCAAGGCCGCCCGCACGCACCGGAGAGGAACGATGCCGGAAGCCCTTCTGCGCCCCCGCCCCCTGTGCGGGCGCACCCTGCGCAGCCTGCTGCGACCTTCAGCGATTGCGCTTGCCGTTCTGGCAGCGCCCGGCCTCGCGGTTCCCGCGCTGGCCGGGCAGAAACCGGGCGAGGTGCAGGCCGAGCGCGCGCCCGACGAAATCTATGCCAAGACCTGCGGCTATTGCCACGGGCGCAATGTCGGGCCGATCATCCTGGGGCGCAAGCTGCCGGCGGAAACGGTGAAATACATCGTCCGCCACGGCCAGAACGGGATGCCTGCCTTCCGCCCCACCGAAGTGACCCCGGCCGAACTCGATGCGCTGGCGAAGTGGGTGGAAAAGAGCAAGGCCCGCAAGGACGAGCACGGCTACTGAAGGACGCGGCCATGAACGAACTGAATCTTGATCGCCGCGGGCTGCTGGGGGCAGGGCTTGCCAGCGCGGCCAGCCTTGGCCTTGGCACCGGGGCCAGCGCGCAGAATCCGGCCCCGCTTGCCCCGCACATGTCGAAGGCCGATTTTGCCGGGGCGATGAAGGCGTTTCGCGGCGTGGTCGGCAATGAATGGGTGTTCGGCGATGAAGAGGCCGTGGCCCCCTATGCCAAGGTCTATGTGCCCGATCCGCTGGGCCGGCACGTTCCCGTGGGCGCGGTCTGCCCGCAAAGCGTGGAACAGGTGCAGGAGATCGTGCGCATCGCCAACACCTATCGCCAGCCGCTCTGGCCCGTCTCCACCGGCAAGAACATGGGCTATGGCATGACCGCGCCCGCCACGCCGGGGCAGGTGGTGCTCGATCTCAAGCGGATGAACCGCATCCTTGAAGTGGACGCGGATCTGGGCACCTGCCTGCTGGAGCCGGGCGTCACCTACCAGCAGCTCAAGGACTATCTGGTCGAGAACAATATCCCGCTGTGGATCGATGTGCCCACCGTCGGCCCCATCGCATCGCCCGTGGGCAATACGCTGGATCGCGGGGTAGGCTACACCCCCTATGGCGAACATTTCCTGTTCCAGTGCGGGATGGAAGTGGTGCTGGCCGATGGGCAGGTGATGCGCACCGGCATGGGATCGATCAAGGGCAGCACCGCGTGGCAGGCGTTCAAGTGGGGCTACGGGCCTTATCTCGACGGTCTGTTCACCCAGTCGAACTTCGGCGTTGTGACCAAGATGGGCCTGTGGCTGATGCCGAAGCCCCCCGTCTATAAGCCCTTCATGGTGCGCCACGGCGAAATGGCCGATGTTCCCCGCATCATCGAGGCGATGCGCCCCTTACGCGTTTCCAACCTCGTCGCCAACTGCAACCTGATGATGAGCGCGTCCTACCAGCTTGCCATGTTCAGGCGCCGCCATGAAATCGTGCCCGATGGCGCGGTGCTGGATGAAGCCTCGCTCAAGAAGGCGGCAAAGGCCAACGGCCTTGGCATGTGGAACACCTACTTCGCTCTCTATGGCACCGAACAGACGGTGGCGGCGGTGGAACCGATCATCCGCGCCAGCCTCACGGCCAGCGGCGGCGAAGTGCTGACCTCTGCCGAAATGGGCGACAACCCGTGGTTCCATCACCATGCCACGCTGATGGAAGGCGGGCTGAACCTTGACGAGATCGGCCTGCTGCGCTGGCGCGGGGCGGGCGGAGGGCTGGCGTGGTTTGCGCCGGTTGCCGCCGCGCGCGGGGTGGAGGCCGAACGGCAGACCGCGCTTGCCCGCGAGATCCTTGAACGCCACGGCTTCGATTACACCGCCGCCTACGCCATTGGCTGGCGCGATCTGCACCACATCATCGCGCTGCTGTTCGACAAGTCGGATGCCGAACAGGAAAAGAAGGCCGATGCCTGCTACCGCGAACTCGTCACGCGCTTTGGCGAACAGGGCTGGGCCAGTTATCGCACCGGGGTCAATTCGATGGACCTCGTGGCGCAGCAATACGGCGCGGTGAACCGCGAATTCAACGCGAAGATCAAGCGGGCCGTCGATCCGAACGGCATTCTGGCACCGGGCAAATCGGGGATCACGGGATGATGCGTTTCGAAGGCAAGGCGGTTCTGGTCACGGGCGCGGCCACGGGCATCGGGCGGGCCACAGCGCTGGCCTTCGCGCGCGAAGGGGCCGACGTGATGATCGGCGATATCGATGCGCGCGCGGCCGAAACGGTGGACCTCATCCTGGCCGAGGGCGGCCGCGCGGTCTTCCGCCAGTGCGACGTGCGCCGCGCGGCCGATCTCGATCTGCTGGTGGCGGCCTGTGTCGATCGCTTCGGGCGGATGGATGCCGCCTTCAACAACGCCGGTGTCCTGCCCCCTCAGCGTCCGATCCACGAAATCCCCGAAGACGAACTGGACCTTGCCATCGATGTCGATTTCAAGGGCGTGTTCTTTGCCATGCAGGCCGAAATCCGCCATTTCCTGCGCGTGGGGGGCGGGGCCATCGTCAATACCGCCAGCGTCGGCGCGCTGATCGCAGACCCGAACATGAGCGCCTACTGCGCGATGAAGCACGCCGTTTCGGGCCTGACCAAGGCGGCAGCGGTGGAATATGCGCAGGCAAACATCCGCGTGAACGCCATCGCGCCGGGCTTCGTCGTCACGCCCATGACCCAGCACTGGGCCGACAGCAATGCCTTTACCGAGATGTTCTTTGCCCAGAACGTTTCGGGCAGAGCCGCCCGGCCAGAGGAAATCGCGCCCACCGTTCTCCACTTGTGCAGCGATGGCGCCAGCTTCATCAACGGGGCCACTTTCACCATCGACGGCGGCCAGACCGCCCATTGAGCGAGCGATCGACCATGAAGAGACTGTCCGCCCTTTCCGGTCTTGCCCTTGCCCTGCTGGCGCATCCGGCGCTTGCCGGGTCTATCGCGGCCCAATCGGTCGCAGCCCAATCCGTCACGGCCCAGTCCGCTGTTTCCCTGTCCGCCGCGCAAAAGCCGCTCGAAGTGGAAGTGCTGCGCACGAGCGAGGCATCGCTCTATGCCAACATCGCGCTCATCAAGGGCGAGAAGAAGGCCGTGCTGGTCGATGCGCCCTTCACCCGCGCCGATGCGCACCGGGTTGTCGGCATGATCCTTGACAGCGGCAAGGAACTGGAAACGGTCTATATCACGCACGACCATCCCGATCATTTCTTCGCGATGGAAGTCATCATGAATGCCTTTCCCGATGCCAGGGTGGTGGCGCATCCCGCGGTTGCCGCCGATATCTGGAAATCGCTGCCCGCCAAGGTGAAGCGCTGGTTCCCGGTCATGGGGCAGAACGCGCCGCGCACTCCCACCGCGCCGATGGCGTTGGAGGGCGATACGATCCTGCTCGAAGGGCGCGAACTCAAGGTCGTCGGCCCGATCCAGGGCGATCACAAGCATTCGACCGCGCTTTGGGTGCCCTCGATCAGGGCGCTGTTCCCCGGCGACATGGTGCACAACGAAGTGTTCCTGTGGTTCGGCGAATCCGACCCTGCCGCCATTGCCGCGTGGGGCAGGTCGGTGGATAGCCTTGCCGCGCTGGGGCCGGAACTGGTCGTGCCCGGCCACGGCAAGCCCGGCACCGCCAACGATGCCACCGCGCTTGACTATACCCGGCGCTACATCGCCGCATGGCCGGGGCTGGTGGCCGCCTCGAAAGATTCAAAGGACATGGCCGCGCGCGTGCGCAAGGCTTTCCCGCAAAGTGTCGACGTGCTGGGCGGCTTCCTGCTGGTCAATTCCACCGAAGTGGCCAAGGGCGAACAGCAGATCTGGGACGAATAGCCCCCTTCAGGTCGCCAGCGAGATATAGCCGAGCTGCGCCGCCTTGAACACGGTCTGGCTGCGGTTCACGGCATTCAGCTTCATCGATGCATTGTGGATGTGGAACCGCACCGTGGCGCGGCTGCGGCCCATGATCATGCTGATTTCAAGGTCGGTCTTGCCGATCGCGGCCCAGCGCAGGCATTCCACCTCGCGCTTGGACAGGCGCGATCCGGGCGGCAGGGCCTGCACCGAACCCATCGCGTGGACATAGCTGGCAATGAATGTGCGCGCATATATGCCGAAGGCATCGCCATGTTCGAGGAACACATCGTCCAGTTCGGTCAGGTCCGGATCGAGCGGGTTGAAGCTGACCGCGCCGATCTGGCCGAAGGGCAGGTGCACCGGCACCACGATGGCCGCGCGGGTCATGGCGCGCGCCTCGAAGTTCGTAAGGTCGATGGCCGTCAGATAGTGGTTGGGCTGGCGCGTGTGAAAGCCGTTGGCATTCACCCAGAAGGGTTCGCTCTCGAACCGGCAGGCCGATGTCAGCGGGGAATCGAGCGCGATGCGCGAATTGCGCCACCACACCTTTTCGTCGTTCCAGCCGAAGACATCGCGCGCAAGGATATTGCCGTCCGCATCCACGGGGGTGCGCTTGTCGGCAATGTCGTGGGCGGGGGCGGCGCGCATTCCTGCCGCCATGGCAATGGCGTGGAGCGCCTCGGCGGCGCGGCGCACGTCCTGCGGCCCGCTGATGCGCACCGAATCGATCGATTCCACGGTCAACTGAACGGACTTTTCCTGCACCGGCCTCTCCTGCACGCGGTCGTTGCGCGGCCTTGCGGACCGGCGCATCCGCGCCCGCAAAGCCTATCCCCTGTCCTTATGGACATGTCCTTAGCCGCCAAGTGCTTTGGAAACAACGATGGTCTTGCCCAAATCACCTAGTCATTTGGCGCCTAGTCATTTGCGCAGCGTGGCGTCCCCCCCGACTTTGGTAGAGGATGGGCATTGAGGAGAGGGATGTGAACTTCGACCTGACCGAAGACGAGGAAATGCTCAAGGCCCTGGCCGAGCGTTTCGTTGCCGACCACTATGATCTCGACCGCCGCCGCACCTATCTGGCGGGGGCCAATGGCTTTTCGCCCGAAATGTGGGCCATGCTGGCGGAACTGGGCCTGGTGGCCGCACCGCTCTCGGAGGAAAGCGGCGGGCTGGCGCTTGATGCCACGGCCATCGCCACCGTGTTCGAGGCACTGGGCCGGGGCCTGGTGGTCGAACCCCTGATCGAGAACATCATGGTTGCCGCGCGCCTGTTCGAACGGGTCGCCTCCGATGATCTCAAGGCGCAATGGATGGAAGCCCTTGCCATGGGTGGCCGCCGTCTGGCGCTGGCCCATGCCGAACGCGGATCGCGCAGCGGCAGCCTCTGGGTCGAAACCCGTGTGGGCGCCGATGGCACGCTTGCCGGTGCCAAGTCGTGCGTCCCGGCAGGGGCAGGCGTGGATGCCTATATCGTCACCGCGCGTGAAAGCGGCGCGCCGGGCGATGCGGCGGGCGTGGGACTGTTCCTGGTCGCTGCCGATGCCCCCGGCCTCGTTCGCACCGCGTGGCGCATGGTCGATGGTTCGCTGGCCGTCTCGCTCGATCTGGCGGGCGTTCCGGCCCTGCGTCTTGGCGGGGGCGTTGCGGATATGGCCGAAGTGGGCGTCATGGCCTCGCTTGCCCGCTCCGCCGAAGCGCTGGGCATCATGCAGGCCCTGTTCGAAGGCACGCTTGATTATCTGCGCACGCGCCAGCAGTTCGGCGCACCGCTCGGTTCGTTTCAGGCCATCCAGCACCGCATGGCGGCGCAATATGCCGCGATCGAACAGGCCCGCGCCCTGCTCAACCTTGCCATCGTGAGCCAGAATGATGCGGGCTTTGCCCGCGCGGTCGATGGCCTGCGCGCCTTCATTGCCCCGGCCTCGATCGAACTGGGTCACGAGATGATCCAGTTCCACGGCGGCATGGGCGTGACGGATGAGCTTTTCATCGGCCACGGGCACAAGCGGCTGCTGGCGCTGTCGCGCTGGCCGGATGATGGCGCGGCCGCGCTTGACCGCTTCGCGCAGGTAGCCTGACCGGGTTCGCTCGTCAGAGGCGCGGCAGGAGGCTTGCCTCCATCGCCGGATAGAAGTGCGATACGCTGCGCTGCAACTCGTAGCGCGCGGCCTTCATCCCGGAAAAGCGCGCCGGGATGGGCACTTCGCCCGCTTCGCCCATATCCAGCCCGCGTTTCACGCAATCGCGCAGGGTTTCCTCAAGCCAGCCCAGCCAGTCGCGCGTCTGCGCAATGGCGTGGTGCCTGCCGGAAGCATCGGGCGGGCCATGGCCGGGCACCAGCAGGCGGTGCGGCAGGGCCTCCAGCCGATCGAGCGCGGCCCGCCATGCGGCAAGATCGGCGTGGGGGGTGGCTGGCGCGCGGTCGTGAAACACCAGATCGCCTGCCAGCAGCGTGCCGGTGGCGTGGTCGATCAGGGCCAGATCGCCGCTGGTGTGCCCGTCCAGCGCCACCAGTTCGATGCTGCGCCCGCCGAACACCAGCGGCCCGGCCCGCACATCGGGGCGCGGCAGCACCAGATCGGTGCCTTTCATCCAGTCGGCCAGCAGCCGGTACATGCCATCGGCCAGGGCCTCGCCTTCGCGCTCAAGCCCCGCGCGCGTGGCGGGCAGGGCGTGGACCATGGCGGGCGCAAAGGCGGCCGCGCCCAGCGCATGATCGGGGTGCAGGTGGCTGATATAGACGCGCGCCACGGCCTTGCCCGTCAGCCGCTTCGCCAGCGCATCGAGCGCGTGCCCTTCGCCGCGCGATGCGCCCGGATCGAACAGGATCGCACCATCGTCGCTGGCAAGGATCGCGCAATTGGCAATCGCGCCGCCATTGGCAAAGCTGATCGGCTCATCGGCCCCGCGCACCAGCCACAGGCCATCGCCGATCGCTTCGGCCTGCGGGTCATAGGCCCCGGCAAAGCGTTCGGCCAGCGCTGCGCCGGGCAGGGCGGGGGCCAGCGCGCCCGCCACCAGCCCGCGAAGCACCGCGCGGCGGCGACATGCCCATGCCGCGCTCATGGCTGCACCGTTCCGGCAAAGACCAGTCCGCCGGTATCCACTGCCTCGAACCGCACCGCACCGGTGGCGGGCACGATGACGGTAAAGGCCGGGTCTTCGGCCACCGATGCGGCAATGGCCATTTCGGCCAGAACCGCGCCGCCCGCATCGCGCAGCTTCAGGCTTTCGATGAAATAGGGCGGGATGTTCTCCACCAGCCCCGTGTCCATCGGATGCCGGAAGGCAAGCCGCAGCCGCGCCATTCCGCCGGGCGGAACTGGTCCATCAAGCTGCGGCCCTTCGGCGGCGCTCCACATGGCCCCGCGTGCCTCGCCCAGATGATCCGCCCAGTCGCCCCGCGCGCGGCTGACCGGCGGGGCCGAACAGCCCCCGCCCGCCGCATCGATCCATTGCCCGCCCACGTGCCAAGTGCCGTCCTCGGTCTGCACCAGCGCGCGCACCGGGGTGCGCTGGTCCAGTTTGATGCGCGTGGCCAGAAACGGCGCCGCGCGGTGCAGGGTGAAATCGACGGCAACCGGAATGGGGTTGAGATCCGCCAGCAGCACGATGCGCCGCACTTTCGGCCTGCCATTGGCCTCCAGCGCGCGGGCATCCACGGTCACGGGAAAGACATGCTGGTTTTCGGCCAGAAGCGGCAGCCGCACCGCCACGCGCGGATCGAACAGAATCCGCCCGCTCGTGAGGAGACCGGCGGCATGATGCTCCCACATGGGCGAGCCGAGCGGATCGGCGGGAACCTGTGCCCGATCTAGTGCCTGCGGATCTTGCGCCGCCGCCGGGCAGGCAGCCGGACCAACAATCGCCAGAGCCGGCACGCACAGCGCCGCAAGGGCTGCTTTTCCCGCCAGACCGGCCGCAATTCGTCGCACCATGCTTGCCATCTCCCGAAGTGGAGTGTGATACTGCAAGGAGCCGGGGCATATTGGACCTTGGCACAATAACAAGGCCCCGGCCCGCGGGGGCATGCTGCCGGTTGGTCCGGCGCATTCCGGACGCGCCGGGGGGAGCAGGAAGACCATGGGCAAGGCACGCACCCCTGCGCTGATGCTCGCCGTATCGCTGGCGCTCTGGCACGGACCAGCCTGCGCGGGCGATGGCGCATCCGCATCGGCGGCCACCCCTCCCGGCAAGGCGGGCAGCTTCATCGACATGACGCTCGATGCGGCCTTCGGCGTCGCGCCCGACAGCGCCTTCGACAAGCACGGCTACCGCGTCTCGCGCTATCGCGCCCCGGTTGATCGCGAACCCATTCCCGCCACCCGGATCGACCTTGACGATGCCCTGCGGCTGCGGCCCGGCGTCAACGCGCTGTTCATCGATGTGCTTCCGGCCGAGGGCGGGGTCCGCGATGCGGCCAGCGGGCGCTGGCAGCTTGCCCAGCCGCACGAGACGATTCCCGGCGCGGAATGGCATCCCGAAACCGGACGCGGGCATCCCGATGTGGCGCTGTGGAATGCGCTGCGCGAAAGGGTTGCGGCGGTGCGCGAGGCCAGTCCGGCAAAGCCCGTGGTCCTGTTCTGCCGGACCGATTGCTGGATGGCGTGGAACGCGGCGCGCCGCCTTGCGCGCGATGGCTTCGGCAATGTGCACTGGCTGGCCGAAGGAATCGAAGGCTGGCACGAAGCGGGCCGCCCGCTGGTCAGCGCCCGGCCGGTCGAGGTTGCAGGGGGCGCGGCCGCCCCCTGATGTTCGCCGGTCTTTGGTCCTTGCCGGACTATCCCCCCTTGATGGCCTAGCCCTTTGCCGGGCGCTGCTTGAGCCAGCCGATCCCGCGCCGCAACAGGTCGTAGAACACCGGCAGCTCCCACGCGCAGCGGTCCACCGTCGGCCACCAGTCGAGCATGGGTTGCAGGTCGTAATGGCCGCGGCAGTGGCCCAGCGTGTTGTAAAGCACCGCGCCCTTGCCGTGGTCCTTCAGATACATGACCGCTTGGCTGCCGATGGCATCCTTCGCCTCGACAAAGCCGGTGCCTTCCACCGTGCATTCGGTTTCCAGCAGCACGTGCAGGTCGCCGTGATACTCCATGTGGTAAAGCTCGTCGGTCGTCTCGAATGGCTCCACCCCCTGCACCAGCGGGTGATCGGGATCGGCCACCGTCACGGTGTAGGGCGCGATCGGCGGGTGGCTGATGAACTGGCTGCCCAGAAGGTCCATCATCAGCGGCGCCCAGCGCGGCGCGTCCCACAGGTCCTTGTTGGGGCCTTCGGTCAGGAAGCGCAGCACCGAATTGGTGCCGTGCAGCGCATACCAGCGCCCGCCGGCGCGCAGCCAGTCGCGCAGGGCTTCCTGCGCCTTGAGCGATGGCGTCACGTCGCAGGTATAGGTGATGAGGATGTCGGCGGCCCTGATCGCCTCGATGTTCTCGTAATCCTCGAACACGCGGGTGCGCACGGCGGGGTCTTCGGCCAGCAGCTTGAGCAGTTCGAGCCGCGCGAAGTCCATGTCGTGCCACACCCCGCCGCAGACGAGGACGCAGTCGATGCGCGGCGGGCGCGCTTCGTCGCTCATTTCCCGGCTCCCAGTTCGCCGTTCAGATACTTGTCCAGCGTCTGGTGGAACTGGCGGATGCGGATTTCCTGATAGTCGCCAAGGTTCACCTCGCCCGTCTTCGAGGCGTGGAGGCCCTCCTGCACATAGGGCAGGTTGTCCATGTCCTGTTCGAACACGTGGCCCAGCACGCCCAGTTCGGGGGCATCGGTCCACTTCTGTTCGGGCGTCAGCAGCTTCATCGGCACGCCGCGCGGAATGGGTTCGCCCTTCTTCACGCGCGCCAGGATGCGCACTTCCATAAGGCAGGTATCGGGCGTCTTTCCGGGCCGCCAGCGATAGACGATGTTGGGCATGAACCCGCCCCACGGGGCAAAGTTGGGGAACACGTTATAGACCAGCCCGTCGAGCAGTTCGGCATCGGTGGCATGGTCGTGGTCATAGCCGGTCTGCTCGGTGTAGCCCTTGCGCATGGCCGCGCCCAGCGCGGCGCGCGCGGTCATGCCTTCGGGCACGGTCACGGCAAACGGATCGCCCGATGCATCGTAGTTGTCGGCGCTGCGGCCGTTATACTTGCAGAACTCGTCCACGATCCACTGCTGGGTCTTGCCGTTGGGATCGACATGCGGGCTCATGATGCCGAAGGGAACGTGGTTCACGTTCACGTTGTCGCCATAGGTCCAGTAGGCGGCGTTGGCATCGCCGGTGAAGGGCAGAAGCTGCGGATGCGTGACCACGGTGTGCCAGGCTTCCATGAAGGCTTCCATCGTCACCTTCCAGTTGGCCGGCACTTCCTTGGCCACCCAGATCACGGTGGTGCATTCCTCGTGCCGCCAGCGCTTGAAGAACTCCGGGATCGGGGCAAGGTATTCCTCAAGGCTCGGCCCGCCCTTTTCCTCGCGCAGGAAGATATAGCCGCCCCAGCGGCCCACTTCGGCTTCCGGCAGGGCCATCTTCTCGGCCGAAAGGTGCTTGAAATCCCATGAACAGGGCATGCCGTCGAAGCTGCCGTCCTTGTTCCAGGCAAAGCCGTGGAAGGGGCAGACGAACTTGTCGGCCGTGCCATCCTCGGTGCGCAGCTTGCGCCCGCGGTGAAGGCACACGTTGTGCATGGCCTTCACGCTGCCGTCTTCCTGGCGCGAGATCAGCCACGAACGGCCCGCGTTCTCGAACACGGTGTAATCGCCCGCTTCGGGAATGTCCTCCTCGCGCGCGGCGAACTGCCACACATGGGGCCACATCTTCTCGCGCTCGGCACGGGCGAAATCCTCGCTGGTGTAGCGCGCGGCGGGCAGCGGATCGGAACCGCGATACTGATAGCTTTCCTCGGTCAGCATCGCGGGGGCAGGGCGCGAATCCTGCGCCAGCAGTTCCTGCCAGCTGATCGCGTCGCAGCGGGCCATGCCGCCTGCCATGTTGGGGTCTCTGTCGGCCATCCTGTCGATTCCTCGCCCGTGATTTAAGTCATTGCTGCCGGTTTTGCCGGTCGCGCGCGCGCCCGTCACCTTGCTGAAAGCATAGGTTGCACATGTGGCCCCCGCGCGTCACCACTGGCACCGTTATCCGAATGCGGATTCTTGGGAGAGAGCACAGTGTCCAGGAGGCTTGAAGGAAAGGTCGCCCTCATCACCGGCGGCACCACCGGCATCGGCGCCGCTACCGTCGCGCGCCTTGCCGAGGAAGGCGCGAAAGTGTGGTTCACCGGATCGAAGGAGGAAGCCGCCGCCGCGCTCTGCGCGCAGACCGGCGCCACTTTCCGCAAGCACCGCGTGCAGGACGCCGCAAGCTGGCCCGCGCTGATCGACGAGATCATCGCCGCCGAAGGCCGTCTCGACATTGCCTTCGCCAATGCCGGCACCGAAAGCGGCGATGCCAGCATCGAGGATGTTTCGATCGAAGGCTGGGACAATGTCGTGGCCATCAACCAGACCGGGGTGATGCTCACCGTGCAACACGCCATCCGCGGCATGAAGCGCAATCCCGAAGGGCCGTGCGGTTCGATCATCATCAACTCCTCGATGAACGCTACCCGTCCCCTCGGCAACTATGTCACCTATTCCGTCACCAAGGCGGCGGTCTGCGCGCTGGCCAAATCGGCCGCGGTCCATTGCGGGCAGAAAGGCTATGCCATCCGCGTCAACGCCATCCTGCCGGGCGTGGTGGAAACCCCGCTGATCCAGCAGATCATGAACAGCCAGCCCGATCCGGCCGCCGCGCGCGCCATGTATGAAGGCATGGCCCCGATGAAGCGCATGGCCCAGCTTCATGAAGTGGCGGGCCTTGTTGCCTATCTCTCGTCCGATGAAGCCGGGTTCATCTCTGGCGCGGAATACGCGATCGACGGGGCGACGACCGCCGGCATGATGGGGGTCTGATCGCCATGGAACTTTCCGCACAGCGCCTGAAAGGGCGCGTCGCCTTCGTATCGGGGGGCCTTCGCGGCATCGGCCTTGCCTGCGCCGAACGTTTCCTTGCCGAAGGCGCCGAAGTTGTCCTGTCCGACCTTGACGCACAGGACAGCGACACCGCCCGCGCGGTCATGGGCCGCCTCGGTCAGGCCGCCAGCTACATCAGCGCCAACGTGGCGAAGGAAGAGGACTGGGAGCGCGCCGTCGCCCTGGTGAAGGAGCGGCATGGCAAGTGCCACGTCCTTGTCAACAATGCGGGCATCGATCTTACCGGCCCGGTCGAAACGCTCAGCATGGAAGGCTGGCGGCGGATCATGGCAGTCAACGTCGATGGCGTGTTCCTTGGCACCAAGCATTTCGTGCCGCTGATGGCCGAGAGCGGCAAGGACTTCCGCGGCGGTGCCTCGATCATCAATGTCAGCTCGATCATGGGCCTTGTGGGGATGAACGAGGTTTCGGCCTACAATGCCAGCAAGGGCGCGGTGCGCCTGTTCACCAAGGGGATCGCCATCGAGTTCGCGCAGAAGCAGATGCCGATCCGCGCCAATTCGCTGCACCCCGGCTTTGTTGAAACCCCGCTGCTCAAGGCGGGTTTCCAGCGCTGGGTCGATCAGGGCTTTGCCGAAAGGCCCGATGATCTGGTGGCGGGCGTTGTGGGCGCAACGCCCATCGGCCGCCTTGCCCAGCCTGAAGAGCTGGCCAGCGCCGCCTTTTTCCTTGCCAGCGAGGATTCCAGCTACATGACCGGCGCCGAACTGGTGATCGACGGGGGATGGACCGCACAATGACAATCGCACTCGATAATGTGGTGGCTCTTGTCACCGGCGCAGGCGGCGGCATCGGCCGCGAACTGGTCAAGGCGCTGAAGGCAGCCAGGGCGACCGTCATCGCCACCGATCTTGCGGCAGAGGCCGAGATCGAAGGTGCGGACCATTACCTCAGGCACGACGTGACGAGCGAGGCCGACTGGCAGGCCGTGGCCGCGCTGATCGGCGAAAAGTATGGCCGTCTCGATGCGCTGGTGAACAACGCGGGCTATTCCATCGTGACGAAGTTCGAGGAAACCCCGCTGGCCGATTTCCACCGCGTCAACGCGATCAACGTGGATTCGGTCATCATTGGCACGCAGGTTCTGCTGCCGCTGCTCAAGGAAGGCGGCAAGGCGCGCCCCGGCGGGGCTTCGGTGGTCAACTTCTCCAGCGTCGGGGGCTTGCGCGGTGCGGCCTTCAACGCGGCCTACTGCACCAGCAAGGCGGCGGTGAAGATGCTGTCCAAGTGCCTTGGCGCAGAGTTTGCCGCGCTCGGCTACAACATCCGCGTCAATTCGGTGCATCCCGGCGGGATCGATACCGCCATGCTCAATTCGATCATGGACCGCTATGTCGAACTTGGCGCGGTCCCCTCGCGCGAGGTGGCCTTGCAGGGCATTGTCGCCAACCATCCCATCGGCCGCATGGGCCGGGCCGAGGAAATGGGCGGCGGCGTGGTCTATCTGTGCTCGGATGCGGCCAGCTTCGTCACCTGCGCCGAGTTCGTGATGGACGGCGGTTTCAGCCAAGTCTGATCGGGCAAGTCTGATCGGGCAAGTCTGATCGCGCGGATTGTCCCCGCTCTCAAGCGGCGGGGCTGACGGCCAGCACCTCGATGGCTTCGGCCCTGCCGCCAAAGTCTGCCACATCACCCGCCTCTGTGCCCATCATGGCGCGAGCCAGCGGGGCGGACCATGCAATCAGCCCGCTGGCCGGATCTGCCTCGTCATCGCCCACGATGGTGATGGTGCGTTCCTTGCCGTTCAGGGCAAAGCGCACCGTGCTGCCAAAACCCACGCTGCCATCGGCAGGCGGCGCAGTCACTTCGGCGGTGGCCTGCCGCGTGCTCCAGTAGCGCAGGGTGCGGCGCAGCTTCTTCAGCGCGGCTTCATCGCTCACACCTTCGAGCGCGGCCTGCGCTTCGGCCAGACGCGCCGCGATCAGTGCCGCCCCGCGCGCGGTGACAAGGTTCGGCCCCGGCGGAATCGGAATCTCGAATGTCGGCTCCAGATGTTCGTCATCGCTCTCGCGCCGGAAGGCAACGCTCATGGCTCACTCCTTGCAGCGCCAGCCATGCGCGCAGCCGCCCGCCCTGGTCAACCCGTGCCGGTCGGGCCGTCGCCGTCAGCGGCTGAGGTAGCCGCCTTCCACGGCAAGGCTGTGGCCCGTCACATAGCTGGCCGCATCCGAACAAAGCCACGCGCTTGCCTCGGCCACTTCCTCCGGCCGCCCGAACCGTCCGAACAGGCTGAGCGCGGGGGCGAACTCCTCTTCGGTAAAGCCCGTTGTCTCCAGCGCGCCGCGCAGCATGGGAGTGTCGATCGCGCCCGGCAGCACTGCATTCACGCGGATGCCGCGCGGGGCATATTCAAGGCTGCCCGTCCGCGTCAGGCCGATCACCCCGTGCTTTGCCGCCACATAGGCCGCATTGTTCGGCTGCGGACGGACCGAACTGACTGAACCGATATTGACGATGGCCCCCGGCCCGCCCTGCGCCAGCATCTGCCGGATCTCGTATTTCATGCACAGCATCACCCCGCGCAGATCAACCGCCAGCACCCTGTCGAACACGGCCATGTCGGCTTCGTGGATGGGCAGGACATCGGGCGTGATCGCCGCGTTGTTCACCGCGCAGTCCAGCCTGCCAAAAGTGGCAACGGTTTCGGCCACCATCGCTTCGACAGCCGTTTCGTCGGCCACATCGGTCTGCACGGCGTGCGCCGTGCCGCCTTGGGCGCGGATGGCCTCGGCGGTGGCGGCGGCGGTGGCCGGGTTGATGTCCGAGACGATGACCCTGGCCCCGCGCGCGGCCAGGAGGCGCGCGGTGGCGGCACCCATGCCCACGCCCGCGCCGGTCACGATGGCCACCCTGCCTTCCAGCGATACGCGGCCGGGGTTCACGGGCGCGCTCCTTGCGCGATCCATGCGCGCACCGTGGCAATTTCGGCCGCGGTCAGCGGCGGCGCGCCAAACGGCATCTGCGCGCCCGCGCCGCCGTTTGCAATATGCGTGCCCTCCAGCTTCATTACCAGATAGGACCGGTCGGGATCGCCTGCCACCACGCGCATCAGGCCCGGTGCTTCCTCGGCAGGCTGGCCCACCAGCGATGCGATGGCCATGTCGCCCACCAGCGCCATGCCGCCCGCCTCCTCGCCGGTGAGGTGGCACGTGGCGCACTGGCTTTCCAGCAGCGGCACGATATCGGCGGCATAGGAAACACTTGCCCCTGCCGCCGTCGCCGGTTCAGCCGATGCAGGTTCAGCCGATGCAGGTTCGGCCGATGCAGGTTCGGGCAGCACAGGCTCCTGCGCCACGGCGGCGCAGCCCGCCGCCAGCAGCGCCGCGCCTGCAAGGATCAGTCCGCGCTTCATGCCCGCACCGCGTGGCGGCCCGCGATATAGCCGAAAGTCACGGCCGGGCCGATGGTGCCGCCCGCGCCCAGATAGGCCTGGCCCGTGGGCGCGGCCACGCAGTTGCCCGCGGCATAAAGACCGGGGATCGGCTGTCCGTTCGCGCCCAGCACCTGCGCATTGGCGTTGATCTGCGGGCCGCCTGCCGTATCCAGCGTGCCCGGCGCAAGCACGATCGCGTAATACGGGCCCTTGGGGGCGAACGGGTGCATGGTATTGTTGGGGAAGGGGTTTTCCGGCTGCCGGGTGCCTTCGCGCCGGGCCGAAAACAGCAGGTGCCATTCGCGGTCATAAAGATACTTGCCCCGTCCGAATTCCGGATCGACGCCCTTCTTCGCATAACCGTTGAACGCGCTGATCGCGGCCTTGGCATTGGCCGAGAACTCCGGCGCCAGCCGCACGCCGCCGGTGCGGTCCTGCCATCCGGCCAGTTGCGCGTCGATCTTTGCAAACACCTCGTCCCAGGTCATGCCTTCGATCAGGTGGGGCTGTTCGGCCTTGTTCACGGGGAAGGGGAAGGCCCCGCCGAAGGCATCGATGCTGCGTTCGTCGAACAGCATGAACATCAGGTGGTTGGGATATTCCTCGTGCGCCGGGTCATAGCTGAAGTGCGCCATGGTGCGGTCGTTGTAGTCGCGCTTCTCGTTGACCACGCGCTTGCCATACTTGTTGACGAGGATCATCGAATCCCCCGGCAGCACAAAGGCGCCAAGGCCGATGCCGCGCGTCTTCAGCGCTTCGCCCAGCACCACCTGCGTGCGCCAGCCAAGGCCCAGATTGCCCATCATCGCGCCCGCTTCCTGCGCGATCGGCAGGAAATCGCCGGTCGATCCGGGGGTTGAGCACGAACCATAGACCGCGGGCTGGTGCATGTCGCACAGGGCCACGTTGTGGCTGTAGCCGCCCGTGCCGAAGACCACGCCCTTGTTGGCCTTGATGCGGATGATCTTTTCGCCCTGCCCGGAAACGGTCTGCTTTGCCTCGGCGCCGATCACGCGGCCCGATGCGTCCTTGATGAGCCGCGTCACGCGCGTGCGCGTGAGGATGGGCGTGCCCTTGGCCTTCAGGTAGGCGTGCATCTGCGAGGCAAGGCTGCCCCCGCCCTGCGACGAGCCTGAACCGACCGCCGGTTCCAGCGCGCGGCCGGTGGGCACCTTGTTTTCGGGCAGGTGGTCGGCATAGTCGGGCGCGGGCTTGTCAACCTGAAACAGGCGGAACTGCTTGAACTGCACCGCGCCCAGCTCGCGCAAGTGGTCGATGGCCGCCGCGCCATGATCGTAGAACGCCTCGACCACGCCGAAGTGCGTTTCATCAAGGCCCAGCGTCGGGCTGTTGGGGTTGTATTGGCGCGGATAGCCATAGCGCACGACATAGCGCAGGGCATCGGCCTTGGGATCGGCAATGCCCTGTTCGCGCAGGATGAAGTGGTTGAAGATCCACGTCACCCCGCCCGATTTGGCGGTGGTGCCGCCAAGGATCGGCATCTTTTCCACCATCAGCACCCTGGCGCCTGCCGCCAGCGCGGTGACAGCGGCAGTGCCTGCCGCGGCGCCGCTGCCCACGCACAGCAGATCGCATTCATGGTCCCAGCCCTGCACGCTGTCCTGCGCCGCAGCGGCCGTGGCGATACCGCCGGTGGCGGCAACGGCGGCGGTCAGGCCCGCTCCTGCCAGCATCTGGCGGCGCTGGATTCCCTTCTGGCTGATGCCCTTGGTGGTCTGGGTCATGTCATGCGTCTCCCGTGCTTCGTTGGTCTGGGATCAGGGACGGCTCAGCGCCGCCCCTCCAGATAGTCGTTGAGAACTTCGTGAAAGCGGCGGACGCGGGTTTCCTGCCGCGCCAGATAGGCATCGCCGTGGCCCAGCGAATGCAGGCCCTGCTGCTGCGTCACCGCCACGTCCAGATCCTGTATCAGGAAATCGCCCTGCGGAATCTCGGCGCTGTAGGCGGCAAAGTCGCCCGACTGGTGCTCGGCCTCTTCCCACGGGCGCAGGCCGTAAAGCGTGGGCACCGGCGCGGCGCTGCCATCGGGCTGGCTCACCTTTGGGGCAAGATACCAGTAATCGAAGGTCGACCAGTTGGGGTCTTCCACATCGGGTTCGGTGCGGAACACGTGCAGCCCTTCGGGCGTGCCGGTGATGGTGAAGTTGGGAAAGCAGGTGTGGTGGAACTGGTCGGTCAGTTCCGCATCGTCGAGCTTCTCGAAATGCGTGAACCCGCGCTGCGGCCCCAGCCGGCGCCGGGCCTGCTGCAAGGCGATGCGGCCCTCCTGCGCCCGGCCTTCGAAGTCTGCCGGATCAAGATCCCATTCCTTCAGCACTTCGGCCCACAGCGGCTTGATCTGCTGCGCATCGGGATAGCGGCTTGAAGGTTGCAGCTTCTCGATCATGCGGTTGTGCCCGGCGGGATACATCTCGAACACGGTGGTGGAATAGTGATCGTCGATCATCCCTTCGAACTGGGGATGCACGGCCGGGATGTGATAGGCTTCGTTGAAGTTGTCGGAGGCGAACTTCCAGTTGGTGTTGACGCGCAGCGTGCGCCACACCACGCGCTTCCAGTTTGCCAGATCGCGGTTCTTCAGCAGTTCCGGGATGGGATCGAGGTATTCCATCAGCGGCACGGCATTGGGATCAAAGCTGTAGAAGATGAACCCGCCCCAGGTCTCGCAGGGCACTTCGGCCATGCGCAGCTTGCCGCAGGGGTTGCCCTGCGGAAAATCCTCGGCATCCTGCACATGGTCGAGCGCGCCGTCGATGTTCCATTTCCAGCCGTGATAGGGGCAGGTGAAATGGTCGGCCACGCCGCCTTCGGCCACGGCCACCAGCCGGTTGCCACGATGGCGGCACACGTTATGGAAGGCGCGGATGCCGCCGTCGCGCTGGCGCACCATGATGACCGACTGGCGCAGGAAATTGTGGGTGATGAAATCGCCCGGTTCCTCAAGCTGGCTGGTGCGCCCGCCCACGTGCCACACGCGCTTCCACATGTGCTCCCATTCGGCTTGCGCGAAGTCCTTCGACCAGTAGCGGTCGCCGATGATGGCATCGCCGCGCGCGGCGGGGAACCGGGCCGAAGGATGGGTGGGATAGTCCGCCTGTGCTTCGGGGACGGCCAGATAGGTTGTCATGGGCAAGGCTCTCCTGTCGTCCGGCGCTCTCCCCGCGGAGCCGGACTGGGTGATGGCTGATTTTTGTCTGTTTTATAGTTACTTGGCGTTGTCGAGCGTGCCGGAAAGCGGCATCAGGAAATCCATCGTATAGCGCGTGGCCTTCCACCCGCGATGGGCGGCGGCATCGGTGCGGCGCACCTCGAAGAAATAGCGGCCATTGACGGTCACATCCTTTCCGTCCTTGCCGATACCCATGCCGATGACATAGGCGCGCATCGAGGCGGTATCGCCATCATAGCCGGTCAGCGCGAAGTTCGTCAGGTAATGGGCGTGGTGCGCCATGTTGGCAAACACGTTGGTGAAGAACGCGCGGATGCCTTCGTGGCCATGCTGCGGGGCAAGGCCGATGCCCGAAAGATCGAACACCGCATCCTCGGTGAAGACTTCAAGCACCGCGTCGATATCGCTTACCGTATCAACCGCGTGGGCATAGGCGATCATCAGATCCTGAATGGCAAGGCGGTCTTCGATCGGGCACTGCATTATTCAATCCTCTCAGATACTTAGGTTATCGCCCGGCCGTTTCCCCAGGGAAACATAGCTTGTTGGCAACAAGAACAATAGAAGAACAAAATCAGGTGAACAGGGGGCGGATCGGGTCGGTCACGCCGTCCCAGTTCGCTGCGCCCTCGGCAATGCGGGTGAAGGCCGAGGTCTGGTTCTCGTCCTCCTCGACGATCTCGATCATGCAGCCCAGCGCCTTTGCGGTATCGACATAGCAGAAGCGCATGGCGCCGAACTTGCCATCGATGGCCACGGCAAAGCCCTGATCGACGTAGCGCTGGCGGCAGGCATCGTAATCGGCGGTGTAGATGCAGAAGTGGTGAAAGCCGCTTTCACCCTTGGCAATGGTATCGCGGTAGGCGCTGGGGCGGTCGCAGTGCTGCTGGATCAGCTCGATCTGCACCCCGCCCGATTGCGCCAGCGCCACCGAGAAATCGATCCCGGCCGAAGGCTCGCCGCGATAGGTGGCCTCGGCCAGTTCGATATGCGGCACCATGAAGAACGGACCGATGCCGGTGGCCGCGATCCATGCCTTCGCCGCGGCCTCCACATCCTCGACGATGAACGCGGCCTGCATGACATGAGGCCCGGTCTGGCCCGGCGTGATGGTGATAGGGTTCATCGTCGTTCTTTCCGGTTCGGTCGGCGGATGCGCCGAAGGTCAGCCCTCGGCCGTCGTCGGACGGCCCAGCACCATGTCGTTCAGCTTTTCATGGAAGCGCTGCACCCGCTTTTCCTGCCCCGGCAGGATGCAGCCCTTGAACCCGCGCGAATTGAGGCCCTGCTGCTGCGTGGTGCCGATCGACAGATCCTGATCGGCCACGAAGCCCAGCGACACGCCATCGCCATAGACCGAGTGGCGCGCAATCGCGTCATGTCTGAGCGGCGCCGGACCGACAGGGGTGATGACTTCGCTCATCTTGGCGTTCGGCGGATAGAGGCACCAGTGCTGGAACACGCACTTTTCGGGATCGGTGGGGTGCGGTTCGGTGCGCAGGATCTGGCACTGTTCGGGCGACATCGTGATCGTCAGATTGGGGAACAGCGTGCAGTGGAAATAGTCCACGAGCTGCTGGTCGGTCATGCCCGAATAGTCATAGCCCATCTCGGCGCCGCGCTCGCGCTTGGCCTTGATGACGGCCTCGCGGATGTCGGCGGTGCGGCCGCGATACTCCCTGGGATCGATGCCCCATGCCTCGGCTGCTTCGTAAAGTCCCGGCGGCACATCGCCGCTGACGTAGTCCTTCCGGCTCGTGGCCTGATGGCCGATCATCCACATCGCGTTGTGGCCGTTCTCATACATCTCGAAAACGGTGGTCGGCAGGCCATCGTTGATGAAGGTGGCCAGTTCGGGGTGGATCGTGGGAAGGTGGTAGCTCTCGTTGAAGTTGTCGCGGATGATCTTCCAGTTGAAATCGCAGTCCGCCGAAACGTTCAGAACGCGGACCCAGTTGTCGAGCTTGTAGCCGGCCAGACGCTCGGTATAGGGCCAGAGCCATTCGTGCAGGGGGGCAACGTCATCGTCCATGCACCAGAACACGAACGGTCCCCATGTGTCGCAGCGCAGCTCCGACAGCCTGACCTTGCCGCAGGGGTTGCCGCCCGCGAAATCATCGGGATCCTGCACATGGACCAGCGTGCCATCGGGATCGAACTGCCAGCCGTGATAGCCGCAGGTCAGGCGCGGGGCCGAACCCACATCGCCAAGGACAAGCCGGTTCCCGCGATGCGGGCAGGTGTTGTAGAACGCCTTCACGCTGCCGTCGGCCTGACGGACCATGACGACCGATTCCTTGCCGAAGTTGTGGCGGATGAAATCGCCCTCTTCCTCAAGATCGGCCAGCACGCCGCCCAGATGCCAGACCTTGGGCCAGAGGTGCTTGTGCTCAAGCTCCATCCACTCGCGCGTGATGTAGCGGTCGGCGGTGATGACATCGCCGCGCACGGCAACGTCGAACTCCGGGGAATAGCGGGAAATCGTTTCGTGAACGGTCATTGCGGCGTCCTCAATCCTCTTGGCTTCACACCGGCCAGTCGCGGGTCTGGCTGAAGTCGGTTCCGCGCCTGCCCGGACGGACCAGCGGATTGCCTTCAAGAAATCCGTCGGCGGCCGGGTCGGTTCGCGCCCAGTCCACTATTTCCCGGCGGCGGCTGATACGCCACTGCCCATTCTTGCAGGTATATTCGTCCACGTATCGGCCCGCCACGATGAGGTCCTTGGGGCCGTCCGCCTCGCGCAGGCGGTGCCATGCGTAGAAATAGACTTCGCCGGATGCTTCTGTCCCGCGCACATCGATCTGCGCCTGCCCGATGATGTGCTGGCTGCCGTCGAGATCGGCAAGGAAGCCTTGCGCAAAGGCCACGAACTCGTCGGCGCTGCCCTGCATCAGCCCGCAATCGACCCAGGCATCATCATGGAAGGCGCTGCGGTGCAGTTCGGGGTCAAGCCGGTCCTGCCCGCGCATGTAGCGGCACAGCGCGTCGTGAATGTCGCGGCGGGCGCACAGGTCGCGCAGTTCGGCTTCCATGTCGAATGCCATCGGCTCAGTCCTCCGCCGCCAGATACTTGTCGATCACCATCTGGAAGTGCCGGATGCGCGATTCCTGATAGTTGCCAAGCTGCTGCACCCCGGTGGCGCTCGCGCGGAAACCGGCCTGCTGGGCGCGCAGGTTATCGGTATCCTGATCGTAAACGTGGCCCATGGCCGGATCGAAGCCGGGCGCGCTGGCGTAGCTTTCATCTTCGGCCACGCGATAGGGTTCGGGCGGTTCGGGCGCGCGGCCATCGGCGGGATTGGGGCGCAGGAACAGGATTTCGAACAGGGTGCGGTTGGGGTCCAGCCCGATCGGGCGGAAGCGATAGACCATCGGCAGCGAAAGGCCGGGGAACAGCACCATGTTGGGGAACACGTGGTATTCGATCGTGTCGATCATCTCGCTGTCCGAGACGTGCGACAGATCGCACCGGTAGGCCTCGCCCATGACCTTGCGCAAGTGGCGGGCCATGACGGTGCGCGCGGTCTCTCCGGGGCCGACGCTGAGGCCCTGCCCGCGCGAATCCTTGTCGCCAAGGATCATCGTGGCGAGGAGTTCTTCTTCGCTGAGGGGGTTGGCGAGGTGGGGGGAGTTGACGCCGCTTGCGGCATAGAAGCGCGTGACGTGATCGGAGTGGCAATCATACTGCACGTTGGCATCGCCCACGCCCTTGAGCAGTTGCGGGTGGGTTTCCAGCACATGGTAGGATTCAAGGAAGGCTTCCTGCGCGGTCTTCCAGTTGCAGGGCAGTTCCTTGGCAACGTGGACGGCGACGTAGCGGTTCGCGATGTCCCAATCCTTGAAGTGTGCGGGCAGCGGGGCAAGGAACTCTTCAAGGCTTGGCCCGTCCGGCGAAGGATTGATGAACACGAAACCGCCCCAGTGGCCCACGCGCGCTTCGGGAAGGCGGCTCCTTGCCGGATCGACGTGCTTGAAGTCCCACGCGCAGGGCACCGAGGCAAGGCTGCCGTCGTTGTTCCATGTCCAGCCATGATAGGGGCAGCGCAGATTGTCGCCTGATCCCACGCCCTCGCCGCGCTTGAACTTGGTGGAGCGGTGCAGGCACGAATTGACGAAGGCGCGCACCGACATGTCGTCCTGCCGGACGACGACATAGGAAAGGTGGGCGACTTCATAGGTATAGTAGTCACCCGGTTCGGGGATGTGGTCCTCGCGGCAGACCCATTGCCAGGTCTTCTTCCAGATCTTCTCGATCTCGGCCTCGAAGATCGACTGATCGAAATAGCGGTTCACGCTGACCGGTTCGGTGCCCAGGAAGACCGGCTCTTCCATTGCCAGCACGGGCGGCGGGGGCAGGGCATCGGCGGCGACGATCTGCTGGACGCTGGGCGCATCGGGGCAGCGGACCGCGGCCAGATCCTCGCCTTCGCAGGCGTGGGGCAGGCCGTGGGGATTGATCGCGTCGAGCATGGTCTCTCCGTCCCGCGCTCTCGAAAACCGGCAGCGGTGCCGGTTTTATGATCCCTTGCGCGATTCGGCTCAACCTAGTCGAAGCGCTAGGTTCTGCATCGCCGCGCAGATCGCCCGTCCCGGCGCGTGGCCGGGCGGGGCGAATGCGAGGCAGCGGGAAGGGGGGAGCGGCGAACAGCCTCATACCAAGGCGCTGGGATGCTGACGCATCACGCCTTGGAAATGCTCAAGCGCCGCACGGGCTTAGCCAAGGCGCGATAAGTCAAGCTCATCGCGCCCTGGCATCAGACGTTCCAGACCAGTTCGACACGGCGCAGCGCGCCGACGATGCCCGGAACCGGCGAAAGGTCCGATCCGGCGCCCAGCGAAAAATCGGGAATGCGGCGCAGCCATTCGGCCAGCGTGATCGCCACTTCCTTGCGCGCCAGTTCCTGCCCCGGGCACATGTGCGGGCCGGACCCGAAAGTGGAATGGCGCGCGCGCTTGCGCGCGGGGTCTATCCTCAGCGGATCGGGGTTGATGCGCGGATCAAGCCCGTGGACCTGCGTGGGAATGGCGATCATGTCGCCCGCCTTCAGGGCGACGCCGTGGAAATCGGGAATGTCGCGGCGCACCTCGCGCGCGATGCTGACCAGCCCGAAACGGCGGAACAGTTCGTGGACCACGGGCAGGATGTCATCGCCGCGCTGGCGCAGTTCGGCGCGCAGGGGCGCGTTGTCGGCCAGTTCGCACATGATGAAGCCCAGCACGTTGACCACGGTATCCAGCCCCGCGATCAGCACCTGCGTGACGATGGACAGCGCCTCGTCACGCGAGAGGGTGCGGCCCTCGCCCAGATCGGCATTGATCATGGCGCTGATCATGTCCTCGCCGGGATTTTCGCGGCGGGCATCGATCAGCGGGCCGACGTAATCGAAGAACACGGCCTTGGCTTCATCGAAGGTCATGTCCATGCCGGGCCGGGTCATGCATTCGGCCCAGTGGCGGATCTTCGGCGCCTCTGCCGGATCGATGCCGACCAGCGCCATGAACACGCGGATGGGGAACTGTTCGGCATATTCGGAGGTGAAGTTGCAGTGCCCGCGCGCGGCGAAGCCTTCGATCAGGTCGATCGCGGTCTGCCGGATATTGTCGGAAAGGCCGCGGATTGCGCCGGGATGGAGATGCGCGTTCAGAAGCTGGCGATAGGGCCGGTGTTCGGGCGGATCGATGGTGGTGGGGATGAGGCCGTGCATTTCGCCCACCGATTTGGGCAGGACGATCACGCGGCTGGAAAAGCGTTCGGGATCGGACTGGACATCGTGCAGCGCATCGCCTCCCAGCGCGATCCAGTGGCCTTCGTTGCGCGCCGTCCAGACGACCGGGGGATGCTGCGCGCTAAGGTCGCTCCACGCCTTGTGAAAGCCCTGCGTATCGAGGCCGGGCGGCATGTAGATGTCGATATCGACGATGCGGTCTGGTGGAAGGTGGGCGGGCGGCTGCGCTTGGACAGGCGGCTGCATGGGCTGATCCTCTCTGATGCTTTGCGCCGATCATGCGACAGCGGGCGCCACGCGGCGCTTGGCTTTTTGGATAGGGGGCGCTGCAAACGGAAGGCGTCAGGGCCTTTTACGGATTGCCGGGGGCATGGGGGAAGCGCTGCTGGCGATACCATTCCAGATCGTGCGCGGGCGCGGCGCTGCCCGGCGGCAGGGGCAGGTGGTTGAGCGACATCCAGTAAGCCAGGCTGGCATCGCGCCACCATGCCGCCTCGCGCGCCTGAATGGCAAGGAAGCTATCGGTCTTGTGCCAGCGCGGTTCATCGATGCGCCCGCGCACGCTGGCCCAGCGGCGACGCATGGCGTGGACCGTGGCCACCCCGCGATCATAGCGGCGCACCAGTTCGTGCCACAGCGTGCCGCCGCCGGGCATGGGAAAATCCCATGGCAGGTGGTGGAACCACAGCAGCAGTTCGGGCGGGGTGGTTTCGGGCCGGGCGAGGCGCGCGGCAATGGCGGGGGCATATTGCGCAATCGCATTGCTGCCGGTGGCGGTGCGATCAAAGCCGATGCCCGATGGCCCCGCGCGGTGATAATAGACCGGGTTCCATTCCGGCCGTGCCAGATCATCCACCCACGGCCCCGGACCATAGTGATGACCCGTGGCGAAAAGGTGGGCAAGGCCAAGCGGGCCGGTGTAATCGACCACGGCTTCGCGCGACTGCATCATCATGGGCGTGACGGCGGCCAGAACCGCCGGTTCGGCTCCGAAGGTCTGGACGATCCATTCGCGCGCCACGGCTTCGGGCGCAAGGGAGGGGTCCCATGCCAGACGGGCGAAGACATACCAGTTGGCCTGGTTGAACACGCTGCCCGTCCAGTCACGGTCGCGCCCGATGTTGGCGACGCCCGCGATGGCAGAAAGCGTGCTCGCCACGGTCTGGCCCGGACGGTGGCCGGTGGGCGCGGCCAGCGTTTCGGCAAAGAGCGGGCCGAGATAGGCAAGGTGCGTGGCGAAGCCGAGGTATTCCTTGGTGATCTGGAACTCTGCGGCAAGACGGGTGGCGGGCATGGCGCCGAACAGCGGGTGCGCGGGTTCGCGTGGCTGGAAATCGATGGGACCGTTCTTCACCTGCACGATCACGTTATCGGCGAACCTGCCGTCGAGCGGCTGAAACTCGGCGTAGGCCTGCTTGGCGCGGTCGGTCGGATCGGTATCGGCATAGACGAAGGCGCGCCAGATCACCGTGCCGCCATGGCGGGCAAGGGCCGCGGCCAGCATGTTGGCCCCATCGGCATGGGATGCGCCGTAATCGCGTGGGCCGGGCTGGCCTTCGCTGTTGGCCTTGACCAGAAACCCGCCGAAATCGGGGATCGAACGATAGATTTCGTCCGCCTTTTCGCGCCACCATGCGGCCACGGATGGGTTGCGCGGATCGGCCGTTGGCAGGCCGCCAAGCTCCTGCGGGGCGGAAAGGCGCGCCGAAAGGAACACGCGGATGCCATAGGGGCGGAACACATCGGCAAGGGCTGCGGTCTTGGCGATATAGGGCGCGGTCAGGCTTTCGGCGCTGGCGTTGACATTGTTGAGCACGACCGCGTTGATGCCGACAGAGGCATTGGCGCGCGCATAATCGGCATAACGCGGATCGACGAAATCGGGCAGGGTCCACCAGTCCCACAGCGAGCGCCCGGCATAGCCGCGTTCGACAAAGCCATCGATATTGTCCCAGTGGTTGAGCATCCGCAGCGGGACGGCGGGTCTTGAGGTCAGGGCAAGCTCGCCAGGGTCGCCGCCCGTGCGGACATGGCGAACAAGCGCGAAGGCGCCATAGAGCAGGCCGATATCGCGGCGGGCGGTGATGAGCAGGGTCTGCCCCTTGCCGCTGCGCGCGATGCGCAAGCCAAAGCCTTCATCGCCCAGCGCCGGATCATCCGCCAGCACAAGGCGCACGGGCATGGGCACGCGCGGCAGGCTGCGGCGCAGTTCCGCCATGGCCAGAGCGATGGTGGGGCTGGAGGAGCCGGCCGGGGCTTCGATGCGGTTGGCGGCTGGCGTGGGCGCCGGTTCGCCCAGCCAGAGGCTGTAGCCATCGCTGGCGCGGGCCACGGGGCCAAGAAGCAGCAGCAGGAGCGGCAGCACCGCGGCGCAGAAGCGGACCGCCCAGCCTGTGATACCGCGCCTGTGCCGCCCTTGCCGCATTGCCGCCATCTTCACCCTCCCCACCTTTATGATAGCGGTATCATGGAGGTGGCGGCGGGGCAACCGCTGGCGGCCGAGGGTTCGTCAGACCCCGACATCAGGCCCCGAAATCAGGCCATCGTCTCGCCGTTGTCGATCACGATATTGGTGCCGGTGATGTGGCGACCATCATCGCAGGCAAGGTAGAGCACCATCTTGGCAATATCGATGGGCTGGCCCATGCCGTGGTTGTTTGCCTGATCCAGCCCGGCGTGGTCAGAGGGCAGTTCGGCAAGGGCCTGCGCGGTCATCGGGGTGACGATGCCGCCCGGAGAAATCGAATTGCAGCGGATGCGATAGCCCTGTTCGCGGCAGTGCACCGCGATGGAGCGGGTCATCCCGATGATCCCGGCCTTGGCCGCTGCATAGGCGGGAATGGCGCTGATGCCCTTGATCCCGCCAACCGAAGCCATGTTGATGATCGAGCCGGAGCCGTCCCTGCTCATGTGCGGCAGCGCGGCCTTGCAGCCAAGGAACGTGCCGCCCGCCATGACATCGGTTTGCAGCTTGTAATCGTCCCAGCTCAGGTCCTCGACCGTGCCGAAGCGGACCAGCCCGGCGTTGTTCACCAGCGTATCGAGGCGGCCGAACCGGCGCAGCGTTTCGGCCACGATTTCCTGCCAGCGCGCTTCATCGCGCACATCGTGGTGCAGAAACAAGCAGTCCGGGATTTCGGCGGCGACCTTGCGGCCCAGCTCTTCCTGCATGTCGGTGATGACCACGCGCGCGCCTTCGCTGGCGAGCACGCGCGCATCTTCCGCGCCAAGGCCCGAAGCGCCGCCGGTTATCAGTGCAACCTTGCCATCCATCTTGCCCATGTCGTTCGTTCCTCAAGCAGCCCAGTGGGCGTAAACCGGGTCTTGCCGGCCAAAGCATCCGCGGATCGTGAGCGCTTCGTAGAAACTGTCGCGCTGCATCGTGGAGGGGTGGGAATGCGTCCAGTCGGCCACGAACGTGCGCGAGCGGATCAGCCATCGGCCATCGCGCCGCACGTAATGATCGATATAGCGCCCGCCGGTGAGCACTTCGGTGCCGGCCTGCACCATCTGGGCGATCGCATAGTGCTCGCCCACGGCTTCATCTCCGCGAACATCGACCCATTCGTTGGCAACCGAGTGGAAGCACATTTCGAGGTTGTCGCGCACAAAGGCGGTGATCTGTTCGGCAAACTGGCGGCCCGAACCGTTGACCACCCCGGATATGACGGTGGAATCCTCGGTGAAGATCGCGGCGAGCAGTTCGGCATCGGCGCGGTCCACGCCGCGGGCATAGGCCATGCACAGATCGTGGATTTCGGCGCGGGCCAGCGCGGCATCGAGCGCTGCCTCGCGGTTATGGATTGGCGTCATGGTGTTTCCTCTGGCTGAGGCGGCATGGAAGGCCAGCAGCGCGCGGCCCGGATCGGCGGCGCCCTTTGCGCCTGCGGGCACGAAGTGTTCAAAGCCGGTGGGCGGATCGGCGCACTCCGGGCTGCCTTCGCGGTTCAGATTGCCATCGAGCACGTAAGTGCGGTGGGTAAGCCGCCATTGGGCCGGGCCGCCAGCGACGGGACGGCATTCGTGCCGATCGAGATAGCGGCCCAGCACGAAACGTTGCAGGCCCGCTTCCTCGACATAGGCGATGACATAGGATTCGGAAGTGGCGGCATTGCCCTCGACCCGGATCCATGAGTTCGAGGTGCGATGCAGCGTGGGCGGCGCGCTTTTCTGCGCGCCCGCGAGGATTTCCACCAGCGTGGCGGCAGGCCCGGCAAAGAAGCCGTAATCGACCGTCGCCCCTTCGTGATAGGCGCTGGCGAGCAGGTTGGCATCTGCCCGGTCAACCCCGCGGCTGTGCGCGGCAAGGGCATTGAGAATGCCGTGGCGGGCGATGAGATCGTCCGGTCCGATCATGGTTCCCTCCGCTTCTGGAAAAAAGTGCCCCGGTCGCGCTGGGTGATGTCGACCGGGGCCAGGGAGGATTTCAGATCAGAAGTTGTAACCCACGGTCACGCCGAACTGGCGGGGCGGGGCATAGCCGACGAGGCCCATGTAGCCGGGGCTGTCGTAAACGGTGGAGATATAGCGCTTGTCGAACAGGTTCTTGCCCCACAGGCCGATCGAATAGCGCTTGTCCGGCCCGTAATACGTGAGCAGCGCATCGACATAATAGGTCGGCTGGATGGTGGAACGCGGGCTGTTGACGATGGCGGTATAGAACTTCTGGCCGGTGTACATCCAGCTTGCGTCGGCCACGATGCTGGAGCCGTTGGCAAAGGTGTGGCTGTAGTTCACGCCCAGTGTCGAGGCCCACTTCGGCGCGTTCTGAAGCGCAAAGCCCCTGAGATCGAGGGTCTGGGCAGAGACCGGATCGAAGTAAAGGAACTCCTTGTATTTCGTGTCGAGCCAGGCGAGCGAGCCGCGCAACGTGAGGCCATCGGTGGGCACGGCCTGCACTTCGAGTTCGAAGCCCTTGATCTCGGATTTGGCCGCATTGAGGATGCGGTTGCCCTGCACGTTCGTATCGGGATCGAAGTAGATCTGCGCCACCTGCATGTCGCGGTAGCTGGTGTAGAACGCGGCAAGGTTGGTGCGCAGGCGCCGGTCGAGGAAATCGGCCTTCAGGCCCACTTCGAAGGTATCGACACGTTCGGGGTTGTAGGGCGTATCGCCATCGGCCGCCACGCCGATGCGGCCCGTGAAGCCGCCCGACTTGAAGCCGCGCGCCCAGTTGGCATAGACGAGCTGGTTGCGGCCCAGTTCATAATCGAGGCCGATCTTCCAGCCCACGTTGTTCCAGCTCTTCTTGCCGCCCACATCGAGGCTGCCGGGGAAGACCACATCGAAGCGGTCCCAGTTGGGCGAGGTGAGCGGCTCGCTGCCCAGCCCGGTGTCGAGCGTGGCGCGCGCATCGATGCTGTCGTGCGTGTAGCGGATGCCGGCCGAAAGCTTCAGGCTGTCGGTGATCTGGGTATAGGTCTGCACGAAGGCCGAGAAGCTTTCGGTGCCCTGATCCTGCACGTTATACTGGATGAGACCGGGCAGCGCGAAATCCAGGTGATACATCTGGTAGTGGTTGTAGTGGGTCTTCAGATAGAAGACGCCGGCCACCGCGTTGAAGCTTTCACCCACGTTGAAGGCGCTGCGCAGCTCCTGGCTGAACTGCCAGCCGCGGGTGCGGCGGCGGGTGGCGTTGTTGGTCTTGGCGGTGCCATCCTGATCGGTGTATTCGAACAGGGTGAAGTCCTTGTAACCGGTGATCGCGGTGATGTCGCCCAGCGGGGTGTTGTCATACTGGATCGTGCCGATGAAGAACTTCGTCGTCATGTCCGACTGGTCGGGCACTTCGTTGTTGCCGGAGAAATACTTGTCGGGCGCAACGCAGGGCTGGTTCGGCACCGCGCAGGGGCTGCGATACATCGGCAGCTTCGCGCCGTTCCAGAAGGTGCCTTCGGGAACATAGTTCGCCTCGCCGGGCAGACCGCCGTTGACCACGATCGGCGCACCGTTGCGCGCCTCGACATATTCGCCCTGAAGCGTGATCTTCAGGTCCGGAGTGGGCGTGATGTAGAGCTGGCCGCGCACCGCATCGACATTCTTGCGGCCCATGTCCTCGCCGTTCCACACGTTCGTGACCCAGCCATCGCGCTGGGTATGGATGCCCGAAACCTTGAGGCTGACCACGTCCTTGACCAGCGGGGCCTCGATCGAGGCGTTGATGTCGAAGCGGTTCCAGTTGCCGTAGGTGCCGCGCACGTAGCCGCCGAACTCGCCAGTGGGCTGGTTGGTGACAACGTTGACGACGCCGCCCGTGGTGTTTGCGCCGAACAGCGTGCCCTGCGGCCCGCGCAGGATTTCCACGCGGTTGGTGTCATAGGTATCGAGCAGCGCGCCCATCGAGAAGAACTGCGGCACGCCATCGACCACGATCGACACGGTATTGCCGGCATAGGGATCGGGTTCGATCACACCGATGCCGCGGATGGTGAACACGGCGTTGTTGGGGGTATTGGCGAAGTTGTCGATCTGGACGTTGGGCACCGCGCCTTGCAGTGCCTGGAGCGTGGTGACGTTCATCGCCGCCAGCGTATCGCCGCCCACGGCCGCGATCGAGATCGGCACCGACTGGATGCTTTCGGCCTTCTTCTGCGCGGTGACGACGATTTCCGAAAGGCCGCCGCCCGGCGCGCTGTCGTCGGCCTGGGGCTGCGCTTCCTGCGCGCTGGCCGCTGCCGGGATGGCTGCGAGTGCGATGGCAGAAAGCCCGCACAGCAAATGGTTCTGGTGATGCCGCTTCATGGCTGGATGTCCCTCCCGTGTTCGCCGGTCATTGCCGGCTCTGCGATCTCTCTTGCCCCGATTCGGCATTAAATAACCGGCGGTGCTGCCGGTTTTATGCGCTCCACCCCGGCAAGACGGGAACTGGCCGTTTTGTCAGGAGGTCTTGATGGCGGCAAAAAGGCATGACACACCGATGAGGATGGCCGGAACCACGATGCAGAAGCGAATGCTTGCCGCCATGCGCCCCAACGGGATGGGCGAGGAGCCTGCCCGCTGGCAGCAGCGCAAGGCCGCCGCCACGCGCCTGAAGATGCTGGAAGCGGCCGTCGATTGCCTTGTCGAGGGCGGCTATCAGGGTCTGACCACGGCGCAGGTGGCCGAGCGCGCGGGCGTTTCGCGCGGGGCCATGCACCATCACTTTGCCACGCGGCTCGATCTGGTGGCGGCCGTGGTTGAGCACGTGTTCTATCAGCGCATGCGCCTGTTTCTTGACGATTATCTGGCGGAAATGGGGCGCAACCGCGATGCCGCGCTGATCGATCTGGCCACCGAAGCGCACTGGCGCAGCGTGCAGACGCGCGAATATGCGGCCTATCTGGAACTGGCTGTGGCCGCGCGCACCGATGCCGAGCTCAACGCCGCCTTCGAACCGGCCGCCCGCCGCTATGACGAGGTGTGGACCGCCGAGATGATCGAATCCTTCCCGCAGTGGCAGGACCAGTGGCGGGCCATGAAGCTGGGCAGCGATTTTGCCATTGCCGTCCATTCCGGGCTGCTGTTGCAGCGGCCCGTCTTCGGGGCCGAGCGCGTGGCGCAGGTTCTGCAACTGGCGCTGGCCTCGATTCGCGGGCTCTATCGTCCGGCGGACTGAACCGGCGCGCCGCCACATCTGCACCGTGCCCTACCGGCAGCAGTGCCGGTTTCTTGACCAAAACACCAGTTTCCGCATCCCCGCCGCTGTGGGAGCATCTTCATCAAACAACGCCGCACCGGCGGCATGAGACAAACGGGAGAACGACGAATGGCGACTGTGGCAATCACCGGGGCCGGGCGCGGCATCGGGCTGGAACTGGCCCGCCAGCACGCGGCCGGGGGCGACCGGGTGATCGCGCTGGTGCGCAATCCGGCTGCTGCTGCCGAACTGGCCGAACTGGCCGCCGCATCGGAAGGCCGGGTGAGCGTGCATCCGATGGACGTTGCCGATGATGCTTCGGTGCGCGCAGGCGCCGCCGAAACCGGCAGCGAGCCGGTGGACGTGCTCTACAACGTGGCAGGGGTTTCCGGGCCGGAAGGCGCGGAACTGGAAAGCGCGGACTGGGCCGCGTGGGACGAAGCCTTCCGCATCATGGTGCAAGGCCCACTGCGCGTGCTTCATGCCTTTCTGCCGCGCATGGGCACCGGCGCGAAGGTCATCAACATCACCAGCCAGCTTGCCGCATCGACATGGCCCTATGGCGGCTATTATGCCTATGTCGCCAGCAAGGCCGGGCTGAACCGGATGATGCGCTCTGTCGCCATCGATCTGAAGGAGCGCGGGGTGATCGTGGGGCTGGTTCATCCCGGCTGGGTGCAGACCGACATGGGCGGCCCCGGCGCCGACCTGACGGTTCAGGAAAGCGCCGAGGGCATCCGCAAGGTGGCCGCCGAATGGACGATCGCGCGTTCGGGCGATTTCCTCAAGTGGAACGGCGAAACCCACGCCTGGTAAGGAGCGCTTGACCATGCCGTTCACCGGACCGCTGGAAGACCGCGTCGCCATCCGCGAACTGATGGACACGCATGCGCATGGCGTGATGACGCTGGATGCTGCGCTGTGGGGATCGATCTGGGCGGAGGATGCCTATTGGGAACTGCCCGAATATCCGGACCTTGGCGGCTTTTCCGGCAAGGAAGCGATTGTGGCGGGCTGGACCGAATCGATGAAGCACTACGGCCTCGACAACTGCACGAAGCCGATGGTCTATTTCATGCAGCCCGGATCGATCGAGGTGGAAGGCGATAGGGCAAGGGCCGTGGCCTATACCATCGAGATCTTTGACGATCCCGCCACGGGCAGGCGGGTCCATGCAACCGGCCGCTATGACGATGAACTGCGCCGGATCGACGGGGCATGGAAGTTCACGCGCCGCTCCTATCGCACGGTCTTTGCAGACTGAACCGGGCGCCGGCGGGAGCACTGCCTCCCGCCGGCCGCAAGATCACTTTTTCTTCGGCTTGGGCTTCGCCGGAACCCTGGCTGCCGTCGCCTCGATCTCGATCAGGAACTGCGGTCCGGCAAGCGCGGCGACCTGCACGGTTGAGCGCGCCACCAGATTGGGGTTGGCTTCGGTGCCGAAGAACTCGCGATAACCGGCATTGAAACCGGCGAAATCCATCTTGCCGCCCAGCTTGGGATCACCCACCACGAAAACGGTGAGCTTCACCACATCCGACATGGCATAGCCCTGCTTGGCCAGCGCTGCCTCGATCTTGCGGAAGATGCTGACCGTCTGGGTCTTGGTGTCGCCATAAGCCTCGATGCCGGTGGTTACGGCGGGATCGATGGGGTTGGCAAGCTGCCCGCTGAGCATGAGCACTTCGGCATCCGGCGGAATGGTGACACCGCCAAGGATCAGCGCCGGTGGCGGGTTGGTGTGTCGCACGATCTCGCCGGCACTGGCGGGCGCGGCACCAAGCGTAGCACCAAGCGCGGCAAGACCAAGCGCAGCCGGGCCAAGCGCGCCGGTCAGAAGCGAAGGGAGCAGCCTTTCCACGGTATCGTCCTTTCCTGAAAGTTCCTTGCGGCTCAGCGCACGGCACTGACCTGCGCGGGTGTGACCTTGTCCTTGTAGCGGTTGCCGAAATGGGTGCGCACGTAGTTCACCACATCGGCCACTTGCTGATCGCTCATCATCCGGCCCACGCCGGGCATGCCGTGAAGCCCCTTGACCACGACATAGACCGCATAATCGCCCGATGCGATGTTCTGGTTGCGGGCAAGTGCGGGGTAGAAACCGGCCCCTTGCGCGCCCTTGCCGTCGGCCATGTGGCAGCCTGCGCAGACGCGGCGATAGATCTTTTCGCCATCGGGTTCTCCAAAGCGCGCGGGCGAGGTGAAGGCGCCATCGGCATCGCCGGAATGGACCACATCGGCAAGGCCCGGTCCCGCCGCATCGGCGGCCGACTGGGCCAGTGCCGATGCCGTGATGGACCCGCTTGCCAGACCTGCTGTCAGAGCAAGAAGTAGGGAGGGCTTGTTCATCGCTGCGATGCTCCTATGCGGACATGACGCGCTGGTGCAGGCGGGCAATCGCATCGAGCGCGGACGTGACCGCCCCTTCCTGCCACGCGGGGATGTAGGATGCGTGCTCGCCCGCCAGCATGATCCGGCCATCGATCTGGCACAGGTTGTCGTAATGCTCGGCGCGCAGATCGTCGGTCCACTGGCCGAAGCAGCCCTGCGTGAAGGGCACGCGGTGCCAGCCCACCGCGACTCCGTTCATGAACTCGTCGCGATATTGCGGATGGATGCGGCTGCCCCATTCCACGGTGCGGGCGATCCGTTCCGCCGGGGCAAGCGATGTATATTCGAAGGCAAAGGCGCCAAAGCCATAGGCACCCAGAAGGGTGGCCGGACCGGGCCTGCCATAGCCGCTGCTGGGATAGCTGATCTGTCCGATGGGCAGGTCGGTCATGGTGATGCCGCCGTAGATCTGCTCGTCCTGCTCCCAGAAGCGGCGCCTGAACTCAAGCCCGACCTTGAGCGAGGCGGCATAGGGCACTGCGCCGATGGCCGCGGCCATGTCCCCGCCCACGTTCATTTCGATCTGGCTGAGGATCGAGAGCGGAATCGTGCAGATGCACCAGTCGGCCCGCGCGGTGCGCTTCTCGCCGGTGCGGGTATCGGTATAGGCAGCGGTCACGCCGGTTTCGTCCTGCCGGATCGCCGTGACCTTTGCGTTCAGCCGCACCATGTCGCCAAGGTGCGGGGCAAAGGCGCGCGGGATGGCGTCCATGCCGCCCACGGGCTGGAAGATCGCGGTGTGATGGGTGGAGCCGAGGCTGTTGGAAATGTGCCGCCACAGCCCCGATTGCAGCACGGTTGTGAGGTCGAGCGGCTCTGACGGCACGGGCTTTGCCGAAAGCCCGCCGCCCGGACCCTTGGCCCAGCCGCGCCGCTCGCTCGATGGCTGGCCCATGACATAGCGATAGTCCTTGTCGAGCGCGCCGAGATTGCGCAGCGAGGCGAGGAGGATCTCCGCATCTTCCTTTGTCACCGCATCGCCAAGGGCATCGGCCTTGACCGCCTTGGCCAGCAGTTCGCTGACATGGCCGAGGAAATCGGCCTGGATATGGCGGTAGCGCTGCGGCACACCGCCGAACGCCTTGGCCGAATGGACATAGGCGTTGTAGTTGAGCTGCATGAACGGTTCGAGCGCGACGCCCAGTTCATGGCAATAGTGCATCACCGCATAGTGATTGTGCGGGATGCGCCAGGGGCCGGGGTTGATGTAGTTGCCAGACGCAAATTCGCAGGTCTGCTTCGCCCCGCCAAGTTCGGTGAAGGTATCGCCGCCGCGCAGCGTCCATGACCGTCCGCCGATCCGGTCGTTGTATTCGAGCAGTTCGACCTTGTAGCCCGCGCGGCTGAGTTCGAGCGCGCTGACAAGGCCCGCAAGACCGCCGCCAAGGATGAGCACCGAGGCCCCCTTCGCCCCACCTTCCAGCCGGGGAACCCCCCGGAAGGGCGAGGGCTGCGCATGACCGAGGCTGGTCATGGCCAGATACATCGCCGAGGCCCCGGCGCTGCGCCCGATGAGGGCGAGTAGATCGCGCTTGCGCATCGGCAGCGCGGTTTCAAACGGCATCTATGTGGTCCTTCGGACTGGCGTCCGCACTCAGGCATTTCCGGCTGACGGGCAGCCGCAGGCAGAGTGTCGGATCGCTTGCCAATTGCGGATACGCCGAAAGGCGCATCCCGAACGGAAAGGAAGAACCGGGCGAGACGCCGCCCGGCTCTCCATTCTCAGGGCAGGGATCAGAAGCGCGCGGTGGCCCGCACATACCAGAAGCCGCCCTGCTGCCCGATCGGCGCCGTATCCGGATAGATCGAGCCGTTCAGCGCGCCGCCCGTGGTGGGGTAGATGTTGCGCGTCTCGCGTTCGGGGAAGGTGTTGAGCAGGTTCTGCGCACCCACCGCGAGGCGATACTTTTCGGCAAAGGTCATGCCCACTTCCAGATCCACGCTGGCCTGCGCGCCGAAGGTCTTGGGCCAGGGCGTGGGATAGAGCGCGGCCGCTTCGGCAGCGGTAACGCCCGGTGTTGCCCCGATGCCGCTGGTGATGGGATCGAGGAAGGTGGTGTATTTGCCGAAGTAGTTGACGCGCGCGGTGGCATCGAAGGTGCCGTCGGTCCAGCTTCCGGTCAGGACCGCACGCCAGCGCGGCTGCGACTGCTCGATATTGCCCACGCGCACATCATCGACCGGGAGCAGCGTGATGGTGCGGCCGCTGGCCAGCGTGCCGGTGATCGTGCGCCGGTCGATGACCTTGGTGTTGTTGTAGTTGACCGCAAGGCTGGTGTTGAAGCGCCCGATGCCGGTATTGGCCTTGTGCTGGAGCACGAGGTCGATGCCCTGGGTGCGGGTCTTGAAGGCATTGGTGAAGTAGCGCACCGCGCCCAGCTCCGCCGCTTCGGGAATGCCCTGCGCCAGCAGGAAGGGAACATCGGCGGCCGGATTGATATTGCCGGTAATGCCGATGCGGTCGCTCACGCGGATGTTGTAGTAATCCAGCGTGAGGTTGAAACCGCCGCCCGGCGTGAGCACGAGGCCGCCAGAGAAGCTCAGCGACTTTTCGGGCTTGAGCGGCTGGGCCAGATAGAACTGGCCGATCGGGCTGTCGGGCCGCGCGGTGAGAATGCCCAGCGGCACGACCGAGTTGAACGGGAAGCCGGTGGTGAGGTTCTGGGTATATTGCTGGCCGGGCGTGGGCGCGCGGAAGCCGGTTGAGGCCGCGCCGCGAACGGCGATCATCTCGTTGATGGCCCAGCGCGCGCTGAACTTGCCGTTCACCGTATCGCCGAAATCATTGAAGTGATCGTAACGGCCCGCAATGCCCAGATCGAGGCCCTCGACCACGGTGCCTTCGAAATCGATATAGGCCGAGTAGTTGTTGCGTCCGCCTTCGACGACCGAGCCCGGACCGAAGCCCTGGAAGCCGTTGGAGCCGGGCAGGCCGGTGGCCACGCGGACAAAGACCGGAGCCGATGCGCCGGGCGTTGCACAGGGCACGGGATTGCCCGCCAGCGTGCATTGCACCAGACGCTGCGAGGCATAGGGGCCGACCTCCCACGAGGCGCGGTCGCCAAGGCCCACTTCGAAGGCTTCGCGCCGCACTTCGACGCCCCACGCGATGAACAGGGGCTTGGCCAGCCCGATTTCTGCCGTGGTGCTGAAATCGGCGTTGAAGTTGAACTCGCGCTGCTGGACCTTGCCCATGTAGAAGCTGGTCGGCGTTTGCGGCCCCAGCGAGACATTGAGCGTATCGCTCATGAAGTAACGGATCGTATTGAGGCCATACATGAGCGAGAGATCATAGTTGATCCCCAGTTCCGTGCCCTTGAATCCGCCGACAAGGCCGATGTCCTCGTTCGTTGCCTCGAAGAAGGGGACGAAGCCGTTCTCGAAGGTGGGAATGGTGAAGACATCGAACTGCGCGCCGTTGAGATCCCACTGCGGGCGGCCCTGCGCATCCACGCCCACTTGCGTGAGGAAGACGGGATTGACCGACCGCGCGATCGTGGCCGTGCCCGGACGGCCGGGAATGGGTGCAACCGTGACCGTGCGCGGGTGGCGCAGGTTGAAATCGTTGCCCTGCCGCTGCCAGCCATAGTTGCCGAAGGCATAGAACGTGGTGTCGCCCGCCGGGATCTCCATGTTCACGACGGTGCGGTAGGCGCGGTTTTCCGGCCCGCCAAGGCGGTTGCCGGTGGGGTAATCGGTGGTGATGCCAAGCGCGGCCAGCGCGGGCACGACCGGGCGCGGCACCGAACGGTCGAACACGTTCTGGTCGATGAACTCGCCGGTGATATTGATGAAACCGCCATCGTTGCCGATGGGCCGGGCGATGAAGGCGGAAATCTGCGTATCCTGGCCATCGCCCTTGTAGGTCTGGCCATAGCGCGCGGCGACTTCGAAGGCATCGCTATCGCGGCGCAGGCCGAGGTTGATGACGCCCGCGATCGCATCCGAGCCGTATTGCGCTGCCGCGCCATCGCGCAGCACTTCGATGCGGCCAATGGCAGGCGCGGAAATCTGGGAAAGATCAGGGCCTTGCGCGCCGGCGTTGAGCGCGCCTGCGGCCACTTGCACAAGCGCGGAGCGGTGCATGCGCTTGCCGTTGATGAGCACGAGGATCTGGTCGGCCGGAAGGCCGCGCAGCGTGGGCGGACGCACGAAGGCCGAAGCATCGCCCAGAAGGTTGCGCTGCTGGTTGAACGAAGGCACGAGCGTTTGCAGGATCGTCTGGAGCTGCGGCGCGGGCTGGGCCTTGAAGTCGTCGGCACTGAACACGTCGACCGGCACGGCGCTTTCCAGCACGGTGCGATCGTTGCGCCGCGTGCCGGTGACGACGATGTTGGTGGTATCGCTGTTCTCGCCCGCCTCAAGCTGCGGTTCGGGATCGGCAGGTGCGGCCTGCGCCAGCGCGGCGGGCGCCGCGAGGCCGGTCATGGCAAGAGCGAATGCTGATGCGGTCACGCGCAAGGCCATCTGGCCTGCGCAAGTGCGAATGGTCATGCGAACCCCCTGTTGGTTGCGGTGCGCCCCTGATTTTTCAGCGGACGCTGACTGGTCTTGCCTGTTGCAGGCCCCCTCCGGGCACCGCGTGCCCTGGGGACAGGGAAAGACGACACAGGGCGCGGCAACGGAATACGCAATTCGGGCAGAGAAATGACAACAAAGGTGTTGTCATAATCATGAAATGGCGTTCCACGGCCAAGACATTTTCTGAAATTATTACAAAACGGCCGATACTTAATACGCCGTTATGGCGCTATTTGATGCTAAGATACTTTGCCATCGGCACAAATCGCACTGGAATGCCGCCGCAATCGACCGTTGTTTCTGTGCCGGCAACATATCCATTGGCCGCATAGAACGGCAGACCGGGCAGGGTTGCCATGAGTTCGGTCCGCGCGAACCCGCACCTTTGGGCAGCTTCCTCGCACGCCTTGAGAAGTGCGGCGCCCACACCCCGCCGCGCGGCAGCAGGCGCGATGAAGAAGGCGCGGATCTTTGCGGCATCGCGCGCGGGATCGAGCAGACCGGATTCGCGCCCGGCGAAGCGATCCGACCCGAACAGGGTTGCGCGCCTGCTCCACCCGCCACAGCCCAGCACCTGATCGGGATCATCCGGCGCGGCGGCGATGAAATAGGTGCCATCGTCCACCAGTTCGCTGTCCACGCCGAAAACGTGCGCGATGGCCGCTTCGGCTTCTTCGGGGGTGTAGAAGCCCTGGCTGAGCGCACGGGCCGAGGCGGCAATGAGGCGTTCGAGCGCGGGGATTTCCTCGTGCCGGGCGGGGCGGATGGCGAGCGGTGATGAAGTGGCGGGCGATGCGGTCATCGCCGGGTTCATGACGCAAGGCGGGCGGGGCTGTCCACGCCCTTTTCGTGATCCGGTCAGGCCGGTGCGTCGTTCAGATGGGCGGGAGCTGCGAAGCGCGCTCTTCCACGCGGTAGATGCGCATCCGGCTGCGGTCGAACAGGCGTTCCTCGTCCTCGGCGATTTCGGCCATGACCGCAGGATCGGATGCTGCGGCGAAGAAGCCTTCGAGCGCGGTCTCGTCCGGAAAGTCAATCTCCAGCACCACGTCGAAATCGTGCGGTGCGTCGGTGCCGTCCATCGGGTGCAGGTGGCGGCGGACATAGCGCGTGGCCCAGCCTGCCAGAACCTTCTCTCCGATCAGACGATGGCGGCTTTCGTAATAGGCGAGGAAATCGGCCTTGCTCATGCCTTCGCGCCGCTTGAGCAGGGTGATGAGCGTGATCGTCATGCCTGAGCCTCCAGCCAGCGGCGCGTGGCCTCGGCCACGGCGCTGGCCCGCAGGGCGGGGTGCGGGAAGGCATCGCGCAAGGCGGCAGAGCGCAGTTCGATGGCCAGCGGAATGCCTGGCGGCAGCGCATGATAAAGCGCCCCCAGCGGCAGCGCGCCTTCGCCGCACTGTTCGCGCAGGTCTATCGCATCGCGGATCACGGCATCGAAATCGGCAGGATCGGGCCGCTCTGCCGGTGCATCGCAGAACTGCGCATAGGGCAGGAGCGCGGGATCGAGTGCGGCGATATCGGCAATCGCGCTGCCCGAACGATCGACGTGAATGGGATCGATCAGCAGCGCCTTGGCCCGGTGATCGATGCTGTCCAGAATGGCAAGCGCGGCGCGAAGCGTCTTCACCTGGGTGAAGATGCCGAACTCAAGCGCCACGCGCAGACCGGTATCCTCGGCATGGCGGCACAGATCGTAAAGCTCGGCAGCGGTGCGCGCAGGATCTGCATGCGAGGACACGCACAGAACGTTGGCCGCGCCAAGCTGCGCCCCCACATCGATCACCTTGCGGTGATCGTCCATTGCGGCATCGGGTTTCAGCCAGACCACCTCGACATCGAGCAGCGGCAGGCCCGTTGCGGCAAGCGCGGCGCGCGCATCGCGGGTGGTCTGCGCGGTCCATTCGGCCGGGTCCACCCAGAGGCCCACCATGTCGAAACCGCCGGCGCGGGCAGCCTCGATGGTATCGACCGCGCCGAACTCAGGCACGACGCCGGAGGCCAGGCTGATCGGATTGGTGAGGCCCCCTTTCACCCCGGCCTCACATCACCGGTTCGGGAAGATCGGGATCGTCCTGAAGATACCAGTCCAGCCATTCGTGGAAATACTGGTTGCCACGTTCGTTGCGGCCGAAGACCAGATCATCGTGCGCGCCGGTTTCAAGGCCCTTCTGGATTTCCAGACCGATGAGATAGTCCTCGGTATAGGTCACGTCGCGGAAGAAGTTCATCGCCGCTTCCACGTTCGCGCGGTCTTCCTCGTCGCGGATGGGTTCGCGGCGCAGATAGTTCAGCACGGTGCGGTTGCGATCGGGCGTGGGTCCGGGGAAGAGCTGGGCGACCTGCGTGATTTCGGGCGCGATGAAGGCTGAAACGTTGGGGAACATGATCCGCACGAAATCGAAGCCGTTGTTTTCCTGCGTGCCCCACTGGTCGCGCGGCACGTCCTTGAGCGCTTCGGCAATGCGGTGCTGCGGAAAGCCGATGCGCTGGTGCGGGCCGAAGCCTTCGTAGTGCATGCAGTTGGACGGCGTGCGCGGGAAGATGGTTTCGGGGTGCAGCGAGGCGAAGTGATAGCCTTCGAGATAGCCGTCGTAGGCGATCTTCCAGTTGGCCCCTTCGATCACGCGGCTGCCCATGTAGGACCACTTGCCGAAATCGAGCGCTTCGAAATCCTCAAGAAAGCCGCGGAAGAAGCTGTCGACATCGATCGGCGCATTGGGGGTGAGCACGACGAAGATCATGCCCGCGCGCTCTTCGCAGGGCAGTTCGCGCAGGCCCATTTCCGACTTGTGGACCTCGCCGAACTTCGAGGCTTCGGAAATGCCGATCAGCTTGCCGTCCTGCCCGAAGGTCCAGCCATGATACTTGCAGGTGAAGCGCGGGCAGTTGCCATGGCCTTCGCTGGCCACCGGCGCGCCGCGGTGCGAACAGACATTCAGGAAGGCGCGGACCTTGCCGGCCTTGTCGCGGTTGATGAGCACGGGCATCCCCACCGCGTCCATCGCCTTGTAATCGCCGGGATTGGGCAATTCGGCCGTGAAGGCGAGCATCAGCGGAACCCGCTTGAAGATCAGCTCCATCTCCGCCTTCCACTGATCGGGATCGGTGTAGCTGCGCACGGGCACGCGCTTGGTCGTATCCGTCAGGAAGGTCTGCTTGTTCTCGACATAGTCGCGCATGATTTCAGCGACTTGTCCGATGCGTTCGATGCGGTCCATGGGATGCTTTGCCTCTCCGCCGGGCCATGCAGGCCGGTTATCGGTTCAGACCATGCCGCGCGGCGCAGGGCGGGGAAAGCTGTGACAGGGGCTAGGTTACTCGTCTTTTCGCCAATTGCCGCAAGGCCAGCCCGCCGGGAACAAGCGAGCGCATGAACGAGAACCTCATCAGCAAGAGCGGGGCGAAACCGTGGGACTGGCTGCCGATTCCCGCGCCTCATCAGCAGACCTTTGCCGAAAGCGGCGTGTGGGACCGCCGCACCCTGGCCGACATGGCGCGCGAGCGGGCCGGGCGATCTCCGGATTTCGTGTGCTTCATCGACGGGGAAGGCCAATATACTTTCGCCGAGGTGCTGGCCGAGGCCGAAGCGCTTTCTGCCGCGCTCCATGCGCGGGGCCTGCGCGCAGGCGACGTGATTGCCTTTCAGGTGCCCAACTGGCGCGAGGCGGCGGTCATCAATCTGGCGGCGGCGCTTTCGGGGTTCGTGGTCAATCCGATCGTGCCGATCTATCGCGATGCCGAAATGCTGATGATGCTGGGCGATTGCCGGGCCAGGGCGATCTTCGTGCCGCAGGTTTGGCGCAAGGTCGATTATGCCGCCATGGCGGCGCGTTGCCGCGATGCCCTGCCCGATCTGGCGCACGTTTTCACCGTGCGCGGCGAGGGGGCGGATGATTTTGCGGTGCTGGTCCGGCAAGGACGCGACGCACGCTTCACCCCGCCCGCAGTCGATCCGCTGGGCGTGAAGATGGTGCTCTACACCTCCGGCACGACCGGACGACCCAAGGGCGTGCTGCACAGCCACTGCACACTGGCGCATATCGTGGCGGCCAGCGCGCGGCGCTGGGGCCTTGGCGAAGGCGAGGCAACGCTCATGCCATCACCGGTCACGCACGTTTCGGGCTATGCCAACGGGCTGGAAGCGCCGTTCATCTGCGGGATTCGCTCGGTGCTCATGGAGGCATGGAACGCGGCCGATGCGTTGGCGCTGATCGAGCGGCACGGGCTGGTCGGCACGGTGGCGGCCACGCCGTTTCTGGTGGAACTGGCCGCTGCTGCGAAGGCTGCGGGGACAGGCCTGCCCACTTTCCGTTTCTTTGCCTGCGGGGGAGCGGCGGTGCCTGCCGATCTGATCCCCGCCGCCAATGCGGCCTTTGCCAATTGCCGCGCCTTCCGCGTGTTCGGCGCGTCCGAAGTGCCGCTTGTCAGCTTTGGCTGGCCGCACGACGAGCAGCTTGCCGCCACGACCGATGGCGAAGTGGTCGATTATGCGGTGCGCATCGTCGACCACGAGGACAACGATCTGCCGGCCGGGCAGGAAGGCGAAATCCTCGCGCGCGGGCCGGGCATGATGATGGGCTATGCCGATGCCGCGCAGACTGCCGAGGCGATCACCCCGGACGGCTTTTTCCGCACCGGCGATCTGGGCGTGCTGAGCGCGCAGGGCGCCATCACCATCACCGGGCGCAAGAAGGATCTCATCATCCGCGGCGGCGAGAACATTTCCGCCAAGGAAATCGAGGACGTGCTCCACAGCCACCCGGCCGTGCAGGAAGCCGCCGTGGTGGCCATGCCGCACGAACGGCTGGGCGAAGGAGTGTGCGCCTATGTTATCCTTTCCGGCAAGGCCGATGCAGCAGCGCTGGTCGCGCATGTGGGCGCATCGGGCCTGGCAAAGCAGAAAATCCCGGAGCGTTTCGAGTTCGTCGAGGATTTCCCCCGCACCGCCAGCGGCAAAGTGCGCAAGGACTTGCTGCGCGCAGCGATCAGGGAAAAGCTGGCGGCGGGGTAGGCGTCAGTTGCTCATGTCGACGATCGTTGGCGGCAGACCCAGCAGAAGCAGCGGACAGGGATTGCCGACGCCTCTCCTGACGCGGTCTTGCAGCTTGTTCCAGTGCGTCGTGGCCATGCCATACTTGTCATTGCAGAACATCGCGGCCCACGCTGCGGCAAACGTCTCGCCTCTTTCGACACGCGCCTCGACGATGGCTTCCTGACGCTCGGTCGGGCGCTTGAAGCCTCTGTCCTTCAAGCTGTCGAAGCCGGTTATGGCATGGTCTGCCGCCCACTGTTCGACCATGGGCCGCAGCGCCGCTTGCAGCGCGGAACCTCTGGTAAGGATCGCGCCGACGCCAATCACGCCCTCCGCATGAAGGCGTTTGAAGTTTTCCAGATCCCGGTCAAAGAAGGGATCCTTGTTGTTCCATTCGATCTCCAGCGCGAAATTGCCCCGTTCGGTGGCAAGAAAATGATCGATTTCATGCGAGATCGACTCCTTCTCGACCCCGTCGACAATCTTTTTCATCTCCACGTTACGCTTGCGCCAGCCAAGGTCATGGAAAGTGCGGCGAAGACGCTGGGTCAACTGCGCTTCTCCGCCCCCGGAACTCACGATTTCGCTTATCGGCAGGCGGGCTTCGATAAGAGCGTCTTCAAGCTGTCGTGCCAGATCGGGGAAATCGACACTGAGTATGGCCTCTGCGTGACTGGCAAAGGCGACTTCATAACCAAGTTCGCGCAATCTTTCGAACATCACTCCGCCGCCACGGGCATGGCGCTGTTGTAGCCGTAGGTAGCCCAGTCAGGCGCGTAGCTCTCGTCGGCCTGATTGCCCCATACAGTCCAGCCCTTGCGCGCGCCCCGGCTGAACATCTCCAGCCTTGGACCCCAACTGCATTGTTCGATGATCGCATATTGTTCATCGGGCTTCCGGCTGTGTTCGCGCTTTCGCGACTGGATCATGTTGACCTGACTGCGTCCCGGAGGAAGCGTTCTGGCATTCTTGCCCCGCACACCGAAGAGCAGAAGTTCCGTAACGTTGCGGAAATAGAAACCCACACCGCGCCCATCAGACCCGCCGTCCTTGCGCACCTTGTGCCAGACGATGTTGGAAATATAGCGGAACCCCCAAGCGTTCATCACCTGCAACCCTTCAGGCAGAAGGGCATTGGGCACCCAGAGATACAAGTGCGCGGGTTCAGCCGCGATCTGTCCGACAGGCAGGGCGCAGATCTCGTCCAGCGTCATCGTTCCATACCGGTTCAGCCGCTTGTGTTCGGGGGCGACCTTGCCGGTGCGATTCTGGAACTGCCATGGCGGGTCAGCCAGAATCGTGGCGAAACGGCACCCGTCTGCCGTTGCGAGCAGGCTTGCGCTGGCGTCCAAGAGTTCAGATGACTGGAACATACCGAGATCTTCGGCGAATGTCGGAACGCTGTCAAGCTCGTCGGAAAGTTATCCCGCGTTGGCTTTCGGATCGCTTAGCCCTGTGTCGTGGCCCAGTCACTCAAGCAGCGTTTTTCTTGCGCGCAGCGATCAGGGAAAAGCTGGCGGCGGGGTAGGCGCCGCCAGCCATTGCTTCAGCCCCAGTTGGCGCCTGCGGCGTGGCGTCCGGCGCGGCGGCCGAAGTAGGAGCCGGGGCCGAGGCTGAGGCCGGAGGCATAGGCCTTGCCGGTGCGCGGAATGTGCGCGGCGCTGGCGCCCACCACGTAAAGGCCGGGAATGACGTTCGATTTCAGATCGAGCGCGCGGCCCGTGGCGTCGGTCTTGATCCCGCCCAGCGTGATGAACAGGTAGTGCGACTTGTCGAAGCTGATGTCGAAGGCGGCATAGGGACCGGCATCGAGCGGCTTGATCCAGTCAGGATGCTTGTGGAAGCGGCTGTCCACCCCGCGCGCGGCATCGGCATTGTAGGCGCGCATCGTTTCCACCAGCGCACCGGGCGGCAGGGCAAGCCCCGCCTCCATTTCCTCGACCGTTTCCCAGCCATCGATGAAGGTGTGCCGGGCCAGCGGGTTTTCCGGGTAGGCGAAGATCTCGCTGTCGACAATGAGGTAGGCGGTTTGCCCCGGCTGCTCCATCACGAAGTTGCCGAGGCGACCGTGATAGACATCTTCGGCAACGAAACGTTCGCCGTTGCGGTTGACCACGATGCCCTTGATGAGCTGGCCGGGCGGATAGATCGAAGCCGTGGGGATCACCCCGTCCATGGCCACCGCATCGGCCCCTGCCGAAAGGCCAAGCCGCACGCCCGCGCCATCATTGCTGGGAATGCCGAGCGGCTCGCTGGTTTCCGACAGCAGCGGCAGATGCTTCTTGATGAGCGGTTCGCACATGTTGTGGCTGCCGCAGGCCACGATCACCCCGCGCCGCGCGCGCACGAAGAACTCGCGCCCCGGCTGGCGCACCTTCACGCCGATCACGCGGTTATCCGCCTCGTCCTGCACCAGGGCAATCACCGCGCTGTCATAGATCGCGGCAATGCCCTCGGCTTCGCAGCGTTCAAGCAGCGGTTTCATGCCTGCCGCGCCCGCGTTCTCGCCCACGCCCGCCACCTTGTGGCCGCGCGGCGCCGGGCGGGCCGCCTCGCGATAGGGCCATGCCTTTTCGTTGCCGGTCCACATCAGGCAGGTGGTGTCTTCCAGCCAGACGGCCTTGCCGGGGAAATAGGTCCGCTCGAACGGCACGCCTTGCGCCTCAAGCCAGTCGAAGTGGTCCTTGCAGTCGCGTGCGAAGGCAAGCGCGGCATTGGGATCAAGCGGATCACAGCTTGCCAGAAGGAAGGCGGCAAGCTGCTCGGCATCGTCGTCATAGCCTGCGGCCTGCTGCACTGCCGTGCCGCCGCCCAGATACCAGATGCCCGAAGACAGCGCGCTGGCCCCGCCACCGCCCGAAGCGCGCTCGACGATGAGCACTTGCGCCCCGGCGCGATGCGCCTCAAGCGCAGCGCAGGTTCCGGCCGCGCCCTGACCGGCCACAAGCACATCCACTTCCTGATCCCACTGCGCAACTTCGGCAGGGCGGATGATCCGGGGAATATCAACCTTGTCCGTCATCGGCTCAGCCCTGTCCCGTGGCCTTGGCCACCGAAGCGGCGATTTCCTCGCGCGTGGGGTTGCGGCGCAGGGTGAGGCCGCCGTTCACCTGAAGGTTCTCGCCGGTCATGAAGCATTCGTCGCTGGCGAGGAACACGATGGCCGCGGCCACGTCTTCCGAGGTGCCCCAGCGGCCCAGCGGGTAGGAATTGCGGAACGATTCGAACAGGCCCGGCACTTGCTTCGCCTCGGCGTTCATCGGCGTGTCGGTCAGCCCCGGCGAGACCGAATTGGCGCGGATGCCTTCATGGCCGAACTCGTTGGCAATGCAGCGCACGATATGATCGGTGCCCGCCTTGGTGCCCATGTAGATGGCATGATCGTTCAGCATGATCGTGGCCGTGGCCGAACTGATCGTGATGATCGAGCCGCCATTGCCGCCCATGGACCGCGCCATCTTGCGAATCATCGCCTGAAAGAACTGGTGCGGCCCGATGAGCTGGAGCGCGGTCATCGCCTCAAGCTCTTCGCGCGTCACATCGAGGAAGGGTTTGAGCAGGCCCCAGCCGGTGGCGTTGATGGCGATGTCGATCCCGCCAAGCTTCGCCATGGCGGTATCGGCCAGCGCGTTAACGCTGGCTTCATCGGTGATGTCGCACGCGGTCCATGCACAGCCGGTGCGCGCGGCAAAGGCTTCGAGCACGGCCTGCTTGCGGCCCGCCACCAGCACCCTTGCGCCTTCGGCCATGAGCCTTTCGGCAATCACCTGCCCCATGTTGCCTTCGCTGCTGGCGCCCAGCACCACGGCACTCTTGCCTTCGAGACGTCCCGTTTGTCCGGCCATTATCGTTTGCTCCCAAGAATCCGTGCCCCGCTGGCTACCACCATGCAGGCGCGCGCATTTCCTGTTCAAAAGGGGAGTGGCTTGGCACGGGGTGCGGCTCCAAGGATGCTGCAACGAAGTTTTTTCGGGACAGAGGAGCAAGGCGCATGGATCTGGGACTCAAGGGCAAGAAGGTTATCCTGACCGGCGGCAGCCGCGGCATCGGCCGCGCGGCGGTCGAGATTTTCGCCGCCGAAGGGGCTGACGTGGCGTTCTGCTCGCGCAATCCCGAACAGGTGGCCGAAACCGCCGCTTCGCTTGAAAAGCACGGCGTCAAGGTTTTCGGATCAGCTTTCGACATGGACGCGGGCCACGATGCCTATCGCGCGTGGCTGAAGGACGCGGCCGAAAAGCTGGGCGGGTGCGACATCTTCGTGCCGATGATCTCCACATCGGGATCGGGCGCCACCGGCGATTGGCAGAAGGGCCTCGATCACGACATCATGGGCTCGGTCATCGGGGTGGAAGTGCTCGAACCCTATCTGGAAAAGTCCGATGCGGCCTCGGTGGTAATTACCGCTTCGACCGCGGGCCTTGAAACCTTCATCGTGCCGCAGGGCTACAATGCGCTCAAGGGCGCGCTGATCGTATATGCTGGCCAGCTCAGCCAGGCGCTTGGCCCCAAGGGCATCCGCGTGAACACGGTTTCGCCGGGGCCGATCAAGTTTGCCGGCGGCAACTGGGACGTGATCGAAACCGCCGCGCCCGATCTGTACAAGTCGGTCGAGGCCGGATTTGCGCTGGGCCGCTTCGGCGGGCCGGAAGAAGTGGCCAGGGCCGTGGTGTTCCTTGCCAGCCCGGCATCGTCCTACACCACGGGCACCAACCTTGTGGTGGATGGCGGCTTTACCAAGCGGGTCCAGTTCTGATCGGGCATTGCCGCACAGGCAGTTGTGAGGGGCGCGCCATGAGCATCGGGGCCAAGGGAATCCAGCATATCGGGATCTCGGTCCCCGATCTCGACATGGCGCGCCGCTTCTACATCGACCTGCTTGGCGCGGTCGAGGTGGGGCCGCCGCTGGAATGGCGCGACAATCCCTTCATCGACGAAGTGATCGGCCTGAAGGGCAGCGCGGCGCGCCAGTTCATGTGCAGGCTGGGCAATGCGCATATCGAGGTGTTCGAATATTCTGCTCCCGAACCGGAACGGCAAGACCCTGACAGAGGTGTGAACCATCATGGTTACACACACTTTGCCGTGCAGGTGGAGGACATTCAGGCCTGCCATGCCCGCCTGATCGAAGCGGGCATCCGTGTTCACGCCCCGCCCGCGATGGACGGCATCACCACCGATGCGCAGGGGCGCAAGCATGGCTATGCCGCGACCTATTGCCGCGATTTCTTCGGCAACGTGTTCGAGATCATGGAAATCTACGATGATCCCCAGATCCGCCCCATCTGGCGCGAGGGCGAGGGCGTGATCGCGCCATCCTGATGACGCGAAATCACGCTCCAGAACATCGAATCTTGAAAGCGGCGCGCCCGGCCAGCGGGCGCGCCATTACGCTTCAGAACGCAAAACCCACTTCCACACCGTAGGTGCGGCCGCGTTCGTAGGTGCCGGTGAACAGGAGCACCGGCGCACCGAAGCTGATGTAGCGCTTGTCGAGCAGATTGTCGCCGAAGGCCGAGATCGAAACCCGCGTGCCGCCCACGGGCAGATCGGCAAGGCCCAGCCTGCCATTGACGAGCCAGTAGGCGGGCTGGCGGTTGCGGTCTTCCAGCACGGCCTGTCCGGCCAGATTGCGCAGCGGGGTGGACGTGAGGAAATAGGCGCTGCGATAGCGCGCCTCGATCAGCGCCGAAACATGCCCGCCCCGGCTGGTGAGATCGGGCGAGGTATAGGTGGCCGCCGCCCGCCCGGTCCAGTTCGAGAAATAGGTGGGCCGGGCAAAGGGCGCTACTTCCTGTCCGTTGAGGATGAAGGTGTCGTAATCGAAATCGGTATAGGCGAGGCTGCCTGCAAGGTTGAGGCCGCGCACCGGCACCACATCGAGTTCGGCCTCGAATCCCTTGATCTTGGCCTTGCCCGCATTGTCGAAGAACTGCCGCCCATTGATGAAGTTCTGCGTCTGCAAATCATTGTAATCGTTATAGTAGGCAGCGATGTTCAGGCGCACGCGGTTGTCGAGGAACTGGGTCTTTGCGCCCACTTCGTAGCTTGTCATGTTTTCCGGGCGATAGGAAATGCCCGAAAGGATGCCGCCCGAAACATAACCCGTCGCAACCTTGGCAAAGAGCATGGTCTGATCGGTCGGCCGCCAGGTGGCGATTCCGGTCCATGTCAGCTTCTTGTAGGTCTGGTTATAGGTGCCCACGCCCAGCGTGCCGCCCTGCGCGCCGGAAATGGCGGTGATTTCAAGCTGGCGATCATCGATCGTGCCGCGGATGCCGCCGGTAAGATCGAAGGTATCGGAAAGATGCCAGGTGAGCTGGGCATAACCGGCGAAGGAATCATTGATGCCCACGGTGCGCGTAAGCCCGCTGCCGAAGATCGCATCGAACGGAGTGGGCACGATCGTGGCGTTGGGCGTGGGCGAGAGAATGCCGAGCACTTCGGTGCCGGGCGAGTTTTCGTGGAAATAGAACAGACCTGCGGTGAGCTGGAAGCTGTCGTTGGTGATCTGGAATTGCAGTTCCTGGCTGAACTGGCTTTGCCGGGTGGCGCGGGCCGAAAGCAGCGGGAAGAAATAGTCGTTGGGACCGGGCAGGTTGGCCGGGTTGAACAGGCCCGCCTGCACTTGCGCCGGCGTAAGGCCGGGGGTGAGCAGAACGCCAAGCTGCTGGAGCGTGAAGCGCATCCCGCCCGCCGAGCCGAGATCGAAAATCACCGGATCCTGCCGGAACTTGCGATAGGCGGTGATCGACTTGACGACGAAATTGTCCGAGGCATCAAGCGTGAGCGTGAGGCTGTGGCCTTGCGTCACGACATGCTCCTCGCTGGTGGCCGCCGCGACCGAGGAGAGCGGGCCGTTCAGCCCCTCGTTGGTGGTGCCGCCGAAGAAGGGCTGGAGCGCAACGATGGGGCCGAGCAACTGGCCGGACGCATCCGGGATCACGCCAAGGCTCTGCATGGCGCGGCCCGATGCGCGCGTATCGGTATAGTCGAAGCGGTAGTCGGCCGTGAGATTGCCGAACTCGCCGCGAACGGCCACCTGACCGCCATCGACATTGCGGTAGCCCAGCTTGTCGACAAAGCGCTGCGTGCCGAACTCCGGCGCGCGCAGGGCAATGTTGAGACCCTTGCCCGCCATCGTGTTGGTCACGTCGCCATCGATCTGATCGTGCAGATAGGACAGGCGGATCGAGAAAGGGCCGATCTGCGGCAGATCGAGCGTGACCTTGCCGCGAAACGCATCGTAATTGCCATAGGAACCGGTGGCGCGAAGGCCCCATTCGCCCTTTGGCGCAGCGGTGGTGATGCTGATGGCGCCCGATGTGGCGTTGCGCCCGAACAGGGTGCCCTGCGGCCCGCGCAGCACCTCGACGCGCTGGATATCGGCAAAATCGAGCAGCGAGCCGACCGCGCGGCCGATATAGACCCCGTCGATATACATGCCGACCTTGGGATCGACCGAGTTCGACGAGGTGCCTGATGACACGCCGCGGATGATGATGGTGGGGTTGGACTGCTGGCCCTGCGTGTTGAACTGAAGGCTGGGGGCAAGCCCCGCAATGTTGCGCACGCTGGTGACGCGCAGTGCCTCAAGCTGCTCGGCACCGATCGCGGTCACGGCCACGGGCACCTTTTGCAGGCTTTCCTCGCGGCGCTGGGCCGTAACGATGATCTCGGCCACGCCAATGCCGCTGCCGCTCGTCTGCTGGGGCTGTTCCTGATCGTCGGCCTCTGCCGCCAGCACCGCTTGCGGCACCATCATGGCCGCTCCCAGTGCGAGAACCGTGCAGCCCCGAAGACCTGCCCGGATTTGCCGTGCTTTCATCATCCTTCTCCCTCCGTCATTGTCATTCTTTGTATGCGCCCGGCGGTTTTTCGGCCGTGACACAAGCAATCGGGGCGGCAAGGCGCATTACGCCCGCCGCCCCGGCAGTATTCAGTCAGGCGGGGCCTTTGGCCTGTGCGGCAGCGAAGCCCCCTGCGCCCGTGGCATTACTCGGCGGCCTCCAGCAGCGGCTGCCCGTAATTGGGATCATCCTCGTTGCAGAGGCGGTTCGTGTGATCCCAGCGGTTGTCGACCACGGGGGTGATGTTCAGTTCGCGGCGGATGTCCTCGACCTGCACGTTCACGTATTCGCGCCAGTCCACCAGCATCAGCGGATATTTCCAGTTGCGGCCCTGCTGGGCGCCCATGAACTCGGCCTCAAGGTTCACGACCATCGCTTCGGGATAGAACAGGCCGTCCTTCATCACTGTCTTGGCCTTCAGGTAGAAGGCGATGCGGCTGAAGAAGTTCGACAGTTCCGGGTGGAAGTAGCGCGCCTTGGCGTGCATGTTGGCCGAAAGCAGCGCGATCTCGCCGCCATGGTTGGGGCCGAAGCCGGTAATCATGTGCTCGATGTCGTGGGTCAGCGCGGTCTGCCGCAGGTAGAAGGTGAAATCGTTCACCACCTGGATTTCCTGAAAGAACAGATCGAGCTGGTAGCCCGAATTGGCCATGAAATCGTGGATCATCGCGCCCAGCGTGCCGGGCGCGCAGTCCTTCGTTTCAGCCAGGGTAAAGTTGGCAAGGCTGCGCTTTTCCAGCCATCTGGCAAAGAGCGGCAGGCGCGCCTTTTCCATTTCGAACAGTTCGATGATGCGCGGCATGTCCTCAAGATCGTGGAGGATCTGGGCCACTTCGGGAATATAGGCGGTGTTGGGCAGATCAGGCCCGTTGCGGCGCAGCATTTCCTGCGCGATCAGGGCGCGCAGCCCCGCGTGGTTGAGATACTTCGACGAGCTGACGAGCACCGAGCTTTCGGTCTCGATCTTGCGGATGGCTCCGTTGAAGTAGGCCCGGTCGGCATCGCCGATCTTTGCTTCGCTCATGTTCCGGCATCCTCTCTTGTGCGACAGCATTCCTGCGAAAAGGTTCGGGGGCGTCCGGGAGGGAATGGACGCCCCCTTTTGTGCGAGGGTTCACCTTGGGGGAGTTGCCCTCGCGCAAGGCATTGGGGGGTTACTCCGCCGCCTCGGCCAGCGCGGCCTCGTCGTTGGCGGGGGAGAGGAACTCGCCCGGCATGGCGCCGGTGAAGGCGCCGTTCTCGAAGGTCGGCACGCCGTTCACCAGCGTGAGGCGGGTGGGCATGGGCTTGCGGGTGAAGCGCCAGGTGGTGCCGCCCCGGCCATCGGGCACGTCGAAGGCCTTTTCCATCTCGCGCCGCTGGATTTCGTCCATGTTGAACACGGCGATGTCGGCGCGCTTGCCGGGGGCGATCACGCCGCGGTCATGAAGGTTGAAGTGGCCGGCCAGCTTGCCGGTCATCACGTGGATGGCTTCTTCCAGCGTCAGCTTCTTCTGTTCGCGCACATATTGCGTGAGCAGAAGCGCATTCTCGCCGCCGCCGCACAGCATTTGCAGGTGCGCGCCCGCATCCGAGATATTGCCGACGGTCTTGGGGTCCTTCATCAGTTCCAGCGTCAGCTCCTCGTCCTTGGGGAAGGGCGCCATGTGCACGGTGGAGCGGGTGCCGTTCTTCAGGATCCATTCGGCCATCGCGTCCGAGCGGTGCAGGCCAAGGCTGTCGGCATACTCCTTGAGCGTGATGTTGAGCGGGCCGGTGCCGTTCTCGCTGTCGAGCAGGAACAGCTCCTGCGGGTTCTTGAGCGGCGAGTGATCCCAGGCGTTGTTGTCCCAGCTTTCACGGGCGCGGGCGCGCCATTGCGGATCGGCAAGCAGCGCTGCCTTCTTGGCATGATCGTCCTCAAGCACGACCTCGTGCCAGACATAGTCGTTCGACTGCGCGAAGATCAGCGACTTGACGAGGCTGAGCGTGGACGTGGGCGAGACGTGGGCATAGCCCGGCCAGACATCGACGCCTGCTTCGCGCATCTTGCGCACCGATTCCTGCATGGCGGGCAGGATGCCCTTCTGGAAATCGAGCGTGGGAATGGCGCCCGCGATCTGGCACTTGATCTTGCGCCCGCCCAGCAGCCTGGCCAGCCTTTCGAGGTTGGCCGGGCCGGTCATGCGCATGAAGGTATCGACGATCACCTGATAGCAGCAGCCGGGATAGCGCTCCATCACGTCGAACAGCGCCTCGAACTCGGCGTCGCTGGCCTTGAGCGTGGGGACCGGGCGGTTTTGGCCATCGTGATCGTGCATGTTGTCCGACATGCCGAGCGCACCCGCCGCCAGCGCATCGTCAAGCAGCTCGGCCATCTTCGCGATCTCTTCGGGCGTTGCCTCGCGCTCCCATGCCTCGACGCCCATGGCCGCAAGGCGGATGGCGATATGGCCGACATAGGCGGCATAGTTCAGCGGCACTTTCACGTTGCGCTCAACCGAGGCGCGGTATTCGCTCCACGTGTTCCAGTCCCACGGCAGGTTCTGCATGAAGGGGCCTTCGGGAATGTCCTCGAAGAACGAGAAGATGCCGATCATCTCGCGCTGGGCGGGCATGTATTTGTGCAGGGGCGCGGCGGAGAAGCCGCAGTTGCCGAGAATCATCGTGGTGGCGCCATAGCCGGGCAGGGGATCGAGATCGGGCTGCCACCACATCGTGCCGTCATAATGGGTGTGGCTTTCGATGAAGCCGGGGGTGACATGGCACCCCGCCGCATCGAACACGCGTTCGCCGCCGGGGGCAAGATCGGGGCCGACTTCGGCAATCACGCCGTTCTTGACGCGCACGTCTGCCCTGAAGGCAGGGGCGCCGGTGCCATCGACGACGGTGCCGTTCTTGATGAGAATATCAGACACTTGGTTTCTCCCGCTGGGGCCGTTCGGCGCGCCTTTGCTGCGCAGCATGTCCGGCCGGAATCTGTTCTGGCGGGATGCAGCATATGGACCTTGGCGATTGAGCGAAGCGCGCTCTTGCCAAAGGGATCATCCTGTTATCTAATTCGGATCATGACACGATACGAGCCAACGGCATCCGCAATGATTGCGGTCCTGCGCCGCCATTTGCGTAAGGATGGGTGGACAGTTCTGCGCCTTTCGCAGGAACTTGGGGTGGGAGAAGCCACGGTGAAGCGCTGGCTGGCCGGCAAGGGGCTGACGATCGATCGGCTGGAGCGCATGGCCCGGCTTTGCGGGCTGGTGCTGGGCGATCTGGCGCGCGAGGCCGAGGACAGCCCCGGTGAACTGGCCCACGAACTGACACTGGCGCAGGAAAAGGCATTGTGCAGCAACATCTTCCTGTCCTTTCTGTTCATGGCGCTGCTTGGCGGAATCCCGCCGGAGGAAGTGGCCGCCGACTTTGCCGTGCCTGCACGCGCAATGGAGGCCGCGCTGGAACGGCTGGAGCGGCTCGCCCTGATCGACCGGCTGAAAAGCGGACGGGTGCGCCCGCTGGTCGACCGCGCGCTGGTGTTCCGCAAGCAGCCCCTGCGCGCCCTGTTCGAGCGGCAGATGAAGCATACCTTCTTCGAGATCGACTATTCGCTGCCCGAAACGGTCTATACCGCCGACACCATCAAGCTGTCCGCAGCCGGGGCGGCAGGACTCGCCGAACTCATCGACCGGCACCACATGGAAGTGCAGGCGCTGGCCGAGCGGGACCGCCAGCTTCACGGGAACGCCGCGGACCGAAGCTGGTATGGCATGCTCAGCGTCATGCGCGCGCTCGACATGGGGCCGCTTCGGGCCGAGGGCGTGGCTGCATGGAGCGAGGCGGTGGGCGCCGCAGGCGCGGACACGAAACCGGCCGCGCTCTGACGCCATCGGGCCGCAGGTTCGCGGCGCACGGTCGGCGCTTTTGCCCCGCGGTTTGCCTCGCGCAGGCGCCGGGGCTTGTCCGCGCGGGAACCTCGTGCCATGCTGTCATCGTGCAGCGATGCGATTATTTCTTCGCAAATCGATAATGAATCGTCTATTGAACCGCAATATGCGCGATTGAGGCCGATTCAGAATCGGCGAATGGGATGCAGGAGTGATTCAGATGGCAACCTCGAAGGACTATGGCCTGGGAGAGTTCGATTTCCCGCGCGGCTGGTTCATGATCGGCACGGCTGAGGATGCCACGCGCACGCCAGCGCCGATCCGCTATTTCGGCAAGGATCTGGTTCTCTACCGCGGCGAAAGCGGCACGCCCTATGTGGTCGATGCCTATTGCCCGCACATGGGCGCGCATCTGGCGAAGAACAGCACATCCTACATCGTGCGCGATGGCGAACATGTGGAGGGCGAATCGATCCGCTGCCCGTTCCACGGCTGGCGCTTTGGCACCGATGGCGCGTGCAACCACATTCCCTATTCCGACTTCATTCCCAAGGCGGCCAAGCTGGGAACCTATCCGGTTATCGAGCGCGCCGGAATCATCTGGATGTGGCACGATCCGGAAGGTCTTGCCCCGGATGTGGAACTGCCCGATTTCGGCGGTCACTATGGTCAGCCCGGATGGGTGGAATGGAAGATCGACTATATGGGCGATCTCAATAGCCACGGCATCGAGATTGTCGACAACATGGCCGACATGGGCCATTTCGTGCCGATCCACGGGGCAACGGACTGGCAGTATTTCGCCAACGAGTTCAAGGGCGGGCACCTGCACCAGTATTACAGCGCGGGCCACCGCACGCTGACCGCCAACCCGGAGGATTACCTCGTGCTTGACACCTGGTATGAAGGGCCGGGCTTCCTGCAATCGGAAATGGCGGGCACCTTCGACAGCTTCATCATGATCGCCAACACTCCGATCGAGGATGGCGTTTCGCGCTGCTGGCACGCGCTCATGGTGAAAGTCCATGACGGCAGCCGCGAGACCACCGACGAGGACCGCGCCACCGCGCTGATGTATCAGGAGGCAAGCCGGCTTGCCTTTGCGCAGGACGTGGAAATCTGGGCGAACAAGCGCGCCTGCATCAACCCGCTGGCGATCCCTGCCGATGGCCCTTATGCCAAGGTGCGGCTGTGGTATCGCCAGTTCTACAACCCGCGCGACAAGGCCCCCGAAATCCAGGGCCGCGTCAACGGACTGCATGTCACGCTCGACAGGCGCCCCGGCCAGAAGGTGGCCTGACGGCGAGGGCAGGTCATGCTTTCGCTGCAAGAGATTTCGGACCGGCTGGAAATCCAGGACCTGTTCGCGCGCTACAGCTTTGCCATAGACGAGCGGGACTGGGACGCGCTTGACCGCATCTTCACGCCCGATGCGCGGATCGACTACAGCGAAACCGGCGGCGCGAAAGGCAGCTTTGCCCAGATCAAGGCATGGCTGCCCGCCGCGCTGGAGCGTTTTCCCATGTTCCAGCACATGGTGGCAACGACAAAGCTGGAGATTTCCGGCGATGAAGCCACAAGCCGCACGATCCTGTTCAACCCGATGACGCACAGGGCCGATGACGGTGCCGAACAGGTGTTCTTCATCGGCCTGTGGTATCGCGACCGGCTGGTGCGCACGGCCGAGGGCTGGCGCATTGCGGAACGTTACGAGGAAATGGGCTGGACCCACAACGTGCCGCAGATGGCCCCCGCGCCCGACCTTTAGCGCAGGCGCGCCGCACACAGGAACACAAGAACCACACGGGAGAGATCATGGGAAAGCTTGAAGGCAAGGTTGCCATCGTCACGGGCGGCGCGCGCGGCATGGGGGCGGCCACCTGCCGCCGGTTCGTGGCCGAAGGCGCACGCGTGGCCATTGCCGATGTGCTGGAAGCCGAAGGCGCGGCGCTGGCAGCCGAACTGGGCGCGGCCGCGCGCTTCTTCCGGCTCGACGTGACCAGCGAGGAAAACTGGGCCGAGGTCGTGGCTGCGGTCGAGGCCGGGCTGGGGCCGGTGGATGTGCTGGTGAACAATGCGGGCATCCTCATGTTCAAGAGCCTGCTGGAAACGACCAAGGCCGATTACGAACGCGTGCTGGGCGTGAACCTTGTGGGCGAGTTTCTGGGGATCAAGGCCGTGGCCCCCGGCATGATCGCGCGCGGCAAAGGAGCGATCATCAACATATCATCGGTGGACGGGATGAAGGGCGCAAACAGCCTTGTGGCCTATGCCTCGTCGAAGTGGGGCGTGCGCGGCCTGACCAAGGTGGCGGCGATGGAGCTGGGCCACAAGGGCATCCGCGTGAACTCGGTCCATCCCGGCGGGGTGGATACGGTCATGTCCAACCATACCGGCGCCCCGCGCGAGGAAGTGGACAAGGGCTATGCCAATGTGCCCTTGCAGCGCATCGGCGGGCCGGAGGAAGTGGCCGCGGCCAGCGCGTTTCTTGCCAGCGATGATGCTTCCTACGTCCATGGGGCGGAAATCGTGGTGGATGGCGGCATGACGGTAGGCACCTATTACATGGGTTTCCCCGGATCGCCGGGTATGTGAAGCTGCACCCTGCCAAGACAGCAATAACCAGACCATCGAGGAGAGAGCCATGGCCCGCATTACCGTTCCCGACGATCAGTCCCACGATCCCTTCGGCTATGCCGCGCGCACCCATGCGGTGGAGATCGTGGGCGCAAGCGGCGCCTTCGCGGCAGCCGTCTATCGTCACAGCGCGCTGCCCCTGCGCGAGTTCGAGGGCGCACGGATGCGCACCGCGCAGATCAACGGCTGCATGGTGTGCAAGGATCTGCGCGCCAAGCGCGATGTGCCCCAGCTCTACAGCGTGGCGGGCGATCCCCATCAGAAGCTGGTGACGGACAACGGCCCCGCGCCCGACGAAGCCTTTTACGAAGCGATTGCCGAATGGCGCACATCGCCCCTGTTCTCGGAGCGCGAGCGGCTCGCGATCGAGTTCGCCGAGCGCTTCGGCACCGAACCGCAGGCGCTGGCCACCGACGAGGATTTCTGGGCGCGGATGAACGCGGCCTTCAGCGATGCCGAAATCGTCGATCTGGCGCACTGCACCGCCGCATGGGCGGGGCTGGGCCGCGTGGCGCACGTGCTGGGCTTCGATACGGTGTGCCTTGCAGGGCTGGGCAACATGACCGAGCGAGAGGCAGCGGAATGAGTGCCGCGCGCCATCTGCTGGGCACGCCCGGCACCGGAGTGGTGATTACCGGCGGCGCATCGGGCATCGGCCTTGCCGCCGCCCGTGCGCTGGCCGAAGTGGGCCGCCCGGTGGCCTTGTGGGACATCAATGCCGAAGGCGCGGCCAGCGCGGCGCAGGAGATTGCGCAGCGCCACGGCGTGGCGGCGATCGGGCTGGCGGTGGATTTGCGCAATCCGCAGGCGGTGGCGCCGGCCGCTGCGGCCACCCGCGCGGCGCTGGGCAGCGTGGGCGGGATCGTTCACGGCGCGGGCACGGCCTTGCAGACCGGAATCGGCGGCGTGACGCCCGACAATTTCGATGCGGGTATGGCGCTGCACGTGCGAGCGGTCATCGAACTGGTGCAGGCTTTCATCGACGATCTGAAGGCCCATCCCGGCAGCGCGGTGGTGGCGATTTCATCGATCAATGCATGGTTCGGCAATGCCATGATCCCGATCTATACCGCCGCCAAGGGGGCGGTCGTCTCGCTTGTGCGGTCGATGGCGGATGAACTGGGCCAGCACGGCGTGCGCATCAATGCGCTCAGCCCCGGCATGATCGATACGCCCATCCTTGGCGACATGCGCGACGGGATGGAACAGCTTTACGGCCCGCGCATCTTTGCCGGACGCTTCGGCAGACCGGAGGAAATCGGATCCGTGATCCGCTTCCTCTTGTCAAACGAGGCCAGCTATATCACTGCTGCCGAAATCGTGGCCGATGGCGGGTTGCGCCACTCGCAGCGGCCCTGAAGGAGACTTTGAGCACATGCGTTCCGTTATCGTGACCGGGGGCTTCGGCGTGCTGGGCCGCGCCGTGGCAGAGGCTTTCCGCGCCGGGGGCGACCGGGTGGCCCGGATCGATTTTGCCGCCAGCGCGCCCGATGCCAACCCTGGCGGCATCGACATCGGCGGGGTGGACCTGACCGATCCCGCGCAGGCCGAAGCCGCCGCAGCGCGCGTGGTGGCCGAACAGGGCGGGATCGACGTGCTGGTGAATGTGGCGGGCGGCTTCGTATGGCAGACACTGGAGGACGGCGGCCCGGAAACTTGGGCGCGCATGTATGCCATGAACGCAGCCACCTGCGTTACCATGACCAGGGCGGCGCTGCCCGTGCTGCGCACCACGGCGGGGGCAGCAATCATCAATATCGGCGCGGGTTCGGCGCTGGTGGCAGGCGCAGGCATGGGGGCCTATGCCGCATCGAAGCAGGCCGTCCACAAGCTGACCGAGAGCCTTGCCGCAGAACTGGCCGGCACTGATTGCACGGTGAACGCGGTGCTGCCGAGCATCATCGACACCCCGGCAAACCGCGCCGACATGCCCGATGCCGATTTTGCGCAGTGGGTGCAGCCCGCCTCGCTTGCCAAGGTGATCCTGTTTCTTGCCAGCCCTGCCGCACGCACCATTTCGGGCGCGCTCATCCCGGTTTCGCGCGGAGGGTAGGGGCCGCCGCGATCAGGCGGCGGATCCGCTAGGCCAGCGGAGCAAGGCCCGACAGCACCGCGCGCACCAGATCGCCCTGGCCGCGCGTGCCGGTTCGGGCGTAGATCCGCTTGGAATAGTTGCGGGCGGTCTCGTCGGTCAGGCGCAGATCGCGCCCCGCCTCGATGATCGACTGCCCCCGGCTGAGCCGGACAGCCAGCGCGGCTTCGCGTTCGGAAAGATCGTGCAGGGCACGCAACACATTTGCCGCCGCGCGCGCATCCTCGCGCCGGTCAAGGCGCAGCGTGCCGATGACCGCGGGCGGCGTGCGCGGTTCGGGAATGTCGAAATCGCATTTGCGCAGCAGAAGGTGCAGGCCGCGCGCCGCATCCAGTTCCACCACGCGCGGCAGCGGCGCGCTGCCGCCAGCCAGATCGGCAATCGCCTGATCGAGCGCGGCGGCGGTTGCTGCGCCCAGTTGCAGGCGGCGGCCCGTGCGCGGATCGGGCGCAGTGGTAAAGGACAGCGCGGCTTCGGCCAGGGGATCGGCCGCCATGACCCGCCCCAGAGCGTCAAACGCGATCTGCCCCGCGCCAAGGCGCGAGAGCGCCGATTGCGCCATCGCGGTTTGCAGGCGCTCGGCCGAAAGCGCCGCCAGCGTGCGCAGCGCTGCGGCAAGGTGCGGGCCGATGGCCGAAAGCAGCGCCACCGCGCTTGAGGAAAAGTCCTCGCGTTCGCGCACCAGCATGAGCCATCCGTCCGCCACGCCGCCTGCCGAAACGCGCAGCCAGCGGCCATAGCGAATGCCCATCGAAAGTAGCGCCTCGCGCTGCATGGCAAGCCGCTGCGGATCATCGAAGTCGAGCATTTCATCTATGGCATAGACCCGGCCGGGCCTGAGCTGACCATAGGGGTGCAGTCCCAGCGTGGCGATGCGGCGAAAGTCGAGCGGCGGTTCCTGAACGGCGCGGGGCGCGGCAACGTGGAGCACGGTGGGTTCCTGCCCCGGCAGGGCATTGGCCAGCGTGATGATGAGAAAGGCGCGCCGGGCATGGGTGCGCGCCACCAGATTGCGCATGAATGCGCCCCATGGCGGGGTTTCATGGATGCCTTCGACCAGAGGCAGGAACAGCTCCTGCTGGTCGGTATGGGTGAAGGCCATTCACTTTTCTCCCATATGGGAGGTTCGTGATAGGGGTCTGCCAGCGATTTGCAAGCCCATCAGGTTTTCCCAAGGGAGTCGAGGCCATGACGGCAGATCGCAGGACGCTCACCCATCTCGACCGGCTCGAATCCGAGGCCATCCACATCATGCGCGAAGTGGTGGCCGAGGCGACCAATCCGGTCATGCTCTATTCGGTGGGCAAGGACAGCGCGGTCATGCTTCACCTCGCGCGCAAGGCGTTCTACCCATCACCGCCCCCGTTTCCGCTGCTCCACGTCGACACCACCTGGAAGTTTCAGGCGATGTATGAAATGCGCGCCCGCATGGCCGAGGAAAGCGGCATGGAGCTGCTGATCCACCAGAACCCCGAAGCGGCCGAAAGGGGTATCAACCCCTTCGATCACGGCCCGCTGCACACCGACATGTGGAAGACCGAAGGGCTGAAGCAGGCGCTCGACAAGTATGGCTTCGACGCGGCTTTCGGCGGCGCGCGGCGCGACGAGGAGAAGAGCCGCGCGAAGGAGCGCATCTTCTCGTTCCGCACCGCCAGCCACGGCTGGGATCCCAAGAACCAGCGCCCGGAGCTGTGGAACCTTTACAATGCCCGCAAGAACAAGGGCGAAAGCATCCGCGTGTTCCCGATCAGCAACTGGACCGAGCTGGACATCTGGCAATACATCCACCTCAACAACGTGCCGATCGTGCCGCTCTACTTTGCCGAAGAGCGCCCGACCTATGAATGGGAAGGCCAGCTTTTCATGGCCGATGATATCGAACGGCTGGAAAAGGTGCTGGGCTACCGGCCCGAAATCACCATGAAATCGGTCCGCTTCCGCACGCTCGGCTGCTTCCCGCTGACAGGTGCGGTGGAAAGCACCGCCACCACGCTGCCGGAAGTGATCCAGGAAACGCTGCTGACCACCACCAGCGAACGGCAGGGCCGCGTGATCGACAGGGATGCGGGCGGCGCGGGCATGGAAGTGAAGAAGCAGCAGGGGTATTTCTGATGACGGACACCACAGCCGCGCAGGACGTGATCTATCGGACCGATGCCCTCATTGCCGAGGACATCGACGCCTATCTGGAACAGCACCAGCACAAGACCATGCTGCGCTTCATCACCTGCGGCAGCGTGGATGATGGCAAGTCAACGCTGATCGGGCGCCTGCTTTATGATTCGAAGATGATCTTCGAAGACCAGCTTGCCGCGCTGGAAAGCGATTCGAAGAAAGTGGGCACGCAGGGGCAGGAGATCGACTTTGCGCTGCTGGTCGATGGCCTTGCGGCAGAGCGTGAGCAGGGCATCACCATTGATGTTGCCTATCGCTTCTTCAACACCGAGAAGCGCAAGTTCATCGTGGCGGATTGCCCCGGCCACGAACAATACACCCGCAACATGGTGACGGGCGCCAGCACCGCCGATCTTGCCGTGATCCTGATCGATGCGCGCAAGGGCGTGCTGGTGCAGACACGGCGGCACTCCTACCTGTGCCACCTGATCGGCATCAGGAACATCGTGCTGGCCGTCAACAAGATGGACCTTGTCGATTACGATCAGGCAACCTTCGACGCCATCGTGAAGGACTATGCAACCTTCGCCCGCTCGATCGGCATCGAAAGCTTCACCGCCATGCCGATCTCCGGCTTCAGGGGCGACAACATCACCACCCGTTCGGCCAATACCCCGTGGTATTCCGGCCCGACCCTGGTCGAGCATCTGGAAACGGTCGAAGTGCTCTCCACGGCCGACGCGGACAAGCCGTTCCGCATGCCGGTGCAGTGGGTGAACCGGCCCAACCTTGATTTCCGGGGCTTTTCGGGGCTCATTGCCACGGGCAGCGTCAAGCCGGGCGACGAGGTGCGCATTCTGCCTTCGGGCAAGACGAGCAAGGTCGCGCGCATCGTCACGCTTGATGGCGATCTGGAACAGGCCGTGGCGGGACAGTCGGTCACGCTGTGCCTTGCCGCCGAGGTGGACTGTTCGCGCGGTGACGTGATCGCGCTGGCCGACAACCCGCCGCAGGCCGCCGACCAGTTCGAGGCGACGCTGGTCTGGCTGAACGATGAAGCCATGCTGCCCGGCCGCGCCTACTGGCTGAAACTGGCGACGCAGACCGTTTCTGTCACCGTGCAGCAGCCCAAATATGTGGTGAACGTCAACGATGCAGGGGGGGCGGGCGCTCATCTGGCGGCCAAGACGCTGGAACTGAACGCCATCGGCGTTGCCGAAATCGCCACCGACAAGCCGCTGGTCTTCGAACCCTATGCCGAAGGGCGCACGCTGGGCGGGTTCGTGCTGATCGACAAGATGAGCAATGCCACCGTGGCGGCGGGCATGCTCAACTTCGCGCTGCGCCGCGCGCAGAACGTGCACTGGCAGGCACTGGACATCAGCCGCGAGGCGCACGCCGCGCTCAAGCGGCAGAAACCCAGGGTGCTGTGGTTCACCGGCCTTTCCGGTTCGGGAAAATCGACCATCGCCAATCTGGTGGAAAAGCGGCTGCATGCGGTGGGCAAGCACACCTTCCTGCTGGATGGCGACAACGTGCGCCATGGGCTGAACAAGGATCTGGGCTTTACCGAAGCCGACCGCATCGAGAACATCCGCCGCGTGGGCGAAGTGGCGAGGCTGATGACCGATGCCGGCCTGATCGTGCTGACCGCCTTCATCAGCCCCTTCCGGGCAGAGCGCGAAATGGTGCGCGGGCTTATGGCACCGGGCGAGTTCGTGGAAATCTTCGTCGATACGCCGCTGGAAGTGGCCGAGGCGCGCGACGTGAAGGGCCTTTACAGGAAGGCGCGCAGCGGACAGCTCAAGAACTTCACCGGGATCGACAGCCCCTATGAAGCGCCGGAGAACCCGGACTTCCGCATCGACACCACGAAGGAAACGCCCGAAGCGGCGGCCGAGCGCATCGTCAACGAACTGCTGGGCTGGGCGCCCACGATATGATGCCGCAGACAGGGAACACGATGATGACCGATGCCGAGCTTGCCGCCCATCTTGCCGAAGTTGCCGGAAGGCTGCTCGTGACCGTTCGCGAAAGCGGATTGCTGAGCCTCAAGGCGCTGGGCAGGGCGGGCGATGCCACGGCCAACCAGTTCCTGTGCCATGCCCTGCGCGAACAGCGGCCCGATGACGGGCTGCTTTCCGAAGAGGAGAAGGACAACCTTGACCGGCTGAACCAGTCGCGCGTGTGGATCGTCGATCCGGTGGATGGCACGCGCGAGTATGGCGAGGCGCGGGCCGACTGGGCAGTGCACGTGGGCCTTGCGGTGGACGGCGTGGCGACACTGGGTGCGGTGGCGCTGCCGGGGGCGGACAACGGCGCTGGTCTGGTGCTGCGTTCGGACTGTCCGCGCCCCATGCCGCCCGCGCCGCAGACCCTGCGCATGGTCATCAGCCGCACCCGCCCCGCGCACGAGGCCGTGGCCGTGGCCGAAGCGATCGGGGCCGAACTGGTGCCGATGGGCAGCGCCGGAGCCAAGGCCATGGCCGTGGTGCTGGGCGATGCCGACATCTACCTGCATTCGGGCGGACAGTATGAATGGGATTCGTGCGCGCCCGTAGCCGTGGCGCTGGCCCACGGGCTGCATTGCAGCCGGATCGACGGCAGCCCGCTGATCTACAACCAGGCCGATACCTACATGCCCGACCTGCTGATCTGCCGGAAGGAACACGCGCCGATGGTGCTCGACCAGATCGCGCGCGTGCCTTCCCCCGGTTGAGCGGCCTTATTCGTCGCGCAGCACCGGATCGCGCTTTTCCACGAAGGCGCTGACGGCTTCGTGATGATCGTGCGTGTGGTGGGCAAGCGCCTGATAGGCGGCGGAAAGCTCAAGCAGGGGGGCAAGCTTCATGTCCTGCCCTTCGCGCAGCAGGCGCTTTGCCATGCGCGTCGCGTGGCCGGGATTGGCGGCAATCGCGCGGGCGATCTCGACCGCGCGTGGCAGCACCTGATCGGGCGCGACGACTTCGCTGACAAGGCCGTATTCCAGCGCCTTGGCTGCATCGATCGTATCGCCGGTCAGCGTCATCAGGCTGGCGCGGGCCATGCCGATCACGCGCGGCAGCAGCCATGCGCCGCCATCGCCCGGCACAAGGCCAAGCTTCACGAAGCTTTCCGCAAAGAGCGCCTTGTCCGAGGCAATGCGGATATCGGCCATGCAGGCAAGATCCAGCCCGGCGCCGATGGCGGGGCCGTTGACCGCGGCAATCACCGGAACTTCCAGTTCATAGAGCGCGGCCGGAATGAGCTGGATACCGGTGCGGTATGAATTGCGCTGGGTGAAGGGCGCACCCGCGAACATGCCGCTGCGTTCGACCATGTGCTTGACATTGCCGCCCGCGCAGAACGCCTTGCCCGCGCCGGTGAGGACAACCGCACGCACACTCATGTCGCGCGTGGTGGCGGCGCAGAACGCGGCGATTTCCTCGCTGTAGGCGGTTTCGGAAATGGCGTTGCGCGTTTCCGGGCGGTTGAGCGTGGCGATGACCACCGGTCCATCGCGTTCGATCAGCAGGAAGGGGGCTTCAGCCATGGGCATATCCTCAAACGGTTGGTCGCAAAGACGGTTCGGGCAACAGGGCTAGGCCAGACTGCACCAATGGGCTAATATTGATTTTTCCCATAACGATAGTGAACGAATATCATGGATCTGCGGCAACTGCGCTATTTCACCGTGCTGGCCGATACGCTGAACTTTCACCGCGCGGCGGAACGCCTGCACATCTCGCAGCCGCCGCTGACCGTGGCCATCCGCAAGCTGGAGGCCGATCTGGGAGTGGCGCTGTTCGAACGCGATCCGCGCGGCGTGCGGCTGACGGCGGCGGGGCAGGCCGCGCTCGGCCCGGCGCAGGCGGCGCTGCTGGCCGCGGAAAAGGTGCGCGATGCGGTGCGGCTGGGTGCGGCGGGGCTGCGCGGAAGGCTGGCCGTGGGCTTCATCGGTTCGGCCATCAGCGATCTTCTGCCGCGCATCATCCCGCCCTTCCGGCAAGCCTTTCCGCAGGTTGACCTTGCGCTGGAAGAGATGAACAGCGCCGATATCGTGCGCGCCATTGCCGCGCACCGCATCGATATCGGGCTGGTGCGCCTGCCGGTGATGGACGCAACCCCGGTCATCACCGACGTGATCGAGCGCGACGTGTTCGTGGCGGCGGTGCCGGCGGGCGATGTTCTGGCGCGCCGCCGCGCGATCCGGCTTGGCGCGCTGGCGGACCGGCCCTTCATCATCTACAGCCCGGTCAGTTCGCTTCACGCCACGATCCGCCTTGCCTGCCACCGCGAAGGCTTTGCCCCGCAGGTGGCGCAGGAAGCCATGCAGGTTCAGACCATCCTCAGCCTGGTGGAAGCAGGGCTAGGCGTGGCACTGGTGCCGCAGCGCAGTTCGCGCTTTGCCGGGGAAGGGGTGCGTATCGTGCCGCTGGAAGAGCCGGTGCCGATCGCCATGGGCATCGTGCGCAGCGCCGATCCTTCGCCGCCCGCCGCCAATTTCGTGGCCATGGCGCTCGATGCCTTTGCCGACGGATGAGCTACCGATAGGAATTGAATATCGAAGAGCATGAATTAAATATTTGATTCAGAAGTGTCGGCGGGTGCATTCCCCGCAGCACGGCGGTAGGCCATCGGCCTTGCGCTGCGGGATAGGAGCCAGCCTTTCGTGTTCGACACCCTTACGCTTGCCCAGTTGCCACCCGAAGACGAGGCGCTGCGCCCCCAGGTGCGCGCCTTTCTTGAAAGCGAACTGGCCGGAATGCCGACCGACCGCCGTGCCCGTTCGTGGCAGGGCTTCAGCGCCGGGTTCAGCCGCGCGCTCGGCAAGGCGGGGCTGGTCGGCCTGACCCTGCCCGAAGCCTATGGCGGCAGGGGGATGGGGCCGTTCGCCCGCTTCGTGGTGGTGGAAGAACTGCTGAGCGCGGGCGCACCGGTGGCCGCGCACTGGATTGCCGACCGGCAGAGTGCGCCGCTGCTCCTGAACTTCGGCACCGAAGCGCAGCGCCAGAAGCACATCCCCGCAATCTGCCGGGGCGAACAGGTATTCTGCATCGGCATGAGCGAGCCGGGCGCGGGGTCGGACCTTGCCGGGGTGCGCACGCGGGCCGAACGGACCGACAAGGGCTGGGTGGTCAACGGCCAGAAGATCTGGACCACCAATGCCATGCACTCCGACTACATGATTGCGCTGCTGCGGACATCGGGCACTGCGGCCGACCGGCAGGCAGGGCTTTCGCAGCTCATCATCGACCTCAAGGCGCCCGGTGTCACCATCCGTCCGATCGTGGATCTGACCGGCGACGCGCACTTTGCCGAAGTGTTCTTCGAGAACGTGGAACTGGGCGAGGATGCGCTGGTCGGTCAGGAAGGCGATGGCTGGAATCAGGTCGTGGCGGAACTGGCGTTCGAACGCTCCGGGCCGGAACGCATCTATTCCAGCGTGGTGCTGCTGGATGCGTGGATCAGGCACATGCAGGCCGCCGGACGCAGCGATGCCGCCGCGCTGGTTGGCCGTCTGACCGCGGAACTGGCCACGTTGCGCGCCATGTCGATCGCCTGCACCGCGCGCCTTGCGCTGGGCGAAAGCCCGGTGGTGGAAGCCAGCATCGTCAAGGATCGCGGCACCAGTTTCGAACAGGAACTGCCGGTTGTGATCGCGGATGATCTGGCTGCCCACCCGGACGAGGCGGTGAACGAGGAACTTTACCGCACGCTGATGTATGTGACCCACATAGCACCCAGTTTCAGCCTGCGCGGCGGCACGCGCGAAATCCTGCGCGGGATCATCGCGCGCGGCATGGGCCTGCGTTGAGGGGGAGAGAGAACATCATGGACATGGCTGAACTTCTCGAACCCTTTGACCGGATGCTGGATGCCGCCTGCCCGCCTGCCGTCGTGCGCGCGGTGGAAGCCGCGCAGGGTCCGTCTGATGCCGCAGCCGCGCTGTGGCAGGAAATCGCCGGATCGGGCTTTCTCGATGCGCTGGTGGACGAAGATCACGGCGGGGCCGGACTTTCGCTGGGCCAGATCGAGCCGCTGATCGAAGCGCTGGGCGCGCGCGCGGTGCCGCTGCCGGTGGCCGAGACGATGGTTGCCCGCGCGCTGCTGGCGCGCGCCGGGGTAACGGCCCCAGACGGCCCGATTGCACTGGCATCCTCGGCGGCGCAACCAGTGCCCTGCGCGCTGGTGGCCGGACATGCGCTGGTCGATACCGGCACGAAGCTGCTCCTGTGCGCCATGGCCGATCTTGCGCCTGCGGCCACCGGGGTTGTCCATTCGCTGGCGGCGCGCATCGGCCCCGCCCCTCAAGGGACAGGGCTGGAGCGACCGGCAGGCGGCCTTCGGCCCATTGCCGCCGTTCTGCGCGCCTGCCTCATCGCGGGGGCGGCCGCGCGCCTGTGCGACATGACCACCGATCACGCATCCCAGCGCGTCCAGTTCGGCAAGCCCATCGGCCGCCAGCAGGCTTTGCAGCAGATGCTTGCCGTGATGGCCGAGGACATGATCGCCTGCCGTATCGCGGCGCAATTGGGCGCTGTGCAGGGCATCGATGTGCCGCTGGCGGTTGCCGCCACCGCCAAGAGCACCGCTGCGGCGGCTGCCGCGCGCATTGCCGCCAGTGCCCACGCGGTGCACGGGGCCATCGGCATCAGCGAGGAATACGACCTGCAACTGCTGAGCCGCCGCCTGCACGAATGGCGCATGGCCGATGGTTCGGAAGGCTACTGGAATAGGCTTCTGGGCGAAGCGCGCCTTGGCGCAAGCGAAGGCAGCGTGGACTTCGTGCGCGGGGCGATCTTCGTCTGAAGCCGTGCGTCAGGCGGCGGCGCGCCTGCCTGCCTGACGCCCGAAGAAGGTGCAATCGGCAAGGCTGAGGCCCGATGAATAGCCGTGCCCCCACGCGGGCAGGCCCGATGTGCACCGCCCGGCCGCGAACAGGCCGGGGATCGGGCTGCCCGAACGGTCCAGCACTTCGGCATCGGTCGAGGTTCTGAGGCCGCCGAGCGTGAAGAAGCTGAAATAGCTGGTCTGGAAATCGAGTTCGAGCGCGACGAAGGGGGACTGGTCGAGCGCCTTCAGGATCGGAGGCTGCTTGTCGAACAGCGGATCGCGGCCTTCGCGGGCATGGGCATTGTAAAAGGCCATCGTGGCCGCAAGCGTGCCTGCGGGCATTTCCAGTTCGGCCTCCACTTCCTCCCAGGTTTCGCCCGTGGCGGCGATGGCTATCCCGGCAATGTCGAGCGGCTGGCTGAAGTGCGCCACATCGAGCAGGAGATAGACCTTGCCGCCCGGCTGATCGACCGCACAGCGCGAGACGCGGCCGTGATAGCAGTCCTCGTTGATGAAACGCTGGCCATGGACATTCACGAACACGCCATGGGCGTGGCTTTCGGGCATGGTCCAGGGGCAGGTGGTGAAGAACTGGTCCATATGGATGGCATCGCCGCCCACCGAGACCCCCAGTTCGATGCCCACGCCATCATCCTTGTCGCCGATGGGGCTGTTCACGCGAAAACTGTCGGGGCAATACTTGCGCCGCATCGCTTCGTTGAAGACGAAACCGCCCGTGGCCAGCACCACCCCCTTGCGGGCGCGCACGAAGCGGTCGCGGTTGTCGATCCGCACGACCACGCCGGCAACGCTATCGCCATCGGTGATGAGCGCAACGGCGCGTGCATCGACATGAACCTGCGCCCCCAGATCGCGCGCGCGGCGCTCCAGAATATCGACCAGCGGCCGTCCGCCGCCCCAGCCCATGTGGCGGATGGTGTGCCCGCGCGGGGCAGGGCGGGCCTCATGGCAGAACGGCGCGGCCGCTTCGCTGCCCGACCAGATGAGAGTCGAATCGTCGGTCGGCTCGATATGCTTGCCGGGCAGGAAATTGCCGCGATAGGGCACGCCCTGATCCTTGAGCCACTGGTAATGCGCCAGTGCCTCGCGGCCATAGAGTTCGCACTTGGCCTCGTCTGCGCAGGGACCGCCCGCCATCTTCAGGTAGCGGGTGAAATCCTCGACCGTATCGGCAAATCCGGCGGCGATCTGCGCATCGGTGCCCCCGCCCACGTAGATCTCTCCGCCCGAAAGCGCCGATGCCCCGCCAGAGCCTGAGGAACGTTCGAACAGCAGGACCTGGGCGCCTGCCGCGCGTGCCTCGATCGCGGCACAGGCGCCGGTGGCGCCAAAGCCGATGATGGCGACATCGGTTTCGAAATCCCACTGCGGCACCTGCGCCAGCGGCAGGGGCCGGTATTGCGAATAGTGGCTCATCGCCGCAGTCTCTCCCAAATGGAGTCTCTCCCAAACTTCGCGCGCTCCGTCGCTGAAAGCAGCAAGTCTGCGCAGCATTCGTAAATTACGATTGCATTGGATACGCAAATCGTCAATTGAAAAGCAGAAAGGCTTTCGATGCCGGCAATCTCTGACTCCGCCGGGGCGGGGTGGCAGTGGCGCAGGCGCGAAGCAGGCCGCGATGGATGCAGTGACAGTGACGACAGGAAGCGCAGCGATATTCGAGAAACCGTCCGACCTGCTGGGGCGCGAAGGCACCATGCTGGGGCCGACCGACTGGCTGCTGATCGATCAGGCGCGCGTGAACGGCTTTGCCGATGTGACGGGCGATCACCAGTGGATTCACGTTGACGTGGAGCGCGCGCAGGCCGGGCCGTTTGGCGGCACCATCGCCCATGGCTATCTGACGATGAGCCTGGTCAATTTCTTCCTGCCGCAACTGATCGAGGTGCGCGGCTTTGCCCATGCGGTGAACGTGGGGGCAGACCGGCTGCGGTTTCTGGCGCCCGTGAAGGTGGGCAGCCGCATCCGCGCCCGCGGCGAGATCATCTCGGCCGAAGAGGTGAAGGGCGCGATCCAGTCGGTCGTGCGCGTCACCGTGGAGATCGAGGGACAGGACAAACCCGCCTGCGTGCTGGATACCATCAGCCGCTATTTCCCGGAGTGAGAGCGATGCCCGATCCCGCAGACATGGAAGCTGCCGTCCACGAATATGTTGCCGCCTTCGCCGCCAATGCGCCCGAACGGGTGGCCGCGCTGTTTGCCGATGACGCCACGGTGGAAGACCCGGTCGGCAGCCCGCCGCACGTGGGGCGCGAGGCGATCCTGGCGTTCTACACCGCATCGATGCAGACTGGCGCGAAGCTGAAGCTCGAAGGGCCGGTGCGTATCTGCGGCCCTTATGCGGCCTTTGCCTTTTCGGTGCTCCTGAACCTTGGCGGCAAGGACATGCATGTGGACGTGATCGATACGTTCCGGTTCGACGATCACGGCAAGGTGATTGAAATGCGGGCCTATTTCGGCCCCACCAACATGCACGGATTTTCCTGAGAGGACGCCAACATGCGCGAAGCCGCCATCGTTTCCACCGCCCGCACGGGCATCGGCAAGGCCTATCGCGGGGCCTTCAACGATACCGAGGCGCCGGTGCTTTCGGCCCATGTCGTCAATGCCGCAATCGCGCGCGCGGGCATCGATCCGGCGCGGGTCGATGATGTCTATCTGGGCGTGGGCAACCACTGGGGCACGCAGAGCTACAATCTGGGACGGCTGACCGTCCACGCATCGGTCCTGCCCGACAGCACCGCAGGCTTCACTCTGGACCGCAAGTGCTCATCCGGCCTCAATGCGATTGCACTGGCCGCGCGCGGCATCATCTGCAACGAGATCGACGTGGCCGTGGCAGGCGGGATGGAAAGCATATCGCTGACCATCAACAAGCACGCCCCGGCGTTTCGCAACCGTTCCGAAGCGGTGAAGGCGGCCGATCCCCATGCCTACATGGTGATGATCGAAACCGCCGAGATCGTGGCCGAACGTTATGGCGTGAGCCGCGAGGAGCAGGACCGCTTTGCCGCGCTTTCGCAGCAGCGCGCAGCCGCCGCGCTGGAAGCGGGCCGTTTTGCCGACGAGATCGTGCCGATCACCGTGACCAAGGCCCTGTTCGACAAGGAAGGCAACGAAACCGGCAAGGAGGAAGTGACGCTGGCGCAGGACGAAGGCATCCGCGCGGGCACCACCTACGAGGCGCTGGCGGGGCTGAAGCCGGTGTTCAGGGGCGGACAGGTGATTGCCGAAGGACGCCATGTGACCGCAGGCAATGCCAGCCAGCTTTCCGATGGCGCATCGGCGCAGGTGCTCATGGACCTTGATACCGCGCAGAAGGAAGGGCTGCCGGTGCTGGGCCTCTATCGCGGTTTTCAGGTGGCAGGCTGCGCGGCCGAGGAAATGGGCATCGGCCCGGTTTTCGCCATTCCCAAGCTGCTTGACCGGGCCGGGCTGAAGATCGACGACATCGGCCTGTTCGAGATCAACGAAGCCTTCGCCAGCCAGGCCGTCTATTGCCAGCAGAAGCTGGGGATCGATCCCGAACGGCTCAACGTGAACGGCGGCGGCATTGCCCTTGGCCATCCCTTCGGCATGACCGGATCGCGCCTTGTCGGCCATGCCCTGATCGAGGGCAAGCGCCGTGGGGTGAAGTATGTCGTCGTCTCGATGTGCGTGGCGGGCGGCATGGGCGCGGCGGGGCTGTTCGAAGTGGCCTGAACGGTCCGGGGCGCCCGGAATCCGGTCAGACCCAAGGGAGCGGGATGATGCAGGCCAGACTGAAGGACCGGGCGATTGTGGTGGTGGGCGCCGGCACGGGCATTGGCGCGGCCACGGTGGAGCGGCTCTGCGCCGAAGGAGCGCGGGTCTGCGCGGCGGACCTCAACCTTCCTGCCGCGCAAGTCATTGCCGCGCGCATGACCGCATCGGGCCATGAGGCCCATGCGCTTGGCGTGGACATCGCCGACGAAGACTCGGTCGGTGCCTGCATTGCCGATGCGGCGGCGCTGCTGGGCGGGATCGACGGCGTGCACGTGAACGCGGCAGACATGGGCGCGATCATGCAGGACAGCGATGCCCTTGGCGTTGATCTGGCCATCTTTGACCGCACCATCGCGGTGAACCTGCGCGGCCATCTGCTGTGCACCCGCGCGGCCTTGCCGCACCTGCTGGAAAGCCCGCATGGTGCCATCGTCTATACCAGTTCGGCCGCGGCCATATCGGGCGAGCCGGAGCGGCCATCCTATGCCGCATCCAAGAGCGGGCTGAACGCGCTGATGCGCCATGTCGCCAGCAAATGGGGCAGGCAGGGGCTGACCGCGAACTGCGTGGCACCGGGCTTCGTGATGACGCCGGAGATGGTTGCGGCGGGCACGGTGCCGCCCGAATGGATCGACCATTGCCTCGCCCATACCCGCAGCACCCGGCTGGGCCGGGTCGAAGACATTGCCGCGATGGTCGCGCTGCTGCTGTCGGCGGACGGGCGCTGGATCAACGGGCAGGTGATCCACGTGAACGGGGGCACGCTGCTGACCTGAACGGCGCGGCCCGGCAAACGAGAACCAGAGAGGAAGGCCGATGCAGGCAGCAGGGCAGATGGAAGGACGGCTGAGCGGCCGCGCAGCGCTGATTACCGGAGCGGCAGACGGCATTGGCGAGGGCATTGCCCGGCGCTTTGCCGCCGAAGGCGCCAGCATTATTCTGGCCGATTACGATGCTGTGCGCGGACCGGCCGTGGCCGCAGACCTGCAAAGCAAGGGCGCACGCGCGCAGTTCGTGCAATGCGACGTTTCGCAGCGTGCCGATGTTCTGGCGGCAGTTGACCTTTGCGCCGAACAGTTCGGTGCGGTCGATATTCTCGTCAACAATGCCTATCGCGGCGAAGGCCCGGTGCGGATCGAACACAAGACCGACGAGCGCTTCGACGATGCCCTGAAGATGTGCCTCTATGCCACGAAGTGGGCGATGGAGCGCGCCCTGCCGCACATGAAGGCGCGCCGCTGGGGCAGGGTCATCAACATGGCCTCGCTCAATGGGGTCAACGCCCACATGGGCAGCGCCGATTACAATGCGGCCAAGGAAGCGGTGCGGGCCTATTCGCGCACCGCCGCACGCGAATGGGCGGCCCATGGCATCTGCGTCAACGTGATCTGCCCGGCAGCGGTTTCCGCTGCCTACCGGCGCTTTGCCGAAATGGCGCCGCAGGTGGCCGCCGCCACCGCAGCGGCCAACCCGATGGGCCGCATGGGCGATCCCGAAACCGATATCGGCCCGGTGGCGGTGTTCCTCGCCAGCGATGATGCGCGCTACCTTACCGGCAATACCCTGTTCGTGGACGGGGGCGGGCACATCAACGGCGTGCCATGGGTGCCCGATTTCGGGCCGGACGAATGAAACGATCACCTGAAAGGATTGCGACCATGACCGAAGCGGCGCTTGCTCCTTCCCAACCCGGCATTGAACAGGGCAGCCTCGAACATGTCTGGCGCCGGTTCTGCGCCGAACTGGCCGAGGCAGGCGAAGTGCTTTCGCGCACAGAGGCACCCGCCGGCGCGCTCGATCAGGCCGAGGGGCTGCGCTACCTCAGCCGCCTTGCGCGCACCGCGCTCAACATGCTGGTGGACAGCGCCGATCCCGATTTTCCGCGCCTGTTCATGCTGTGCGACGACAAGATCAAGATCGGCGCGGACAATCCCGACAATATCTATCAGCAATGCGTGGTGCGCGGAGACCGCGAATACCGCATTACCGGCAAGCGCAATTCGGTTCCCTATTTCTCGGTCGGGAGCAAGGCCAACCGCTATGCCATCGACGGCACGATGGCATCGACCGGCGAGATCGAGTTTGCCGACATGACTTTCGGGCCGGACGGCACGTTCGAGATTCACGTGAGCAGGGAGCCGAAGCCGGGCAACTGGCTGCCGCTGGCCGACGATTCCACCCTGCTGATCGTGCGCCAGACCTTTGACGACAAGACAGTGCAGGTTCCCGCCGACATCCGGGTGGAGCGCGTGAGCCAAGGCCCGGCCGTGCCCGCCCTGCTGACGCCGGAAGCGATCGGGCAGCAGCTGATGGCATCGGCTGCGTGGACGCGCGGAACGGCCAATACCTTTGCCAACTGGTCGGAATGGTTCAAGGCCACACCCAACCGGTTCTTCGATGCGCCGCAGGAGATCTTCTGGAAGGCAGGCGGCGATCCCAACATCTGGTATGGGCATTTCTATTATGAATTGCAGCCCGGCGAGGCGCTGGTCATCGAAACCCCCGTGCCCGAATGCCGGATGTGGAACCTCCAGATCGACAACTGGTGGATGGAATCGCTAGATCACGTGCACCAGAAGGTGTGGATCAACAATTCCAAGGCCCGCACGGAAGACGACGGCCGGGTGATCGTGGTCTGCGCCGATGCCGATCCGGGCTTTGGCAACTGGGTGGACATTGCCGGGCACCGCAGCGGCACCGGCCTGTGGCGCTGGTTCAACGCCGCAGAGCCATTGGTGCCGCAGATGCGCGTGGTGAAGATCTAGCGCCGCCGCGCCGCGCTCATTCGTCCCAGTGGATGAGGTGGCTGATGTCGGTGCGCTCGTTCGGCTTGCGACCGGTGGTGGCAAGCCGCTGCACGGTGGGCCTGCCCTTCATTGCGCTGAACTTGCGCAGAACCTCGATGACGCGGTCATAGTAGGTTGCGGAGATTTTCCACACCCCGCCCTCGCGGCGGTAGGCATCGGTGTAGATGGCGGTGCCGAAAGTGTGGGCATCCTTTTCCAGATCGATGAACACGTCCTGCAAATACCAGATGCCGGTGGCGCTGTTGTCGCCGGTCACGCTGATTTCGGGCATGATGCCGATGTGCATGGCCAGCGCCCCGGAATGGAACGAGTTCGACAGGAACTCGACCATGGCATCGCGTCCCGAAAGCGAGACCTTGTAGGTGCCGCCGTTGTAGGTGCAGGCAATGTCGGCCGTGAACAGTGCGGGCAGGGCGGCGAAATCGCCGGTATCGATGGCGCGGAAGTAGCGGTGCTTGAGCACCTTGATCTCTTCCATGTCGGAGAGCTGCTGGAGCGTGTAGGGCATCGTGCGGGTCAGGCTTTCTGTTCTTGCGCGTAGAGCATTTCGGCGCGAGCCTTGAGCGCGCGCGCGCTGTCATCGAAGGCGCGCTTCACCCATGGCCCGGCAAAGCGGAACACATGGATGCCGTTGACGCCAAGGAAGGCATCGGTGGAGAAATAGCGGCACGAGGCATCGCCCGTCGGTTCGATCACCTGATCGCGCCGGGCCGGGTAGGGCCATGCCTCGGAATGGATCATCTCCCACGAGATCATCCGTTCGGGTTCGAACGCGCAGATATATTCGCAGTTGGGAACGAGCGTGCCGGGCACGGCATAGTTGACCAGCGTCATGTCCACCGCCGCGCCCATTTCCAGCGTGGAGACCGCGCGCACGCAGAACGGGTTCCATTCGTTGTAGCGCGGCATGTCGGTCAACACGGTCCAGACCACGCGGGCAGGCGCGGCAATGTCCATCGTCTCGCTCACGGTCACGGCATCGGGATCGAAGCCCGATACGGGATCATCGGCAAGCGTGGGATGGGTCTTCATCCAGTCGAGCAGCATCTTCGTGCCCTCCCTTATGCCGCGACCCAGTCGCCGCCGTTGACGTCGAGCATGGCGCCGGTGATCTCGGAAGCATAATCGGACAGGAGAAAATAGACCGCCTTGGCGCAATCGGCATCGGGCGGGATGTGGCCCACCGGGATTTCGCTGGCGCGCTGCTTGCGGAAGGCTTCGGCCCCTTCGCCCAGCCCCTGAATGAAGCCTTCGAGGGGGGCGCCCATCATCCAGCCCATGAGCGCGGTGTTCACGCGCACGCCCGTGCCGCCGAACTCCACCGCAAGATGCCGGGTCATGTGATTGAGCGCGCCCTTGGCCATGCCATAGCCGCCTTCGCCGGGCATGGGCTTGCGCGTGCACAGGGTGGAAATGTTGACGATGGAACCGGCCCCTTGCGCCTTCATCGCCGGGAACACCGCCATGGCCATGCGCAGCGCGCCCGCCGCGCCCACGTTGAAAGCCTGGAGCACCTGATCGATGTCATGCTCGATCAGCGGACCCCAGTCCGGGTGATAGTAGGCCGAGTTCACCAGCCCGTCGATCCGGCCCCACTTGTCGAGCGCGGCCTTTGCCGCGGCCTGGCACTGGTCCATCTGCGTCACGTCGAGCGGGACGGCGATGGCCTCGCCGCCAGCGGCCACGATCTCGTGCGCCACCTCCTCGATGGCCTGCTTCGAGCGGGCGGTGACGACGACCTTCGCGCCTTCCTTTGCCGCACCGCGACAGGCGGCCTGTCCCATGCCGGGGCCTGCGCCCGTGATGATGACAACCTTGTCCTTGAGGATCATGGCATTTCTCCCGTTGTGTGGCGCGGCTCGTGCCCTTTTGGCTTATGGCGCCGCCTTGTGGTTTCAAACGCTGGTCAGGAGCGTCAGGCCTCCTGCGCTTTCAGCATGTCGAGCGCGACATCGACGATCATGTCTTCCTGCCCGCCCACCATCTTGCGGCGGCCCAGTTCGACAAGGATCGCGCGCGTATCGAGACCATAGGTTTCGGCGGCCTTCTCGGCGTGGCGCAGGAAGCTGGAATAGACCCCGGCATAACCCAGCGCGAGGGTTTCGCGGTCAACCCGCACCGGGCGGTCCTGAAGCGGACGGACGAGATCCTCGGCGGCGTCCATCAGCTTCATCACGTCGCAGCCGTGGTTCCAGCCCTTGCGGTCAGCCGCGGCGATGAACACCTCAAGCGGCGCATTGCCCGCACCCGCGCCCATGCCGGTGAGGCTGGCATCGATGCGCACCGCGCCGCACTGCGCGGCGACGATGGAATTGGCCACCCCCAGCGACAGGTTGTGGTGCGCGTGCATCCCGCGCTGCGTTTCGGGCTTGAGCACCCGGTCATAGGCTTCAAAGCGCGCGCGCACGCCGTCCATGTCGAGCGCGCCGCCGCTGTCGGTCACGTAAACGCAATTCGCCCCGTAGCTTTCCATGAGCAGCGCTTGGCTCGCCAGAGCATCGGGTTCGATCATGTGGCTCATCATCAGGAAGCCCGACACGTCCATCCCCAGATCGCGGGCGATGCCGATGTGCTGCCTGGAAACGTCGGCTTCGGTGCAGTGCGTGGCGACACGGACCGAACGCACGCCGATGTCATAGGCGCGCCGCAGTTCCTCGACCGTGCCGACACCGGGCAGGATCAGCGTGGTGAGCACGCAGTTTTCGAGCACTTCGGCCACGGCCTCAAGCCATTCCCAATCGGTATGCGCGCCGAAGCCGTAATTGAAGCTCGCGCCCGAAAGGCCATCGCCGTGCGCCACTTCGATGGCATCGACGCCGCTCTTCTCGATGGCTTCGGCAATCGCGCGCACGTGATCGATGCCATACATGTGGCGCACCGCGTGCATCCCGTCGCGCAGGGTCACGTCCTGGATATAGAGCTTGTCGCCCGCTTCGACATTGAAGGTGGAAGGCATTTTCCGGTCTCCTTCAGGCAGCAGCGGCGGCCATGCGGCGCGCGGCAAGCAGTTCGCCGGTGGCCTTGGCGGCGGCGGTCATGATGTCGAGATTGCCGGAATAGCTGGGCAGGTAATCGCCCGCGCCTTCGACTTCGAGCATTATCATCGACTTCAGCCCGGTGAACTCGCCCATGCCGGGGATCTTCAGGCGGTTGTTGTCGCCATAGCGTTCGAACTGGACTTCCTGCTTCAGCCGGTATCCGGGCACATATTTCTGCACTTCGGCCACCATGTCGGCCACCGATCGGCGGATTGCCTCTTCATCGGCCCCTTCCGACAGGGTGAACACGGTATCGCGCATGATCATGGGCGGTTCGGCCGGGTTGAGGATGATGATGGCCTTCCCCCTCGTTGCGCCGCCCACCTGTTCGATGGCGCGGGCGGTGGTGCGGGTGAACTCGTCGATATTGGCGCGGGTGCCGGGCCCTGCCGAACGCGAGGAAACCGAGGCGACGATTTCAGCGTAGTGCACCTTGTCCGATACGCGCGCGACGGCGGCCACCATCGGGATCGTGGCCTGCCCGCCGCATGTGACCATGTTGACGTTGGGCTGATCGAGGTGCTGCCCCATGTTGACCGGCGGCACGGTGAAAGGCCCGATGGCGGCGGGCGTAAGATCGACCACCTGAATGCCGTCGGCACGCAGGGCCTCGTCATGGACCTTGTGCGCATATGCGCTGGTGGCATCGAAGGCGATGCCGATGTCCTTGTAGAGCGGGTGGGCGCGCAGGCCCTCAAGACCCTCGTGCGTGGTGGCAATGCCGTGCTCGCGCGCCATGGCCAGCCCTTCGGACTTCTCGTCGATGCCGACGACGATGGCCAGTTCCATGTTCTGCGGATACTTTATCATCTTCATCATCAGGTCGGTGCCGATATTGCCCGAACCGATGATTGCCGCTTTCACGCGTGCCATGCAGGTTTCCTCAAACGAAGTTGGCAGTGCAGGTGCCCAGCGGGCCTGCTGCGTTGCTGAGAGTCATTTCGAAGCGGTCTCCCCTGACCGCAGGCGCCAGCGGGACGAGGCTGCCCGACAGGATCACGTCGCCCGCATCGAGCGTGACGCCATAGGCGCCCAGCGTATTGGCCAGCCACGCCACGGCCTGCGCCGGATCGCCCTGCACCGCGTGACCATAGCCTTCGGACAGCGGCGCGCCGTTCCTGGTCACGGCCACATGCAGGTTGGGCAGATCCAGCCCTTTCGGATCAAGCCGCTCCTTGCCGATCACATAGACCCCGCAGCTTGCGTTGTCGGCCACGGTATCGACAATGCCGATCTTCCAGTCATCGATCCGGCTGTCGACGATCTCGAAGCAGGGGGCGATGCATTCCGTTGCTGCCACGACGTCGGCGGCGGTCACGCCGGGGCCGTTGAGGCTGCTCTTGAGGATGAAGGCAATCTCGGCCTCGGCGCGCGGGGCGATCAGCGCCTTGGCGTCCACGTCGATATCGCCTTCCACGTGCATCCAGTCGGTCAGGAAGCCGAAGTCGGGCTGGTGGACGCCCAGCATGTCCTGCACGGCCTTGCTGGTCACGCCGATCTTCTTGCCCACAACCCTTTCGCCATCGGCCACGCGGCGCGACAGGAAATCGAGATTGATCGCGTAGGCATCGTCCAGCGTGAGCGACGGGTCCTGCGCGATCAGCGGAGCGATGGTCTTGCGGGCGCGCAGCGCTTCGTAAAGCGCGGCGCCATAGTGCCGGATCTTATCGGTGGGCATTCAGGAACTCGATGGCATAGGCGTTGAACTCGCTCGCACGTTCCACCTGCACCCAGTGGCCGGTGCGGCCAAAGGTGATGGCGCGCACATCGGCGCAGCGCTCAAGGAACAGGCGCGCGTGGGCTTCGGGGCAGAACTCGTCGTTCAGGCCCCACAGCACGAAGACCGGCTGGGTGATTTCGCCAAGACGCGGAGAAAGATCGGGCGTGCGCATCCGCACCAGCACGTCCTTGGGTTGCGTGCGCGCCACGGCGAAGCGTTCCTCGACCAGCGCATCGGGAATCTTCGGCGCGAAATCGGGATGAACGAGGTTCGAGACAAGGCGCCGCTGTTCGGCAAGGTTGAAATCCGGTCCGCCGAAGCTGGAGACCATCTTGGCAATGCCCGGCATCACGAAATAGCTCTCGCGCTCGGCCACGCAGCCCGGCGCCATAAGCACCAGATTGCGCGTGAAGCGGGGGTGGTCCAGCGTCATTTGCAGGGCAATGCCTCCGCCCAGCGAATTGCCCACAAGGCTGGCACAGGCAATGCCGTGCGCCACCAGCGCTTCGTAAACCGTATCGGTGAACAGTTGCAGCGTGTAGTCCAGCCCTTCGGGCTTGGATGATCCGCCATAGCCAATGAGATCGGGCAGAATCACCCGGTAACCGGCTGCCACGAAGGCATCGATGTTCTGCCGGAAATTGGACGCCCCCGATGCGCCGGGGCCGCTGCCATGGAGGAAAACCACCGCAGGGGCGAAAGGATCGCCCGCCTCGGCGATGACGATGTCATGTCCGCCCGAAACGCGGTGGGTCGTGAACGCAAGCTCAGCCACGGTTGCGCGCTCCGGTCAGAGGAAGGTGAAGCCGGGCGGATTGCCCAGCATCGCGCCGACGACATCGGCGGTGCGGTTGGCCGGATCGTTGGCAACATGGGCGCGGCCCGCGTTGAGATCGAGCCAGGGCTGGATGATCGGGCTGGACATGTAGATCGCCCGCCCGCCCAGAAGCTTGACCATGTCGTCCACCAGATCGGCCATGCGGCGCACCACGCTGGCCGAATTGTAGGCATAGAGCGTGCGCTTCTCCATCGGGATCGGCTCGCCCGCTTCGGCATGCGCCATCAGATCCTCGAATGTCAGGCGCAGGGTCTGCTCCATCTCGCCCACTTCGGCATGGGCGCGGGCAATGGCGGCATTGAGGAAGGGATCATCCTTCGATGCCTTGCCGGTATTGGTGGAAACGCGGGTCTGGGCAATCTCCATGGCCGCCGCAATCGCCGCGCGCGCACCGCCGAAGGCCGCCGTGGAGACCGAGCGCATGAAGACCTGCGCCCAGGGCAAGGTATAGAGCGGGCCGGTATTCGTCTCCTGCCCCGGATTGGTGCAGAGGAACCCGTGGACCGAACGGTGCGTGCGATGTTCGGGCACGAACACGTCATCGACGATGATGTCATGGCTTCCCGTGCCCTGAAGCCCGAAGACATGCCAGCTGTCGGTGTCGATCGCATAATCGGCGCGCGGCAGCAGGAAGGCGCGCATGTCGGGCGCTTCGCCTTCGGCGGCGGGCGGCACCACCGCGCCCAGAACAACCCACTTGCAATGGACAGAGCCGGTGGAAAAGCCCCAGCGCCCGGACAGGCGATAGCCGCCCTCCACGCGCGTCACCTTGCCCACCGGCTGATAGGACGAGGACACCAGCGCAGAAGGATCATCGCCCCAGACCTCGGCCTGCGCCTCTTCATGGAACAGCGCGATCTCATAGGGGTGGCATCCGACCACGCCATACATCCACCCCGTGGACATGCAGCCTTCGGCAAGCGCCCGCTGCACATCGTAGAACACGTTGGGGTGCATTTCATATCCGCCCCAGCGGCGCGGCTGGAGGATGCGAAAGAAGCCCGCCTCCTGAAACTCGGCAATGCTTTGCGCGGGCACATCGCGCGAGGCGACGCAGGCTGCGGCGCGTTCGCGCAGCACGGGGATCATCGCGCGGGCGCGCGCCACCAGCGCTTCCGGCTCAGGCGTGGCACGGTTTACGGCCGGATCATCTCCCGGCGCGGCCTTTGCAGGCATTTCCACGGCGCTGGTCGCCATAACCCTCTCCTTCCTGCGCACCGCCGGCCGTGCGGCCTGACGGGCGACTCATTTGCCCCGAATGGCACTGCATTCGTAATTTGAAATGACACTGGATACGCAAATCGTCAATTGAAAAGCGTTTTGGCTTTCGATATTGGCATTTTCGAATCTTGTGCGATGTTGAAATCACCGCCCGGCCGGAATACGGACCGGGCATAACGGGAGAGCCGCCCGATGCGGGCATTGATGACGCTGGCCGTGATGATTGGCGCGATCGGCGAAGCCGGGCCGCAAGCGCGTGCGCCATCGGCCCCGAACACACTTTTGCCTGAAGGACGCAAATGATGCCCGAAGCCTATATCATCGACGCGGTGCGCACCCCCATCGGGCGCAAGAAGGGCAGCCTTGCCGAAATCCACCCGGCCGACCTGGGCGCACACCCGATAAAGGCGCTGGTCGAGCGCACCGGCATCGACGCCGGTCTGGTCGACGACGTGGTCTGGGGCTGCTGCGACACCATCGGCCCGCAGGCAGGCGACATCGGCCGCACGGTCTGGCTTTGCGCCGGAATGCCGCAGCACGTGCCCGGCACCACGATCGACCGCCAGTGCGGCTCCAGCCAGCAGGCGGTGCACTTTGCCGCGCAGGGCGTGATGAGCGGCACGCAGGATCTGGTCGTGGCGGGCGGCAGCCAGGCCATGAATGCCATTCCCATTTCCGCGGCCATGTTCGCAGGCCAGCACTATGGTTTTGGCGATCCCTTCACCGGCAGCCCGGCGTGGCGCGAACGCTATGGCGACGGGCTGCTGAACCAGATCAATTCCGCCGAGATGATCGCGCGCAAGTGGGGCATCACGCGCGAGGCGATGGAAGCCTTCGCGCTGGCCAGCCACCAGCGGGCGCAGGCCGCCACCGATGCGGGCTGGTTCGCAGCCGAGATCGCGCCGCTGGCGGGCCTTGCCCACGACGAGACGATCCGCCCCGGCACCACGCTGGAAGGGCTGGCCGCACTCAAGCCCGTGCAGGAAGGCGGGGTGATTACCGCAGGCGTTGCCAGCCAGAACTGCGATGGCGCGGCTGCCCTGCTGGTGGCGAGCGAGCGCGCCGTGAAGGAGCACGGCCTGAAGCCGCGCGCACGCATACACCACATTTCGGTCCGCGCCGACGATCCGGTCTGGATGCTCACCGCGCCGATCCCCGCCACGCAACATGCGCTCAAGAAGGCGGGGATGACCGTAGCCGACATCGACCTGTTCGAATGCAACGAGGCCTTTGCATCGGTGCCGATGGCATGGATGCAGGAACTGGGCATCCCGCACGAGAAGGTCAACGTTGCAGGCGGGGCGATCGCGCTGGGCCATCCGCTGGGCGCAACCGGCGCGCGGCTGATGACCACGCTGCTGAACGCGCTTGAGCGCACGGGCGGGCGCTATGGTCTCCAGACGATGTGCGAAGGCGGCGGTCAGGCCAACGTGACGATCATCGAACGGCTGTGATGAGGCAACCCATGCGGCATGATCCGGCAATCGCCATTCCCAACCTGCTCTATACCTACGCCATGCGTTTCGACGATGGCGATTTCGACGGCGCGGCCGCGCTGTTCGACAAGGGCAGCGTGCTGGCAGGCGGCCACCGCATCACCGGGCGCGCCGCGATCCTTGAGATGTGGCGCATGTGGGTCAAGACCTATGACGGCAGGCCGCTGACGCGCCACATCACCACCAACCCCATCATCGAAGTGGTCGACGATGGCGCGGCCGCCACCTGCCAGTCGCAATGGACGGTGATCCAGGCCGCGCCGGGCTATCCGCTCCAGATCGTGGCCAGCGGGCGCTACCGTGATGCCTTTGCCCGCGATGGCGATGGCTGGCACTTCACCGAGCGCGAATATCTCCAGACCGATCTTGTCGGCGACAGTTCGGCCCACACCCTGCAATCCCTGATCTGAAAGGCACGAAACCCATGGGCATCTGCGAGAACCGCACTGTCATCATCACCGGCGCGGCGCGCGGGCTGGGCAGGGCCTATGCGCTGGCCTTTGCCGCCGAGGGCGCGAACGTGGTCGTCAACGACATCGGCACATCGCTGGGCGGCGAGGGACGCGATACCAGCGCGGCCGATTCCGTGGTGGCCGAAATCGTGGCGGCGGGCGGCAGGGCCGTGGCCAACTATGAAGACATTACCGACTGGGATGCGGCGGGCCGGATCGTTCAGGCGGCGCTCGATGCCTTCGGCGATCTGCACGTGGTAGTGAACAATGCCGGGATCGTGCGCGACCGCATGTTCGTTTCGGCAACGCTGGAGGAATGGGACGCGACGATGCATGTCCACCTGCGCGGCCACTTCTGCCTTTCGCGCCACGCGGTGAACTACTGGCGCGCCAAGCAGAAGGACGGGCGCGATCCCGATGCGCGGATCATCAACACTTCCAGCGGCGCGGGGCTGCAAGGCTCGATCGCGCAGGCGGCCTATTCCACCGCCAAGGGCGGCATCGCCGCGCTCACGCTGGTGCAGGCGGCGGAACTTGGCCGTTACGGCATCACCGCCAATGCGCTGGCCCCGTCGGCACGCACCCGCATGACCGAACAGGCCTTTGCCGAGAAGATGGCGACCGAGGGCCTTGCCTTCGACGTGATGGACCCGGCCAATGTGGCGCCCACGGTTGTCTGGCTGGGCAGCCCTGAGAGCCGCGAGGTGACGGGCTGCGTGTTCGAACTGGAAGGCGGCAAGATCATGCTGGAAGACGGCTGGCGCGAAGGGCCGGTGATCGACAAGGGCGCACGGTGGGAGCCTGCCGAAGTGGGCGATGCCGTGGCAAAGCTGATGGCGGCGCGCATTCCGCCACGCAAGGTATGGGGCACGGCCTGAGCGCCGCAACAGGGAGACAGGCGATGGAGTTTGCCTTTACCGAGGAACAGGCCATGATCGGCGAGACCGTGCGCGGTTTCTTTGCCGAGAACGCGACGAGCGAGCGCACGCGCAAGGCCATGGCGGGCGAGGGAATCGACCGCGCGCTGTGGGCATCGTTTGCGGGCGAACTCGGCCTTGCCGGGATCGGCCTGCCCGAAGAGCACGGCGGCGCGGGACTGGGCATGGTGGAACTGGCGCAGGTGGCGGAAGCCGCGGGCGCACAGGTGGCCGCACTGCCGCTGCTGGGCCATGTCATGCTGGGCCAAGCCTTGGCGAAGGGCGGCACCGAGGCGCAGAAGGCCGCGCTGCTGCCGCGCCTTGCCGCGGGCGAGGTGATTGCCACGGCGGCATGGGAGGCGAAGATCACCGCCGAGGGCAATCGCGTTTCGGGCGAGGCGGCGTTTCTGCCACACGGCGCCCTGGCCGATCTGCTGCTGGTCCGTGCCGAAGGCAAGGCGTGGATCGTCGATCTCAAGGCCGAGGGCGTTGGTGTGACCGGCCATGTCACCATGGACCAGACCCGGCCCTTTGCCACTGCGCGGCTTGACGGCGTGGCCGCAGAGCCGCTGGCCGATGGCGCGGCAGGATGGCACGCGGCGCTTGCGGCTGGCTGGATCTGCCTTGCCGCCGAAGCGCTGGGCGGAGCGCAGGCCGCGCTCGACCGCACGGTTGCCTATTCGAAGGAGCGCGTGCAGTTCGGCCGCCAGATCGGATCGTTTCAGGCCTACAAGCATCGGCTGGCCGACATGATGGTCGAGATCGAGCAGGCGCGCTCGGCGGTCTATTGGGCGGCCTGCGCGGTGGACGAGGGATCGGACGAGGCGACCATTTCGCTTCATTCGGCCAAGTCCTTCTCAGCCGATACCTTCTTCATGTGCGCCGGCAACATGATCCAGCTTCACGGCGGGATCGGCTTTACCTGGGAACATGATGCGCACCTCTTCTTCAAGCGCGCGCGTTCGATCCAGACCCTGCTGGGCGATGGCCAGTGGCACCGCGAACGGATTGCGGCGATGGTGCTGGATGCAGGGCTGGGAGTGGCTGCATGAAGCTTGGCTTCTCGCCTGAGGAAGAAGCCTTCCGCGCGGAATGCGCCGACTGGTTGCAGGCGGAAATGACAGGCGCGTTTGCCGACATTCGCGGCATCACCAACCTGTCCGATGCCATCGGGCGCCGCAGGGAATGGGAACAGCGGCTGGGCGAGGCGGGCTGGGGCTGCATCGGCTGGCCGCGCGCATGGGGCGGCAGGGATGCCACCATCGCGCAGCAGGTGATCTTTGCCGAGGAATATGCCCGCGCAGGCGCGCCCAACCGCATCAACCATATCGGCGTGGAACTGGCCGGTCCCACGATCCTTGCCTTCGGGTCCGAAGAACAGAAGGCCCGCTATCTGCCGGAAATCGCCGCCGGGCGGCAGATCTGGTGCCAGGGCTATTCCGAACCCAATGCCGGATCGGATCTTGCCAACGTCAAGACCAGGGCGCGCCGGGAAGGCGACGATTGGGTGGTCAACGGCCAGAAGGTCTGGACCAGCCTTGCCCACTATTCGGACATGGTCTTCGTGGTGGCGCGCACCGAGGAAGGATCGGCGGGGCCGAAGGGCCTTTCCTTCCTGCTGATGGACATGGACCAGCCCGGAATCGAGGTGCGCCCCATCCGCCAGATCAACGGCGAGGCCGAGTTCAACGAGACCTTCTTCACCGACGCGCGCTGTCCGGCCGATGCCATGCTGGGCGCCGCTGGCGATGGCTGGAAGGTGGCGATGGCCCTGCTGGCGTTCGAACGGGGCGTATCCACGCTGGGCCAGCAGATGCAGTTCCGCAACGAACTGGACGCGGTGATCGCGGCATCGCGGGCCAATGGCAAGGCGGCCGATCCGGTGATCCGGCAGAAGATCGCGCAGGCCGAAATCGGTCTCAGGCTCATGCGCTATGGCGCGCTCAGGATGCTTTCGGGCGCCGATCTTGCCGCCATCGACGGTGCGGCGCTGACCTACAAGATCCAGTGGGCCACATGGCGCCGCGGCCTTGGCGAACTGGGCATGGAAGTGCTGGGCCAGGCGGGCGAGATCGCGCCAGCCGATGATTACGCCTGGCCGCAACTGCCCAACCTGTTCCTCTCTTCGCGAGCCGACACGATCTATGGCGGCACCAACCAGATCCAGCGCAACCTGATCGCCGAACGCGGTCTGGGCCTTCCGCGCGAGCCAAGGGGTAAAGCATGAGCGTTCCTGTCCCACCCTATCCCGCGCCGCTCGGCATGCTGAAGGGCAAGACCGTGGTGGTCACGGCGGCCGCGGGCACCGGCATCGGCTTTGCCGTGGCCAAGCGCGCCGCCGAGGAAGGCGCGCGCGTGCTCATCAGCGATTTCCACGAACGGCGTCTGGGCGAGGCGGCAGACCGGATCGCGGCTGAAGTGGGCTGCCCCCGGCCAGTGACGCAGGTCTGCGACGTGACCAGCGAGGCGCAGGTGCAGGACTTGCGCGATGCCGCGCTCGAAGCCTTCGGCACGGTCGATGTGCTCATCAACAATGCCGGGCTTGGCGGCGAGGTGAGCGTGGTCGACATGACCGACGAACAGTGGAACCGCGTGCTCGACGTGACGCTGACCAGCCTGTTCCGCATGACCCGCGCCTTCCTGCCTTCGATGTATGCGGCAAGGAAGGGCGTGATGGTGAACAATGCCTCCGTGCTTGGCTGGCGCGCGCAGAAAGGGCAGGCCCACTACGCCGCCGCCAAGGCGGGCGTCATGGCCTTTACCCGCTGTTCGGCGCTGGAAGCGGCCGAACACGGCGTGCGCATCAATGCCGTGGCGCCCAGCCTTGCCATGCACCCCTTCCTCGCCAAGGTAACGACCGAGGAAATGCTGGCGCAGCTCGTCAAGGCCGAAGCCTATGGCCGCCCCGCCGAAGTGTGGGAAGTGGCCAATGTCATGCTGTTCCTTGCCTCGGACCTTTCCTCCTACATGACCGGCGAGATCGTGCCGGTATCCAGCCAGCGGGCCTGAAGCGGTGCTCGATCCCCTGCCGCCCACCATCCCCCATGCCGCCGAGGCCGCGGCGCGGACCTGGCCCCAGGCACCGGCGGTGCTGGAACATGGCGAGGTGTGGAGCTTTGCCGAACTGTGGCAGCGCAGCCGCGCGGTGGCATCGGGCCTGCTGGCAAGGGGTGTGACAAAAGGCGACCGCGTGGCAATCTGGGCGCCCAACTCGCGCGAGTGGATCGTGGCGGCGATTGCGGTCATGGCCTGCGGGGCCGCAGTCGTCACGCTCAACACGCGGCTCAAAGGGCGCGAGGCGGGCGACATCCTGCGCCGCACCCGTGCGCGGCTGCTGTTCACGGTCGAAGGCTTTCTCGGCATCGATTACCGCGCGCTGATCGCGGGCGAGGATCTGCCTGCGCTGGAAGGCACGGTCCTCCTGGATAGCGGCCTCGATGCGCTGGGGGCCGCAGGGCAGGGGGCGGATGATCCGGCAGTCGATGCCGCCATGGCCGCGATCGATGCCGATACCATATCGGACATCCTGTTCACCAGCGGCACCACCGGCAGCCCCAAGGGCGTGCTGATGACCTATGGCCGGGTGCTGCCGCAGGCGGCAATCTGGTGCGCCAACACCCGGCTGGGCACGGGCGACCGCTATCTGATTGCCAACCCTTTCTTCCATTCCTTCGGCATGAAGGTGGGCTGGGTGGCCTGCATCCTGGCCGGCGCAACCGCCGTGCCCATGCCGCAGTTCGATGTGAACGCGGCGATCGACCTGATCGAGCGCGAGCGCATCACCTTCATGCCGGGACCGCCCACGATCTTCCAGATGCTGCTGGCCGAACGCGACCGGCGGGCATGGGATTGCTCATCGTTGCGCGGCGGAACCACCGGGGCTGCCACCGTGCCGCCCGCGCTGGTCGAGCGCATCCGCACTGAACTGGGCATGGTCGATCTCATCACCGCCTATGGCATGACCGAATGCGTCAACATCACCACCTGCGTTCCGGGCGATGATGCCGAAACCATCGCAGGCACCTGCGGCAAGGCGTTTCCCGGCAACGAGGTGCGCATCGCCGGGCCGGACGGGTCCGAACTGCCGCGCGGTGAGGCGGGCGAGATCCTTGTGCGCGGGCAGGGGGTCATGCTGGGCTATCTCGATGATCCGGCCGCCACGGCCGAGGCGATCGATGCCGATGGCTGGCTGCACACCGGCGATGTCGGCACGATGGACGCGCGCGGCTATGTGCGCATCACCGACCGGATGAAGGATCTCTATATTTCCGGGGGTTTCAACGTCTATCCGGCCGAAGTGGAAAAGCTGCTGGCAGGCCATCCCGCGATTGCCATGGCCGCCGTGGTGGGCATTCCCGACGAAAGGCTGGGCGAAGTGGGCCGCGCCTTCGTGGTGCTGCGCCCCGGCACCAGCGCCAGCGAGGCGGACCTCATCGCCTGGTCGCGCGAGAACATGGCGAACTACAAGGTTCCGCGCAGCTTCATTATCGTTGACGACCTGCCCCGCAACGCATCGGGCAAGGTGCTGAAAACCGAGCTGCGCAAGGGCTGACGGGCCGCACCTGACAATCAGACAAGATACAAGGGAGAAGAGGGATGGCCGGAACGTTTGCAGGCAAGGTCGTGCTGGTGACGGGCGCGGCATCGGGCATCGGGCGTGCGGCGGCAATCCGCTATGCCGAAGAAGGCGCACGGGTGTTCTGTGCGGATCTCGATCTGCCCGGAGCAGAGGCAGTCGCCGCCAGCATCGGGGGCAGTGCGGGCGCAATCGCAGTGGACGTGGCCAGCTTTGCCGCCAATCAGGCCATGGTCGATGCCGTGATGACCACGGCCGGGCGGCTTGATGTGGCGTTCCTCAATGCGGGCTTCTATGGCGCGGCGCAGGGGCTGGACAGCGTTGACGAAGCCTTCTTCGACCGTGTGGTGGCAATCAACCTCAAGGGTGCATTCGGCGGGATCAAGGCGGTGCAGCCGGTGATTGCCGATGGCGGCGCGGTGGTCGTCACCGCATCGGCGGCGGGGCTGGTCGGCCATCCGGGCAATCCGGCCTATGCCGCATCGAAGCATGGCGTGATCGGGCTGGTCAAATCCTGCGTGGATGCCTTTGCCGCGCGCGGGGCGCGGATCAACGCGATCTGCCCCGGCGGTGTCGCCACGCCGATGAACGGGATGGAAGATGCCGCCATCGTGCCGCCCGGCGCGCTGGAGCGGGTGAAGCTGCGCGGCTTCGGCAATGCCCAGCACGTGGCCGAAGTGGCGCTGTGGCTGTCCGGCCCGGCGGCGGGCTTCATCACCGGTCAGGCGCAACTGCTTGACGCGGGCCTGCTTTCCACCTTCGCCCCGGTCATGCTGCCGGTCGGTCCGTGATCCCCGCCATCGCGCGGGCCGCGCGCCTTCCCGACCAGACGCAATCGGCATAGGACAGACCGCTGACATAGAGGTTGGAACAGATGCCCACGGCATTGCGCCCGGCGGCATAAAGGCCGGCCACAAGGCCCCCGTTGGCCGCACGCACCGCGCCGGTTGGCTCATCCACCAGCAGGCCGCCCACGGTCATGCAGGCAATGGGAAACATCCGCGCATCGACCGAGGCATCGATCGCATAGAACGGCCCTTCATCCAGCACTGCCAGATCATCGCCGGTCTTGAACAGCGGATCGGGCGCTTCGCCGCGCGCGGCGCGGTTATAGTCTGCCAGGGTTTGCAGGAAGGTTTCGGGATCAAGGCCCAGTCTTGCGGCCAGGGTCTGCGGTGTCGGCGCCTTGACCGCGGCGAAGAGTGCGTTGACGAGCGTGATGTCGCGCTGGAAAGCCAGCGTATCGGGCGCGAAGGCATCGCGCAGCGATTGCCGGTAGAGCTTGCGGTCGAGCACGATCCACCCGCGCCCGCCGTGCCGCTCGACCATCTCATCGCCGATGCGCGCGCCATACCACGTCTCGTTCACATAGCGCGCGCCGCGCCCGTCAACCAGCATGCCGCGCCCCCATGCCCTTGGCGGCGAAAGGAAGCGCCATGCCGAAACCCGCTCCATCAGGCCGGTTGCCCCGCCTGCGCTGACGCCCAGCATGATGCCGCTGCCATTGTCGCCCAGCGTGCCGTTGGGCAGCCCCGCCGCATAGGCCGGCGCGAAGTGGCGCACCATGGCGGGGTTGCAGATGAATCCGCCCGCGCTCAGCACCACACCGCGATGCGCCCGGAACCATGCAGTGCTGCGATTGCTGGCCTCAAGCGCGCGCGCCTTTGCAAGATAGCGAAAGCCGCGCGCATAGGTGAAGCGCGCGCCGGGGAAGGTGGGCGGCAGCATGGCCATCCAGCGATTGGCCCTGGCAATCAGCGCACAGTGCCGGGCGCGGACGGCGGCATCGCGGAAGATTTCCACGCGCACCCCGATCACCCGCCCGGACGCATCGACCGCAAGCTGGCGCGCTTCGGCCTGGGTATGCAGTTGCAGCCCGCGCGCCAGCGCCGCATCGCGCAAGGGTTCCCATATCCCCGCGCCAAGGCCCCACGGCTTGTTGCCGTTGCGCCGCACCGTGCGATGCCCGCGCGCGGCGGGCGGCGTGTGGCTGCGGAACGGTTCGGCAAGGCTGCTGTCGGGGTGGTAGAGGAACCGGTCAAGCGGGGGATACGACGTCTTGCCCGGATGGAGCGTGGCGCTGAACGGCGCACCATGGCCGCGCAGCCATTCGAAATTGGCGACACTTGAGTGGCAGAAGTCGCTCAGCGTCTCCTCGGAAACGACATCGCCCACTTCGGTGCGCAGATAGGCCGCCATCCTTTCGGGATCGTCGGTCACGCCCGCCTCGCGCTGGATCGATGTGCCGCCGCCTGCATAATAGACCCCGCCATTGGCCGCCGATGATCCGCCGCCATCGTAATGATCGAGCGCGATGACCGAAAGGCCGCGTTCCAGCCCATCGAGCGCGGCCGAAACACCCGCGCCGCCAAGGCCCACCACCACCATGTCGGCTGCGCCCGCCCAGTCGTGCGCATCGGGATCGGAAAGCTGCAAGGGCGCGGCAATGGCCAGCCCCCATTCGGCAATGTCGCGCCCCGACGGCGGCATCTGCCCTGGCGATGAAGCGGCCCAGACAGAATCCGGGCGCAACGGCCAGCCCGTGCGTTCATCCTGAGTCATGGCTTGCTCTCCCGCCCTGTCGTCGCTTCATCCGATTTTTCGCATCTTGCGCAGCCGTCTGATACCAAAAAAACGCATTCATCGGATAATTGCAACGCATACTTGAAACTTACGCTTTGAAAGAGTAGAGCTTTTGCCGAATTGGAAAGCGCAAACGCGCTTCCGCGGCCAACAAGGGAGAGGACATCATGAGGAACCTGCTTGCCGCCACGGCATTGAGCACGCTCGGCCTGATCGCAGCGCCGGCCATGGCACAGGAAGCGCCGCAGGACAGCGCCGCGCAGAACAGCAGCGGCATTGGCGAAATCGTCGTCACCGCCCAGAAGCGCGCGGAGAACATTCAGGAAGTGCCGATCGCGATTTCGGCGGTGGGCAGCCAGTTCCTTGAATCGCGCGGCATCACCTCGATCGACAATCTCGGCTCGATCGCACCCAACGTGAAGTTCGAACGCGCGCCTTCGAACAAGACGATCTCGCAGATCGCCATTCGCGGTTCGGTGACGATCAACCCGGCCGTCACGTGGGAACCGGCGGTGGGTCTCTATCTCAACGGCGTCTACATCGCCAAGGCGCAAGGCTCGATTTTCGACGTGGCCGATCTGGAGCGCGTGGAAATCCTGCGCGGTCCGCAAGGAACGCTCTATGGCCGCAATGCGCTGGCCGGGGCGGTCAACCTCGTGCCCAAGGCTCCCAAGGGCGAACTCGCCTTCCGGGGTGAGGCCAGCTACGGCAACTATGACCTGAAGCGGGTGCGCGCCGCGCTTGATCTGCCCTCGCTGGGGCCAATCTCGATCAAGCTTTCGGGCCAGATCCAGCAGCGCGACGGGTTCATTCAGCTTACCCCCAATCCCTTCCCGCAGGCATTTCTTGCAGGCCCCGCGCGCACGGGCCGCACCAACGATCTTGATGGCAAGAGCGGCATGGTCCAGGTCCGCTTCAAGCCGGAAGGCAGCAACTTCACCGCCGATTACATGTTCGATTATTCGAAGTTCGATCAGCGGCCCGATTATGCCCAGCTCGTGCGGGTGAACCGCAATGGCCGGCCTGAGGACATCTTCGATCCCAATTCGCCCGGCTATCCCTTTGCGGGCGCGTTCTTCCCGCTCAACCTCTATACCGATCCGCAGCGCCGCTCCACCGCATCGCTCGATGCCAACCCGCTCTATGAACGTTCGCGCACCTATGGCCACGCGCTGACCATGGCGCTGGATGTGGGATCGGCCACGATCAAGTCGATCAGTGCCTACCGCGATCTCAAGTGGCAGGATTCGCTCGATCTCGATGGTTCGCCGCTGCCGGTTGCCTTTACCCAGCGCGATACCGATTTCTGGAGCTTCAGCCAGGAACTCCAGATCACCGGCAAGGCCTTCAATGACCGGCTGAACTACGTGGCAGGCGCCTTCTACTATCGCGAGAAGGCTGAGACGCTGGGGCCGCAGAGCTTCTTCGGGGGTGGCGCGAACTACCAGTCGGACTATGGCTCCAATACCGAAGCCATCGCCTTCTATGCGCAGCTCGACTACAATCTGACCGATGCCCTGAAGCTGACGGTGGGCGGGCGCTACACCCACGAAAAGAAGGACATCCGCCGCTTCTTCCGCATCAATTTCGATGCAGCGAACGGCATCACCTCGCCCTTCGTGGTGGCCAACATCCCCTATGGCGGGGTGCCGGATGCCACGTTCAACCGGTTCAACCCGGCGGTCACGCTGGCCTATCAGGCATCGCAGGACATCAACGTCTATGCCCGTTTCGCCCAGGGCTTCAAGTCGGGCGGGTTCAACGGGGAAACCAACGATTTCCGCGCGCCGACCGCGGCCTGCCCCACCGGCGCCTTCGAACTGTGCAACCCCTACCGGCCGGAACTGGTCGACAGCTATGAAATGGGGGTCAAGACGCGCTTTGCCGATGGCCGCGTGATCCTGAACCTTGCCGCCTTCTGGAACGAGCACAAGGACATCCAGCTTTCGGTGTTCACCGCTGCGGGCGCTGCCGCCTCGGTGGTGAAGAACGCGGCCGCCGCGCGCATCCGCGGGCTGGAACTGGAAACCGTGCTGCGCCCGGTCGACGGGTTGACGATCAACGGCTCGATCGCGTTCCTCGATCCGAAATACAAGCGCTACATCGATGCCGTGAACGGCGTGGACACCGACGTTTCGAACAACCGCGCCTTCCCGCACACGCCCAAGACCACCGCAGCGCTGGGCGTGGACTGGCAGGTGATCGAGGGAAGCTGGGGCAAGCTCAACCTTGGCGGCGATTTCAACTACGTGTCGGGCTACTTCACCTTCCCCTATGCCCTTGTCACCGCCAATCCTTCCGAGCAGAACGCCAACAACACCCGTTCGCCGGGCCGCTCGATCGTCAACCTGCGCGCAGGGATTGCCGAAGTGCCGCTGGGCGGCGGCAAGGGCGAGTTCTCGCTGTGGGTGCGCAACCTCACCAAGGAACGCGACCCGCAGAACTTCATCGATTTCGGTCCCGGCTTCGGCGGGCTGACGGTGGGCTACTTCCCCGATCCGCGCACCTATGGCCTGACCTTCGGCGTGCGGTTCTGATGGCCGTGCTGTTTGCAGGCAAGAAGGGCCTCATCACCGGCGCGGCATCGGGCATCGGCCGCGCCACCGCCATCCGCTTTGCCGCCGAAGGGGCAGAACTGACCATCGCCGACCGCAACCTTGCGGGCCTTGAGGAAACGGCGGCGATGATGGCGCGAACCCCGCGCGTGCAAGGTTACGACGCCGCCGACTATGCCTCGTGCCGGGCGCTCGTCGATGTGGCGGCCGCAGACGGTCTCGACATCGTGTGCAACATTGCCGGGCTGCTGAAATGGGGTCCGTCCGACAGCTTTTCCGCCGAGGACTTCGATCTGCTGATGCACGTGAACGCCACCAGCGTTTTCGTGATCTGTCAGGCGGCCATGCCCCACCTGCTGAAAAGCAGGGGTGTGATCGTGAACACGGCATCGACCGCGGCCTTGCAGGGCCAGCCCTACAACATCGCCTATTCGGCATCGAAGCACGCCGTGGCTGCGATCACGCGCGGGCTGGCGATCGAGTATGCGGCAGCGGGCGTCAGGATCAATGCGATCTGCCCCGGCCATGTCGTGACCCCGATGACCCAGAACACCCCGCCGCCCGAAGGCGTGGACTGGGCGCTGATGATGCGCAACGCGCCCAAGCTGCTGGATGGTTCGTGCGAACCGGAAGACATCGCCGAAATGTTCGCCTTTCTTGCCAGCGACAAGGCGCGCAAGGCCACTGGCGCGCTGTTTACCGTGGACGGCGGGCAACTGGCGGGCTAGGCGGCTCCAATCCTCAGATCGAGAGGATGGCGCGCGCGGCCTCCTCTCCGTCAAGCAGGGCATTGGCGCGGTGCTGCACGCGCCAGCCTGCGCCCGTGCGCACCAGTCTCCAGCGATTGGCGGACACGCGCTCGGCCACGAAATGCCCCGATACCGATCGGAACACCACCGAATGGCAGACGGCGGTTGCCTCGTCGCCATCGAGCGTGACCGCCACCGGGCCAAGCAGGTGCGCGCAGCCATCGGCCATGAGCGCGCGGTGATGCGCCCCGTCGATCAGCGCGGCAATTGCGGCCTGACCCTCGGCACGGGCAAAGCCCACCACTTCGTAGATTCCGTCGGCCGTCCACAGTCGGGCCAGCGCCGCCGCCTCTCCCCGGTCGGCGAGCGGGCCATAGCGGGCGATGAGATCGCCGATTGCCTCGCGGTCTTCCAGAAGGCGCAGGCGGCGTTCGAGGGCGTCGAGCGTATCGGACATGGATAGTTGATCCTCAAGGACGGCGCATCAGGCCATGTCAGGATGCAGCATGTTGCGCAACATGACCGCACCTGCGCACCGCCCGCATAACCCGAAGGGGTTATGCGCACAGGTGCGCGCTGCGATAGCTTCAGTCCCGGAACGAGAACACGCCCGGCACCGCGACGGCTGACCGGGCGAAAGAGGCGGAGAGAACGGGCAATGAAGTTTTCCATCATCTATGAAGCGCAGATGGTCGATACCAGCCGCGAGAACGAGCGCGCGGTGTTCCTCCAGATCGTCGAACAGGCCAAGCTGGCCGAGGCGATGGACTTCGACTGCATCTGGTGCGTGGAACATACCGCGCTCACGCAATATGCACACATGTCGGCCCCGGAAACGGTGCTGGCCTTCATTGCCGGGGCCACGAGCCGCATCCACATCGGCCACGGCGTCGTCTGCCTGCCGCCTGCGATGAACCACCCGGTGAAAGTGGCTGAACGCATCGCCACGCTCGACATTCTCTCGCAGGGCCGGCTGCACTTCGGCGTGGGCAAGGGCGGCACCCAGCAGGAGGCGGGAACCTTCGGCTATGATCTGGGTGAACTTCAGCCGATGATCGACGAATCGATGTATCTGATCCCAAAGATCATGGTGCAGGACGAGATCGAGCACGACGGCCAGTTCATCAAGATTCCCAAGCGCGCCATCCATCCCAAACCCTGGCAGGATCCGCACCCGCCGATGTACATGGCCTGCACCCGCGAAAACACGCTGATCGCCGCCGGAAGCCGGGGCATCGGTGCGCTGGTGCTGGGCTTTTCCGGCCCGGACGAGATCGCGCGCAAGAATGCGATCTACCGCGAGGCCTTCCGCAGCCGCAAGCCAGAGGATCAGGTGGGTTTCCGCCCGACCGAGCATCTGGCCGCCCTGTGCGCGGCCACCGTGCTGGAAGACCGGGCCGAAGCGCGGCGCATTGGCCTGCGCGGCCAGCGCTTCTTTGCCGAAAGCATTGCCTACTGGTATCAGGGCGGGCCGAAGCCCACGGTGGACGAGACGCTTGACGCCGAAGATCATGCCCGCGTGCTGGAGCAGGGCAAGCAGGCGACCATTGCCTATCTTTCCGAAGAAGCCATCCCAGTGGGCGACGAGCACCTTTCGAACTACACCGTGGCGCAGGATGCCTATGGCACGCCGGATGACTGCATCCGCTATGTCCAGCGGCTGAAAGATGCAGGCGCGGACGAAATCCTGTTCATCTTCCAGATGGGCGGCATTCCGCACGACATCATCATGCAGACCATCCGCAACATCGGTGAAAAGGTCATTCCGCACTTCAGGGCACTGGAAGCAGCCGAAGCTGGCGTCATGGAGGCAGCGGAGTAGGCCCTTCTCTGTCCGCGCCGGGGCAAGGAATGGCAGCATCGGCGCGGGGCTTCCGGCCGGGCGGGTTTGGCGGTTGTCGGACGGACGCCGCCCAGCCTATGCTGCGGCCCATGGCTGGCCAGATCGATCCCGCGTTCTCCGATCTTCTGGCCCGGCTCTATGCCGGGATCGGCGAGGCGCAGCCATGGCGGCGCTTTCTGGAAGCGCTGGCCGGATGGATGGACGCGAGTTTCGCCACGCTCATCATCACCGCGCCCGGCAAGCGCCAGCCCGCCACGTTCCTGACACCCGGAAGCAGCCCCGCGTTCGATGCCGCCTATACCGAGACGCTCTTTGCCAACGATCCGTTCCGCGGACTGCCCGACGGGGTGGTCACATCCTATGCCGAGTTCATGGCGGGCCTTCCCGAAACCGACTTTGCCGAATACCGCGCGGCCATGGCGCAAAGCGGTTTCGACGAGGTTCTGGGCATGGACCTCAACTTCGGTTCCGTCTTTGCCGATACGCGCGGCGCGGCGCGACAGGCCGAAGGGCGCTGGGAAGCGCGCTTCCGGGTAAGCCGCCACAATTCGCTTGCGCCGTTCACCCGCGGGGAGCGGGCCCGCTTTCAGGCCCTGGCGCCGCACCTGCGCATTGCCGTTGGCCTGTTCGAGAAGCTCCAGTTTGCCGGGGCCGAACACGGGGTGTTCCATGCCACCGCACAAGGGCTGGGGCTGGCGCTGGTGGTTCTGGACCGCGCGGGACGCATCGTGAGCACCAATGCGCTTGCCGAAAGCCTGCTGGCCGAGGACGAAGGGCTGCGCCGCCGGGGCGAGGAGCTGGTCTTCGCCGAACCTGCCCATCAGCGGCTTCTGGCCGATCTCATGGGCGGCAGGCGCGGCGTCGGCGGGCCGGGCGGCCTGTGCCGGTTCCGCATTGCCCGGCCCGAACGCGGCGATCTGGTGGCCACGGCCCGCCCGCTTGACCTCAGCGCCATTCACGATGGCGCAGGGGCGCTGGCGCTGTTTCTGGCGCGGCCCGTGGCCGAGGCGCACACCGATGCGCTGGCGCTGCGCGATCTGCTGGGGCTGACCGCGGCCGAAGCGCGGCTGGCGGCCGTGCTGGCCGAAGGACATTCGCTGGTGGAGGCCGCCCGGCGGATGGGCATTGCCCACAACACGGCCAAAGTGCAGCTGCGTTCGGTCTTTGCGAAGACCGGGGTTCACCGGCAGGCGCAACTGGTGGCGCTGATTGCTTCGCTGGGCGGGTAGAGACGCAACGTTTCTCCTTGAAAATCGTAATTCAGTGGGCCATGAATTACGCAATATATAAATCAGGCAAAGCCGGGAGAATGATGCGCGCAGCCCTTGCCGGGCATCGCCAAGCTCTTCCGGCCATGCGACGGAGCTGTGCGCGATGACTTCCAACCGCTTTCCTCATCTGCTTTCGCCGGGCCGCATCGGCTCAATGCAGACAAGGAACCGCATTGTCGTGGCGGCGATGGGGGTCAGCCTTTCGGAAGACGACGGCACCGTGGGCGAGCGCCTGATGGCCTACCACGAGGAACAGGCAAGGGGCGGCGTGGGCCTGATCGTTTCGGGCGTGGCGGGCGTGGCATGGCCGGTGGGCGCGGTCGCCATGGGGCAGACCGCGATTTCGGACGACCGCTTCATTCCCAGGCTGCGGGAAATGACGGACCGGGTTCACGCGCACGGCGCGAAGATTGCCGCCCAGCTTCACCACGGCGGCTTCGTTGCGGGCTACTCCTTCAACCGCTGGGGGCACAAGCTGTGGGGGCCTGCCGTGCCGCCCGCGCCCAAGGGCAGCTTCATCGACTATTTCCTGATGGAGGAGCTTCAGGCGCTTGCCGGGATGAAAATGCCGGAAATCAAGGTTCTGGAACAGGCCGACATCAATCTTGCCGTCAACCAGTTCGCGCAGGGCGCGCGCCGGGCGAAGGAGGCCGGCTTCGATGGCGTGGAGATCCACGGCGGGCACGGCTATCTGCTGTCATCCTTCACATCGCCCTATACCAATACCCGCACCGACCGGTATGGCGGCAGCCTTGAGAACCGCCTGCGCCTGACCTGCGATGTGATCCGCACGGTCCGTGCCGAAGTGGGGCCGGACTTTCCGGTGTGGATCAAGCTTGATTCGCGCGAGGTGGGCAAGCCCGGCGGCATCACGCTCGACATGGCAAAGGAAGCGGCGAAGCTGGTCGAGGCGGCGGGAGTCGATGCCATCGCCGTCACCGCCTATCATGATACCGCCGTAGGCAAGCTCCATTCGGAATCGAACATTCCGCATATCGAGGACTGGAATCTTCCGGCCGCCGCGGAAATCCGCAAGGTGGTGAAGATCCCCGTGATCGGCGCGGGCCGGATCGAGGTTGAAACGGCTGATGCCACGATCGGCAAGGGCGAGGCCGATTTCATCGCCATGGGGCGCAAGCTGCTGGCCGATCCGCACCTGCCGCGCAAGCTGGCCGAGGGGCAGGACGAAAAGGTGCGCCCCTGCGTCTATTGCTACACCTGCGTCAGCGCGATCTACATGGGCGAAAGCGCACGCTGCGCAGTGAACGCGGACCTTGGCTTCGAATGCAAGGGTGCGCCTGCCCCGGCAGGCGCTGCGCCGCGCCGCTTCGCGGTGATCGGCGGCGGGCCGGGCGGAATGGAAGCGGCGCGCCGTCTGGCGGGGCTGGGCCACAAGGTGACGCTGATCGAAAAGTCGGACCGGCTGGGCGGAACCTTGCGCTTTGCAGGCCTTGCCTATGAACCCAACGAACGCCTGCTGGAATGGCTGAAACGCGAAGTGGCGCAAGCCGGCGTCGATGTGCGGCTCTCCACCCTTGCCACGCCCGAACTGCTGCGCGGGCTGGGCGTGGATGCGGTGATCGTGGCCACCGGCGCGGTGCGCGCCATGCCCGATATTCCCGGCGGCGATCAGGACCACGTCTATTCGGGCGACGACATGCGCGCGATGATGCTCGGTGAGAATACCGAGGCCCTCAGGCGCAAAACCGGGCTGTTCACGCGGCTGGCGACAAGGGTTGGCGCGGCCACGGGCGCCAGCGCGAACCTTGCGCTGGTGCGCAAGGCAACCCACGCCTGGATGCCGCTGGCCGATACGGTCACGATCATCGGCGGCGAACTGGTGGGGCTGGAACTGGCCGAGTTCCTGATGGAGCGCGGGCGCACCGTCAACGTGATCGAGGAAGCGCCGCGCATGGGCAAGGGGCTGACCCTGGTGCGGCGGATGCGGCTGCTTGCCGAACTGGCCGAGCATGGCGTCGGCCTGCACGCGGGCGCGCGCGATATCGTGATCGGCAAGGACAGCGTCAGCTTTGCCGATGCGGCTGGCGAAAGGCACACGGTCCCGGCCGGAAACGTGGTGGTAGCCAAGGGCGCAACCGGCGATCTGGCACTTGCGAAAGCGCTGGAAGAGGCCGGTTTTGCCGTCCACGCGATCGGCGATGCGAATGGCGTGGGCTATATCGAAGGGGCAATCCACGGCGCGGCAACGGCGGTGCGCGCGCTGGCCGGGGAACCGGCGCTTGCGTGATCGCGGGGTGCGCCTGATCCCGCCGCCTTGCGCAGCGCCCTGCCAGCGGCGCCTGCGCAAGGCGCGGCTGCTTCGCGGATACGGACGATAATGAGGTTGACGGACGACCGGCGCTTGCGCAAACCGCAAGCCGAAACGCCGCGGCACATATCGCGCGGCGCGCCGGGGACCATGACTCAGACCTTCAGTTACGACGCGACCGATCTCAACATCGTCGAGCAGCTTCGCCTGAACGGGCGGGCCAACAACCAGCAGATCGCCGAAAAGCTGGGGCTGACGGCGACCACGGTTTCCACCCGGATCAAGCGGATGGAAGATGCCAACCAGCTTCGCGTGGTGGCGGTTTCTGATTTTTCCGCGCACGGCTTCAACGTGCTGCTGCGCATCCCGGTGGAAGTGGACGGGCGGCCCGCATCCGAAGTGGCCGCCGAACTGGCGGAACTGCCCGAAGTGGTGGCAACCCATCTCGTGACGGGGCGCTACGATATCGACATGCTGGTGGCCCTGCACGATTTCGATGATCTTTCCGATTTCCTGCTGAACGATCTTTCCGGCATTCGCGGCATCCGCTCGCTCAGCCCGGCGGTGGTGGTCGATATCATCAAGTACAAGTTCGACGTGGCCCCGATCGAGGCCCGCACCACCGGCAAGGGAGCCTGAGACAATGGCGGCCCCGCAACTTGACGCGCTCGACCAGCAGCTGATCGACATGCTTGCCAGCGATGCGCGCGTTTCCAACCGCAGGATTGCGGCCGAACTGGGCGTGACCGAGGGCACCGTGCGCGGGCGCATCAAGCGCCTTCAGCAGGACGGACTGATCGCCTTTACCGCGATCACCGGCTTCGAAATGGGCAAGCGCGCGAAGCTCGCCTTCATCAACGTGCAGGTGGATGTGCACCGCGTGCGCGAACTGGCGCAGGTGATCGCCGATATTCCCGGCATCAATGCCGTGCTCATCACCATGGGCGAGTTCAACATCACCGCCATGTGCCTGATCGACGAACTGGAAGCGCTGGTCGAACTGGCTTCGGACAAGATCCTCTCGATCGACGGGGTGCACCACGTCGAAACCTCGATCGCGGTCAAGACGGTGAAATACAATGCCCGCATGGCCAAGATCACGCGCCCCGAAGTGATCGACGACGACGATTGATCCGCAGCCCTGCCTTCGCCTGATTCAGGCGACAATATGCACTCTCACTTTGCATTTGCGTAAAACTATGGCTATGGTTTAGCGCAAATAGCAAGCGCCTCTGAGATTCGCGCCTTCCGCGCGGATGCCGGGCGCGCTCAAGGGGGAGTTCCATGACCGGACCGGCTGATCCCGGATTGCCAGCGCCAGAACCGCTTGATGCGCGGCTGAAGCGCGTGCTGCGCTTCATGCCCGCCCCCCTTGGAATCGTCACCAGCTTCGATCCCGAAAGCGGGCAGCCCGTGGGGTTGGCCATGTCGGCGCTGATGCCGGTGTGCCTCGAACCGCCCGCCATGGCGATCTGCGTGAACCGTTCGGGCAGCGCGCATGACGCCATGCTGCGCGCGGGGCGCTTCTGCATCAACCTGCTGGAACCGGGGCAGGGCGGCCATGTTGTGCCTTTTGCCGATCCCGCCGCCCGCGATGCGCGATTCACGCAAAGCGACTGGCGCCAGCATGTGCATCACGCCCACGATGGCGTGTGGTTCATCGACGATGCCCCCGCCGCGATCTTCTGCACCATCCGCGAACGGCTGAGCTTCGGCACGCACGATGTGCTGGTGGGCGCGGTGGACGATCTTCTCACCTCCGGCAGCGACGACATCCTCGGCTGGGCCAACGGCGCGCTCTGCCGGCCCGCTCCGCTCACTTCCTGAAAGCATGATCCTGCCATGACCGACGCATCCCTGCTCGCCCGCATCGACCGGCTCGAATCGCTCGATGCAATCCGCCAGTTGCCCGCCAAGTATGCGCTCGCGCTCGACATGCGCGATGGCGATGCGTGGGTGAACCTGTTTCCCGAAGATGTGCGCGTGGGCGGCGGCAAGACCGGCCGCAAGGCGCTGCGCGACTGGTTCGACGAGACGCATTCGATGCAGTTCGATGGCACCAGCCACCATATCGGCGGCCATATCATAGATTTCGATGATCCCGACCATGCGCAAGGCGTGGTCTATTCCAAGAACGAGCATGAATGCGGCGCGGAATGGGTCATCATGCAGATGATGTATTTCGACCAGTATGAGCGCATCGGCGGGCGCTGGTACTTCCGCCGCCGCCTGCCGCTCTACTGGTATGCCACCGATCTCAACAAGCCGCCGGTGGGCGAGCGCAAGATGCGCTGGCCGGGCGTGCCGCCCTATCACGGCAGCTTCCACGATCTGTTTCCAAGCTGGAAGAGCTACTGGGCGCGGCAGGGCCAGCCCCACGATGGCCCGGTCGAACCGCCCGCGCCGCTTGAAAAGTTCATCGAAACGATGCGACGCGGCGCTCCGCTCCCCAAGCCGCGCGTGCGGAGCTGATGCCGATGGCCGATGTGTTCTCGCCAGTGCGGCTGGGCGATCTGGACTTGCGCAACCGGATCATCATGGCGCCGATGACGCGCGACCGTGCCGGGCCGCACGACGAGCCGACCGACCTCATGGCCGAATACTACCGCCAGCGCGCCTCGGCGGGCCTCATCATCACCGAAGGCACCCAGCCATCACCGCACGGCAAGGGCTACTGGCGCACGCCGGGCATTCATGCGCCCGTGCAGGTCGAAGGCTGGCGCAAGGTGGCCGATGCCGTCCATGGTGAAGGCGGGCTGATCGCCATGCAGCTCATGCATGTTGGCCGCGCCAGCGTGCGGGCGAACAAGGCCGCCGATGCCGAAACCATCGCCCCCAGCGCCATCGCCTGCCCCGATCCGATCCCCGGCCCCGATGGCGTTCCGGTGCCGCCCGAAATGCCGCGCGCACTGGCAGCGCACGAGATTGCGGGCGTCATCGCCGAATATGCGGCCGCGGCGCGCAATGCCCGCGCGGCCGGGATTGACGCGGTCGAACTGCACTGCGCCAGCGGCTATTTGCCGATGCAGTTCCTTTCGTCCAATTCCAACCAGCGCACCGATGCCTGGGGCGGCAGCGCGCAAAACCGGGTGCGCTTCGTGGTCGAAACGCTCAGCGCGCTGGCAGAAGCCATCGGGCCGGGGCGCGTGGGCTTTCGCATCTGTCCCGGCGTCACCTTCAACGGTATGGCCGATGCCGACCCGGCAGAAACCTATGCCACGCTGCTCAAGGCAGTGGATGGCATGGGACTGGCATGGTGCCACCTGATCCACATTCCCAATCAGGGCTTCGATTCGCTCGATCTGGTGCGCAGCCACTGGTCAGGCGCGGTGATCGAGAACTGCGGCCTCACGCTGGAAAAGGCCAATGCCGTGATCGCAGAGGGCAAGGCTGACGCGGTCTCGTTCGGCTATGCCTTCATCGCCAACCCCGATCTGGTGGAGCGTTTCCGCACCGGAGCGCCGCTTGCCAAGGCCGATCGCGCCACCTTCTACACCGGGCATGGCGATGATGCGCGCGGCTACACCGATTATCCACGGGCAGGCTGAAGGGATGGCGCGATGAAACGGCTCGAAGGCAGGCGCGCGGTTGTGACCGGCGGGGCGCAGGGCATTGGCGCGGCCATCGCGCGGCGGCTGGCCGATGAAGGTGCGGTTGTGGCCGTGCTCGATCTTTCGGCGGAAAAGGCAGGCGCGGTGCTGGGCGCGCCGCATATCGGCGTGGCCTGCGATGTTGCCAGCAGTGCATCGGTCGATGCAGCCTTTGCCGCCGTGGCGCGCGCGCTGGGCGGGGTGGACGTGCTGGTCAACAATGCCGGGATCGGCAGTGCGCCGGGCGACGGGATGGACGCGTTCTACGCGGCGCAGGCCCGGCAGGCCGCGGGCGAGGAAGGCGTCATTGCCGACCAGACGATCCACTGCACCGACGAGGGCTGGTCGCGCGTGCTGGCCGTGACGCTTGACGGAGCCTTTCGCTGCTCGCGCGCGGCCGTGCGCGTCATGGCTGAACAGGGCACTGGCGGGGCCATCGTCAACATCGGCTCCACGGCGGCGCTGGCAGGCAACGGGCCGGTTCCCTATGTCGCGGCAAAGGCCGCTGTCCTTGGCATGACACGGGCCATGGCGCGCGAACTGGCGCCGCGCGGCATCCGTGTGAACGCGGTCAATCCCGGTGCGACCGAAACCCCGATCTATGCCCCGCTGCCAGATGAAGTGAAGGCCGCAGTGGCCGCCGACAGCCTGCTGAAACGGCTGGCCCGGCCCGACGAGGTGGCGGGCGCGGTGGCCTATCTCGCCAGCGACGATGCCAGCTTTGCCACAGGAACCACGATCAACGTCAATGGCGGTGCGTGGCTGGGCTGAGCGCGCGCAGTCCCGCATCCGCTCTCCTGCGTTCCCGGCTCTGGCAGACTGCAACCCCGCCTTCGACAGCGGGGTTTTTCCTTGCGCCACGACGGGCTTGAAATCCCCTTGGCGCGCTTCTAAGGTAGCGCTATCAGTCTTGCGGCTGATCTGAACAGTGCTGCCGCGTGCAGGCCGGGGAGATGGATTGATGACAGTGGGGCTCGCGGCGTGCCTTCCGCATGATTATGCTGATGGACTCTTTCTGGGCCGCGCGATGAGCGCTGCCGGACCGCACGTGATCGTGCTGCGCCAGGGGCGGATCTTCGATATTACCGCTAACGCCAGCACATCATCTGGCGCCATCGCCCGCCGCGCATTCGACGGCGGCGTGGATCTCGGTGCGGTTGCAGATGGCCTGCCGCGGGGCTGGCGCCTGCTTTCGCCCATCGATCTGCAATGCGTGAAGGCGTGCGGCGTGACCTTTGCCCTTAGCGCCATCGAGCGCGTGATCGAGGAACGCGCCCGCGGCGATGCCAGCGCCGCAGCCGCAATCCGCGAAGAGCTCGAAGCCAGAATCGGATCGGGCATCCGCTCGGTCGTGCCCGGCAGCGAGGAAGCCATGGCGCTCAAGGCGCTGCTGATCGATCAGGGCATGTGGTCGCAGTATCTCGAAGTCGCCATCGGCCCGGATGCCGAAGTCTTCTCCAAATCGCCCGTGCTTTCCACCGTCGGCCACGAGGCGCTGATCGGGGTGCGTTCGGATTCGGCGTGGAACAACCCTGAACCCGAAGTGGTGCTGGCGGTCGATGCCGATGGCGAAGTGCTGGGCGCAACGCTGGGCAACGATGTGAACCTGCGCGATTTCGAAGGCCGTTCGGCACTGCTCCTGTCCAAGGCGAAGGACAATACCGCCTCGTGCGCGATCGGCCCGTTCATCCGCCTGTTCGATGACGGTTTCACCATAGAGGACGTGCGCCGCGCCGAAGTGCAACTTCTGGTCGAAGGCACCGATGGCTTCCGCATGGAAGGCACCAACCGCATGTCGGAAATCAGCCGCGATCCGCTCAACCTCGTCGCCCAGACGCTGAGCGAGCATCACTATCCCGATGGCTTCGTGCTGTTTTGCGGCACGCTTTTCGCTCCCACGCAGGACCGCGACGAGCCGGGCGCAGGATTCACCCACAAGGTGGGTGACAGGGTGACGATCCGCTCCGCGCGCCTTGGCACGCTTGCCAATACCGTCACCACCTCGCGCGATGCCCCGGCCTGGACGCACGGCATTGCCGATTTCATGCGCAATCTGGCCGCGCGCGGTCTGGTCGAATGTGCATGAACGCGCGCCCGATCGTGGATGCAGCCGCCGCAGAACCGGTCCTCGTGTCACCCCTTGGTGGCGGGGTGGTTTATCCGTGTCTGCGGGGCAGGCGAGTGATTGTGACGGGGGGTGCGAGCGGGATTGGCGAGGCGATCGTGGCGGG
>NZ_QGHL01000006.1 GCF_003171715.1 Novosphingobium meiothermophilum | reverse complement strand
GTATCCATCCGGTGAAGGCCGCACCCGTTTCAGTTAGCGGTCACTGGGTTTGATGATGCGTTTTGCTGCGGCGTTACGACGAGCGGCGATCCGGCCGAGGATGCCGTTGATCGGGAAGACATCGAGTTCGTCTGGATCGTAGTCGTCGAGCCATTCGCTGACATCGGCGTGATCTGGATGGTCCGGATCGTTTCTCGCCTCGAGCATTTCGTAGAACCCCGGGATGCCGCCGCAGTCCTCGGGAGGGCAGTTGCGCTCACCGGCGATGAAACGCGGATATGCCGTGGAGCGATCCCCAGCTCGGACATCCCTGATGATCAAACTGTGTTCCCAGTAATCGCCGAAATCATAGACATAATGAATCCGGGTAGTGCCGGGAGCAAGCACATCGCGCAGTCGTGTGCGGGAGGCGACCTTGCGGGGAGCGGTCCCCCAGTCCTCGTCCATGGGCAGGCCGTAGGTCTGGTGATCGATGACCATCTCCCAGAGGTGATAGTCGAGCCATCCCATGGCGGTCTGGACGATCTCGTGCAGCACCTTGAGGGTGATGGAGGTTGGGACTTCGAGCTCTCGCCAGATGAGCGGGTCGGAATCGTTCAGCTCGATACGCAGCGTGGCGATCTCGGTAAAACTGTCGATGGCGCTTTGGCGGGTCATGCCGCCTGCGATAGCAGACCTTCACTCTTGCGCCAGTTCCAAGGCAGCAGCTGATCGAGCCTGGTGGCCGGATGATCGGCGATGCGAGCGAGGACATCGGCGAGCCAGGCCTGCGGATCGACATCGTTGAGCCTGGCGGTCTGGATCAGGGTGTAGATGATGGCGGCACGCTTGCCGCCGCGATCGGATCCGCAGAACAGCCATGCCTTGCGGCCAAGCGGGATGCAGCGGAGCGCGCGCTCGGCGGCGTTGTTGGTGAGGCAGATCCGGCCATCGTCGAGGAAGCGGGTGAACGCGTCCCAGCGCTTGAGCATGTAGAAGCAGGCCTTGGTGAGATCATGGCCGCGCGACAGCTTGGCGACCTGCTCGGTCAGCCAGGTGTGGAGCTCGGCCATGAGCGGCGCGCTGAGTTCCTGGCGAACTGCAAGCCGCTCGGCCGGGCTCTTGCCGTTGATGCCGCGCTCGATGTCGAACAGGGCATCGAGGCGCTGCACGGCTTCGAGCGCGATCGGATAGATCATGGCGGCGCTCTGTCCGCGACTCTTCTTGCGGGCCGAGCTTACGACATCGGCCAGCTCGAAGAACTTGCGCCTCGCATGGGCGAAGCAGCCTGCCTCGAGCACGGGGCCGGGGTCGCGTCCTTCGCGATAGAGGTCGTTGTAGCCGCTATAGGCATCGGCCTGCAGGATACCGGACCAGCCTGCGAGATGGGCTTGCGGGTGCTCTCCGCGCCGATCGCGCGAGTAGTGGAACAGGACTGCCGGTGGATCGGTCCCGGCGAACGGACGATCATCGCGGACATAGACCCATAATCGGGCCACATCGGTCTTGCCCTTGGCCATGACCGGCACGGTGGTATCGTCGCCGTGGATCCGGGTTGCAGCCAGAACATGCGCCTCGATCAGCTTGTAGATCGGCATCAGCGCGTGAGCAGCGGCGCCGACCTGATCGGCCAGGGTCGAGACGCTGAGCGGCACGCCTTCGCGGGCGAACCGCTCGGCCTGCCGGTTGAGCGGTTGGTGCTGCCCATACTTCTCGAACATCAGCATGGCGAGGAAGCTGGGGCCTGCCCAACCGCGCGGGACCACGTGGAATGGTGCCGGGGCCTGGGCGATCTTCTCACAGTCACGGCACGAGAACTTCTCTCGAACCGTCTGGATCACCTTCCACGAACGCGGGATGACCTCGAGCGTCTCGGTGACGTCCTCGCCAAGCTTGGAGAGCCGATCCCCGCCGCAGGCCGGGCAGGAGCAGGGGGCAGGCACCACGACGCGCTCGCGCGGCAGGTGCTCGGGGAACGGCTTCCTTGCCGGGCGCTTGCGCTCGAAGGCGGTGACCGTGGTGGTCTTCGCTGCCGCTTCCTCGGCGATCAGGTCGTCTTCGGCGGCGTCAGCCTCGAGCTCTTCGAGCTGCAGCTCCATCTGATCGAGCAGGCGACGGCTGCGCTCGGCGCTGGGGCCATACTGCTCGCGCTTGAGCTTGGCGATCTGCAGCTTGAGGTGGGCGATCAGCGCCTCGATGGCGCTCTGGTGGGCCATGGCGTTGGCAAGCTGTGCCGTGGCGGTAGCGGCGTTCTGCTCGGCCTCCTCGACTCTGCGAGCCATCGTCGCCACCAGCGCCTTGAGCGCTTCGACATCGTCTGGCAGGGGCGAGATGGCGGCTTCCACAGGAGAGATGGAATCATGTTCCACCCTCTGCCGCAAGGGCAAAACACCGCCTTGCGACGATTATCCGGCGCTCTGCGGCCGCCACGTATACTGCGGGTTGCGCCAGTCGATCCCCTCCAGCAGGCAGGCCAGCTGCGAGGGGGTCAGCGACACCGTTCCCTCGCTCGCCGAGGGCCATACGAACCGGCCCTTCTCAAGCCGCTTGGCGTAGAGCGACATGCCGATCCCGTCGTGCCAGATGATCTTGATCAGCGAGCCTGCGCGGCCGCGGAATACAAACAGATCACCGCCGTGGGGATTACGCTTGAGGCCTTGCTGCACCAGCAGCGCCAGGCCCTGCATGCCCTTCCTCATATCCGTGTGGCCGAGCGCGATCCACACCCGCGCGCCGGAAGGGATCATCGCAGAGCCTTCAGCGCGGCAGCGACCAGCGCCGGCGATGCCGCAGCGAAAACGCTCAGCCGCTTGCCGCGTGGCAGGTCGATGATCATCGCCGGGTGCTCGGCAGCGCTGACCGGCACCGCGTCCCCGTCGATCACCGCTTCGGCGAATACCGGCGTGGGAAGCGCATCCGGTGCCTCGGCCTCCTGCGCCGCGCCTGCATCGAGCAACTTGCGCCGCCAAGTGTAGATCAGCGCCGAGGAGATATCGTGCCGCCGACACACCTCGGCAACGCAGGCGCCAGGCGCGAACGCCTCGGAAAGGATCCGCAGCCGTTCTTCCTCGCTCCACCGGCGCCGCCGCTCCGGCCCCGAAAATACCGTCACCTGACCCATCGACCACTCCTAAGCGCGCTCAAAAGAGCACGCTAAAGAGCGCTCGCTACCTACCCGCGCAAGGCGGCCCCCGCCGGATGGATAC
>NZ_QGHL01000005.1 GCF_003171715.1 Novosphingobium meiothermophilum | reverse complement strand
CCTGACCCATCGACCACTCCTAAGCGCGCTCAAAAGAGCACGCTAAAGAGCGCTCGCTACCTACCCGCGCAAGGCGGCCCCCGCCGGATGGATACACCTAGTCATGATATTCATGACAGAAAGGCGAATAGCGAGATGGAGCAGAGTGAGCCCAACAAACTTCGGCGGGTCTGGAAACAGAACGAAATTCCGGTGATCGTTAGGAAGGGTAAAGGTCACAAGCTTAGGGTTAAACTCCCCCATCCGAGCAATGATTTTGACCTCCTTCGGCGTGCCCGCGCATTTCTACAATCATCGCGTCCGGGCGGGCACGAACCCCAATGGCTTCCAAAATATGATGGGTGGGAGTTGCCGCAAGACTGGTTCAGCGACCTCGTGAATCACATCCTTGAGCGCTTCTCTCAGCTTTACGTTATCCAACCCTACCGCGAGCAAGAGAAATGCGCGTCCAAATGCATGAATGCGGAAGGTCACGAATGCGAGTGCTCGTGCATGGGCGCAAATCACGGCGCTGGAGGGCCGGGCGCTGGTTGGTTTGAGGTATCAGAGACCTTCGCCACACGTTGGGGTGAAGTGCATCTCGCTTGCCGTCTCATGGTGAAGGCACCGCGCTGATGCACGATTGGCAATTCGCACTTGGACTGAGGTGACCCGTAATTCCTAGGCAGGCGTCTTGCCTGAACAGACGTCGGCTTGCACCTATCAGCCAATCGTAGCAGACTTTCCGGATCGTCCGCAATCACGGTCAAAGCGGGAAGCCCATTCCTCGCTCCTCGAATGGCTGGTTCTGGCGTGACCTGCCGTTCCTAGGCACGTTGTCTAACGGAGGGTTTGTCCCAGGCCTGGCCGCCGAGCCGATTCAACTCTTTCTGTTGTTTGCGGCTATCGCCCGTCCAACTGTCACGACCGTGATGAGAGGGAAATGTGCGATTGATCGGCACGGGAGCCGACCGCAGGCCTCCGTCATCTCATTCCTGCGGCGTAAGCGTGCCGACCGTCCCGATCGACTCGATTTCCGCGATCCGCTGAAACTCAGACAGATATTCCTGCCGATGGGTCGAGAGCCAGCGAACGACCCGGGCGTTGCTGAGCAGCTTCGCGACGTAACCGCGCGCGAAGGTCAGGTGGAGATTGTCGATGCCGTAGCTGTCTTCGACCGACTTCACCTGCGTCTGGAGAGTGGCAAGCTCCCGCTCCATCCGGGAAATCTGCTGGCTGGTCGGGCCCGTGAGGTCATTCTTCCGCGCCTTCTTCGCTGGTGCTGCCAGCTGATCTTCAGGGGTGGCCGCAAGAAGCGCGCGTGCGAAGATCAGTGAGTAATTGTTCTGGCCGATCATCAGGTCCGCCGCCTCGATCTGGCGCATCGGCGACATGCGGCGCAGCATGTCGAAGACCCGCATCGAGCAATTGGTGTCCTTGAGCATGTCCGCGGTCTCTTCGCAGATGCCATCGAGCAGGCGGAACCGCGCGCGAATTGATCCCACCTCCAGGCCGAGCGCGTCGGCGATCACGGCCTCTGTGACACCGCGCTCGATGGCGCGCACGATCATCCGGTGCTCCTGAATTGGGGGCAGGCGATTGACGCGCTTGTTGTAGGTATAGGTCTCGTCGTCATTGGCGACGAGGCATTCGACCGTCTCGATACCGAGCTGCTTGAGCACCTCAATGCGCAAATGGCCGTCGAGGAGGAAGTATTGCTCTGCATTCTTCGGGTTGGGGACGACGGCAGGTGCTTCGACCAAGCCGATCGCTTTGATAGAGCTCACGATCTGGGCATATTTCCGGCTTTCCCGCACGCCCTCGCGCAATGTCTTCAGGGGCACGATCTGGTCGATGCGCACTGTGACAGACTGGCGCTCGAAGCCTAGCCGGACACGATTGTCGGCGCCGGGATCAGCGGGCGGTCGCTCTGCTGATGGCCAGTCAGTCATCGACTTCGCCCGCGATCCGCATGGCGAGCGCCCGGGGCATCGTCTCGAGCCCTTCCGCCCTGAGCAGGGTCAGAAATCCATCGTCGGTCAGCAAATCCTTGATCGCCTCGACGATGAAGAGAAGGCGGGTCTGCGTGAAGTCGGACTTCTTCACGAGCAGACGCTGCTTTTCGGCCTCGCGCTGATAGACCTGCATCAGGTCGCTGGCGGTCAGCTTGCGGGTGGAGCCCTTCCGCCCAAACTTCCCCACCGTGATCGACTTGCTGCGCCCACGCATGCGGAGGTCGAGGAGCCGGCGAACCGAAGCCAGCTTCTTCCCTCTCAGCTTGCCGGTTTCGTAGGCATCCAGCAGCAGGTTTTGCGCCTCTTCGCTTTCGGCGCGCGAGATCTCCATCGCTAGGCTGATCGGGATCAGCCCCGTCTCGACCGCTGACAGCAGCCTTTCCTCGCCGCGCTCGAGCAGGGTCACGATCATGCTGACCCACCCACTGGTGATGCCGATTTTGCGGGAGATCTCGGCTTCGGTGTAACCGCGTTTCCGTAGGGCACCGATCTCGTTCATCACGTCGATCGGACGCTGCACCCGCCGGGCGATGTTCTCCACCAGGCTCATGACGAGGCATTCGCTCTCGCTCGCTTCGATCACGACCGCCGGAATCTCGGTCTGACCCAGCATCTGGAAAGCCTCAAGCCGCCCTTCACCGCAGACCAGATCGTAGCGCGTGCCGCCCGGACCATCATGCTTGCTGACCGTGATGGGGCGCTTGAGGCCGATGGTCTCGATATTGTTGACGATCTCGCGGTGCTGACGCTTGTTGCGCGCCCGGGGGTTGAGCACGGTGATCCGCGAAATCGGGATCATCTCGATGGCCTGGGGGCGGGTGACGGTCATCAGGCAGCCTCCGCAACTCTGACGGGCGCCGCGATCTCGTAGAAGAAATCGAGGGCATCGAAGCGGTACGCATCGAGCAGCAGGTCGTTGTCCTCGGCGAGCCGCACACGTTCGGCTGCCACATCCAGCCTTGGGAAAAGATAGTAGTCGAAGGGCTGCCGGTTGCTGGCGTCCATGCGGACCACGAGGGTGATGTCGGGCATCTTCGAGGTGTCGAAGCGGATCTTCCAGCGCAGCAGACCCGTCGGCGTAGGCGTACAACGGACGATGACGACGGACAGGCTGAACTCATCGTTCACGATGACCCGGTCAGTCTCCATATCCTGCCATGCTTCACTGCCCTGTGCTTTCAGGCCTTCGAGGACCTCGCGAAGAATATCAGGGTGCAGTCGGCGCAGCGCACGATTGACCGCGAGGTAGCGGTAGTCGCGATCCGGCGAATAGCCGACCAAGCTGTAGGCCCGCAGCAAGCTGCCAAACCGGGACGAATAGGCGCTGCTGGAGGGCAGGCCCTCACATTCATCGATGATGATGCCTGAAAGAAGGCCCTTGCTTTCGTAGACCGTGCGCAGCGCGTCGATCATTTCGGCATCGGACAGCCTGAAGGACCGTGCGCCGATGAGCGCCTGCGCCGCATCGAACAGGTCGCGCTCGACGATCGCCTCGAACGCGCCGGGGCTGCGAATCCACATTTCGGGGTCGTTGCGGACCCGCTTCTTCTTCAGCTTGAACGACTGCCGGTTCCACACATTGTCGCCGACATACTTGCCGTTGATGAGGAGCTGGTGGACCGTCCCGCGCGTCCAAGGCCGCCCTAGATCGGTGACAATGCCCCGGGTGTTGAGGTCATCGGCGATTTCGCGCTCGCTCAGCCCGTCATGCACGAAAGCGGCGTAAACGCTGCGGACGATGGCGATTTCCTCATCCGGGCCCGGCGTCAAAATCACCCGGTCGGTCTGGATGCTCTTGTGCTCGCCCCGCGTGAGTACGCCTTTGGTCGTGCCTGTTTCATCGATCAAGGTCCGGCGAAGGCCGAACCCGGCAGGTCCGCCTTGGCGGTATCCTTTTTCGATCAGCCGCCCTTGCCCCGCGAAGACCTTCGTCGACAGCTCCCGGCTGTACTCCCCGGCCATCGCGCGCTTGACGCCCTTCACGATGGTCGAGACCGGGCTCCCGTCATTCTCGAATTGCTCCGCGCAGTATTGAACCGCGATCCCGGCGCGTTTGCAGATGTACTCGTAGTAGGCGCTTTCATCGGCGTCCTGGAACCGGCCCCAGCGGCTGATGTCGTAAACCAGGACCATGGTGTAATCGGCGGCGCCACTCTGAACGTCGTCGATCAGCTGCTTGAGAGCGTCGCGCCCTTCGATCTTCAGCCCGCTTTTGCCGGCGTCCGCATAGGTCCGCACGATCTCGATCCCGCGCGCCGCGGCATAATGCCGGATCGCATCGGCCTGGTTCTCGGTCGAGTATTTCTGATGGTCAGTCGACATGCGAACGTACTCGGCCGCGCGCACGAGCCGCGGAGCCTGTTCCCTGCCGTCACTGTCGTCGTAGCCCCAATCCTTCAATTTCCGCCCTTTCAATGACGATGCTGCCGTGGCCAGGGCGACCAACCGCTGCAGCGCGAACCACGGACACTCCGCCATCCCCGCACTTTCACCAGTGTAGGCCGGAGAGGAGCGGAAGATGTTGCCGAAAAAGGGCAGGAAGTTGCCGAAGTGGGAAGGAGTCCTGGCTGGAAGACAGGCCTATGCCGAAACCATCGCCCAGTTATTAGAGCGCGAGCACGGCGGAACGCACCGTGCTGTCAAACAATTGATGACGCTAACGGATGCCAGCGAGCGTACCGTCAAGCACTGGCTCTCCGGTCAACATGGTCCCGATACTGTGTTCTTTCTGCGCCTGGTCACCAGCTCGCCAGTGATCAGGGCATTCGTGATCGGGCTCATCGAAAGCTCGCAGGGGGCGGGCGATGGTCGGCTCGGAGTGGACCAAAAAGCTTCTCGCCGACCATCAAAAACGTCCGATATGCAGCCGCCAAGGCAGGATCGTCGCCAGAATGACCGTATAAATGACCCTAAAACTGACCCTATAAATGACCCAATAACCGCGGAGCTGAACGAGCGGCAGCGCTGGTTCCTTGGCCGAGTCGCAGCGGGCCATCGGTGCCGCGCGGCGGACATTTGTGGCCACTGGAAGGTCAGTGCGAAAACCGCGCGCCGGGACATTGCCGCGCTCAGCGCCATGGGTTTGATCCGTTTCACGGGTGCGCGCCGCAATGGACGTTATCGACCTGCTTCTGGGGAAGGATAGTCCGGCTCGATTTCACACCGGTCGTTGACGCCGAGACCCAAAGAAAGTGGAGAGGGAGGGTGTTGTCGAACTCAGCGAAGGAGATCGACATGCCCCTCTATCCCATCGATATCGAAAAGCGCCTCAAGGCCCTGCAGCGCCAGGCACGGCACGAGGCGGAAGGCGCGCCTTACGTCGTCTATGCCCTTCTCGATCCTGGTGAGCCCGGCGTGCAGTTTGCAGAGGGTCCGTTCTATGGCATCCCGTTCTATGTCGGGCAGAGCTGCGAAATCGAGCGCCGACTGCGCCGGCATTTCCGAAGGTCGCAGAAACTCAACCCGGACTCCCAAATGGTCCATCGGCACATCGCTGGGTTGTTTGCTATCGGCCGATTGCCGAGGCTTGCCATTCTCGAGACTGCCCAGACGCGCACCCAAAGCCTGATGGCAGAACTGCGTTGGGGACAACGGCTCATGCGCGACGGGTACGAACTGGCGAACACCAGCCCTGATATAGGCCGCATCATGGGCGTCGAAGAACTGACTGCCTGGCTGGATTTCCGGCGCTCCTCGATGCTCGCCAGCGAGGCAGCACGGGAGGGGGTCGTCATTGTTCACAACTGCACATGTGGACATGTGAACAGGTGGATCGATTCGGCGGATTATGCGGCATGCTGGCCCAAGCGGTTGCGGGTCTCGAAGATCGCCAATCGAACACAGCAATGCCCCGGCTGCGGCGAGGACTGCGAGTGGTGGCTGGATGATCGCGAACTGCTGGCGATACATGCCGGGTCGGACGCGGTATCACATCGTCTGCCCGGGCTGCGTATTTCTGGGATAAGCTAGGCTCAGTCCTACTGCCCCGGTTCCTTGGCGATCACGGTGTTATAGCCACCCATGTGGATCAGCCCCTCGTGGCTGTCGATACCAGTATAGCGCAGCGAGGCATCCTCATATCGGCGGAATGCGAAGACAGCGGCGTTCATCCGCTCGGTGTTGAACACCCTCAGATCGACCAGCAGGTTGAAGTCGGCCACCGTCAGGCCGGTCACGGTGCGGAACAGGTCTGGTTCGATCTTGGTGATCACATCCACCAGCGTGTTCTCGCGGAAATCGGTCAGGTACATGAAAGCCGGAATGCGCGTCGCGAACTTGATCAGCTTCTCCTGCACCTTCTTGCGGAGCGATTTGTACTCCTTCTCCTCGGCGGTCAGCTCCTTCTTCTGCTTCTCGGAGAGGTCCGCTTCCTTGGCCTTCTTCTTGAGGTCCTTGATCTTCTCGCTCTTGTTGATGATCGTCTCGATCACGTTGTCGCCGAGCGCTCGCCAGCCTTCGATCCGCTCAACAGCCGCCATCGCTTCCGCGTTCGAGAGCACCCGGCGCAGGGTGTCGTTGTCCACGTTGACCAGCATCGCGGATTCCCACTTGCGGGCCAGCAGGGTTGCCGAGGTGCCCGCCATCGCGATGTCGAGGATGCCGCCGGCATCGATCTGCACCATGTTCGCGCCGTCATAGGCGAGCACCGGCAGGAAGGAGACGAGGTCAGCCACCGCCTTCTCGGGGTTCTGCTCGCCGGGCGACAGGCCGATGCCATATTCCGAAATCTGCCGCAGCGCCCGCGTGGGCGCGAAGTCGAACACGAAGCACACGGGCTTCAGCACGTCCTCGCGGTTCGGGTCGTCGCCGTCAGGGTTCTTGATCGACCACGGCGACTGCACCCGGAATGCGGCCTGAAAGTAGGTCTCGGGCGACTTGAGGTTGCGCAGCATCAGGATCGACGACCACTGCGGCACGGTGACACCCGTCGTCAGCTTGCCGCATGACAGGGTGATTGTCTGAGTGTCATGGCCCGATCCGATCGCGTCGCGCACCGGCGGAAGAGCGCTTAGGCCAATTCCTGCGTTTGCCCCTGCGGCAACGATCACCGTGTACTTGTTCCAGAAGACGTTCTGCTTCTCTTCCAGCAGGTTCTTCATGGCCTCGCAGGCGGCGACGCTCGGCAGAAACCAGAAGGCGTGGTTGAGATAGGGCAGCAGCCTTACATCCGAATACGGAAACGGCGGCCTGCTACCTGCCTTCAAGGCATCAAGATTCTGCGGCGCGTAGCTACCACGGATGATGTCGAGCCACTTCTGCACTTCATCCTTGTGCTTGAAGGTGGCCATCACGCCCTTGCCGGATGCCGCGAAGAACTCGCCAAGATCGAATTCGTCGAACTCGCCGCCGCTTGCGATCGCAAGCAGCTCATCGGGCATCTGGTAGGTCAGCAGCCGCATCTGCGGTAGCGCGCCATAGGGATTGCGCTCGCCCGGACGCTCCGCCGCGAACTCCGCCTTGGCCCGCTGTTCGTCGGTATAGGTCCAGTTGAAAATCTGCTCTTCGATGAACTCACCCGTGGCCAGCGCCTTGAACGGTGTGCCGGAGAGGTAGAGATAGGCGCGCGTGGTGATGGGGAGGAATTCAGCCTCGGCTTCTGCGTTGTCCTCGAGGTCTTCGTTCACGGTCTCCAGGCCGGAGGCGTAGGCCAGTTCCTTCTTCGCGACCTCGGCATCCTCCCCTTCGAACAGCTCCTTGGCGTTATCGCGCCATGCGCCGAAGTGGTATTCGTCGAAGATCACGAGGTCCCAGTTGATCGCGTGAATCCACTCGTTCCGGGCCTTGATGTTGCCATAGCGATCCGTGCCGAGCAGGTCCTGGAACGAGCCGAAATAGACCAGCGGCGTATCCTTGGGCACATCGAGCGGGCTGCCGCCGGCATTGCGGGAGATGTACTGCCAGCCATCGAAATCGACGTGGTTCTTGAGGTCCGCCTCCCACGCATCCTCGACTGCGGGCTTGAAGGTGACAACCAGCACGCGCTTGGCATCCAGCTTCTTCGCCAGTTGATAGCCGGTGAAGGTCTTGCCGAAGCGCATCTTGGCGTTCCAGAGGAAGCGCGGGACAGCCTTAGGGTCTTCCGCCCAACGGGACTGGTAGTAGTCGTGGGTGACTTCCACCGCCTCGGCCTGCTCGCGGCGCATCGGGAAGGTTTCGTGCCGGGCCGATTGGAAGCGCAGCCCCTTTTGCAGCTCAACGATGGCCGCCCGAACGTCAGCCGGCGAGCAGCGCATCCATTCCCGCGACGAGCCGATCGTGACGTTTTCGAAACCCATCTCGATCAGGCGGCGGCGAACGTCGCTGTCGCGGAAGATGGAACCGTCCTCACGCTCCGCAACTTCGTCGACATGGAGCGTGTAGGCCTGCTGCATCTGACCCTGCGACTGGCGGATGCGGTCATTCACGTCGGCCTGCGTGGTCTGCCCTACCTTGATCAGACCTGCATAGGCAGGTGGCGGATCATTGGGCGTCCACGCATAGATGCGCAGACGGCCCTCGGGCTTGGGCAGCAGGATTTCTTCGATGGTCGGTTTAGACAAGAATACCATCCATCGGACGGATCATGCTGTCAATATACAGAACCTCTTCATCCGTTATGCCATACTTTTTGTAGAGATTCTTGTCCGACCAATCTCGACTCCAATCTTGTTGCGGGACCCAGCGATACACCCCCTTCATAGCATCTTGGCTTACTTTTCTGAGTGAAACGAGGAACCTTAAGAAAGACGTCTGCAAATATCTCGCAACAACTTCAGCTTGCTCTTGGGATTCTAGCGGGCCAGCTACAATCCAAGTCTGCGTGCAAACTGAATTTGGTTCGGCTACGGTCGGTCGACCAAGCACTGCATCAGGCAACACGTGTCCGCCACTATTCCCCGGCCCTGCCTTCGGTGCGAGCACCTTCCACGTGTCAATCAGGTGCGTATTCTTTGTGATATGGGCTCGGGGCATGGCACCACTGCGCCGACCAGAGTTTGAGCTGGCATAAACCTTGACCTCCCCCTCCACTGGTGCACGCAATTCGAAGGAGGTGAAATTTGTTGCCAGTCCGAATGGCGTGTCGCCTGTCAGCATATCTTCGAAGGACGGCTCTTTGAAGCTGAGAACCTTATTGAGGATTGCTGCAGCTCTCGAGTCTCTGATAAGCACATCAAATTCGTCGAGGTTGCGTTCAATAGGGCCGACCACTTCGGTGCTGCGGATCAGCGTCGTCGAGCATGCTCCCTTGTGATCCCGATCCCACAAAAAATAGCAGACACCGCTCTTGAGATCGACGCCCGGAAAAACCTCAGCCGAGTTAGGGTAATCCACAAGGTCCCTGAGGCGGCGATCGGCCAACATCGTCTTACGAAAGTCGTCCATGCCCCGTCCGCCAGCCATCCATCTCGAAGGGATGACCATGCTCAAGTAGCGTGGGTCGAGTGCCACTGCCTGCTCGACGAAAAACTGGTAAATCGGCGAGTCATTGGTTCCTCCGCCCCCTCCAGCCAACTGATAGGGAGGGTTCCCAATAATCACGTCAAACTGCATTTCGCCTCCGAATAGCTCGCCAAGCCGGCCCTTGATGTCTTCACAGTGGATGAAAGCGTAAGCGTAAGACTCAAAATCAGATGATCGGTCGAATATTGCTTTGGGTGCACCACAGAAGCGACATTTGTTGCCGACCCAAGTGTGCTCGGTCCGTTCAAACCAGATGTTCCCATCATCGCTCGTAAAGCTCTTTGCAACCGAATGCTCGCCCGTCGCGTGTTTCGAACAATAGAGGCTCCGCCGCGCCAGTAGCGCCGTTATCTGCGTGACGGCGATGCCGAACACCTGCTTGGTCAGGATGTGGTCAACCCTCTCCTGCAAGTCCGGAATCTCCGCTTCCAGCCCTTTGATCAACCGGGTGGCAATCTCGCGCAGGAACACACCCGACTTGGTGAAGGGATCAAGGAAGGTAACGGTTTTGTCCGCCCAGATGCTCGCCCCGCCGTTGCTGGCAGCCCAAGCCCGCTCCAGCGTGTCCAGCATCCGATTGGCGAACTCGGGCGGGGTGAAGACCTCGTCGTTCGACAGGTTGGCGATGCAGCTCAGCACGTCCGGATTGCGGCCCTTGAGGGTGAAGGCCACCTGCTCGTTCATCCCTGCACCTCCCCACGGTCCAGCGCCGCCAGCTCGCGCACCGTCATTGGCGGGTAGCTCTTGGTCGGCTTGAAGATTTCGTGATTGCCTAGCCCGGCAAACAGCGAGCGCTCCTCGCGCAGACTGGCCATGCCGGTGAGCACGTCGAGCCGGAAGTCGCGGCGGTTGAACTTGCCCTTCCCGATATAGCTCCACTCCACGACGGTAATCGGCCCGCCGTCCGCATCCTTCATGGTCATCGCATCGCCGTGGATGAGGTTGGTCGAAAGGAAGTGGCTGGCGGTGCGGAAAAGGTCATCGTCCTCGGTCAGCCCAAGATACTGCGCGAAGACATTGAGCATGTTCGCCCGGCATTCGGCGAGGTTGTCGGCCAGCAGCTCGATCCCGTAGAGGCTGGCGAGGGCCACGAGCGCATAGTGGCGTTTCTCGAAATCGATCTTGCCATAGCGCGCTTCCACCGCCGCCAGCTTGCGCTGGAGGATCGGGACGAGGAAATTGCCACTGCCACAGGCGGGTTCGAGGAAACGGGAGTCGATCCGCTCAGTCTCGCCCTTCACCAGATCGAGCATCTTCTCCACCAGCCAAGGCGGCGTGAACACCTCACCATGATCAGCCACGCGCTGCTTGGATTTTATGAGGTCGCTGCTGGCGGACATGGGGCTGGGGATGGCTTTCGGAATAGGCATAGGCACAGTCGATGGTTGGGGCGCCTGAAAGGCGGAGACTTCCCGGCCCTCTGCGCAAAAGCGCCCGATCATTTCAAGCGAGCGCAGCACATGGCCGGGGGGTGTCGCCATACCGTGGTCCCATTCTGCGATGGTGGCAAGCGACACCCCGAATTCCCGCGCCGCGTCCGCAATTGACATTCCTGCGGCTGCCCGCTGGTCAGCAAATGGCAGTGGCTTGTCGCCCGGTGCCGCGATCAATCCAGGGGTCTCTGCTTCGATCATGGATGGTGCCTGCCGAGCAATGACCACTATGCCGAAGCAAACCGAACGGACAATTCTTCCTCAAGCCCAAGCTCGGTCAGGGCGACCTTCATGCGCTCAAACTTGTTTTTCGAGTCGATGTTCCCTTCAATGAAATAGCCCTCGGCAACTGGCACGGCCTGCCGCAGTTCGCCCGGGTTGGCGGTCAGTTGAACCCTCTCCCCCAGGCGCGTGCCATGGAATGCCTCAGGCTGGAGGAGCAGCAATTGCTCGAACACCTGCGCATAGAGCTTGGCGACCTGCGTCACCTCCAACCGGCTTCCGAGGAACACGGCGTAGTCGAGGCGCTTGTGGCGGGGCTCCTCGGCGTCGAAGATGCTGATCTCATCGCCTTCAACATCCATCGCGGTGTCTACATTTGGTGCCGGCCAGACGTCGAGGAACCGTTTTGCTATGCGCTCGGCACGCGCTTCAACCTCAGGAACCCCCCAGCGGTCGAGAGCCTGAAGGTCGCGGTTCAACCAGAGACGGCTGAAGCGATAGCCCTGCTCCCCACCCCCATCATTCATGTCACGCTTCTCGGCGAAGGTTTTGTTCCCGAGGCGCCCGTTGTTGCCGGAAAGCGTGAGATTGCCTGCCGTGTTGAGGTACTTCTCACTGAGCAGCACATATTCGTCCGCCTCCAGCCCGCTTTGCCATGCGGGGTCGGGATTCTGTGGGAATATATGCTCGATGGTGATGTCGGGGGTCGTGACGTCGACAGGTTCACGGTTGTTGTGGTTTTCCAGACGCTCGAAAAAGTAAGTCCGGGTCCTGCTCTTGGTGCTGTAAAGGTCCTTCTCTTTCAGCATCGCGATGACTTCGGCATCACGGGGGAAGCGCTGGGTGCCGGTGCGCTGCATCAACGATCGCTCGATCGACGCGACGTAGTCGGCGGGATCGACCCGCTCGTACAAGCTCATGAATATCTTGTTCAGAGCGTTGGTCGGCAGGCTGAGAATGAATCTCCGCCAGACATAGCTTTGTACAAGCCGCAAGATCGCTGTGAACTGGTCCCTTGTGATGATGTTCTTCGAATAATCACGGTAGACTGGCATCAGAAAAGGGTAGGCAACGTTGATCTCAAGCGTCTTGATATAGTCCAACTCACGCGAAATGGTCGCATCAGTTTCTATCTTTGGGTTCAGAAGCTTTGCGTAAACGTAGGACAGTTCAAGAATTTCATCGAGAGCGCCAGTAAGCTCTTGTGAGCTGGGGAAGGGGAAACGTTCTTTGAACTTCTCGTACACCGCGCCTTTGTTCGGTATTTCCTTTTGCTTGAGCGTAAGGAAGTCGCGGATGAAATCGGAAACGCGGCTGTCGTTGACCTCAAGGTTGCGGGCGTTCGCTTCGATAGGCTCCCAGAACTTCCGAAAAATCTGCTCCTGCTCACGGCGGGGCAGCCCCATAAGAATGTAATTCCGAATGAGGTCGGCTTGTGACAGCTCCAAGCCAGTCGAGTTGAGGCTTTCGAAGATGCGCTGAGGGTTGTCCTTCCCCCGTTCCAGCGCAATTTCAACGAATATGAGCTTCGTCAGACCCTTCAGAACCGTGTCGAAGTTGCCCTCGCTGATCCGGCTTTCAAAGAAGCGGAAGTTTTCCAGCAGCCGCGAATAGCCCGAGACCTTCGCCCCCTCCTTGGGATCCATGATCTGGCGAAGGGCGGCCTTGTTATTGTCCGTGGGCTTCAGCTTCAGCTTCTCAGCCTCATCCGCGAACTCATTGATCAGGTAAGTCTTGTAGATGCGCTGGGCCTGCTGATCGCGGCCCGTGGCTATCGCGAAACGATAGAGCGCGACAAGTATCAGGGTTAGCGTTGTAAGGCGCTGCTGGCCGTCAATTACTGTGAGTTCGCGCAGACCTGACACCGTGTAGACGTCGTCATGAACGTAGACGATGCTTCCAATGAAGTGCCCCGAAACGGTCTCGTCTGTACCTACGGTCAGGATGTCACTGAAAAGCTGCTGGCACTGGACGCGGGTCCAATCATAATTGCGCTGGTAAACCGGGATCGCAAAGGCGGTCTCGCTACTTGCGAGAAACCGATCCACTCTAGTCTCAGCTGCTTTCACGCAATGCCCCTGAATTGCTGGCGATTTCCAATATCTAAGACAGCAGTAGCACTGTGTCACGCCCCATAACCTCAATCTGCAAGGAGGGGTCGGATGTCGGCCTCAGCCAGAGGATAACTGATAGCGCCACACTGCAAGAACGGTTTCGCTTGTGAGTGGTTCGCCTTTGCCAAGAGCGCCCATGGCAAACCTACTGATTCGCTGAGGGGTGGTATTGAATCTGAGCCAGGGTGGTCTGATTTTTGATACCACCTGGTTCGAAATTCATAACCACCTGGTTCTGGATTCATGACCACGCAGATCGGGAAGGCGGGATCCGAACGCGAAAACGCTGCAGGAATCGCAAAAAGTCGCCAAAATTCGGCACTCACTTGAGCCAAAGCTTCCGGCCCGTGTCTCCTGACAATACACCAGAACCAACACCCACGCTTCGATGACGGAGGTTGGATCTGCATCATGTCTACGACAAGAAAGCCGCCATCAGGCAAAAGCATGTTGAGCCCCAAAGAACTGGCAGAGCAGTCAGGATGGCCAGAAGGACGAATTCGTCGCATGATCAAGGCGCGCATGCTGCGCTACGTTCGTGCAGGTGGCCTGATCTTGTTGCCATCGGATGCTATTGTCGAATTTTGTGAGACCTTCGAGGTGCCGCCGTGCCAAGACAATCCATCGGCCCCAGACTCGTCCGCCGGAGCGGTAAGCCCAATTTCTACGTCCGCTACATCGACCCCGCCACCGGCCAGCAGAAGGACGTATCAACAAACACTCGAGACAGCGAAGAAGCGCAGGAGGTCCTCGAGGAATTCCTGAGGGATCGGCGCCTATCGAAGAGCAGCCGGGCGTTGCCACCCTATCGGGTCAAGATCGCAGACGTTCTCGATGCCCATCACGCGCGCCTTTCAAAAACTGGTCGCGGAGACAGGTTCTTCTCGTCGATGCAGCACATTCTCGAGTTCTGGAAGGATGCGTGTCTCGATGCGATTACTCCTGACGCCGTGCTGGACTACGAGAAGGCGAACGTCCGGAGCGCCAAGAAGCCCGGTCGATCGCGCGCGACAATCCGACGTGAGCTGAGCGACCTCAGGGCTGCCGTCAAGGCGGCGGCCGTCAACCACAAGGTGCACGCCATCGTTTTCCCGAAGCTTCCACGCGATGGAGCACCGCGGAAGCGCTGGCTGAAGCGGCACGAGTTCGATCAGCTGTTCGCCGAGGCAGCCAAGGAATATCGCGCTGCCGAGCCACTCCAGCTGTTTCTGATGATCGCCTACTACACCGGCGCGCGCAGCGGCGCGATCATGGACCTGCGTTGGTCGAACATCGATTTCGACCGTAACGTGATTGACTACCGTCTGCCCGATCGCGGTGAACTGATCGTCGACCACAAGCCGCGCGCGGTAACACCGATGGCACCGCCACTGCGAGCCTATCTTTTGCAGCGGTACGAAGCCTACGAGACCGTTCCCGAGTTCGTGTTCCACCAGAAGCTCGACCACACGCGACGCGTCAATTCGGTCGTGAAGGGCTTTCGTGCCACGGTTGAGCGATGCGGCTTCAAGGATGTCACCCCGCACACGCTTCGCCACACGAGGGTCACGGAGCTGCGGAACATGGGGATGCACAGCCACCAGGTCGACGCATTCCTGGCCATGACCGCCGAGACACAGGATCGGGTCTACACCCACGCTGACCACAGCGATCTTCAGGCATTGGCCTTGCAGATCGCCTGAGGTGTCGTCCACCCGCGAGCAGGTCAAAAATGGGTAGAATTTGTGGGTCAGATCGAGTCGATGTGGGGGCTCAGGACGGACGCCGTAACGAGAAGCCCGTGGGCCTCCAAAGACCGAAGGTAAGCTTCGGCCGACATTTCGGGACGTTGCATCCGCAGGCGCAGTTTTCTAATCGCGGCCACGGCCCTGCCTTCATCAAGCTCGATTGTGTCGGCGATGAAATCATCGGCAGTCCGTGCCTCGATGCCCATGGGCGCCAGAATGTCCGACGGAAAGTCTCGAATGTTCTCGGTGACGATCGCCTGAGCCTGCGTTTGTACTGCGGCTTTGATCACATGCTCATCATTCGGATCTGGCAATCGTATGGTCAGGTCTAGGGGCTCCCCACAAGGGTTCACCAACGCCTCAGGAAAGGCGCTCTCCATCGCGCCGATAATGCGACCAGCTCTGACGACTGTTTCTTCAAAGCCTCGCTCTGCAAGAATTTTCTGCAGCGCCGCCTTCGTCTCATCGAGAATACGAGCGGACCAGCGAACTCTGAAGAATTCGGCCTCTGCAAGGCTCAGGAGCAAGTCACGGCGCGGCGCGCTTACCAGCGAGCATGCGTCAACCAGCGCAGTGTAGCGGTTAGCGAACATCCCCGTCAGCGGTCAGTAAAGGTCCGCGTCGTTGGCGACCAATTCGTCCAGCGCGTCAGAGCGCGCCTTGTCACGAGCTACTTTGTAGGCAAACACATCCTCAGCCTTGAGGCGGCGGTGGCGTCCCACAGTGCTGTGTGGGATGTCCCCCCTTTCGATCAGCTTGATCAAATAGGGGCGTGATACGTTGAGAAGGTCAGCGGCCTGCTGCGTCGTAAGCATTTGCTGAATCGGTACCAGGGTGACAGCGTCACCACTGCCGATGTGACGCAGCAGCTCCAGGAACAGATCGGACACGGCCGGTGTCAGAGTGATCTCCAGCGGCCTTTTTGTTTCGGGATCAGGCACGCGCAGCGTTGCCTCGCCAGCCTTCTGAGCTGCCAGAATACGACGCAGCTGATTGGCAATCTGCCTATCGTCGGCCGATGGAAGCCTGTTGCCGAAAGGCAAGGCGCTCGCTGGCAATGTCATGGTTTCTCTCCGCAGGGTACCAACTGCATATCGAATATTCGAAATAAACGCAACGACTATGTCTCGATCGGCGGGACCCGAGCAGCGGGGGACAGTCGGCCAGACCATCACACTTGAGGCGCTGGATTGCGGCAACACCGAACCGATCTACCGTAGCCCTGTTCCGCAATCGGGCAGTATCGGCTATAGATAGATGATCAGGAGACCGAGATGGCAACCCACACTTCGATGCTGCATGTCCGATTGGATGCTGAACTGAAAGCGCAGGCGATAGAAGCGCTGAGCGCGATGGGCCTGTCGACTTCTGATGCAGTGCGGTTGTTGTTTCACAGGATCGTTGCTGACCAGGCTTTCCCGCTGGAACTGCGGGTGCCGAGCGCAAATCGACCTGCCGAGCTGCAGCCTGTAGATAAATGACGCTACCCAGTGGTGGCCATTTGAGATACATCATGAGCCACCGGCAATTCCGGTGCACATGAGTTCACAGAACGTCTGAAAGGTTCCATCAAAAACCGCAGAAATCCGTCAAAGTTCACAAAAAGACGTTAAGGAAAATGCCAATGATTCCATATAGATATGGAATCTGGAAGCCCTCCGAAGGCAAAGGCCACAGGTTCGAATCCTGTCGGGTGCGCCACTCGCCGGACGGGGCATTGCTGCCCTTCTTGCGGCAGTGTTTTTCCCGCGCATCGCAAAGGCAAATGGCTGATCTCATGATCCGGCGCGTCTCCGCCCTTCTTGACCCTTTCCTGCTCTTGCTGATGGCCACCGTGGCGCTGGCGACCGTCCTGCCCGCACGCGGGGGCTGGGCGCCGGTGGTGGCCGGGCTTGCCGATGCGGGCATCGTGCTGCTGTTCTTCCTGCACGGAGCGCGGCTCTCGCGCGAGGCGATCGTGGCGGGTGCGCGCAAGTGGCACCTGCATCTGGCGGTCCTGCTGACGACCTTCGCGCTGTTTCCGCTGCTGGGCCTCGCGTTCGGCGCACTACCGTTTCTGCCGGGCGAATTTGCCGCCGGGATGCTGTTCCTCACGCTGCTGCCATCCACGGTGCAGTCCTCGATTGCGTTCACCGCCATTGCGCGCGGCGATGTGGCAGCTGCGGTATGTGCTGCATCGTTCTCCAACCTTGCCGGGATCTTCCTGACGCCCGCGCTGGTCGCGCTGCTGATGGGCGGAACGATGGGGGGCTTTTCGTGGGGCGCGGCGCAGACCATCCTGCTGCAACTGCTCCTGCCCTTCCTTGCCGGGCACTTTCTGCGCCCGTGGATCGGCGATTTTGTGGCACGGCACAAGGCATGGCTGGGCAAGGTGGATCGTGGATCGATCCTGCTGGTGGTCTATGCTGCGTTCGGTGCCGCGATCGTGGAAGGGCTGTGGCAGAAGGTGGCGCCGATCAGTCTGCTTGTGCTCGTGGCCTTGTGCGCGGTGCTTCTGGCCATCGTTCTGGGCCTGACGTGGTGGCTGGGACGCAGACTGGGCTTTTCTCGCGCTGAGGCCATCGTGCTGCTGTTCTGCGGATCGAAGAAGAGCCTTGCAACGGGCGTGCCGATGGCAGGTGTGCTCTTTCCGGCGGCATCGGTGGGCATCGTGCTGCTGCCGATCATGGTCTTTCACCAGTTGCAGCTGATGGCCTGCGCGGTGATCGCCCCCCGCCTCGGCGCAACTGCGCCCGACCGCGAAGGCGCATGAGCAAAAAGGCGGCGGCGGGATGATCCCGCCGCCGCCCCTTTTGCCGGTGGTGCCGATGGCTCCTCAGAAGCGGTCGGCGTTCATCACCTTGTTCCAGGCCGCGATGAAGTCGGCCACGAACTTGTCCTTCGCATCGTCCGAGGCATAGACTTCCGACACGGCGCGCAGTTCCGAGTTCGAACCGAAGACGAGATCGACCGGGGTTGCCGTCCACTTCATCGCACCGGTTGCGCGGTCCTTGCCTTCATAGAGGCCAGGCGTTGCCGATTTCGCCCACACGTTGTCCATCGACAGCAGGTTGACGAAGAAGTCGTTGCTGAGCGTTCCGGGGCGGCTGGTAAGCACGCCCGCCTTCGAATCGCCCGCGTTGGCGCCCAGCGCGCGCATCCCGCCGACCAGCACGGTCATTTCCGGCACGGTCAGGTTCAGCATGTCGGCCTTGTCGATCAGGGCCTCGATCGGGGCATAGTAGGATGCTGCCGAATGGTAATTGCGGAAGCCGTCTGCCTTGGGTTCGAGGTGGTTGAATGATTCGACATCGGTCTGCGCCTGCGTGGCGTCGACACGGCCCGGCGTGAACGGCACGGTCACGTCATGTCCGGCGGCTCTGGCGGCCTGCTCGATCGCGGCATTGCCGCCCAGCACGATCAGGTCCGCAAGGCTCACCTGCTTGCCGCCCTTGGCCTGCTTGTTGAAGGCAGTGCGGATGGCATCGAGCTTCGCCGTAACCTTGGCGACTTCGGCCGGGTTGTTCACTGCCCAGTCCTTTTGCGGGGCCAGCCGCAAGCGCGCACCGTTTGCGCCGCCGCGCATGTCGGTGGCGCGGAACGAGGATGCCGAGGCCCATGCCGTGCGCACCAGTTCCGCCGTGGTCAGGCCCGAAGACAGGATGCTGCCCTTGAGCGAGGCGATATCTGCGGCATCGACCGGCGCATAGGTCGCCACGGGCAGCGGATCCTGCCAGGTCATCGTCACCTTCGGCACGTCCTTGCCGAGATAACGTGCCTGCGGCCCCATGTCGCGGTGGGTCAGCTTGAACCATGCGCGGGCAAAGGCATCGGCAAAGGCCTGCGGGTTCTTGCGCCAGGCCTGCGTGATCTTGCGGAAGCCGGGATCTTCACGCAGCGCGATGTCGGTGGTGAACATGATCGGTGCGTGACGCACATCCGGACGGTGCGCATCGGGCACGAGGTTGGCGGCGGCAGGATCCTTGGGGATCCACTGGGTTGCGCCAGCCGGGCTCTTGGTCTTGACCCATTCGAAACCATAGAGGTTGTCGAGATACTGGGTGGTGAAGGCAATCGGATTGGCCGACCAGGCGCCCTCAAGCCCGCTGGAAACAGTATCTTCGGCGTTGCCCTTGCCGCACTTGTTGGCCCAGCCAAGGCCCTGCTGCTCGATCGTGGCCTCGCCCGGATCGGCGCCGACGCACTCTTCCGGCTTGTGCGCGCCGTGGGCCTTGCCGAACGTGTGCCCGCCCGCGATGAGCGCTGCGGTTTCCTCGTCGTTCATGGCCATCGCACCAAAGGCGCGGCGGATGTCGGCGGCGGCGGCCAGCGGATCGGGATTGCCGTTGGGGCCTTCGGGGTTCACGTAGATAAGACCCATCTGCGTGGCGCCGAGCGGTCCCTTGAGGTTGCCCTTCTCGTCGCGGCGCTTGTCGTCCAGCAGCTTGGTTTCCGGTCCCCAGAACACCAGATCGGGCTGCCAGGCATCAATGCGCCCCCCCGCAAAGCCGAGCGTCTTGAAGCCCATGTCCTCCATGGCGACGTTCCCGGCAAGGATCATCAGATCACCCCACGAGAGCTTGCGGCCATACTTCTGCTTGATCGGCCAGACGAGGCGGCGGGCCTTGTCGAGGCTGACGTTGTCGGGCCAGGAATTGAGCGGCTCGAAGCGCATTTCGCCGCCATCCGAACCACCGCGCCCGTCGCCGGTGCGATAGGTGCCCGCGCTGTGCCAGGCCATGCGGATGAAGAACGGGCCGTAGTGGCCGTAGTCAGCCGGCCACCACGGCTGCGAGGTGGTGAGGACCTTGCGGATGTCCTCCTTCACCGCATCGAGATCGAGCGTGGCGAACTCCTTGGCGTAGTTGTAGTCCGGGCCATAGGGATTGGCGGCAGTCGCCTCGTTCTGGCGCAGCGCGCTCAGATCGACGGTCTTGGGCCACCATTCCTTGGCGGAGGGCTGTCCGCCCGCTGCCATCGTGGCAGGTTCGGCCTGAGCGGGTCCGGCAAGGGCGAGTGTCGATCCGGCGGCCAGCAGTGCGGCCAGCGCGATTTTCCTGAAGGTCATGGGGCAGCTCTCCTCCTGTTGTCTTCCGCCGATAAGCGGTGCCAATCAAAGGGATATGTCACGCCCCCGCATGAGGCCAACGGGTTTGCCTGATTACAGTTATCGAGAAAATTGCTGATAGCGTCAAAAATCAGTGTTGCGCTCGATATTGCGGCGCAGCATTCCGATCACCCGGCCGCGATCAGGCCACGCTGTGCGAGCTGGTCCAGCAGGTCGCCAAGGTCGGCATCAAGCGTGGTGGGGTCGACATCGAACTCTTCCAGCAGGCAATCGCGCGCCTCTGCTGCGCTGCGTCCTTCTTCCAGCAGTTGCCAGAATCGCCCGCCCACCGGATTGAGGCCGAAATAGGTGCCGCTGGCCAGATCGAGCAGCATGGTTTCCTCGCCCACTTCACGGGCCACGACATCTTCCGAAAGCGTGAAGGCATCGGTCAGTTGCATGGCAAGGTTCCTTCTTTTCTGGCTTCTGTTCTGGCGCCGATGGTCCGCGCGTGATCGGCGATTGCCGCGATCACGCCGGGAAGTCGGGCGTAATTGCGCGGATAGTCAAGCGTAAAGACCGGGATCGCACGGGCAAGCTCGGCCATGGTTCTGAAATGTTTCGCCACGCGCAGCCTGTCGTGCGAATCGAGCAGGAATGAATGCTGGAGCAGCGCCGAGATCGTCTCGATCTCGGCAAGCGGGGTGATGACGGGCTCATCGGCTGCCGGTTCTTCCAGCACATAGATCGCGCGCAAGGGGGCAGGCGTGACGCAATGGGGGATGCGTTCATCCGCTGGCACGCGCACCTTGGCGGGCCAGTCATCCTCGCAGTCCGGCAACTGCTCCTTGCCCAGCAGCGCTTCCTGGCTGTCGGGCAGAAGGCGGATCGAGGGCAGGTAGGGCTGGATGCGCAAAGTGTCCTCGCTACGATCGAGGACCATGCCATCGTCGGTGAGGAAGGCGTGGCCATTGCGGGCAAAGGCGGCGGCAAGGGTCGATTTGCCGCGCCCGCTGCGACCAAGAAAACCATAGGCCCCGCCATCGATCACCACGCAGCTTGCGTGAAGCACGGTCGTGCCCAGATAGGTCGACAGCATCGGCTGGACCTGGTTGGTGAATATGTTGCGCACATATTCTTCCGGGACATCCGGCAGGGGCGTGCAGGTGACGGTCTGTGACGCAAGGTCGATTGCATAGTCGCCGCCGTCGAGAAACCGCAGCAGGAAGCCTTCCGGGATGCGATGGAACTCGGTGGAGGCGGAGCCGTCATCCTCGCGCCAGACATCGAACGGCGCGGTGGCCAGGGCCGGCATGTCCCGCGCCGGACGCCACACGAGATCGAAGGTCATGTGGCGTAGTCCGCCAGCACGTCCTTGACGAAGCGGGAAATCTCAAGCGCGCTGGGCAAAAGCGTGGGATGATCGCGCAGCACCGCCTGCTCAATCTCGTCGGTGCTGCGCTCGCCATCGATATAGCCAAGCACCACGCCAAGGTTGCGTGCCTTGTCATTGAGCGAACGTGGCGCCGTGCCGGGCTTCAGGCGCGCACCTGCGGACATGGGCATTGCGGCCCAGTTGGAATAGCGTTGCAACCGGCCGGTTGCCGGATCGCGCACCGTCCATGCAAGAATGCCGTTGATATGGTTGATGCGCACCGAAACCTCGACAGCATCGCCCGCCTTCACCGGCAGGGGCTTGTCAAAGCCTAGAAAGATCTGGTGGCGGCCAATGGCATCGCGCGCCAGCGGGGAGTTGGTCATCCTGACGCCGGCTGCAAGGTGACAGTCAAACCAGCCTGCTATGCCGTCGAGCGTGCCGTCTTCCTCGATTGCAAGCGTGGCCTTGAAAGCCAGCGATTCGCCGTGGTTTTCGCCCAAGACAAGTTCGGCCACGGGGACGGGCGCGGTTGCGATGTCGGTTGGCACGAGATCGACTGCGTGCTTTGTATTGACCGCATAACTTCGCAGCCAATTGTAGTCGGCAGGAATATCCGGCGTTTCCCACGGATCAAGCTTTTCACGGCATGCGTCGGAACGCACACCGGCCAGAAAAAGATTGATCCTTTCGGGGATGATCCGCCCACCGGGCTTCAGGAAGCGCTCTCGCGCATCGGCCATCAGGTGGAGGATGCCGTAATCAATGCCGAAATAGCCGACATGATCGCAGATGAGAACATCAACCCGTTCGGGCAAGTCAGCGCGGAATGTTTCGGCCCGGATGCAGGTATAGCGGTCAGCCAGTCCGCTGCGCTCGGCTGTCTCGCGGGCTATGTCGGTCGCGTCCGTGGCATCAATGCCCCAAACGTGGCTCGCGCCCGCGCGCAGGCACATCATTCCCAGAACACCGAAACCGCAGCCGAGGTCAGCTACGGTTTCGCCGTCAACATTTAGTTTGCCTATCGCCAGCCTGTAAAGCTTCGTACGACGCGCATCAACCAAATAGCCATGATGCTCGGAAAGCGTGTTGGCCACAGCGAGCCTTTATCTGAAAAATCAATTAAACAGCCAACACCGTCAATCAGGTTAGACCAACATCGCCATCATGTCTGCGCCCATACCTGTCATTGCCCCGGTCAATTCGCGGACCGAACCAAAAACAACCAGGGTCGGGCGCGAGTAAGCGCGGCGGGTGGTGGTGCGGGTGTTTGGCGTTTGGGTACCCATAGTTCGATCTCCATCAGGATCTGCAAGAATTTTCCCAACGTCTGATCAGCGAGCCGATTAACGAAGGTTAATTACTGCGGTAAAAATTAACTCGTAAATGGAGCAATAAACGAGGAATAACTGCGCAGCAAGACCTTTTTGCGCTGCACAAGTTCCTGCTCCGGCGCTATCAAGCGCGACGAAATTTCCGCAAAATCATGAAAAACATGACGAAAATTGCAGATTTCGGCGCAACTGCCTTGCATCTTTCACCACAGGCCCATGGGGTGTTGCACGCACGTGCAAGGCCATGAGGGTGAGTATCTGGTTGCTGAAAATAGTTAATTTTGGGAATCACGCGCGGCATTCGTGCCTGCGAGAAACAGCAGCATGAAGTGATTCGCCCATGCGAAGTATCTGAAATGCTTTTGCTTCTCGGCGCGTCGAAGGTGTTTTTGCGGGACCGCAGTCCGCGTGCATCAAAACGCGGGAAACTGTGAAAGACTGGGCCAGCGCCGCGGCGCAGAGCCAAGTCGATCGGCACTATGCTTGCTGGCGCAAGTGAAACCATCCGAAAAGGTTCCAAAGCTCCCACTTATAAGAGCCGTCATTCAGGAACTTTAGATAGAGCCGCGCCAACCCTTCGGCGTCTATTTCTGCGGGCGCCGCATCGGGTATGGTCTGCTGAAACAGCGGTGCAAGGCGCTGCAACTGGTGCTCGAACGTGAAGCCGAAATCGCACTTGTCGCGTCGGTCAAGCACCGAGCGGGGAAGATCGTGCTCCAGCGCTTTGAGGTGGATGTATTTGCCTTCGCCTTCGCGAATCGTGAGCGTGGGCGGCATGGCCGCGATGAAGGCGATGAAGCGCCGCGTGTACATCGGCGAGCGCAGTTCCACCCCAAGGTGCGCCGAAAGCCTTGCGCCATTGTCGCGCATGACCTCGAAGAAAGGATCGTTGAGTTCGCGCCACAGGCGGCGACGCCAGGGATCGCGCATCCGCCAGATGGTATCCTCCCGCCATAGCGTTTCCTGACGGCTGGCAAGACGATCATGCACCGCTGGCGCCAGCCAGTCGCGCCCTTCGAGCGTGCCATGCTGCGATGCGGGCTGGTAGCCGCGCCAGGCGCGCACCAGCGTGTTCAGCGGGGCAGGCAGGAACTGGCGCAGACCGAATCGGAACAGGCGCTGCGCTGCATGACGCGCACCATGCTTGCGGGCCTTGATGCGCAGTTCGCGCGCAAGCAGGCCCCACTGGCCATCGCGCAGGGCGGCGTGAATGAAATGGTCGCTCGCGCCGACGAACTCGTCGCCACCTTCGCCATCGAGCACCACGCGGCAGCCATGCGTGCGAATCAGTGCCATCTGGGCGCTGGCAGACTGACCATTGGGGAATAAAGGAATATCCCGGTCGCGGGAGATCTGGTTGATGAACCAGGATATGTCCGGGAGGGTCGGCTCGGCTTCATGGATGGGCACGCCGAGGAAGCGCCCGACATCGCGGGCATAGGCGATCTCGTCCGATATGGTGCCGGGTATGCCTCTGTAGGTGAACCCCAGCGCATCGGGTGCCTGCAACTGCCCGGCTTCCTTCAGGCGGCGTGCCAGCGCGAAAATGGCGGAGGAATCGTGCCCGCCGCTGACCTCGCAGGCGATGGGAAGCTGGCTGCGCGAGGCGCGGCGCACGCAGTCCATCAGCACTTCGCGGTAATGGGCGAAATAGTCTTCATCGCGCCGGTAGCGGATGCGTTCTCCCGATGAGAGCGACCAGTATTGCCGCACTTTCGGCCCGCTTGCATCCACTGTCATGCACGAGGCAAGCGGGAGGCGCATCACTCCGGCCCAGACGGTTTCGTCGAGCGTCTGGAAATCGCTGGCGAGATATTGCGCCATGCGATCCTCGTTCAGCCTTTGCGCAAAATCCTGCGCGGCAAGCACGGCGGCCACGTCGCTTGCCACGAGCAGCCTGCGGCCGTCCCAGTGATGGAACAGCGGGCGCATCCCGGCGTGGTCCTTGGCGCAGAACACGCGGGCCAAGGCCGCATCATGGATCACGCAGGCATATTCACCCTCGATGCGATCGACGCAGTCCTCGCCCCAGACGCGGTAAGCCTGCAGCACGAGTTCGGCATCGGACGGCCAGCGCGGGGGTGCGCCTTTAGCCAGCAGTTCGGCGCGCAGTTCATCCGGGTTGGCCAGCCAGCCGTCCATGACGATGGCCAGCCGCCCGTCCGCGTCGCGCAGCGGCTGGACAGCCTCGGCCGCTTCCGGCGTGGTGCGAAAGGCGCAGTGGCCCATGCCCATCGGTGCCGTGTGCAGGTGACGGATGCCATCCTCGGCGCGATAGGCCATTGCGCCGGTCATCCGCTCCAGCGCGGCAGGATCGACCGGCTGGCCATCAAAACGCACGATTGCAGCAAACCCGCTCAATTTCCTGGGAACTCCGAAATGCTGCAATAATGGCGCGTGGCCTTCGAGAAATGCACGCTCCCGCATCGAGGTGCTGGCCGCTTGCACCAGCACCGTTGATGAAGGAAATCGCACGGCTATTGATTCACTACCCCGGCGGGATTAGCAAGGCTCAGGTTCGGCGCGGTTTTTCGGAGGATGGCGCCGCGGACCGTGAAGGCCAATGACAGCAGAAGGCCACTTTGCAGCGATTGCCATGCCGATGCCCGCCTCCGATGAAACGTCACGCCCGAAATTGCAGAGGCCTCGGCAGGTCAAGGTGCCGCTGGCGCGGGCCATGGGCGAGCTGCCCCGGCTCTGGACAATCGGGCCGCGCGCGTCCGGCGATCTCTTGCGCGCGCTTGGCGAACTGGCACTGGCCCGCATCAGGCTTGCCCGCCGCACGGCGCAGCAATTGCAGATACCTGACCGCCCCGATCCCGCTGGCACAGATGCGCCCGCGCCCGATGCCGATGCCCTGACGGTGATCGAACGGGTGAGCCGTGCCATTGCCATTGTCGCGCCGCGCGTGCCCTGGCGGTCGGACTGTCTGGTGCAGTGCCTTGCAGCGCGTCGCTGGCTTGCCGGTCACGGCATCACGGCGCGGATCAGCATCGGCATGAAGCGCGAGGACGGCGATGGCCTGCTGGCCCATGCCTGGCTGGCCGTGGGGGAAACCATCGTGACGGGCGGGGACATTGCGGATTTTGCGGCCTTTCCCGCCTTTCCCGCAAAACAGAGGACAAGCTCCGACAAGCAGAGGACAGGGCGCTGAACCACCCCTTCGCCATTGTCGCCAGCCAGATCGAACCGCGCCGCGCGGTGTTGCTGGTGGTCCTGTCGCTGGCTTCGGCGGCGACCGAGAGCATCGGTCTTGTCCTGCTCGTGCCCATTCTCGCGGTGATGACCGGCACCGCCGCGCTGCCCGGCATCCTTTCCGGCATGGCAGGCTATCTGGGCGGCCCCGATGCCCTGCGCGGCAGCCGGGCGCTGGCGATCATGCTGGTGGTGTTCGTGCTGCTGATCGCGCTGCGGGGGCTGCTCAACCTTGCCCGCACGCTGGTGGCGCTGGCGGTGCAGCGCCGCCTGATCGACGGGCTGCGCCTCAGGGCATGGCGTGCCCTGCTGCATTGCGACTGGCGCGTTCTTTCGGGAATGCGACAGACCGAAAGCGCCAATCTGCTCATCACCACGATCGACCGCGTGGGCTATGGCGTCGAGCGGGTGCTGTCCGGCGCAATCGCGCTTGTCACGCTTGCCGGGGTGGGGCTGGCATCGCTTGCGATCTCGCCGCAGATCACGGCCGGGGCCCTGGTTTGCGGCGCACTGGTGATCCTTGCCTACAGGGGGATGCGGCGACGTGCCCGGCGTCTGGGAGAGGCGCTCGACCATGTTTACAGCCGCATCCACGCCGAGCTGAGCGAGGGGCTGGCCGCGCTGCGCGTCATCAAGAGCTTCGGCGCCGAGCGGCAGACCGAGGCGCGCCTCCAGCGCGAACTGGCGGCCCTGCACGATACCGAAAGGCGCTATAACCGCGACAACCAGCTTGGCCAGCTTGCGTTGCAGGTGGGCAATGCGGTGCTGCTGGCGATCGTGGTCTGGCTGGCTCTGGAGGTCTGGCACGTGGATGTTCTGGCCATGCTGCCGATGATTGTGCTGTTCGCGCGCGCCCTGCCGCTGCTGCTTGCCCTTCAGGGCTGCATGCAGGACATTGCCTACGCGCGCCCCGCGGTGGAGGCGGCGAGCGCGATGATCGCGCGCGCCGAAGCGGCGCGTGAACCCGATGCCGATGCGGCCGTCGTCTTGCCACCCGTGCGCAGGGCAATTGCGCTTAGCGATGTCACCGTGCGTTTCGAGGGGCGCGACCGGCCCGCTCTCGACCGGGTCAGCATTGTCCTGCCGGTTCATCGCATTACCGCACTCAGCGGTCCGTCCGGCGCGGGCAAGAGCACGCTGGCCGACGTTATCGGCGGGCTACTGACGCCCGATGCCGGCGAACTGGTGATCGACGGGCAGGCCTTGCCGTTCGGGCAGCGGCGCGCATGGCGTTCGCGCGTGACCTACGTGCAGCAGGTGCCGGTGCTCTTCAGCGGCACGATCCGCGAAAACCTGCTTTGGGCGCGGCCTGATGCCGATGATGCCGCCCTCCATGAGGCCTTGGCCGAGGCATCGGCCGATTTCGTTGCGCGCCTGCCGCAGGGGCTTGATACGATGGTCGGGGAACACGGCCACCAGCTTTCCGGCGGGGAACGGCAGCGCCTCATCCTTGCGCGCGCGATGCTTCATGTGCCGGAACTCCTGATTCTTGACGAAGCCGCCAACGCGCTCGACCGCGAGAACGACGCGGCGATCGCGCGCACGATCCGGCGCCTGCGCGATCGTTGCACCATTCTGGTGATTGCGCATGGCGGGGCGCTTGAAGCCGTGGCCGATCATCACGTGCGGCTGGCCGATGGCAGGATTCTCGATGATCCAGCGCCAGCGGCGGCGCAGCCTGCCGCGGGGGATGTGGGGTGATCCGTGCAGGACTGTGATCCGATGGCCTATGGCAGCGAGCAGGATCGCATCGGCGCACTGCTGGCGCGCCTGTGCGCAGCGCCTGACGCCGACTTTGGCCCCGATTTCGAGGCTCTGGCCGCGCAAGGCTGGGCGCAACTGGTCGATCGGGCCATTTCGAAGCGGGTGGGCCTGCTGGTTGACCGCGCCGTGCGGCGTGCCGGGGCAGAGACGCTTGTGCCCGCACCGGCGCGCGAGGCGCTCGACGATGAGGCGCGCAGCGCGGCCATGTCGAGCTTTGGTCACATGATCGGGCTGTCCGAAGCTGTCAGGTTTCTGGAGGCCCAGGGGATTTCACCGATTGCGCTGAAGGGCGCCCGGCTTGCCTTCAACGACTATCCGGAGCCGCAGCTGCGCAGGCTGCGCGATCTGGATCTGCTGGTGCCAGCAGACCGCGCCGAACATGCGCAGCAGGCGATGATCGAAAGCGGGATCTACGAAGTGGCCGAGTGGTCGGCGTTCTACGGGATCGAGTTCGGCCATCAGCTTCCCGAACTGACCGACTTGCAGCGCGGCATCTCGCTCGAAATCCACCACCGCCTGAATGCGCGCGACTGGGCCGAGGAACCGCAACTGGTGCGCATGGTCCATGAGCATGCCGAGGAGATCGTGGTGGCGGGAACGGCGGTGCGGGTTCCGTCGATGCATGCCAACCTGCTGCATCTGGTGGAACACGCCACGCTGCATCACCTGTTCGAGAATGGTCCGATCACGCTGGCGGACCTGCATTTTGCGGCCATGAAGGGTCCGGTCGACTGGGAGGTGCTTATCGATCAGGCAAGGCAGATGGGACTGGAGCGCGCATTGCGGCTGATCGCGATGCTTGCGCTGTCCTACGGCGCAAGCTGGGTGCCCCCGGCCCTGCGCGATCCCGCGCCCGATCTTGCCGCGCACCTTGCGGCCAGCCGCGCCGCCATGCTGCGCGATGAAAGCCAGTTCGAACATGCTTTCATGATGCGCGGGCTCATCATGCGAAAGGGGCGCGCGCCCGGCTGGAAGGCGGCGCTGCGGGCGGCCGTCACCCCCACCCCGCTGATCCTTGCGGGCATGATGCGCGTGAGCGGTGACAATCCCTTGCGCTGGCTGGCCTATCCTGTCTGGCTGGTGCAGCGGGGGCGCGCCTATCTTGCTGCCCGGCGCGCAAGGGTGGATCAGGACGCCCTGATGCAGGAAGTCTCGACGCTGCGCTGGCTGCGCGGCAGTTCATGACGGGCCGCGATGGGGGGCTTGCGCGGGCAGAAAGGTGCACTGCCTGCACTTCTGCAATGCAGCATGGCGCGCGGGCACCAGCCTGACCTGTCAAGAGAAACCTTGGTTCATGCCATGTCGCAACGGGCGTTGGCATCGGGCGGGCACGAACTGACCGGCCCAGTCGCCGCGAGGCGCATATTTCCAAGATTTGCGGCCTTGTGATCCAGCCAGCGCGTGAGTCAGGCGCCGATTTCAGGGCGTTTTCTGCCCCGTTCGCGTCCTTAACTTCCGTTGAGTTCCGCGATACAACCATACGTATATTGCGTAAGGGAAATTACGCAGTTTAGGTTGCGAATCATTTTGCGTTGCGGTAAGCGAAGCATCGAGAGGGCGGTACACGGAAGCGATACTGCTTAGGAGATTGAGCATGAAGATTGCGCGCATTGCATCGGCGCTGGCCGCTTCGGTCCTTATGGCCGCACCGGTTGTCGCTGAAGCTGGTACTCGTGCCAGCAGCTCGGCCACGTATCCGGCAGCCAGCTATTCCGCCAGCCGTGCGTCGACTTCGGTTGAAGCCGAAAACGACCTCAAGGGCGCTGCATGGATCCTGATCCTGCTCGCCGGCGGTGCTGCGGCTTACGGCCTGTCGCGCGCTCTGGAGACGAAGTCGTCGGGCGCCTGAATTCTGGCTTGCAGAATTGAAAACCCGGTTGCCTTCAGGGCGGCCGGGTTTTTTCATGCCTGCGCTGCGGGTGCGGTGCGCCGTGCCCATGCGCTAAGCGCTTGACCTGCGCGCGCTTCGGTTCAATCACCCTTCCATGCTGAAACAACCCGGCGTCATGCTTGCTGCGCTGATTATCCTCGCCTGCCTGTTCGGCGGCGGTGGCAGCGCCTATGGGCTTTCCAATCTTGTCGTCCAGCTTGCAGCGCTTGCCGCAGCCGCGCTGATGCCGGTTGCGTTCTGGCGCTTTGGCGCAAATGCCGGCTGGCCTCTCGCGCTGCTCGCAATCGCGACGCTGCTGCTGCCGCTGGTGCAGCTGGTCCCGCTTCCGCCAGATGTCTGGACCGTTCTGCCAGGCCGCACACTCATCACCGAGGCGGTGGGCGCAGCAGGCGCTGGCGCCTGGCGTCCGCTGACGGTGAATGTCGCGCGCACTTTGGTGGCGTTCATCGCGCTGCTCGCGCCCTTCGCGGTTCTGGCCATCGGTCTTGCGCAAGGCCGCCAGGGGCTGGAACTGGGGAAACTGGCTGTCGTTGCTGCCGGTGTTGCCAGCGTGCTGCTTGGCACGCTTCAGGTTCTGGGGCAGGATCAGTTCGCGCTGCTCTATCCTGAAATCGAAATGCCCGGCGTATTGTTCGGCTTCTTTGCCAATCGCAATTCAACCGCGATCTTTCTTGTGGCCTGTCTTCTGGTGTTGTGCAGCTTTCCTTCGAGACGCCCGCTTTCGCCCAAGTGGTTTGCCCAAGTGGTAGCGGCGGTGCTGATCGTGACAGGTGTCGTGCTCACCCAGTCGCGCACAGGGCTGGTGCTGCTTGCACTGCCGGCTGGCCTCATGGCCCTGCGGATGCTGGTCGGCTGGCTTGAGCGCCGTGGATCGGGCGAGCAAGGCGGCGCTCCGCTTGCGGTCGTGGTGGCAACGCTGGCCGCGCTTGTCCTGGGTCTTGGCGCGATTGTCTCGCTTCCCGGCACACGTGTCGAAACCGTGCTGGCGCGCTTCGAGAAGGGCGACGAGCAGCGGCCCGCCATGTGGGAGGATGCGCGCTATGCGGTCGGGCGATACTGGCCTGCGGGGGCGGGCATGGGCACCTTTGACGAAGTTTTCCAGCTCGACGAATCGCTGGAAAACATTTCGCCGCGCCGCGCCGGACGGGCGCACAACGATTATCTTGAACTCGCCATCGAAGCCGGTCCTGCCGGGCTTGTCCTCGCGGCCTTGTGGGCGCTCTGGGTGCTCTGGGTCGCCTGGGCGGCAAGAGGCACGCCGCAGCGCTGGTCCGCTCTTGCGGGCGCGGGCATTCTTCTGGCCATAGCCCTGCAATCGCTGCTCGATTATCCGCTGCGCAACCAGACGATGCTGTGCATTGCCGCCTTCGCCGTGCTGCTCTTGGCATCCGCGCGCAAGCGGGCCGAACCGCAAGGAGCAGCGGCATGAAGCGCATCGTATGGCTGGCGCTGATTGGCCTGTTGGCCGTGATTGCAACCGGGGCGCAACTTGACCGGGCATCGCGTCGTCAGCCCGCGCTGGCCTCGCTGGTGCCGCCGGTCTTCCGCAGCTTTGCGCAGGAACGGCTAACGATTGCGACTGTGCGCAGCGCTGCTCCCGAAGCCGCGCTTGCCGATGCCCGCACGCTGGTGTCGCGCAGCCCTCTGCCAGCCGAGCACCTCACCCTGCTGGCCATCGCCAGCGAGCGCAACGGCGACCGGCAAGGCAGCGCATTGCTGGTCCAGCGCGCGGCCCAGCGCGGCTGGCGCGATCCCATCGCGCAGCAGGCCATGTTCGACATTGCGCTTGCCGCCGGAGACGAGGCCGAGGCGGCACGCCGTCTGGCGGCGCTGTTTGGCGTGCAGGAAGATCAGGCGCCGCTCAGGGACATGACGGCGAGGCTGGTGGCAACGCCGGAGGGCCGTCAGGCTCTTGCCGCAGCCATGGCCGCAGGCGGGAACTGGACCAAGGCATTCCTGCGCCAGGCTGCGGGCGATCTCACGCCCGCCTTGGCCGAGACGATCACGATGGCGCAGAACGCCGGTGCTCGCCCCGATTGCGCCGCCGCGCAGGCGGCAAAGCGCGCATTCATCGCCAAAGGACATGCGGCCGAGGCTGCCCTCCTGGACAGGTGCACCGCCAGACGGCGCTGATGGCGCCGCGCATCCCGCCTGCTGGCGAGTGGGCCGGTCGTTCAGTTCTTGTTGCCCCGAACCTGAAACGTGCCGGAAACCCGGCCTGAGCCACTGCTCTTGCCATCGATGCTGGAAAGGCCCGAATCGAGATCGATCACCAGCCGCCCTCCGTTGAGCGTGTCGCCATTGCGGCGCAGCGCCACGTTGCCAGTCATGGTGATGACCTTGCGCCCGAAATCATAGACCGCCACATCGCCCCGCGCCTGTTCGGTGCCGCGGTCAATCCGGACACCGCCTGTGGCATCGATCCGGTCGATCTGGATCTCGCCGTTGTCGGTATAGGCCACCGTGGTTCGTGCTGCCTGCATTCGCAGGTCAGCCTGGCTGATGTCGACATGGCCTGAAAGCACAACGCGCTTGGCCTTGTCCTGCACCTCGATCCGATCGGCGGCGTAGTTCACGGGGGCCTTGCTGTCGTGGCTGGCGATGCCTTGTGCCGAGAGGTGCTGTGCGCCCGCCACAAGGGCTGCCGATCCGGCAAAGCCGATGGCGACCCAGCGCAGCGGCCGGGCGGATCGCACGGCTTGGAGCATCGGCATCTTGGTCATGGGCGTCTCGCTCATCATCAGGGCATCTTCATCTGGCCCGGCACCATGCGCAGGCGGGCGTTGCCATCAAGGGTAACGGTGCGCTCGGAAAGATCGGCGCTGATGCGGTCGGCCGAGAACGTCCCGGCCGGGATGCGGCCTTCGACCGGTCCGCGGCTTTTCAGCCGCTTGCTGCCAAGGTCGATGTCCACATTCGAGGCGGTCATCCGGTAGCCGTCGGAGGTTTGGAAATTGATCGGCCCGGCAATATCGACGATTTCCTTGCCGAAATCGTAGTTGCCCTTGGCCGCGGTCAGCAGCGCGGGGCCATCGTTCAGCATGATGCGCGCGGTAAGCTGCTCCAGTTCGATCAGCGGCCGGGCCTTGGTGCGCTGCACTGCCGATCCGGCAGTGATCGAGAAGTTGCGCCCTTCGTTGTCCTGGCCGCGATACATGGCGCTGGAAACCTGCATCCGGTCATCGACAACCGCCACCTTGCGCCGGTCGAGCAGGAAGCTGATCTCGCCGCGCGGCGACAGCGGGGCAAGGATCATCACCGCCAGCAGCGCGCCGATGGCCACAGGCAGCGCACGGGCAAGAACATGCACGAGCCGATCATGGAACCCGCCGGGAGCGGCAAAGCTCCGGCGCTTGATCCTGATGATATCAGCCTGCACGGTCATGGTTGCGGCCTTGCCTCCGGCGGGATTACTCGTGGCTGAAGATGTCGCGCTCGGCCCAGCCCGCCAGATCCAGCCGGGCGCGGGTGGGCAGGAAATCGAAGCATGCCTGCGCCATGGCGGAGCGGCCCTCGCGCTCCAGCCGCTCGACCAGTATGGCGTGCATGGCATGAAGGTGGCGCACGTCCGAGGCGGCATATTCCTGCTGCGCTTCTGACAGCACCGGCCCGCCCCAGTCGCTGGATTGCTGCTGCTTGGAAATCTCCTTGCCCAGCAGTTCGCGCACCAGTTCCTTCAGACCGTGACGATCAGTGTAGGTGCGCACCAGCTTCGAGGCGATCTTGGTGCAGAAGACCGGCGTTGCCATCACGCCGAGGTAATGTTCGATCGCGGCCAGATCGAACCGCGCGAAATGGAAGAGTTTGAGCCGCGCGGGATCGGCCAGAACCGCCTTGAGGTTCGGCGCGGCAAAGGTGCTGCCGGGCGAAAAGCGCACGAGATGTTCATCCCCGCCGCCGTCGGAAATCTGGACCACGCACAGACGGTCGCGCGGTGTGACCAGCCCCATGGTTTCAGTGTCGACGGCGACCGGGCCGGGCGCAAGCACGCCTTCGGGCAGGTCTTCTTCATGAAGGAATACGGCCATCCCCGTCGCTTAGGCGTTCCGGGCACGGGCCGCAAGCATTCAGTCCGGCGCCCCGTGTGCCCGATTGTGCTGCCTGTCAGACCCGGCCAATGCTGGAATAGGCAAAGCCCGCACCGCGCGCTTCGGCCGGGTCATAGACATTGCGCAGGTCCACCAGCACCGGCGACTTCACCAGCGCCTTCACCCGCGCCAGATCGAGCGCGCGGAAGGCATCCCATTCGGTGACAAGCGCCACCGCATCGGCACCCTCGACCGCGGCATAGGCGCTTGTCGCCATTTTCACCTCAGGCATGATCGCGGCGGCCGCTTCCATGCCTTCGGGATCATAGGCCACCACTTCGGCACCCGCATCGAGCAGGGTCTGCACGATCGCGATGGAGGGCGCATCGCGCATGTCGTCGGTATTGGGCTTGAACGTGAGACCAAGCAGCGCCACGCGCTTGCCTCGCGCATCGCCGCCCAGCGCTTCGATCACCTTGCGGCCCATGGCACGCTTGCGGCTGTCGTTCACCTTGACCACCGCTTCGACCAGCCGCACGGGGCTGCCGAAATCCTCGGCCGTCTTGAGCAGGGCCAGCGTATCCTTGGGGAAGCACGAGCCGCCATAACCCGGCCCCGCATGGAGGAACTTGGACCCTATGCGGTTATCAAGGCCGATGCCGCGCGCCACGTCCTGCACGTCGCCTCCCACCTTCTCGCACAGATCGGCCATCTCGTTGATGAAGGTGATCTTGGTGGCAAGGAAGGCATTGGCCGCATACTTGATGAGTTCGCTGCTGCGACGCGAGGTGAACAGGATCGGCGCCTTGTTGAGGAACAGCGGGCGATAGACTTCCTGCATCACGGCCCGCGCCCATTCCTCTTCCGCGCCGATGACGATGCGGTCCGGACGCTTGAAATCACCGATGGCTGCGCCTTCGCGCAGGAACTCCGGGTTTGAGACAACCGCGAACTTCACGTCGGTGCCGCTCTCGCGGATGATGCGTTCAACCTCGTCGCCTGTCCCCACCGGAACGGTCGACTTTGTGACGACAACCGTGGGCGTGCGGATATTGGCGGCCAGTTCCTGAGCCACCGCATAGACATAGCTGAGATCGGCATGGCCATCGCCCCGCCGCGAGGGCGTGCCCACCGCGATGAACACGGCCTGTGCGCCTTCGATCGCGCTGGGCAGATCGGTTGAGAAGGACAGCCTGCCTGCCTTGACATTGGCGGCGACCAGTTCGGCAAGGCCCGGCTCGTAGATCGGCATCACGCCTTCAAGCAGGCGGTTGATCTTGCCTTCGTCCTTGTCGATGCAGACCACGTCGTGGCCGAAATCGGCAAAGCAGGCACCCGAAACCAGCCCGACATAGCCCGAGCCAACCATCGCGATCTTCATTCGCACACCATCCGTAAGTGATCCGCCGCGCCATTACGCGGCCATTTCGCACAAGCAGCATAGGGGAAGTTACTCATGCTGCACAAGCGCACTTCGGCCTGCACTGCCTCGTCTTGTCCGCTTGCCCGGATAGACTGCCGCAATTAAGCGACGATGGCATGACCGCAAACGCACTTCCCGAAAGCTGGCGCGCCGCGCTGGAACCCGTTCTGCAATCGCCGCCCTTGCGCGCGCTGGGTGGTTTCCTTCAGGCCGAGGAGCGGGCGGGCAAGGTCATCTATCCGCCGCGCGGGCAGCGGCTGGCCGCGCTGGAACTGACCCCGCTTGATGCGGTGCGCGTGGTCATTCTGGGGCAGGACCCCTATCATGGGCCGGGGCAGGCGCATGGTCTCGCCTTTTCGGTGCAGCAGGGCGTGAAGATCCCGCCGAGCCTGGTGAACATCTACAAGGAGCTTGAAGCCGATCTCGGCCTGCCGCGCGCAGGCCACGGGCACCTTGCGCGCTGGGCCGAACAGGGGGTGCTCCTGCTCAACAATGCGCTGACGGTCGAGGCGGCGAGTGCCGGGTCGCATCAGGGCAAGGGATGGGAACTGTTCACCGATGCCGCCATTGCCGCCGTGGCGGCGCGCCCGGAACCTGCGGTGTTCATGCTGTGGGGAAGCCATGCCCAGAAGAAGGCGGCGCGCGTTCCTGGCCTTGCCGATGGCCCGCACCTTGTGCTCAAGGCCGCACACCCCAGCCCGCTTTCGGCGCATAACGGGTTCTTCGGCTGCCGCCATTTCAGCCGCGCCAATGCCTTTCTGGAAGAACACGGGCGCGGAGCAATCGACTGGCGGCTGTAACAAAGCCCCGCCGAAGCGGGGCCTTTGCTAATCTTCTGTGAGATGGCAACTGCAAAGCTGCCAGATCAGCCGGGAATACCAGATCAGCCGGGAATACTGGCCGATGCGGCCTGCCCGTCGCCTTCGGGGGCGGCCAGAATATCGCGCAAAACCTGCCCCTTTGCCACGGTCTGCGTGCCCGGATCGCCCACGGTGGAGCGGATCGAGGCAGCAGCCGTGCCGGAGCGGTTGATGGCATCGGTCTCAATGCTCGACCGCGCGGAAGGGCCGCCGAACAGGGTTTCCAGCGTCTGCTTGCCTGCGTCAGAATCCTGCGGGCGCGGCGCACCGGGGCTGGGAGGCGTCAGCGCGAAATCGGGCGGCACTACCAGCGGCGCGGCGCGGGTGACGGCCATTTCATCCGGACGACCACGGTTGAGCAGCCCGCCGCTGCTACCGCAGGCGGAAACGAGGGTTGCCCCGCAGAGAACCAGAACAAGGGCAGCGGCTTTACGCATCATGCATTCTCCGTGGCGGTATCGTCGCCGGTTTCATCAGGCTTTTCGCCCGATTTGAACGAGCGGGCAAGCAGTATCAGGACGCCGAAGGTGATCGCCGCATCGGCAAGGTTGAAGATCTGGAACGGCCGCCATTCCCCGATGTTGAGATCGGCATAGTCGATGACATAGCCGAACACGACCCGGTCATAGATATTGCCCAGCGCTCCGCCCAGAATCAGGGCAAGGCCGAAGATCTCCGCCCGCGCGGTCTCGCGCAGCAGCCAGATCAGAACCCCCGTGGCGATCAGCGCCGTTATCGCGATCAGCCCCAGCCGCATTTGCGGCGATGTGGCGCTGAACATGCCGAAGGAAACGCCAAGGTTTTCGGCATAGCGCAGGTCGAAGAAGGGCAGGAGTTCGATCAGCCCGCGTTCGCGCAGCGCCAGCGGGCCGATCATCAGCGCCTTCACGCTGCGGTCGATCAGTGCCACCAGCAGCGCAAGCCCAAGACCCTGAATGCGCAGGCGAGTGAGCATCAGGCAGCCGATTCCGCGTCGATCCGGGCCACCACGTCCTCGCACCGGCCGCACAGCGCGCCATCTTCCGCAACTTCGGGAAGCAGGCGCCAGCAACGGCCGCACTTGTGGTCGGTTGAGCGTTCGACGGTCACGTCGCTGCCCTGCCCGCGGATGACTTTCGCGGTGATGAACAGTTCGGCCAGATCGGCCTCCGGCGCACCTTCCGGCACGGTGACGACCGCCTCAAGGCCGGAGCCGAGCACCTTTTCCCGGCGCAGCGGTTCGATGGCCTCGTTCACGCGCTGGCGCAGGGCGCGCAATGCGCTCCAGCGCTCCTCGTCCACGGTGGCGGCGGGCACTTCGGGCCATTCCAGCAGGTGCACGCTCTCGCTGCCCGGATAGCGCGATTGCCAGACCTCTTCCGCCGTGAACACCAGCACCGGCGCGCCATAACGCACGAGCGCGTGGAACAGCACATCCAGCACGGTGCGATAGGCGCGGCGCTTGGGATCGGCCGGTGCGTCGCAATAGAGGCAGTCCTTGCGGATATCGAAGAAAAAGGCCGACAGGTCCTCGTTGCAGAAATCGGTCAGCGCGCGGACATAGGTGTTATAGTCGAAGGCATCGACCGCCTGCCGCAGCGTTGCATCGAGCTTGCCCAAGAGGCCGAGCATGTAGCGCTCAAGCTCCGGCATCTCGCCTACCGGCAGCCGCTCGTCCTCGGTAAAGCCGTCGAGCGCGCCCAGCAGATAGCGGTAGGTATTGCGCAGCTTGCGATACTGGTCGGCAACGCCTGCAAGGATTTCCTTGCCGATGCGGTGGTCCTCGGTGAAATCGACAGACAGCGCCCAGAGCCGCAGGATGTCCGCGCCATAATCGCGCATCAGGTCGATCGGGCTGATCGTGTTGCCGAGCGACTTCGACATCTTCATGCCCTTGGCATCCATGGTGAAGCCGTGGGTCAGGATGGCGTCATAGGGCGCGCGACCGCGCGTGGCGCAGCTTTCCAGCAACGAGGACTGGAACCAGCCGCGATGCTGGTCCGATCCTTCGAGATAGAGGTTTGCGGGCCATTGCAGATCGGGCCAGCGCCCCGATTCGAGCACGAAGGCATGGGTGGAACCGGAATCGAACCACACATCCAGGATGTCGGTGACGCGCTCGTAATCTTCCAGCCGGTATTTGGCGCCCAGATACTCCTGCGCGCGTTCCTCGTCCCATGCATCGACGCCATCGGCCATGACGGCGGCAACGATGCGCGCGTTGACCTCAGGATCGTTCAGATACTGGCCGGTCCTGCGATCGACGAACAGCGTGATCGGCACGCCCCACGCGCGCTGGCGTGAAAGCACCCAGTCCGGGCGGCCTTCCACCATCGCGCCGATGCGGTTGCGGCCCTTTTCGGGGACGAAGCGCACCCGCCCGATCTCTGACAAGGCAATCTCGCGCAGCGAACGCGCGCCGGCAGCGGGCACTTCGTCGACCGTCTGGTCGCCGCCCTCGTTCTCCCAGCGCTGTTCCGCGCTCTCGATCACCGGCAGGTGCGCGACGGGCCGATCCATCGGCACGAACCACTGCGGCGTGCAGCGATAGATCACCTTGGCCTTCGAACGCCACGAATGCGGGTAGGAATGCTTGTAGTCCGCGCTCGCCGCGAGCAGCCCGCCCGCCTCGCGCAGGGCCTCGCAGATCGGGCCATCTGGCGCGTTGAACTTGGGATTGATGACCGAGCCTTGTCCGCCGAGCCAGCCCCAGTCCTCGCGATACCTGCCATCGGCCGTGACGGCAAAGACCGGCTCGATCCCGTGGGCCTTGCACAGCGCAAAGTCGTCCTCGCCATGATCGGGCGCCATGTGGACAAGGCCCGTGCCGCTGTCGGTGGTGACGAAATCGCCGGGGAGCATGGGGCGCTGCTTGGCGAAAAAGCCACCGAGATGGTGCATCGGGTGGCGGCAGATGGTTCCGGCGAATGTGGAGCCTTTAAACACGAACGGACCGGTTGATCCCATCACGTGAGACCACTGGTCCCCAGATCGCTCCATGAATTGGGACGTGAGAGCTGTGGCGACGATTACTTTACGATCACCATCAGTCAGAAAGGTGTAATCAACCTCCGGCCCATAGGCCAAAGCCTGATTGACCGGAATCGTCCAGGGCGTCGTCGTCCAGATCACCGCATGGGCGCCAACGAGTTCGGGGATCGGCGATTCCACGATCTCGAAGCCCACGTCGATCTGGGTCGAGGTGATGTCCTCGTATTCAACCTCGGCTTCGGCCAGCGCGGTCTTTTCGACCGGCGACCACATGACCGGCTTGGCGCCGCGATAGAGTTGGCCGCTTTCTGCAAACTTCAGCAGTTCGCGCACGATGGTGCCTTCGGCCTGGGCGTCCATCGTCAGGTAGGGATTGTCCCAATCGCCATTGATGCCAAGGCGCTTCAACTGCTCGCGCTGCACGTCGACCCACTTCTGGGCATAGGCGCGGCATTCGGCGCGGAATTCCTTGGGCGGAACCTCGTCCTTGTTCTTCTTTTTCTTGCGGTATTCTTCCTCGACCTTCCATTCGATCGGCAGGCCGTGGCAATCCCAGCCGGGCACATAGGGCGCGTCCTTGCCCAGCAGCGTCTGGGTGCGGCAGACCATGTCCTTCAGGATATGGTTCAGCGCATGGCCAATGTGCATGTCGCCATTGGCATAGGGCGGGCCGTCATGCAGGATGAACTTCTCGCGCCCCTTTCGGGCCTCGCGCACCTTCCGGTAAATGCCCTCGTCCTCCCAGCGCTGAAGGATCACCGGCTCCTTCTGGGGCAGGCCGGCCTTCATGGGGAAATCGGTCTTCGGCAGGAAGACGGTGGGACGATAGTCGCGTTGCTCGGTCATGACGGCTGCGCACTAGAGCAATTGCGCAGATTGGGGAAGTGGGGCTAGGCCAGCAAAGCCCGTGCCTGATCGCAGTCGCGCTCCATCTGCGCCACCAGCGCGTCCAGGCCATCGAACCTGGCTTCGGGCCGCAGGAAGTGGTGGAAGGCCACTTCGATTTCCTGCCCGTAAAGGTCGCCCGAAAAATCGAAGAAGTGCGGCTCCAGCAGTTCCTTGGGCGGATCGAAGGTGGGGCGGATGCCAAGGTTTGCCGCGCCCTTCAGCACGCTCCCGTCGGGCAGGCGCCCCGTCACCGCATAGATGCCGTAGCGCGGGCGCAGATACATGCCGATGTCGAGGTTGGCGGTCGGGAAATTGATCGTGCGGCCCAGCTTGTCGCCGTGCTGCACCGTGCCGCGCATGGCGAAGGGCCGCGTGAGCAGGCGGGTTGCGGTTTCGCAGTCGCCTGCCTTCAGGGCTTCGCGGATGCGGCTTGAGGAGACGACCTCGCCTTCGAGCGTTACCGGCCCGACCGCGCGTGCACGAAGCCCGAAGCGCGGGCCTTCCTCGCGCAGCACCTGCGCATTGCCGCTGCGGCCCTTGCCGAAGGTGAAATCCTCGCCGGTGACGACGCCCACTGCGCCGAGATGGCCGACAAGGCCCTGCTCGATCCATTCCAGCGCGGTCATCCCTGCCACATCCGCGCCGAAGTGGATCACCAGCATGGCGTCGGCGCCCGCTGCGCCGAACAGTTCCTGCCGCTGGTCCAGCGTGGTGAGGCGGAAGGGCCGCGTTTGCGGGGCAAAGTGGCGCACCGGGTGCGGATCGAACGTGGCGACAATGGCGGGCCGCCCTTCCGCTCTGGCCCAACCGATCGCCTCGCCCACCACGGCCTGATGACCAAGGTGGAACCCGTCGAAATTGCCCAGCGCCACGATCCCGCCGCGCATCGTATCTGGCACAGGTTGCAGGCTGTCGAGGCGGATCATGCTGCGCCTTCACCGTCCCGGCGCGCGTAAGTCACGAAATCGAAAGCAGGTCTGCCAGCCTCGGCCTGATGCACTTCGCGCGATACCTCTGTCCACTCCGGTCCGAGCGGCGGCATCGTGGTATCGCCGTCGAACGTGGCGTGTATCTCGGTCAATTCCACCCGTTCGGCAAGGGGCATGAACAGGCGATAGATTTCCGCACCGCCGACGACGGCAACTTCGCCTGCGCCCGCAAGGCTGAGCGCCTGTGCAATGTCGGTCGCCACTTGCGCGCCCTCGGCGCTCCACCCGGCATCGCGGGTCAGCACGATATGGCGGCGGCCGGGCAGCAGGCCGGGCAGGCTTTCAAAGGTCTTGCGGCCCATGACCATGGCCTTGCCGATGGTGAGCGCCTTGAAGCGCCTGAGATCGGCCGGAAGCCGCCAGGGCAGGCCATTGTCCTTGCCGATCACGCCATTGGCAGAGCGGGCATAGATGAGGAACAGCCCCGGTCGCACGTTCGTCGCTGCGGGCAACTTTGCGGAGATCACCGCACCAGCCGCGTAACGTGGCCCATCTTGCGCCCGGCGCGCGCTTCGGCCTTGCCGTAGAGGTGCAGGTGCTTTTCCGGATCGGCCAGGATCGCAGCCCAGCCCGATGCGTCATCGCCAATGAGGTTTTCCATCACCGCACCGCGGGTGACAAGCGCGGTAGAGCCGAGCGGCAGGCCGCATATCGCGCGGACGTGGTTTTCGAACTGGCTGGCGATGGCCCCTTCGATGGTCCAGTGCCCGGAATTGTGGACGCGCGGCGCCATCTCGTTGAACACCGGGCCATCGTCCGTTGCAAAGAACTCAAGCGTCAGCACACCAACATAGTCCAGCGCATCGGCCACCATTGCCGCCAGCGTGCGCGCAGCTTCCACCTGCGCAAGGATCACGGGCGATGCAGGCACGGTCGAGGTATCGAGGATGCCGTCCTTGTGGACGTTCTCGGCGCTGTCCCAGAAGCGCACTTCGCCCCCGGCCGTGCGCACGAGAATGACCGAGAACTCTGCCGCGAAGGCAACGAAGCCTTCGTAGATCAGTGACTTGCCCGGAAGTTCCACCGTCTCGGCATCGTCAGGCGTCATGATCCGCCACTGGCCCTTGCCGTCATAGCCGTCGCGCCGGGTCTTGAGGATGCCGGGTGTGCCGATGCGCGCGATGGCGGCGCGCAGGTCATCGCGCGAATCGACTTTCGCCCATGGCGCGGGGCGGCCGCCCAGTTCTTCGACGAAAGCCTTCTCGTTCACGCGGTCCTGCGCCACTTCGAGCGCACGGGCAGGCGGGTGCAGCGGCGCATGGGCGGTGACGGCGGCAAGCGGCGCTGCGGCCACGTTCTCGAACTCGTAGGTAACGACGGCGCACTGGGCGGCAAAGGCGGCCAGCGCGGATTCGTCATCATAGGCCCCTTGCGTGAAGGCGGCGCTGACATCGGCGGCGATGGAATCCGCCTCCGGCGCATAAACATGGCAGCGATAGCCCAGATTGGCCGCCGCCAGCGCGATCATCCGGCCAAGCTGGCCTCCGCCCAGAATGCCGATGGTTTCGCCCGGACTGATCGTGCGCAGGGTCATCCGACCGGATTCTCCGCCACTGAGTCTGTCTGGGCAGCGCGGAAAGCGATCAGCCGTTCCGCCAGCGCCGCATCCGATGTTGCAAGAATGGAGGCGGCCAGAATGCCCGCATTCGTTGCACCCGCAGCCCCGATGGCCAGCGTGCCCACGGGAATGCCGCCCGGCATCTGCACGATCGACAGGAGCGAATCCATGCCCTTCAGCGCCTTGGATTCCACCGGCACGCCCAGCACCGGAAGGTGTGTCATCGAGGCGACCATGCCCGGCAGGTGCGCCGCGCCGCCCGCGCCTGCTATCACCACCCTGAAGCCTTCAAGGTGCGCGTCCTTGGCGAAGCTGACCAGCCGGTCCGGTGTGCGATGGGCCGAAACGATGCGGCATTCATGCGCCACACCCAGCTTTTCGAGCACGGCGGCAGCGTTCTTCATCGTCTCCCAGTCGGACTGGCTGCCCATGACGATGGCGACCTGCGGCTTGTCGGTCATCCTTTTGCCCCTTTTCAGGCTGTCGGTCGCTCAGCGCTCCGACAGGTAATAGCGTTCCACCTCGGCCAGATCATCGTCCAGTTCATAGATGATCGGCTGGCCGGTGGGGATTTCGAGGCTGGTGATGTCCTCGTCGGAAATGCCCGAAAGATGCTTGATCAGCGCGCGCAGGGAATTGCCGTGAGCCGAAACGATCACCGTCTCGCCGGCGCGCAGGGCGGGGGCGATCTTTTCCTCCCAGCAGGGCAGGGCGCGGGCGATCGTGTCCTTCAGGCTTTCGGTGGCGGGCACCGCGATGCCGGCATAGCGCGGATCGGCCGACAGATCGAAGGCGCTTCCCGCTTCCATCGGCGGCGGCGGCACATCGAAGCTGCGGCGCCAGATCTTCACCTGTTCGTCGCCATGGCGGGCAGCCGTCTCGGACTTGTCCAGCCCGGTCAGCCCGCCATAGTGCCGTTCATTGAGCCGCCAGTCCTTGTCTTCGGGGATCCACAGACGCCCCATGACTTCGAGCACCAGATGCAGCGTCTTGATCGCACGGGTCTGGAGCGAAGTGAACGCCACCGTTGGCACCATGCCCTTGTCGCGCAGAAGTTCACCGGCGGCCACGGCTTCGGCCGCGCCCTTCTCGGTCACGTCAACGTCCCACCAGCCGGTGAAGCGGTTTTCGAGGTTCCACTGCGACTGGCCGTGGCGAATCAGGATCAGGCGGGGCATCGGGGCATCCTGTGACTGATTGAAAAGAAACCGCGCCCTAGCGTCAGGTGGCAGGCTTGGAAAGCCCGCTTGTCCCAGAAACCGGCACGGAAGTGAGCAAGGAATCCGGCGATTCGCTCTGCGGCTGTGCGCCGCCTTCCAGCGCGCGGGCCTGCGCCTTCCTGCGCTTGAGGTTTTCGCGCAAGCGCGCGGCAAGGCGCTCTTCGCGGGTCATCGGGACTTTCGGGTCGGTCATTGCGCCGCTGAATGCCGTGAACCTGCACCTCTCGCAAGGCCTGCCGGAACAGTCGCTTGACAAACCCGGTGCTCACGGCCAATAGCGCGCCCCTGCCCACCCCGCCGGTTCGCCGGACCGCGGTGGCGCGATGGAAATGGTGTGCTGCTGTAGCTCAGTGGTAGAGCGCATCCTTGGTAAGGCTGAGGTCGGGAGTTCAATCCTCCCCAGCAGCACCATTTCCCTTTTCCCCTCCCACACTTCGCAAGCACCGCGCCTACGCATTCGCGCGTAGCCGGGATGGGCAAAGCTTTTGCCGTTGACACCTTATCGGCAGCCCTTTCTGAAAACGGGAAGGCAATGTCATGTCAAATATGGCACTGGTCAGCCAGATTGATGAAGCCATCGGGGCGCACGGGCTCTGGAAGATGCGTCTGCGCGGGGCGATCCGTACGGGCACCTGCGATATCACGCCGTATGAGGCATCGGGCGACTGCAACTGCAAGTTTGGCAAGTGGTTGCACGATCCCGCGTTTGATTCTGCGCACAAGGGCGGCGTGCCGCACCGCGTGGTCAGCCGTGTCCATGCCGAGTTCCACCGCGAGGCAGGCCGCGTGCTGCAACTGGCGCTGGCGGGCGATCAGGCGGCGGCCGATGCAGCAATGGCCGGTCCGTTCAGCGAAACCTCGGAAAAGCTGGTGCGTGCCTTGCTGAAGTGGAAGGGCGAACTGCTGCAACCTGCCTGAGCGCGGCCGGACGGGTTCGTGCCGCGCTATGCCCGCAGGTCTGCCCATTCGGGATGACGGCGGAAGGCAGCCTCCACATAGCTGCACTGCGGCACGATTCTGAAGCCCTTTGCGCGCGCATCGGCAACCAGCGCCCGCACCAGTTCACCGGCCACGCCGCGCCCGCCGATCTCGGCCGGAACCAGCGTATGGTCGGCCACCACCACATCGCCGCTGCGCTGGTAGGTCAGGCGGCCGATCGCGGCGGCCCCGGCGACATGGGCATGGTATTCCCCGCATGTGCCCTGATCGTGGTGGGTAATCGTGACATCGGCCATGGCCTTGCTCCGCGCGTGATAGAACAGCCCGGCCCACCCCTTTCGTCCGGGGCTGCTTGACCGGGGCCGCTGTCGCCATCATGGCGGCAGCATCATGCAGTTCTTCTCCGACAATGCCGCTGCCGTCCACCCCCGCGTGTGGGACGCAATGCGTGCCGCCGACGCGCCCGACGCCGGTTATGATGGCGATGCGCTTTCCCGCCGCATGGACGAGGCGTTTTCCGTGCTGTTCGGCACCGAATGCACCGCGCTGTGGGTGGCAACGGGCACGGCGGCCAATTGCCTTGCCCTGGCGGCGATGGTTCCGCCCCATGGCGGCGTGGTCTGTCACCGCGAAGCCCATGTAGAAATGGACGAAGGCGGCGCGCCGGGCTTCTACACGCACGGGGCAAAGCTGATGCTGGCCGAAGGCGAAGGCGCGAAGCTCACGCCGGAAAGCATACGCGCCGTGATCGACCCGATTCGCAACGACGTGCATCAGGTTCAGCCGCACGCTATCACGATCACGCAGGCCACCGAATATGGCCGCGTCTATTCGCCCGATGAGGTGGCGCGCATCGGCTCGCTGGCGCAGGGGCGCGGGCTGGGCCTGCACATGGACGGCGCGCGCTTTGCCAATGCGGTGGCGCACCTTGGCTGTCATCCTGCCGAGGTGAGTGCCGAGGCGGGCGTCGATGTCCTGACATTCGGCTGCGTCAAGAACGGCGGGATGAACGCCGAGGCGCTGGTGTTCTTCGACATGGTACTGGCCGATGTGGTCCGCTACCGGCGCAAGCGGGCGGGGCACCTGCAATCGAAAGGGCGCTATCTGGCGGCGCAGGTTCTGGCCATGATCGAAGATGGCCTGTGGCTTGAAAATGCCCGTGCTGCCAATGCCGCCGCGCAGGAAATTGCGGCCGCCTGCAAGGATCGGCTGTTCCATCCGGTCGAAGCCAACGAGGTCTTCGTGGTGCTCTCGCCGGTCGAACAGGCCACCCTGCGCGCGCAAGGCTTCGATTTCTACGACTGGACCGCCCCCGCAGGTGCGCCCGGCGCGGTGCGGCTGGTTACGGCATGGAACAGCGATCCGGCTGATGTTGCCGCCCTCGCGCGCGCGATTGCCGCACTATGACCGGGCAGGAACTGCCCGGTCAGGCGCGGTTCTGGCAGTGGAGCATTGCCGGGCCGTTCTTCCTTGTCGCGCTGATCTGGGGGTCGACCTGGCTGGTCATCAAGGACCAGATCGGCAGCGTTCCGCCAAGCTGGTCGGTCACGTGGCGCTTTGCCGCGGCCGCAGCGGGAATGGCCGCGCTTGCGCTGCTGCGGCGCGAATCGCTGATGATCGGCAGGAAGGGGCTGGAAACGGCATTTCTGCTGGGCCTCGCCCAGTTCGTGATGAACTTCCAGTTCGTCTATCGGGCCGAACATCATCTTACATCGGGCATCGTTGCGGTGTTCTTTGCGCTGCTGCTGGTGCCCAATGCGCTGCTGGCGTGGATCGTGCTGAAGCAGCCGGTTACGCGCGGCTTTCTGGCGGGATCGGCGGTGGCCGGGGCGGGCATTGCGCTGCTGCTGCTGCACGAATACCGCATGGCCCCGCCCGAAGGCCAGGTGCTGACCGGGATCGCGCTGACCACGGCGGCGCTGTGCAGCGCCTCGTGCGCCAATGTGCTTCAGGCGGCGCCGCGCGCCCGCAGTGTGCCGATGGTGCCGCTTCTGGCGGTGGCGATGCTGCTGGGCGCGGTGATGGACGGCCTGTTTGCCCTTGCGGTGGAAGGGCCGCCGCAGTTCGACCTGCGGCCGGGTTATGTCTTCGGGGTGCTGTATCTCGGCATCGTGGGGTCGGTTGTCACCTTCCCGCTCTACTTCCGCCTGCTCCAGCGGCTGGGCGCGGGGCGCGGTGCCTATAACGGGGTTCTGGTTCCGGTGGTGGCGATGCTGCTGTCCACCCTGTTCGAAGGCTATCGCTGGTCGGTGCTGGCCGTGGCCGGATCGGTGCTGGCACTGATCGGGCTGGTCATGGCCCTGCGATCACGCGCGGCGTAGCGCGCGCAGCCCTTCGCGGTAGGTGGGATAGGCCGGGCTCCAGCCGAGAACGCGGCGGGCCTTGCCATTGGCGACACGTCGGTTCTCGGCATAGAAGGCCAGCGCCATGGGCGAAAGGTTCGCCTCTTCAAGCGTTTGCATGGGCGGCGGCGCCACTCCCAGCAGGCGCGCGGCTTCCGCGATCACTTCGTTCTGGCTGCACGGCAGGTCGTCGGCCAGATTATAGACCCCAGCCGGTCCGGCAAAGCTCGCGATCACGCCGCTGGCGATGTCGTCCACGTGGACGCGGCTGAACACCTGTCCGGCAATGGCGATGCGGTGCGCGCGGCCTTCTGCCACGCGGTCGAGCGCGCTGCGGCCCGGACCATAGATGCCGGGCAGGCGCAAGACGCGCACTTGGTCCGACAGGGCCTGCCAGGCCAGATCGGCCTCGGTGCGCGCGGAACGCCGCCCGGTGCCCACCGGTGCGCTTTCGTCCACCCATGCGCCGCCAGCATCGCCATAGACGCCGGTCGAGGAAAGATAACCGATCCAGCGCAGCGGCGCTGCCGCCAGCGCCGCGCCATAGGCTTGCAGCACAGGATCGCCGCCCTCCCGCAGGGGCGGGACCGAGGAGAGCACGTGCGTTGCCTGCGCAAGCGCAGCGGCCACGCCTGCGCTGTCGTCAAAGGCGATGTTGCCTGCCCTGCCGGTGCCGTTCACCGTCCAGCCCGCCGCGCCGAGGCGCGCGGCCAGCACCTGCGCGGTATAGCCCATTCCGAAGATCAGCATGTTTCCCATGGAAACCCTGATAACCGCGATTGCCGCCGCGCGCACCACTTCCTAAGTTCGTCGGCATGAACGATCTTTCCGGCACGCCCGTTTCCGCCCCTGTCGTCATCCACCGCGCGGACTATCGCCCGCCCGAATGGCTGGTCCCCGAAATCGCGCTCGACTTCGCGCTTTCGCTCACGGACACGCGGGTTCTTTCGACGCTGAAGGTCCGCCGCAATCCGCAGGGCACCGGGGCGGCGCCACTGCGGCTCAATGGCGATGCGATCGAGGCAAGGGCGGTGACGGTTGATGGAAAGCCGTGCAATTCATGGCGGATGGACGGGGCCGATCTGGTGATCGACCTTCCGGCCGATGCGCACGAGGTGGGCATCGAGACGCTGATCGACCCGGCCGCGAACACCCAGCTTTCCGGGCTTTATGCATCGGGCGGGCTGCTGTGCACCCAGTGCGAGGCGGAAGGTTTCCGGCGCATCACCTTCTTCCCCGACCGGCCCGATGTTCTTTCGGTCTATTCGGTGCGGATGCGTGCGGACAAGGCGCGGTTTCCGGTCCTCCTGTCGAACGGCAATCCCGTGGCTGCGGCAGACGATGGCGATGGCACGCACTGGGCCGAGTGGCATGATCCCTGGCCCAAGCCATCCTATCTCTTCGCGCTGGTGGCGGGCGATCTGGTGGCCAACCGCGACAGCTTTGTCACCCGGTCGGGACGCAAGGTAAATCTGGCGATCTGGGTCCGCCCCGGTGACGAGACGCGCACCGATCACGCCATGCGCTCGCTGATCGCCTCGATGAAGTGGGACGAGGATGTCTATGGCCGCGAGTATGACCTCGATGATTTCAACATCGTCGCGGTAAGCGATTTCAACGCCGGGGCGATGGAGAACAAGGGCCTCAACATCTTCAATACGCGGTATATTCTGGCTGATCCTGAAACCGCCACCGATGCCGATTACGATGCCATAGAAGGCGTGGTGGCGCACGAATACTTCCACAACTGGTCGGGCAACCGCGTGACCTGCCGCGACTGGTTCCAGCTTTCGCTGAAAGAGGGTTTCACCGTCCTCAGGGATCAGCAGTTCAGCGCCGATCGCGGGTCTGCGCCGGTCAAGCGGATCGAGGATGTGCGGATCTTGCGGGCGGCGCAGTTTCCTGAGGATTCGGGGCCGCTGGCGCATCCCATACGGCCCGATTCCTATCAGGAAATCAGCAACTTCTATACCGCGACTGTCTATAACAAAGGGGCCGAGGTGATCCGCATGATGACGGTCATGGCGGGAATGGAGCGGTTCCTCAAGGGCACGAGCCTCTACTTTGAGCGGCATGATGGCGAGGCGGCGACCTGCGAAGACTTTGTAAAGGCTGTGGAAGATGGCGCGGGGCTGGACCTTGGCCAGTTCCGGCGCTGGTATGAACAGGCCGGAACTCCGCGCGTGAGCGTTTCGGCAGCTTTCGAGGGCAATCGGGTAGCTTTGACGATCAAACAGGCATGTCCGCCCACCCCCGGACAGCCTTTGAAGCAGCCCATGGTGATCCCGCTGCGCACGGCGCTGTTCGACCGCGCGACCGGCAGCCATCGCGGCGAGGAACTGCTGGTGCTGACCGAGGCGGAGCAGACCTTCACCTTTGAGGGGTTCGATGCGCCGCCGGTCATTTCGATCAACCGCGGCTTCTCCGCGCCGGTCGAGATCGAGGCCCCGGTGACCGGCGAGGATCTGGTGTTCCTTGCGCTGCATGACGATGATCCGTTCGCCCGCTACGAGGCGATGCAGCAGCTTGTGGTGCGGCATCTGGTGGGTGCGGTGGCAGGAACGCTGACCGATCGCGAAGCATCGCAGGCGGCGATTGGCGCGGCGATGGGGGCGATCCTCGATGATGCGGCGCTGGATGACCTGATGCGCGGCGAACTGCTGATCCTGCCCGGAGAGGCTTATCTGGCCGAACAGCTGAGCCGGCCCGACCCAACCCGCATCTTTGCCGAGCGCGAGGCGCTGAAGCGCTGGCTGGGCGAGACGCTGAAGGACAAGTGGCTGGCCCTGCATGACCGGTGCAGCGCGGTGCCATACAGCCTTGAGGCCGAGGCGCGCGGCGCGCGCAAGTGCAAGACGCAAGCACTGGTCTATCTGGCGGCGGCCGATCCGGCCGAAGCCGCGCGCCGCGCCCGCGTGCAATACGACAGCGCCACCAACATGACCGACCGGCAGGGCGCGCTGATGGTGCTGTGCGGGCTGGACCGTGCCGAACGGGAAGCGGCGCTGGCGGATTTCCACATGCGCTTTGCCGGCAACATGCTGGTGATCGACAAGTGGTTTTCGCTTCAGGCCGGTTCGCTCCATCCCGATGTGACAAGCCACGTGAAGGCGCTGGCGCAGCATCCCGATTTCACGCTGACCAACCCCAACCGCGTGCGCGCGCTGTGGATGGCCTTTGCCGCCAATGCGCAGGCGTTTCATAAGGAAGGGGGCGAGGGCTACCGCCTGATTGCCGATCTGATCCTGAAGCTCGATCCCATCAACGGCAATGTCGCCGCGCGTTTCGTGCCGCCATTGGGGCGGTGGAAGAAGGTGGACGAGGCCCGCGCCGCCTTGATGCGGGCAGAACTTGAACGCATTGCCGCAGCCCCCGGCCTTTCGCGCGATGTGCGCGAGCAGGTGACGAAGAGCCTTGAAGCGTGAGGGCGCGGGCGTGAGGGCGCGGGCGTGAGCGTCGAGAAGCTGACCCATCCGCTGCTAGGCGGCGCCGCGCACGGGTTCCTTGGCCGCCGGGGCGGGGTGAGCACCGGCGATCTGGCCGGGCTGAACGTGAGTTACAGCGAGGACGATCCGGCCCTGACCGCCGAAAACCGCCGCCGTGCGGTGGAAGCCGTGCTTGCGGGCGGCACCTTGCAGACCTGCTACCAGATCCATTCGGCCGACGTGGTGACGGTGCGCGAGCCGTGGGCCGATGCGGATCGTCCCCAGGCCGATGCGCTGGTCACGGACCGGCGGGGAATCGTGCTTGGCGTGCTGACGGCCGATTGCGCCCCGGTGCTGCTGTGCGATGCGGATGCCGGAGTGGTGGGCGCAGCCCATGCGGGGTGGAAGGGCGCGATTGGCGGTGTGACCGATACCGCGATTGCGGCGATGGAAGCGCTGGGCGCCAGCCGCGCGCGCATTGCCGCGGTGGTCGGTCCGTGCATTGCGCAGAAAAGCTACGAGGTGGATGCCGCCTTCGAAGCACGGTTCGTGGAGCAGAACCCTGAAAACGAACGCTTCTTTCGCGCCGGGCGCGAAGGGCACGGCTGGTTCGACCTGGAAGGCTATGTCGCATCGCGGCTGCGCGATGCGGGTCTGGTGCGTGTGGGGCTGCTGGGCGAGGACACTTATGCGCAGGAGACGCGGTTCTATTCGTTCCGCCGCGCCACCCATCGCAGCGAGCCGGGATACGGGCGGCAGATTTCCCTTATCGGGCTGCCTGCCTGATGGCTGGGTGAACCGAAGGCCATGACGCTGCCGGTGCTCTACAGCTTTCGCCGCTGCCCCTATGCCATGCGGGCGCGGCTGGCGATTGCGGCCAGCGGATGCCGCGTGGCCTTGCGCGAGGTGAAGCTCGCGGCAAAGCCCGAAGCCATGCTGGCCGCATCCCCCAAGGGGACAGTGCCGGTCCTGGTTCTGCCCGGCGGGCAGGTGATTGCGGAAAGCCTTGACGTGATGCGCTGGGCGCTGGGCCGCCATGACCCCGAAGGCTGGCTGGAGCGCGACGATCCGGCGCTGATCGAACGCAATGATGGCGCATTCAAGCATGACCTTGATCGCTACAAGTATCCTGAACGCTTTGGCTATGCTCAGGCAAGCGCCGAGGCGGTGGCGCACCGCGAGCGCGCACTGGGTTTTCTGCGCGATCTGGACACGCGGCTGGCACGGCAAGATCAGCTTGGGGCGGGTAAGTTCGGTGCGGGGCAGCTTTGCGGAGCGGTGCGCGGTCTGGCCGACATGGCGATCATGCCCTTCGTGCGCCAGTTCGCCGCGGTCGATCCGGCATGGTTTGCCAGCCTGCCCCTGCCGCATTTGCAGCGCTGGCTGGAGGAACATCTGGCATCGGCGCTGTTTGGCGCCGTGATGGGCCGGTTCGCCCCCTGGCGCGAAGGCGACGCGCCAGTGATCTTTCCCGCGCTATAGCAGGCCCAGCGCCTGAAGCTGCGCCTCAAGCGCGCGCCAATCCCCGGTGAAGTGGTGGACCTGCCAGCCCAGCGCCTGTGCGGAGGCTATGTTGGCGGGATTATCATCAATGAACAGCATGGTTTCCGGCGTGCGGCCGAACCGGCGCGCGGCAAGGCGGAAGATCGCCGGATCGGGTTTGGTGAGCCGCTCGACAGCGGAAATCACGATATCCCGCATGTGATCCAGCACGGGAAAGGTGGGGCGGAACAGGGCCCACGAATCCGCGCCGAAATTGGTGATGGCATATTGCGGCACGCCCCGTGCGGCGAGGCGTTCGACCAGTTCGGGCGTGCCGGGCACGGGACCGGGAAGGCTGGCCAGCCAGTTGCTGGCATAGAGCGCGATATGCGCAGCGTGCTGGGGAAACTCGGCCGTGCGGGCCGCCACCATTTCGGCGAAGGGGACGCCCTCATCGTGCTGCGAATGCCATTCTTCGGTGACGACCTCTGCCACGAAGCGGGTGCGCTCGGCGGGATCGGGAATGGCTTCGGCGTAGATGCCGGCAAGATCGAACTGGATGAGCACGCGGCCGATGTCCCAGACGACTGCCTTGACCATCATTTCTGCCTCATCGCGGCCGATCCATCAAGGAAGGGCGGTGCCATAAACGGGCGCCATAAACGACTGTGCCCCCGCGTTGGGGCGGGGGCAGCGGGGCTGCTGGCGTCAGCCTGCCGGTTTCCGGTGCAGCCTTACGCCGTCGCGCGACTGCACCGAAACCTGTAAATCAGCGGGTCTGATTAGCCCTGGCGCGCCTTGAAGCGCTTCTGGGTCTTGTTGATCACATAGACGCGGCCACGGCGGCGGATCACGCGGTTGTCCCGGTGGCGGTCCTTGAGCGACTTCAGGCTGTTGCGAATCTTCATGTCGAATCCCTTTGCCCGAAGCTGACCGGGCTGAAAACTGAAGCGTGGCCGTTAGTGGGGTGGGCGGGCCAAGTCAACCGCTGGCGCGCATTTCATCGAGCTTTCGCTCCCATGCGAGGGCATGGCCGACGATCACATCGAGATCGGCATGGCGCGGCCGCCATGGCAGGCGCGCCATGATCCGCCGGTTGTCGGAAATGAGCTGCGCGGGATCGCCCGCGCGGCGGCCCTGCTCTTCGCGCACGATTCTGACGCCTGCCACCCGGTCCACCGCATCGAGCACCTCGCGCACCGAGAAGCCGCGCCCGTAGCCGCAGTTCAGGACCAGCGATTCGCGCGGGGAGGCGATCAGCGCTTCAAGCGCAAGGACATGGGCGGCGGCCAGATCGGAGACGTGGATATAGTCGCGCACGCCGGTGCCATCGGGCGTGGGAAAGTCGGTGCCGAACACGCCCACCGAGGCGCGCTTGCCCAGAGCCGCCTCGACCGCGACCTTGATAAGGTGCGTGGCGCCTGCGGTCGATTGGCCGGTGCGGCCCGCGGGATCGGCCCCGGCCACGTTGAAATAGCGCAGCGCAGCATGGTTGAGCGGATGGGCGGCGGCGACATCGGCCAGCATCGCCTCGGTCATCAGCTTGGACATGCCATAGGGGTTGATCGGGCGCTGCGGGCAGTCTTCGGCCACAGGTGAGACATCCGGCGTGCCATAAGTGGCGGCGGTGGATGAGAAGATGAAGTGGCCGATGCCTGCGCGCACCACGGCCTCGATCAGGGCGCGGCTCTTGGCGGTGTTGTTGTGATAGTATTTCAGCGGGTTCTCTACCGATTCGGGCACCACCACCGATCCGGCAAAGTGCATGACCGCGCCGATCCGGTGTTCGGCCGCTATCCGCGCGATGAGCGCCTGATCCTCGATGTCGCCTTCATGGAAGGGAACATCGGCCGGGACGGCAAAGCGGAAGCCGGTGACAAGATTGTCGATCACCACGACCGGCCAGCCCGCATCGCGCAGGGCAAGCACGGCGTGGCTGCCGATATACCCGGCGCCGCCGGTCACGAGGACGGGAACTTTGGGTGTGGTCATCGGTGCCTGATTCCCGACCTCTTTCATGTTCAGCCATGCGACAGCCGCCGGAGGCTAGCCGCGTGATGGGGCACCTAACGCCGGACAGGATAATACCCGATGAACGTGAAGCCGATTTTGCCGATTCTGCTGGCGGGCGGCCTTGCCACTGCCCTTTCCACGGCGGCCGCCGTGGCAGTGCAGGCCCAACCCTTTCCTGGCGGCGCGCGCGGATGGGAGCGAGGCGACGATGATCCGCGAATCGAGCGCAGGCGCGCGGTTCAGCCTTCCCGCGCGGTGGAAGTCAGCGCCTTTCAGGCTGCCGATGCCGCGCCGCTTCTGGGCAAGGGCGCGATCACCGTGGCGGCGGCAGCGGGTTCCGAGGCGGAATGGAAGCTGCCGGTCTATGAGGCGGCTGTCGTCGATGAACTGGCGAAGCTGGGATACGATACCGCAACGAGCGGCGCCGAAGGCGGGCAGATTGCCCAGATCGGCATAAGCCACAGTGTCGTCGTGCCCGAAGAGCCGAAGCGCAAGCCGGTTTCGGGCGCGATGGAAGTGGGGGTTTCCAACCGGGGCAGCTATCAGGCCATGGCGCTCAACGTCGATCTTTCCAAACCGGCGCGCGCCATCGTGGCCACCCGGCTGGACGTGCGCATACGCGACCGGGCAAGCAACCGCGTGCTGTGGGAAGGCCATGCCGAAGCGCAGACCCGCGAAGGCGACGAAGGGCTGGACAACGGTGCCGTGGCGGCGCGGCTGGCCTCGGCCATGTTTGCGCGCTTTGCCGATGCGCAGGTCGTGAACGCGGGCGCAGATGGCCCGGCGGGCTGAGGGTGTGCAAAATGCCATTGCAGCGGCGGGCAAGTCGTCCCACGTTTGCGTGCAGACAACAGGAAGCCTGAAGATGAAACGTATTGCTGCCGCCCTTGCTTTTTGCGCGCTTGTTGCCGCGCCGGTGCTGGCGAGGGCAGCGCCGGTCGAAGTGACCCGGTTTCATACCCCCGAAACGCTTGCCCGGCTGAAAGGCGTGGCGGCCACGGTCGAAGCCGCGCCGGGGAGCGATCCGGCCAGCCTTGAAAGCAAGGTCTGGCTGGCGGCGGTGCAGAAGGAGCTTTCCGCGCAGGGCTTTGGCGTGGCGACACCGGGGGCCACCGATGTGGTTGCCGAAGTCTTTGTCGAGCGCGAGGTGTTCAAGCGCGAAGGCACCCGCGGCCCGGTGAGCGTGGGCGTGGGCGGCACGACCGGCGGCTTTGGCAGCGGTGTGGGCATGGGCCTTGGCTTCAACCTTGGCGGCGGGGCGAAGGAATATGTCGTCACGCGCCTGTCGGTGCGCATCCGCGATCGCCGGACCGGCGAATCGCTGTGGGAAGGGCGGGCGGAGAACCGCGAGAAGGCCAAGGCGAAGGAAGCCGCCATTGCCGAAGCCGCGCCGCGCATGGCCCATGCGCTGTTCGCGGGTTTTCCCGGCACTTCGGGCGAGACTGTCTCGGTCAAATGAGCGACATTGCAATCAACGCCGCCTTCGATTCGGGCAATATCGAGGTGCTGGAAATTGCGGGTGCCAGTGCGCGTCTGGCGATCCGCAAGGACCGCGATTCGGATTTCTTCCAGTGGTTTCATTTCCGCGTGGACGGGGCGGCCGGACGTGCGCTGGAACTGAAGATCACGGGGCTTGGGGCATCGGCCTATCCGGACGGCTGGCCGGGCTATCGCGCGGTCTGTTCGCAGGACCGCGAATACTGGGAGCGCACGGACACCGCGTATGACCCGGCGGAAGACGGCGGCACGCTGACCATTCGCCACAGGCCAGAGGCCGGCACCTGCTGGTTTGCCTATTTCGCGCCCTATTCGATGGAGCGGCATCACGATCTGGTGGCGCAGACCGCTGCCCAGGCGGGGGTGGACTATCGCTGCCTTGGCACGAGCATCGAAGGCCAGCCGATCGACTGCCTCGAAATGGGCGAGGGGCCGAAGCAGGTCTGGCTCTATGCCCGCCAGCATCCCGGCGAGAGCATGGCCGAATGGTGGATGGAAGGCGCGCTGGAGATGCTGACCGATCCGGCCGATCCGCATGCACGCCGCCTGCGCCAGCTGTGCCGGTTCCACGTGGTGCCCAACGCGAATCCCGACGGTTCCTGCCGCGGGCACCTGCGCACCAATGCGGTTGGCGTGAACCTCAACCGCGAATGGCACGCGCCGAGCGCAGAGCGATCCCCCGAAGTGCTGGCGATCCGCAATGCCATGGACGAAACCGGCGTGGACTTTGCCATGGACGTGCACGGGGACGAGGCAATCCCGCACGTTTTCCTTGCCGGGTTCGAGGGTATCCCTTCGTGGACTGACGAACTGGGGGCGGGCTATGAACGTTACCGCCGCATTCTCGAACGCCGCACGCCCGATTTCCAGACGCGGCGAGGCTATCCGGTCGCGGCGCCGGGGCGGGCCAATCTGGCGATGTCGACCAATCAGGTGGCGCAGCGTTTCGGCTGCGTGGCGATGACGCTGGAAATGCCTTTCAAGGACAATGACGATCTGCCCTGCAAGGAACAGGGCTGGAGCCCGGAGCGATCGAAGCTGCTGGCGCGCGAATGCCTTGCGGCACTGCTGGAATGGCTTGAGGGCTGAGGCGCTTTACCGGTTGTTAAGGGATCGGGGCGCATGTCTGGCGCATGGCCCGCGCAATCGCCCTGATCCAGACCGCACACCCTGCCGAAGCGCTGCTTGAACTGGCGCGCCGGATGATCGTGCTGGGCTGCGCCGCCGCGCTGATCCTTGCCGGGCGCGCGCTTCCTCTCTGACATCGCCTGCTTTCTGGCGGCGCTTGCTGCGGCGGGCCTTGCGGCTTGACCGGGTGACGGATCAGAGGATTTCAAGCAGCTTTTCCCTGGGCCGGCACAGGCGCACGCCCTTTTCGGTTTCCACCAGCGGGCGTTCGATCAGCCTGGGTTCGGCGGCCATCGCGGCCAGCACCGTGGCATCATCGGCCTGCGGCAGGCCGCGCGCTTCGGCATCGGTTCCGCGCAGACGCAGGCCCTGCTGCGGGGTGATCCCCGCATCGCGATAAAGCTGTGCCAGCTTTTCCGCGCCCGGCGGGTTTTTCAGGTATTCGATCACCGTCACGTCCGCACCCGCTTCCTGAAGCATCGCCAGCGTATTGCGCGAGGTGCCGCAAGCCGGGTTGTGCCAGATCGTTGCCTTCATCGATGTCTCCTGCGCGCTTTGCGATGCTTTTCGCCTGCCGGTCATAGCCGCGCGTGCAGCAGGCGCAAATCCGATCCGGCGGCAAGTCCCATATTTTGACCGGGATCAATGGAATTGAGAATAATTTGCAAAAAACTGCTTGCCAGTGCGAGTGAGTCGCAATAGGGCGTTCTTGCGAATGATTATCGATAGCTGAAGGGGACAGAAGTGAGCCGCCTTGCCCGAATCATGTTTGCCCGGACCATCCTTGCCGGAACCGCGCTTGCCACGTGCTCCGTCATTGCATCGTCGGCTGCCCATGCCGATGAAGCGGTGGTGCCTGCTGACGCGGCGCTTGAAGCAGATGCGGCGGGAACGGTGATCGTCGTGACCGGCACGGCCGATGGCTATCGCCCGGTCGATGCCAACGCGGTCAAGACGCCGACCCCGCTGCTGGACGTGCCGCAGACGATCACCGTGCTGACCCGCGAGCAGCTTGACGATCAGGGCATCACCCAGCTTGGCGACGCGTTGCGCTATGTGCCGGGGGTGGTTCTGGGGCAGGGCGAAGGCCACCGCGATCAGATCACCATCCGCGGGCAGAACACCACCGCCGACTTCTATCTCGACGGGCTGCGCGACGACACGCAGTATTACCGCTCGCTCTACAACATCGAGCGAGTGGAAGTGCTCAAGGGAGCGAACGCGCTGCTGTTCGGGCGGGGCGGCGGCGGCGGGGTCATCAACCGCGTGAGCAAGACGCCGGATCTCAACCGCACAAGGGCGCAGGCCAGCGCCAATGCCGACACCTTCGGCGCTTTCGCGCTGGCGGCGGACTTCAACCAGCCGCTGGGCGAAACGGTGGGCGCGCGGATCAACGCTACCTACGAGGAGTTCGACAATCACCGGCAGGATTTCGAGGGGCGCTTCATCGGCGTCAACCCGACCCTTGCCTTCCAGCCCGGCGCAGCCACCCGCATCGAGCTTTCCTATGTCTATGACGATGACCGGCGCATTACCGATCGCGGCGTGCCTTCGCTGGGCGGCAGGCCGCTGACAGGATATGACGATACCTTCTTCGGGCGGACCGACACCAACATCGCCACGGTCAAGGCCCATATCGCACAGGCCCGGCTGGATCATGAACTGGCCGAAAACCTCAGCTTCAATGTGCTGGGCCAATACAGCCATACCGACAAGCTTTATGGCAATATCTTCCCCAGCGGGGCGGTGAACACCGCCACCAACACCGTGGCGCTTGCCGGGTATGAAAGCGGCACCGTGCGCGCAAGCTGGATCGGGCAGGCGAATCTGGTCTGGACCGGCCGCACCGGCGGGATCGGGCACACCCTGCTGGCAGGCGCCGAGTTTGCCGATCAGGATACCCACGCCACGCGCCGCAGCACCAACAACGGCAGCGTGACGCTGGCACGGCGGCTGAGCGTTCCGGCGCTGACCTATGGCCCGCTGACCAACAACACTCGCACCGATGTGCGCACGATTTCGGTCTATATCCAGGATCAGGTAGAGCTGGCGCCGTTCCTTCAGGTGGTGGCAGGCGTGCGTTATGACGAATTCCGCATCACCGGGCGCAACGCGATCAACGGGGTGACGGCATCGCGCACCGACGGCAAGTGGTCGCCGCGCCTTGGCGTGATCCTGAAGCCGCAGGAGAACGTCAGCTTCTATGGCAGCTTCACGCGCACTTTCCTGCCGCAATCGGGCGACCAGTTCGGCGCGCTTGATCCCACGCAGGCGACGCTCGCCCCTGAGCAGTTCGAGAACATCGAGGCAGGGGTGAAGTGGGACGTGAACCCCGGCCTTGCCTTTACCGCGGCGGTCTATCAGCTCGACCGCGACAATTCACGCTTCAACAATCCCGTTACCGGTCTGCCGGAACTTTCGGGCAAGACCCGCGCCAAAGGCATCGAGCTTTCGCTGGCCGGGCGCATCCTGCCCGACTGGCAGGTAAGCCTTGGCTACACGCTTCAGGACGGCGAGGTGCTTTCGGCCACCACTGCCGCGCCGGCCGGGCGCAGGCTGGCGCAGTTGCCGCGCCATCAGGCATCGGCATGGACACGCTATGACGTGACGGACCGGCTGGGCCTTGGCCTTGGCGTGACGCACCAGTCGAAGAGCTTTGCCACGATCAGCAACGGGGTGACGCTGCCTGCCTTCACCCGGATCGATGCGGCCGTGTTCTATGAGCTTTCGCAGCGCGTATCGGTGCAGCTCAATGTCGAGAACCTGACCGATACCGACTATTTCCCCGCCGCGCACACCGACAACAACATCTCGACGGGCGAGCCGCTCAACGCCCGCCTGACGGTGCGCGTGAAGTTCTGATACCCCCCGGCGCCCTTCTGCTCCGTCCCTCCCGCAGCAGGAGGGCGCCAACCCGTGATGCAAGCCCGCGCTTGAGGCGGCCCGCCGTTCAGCCCGCCGAAGGCGCGACGATGGCGGGCGGCGGCGCGGCGTTCAGCGTTTCCTCGCCGCGCATCACGCGGGCCGCGCGCTGGATGGCGCGGATCAGGCGCGGATAGACCCCGCAGCGACAGATATTGGTGATGGCGCGCGCGATGTCTTCATCGGCCGGGCTGGCGTTGACCGCCAGCAGTGCGGCGGCGGCCATGACGATGCCCGGCGTGCAAAAACCACACTGGATGGCCTGTTCGGCCACCATCGCCTGTTGCACCGGATGCGACCGGTCTGCCGAAAGCCCTTCGATGGTGGTGATGCTCCGCCCTTCGGCCTCGCCCAGCAGGAGCGTGCAGCTTGGCATGGCCTGACCATCGACGATCACCATGCATGCCCCGCATTCGCCGGTGCCGCAGCCGTATTTGGTGCCGGTCAGGTTCGATGCATCGCGCAGCGCCCAGAGCAGCGGCGTATCGTCCTCAAGACGATACTGCACGGGCTGGCTGTTGACGGTGAGGCGGGCCATGGCGTTCGCTTAGCCCGCCTTGGGGAGCCGGATCAATCCGCTCCGCTCAATCGCGCCAGCTCCGGTCGATCCGGTCGATCCGGCGGGTCCATGCCGCAAAATCGGCAACGCCCGCGGCCCCCGTCTCGCGGTTGACGGTGGAAATGTCACGCTGATGCACGGCGATGACCTCATCTGGCACGCGGATGACGGGGCGCCCCATGGCCAGTGTGGCCATCTGGATCTCGCAGGCGCGCTGAAGGCTCCACTGCATCAGGAACATCTGCTGGAGATTTTCCGCCAGCACCACCGGGCCGTGATTGCGCAGCATCAGAATGCGCTTGCTGCCAAGGTTCTTCAGCAGGCGCTCGCCCTCCTCGGCGCGCACGGTGACGCCCTCGAAATCGTGATAGGCAAGCTGGCCCGCGAAATTGCAGGCATAGAAATTGATCGGCATCAGCCCTTCTTCGAGGCTGCACACCGCCATCGTCTCGGTCGTGTGGACATGGGCGATCGCGTGCGCCCAGGGCAGGTGCCGGTGAAAATAGGAATGCTGGGTAAAGCCCGCGGGATTGACCGGCCATGGGCTGTCATCCAGCTTGTTGCCATCGATGTCGATCTTGACGAGGTTCGAGGCGGTGACTTCGGAATAGAGCATCCCGAAGGGATTGATGAGAAATGCACCCTCCTCGCCCGGAACGCGCAGCGAGATGTGATTGTAGATCGATTCCGACCAGCCGAGATGGTCGTAGATGCGGTAGCACGCGGCCAGTTCCTGCCGGGCATGCCATTCCGCCTCGCTGCATTCGATGTTGGGCCTGATGTGGGTGGCCATTGCGCTCTCCGGGGCATATCTGGTTGTTATGTGCAACTTGTATCGCATGACCGGCAGGGTTCAAGCCATCGCACGGATGTTTGCACCCCTCGGAAAGGCGCCGGATGATCTGCCCGCCTTTTCCGAGATCTGGCCCGGCAGCACGGCGCCGGTGCTGATCGCGCGCGGCGGGCAATACCGGCTGGGGCCGATGCAGTGGGGCTGGCCGCCGCCGGTTGCCGGGCAAAGGCCGGTCATCAACGTGCGCAACCTGCAATCGCCGATGTGGCGCGCGGCGCTGGAAGACCCGGCGCGGCGCTGCGTGGTGCCGGTGACGGCGTTCTGCGAATGGTCGGCCAGTATCGACCCGCAAACGCGGCGCAAGCGGCCGCACTGGTTCGCGCTGAAAGACCAGCCGCTGTTTGCCTTTGCCGGACTGTGGCGGCAGACAGCCGATGGGCCGCGCTTTGCCTTCCTGACCTGTCCGGCCAACGCGCTGGTGGGGCGGGTCCATCCCAAGGCGATGCCGGTGATCCTTGCTTCGGGCGAGGCGGCGATGGCATGGCTGACCGCCGATGCCGAGCGCGCCGAGGCCATGCAGCGCCCCTTCGCGGAGGCAGCAATGATCGAGATCGCGGATGAACGGCAAGCGGCGCCGCCCGCGCAGCCCCGGCTCCTGTGACGGCTACTTGTGGTCGTCTGCCCAGCGGCGCAGGACGCGGCGTTCGACAGCGCGGAACAATGCGTCGAGATCGTCGGCAGAGACATCAAGCGTCTCGTCCCACTCGTCCAGAACGGCATCAAGATCGGCGCGGTCATAGGTGACGGCGCGCGAGGGGGCGGGCGGGGGCGGCGCGATGGCCAGATGGGGCCAGCGGTGCCCGGTCAACCCGTTGTAAAGCCAGCCGATCAGCACGATCCCCGCAACATTGAGGGCCAGCGGAAGAAGCGGGCCGGGCAAGTGCGCGCCGGGGGCATGGCCCGCCAGAGCGCCGAGAATGGCCGCCGCCCCGCCGGGTGGATGGGTGCAGCGGGCAAGCGCCATTGCGCCAATGGCGAGGCCCACGGCGAGACTGACAGCAAGCGGGGCAGCGATATTCGCCTGCGCGCAGAGCCAGCCGACAGCCATGCCCACCATGACGGAGACGAGACTGCCGCCAATCACGGGCCAGGGCTGCGCCAGCGGGCTGGCGGGCACCGCAAAGACCAGCACGGCCGAGGCGCCGACCGGAGCCATGATCCATGGCTGGTGGGCGCTGGCGGGAAGGACATGCCCCATGAGCGCGGCCAGCGCGATGCCCATTGCCGCCCCGAAGGCGGCACGGGGCCATCCGGCAATCATCAAGGGGCCAATCACTTTGCGGGCAATCATCTTGGGGGCGGGGGCGCGCATTGTGCGAGGATGTGCTGCATCGGGCGCCCTGCGGCAAGGCATGGCCGCATGAAAAAAGGGGCCGGTCCGCAAGACCAGCCCCCGATTTTTCCTTCCAGCAATTGCCGGAGCGCGGATCAGCGCTTCGAGAACTGGAAGCTGCGGCGGGCCTTGGCGCGGCCGTACTTCTTGCGCTCGACCACGCGGGGGTCGCGGGTAAGGAAGCCGGCGGCCTTGACCGCGCTGCGCAGGGCAGGTTCGAACTTCGACAGGGCCTGTGCGATGCCGTGCTTGACCGCGCCGGCCTGGCCCGAAAGGCCGCCGCCCTTCACGGTGCAGACGATGTCATACTGACCTTCGCGCCCGGCGACGGCGAAGGGCTGGTTGATGACGAGACGCAGCGTCGGACGAGCGAAATAGACTTCCTGATCGCGGCCGTTGACGGTGATCTTGCCCGAACCGGGCTTGAGCCACACGCGGGCCACGGCGTCCTTGCGGCGGCCGGTGGCGTAGGAACGCCCCTGCGCATCGACTTCGCGTTCGCGCAGGACGGCAGCGGGGCCGGTGCGCACGACAGGGGCTTCATCGCCGGCAGCCGGAGCGGCAGCGGCTGCGCCAGCGGTCAGATCCTTGAGGTCGGCCAGGCTGGAGACGGTGTTTTCGGTTTCGGCCATGATTATGCACCCACCTTGTTCTTGCGGTTCATCGAGGCGACGTCGAGCGGCACCGGCTGGGTTCCGCCATGCGGGTGTTCGGCACCGGCATAGAGGTGAAGGGCGCGCATCTGCGCACGGCCAAGCGGACCGCGCGGGATCATGCGTTCCACGGCCTTTTCAAGCACGCGCTCCGGGAAGCGGCCGCCAAGGACCTTGTCCGCGGTGACTTCCTTGATGCCGCCGGCATAACCGGTGTGCTTGTAGTAGGTCTTGTTCTTCAGCTTGTTGCCGGTGAACTTCACCTTGTCGGCGTTGATGACGACGACATGATCGCCGCAATCGACGTGCGGGGTGAAGCTGGGCTTGTGCTTGCCGCGCAGATGGTTGGCGATGATGACGGCGAGACGGCCGACGACCATGCCTTCGGCATCGATCAGATGCCACTTCTTTTCCACCTCGGCCGGCTTGATCGACCGGGTGACCTTGCTGAGAGCCTTCATGGCTACGGTTCCCTGAATATCAGTGCGTCGATCCGGGCGACAATCCGCTTGCATCACGACGAAGGAAGCGCGCCTTTGTTGCAGATGGCCGCCAGAGTCAAGCAAACTCGCGGTTTTACGAGGAGGTAAAATAATACCGTCAGGTTTGCGCAGGGCCGCAATCGGCCTCCAGCCATGCCAGCGTGGCCGCGCCCGCGCCATCGCAGCGCCACCCGGCAATGGCTGGCGAATCGTAGGGGTGGAGCACTTCCAGACGGGCAACGGCGGCATCGAGCAGATCGGCACGGGTCTTGAACAGGACGCCAACCTCGGTGCCTTCGCCCCGCTCGCCCTGCCAGCGGTAGAGCGAGCGGACGGCAGGCAGGATATTGGCGCAGGCGATCAGGCGTTCTTCGAGCAGCGTTCCGGCGGCGGCCTCGGCGCTTTCCATGCTGCCGAAGGGACACCAGATCAGCGCGGCGGTCATGACGGCCGGGCATTCCCGCTGCCGAGCAGGTGCGCGCACCAGACGGTTGCGGCCACCAGCAGCGCGCCGACGAGCTGGTGCATGACGCCAAGCCAGAGGGCAACGCCGCTGTAAACGGTGAAGATGCCGAGCAGCACCTGCGTTCCGAACACCGAGTGCAGGACGACCGAGGCGGCGCGGTGGCTCTTGCGCAGGCGGCGGGCGACTATGACCAGCACCGCGACCACGGCCCAGGCCCACCAGCGATGGATGAAGTGGACAAGGAACGGATCGGAGAGCAAGGCGTGGCCGGCGCCCTGCGCCCAGTCCACCCCAGCCGGATAGAAGCGGCCCTGCATGAGCGGCCAGGCATCCGCGCTGAACCAGCCCGCGCCAGCCGAAGTGCCCGCGCGCATCCCGGCCACCAGCGCGCCGTAGAACAGTTGCAGCGCCAGCATGGCCAGCGCCGCAAGGCCCAGACCATGCAGCCGCGCGCGGGGCCTGCCCTTGGAAAGGGCCACGAGATCAAGCGCGGTCCAGACAAGGCCGCCAAGCGTGAACAGCGCGACCAGCAGGTGCGCGGCCAGGCGGAAGTGGCTGACTTTCACGTCATTCACGATGCCCGACTTGACCATCCACCAGCCAACCGTGCCTTGCAGCGCCCCAAGCGCCAGCAGGGCCAGAAGGCGCGGCTTGTAACCTTGCGGAATGCGCCCCTTGATCCAGAACCACGCCAGCGGCAGCGCGAAGACCAGCCCGATGACCCGTGCGATCAGACGGTGGACCCATTCCCAGAAGAAGATGAACTTGTAGGTTTCGAGCGTCATGCCCGCAGGACCATTGATGAGCTGGTATTGCGGCGTGGCGCGATAGGCGTCGAACTCTGCCTGCCACTGGGCCTGCGTGAGCGGCGGGAGGGTTCCGGTAACGGGTTTCCATTCGGTGATCGAAACCCCCGATTCGGTCAGCCGGGTGATCCCGCCGACCGCCACGATGGCGACGACCATCAGGGCCACGACGAACAGCCAGCGGGCAAGCGAAAGCGCGTTGGCACGCATGGCGGCGGAAATACCGGCAGGGCCGGGGGCGGTGCCGGAATCGTGCCGGCTGGGTGCGACGGGGGCTGGTCCGGCGACGGGTTGGGCAGTCATGGCGTTGCCCTGCTCCTGCCCCCGCAAAATCGCAAGAGAGATTGTCGGCCGTGGGCGCACGGACGTTCGGACATGGTGGCGCCGCATCGTGGCACCGGCTTGCGCAATGTAATAATGTAACATATATGGGAGTGCAGTGAACACGATCCTTCCCGCCCTGCGTGCCCGGCTCGACCGGTTCGGCGTGCTCCTTTCGGGGCTGTGCCTGCTGCACTGTCTGGCGGGCGTGTTTCTGGTGGGCATGTTCGGCATCGGCGGCGGGGTGCTGCTCGATCCTGACTGGCACCGCTGGGGACTGGCGCTGGCGCTGGTGATCGGTGCGGCGACCATCGGGCTGGGCGCGCTGCGTCATGGGCGGATGCTGCCGCTGGCCATCGGCGGCGCGGGGCTGGCAATGATGGGCGGCGCGGTGGCCGCCGGCCATGGCAGTGCCGAAGTGGCGCTGACGGTGATCGGCGTGACGCTGGTGGCGGCGGCCCACATCATCAACATGCGCCGCGGCGTTTGCCCCTGAGCGCACCTTTCGCACACTTGCACCTGCCATGCGCATCGCTAAAGCGGCGCGCATGACCGCGATCCTCTCTCTTACCGTCAATGGCGAGCCGCGCCGCGCCGCGCCCGGCTCTGTCGCCGATCTGGTGCGCAGCCTTGAACTCGACCCTGCCAAGGTGGCGGTGGAACGCAATGGCGAGATCGTGCCGCGCTCCACACTGGCCAACGTGGCCATTGCCGACGGGGACGTGCTGGAAATCGTGCATTTCGTGGGTGGAGGACAAGTGGACGTGACGCATGGCAACGATACCCTGAATGACACCTGGACTGTTGCGGGCCGCACCTTCCGTTCGCGCCTGATCGTGGGCACGGGCAAATACCGGGACTTCGAGCAGAACGCGGCTGCGGTCGAGGCTTCGGGTGCGGAAATCGTCACCGTTGCGGTGCGCCGGGTGAATGTTTCGGACCCCAAGGCGCCGATGCTGACCGACTATATCGACCCGAAGAAGATCACCTACCTGCCGAACACGGCCGGCTGCTTTACCGCCGAGGATGCCATCCGCACGCTGCGGCTGGCGCGCGAGGCGGGCGGCTGGGATCTGGTGAAGCTGGAAGTGCTGGGCGAGGCGCGCACGCTCTATCCCAACATGGTCGAAACCATCCGCGCCACCGAAGTGCTGGCCAAGGAAGGCTTCCTGCCGATGGTCTATTGCGTGGACGATCCGATCGCGGCCAAGCAGCTTGAGGACGCAGGCGCGGTGGCGGTGATGCCGCTGGGCGCGCCGATCGGATCGGGCCTTGGCATCCAGAACAAGGTGACGGTGCGGCTGATCGTGGAAGGCGCGAAAGTGCCGGTCTTGGTCGATGCGGGCGTGGGCACCGCATCCGAAGCGGCCGTGGCGATGGAACTGGGCTGCGACGGCGTGCTGATGAACACCGCCATTGCCGAGGCGAAAGACCCGGTCCGCATGGCCCGCGCAATGAAGCTGGCAGTAGAGGCCGGGCGCCATGCCTACCTTGCGGGCCGGATGCCGACGCGCAAGTATGCCGATCCGAGCAGCCCGCTGGCGGGGTTGATCTGAGGGGTAGGTATTAGAATAGCCTGTTTAACAGCCTCGGCTCGCTTGCCTTCAGTCGCTCAAGCATACTGTTGACATAAAACATGTCCGGAGTTGCGTTGGTCGGCAAGACGACTACTGCGTAGTCGGGCTGTTCCTTGTTCAGCGTAAAGGTGACCAACCCAACACCATGTATACTGCATAACGATTTCAGGCGACTCATGTCGTCGCCAGAGGTTGAATTGGGAACGACAATATAGCTTTTATGTGAGAACAGTCTGTAGGCGACTGCTTGGCCAAAGGCAACGACAGGCTGTCCTGGCACAGCTTTGATTTCCGCCGTGACAATTTGCGGCTCAAACTTGAAGATATCCTGCGCGCGCGGCTTAAGCACGCCAATTACATCTGGTGTGCCCCATTTGCCGCCGAGACTTGCGCCACCCAATGCTGACGCAACAGTCGCTTCGTCATTTTCCTCCAACCACTCAGCAAAGCTGGCGTAAAAATCTTGTTCGGTCAGCGGCTCCGAACCGGGAGCGTCAGAAATGACCGGGATGGCAACCGTTTCGGCGTCTTTAGCACTTGCGAGCGCATTGTCGGCGTCAACAAACTTTGCGAGCTGATAAGTTCCTCGCGCTACCTTGACGATTTCGTTCGTTCGAGTCGTCAGCAGATTGTGAATGCCACCATGAACACTGTTGTGTGGTGTCTCAGGCGACTGTGCTTTCACAGCTCGCAGTAAGTCCACCCAGCGAATGCCTTGCGGATTCTCCTCCAGCACTTGCAGTGCTTTCTCGTGAATCTGCTGTCGATTCAGTTTCATGGCTCAATTCTCAATTGCACGCTTAGCCATCACCCCACGATGCCCGCCGCCGCGAGCACGGCCAGCGTCATGATGTCGGGCGCAAGCGAGGTCATGGGCGCGATCTGGACCGGTTTTTCCATGCCGATCAGCATGGGGCCGATCACGGCATTGCCCGCCAGTTCGCGCAGCAGCTTGGCCGAGATGTTCGCCGATTGCAGGCCGGGCATGATGAGCACATTGGCCGGACCCGAAAGGCGGCTGAACGGGTAGTTCGCCATGACCTTGGGGTTGAGCGCGGCATCGGGCGCCATTTCGCCTTCGTATTCGAAGCCGGGGTTCTCGGCATCGAGAATGGCCACCGCGCCCCGGATCGAATCGAGCCAGCGGCCATAGGGATTGCCGAAGGTCGAGTAGGAAAGGAAGGCCACGCGCGGTTCATGCCCCATGCGCCGGGCGACGGCGGCGGTTTCGCGCGCGATCTGGGCAAGGTCTTCGGCAGAGGGCCGCTCGTTCACGGTCGTGTCGGCAAGGAACACGGTGTAGTTCTTTGCCACCATCAGGTGGATGCCGAAGGGCAGGTGGCCGGGCTTGGGATCAAGCACCCGGCGCACTTCCTTCATCGACTGGGCGAAAGTGCGCGTCATCCCGGTGATGAGCGCATCGCCATGGCCAAGCGCCACGAGCAGCGAGGCAAAGACGTTGCGATCCTGATTGACCATGCGCCGCACGTCGCGCTCAAGATAGCCGCGCCGCTGGAGTCGCTCGTAAAGATAGGCGACCATTTCGGGCACAAGCGGCGATACCGCGGAATTGTGGATCTCGTAGGAATCGGGATCGCTGACGCCCAGTTCGGCCAGCAGATCGAGCACGGGCTGGGTGCGGCCGACCAGCACCGGGGTGCCATAGCCGAAATCCTTGAACTGGATGGCGGCGCGAAGCACCACTTCGTTTTCGGCCTCGGCAAAGACCACGCGCTTGGGGTTTTCCCTTGCCTGCGCGAAGACGTTGGTGAGCACCGAGGTGGTGGGATTGAGCCGCGCCTTGAGGCTGGTGCGGTAGGCGTCCATGTCCTCGATCGGGCGCTGGGCGACGCCTGAATCCATCGCCGCCTGTGCCACGGCCGAGGAGACGACTTCCATCAGGCGCGGATCGAACGGGGCGGGGATGATGTAATCGAGGCCGAAGGTGTGGTTCATGCCATAGGCCGCGGCCACTTCTTCGGGCACAGGCTCGCGCGCCAGCTTGGCAATGGCCTCGGCGGCGGCGATCTTCATTTCCTCGTTGATGGTCGTTGCCTGAACATCAAGCGCGCCGCGGAAGATGAAGGGGAAGCCAAGCACGTTGTTGACCTGGTTCGGATAGTCCGAACGGCCGGTGGCAACGATGCAGTCCGGGCGCACGGCCTTGGCCGCGGGCGGGGTGATTTCCGGATCGGGGTTGGCCATGGCGAAGATGATCGGCTGGGGCGCCATCTTCGTGACCCATTCGGGCTTGAGCGCGCCCGCCGCCGAAAGGCCGAGGAAGATGTCTGCGCCGACAAGCGCATCTTCGAGGCTGCGCGCCGAAGTATCGACGGCATGCGCGCTCTTCCACTGGTCCATGCCGGTCTCGCGGCCGCGATAGATCACGCCCTGCCGGTCGCACATGATGACATTGTTGTGGCGCACGCCCATGGCCTTGATGAGCGCGGTGCAGGCGATGGCAGCCGCACCCGCGCCGTTGACCACGACCTTCACGTCTTCGAGCTTGCGCCCCGTCAGATGGCAGGCATTGAGCAGCCCGGCGGCGGAAATGATCGCCGTGCCGTGCTGGTCATCGTGCATGATCGGGATCTTCAGGCGCTCTTTCAGGGCCTGTTCGATGATGAAGCATTCGGGCGCCTTGATGTCTTCAAGGTTGATCCCGCCAAAGGTCGGCTCCATCAGCGCCACGGCCTCGATGAAGGCATCGGGGTCTTCGGTGGCGAGTTCGATATCGATCGAATCGACATCGGCAAAGCGCTTGAACAGCACCGCCTTGCCTTCCATCACCGGCTTGGAGGCCAGCGCGCCGAGATTGCCGAGGCCGAGAATGGCCGTGCCGTTGGAGATGACCGCCACCAGATTGCCCTTGGCGGTGTAATCATAGGCGGTCTTGGGATCATCGGCGATGGCGCGGACCGGAACCGCCACGCCGGGGGAATAGGCCAGCGAAAGATCGCGCTGGGTGGCCATCGGCTTGGAGGCGATGATCTCGATCTTACCGGGCCGGATGGTGTTGTGGTAGAAAAGCGCCTCGCGTTCAGTGAAACGGACGTTGCTTTCCTCTGACATATTTCCCCCGTTGGTGATGGGCAGACTGGAACCGGCGCGAATGACCGGGCTTTGGCTGTGTGCCCTGTCCGCTCTTTGCCGCTACGTCAAGGCGAGGCAGCGCCGGATCGGCGGTGCAGCAAGGCGAAATTACAGCTCAGGCAGGTTCCAGCCCGGCACGCCAAGGCGGCGCACCTTGAACAGCAGGCTGCGCCCTTCCTGCCAGACGAGCTGGAGGCGCGGATCGGCGCGGTGTGGAAGGCCCGTGTCGATCAGCCAGACATAATCCACGCGTTCGATCGGGGCATACTTGAGCGCGGTATCCACCGTGCGCCGCCACTTGCCTGCGCAGCGGCGCGACCAGACGAACTCGGAAGGATCGGCGGTGAAATTGCGGCCCGGACGGAAGCGGGGGACGACCATGTGCAGCCCCGGCACGGCCCAGTTGTCGTTCACCCACGCCTGTCGGTAGAGGCTGGCAAGACTGGCAAGGTGATCGCGCCGGGTATTGCGCCACGATTCATCGAGGCACGAGTGTTCGACAAAGGCGAGAACACGGCTGCCCGGCTCGACATGGCTGAGCGCGGCAAGCTGCTTGCGGTAGTCCTCGGCATAGCCGGCAAAACTCCACGCGGTGACGGACAGGCGCACCGCCAGCAGCGCCAGCCCGGCATAGGCGACAAGCCTTGCCCAACGGGGACGGCGCGCGCGGCTCCAGTCCTGCAGGCCAAGGCCCAGCATGGCGGCCACCGGCAGGAGGCGAATGTCGACAAAGGCCGAACCGTTGATGTCGCTGGGAATGGCGATGAACAGCAGGAAAACGGCCAGTGCGGGCAGGCCCTGCCGCCACGACCAGCGCGCGCCCAGCAGCGGCCCGGCCAGCACCAGCAGGCAGGCGATGATCGTGGTGCCGAAATCGAGCAGCTTCGACTGATCGCGCAGGGTGAGCACGAAGGACCACGCCTTCTGGTCCCAGCGCCACACGTTCATGCTCTTCGCTTCGGGCGAGAGCAGTTTCCACAGAAGGATCGTGACGACAGTGGCGACAAGCGGCCAGCAGGCCTGCCACAGGCGCAGGCCGATGGCCTTCCAGTCAAGCGTGGCAAGCCAGCGCCGGTCCGCCAGATCGCGCCAGCGCCAGCCAGCGGGCAGTTCGTCCATCGCCCGGCCAAGGGCATGGGCGCCGACCAGCAGCGCCAGCAGCAGCCCGCCGATGGCATGGCACAGCATGGCCACGGGCTGCACCACCAGCAGCATGATGGCGCGCGCGCGCGGGTTCTTCTGTTCAAGCCAGAGCGAGGCGGCAAAGGCCGTAAGCGCAAGCCCCGTGGCGAGAATGTAGTTGAGGAAGCCCGTGAGCAGCGGAAAGCTGAACACGAACATCAGCGACCAAGCCGCCGCGTGTCCTCCGCGCGGGTTGAGCATGCGGATGGTCCACAGGCAGCCCAGCGCGAACAGCCCGGTGGCGAGCACCGTGCTCCACCACCCGGCGGCAAGGATGCCGAACTGCGCGCCCAGCACCTTCATCAGGACGCCGCCGCCGATGTTCAGCGTGAAGACCCACTTCCAGGTGAAATACTGTTCAAGCGGATTGCCCGGTCCTGCCGCCTCGATCGCTGCGGCCCCCATGTGGCCCGGCACGTCGATCAGCGGGGGCACCTCCACCAGGATGAAGGGCGCGCAGATGAGCAATACGCCCAGCGCGATGCCGGGGCCGGACAGCCACGGCAAGGCCCCGGCCTGCGCCCAGAGCGCCTTTGCGGCTGCGATCCAGTTCCTTTGGCGGACTTGCGTCAAGCTTCGTTTACCCCAGCATGGCCGCGGAGTTGCGGATATTTGGCTTCAATGGTTTGAGAAACACGCGCGGCTGGTCTAGCCCCCTGTCGCGTGACGTCTAATGCCCCAACTCCGATGATGGCGCAATATCTTGCTCTGAAAGAGCAGGCTGGCGACTGTCTGCTGTTCTACCGGATGGGCGATTTCTTCGAGCTGTTCTTCGAGGATGCGCGCATGGCAGCGCAAGTGCTCGACATCGCGCTCACCAGCCGGGGCGAGCACGGCGGGGTGCCCGTGCCGATGTGCGGGGTGCCGGTCCATGCGGCCGAAGGCTACCTTGCGCGCCTGATCCGCGCAGGGTGCCGCGTGGCCATTGCCGAACAGGTGGAAACGCCCGAAGAAGCAAGGAAACGCGGCGGTTCCAAGGCGCTGGTGGCGCGCGACATCGTGCGCTTCGTGACGGCGGGCACGCTGACCGAAGAGGCCCTGCTTGAGCCGCGCCGTGCCAATGTGCTGGCGGCGCTGTGCGAGGTGCGCGGCACGATCGGGATTGCCGCCTGCGACATTTCCACCGGGCGGATGGAGCTGGAGGAGTGTGCGCCCGACCAGATCGGCGCCGCGCTGGCGCGGCTGGGCGCAAGCGAGGTGGTGATACCCGATTCGTGGCCCGCATCGTGCGGTGCGCCGCCCCCCGATGGTGTGGCCCGTCCGAATCGCATGTTTTCCAGCGACGAGGGCGAGGCCCGGTTGAAGGCGGTGCACGGCGTTCACGCGCTGGATGGCTTTGGCCGGTTCAGCCGCGCGATGCTGGCTGCGGCTGGCGGGCTGATTGCCTATCTCGACCATGTGGGGCGCGGAACCCTGCCGCTGCTGCTGCCGCCGGTGGTGCGCGATGCCGGCACGCACATGGTCATGGACGAGGCGACGCGCGCCAGCCTTGAGATCCTTGTCAGTTCGCAAGGCACGCGGCGCGGCAGTCTGGTCGAGGCGATTGACCGTTGCGTGACCGGGGCCGGGGCGCGGCTGCTGGCCGAGGATCTATCTGCGCCGCTGACCGATGCGCGCGCGATCAACCGGCGGCTGGAAGTGGTGAGCTGGCTGCATGACGATCCGCTCCTGCGCGGCGATGTGCGCGGGCTGCTGCGCGCACTGCCCGATGTTGGCCGCGCGCTGGGACGGGTGGTGGCAGGGCGCGGCTCTCCGCGCGATCTGGGCCAGTTGCGCGATGGCCTGATGCAGGCGCGCGCGCTTCACGATCTGCTGCTGGCCCGTGCCGATCTGCCCGCGCCGCTGCGCGACCTTTTGCCTGCGCTGGCCGGGCACGGAGCGCTGTGCGATCTTTATGCCCGTGCGCTGGTGCCGCTGCCGCCGACCGAGCGTGCGCAGGGCGGGTTCATTGCCGAAGGATACGATGCCGCGCTTGACGAACTGCGGCGTGCATCGGGCAATGCGCGCCGCGCCATTGCCGCGCTGGAAGCGAAATACCGCGACGAGACGGGCATTGCCGCACTGAAGATCAGGCACAACGGCGTGCTGGGCTATTTCATCGAGGTTCCCGCGCGCCATGCCGACCGGCTCATGGCACCCGATTCGGGCTTTACCCATCGTCAGACAATGGCGGGTGCGGTGCGCTTCAATGCGCTGGCGCTGCATGAGGAAGCGAGCCGGATCGCCGAAAGCGGCGGGCACGCGCTGGCGATGGAAGAGGCCCACTTTGCCGATCTGGTGGGCCACGCCGTGCGCGCGAAAGAGGCCATTGCCGCCACGGCCGCCGCGCTGGCCCGGATCGACGTGGCCGCAGGACAGGCCGAACGCGCGGCCGAAGGCGGCTGGGCGCTGCCGCGCGTGGTTGACGAGCCCTGCCTTGATATCCGGGGCGGGCGGCATCCGGTGGTGGAGGCCGCACTGGCCGCACAGGGCGAACGCTTTGTCGCCAACGATTGCGCCCTGATGCCGCAGGACCGGCTGTGGCTGGTGGGCGGGCCGAACATGGGCGGCAAGTCCACCTTCCTGCGCCAGAATGCGCTGATCGTGCTGATGGCGCAGGCGGGCGGCTTCGTGCCCGCGCAGGCGGCCAAGGTGGGGCTGGTGGACCGCCTGTTCAGCCGCGTGGGGGCAGCGGATAACCTGGCGCGCGGACGTTCGACCTTCATGGTCGAGATGGTGGAAACCGCCGCGATCCTTGCCCAGGCGACGGAGCGCAGCTTCGTGATTCTTGACGAGGTGGGCCGCGGCACTTCCACCTATGACGGTCTGGCGCTGGCATGGGCCGTGGCCGAGGCGGTGCATTCGATCAACCGCAGCCGCTGCCTCTTTGCCACGCACTACCACGAACTCGCGCGGCTGGCCGAGACCTGCGAGGCGCTTTCGCTCCACCATGTGCGGGCACGCGAGTGGAAGGGCGATCTGGTGTTGCTGCACGAAGTGGCCGAGGGGCCTGCGGACAAATCCTATGGCCTTGCCGTGGCGCGGCTGGCAGGCGTGCCCGCGCCGGTCATCAAGCGCGCGAAAGCGGTGCTGGAAAAGCTGGAAAAGGGCCGCGCGGCCACCGGCGGGCTGGCAGCGGGGCTGGATGACCTGCCGCTGTTTGCGGCCGCGATCGAGGCCGCCGAAGAAAAGGTCGATGCCCTGCGCGAAAGGCTGAACGGGCTTGATATCGATGCGCTCTCCCCGCGCGAGGCGCTCGACCTGCTTTACGAACTGAAGGCTCAGGCCAATGGTTGAACTTGCCTCTCTCGGCCGGAAAAGCGCGCTGTTCATCATGGCTGCCGAACCGGAATACGGTCCGCACCTGCGCGCCCGCTTCACGCCGCTGATTACCGGGATCGGCCCGGTGGAGGCAGCGCTGCACACGGGCGTTGCGCTGGCGCGGCTGGAGGCGGCCGGGCGCCTGCCCGATCTTGTCGTGTGCCTCGGATCTGCCGGATCGCGACGCTGTGCGCTGGGGTCGGTCCACCAGATCGGCAGCGTATCGTGGCGCGATATCGACGCATCGCCGCTGGGCATCGCGCCCGGCGTGGTCCCCTATCTCGACGAGCCAGTGGACCTGCCGCTGGAATGCCCGCTCGATCTACCCGTGGCCACGCTTTCCAGCGGGGGCGATGTGGTGAGCGGCGCGGCATGGGACCGGGTGAGCGCGGACATGGTGGACATGGAGACCTATGCCGTGGCCCGCGCGGCGCGCACGTTCGGGGTGCCGCTGGTGGGGCTGCGCGGGGTGTCTGATGGGCCGGGCGAACTGGGCGGCGCGCATGACTGGCACAAGCTGCTGGGCTATCTCGACGGAGAACTGGCCAAGGCGGTGGACCTGCTGGCGGCGCATTACGGCTGAGTCGCGCAGCGCTAGTCCGGCCGCATGGCAGCGGCGGCAAGGCTTTCCGCTTCGGCCAGAAGCGCATCGTCCACATCGCCCTGCGGTGTTGCCTCGCGCCCGATCATCACCAGCACCGGCACGGCCAGCGGGCTGACCCGATCGAGTTCGACATGGACGAGCTGGCCCTGCGCCCGGTCGAGCAGATCGCCAAGGCGGCCCACATCGGTCATCCGCGCGCGGGCATCGGCCCATGCGGCCTCGATCAGCAGGTGATCGGGTTCGTAGCGGCGCAGCACGTCATAGATGAGATCGGTGGAGAACGTGACCTGCCTGCCCGACTTGCGCTTGCCGGGGTGCTGGCGCTCGACCAGCCCGGATATGACCGCCACTTCGCGGAAGGCACGGCGCAGGAGGTGCGATTCCTGCACCCATTCGACGAACTCGTGCGACAGGATGTCGGGCGAAAGCAGCGGCGCGGGATTGCCCGCGGGCCGCGCGCTCCACACGCCCAGCGCATAGTCGCTGGCAACGAAGCCCATAGGCATCAGGCCGCGTTCGTTCATGCGGCGGGTGATGAGCATTCCCAGCGACTGGTTCGCGTTCCAGCCCTCGAAGGTGTAATAGACGGTATAGTGCCGGTCGTGGTGGGGAAAGCTTTCCGCCAGCAACATGCCGGGGCCGGGCAGGCGGCTGCGCCAGTCCTGCATTTCCAGCCATTCGCGCACATCATCGGGAAAGCGCGCCCAGCCCGCGCGATCAGCGATGAGCGCGCGCACCCGATCGGCCAGATGGGTGGTGAGCGGCAGGCGCGCGCCCATGTAGCTGGGAATCTGGCCGGGCTTCTTCGCGGCGCGCACCACGAGTTCAAGATCGCGCACGCCTTCGACTTCGAGGTCCATTCCGGCGAAGCGGATGGTATCGCCCGGCGAGAGCGTGGCCCCGAAACTTTCCTCTACCTTGCCGAGCGATCGGCCATTCCGGAACCGCACCTCAAGCATTTCGGAATCGACGATGATTCCGGCGTTGAGGCGGTGGCGGGCGGCATGTTCGGGATGGGTCAGCCGCCATGTGCCATCAGCATCGCGCACGATCCGCCGGAACCGGTCATAGGCGCGCAGGGCATAGCCGCCGGTCGACACGAAATCGAGCACGCGCGCCCACTGCGCCGCGTCCACCCATCGGTAGGGCGCTGCCGAGCGCACCTCTCGCAGCAGCGCGGCTTCATCGAACGGTCCCGCACATGCGCAGGCCATGACATGCTGCGCCAGCACGTCCAGCCCGCCCGCGCGAAAGGGTTCGCCATCGCGCCTGCCCTGATGGACGGCCTCCTGCGCGGCGAAGGCTTCGAGAAACTCGAACCGGTTGCCCGGCGCCAGCAGTGCGCGGCTGGGACAATCGAGCCGGTGATTGGCGCGGCCGATACGCTGGAGCAGGCGCGAGGAGCCTTTGGGCGCGCCCATCTGCACCACCAGATCGACATCGCCCCAATCCACCCCCAGATCGAGGCTGGCGGTGCAGACAAGCGCGCGCAGTTCGCCGCGCGCCATGGCACCTTCCACCTTGCGCCGAGCCTCCCTGGAAAGCGAGCCGTGGTGAATGCCGATGGGCAGGTTGTCCTCGTTCACGTCCCACAGGCACTGGAAGATGTATTCGGCCAGAAACCGCGTATTGGTGAAGACCAGCGTTGTGCGGTTGCGGCGGATTTCCTCGTAGAGCTGGGGCACGGCCCAGGCGGCCGCGTGGCCGCCCCACGGCACGCGCTGGTCCTGCGGGTGCAGGATGGCAAGGTCCGGCCTTGCGCCCGGCTCGCCTTCGACCAGCCGCACGCAATCGGCATCGCCATCAGGGGCGAGCCACGCCCGGAAATCCTGCGGATCGGCAACCGTGGCCGAAAGCGCCACCCGGCGCATTGCAGGTGCAATGGCTTGCAGCCGGGCAAGCGAGAGCGCCAGCAGATCACCGCGCTTGCCCGTGGCGAAGGCGTGGACTTCATCGATGATGACGCGCTTCAACCCGCCGAACATCGTGGCGGCATCGGGGTAGCTCAGCAGCAGCGAGAGCGATTCGGGCGTGGTCAGCAGAATCTGCGGCGGCCTTGCGCGCTGGCGAGCCTTGCGATCGGACGGCGTATCGCCGCTGCGCGTTTCCACGCGGATGGGCAGGCCGATTTCCTCGATGGGAGTCAGCAGATTGCGCTGCACATCATGCGCCAGCGCCTTCAGCGGCGATACATAGAGCGTGTGAAGGCCATCGCCGGGGGACGGGCCTTGCGCGAAATCGGCCAGTGTGGGCAGGAAGCCCGCGAGCGTCTTGCCCGCGCCGGTATCGGCCACCAGCAGGGCGTGCTGATCATGGCGGGCCGCATCCAGCATCTCGGTCTGATGGCGCCGCACGCGCCAGCCGCGGGCAGCAAACCATTCGGCAATGACGCCGGGCAGGGCCATGTGCCGATCCTGCATCACAGGACCGAAAGGATGGCCTCGCGCTCGGCTGCGGGGCCTTTCCATGCCAGCGTCTGTTCGATCAGGGCGATGGTGACGGCGCACTGATCGGCATCCGGTCCCTTGCCGCCCATCGCCGCGCGAACCCGCTTGTCCGGAATGCCGGTGGTGGCAATCACCCTGTCCACAAGTTCGCCGGGAATGCTGGCCCGCGCCGGGGGCAGGCGCGGCGGCGGGCCAAGCAGACGGGCATCGAGCATCTTCACCGCCAGCTTGCGTTCCGCCGCGAGGATAGCGGGCGTGACCTGCGCCCGCGGGTCAAGCCGCCGGGTGCGGATGAAGGCCATGCACTGCGCAGGCCCCAGCTTCCGGGCGGCTTCCAGCAACCGTCCACGCAGGCGCTGCACATCGGCCAGCAACTGGCCCTTTTCGGCAAGGGCAGTGGCCAGCATCCGTTCGCGCACCAGATCATGGACCTTGGCGGCATAGGCCGCATCGTCCTCTCCGGCAGATCGGGCAATCGTGCGGTTGGCGCTGAACAGGGCCGCCAGATCGGGCTGGAGCGATTGCAGCCCTTCGAACGTGATTTCGGGGCCGAATACTTGCCTGATGGCGCTGCCAATCGCTTCGCGGTCTTGCGCGGCTTCGCTAGCCGAAAGCGCAGGCGGGACGAAGGCGTCGTGCCGGTCGCTGCTGCCGCCTGCATCCATCGCCATGCGGATGATCTGCACGATGAAGATCAACGCGAAGATGGCAAGGCGGCCCTTGCTGAACCAGCCCTGCCCGCCGCTGTCTTCGCCCTTCCTGTCCCACAGGGCGACGCGCCACGGATCGAAGTGGCGTTCGATTTCGGGGAAATGGCGGCGCACGCCATCGAGAAGCTGTTCGACATCGGCGCGCTTGACGAACCAGCCCCGGCGGCTGCCCTGATGGGCGGGCGTGGTCAGTTCCTTCCACGCCTTGTGCAGGGGGTGGGCGGGATCCTGCACCTTCTCGCAGAAGCGCAGGCCCCGCAGGCGTGCGTTGAGAAACGCGATGGCCGGACGTTCAGAGATCTGGCCGCGCTCCTGCTCCCAGCCGAAGACCGCGGCGGCCGGTTCAAGCAGCGGGGCGGAGCGCGGCCAGGCATCCCATAAGAGGTTGGCGAGCCAGTTCTCGATCTCGTCGAAGGCGCTGACGCTGACGCTTTCGGCATGGCGCAGCACGGCCTTGAGGTGCCCCAGCGCCATGGCTTCCTGCCAGCCTTCAAGCGGGGGCAGATCGGCACCTTGGGGCGTGTCATCAGGCAGATCGGTGAGAAGAAGCCGGTAGAGGGCCTGTTCGTGCGCCCATGCCGGCATGACCGCATCGGGCGGGCTTTCAAGGCCCAGCAGCACCGGCCGTGCGAAAGGATCAGGCCCGACGGCAATGGCCCGTTCAGCGGGCGCCTGCGCCGCGGCAACGCCGCCGGTCACGTCGAGCCTTGGTGCTTCTTCCGGGCCGCCTGCGGACAGGCGCGTGGTCAGTCCCGGTTCCGCCTTGCCCGAAACCTGCGGGTCTTCCACCGACGGCGCGCCATAGAGCCAGCCTGTAGGGGGGGTGTCCTGATTGGCCGGTCCATTTGGTTCCGGCGGGGTGGGGAGTGCGGTTTCGGCCTTGTCGTCTTCAACAGACGCGGCGCGTCTTGCCCAGTTGAGCGCGGTATCGCGGGCCTGCCGCAGGCGGGCATATCCCTCGACATCGCGGTCGATGTCCATCGCCTTGAGCCGGGCGGCATAGGCGCGCCGGATGGCCGAGGCATCGCGGGTTTCGGCAAGGTCCAGCACCTGCCATGCCTGAGCGGGGGTCATAGCGGCGGATTGGCCTCGATCATGTCGAGCAGGCGGGCAAGATCGGTGGCGGCATCGCTGATGCGGCGCGGATCCTGGCTGTCGAGCGCGGCGACGAACAGGCGGGTATGATCGCCCACCACGGCCCGCACATCGCCCAGAAACTCCTCGTAGCAGCGCTCGGCGCGGGCCAGCAGCATCTGGTTGCCTGCCTCTTCGCGCGGGTGATGCTTGAGCGCGGCCAGCGCCTTGCGCCGCGCTTCGAGATCGCCGGCAGCCTTGCGATCCTCCTCGTCGATGATGACGAGGTTGTGTTTCGCCCCGGTCAGCGGAACTTCGACATCCACTTCGAGCAGGCCCGAACTGTCATAGGAAAAGCGCACATCGATGAACACTTCGCCCGCCGGGCGCGGCGGCACCGGCACCTTGAGCTGGCCCAGAAAGACATTGCCCGAAACCTCGCGCGCCTCCCCCTGATAGATCTTGACCTCGATCTGCTTCTGGTTGTCGCCCATCGTGCTGAACTCGCCCGAACGGCTGACCGGAACGGGGGTATTGCGTTCGATGATCGGGGAAAAAAGGCCCTGCTGGATCGCGCCTCGCGCCGAACGATCGGCGGTTTCGATGCCGAGGGTGAAGGGGCAGACATCGGTTATGCGGATTTCCTCAAGCCCGCCGTCGCGCGCGATGAGACCGCCCTGAATCGCCGCGCCCAGCGCCACGGCATGATCGGGATGGACCGAGGTATCGGGAAAGCGCCCGAACAGTCGGGTGATTGCCTTGCGCACCAGCGGCATCCGCGTGGCCCCGCCCACCAGCACCACTTCGCTCAGCGCAGCGGCATCGATCTGGCTGTCGCGCAGGGCGCGCACCACCGGATCGCGCAGGCGCTTGACCAGCGCTTCGGCCTGCGCCTCGAACTCGGCAGAAGTCACCGTGGCAGACAGGCGCTGGCCATCGATGGTCAGGGCGAACTCGGCCTCCTGCGCCTCGCTCAGGCCGCGCTTCGCCCGTTCGGCCGCCTGAAGGAGCAGGGCTTCGGCGCGGCGCTCGTCGATCTTGGAAAGCAGGCCGTCGGGATCGAGCCTGCCCCTGACGGCGGTGGCGAGGGCAAGGTTGAAATCATCGCCGCCCAGCCGGTTGTCTCCGGCAGAAGCGCGCACTTCGACAATGCCCTCGAACATCTCGACGATCGAGACATCGAACGTGCCGCCGCCCAGATCGAAGACCAGGAACGGCTCGCGCTCGGCCTTGTCGGCAAGGCCGAAGGCAAGCGCGGCAGCGGTGGGTTCGTTGATGAGGCGGCGCACGGCAAGGCCCGCCAGTTCGCCTGCGCGGCGCGTGGCCTTGCGCTGACGGTCGTTGAAGTAGGCGGGAACGGTGATGACGGCCTCGGTCGGGCGGGTTCCGGTGTGGGCTTCCACATCGTTGCACAGGGACATCAGCACCAGCGCTGACAGTTCCTCGGCCGAAAAGGGCTTGCGGCCAAGGCGCAGCTTGCGGTCGGTGCCCATCAGGCGCTTGAAGCTGGTGGCGGTGGCGCCGTCTTTCATTGCCATGCGCTCAAGCGCGGCGGCGCCTACCAGCGTGGTGCCATCGGGCAGGACCGACACCGCAGACGGCGTGAGCAGCGCGCCCAGCGCATTGGGCACGAGCTGCGCCTCGCCCCCGGTATCGCTGTTCCGCCACAGGGCCACCGCGCTGTTGGTGGTTCCCAGATCGATCCCGATGAGCATCCGATGTTCCGTGCATTCGCCTTTGCGGGGGTGATGGGGCAGCGCTGGCGGGCTTGGCAAGCGCAAAGCGCGCTCTCAGGCCGGCCCGCTTCTTCTCGGCACCTTCATTCGCGGCTGAGGCCGACGGCGGCGAGGCGCGCATCGACTTCGGCCAGCAGCCGGGAAAGACCTTCGGCGGTGGTGCTTTCGGCGCGGACCACCAGCATGTCCTGCGTGTTCGAGGCGCGCAGCAGCCACCAGCCCTCGGACGTGTCGACGCGCACGCCATCGGTGGCGTTGAAACCGATTCCCTCGGCAGCGAGCGTGCGCGCCACCTCATCGACGGCGGCGAACTTGCGCGCCTCGTCCACGGCAAAGCGCAGTTCGGGCGTGGCCACGCGCTGCGGCAGGACATCGCGCATGGCGCCAAGGGTTGTTTCTGATCGGACCGTGGCGGCGATGAGCCGCATCGCGGCGTAGAGCGCATCGTCATAACCGAAATAGCGATCGGCAAAGAACATGTGCCCGCTCATTTCTCCGGCCAGCGGCGCACCAATCTCCTTCATTTTGGACTTTATGGGCGCGTGCCCGGTTTTCCACATCAGCGGCCTTCCGCCCAGTTCGGCAATGCGTTCGAACAGGGTGGAGCTGGCCTTCACATCCGCGATAATCGTGGCTTGCGGCAACGTCTGGAGCACGTCCTGCGCATAGATTGCCAGCAGGTGATCGGCCCAGAGAATGCGCCCTTGCGCATCGACCGCGCCGATCCGGTCTCCATCCCCGTCGAATGCCAATCCGAAATCGAGTTTTCCCCGCACGACAGCGGCCCGCAGATCGGTGAGGTTTTTCTCGACCGATGGATCAGGATGATGGTTGGGAAAATGGCCGTCCACGTTCGCATGAAGAAGAGCATGGTGTCCGGGCATCCGGGCGGTGAGCGCCGCGATGACGGGGCCAGCCGCACCGTTGCCGGCATCCCAGCCGATGCGCAGGCGTTCCAGCGCAGCCTTGTCGATCCCGTCGAGCGCGCCGAGCAGGCAATCGACATAGGCATCGATGATGCTGTTGCCCTGCGCCTCGGCTTCGATAACGCGGCCGTTGCCGCTGGCAAAGGCGCCTTCATCGGCGATGCGCCCCAGATCGATTATGCCGGCACCGAAGAACGGCGCCCCTTCAAGTATCATCTTGAAGCCATTGTGATCGGGGGGATTGTGGCTGCCGGTTACGTGAACGCCGCCCTGAACCTCTGGGGTTAGGGCGCGCGCGGCGGGCGTCGCCGCGAAATAGAGCATCGGGCTTGGCCCAAGGCCAATGCGCACCACGTCCACCCCGCTTGCAGTGATGCCTTCGACCAGCGCGGTTTCCAGCATGGGCGAACTGATCCGGCCATCATAACCCACCGCTACGCGGCTGCCGCCCCGGCGGCGCACCACCGTGCCGAAACTGCGGCCCACCGCGCGCGCATCATCCGGGCCAAGCGTTCTGCCAACCGTGCCGCGGATGTCGTATTCGCGCAGGATCGAGGGGTGGAAGCTATGGCGCATCGGTGGCGTTATGGGCAGGGAGCCATGGGCAGAACCGCAGCGGTTCAGACGTGCCCGTCAATTGCGCCGATCCGGGGCGGCGGCGCGGGCTGAAAGGCGCGCCAGAAGCAGATCGCGAGCGGCATTGGCTTCGTGAACGGCTTCGTTGCTGCCGCCGCGATCGGGATGGACCTTCTGGATCAGGCGGCGGTGCGCCTCGATCACGTCTTCATATCCGGCATCGGCAGGAAGGCCCAGCAGGTTGCGTGCCTTTGCCTCGTTCCGTGCGCGCGGATCGCCTTGCAGAAGTTCCCACGGCCAGCGTCCGGCCAGCAGCTTGCAGGCAAGGCTGGCCAGAATCGCAAGCGTGAGCAGCTTGGCCATCAGGCCGCGCTTTCCAGCGGCAGTTCGGGCGCCACCTTGGGCAGGTTCAGCCCGGCCACCAGTGTGCGCAGTTCCTGACGGGCGACAAGGTGGCTGGTGCCCAGTTCGCCTAGGTGCCCCTTGTCCAGCAGGGTCAGCCCCGATGGAAACAGTTCGCGGTAGATCACGCGTTCGGACAGCCCGCTGGCAACGCGAAAACCCACGCGCCTGGACAGTTCGGTGAGTGCCTGATCGATGCGGCGCTGGTTGCGTGCTTCGGTATAGCCGGTGCGGTTGCGCACCACGACCCAGTCCATCTCGCGGCGCTGCTCCTGAATGGTGGCCATGGCCCGCTTCTTGCGCGCTTCCCAGATCAGTTCGGCATAGAAGGACAGGCGGCGCACCTTGAAGGTTTCGGCATCGACCTGCCCGATCAGGTCGAAATCGACGAAGCTGTCGTTCAGCGGGGTGACAAGCGTATCGGCGCGGGTGGCAACATGGCGGGCCAGCGGATCATCGCGGCCGGGCGTGTCGAAGATGAGGAAATCGTGGGATTCGGCCAGCCGCGCGGAGACTGCGTCAAGCTCTTCGGTGCTGTCTCCGGTATAGACCTCGAAGCTGGCGGTGGGCAGCGCGATCTCGCGGCGGCGCATGGTTTCCGCGCGGTTTTCAAGATAGCGGTGCATGGTGCGCTGGCGGGCATCGAGATCGATCGTGGCGACGCGCGCGCCCTGATAGGCCAGCGCCACGGCGACATGGACCGCCGTGGTGGATTTGCCGGTGCCACCCTTTTCGTTGGCGAAGACGATGCGATGCGGGCCGGTGGACAAGGGTGCTTACTCTCTGCTGGATTGCGGTGGGATTGGCTTGCGAGAGGCCATAAGCCTCCCTATCGCCCCTTTGTTTCGACTTAGTGGAGTGGGTGCCAAGGTGCAAACGATCAACCGCCTGCAAGACCTGCGCAAGGCAGTGGATGCGCTCAAAAACGGGGGAAAAACCGTCGCGCTGGTCCCGACCATGGGCGCGCTGCATGAAGGCCACCTGACGCTGGTGCGCGAAGCGCGGGCGCGGGCCGATCATGTAGTAGCCTCGATCTTCGTCAATCCGCGCCAGTTCGGGCCGAACGAGGATCTCGATGCCTATCCGCGCCGTCTTGCCGCCGATGCCGCCCTGCTTGAGGCGGAAGGGGTGGCAATCCTCTGGGCGCCCACGGTGGATCAGATGTATCCGCAAGGCTATGCCACCAACATCAGCGTTTCGGGCGTGAGCGAGGTGGCCTGCGGCGCAGCCCGGCCCGGCCATTTCGATGGCGTGGCCACGGTGGTGTGCAAGCTGTTCAATCAGGTGCGGCCCGATGTGGCGCTGTTCGGCGAGAAGGACTGGCAGCAGCTTGCCGTGATCCGGCGCATGGCGCGCGATCTGGACCTGACCCAGCCCCATGTCGACAACATCGTCGGCGTTGCCACCGTGCGCGAGGCCAGCGGCCTCGCCATGAGCAGCCGCAACCAGTATCTCAGCACCGACGAGCGGGAGCGCGCGGCCGGGCTTTCCGCCGCCATGCGCCGGGCCATTGCCGCAATCGAAGGCGGGGCGGATGTGGCGCAGAGCCTCGCCGCGCTGCGGGCCGAAGTGCTTGCGGCAGGCTTCAGCGCCATCGATTACGCCGACCTGCGCGATGCCGCCACGCTGGAGGAGCTGGCGGCGCTTGGCGGCCGCAAGGCGCGCCTGCTGGTGGCTGCCCGCATCGGCGCGGCGCGCCTGATCGACAACATGGGAGTGGGATGAGCGTGATGGACATGATCCGGCCGGGCGCATCGTTCAAGGACAATCTGGCGCAATTGCCGCCCATCGCCGGTCTGGCCCGCATCGACCTTGTCGACCGGGCAGGCGCGGTGGTGGCGAGCATACCCAACGAACCGGGCAAGCAGGGTTCGCTGGCGGTCTATCACTATCTCAAGCTGTGCTTCGGGGCGCTCGATGCCGAAGCGGCAGAGCATGGGCTGGCCGTGTTCGGCGAACATACCGCCGATGCAAGGGCGCGCCCCGGCGCGCATCCGAACATCGACCGGCTGCTGGATGTGGTGGCGACAGGCGATGCCTTGCAGATCAGGGTTGTCGGCCAATAGCGTCTCCTGCGCTGCGTCAGAAACGCGAGGCGAACCCGATCGTTGTCCATGTCCGCCTCTCGCCCGTCAGATTGCGGCTGACGACGAACTCAAGGTCGACGTTACCCTTGCGGTTGGTGGGGCGCAGTCCGATCTGGATGGCATCGCCCGCAGCACCGGCGCCGAACATTTCGGCGTGAAGCGCGAGCCGGTCGGGCACGAGCGTGGTTTCCGCCCGCACGCCCCATGTCAGGGCGGAGGATCGGGGTGTCTGGGTGGCGCGGGTCCAGCCAAGATTGCCATGCAGCAGCAGATCATCGCCCACCGGCACTGTCATGGCGCCATAGGCGGCAAGGCCGGTGACAGCGCCCTGATCGGCATCGATCGTGGCGTTTGCGGCAAACGACAGGCCGACCGTGCGCGCTCCGGCTTCGCGCAACTGCCACTTTGCCTGTGCGGTGGCGCTACGCGAGGTGACCGTCAGGGCATGATCTTCGGATGCCGGAGCCTGCATGGCCATCAGGGTGAGCGACCATTCCACACCGGGCAGGGCAGTCAACGCGGTGGCGGGCACGACATTGACCAGCCTGAAGGGGCCGCTGAGGGCTGCCCATGCCTCGATCTGGCTAGTGCCGACAGGGGTAATCGATGAATCGTCGGTAAGGTAAGGCCCGCTGGCCGAGGCCGGATCTGCGCCGCAGATCAGACCGGATGCGACAAGACCCCAGCGTAGCAGCACGGGAAACTCGAAAAGACGGGAAGCTGCGGCTGACATCCGGTTCGATCCATTGGCGAAGCTGGCTGAACTGGCTCAATGCACCGGCGGATCGATGGCCGGGACGGCATGGACGGGGGCGACCGGATCGCCCGGCTCGCGCGGCGGCAGGGCGTTTTCGGGCACGTCCTCGATCATCATGTCGGGGGTGGGGACATGCGCCATGTTGCGCACGCGCACGGTGAGCCGGTCGGCTTCCAGTGTCAGTTCGTTGAAACCGGGCGGGGTTGATCGGACGCGCCGGCTCAGCGTGCCTGCGCCGATCATGCGCACCAGGCCGTTTGCCGTAGGGTGGATCAGATCGAAGGCATCGTGAACGTGGCCCGAAATCACCGCCAGCACATTGCGGCTGGCGAGGGCCGCCAGCGCGCGGTTGCCGCCGCGCGTCAGCGCCTTGCCGCGCGTTCCGGCCTCTACCAGCGGGTGATGGCAGGCGACAATTGCGCGGGTGCCGGGTGGCAGGGCATCGAGCGCGGCGAGTGTCTCGCCAAGCGCGGCACGCGAAACGTTGCCCTTCGACCAGTTGAGGCGCAGCTGCGCGCGCGCGGTGGTTTTCAGCGGCACGATGGCAAGGCCCGGCAGATCGATCTCGCGTTCCACCATGCTGCGGATCGCACGGAACCGGCGGTAGGGATCGGTGAAACGCTCGATCAGATTGAAGTAGGGCAGATCGTGATTGCCCACCTCCACCGTGACGGGAACGCCCAGCGCCTTGATCCATTTGCAGGCCGCGGCAAACTCACGGTGGCGGGCGCGCATGGTGAGATCGCCGGTGATGGCCACGGCGTCTGGCCTTTCGCGGGCGATGCGCTCGGCCACCCAGTCGAGCGCGCGGCGGTCTTCAAGGCCGAAGTGGATGTCGCTGACATGAAAGATGCGGAGCGGGGGGCGGGTCATGGCGCCTGCCTGATCGGCGCTGGCGCCGCGCCGGTCAAGTCTCCGGCGCTTGCGGTCAAACCCTGTCGGTCAGGATGAGCCAGGCCGAGAAGCTGTTGAGCACCGAATAGATGACGTAGGCGATGGGGCCGCCAACGCTGCCTTCGGCGGCAAAGAGGAGGGCCGCCACAAGCAGAAGGAACTCGACCACCAGCGTAAAGCGGCCGCCCAGTGCATGGATGAACCACGGCATCCGCCCGATCAGCGGGTGTCCACTGTCCATCACCGCGCGCTGGAGCGCGAAGTTGCCGATGCCAAGCAGGAAGGTGATGAGAATCGCCATGTCCAGCCCGCAGCTTATGGAAACCGTGCGGTCTTGTCACATGCCGAGTCACTGCCAGCGTCCTGGTGTGCTGCTGGCCCGAACAGTCGGTCCTTGCAGCGGTTGGTGGAGCGGGGTCTGCGCTTCGTCGGGCGGCCCGGCACTTGGTCGGCAAGTGGCGATCACCGGTCGAGCCGGGCGCGCGTGGCACGGCATCCTGCGCCTATCAAGATGGCACGCGGTGATCGGGACGGCCCGGAAAAAACGGCATCCCCCCATACCTTGACCCCCGGAAGGGCGGTTCCGGTCATCGCGATGATCCACCGGCCGGCAGACGCAGGAACACGCGTTTCCCCGGCCAGACAGGCTGAAAGGAAACAACCATGTTCAAGCACGCCATCATCGCCGCCGGGCTTGCCCTTGCAGCAAGCCAGCCCGCCTTCGCCGAGACCCGCGTGGTCGCTTACGGCGATCTCGACCTTAACACCACCGAAGGACGGGCCCAGCTCGACAGCCGTCTGCGCAACGCGGCGCGCGAAGTCTGCGGCTTGAGGGCGCTCGATATCCGCTCAGGCGACTTTGAGGCCGCGCGCCAGTGCTACGTGAAGTCGATGGCGGATGCGCGCAAGGCCAAGGCTCGCGCTGTCCAGATCGAACTCGCCGCCCGCTGATCCTTGGGCGCGGTTTCTTCCGCCCGGACGACCAGTCCCCGTCCGGGCCAAACTCCGACAGGTCGCCGCAAAGCCGGCGGCCTCTTTTTCTGGGCGCAGCGGAGTGATGCGGTCAGGGAACCTGACGCAGTGGCGCGCGGCTGGGTTCGGCTTCGATCTCCGCGCCGTCTCGCCAGGTCAGATCCGCAGGGGAAAGCACCCGGCCGTCATGGGCATGAATGGTGATCGGCGCTATCGGCCGGCCATCGCGCGCATCGCACAGGACCGGATTGGCCGGAACGCCCAGTTGCCACTTTTCACCCCACTGGCGCAGGGCAAGCATGGCGGGCAGGAGATCCAGCCCCTTGGGCGTAAGGCGGTATTCGATGCGCCGCCGATCATCGGCGCAATGCTCACGTTTCAGGATGCCGGCTTCGACCAGTCTTGACAGGCGGTTGGAAAGGATGTTTCGCGCGATGCCGAGCGCGTCGAGGAAGTCCTCGAAGTGCCGGATGCCGTTGAAGGCGGCGCGCAGGATCATGAACGACCAGCGCTCGCCCATGGCTTCAAGCGCGAGGGGCAGGCCGCACTGCGCGATCTCGCACAGTGGCTCGTGCAGGGGCGGCTCGTGCAGGGAATGCTGTCGGGGCTTTTCCATGTCGTCATCTGCATAGCGCATCGCGGGGACCTGTTTAAGTTTCTAGTTGCAACTTGAAACCTATATTGATAGGTAGCGATTCGCAACGGAAATAGCATCCTCTCCAAACCCCGCTCGTTTCCGTGGCCCTGCACATTCTTATTCAGGGGAAACACGATGCTTGATGCCCAAAACCGTGGCGCCCTGCGCCAGCTTGTTCCTGCTGTCCTTGCACTGGTCGGCACTGCCGCCAGCTTCGCGCTGACCGCGGCGCCCGTGCGCGCCGCGGCCGGCCCGTTCTATTCGGCCACGCTCAGCCGTCCGGTGGATGGCACCCAGAAGCTGGTCCAGAAGGGCCTGCTGTGGAAGTGCGAAGGCGCCGAATGCTCTGCGCCGCGTGATACCTCGCGCCCCGTGATCGTGTGCGCCCGTCTGGCTCAGAAGGTTGGCCCGGTCGCCCGGTTCGCCACGCCGCAGGGTGAGCTTGCCGCCGACGATCTGGCCCGCTGCAACGAAGCGGCGCAAGGCTGAGGCACTCGCCCGGAACCTCCACTCCAGCGCGTGCCCATCCCTACCCTGCCGGGCGCGCACTTCCTGACCGTCGGGCCGTGGCAGGTTGCCAGCGGGCGCTTCGGCAAAGGGCCGCGAACGCAACGGCTGTTCGCGGCCCCTTTTTTGCGGCAAGAGCCATGGCCATGCCCTGCCGCCATGCTGATCGTGTTCGCGCCCTTGCCGCCAGCCTTGCCATGGTGGCGCTTGCCCTCAACGGGCTTGCGCCATCCCATGCGCGCGCTGCGCAGGCGATCAAGCAGCCCGCGGCCGCCGCACGTGCTGACCCGCCGGATGTCACCGATGCCGGCCAGCGCCTCGATCTGCGCTGTTCGGCGGCCTTTGCCATCGTTGCGCTGCAACAGGCCGAAGGCGCAGGCCCGGCGGGCTGGCCCGCACTGGCGCTGCGCGGCAGGAGCTTCTTTGCCGACACGGGCGAACGGGTGATGCACACGACCGGCCTCTCGCGCGAGGCGGTGCGCGATCTCATGGTTGCGGAAGTTCAGGCGCTTCAGCGGGCCGATGATCCTGATGCAGCACTTGCCGCGCTGGCCCCGGCCTGCACGGCGCGGCTGGATGCGGCAGTCCCGCCGCTGGTCACGCCCGACCTTGCCCTTTGCGCTGCGCTGCTTGACCGCGCCCAGAAGGAACTGACCGCACGCGATGGCCTCAGCCCGCAGGTGCGAGATCTCAGGACGCTGGCCTCGGTTCTGGCAGCACGTGCGCGCGCGGCGGTCACGGCGAATGGTGCCGGCAGCGGGGCCGCCGATCGCGCACTTGTCAAGGCGCGCGAGACGCTGGACGCCGAGATTGCCCACGCGCCCGATGCGGCAGAACGCTATGACATCGACCATTGCTATGATCTGGCAAAGCCCGAAGCCCGATCGCACTATTGAGCGCACGCCTGCGATTTCCCATATCCCGCGCGCAGAAGGAGATCCCGCCATGTCCGACAAGCTGAACCTGACCGACGCCGAATGGCGCGAGCGTCTTTCGCCCGAACAGTATCATATCCTGCGCCAGGGCGGGACCGAGCGCGCCTTTACCGGCGCCTATGAGCGCAACAAGGCGGCTGGCGATTATGCCTGTGCGGGCTGCGGGGCGCCCCTGTTCACATCGGACACCAAGTACGACAGCGGGTCGGGTTGGCCCAGCTTCTACGCGCCGGTCGATCCGGGCGCGGTGGACGAGCACACCGATGTTTCGCACGGCATGGTCCGCACCGAGGTGCGCTGTGCGCGCTGCGATGGCCATCTGGGCCACGTCTTTCCCGATGGCCCGCGCCCCACGGGGCTGCGATACTGCATCAACAGCGCATCGCTGGCCTTCACGCCTGATGAACAGGGCTGAGCCGGGAGCGGATCGCGGCCTCGCGATTTGCGGTTAACCCTGCGTTACGATTGTCCTATGCAAAGCGCTGCACAAAGTGGCCGCGCGCATACGGTGGCGGGCGCAAGATGAGGGAAGCAATCAGAAACTGATGGCCAGACGGGATATGCCTGGCCGCCGGGATGGCGGCCGGTCCGAGCCGAAGCCCGCGCGCGGTGGTTCAGCCTTGGGACGCTTCTTGCGCCGCCTCATCGCATGGGGCGTGGGCTTTGCCCTGCTCGGTGCGATTGCGCTGGCGATTGCGGTTGCGGTCACGGTGCGGTCGCTGCCCGGCTATGGCGAGTTGAAATCCAGCCAGACCGGGCAGATGATCGTGGTTCGCGCAGCCGATGGCTCCGAACTCGTGACCCTTGGCCCCAGCTATGGCAAGTGGGTGCCATACGAGCGCATTCCCCAGGTGATGAAAGATGCCATGGTTTCGGTCGAGGACCGGCGCTATCGCAGCCACTGGGGCGTCGATCCCATCGGGATCATACGCTCGCTCATGGTGCGGGTGGAAAGCGGCACGTGGAAGCAGGGCGGTTCGACCATCACCCAGCAGCTTGCGCGCAACATCTTCCTTAACAATACCAAGACCTTCGGCCGCAAGGCGCGCGAATGGGTGCTCGCGCTGGCGCTTGAACAGAAGTTCTCGAAGGATCAGATCCTCGAACTCTATCTCAACAAGGTCTATTTCGGCGGCGGCGCCTATGGCATCGACAGTGCCGCGCGCAAGTTCTTCGGCCATTCGGGCGAGGAGATCACGCTGCCTGAAGCGGCCATCATCGCGGGCCTCGTCAAGGCGCCCTCGCGCTATTCCCCCACGGCCGATGCCGAAGCCGCGGTTGGCCGGGCCGGTGTGGTGCTCCAGACGATGCAGGAGAACGGCTATGTCAGCGCGCAGGAGGCGCAGGCGGTCGATCTCAAGGCCGTGAAGATGGTGGAGGATCGTGCCGGACAGAACTCGGCGCGCTATTTCACCGACTGGGCCTTGCCGCAGCTTGATCTGATCCTGCCGGAAAACGATCAGCCGATCGAGGTGTGGACCACGCTTGATCCGGTCATGCAGCGCGCTGCCACCAGCGCGATTGCGGGCTTTGCGCCGAAAGGGGCGCAGGGCGCGCTGGTTTCGCTGGATCGTGATGGCGCGGTTCTCGCCATGGTGGGCGGCACCGATTATGTCACCTCGAACTACAACCGCGCGGTCAACGCGGTGCGCCAGCCGGGTTCGGCGTGGAAGCTGTTCGTCTATCTTGCCGCGCTTGAGGCAGGTTATACCCCCGATGACCGGGTGGTGGACGAACCGGTCACGATCGACGGCTGGACCCCGCGCAACGATGGCGGGCGCTATGCCGGGGAGATCGATCTGCGCACGGCCTTCGCCTATTCCAAGAACACCGTGGCGGCGCAACTGGGCAACGAGGTAGGCTTTGGCCAGGTGGCCAACATGGCCCGGCGTTTCGGCATCACCACTCCGATCAACACCTTGCCCTCGATGGTGCTCGGTTCCTCCGAGACGCGGGTGATCGACATGGTGCGCGCCTTCGCTGCGGTTCAGGCCAAGGGCATGTCGATCACGCCCTATGGCATCCGCAAGGTGACGACGACCGACGGCGAGGTGCTCTATCGCCACCGCCCGGAAACGCAGCAGCAGCTTGTGCCCGCCTATGTCGCGGCCGGCATGACCGATCTCATGCAGACGGCGGTGAATATCGGAACGGGCCGTGCCGCCCAGATTGGCCGCCCCGTGGCGGGCAAGACCGGCACGACATCCTCGAACAAGGACGGCTGGTTCCTGGGCTTCTCCAGCGGGATCACGACCGGCGTATGGATGGGCCGCGACGATGCCAAGCCCGTGCCCGGCCTTCAGGGCGGCGCGGCGCCCGCGCGCGCCTTTGCCGCCTACATGAAAGTCGCCACGGCCAAGCGCCCGGTCGAGAAGTTCGACACCGAACTGAAGCTGCCGGACTGGCAGCTTGAGCCGGATGACGAGGCGATGCAGGGCAATCCCGACGACTATTTCTATGTCGACGAACAGGGCAACCTTGTCGGCCCGGCACGGCGTCCGGCTGCGGGCAGCGGCGATGCGGGCGGCGCGGCCTTGCCCGAAGGCGCGGCGCCTGATGCTCCGCAGGCGGCCAGCGACGACTTCCTCAACCGTGCCACCGGCAAGCGCGAGACGGAGGCAGCTGGCGCGGGGAGCGGATCCGGCGCGGCGACGGCGCGTCCCCGGCCCGTCCCGGCACCGACACCGACCCGGCCCGTCCCCGTTCCCTGAGCAGATCGGGGCGGATTCAGCCAGAGATCAGCGCTCGCCACCACCCAAGGCGCTGCATCCAACAAGAAAGGGCCGCCCCGGATGGAGCGGCCCTTTGCTTATCATCAGCGGGTGCAGGCCGCGTCAGCGGATGCGCACGGGGGTGTAGATCGGCGGCTGGCCGCGGCGCTGGATCCGCAGCAGAACGGCCTCGCGCCCGTCGGCCTTGGCCGCGCGCACGATCCTTTCGAACTCGGCCACCGAGGTCACGTTGGTGTAGTTGGCCGAAAGCACGATGTCGCCGCGTTGCAGGCCCTTGGCGGCGGCATCGGACGATGCGCTGACCGCCGAGATCACCACGCCCCTGGTGTCCTCGCTGACGCCAAGCTGGCGCGCGATCTGGGGCGTGAGCGGGATGGCGACGACGCCGAGGCTGTTCTCCAGCACGCCGGGGCCTTGCTGCTGCTTCGGCGCGCCGAAGCTGTCGTCGTCCTGCTGGGCATCGGGATCGAAGCTCTGCTGGGCCAGTTCTTCTTCGCTGGGGCGCTTGCCGACCACGGCCTGCACCGTGATGCGCTGCCCGTTACGCAGCAGTTCCACCGGAATGCGCTTGCCCGGTGCGGTATTGGCCACGATGAACGACAGGGTCTGATCGGGCGTGACGTCCTTGCCATCGACCTTGACCACCACGTCGCCTGCCTGAATCCCTGCCTTGGCTGCGGCCTGGCCGGGTTCGACCGCCTGAATGAACTCGCCGCGCTTCTTGGGCAGGCCAAGCGATGCGGCAAGATCATCCGACAGGGCCTGAATGCGCACGCCCAGATAGCCGCGATCGATCGCCTGACCTGCGCGCAGCTTTTCCACGATGGGCGCGGCGATCTCGGCGGGGATGGCAAAGCCGATGCCTACCGACCCGCCCGTGGGCGAGAAGATGGCGTTGTTGATGCCGATGACGTTGCCCGCCATGTCGAACATCGGCCCGCCCGAATTGCCGCGGTTGATCGAAGCGTCGGTCTGGAGATAGCGGTCATAGGCCGAGCCGGAGCCGGTATTGCGATAGACCGCCGAAATGATGCCCTGCGTCACCGTGCCGCCAAGGCCGAAGGGATTGCCGATGGCGATGACCCAGTCACCCACGCGGGCCTGCCGCGAATCGCCGAACTTGACGAAGGGAAAGGGCTTGGACCCGCTGATCTTGAGCACGGCAAGGTCGGACGCGGCGTCCTTGCCGATCAGGCGGGCGGGATATTCCGTGCCGTCGGCCATGGTCACGGTGATCGATTCGACCTGTCCCTGTCCATCGGCGGTGATGACGTGGTTGTTGGTCACGACATAGCCATCGGCCGAGATGATGAAGCCCGAACCCAGCGACTGCGCTTCGCGCGTCTGCGGGCCGCCACCGCCGCCGAACAGATCGGCAAACGGGGTGCCGGCAAAGGGGTTGTTGCTCTGCACCTTCACGCGCTGGCGGGTCGAGATGTTGACCACCGCGGGCTGGAGCTGATGGGTCAGATCGGCAAAGCTTGCCGGAGCGCCCGCTCGCGGCACCACGGTGCGCATCTCGGACTGCTCGTTCTGGGCAACCTGCGCGCCCGCCGGAAATCCTGTCACCAGGGTCAGTGCGCTGCCTGCAAGCAGCAGCGCCGAAGTCACACCATAAGCGTATCTCACGTGGCCTGGTCCTCTTTGTCTCGAACGGCACCGCCAAGGGTGGTGCCGCGCATGGTCTGTTTCCCTGCCGATTCACCCCTTGGGCGATGAACGGACTTTGAATGGCGAAGTTCCGCGTTGTTCAGGTCCGCGCCGCTTCGCACCGGAGCACGGGCCGCATCACTCGTTCTGCCGCGATCACGGCTTCTTGCCCCTGAACTGCTTGAGATATTCGTTATCGGGCGAGAGGACGACCGCCGTGCTCGATCCCTTCTGCGCGAACGTGGCGTCGTAGCTCTGCATGGCGCGGTAGAAATCGTAGAAGGCAGGGTCCTTGCCGAAACTGTCGGCATAGGTCTTGGCGGCGGTGGCTTCAGCGGTGGCGCGGATGATCTGCGCCTGCTTCTGCCCCTGTGCGCGCAGGGTTGCGGCTTCCTGCTGGCGGGCGGTGGCCATGCGGGTAAAGGCCGAATCGAGCGGTGTGCCTTCGGGAAGGTCGGCGCGCTTGATCCGAACGTCGATGATCTGCGCGCCGTATTCGCGCGCCTCGCGATCAAGGCTGCTGCGGATTTCCTCCATCGCGCGCCCACGGTCGGCCGTCAGCAGCGAGGCGAAGCTGCGCTTGCCCAGTTCCTGCCGCAGGGCCGAGTTGAGGATGGGCTGAAGCTGTTCGGCCACGCGGGTGGTGGTGCCTGCGGTCTGGACCATGCGCACAGGGTCGATCACGCGGAAGCGCGCGAAGGCGTCCACTTCAAGGCGGCGCTGGTCAGCCGAAAGCACCTGCTGGCGTTCCATGTCGAGATCGAGGATGCGCCGGTCAACCTCCACGACCTGTTCCATGAACGGAATGCGCCATACGATTCCCGCACCCGTCTTGCCGAAATCGACATCGGGGCGGAACTTGTTGATGACGCGGTTGGGTTCGCCAAGCCGGACGACCACGGCCTGCGTCTTCTCGTCAACCACGGTAAAGCAGCTTGCAATGACAAGCAGCGCCACGAATGCCGCTGCCAGCGCAGCCTTGTGCTGTTCCCACAGGGTCTGGATCGCGTTCATCTCAGCGTGCCCCTTCGTCAGCGGTCTTCTGGGTGCGCTTCATTTCGGGCAGCGGCAGATAGGACTGCACGCCGGGTGCCTCGACGATGACCTTGTCGGTCTGGCTGAGCACGCGTTCCATGGTTTCGTAATACATGCGGCGGCGAGTCACTTCAGGAGCAAGGCGATACTGCTCGTAAACCTTTTCGAAGGCGGTTGCCTCGCCCTGCGCGCGGGCGGTGAGCTGCTGCGCCCATGCCTGCGCCCGGTTGATTTCGCTCTGCGCGTCCTGCTGGGCGGCGAGCACTTCCTTGAAGGCATCGACGACCTTGGCCGGAGGGTCGGTCTTCTTGATGTCGACGCCCTGGATCAGCACGCCTGAACGATAGGCGTCGAGCACGCGCTGCATCCGGTCGCGCACGTTCTGTTCGATCTGGGCGCGGCCCGAACCCATCGCGTCGTTCAGCTTCACTTCGGCGATGGACTGGCGCATCGCGGCCTCTGCCACTTCGCGCACGGTCTGGTCGGGATCGGCAAGCTGAAACATGTAGAGCTTGAGATCCTTGATGTTCCAGCGGACCAGATAGGTCAGGTCGACGAGGTTCTGGTCCCCCGTCAGCATCAGCTTCTCGCCATCGCCTTCGGGGATCGATTCGCGGCGGATCGAGGTGACATCCTCGACCGTTACCGTCTGGATCGGCCAGGGCAGCGTGAAGGCCATGCCCGGATCCAGCGTGCGCGAATAGGAGCCGAAAGTTGTCACCACGCCCTTTTCCTGCGGCGCGATGCGGTGCACCATCGAGGTTGCCAGCCACAGCGCCACGATCACCAGCGCGATAAGCGGCCCCCACGAACGGCCATCGGGCATCTGCGGCAGACGCGGCATCTGCGGCCCTCTGCCGCCGCCACCGCCGCCGCCCTTGCGGGCGCGGAAAATGTCTTCGATGTTGGTGGTGCGGCGTTCGCCGGGACCGGCCCTGCCGCCATTGCCCGACTGCGGAGGCAGCCACGGATTGCGCGGACCATCGGTGCCGCCGGGCGGAGTCTTGGTGCCATCACCTTCGTCGCCGTTGGCGCCATCCCCGCTGGCGGGCGAGCCGCCTCCCGACCCCCACGGGCTTTTCTTTCCTGCCATGGCAAGGCCGATCACCGAAAGGCCGTTCATCAAGAGGCCGTTCTTCCGGCCAAAGCGCGCGATTGGTCCGCCCAAGTCTGTCATGGGCCTGTTATAGGAAGCCTGCGCACAAAAAACAGTGTCCATTCCCGAAAATCCATCTGCTAGGGGCGGGAGGAAGCGTGGCGCGTCTTTGCGCCCGGACTGGAAACATCCGCACAGGGATCATGGTGTGAGCATCGAACAGGGGGCGCTGCACGAAGCGCTAGGCAAAGTGGCGGGAGACCGGCTCCAGTCGGTCAGGCTGGCCGAGGGCGTGGCGACCGTCATGCTGGATGTGGGCGGGCTGGACCGGCTGGCGCGCGACAAGCTGGAAATGGCGGTGCGCGATGCGGCGCGGCTGGCCGGTGTCGCCGATCTGCGGCTGGGCATGACGGCCGAGCGCAAGGCCCGCGCCATCATCGCGGTGGGATCGGGCAAGGGCGGGGTCGGCAAATCGACGCTGTCGGCCAACCTTGCCGTGGCCATGGCGCGCCTGGGACGCAAGGTCGGGCTGGTCGATGCCGATATCTACGGGCCCTCGCAGCCGCGCCTGCTGATGACCGAAGGCCGCCGTCCCGAAGCCGAAGGCAACAAGATGCACCCGGTGCCATCGCCCTATGGGGTGCCGATGCTGTCGATGGGGCATCTGGTCCAGCCGGGACAGGCGATTGCCTGGCGTGGGCCGATGGCAGGCAATGCGCTGGGCCAGTTGATCGACGCGCACTGGGGTGATGCGGAAATCCTCGTGGTCGATTTGCCGCCGGGCACGGGTGATGTGCAGCTTACCATGCTTCAGAAGCACAAGCCGGCGGGCGCGGTGATCGTTTCCACCCCGCAGGATCTGGCGCTGATGGACGCCACGCGCGCCATCGGCCTGCTGGAACAGGGACAGGTGCCGCTGATCGGCATGGTCGAGAACATGGCCGGTTACATCTGCCCGCACTGCGGCGAGGAGAGCGATCCCTTCGGCGTGGGCGGAGCCGAAGCGGCGGCAAAGACGATGGGCCTGCCCTTTCTGGGACGGGTGCCGCTCGATCTGACCATCCGGCGCGAGAGCGATGCGGGCAATCCGCCTGCCGCCGGTGACGGTCCGCAGGCCGAGGCGTTTCTTGCCATCGCGCGCGGCGTGCTGGCCTGGCTTGACGGAAAGCGCTGATGCGCTTCACGCGGCGGGGCCTGCTGGTGGGGGCTGGGGTGGGCGGCGCGCTGCTCATCGCCTTCCCGCTGCTGCCGCGCCGCCATCCGGTGCCCTTGCAGGCGGGCCGGGATGAACATGTCGTCGATGCCTTTCTCAAGGTGGCGCGGGTCAGGACCGGCACAGGCAGGGCAAGGGATTGCATCCTGACGGTGGCCGTCCCGCTATGCGAGATGGGGCAGGGCGTGACTTCCCTGTTCGCACAAATCGTGGCCGACGAGGCGGGGGCAGACTGGCGGCGCGTGGCGGTGGAAGCCGCCCCGATCAGCCCGGCCTATGCCGATCCGGTGCTTTCGGCGCGCTGGGCTTCGCTGTGGATGCCGGTATTCACCAGTCTGGGCGAAGATGCCGACGGTCTGCTTGCCCGGCTTCACGCCGAGCGCGGGCCGATGATGATAACCGCCGAAGGAACCGCGCTGGCCGCCTTTGAGGCACCGCTGCGCGAGGCGGGCGCGGCCTTGCGGGCAATGATGGCGCAGGCCGCCGCCGCGCGCTGGGATGTGGGCTGGGAAGAATGCGACACGAAGGACGGCTTCGTGATTCACGAGCGCAAGCGCCTGTCGTTTGCCGATCTTCTTGACGATGCGGTGCAATACGATCCGCCATCGGTGCCGGTGCTGCGCGCCGATCCCCCGCGCGAGGCGCCGGGGCAGTATCCTGATGGCGCACCGCCGCGCCGGGCGCGGCTTGATCTTCCGGCCAAGGTCGATGGCAGCTTTACCTTTGCCGCCGACGTGCGGCTGCCCGGCATGGTCCACGCCGCCATTGCCCACGGTCCGCAGGGTGCAAGCGTGCTTTCGGGCTATGACAAGCACGAAGCGGCCGGAGTGCGCGGGCTGGTTGGCGTGGTGCGGGCAAAGCGCTGGCTGGCGGTGGCGGCCACCACCTGGCATGCTGCCGACAAGGCCCTGCGCGCCATGGAGCCGCGTTTCCGGGCCGATGGCCCGATTGCCGAGAGCGAGAAGGTGCTCGTCGCGCTCGACAAGGCGCTCGGACAGGGCGATGCGGTGCGGCTCATGGCAGAGGGCAATCCCGATGCGCTGCTGGAAATGCCGGCGCTTTCGGTGCGCTATGATGCGGAGGCCGCGTTTCACGCGCCGCTTGAACCCGCCAGTGCCACCGCGCAGATGCGGCATGGCAAGCTGGAGCTGTGGATCGCCACGCAAGCCCCCGAACGTGCGCGGCGGGCGGCGGCGCGGGCCGCAGGCGTTTCGCGCGGGGATGTGATCGTCTATCCCCTGCACGCGGGCGGCAGTTTCGATGCGCGGCTCGATACCCGCATCGCGGCAGAAGTCGCCACGATCTGCAAGGTTCTCGGCAAGCCCGTGCAGCTTACCTATTCGCGCTGGCAGGAGTCTCTGGCGGGCATTGCGCGGACCCCGCTTTCGGCGCGGCTCGACGGTGCGCTCAGCCCCGACAAGGCGCGCGTGCTGGGCTGGCGGGCGCGGCTGGCGCTTCCTGCCACCGCGATAGAGGCGGGTGCGCGCCTGCTTGATGGCTGGGGCGTGAAGCAGGCGCTGGACCTTCAGGACAAGCCCGATCCCATGGCCTGCGAGGGCGCGATGCCGCCCTATCGCATTCCGGAAATGGCGGTGGACCATGTCCCGGTGGCGATCGGACAGCCCACAGCGCGCCTGCGCGGCGGTGCGCATGGCTATACCGCCTTCTTCAACGAATGTTTCATCGACGAGCTGGCCGAACTTGCCGGGCGCGAGCCGCTGTCGTTCCGTGTCGCCATGCTGGAGGGCGATCCGCGCATGGTGGCCTGCCTGCAAGGGGCAGGGCGGCTGGCGCAATGGGGGGGCGGGATCGAAGCGTCCGGGCAAGGCATCGCCTGCCATCACATGGCCCTGCCGACCGGCGGCGGAGCGGTGGCCCGCGGCCTTATCGCGGTGGTCGCCACCGCGCGCAGCGAAGCCGGCGTGGTGCGGGTGGAGCGCCTGAGCGCGCATGTCGATATCGGCCGGATCGTTAACATGGACATTGCCCGCCAGCAGATCGAGGGTGGGCTGATGTTCGGGCTGGCCCATGCCGTGGGCGCGGCGAGCGGCTATGCCAGAGGGCGGCCGCTGGCAGGAAGATTGTCCCAATTGGGCCTTCCCCTGCTTGCCGATTGCCCCAAGGTTGATATTGCCTTTGCCGACAGCAACGCAGACCCGTTCGACCCCGGCGAGCTGGGAATGGTTGCGGTGGCCCCGGCCATTGCCAACGCCCTGTTTTCCGCTACTGGCGTGCGCCTGCGCCGCCTGCCTCTCATTTCCGACGGCCTCTAGAGCCTGCATTCCAAGGATCGCAATGGAACGCCCCGCCGATCATCCTCGCGTGCTTACCGGCAAGGTCGGCGTCCTCGTCGTCAACCTTGGCACGCCTGATGCGCCCGATGTGGATTCGGTGAAGCGCTATCTCAAGCAGTTCCTGTCCGATCCTCGCGTGGTGGAAATCCCGAAGCTGATCTGGCAGCCGATCCTGCGGGGCATCATCCTCAACACGCGCCCCAAGAAATCCGCCCACGCCTATTCGCAGGTGTGGAGCGATGACGGATCGCCGCTGGCGGCCATCACCAAGGCGCAGGCAGCCGCCCTTCAGGCGCGGCTGGGAGACGCGGCCATCGTGCGGCACGCCATGCGCTATCAGTCTCCGGCAATGGACAAGGAACTGGACGCGCTGCTCGCCGCCGGGTGCGAGCGCATTCTCGTTGCTCCCCTCTATCCGCACTATTCGGGCGCCACCACCGCATCGGCGCTGGATGCGCTGGCCGACTGGATCAAGGCGCGCCGCCGCCTGCCCGCGCTGCGCACGCTGCCGCCCTATCATGACGATCCGGCCTATATCGGCGCGCTCCACGCCGATCTCTCGCAGCAGATGGCTGCGCTCGATTTCGCGCCTGAAGTGCTGCTGCTCAGCTATCATGGAATGCCCGAACGCACCTTGCTGCTGGGCGATCCCTATCATTGCCACTGCCGCAAGACCTCGCGCCTGCTGGCCGAAAGGTTCGCCGAAAGCCATCCCGGCCTGCGGCTGGAAACCACGTTCCAGTCGCGTTTCGGCCGGGCCAAGTGGCTGGAACCGGCCACCGATACCGTGCTGGTGGAGGAAGCCGGCAAGGGCATCAGACGCCTTGTCGTTGCCGCACCCGGCTTTTCGGCGGATTGCCTTGAGACTCTGGAAGAGCTTGCCATTCGCGGCAAGGAGGACTTCGAGGCAGCAGGCGGGACGCATTTTGCCGCGCTGACCTGCCTCAACGATCGCGCGCAGGGCATGGCCCTGCTGGAAACGCTGGTGCGTCGGGAACTGGCGGGCTGGATCTGAAACGGCGCAACGTGCGCGGCAACAACCCGCTTGGCCACTGCTGACAGGTGTGTTAATTGACCGGTTAAACCAGCTTTACCGGGAGACACCATGGCCAGTCTTGCGCCCGCAACCGGCACCAATCTGCACACCGAAAGCGCCAACCCGCACTGGGTGCGGCTGGATGATGACCGCAAGCTCGATCACATTCCCGGCGAGGATGGCTGGCCGGTGCTGGGCACCACGCTGATGCAGCTGGCAGACCCGCTCGGCTTCCAGAAGCGCATGGTCGAAACTTATGGCCCGGTCTATCGCACGCGCAGTTTCGGGCGCCGCGGGGTCAACCTGATCGGCGTGGAAGCCAACGAACTGGTGCTGTTCGACCGGGACAGGCTGTTTTCCAGCGAACAGGGCTGGGGACCGGTGCTTAACCTGCTGTTCCCGCGCGGGCTGATGCTGATGGACTTCGAGGCGCACCGCATGGACCGGCGCGCGCTGTCCATTGCCTTCAAGCCCGAACCGATGCGTGCCTATTGCGGCGTGCTCAATACCGGCATTGCCGAAGCCATGACGCGCTGGGGCGGGCCGATGCGCTTCTACGATGCGATCAAGGCGCTCACGCTCGATACGGCGGCGGCCAGCTTTCTGGGCCTGCCGCTGGGGCCTGAAGCGGACCGGCTGAACCGCGCCTTTGTCGACATGGTGCAGGCATCGGTCGGCGTGGTGCGCAAGCCCCTGCCCTTCACCAAGATGGGCAAGGGCGTGGCGGGGCGGCGGCTGATGGTGGAATACTTCGGGCGGCTCGTGCGCGAGCGGCGCGCCAATCCGGGGCAGGACATGTTCAGCCAGTTCGCGCTCGCGACCCGCGATGACGGCACCCTCCTGCCCGAAGACGTGGTGGTCGATCACATGATCTTCCTGATGATGGCCGCGCACGATACGATCACCTCTTCCGCTACCGTGCTGTTCTGGCAACTGGCGAAGAACCCCGACTGGCAGGAGCGCCTGCGTGCCGAAGCCCGCGCCGTGACCGGCGGGGACGGCCTGCCGCTGGCCTATGAGGATCTGGGCCGGATGGAACTGACCGAGATGGCCTTCAAGGAAGCGCTGCGCTTCATGCCGCCGGTGCCCAACATGCCGCGTCGCGCCCTGCGTGATTTCACGTTTGGCGGCTTTCATATCCCGGCGGGCACGCCGATCGGCATCAGCCCGGCGGCCGCGCATGCCGATCCGGCGCACTGGGATGCGCCCGAAAGATTTGATCCGATGCGCTTCACGCCCGACAAGATCGCCGCCCGGCACAAGTATGCGTGGGTGCCCTTTGGTGGCGGCGCGCACATGTGTCTGGGGCTGCATTTTGCCTATATGCAGGTCAAGCTGCTGGCCAATCACATCCTGACCCGGTTCGAGATCACGATGCAGCCGGGACCGGAACCGAAGTGGCAAGCATGGCCCATCCCCAAGCCGCGCGACGGACTGCGGGTGGAACTGCGCCCGCTCGGCTGAGCATCAGCGCCAATGCAGCAGCGGCAGGGCACCGGGCAGAGCGCCGAATCTGTTGACGATTTGGCGCGTCACCGCTAAGGGCCGCGCTTTCCGACGGGACTTCCCGTCATCACACGCATTTCATGCGGCCGCCCCGTGCGTCCGCCAGAGGACGAGAAACAGGAAAACCATGGCCAACACGCCGCAAGCCCGCAAGCGCATCCGTCGCAATGAACGCCGTGCCGAAATCAACGGCAACCGCCTTTCGCGCATCCGCACTTTCGTCAAGAAGGTCGAAGCCGCGCTGGCTGGCGGCGACAAGGCGGCTGCTGCGGAAGCGCTGAAGGCAGCGCAGCCCGAACTGGCGCGCGGTGTTGCCCGCGGGGTGCTGCACAAGAACACCGTGGCGCGCAAGATGTCGCGCCTGTCGAAGCGCGTCGCCGCTCTCTGATCCGCCTGCCGGGCGAATCGGCCACGGCGAATCGCCCTGCTTCCCGACAGACCTCGATCCGAAAAGATACTGAGGTCGAGCACGCAGGCCGGGGCACAAAAATGGAACATGGCCGACGTGTTTCACGTCGGCCTTTTTCATGTCCGTGAAGTGACAGCCAAGTGGCGGGCAAGTGTTACATTGTGCAGTCGCAGCAAGTCACGGAATCTTCGCGATTCGCGCGACCGGCAAAGGCATCTCCCGAATAAATCCTTTTGATTCAGATATTTGATGCAATTGTGCGGGTTCGGATGAGTCAAGGGGATTTATTTCATTTTTTTTGCGGCTCTCCCGCTTGCGCGATGGGGGCATGCGCCAATAGACAGGGTGGACCGGGGGCGAGAATCACTGCCCGGCGGTGCTAACGGACAATTTTTCATCAGGGTCTGCCGCGCAATGCGCGGCGGGGCAGGACAGGTTTGCTCTTGCGCCGGGAGGGGGCACGAGCATGGGTAAACGGGGCAGCGAAGCGTGAGGATGGACGATTTCGCGGGGGGAATGTCTGGCCCGAAGGCCGGGGCAACCCCGCTCGGCACGGAACGCGGTTCGGCAGGCAGGAAGGGACGTGACAGCACCATGATCGAGGACCAGGAAGCGCTGGATCTGGCAGCCGACTGGGCCGACATCAGCCAGGGGCTGAAGAAGGATCTCGGATCGCAGCTTCACGCGCAGTGGATCAAGCCGATCCAGCTTGGCTCGTTCTGCAAGGAAACCGGCACGCTGGACCTGTTCCTGCCGACCGAGTTTTCGGCCAACTGGGTGGCGGACCGTTTCGCCGACCGCCTGAGCCTTGCCTGGAAGATCGCGCGCTCCGAAGTGCGGCAGGTGCGCATCACGGTTCACCCGCGCCGCCGGTCCATGCCGGAACTGCGCGTTGGCGGACAGGCCTCTGTTCCGGCCCGTGCAGCCAGCCACGGGCAGGGGCAGATGCCCGGCCATCTTGGCGCCGGGGCGGCCATGGTCGATACCGCGCTGTCGGGGCTGGACCCTTCACTGACTTTTGCCGAGTTCGTTTCGGGCGCAGCCAACGTGCTGGCCGTCAACGCCGCGCAGCGCATGGCGGCATTGGAAACGCCGCAATTCTCGCCGCTCTATCTCAAGGGCGCGACTGGCCAGGGCAAGACCCACCTGCTTCATGCCATCGGCCATGCCTTTGCCGCCAACAAGCCCGGTGCGCGCATTTTCTACTGCTCGGCCGAACGCTTCATGATCGAGTTCGTTCAGGCCATGCGCTCGAACGAGATGATCGAGTTCAAGGCGCGCCTGCGCGGTTTCGACATGCTGCTGGTGGACGACATCCAGTTCATCATCGGCAAGGCATCGACGCAAGAGGAGTTTCTCCACACGATCGATGCGCTGATGAGCGCGGGCAAGCGGCTGGTCGTGGCGGCCGACCGCGCACCTCAGGCGCTCGACGGGGTGGAGCAGCGCCTGCTTTCGCGCCTGTCGATGGGGCTGGTGGCCGATATCCAGCCTGCCGACATCGAACTGCGCCGCAAGATCCTTGAGCATCGGCTGGCCCGTTTCGGCAATACGCAGGTGCCCGCTGACGTCATCGAGTTTCTGGCCCGCACCATCAACCGCAACGTGCGCGAACTGGTGGGCGGCCTCAACAAGCTGATTGCCTATGCCCAGCTCACCGGCCAGCCGGTTTCGCTGCAACTGGCCGAGGAACAGCTTACCGATATCCTTTCGGCCAACCGCCGTCGCATCACGATCGACGAGATCCAGCGCACGGTCTGCCAGTTCTACCGTGTCGACCGCACCGAGATGGCATCGAAGCGCCGTGCCCGCGCGGTCGTGCGTCCTCGGCAGGTGGCGATGTATCTGGCCAAGGTGCTGACCCCGCGCTCCTACCCCGAAATCGGCCGCAAGTTCGGCGGGCGCGATCACTCCACCGTGATCCACGCCGTGCGCCTGATCGAGGAACTGCGCGCCCGCGATGCCGACATGGACGGCGACGTGCGCACGCTGCTGCGCCAGTTGGAAGACTGATACGTCCCTGTGCGAGGGTCTTGGCCCTCGCATTTTCGCGCGTTCGTGCCTAACTGCGTCGCATGACGCCCGACCGCCTGAACCGCTTCGCCCGCCATATCGTCCTGCCCGAAGTGGGCGCCGTGGGGCAGGCCCGGCTTGCGGCATCGCATGTGGTGCTGGTGGGCATGGGCGGCATCGGCAGTCCGGCCCTGCAATACCTCGCGGGCGCGGGTGTGGGGCGGCTGACGCTGATCGATGACGATGCGGTCGAGGCGAGCAACCTCCAGCGCCAGACGATCTATACCGAGGCCGACATCGGCAAGCCCAAGGCCGAAGCGGCGGCGGCGTGGGTGCAGGCATTCGACCCGGCGCTGCATGTGACTGCCCACGTGCTGCGCATCACCCGCGAGAATGCCGCGGCGCTGATCGCCGGGGCCGATGTGGTGCTCGACGGTTCGGACAACTTCGCCACGAGGCTTGCGGTTTCGGATGCCTGCGTGAAGGCGGGGGTTGCACTCACCAGCGCGGCGCTGGGCCGTTTTCAGGGGCAGGTGGCCAACTTTGCCGGGCACCGCGAAGGGCATGCCTGCTATCGCTGCTTCGTGGGCGATGCCTTCGATGCCGAGGATTGCGATACCTGTGCCGACCTTGGCGTGCTGGGCGCAATGGTGGGCATGGTTGGCGCCTTCGGAGCCATGGCGGCCATGCGGGTGCTGCTTGAGGGCGCTGCCGCGCTGGGCGATCCCCAGTGGGGACAGCTTCACGTTCTGGACGGTCTCAGGCCTTCGCTGCGCACGATGCGCATTGCGCGCGATCCACAGTGCAATGGCTGCGGCGCAAGCGCCTGAACGCCTCCTGAGGGCAAAGAGAAGGGCGCGGGGACCGAAGTCCGCCGCGCCCTCTTCTGTCTGGCCTGAACCTGCCGCTTACGAGGCGAGCTTGCGCAGCACATAGTGCAGGATGCCGCCATTCATGAAGTATTCCACTTCGTTGGCGGTATCGATGCGGCACAGCGCGGTGAAGGTGAAGCTGGAGCCATCCTTGCGCGTGACCTTCACGGTCACGTCCTGACGCGGCTTGAGGCTGGCGACGCCTTCGATGGTGAAGGTATCATCACCCGTCAGGCCCAGCGTGTTGCGGTTCTCGCCATCCTTGAACTGGAGCGGAAGCACACCCATGCCGACGAGGTTCGAGCGGTGGATGCGCTCGAAGCTTTCGACGATGACGGCGCGCACGCCCAGCAGGTTGGTGCCCTTGGCTGCCCAGTCGCGGCTGGAGCCGGTGCCGTATTCCTTGCCCGCGATGACGACCATCGGCGTGCCATCGGCCTTGTGCTTCATCGCCACGTCATAGACCGCGCCGACTTCGTCGCCGTAGCGCGAGAAGCCGCCTTCGATGCCGGGGACCATCTCGTTGCGGATGCGGATATTGGCAAAGGTGCCGCGCATCATCACTTCATGATGGCCGCGCCGCGCGCCATAGGAGTTGAAGTCTTCCTTCGAGACCTGATGCTCCATCAGCCACTTGCCCGCCGGGCTGTCGGCCTTGATCGAACCGGCCGGGCTGATGTGGTCGGTGGTGATCGAATCGCCGAGGATCAGCAGCGGCTTGGCCTCGATGATGTCGCTCACCGGGGCCGGGGTCATGGTCATGCCCTCGAAGTAGGGCGGGTTGGCGACATAGGTCGATCCGGCGCGCCACTGGTAGGTTTCCGAACCCGTGACGTTGATCGCCTGCCAGTGCGCATCGCCCTTGTAGACATCGGCATAGCGCGACTGGAACATGGCGCGGTCCATGCAGCCCGCCATCGTGCTGGCGACTTCGCTGTTGGTGGGCCAGATGTCCTTGAGATAGACGTCCGTGCCGTCCTTGCTCTTGCCGATGGGCGTGGTGGTGAAGTCTTCGATCACCGTGCCCTTGAGCGCGTAGGCGACAACCAGCGGCGGCGAGGCGAGGAAGTTGGCGCGCACGTCGGGCGAGACGCGGCCCTCGAAGTTGCGGTTGCCGGAAATCACGGCCGCAGCCACCAGGCCGTTGTCGTTGATCGCCTTGCTGATCGGTTCGGCCAGCGGGCCGGAGTTGCCGATGCAGGTGGTGCAGCCATAGCCGACAAGGTTGAAGCCCACCGCATCGAGGTGTTCCTGAAGACCTGCCTTGACGAGGTAGTCGGTGACGACCTGCGAGCCGGGGGCCAGCGAGGTCTTGACCCAGGGCTTGGGCTTGAGGCCCAGTTCATTGGCCTTCTTGGCAACCAGACCTGCGGCCACCAGCACGCCGGGGTTCGAGGTATTGGTGCACGAGGTGATCGCCGCGATGGTCACGTCGCCGTCGCCGATGTCGAAGTCCTTGCCTTCGACCGGAACGCGGGTCTGCGCCTTCTTGTAGACGTTCACCATGTCGGCGTTGAACACGTCGTCCACATCGGGCAGCGAGACGCGGTCCTGCGGACGCTTGGGGCCGGCGAGCGAGGGCACGACGGTGCCGAGATCGAGTTCGAGGGTCGAGGAGAAGACCGGCTCGACCGCCGGATCGATCCAGAAGCCCTGTTCCTTGGCATAGGCTTCGACCAGCGCGATCTGCGCCTCGTCGCGCCCCGTCAGGCGCAGGTAATCGAGCGTCTTTTCATCGATGCCGAAGAAGCCGCAGGTAGCGCCGTATTCGGGGGCCATGTTGGCCAGCGTCGCGCGATCAGCCAGCGAGAGCGAGGCAAGGCCGGGACCATAGTATTCGACGAAGCGGCCGACCACGCCATGCTTCCTCAGCATGTTGGTGGCGGTCAGCACGAGATCGGTGGCGGTGACGCCTTCCTTCAGTTCGCCATAGAGCTTGAAGCCGACCACTTCGGGAATGAGCATCGAGACCGGCTGGCCGAGCATCGCGGCTTCGGCCTCGATCCCGCCCACGCCCCAGCCCAGCACGCCAAGGCCATTGATCATGGTGGTGTGGCTGTCTGTGCCGACGCAGGTATCGGGATAGGCCACGGTCTGGCCGTTCTGGTCGGTGCTGGTCCACACGGCTTGCGCGATGTGTTCAAGGTTGACCTGGTGGCAGATGCCGGTGCCCGGCGGCACGGCATAGAAGTTGTTGAGGCTCTTCGAACCCCACTTGAGGAAATCGTAGCGCTCCATGTTGCGCTGGTATTCGATTTCCATGTTTTCTTCGAATGCCTTGGGATGGCCGAACTCATCGACCATCACCGAGTGGTCGATCACGAGGTTCACGGGAACCAGCGGATTGATGCGCGAGGTATCGCCGCCCAGCTTGGCAATGGCATCGCGCATGGCGGCCAGATCGACCACGCAGGGCACGCCGGTGAAATCCTGAAGCAGCACGCGGGCAGGGCGATACTGGATCTCGTTGGTCGATTCGGCGGGGTTCTTCTGCCAGTCGATCACCGCCTTCACATCGTCGGTCGAGACGGTGAAACCGCCGTCCTCGAAACGCAGGAGGTTTTCCAGCAGCACCTTCATCGAGAAGGGAAGGCGCGAAATGTCGCCCAGCTTCTCGGCGGCCTTGTTGAGCGAGTAGTAGGCAAACTCCTTGCCGCCCACGGTCATCGTGCTGCGGGTGCCGAGTGTATCCTGTCCGACCTGGGTCATGGCTGTGCGTCTTCCCTCCTGTCGCGGCCGTTGCTGAATGGTGCCACGCGGGGAATCGCATGCGGGGTGCGCCGGTGGCGGCCCCGTGGCGGCGTGGCGGATTACGGCCAGAAAGCCCGTGCCCGATGCGCGCAAAGCGCCGACGCGTCAAGGGCGGGAACGCCCCATTTTTCGCGCTTGCAGCACTATTTGGCGCGGAACCGCACGTATTGATTTTCAATTGCAACAAGGTGCGCTGCAATCACGCCGTGAAGGATCAGCCGCTCTGCCCTGCGCTCGACCGGGTGGCGTAGAGACAGCCCGCGACGATAAGGGCGACTCCGGCAAGCATGGGCACCGTGACCGGTTCGGCAAAGGCAATCCAGCCCACGATGGCCGCCCAGATGAATGCCGTATATTCCAGCGGGACCAGCACTTGCGCTTCGGCCCGGCCATAGGCCCAGCTCAGCAGCATGATCGAGGCGGCCGAAAGCGCCGCCGAGACGATCAGCAGCCACCAGACTGCGGCATCGGGGAAGGGCGCGAACCACCACGCGCCAAGACCAAGGAACAGGAACTGCACGAGCGTCTGGAAAAAGGCCACTTCTTCGGGCCGCGCGACAAGTGCCTGCTGGCGTTGCAAGACGAGGTTCCACGCATAGAGCACCGCCGAGACAAGTGTGGCGACAAGGCCCTTCACGGCTTCGGCATTGGCCGGTCCATCGAACTTTCCGCCTGCGATGACGGCCACGCCCAGCAGCGCCAGCACCGATCCGCCGATGGCCGCCGGGCGCACCTTCTCGCCCAGCAGGATGGCGGCAAGATAAAGCGCGATCAGCGGCGCGATGAACGAGAGCGCGATGCCTTCCGCAAGGGGCAGCCGCACAATGCCGTAGAAGAACAGCACCGCCATGACCGAGGCGACCACGCCGCGCAGCACATGCACCCTGAGCACGGCAGGCGCGGGCCAGCCCTGTCCGCGCCACAGCCATAGCGGCGCCATGATGATCGTGCCCGCCAGCCCGCGCCAGCACATCGCGGCATAGGCGCCAATGGCGATGGAGGCGGCCTTCATCACCCCGTCCATGACCGAAAACAGCGCAAGGCCTGCCATTGCCGCCGCGATCGGCACGAGCAGGGCACGCAGGGCGGGCGAAGGACCGGTGGGCATGGCCGGTGCCATAGGCAAAGGCGGGCGCAGGTGAAACCGCCTTTGTGCGCGCTTGTTCGCGAAGCCGATTCAGCCTTCAGCAAGCCAGCGTGCTTGATCGTGCGCCGTGCATCGGGCAGGACGCATCTGCGCCGTCCGGCGCGGCAGGCAAACGAGGTGAAGCGGGTGAAGGTTGCGGGTTGCATCGCTATGAACAAGCCTTGGGGCAAGGCGCGGCTGGCGGCTGTGCATGGCAGTGCGCTGGCGCTGGTGCTGGCAGCTCTGCCTTCTGCCGCAGGTGCGCAGAATGCCGCGCCCGTCGATCTGACCCGGCAGGTCCAGCCTGCGCCCGCTCCCGTTCCTACCGTCGCGCCCGCACCGCAGGCGCCGGTTGCCGCGCCGCCCGAAGCTTTCGAACCGGCGCCCTTGCCGCACTGGACGCAGGCCGATGCGCAGGCGCTGCTGGCCGCGATCAAGGGAATCGGGCGCGAAGGGCTTTTCCCAAAGGACTATGAGCCTGAGGCCCTTTCGGCTGCCATTGCAAAGGGCGAAGGCCCCGAACTCGACTCGATGGCCACGCGCCTTTTCGGCTGGCTGATCGAGGATCTGCGCGATGGACGCACGCCGATGACGGCGCGTGTCCAGTGGTTCGCGGTCGATCCCGACCAGGATGTGAACCCGACCAACCTCATCATCGCATCCGCGCTGGAAAAGCATGACATCAAGGGCGCGCTTGATGCGCTGCTGCCCACGCACCCCGATTATGCCGCGCTGAAAGCTGCCCTGCCCAAGGCGCAGACGCCGCAGCAGGCCGCGCTGATCCGTGCCAACATGGACCGCTGGCGCTGGCTGGCGCGCGATCTGGGCACGCAGTATCTGCTCACCAACGTGCCCGAACAGATGCTCCGGCTGACGGTGCGCAACAAGATCATCAAGAGCTACCGGGTGGTTGTCGGCAAGCCCGGCCGCACTGCCACGCCGCAGCTTGCCGAAACGGTTCAGGGCGTGATCTTCAACCCCACATGGACCGTGCCGCAATCGATCGTGGTGGGCGAGGGGTTGGGTGCGCGTCTGGTCAACAATCCCAAGCAGGCCGAGCGCGAAGGCTACAAGGTGACGAAGGCCGCCGACGGCACGATCTATGTGGTGCAGCAGCCCGGCGACAACAATTCGCTTGGCCGCATGAAGCTCGACATGCCCAACGAGCACGCGATCTTTCTGCACGATACGCCCAGCAAGGCCGCCTTCAGCCAGCCAGTGCGCGCGCTCAGCCACGGTTGCATCCGGGTGGAAGGTGCGGTCGAACTGGCGATGACCATGGGTATCCTTGGCGCGGGGATGACGCCGGACGATGCCGTGGCCGCACACACCTCGCGCGAATATACCAAGGTGCCGATGACCAAGACCTTCCCGGTCTATATCACCTATTTCACCGTGGCCACGGATGTGAACGGCACGCTGCGCTCGTTCCCCGACATCTACAAGCGCGATGCCCCGGTGCTGGCCAGCTTCGCCCAGCCGCGCGCGCTGCATACCAGCCAGCGCAAGAGCGACGAGGAAATCATCAAGCTCGACAATCCGCTCTGACATGCGCACGCGGCTGAGCGTGTGCCGGCGCAAGGTCCGATACAAGGCGCGCGAGGAAGCCGAGGCGGCCGCCGCCTCGGCAGGCTTGCGCACGGGGCTTGTGCTGCATCCCTATCGCTGCGAGCGCTGCTTCTGCTGGCATCTCACCAGCCGCACCAAGGGGCGGCGCCTGCCCCGGCCGGACCCGCGCGCGGCTGGTTCAACCCAGTCCCAGCCGGTCCGCGTAGATCAGCCTTCCGCCCGAAAGGTGCCAGAGCGCTTCGTTGAAATCGGCCTCGCTCATGGCGAAGCAGCCGTCTGACCGGCCGAGCTTGCCCCATTTGGCCAGCATCGCAGGCGCGGCATACCATGCCGGGTGCAGCACGATCGCCCGGTCCAGCACGTTCGAATTGTCGGGCGAGAGGCCGCCCAGACGGATCGAGGTGCCATACTTGCCGTTATACCACTCGTAAGTGACATAGGCCCCGCGCGAGGTGGCAAGGCTTCCGACCTCGTTCGAGAAGGTCTTGAGGAACCCGTCATGTTCCGGATCGGACCCGCGCCCGTGCGCGACGAGGAACGAGCGCACTTCGCCTCGTTCCAGATTGGCGAAGTGAAAGCGGGGAAGCGAGGACGGCATGGCGAAATCGGCAATTCCGACAATGTCGGTGCGCCACAGCGAAGCGCGATGCCGTTCGACCTGTTCCTTTGCCAGTTCCAGCACGCGGCGGTGCTGCTCGTTGGGGTAATAGACCGCAGCCGCCACGCGCGGCGGCACGACGGCCGCCACGGCGCTTGCCGCCGCGCCTGCCAGAACGCCGCGCCTGTTCACCACGATGCTCATATCCTCTCTTACGGCACAGCGCCGCAAAACCTTCGCTGAATGCGGCGCAGTTTAACCGATCGGGTGCGTATTTCCAGCCTGCGCGCCAAGCTCGCCAAGCGCGAGGCCATCGACGCGCATGACCGTCCACTCGTCCATCATGCGCGCGCCCAGAGACCGGTAGAAGCCGATGGCAGGTTCGTTCCAGTCGAGCACCGACCATTCGAGCCGTGCACAATCGCGTTGCACCGCCAGCGCCGCCAGATGCGCCAGCAGCGCCTTGCCCAGTCCGTGCCCACGAGCCTCAGGACGCACGAACAGGTCTTCCAGATAGATGCCGGGCTTGCCCTCGAAGGTCGAGAAGTTGTGAAAAAACAGGGCAAAGCCCTGCGCCGCGCCATCCAGTTCACCAATCACCACTTCGGCATAGGGACGCTTGCCGAACAGCTTTTCGCCCAGCGTGGCCTCATCGAAACGCACCGCATCGGCCAGCTTCTCGTAAGCGGCGAGCGCGCGGATGAGGCTGGCGATCAGGGGCAGATCGGCAGGGACGGCGGGGCGGATGGCAATGGTCATGCGCGAGAGCAGGGCTTACTCTGCCGCTTCGGTAACGTTGCCGGCATCGGTCGTCGCGGCCTCGATTTCCGCAGCCTTCTTCTCCACCAGGGCAACGATGTGATCGAGCATGTCTTCGGACTGCACCGTGTGGTCGGTCACACCGGAAAGATAGACCATATGCTTGCCGTTGCCGCCGCCGGTCAGGCCGATGTCGGTTTCGCGCGCTTCGCCCGGACCGTTGACGACGCAGCCGAGGACCGAAAGCGAAAGCGGGGTCTTGATGTGGGACAGGCGCTTTTCCAGCGCTTCGACGGTGCGGATCACGTCAAAGCCCTGCCGCGCGCACGACGGGCACGAGACGACCCGCACGCCGCGCGTTCGCAGGCCAAGGCTTTTCAGGATTTCGAAGCCGACACGCACTTCCTCTTCCGGTTCGGCCGAGAGGCTGACGCGGATCGTATCGCCAATGCCCGCCCAGAGCAGGTTGCCGATGCCGATGGCCGATTTCACCGTGCCGCCGATCAGCCCGCCCGCCTCGGTGATACCCAGATGCAGCGGGCAATCGACCGCATCGGCAAGGCCCATGTAGGCGCTGACGGCAAGGAACACGTCGGAGGCTTTCACGGCCACCTTGTATTCGTGGAAATCGTGGTCCTGTAGCAGCTTGATATGATCGAGCGCGGATTCCACCAGCGCTTCGGGGCATGGCTCGCCGTATTTTTCGAGCAGGTGCTTTTCGAGGCTGCCTGCGTTCACGCCGATACGGATGGCGCAGCCATTGGCCTTGGCGGCGCGGACCACTTCGGCAACCCTGTCATGCGAGCCGATGTTGCCGGGATTGATGCGCAGGCACGCCGCACCCGCATCGGCCGCTTCGAGTGCGCGCTTGTAGTGAAAGTGGATGTCCGCGATCACCGGGATGCGCGCGGCCTTCGTGATCTTCCGAAAGGCGGCGGTGCTTTCCACGTCCGGGCAGGACACGCGGATGAGATCGGCTCCCGCATCCTCGCAACGGCGGATCTGGTCGATCGTGGCCACGGCATCGGAGGTGGGGGTGTTGGTCATCGTCTGCACGGTGATCGGCGCATCGCCGCCGACAGGGACCGAGCCGACCATGATCTGGCGGCACTTGCGACGCGCGATATCGCGCCAGGGACGGATCGAGGACATGCCCCCTCTATAGGCGTTCACGGTGAAACCTGAAAGGCGTTGCGCGCAGCCAATCTGCGCGATTCAGGCAGCGCTGGATCGCCGGATCAGACCGGCCCGGCGAACATGAACTCCGGATCGCAATGGTCGCCCACCCAGAAGGCGATGTCGGCCACATTGCGAAGGCCATAGCGCCGGTAGAAGCGCTGGGCATCGGGGTTGTGGGCATAGACCGAAAGCTGGATTTCATCGGCGCCCCATCCGCGCGCCTGCGCCATTGCCCAGTCCATCAGCCGTGCGCCATGGCCCCGGCCCAGAAGGTCGGGATCGGCATAAAGCTGCTTCAGTTCCATCGGCGCCCTTGCCGCAGTGTGCGGCGGCAGGGTGCTTTCGCGCACGACCTTGCAGTAGGCGGCAAGGCGGCCGTCTTCTTCGATGACGGCAATCTTCATGCCCGGATCGGCAAGCTGTGCGGCCAGCACCGGCAGCGAATGCGCCTCATCCAGAAAGCGGGCAAGGTTCGCCGCGCTGTAGAGGTGGCCGAACTTGGCCACGAAGGCGCGGCGGCCCAGATCGCACAGGGCGGAAAGATCATCGTGGCGGGCAAACCGGAGAAGAGGGCGAAGCGTCATCGCCTCGCCCTTACCTCGCGATTGGCACGCAAGCCAAGCAGTCAGCCCGCCTTTTCGTCCTTCGCGCCGGGATTGGGCGCCTTGGTATAGGGCACGAACTGGCCCAGGCTGACCGAGCTGCGCCAGAAGCCCGCGTTGCGATCGATCAGCCGCACGATATCGACATTGCAGAGCTGCGCGCCGAAAGGCGTGGTCAGCATGATGTCGTTGTCATCAAGCGCGGCCGCGCCCGATGCCGGGCGGTTCACCCAGATGGTGCTGCCCGCATCATAGACGATGGCGGTCTTGTCGACGATGTAGCTGCTGGTGACGCGCGGCAGGTAGATGCAATCCACCGGCTTTCCGGCAACGCGGCCTTCGAGCGTCTTTGCAAGGCGCTCTTCAGGGGTTGGGCGCGGCTTGGCCTGCGCGCTGGCGCCCGCCACAAGCAGGGACCCCGCGGCCAGCGCCAAGGCAAACGTGCTGATCTTCTTCGGCATGGCTGGCACTTCCTTTCCGGCTGGCTGGCTTTCCGGCTGGCTGGCTTTCCGGCTGGTTCGCCTTCCGGGCGAATGGCCGTGCAGTCAATCAGCCTTGCGACTCGATGAAGCGATCATGCACGGGAGTGGCTGAACCCTTGCTGAAAAGGAATGGCCTGTGTCTTCAGGCCGTGCCGCCGACGGTAAGTCCTTCAATAAGCAGGGTTGGCTGGCCGACGCCCGCAGGCACGCTTTGCCCGCCCTTGCCGCAGATGCCCACGCCCTCATCCAGCGCCAGATCGTTGCCGATGCCGATGACCCTGGTAAGGCAGGTCGGGCCATCGCCGATGAGCGTTGCGCCCTTGATCGGCGCGCCGAGCCTGCCGTTCTCGATGCGATAGGCTTCGGTGCACGAGAACACGAACTTTCCGCTGGTGATGTCGACCTGACCACCGCCGAATGACTTGGCGAAAATGCCGTTCTTCACGCGGCTGAGCAGTTCGGCAGGATCATCGTTTCCCGCGCGCATGAAGGTGTTGGTCATGCGCGGCATCGGCGCATGGGCAAAGCTTTCGCGCCGTCCGTTGCCGGTGGGGGGCACACCCATCAGCCGCGCGTTGAGGCGATCATGGATGTAGCCCTTGAGGATGCCGTCCTCGATCAGGACGTTTTCCTGCGTGGGCGTGCCCTCATCGTCGATGGAGAGCGAGCCGCGCCGGCCCTGCCCGTTGACGCCCAGCAGGGTGCCATCGTCGATCACGGTCACGCCGGGCGCGGCCACGCGCTGGCCGATCCGGCCCGAAAAGGCGCTGGTGCCCTTGCGGTTGAAATCGCCTTCAAGCCCGTGGCCAACTGCCTCGTGCAGCAGCACGCCGGGCCAGCCGGGGCCAAGCAGGACGGTCATCTCGCCCGCGGGTGCCGCCACCGATTCGAGATTGACCAGCGCCTGCGCCAGCGCCTCGTCGATGGCGCGGTTCCACGTTTCGGGGGCGAAGAGATCATCATAGAGGCGCCGCCCGCCAATGCCGAACGAGCCGGTTTCGCGCCGTCCGTTGTGTTCGGCCACGATCGAGACATTGAGCCGCACGAGAGGGCGCACGTCATGCGCCACAAAGCCATCGGCGCGCACGATTTCCACCACCGACCACGAGCCGGAAAGCGATGCGGAAACCTGCGCCACGCGCGGATCGCGCGCGCGGGCTGCGGCATCGATGGTTTCCAGCAGCCGCACCTTGGCCTCGAACGGCACGGCATCAAGCGGCGAGGCGTCGGTGTAGAGGTGGCGGTTGCTCTGGCGCGGCGGCGGAGCGGGCTGGCCCCTGGCCGGATCGAGCAGCTTCAGTGTTTCACCGGCGCGGGCAATGGCGGCGGCGGAGATCTCGTTGGCGTGGGCAAAGCCCGTCATCTCGCCCGAAACCCCGCGCAGACCGAAACCGGCATCGCGCGAATAGTCTGCGGTTTTCAGGCGTCCGTCATCGAAGCCGAAGCTCTCGCTGGCGATGAACTGGAGGTAAAGTTCGCCGTCGTCGCAGGCTTTCAGCGCGCTGGCGGTGAGCCGCTGTGCCTCTTCAGGGGAAAGCAGGCCGGAACGGTAGAGCAGCGAACGGGTATCGGTATCGGTCATGCCGACCGATATAAGCGCTCATCGCGCAAAGGCCATAGCGGCCTTTTCAGGCGGCTTGCGCCGTATCCGCGCCCGAAGTCTCGTCGGCCGGGCCGCCCTTGAGCACGAAGCGCCTGTCGCAATAGCCGCATTCGACATAGCCCTTTTCGTCGATCTCAAGCCAGACGCGCGGATGGCCAAGGGCCGCGCCGCCACGGATGTCGGAAGCGCCGTCACAGCTGACGCGGTGATGTTCGGTATAGACGGTTTCGGGGGGCTGGATCATGGGATGCGCGGCTAGCAAATCCGCAGCCTCCAGACAATTGCGTTTTGGTGCGCGCTGGTGCAGGCAGCAGCCCATGTCCGAGACCGAACACACCGCGCCCGCCATCCGTATCCGCGATCTGGTCAAGCGTTATGCGCCCACCGGCAAGTCTGCGGGCAAGCTGGCGCTCGACGGGGTGAGCTTTGATGTGCCGCAAGGCCAGATCTTCGGCCTGCTTGGCCCGAACGGGGCAGGCAAGTCGACGCTCATCAACACGCTTGCCGGGATGGTGATGAAAACCTCCGGCAGTGTCGAGATCTGGGGCCACGACATTGACCGCGACGTGCGCAACGCCAAGGCTTCGATCGGCATCGTGCCGCAGGAAATCGTGTTCGATCCCTTCTTCACGCCCGCCGAAGTCCTTGAGAATCAGGCCGGGCTTTATGGTGTGCCCAAGGCCATGCGGCGCACGATGGAACTGCTGGAGGCAGTGCATCTGGCCGACAAGGCCAATGCCTATGCCCGCTCGCTTTCAGGCGGGATGAAGCGCCGCCTGCTGATCGCCAAGGCCATGGTCCACGCCCCGCCGGTGCTGGTGCTCGACGAGCCGACGGCGGGCGTCGACGTGGAACTGCGCAGGCAGTTGTGGGAACTCGTGGGCGAACTCAATCGCGATGGCGTGACGGTGGTGCTGACCACGCACTATCTGGAAGAAGCCGAACAACTGTGCGACCGCATCGCCATCATCAACCACGGCAAGCTGATCGCCAACAAGCCGACGCGCGAACTGGTGGACATGGCACGCGAGAAGATCGTGGTGCTCACGCTTGACCGCGACGTTGATGTTGCGCCGCAGCATCCTGCCTTTCTCAAGAGCGTGATAGCCGGCGAACGGCAGGTCGAGATCGGCTATGACAAGGACAGGATGAACGCGGGTGAGGTGATGAGTCTGGTGCAGGGCCAGGGCTATGCCATCGTCGATGTCTCGACGCGCGAAGCCGATCTTGAGGATGTCTTCGTCAGCCTGACGAGCAAGCCGCTTGAAACTGCCTGACAGCGCGGGTCACAATCATACCGGGAGCAATCGTGCCGGGCATCATTGATTTCCGAAGATCGGCGGGTCTTCGCGGGTGAAGCGGCGCCAGCCGCCCCCTTCGCGGCGGCGAATGGCCGCGCCGCAATGCTTGCATGTTCCGACAAAGGCCACGCCGTTCCATTCGACTCCTTCGCGAACCGGGCGATGCCGATCGAAGAGGCACAGAAATCTGGCAAAGGCCATGCGCGACTCCTTCTGCCGGAGAGCCGGTTCAAGGAACGGGAAGAACACAGGTTACGTAACATGTTGCAGGTGCGAAATAAAGGCCGCATCCCCTTATTCTGCCAAGAGAATCGGCGCAGCGGCATGCATTCGCAGAACTTGCGTGAAATGTGACGAAAGCGCACTTTCGTCTTGCCATGCCGCCTATAAGGGCCAAGGCATCGGCCGGTAAGCGATGGAAATGGAGCAGCAGGTGGAGAGCGAGAGGTCTGGCGGGGCGGCGGATCATGCGCACGATGTCCTGATCATCGGATCGGGCGCGGCCGGTCTGACGGCTGCCCTGGTGCTGGCCGAGCAGCGCCGGGTGCTGGTGCTGGCCAAGGGCGCGCTGGATGGCGGTTCGACCAACTGGGCGCAGGGCGGCATCGCCGCCGTGCTGGACGAGGGCGACACCTTCGACAATCACATCCGCGACACGATGATTGCCGGGGCCGGGCTGAACCGGCGCGAAACCGTGGAGTTCGTGGTCGAGAACGCGCCGCGCGCGATTGCGCGGCTGGTGGAACTGGGCGTGCCCTTCAATGCCGAGGCGGGATCGCTCCACCTCACGCGCGAGGGCGGCCATTCGCACCGGCGCATCGTTCATGTCGATGACGCCACGGGCGCGGCGGTGCAGAAGGCGCTGCTCAAGGCCGCGCGTGAACATCCCAACATCACCCTGCTGCCGGGGCGCACCTGCATTGATTTCATCACCGGGCGGCACGAGGCGGCGCGTTATTCGGGATCAGGCCGTGTCTGGGGCGTCTATGCGCTGGACGAAGCCAGCGGCAAGGTGGAGGCGCATACCGCGCGCGCAACGATCCTTGCCACAGGCGGGGCGGGGCGGGTCTATCAGTTCAGCACCGCACCGCGCGGCGCAACCGGGGATGGCATCGCCATGGCGTGGCGGGCAGGCGCGCGCGTTTCCAACATGGAGATGATGCAGTTTCACCCGACCTGCCTCTATCACCTGGAGGTCAAGAACTTCCTCATAACGGAGGCCGTGCGCGGCGAGGGCGGGCGGCTCATCAATCCGCGCACGGGCAAGCGGTTCATGGCGTTCTACGATGCCGAGCGCATGGAACTGGCCCCGCGCGATGTGGTGGCCCGCGCCATCGATGCCGAAATCAAGCGCTTCGGCCTTGATTACGTGCACCTTGATATCAGCCATATGCCCGCCGATTTCGTGCGCGGGCACTTTCCCAATATCCATGACAAGCTGCTGGGGTTGGGCATCGACATGACGCGCGGCCCGATCCCGGTGGTGCCCGCCCAGCACTATACCTGCGGGGGCGTTCTGATCGATCTGACCGGACGCACCGATCTGCCGGGCCTGTATGCCGCGGGCGAATGCACCGAAAGCGGCCTTCACGGGGCCAACCGGCTTGCCTCCAATTCGCTGCTCGAATGCTTCGTTTTCGGCGAGGCGGCCGCGCGCGACATCCTGCGGCGGTGGGACAGCTTCGAGGCCCCGCCTCCGGTGCGCGCATGGGACGAAAGCCGCGTGACCGATTCCGACGAGGAGGTGGTCATCAAGCAGAACTGGACCGAAATCCGCCGCTTCATGTGGAACTATGTGGGCATTGTGCGCACGAACAAGCGGCTGGAGCGCGCGGCGCACCGCATTGCCCTCCTCACCGAGGAAGTGAACGACTATTACGGGCACTTCCGCGTGACGACCGACCTGATCGAACTGCGCAACCTGTTGCAAAGCGCCGATCTGATCGTGCGTTCTGCCCGCGCGCGGCACGAAAGCCGAGGCCTGCACTACACGCTCGACCATCCGCAGACCGATGCGGAGGCGCGCGATACCGTGCTGGTGCCCTGACCCGGCGGACGGGGCGGCTCAGGCTGCTTCGTTCTCGACGAACTCAGGATAGAAGACGGGCGCGCGGGTGGACCATCCCTGCGCGGTGGCGGCGGCTTCGCTGATCGACTGGAGCAGATCGCGCCTGCGGTCGGGGCGGATCACCGGGAGCGCTGCCGCGCCGCAGAAGGCGCCCGGCAGCCAGGGGCGCGCTTCGGCGCCAAGCAGCCGCTCGTAAAGAAAGCGGTAGGCGGAAAAGCAGGAAAGCCGACCCTGCACCAGATCGAAGGCGGTCAGGCGGATGAGCGTGCCCATGAAGGGTTCAAGGCTTTCAAGCCCTTCGACATGGCGCAGCAATTGCCGCAGCAGCGGAATCTCGCGATAGATGGCTGCCTGCTGCCGGATCGAGGATGCCTCGTCGGCATTGCGCGCCCAGCGAGCCTCGACATCACCCCGGCCCAGCGCGATATCGAGGCTGCGCCGGATATAGCGCTGCTCGCACGGGGCAAAGCCCGCAAACTCGCGCATTTCGGAAATGGTCATGCCGCTTGCATCGTAGCGCGCCATGGTCGTGCCCTCCTGCCATCCGGCGAATCGCCGTGATCGGCACAGTCCATCATGGCTCGTCATGGTTAACGCAGCGTTATGGTCGTTGGGCCACGGGGCGCAGGCCCATCAGCGCATGAAGGCCGTCCATGCTCCATAGGCACTGGTCAGCGTCAGCACGATGCCGACCATGATGAGCATGGTCTTTGCCGGAATGTGCTTGGCCGCCCATGCGCCGAAGGGGGCCGCCGCGATCCCGCCGATAAGGAAGCCCAGCGTTGCGCCCGCCAGATCGGCAACGCCAAGGTGGAAGATGAACGCCGCCGACACGGTGAGCGTGAGGAAAAACTCCACCGTGTTGACCGTGCCCACGACCTTGCGCGGATCAGCCCCCTGAATCAGCAGGTTCGACGTGACAACCGGCCCCCAGCCGCCGCCACCCGCCGCATCGAGAAACCCGCCCAGCAGCCCCAGCGGGGCAACGTGCCTGGCTTCCTTGATCTTGGGCGGATAGAGAATGCCGCGCGTGAGCAGATAGAGGCCGATGCCGCACAGGTAGAGAAGCACCCACGGCTTGACCACCGAGGCATCGAGCGAGGACAGGACATAGGCTCCGAGAATCCCGCCCGCCATGCCGGGCAGGAGCAGGCGGAAGAACAGCTTCCTGTCGACATTGCCGTGAAGCAGATGGCTGATGCCCGATGTGGCCGTGGTGAAGCATTCGACGATATGCACGCGCTGCGAGGCAAGCGCCGGGGGAATGCCGAGCACCCCGACCATCAGCGTGTTGGAAATCACGCCGAACGCCATGCCCAGCGCCCCGTCGACCATCTGCGCGGCAAAGCCGACCGCGATGAATGGCAGCAATGCCGTAAGGTCCACGCTTGCGAGAAAATCCATCACGATTCGCACTCCCCTTGCCGGGCGGGGATAGCTTTGGCCAATCTCTACCAAAAAGGAAGAATTAGTTGCCGGGGGCGAACGGTTCCTATTGGCGCGCGCTCTCAGTTGGCCGGAGGCAGCTTTCCGGCAGGCCAGGTGATCGCGATCGCGCCGCGCAGCTCGCCGGGCTTGAACCCGGTTGCCTTGTCATCCGGGTAGAGTTCGGCAAGCCTTGCCTGCACCGCAGGGGCAATGCTGGTGCCGTGGCAGGCGGCGCAGGGCTGCGCCTTCATCGGGATGGCCCGCAGATAGTGGACCCTGGCCTTGCGGCCGGTGCCCTCGGTCCATGTCATGGTGGCGGGCATGCCATCAGGGCTGAGGGGATTGGCGGCAAGCTGTTCAAGCCGGGTGCGCAAATCGCCTTCCGTTCTGGCGGCCGGATTGCGTTCCTTCAGGGCAATCCGGCGCACCTGCGCCCCGCTTTCGGCAGATAGGCTCTCGGCAATGGCGGGCGCGGCCTGCTGGCAAACCGCAATCGCGCCTTCCGGGCCGCCTGCCTGCATGGCCGCCATGAGCTGGCCCTGCAATTCGGCCTGAAAGCGGTCCGCCAAGATTGCCGAGCGCGCTGAAAGCGCCGCCGCATCGGTGCCGGGCGTTGCGCAGGCAGTCACCAGCAGGGTTGCGCCTGCCGCAAGGGAGCCAGCCGCCCGGCGCCGCTTCGTCACAGGTTGGGATCCTCATCCAGCGGAGACTGGAATTCGTGCCACATGCCGTTGATGATGCCGAATGCCAGCGCAAGGCCAAGGCCGAGTATCCACGAAAAATACCACATCGTTCCCGCTCCTGGATCAGTAGAAATCAGGATTGGTGCGCACATCGCGCAAACCGATCCGGCCGAACAGAACCTTCATCACCCATGCCGTGTAGGCCAGCACGATCGGCAGGAAGATCAGCGTGACAAGCAGCATGATCCACAGCGTCAGGTGGCTGGACGAAGCGTTCCATGCCGTGAGGCTCGATTGCGGATCGATCGAGCTGGGCAGGATGAAGGGGAACATCGAAAGGCCGACCGTGGCGATGATACCCACCGTGGCCAGTGATGACCCGGCAAGGTTCAACACATGGTTGCGGCTGCGGATGCCCACGAGGGCGAGCAGCGGCCCTGCCAGCCCCAGCAGCGGGGCGAGAGCGAGCAGCGGATGGCGCGCGTAGTTGTCGAGCCATGCGCCGGGCGCGGCCACGGCCTTGACCAGCAGGGGGTTGGATGGGCCGGACGGATCGACCGCGCCTTCAAGCCGAAAGCCCATGGCGCCGTTGGCAACCCACAGGCCGCCCGCCGCGAAAAGGATCACGCTGGCGATGGCGGCGATGCTGCCGATCCTGCGCGCGCGTTCAAGCACCGGGCCCTGTTCGATCTTGACCGAAAGAAAGCCCGCACCGTGCATCACGATCATGGCCAGCGAGAGCAGCCCGGCCATCACCGCGAAAGGCGAGAACAGGCCAATCAGCGAGCCTTCGTAGAAGCTGCGCAGATCGCTGTCGAGGCGGAACGGCACGCCTTGCAGGACATTGCCCACGGCCACCCCGAAGACCAGCGCGGGCACGAAGCCGCCGATGAACAAGGCCCAGTCCCAGCGCGCGCGCCATGCCGGATCGGCGTGCTTCGAGCGATACTTGAAGGCCACCGGGCGCAGGATCAGCGCGGCCAGCACAAGGAACATGGCAAGGTAGAAGCCGGAGAAGCTGACCGCATAGACAAAGGGCCATGCCGCGAAGATCGCCCCGCCGCCAAGGATGAACCACACCTGATGGCCTTCCCAGTGCGGCGCGATGGCGTTGATCGCCATGCGGCGTTCCTCATCGGTCTTGCCAATGAAGGGCATCAGCGCAGCGACCCCCAGATCATAGCCATCTGTCAGGGCAAAGCCGATCAGCAGCGTGCCCATCAGGCCCCACCAGATGACCCGCAGGGTTTCGTAGTCGAGAGGGATTTCCATTTCCTGTTCTTCCCTTATTCCGCGGGCATCGCGGTGTAGCCCCGGTCGGCATAGCTGCTGCCGGAAGCGGCAGGGGCGGGTTCGTGATGCTCGACGGGACCCTTGCGGATCATGGCGATCATCAGCCGCACTTCGATGAGCGCCAGCGCGCCATAGAGCAGGGTGAAGCCGATGATCGTCGCCCAGATCTGCCCCATGGTCAGCGAGGAGGCGGCAAGGAAAGTGGGAAGAACCCCTTCCACCGCCCATGGCTGGCGCCCGATTTCGGCCAGCATCCAGCCGAACTCGATGGCAATCCACGGTAGCGGCATGATGGCGACCGCGATCTTCAGGAACCAGCGCTTGTTGAACTGGCAGGCCGAAGCGCACCAGAACGCCATCGCGAAGAAGGCGATGAAGAAGAAGCCCAGCCCCGCCATGATGCGGAACAGCCAGAACATGACCGGGACATTGGGAATCGTGTCTTTCGCGGCCTGCATGATCTGCTGGTCGGTGGCGGCACGCGGATCGGCCACGTGGCGCTTCAGCAACATGGCATAGCCAAGATCGGCCTTGTGCCGCTCGAACTGTTCGCGCGCGGCCATGTCGGTGCGGTTGACCTTCAGCTTCTCGACCGCGTCATAGGCGATGATGCCGCTGCGAATGCGTTCATCGGCCTTCAGCACCAGTTCGTTGATGCCCATGACCTCGCCGGTCAGGCTGCGGGTGGAAATGAGGCCCAGCACATAGGGGATCTTCACTTCGTAATGTGTCTTCTGCGCTTCCAGATCCGGAATGCCGAAGATCGAGAGGCCCGCAGGCGCTTCCTCGGTGTGCCACATCGCCTCGATGGCGGCGAGCTTCATCTTCTGGTTGTCGGTCAGCGCATAGCCGGATTCATCGCCCAGCACGACGACCGAGAGCGAGGCGGCAAGACCGAAGGCCGATGCCACCATCATGGAACGGCGCGCCACGTTGGTCCACTTGCCCTTGAGCAGATACCACGCCGAAACGCCCATGACGAAAACCGAGGCCGCGACATACCCTGCGCTGACGGTGTGGACGAACTTGGCCTGCGCCACCGGGTTGAACAGCACCGAGTAGAAATCGGTCACTTCCATGCGCATGGTTTCAGGATTGAAACGTGCGCCCACCGGGTTCTGCATCCAGCCGTTGGCGATCAGGATCCACAATGCCGAAAGGTTCGAGCCGAGCGCGACGAGGAACGTGACGGCAAGGTGCGCAACCTTGGAAAGGCGGTCCCAGCCGAAGAACATCAGCCCCACGAAGGTCGCTTCGAGGAAGAAGGCCATCAGCCCTTCGATCGCCAGCGGCGCGCCGAAGATGTCGCCCACATAGTGCGCGTAATAGGCCCAGTTGGTGCCGAACTCGAACTCCATGGTGATGCCGGTGGCAACGCCAAGCACGAAGTTGATGCCGAAGAGCTTGCCCCAGAACCGCGTGATCGTCCGCCAGATTTCCCGGCCGGTCATCACATAGATGCTTTCCATGATGACCAGCAGGAACGACAGGCCGAGGGTCAGCGGCACGAAGAGGAAGTGATACATCGCGGTAAGCGCAAACTGGAGCCGACCAAGCTCGACAACAGCCATATCCATAACGCACACTCCTGATGGCGGACCGGTGCCGCCATGGTTTCCTGCATCCCCGCCGGTCTGCGGCAGACGGGACTCGACTCGGATCGTTCATTCGATTAGTCAGTTTTCGAATATGCTAATATGATGATTTGGTCAATCACGCTTTGAAGGCGCCAATGCCTCCCCCAGCCGATTTCGCTGATGCCCCGGACCTGTCCGGACGCGGCCTTCGTGCCCCTCGCCCAAACCGCCATGCCGCCGCATTGTGGTGGCTTGGTGACACGGCGGGCGCAATCCTTTTTGCTGCCGGTCTGGCCGGGTTCATCGCGGCACTGGCCGAGGGCAGGCGCGCCTGGCCTTTGCTTGCTGGCATGGGGCTTGGCGCGCTGGTGCGGGCAGCGGCGCAGGCCGGGGCCTTGATGGCGGGCCATCGCGCGGCGGCGCAGGCCAAGGCGGCGTGGCGCAACCGGCTGGTGACGGCGCTCCTGCCCGGAAGGCTGCTGCGCGGCCGCCTCGTGGGCGAGGACTTGCGCGTGGCGATCGATGATGTCGAGGCGTTTGAGGGGCTGGTCGCCCGCTTTCAGCCCCTGCGGCAGGCCGCAGCGGTTTGCGCCCTCCTGGTTGCGGCGGCGGTTGCGCTGGCAAGCTGGTTCTCGGCGCTGATCCTCCTGCTCACCCTCGTGCCGTTCGGCGCAGGGATGATCCTTGCCGGGCTGGCCGGAAAGGCCGAGGCCGACCGCCAGTTTGCTGCCCTTTCGCGCATGTCGGGCCTGTTCGTTGACCGCGTGGCGGCGCTGCCGGTCATCCTTGCCTTTGCGGCCGAAGACCGCGTGACCCGGCAGATCGGCGAGGCCGCGCGCGATGTGGCCGCGCGCACCATGCAGGTTCTGAGGATCGCTTTCGTATCCAGCGCGATGCTGGAGTTCTTCGCCGCGCTGGCGGTTGCGCTGGTGGCGGTCTATTGCGGGTTCTCGCTGCTGGGGCTTTTGCCGTTCCCCGCGCCTGAACATCTCACGCTTGGCGAAGCCTTCTTCGCGCTGGCATTGGCGCCGGAGTTCTATCTCGGCATGCGCCGCCTTGCTGCGGCCTATCACGACAAGCAGCAAGGCGAGGCTGCACAGCGCAGCATGAATGCCGCGCTGGAAGAGGCCGCCGCAATGCCCGCGCGCCCGAACGCTGCGGGCCACGCCTGCACAGCGGGCGGGCAGATTGGCAGCCGCGCTGTTGGGGGCCTTGCTGCTGGTGGCCTTGTCATTGCCTATCCCGACGGTAGCCGCATCGGCCCGGTCGATGCCGATTGGCATGGGCCGGGGCTGCATGTCGTGACCGGGGAAAGCGGCACGGGAAAATCCTCGCTGCTGCACGGCTTGCTTGGCCTGGCGCCGGTGGCGGGGGGCAGGATCATGCTGGATGGGAAGGTCGTGTCCGGCCCTGAATTGCTGCCGCTTGTCGGCTGGGCAGGGCAACGCCCCCTGCTGCTGCCCGGCACGCTCGACGAGAATCTGCGCCTTGGCGAAGGCGGCGCTGCACCTGCCGCCGATCTTGCGCCGATCCTTGCAGCCAGCGGGCTGGATGCCGTGCTTTCGCGCCGGGGCCACGATCTGCGCATCGATGCGCGCGGTTCCGGCCTTTCCGGCGGCGAGCGCAGGCGGATCGGCGTGGTGCGGGCCATCGCCAGCGGCAGGCCGGTCCTGCTGCTGGATGAGCCGACCGCCGATCTGGACGCGGCGACAGGAGCCGCCATGGCGGACCTGCTCGTTCGGGTGGCGCAGACCCGGCTGATCGTTGCCGCAACCCATGATCCGGCGCTGATTGCACGCGCCGCAAGCCGCGTGGTGATGGCATGACGGCGCAGATGAAGATCGAGCAGATGCTGGGCAAGGCCGCGCTCAGGCAGCGCCGGACGACAAGGCTTGCCATTGCGCTGGCGGTTATGGCGGCGGTGGCGGGCGTTGCCCTGCTGGGTCTTTCAGGCTGGTTCCTGACGGGCGCGGCCATGGCGGGGGCCAGCGGCATCGCCGCGGTTCAGGCGTTCAACTATCTCCTGCCCAGTGCGGGCATTCGCGCCATGGCGATTGCCCGCACGCTGGGCCGCTATGGCGAACGGCTGCTGTCGCACCGTGCCGCCCTGTTTGCTCTTGCCGATCTGCGCCCGGCACTGTTCGCGCAGGCAGCCGGTGCCGAAGCAAGGCTCGCACTGGGCCTCTCTGCGGGGGAAGCAGCCGCAAGGCTTGGCTCCGATGTCGATGCGCTGGAGGACAGCGTGGTGCGGCGGGTGACCCGGCCTGCGGCGATTGCCGCGGCGCTGGCCGGGCTTGGCGCAAGCCTGCTGGCGGGCTGGGCTTCGGCCCTTGCGCTGCTGTCGGGCCTTGCGGTGATGCGCCTTGCCTCGCTGGCTCTGGCGCCGCGGTTGCTGGCCGGGCCAAGGCAGGATCATGCTGCCACGCTGGGCCGTCTGAAGGCCGATTATGCTGCCTATGCCGCCTGTCCGGGCGAGATTGCCGCCTACGGGCTGGAGCCGCGCATCCTTGCGGCGCTGGAGCCGGACGTGCAGGCGCTGGAGCGCGCCCGGCTGGCGATTGTCCGGGGTGAGGCGCTGGTGCTGGCAACGCAGGTGGTGCTTTCCGGCGCCAGCGCGGCGCTGGTGCTGGCGCTGGCGGGAAGCGGACCGGCGCTGGCGGCGCTGGCTGGCCTTGCCGGTGCGGCGGCGGCAGAAGGCATCTCGGCACTGTCGCGCACCGACATGGAGCGGCTGCGCGTGGGCGACGCGCTTGAGCGGCTTGAGACGCTCGCCGCACTGCCGGCGCGGCGCGGCGCGGGGGCGGAGGGCCTTGCGGCAAGGGAGATCGTGATTGCGATTGCCGGAACGCGGCATGTGCTGGCCCCTGGCGACCGCATCCTGATCGATGGCTCTTCCGGTTCTGGCAAATCGCGCTTGCTCGGCACACTGGCGGGCTTGCGCGATGATGCGCCGGAGCGGCTTGAAATCGGCGGGCAGGCTGTGCGCGCACTGGGCCTTGAAGCCTTGCGCCCGCTCTTTGCCCACGCGCCGCAGGATGCCGCGCTGATTGCGGGCACCGTGGCCGACAACCTTCGCCTTGCCCGCGCGGGGCTGAACGAGGCGGACATGTGGCAGGCGCTGGAAACCGCGTGCCTTGCGCAGACGGTGCGCGCTCTGCCGCAGGGCCTCTATCAGTGGCTGGGCGAGGACGGCGCGCGTCTTTCCGGCGGCGAGCGCAAGCGGCTCTCGCTTGCCCGCGCCCTGCTGGCGCGCAGGCCATGGCTCGTGCTTGACGAGCCGAGCGAGGGGTTGGACGCTGAAACGGAACGGGAACTGTGCAGCCGCCTGCGCCACTGGCTGGATGAGACCGGCAGCGGTCTCGTCCTCGTCAGCCACCGCACCGGCCTGCATGGGCTGGCGCAGCGTCGCTTGGTCATCGCGCCGGAGACGGTGCGCGCGTGACCTGTGCAAACATGGCCGCGCCCAGCCGCGCAATCGGCAGGACAGGCGCGGCCGCGGCTTCGGCAGCATGATCCGGCGCAGGAACAAGCGTGGCGATGAGCGCAGCGGCCTGCGCCATCCGGGCGGGATCGATGCGGTAGAACACCTGTTTTGCCTCGCGCCGCGCCGATACCAGCGCCGCCTTGCGCAGGATCGCAAGCTGCTGGCTGAGCACCGAAAGGCCCAGCCCGGTGCGTTCGGCTATCGCGCCGACCGCGCGTTCCCCGCCCGTCAGTTCCCGCAGCACGGCAAGGCGCAGCGGATGGCCCAGAATGCGCAGAAGCTCTGCCTGCTCCTCGATCGTTCCGGCATCGCGCACGGCGGGATCGGCGGTCATTGCGACGAGCCTTCATCGGGCATGTGGCGATAGAACCACGCCGTTGCCTTGTCGCCGGAAAGCGCTTCGTTCTTGCTGAAGCCGGGCGGTGCCAGAACGGGATCACCCGGATGCCAGCCTTCAGGGGCAAGGCAACTGCCATCATCGGTGCGCTTGAGTGCCGCGACGATGCGCAGCATCTCCCCGACCGACCGGCCCACGGCAAGCGGATACCAGTTCAGCGCGCGCACGATTCCGGCAGGATCGATGAAATAGACGGCCCGGACCGATGCCGCGTTGTGGGCTTCGGCCGATACCATGCCATAGGCGCGGGCGATCTCAAGGCTGGGATCCTCGACGATCGGAAAGGGCACGCGGATGCCAAGGTCATCATGCAGTGCGCGCAGCCACGCGAGATGCGAAAACAGGCTGTCGACCGAATGGCCCAGCAGGCTGCACCCCATGTCCTCAAAGCGGTTGAACGCCTGTGTCAGGGCGATGAACTCGCTCGTGCAGACCGGGGTGAAATCGCCAGGGTGGGAGAAGAACACCAGCCACCGGCCGCGATAGTCCGAAAGGCGGATCATGCCTTCGGTCGAGCGGGCAAGAAAGTCCGGCGCGGCTTCACCGATGCGCAGCGGAACGAAATCGGTCATGGCGTTCTGACGCTCATGGCATGTTGGCCGTTCACTGTCCCCTCTCCGTCGCTTCGCTCAATTTTTCAATTTACATAAGTATTGTGATCAAGGCAATCTGGCCAAGGTATCGCTCTGCCGATTCCGACGCAGCGGCGGCTGACAGATTGCGCCGCAATCGTTCATGCCCTAGGCGCTGCAAAGTTTTGTTGATCTGGATCAGTTCCGCAAAAGGCTGAAATGAACCCGCAAGACGTGATCCAGATTGGCCCGGTGGCCCTCGCGCTCGATCGGCTGGTTGCGCTCGTGCTTATTGCGGGGTTCATCGCGGCGATTGACCGGATCGTGCAGCACTGGCGCATTCGTGCCTGGCATCCGGCGGTGCTGGCGGTGATCGGCGGCCTCGTTTCGGCCCGGATCGGCCATGTCTGGCAATACCGTGAAAGCTATGCGCTTGATCCTGCTGCGGTGTTGCAGGCGTGGCTTGGCGGCTGGCACTGGGTGGCGGGCGTCGCCGGTGCGGCTCTGGTGCTGGTGGCCAGTCTGCGCCGCCAGCGCGCGGTCATGGCGGCGCTTCTGGTGCTGGGGCTGCTTTCTGGCCTGTGGGCGATCTTCCTCGCCATTGGGCAGGACCGGCCGATGATCCGTCTGCCGCAGGGCGTGGCGCTTGAACAGGTTCCGGCAGGCGTGGCGACCCTTCCTGCCGGGCAGCCGCTTGTCATCAACCTCTGGGCCACCTGGTGCCCGCCCTGCCGCCGCGAACTGCCGATGCTGGCAAGCGCTGCGGCATCGGAAAGGCGCGCGGCGATTGTGCTGGTCGATCAGGGTGAGGATGGTGCCGCCGTTGCCGCCTTTCTCCGGCGCCAGCAGCTCGATCCGCGCCATGTCATGCTCGATCCTTCCGGCCAGCTTGGCGCATGGGCCGGAGCCAAGGCCCTGCCGACCACGCTGTTCGTCGATGCAGGTGGCAACGTTCGGCAAGTCCACATGGGTGAAATCACGCGGGTGCAGCTTGATATCGGCATCCGCACGATTTCCGATACGGACCGTCATCACCCCTGACCGGACTCGCCCGCGAGACGATGGTCCCCGCGCGGCCGGTCAGGGGCATTGCGATCATGCAGCCAGATCGAAGCGATCCGCGTTCATCACCTTGGTCCATGCGGCGATGAAATCGGCCACGAACCGGTCGGCCGCATCGTCCTGCGCATAGACTTCGGCATAGGCGCGCAGCACCGAGTTCGAGCCGAAGGTGAGGTCCAGCTCGGTTGCGGTCCACTTGACTGCGCCGGTCCTGCGGTCGCGGATTTCGAACAGCCCATTGCCTGCGGGCACCCAGGTCCACGCCATGTCGGTCAGGTTCACGAAGAAGTCGGTGGTAAGCTGGCCTTCGCGGTCGGTCAGCACCCCGTGCTTCGTGCCGCCATGATTGGTGCCCAGCACGCGCATCCCGCCGACCAGCACGGTCATTTCCGGCGCGGTGAGGCCCATGAGCTGTGTGCGGTCGAGCATGAGTTCGGCAGGCTTCACCGCGAAATCGCGCTTCAGCCAGTTGCGATAACCATCGTGAACGGGTTCGAGCGGAGCAAAGCTTTCCGCATCGGTCTGTTCGGGCAGGGCATCGCCCCGGCCGGGGGCAAAAGGCACGGTCACATTGTGGCCCGCAGCCTTGGCTGCCAGTTCGATCCCGACATTGCCTGCCAGCACGATCACGTCGGCAAGGCTTGCCCCCGCTTCTTGCGCGATGGGTTCAAGCACTGCAAGCACGCGCGCCAGATGGGCAGGCTCGTTGCCTTCCCAGTCTTTTTGCGGGGCAAGGCGGATTCGCGCGCCGTTGGCGCCGCCGCGCTTGTCCGATCCGCGGAAAGTGCGCGCGCTGTCCCATGCGGTGCAGACCATTTCGGAGATCGAAAGGCCGCTGGCCGCGATCCTCGCCTTCACCGCCTCGACGTTGTAGCCGGTCGGCCCGGCAGGCACCGGATCCTGCCAGATGAGGTCTTCGGCAGGAACGTCAGGCCCGATGTAGCGCGCCTTCGGCCCCATGTCGCGGTGGGTCAGCTTGAACCAGGCGCGCGCGAAGACCTGCGAGAAGTATTCGGGATCCTTGTAGAAGCGTTCCGATATGGCCCGGTAGGCCGGATCCTTCACCATCGCCATGTCGGCATCGGTCATGATCGGGTTGAGCCGGATCGAAGGGTCTTCCACGTCGACCGGCTTGTCCTCCTCGCGGATGTTGACCGGTTCCCACTGCCACGCGCCTGCCGGGCTCTTCTTCAGTTCCCAGTCATAGGTGAACAGGAGATGGAAATAGCCGTTGTCCCAGCGCGTGGGGTGCGTGGTCCACGCCCCTTCGATACCGCTGGTGATGGTATCGCGGCCCATGCCCTTGCCGTTCGGGTTCTTCCAGCCCAGGCCCTGCTGCTCGACCGGCGCCCCTTCGGGATCGGGACCAAGCAGGCTGGCATCGCCGTTGCCATGGCACTTGCCGACCGTGTGGCCACCAGCGGTGAGCGCGACGGTTTCCTCGTCGTTCATCGCCATGCGGGCGAAAGTGACGCGCACCGCCTGCGCGGTTTTCAAAGGGTCGGGCTTGCCGTCAACGCCTTCGGGGTTGACGTAGATCAGCCCCATCTGCACCGCGGCCAGCGGATTTTCGAGCGAAGCCTCGTCCTCGTCCGCATAGCGGTCCTTGGCCAGCCATTCCTTTTCCGAACCCCAGTAAACGTCCTTTTCCGGATGCCAGATGTCTTCACGGCCGAAACCGAAGCCGAAGGTCTTCAGACCCATGGTTTCATAGGCGATGGTGCCGGCCAGCACGATCAGGTCGGCCCAGCTTACCTTGTTGCCGTATTTCTTCTTGATCGGCCAGAGCAGGCGCCGTGCCTTGTCGAGGCTGACATTGTCGGGCCATGAGTTGAGCGGGGCAAAGCGCTGGTTGCCGGTCCCGCCGCCGCCGCGCCCGTCGGCAATGCGATAGGTGCCCGCCGCGTGCCACGACATGCGGATCATCAGTCCGCCATAGTGCCCCCAATCGGCGGGCCACCAGTCCTGACTGTCGGTCATGAGGGCGCGCATGTCGGCCTTGAGCGCCTCGAAATCGAGTGACTTCACCGCCTCGCGGTAATTGAAGTCGCGCCCAAGTGGATTGGTCTTGCCATCGTGCTGGTGCAGTATGTCGAGATTGAGCGCTTCCGGCCAGAAATCGGCCGAAGCCATGGCGGCGGTTGTTGCGCTGCCGTGCATGACCGGGCACTTGCCCTGAGAATTGGAGGTATCGTTCATCGCTGCTCTCCCACTGGGACTGCAAAACGCCCGTCGCGTTTACCAGTGCACAATCAGCGATAAAGTTTCATGACGCAAATCAATAAGTCTGGTCTCAATGATCGCTTCAACCGATTGCAGGTTGCAGAACCGGCAATGTAGCGCGATCAGCGCCGCCGGTAGCGGAAATACCATACCTCGTGCCCGTAGACGGTGCGCGCCTTGTGTTCATAGCGGGTCTCCGGCCAGCCGCCGGGACGTTTCTGGAAGTCCTTCGCTTCGCTGGCCAGCCATGCGAACTGGTGCTTGTGGCGCCGCATCACCATCAGCGCATGGCGCAGATAGATGGCGTGATCGGTGCCGAACCGGAACTCGCCGCCGGGCCGTAGCTTGGCGGCAAACAGATCGAGCGGGCCATCGTTCATCATCCGGCGCTTGGCATGGCGCGCCTTGGGCCAGGGATCGGGATGAAGCAGATAGAGAAACGACAGCGCGCCATCGGGAATGCGCCGCAGCACGTCCAGTGCATCGCCATGATGGATGCGCACGTTGGCAATGGGCGGGTGCGCTTCCCCGCTTCCGTCAGGAACGCCGCCGGAAACGTGGGTCAGGGCCTGCGCCACGCCATTGAGAAAGGGTTCCGCGCCGATGAAGCCGTGATCGGGCAGCATGTCGGCGCGAAAGGCCATGTGCTCGCCCCCGCCGAAGCCGATCTCGAAGTGCAGCGGGCGATCATCGCCGAAGAGGATCTGCGCAGTGACCGGCCCTTCGGCGGGCACGGCAATCTGCGGCAGCAGCTCATCGACCAGCGCCTGCTGGCCCTGCCGCAGGGGCTTGCCCTTGGCGCGGCCATAGAGCCGGTTGAGCGTGGTGGGATCGCCTGGTTTGTGCGCAGTCATGGCCGCGGCGTTTGGCAGGCACGCGCGTAGCGGTCAACATGGTCGGCCCTCACACCCCGGATACAAGAAAATTGGTTGGACGCTGCGGGCTGGCTGTGGTGATCACAACGGCATGACTGTCGGCAAGCAAGTCCCTCAAGCGATTGCAGAGCTGAGTGAAAGGGAACTCGAAGTCCTGCGCCTGCTCACCGCGGGGCACACGATCAAATCGATCGCGGCAACGCTCGGCCGCAGCGAGGCTTCGATCAACGAGCGGCTGCGCGATGCCCGGCGCAAGACCGGCGTTGGCAGCAGCCGGGAACTTGCGCGGCTGGTGGCAGGACAGGAAACCTGGCCCAGAAAAACTGATCTTCCCGCGGCCAAAGAACCGGGCGAGGCCGATGCGCAGCCCGCAACAGCGGTGCGTCATTGGCCGAAAGGAAAAATTGCCATGCTTGCCCTGATCCCTCTTGCTGCCGCACTCGCGCTGGTTTCGACCGGCCTTGAACAGGCGGAAGAAGCACCGACCTCTGCTGCCGGCCCCGCAGCCGCCATTGCATCGCTGCTGGTGGGCACGTGGTCGCTGGACACCGCGCGCGTTCCGGCTGACGAGCGGCCGCGAAGCGTCACCATCACCTTCAGCGTCTTGCCACAGCAGCGCTGGAGCACGCGGGTCGACATCGTTGCCCCCGACGGCAGAACCATGAATGCGAGCTCCACCGCGATGCTCGATGGCGTGGCCGTGCCGATCTCAGGCAATATTCCGGCATTCGATACGGTATCCCTGCGTCAGCCCGCGCCAGAGACGCTGGTCATGACTCTTGGCAAGCACGGCACGCCCGTGGCCACCCGCGTCTATACTGTTGCCAAGGATGGCAAGTCGATGACGGAGACGATCATCTGGGCCGACAAGACCATGCCCAAGATGGAAACAGTGCGGTTCAGTCGCATCGGCTGAGCAGGATTGGCCGTGCCGGGGTAGAGGCGGGGGCATCTTTCCTGAGCATCTTCGTGCTTCGGTTTTTGCCCATGCCGTGCAGCGTCTCTGCCCCGTAGCCGCCACGCGATGATGACTGCACAAGCACGGCTGTCGCAGGTCGCGCAGATGTCGCCGGATTTCCGGCCAGAACGCAAAACGGCCCGCCGTTTCCGGCAGGCCGCTTCGGGGAAAGACCGTGCGCCGGGTCGATCAGGCGGCTTCGGTAGCGCTGATGTCTTCGGGATCACGCAGCACGTAGCCGCGGCCCCATACGGTTTCGATGTAGTTCTCGCCGCCGCAGGCATGGGCCAGCTTCTTGCGCAGCTTGCAGATGAACACGTCGATGATCTTGAGTTCCGGCTCGTCCATTCCGCCGTAAAGGTGGTTGAGGAACATTTCCTTGGTCAGCGTGGTGCCCTTGCGCAGCGACAGCAGCTCAAGCATCGCGTATTCCTTGCCCGTCAGGTGGACGCGGGCATTGTCGACCTCGACCGTCTTGGCATCGAGATTGACCGAAAGCTTGCCTGTGCGGATGACCGATTGCGAATGGCCCTTGGACCGGCGCACCACGGCGTGGATGCGGGCGATCAGTTCCTCGCGGTGGAACGGCTTGGTCACGTAATCGTCGGCGCCGAAGCCGAAGGAACGGACCTTGGAATCCATTTCCGAAATGCCGGAAAGGATGAGGACCGGGGTCTGCACCTTGGCGACGCGCAGCTTCTTGAGCACATCGTAGCCGTGCATGTCCGGCAGGTTCAGGTCCAGCAGGATGATGTCGTAATCGTAGAGCTTGCCCAGATCGAGGCCTTCTTCGCCAAGATCGGTGGAATAGACGTTGAACCCTTCGGCCGTGAGCATGAGCTCGATCGCCTTGGCCGTGGTGGGTTCGTCCTCGATCAGCAGTACCCGCATTGAACCGCCCCTTGCTTGCCTGATCCCCCTTGAGGGTCCCCTTGGCAATTGGCCCGGCAAAACCCCGGACCTTGCGCCATTAACCATAGGAGGAATGAACATGAAAGGTTAATTTCCTGTAAAGACAGGAGGTCCATTTCCTTGCGTTAACCACTGACGTGCGCGGGAATGAATCAATCCGCGACCGAAGTGATTCAGAACGAGACAGAAAAGAGCGCTGAACCCGCATCTTCGGCGCTGTGCCGAATTGAATCAGATGCGGATGAAAAAACCCTCCCGCAAGCATTACGGTTAACGCGAAGGGGCCGAAAAAGGGGGGCATCGGCCGGCTGCCGTGTGCGAATCAGGCCCCTGCCACGCCGAGGCTCGATGCGGCCTCGCGCAGCTTGCGGGCGGCCGCGCTGTCATTGCTGAGCGCGCCAAGGCCATTGCGCAGGGCCTGTTCGGCCTTTCTGGGTTCGCCCATCTGCATCCGGCTGCGCATCAGCATGATCCACCCATCGACATTGGCGGGATTGGCGGCAAGTTTCGCCTCAAGTCCTTCGACCATGCCGCGGATCATGGCTTCCTGCTGTCCCTTGGGCAGGTTTGCCGCGGCCTTCATCTGCTCGCTCGTCGGCCCCGGTATCCCGGCCGCCGCCTTGAGCGGGCCATCCGTGACCATGCCGCCGGCAGGAGGCGCGAAATGGACTTCGGCCAGCCGCTTCTCCACTTCGATGCCGTGCTTTTCGCCCACGTTGCGGATGACCGCGCGCACGTCCTCGGCATAGGGGGCATCGGAGGGCGTATCTTCCAGCAGCTTGAACCACGCGTTGATGGCCTGCCGGTGACGCCCGGACAGATCGAGCGCCACGGCCTGGAAATAGCGCGCCCGTGCATCCTTGGGATCAAGCCTTATCGCCTTGTCGAAGGCGGCCTTGGCATCGCGCGGCATCCTGCCGGTCTCGCTGCTGGCAAGGACAAGCGCTTCGCCAAGGAAGGACCAGGTCTGGGCGTTTTCGGGATCAAGCTTGGTGGCCTGCCTGAGCGCGGTCGCCGCCTCGGCATAGCGCTCCGTCTGGAAGTATGACCAGCCGAGCATCCGCCAGCCTTCGGCATCATCGGGCTTTTCCGCGAGCCGGCTCTCCAGCTTTGCGATCACCTCATCGACCGAAGGCTGCTGGCTTGGTGCGGCGGGAGGCGGCTCGGCCGGGGGCGGTGGCGTGTCGGGGCCGCGCATCATGGCAATGCCGCCTGCGCCCAGCGCGATCAGCGCGGCCGCAATCAGCCCGATCCGGCCGAAACGCGAAGGATTGCGTCCAGTATTGCGCCCCGTGTCGCGCAGGTCGGTGGGGGGCTGTGGCTCGGTCATTGCTTACTCCGGCATCGGCTTGTCGGGATGATGGCCTGCCCGTTCCGACGGCAGGGGCAAACCCGTGGCCTTCGCGCATATCGTGCCGGACAGGTGCGGCGCAAGCCATCCTGTCAGGCGCCCTGTTCAAGCCTCATTGCGCAAGCCTCACCATGGCGCACGGTCCCGACTGCCTGCCGACATTTTGCTTCTGGCAATGCGCGCTGCATCGGTTAAAGTCGTCCACCGGGGTCGCAAATCGGTAGGGGTAACGGGCAGGCGCAGATACGGGCGCCGCCGATTGGCGATGCGGGGGGCGCGAGCCGGTGGGCGAGATTTTCAAGGTTGCGATCATCGGTTCAGGCCCCGCAGGCATGAGCGCGGCAAGCCGTGCGGCCCGACTTGGCATGAGCCATGTGCTGCTTGAAAAGACCGATCACCTCTCGGACACGATCTTCAAATACCAGAAGGGCAAGCACGTGATGGCAACGCCGTCGCAGCTTGTCCTTCGTTCGGACCAGGAGTTCGATGCGGGCAGGAAGGAGGAGATCCTCGCCCGCTGGAATGCACGCACCGCAGAACTGGGCGTGAACGTGAAATACAACGCCGAAGTGAGGGCTATTCAGGGCACGGGCGCGCCCATTGCCGGATCGGTGCAGAAGATCGTCAGCCGCGCCCGCGATGGTTCGGCCACCACCACCGAACTGCAGCGCCACGCCCCGCCCTATGCCATCACCCTTGCCAGCGGCGAGACAGTGCTGGCCGAGAACGTGATCCTTGCCATCGGCACGCAGGGCAATCCCAACCGGGTGCGTGCGCCGGGCGGCGATCTGCCGCATGTCACCTATCAGCTTGACGATCCCTATGCCGTGCTGGACGAGCATGTCGTCGTCATCGGCACGGGCGATGCCGGCATCGAGAACGCGCGCGGGCTGGTTGAAGATCCGGCACAGGGCAATGTCGTCACCATTCTCAACCGCAATCCCAAGTCGGCCAATGTGCGCGAGAGTTTCTCCACCGCCAAGGAGCCGAACGCCAAGGCGCTGATCGAGGATGATGCGGCGGGCAGACTGACCATCCGCTACGAGACCGAGGTCAAGGCGATCGAGCCGGGCTGGGTCACGCTGTCCACCCGCGACGGCGAGGAGCGCATCCGCTGCGACCGGATCATCGCGCGGATCGGCTCGGCCCCGCCGCGCGCCTTTGTCGAAGGGTGCGGCATCGAGTTTGCCAGCGCTGACCGGCTGGCCTTCCCCACGCTTTCGCCGCAGTTCGAATCGAGCGCGCCGGGCATCTTCGTGATCGGTGCGCTGGCGGGCTATCCGCTCATCAAGCACTGTATGAACCAGGGTTATGATGTCGTCGAGTTCATCAACGGCAACACCGGCCTGAAGCCCGCCGACGAGCCGCTGCTGGAGGCAAAGTTCGCCGGGCTGGCTGGCGGGCGGACGGTGGACGAATGGCTGGCGTTCCTGCGCGACAATGTCAGCATCCTCGAAGGGATGACGACGCTGCAACTGCGCGAGTTCATGCTCGATTCCGAAATGCGCGCCTATCGTGCCGGCGAGGTGATCTTCGAGAAGAACGATCCCGGCTCCTCGCTCTTCGCCATTGCATCGGGCAGCGTGCATGTGCGGGTCGATCCGCAGGATCCCTTGAAGGTGGTGCCGATTCCTGCCGGTTCGATCTTCGGCGAGGTGGGTCTCATTTCCGGGCGCAAGCGCGGGGCAACGGTGGTGGCTGCCGAGGACACCGTGTGCATCGAGATCAGCCGCAATGCCGCGCTCAAGCTGCAAAGCCAGGTGCCGACCGCAAGGCGCGCGATCGAGCGTATATCCACCGAGCGCCAGATCCTCCAGATGTTCGGTTCGGGCCTGACCCCGGCAGACATTGCCGAAGTGGTGGAAACCTCGACGATCATGCAGGTCCGCGCGGGCGAGGCGATCATCACCGAAGGCGATGAGGATCGGTTCGTCTATGTCATCCGTGTCGGATCGATGATCGTGGAGAAGCAGGTTGGCGGCAAGCCCGTGTTCCTGTCCTATCTTCCCGCAGGATCCTATGTCGGGGAAATGGCGGTGATCGATGGCGGGCCGCGCACGGCCACGGTGCGCGCCGCGATCAAGAGCGAGGTCATCCGCATCGATGGCAAGGCGTTCCGCCGCGTTCTGGCGGCCAAGCCCGCCCTGCTGGACCGCGCGCGCAAGGACATGGAGGTGCGCCGCGCCACCAACGCCTTCATCGAGACGAAGAAGGACACCTTCTCCGGCGTGGTCGATCTCTATTCCGAGCAGGCCAAGTTCCTCGTCTCGCAAGGGCTGGGCGAGGCGACCGACGTTCTGCTGATCGACGAGCGGCTCTGCGTGGGCTGTGACAACTGCGAGAAAGCCTGCGCCGATACGCACGATGGCCTGTCGCGGCTGGACCGCGAGGCCGGAAAGAGCTTTGCGCATCTGCACGTTCCCACATCGTGTCGGCACTGCGAGCATCCGCACTGCATGGCCGATTGCCCGCCCAATGCGATCCAGCGCGGCCCGGACGGCGAAGTGAGGATCAACGATACCTGCATCGGCTGCGGCAACTGCCAGCGCAACTGCCCCTATGGCGTGATCCGCATGGACAAGGTGCCACCCCGCAAACCCTCGCTGCTGTCCTGGCTGCTGTTCGGCGCCGGGCCGGGGCCGGGCGAGCCTTCGCGCACATGGTCGAAGAAGCATACGAAATATACCGGCGATCCGGCGGTGGACGAAGCGCTTGACCGCAAGAAGGCGATAAAGTGCGACATGTGTTCCGGGATCGAGGGCGGGCCAAGCTGCGTGCGTGCCTGCCCGACAGGGGCGGCGATCCGCGTCTCGCCCGACGAGTTCCTGACCGTGGCCCGGCTTGAACGCGAGGGGGCCTGAACCATGGCGAGTTCTGTCAAACCGCCAGCCACCGCACCTTCACCCGCCTCGCCCGCAGCGCCATCGGCGGCCGCGCGCAAGACCGGCGCCAGCCGCGAACGGCGCAGCACGCACGAAGGGTTCCTCACCCATCGGCGCATGTTCTGGGCCAAGCTTTCGGGCGCGCTCGCGCTGGGGCTGACGGCGCTTTACATCTTCGTGCCCCTGCCCGGCACGCACTTCGGATCAAGCTGGCTGGGCTATGCGCTGGGCACCATCGGCGCGCTGCTGATCCTGTGGCTGACAATGCTGGGCGTGCGCAAGCGGGCGATCACGCCGGGGCGGTGGAGCCTCAAGGGCTGGACTTCGGCGCATGTCTATCTGGGTCTTTGCGTCACGGTGATCGGGACGCTCCATTCGGGCTTTCACTTCGGCTGGAACGTGCACACGCTGGCATGGGCGCTGATGCTGATCGTGGTGGCATCGGGCGTATTCGGCATCTGGGTCTATGCCACGCTGCCGCGCGCGCTGTCTGCCAACCGCTATGATGCGGAAGGCGCGATCACCGAAAGGCAGATGGTGGAAGCGCTGCGTTCGATCGACCGCCAGATCCACGAAGCCGCGCAGCCGCTCGATCCGCAGGCCGCTGCGCTGGTGGGGCAGAGCCTTGAACAGAATCCCTTCGGCGGAAGCCTGTGGAACCGGATGACCGGGCGCTATCCGGACTGCGCCACCCACCGCGCGATGATGGACCTGCGCGCCCTGCGCGCCGCGCGCCAGCGCACCAAGGATGACCTGCTCGGCCGGATCGATGCCCTGCTGGCGCGCAAGGATGCCATGCTCGACCGGCTGCGCCAGCATCTCAAGCTCAAGGCGTGGTTGCAGGGCTGGCTCTATGTTCACGTCCCCGTCACTTTCGCGCTGATTGCCGCGCTTTGCGCGCATGTCGTCAGTGTCTTTTTCTACTGGTGAGCGAGAGATGAGCTTCATTGTCCGCCAGATCGCGCTCAAATCCAGCGGCGAGGAGATCGTCCGGTCCGCAAGCTACAACATCCGCGAACTGACCGTGGGGCGCGATACGGCATGTGCGGTGCACCTGCCCGATCTTGCGGTGAACCCGGTCCACGCGCGGATCGCGCTTGCGCAGAATGGCAGGCTTGTCATCACCGCGGCCACCGAGCAGCCCTTCACGGCAGACGGACGCAGCACCCTGCGCGCCGAGATCGACCCGGCGGTGGGCGGCGAACTGGCACTGGGGGGGCACAGGATCGCCATTTCGCTGGCCGACGACGGGAAGACCCCGGTGCTGGCGGTGCGGCGGGTGGAAGCCCTCTCGGACAGCGCAGAGGACAGGGATCTGGCCGATGCCTATTCGCTGAGGGGCCTTCTGCCCGGCAAGCGCATATCGGCCTGGGGCTTTGCCCTGCTGGTGCTGTTCGCCTTTCTTGCCCTGCCAATCTACAGCTATGCCACCTACAAGCCGTTGGCGATGAAGGCCGATGCGCGCCGTCCGCAGGGTTTCCATGCCGACCAGACCTGGTCTTCCGGTCCCTTGAGCCTTTCGCACAAGGCTCTCGGCCAGAATTGCCAGTCGTGCCACACGCAGGCCTTCGTGGCCGTGACCGACAACGCCTGCCTGACCTGTCACGGCAAGGACGCGCACGATCATGTCGCCGACAAGGCACGGCTGATGCAGGCACGAGGCGAACCTTCCGGCATGGCCGCAGTGCAGCGCGCGGTGGCGGGTGCATTCAACCGGCCGACCGGGCGCTGTGTCGATTGTCACACCGAGCACGAAGGCGCGGGTGCTATGCCTGCCACCCGGCAACAGTTCTGTGCTGATTGCCACGATGGGATGAAGGCGCGCTTGCCCGATACGAAGATCGCCGATGCCGCCGATTTCGGAACGGCCCACCCGCAGTTCAGACCCGCGCTCGTCGCGGGGGTGGAACGCGGCAAACCCGTGCTGCGTCGCACCGCGTGGAGCAAGAACCTGCAAGAGGACAACGGCCTCAAGTTCACCCACGGCCAGCACCTTTCGAAGACCAACGGCATTGCCCAGATGGTGCGCCGTATGCCAGGCCGCTTCGCGGGCGCCGACAGCCTGCAATGCGCCGATTGCCACCGGCCCGACAGCGCGGGGGTGCGCTTCCAGCCGGTGAAGATGGAACAGGCGTGCCAGTCGTGCCACGCGCTCGGCTTCGAGCGGATCGGCGGCACGGTGCGCACGCTTCGCCATGGCGAGCCGGAACTGGTCGTGGCCGATCTGCGCGCGTTCTACCGCGACACTGCACCGGTGCGGCCCGCAAACCTCTCAGGCATGGCGCGGCGGGTGCCGGGCGATGCCGCGCTTGCCGCAAGCGCGGCCGATTATGCGCGCGCCGTGCGGTTCCATCCGGCCAGTGCCGGGCAGGCCATCGACAGGGCCTTTTCCAAAGGCGGGATGTGCCATGATTGCCACGTGGTGACGCGCGGTGGAACCGCAGCGACCGGGGGCTACCTCATCCAGCCGGTGGCGCAGAACGAGCGCTATTTCCGCAAGGGGTGGTTCGATCACAAGGCCCACAGGAAAACCGATTGCACCTATTGCCATGCCTCCGCCGCCACATCGATGAAGGCCAGCGACGTTCTGGTGCCGGGGATCGACGGCAAGGGCGGCTGCCGCACCTGCCATGTCGGCGGTGAAGGCGCCAGACTTGCGGGCATTGCGGTGAAAGACCCGGTCGAATCCTCCTGCGCGATGTGTCATTCCTATCACATGGACGATGATGCGCCGTGGCTGCCCAAGGGCAAGCGCCCCAAGCAGGACACGAACGCGCCTGCGGGCGCGAACCTTGCCATCGCCGGGCATCCGCGCCTGACGATGAAACTGCATTGAGGGAGGGGCGCGGAACGATGATGCAGCCCCGCACGCTCCTCATCGCACAGGTCACGGACATTCATCTGGGGTTCGAGCCGGATTGCCCCGGCGAGTTCAACCGCCAGCGGCTTGACCGGGTGCTTGAGGAACTGGCCTGCCTGCAACCCCGGCCTGATCTGCTCATTGCCACCGGCGACCTCATCGATCGCGGCGACCGGGAAAGCTACGAGCGGCTGCGCGAGGCGTTTTCGGTTATCCCGTTTCCCGTGCACTACGCGCTGGGCAACCATGATGCGCGCGCACCTTTCGCGCAGGTCTTTCCCGAAGCGGCCTTTGCCGAGGGGTTTCTGCAATATGTGATCGATGCTCCGCCGCTGCGGATCATCGTGCTCGACACGCTGGAGGAAGGGCGCCACGGCGGGGCCTTCTGCGAAGCGCGCGCCGCCTGGCTCAGGGCGCGGCTTGAGGAGGCGCCCGATGCGCTCACCCTGATCGTGCTGCACCACCCACCGATGGAGGTGGGCATAGCCTGGATGAACACCGATCCGGCCGAGCCCTGGGTCGAGCGGTTGGCAGCCTGCCTGCGCGGGCGCGGCAACATCGTCGGCCTGATCTGCGGCCACATCCACCGGGCCATCACGGCCGCATGGGAGGGCACCCTTGTTGCCACGTGCCCGTCAACCGCGCCGCAGGTGGCACTCGATCTGAGACCGATCGATCCCGACCAGCCCGACGGGCGCGACCTGATCGTGGCCGATCCGCCGGGTTATGCCCTGCACTGGTTCAATGGCCGCGAACTCATCACGCACTGGGACAAGGCAGAGGACCGACAGGTGCTTGCCCGCTTCGATGCGCGCCTTCAGAACATGGTGCGCGAGATGCTGGCCGAACGCCCGGTTGCGCCCTGAAATCCGCACGCGGCGTTCAGCGAACCCCGGCCAGCGCCTTCTGTCGCCGCCGTTGCACCGAACTGCCAAGGCCAATCGCCTCGCGGTATTTGGCCACGGTGCGCCGGGCAAGGTCGAAGCCCTTTGCCTTCAGCAGATCGACCAGCGCATCGTCCGAAAGGATGGCCTTTGGGTCTTCGGCATCTATCAGTTGACGGATCGCGGCCTTCACCGCCTCGGCCGATGCACCTTCGCCGTCGGATGAACCGACGCCGGAGGTGAAGAAATACTTCAGCTCGAAGGTGCCGCGGTCGCAGTTGAGATACTTGTTCGAGGTCACGCGGCTGACGGTTGATTCGTGCATCTCGATGGCTTCTGCCACCTGGCGCAGGGTAAGCGGGCGCAGGTGCGCCACGCCGTGGCGGAAGAAGCCGTCCTGCTGCTTCACGATCTCGCTCGCCACCTTGAGGATGGTCTTCTGCCGCTGGTCCAGCGCCTTGAGCAGCCAGTTGGCATCGGCCAGCTTTTCGCCCAGCCAGGCTTTCGCCTCCTTGCTCATGCAGGCGCCGCGCAATTCCACGTAATAGCTGCGGTTGACAATGAGACGCGGCAGGGTGGCCTGATTGATCGCGATGTCCCACCCGGCTCCGGCGGGGCGCACCAGAATGTCGGGCACCACCGCTTCGGCCATGCCGCTGCCAAAGCGCAGGCCAGGGCGCGGATCATAGCCGCGCAGCTCTGCCAGCATGTCGGCAAAGTCTTCGTCATCCACGTGGCACAGGCGCTTGAGCCGCGCGATCTCGCCGCGGGCGAGCAGTTCGAGATTGTCGATCAGGCGCGCCATGCACGGGTCATAACGGTCCGCCTCCTTCGCCTGGAGCGCGATGCATTCGGCAAGGCTGCGCGCGCCGACCCCGGTGGGATCAAGCGACTGGACCAGCGCAAGCGCCTGCTCCACCACGCTTTGCCCAAGACCCAGCGCCTCGGCCACTTCGGCCAGCGGCAGCCTGAGGTATCCCGCTTCGTCGAGCTGATCGATCAGCCAGCGCGCAACGAAGAGCGCTTGGGGATCGGACGTGGTCGCGCCGATCTGGCCGTGGAGGTGTTCGGCCAGGGAAGTCTCGAACCGGCCATGCTCGTCGATGTCCGGCCCTTCGCCGCCGCCCGTGTCATTGCGCTGCGAGGACAGTTCGAGCAGCGCGCCATCGCCGGTATCGCGGTCGCGGTCGAGCGTGCTGGCATCGATGTCGAGCGGACGATCCTCTTCCACCCGCCCTTCGGCCACGAGCTGATCGACCGGCGAGGATTCGAGATGGGTGCGTCGCAGTTCTTCGGGCGGGGTGGTTTCGGCCGGATCAGACGGTGGGGTATCGCCGATTTCAAGCAGAGGGTTGGCGTCGAGCGCCTCGCCGATGAAGGCTTCCACTTCGAGGTTGGACAGCGCCAGCAGCTTGATCGCCTGCTGCAACTGCGGCGTCATCACCAGCGACTGGGTCTGGCGAATGTCCAGCCTTGGCCCCAGAGCCATGGTTCAGATGCCCCCCTGCACCCGCATCAATCCGCCGCGATCACAGCGTGAAGCCTTCGCCCAGATAGAGCCGCCGGACATTGGCATCGGCCACCAGCGCTTCGGGGCTTCCCGCGAAGAGGACCTGTCCACCATAGATGATGCAGGCGCGGTCCACGATGTCGAGCGTCTCGCGCACGTTGTGATCGGTGATGAGCACGCCGATGCCGCGCCGCTTCAGATCCTTCACCAGATGGCGGATGTCGCTGATCGACAGCGGGTCGATCCCGGCGAAAGGCTCATCGAGCAGGATGATCGAGGGCCGCGCGGCAAGGGCGCGGGCGATCTCGCAGCGGCGACGCTCACCGCCTGAAAGCGCCATGGCCGGACTGGCGCGCAGCCGCGCAAGGCCGAACTCATCCAGCAGGCGTTCCAGTTCCGCCTCGCGCGTGGCCTTGTCCGGTTCGATCAGTTCCAGCACCGTGGCAATGTTCTGCTCCACCGTCATGCCCCGGAAGATCGAGGTTTCCTGCGGCAGATAGCCAAGGCCGAGGATCGAGCGGCGATACATCGGCAGCTTGGTGATATCCACGCCATCGAGAAGGATGCGGCCCGAATCCGGGCGGACCAGCCCCATGATCGAATAGAAGCAGGTGGTCTTGCCCGCGCCGTTGGGACCCAGCAGGCCCAGGACTTCGCCCTTGCCCACCGAAAGCGAGATGTCGGTAAGCACGGCCCGCTTGTCGTAGGACTTGGCGATCGACACCACTTCCAGCCCGCCTTGCGGAAGGGGAGGGGCGGCATTGGCGGGCATGGATGATTCTTCGATCACGCTCATCAATCTGGCTCGGCTTCCTGCTCAGGCTCGATGCCACCCAATAGCGGGTCGGGCCCGCAGGGCAAAGCCTGCCGCTTCGATCTGGCAGGATTTATGCATGGTTGCCTGTTTAGCATGGCCTACACCAGCCGGATTAAGCCCCGGTGAAGCGCGCAGCGCACAGGATTTGGCCTTGCGGGCCGCGCGCGTGCGTGTTCTACTCTCCCCGGAGCAGGATGAAGGGAACGGCGCCATGAACAAGGCCCTCCACTCGCGGGACGCAGATGTCCGGGCAGCGCAGTCGCATCACGATGGGGCGGCATGGTCGCACTCCGACGTTTCGACATGGTCGCACAGGGGCGATTGGCGCAAGCAGATGAGCGACAATGTCGCCTATGGTCTGCTGGTCTATACCGGGTTGCAGATCTTCGTGACGATGCACGAGATTCAGGGGACCAGCGCCTCGATCCTGCCGCTGTTCGCGCTGGTCGTGCTTGTGGCCGCGATCATTCCGATGTTCCGCCAGTTCGAACGGCGCTGGGAACATCTCACCGATGAACAGGCGCATGACCTTGCCTACAAGGCGGCGTTCCGGCGCGATCAGATCCGCGTCTGGCTGCTGGCTGCGGTTCTGCCCTTCGTCATCACTGGCGCTTTCCGGGTCTTGTCTGTGCTCTTCTGATTGACCGGCATGCCGGTCCTGAACGGTGGCCTCTCGATTGCGGTAACGCCCTCCGGACGCTAGACCCCGCAGCCTTGCTGTTGCGAAAGGTCTGTTCATGCTTTCACCCGCCGAAGCCCGCGAACGCTGCGAAGCGCTGATCGATCGGGCGCGTCGCGCGGGGGCCGATGCAGGCGATGCGGTCTATGTGGGCAATTCGTCCGAATCGGTCTCGGTCCGGCTGGGGGCGCTGGAGGATGTCGAACGTTCCGAATCGGAAAGCATTGGCCTGCGCGTCTTTGTCGGCGGGGCTTCCGCCTCGATCGGATCGACCGACCTTGGTGACGGTGCGCTTGATGAACTGGCCAGCCGCGCGGTGGCGATGGCCCGCCTTGCCCCGTCCGACAGGTTTGCGGGTCTGGCCCCGCAAGACCTCTTGCTGCGCGGTGCCATCCCCGATCTTGATCTTGATGATCCGGCCGAGCGCAGCCCGGCGCAGCTGCGCCGTCTGGCCGAGGAAGCCGAGGATGCCGCCCGCGCCGTTCCGGGCGTGACCAACAGCGAAGGTGGCGGGGCCAGCGCCGGGCGCGGCCTCTTTGCGCTGGCCACCAGCCACGGCTTTTCCGGGGCCTATGCCGCCTCCAGCCACAGCCTTTCCGCCAGCGTGGTGGCGGGCGAGGGCAGCACGATGCAGCGCGATTATGCCTGGCGCAGCACGCGTCATGCCGCCGATCTGCTTTCTCCCGAAGCGATCGGGCGGGAGGCAGGCGAGCGCGCGGTGGCGCGCCTCAATCCGGGCCGAGTGAAAAGCGCGGCCATGCCCGTGGTGTTTGACCCGCGGGTTGCCGGTTCGCTGATCGGGCACCTTATCGGCGCGATGTCGGGTGCGGCGATTGCGCGGCGCGCCAGCTTCCTGCTCGACCGCGACGGCCAGAAGCTGTTCGACGGTGCGGTGACGATCCTTGATGATCCCCTGCGCCCGCGCGGCCTGCGTTCGCGACCGTTCGACGGTGAAGGGCTGCCCACGTCGGCGCGCAAGCTGATCGATGCAGGTCGGCTGGGCGGCTGGCTGATGGATGCCGCCGCCGCACGCCAGCTTGGCGGGCAACCGACGGGGCACGCCTCGCGCGGGTCATCGGGCGCACCGCATGTCACGGCGGGCAACGTCGTGCTCCAGCCCGGCAGCGTCAGCCCGGCCGAACTGATCGCGGACATTGCCGAGGGGGTCTATGTCACCGAACTGATCGGGCAGGGCGTGAACAGCGTGACCGGCGATTACAGCCGGGGCGCTTCGGGCCTGCGCATCGTCAACGGCGAACTGGCTGGACCGATCGCCGAGTTCACCGTAGCGGGCAACCTCATCGACATGTTCGCCGCGCTGACGCCTGCCAATGATCTTGAAATCTGGCGCGGCATAGATTCGCCCACCGTGCGGATCGACGGCATGAGCGTGGCGGGAGACTGAACGCAGGAAAGGGGCGCCGGTTCAGCCTGAACCGGCGCCCCTTGCATGGCCTGCGGTGCGGAACCGATCAGCCTGCCTTGGCGGCCTTGGCGCGCTCGATCGCCTCGATCGTTATGCGCGCGGCGTCTTCCGCGCCGCCCCAGGTGCCAACGCGCACCCACTTTTCCTTTTCCAGATCCTTGTAGTGGGTGAAAAAGTGCTCGATCTGCTGAAGCACGATTTCGGGCAGGTCTTCCTTCTCCTTCACATCCGAATAGTAGGGGAAGGTCGAATCGACCGGCACGCAGACCAGCTTTTCATCGCCGCCGTGCTCGTCCTCAAGGTTCAGCACCGCGATGGGGCGAGCGCGCACCACCGATCCGGGCACGAACGGCGAGCGCGCGATGACCAGCGCATCGAGCGGATCGCCATCGGGCGAAAGCGTGTGCGGCACGAATCCGTAGTTGGCCGGATAGCGCATCGGCGTGTGCAGGATCCGGTCCACGAACAGCGCGCCCGATGCCTTGTCGAACTCGTACTTGACCGGTTCGCCGCCGACGGGAACTTCGATGATGACGTTGAGGCTTTCCGGCGGATTGTCGCCGGTGGGAATCATGTCGATGCGCATCTGTGGCCCTGTTCGTTAGGGGTGGAGAGAACGCCCCGCCCCTAGCGAAGCCGCTGTTGCGCTGCAACAATACTTATGGCGACACTTGCTGCGGCGGGGGATGCTGCCTCCTCCGCCGCAGTGGGCACCATTTCGTCACTTCTTAGCGGCGACTGGGCGGCGGGGCTGAAGCAGCAGATCAAGCCCGGTGGGAGCCTTGCCGGGGGCCACGCGCTCCACCCACGGGAAGCGCAAGCCGTCGCGATAATCGAGCATGATGGTGTCATAGCGGCTGCCCCGCTTGACCAGAAGTTCAAGCGGGGCGCCCTTCTCGCCCTTGGCGGCGGTGATCGCCTTCTTGATCTCATCCGCGCTGTAGGCGGCGCCGTTGACCGCGATGATCTGCGCGCCTGTCACGATTCCCGCATTGAAGGCGGGGCTGTCCCACCGGCTGGATGTGACCTTGCCTTCCTTGTCGAGCACAAGGCCGATGGAGTTGGCAAGGCTGAGGCTCTTGCTGAAGTCCATCACCGCCTTGGTGTAGGGGTTCGGCTCTTCCTTCCATACCAGCCGGTAGCCGCCCTTCTCGATCCCGTTCAGCGGCGCGGGCTGGCCCGGCTGGTTGATGCGGGTGTCTATCAGCCTGGCCCAGTCATAGGGGTAGAGCGCATTGAGCTTGGTGATGATCTCGTCCACCTCGAACGGGATCTGGCCCCAGTCGCCGGGGTTCATGCCGAAGAAGGCTCTGGCGAAATCGTCGATCGACCGCTTGCCGCCGGTGCCTTCGCGCAGGATCTGGTCGATTTCCAGCCAGACGAGCGCGCCTTCGGTGTAATAGTCCTCGTTACGGGCCAGCGAGGGATAGGGCTTGGCCTTTCGCGCGGCAAAGACCGGGTCGAAGCCGGTATCCTCGACCGAGCGCCATTCGCGCCCCGGCTGCTGGGTATAACCGCCCGCCCATGCGGCCAGCATTCCCAGCACCATGTCCTTGCCTTGCAGCCCGGAACGCGCGGCCAGCACCAGGCCCCAGAACTGGTCCTGCCCTTCGTAGGTCCACAGCAGATCGCCCTGCATCGGTTGCCGGTAATCGGGCGTCCAAAGCCGGGCGGGGCGGCGGAACTTGCCCGACCACGAATGCGCATATTCATGCGGCAGAAGGTTGCGGTCCCACTCGTTGGCGGCCCATGCGGTGAAGGCATCGGGTTCAAGCTGGTTCTCGCTGGAACGGTGATGTTCCAGCCCGATCCCGCCGATCTTGTCGGACAGCGCCAGCAGGAAGTCATAGTGATCGAAGTGGTTTGCGCCGAAGGCAATCTGGGCCTCGTCGACCAGCGCGGAATGGGCGGCAATATATTCGGGCTTGGCGGCCAGCAGTTCGGGCCGGTCGGCCACGACGTTGAGCGTGACCTTCTGCCCCAGATCCCACTTGCGGAAATGCTTGCCGGCAAAGATCGGCGAATCGACCAGCGTTTCATAGTCCGTCTCGGCCCATGTCGCGCGATTGCCCGCCATGCTCATGCCGTCGAGCGCAGTGGCGGGCGTCCAGCCTTCGGGCAGGGTGACGGATGGCTTCACCCGGATGCGGCGCACATAGTGGCCGGCAGGGTAGAGGCTCATCTTCTCCCATTGCAGGTTGAGCATTTCCGGGGTCATCGTCACCCGGCCCTCACGGGAATCGAGCGGCGAAGTGTGGATGAAGCGGGCCACCACTTCCTTTGCGCCAGCAGGCAGCTTCACGTGGAAGGCATAGACTTCGACCCGGTCGCGCTTCCATTCCACGGGCTTGCCATCGACGAAGAACTGCACGCCCACCAGTTCGGCCAGCGGGCCGCGCGGGCCATGATTGCCGGGCAGCCACTGCGGGAACAGCAGGATGAGTTCCTTCGCGCCCGCAGCGACCGGGATGGTCTGCGTGACGCGATAGGCGCGGCGGGTGATGTCCGAAGCATCGATATCGAGCGTCATCGTGCCGGGATATGCAACATCCTGCGCATCGGGCACGGTCTGCACGATGGGGACGGCCATGGGGGCCGAGTTGGCGGCAAGGGCCTGCGAGGAAACCGAAAGGGCGAGGAGGAGCGGGGCGACCGCGAATGTCTTGAGCATGGAGGCAGTTCATGGCCCGAACCGGTCGCATCCGCAACCATTGGCCTGCGCCTTTTTTCCCGCACTTTCCGTTTTGCACGAATGCCGCTAATCGCGCGCCATGAGTCAGCAAACCCCCAGCACCCAGACTTCAGGCATCCAGACGCCTCAGCCTGTTCGCGGCACGCAGGACATCTTCGGCGCCGATGCCGAGGCATTCGCCTTTGTCGTGGAAACCTTCGAGCGCGTTCGCAAGCTCTACCGGTTTCGCCGCGTGGAGATGCCGGTGTTCGAGAAGACCGCGGTCTTCAGCCGTTCGCTGGGCGAGACGACCGATGTCGTTTCCAAGGAAATGTATTCGTTCGAGGACCGGGGCGGCGAATCGCTGACGCTGCGGCCGGAGTTCACCGCAGGGATCGCGCGCGCCTATATCACCGATGGCTGGCAGCAGTATGCGCCGCTGAAGGTGGCCACCCATGGTCCGCTGTTCCGCTATGAACGCCCCCAGAAGGGGCGCTATCGTCAGTTCCACCAGATCGATGCCGAAGTGATCGGCGCGGCCGAACCGCAGGCAGACGTGGAACTGCTGGTCATGGCCGACCAGTTGCTCAAGGAGCTGGGCATTGCAGACGGGGTGACGCTCCAGCTCAACACGCTGGGCGATGGCGCCAGCCGCGAGGCGTGGCGCACGGCGCTGGTCGACCATTTCCGCGCCGTGAAGGGCGACTTGTCCGAAGATTCGCAGGACCGGCTTGAGCGCAATCCCTTGCGCATCCTCGACAGCAAGGATCCGCGCGACAAGCCCTTCACCGCGCTCGCGCCCAGGATCGACGATTTCCTGAGCGGGGAGGCGCAGGACTTCTTCGGCAAGGTGACGAGCGGCCTCGATGCGGCAGGCGTCCAATGGACTCGCGCTCCGGCGCTGGTGCGCGGGCTGGACTATTACCGGCATACAGCGTTCGAGTTCGTCACCGACCGGCTGGGCGCGCAGGGCACCGTGCTGGGCGGCGGGCGCTATGACGGGCTGATGGAAACGCTGGGCGGGCCGCCTACGCCGGCCGTCGGTTGGGCGGCGGGGATCGAGCGTCTGGCGATGCTCGTGGGCGAGAAGGGCGAGGCGAGGGCGGACGTGATCGTCGTGGTCGAGGATGATTCCCTGCTGATCGTGGGCCTTGCGCATGTCGCGCAGTTGCGCCGCGAGGGCGTGGCGGCCGAGATCGTGTCCGCCGGGTCGGCACGCAAGCGTTTCGACAAGGCGGTGAAGATGGGAGCACGGGCGATCCTTGCACTGGCCATGCGCGATGGCCGCCCTGCGGCCCGTGTCCGGGCAGACGAAGGGGCGGACACTGCGCTTGTGGAAAGGCTGGAGCGGCACGCTCAGGCCGTTTCGGCGGCGCAGTGAGTGCCGTTGAGGCCGTGCGCGGCGTGAGGAGGTGTGCATGTCGGTAAGCGATGCCCGCCTTGCCCAGCTTGCCAACCGCTTCGCCGAACTTGAGGCGCGGCTGGCATCCGGTACGCTGGAAGGCGCGGACTTCATCGCCGCAAGCCGCGACTATGCGGAACTGGAACCCGTTGCCCGCGCGGCGCGCGCGGTGGCCGACATGCGGGCGGAAATGGCCAGCCTTGCCGCGCTGGGCGATTCCGGTGCCGATCCCGAAATGCGCGAACTGGCAGAGGAAGAACTGGCCCGCATCCGCGCCGAGCTTCCGCAAGCCGAGCACCGGCTTGCCATTGCCATGCTGCCGCGCGATTCGGCCGACAGCCGCCCGGCCATGCTGGAAATTCGCGCGGGCACGGGGGGTGACGAGGCCGCGCTGTTTGCCGCAGACCTGTTCCGCATGTACGAACGCTATGCCGCTGAACAGGGCTGGCGGGTGGAGACGATCAGTGTCAACGCCAACGACCTTGGCGGCTACAAGGAAGTGGTGGCCAACATTTCGGGCACCGGCGTTTTTGCAAAGCTGAAGTTCGAGAGCGGGGTTCACCGCGTGCAGCGGGTTCCCGTGACCGAAAGCGGCGGGCGCATCCACACTTCTGCCGCGACCGTGGCTGTGCTGCCCGAACCTGATGAAGTGGATGTGGCGATCGAGGACAAGGACCTGAAGATCGACATCTATCGGGCATCGGGCGCAGGCGGGCAGCACGTGAACACGACCGATTCGGCCGTGCGCATCACCCATCTGCCCACCGGGCTTGTCGTGACATGTCAGGACGAACGCAGCCAGCACAAGAACAAGGCCAAGGCCATGCAGGTGCTGCGCACACGGCTCTATGACCTCAAGCGCGAGGCCGCGCAGGGCGCGGAGGCCGAGGCGCGCAAGGCAATGGTGGGCAGCGGCGACCGTTCGGAGCGCATCCGCACCTACAATTTCCCGCAAGGCCGCGTGACCGATCACCGCATCAACCTTACGCTGCATCGCCTGCCCGAAGTGCTGGAAGGGCCAGGGCTTGGCGAACTGATCGACTCGCTGATCGCCGAGGATCAGGCCAAGCGGCTGGCGGCGATGGACGCGTGACCATCGGCGAAGCGCTGCGCCGTGCGGCCGCGCGGCTCGCTGCCATGTCCGACACGGCGCGGCTCGATGCCGAACTGCTGATGGCGCACGCGCTTGGCTGCACCCGCACCGATCTGCTGCTGCGCCACATGGCCGCGAGTGTTCCGGAAGGATTTGCGGCGCTGGTAGAGCGCCGCGCGCGGCATGAGCCGGTTGCCTACATCACCGGTTCTGCGGCGTTTTACGGGCTGGAGCTTGAGGTCAGCCCTGCCGTGCTGATTCCGCGTGGAGACAGCGAGACGCTGATCGATGCGGCGCGGGCGGCCTTTGCCGGGCGGCCGGCGCCAGCGCGGATTCTGGATCTGGGCACCGGGTCGGGGGCGCTCCTGCTGGCCGCGCTCTCGTTGTGGCCTGATGCCGAAGGTATCGGGCTGGAGCGCTCGCCCGCTGCGATCGGCGTGGCGCGGGCCAATGGCGCGCGGCTGGCGCCTGCTGCAAGGTTCATCGAAGGGGACTGGACGATGCCGGGCTGGGCTGCGGGAATCGGCCGGTTCGATCTTGTCCTGTCCAATCCGCCCTATGTCGAAACCGGGGCCGAACTGGAACGGTCGGTGCGGGGCTTCGAGCCTGCCGAGGCGCTGTTTGCCGGTCCGGACGGGCTGGATGACTATCGCCGCCTGATTCCCCAAGTTCCCGGTCTGCTTGCGGAAAACGGCAGTGCCGTGATCGAGATCGGCTGGACGCAGGGCGCGGCGGTGGCAGAACTGGCGCGCGCCTGCGGGATGGCACCGCGCATCCATCGCGATCTTGGCGGGCGCGAAAGGGCTGTGGAAATGGCCGTTCCGGCCAATATTCCTCTTGGCAAGCAGGCTGTGGCCGACTAATTGAAGGGGCAGGTCAGGAACGGATGAAGCCTTCCCGTTCCGGCCCACTCCACCATTTGCAGGGATGAACGGCCACAGGGGCCGGGACGAGCGCAGATGCTGGGAACTGCTGGCCGGCAATGCAGGCCGGTGGCGGAGGTTGCGCGGCTAAAGGGTAGCTCGACAATACGGGAACGTCCTGCAAGCAAGCTTGTGTGGCTTGCCCGCATCCGGCGAACCTGCATTCCAGATAGGCCGCCCCAATGAAGGAAGTGCCTGAGTTGAATAACAATCGTGGGAACAACCGCCGTCGCGGCCGGGGCAACAACCGATCGCAGAGTGGTGGCCAGCAGCTCAACCGGATCGACAGCCGTGCACGGGGCAATGCGCCCCAGATGCTGGAGAAGTATCGCAAGCTTGCGCAGGACGCCCACATGAACGGCGACCGCGTTCAGGCCGAATACTATCTTCAGTTTGCCGACCACTATTTCCGCGTGATCGCCGATACCCGCCTGCGTCAGGAAGAGCAGCGCAGCCGCCAGAACGGAAGCCAGGGCGGCGGTGATCGCTGGCAGGAGCAGGACATCGAGGACGATGGCGGCGATTTCAGCGTCGAGGGCGATTTCCCCGCCTTTGACCGGCCGGTATCGACCCGGCGCGAACGGGAGGAGCGCGAGGATCGGCAGGAGCGCGCCGAGCCGGGCGAACGCAGTGACCGGAGCGATGAGCGCCGCGAACGCCGCGAACGCGAAGAGCGTCCCCGTGATGATCGTTCGCGTGAGGCCCGTTCTCGCGAAGATCGCGGCGATGGCCGCAGGCGGTTTGACCGCAATCGCGCCCGTGACGACGAAGCCGTGGCCGCCGCGCAGGAGACTCTGCCCGGTGAGGGCATTCCCGCAATCGAGGGTGAACCGGTCAGCCCGGCCGAGGACAATCCCTTCGTGCGGGACAACCGGGCCGCGCGCGGCCTGCGCCCGCGCGGGGAACGCCGCCCGCGCAAGCCTGCTGCTGAAGGCGAGGCCGCAGGTGCCGAGGCTTCGGCCGATGAGGCTCCGGCAACGCTTGACGCTTCGTTCCTGCCTCCTTCGATCAGCGTGAGGGCAGAGCCTGAAGCCGCAGCCGAAGCGGCCGAAGCGCCTGCTGCTGCGCCGAAGAAGCGCGGCCGCCCGCGCAAGACCCCGATTGTCGAAGCGAGCGAGCCGGTAGAAGGCTGAAACCGTTTGCCGAGGATATGACGCCGGGCGCTGGCCGCTTGCGGTCGGCCCCGGCGCGCCGCATAGCAGGCGGCGATGATCTCCCTGATCCGCAAGCTGCACCCCCGCTATCGTGATTGCGCCCTGCTGGCTCTGACTGGCGGCCTTGCGGCCTGCGGATTTGCGCCGCTCGGCCTGTGGCCGCTGACGCTGGCGGCTCTCGCATTCCTGCTTCTTCGCCTCAGTCATGCCGAAGGCTGGCGCGATGCACTGCTGGCCGGATGGTGCTTCGGCCTTGGCCATTTCATCGTGGGCAATGGCTGGATTGCCACGGCTTTCACCTATCAGGCGGAAATGCCCAAGTGGCTGGGCTGGATCGCGGTTGTGCTGCTGGCGGTCTATCTGGCGGTCTATCCGGCGCTCGCAGCGCTGGGGGGCTGGTGGCTGGCGCGAAGGCATGGCGCCCTGCTGGTTCCGGCGCTGGCGGCGACATGGATCGTGACCGAATGGCTGCGCGCCTGGGTGTTTACCGGCTTTGCCTGGAATCCGCTGGCGATGGTCACGCTTGGCAGCTTTGGCAGGCCGGGTCTGGCGCTGGTGGCGCCGTGGACGGGAACCTATGGCCTATCGGGGCTGGTTGTCCTGCTGGGGGGCTGTTGGTTGGCGGCATGGCAGGCCCTGCAGCGCGGCAAGTGGCACATGAGCGGCGTTCATGCGCTGGGCGCGGCACTGGTGATGCTGGTGCCGCTGCTCCATGCTCCGCAGCAGCGCGAGGGCACGCTTGCCTATACGCTGGTCCAGCCCGATGTGCGGCAGGACCTGCTCAACGATCCGGCCAACTACGAAAACCAGTTCCGCAAGACGGCGGCGCTGTCGTTGCCGCGAAAGCCGGGCGAGACGCGGCTGCTGCTCTGGCCGGAAAGCGGCGTGCCGGATTTCCTGCGTCCGGGTTATGCCCCGTTCTGGTATGACGAGACGACCTATCTCGGCAATCCGGCGCTGGCGCGCGAGCGGCTGGGCAGGGTGACGGGCAAGGGCGGCCTGCTGATGACCGGCACCACCGATCTGGCGATGGAAGGCGGCAGGGTTGTTGGCGCCTGGAACGTGGTGACGGCGCTTGATGCCTCCGGTGCGATCCGCGCATCCTATGCCAAGGCGCATCTTGTTCCATATGGCGAGTATCTGCCGATGCGCTGGCTGCTGGAGCCCATCGGCCTTTCGCGGCTGGTGGCAGGCAGCCTTGATTTCCTGTCCGGGCCGGGTCCGCGCACGCTCGATCTTGGCCCGGTCAGCCGGGGAGGATGGGGCAAGGCCGGGATCCAGATCTGTTACGAGATCATCTTTTCCGGGCAGGTGGTCGATCGGACGAAGCGCCCGGATTACCTGTTCAACCCTTCGAACGATGGCTGGTTCGGATCATGGGGGCCGCCGCAGCATCTGGCGCAGGCCCGGATGCGCGCGATCGAGGAAGGACTGCCAGTGCTGCGCGCCACCACCACCGGAATCAGTGCGGTGATCGATGCCCATGGCATCGTGCGCCAGTTCGTGCCGAGCCAGATGGCCGGGCGTCTTGAGGGCAAGGTTCCGCCCGCCCGCGCGCCGACGCTCTTTGCGCAGGCTGGCAACATGCTGGGTCTTGGGTGGGCGATAGTGCTTCTTTTCGTCGCACTGGTTGCAAGGACTACGCGGAAACGCTAAGCGGAAGGTGACATAAAGGTTTCTTTATATCGCATCCGCAAGGTTTCACTTCAGCGCCTCCGCTCTCTGGCACAGGCCAACCAGCACAGGATCACCCATGCGCACCGATTACCTGTTCACTTCCGAAAGCGTTTCCGAAGGCCATCCCGACAAGGTTTCGGACCAGATCAGCGACGCGATCGTCGACCTGTTCCTGTCGAAGGACCCCGAAGCGCGCATCGCCTGCGAAACCCTGACGACGACGCAGCTTGTGGTGCTGGCGGGTGAAATCCGCTGCAAGGGCGTTTACGAGAAAGGTGAATGGGCGCCGGGCGCGCAGGAAGAGATCGAGAAGACCGTGCGCGAGACGGTGAAGCGCATCGGATACGAGCAGGACGGCTTCCACTGGGAGAAGTTCGAATTCATCAACCGTCTGCACGGCCAGTCGGCGCACATTGCGCAGGGCGTGGACGCGGCCGACAACAAGGACGAGGGCGCAGGCGATCAGGGCATCATGTTCGGTTATGCCACCGACGAGACGCCCGATCTCATGCCTGCCACGCTCTACTACAGCCACAAGATCCTTGAGCGCATGGCGGCCGACCGCCATTCGGGCGCGGCACCCTTCCTTGAGCCTGACGCCAAGAGCCAGGTCACGCTGCGTTATGAAGGCTCGCTGCCGGTGGCCGCCACTGCCATCGTCGTCTCGACCCAGCACGCGCCGGGCTATGACGAAGGCGAAAAGGAAGCCGAACTGCACGAATACGTGAAGCGCGTGGTGGCCGAAGTGATTCCGCCCGTTCTGCTGCGCGAGACCAAGTATTACATCAACCCGACCGGTTCGTTCGTCATCGGCGGGCCGGATGGCGACGCGGGCCTGACCGGGCGCAAGATCATCGTCGATACCTATGGCGGTGCGGCCCCGCATGGTGGCGGCGCATTTTCGGGCAAGGATCCGACCAAGGTTGACCGTTCGGCCGCCTACATCACCCGCTATCTTGCCAAGAACGTGGTGGCGGCAGGGCTGGCCACGCGTTGCACCATCCAGATTGCCTATGCCATCGGCGTATCCGAGCCGCTGTCGCTCTATGTCGATACGCACGAAACCGGCACCGTGGGCGACGACAGGATCGAAAAGGCGATTTTGGGCATTGCCCGGCTTGGGGGCCTTACCCCGCGCGCCATCCGCACCCATCTGGGCCTCAACAAGCCGATCTATCAGCGCTCGGCCGCCTATGGCCACTTCGGTCGCAAGGCCGAAGGGGATTTCTTCCCGTGGGAGCGGCTCGATCTGGTGGATGATCTCAAGGCAGCGCTCGCCTGATCTCGACCTGATCCGGGCACACGCGGCTCATGACCGTGGACTCAGCGGCCCGCTGCGCCACGCGCGGCGGGCCGCTTTGCGTTTGATGGGTTTCATCTGCGCTTTCCTACACGCGAACCGATGCGCACGACTCTGGCCTTTGCAACGGAGTCGGAAAATCTCATGCGCGAACTTACCCCCCGGATCGCTCTTGAACTGATTGCCCACGAAGGAATCGTCACCGAAGCCTACAGGGACAGTGTCGGGGTGTGGACATGGAGCGTGGGCATCACCGATGCCAGCGGGCATACGGTGTTCCCCCGCTACAAGGACAGGCCGCAGCCACTTGAGCACTGCATCGGCGTCTATCTGTGGCTGCTGCGCGAGAAGTATCTCCCGCCAGTGCTGGCCGCCTTCGGGCGGCACGATCCGAGCGAGGCCCAGCTTGCGGCAGCGCTGTCATTCCACTGGAACACCGGCGCGATTGCGCGGGCAAGCTGGCTGGGCCGGTTCGTGCGCGGCGACGTGGCAGGCGCGCGCGCCCGGATGCTAGACTGGGCGAGGCCAAAGGAGCTTCTGCCCCGCCGGCGCAAGGAACAGGCACTGTTCTTCGATGGGACGTGGTGCGAGGACGGCACCGCGCTGGTCTATGACGTGGCCAAGCCTTCCTACCAGCCTGCGCGCGGGCGGCGCGTGCAGGTGCGCGCGCTGGTTGAGGGCCTGTTCGCCCACGCCCCGGCTTCAGCGGCCAAAGCCTCGCCGGGCGTGACAGCCCCGACGAAGACCTGGTTCGATCGCCTGTTCGAGTGATGCCCCGGTCCTAACCCTTGCCGAACAAGTCCTTTCTCGGCCCCAGATAGCCGAAGAGGAAGGCGCCCACCTTGCGCATCTGGATTTCCTCGGCACCTTCGGTGATGCGGTAGCGGCGGTGGTGGCGGTAGATGTGCTCGAACGGCTTGTGCCGGGAATAGCCGATGCCGCCATGAACCTGCATCGCACGGTCGGCCGCTTCGCAGACCAGCCGGTTTGCCCAGTAATTGCACATCGAGACCTTGTCCGACAGTTCGCGCTCGATGCGCTTGTGCCCGCCTTCCTCGGCTTCGAGCCGGTCCATTTCCCACGCGGTCTTGCGGATGAGCAGCCGCAGCATCTCGCACTGGGTGGCAAGTTCGACCAGGGGGAACTGGATGGCCTGATTGCGCGCCAGTTCCTGGCCAAAGGGCTTGCGCTCGCGCGCGTAGCGAACCGATTCCTCGATGCAGAAGGTGGCTGCCCCCAACGAGGATGCCGCCTGCCGGATGCGGTTCTGGTGGACGAAGCTTTGCGCAATCGCCAGCCCGCCGCCGATGGGGCCAAGAATGGCGCTCTCAGGCACCCAGACATTGCTGAACGAAATGCGCGGGTGGTCGGTCGGCATGTTGAAAGTCCACAGGTATTCCTCGATCACCAGACCTTCGGTGGGATTGGGCACGAGGAAGCAGGTAATGCCGCGCGCATCGCCATCCGCGCCGCTGGTGCGCGCGAAAGTGGCGCAATGGGTGGCCACGTGCATTCCGGTGGTCCACATTTTTTCGCCGTCGATGCGCCAGCCCGGCACGCCATCGCGCACTTCGGGCACGGCGCGGGTTTCCATGTGGGTGGCATCCGATCCGTGGCCGGGTTCGGTAAGGCCGAAGGCGACTCGCCGGGTGCGTGCGAAGCCGCCGTTGATGAACTCGTCCTGCTGTTCGGGGGTGCCGAAGTGTTCGAACATCGCCACGAACGGGAAGTTGCCCACGATCGAATGTTCGTTCTGAAGATCGTTGTGCAGGCCAAGGCCCTTGGCGGCAAAGTGATCGCGGATTACTGCCATCCAGAGGTTCTTGCCGTCCTTGCCGCCATACTTTCTGGGCGCGGAAAAGCGCCAGTGCCCGGCGGCATCGGCACGGCGGGTGGCCTCAGTCAACAGGGCTTCCCATTCGTGGCGGGGCAGGCCGCCATTCTCGAAATCGGTGCGCGCCCATTCACGGCGGTGGTCGAAGAAGCGGATGTTGTCGTCCGCCTGTTCGAGCGGCCTGATCTCGGCCTCGATGAAGGCATCAAGTTCGCCAAGATAGGCGACAAGGTCTTGCGGAAGATCGAAGTCCATCAGGCGTGCTCCCAAAGGGCGGTGGCGGCGGCAAGGGCCGGGTATCTTGGCATGTCGGCGGCAAGGGTGGACAGGGCGCGGCGGCGCAGGTCTGCCAGCAGGCCCGGCGTGGCGAGGGAAAGGCGTCCGGCAAGCAGATCATCGGCCAGCGTTCTGTCGGCCGGATCGGTGCGCCCGGCCAGTTCGCGCTGCACGATGCCAAGCGCATTGCGCGCCACGGCCAGTTCGAAGCGTTCGCGCCCGGTCAGCCGGTCCTTGACCGTGGCGGCCAGCCATTCGGACACGGCCGTGAGAATTTCAGCCGCGGTTGGCTCGCCACTCTGCGCGGCGGGTGGCGGGGCTGGCGGGGGCAGGGGGCGCAGGCGTTCCGCTTCGGGAGCCTCGGCTTCGAGCAGGAGCAGGAGGTCCAGTTCCTGTTCGGCGCAGCGCCGCGCCACCACCACCCGTTCGAGCGAGCGGTCCGTGCCGCTGCGCCAGGATTGCCCCATGCCAAGGCAGCCCAGCGCCCACCAGACAGTGCGATAGACCAGCCAGAAGCGGAAGCGCGCCGGATCGAACGGTTCGCCTCCTGCCGCTTCGTATGCGCGGGCAAGGCCCGCTACGTCGGTCAGGCCGAAGCCGGGCCGGTCAAGCCTGCCGAAACGCCAGACCGTCATGCAGCCATAGGCAAGGTCTTCGTGCCCGTCGCCCAGATGCGCCAGTTCCCAGTCGAGCACGCCCGAAAGCCGCCCCTTGTCGACCATGAGATTGCCGATGCGGAAATCGCCATGGACAACCACGCTTTTCGCGGGCGGCGGCAGATTGCGGCGCAGCCAGGAAAGGCCCAGCGCGATGAGCGGCCGGTCGCCTCCGGCTTCGGCAAACTGCCGGGCCAGACCTTCGATGCCCTGAACCGGATCGAGGCGAGGCAGGAAATCCAGCCCCCCGGTATCGAGCGCGTGGATGCGGGCCATGGCCTGCGCAAGGTCCGCAGCAAGCGGCATAGGGGGTGAGGACAGCGCCGTTTCGGGATCTGCCGTGCCGGGCAGACAGCGCATCACGAAGCCGATGCCGAGGCCATCTTCGGGTGCCAGTTCGGCGATCACTTCGGGCGCGGCGACGCCAGCGGCATGGGCGCGGCGGATCAGTTCGGCTTCGCCTGCCATGTCGAGCGGGCGCGCAGCAATCCATTCCGCCGATGGCGCGCGGCGCAGCACGAACCTGTCTGCGCCGCAGGAGAACCGCCAGGACTCCATGTTCGCGCCGCCGGAAAGGCGCTCAAGCGCTTCGACCGGGGTGCCGGCCTTTACCGATCCGGCGCGGCGGATCACGGCTTCCAGAAGCCTTTCCATAGCCTCTCCATGCTGCGGTCGTTGCGCCGCCGGGCGGACTATCCTTAACCGTCCGGTTAAAGTCCAGCGGGAAAAGCTTGGCAGATCATGGCAGGAAACATGGCGATATCAGGCACGGGGATCGGCCAACCTGCACGCTGGCTGCGCCGAGGTGTTCAGAAGGACACTTTCCCCGCGATTTGCAAAAGGTTAGTGTCGTTAACCAGGGATAAGGCACGGTCGGGATACCTTTGGGCATGAAGTTTCGCACGGCACGAATCATCGCCAGCCTGTTCATGGCGGCCCCGGCGCTTGTGGCGACGGTTCCATCGGTGCAGAGCCGCGCGTCGCTTTCCATTCAGGAACAGCGCGACCAGATCATCCAGCAGCAGGTCGAGGCGATCGCCGCCGAAGGGCGCGGCCGCATTGGCGTGGCAGCGATGGACCTTGATGGCGGCGGGCAGATCTTCATCAACCCCGACATGGCCTTTCCCATGGCCAGCACCGCCAAGATCGCGGTTGCCGCCACCTTTCTGGAACAGGTCGAGAAGGGCAACTACCGGCTGGACCAGCAGTTTCCGCTGATGCTTCCGGTGCGCGAGACCGGGCGGATCAGCCCTGAAGCGCCGCTGCGCGCGGGCGATCTGATGACCGCGCAGACGCTGATGGAACTTATGATTACCCGCAGCAGCAACGAGGCAACCGATGGTCTGCTTCAGGTTGTCGGCGGGGTCGAGAATGTGAATCGCTGGCTTACGCGCAATGGCATCGCCGGACAGCGTCTCGATCACACGATGGCAACGCTGGTGCGCGATGATGGCAAGGTCGATCCGGCAAAGGTGATCGACACCCGCACATCCAGCACGCCGCGCGCCATGATTGCCCTGCTGGCCGCGATCGACCGTGGCGGCGTGCTCAGCCCGGAAAGCCGCGCGGTGCTGCTCGATACGATGACTCGCACCAGCACGGGCAAGACCCGCATTCGCGCAGGGTTGCCCGAAGGCACGCTGGTGGCGCACAAGACCGGGACGCTATGGGGTGTGACCGATGATGTGGGCATCGTGCGCCTGCCCGACGGTCGGCATCTGGCGGTGGCGTTCTTCGTGACCGGTCCGGAAGGCCACGCCGCGCATGCAAAGCTCATCGCGCGGATGATGCGCGTCATCTACGACGGCTATGCCACGCCGCTGTCGGGTGGCGGACAGGATCTTGCGCGGCGGCGCTGAGGCGCAGCGCCGGGTTTGTCGCAGGGCGCACCGCTGCATGGCACCTGATGTGGCGCAATCCGCATGATGCCAAAGAGAAAGGGGCGCGGTCCGAAGACCACGCCCCTTTGAAACTCTTGCAATCTGCCGTGAGGCAAAGATTACATCGAAGCTTCCGAAGCTTCAGCAGCAGCTTCCGAGGCAGCGCCCGAAGCGTCAGCAGCAGCGTCCGAAGCAGCGTCGGTGGCTTCAACAGCAGCTTCGGTGGCTTCTTCAGCCGGCTTTTCCGAGCAGCCAGCGAGAGCGAAGGCGGTGCCGGCGACAGCGGCGAGGATGAGCTTGCGCATGCGTTACAATCCCTGGATTGAAGTGAACAGCGCCGGGCAAGCAGCCCGCCGCAAAGCCTACTCAACCGGTAGACTTCGCGACCCAATTAATCGGCAATTCATCCGGTTGCAAGCACAAGACGTATGCATTTCGTCTCAACCTGCCTGCCGGGCGGGGCGGGCTGCCTTTTTTCTGCCGGATTTTGCGGGGTTTGCGCGCCATCGTGCGCCGCGCAAAAGTTCAACAAAGGTGGTGCCGCAAGAGCGATGACGCGCGGGCGGCGCCCTGCTAACACGCGCCGATGAGCGAAAAACAGCATCTCTATCTGGTTGACGGATCGGCCTATATCTTTCGTGCCTATCACCGCCTGCCGCCTCTCACGAATCCTGAGGGCGTGCCCGTTGGCGCGGTCTATGGTTATACGACGATGCTGTGGAAGCTGGCCGAGGATCTCCACAAGGCCGATGGACCGACGCATCTGGCGGTGATTCTCGACAAGGCCGGCACCTCGTTCCGCAATGACCTTTACGATCAGTACAAGGCCAACCGCCCGCCGCCGCCCGAAGATCTGGTGCCGCAGTTCCCGCTCATCCGCGATGCCACGCGCGCCTTCAGCCTTGCCTGCATCGAGGAGGACGCGCTGGAGGCGGATGATCTCATCGCGTCCTATGCCCGCGCCGCCACTGCACGCGGCTGGGATGTGACCATCGTATCTTCGGACAAGGATCTGATGCAGCTTGTCGGCACGGCCGAGAACGGCGCGTCGATCGACATGCTCGACACGATGAAAAACCAGCGCATCCACGTGCCGGAAGTGATGGAAAAGTTCGGCGTCACGCCTGAGCGTGTGGGCGACGTGCTGGCGCTGATGGGCGATTCGGTCGACAACGTGCCGGGCATCCGCGGCATCGGTCCCAAGACCGCCACCAAGCTGATTCAGGAATACGGCGATCTTGAAGCCGCGCTCGCCGCCGCGCCTTCGATGAAGCCGGGCAAGCTGCGCGAGAGCCTGATCGAACAGGCCGACATGGCGCGGCTTTCGCGGCAGTTGGTGCAACTGAAGGAGGATTGCCCGCTGCCGGTGGCGCTGGATGATTTCGCGCTGGGCCAGATCCCGCGCGAACCGCTGGCGGCGTTCCTCGAAGAACACGGCTTTACCAGCCTGCTCCGGCGCCTGAACGATGGCAAGGGCAGTCCGGGGCCGAAGACGCAGCTCAATCCCGCAAAGGCCGAGAATGGCGCGGCTCCTGCGCCAAGGCCCGGCAGCGAAGGCAAGCAGCCAAGCACCCGCCAGCCCCTGCCCGAATGGCCGATGATCGATTACGGGGCCTATGCCTGCATTCAGTCCATGGGCGAACTGCACCAGTGGATCGCCCGCGCCTTCGAAGCGCGGGTGGTGGCGGTGGATACCGAGACGAGCGCGCTTGATGCCATGCGTGCCGATCTGGTGGGGGTAAGCCTTGCCATCGGGCCGAACGATGCCTGCTATATCCCGATGGGCCACAGCGGGGCCGACATGTTTGCCGAACGGCCTGTGCAGGTGAACCGGGCCGATGCGCTGGCCGCACTCAAGCCGCTGCTGGAAAGCGATGCGGTGCTCAAGGTCGGGCAGAACATCAAGTATGACATCAATGTGCTGGCGCGCCACGGCATAACGGTTGCGCCGATCGATGATACCATGGTGATGAGCTTCTGCCTTGATGCCGGGCGCGGCGAGGCGGGAATGGGCGGCCATGGCATGGATGAACTGGCCGAGCGGCATCTTTTGCACACGACGATGAAGTTCAAGGATCTGTGCGGCACGGGCAGGAAGGCGATCTCGTTTGCCGAAGTGCCGCTGACCGATGCCACACGCTATGCCGCCGAGGACGCCGACGTGACATGGCGCCTGCATCGCCTGTTCCTGCCGCGGCTGTCGGATGAGGGCGGCACCCGCATCTACCAGCGAGTCGACCGCTCATTGATTCCGGTCGTGGCGATGATGGAGCGTAACGGCATCAGGGTGGACCGCGAGAAGCTGGCCGGGCTTTCCACCGGCTTTGCCGCCGAAATCGCGCGGCTGGAAGCGGCGATCCACGAGAAGGCGGGCATGACGTTTGCCATCGGCAGCCCCAAGCAGCTTGGCGAGGTTTTGTTCGACAAGCTTGGCTACAAGGGCGGCAAGAAGGGCAAGACCGGGCAATATTCGACCGACCAGTCGGTGCTGGAAGCCCTTGCGGCACAAGGCGCGGAAGTGGCCACGCTGGTGCTCGAATGGCGGCAACTGTCGAAGCTCAAATCAACCTATACCGACGCGCTTCAGGCCGCGATCAATCCTGATACGGGCCGGGTGCACACCAGTTACAGTCTGGTGGGCGCGCAGACCGGGCGCCTTTCATCGAATGAGCCGAACCTGCAGAACATTCCGGTCCGCACCGAGATCGGCCGCCAGATCCGCGATGCGTTCGTGGCCGAGCCCGGCAACCTGCTGCTGGCGGCGGACTACAGCCAGATCGAACTCCGGCTGGCAGCCCATATGGCCGATGTGCCCGCCCTGAAGGAGGCTTTCGCGGCCGGGGAGGACATTCACGCGCGCACCGCGATGGAAATGTTCGGCCACGTCGATCGTGACACGCGCGGCCGGGCCAAGACGATCAACTTCGCCATCCTCTATGGCATCAGCCGCTGGGGCCTTGCCGCGCGGCTGGGGGTAAGTGCAGACGAGGCGCAGGCGATGATCGATCGCTACTTCGAGCGGTTCCCCGGCATCCAGCGTTATATCCACGAAACGCTGGAGAGCGTGCGCGAGCGTGGCTATTCGGAAACGCTGTTCGGCCGCAAGACGTGGTTCCCGCGCATCAATTCCAGGAACCAGGCCGAACGGCAGGGCAGCGAGCGCGCCGCGATCAACGCGCCGATCCAGGGCACGAGCGCCGACATCATCAAGCGCGCCATGGCCCGCATGATGCCCGCGCTGCAAGAGGCGGGTCTGGGGCAGGTGAAGATGCTGCTTCAGGTGCACGACGAACTGGTGTTCGAACTGCCGGAGGCAGATGTCGGCGCGGCCCGGCCCGTGATCGAGCGGGTCATGGCCACGGCCGCCGAACCGGCCGTGAAGCTCAGCGTTCCGCTGGGCGTGGAAATCGGCACGGGCCTTTCGTGGGGGGCGGCGCACTGATCCGGCAGGCGCCGCAGGGGGCGAGGATTTCGCGCCCTGGCTGGGCGCCCCGGTTCAGCACATAACTTCAGCAGCTCAGTTCAGGGCGGCAAACCTTGCCAGATCGCCCTTGCCCAGCATCAGCACTTCCTCGTGCGGGACCGAGTTGGTCAGGGCATAGAAGGCGGCCGCCTTGTCGGCGGGAAGGCCCATGTCACGGTAGTAATCGAGATAGGCCCGGTTCACCGGATGGCTTGGCGCGTAGTCTGCGGGCTGGCGGCCATCCTCGTCGAGCCAGGAATGGACGATGAAGGCAGCATCGGGCGCGGCGCTGCGCGTGGCCCCGGCCAGAAACAGCTCCACCGCGCCCGACCGCACCGAGCCATGTTCGGGCACATGCGTGGCAATGCCCTGCGCACGGATCATGCGGCCAAGGCGAAGATTGGCGAAATCATCCACCGTGCCGGGACAATCGGCCATTTCCAGCACCCGGATGCCGGGAAACGCGCGCAGCATCTTCTGGAAATCGGCCGGGGAATGGCTGTCAGTCTCTGCCACGAGCGCGGCGTGTGAACCGTCAAGCACGGCAAACGGGCCGAAGCTGGCAATTCCGCGCGTAACGGGCGCCTCGTCGCGCATGTTGGCAATGAAGCGTTCCGAACCCGGCTCGACCACTTCGATCACCGTGGTCTCGGTCCACTCGATGCCGTCTTCCACCCATGTGCGGGTCATCACCTCGCGCGCCGAAGCGGTCTGAAAGGCCAGAGCGGCACATGCAAGGGACAGGAGAACGCGGCAGAGCATGACCCGCCTTCTCGCGCGCGGGGCATTGCCGGAATGCGAAGGAAGGCGGTTAAGGGCGGTTTACCGTAATGAGGGCGGCCATCGGCCAATTGCTTCGAGAATGGCAGCATCCCGTCTGCATTGCAGCCTCATGCGCGCTACCCTGAGGGCAATTGCTTATGGGCGGGAGTTTGCATGGTCGCGCTGGTTGCCACGGTTGCCTACCTTGGGCTTGAGGCGCGCAGCGTCGAGGTGCAGTGCCAGATCGCTCCCGGAATGCCGGGTTTCCGGCTTGTCGGCCTGCCCGACAAGGCCGTGGGCGAAAGCCGCGAGCGGGTGCAGTCGGCGCTCTCGGCACTGGGGCTGGCGCTGCCGCCCAAGCGGATCACGGTGAACCTTTCGCCTGCCGATCTGCCCAAGGAAGGCTCGCACTATGATCTGCCCATCGCGCTGGCGCTGCTGGCCGCGATGGGCGTGGTCGATCTTGAGCAGATCGCCGATTACGTGGCCGTGGGCGAACTGGCGCTGGATGGGCGCGTGCTGCCATCGCCGGGTGTCCTGCTGGCGGCGATCCACGCCAGCGGGCAGGACAAGGGGCTGATCTGCCCCGCGGCGCAGGGGGCTGAAGCGCGCTGGGCCAGCGGAATCGACGTGATTGCAGCGCCCGATCTCATTGGTCTGCTCAACCATCTCAAGGGCGCGCACCGTCTGCCGCAACCTGCGCAAGGGCTGGCCGAACCTGCCCGGCGGATGGCAGACCTCAGACAGGTGAAGGGGCAGGAAACCGCCAAGCGCGCGCTGGAGATTGCAGCGGCCGGCGGGCATAACCTGCTGATGATCGGGCCGCCGGGCGCCGGCAAATCGCTCATGGCCTCGTGCCTGCCCGGAATCCTGCCCGAACTGACCCCGGCCGAGGCGCTGGAGGTTTCAATGGTGGCATCGGTTGCGGGCACGCTGGAGGAAGGGCGCATCAGCCGCGCGCGGCCCTTTCGCAGCCCCCACCATTCGGCATCGATGGCCGCGCTGACGGGCGGGGGACTGAAAGTGCGCCCCGGCGAGGTGAGCCTCGCGCATCTGGGCGTATTGTTCCTTGATGAGTTGCCTGAGTTCCAGCGCGCAGTGCTTGATTCGCTGCGCCAGCCGCTCGAAACCGGCGAGGTGACTGTTGCCCGTGCCAATGCGCATGTGACCTTTCCCGCGCGCGTCCAGCTTGTCGCGGCGATGAACCCGTGCCGTTGCGGGCATCTGGGCGATCCGGCGCTGGGGTGCAGCCGCGCGCCGCGCTGCGCGGGCGATTACCAGTCGAAGGTATCCGGCCCGCTGCTCGACCGGATCGACCTGCACGTGGAAGTCGATCCCGTGTCAGCCGCTGATCTTGCCCTGCCGCCGCCCGCCGAAGGATCGGACCAGGTGGCAGCACGTGTCGCACGGGCAAGGGGCGTGCAGGCCGCGCGGCTTGAGGGCACGGGGATGCGCTGCAACGCCGAACTGAATGGTGATCTGCTGGATACCCACGCCGCGCCGGATGAAGCAGGGCGAAAGCTGCTGGCCCAGGCGGCCGAGGCCATGCGGCTTTCGGCGCGCGGCTACACGCGGATGCTGCGCGTGGCGCGCACGATTGCCGATCTGGCAGGGGCCGAGACGGTGGGCCGCGTCCACGTGGCCGAAGCGCTCAGCTATCGGCGGATCGCGCCGCGCGCCTGACCTTTCAGGCCGTGGGCAGCCTCAGAGATTGCGCCCCAGAAAGATCAGCAGCATCGCGCCGATGACCGAGGCGAGGCAGCCCGCGCGGTTCACGCCTTCGCCAAAGGTGCTGCCCGATTTCCAGCTTGCGAAGACGCCCGCCACCAGGGCGCCGCCTATGCCCAGCAGAATGGTCTTGAGCAGCCCCATCTCGATCGCACCGGGATAGAGGAAGCGGGCCAGCACCCCGATGACGAGGCCGGTGAAGAGGATCGAGATCAGATTCAGCACGTATGCACCCCATTCCTGTGGACACGCCCTATCGTGGCGATTGACCGCAGCTTGTCCACAATTTGGTGGCCGGACGCAAAAAAATCCCGGTGCGCGCATTTTTCCTCTTGAAGTGCCGCTTCCTCCGCGCGTCGCTGCACTGCAACATGGCTTTTGGCGCGACGAAGCGAATCGGGCGTGCGACGAATCGAGTCTGCCTCCGGATGATTACCCCCTTGTGTCTGAATCCGGATAAGGCACTATGGGTTGTGGTCGGACTTCAGGGGGACCTCTAAACCTAGTTTCAGGCATTCGGGCGTGTCTTCCGCGCGACGGGTTTGCGCGCCCATGTCTGCCGACCCCTGTGGCACGGTCACGGCGATGGCTCCGGGGGTTCCGGGGCAATGGTATTGGATTGCGGAGCCGAGCGCGGGCGGGACAATTATGTTCCACTTCCGTTCTGTCTCCTGTAGGATCGGTGCGGTTGAGCGATCAACTCCCGATTCGGTGTTTTGGTGGTTGTGCAGGCCCGGATGCCGGGTCGCTGGCGGGGGTTGCGACGTGGATTTCAGGACTGGAGACGGCTCCGTGGTGGCGCAGGACGAGCTGGCTTTTGCTGCTGATGCAAAGGTGGCAGGTGTGGCGATGGACATGAAGGCGAAGGACGCGGGAAGCGAAGCGCTGGTGGCGGGCATGGCGGCAAGCGTTGCTGCGGCGGCCGTTGCGGCTGCTCCCGTCAGCGATTCCAAGAAGGTCAACCCGCGCCGCTTCACCATCGTGACCGATGCGTCCCGCGATGCCCTGCTGACCGATTTCGGCAAGGATACGCTGGATGACCGCTATCTCCTGCCGGGCGAGAAGTATCAGGATCTCTTCGCGCGCGTGGCCGATGCCTATGCCGACGATCAGGGGCACGCCCAGCGCCTCTATGACTACATCTCGAAGCTGTGGTTCATGCCTGCAACGCCGGTGCTCTCGAACGGCGGCACCGGGCGCGGCCTGCCGATCTCGTGCTATCTGAACTCGGTCGATGACAGCCTTGAAGGCATCGTTGCCACCTGGAACGAGAACGTCTGGCTCGCCTCGCGCGGGGGCGGCATCGGCACCTACTGGGGCAAGGTGCGCGGTATCGGGGAATCGGTCGGCCTCAATGGCAAGACCAGCGGCATCATTCCCTTCGTGCGGGTGATGGACAGCCTGACACTGGCGATAAGCCAGGGTTCGCTGCGGCGCGGTTCCGCAGCCTGCTATCTCGACGTATCGCACCCGGAAATCGAGGAGTTCCTCGAAATTCGCAAGCCTTCGGGCGATTTCAACCGCAAGGCGCTCAACCTGCACCACGGCGTCCTCCTGACCGACGAGTTCATGGAGGCCGTGCGCGACGGGACCGAGTTCCACCTGCGCAGCCCCAAGGATGGCTCGATCCGCAACACGGTCGATGCGCGCTCGCTGTTCCAGAAGCTCGTGGAAACCCGCCTTGCCACGGGCGAGCCCTATATCGTGTTCAGCGACACCGTGAACCGCATGATGCCCAAGCATCATCGCGACCTGGGGCTGAAGGTTTCGACCTCGAACCTGTGCTCGGAAATCACCCTGCCCACGGGGCGCGACCATCTGGGCAATGATCGCACGGCGGTGTGCTGTCTTTCCTCGCTCAATCTCGAAACCTGGGACCAGTGGAACGGCGACAAGCGCTTCATCGAGGACGTGCTGCGTTTCCTCGACAACGTGCTACAGGACTATATCGACCGCGCGCCCGATGAAATGGCCCGCGCCAAGTATTCGGCCATGCGCGAACGCTCGGTCGGCATGGGCGTGATGGGCTTCCATTCCTTCCTGCAGATGAAGGGCATCGCCTTTGAGTCTGCCATGGCCAAGGCGTGGAACCTCAAGATGTTCAAGCATATCGCCGCCAAGGCCGACGAGGCTTCGATCCTGCTCGCGCAGGAACGCGGCGCGTGCCCGGATGCGGCGGAAATGGGCGTGATGCAGCGCTTTTCGTGCAAGATGGCGATTGCGCCCACCGCGTCGATCTCGATCATCTGCGGCGGCACTTCAGCCTGCATCGAGCCGATCCCGGCCAATATCTACACGCACAAGACGCTGTCCGGCTCGTTCGTGGTCAAGAACCCCTACCTGCAGAAGCTGCTGGCGGAAAAGAGCAAGGATTCCACCAATGTGTGGAACTCGATCCTCGAACACGGCGGTTCGGTCCAGCATCTCGATTTCCTCAGTGCCGAGGAAAAGGCGGTTTACAAGACAAGCTTCGAGATCGACCAGCGCTGGCTGCTGGAGTTCGCCGCTGACCGCACGCCCTATATCGATCAGGCGCAGTCGCTGAACCTCTACATCCCGGCCGATGTCGACAAGTGGGACTTGATGATGCTGCACTATCAGGCGTGGGAAAAGGGCATCAAGAGCCTCTATTACCTGCGTTCGAAGTCGGTCCAGCGCGCAGGTTTTGCCGGCGGGGTCGAGGCGGACAACACCGCAGAGGCACCGAAGATCGAACTCTCGGCCGGCCAGACCGACTACGAGGAATGCCTGGCCTGCCAGTGATTTGGTTTCTCGCTTGTGAAAGGTTAGGTGCCCGATGAGAAACGAGAGAACTTCTTCCAGAGTGGCGACAATCGCTTCGAAAGGTTTGCGGGGTGAGAAGCTGACCGCAAAGGAGATCAAATCCATTTCGGCCGCTGCATTAACGCAAGCGCCAGATAAACCTAAAAAGAAGTAACTTGCCTTCAGCTCCGTTACACCCCGCGACACTTTGCGGCTGGCGCGTGGCTGCGACAATCCGCGACAAGACTTGTGCTTGCACGATCCCAGGCAAGCCCGCTAAGGCGGCTTTGTCTCATCTTGCGATCAATTCGCATTATCAAAGGGGTTCGTTTCATGCGCAAGTGGCACCGCTGGATCACGGTGTTTTTCGGGGTCTTCATGCTGTGGATGGCCTTTACCGGCGTCGCCAGCCACGTGACCGCGCTCTGGCCCGCCGGGCAACAGGCCGGGCCACCCCCGGTGCCCGAAGGCTTTGTCTGTCCGGAAACCATGATGTGCCGGCCCAAGGCGCCTCCGGGGGGCGTGAAATCGCTGGTCGGCTGGTTCCACCACCTCCATTCGGGCGAAGAGTTCGGACCGGTGGGCGTGGCCATCTCGCTGATGACCGGCCTTGCGCTGATCTTCTTCAGCATTTCCGGGCTGTGGATGTATGTCTCGATGTGGAAGAACCGCAAGGAGCGCAGCCTCAAGCCGGGCTGGTTCTGGAAATAGGCGCAGCGCAACCTGCCTTGCAGCCAAGCGACGCGGCGGCCGCCGGAGTTTTTCCGGTGCGCCGCCCTTTGCGTTCATGCGGGCGCGACATGCCCGAAAAGGCACGATTCGCCGCAGTGGAAAACCGCGCATCTTGGGCCGGCAAAGCGCCCCGCCCGCTTTCACCGCGCCCCGCCAGACCTTAGATTAAAAGAATCAGCACAGGACACCTCCCATGCCCCTTCTTGAAGCCCGCCCGACCTACAAGCCCTTCGAATATCCCTGGGCCTATGAGTTCTGGAAGCGCCAGCAGCAGATCCACTGGATGCCGGAGGAAGTTCCGCTGGGCGAGGATTGCCGCGACTGGGCGCAGAAGATTTCCGACCACGAGCGCAACCTGCTCACGCAGATCTTCCGCTTCTTCACGCAGGCCGACGTGGAAGTGCAGAACTGTTATCACGAACAGTATGGCCGCGTGTTCAAGCCGACCGAGATCAAGATGATGCTGGCCGCCTTCTCCAACATGGAGACGGTGCACATCGCCGCCTATTCGCACCTGCTTGACACGATCGGCATGCCCGAAAGCGAATACGGCATGTTCCTTGAATACGAGGAACTGAAGGCCAAGCATGACTATCTTCAGACCTTCGGCGTCGAGACGGACGAGGACATTGCCCGCACGCTGGCGATGTTCGGCGGCTTTACCGAAGGGCTGCAACTCTTCGCCAGCTTCGCCATGCTGATGAACTTTCCGCGCTTCAACAAGATGAAGGGCATGGGGCAGATCGTTTCGTGGTCGGTGCGCGATGAATCGCTGCACTGCGAAGGCATCGTGCGCCTGTTCCACGCCTTCGTGAAGGAGCGCGGCTGCCTCACCAAGGCGGTCAAGGAAGACATCATCGACTGCTGCCAGAAGACGGTGCGCCTTGAAGATGCCTTCATTGATCTGGCCTTTGAACAAGGCCCGGTGCCGGGGATGAGCGCCAAGGAAATCAAGCGCTACATCCGCTACATTGCCGACTGGCGCCTTTCGCAGCTTGGCCTGCCGGCGATCTACATGATCGAGGATCATCCGCTGCCCTGGCTGGCCCCGCTGCTGAACGGCGTGGAGCATGCCAACTTCTTCGAAACCCGCGCCACGGAATATTCGAAGGCCGCCACCAAGGGCGACTGGAACACAGTATGGTCCAGCTTTGACAAGCGCCGCAAGGCAAAGACCGTTGCCAACGAGGAACTGCCGGTGGAAGCCGATATCGACATGTTCGGCGCGGCAGGCATTGCGGCGGAGTGACGGGACGGGCGGCGCCAAGGGAAATTGTTCCCAAGGCGTCCCCCGCACCCCCTGCGTTTCTCGCCGCTAATCCCCGCTCATCGCCAGAAGCCGGATGGCCAGCCACAGGCCATAGACTGTAAGGAGCAGGACCGCGCTGCCTTTGCGAAGCGGTGAGCGCCTGAGCAGCAGGAAGCCGACACCAAGGCTGGCCGCAAGCAGGCTCAGCCGGTCGAACATCTCGCCGGAGGAGAGCCGCGCCGTGCCCGCCATGGCGTGAACCACCCCGCCCACGGCAAGGATGTTGAAGAGGCAACTGCCCAGCACGTTGCCGATCACGATATCAGGCTGGCGTTTGCGCACGGCGGCGAACGCCGTGGCCATTTCCGGCAGGCAGGTGCCGACCGAAAGCAGCGTGAGGCCCAGAATGTCCTCGCCGATGCCCATGCGGCGGGCGAGGGTGATTGCCGCCGAGACCAGAAGATCGGCTCCCGCAACCAGAAGGCCGATTCCCACAACCAGCAGGGCCGCTGCACGCCATTGCGGTTCGGAAGGATTGACCATTGCCGCGGCCTCTCGCGCCTGCAAGGCGGCAGATTGCACGGCGGCGGCAGCCCGGAACTGGCCGCGCAGGCTGTAGGCCATCCACAGTGCCAGCCCGCACAGCATGACGAAGCCACCCGGCTGCGCGAGTGTCGGCAAAAGGCCGGGCAGCACGAACACAGCTGCGGCGACGATAATCGCCACGATCTCGGCCCGTATGGCCGAAGGCGCGATGTGCAGCGGGGCAAGGAACGCGGCCAGCCCAAGAACAATCAGCAGATTGGCCATGGAAGCGCCAACCGCATTACCGAAGGCAAGCGTTGGCGTGCCGGCAAGGCTTGCGCGCACCGCCGTTGCCAGTTCGGGCGCAGAGGTGCCGAAGCCCACGATCACCACCCCGATGACGATCGGGGAAATGCCAAGGCGCGCAGCAAGGGTTGCCGCTTCCCGCACCACAAGCTGCCCGCCTGCCATCAGCAGGACCAGACCCGCGATCAACCCCGGCAGGGCGAGCGTCAACATCTCGCTCTTGCCAATGATGATTGCACCCACCTGCGGACCTCACTCCCCGCGCGCGGCGTGGCGCTTTGGCTTTGCCGTGCCTGGAGAATTGGAATTGTTGACGCGCTGCCGCCAGATAGCCGCACCGGTTACACTTCAGATACGATGGCGAGTGCCATCTGGAAACTGGCCATCCGAACGTTGAAAGCGTGAAGCATGAGGCCACTCTAGGGAAAAACCACGAATACCATGTTTCCCGTGAGCCTGCCTTCGTTTCTGCGTAGCCCGAATTCCGATCAGCACCAGTTTCTGCGGTAGCCCTTCCAGTTCTCTGCCAGTCCCTCGGCAACCAGCGCGGTGCCCAGACTTTGGCCGCCGCGGGTTATGATGCGCAGGGTTCGACCGTATTGGTCGGTCTCACGGTCGGTGGCTTCAAGGGTGAACGGACCGGCGTTCAGCAGGGCAATCAGCCTTGCCGTCGCCCTGTCGCCCAGTGCGCGTTCGGTGTTGCAACGAGCTTCGCGGGTTTCGGGCGTGTTGATATCGGCAATACGGATTTTCCGGCCTTGGTAGCGGATGGTGTCGCCATCGATGACGCAGTTCCAGCCCCCGCCATTGCATCTGGTGAACGTGGCGCGTTCGCGGTCTCTCGGTGCGGAGCCAGGCAGCGCCGATAGCGCCGCTGCATCGGCCTGAGGCGGCCCGCCAGTGAAGAATATAGCGCTGCCTGCCCCGATGGGCAGGGCGACCAGCAGCAGCTTGAACCATAGCGGATCCCTGCTTGATCTGCGCTGGGTCCGGCGGCGTTGGACGGAGGTAAACTGGCGCTGGTTGCGGCGGTGCTTCATCTGTCAAGGGTGCGTCAGTCATCATTTCCATCGGGTTAAGCGGGTTACACCCGGCGAGCGTTCCGTTCATGCTCGACAGCCGTAATCTGAATGGCTAGGCGACCAGAGACGTGAAATCGGCCCATGGGCATGATCGAGGCGGTTTGATGAAGCTGATTATCGGCAACCGGAACTATTCGAGCTGGTCGCTGCGCGGCTGGCTGGCGTGCAGGCAATCGGGCCTTGCCTTCGAGGAAGTGACCGTGCCGCTTTATGGCGAGGACTGGGACGAACTCCGGCGCGGCGACGATCTGGCCCCTTCATCAGGGAAGGTGCCGATCCTGTGGGATGGCGAAGGCCCCGATGCCCCCGTGGTTTGGGACAGTCTGGCGATCATCGACTATCTGGCCGACAAGGTGGGGCGTGACCGGTTCTGGCCAAAGGACGATGCCGCGCGGGCCATGGCCCGTTCGATGGTGGCGGAAATGCATTCCAGCTATCTGCCGCTGCGCCGCAGCTTGCCGATGAACATGCGCAAGCGCTTTGAAGGCGTGGAAATCAGCGCCGAAGTGCGCGCGGATATCGTGCGCATCCTCACCCTCTGGGCCGAGGCGCGAGCGCGCTTTGGCAAGGGCGGGCCGTTCCTGTTCGGCACGTTCTGCGCCGCCGACATCATCTATGCACCGGTGGTTTCGCGCTTCATGACCTATGGGGTGCCTGTGCCGGGGTTTGCCCGCGCCTACATGGAAGCGGTCTGGACCCATGACTGGATGCAGGCGTGGCTGCACGCGGCGGAAAGCGAGGACTGGGTCATCGAACAGTTCGAGGAGCCAGCCCGCTGATGCCGTCCGATGCCGCCAATCCCGATCCGGTGATCCTTGCCGAACGGCTGATCGATTGCCCCAGCGTGACACCTGCCACAGGCGCGGTGTTCGATTGCCTTGCCGCCATGCTGGCCCCGCTGGGCTTTGCCATCCACCGCTTCGTGGCGGGCGAGGCGCCCGACGGCCCGGTCGAGAACCTGTTCGCCATCCGGCAGGGGCCGCAGGGCACGCGCCACTTTGCCTTTGCCGGGCATCTCGATGTGGTGCCGCCGGGCGAGGGCTGGACTTCGGCGCCCTTCGCAGCCGAACGCCGGGGCGAACTGCTTTACGGACGCGGCGCGGTGGACATGAAGGGGGCGATCGCATCCATGGTGGCGGCCGTGGCCGATATTCCCGCCGAGGCCGGAACCATCAGCTTCATCATCACCGGCGACGAGGAAGGCCCCGCGCGATACGGCACCCTGCCGCTGATCGACCTTATCCGCGAGATGAAGGTCGAACCTGACCTGTGCCTTGTGGGCGAGCCGACATCGGTGCACCGTCTGGGCGACATGGTGAAGATCGGCAGGCGCGGTTCGGTGAACATGTGGATCACCTGCAAGGGCGCGCAGGGGCACGTGGCCTATCCGCATCTGGCTGACAATCCGATCCCGCGCCTTGTTGCCCTGCTCGCCGAACTCGATGCCTTGGTGCTCGACGAGGGCACGGCATGGTTCCAGCCATCCAATCTCGAAATCACCGATCTTCATGTGGGCAATCCGGCCACCAACGTGATCCCTGCCGAGGCGCGGGCGCGAATCTCCATCCGCTTCAACGACCGGCATACCGGCGCGGCGCTGATTGCGCTGGTCGAAGAGGTTGCCGAACGCCATCGCGGCGAAGTGCGCGCCGTGATTTCGGGCGAAAGCTTCATCACCCTGCCCGGCGCGTTCTCTGATCTCATCGTGGATGCGGTGAAGGCCGAAACCGGGCTGGAGCCTGAACTTTCCACCACCGGGGGCACGTCCGATGCGCGGTTCCTGCGCGCGGTGTGTCCGGTGGTGGAGTTCGGCCTGTGCAATGCCACGATGCACAAGAAGGACGAGGCGGTGGCCATGGCCGATCTGCACACGCTTGCGCGCATCTACCGCCGGATCGCGCTGGCGGCGCTGCGCGGCTAGCCGGTCAGCCCTTCACCTTTCCGGCAAAGCTCTTGCGCAACTTCATCAGCTTGGGCGGGATGACGGCAAGGCAATAGGGGTTCCTCTGGCCTTCGCCTTGCCAGTATTCCTGATGGTAATCCTCGGCCGGATACCAGGTCGTGGCCGGTTCGATGGTGGTAACGATGGGCCGGGGCCAATCGGACTGCGCGCGCTGGATGGCGGCCTCCATCGCGGCCTTCTGCGTCTCGTCAAGCGGGAACATGGCCGAGCGATACTGCGTGCCGATATCGTTGCCCTGCCGGTTGAGCTCGGTGGGATCATGCGTGGCAAGGAAGATGTCGAGGATCTGGTCGAGACCGATCACGGCCGGATCGAACGTGACGCGGATGGCCTCTGCATGGCCCGTGGTGCCGCTGCACACCTGCTTGTAGGTGGGATTGGCCAGCGTGCCCCCGATATAGCCGCTCTCCACGTCGGTAACGCCGATGACATCGCGGAACACCGCTTCGGTGCACCAGAAGCATCCGCCTGCCAGAATGGCCGTTGCTTGTTCGCTCATGCGTCTTATTCTCCAAGTGTTCCGCCGAGATAGGCAGGCGCATGGCGCTTGTCACCGGCCCTTTGGAGAATCGCCCGATGTCCAGACTGAACCTTGCCCTGATTGCCCTTGCCGCATCGGCAGTCGGCCTTGCCCCTCCGGCACTTGCCCATCAGCACGAAGGCCATGCGCATCACGCCGAAATCAAGGTGGATCCGGCGCTGGCGGCTGCTGTGGCCCATCCGCTGCGCAAGGAGGACAGCGCCCGCGACATTTATCGCAAGCCCGATCAGACACTGGCTTTCTTTCAGGTGGGACCGACCATGAAGGTAGGCGAATATGCGCCCGGCGGCGGCTGGTATTCACGCCTGCTGGGCATCTATCTGGCGTCCAAGGGCAAGCTCGTGGGCTTGTTTGCCGATATGAGCGCGGCAAACGAGCAGCGTCAGGCCGCGGTGCAGGCGGCCGCAGCCAAGTTTCCGTCAGAAGTAGCTGAATGGGCGAAACAGCCTGCCGAAAAGTTCAGCGCCTTTTCGCTCGGCACGATTCCTGATGACGAGAAGGGCACCTTCGATCGCATTCTGGTGATGCGCGCCATGCACAACCTCATGCGGTCGAACATTGCCGACAACGAGATCAAGAAGATGCGCGAACTGCTGAAGGACGATGGCATGATCGGGATTGAGCAGCACCGCGCCAGACCCGATGCCAGCTTTGCCGACAGCGACGGGTCCAAGGGCTATCTGCGCGAGGCCGATGTCATCAAGTTCATGGAAGTGAACGGCTTTACCTTCGTGGGCAAGAGCGAGGCCAACGCCAATCCGAAAGACCCGGCCAACTGGCCCGGCGGGGTGTGGACCCTGCCGCCGACGTATGCCGGGGCAAAGGACGATGCCGAGAAGGCGCGGCTGAACACCATTGGCGAGAGCGATCGCATGACGCTGCTGTTCCGCAAGCGTGCATGATATAGCACGCCTGATGTGACACGCCTGATGTGACAGGCCTGATGTGACAGGGGCGCGGCGATGGTTGAATTGAAGGGGGGAGCAGCCTAGTCCGGCAGCCATGACCACGATCACCGTTGCCGCCCTGCAACTCGCCCTTCCCGGAGGCGAGGCCGAGAACATCGCCGCCACCGCTGCCTTGGTGGAACAGGCCGCCCGCGATGGCGCGCAGATCATTCTGCCGCCCGAACTCTTTGCCGGACCATACTTCTGCAAGGTCGAGGACGAGGCGCTCTTTGCCATGGCCCACCCGCTGGCCGAGGATCCTTCGGTGCGCGAAATGCAGCGGCTGGCGAAGGCGCACGGGGTGGCCATCCCCACCAGCTTCTTCGAGCGCGATGGCCACCATTACTATAACACGCTGGCAATGATCGGCCCCGATGGCGCGGTCATGGGGATTTATCGCAAGAGCCATATCCCCGATGGGCCGGGCTATGAGGAAAAGTATTATTTCCGCCCCGGCAATACCGGCTTCAAGGTCTGGGATGTGTTCGGCACGCGCATCGGGGTGGGGGTGTGCTGGGACCAGTGGTATCCCGAATGCGCGCGCGCCATGGCGCTGATGGGGGCAGAGCTGCTGTTCTATCCCACGGCCATCGGATCGGAACCCTATGATGCCGGTCTTGATACTAGCCGCATGTGGCGCCGCGCCATGATCGGCCATGCCGTATCGAACTGCATGCCGGTGATTGCCGCCAACCGGATCGGAACGGAAACCGAGCATGGCGCAGAGGGCCAGCGCTTCTATGGCCACAGCTTCATCACCGATGAATGGGGCGATTTCCTGGCCGCATTCGGCGCAGGGGAAACCGGTGTTCTTCATGCTGCGATCGATCTTGGCCGCGCTGCAACGCACCGCGCCGGCATGGGCTTCTTCCGCGATCGCCGTCCGCAGCTTTACGGACGGCTGGCCGAGGACATCTGACGGAAGGCCGGACGATCAGGCACCGCTATCTCGTTGCGCTGGGATCAAACCAGCGCCATCCGCGCCATGGGCGCCCGCAGGCCGTGCTGCGCGCGGCACTGGCGGAAATGGCTGCGCGCGGGCTTGGGATCGAGGCGGCAAGCACCTTCGTGCGCAGCCGTCCCGTCGGTCCTTCGCAGCGTGAATATGCGAACGGTGCGGCAGTGGTTTCGACCAGTCTTGAACCGCCCGCGCTGCTGTGTCTGCTGCAGGGCATCGAGCGGGACTTTGGCCGCAGACGACTCGGCCAGCGCTGGCGCGCACGCACGCTGGACCTTGATCTGATCCTTTGGAGCGGCGGATGCTGGGCGGATGCCGTGCTGGTGATCCCGCACCGCGCGTTTCGCGGCCGCAGCTTCGTGCTTGATCCGGCCGCCCGGATTGCCCGCGACTGGCGCGATCCGATCACCGGGCTCAGACTTGCCCACCTGCACCACCGGCTGGGCAAGAGGAAATGACCGGCCTACTTGACCAGCCGTCCCCGTCCCCCTAGGTGACGCGCCACGCCGCGCGCTTCGATGCACACAGGGCGGGCCCTTAGCTCAGTCGGTAGAGCAACTGACTTTTAATCAGTAGGTCGCTGGTTCGAACCCAGCAGGGCTCACCATCCCCCAGCGAATCAGCCGAGCGCGTCTTGCAGGACGGCGGCGCGCAGTTCCTCGATCCCCATCTTCTTTTCCGATGAGGTGACGATCACTTCGGGGTAGGCCGCGGTGCGCTTGCGGGCGGCGGCGAGCGTTTGGGCCGTGACTTCGGCCAGCTCGCTGGCCTTGATCTTGTCGGCCTTGGTAAGAACGATGCGATAGCCTACGCCCGCTTCATCGAGCATCTGCATCATGTCGGCATCGACTGGCTTGATGCCATGGCGGCTGTCGATCAGCAGCAGCGTGCGCTTCAGCACCACGCGCCCGCGCAGGTAATCGCGCACCAGACGGCGCCATGTTTCCACCACCTTTGGCGGGGCCTTGGCGAAGCCGTAGCCGGGCATGTCGACCAGACGCAGACGGGTGGGATCACCTACCTCGAAATAGTTCAGTTCCTGTGTGCGGCCCGGCGTGACCGAGGTGCGGGCGATGGACTTGCGCCCGGTCAGGGCATTGAGCAGCGAGGACTTTCCCACGTTGGACCGGCCCGCAAAGGCCACTTCGGGCACATCGGGATCGGGCAGGAACTTGAGCGCCGGGGCCGATTTCAGGAACTCGACCCGACCGGCAAAGAGCAGGCGCGCCTGTTCGATCCGTTCAGCCCGCGCTTCCTGATCCTGCTGTGCGGAATCGGGGCCTGAAGGTTCGGTCGCGCTCACCGGGCTTTCGGCTTCCGCGCGGAAGCCACCTTCTCGTCACGCGCAGCGGCGCGGTCGATGTTCTGCTGGTCCTTTTCGGCCTGCGCCTTGAGTTGCGGATGACGGCTGTAGAGATACTTCTGCTGGGCAATGGTCAGCACGTTCGAGGTGATCCAGTAGATCAGCAGACCGGCCGCGAACGGTGCCATGACGAACATCATGATCCACGGCATGAAGGCGAAGATCTGCTGCTGCGCCGGGTCCATCGCGGCGGGCTGAAGCTTGAACTGGAGCCACATGGTGATGCCGAGCAGGATCGCCAGCACGCCAATGCCGAGGAAGCCCGGCGGATCGAACGGCAGCAGACCGAACAGGTTGAGCACATGCGCCGGATCAGGGGCGGAAAGATCCTTGATCCACAGGACAAAGGGCTGGTGGCGCATCTCGATGGCGATAACCAGCACCTTGTAGAGCGCGAAGAACACAGGGATCTGGAGGAAGATGGGCAGACATCCCGCGAGAGGATTGACCTTCTCACGCTTGTACAGCTCCATGATTTCCTGCTGCTGTTTCTGCTTGTCGTCCTTGTAGCGCTCCTGCACCGCCTTGACCTTGGGCTGGAGCGCGCGCATGGCCGCCATCGAGGCGAACTGGCGCTGGGCAATGGGGAACATCACACCGCGCACGATCAGCGTGAGCAGGATGATCGCCACGCCGAAGTTCTTGACCAGCTTGAACAGCGAATCGAGCAGCCAGAAGATCGGCTTCTCGAACCAGCGGAACCAGCCCCAGTCAATCGACAGGCTGAAGTTCGCAACGCCGGCCGCCTCATAGCGTTCAAGGACAGAGTTTTCCTTGGCGCCCGCAAAGAGCCGCACGGTCTGCGTCTGCTGTTTGCCCGGCGCGATCGAGACATTGGGGAAGATGAGATCGGCGCGGTAAAGGCCCGGTCCGATGGCGCGGAAGGCGCCTTCCGCCTTGGCCCCGGCATCCGGGATGAGCGCGGAAAGCCAGTAGATATCGGTGAAGCCGATCCAGTTGGTTGCGCCCTTGAGCGGCACGAGCTGTCCCGGCGCCTCGCTCACGGTGCTGTAGTTGTTGTCGAACGTCACCGTGCCATCGACCGCGCCGATGGGACCGGAGTGGAGTTGCCAGGTGTCGATGCTGGCGGTCTTGTCGGTGCGCGATACCAGCGCGAAGGGCTTTACCACGATTGGCGCCGGGCCGGTGTTGGCCACGGCCAGCGTGGCGGTAATCATGTAATCGGCATCGATCGCGTAGCGGATCGAGAAGGTCTGTCCGCTGGAGTTGGTCCAGCGCAGCGTCACGGGCGTCTGCGGGGTCAGCTTCGCGGCGTCGGCGGTCCACACCGTTCCGGCATCGGGGGTGGCCACGCCCTCGCCAACCCAGCCGATCTGCGCGAAGTGCTGCGCCGGGGTGCCCGCGGGCGAGAACAGCCGCACCGGGGGGCTTTTGCGGTCCACCGTCTCGCGGTGGCGCACGAGCGTCACGTCATCGACAAGCCCGCCCTTGAGGTTGATCGAACCCTTGATGCCGGGCGCATCGATCGGCAGGCGGTTGCCAGCAGTCAGTTCGGCGGCAAGATCCTTCTTCTCCAGCGCAATGTCGGCGGGCGATTGCAGGCCGCCTTCGCGGGTGGGCTTGGGCTTGTCGGCCTGCGCGGCGGGCGCGCTTGCGGCCGCCTGTGGCTTGACGTCCGCCTGCGGGTAGAACCAGCGCATGGCCGCTTCCCAACCGATCAGCAGCAGGCCCGTCAGGACCACTGCGAGGATGACGTTGCGCTGATTTTGCACCGGGTTTCGAATCCTGTATCTCGTGGCCGCCAGATGCGGCGCAAACTGCATGAAATAGGTTCAAGGGACCGGATCGTAGCCGCAACCGCCCCATGGATGGCAGCGCAATAGCCGCTTCGCTGCAAGCCAGCCACCCTTAATCGCGCCATGCTTTTCCAGAGCTTCGATCGCATACTGCGAGCACGATGGACTGTAACGGCACGAAGGCGGCAGAATCCGCGATGGGCCAAGCTGCCATGCCCGCGCGATGAGGATGAGAACGCGCTTCATTGTCTGCCTGCGCGTTGCCTGCCCGAACCGCCCCTGTCGCCGGGACGCTTGCGGGGGGGATCGCCCTTGCCCGCCGCAGCACGGGCAAGCGCGGCAGCCAGTTCATCGCGCAGCAGGGCAAAATCGCGTTCGATTCCGCCCTCGCGCCCGATCAGGATGTGATCCGCGCCGGCAATGCCGCCTTGCGGCAGGGCTTCGCGTAGCAGGGCGCGGAAGCGGCGCTTCATCCGGTTGCGGACAACCGCGTTGCCGATCTTCTTCGTTACGGTGACACCGAAGCGCAGGTCCGCCTCGTCCGGCGGCACGACATCGCGGTTGACCAACAGCACGAATCCGGGCCTTGCGACCCGGATTCCGCGGTTTGCAGCAACGAAGTCTGCCCGTTTCCGGATGGTGGCGATCCGGGTCATGCCCGCCTTCGCCTTGGCCGGAACGGTTGTGTCTGGCTTCAGGCCGAGAGGTTCTTGCGGCCGCGGGCACGGCGGGCGCGCAGAACCTTGCGACCACCGACCGTCGCCATGCGGGCGCGGAAGCCGTGGCGGCGGGCACGCACAAGGCGGCTGGGCTGGAAAGTGCGCTTCATCGGTTTTCTCTTCTTTGGCGAATCTGTTGAAAGTGCCGGACGCCAGCGTTGAGCCGCCCGGAATCAGGGGGTGGCCGATAGGCGAAGGGGGCTGCCGCGTCAACCCTTGCGGTGTTCTCGGACACTCGCGGTGCGATGCCCGCGCGGCGCCATTTCATCGCGCGGCGGCGGTGGTTCCCGCCTCCGGCGCATTGCGGCGCGATACGCGAGGCGTTAGGCCGGTGCAATGACAGGCAACGTGCAATGACTGGCAGCAGCCCCGCGCAAGGCGATGGCAAGGGCCGCACCTGGCGCCAGCGTATTCCCACCCTGGCGCTGTTCGGCGTGGTGGCACTTGCGCTGCTGGGCACTTTCACGCTCATCCTGACGACGGTCGAGGCCGAGCGCGTGCAGCGCGCGCAGGCTGCGCGCACCAGCGGCATCCTTGCCGCGCTTGACGAGATCGTGCGGGCCACGATCACCGGTGAAACCGGGCAGCGCGGCTTCTTTATCACCAGCGATACCCGTTATCTCGCGCCCTATCATCAGGGGCGGGCGCAATATGATGCCGCGCTGGAACGCCTGCGCAGCCGCATGGGCGGGCCTTTGCCGCCCGAACAGGAACGCCTTCTGGCCGAGATCGCCCGGATGGGCGATGCCAAGTGGGCGGAAATGGCAGGGGTGGTGGAGCTTGTGGCCGCCCGGCGCATTCCCGATGCGCATGTTCGCGTGCTGTCCGATGAAGGGCAACTGGCCATGGCCGGGCTGCGCCGGGCAGTGGCGCGTCTCGAAGCGATAGAGCAGGCGCGGCTTGATCTGGCGGTGCAGCGCGCCGCTGCCGCCGAGGCGCGGATGCTGCCATCGCTGGCCGCGCTGTTCGTGGTCATCGTCTGTGCGCTCGCACTGGGCCTGTGGCAGGCCATCCGCATGGCCGAAGCCGAAGCGCGCGCCGCCAATGCCGCCGAGATCGCCGCAGCACGCGACCGTGCCGATCTTCTGGCCAAAGAACTCAACCACCGGGTCAAGAACCTGTTCGCCGTGATCCTTGCCATCGTGAAGATGAGCGCGCGGGGCGATACTGCCGCCGCGCCTGCGGTCGATCGCATCGCCAGCCGCATCCATGCGCTGGTGACGGCACACGAAGTAACGCAAGGCGCGGGGCAGGCGCAGACAGTCGATCTTGCCGACCTGATCGGCAAGGCCATTGCGCCCTACCGTTCGGCCAGCGAGCGGTGTGAACTTGATGGTGATTCGCTGGTCCTGCCCGGCAGGCATGCCGTGCCGCTTGGGCTGGTGCTGCACGAACTGGTGACGAATGCCGTGAAATACGGCGCATGGGCGCAGCCGGGGGGGCTGCTGCGCATCGCATGGCGCCGCGACGGGGACGGCGCCCACCTCCTGTGGGAGGAAATCTGCGCGCAGCCGGGCGGTGTCACCATGGAGCCGGGCCGCGAGGGCTTCGGTTCGGCGCTCATCCGCTCGTCCGAGCGCCAGCTTGGCGGCACGATCACCCGCCGCGCGAGCGAGCGCGGGCTCGTTGTGGAAATGCGCTTCGCGCTGGCCGAAGCGGGGAACTGACCGGTTCCGGCCAGCCCCACGCCTGAGCCATTGCTGTTCGAGCCTTCCCGGCCGCGTTGTCAGCCGTGCTTGCTCTCGCGCAGCGGCTGGACCATGCCCGGCGTGATGAAGCCCAGCGGACCGGGGTTCATCGCCCGCTTCTTCAGTTCACCCTTCATGCGGGCATATTCTTCTTCCATCTGCTCCGTCACCGTTGCACGCGAGGCGGCGAGGGCATCGGCGAAGTCGGCCGCCGTCACGCTTTCGACGTTGCCGCCTGCGCGCCGGATGGCATTGAGACCGGCGCGGCGCACTACGTCCTCCAGATCGGCCCCGGTAAAGCGCGGGGTTTCCCGCGCGATGGCGGCCAGATCAACGTCCGCCGCCAGCGGCATGTTGCGCGTGTGGATGCCCAGAATGTGCTGGCGTCCTGCAAGGCTGGGCGTGCCCACATAGACCAGTTCGTCGAACCGGCCGGGACGCAGCAGCGCCGGATCGACAAGGTTGGGCCGGTTGGTCGCGCCGATCAGGATCACCGATTGCAGTTCCTCAAGCCCGTCCATCTCGGCAAGGATCGTGTTGACCACGCGCGCGGTGACGCTCGGCTCGCCCTGTCCGCTGCCGCGCGCGGGCACGAGGCTGTCGATCTCGTCGATGAACACCACGCAGGGCGCCACCTGCCGGGCGCGGGCAAAGAGCCTGGCAAGCTGCTGCTCGCTCTCGCCATACCATTTCGAGAGCAGGTCCGAGGACTTGATGGCGATGAAGTTGGCTTCGGCTTCCTTTGCCACGGCCTTGGCCAGCAAGGTCTTGCCAGTGCCCGGCGGGCCATAGAGCAGGAAGCCCTTGGCCGGCCTGATGCCAAGGCGGTGAAAGGCTTCCGGGTTCTTCAGCGGCAGTTCCACGCCTTCGCGCAGGCGCTCCTGCGCCTCGTCAAGCCCGCCGACATCGGCCCAGCCGATGGTGGGGGTCTGGACCATGACCTCGCGCATGGCCGAAGGCTGCACCCGCTTGAGCGCCTGCAGGAAATCGTCGCGTTCGACGCGCAGCGAATCGAGCACTTCCTGCGGAATCGTCTGCTGTTCGAAATCGAGGCGCGGCATGATCCGGCGCACTGCCTCGATAGCCGCTTCACGCGCCAGCGCGGCAAGATCGGCGCCGACAAAGCCGTGCGTCGTGCGGGCCAGTTCCTTCAGGTCCACATCCTCGGCCAGCGGCATACCGCGGGTGTGGATGGCGATGATCTCGCGGCGGCCGGGTTCATCGGGCACGCCCACCACGATCTCGCGGTCGAAACGGCCAGGACGGCGCAGGGCTTCATCGATGGCATCAGGCCGGTTGGTGGCGGCAATGACCACGAGGTTGGAGCGCGCCTGCAATCCGTCCATCAGCGTGAGCAACTGCGCGACGAGGCGCTTTTCCGCCTCGCCGTGAACCTCGCTGCGCTTGGGCGCGATCGAATCGATCTCGTCGATGAAGATGATCGAGGGCGCATTCTTTGTTGCTTCCTCGAACACCTCGCGCAGACGCTTCTCGCTCTCGCCATAGGCCGAACCCATGATCTCAGGGCCGTTGATGGTGAAGAAGGCGGCATCGCTTTCGTTCGCCACCGCACGCGCGAGGCGGGTCTTGCCCGTGCCCGGCGGGCCGTGGAGCAGAACGCCCTTGGGCGGATCAACGCCGAGACGGGTGAAGAGTTCGGGATAGCGCAGCGGCAGTTCGACCATCTCGCGCAACTGGCGAATCGTGTCGCCCATTCCGCCGACATCGTCATAGTTGACATCGGCCCGGCCCGAACGTGGCTCCTCGTATTCCGGGCGCAGTTCCACCTCGGTGTTCTCGTCGATGTGAACCACGCCCTTGGGGCTGGTGGAAACGACGGTCAGGCGAATCTGCGTCAGTGCGAAGGCGGGCGCATTCAGCATCTGGCGCAGTTGCGGGGGCATGTCGGCGCGGCTGATCTGCTGCTGTCCCGCCGTGGCAACAAGATCACCGGTGACAAGCGGACGGCCCGCGAAGTTGCGCTTGAGCGCGAGCGCCGGTCCTTGCAGGCGCAGGTCCTTCTGGGCGGGCGCGAAGACCACGCGCTGGGCGGGGCGGCTTTCCAGCTTGCGCACTTCGACATGCTCGCCCGAACCGACATCGGCATTGGCGCGCTGCAAGCCGTCAAGGCGGATCAATTCCAGCCCTTCGTCTTCGGGATAGGGCTGGATCACGCGCGCGGCGGTGGCGCGCTTGCCCACGATCTCGATGACGTCCCCTTCGGCAAGGCCAAGCTGGGCCATGACGTGGCGACTGATGCGGGCAAGGCCGTGGCCGCTTTCCTCCTGACGGGCACCAGCGACCTGAAGGCGGGCCGTGCGCTGATCCTGCCGGGCTTCGTTTGCCGCATCTGCCATGGGTTTTCCGCTGCCTCCTGAACTGCTGATACGAGCCGATGTGGTGAGCCGTTCAAGGATTTCAAAGGGCAGGATGCGCCGTCGCGCCATCCGGGGGCCGGGATGGCGCCTTGCGGGCAATGGCGGGCAAAAAAAGGCCCGGCAGTTGCCTGCCGGGCCGGGAAGTTTTGGGAGAGGATGCCTGAAAGGCAGTTTCTGTATGCATCACGCCATGGATTTGTGCAATTGCGAAATAAACCGTATCGGTTGCGCTTTTTGCAATCCTCTAATCAAAATATTGATTTAAACAGAAATTAAAATGGTTTCCATGGAAACGAGACGTGATCGTCCGTTTCGCAAACGATTGATGTGGGGTGCTGCGAATCAGGATGGTGCAATGCAAAATGCCGATTTGTAGACAATTTCCGCCGATGCGGCGGAATCGCGCAGGTGAGGCAGAGCCTGCACGAGTCGCAGGGCCGCAGTGCCGGATTCCGACGGCCAGTCCCAATACAATCGCAACCGCGCACGGCTGTGCCGGCGCGGTTGCAGGGGGCAAATTGTGCCGAGGGGCGCGGGTTCAGTGTGCCATGAGCAGCGGGATGCGCGATCCGTCGAGCATTTCGCGCGATACGCCGCCCAGCAGCAGCTCGCGCAGGCGGCTGTGCCCGTAAAGGCCCATGACGATCAGCCCGGCACCAATCTGTTCCGCCGTTTCCGTAATGGTGCCAGTGATCGATCCGCTGCGCTCGCGCTCATGCGTTTCGGCATGAACGCCATGGCGCGACAGATAGACTGCTGCATCCGCGGCCGGGAAGCTGTTGTCCTTCTCCCGCACGGTGAGCAAATGGACCTGACCCGAAATCTGCAGGAGCGGCAGGGCGGCGCGCATCGCGTTGGCAGCTTCGTGGCCGCCATCCCATGCGATCAGCACCGGCTTGTCGAACGTCAGCATCGGCAGGCCGCGCGGCACGCCCAGCACCGGGCAACGCAGGCTGAGGGACATTTCCTCGATGGTGGGATCGGTCAGGCTCCCCACGACGACATCGGCAAACCGCGCTGCGGCAGCAGCCGCGGTGATTCGTTCGGCATCGAGCACCTCGATCGAGAATGGCACGTCCTGCGAGGCGAAACGCGCATCCAGTTCGGCGGCCAGTTTCTCGTTGGCTTCGCGCGCTTCCTTCAGCGCATAGGCCGATACAGCTGCCCCGCCAAAGGGTTCCCACACCGCCATCTGGGCAAAAGGCGTGGCAATCTGGAACGTGACATGGCCATCGCAGATCCGTGCCAAGGCCAGCGCCGTTTCGATCCGGTCGTCAAGCGATTGCGAAATATCGATCGGGCAAAGAATGGAGCGCATGGGGATCCTCCTGATGGCCGCCTGGTCGGGACTCTCTATGGACCGCAGCATGACCGAGACCATGATCTGCGTCAAATATCATGGCAATATCAGCAGTTGCGCCATTTCATCGGATGATTAGGAGGTGTCGGATGAATGACGGCCTGACCCGGCCTTCGGAGAGATTGCATGACCTCTGCATCGGTTGTTGAAGCGGTGATCTTCGATTTTGGCGGGGTCATCACATCCTCGCCGTTCGAGGCATTCAACCGGCTTGAGGCCGAACGCGGATTGCCGCGCGATTTCGTGCGGCGGATCAACGCCACCAACCCCGACAGCAACGCCTGGGCGCAGTTCGAGCGTTCTGAAATCGATGCTGCGACCTTTGACCGGCTCTTTGCCGAAGAAGCCCGCGCGCTGGGCCACGAACTTGATGGTGCTTCGGTCCTCGCGGTGCTGGCGGGGGCGGTCCGTCCGGCGATGGTCGGCGCGCTCGACCGGCTGGCCGGGGCCGGCTTCCGGCTGGGCTGCATCACCAACAACGTGCCAGCCGGGCATGGCGCGGGCATGGCGCGCAGCGCCGATGCGCACGACACGCTGGAGCAGATTTTTGCGCGCTTCGAACATGTCATCGAAAGCAGCAAGGCTGGCGTGCGCAAGCCCGATCCGCGCATCTATCTCATGATGTGCGAAGCCCTTGGTCTTGCGCCTGCGCAGTGCGTCTATCTTGATGATCTGGGCATCAACTGCAAACCGGCAGCCGCTTTGGGAATGCACGCCATCAAGGTGACGAGCGGGGAGCAGGCGCTGGCCGATCTTGGGGCCGTGCTGGGGCTGGATCTGCTGGCGCCAGGATGAAACCGCGCCCATGGCGGCAGGAGCTGAGGCGTTCCTACGCGTCGATCCTGAGCCGGGCCGCGCGGCGGAACAGTTCAAGCACCAGCGGATCGCTCTCGGTGCTGCGTATAGCCGCTTCGAAGCTGAGGCGCCGGGCCGGACGCGGCAGGACTTCGGCCAGCACGCCTGAGGCCAGCAGGCCGCGCACCATCGGTTCGGGCATGACTGCCGCGCCCCCGCCGCCGCTGACAATGTCGATCAGCGTGCGCACGTTGTTGCAGGTGCCCAGCGATCGCGGGGCAATGCCGTGTTCGGCCAGCGAAGCCACGGTCACGCCATGAAGCGGCGAATGATCGGGGATCGACCATACTGGCAGCGGCGCGCCAAATCCGCCCGCTTCCACGGTCTGGCGGCTGGCGGCCCAGACCAGCCCCACCTCGCCGATCGGAGCCGTGCGGATGCCGGGGCTGGCGACCGGCCCTGCAAGGAACGCAAGATCGATCGTGCCTGCCAGAAGGTGCTGGAACATCCGGGCGGTGAGGTCCAGTTCCACTTCCAGCGTGACGCCCGGCAGATCATGCTCGATAGCATGGACGAAGCCGGGCAGGCACGAAGCCGCGGCAATCTCTCCGCTGCCGATCCGCACCACGCCGGTCGCGCCTTCAAAGCCCGATGCGGTAAGCAGCGCCCGTTCAAACCCGGCCCAAAGGGGTTCGCATTCCTTGACCAGCCGCCGCCCCCGCGCGGTAAGCACCATGTTGCGCCCTTCGCGCCGGAATATGGCGATGCCAAGCTGGTCCTCGATTTCCCGCACGCGGGCGGATATGGCTGGCTGAGTGGTGTTCAGGCGTTCGGCCGCCGCGCGGAAGGTGCCAAGCCGCGCGATCCACAACAGGGTTTCCAGATGATACAGGGCAATGCGCTTCATTTCATCAGAGAGTGTTATTGATTGCGATAAAAAACAATCGCTCTTTTCAATTTGTGGGCTGTGCTATCGCTTGGCCGAAAGGGAGATCTGTTGATGTCGAAGAAGCTCTACCCCGATGCCGCCGCGGCGCTGGATGGCTTGCTGCGCGATGGCCTGCTCATTGCCTGCGGCGGTTTCGGGCTGTGCGGCATTCCTGAACGGCTCCTCGATGCCGTGCGCGACAGCGGGGTCAAGGATCTGACCTTCGCGTCCAACAATGCCGGCATCGACAACGAAGGCATCGGCAAGCTGCTGCGCACCCGTCAGGTCAGAAAGATGATCTCCAGCTACGTGGGCGAGAACAAGGAGTTCGAGCGACAGTATCTGGCGGGCGAGCTGGAAGTGGAGTTCTGCCCTCAGGGCACACTGGCAGAACGGATGCGCGCAGGCGGTGCGGGCATTCCCGGCTTCTACACGCGCACGGGCGTCGGCACGCTGGTGGCCGAGGGCAAGGAAACCAAGGTGTTCGATGGTCCCAATGGCCCGGCCGAATATGTGCTGGAGCAGGGCATCTTTGCCGATCTCTCGCTGGTCAAGGCGTGGAAGGCGGATGAAACGGGCAATGTCGTCTTCCGCAAGACCGCGCGCAATTTCAATGTGCCTGCGGCCACCTGCGGCAAGGTCTGCGTGGTGGAAGTGGAAGAGATCGTGCCTGCGGGCAGTCTTGATCCCGACTGCATCCACCTGCCGGGCGTCTATGTCCAGCGCATGATCGTGGGCGCACCCTACGACAAGAAGATAGAGTTCCGCACCGTGCGCGAGCGGGAAGCCGCATGAGCCTGCGGGCACTGCCTCTCCCGGCGGTGCTGGCGCTGGTCCTTGGCGCGACACAGCTTGGCGGCTGTGTTGCCGCCGCGGCGCTCGCCCCGCTGGCGGCGGGCGGCGCGATGGCGGGGCGGTCTGTCGGCAACAGGCAGGCCAAGCCGGAAGAGGCCAAGGCTGCTGCGGCAAAGCCCGCCCGCGCCGAGGTCACGCTTGGGCAGGGTGTCGCCGTGCCGCCGCCGATGAAGGCCCCCGCCGCGCCTGTCGACGCGCCGGCATCCGCCGAAGCTGCGGCCGCACCCGCTCTTCCGTCCGAGGCGCTCGAAGCAGGCGAGGATGGGCCGTCGATCGATGAAGCACGGGTGAAGCCCCTCGGCGAAGGGGCGGAAGAACTGCCCCCTCCCGCAACGGCAATCCCCCGCCCGCCCGCGGCCGTTCAGGCGAGCGATTATACTGCCTTTGCCGCCTTTGCCCTTGCCCGCGCGCAGGCATCCGGATCTGCGGCTGGCGTGGTCCGCAAGTCGGTGCTGGTGGATCAGCGCAGCCTTGCCGCCATCCCGGTGCTGCGCAATTGTGATCGCCAGCGCGGCGCCGTGCTGATCGATCTTGATGTGGGCACCGATCCCTTTGATCTCGATGATCCGCCCAGCCCGGACGAAGGGCTTGCCGATCACCTTCGCGCCATTCGCGCCACGGGCGTTGCCGTGCTGTGGATCGCCTCGCTGCCTGAAAGCGAGGCAAAACGGCTGGGCACGATCCTGAAGGCAACCGGCCTCGATCCGTTGGGAATCGATCCGGTGGCCCTTCTGCGCCCGCGCGAAACGCGCAAGCAGCAGATCCTCGACCGGCTGGACCGGGACTGGTGCGTTCTGGCCATTGCCGGGGATCGCAAGGCCGATTTCGACGAAGTGTTCGATTACCTGCGCAACCCAGAAGGGCCGGTGGCGCTGGCGCTGGAGCAGCATATCGGAGCCGGTTGGTTCCTTGTGCCGCCTCCGATCAGATGATTCTTGCAGGAAGACCGATACCATGACCACGCATGACGGATTGAAGGCTGGCTGGAGCCGTGACGAGATGGCCGCGCGCGCCGCGAAGGAATTGCAGGACGGGTTCTATGTGAACCTCGGCATCGGCATTCCGACGCTGGTGGCCAACCACGTGCCCGAAGGCATGACGGTCACGCTCCAGTCGGAGAACGGGATGCTCGGCATCGGGCCGTTCCCCTATGACGATGAGGTCGATCCCGATCTCATCAATGCGGGCAAGCAGACGATCAGCGAACTGCCGCATTCCGCCTATTTCGACAGCGCCACCAGCTTTGCCATGATCCGGGGCGGCAAGATCGATCTGACCGTGCTGGGCGCGATGGAAGTGGCCGAAAACGGCGATATCGCCAACTGGATGATCCCCGGCAAGATGATCAAGGGCATGGGCGGCGCGATGGACCTTGTCGCAGGCGTGAAAAAGATCATCGTGGTGATGGAGCATGTCGCCAAGGACGGCAGCCCCAAGTTCATTCCCGCTTGCACGCTGCCGCTGACGGGGCGCGGCGTGGTCGACATGATCGTGACCGACCTTGCCGTATTCCAGCGCCCGGATCACAATTCGCCTTTCCGCCTCATCGAATGTGCGCCCGGTGTCTCGGCAGCGGACGTCCGCGCCCGCACTACGGCGCACTACGTTGAATAGCCGGGGAGTTGTTTCCGGTGAGCTATGTCCTGATAACCGCGAACCGGAACTATTCGAGCTGGTCGCTGCGCCCGTGGCTGCTGATGAAGGCGCTGGGCATTGCCTTTGCCGACCGGATCGAACCCTTCACCAAGCCGTCGAACTACGAGGAGTTCCGCAGCTTCTCGCCGACAGGACAGGTTCCCGTGCTGCTCGATGGCGCGCGCATGGTTTGGGATTCGCTTGGCATCACGCTCTATCTGGCCGAGCGTCATCCCGGCGTGTGGCCGCAGGACGAAGCCGCCCGCGCCTTTGCCATGTGTGCCGTCACCGAAATGCACGGCGGCTTTGCCGCCTTGCGCCACGATTGCACGATGAACGTGGGCGTGCGGGTGACACCCCGCCCGATGCGGCCCGAATTGCTGCGTGACGTCGCGCGCCTGCGCGAAATCTTCGAGGAAGGTCTGGGGCGGTTTGGCGGACCGTGGCTGGCCGGACCGGCCTTCACGGCGATTGACGCCTTTTTCGCGCCAGTAGCCTTCCGCATCCGCACATACGGGCTTGATGTGGGCGGCGGTGCGGACTGGGTGGAACGGGTGCTGGCCCATCCGGCGATGCAGCAGTGGGAAGCCGAGGCGCTGGAGGAAACCTGGCGCGAGGAAAGCCACGAGGCCGAGCTTGCCGCGTGCGGCGCAATCATTGCCGACTATCGCAGGCAATAAGCAGGACGGTCGCCCACAGAGCCTGCCTGACCGAAGCCCGGTTGCGCAAAAAGAAAGGCTGACCCGAAGGCCAGCCTTGGAAAGTTTGGGAGAGGATGCCTGGAAGGCAAGCCTTATCTGGGTGAAACCGGCTGGATCGGCAAGTGCGAAGGGCGGAATTGCACTTGCATGGATTGCAATCGGTCGATCTTTGCAGAGCGAAGACCCCGCATCGCTGCGGGGCCTTCATGCGCTTCACCCCTGGTCAAACCTCACAGCTTTTCTGTGAGTTCCGGGACGGCTGAGAAGAGGTCTGCGACGAGGCCGATGTCTGCGACCTGGAAGATGGGGGCGTCTTCGTCCTTG
>NZ_QGHL01000020.1 GCF_003171715.1 Novosphingobium meiothermophilum | reverse complement strand
GGCGCTGTAGCGCTTTCTCGTCGTCTTCATTCCCGTGCCAGTCCTTCAGGTCGGGAGTAGCTTAACACCCTGTCCAGAAAACCGGCACCACCTCAATGATTGAGACTGAAGATGCCTGCGTCGCGGGCTGCTATCGCTGCATCTTGTCCTATTTCAATCAGCCCGATCATGAACTGATCGACCGCCGAAACGACAACGTGATCAGCCTGCTTTGCGAGCTGACAACCGCTAACGAAAGCGAGGCCGAAACCGCCAGTGCAGGCGACCCTTGGGGTGAGGCTGTTCGGCAGTGGGGGCTTCCTACCCCGTCAGGACTCAGCATGGCGGGGATACAACTGCCCCTGTTCTGGCCAGCCAAGGGGGTACTCGCTGTGCCCGGCGGGGCATCACCTGAACTCGTCAACGAGGCCGCTGCTCTCGGTATCCTCGACGTAATCGATCTGCCTGATCGTCCGGCTGAACACGCGCCAGCCGAACTACTTATTGCACTTGGAGTTTCCCGATGAACGCGGTCGTATTTTCTCCTGGTGACATGGTCCGTGCTCGCGGGCGTGAATGGATTGTTCTGCCATCGCCCTCCGAGGAACTGCTCAACATCCGGCCACTGTCGGGAACCGACGATGATGCGCAGCTGATTGCGCCCGCCCTTGAGGCAACACCTGTCAGCGCTGCCAGCTTCGCGGCCCCCACGGCCGACCGTCTCGACACGCAGGACGGGGGCCGTTTGTTGGCCGATGCCCTTCGCCTCTCGCTTCGTCGCGGCGCTGGACCATTCCGAAGTGCTGCGCACTTGGGCGTCGAACCCCGTGCCTATCAGCTTGTCCCACTTATGATGGCGCTTAAGCAATCCGTTGCGCGGCTGTTGATTTCTGACGATGTTGGAATCGGCAAGACCATCGAAGCAGGCATGATCCTTCGCGAGTGGCTGGATCGCGGCCTTACAGACAGGTTCACCGTCCTGTGCCCGCCGCATCTCGTTGATCAGTGGGTCAGCGAACTTGCCGAGAAGTTTGATATTGATGCCGTGGCCGTCACGGCAGCACGGGCTCGCGGGCTCGAGCGGGGCTTGCCTACCTCGCAAAGTCTGTTCGAGGCTTACCCGTACACCGTCGTCAGCCTCGACTATATCAAGGCGGACAGTAGGCGTGATGAGTTTGCACGGGCGTGCCCGCAATTCGTCATTGTCGATGAGGCGCATGCCTGCATTGGCAATGAGCGCAGAAAACACCAGCGCTTCGATCTTCTGCAAACACTGTCTGCAGACGCCGACCGACACATGCTCCTTCTGACTGCGACGCCGCACAGCGGCGACATTGTGGCTTATGACCGCCTGCTGGGTCTGGTCCATCCAGATCTCGCCGGCGGCCCGGAATCAGGGGATGCCAATGCCCGTGAGCGCTATGCCCGCCGGTTGGCTCAGCACTTCATCCAGCGCCGTCGCCCAGACATCCAGGATGGCTGGGACGAGAAACGTGCCTTTGCCCGGCATGAGACCAAGGAATCGCCATTCACGCTCGCAGGTGATTTTGCCACCTTCCAAGAGGCAGTCCTCGATTACTGCCTGAACGTTACTGAGCGTGCAGGATCAGATCAGAGGCATCGCCGACTCGCCTTCTGGGGGACGCTTGCACTCATGCGCTGTGTGGGGTCGTCTCCTGCCGCAGCTGTTAGTGCACTGCGGAACCGCCTTGGCGGCATGGCAGAGGAAGAAGCAATCGAACCGGTCGTGTTCGATGCCGAAGATGGCGTTCTCAATGAGAGCGACGTGGAGCCGGCCACTGCCATTGAGGACCGAGAGGAAACAGCCGCACTCGACAGCCTCATCGAACTGGCTCAATCCCTCGACGCCCGGCGGGATGAGGACCCCAAGGTCAAGAAGCTCCTTGCGGAATTGCGTCCCATTCTCAAGGAGGGCGCCAAGCCGGTCATCTTCTGCCGTTTCATAGCTACGGCTGAGGCACTGGGACAAACCCTGCGAGCCATCTTCCCGAAAGCGGCCATAGCCGTTGTCACGGGCACTCTTCCGCCTGATGAACGGCGCAGCCGGGTCGATGCGCTTGAGCCCTTCGAAAACCGGATCCTCGTTGCGACCGACTGCTTGTCGGAAGGTATCAACCTCCAGAGCCTATTCGACACGGTCGTCCACTACGACCTGAGCTGGAACCCGACCCGGCATCAACAGCGCGAGGGCCGCGTCGACCGTTTCGGACAACAGGCGCCCGTTGTCCGCTCGCTCATGATGTATGGCGAAAACAGCCCAATCGACGGGGCTGTGCTCAACGTGATCCTGCGAAAGGCCGAAGAAATCCAGAAGGCGACGGGCGTCAGCGTTCCGATGCCGGAAGACCAGGAAAGCGTGACCTCAGCTCTGATGCAGGCGGTCTTGCTGCACCGTGGCGGCAGCGCAAAAAGCCAGATGACGTTTGACTTCGGCCCTGGTGCCGACCTGTTCGAGCGGCAATGGCGCGATACGGCTGAGGGGGCAAAGGCAAGCCGCGCCCGCTATGCCCAGGGATCATTGAAGCCTGACGAAGTTCTCCCCGAGTGGCGCAAGATGCGGGCGCTCAATGGTGGCCCCAAGGAAGTAGCCCGCTTCACGGAGCGGGCGCTAAAGCGCCTCCAAGCCCCATTGGAACCTCTGCTGGGTCACTCGCTGCTTCACCTCGACTTCCTGCCCGAGATGATGCGTGAGCGGTTGGGGCAGCGAGGTTTGCATGGCACGAAGCGGATCAGCTTCGAAGACGACCCGTCTCCCGGTGTAACCCATGTTGGCCGCGTCCACCCAGTAGTAGCCGTCTTGGCCGAGACTTTGGCCGAGGGGGCGCTGGACCCAGAAGCTGCAGAAGGGCGGGCCCTCGGTCGCGCTGGCGTCTGGCGGACCCGTGCGGTGAGCCAGATGACAACGCTGCTGCTGCTGCGCCTGCGCTACAAGCTGGTGACCAGCGGCCGTATGAACCGTCTCCTGCTAGCGGAAGAAGCCACCGGGCTGGCCTTCTCAGGGCTTGGCCAGGACGTCTCGCTGAGCGCTGAAGACGCGCTGGCCCTGCTGGAAGCCGAAGCTTCGAGCAATATCGATGAAAGTGCACGCATCCGGCAGATCGACGCTGCCCGCGACCGCTTGGCTTCCTACACGCCCGCTCTTGAGGCGTTCGCTCATCAGCGCGGTGAGGCGCTTTCGGTTGACCACCTCCGCCTGACCGAAGCCGCTGGCGGCGGTGCCACCGTCAAGGTGAGTCCCGTCCTGCCGGCCGATATCATCGGCCTTTATGTCCTGCTGCCGGAGGTGAACTGATGTCCCGTGCCATGAAGCGCGCTGCCGACATCGGCTTTGCCGCGATCACAATTGAAGGTGGGCTGATCGCACCCGCCCAAGTGCAGGCGATTGCCTCCGCTGCGCCCGATCAAAAGATGGCGGCCGACTATGGTTGTCCGAAGGGCACCGGCCTGCGCGATGAGATTACGCGCTATTTCCGCATCGGTCAGGCCCATTGGCAGGCCTATGTCCGGCTGGATCAGCCCACCATGCAGCAGACCGCTGATTTTGCGCGGAGCCTGCTGGAACAAGCGTTCGGCTTCGAGCTCACTGGGCCGCATCATCATACCCGCGAAGATCGGCGCTACACCATCGCATGGGAAGCTAAGGGTGGGCGCGTCCCGGTAGTCGTCGCACCGCCAGCACCAGCAGAAAAGGGCAAGGCAGGCGATGGGTTCACCCGGGCATTGCCGGAGTTCGGAGATGGAGCGAGCGGTCGCATTGCACGCCGTTCGCCTACCGTACTGTTGCAAGAATGGCTCAATGCCAACCCGGACTTCTATTGGGGCCTCGTCTTTGCAGGCGACCGGGTACGGCTGATGCGCGACAATGCCAGCCTGACCCGTCCGGCCTGGATCGAGGCGGACCTCGGGGCGATCTTCCGCGACGAGATGTTCGCTGATTTCGCGGCCCTGTGGTTGCTGATCCACGCCAGCCGCTTCGGTGCAGAAGGCGCAGGCGCCAGCGATTGCGCGCTGGAGCGCTGGCGCGAGGCTGGGATGCGGGCCGGCACCTCTGCTCGAGAGCGGCTGCGGGTCAACGTCGAGGATGCGCTGATGGCACTGGGCCAGGGCATCCTTGATGCTAACCCCACCATCCGGGAACGGCTCGATACCAATGATCTGACCATGCCGCATCTGTTCGAACAGATGCTGCGCGTGGTTTACCGGCTGATCTTCCTGGGCGTGGCCGAGGATCGCGATCTGCTGCATCCGCCCGCGACGCCCAAGGCCGTGCGCGATCTATACAGCAACAACTACGGCTTCGCCTGGCTGCGCGACCGGTCGACGCGCCGCAATGCGCACGATCATCACCATGATGCCTGGGAAGGCGTGAAGGTGGTGTTCCGCGCGCTGGAGCGTGGGGAAAAGCTGCTGGGCTTGCCCGCGCTAGGCGGCCTGTTCGACCGGGCGCTCACCCCTGACCTCGATGCCGCGCAAATCCCCAACCGTGCGCTGCTGGCTGCCGCTTTCAAGCTGGGCTGGCTGATCGAGGATGGCCGCCGCGTCCGGATCAACTGGCGCGATATGGCGACCGAGGAACTGGGCAGCGTTTATGAAGGCCTGCTCGAACTCGTGCCCGTGCGCGAGGATGGCGGGCGCACCTTCGGCTTCGCAGTCGGTGCGGAAGCACGCGGCAATGCGCGTAAGGTATCAGGCAGCTATTACACGCCGGACTCTCTGGTGCAGTGCCTGCTCGACAGCGCTCTCGATCCGGTGCTGGACCGGGCCGAAGCAGAGGGCGGCGCGGATGCCATCCTTGAACTCAACGTGATCGACCCGGCCTGCGGATCGGGCCACTTCCTGCTGGGCGCAGCGCGGCGCATGGCGACGCGCGTGGCGCAGCTGCGCAACGCGGACGCGCCCGATTACAACGCGGCCATGCGCGATGTGGTGCGCGGCTGCATCCACGGGGTGGATCGCAACCCGATGGCGATCGAGCTGGCCAAGGTGGCGCTGTGGATTGAATCGGTGGAGCCGGGCAAGCCGCTGGGTTTCCTTGATGCCAACATCCAGTGCGGAGACAGCCTGCTGGGCGTGTTCGATCTGCAGGCGCTGGAAGAAGGCATCCCGGATGATGCCTACAAGCCGCTGACCGGCGACGACAAGGATACCGCCAAATACTTCGCCAAGCGCAACAAGGATGAGAAGAAGGGCCAGGCCGCGTTCGATTTCAGCGCGGGCGGCGGCACCGGGCTGCCCCCGGCCAAACTGGCTGCCACGATGGACGATCTGCGCCATCTACCGGAAGATACCGTGGCGCAGGTTGCGGAAAAGCGCCGCCGCTTCGCCGCGTGGGAAGCTGATCCCAAGCGCTATGCCACCAAGGTTGCCTGCGATCTCTATATCGCGGCCTTCCTGCTGCCCAAGACGGGCGGAGCGCCGGCCAATGCCAACAGCGTGACCGTGCCGACTACATCGCACCTGCGGCAAAGGCTGGGCGGCGGGCAGATTTACGGACCACTGGAAGCGGCTGCCGTCGATGCGGCGGGTGAGGCCCGTGCCTTCCACTGGCCACTGGCCTTCCCGGAAGTGATGATCGGCAAGGGCGGGTTTGATGTGGTGCTTGGCAATCCACCGTGGGAAGTCGTGCAGCTGGGGGAGGAGGAGTATTTTGCTTCCCGCGTTCCCGAAATCGCTGCATTGAAAGGTGCGGCGCGCAAACGCGCCATCGCTGCGCTCGAAATCGAGCATCCGCAGATTTTTGCCCAGTATCAGGCCGACAAGCGCAATTTTGACGCCATGAATGAATTTGCCCGCGCCAGTGGCCGCTTCGATCTGACGGCGCGGGGCAAGGTGAACACTTATGGCCTGTTTGCCGAACATTTCCTGAATCTTCTGCGCCCTGGCGGCGCCGCCGGGCTGATCGTGCCCACCGGCATTGCCACCGATGCCACCACCGCCCCCTTCTTCGGCCATCTGGTGGCCAGCCAGCGGCTGGCCGGTCTGATCGACTTTGAAAACCGCGAAAAGCTGTTCCCGGCGGTGGACAGCCGGATGAAGTTCTGCCTGCTCACCCTGGGCTGGGGCGTGGCGGCGGCGGACTTTGCCTTTTTCCTCACCGATCCGGCGCAATGGGAACAGGCCGAACGCCGCTTTACCCTTTCGCCCGCGCAAATCGCCCGGATCAACCCCAACACCCGCACCGCGCCCGTATTCCGCGCCCGTGCCGATGCCGCGCTGACGGCAGCCATCTATGATCGCGTGCCCGTGCTGATCGCGGAAGGCCGGGGGCCTGCGGGCAACCCCTGGGGCGTGGAGTTCCGGCAGGGCCTGTTCAACATGACGAGCGACAGCGGCCTTTTCCGCACCGCCGCGCAATTGGCCGGGGCCGGCTGGCGGCGCGAAGGGGCAGACTGGGTGCGGGATGATGGCGGGCGCATGGTGCCGCTGTATGAAGCCAAGATGATCCACCAGTTCGATCACCGCTGGGCCACTTACGAGGCCGACGGCGAAACCAGCCGTGACATGACTCTGCAAGAAAAGCAGAACCCCGCCTGCGAACCCGCGCCGCGATACTGGGTGCCGCAAGCCGAAGTGGCCAGCCGCCTGGCCGCCAAGGGCTGGGATCGCCAATGGCTGATGGGCTGGCGGAGAAATGCTCGCAATAACGACGAGCGAACGCTGATCTTTACTGCTCTGCCTGAGACGGGTGTCGGTGACAGTGCATTTCTACTCGATATCGGCGATAGTGCAGTAATGTGCGCTGCTTTCATTGGGAGTCTGAACTCACTGACATCCGATTATGTCGTCCGCCAGAAAGTCAGTGGCGTGAACATGAGCTTTTATTTTATTAATCAATTCCCCGTCCTCCCCCCCGCTACCTATGACGAGGCCGCGCTGGCCTTCATCGTCCCGCGCGTGCTGGAGCTGACCTATACTTCCCACGCCATGGCCTCCTTCGCCCGCGATCTGGGCTATGAAGGACCACCGTTCGCCTGGAACGAAGACCGCCGCGCGCAACTGCGCGCCGAGCTCGATGCCTGGTATGCGCTCGCTTACGGCCTGAGCCGCGACGAGCTGCGCTATGTGCTCGATCCCAAGGACGTGATGGGCGAGGACTATCCGTCCGAAACCTTCCGCGTGCTCAAATCCAACGAGATCAGACGACACGGCGAATACCGCACCGCCCGCCTCGTCCTCGCCGCCTATGACGCACTGGTGGCCGGCGGCATGCGCCAGCGCACGGAAGGATACCGTTGATGCAGATTTCCACCATCCTCAACTACATCGACAACGGCCATATGGCCCTGCCGGAATTCCAGCGCGGATATGTCTGGGGCGGCGATCAGGTGCGCGGGCTTTTCGGCTCGCTTTATCGCAGGCACCCGGTCGGCGGTCTGCTGGTGTGGGCCACGCAATCCGAGGGCGCGCAATATCGTGGCGATCAGGAACTTGCGCCGGGTGTCGTCAAGCTCTTGCTCGATGGCCAGCAGCGGATGACCTCGCTCTATGGCGTAATCAGGGGTATGCCGCCCAAGTTCTTCGACGGGAATGAAAAGGCCTTCACCAACCTGCATTTCCATATCGGACGCGAGGAATTCCAGTTCTACCAGCCGATTGCGATGAAGGACGATCCGCTGTGGATCGACGTCAGCGCCCTGTTCAAGGGCGGCAATGATGGTCTGGGCACCATGATAGCCGCGCTGGCCTCGAAACCCGAACACGCCCCGCAGATCGGCGAATATGCCGGCCGCCTGAACAAGCTCCTCGGCATCCGGGACATTGATCTGCATATCGAGGAGATCACCGGAGCGGACATGACGCTCGATGTGGTGGTCGACATCTTCAACAAGGTCAACAGCGGCGGCACCAAGCTATCAAAGGGCGATCTGGCACTGGCCAAGATATGCGCCGACTGGCCGGAAGCGCGTGCCGAAATGAAGACGCGCCTCTCGACATGGAAGCAGGCGGGATACGACTTCTCGCTCGATTGGCTGCTGCGGTCGGTCAACACCGTGCTGACGGGTGAAGCCAAGTTCCTGCACCTGCATGAACGCTCCGCTGAAGAGGTTCAGGGTGCCCTTTCACGCGCCGGCAAGCATGTGGAGGCAGCGCTGAACCTGATTGCCGGGCGCCTTGGCCTTGATCATGATCGGGTATTCTTCGGTCGCGGGGCAGTTCCCGTCATGGCCCGTTATCTCGATCAGCATTCGGGGCCGATGAGCCAGCAGGAACGGGACAAGCTGCTGTTCTGGTATGCGCAGGCTGCCATGTGGGGGCGTTTTTCAGGTTCAACCGAAAGCTTCATTGATGCAGACCTTGAAGCACTGTCTGCCGGTGGGCTCGACCGCATGCTGGATGTCCTGCGTCTGTGGCACGGCGGCCTCCGCGTGGAGCCGGGCCATTTCACCGGTTGGAACATGGGATCCCGCTTCTATCCAGTGCTCTACATGCTGACCCGCATGGCCGAAGCGCGCGACTGGGGGACCGGACTACCGCTAAAGGCCGACATGCTGGGTAAGCTCAGCAAACTGGAGGTCCACCACATCTTCCCCAAGGCGCAACTCTACAAGGCGAATTTCAGCCGGGCCGATGTCAATGCGATCGCCAATTTCTGCTTCCTGACGAAGGGCACGAACCTCAATATTTCCGATGAGCGCCCCGAGGTGTATTTCGAAGAGATCGAGGCCAACCATCCCGGCGCGCTGGCATCGCAATGGGTGCCGATCGACCGCAATTTGTGGCGGATCGAAAACTATCAGGACTTCCTAGCCGCGCGGCGCGAACTTCTGGCGGCCGAGGCCAATAAACAGCTGGCCAGCTTGCTGGGTGCCGAGGCGGATCGCTGGCTTGCCAGTGCAGCCCCCATTCTGGCCGCCCCCGCAGTGATTGGCGGGTTCGCCACCGAGGAAGAAGAGAACGAATTGGTCGAACTCAATGCCTGGGCGCAAGACCGCGGGCTGGCGGAAGGCGTTCTGGCGTTTGAGTTGGTAGATGAAGCTACCGGCGGACAGCAGGCTGTGCTCGACATCGCTTGGCCTAATGGTGTCCGGCAGGAATTGACGGAAGCGGTGGCAGTGCTGATCGACGAAAGCGCAGAGCTGATGTCGTTGGCCAATTCAGCCGGTTTCAGGTGCTTCACGACTGCAGAGGCTTTCCGCCAATATGTGATCCATGAAGTCGAGGGTGAGCCTGTCGCATGATCGATACCAGAGATCGGCTATCTGAATATCCGTTCGCGCTGGAATCCGAACTGCGCGACGCTGCCAACGAGCATGGCTATCGGATCCCGCAAGGACAGGCAGCGGGCTGGTTGTTCTTCTCGTCGGCGTCAGCGCCCGGTGAAATCGCAGTCGCGGCATCAACAAATGGGATGGCCGGACCTTTCTTCCTGTCCGTCGCCCATCCCGGGGCGGCACGGGAGCTGAAGGCTGAGCTGGCCGGGCCTTGCGCAAAAGGGCACGCGGGAGCCTTCGCATTCCAGGATAGAGATGGCCTCTTCGAAGCAGTCAGTGCGGTCTACCGATTGTCGATGTGCCTGCCGACACTGCCTTACGAGAACTTCCTCAGCGATACCGCGCATCTTGGCGATACCGAGGCCGAACGAGAGCAAAAAGTTCGGATCGGTCAGAACCGGTTTCGCTCGGCACTGATGGACTATTGGAATGCGACCTGCCCCCTGACGGGTGTGAGGGAAACCGAACTCCTGCGGGCATCACACATTATTCCGTGGGCGGCGTGTAGCAGCGACCAAGAGCGGTTGAACGTCCACAATGGCCTGCTGCTCTCAGCCTTGTGGGACGCGGCCTTTGATGCCGGTCTTGTGACATTTGACGATCTGGGACGGTCGATAGCCTCTCCGAAGCTGGGTCTGGATGCCCGTGAAGCTCTGGGACTGGAAAACGTTCCGCCACTGCCACTTTCAGACCAGCATCGGGAACGCCTGAAGTGGCACCGCGACAACATCTGGATTTCGGCTGAAGGCTGAACGGTCAATCTTCTTCAGCCAGAGCTCGGAAGAATGCGATGTCCTCGTCCGGCTCGTCCCAGCGATCGGCGATCCTGGCCCAACGATCGACCCGGTCCCGGAAATCGGGATCATCGATCGAGACGTTGAACGTGTAGAGGCGGTTGACGATTTCCTTCATCAGCGCACGAATCTGATCATCGTCGAGGTGGGAGGCATCGTTCCACGGAATTTCACGCCCATCGGCATCAATGACGCGAACGTCGGAATAATCCCCAGCGTGCGTGACCGGGACGATGCCCGCATGGAGCGTTTCGAGGCCGGTATTCCGAACGCACATCATCGCGAGCGTTTTGGCCATCTTGGCCGCAATGCGCTTTTCGTCGTCCCGGTTCACCGGCGCACTATAGCGGCAAATCGCTGCTGTAGTAGGCTCGAACCAATTCGGCCTCCGACATGCTCAGCACGGGCAATAAGCCCGCCGCTGCATTGATCCGCGGGATATCGACCGACGCGCCATCCCCGCCAAACTGATCGATGACCTGTCGCAACCCAGCCTCGAAGTCAGCAAACGGCAGAATGGTCATGCCGGGGTGATCCAGCCATTCCGACTGCGGCCGATAAAAACTAAGATTGCCTCCCCGCGACTGGAGGGGCACCCCGGGAACGAGCGGCGGCGGCAACGCTGCGAGGATTTCAAGCGGTGCAAGGGCATTGATGACCGCGCGAAGGCCGGGAGTCACCGCCCCTGGGTCGGTCTCGAACCATCGCGGATGGGGCTCAATGCCAATGAACCTATCGGGGAATAGCTGCATCAACGAATTCGGCAGGCAGCGCTTGTGGAACTCGACCGCCGAGCAAAACCTCTCAACCGGATCCCGCCAGAAGGCATAGATAGCCGTTGGTGAGATGCTCTTCCCAGCGAACTGCTCCTCAGCCAACCTGATCGCTTCCGGCAATGTGGGGTGGCGTCCCAACTCGCCAACCAGATCAACCCCGATCTGGCCAAGGACAGATCGAGCCGTCTGCGACCCGTTCTTCGGCACGCCAATGAACAGCTTCTGGCGGTCATGCGAAATGATCATGGGTCAGATACCGGTCGTGGTGTTGGTGTAGGACCCGGCCGCAAAGCTGTAGGCTGGGGTCCCCGCGGTCAGAGTGCGGCTCAGCAACGAGAAGCTGCGGAAGGTCAGAGACCAGAAGGTGTTGCCGATGCTGGGGGATGAGGCGCTGTAGGTTACGCCCTGGGTCGAGGCACCGGCCACTGACCAGGTCCCGGTCTTCGAACCATCGACTGGCACTTTGAAGATGGCGCCGCACAGATCCATGTAACCGTATGGCGAGAAATCCATCATGGTGTAGATGGAGAACACCATTGCCGTTGAGCTAACCGCCAGACCCGTGAGGCTTAATGAGTTCGCGCCATTGCTCGTGTCGAGGCTGATGGAGCGGGACAGCAGCAAGGTGCCATCGATCGAAAACTGATAGATGTCCGCCCCGGCATAGATCGGCACAAAAACCCGCAGGCTGCCGTCCGGCCCGAGGTTCACCGTGCCACTGCCGTAGCTGGAAGGCAGGGACAGCTGCCACTGGATGACAGCGCCTGAACTGATCTTGAGCAGGCTCAGCGCGCCGTTGATGCCCGCGAGCCAGTAGATGTTGTTGCTGCTGTCTATCGCAACGCCATAGCCGTAATCATAGCCAGTACTCCCGATCGAGCGCTGCCAGCTGACCGAGGGGGTGGCGGTGCTGATGACGGTGATCAAGGCATCGATGTTGCCCGCTGTTGACGTCGAGGTGTTGCCCGAGAGGACCAGCATGCTGCCGTCCGGGCTCAGCGCCATCTGGCTGGCATATTCGTTGCCGGAGCCACCAATCGACCGCTGCCACAGCAGGGTGCCGGCGCTATTGTATTTGGCGATCAGCGCGTCGGCATTTCCGGAGCCACCGCTCGAGGTTGAATAGCCGGCCACATAGACGTTGCCGGATGCATCGACCGCCGCATTGTACCAGATTTCCTGGCCGGAGCCGTTGAGGCTGCGCTGCCATTGCAGGGTTCCCGAGGTGTCGAGCTTGGCCAGCCAGCCATAGTAGTTGCTCGAGTAGTAGGCGCCAGCGAGGTAGACATTCCCGCTGGCATCAATCCAGCCACCGTTGATGAAAGGCCCAGAGACGTTGCGGGCCCATATGAGCGCGCCGTCACGGTCCCATTTGAAGACTGCGCTCGTGGCGCTGGCGTAGATGTTGCCGCTGCTGTCAGTGCCCAGGATCAGGAAATTGACCACGGTCGAGCCAAAGGTTGCATACCAGAAGCTCTCGTTCGACTTGCCGTAGAGGTTGGAGAGCGAGACCGGCCCGGATGCGACACCAGCTAGCGTCCGCACGGCTGCCTCGCCGAGTGAAGTCGTGGTAGTCGATGTGCGGCCTAGTTCGACGGCGACGTTGCCAAGCGAGATCGGCCCCGATGTCTGCAGGGTCATGGTTGGGCCTCGAGGCGATCGACCTTGTCGGCCAGGTCCTTCACGGCCTCGATCAGTACCCCGACGAGATTGCCATAGGCGACAGACAGCAGGCCACCCTTATGGGTCATGACCGCTTCTGGCACAATGGGCGCCAATTCCTGGGCGATGAGACCAACGCCGCGATTGCCTGTCTCGCGACGACTAAAGGTAACCCCACGAAGTTTCCGGACCCGGTCCAGCGCGCCAGTGATCGTCTCGATGTCAGTCTTTAGCCGCGCATCGGAGTAGGCAGTAATGTCGCCGGTTGCGGTGACCGATCCTGACACAGAGATGCTGCCGGTGAAGCTGTCGCCGGCCTTGTTGGCAGGCGTATAGCCAAGAGCGCCAGTGACATCGCCGGAGGTCATCGATGAGCCCGCGGTGACCCGCCCTTTGGCGTCAACAGTGACCTTGAGATAAGTCCCGGCCGTCACGCCGCTATTCGCCAATGTTGCGGCAAATGACAGAGCCGCCGAGCCGTCAAATGCCGCGCTGGTGCCGGTCACATCGCCGGTCAGCGCAATAGTGCGCCCAGTCGCCCACCTGGTCGCTGTCGCGGCATTGCCGGTGCAGGATCCTGACGAACCGGTGATCGACCCACTGGCCGTGATGTAGCCGCTGGGGTTAGTCGAATTGTAGGGTGTGAAGCCGAGCGCGGTCGTCACCATCGCAGAGGTCAGATTGCCAAAGCCCACCTGAACGACGGTGCCGCCCGCAGTCTTCGAATAGAGCTTCTGGTCAGCCAGATTGACGGCGAGTTCGCCCGACTGCAGCGATGCCGCCGCAGGCACGCTGGAGGCGGTCGACGATCGTTTGAGCAGGATGGTGCTCGGCATCAGAAGGTTCCACCATCCAGCGTCACTCCATCAATCGAGCCACCGGTGATCGCGACGTTGCTGGCTGCCTGCGTCGACATGGTGCCAAGGCCAGAAATGTCAGTATTGGGAATGGTCGCGGACGCCGTGAACGCCGCCGTGCCGTTGCCCTTGAGGTAGCCGGTGAGCGTGGTCGCGCCCGAGCCGCCCTTGGCCACGCCGAGCGTGCCGCCGATATTGCCCAGCGTCAGGTTGGCTTCGTTGACATCGACAGTAGGGTTGCCCGCCACACCATCGCCATTGGTGACTGCGATCTTGGTCGAACCGGCAGTCAGCGTGCGCGCTGCCACAGTCCCAGCGGCCGTGCGGGCGATAATCCCATTGGTGCCAAGGTTGTGGAGCGCCAGCGCCTGACCGGTCAGTGCGACAGCGTCAGCGGCCACAGCAATGCCTGTGCCGGCCCCCACGTCGATCGTGTTGCCGGTCTTGGTGAGGCCATTGCCGGCAACGATCTGTCCGGCGCCGTTGAACTGAACGAAAGTGATGGCTGTTGTGCCCAGCGTGCCGCCCGCATCCACCGTGCAGAGATAGCCCACATCGGCGTTCACGGTACCCTGCTCGACAAACAGGTAAGCCGAGACATGCTCGTCCCAGGTCGAGAGATCGATCGCGCGCGCCCAGGCGCCAGAGGCAACGACATAGACGCCATTCTGGGACGGCGTGGTCTGGTCCTTCACCAGCACGCGGTCACTCGCGGCAAGCGCAACGCCGTCGATTGTCATGGTGCCGGAAAGCGAGGCGATATTGGCGGTCGATGCGGCTTTCACCGAAGCCTTAGGGTCGAGCCCCTGAACGGTCAGATCGACGTAGTTCTTTGTGGCTGCGTCCTGGGCAGCCGTCGGATCAGCAAGACCAGTGAGGCGCTGGCTGTTGAAGTCCACCGCAGCGGTAGGTGCTGCCATCTGATCGAGCCGGTTGGCGCGAACCCGGGCATCGGTGAAATAGAGGTTGGTGCCTTCGGCGACATCGCTGGTAGAGAGCGTGATGGCATCGGTGCGCCCTGCCACCGAAGTCACCGGGAACGTGATCGCGACATTGCTGGCCGAGGTCACGCGCCCTTTGGCGTCGACCGTGACCTGACCGACTTGCGTGGCAGAGCCATAGGAGCCAGCGGTGACGCCGCTGTTTGCAAGGGTGGCGGCAATGGTCGCATTGGCGGTGCCATTAAACGAGGCCGTACCGGTTACATCGCCGGACAGGCCGAGCGAACGCGCGGTTGCCAGCGCGGTGGCGGTCCCGGCATTGCCCGAGATCGAACCCACAATCGTGCTCGAGAAGGTCTTGATCCCGGCGATGGTCTGGTCGCCCGAGAGCCCGACAAAGGCGCCCGGGCCGCCGATGGCGATGACCGAGGTCGCTGTTCCGCCAGCACCCCCGGTGCCGGTGCCGTAGTAGAGTGTGTTGTCCTGCTCGTTGAATGCGAGCTCGGCATTTGCGAGCGATGCTGGAGCCCCGGCCGCACCGCCTGCGGCCCGGCGCTTGATACGCAGGGTATTGGCCATCAGAAATTACCTCCGTCGACCAGTCTGGCCGCTTTCTCGTTGATCCATGTGTTGGTGGGGGATGAGTACGTGAGGACGTCGCCGCCCTCGGGTGCGGCCAAGGCCACGTCGGACAAGTCCGTAAGCGCGCTGAGCGGCCCGGGCGGACCTGGTGGGCCTTGAGGTCCGGTAAACCCGCGTGGACCTGATATCCCGGCGTTTGAGACCTCGAAGGTGATGCTGGTGCCGTCGCTCTCGACGAGGATGGTCTGAACCGCCTCGATGATCTGCAGCGCGGTCGTCATTCGACATCAAACGTAAGGGTCGGCAGGACCTCACGCTCCCCGCTGTCATTCTCGAAACCAAGCGTCAGCCAGACCCGCCCAGCGCCCGACTTCAGCGGCGCAGTCTGTTCATCGGTCCACAGCACCTCGATCTGCCCGCCCGTCGCCGGCGGCAGAATGGCAAGCGCGGGCGGTGCGATATTCGGACTCTGGTCAATGACCATGAGCGCGAGACCGGAGAGATCTCGAGCGATCCCGGCGCCCTGGTCGGCAAAAAAGGTGGCGCGCACGCGCTTGGTGCCGCCCCGGCGGATCGTCAGCCTGGTCATGCCTTCACCTGTGGGAAAGGAGGGTGGCGGGTGCCGCAGCCCCCGCCATTTGATCTCAGCCGATCCGGGTTGTCGCCGTCTTGCGGAACAGGACGCCGCCAATGCCGGTCAGCGCCAGGACGACGGTCAGCACGTCCGTCTGGCTCAGGCCTTCCGGCAAGATGCCGATCGCGCCGGCAACGCCCCAGATGCTGCCGATGATCCCGGTCCAGATGGCCTTCGAGGTCCACCAAGGCTTCAAGTCTTCCATGTCAGTTCTCCAAATGAAAACCCGCCAGAAGGCGGGCGGTTGTCCGGCTGCGCAAAGGGGCAGCGGATTGGTCGTGGCCTGATCAGGCCTCGTTGGCGGACAGAGTGCCGGTTGCAGCCAGTTGGACCGGCTTCGCGGTCGCTGGCGCCTTGCGATAGGCCGGCCGGCGCACGGCAATGCAGCGGTCTTTGGCAATCCGGGTGATGGTCACGCCATCAGACTGGTTGCCGCCAAGCACATGGTAGGCGCCGTAATCTTCGCCGACATAGAGCGCGACATGGCCAGATCCCTGGGTGCTGGTCCGCGACCAGTATGACGACGGCGGTATTTCCGGCGGCACCCTTGATCGTCCGGGATTGAAGCGCTTGCTTTCCGATATCGAGGACGGGCTGATCGACGTGGTGGTGGTCTACAAGATCGACCGCCTCTCGCGATCCCTGATGGACTTTGCCAAGCTGGTCGAGGTGTTCGACCGGAACGACGTGACATTCGTCTCGGTGACGCAGGCGTTCAATACGACGACCAGCATGGGCCGGCTGACCCTCAACGTCCTGCTGTCCTTTGCCCAGTTCGAGCGCGAAGTGACCGCCGAACGCATCCGCGACAAGTTCGCCGCCAGTCGCGCCAAGGGCATCTGGATGGGCGGTGTCCCCCCACTGGGCTATGATGTTCAGGCACGAAAGCTGGTGGTGAATGAACCGGCGGCCGCCAATGTCCGCTACATTTTCCAGCGGTTCCGCGATGTCGGCTCGGCCACACTTCTGCTGCGGGAATTGAGGGAGCGAGGCATCACGACCCGGCAAGGGAAGACGATTACCAAGGGCTACCTGTATCGCCTGCTCGCCAACAAAGCTTACATCGGGGAGGCCGTCCACAAGGGCAACAGCTATCCCGGTGAGCATGAGGCGATCATTGATCAGGAACTCTGGGATGCGGTGCGCGCCATCACGAAGGAAAGCCCTCGGACCCGGGCAAACCGTGCGCGCGCCAATACGCCTGCCTTGCTGAAGGGACTGCTCTGGGGTTCGGATGGCGGGGCGTTTTCACCGACCCACTCCTGCAAGAACGGCAAGCTCTACCGCTACTATGTCAGCCAGACGCTGCTCCGCCATGGAGCAGGTTCCACTACGGTGGGGCGCGTGCCTGCCGCCGAAATCGAGGGCGCGGTCGTCAACCAGCTGCGGGCCGTGTTCCGGCAACCGGAAATCATCATCGGCGCATGGAAGGAGGCCGTCAAACACGCGCCCGCAATGACCGAAGCTCAAGCGCGGGAGGCCCTGATCAATCTGGACCCGATGTGGGATGACCTGTTCCCGGCCGAGCAGGCCCGGATCGTGCAGCTACTGATCGACCGGGTCATCGTTGGCAGCGCCGGTCTCGAGCTGAAGCTGCGGGTGGACGGGCTCGATGCGCTGGCCCGCGAACTGCAGGTGCCGGAACTGGAGGAGGCAGCGTGAACAAGGTCGTGACAATTCCCGAGACACTGTCGATCCACATTCCGTTCCAGATCACCAAGCGCGGGGGCCGCAAGGAGATGGTTCTGCCAGCCGGTGCCCAGCTTCAGCGCCCGCGCACTGACAACACCGTGGTCAAGGCGCTGGCGCGGGCTTTTCGCTGGAAACGCCTGCTGGAAACCGGGGCCTACACCTCGGTGTCCGACCTCGCGGAGAAGGAAAAGATCGGCCTGAGCTATCTGACCCGGGTCCTGCGCATGACGTTGCTGGCCCCTGACATCGTCGATGCCATTCTTGACGGCCGACAGGGCGATGGGATCGACCTTGCCACTCTGGCCGCGCCGTTCCCCAACGAGTGGGGAGCGCAGCGGCGACATTTTGGCTTCGACGCCTGATGGGGTGCATCGCGGTCGAAAGCACGCATACTTTTTGCTGACGGCGGCGACCCTGGCTTGCTATCGCAAGCAGCATGACCAACGTCCGCGCCGTCGATAGCTTCACCGAGATCGCCACCTTGCGCATCACGCTCAAGGATTCTGACCCGCCGATCTGGCGCGAGGTTGAAGTGCCGACCTCGATCACCCTCAAGGTCCTGCATGATATCGTCCAGGTCACCATGGGATGGCTGGACTATCACCTCTGGCAGTTCGTCATCGGCGGTCAGACCTATGGCCTGCCCACGGACGAAGACTGGGGCACAGCGCCGCGCAAGCCCGCCTCCCGAACCCGTCTGCGTGACGTCATTGGCCCGGGCGCCACGCCGATCGATTACACCTACGACTTCGGCGACAACTGGGAACACGAGCTCGTTATCAGCGATGTGCGTCGCGGTGATCCCGGCAAAGCCTACCCCCGCTACATTGGCGGTGAGCGAGATTGCCCGCCCGAAGATTGCGGAGGAATCCCCGGCTTTTACGAGATGCTGGACGCCAGAGCTGATCCATCCCATCCGGACCATGCCGAGATCAGCGAGTGGCTGGACGAATACGATCCCGACGAACTGGACGTTTTCCCGATCGAGGTGGCGCTCGGCCGGATTGCCGCACGCCGCAATGCGGCAGCCAAGCGTATCCTGAAGCCGGCAAACGACTGAAGCCAGCGCCACCCCTGTAGCGGGTCTACCGCGCGGGCGCATCCCATCCGTTGACGAATCACGACAACAATGTTCTTTTTATGTTCCATTCATTCTGGAACCTGAAAAGTGCTGCGCTTCGTCGAATATCCCACCCCGCTCGAACTGCCGTTGTTCGGCTCGCCTGTAGAGGCTGGCTTTCCAAGCCCGGCGGATGACCACATCGAGGGCAAGCTAGATCTCAACGAGCATCTGGTGCGGCGGCCGGCCGCGACCTTCTTTGTGCGTGCGGCCGGGGAGTCCATGCGCGGCGCTGGGATTTTCGATGGCGATCTGCTCGTCATCGACCGGGGAATCACCCCGCAGCCCGACGATATAGTCATTGCCGTTGTGCACGGCGAACTGACCGTCAAACGGCTCCAGAGGGTCAACGGCGCATGGCAACTGGCGGCAGAGAACCCAAACTTCCCGACCTTGCCCATCCGGGATGATGGCTGTGAAATCTGGGGCGTCGTTACCCACAGCATCCGGCGTCACTGTGGACGCTGATGCCTACCTTCGCACTGGTCGACTGCAACACTTTCTACGCATCCTGTGAGCGGCTGTTCCAGCCGGACTTGCGGGACCGTCCGGTCGTGGTCTTGTCCAACAACGATGGCTGCGTGATCGCCCGCTCCAATGAGGCCAAATCGCTGGGGATCGCGATGGGCGCGCCGTTGTTCAAGATCCGCAAGCTGGTCGACGAGCATGGCGTCATCGTCCGTTCCTCGAACTACGCCCTCTATGGAGACATCTCGGAGCGCGTGATGAGCGTGCTGGGCTCGCAGGCGCCGGCCCATGAAATCTACAGCATCGACGAATGCTTCCTCGACCTTGACCGGATGGCGGTCGCCGATCTCACCGACTGGTGTCGGAACCTGAGGCGCCGCACGCACAAGTGGACCGGGATCCCGGTATCGATCGGCGTCGGCCCTACCAAGACCCTCGCCAAAGTTGCCAATCGGCTGGCGAAGAAATCAGCCAAGGCAGGCGGCGTTCTTGATCTCAGCCATCACCCGCAATGGACGGAGGCGGCACTGCGTAAGACGGCCGTTGGCGATGTCTGGGGGATTGGGCGTCGCTGGAGCGCGATGCTGGAGGAGCGCGGCATCCACACGGCCCATGACCTCGCTTGCTCCCAGGACGGCTGGGTGCGGAAGCGCATGGGTATCGTCGGCTTGAAAACGGTTCACGAGCTGCGCGGGATTGCCTGCCATGCGCTCGACGACCAGCCAGCGCCGCGCCAGACGACATGTTGCTCTCGGACCTTCGGGGAAGCAATCCGCGACAAGGGGCAGGTTCACGATGCCGTGATGAGCTTTGCGGAGCGGGTGGCCGAGAAGGTTCGGCATGCCGGACAGGTGGCGGGCGCGGTCCAATTGTTCATTCGGACCGACCCATTCGACCAGAACGCCGCGCGGAAGTCAGTGTCGGGTTCCGCTACATTTCAGCGCCCGACCAGCGACACCCGCGTCATCACCGATGCCGTCCTGCGAATCTTCGATCGCATTTGGCGCGATGGGTATGGCTGGAGGAAGGCCGGAGTCTTGCTGCTGGACCTCGGCGATCCTGCCTCGGTGCCTGCGTCGCTGTTTGACGTGATTGAGCAGCCTGACGGCCTGATGGCGGCGCTGGACGAGATCAACTCCCGTTTCGGTCGCGGCAAGGCCCGCTTGGGGCTGGCCCGCAAGGGCGGCGAATGGCGGATGCGGCAAGAAAACCTGTCGCCCAGCTTCACGACCCGATGGGGGGATATCCCAGCTGCGAAGATGGGGTAACAGTGCCGAATGGACGCTGCTGATCCTGACCTGCCGAACGCTGCTGTCGAACACATCAGCCAGATGCTGACGCTCGCCAAGCGCAAGCATCAAGAGGCGATGGCAATGCTCGGCACACCTGATCCGAGCGCAGTTCCTCGACTGCGGGAGGTGCTTCGGTTGCTTGAGGAGGTCGAACTGTTGGCCGACGACGCCTCGACCTACATCGAGACCGACGTGATGAAGGCGGCCCTCAAGGACCTCCACTTTCAGCAGGCCAACGTTCAGATGGCGATTGCCCAGCTTGAGCAGTTTAAGGTGCGGTCACCCTGGGCAACGCCCTGGCCGTGGATCACGATCATGGCCCTCGCGCTGATGATCGCCCAAGCTTGGCTGTGACGAGGGGGTTGGAATCGGGACGGATTTTGAGGTGAATCTCGGTTCTGACCGCAAAAAGGAAGGCGAAGAAACCAATCATTTTCAACGCGATAAAGCTCTACACTGAAACCTGTGTAGTCGAGAGCTTTGGAGAATATCGGCCTAGAGAGAGCATGGCATGGGCATATCCGGCTGAACCCGGTGGAGAGCCCTTGGCCTATAACCCTTGAAACACACGGGATTTTTCGAACCCAGACCAAGGAATAGAACGATTCCAATGGGTTGAATGGCGGAGACGGAGGGATTCGAACCCTCGGTACCGGATTTACCAGTACGACGGTTTAGCAAACCGTTGGTTTCAGCCACTCACCCACGTCTCCGGATCGCAGCGGCGAGGCGCGGCTATAGCGAGGGTTGTGGGGGGCGGCAAGGGCCTGTGCGCCGAAAAATCGGCAGCGGGAAAAACCTGCCCGGTCCGGGCTCTTCCATGCGGTTGGCCGCAATTCCGACTCGACTCATCGCCGGTTCATTGTCGCTGGGCCAGCGTTCGATTCTGCTTAAGGATGCCCGCGCCGCGCCGGTCTGGCGCAGGTGCGAAGGATGGGATGGTTTGATGACGAAACGCTTTGCGGCCCGGTTTCTGGCTCCTTTCATGGCGGCGCTGCTGGCTGCGCTGGCCCAGCCGGTTCAGGCTCAGGTCGAGACGGTCGATCCCAATGCGGTGATCGACGGGGATCTGGCTTCCCCGCCGCCCGCGCCCAAGGCGGCGGTGCCTCCCGGCAGCCTGCCCGCGCTTCCGGCCGATCAGCCTGCCTATCCGCAGGCATCCGCGCCGGCCGCCGTGCCTGCCGCCCCCGCAACCGGCACCGCCGATTCCTTCCCGCCGCCCGCGCCGCAGACCACCAGGGCGCCGCAAGGCTCCTACCGCGAGGATGATCTCATCGGCGCTGCCGAAGGCGTGTTCGGCAAGGGCGCCGCCGGGCTGGCCGATCTCATCAAGGATCTGCTCAAGAAGCAGGGCGAGCCGATCGGTTATATCGTGGGGCGAGAGGCAGGCGGCGCGGTCGTCCTTGGCCTGCGCTATGGATCGGGCACGCTGCATCACAAGGTCGAGGGCGAGCGGCCGGTTTACTGGACCGGTCCCTCGATCGGCTTCGATCTGGGCGCCAATGCGGCCAGCACCTTCGTCCTCGTCTATAATCTTTACGATACCGAGGAACTGTTCACCCGCTTCGGCGCGGGCGAGGGGCAGGCCTATCTCGTTGGCGGGTTTCATGTCAGCTATCTGCGCAAAGGCGACAAGGTGCTCATCCCGGTGCGATCGGGCGCGGGGCTGCGGCTTGGCCTCAACGGCGGCTACATGAAGTTCTCGCGCAAGCAGAACTGGCTGCCATTCTGACGCTTTCGGCAAGTTTCGGTCGTTTTTGCGCCCGTGCGCCTCATAATCGCTCGGCAGGGCTTGCCGTGGCGGCGTTCCGGCGGCATGGAGCCGCCGCATTTGCTCCCCGCACGAGGAAGGCCGCGATTCATGCTCGAAAATCTTGCCGCACAGCCCGCCGATGCGCTGCTGGCGCTCATCAAGCTCCACAATGCCGATCCGCGCGCCGACAAGATCGATCTTGGCGTGGGCGTCTATCGCACGGCCGAGGGCGATACTCCCGTGTTCAAGGCGATCAAGGCCGCCGAAGCCCGGCTGCTCGAAACGCAAGACTCCAAGGCCTATCTCGGCCCTGAAGGCGACATGGGCTTTGTCCATGCGCTGATTCCCTATGTCTTCGGCAAGGACTTCGACCGCAGCAAGGTTGAAGGGATGCAGGCCCCCGGCGGCACCGGAGCGGTGCGGCTGGCGGTCGAAGTGGCAAGGCGCGCGGGCGTGAAGCGCGTGTGGATGGGCACGCCTTCGTGGCCCAACCACGCGCAGATCATCGCCGCTGTCGGTGTCGAACTGAAGACCTTCGGCCACATGACCGCCGATGGCTTTGCCGATCTCGATGCGCTCAAGGCCGCACTGGCCCAGGCCGAACCGGGCGATGCGGTGCTGCTCCATGGCTGCTGCCACAATCCCACCGGGGTGGACTATACCGAGGCCCAGTGGGACGAGATCGCCCCGCTTCTGGCCGAACGCCGGGTGCTGCCGATCCTCGACCTTGCCTATCAGGGGCTGGGCGCGGGGATGGAGGCCGATGCCTATGGCCTGCGCAAGGTGCTCAGCCTCGTGCCCGAAGCGCTGGTGGCCTATTCGTGCGACAAGAACTTCGGCCTCTATCGCGACCGCGTGGGCGCATTCTATGTGGTGACGGCGGATGCTACCGCGCTCGCCAATGCCATGGCCAATGGCGCCACCATCGCGCGTGCTTCGTGGTCGATGCCGCCCGATCATGGCGCGGCTGCGGTCCGGCTGATCCTTGAGGATGCCGATCTCACCGCGATGTGGCTGGCCGAACTCGACGAGATGCGCGATCGCATGCGCTGGGTGCGTGACCGGCTGGCCGCGGCCGGCAAGGTCGGCCCGATCGACATGGCCCCGTTGGGCGTTCAGAACGGCCTGTTCTCGATCCTGCCGCTGTCGGGCGAGCAGATCCTTGCCATCCGCGAACGGCACGGCGTCTATATGGCCGGGTCCGGGCGGATCAACATTGCCGGGCTGACCACGGGCAATATCGACAAGTTCATTTCCGCGCTCGCTGACGTGGCCTGATTTCATGCGGGCGGCGGCTGTCATGGCAGGTCTGGCCCTGCTCTTGCTGCCGCTGCCCGCACAGGCCGCGCAGGAAGACGAGCAGGTCTGGCTCGCGCAGTTCTCCACCTTTTCTCTGGGCAAGGGCGTTCTGCTCTTCACCGAAGCGCAGGGACGGCTCACCGATGGCGCCTCGCGGATGAGCCAGATCATCCTGCGCCCGGCGCTTGGCTATCAGGTCAGCGGGGCGGTCAGCGTCTTTGCGGGCTATGCCTGGGTCCACACCGATCCCTTGGGCGGCACGGCCAGCGACGAGCACCGGGCCTATGAACAGCTTTCGGTGCGGCTGCTGGGAGGGCCGGGCAAGGTCACGCTGGCCAGCCGCACGCGGATCGAACAGCGCTGGATCCAAGGGCGTGCCGACATGGGCTGGCGGCTGCGCCAGCAGGTGCGGCTCGATGTTCCGCTGGGCAAGGGCTATTCGGCCATCGTCCACACCGAACCCTTCGTGAACCTTGATACCACAAGCTGGGGCCAGCGCGCCGGTTTCGATCAGGTGCGGGTCTTTGCCGGGGCGGGCATCCCCGTGGCGCGCGGCATCTGGATCGAGGCGGGATATGGCGGGCAATATGTCAACCGCCATGGCCGCCCGGACAGGATGAACCACATCGCCAATCTCTCGCTGAATCTGCGCCGCTGATCGCAAGGGCGGCGCAAATCCCCATGAAAACGCGGGTTGTCCTGCGAATTGTCTTGCGTCCGGGCGGTGTTCCTATTGTATGCCTTGCCTACGAAGCAGAGCGGCCGCGCGGGGGATGAGGCAGTGATAAAGGACAGGTTTGCCGATGCGATCACGCCTGCGGGGTCAAGCCCTGCCGCGGCGGGAGCAGAGGAAGCCGATATCGGCGCGATCAACGATATTCTGGGCTTTCATATCCGTCTGGCCCACGGCGCGTGCCTGCGCCACTTCACCGAAACCTTTGCCGATCTCGATCTCACGCAGAAGCAGGTCTCGGTGCTCTGGCTGGTCGACGATCATCCCGGCATTGCGCAGACCGATCTGGCCCAGCGCCTGCGGATGGACCGCGCCACCACAATGGCGATCATCAACCGCTTGCAGGCCAAGCATTTCCTGCGCCGCGACCGTTCGGAAAAGGACGGCCGCAAGCAGGCGCTCCACCTCCAGCCCGAAGGCATCGCCATGCTGGCGCGGGCCAAGCAGGCGATTGCCGAACACGAAGCCTGGGTGAAAAGCCGCTTCACCGACAAGGAAGTGCGCCAGCTCATCGAACTGCTTTCGCGAATCCACGAATAAGTTATATGGAATAGCAATTGGCCGTGCGGCGGATCGGACCGGCGGCGCATGAGGGCAGAGGACAAGAGAACCGAATGACACAGACCCCGCGCGAGGTGATCGAGCAGACCCCGATGGGCCTGCGCCAGTGGATCGCGGTCGTCCTGATGATTGCGCTCAACGCGCTGGATGGTTTCGATGTGCTCTCCAGCGCCTTTGCCGCTCCGGGCATTGCCAGGGAATGGGGGATCGAACGCGATGCGCTGGGCGTCGTGCTCTCGATGGAACTGGTGGGCATGGGCTTCGGCTCGATTCTGCTGGGCGGGGCGGCTGACCGGTTCGGCCGGCGTCCCACCATTCTCGGCTGCCTCGTGGTGATGACGGCGGGCATGTGGCTTGCCACCACGTCGGACAGTCCGTCGGGCCTTGCCCTGTGGCGCTTCCTTACCGGGCTGGGCATCGGGGGAATGCTGGCGGCGATCAATGCCGTCACGGCCGAGTTTTCCAGCCTCAAGGGCCGTTCGCTGGCCATGGCACTCATGGTCATCGGCTATCCCATCGGGGCAACGGTTGGCGGCACGATTGCCGGTCTGCTGCTGAAGGGCGGTGACTGGCGGCTGGTGTTCGAGTTCGGCGCGATTGCAACCGCGGTGTTCATCCCGCTGATCCTCATCTTCGTGCCGGAATCGCCCGATTACTACGTGACCCGGCGCAATCCCGATGCGCTCGACAAGGCCAATGCATCGCTGCGCAAGCTGGCGCTGCCGCTGGCATCGCTACTGCCGCCGGCCCCTGCCGCGGCCGACAAGCCCAGCGTGTTCGATATCCTCAAGCCCGGCATGATCGGCACCACGATGCTCTTCACGCTCGGCTATTCGTTCCACTGCGTGACCTTCTACTACATCCTCAAGTGGTCGCCCAAGATCGTGGCCGATTTCGGCTATACGCAGGCACAGGCGGCCAGCGTGCTGGTCTGGGCCAACATCGGCGGGGCCATCGGCGGCGGCCTGTTCGGCTATGCCATGCACCGTTTCGGGCTGAAGTGGCCAACCATCGCCATGCTGCTCGCCGGATCGGTGGCGGTCATCGCCTTCGGTTTCGGCAGCGATACGCTCAGCGGCTGGAAGACGGCGGTGTTCCTCACCGGCTTCACCACCAATTCGGCGATCGTCGGGTTCTATTCGCTCTTCGCCAAGGGCTTTCCCACCCATGTGCGCGCCACGGGCACGGGTTTTGCCATCGGGGCAGGGCGGATCGGCGCGGCTGGCTCGCCGATCCTTGCCGGGGTGCTGTTCACCCAGGCCGGCCTTGGCCTGCTGGGCGTGTCGATCGTCATGGCCATGGGTTCGGTGCTGGCCGCGCTCATGGTGCTGATGCTGCGCAAGGATCTCTGATCGCGGCAAAGCGCTTGAGCGCCGGGCGTCTTCGCGCAAGGATGCGGCCATGAAGATCGCTCTGCCGCTCCTTTTCGCACCGCTTGCCCTCGCTCTTGCCGCCGCCGCGCCCGCTCCCGCACCCGCTCCCGCTCCCGAAGCGGTGGCCGATGCAGCCCTGCGCGCTTCCCCGGTGTTTGATGGCCACAACGATGTGCCTGAACAGCTGCGTGACCGGCGGCGCAACATCCTTGCCGGGTTCGATTTCGCCGATACCCGCGATACTGCCGATGCGGACCGCGGCTGGCCCGCGATGATGACCGATCTGGCCCGGCTGCGGCAGGGGCGGGTCGGTGCGCAGTTCTGGTCGGTCTATGTCTCGGCCAACCTGCCCGAACCGCAGGCGGTGCAGGCCACGCTCGAACAGATCGATGTCATGCGCCGCCTCATCGCGCGCCACCCCGAAGCCCTGCGCTTCTGCACGGACAGCGGTTGCGTCGAGGCCGCGTGGAAGGCGGGCCGCGTCGCCTCGCTCATCGGGATGGAGGGCGGCCATTCCATCGGCGGATCGCTGGCCGTGCTGCGCCAGATGCACGCGCTGGGTGCGCGCTACATGACGCTCACCCATTTTCGCAACACCGCCTGGGCCGACAGCGCCACCGATGCTCCCGCGCATGGCGGGCTGACCCCGTTCGGCGAACAGGTCGTGCGCGAGATGCAGCGTATGGGAATGCTCGTCGATCTTGCCCATGTCAGCGAGGAGACCATGCGCGATGTGCTCGCGCTGGGCGGGCCGCCGCCCATCGTCAGCCATTCCAATGCCCGCGCGCTCAACGATCATGCGCGCAACATTTCCGATGAAACGCTGCGGCGCATCGGGCGCAGCGGCGGGATCGTCATGGTCAATTTCTATCCGCCCTATGTGGTGGAGGCGGCCCGCCAGTGGAGCGCGGCGCGTGATGGCGAGGCGGCCCGGCTCAAGGCGCTCCATCGCGGCGATCCTGCGGCAGAAGGCGCCGCCCTTGCCGCATGGGACAAGGCCAATCCCATGCCGCGCGGCACCTTGCGCGATGTGGCAGACCATCTCGATCACATCGCGCGTCTCATCGGCGCGGATCATGTCGGCCTTGGCGGCGATCTCGACGGGGTGGAGACGACCGTTGCCGGTCTGGAGGACGTGGCCGCCTATCCTGCGCTGTTTGCCGAACTGGCCCGGCGCGGCTGGTCGCAGGCCGATCTGGAAAAGCTGTCCAGCCGCAATCTGCTGCGCGTAATGCGCGCCGCCGAAGCCTTCGCCGCCTCACACGCGCGGGACGAACCTCTTGAGAACCCGACCGCTTTCTGACGCCCGGCCAAAACAGGTGAAGGGGCGGCCGAGGCTGGCAGGGGAAATGCAAGGATGGTCGGGGAGATAGGATTCGAACCTACGACCCTCTGGTCCCAAACCAGATGCGCTACCAGGCTGCGCTACTCCCCGACTGGCGATGCCCCTAGGCGTAACCGGCGTGCAGGGCAAGGCGGATTTGCTCCTTCGGGAAAATCCGCGCGGCCTTATCCGATCAGCGCTGGCCAGCTTCTGAACAGCATGTAAAGCGCCACCAGCACGATCAGCCCGGCAAACAGCGTGTTGAGCGTGCCCTTGCGTTCGGCCAGCCGGCGCGAAAGGAGCGTGCCCAGCACCGAGCCGGCAATACCGCCCAGAATGAAGGCAATCGCCAGTCCCCAGTTGAGCATCCCCGACGCCGCATAGTTGAGCGCAGTGGTCAACCCGAAAGCGCTTACCGCCACCAGCGATGTGCCGATGGCGCGGCCGATCGGCATCCCCGTGGAAGCGATAAGTGCAGGCACGATCAGAAAGCCGCCGCCGATGCCGAAAAAGCCCGATAGCGCGCCGGTGCCGAAGCCGAAGCTGGTCACTTTCGGCAGGTTCTCGCGGTTGCAGGTCACGCCTTCGATGCCGCTGTCGGCCCGTCCGCGCCACATCAGCGCGGCAACCACCAGCATCAGCAGCGCAAACAGCGCCAGCAGGCGTTCCCCGTCCACGGCCTTGCCCACGGTCGATCCGGCCAGCGCGCCCGCCACGCCCGCCACGGCGAACATGCCGCCGCAGCGCCAGTTCACGTTGCGCGCGCCCGCGTGGCTTGCCAGCCCCGAAAGGGCATTGGCGGCCACGGCCAGCGCGCTCGTGCCGATGGCAAGGTGCGGGCTTGCCACCCCTACCACATAGACCATCAGCGGCACCGCAAGGATTGATCCGCCCCCGCCGACAAGGCCCAGCACGAAACCCGTCACCACGCCCGATGCGGCGGCCAGCAGGTGCTGGATGTCGGCGATCAGGGCAAGGCCGCTCACAGCAGGTTCACCGGCAGCTTGAGATAGCGCACGCCGTTGTCTTCAGGTTCGGGCAGGTGTCCGGCGCGCATGTTGACCTGCACCGAAGGCAGGATCAGCCGCGGCATTCCCAGCGTTGCGTCACGCGCCTCGCGCATGGCCACGAAATCATCTTCCGCGATGCCTTCATGCACGTGGATATTGCCTGCGCGCTCGGCACCGATCGTGGATTCCCAGACAAAGGTATCGCGGTTGGGGGCCTTGTAGTCATGGCACAGGAACACCCGCGTTTGCGCCGGCAGTTCCATCAGCCGCCGGATCGAACGGAACAGGGTGCGCGCATCGCCGCCGGGAAAATCGGCGCGGGCGGTGCCGTAATCGGGCATGAACAGGGTATCGCCCACGAAGGCCGCATCGCCGATCACATAGGCAAGGCAGGCAGGCGTATGTCCCGGAACGTGCAGCGCGATGGCTTCGATCCCGCCAATGGCGAAGCGGTGCCCGTCCTCCATCAGCAGGTCGAACTGGCTGCCGTCGCGGACAAAGGCCGGGCCTTCGTTGAAGACCTTGCCGAACACGTCCTGCACGGTGCGAATCGCCTCGCCGATCACGATCTGGCCGCCAAGCTGCTCCTGAAGATAGGGCGCGGCGGAAAGATGATCGGCATGGGCGTGGGTTTCCAGCAGCCAGTCCACCGTCAGGTCGTTGGCGCGCACATAGGCAATCACGGAATCGGCGGAGGCGTGGCTGGTGCGGCCCGATGCCTGATCGAAGTCCAGAACCGAATCCACGATGGCCGCGCGGCGCGTTGCCGGATCGTGCACCACGTGGGTTGCGGTAAACGTAGGTTCGTCGAAAAAGGTTTTGACGACAGGAACATGGCCAGAGGCGCGGGCTGCCTCGATCTGCGCGGCGGCTGCGGAAAGAGAAGGATCGTGCACGGGTTTCTCCTGCGACTCGGACGATATATTACAAATAAATAATATAAGAGAATTGCGATTAAAGCAAGCTCTCCCTGTCGATGCGGATGGCGGAGCGGCCCTTGTGCCACGGGCATTCTTCGCTATCTGCTGAAAATGATGAAGCCAGCCAGCCTTGCCGAACTCAAGGACAATGCCGCCCAGATGGCAAGCCGGATGCGCACGATGAGCCATCCGGAACGGCTGATCATGCTCTGCCGCATGGACGAGGGCGAGGTTTCGGTCAGCGAACTGGTCGAACTGACCGGCCTGTCGCAGTCGGCCGTGTCGCAGCATCTGGCCCGCCTGCGTGAAGAAGGCGTGGTGGGCAGCCGCGTGGCGGCGCAGGTGCGCTTCTATCGCCTGACCGACGAGGTCGTGCGCGCCATCATCCATTCCCTGTGCGAGATCTGCGAAAAGCGCGGCTCCTGCTGAACCTTTCCCGATGATCCCTGGCGCGTGGCCATCTCGCGGCAAAACGCCCTCTTGCGCCTCAGGATAAAATTAGAGTAATCATTCTTATATGAACCGTGCCAATGACGGCGCGCGGCTCACAGAATGTTTGCAAGGGAGAGGGCGGGCCTCATGCAGGGCGATCGGAAAGCCGAACCGCGCGGCTGGCAAAGGCGTGATTTTCTGGGCGCTGCCGCGCTTGTCGCACTCGCGCTTGGTGTTCCGGCGGCGGCCGTCAGCCTGACCCGGCTCGATCCCGCCGATGCCCCCACCGATCGCCAGCGCGCGCTCCTGCGCGAAGTGGCGCAGCTTGTCATTCCACGCACGGCCACGCCCGGCGCGGGCGATGTCGGGGCGGGCGATTTCGCAATTGTTGCGCTGGCCCACGGGCTCGAAGGCGCGCGCCGCCCCTTCACACCGTCCGATCCCGCCGATGCGCGGTTCCTGCGCAACGATGGTTCGATCCGCCACGTCGCATGGCTGGAAAAGACGCTCGATACCGCGGCGGGCGGGGATTTTCTTGCGCGTCCCGTGGCAGAGCGCCATGCCCTGCTGTCCGCGCTCGATGCCGCCGCCTTTGCCAGCCGCGCGGCGCAAAGCCCGTGGCGGCCGGTCAAGGCGCTGATCCTTGCGGGCTATTACACCAGCGAGCCGGGCGGCGCGCAGGAATTGCGCTATGAGCCGGTGCCGGGCCGCTTCGATCCCGATCTGCCGCTGACGCCGGATTTCCGGGCCATCTCCAACGATTGGACCGCCGTCGATTTCGGCTGAAACCGGCGCTTTGAACAGACAGGCAGGACATCATGCAATTCGATGCAATCGTGGTCGGTTCGGGGATCACCGGGGGCTGGGCCGCCAAGGAACTGACCGAGGCCGGCCTCAAGGTTCTGATGATCGAGCGCGGCCGCCCGATCGTCCACGGCGAATACGAAACCGAAATGAAAGACCCGTGGGACATGCCGTTCCGGGGCCTCGGCGATGCCGCGCTCTTCGCGCGCGAATACCCGGTGCAGATGCTCAACCGGCACTTCACCGAATATACGCAGGGCCACTTCGTCAACGACCTTGAGAATCCCTATGCCACCGCACCGGGCACGGCTTTCAACTGGCTGCGCTCCTATCAGCTTGGCGGCCGTTCGCTCACCTGGGGGCGCCAGTCCTATCGCTGGTCCGATTACGATTTCGGCGCCAACAAGCGCGATGGCCACGGCACCGACTGGCCGATCCGCTATGCCGATCTGGCCCCGTGGTATGACAAGGTGGAAGAGTTCATCGGTGTTTCGGGCGCGGCGGAAGGGCTGCCCCAGCTTCCCGATGGGCGTTTCCAGCCGCCCATGGCGCTCAATGCCGTCGAACAGCACGTGCGCCGCACGCTGGCCGAGAAGTTCGGCCGCTGCCTCACCATTGGCCGCACCGCCAACCTGACCGTGGCCAAGCCCGATGAAGGCCGCTCTGCCTGCCAGAACCGGTCTATCTGCGCGCGAGGCTGCTCGTTCGGGGCCTATTTCTCCACCCAGTCCAGCACGCTGCCCGCCGCGCAGGCCACCGGCAACCTCACGGTCGTAACCGATGCCGTGGTCGAGGCGCTCGATTTCGATCCCCGCACGCGGCGCGTCACCGGCGTGCGCTATGTCAACACTGCCAACGGCACCCGTGCCAGTGCCACGGCGCGGCTCGTGTTCCTCAATGCGGGCGCCTTCAATTCGGTCCACCTCCTGCTCAATTCGCGCTGCGAGGCCGCGCCGCACGGTCTTGCCAACAGCAGCGGCGTGCTCGGCACGCAGATCATGGACCATGCCAGCACGCTTTCGGCCATTGCCCTGTTCCCGCAGTTCAGCGCACGCACCAGCTTCGGCAACCGTCCCACAGGCGTCGTGGTGGCGCGCTACCGCAACATGGACACGATGGACGGCGCTGGCCACACGCGCGGTTTCTCGTTTCAGGGCGGTGCCGTGCAGGCCAACTGGGGCGCGGGCAAGCGCGAGGCGGGCATCGGCACCGACCTCAAGGATCGGCTGCGCCATCCCGGCATGTGGCGCATGGTGCTCGTGGGCTTTGCCGATTGCATCCCGCGTGACAGCAACCGGCTTGATCTCGATCCCGTCCGGACCGACCGTTTCGGCATTCCGCAACTGCGCATCCAGTTCGCCTTCGGCAAGGAGGAAGAGGCCGCGCTCGCTCAGGCAAAGGCCGATGCCGCCGAAATGCTGGGGGCTGCGGGCGGCACGGTCATCATGGGGATGGACCGGCCCGGAACCGGCGGCATGGCCATTCACGAAATGGGCGGCGCGCGCATGGGCCACGATCCGAAAACCTCGGTGCTCAACAAGTGGAGCCAGGCGCACGACATTCCCAACCTTTTCGTCACCGATGGTGCGCAGATGGCATCGTCCGCCTGTCAGAACCCGTCGCTTACCTACATGGCGCTGACCGCGCGGGCCTGCGATGCGGCGGTGCGGATGCTGCGCGAAGGCGCGATCTGAGCCGATGGCCACGACCGCCGCGCCGGGGGGCATCTCCGGCATGACCGAACGGCAGAAGAGCCTCGCCTTCTTCACCCTCATCACCGCGCTCGTGCTCGAAATCGTCGATGTCACGATCATCAACACCGCGCTGCCTGCCATGCAGGCCGATTTCGCCGCGCGCGGGCAGGATCTTGGCGGCAGCACCGCGCAGTGGATCGCGGCGGGCTATTCGCTGGCATTCGGGTTGCTGCTGATCCTTGGCGGCAGGCTGGGAGATCTGTTCGGCGGACGGGCGATGTTCCTTGCGGGCGTCGCGGGCTTCACGCTGGCCTCTGTCCTGTGCGGGGTGGCGGCCGATCCGCAGCTGCTCATCGCCGCGCGCGTGGCGCAGGGCGCGGCAGGCGCGGTCATGGCGCCGCAGGTCATGGCCGTGATCCAGATCCTCTATGATCCGGTGGAGCGCATCGGCCGTCTGGCATGGTTCGGCGTCATTGGCGGGCTGGCGGGGATTGCCGGGCCGGTCATCGGCGGCCTGCTCATTTCCGCCGACATTGCGGGGCTGGGCTGGCGCACCGTCTTTCTCATCAACCTGCCGATCGGGCTTGCCGCGCTCGTGGCCGGTTGGCGCTTTCTGCCGCGCGGGGCGCAGCACAAGGGCGGGCGCATCGACGTGGCCGGAACGCTGGCCTTCGGCATCGCGCTGGCGGCCATGCTCGTGCCGCTGGTGCGCGGCGAACATGGCGGGCTGGACCGGGGCAGCGCGCTGCTGCTCGGTGTATCGCCTTTCCTGCTGTGGGCGGCATGGCGCGGCCTCGTGCGGCGGGCGGCGGCGGGCAGGCCGGTCATTCTCGATCCCGCGCTGCTCGATGATGGCCTGTTCCGCACCGGTGCGCTCATCGGGCTGGTCTTTGCGGCGGCCAATACGGGCTTCCTCTTCGTCTTTGCCCACGCGCTGCAATCGCGCCTCGGCTACACCCCGCTCCAGACCGGTCTCATCCACATTCCCTTCAGCGCCGGGGTCATGCTCGGCATGGGTTTTCTGGGGCGGCGCTATCTCGCGCGGATGGGCAAGTGGCTGCTCGTGGGCGCGGCTTTCGCCCTGTTCGTGGCCGATACCGCCACTTTCGGCTGGATCGCGGCGGGCGGTCCGGGCCTTGGCCTGCTCCTGCCCGCGCTGCTTCTGGCGGGCATGGGCATGGGCACGATGTCCGGCCCGGTCAGCCCGATCGCGCTGGCGCGGGTCGACCGGCGGCACGCGGGTGCTGCCAGCGGCATCCTCAAGACGGTGCTGCAAATGGGCGGGGCTTTCGGCATCGCGCTTGTCGGCAGCGCCTATTTCGCGCTCGGCGGGCCTGATCCTGCAAACGGTCCGGAAGGTGTCTTGGCCGCGCTTGGCGTGATCCTGCTGCTGCTGGGCGGCTGTCTTGTCCTCGCGCTGTCGCTGCCCTCCGTGATCTTTGCCCCTGCGGCCCCTTCCCAAGCGCTGCAAACCCGATAATCTTGCCTTCGAACCACAGCGCCAGGGAAAGGGCGCAGGGGAGAAGGATGCAAGCAATGGACGATCTGCCGACCGCCCGGTTCCACACCATGACCGAAGGCACCCAGGAAGACTGGGACGCCATCATGGCCCATCTGAAGCCCTACTCGCGCGAAGGAGGGCGGCGCGTGCTCGATCACCTGCGTCTGCTCGAAGGTGATTGCGGCGGCTTTGCCGTGGACCGGCTGACCCATTGCCTGCAAACCGCCACCCGTGCCCATCGCGACGGGCGCGACGAAGCCTATGTCGTCATGGCCCTGCTGCACGATATCGGCGATACGCTGGGCGCCTACAACCATCCCGACATTGCCGCGGCCATCCTCAAGCCCTTCGTTTCGGAGGAACTCCTGTGGATCGTGCAGCACCACGGCATTTTTCAGGGCTACAATTTCTTCCACTTCATCGGGCTTGACCGCAACCTGCGCGATCAGTTCGCCGGGCATCCCCATGCCGCCGCCACGGCCGAGTTCGTCGAGAAATACGATTGCCCCTCGTTTGATCCCGCTTACGAAAGCCTGCCGCTGTCCTTCTTCGAACCCATGGTCATGCGCCTGTTCGAAACGCCGCTGAACAGCGTCTACAAGAAGGCTATGGAGCAGGCCTGAGCACAAGGGTCGCGGCGGCGGGCTGCGGCCTGCCGCCGGCGGCAGCGGCCGACACACTCTGTCACGTTTGCCGGGCTTGCCTCGTGGCTTAATTGCGTGATTAATTCGCCCGGACAGACCCTTGGGAGAACACCGCATGGCTCAAGCTGCCGCCCGGCCCAGCACGGCCGAACGCACCGCCGATCTGTTCACCTTCGATGCCTTCCTGCGGTTCTGGGCCGAAGATCGCCCGCGCGGCATCGCGCTCGACGGCCCCGACCGGACGCTCGATTTCGGCCAGCTCGACGGGGTGACGGCGCAGGCCATCGCCGGCTTTGCCCAGCTCGGCATCGCCAAGGGTGATCGCATCGCCTGGTTCGGCAAGAACAGCACGCTCTATTTCACCCTGTTCTTTGCCGCGGCGCGCGTCGGCGTGGTCATGGTGCCCATCGGCTGGCGGCTTGCTCCTGCCGAGGCGACATGGATCGCGCGCGATGCACAGGCAAAGGCCGTGTTCCTTGGCGAAGGGTTCGAGGCGATGGCCGACGCCTTTGCCGCGCTGCCCGGCGTCGGGCGCGTATTCACGCAGGATCAGGCGTGGGAGTGGATCGACCGGCAGCAGCCTTGCGATTTTGCGCCCGCAGGCCCTGACGATGCCGTCCTGCAACTCTACACATCAGGCACGACCGGAAACCCCAAGGGCGCGGTCCTGTCCAACCGCAACCTCTTCGGCCTGCGCAAACAGTCGCTGGGCAGCGAGCAGCCCTATACCACCATGACCGACGACGAGGCGATCCTCGTGGCCATGCCCTGCGCGCACATCGGCGGCACGGGGCTGGGGGTCATGGCCGTGGGGGCGGGCCTCCCCGCGGTGATCCTTGCCGAGTTCGAGCCGCGCGCGGTGTTCGATGCGGTCGAACACAAGGGCGTGACGCGCTTCTTCATCGTGCCCGCGGCCTTGCAGATGCTGCTCAACCATCCCGATTGCGCGCGCACCGATTTCAGCCGCGTCAAATACATCATCTATGGCGCATCGCCGATCCCGCTCATGCTGCTGCGCGAATGCATCGCCATGTTCAAGGCCGAGTTCATTCAGGCCTACGGCATGACCGAGACGACCGGCACAATCTGCATGCTGCCGCCCGAAGACCACGATGTGAACGGCAACCAGCGGATGCGTTCGGCCGGAAAGCCGCTTCCCGGTGTCGAGGTGCGCGTGGTCGACGAGAACGGCACACCGCTCGGTCCCAACCAGATCGGCGAGATCCAGACCCGTTCGTCAAACAATATGCTGGGCTACTGGAACCTGCCCGAAGCCACCGCGAAGACGCTCAGCCCCGATGGCTGGATCGCCACCGGGGACGCAGGCTATCTCGACGAGGACGGCTATGTCTACATGCACGACCGGATCAAGGACATGATCATCTCCGGCGGCGAGAACGTCTATCCCGCGCAGGTCGAAAGCGCGATCTATGGCCATCCCGATGTGCTCGAAGTCGCCGTGATCGGCGTGCCCGATGAAAAGTGGGGCGAGGCGGTAAAGGCGGTCTGCGTGCCCAAACCGGGACACACCATCGATCCGCAATCGATCATCGACTGGACGCGCGAACGGCTTGCCGGGTTCAAGGTGCCCAAATCAGTGGATGTCATCGCGGCGCTGCCGCGCAATCCTTCAGGAAAGATCCTGCGCCGCACCCTGCGCGAACCCTACTGGCAGGGCTTCGAACGGCAGGTGAACTGATACTGCCTGCAAGGGGGTGCGCTGGCGCCGGCCCTGCTAGGCGTGACCTCGTTCGATAAAACGCACCATCGGCCAAATGCAAAGGCCGGCGCAAGGCGCAACGCCCGCACCGGCCAAGGCAAAGGCCCGAACTGCAACGGGCCGCCCCGAAGGCGGCCCGGCTATCAGGCCATCCGGCCTTTCGCCAATCAGCCGTTCAGCCGTTCAGCCGTTCAGCCAATCAGCCGTTCAGCCAATCAGCCGTTCAGCTTGTCCTTGACGGCCTTGGCGGCAGCAAAGGTCAGCTTGTTCGAGGCGGCGATCTGGATGGTGGCGCCGGTCGAAGGGTTGCGGCCTTCGCGGGCCGGGGTGTTCTTGACCTTGAACTTGCCGAAACCGTTCAGCGAAACTTCCTCGCCCTTGGCGGCGGCGTCGGCGATGGCGGCGAACACGCTGTCGACGGCCTTGCGGGCGTCGGCCTTGGTCAGGCCGTGGTTGGCGGCAACGATATCGGCGAGGTCATTGTTGTTCATTGCTATGCAGTCCTCTGCTGGAAAGGGAAGGCACGGCTAACGCAACGCTGGCCGCCAAAGCCATGCCTTTCGGCCTTCTTTCCACTGTTATTCGGCGATGATGAGCGATTTTGCCTCGATTTTGGGGGTGCCACGCCGCGAATCAGCGCGAATCGGGCCTGCTGCATCGTTGCTTCGGTGCAATTGTAACTTTCTGTCGCAATTGTCGCGCATGGCCATCAAGGAACGTGCGCAAGTGCAGCAATCTGCTAGACACGCGGCGCAACCGGTTCCGCAAGGGACGGGGCGTTCTGTGCTGAATCCCCCGCCGCACGGGGCGAATCGCGCTGGGCATTGCCGTCGCTGCACCGGTCAAACGCGGTTTCTGGAGTGAGATTTTCCTTGCCATTCACGATCCCGTCCACCGGACCTGATCTGCGTATTGCGCTTCTGGCGAAAGCCGGCGCGGCCATCTTGCTTCCCGCCGTTCTGGCGCTGTCGCTTGGCGGCTGCGGTTCGGGCAAGGCGGAAAAGTCCAAACCCGTTCCGGTCGTCGGCGTCATGGTCGCCCGTGCCGAACCGGTTCCCCTCACCACCGAACTGGCCGGCCGCACCGAGGCTTCGGAAATCGCCGAAGTGCGCCCGCAGGTGGCAGGCATCGTCATGGCGCGCCTGTTCGAGGAAGGCTCCTTCGTGCGGGCGGGTCAGCCGCTCTACCAGATCGATTCCCGCCTTCTGGCGGCCACGCGCGATCAGGCCGCGGCCGCGCTCGAATCCGCGCGCGCCACGGTCGAGGCGAACCGCCTGCGCGCCGAACGCTTTGCCGCGCTGGCCGAACAGGGCGGGGTCAGCAGGCAGGAAGCCGCCGATGCCATGGCCACCTATCACCAGTCGCGCGCGCAGGTCGGGCAGGCTCGCGCCGCGCTGGCATCGGCCAGCGTCAATCTCGGATTCACCCGCGTCACCTCTCCCATCAGCGGGCGCATCGGCATTTCGCTCGTCACCAAAGGCGCGCTCGTCACCAATGCGCAGGCCACGCCCATGGCCAAGGTGCAGCGGCTCGATCCGATGTATGTCAACATCCGCCAGTCCGGGGCAGAGTTCATCGCCCTGCGCCGCGCCATCGAGAAGGGCGAACTCATGGCTGGTGCGGCCCCGGTCACGGTGATCCTGCCCGATGGCAGCGAATATCCGCTGAAAGGCAGGCTCAACCCGGCCGATATCGACGTCAATCCCGAAACCGGCACCATCACCATGCGCGCGGTTGTGCCCAATCCCAGGGGCGATCTTCTGCCCGGCCTGTTCGTGCGTGCGCGTGTCGGGCAGGGCGTCGTCCCCGATGGCATTCTCGTGCCGCAGGTTGCCGTCACGCGCGATCCGCGCGGCCGCGCCAGCGTGCTCGTCGCCACGGCCAAGGACGAACTGGAGAAACGCCAGATCACCGCCGATACGCCGGTCGGCCAGAACTGGCTGGTCACGGACGGTCTGAAGCCGGGCGATCGGGTGGTCGTCGAAGGTCTCATCAACGCGCGCGAAGGCATCAAGGCCAAGGTCGTGCCTGCCGGAACCAAGCCTTCCGGCAAAAAGCCCGAAGCGGGCGCGGCCGGGGCCTGACGCGCCATGATCTCGCGGTTCTTTGCCTATCGTCCGATCTTCGCCTGGGTGCTTGCCATCGTGGTCATGGCGGCGGGGCTGCTGGCCGTCAGCACCATGGGGGTCGAACAGTATCCCGATATCGCCCCGCCCACGATCTCGGTCAGCGCCACTTACGGCGGGGCCGATGCCGCCACGGTCGAGAACTCGGTCACGCAGGTGCTTGAGCAGCAGCTCAAGGGTCTGGACGGGATGCTCTATTTCAGCGCCACCTCCTCGAACGGCTCGGCCAACATCACCGTCACCTTCGAGAAGGGCACCGATCCCGATACCGCGCAGGTCCAGGTCCAGAACGCGATCTCGCGTGCCATCAACCGGCTGCCCGCCGTGGTCCAGCAGCAGGGCGTCAACGTCAACAAGGCGCAGTCCGATCAGCTCATGGTCGTCTCGATCTATGACGAGACGGGCCGCGCCGCCAATTCGGACATTTCCGATTACCTTACCACCCATTTCCAGGATCCGATCTCGCGGGTCGAGGGTGTCGGCGCCACGCAGGTCTTCGGCGGCTCGTTCGCCATGCGCGTGTGGCTCGATCCGCTGCGGCTGGCGGCGGTGCAGCTCATGCCCGCCGATATCGTCGCCGCGCTTCAGGCCCAGAACACCCAGGTCGCCGCGGGCGAGATCGGCGGCAACCCCGCGCCTCCCGGACAGCGCCTGACCGCCACCGTCACCGCGCGCTCGCGTCTCGAAACCCCGGAAGAGTTCGCCAACATCGTCGTCAAGACCAACGTCGATGGCTCGGTCGTCAAGCTCAGGGACGTTGCCCGCGTCGAGATGGGCGAGGAGAACTACGGCGCGATCAGCCGCCTCAGCGGAATGCCCGCCACCGGCATGTCGATCAGCCTCGCGTCCGGGGCCAATGCCATGCTCACGGCCGAACTGGTCAAGGAAAAGGTCGCCGAACTCGCGCAGGATCTGCCCTACGGCTATCACGTCGCCTTCCCGCGCGACAGCAGCACATTCGTCAAGATCTCGATCGAGGAAGTGGTCAAGTCCCTGTTCGAGGCGATCGTGCTGGTCGTGATCGTGATGTTCCTGTTCCTGCAAAGCTGGCGCGCCACGCTGATCCCGGCCATCGCGGTGCCGGTCGTGCTGCTGGGCACGTTCGGCGTGCTGTCGCTGTTCGGCTACACGGTGAACACGCTCACCATGTTCGGCATGGTGCTTGCCATCGGCCTGCTTGTCGATGACGCCATCGTCGTGGTCGAGAACGTCGAGCGCGTGATGCACGAGGAAGGGCTTGGCCCGCTCGAAGCCACGGTCAAATCGATGGGCGAGATCACCTCGGCACTGATCGGCATCACTCTCGTGCTCACTGCCGTGTTCGTGCCGATGGCCTTCTTCGGCGGATCGACCGGTGCGATCTACCGCCAGTTTTCGGTCACCATCGTTTCGGCCATGGTGCTTTCGGCGCTGGTGGCGCTGATCTTCACGCCCGCGCTCTGCGCAACGCTGCTCAAGCCCGTGGCGCACCATGAAAAGCCGCAGGGGCGCTTCTTCCGCGCTTTCAACCGCAACTATGAACGGCTTGAACAGGGCTATCGCTCGCGTCTTGCGCGGGTGGTCGGCCGCCCTTGGCCGTGGATGGCGGCGTTCGGGGCGATCACGCTGGCCATGGTGGTGCTCTACCTGCGCCTGCCCACCAGCTTCCTGCCGGACGAGGATCAGGGCAACATCTCGATCAGCTTCCAGCTTCCGGTCGGCTCCACCGCCGAACAGACATGGGCCGTGGCGCTGCGTATTTCGGACTACATCCAGAAGACCGAAAAGGACAATATCGCGGCGGTCTTCGTGAACATGGGGCGCGGGCCGTCGGGCAATGCGCAGAACACCGGGCAGGGGTTCGTCCCGCTCAAGCACTGGTCCGAACGCAAAGGCAAGGACCGCAGCGCGCAGGCCATTGTCGAGCGGCTCAATGCCCACTTCCGCACATGGAACGATGCGCAGGTCTTCGTGCTCAACCCCGCGCCGATCCGGGGACTGGGCAATTCCAGCGGGTTCGAGATGTGGCTTCAGGACGCCGCCGGCGCCGGGCGCGAGGCGCTCACCGCCGCCCGTCGCCAGCTCGTCAAGGCCGCAACCGAGGACGAGCGCCTCGGTCAGGTCCGGCTGGCCGGGCTTGAGGATACGCCGCAGCTCAGGGTCAGGATCGACGACGAGGCGCTTACCGCCTTCCAGATTGCCCCGGCGGCGGCCAATTCCACGCTCTCTATCGCGTGGGGCGGCCTTTACGTGAACGATTTCGTCGATCGCGGCCGGGTCAAGCGCGTCTTCGTGCAGGGCGATGCGCCCTATCGCGCCAAGCCTTCCGATCTCGATCAGTGGTTCGTGCGCAGCGCCAGCGGCCAGATGGCGCCGTTCTCCGCCTTCGCCACGTCCGAATGGACGCAAGGCCCGGTCCGGCTCGATCGCTTCAACGGCATTCCCGCGCAGCAGCTCAACGGCAGCGGCGCACCCGGCGTCAGTTCGGGCGAGGCGATGAACATCATGGAAGCCAATGCCAAGGCGCTGCCCGGCGGCTTCAATGTGGCGTGGAGCGGCCTGTCCTATCAGGAACGCGCTGCCTCCAGCCAGTCGGGTCTGCTCTATGCCGCCTCGATCTTCTTCATCTTCCTGTGCCTTGCTGCGCTTTATGAAAGCTGGTCGGTGCCCTTTGCGGTGCTGCTGGTGATCCCGCTCGGCATCATCGGGGCGGTTCTGGCTGTCACCTTGCGCGGGTTCGATAACGACATCTACTTCCAGGTGGCGTTGCTCACCACCATCGGCCTGTCCGCCAAGAACGCGATCCTGATCGTCGAGTTTGCCGAATCCGCCATGGAAAAGGGTGCCGCGCCCGTGGCCGCGGCGCTTGAAGGCGCACGCCTGCGCCTGCGTCCGATCATCATGACCAGCGTGGCCTTCATCGCGGGCGTGGTGCCGCTGGCGCTGGCCAGCGGGGCAGGGGCCAACGGGCGGCGCGCCATCGGCACAGGCGTGATGGGCGGCATGATCTCGGCCACGGTGCTGGCCATCTTCCTCGTGCCTGTGTTCTTCGTGCTGGTGAAGGGCTGGCTGGCCCGGCACGGTGCGCCTGCCGGCAAGGGACCATCGCCCGAAAGCGGCGAAGCGGCGGAACCGCAAGCTGCGCTTGCCGCGGGAGAGGTGCCATGAAGCCCGCCCGCCCGCTGCGCATCCTTGCCGCCTTGCTCCCTGTGCTGGCCCTGCCTGCGTGCAATCTTGCGCCCAGGTATGTGCGGCCCGATGCCCCGGTAGCCCCCGCCCTGCCGCAGGGCGCGGCCTATCCGGCGCTTGCCGCACAGCAGGGAGAGGCGGTCGATGCCATCGGCTGGCGCAACTTCTTCACCGATCCGCGCCTTCAGAAGGTGATCGAACAGGCGCTCGCGGATAATCGCAACCTGCGCGCCACGCTTGCCAATGTCGAACGTGCCCGCGCGCTCTACCGGGTCAACCGGGCGGCCCTGTTCCCCATCGTCAATGGTGCGGCGGTGCTCTCTGCGGTGCAGGGCACGCAGGGCCGCGTGACCGACAATTTCCTCGTGCAGGCCGGGTCCAGCGCCTACGAGATCGACCTGTGGGGACGCCTGCGCAACCAGAGCGAGGCCGCCTTCCAGACGTGGCTCGCCACTGATGAGGGGCGCAAGTCCACGCAGATCGCGCTTGTCGCCGAAACCGCCAGCGCGTGGCTCAGCCATGCCGCGATTTCCGATGGCCTGCGCATCGCGCGCGAAACGCTCGAAACCCGGCGGGCAACGCTTGCGCTGGTGCAGCGGCGCGAGGCCATGGGCATCGGCACGCGGCTCGATGTGGCCAATGCCACCGCGCTGCTCAATCAGGCCGAAGCCGCCGTTGCCGATCTCACCACCAGTCAGGCACAGGCGCGCAACGCGCTCGAACTGATCGCGGGCGGCCCGCTTGCCGATGATCTCCTGCCCGCAACGCTGGGCACGGGCGATCAGTTGCTGGCCGCGCTTCCCGTGGGGCTGTCGTCCGATGTCCTGCTGCGGCGACCCGATGTGCTGGCCGCCGAACACAGTCTGCGCGCGGCCAATGCCAATATCGGCGTGGCGCGCGCCGCGTTCTTCCCCACGCTCTCGCTCACCGGGCTGTTCGGCTATGCCAGTCCCGGCCTGACGCGCATCTTCAGCCAGAACGCCTTCCAGAAAACCGCGAACACCGCGCTGCGCCCGCGCCTGTTCGATGGTGGTGCCACGGCCAACAACCTCAAAGCCGCCAAGGCTGCGCGCGATGCTGCGGTCGCCACCTACGAACGCGCCATTCAGGTCGCGTTCCGCGAAGTGGCCGATGCCCTGGCGCGGCGCGGCACCATCGACGAAAGCCTGCGCGCGCAGGCCAGCCTCGAAGCCAATGCCGCCACGGCCCGCACGCTCAGCGAGGAACGCTTCAAGGTGGGCGTCGCCAGCTATCTCGAAGCGCTCGATGCGCAGCGCACGCTCTATAACGCGCAGCAGTCGCTCATCGCCGCGCGCCTGACGCGCGCCGCCAACATGGTGGAATTGTATCGCGCCCTGGGCGGGGGGCTGGTCGAAACCACGGGGCAGGATGCACCCGCGCGGTAGCCGCGCCCCGGTTCAGTCGCTGCGGGCCCGGTCAGTAACTGCGTGGAAGCCCCAGCACGTGTTCGGCAAGGTGGGAAAGGATCAGGTTCGTGCTGATCGGCGCCACCTGATAAAGCCGGGTTTCGCGCAGCTTGCGCTCCACGTCGTATTCCTCGGCAAAGCCGAAGCCGCCGTGGGTCTGCACGCAGGCGTTGCCCGCTTCCCATGAAGCATCGGCGGCCAGCATCTTGGCCATGTTCGCCTCCGCCCCCATCGGCAGGCCGGCCTCGTAAAGCCGGGCGGCCTCGCGCACCATGAGTTCGGCCGCGCGCATGTTCGCGTATGCCCTGGCAATGGGAAAGGCCACGCCCTGATTGGCACCGATGGCGCGGCCAAAGACCTGCCGCTCCTTGGCATAGTCCACCGACCGGCGCGTGAACCACTTGGCATCGCCCACGCATTCGGCCGCAATCAGCACACGCTCGGCGTTCATGCCCGACAGGATATAGCGAAAGCCCTTGCCTTCCTCGCCCAGCAGGTTGGCCGCCGGGATGCGCATGTTGTCGAAGAACACCTCGGTCGTCGCGTGGTTCATCATCGTGCGGATCGGCCGGATGGTGAGCGACTTGCCAACCACCTCGCGCATGTCCACGATGAACACCGAAAGCCCCTCGGTCTTCTTCGCGGCCTGTTCCCTGGGGGTGGTGCGCGCCAGCAGCAGCATGAGGTCGGAATGTTCGGCGCGGCTGGTCCAGATCTTCTGGCCGTTCACCACGTATTCGTCGCCCTCGCGCCGGGCGAAGGTGCGCAAGCTCGTGGTATCGGTGCCGCTCGTCGGCTCGGTCACGCCAAAGGCTTGCAGGCGCAGCGCGCCGCTTGCAATCTGCGGCAGGTAGAAGCGCTTCTGCGCTTCCGATCCGTGGCGCAGGATCGTGCCCATCGTGTACATCTGCGCGTGGCAGGCTCCGCCATTGCCGCCTTCGGCCTGAATCGTCTCAAGGATGGCTGCCGCCGCGCCAAGGCCAAGGCCCGATCCGCCGTATTCTTCGGGGATCAGCACGGAAAGGTATCCGGCCTCGGTCAGCGCCTTCACGAAGGCGGTGGGATATTCGCGGTTCCGGTCAAGCGCGCGCCAGTATTCGCCGGGAAACTGCGCGCACAGCTTGCGCACCCCTTCGCGGATTTCGCCGTGGTCCTCGCTGTCGTAAGGGGAAAGGATCATTGCGCGGCCTCGAACACGGCGGCAATGCCCTGTCCGCCGCCAATGCACATCGTCTCCAGCCCGTAGCGCCCGCCGCGCCGCTTCAGTTCGCGCGTCAGGTTGGCAAGGATGCGCCCTCCCGTCGCGCCGATGGGATGACCTAGGCTGATGCCCGATCCGTTGACGTTGAGCATTTCGTGGCGGCTGTCGTCGTCCGACCAGCCCCAGCCCTTGAGGCAGGCCAGCACCTGCGGCGCGAAGGCTTCGTTAAGCTCGATCAGGTCGATGTCCTTCCACGAAAGCCCGTTGCGCGCAAACAGGCGCTCGGTTGCGGGCACTGGGCCAAAGCCCATGCGCGATGGATCGCAGCCCGCCGCCGCCCACGAATGGAACCATGCGATCGGCTCCAGCCCCAGTTCGTCCAGCCTGTCCTCGGCCACCACAAGGCAGGCGGCAGCCGCATCGTTTTGCTGGCTGGCATTGCCTGCCGTCACCACGCCGCCTTCGATCGGGCGCAGCTTGCCCAGTGTTTCCATCGTGGCATCGGCCCGATAGCCTTCGTCATGAGCGAACATCACCGGATCGCCCTTCTTCTGCGGCACGGGAACCGGCACCAGTTCATCGTCAAACAGGCTGCCGGCCCATGCCGCCGCCGCGCGCTGGTGGCTGCGCACGGCGTAGGCGTCGCAGGCTTCGCGGCTTATGCCGAAGTCGCGCGCCAGATTCTCCGCCGTCTCGATCATGCCGGAGATCACGCCATAGCGCTCGATCGGCTGGCTCATCACGCGCCCGCGCGTCAGCCGGTCATGCAGGGTCAGGCTTCCGGCGCGTACGCCCTTGCGCACGTCGGTGGTGTAGTGCTCCACGTTCGACATGGATTCCACGCCGCCTGCCACCACCACGTCCGAAACGCCGGTCTGCACCATCATGGCCGCATTGACGATCGCCTGAAGTCCCGATCCGCAGCGCCGGTCAAGCTGATAGCCGGGCACCTCTTCGGGCAGGCCCGCCAGCAGCCACGACCAGTGCGCGATGCACGGCGCCTCGCCGCTGCCATAGCCCTGTGCAAAGACCACATCGTCCACCCGTGCCGGATCGATGCCGGTGCGTTCGATCAGCGCGTTGAGGATTACCGCGCCAAGTTCGCCCGCGGTCAACGGAGCAAGCGCGCCGCCGAACTTGCCGACTGCGGTGCGCAAGGGGGCGACGATGGCGGCTCTTCTGAGGGTCATGCTCTGTCCTTGTGTTATGGGCCGTCTGACGTGGCCACCACGCCCCGGTCGATCAGCGCAGCGATCTGCCCGGCTGAAAGGCCCAGCCGCTCGGTCAGCACTTCCTCGGTGTGTTCGCCAAGAAAGGGGGCAGGGCGCGGATCGCCCGCCGTCTGGCCGGCGATGCTGGCAAAGCTGCGCGGCGCGGGATAGGCAAAGCCACTGGGATTGGCGGGTGATGGGCCGAACAGCGGGTTGTTGGTCACAAGGTCCGGGTCCTGCGCCATGTCGTGCATCGTGCGATAACGCTCGAACGTTGCCCCCGCCCGCGTCAGGCGCGCGGCCATTTCGGCATAGTCGAACCGCTCCGCCGCGCGCTGGAACAGGGTGAACAGGCGCCGGCGATGGACAAACCGCGCGTTGTCGCTTGCCGCAAAGTCCTCGCCCAGTTCCGCCTCCAGCGCGGCCACGTCGGGGGCAAGGCCGAAGGCGTCCACCGTTGCGCGCCACTGCTTGGCCGTCAGCGCGGCGATCATGAAACGGATGCCGTCGCGACTGCGGAAATCGCGCCCGAACGCTCCCCAGATGGCATTGCCGATGCGTTCGCGGTTGGCCCCGCGATAGAGCATTTCGGGCGCCGCCCCCGCGTTGAAGGCCGTGCCGATCGCCACATCGCCCAGCGGCACGCGCACTTCGCTGCCTTCGCCGGTGGCATCGCGGTGGCGCAGCGCCGCCAGCAGCGCGAAGGCGCAATAGGCCCCGGTGATGAAATCCCACGCGGGCAGGATCTGGTTCACCGGCGGGGCACTTTCCGGGTCCCACTCTTCCGGTCCCGTCATCAGCGGATAGCCGGTGGCCGCATTGACGGTGAAGTCCATGGCCTGACGCCCGTCATGCCAGCCAAGGATGCGCACCGAAACCAGATCGGGCCGTCCCTCGGCCATGCGCGCGTGCGCCATGAAACTGTCCGGCGGCAGATTGGTGATGACCTGCCCGCAGCCGCGCGCCAGTTCCACCGCCAGTTCGCGCCCCTCGTCCGATTGCAGGTCGAGCGCGACGCTCTTCTTGGCGCGGTTCAGGTTCTCCCATGAAAGCGAGCGCCCCTCGCGCGTGGTCAACTGGCGGCGATAGTCCAGCCCGCCGCGCCGGTCGTCGATGCGGATGACCTCGGCGCCCATCTGCGCGCAATAGAGACCCGCCGTGGGCGAGGCCACGAACGAGGAGACCTCGATGATCGAAAGGCCCGACAGAAGCTGGTACATGCCCTACCAGACCGAGCCTTCGCGGGCGAACTCGCGCAGCATGTGCTTGGCGATCTGAAGCTGCATGATCTGGCTGGTGCCTTCGTAGATGCGCAGGATGCGCGCATCGCGGAAGAAGCGCTCGGCCGGATATTCGGCAAGGTATCCTGCCCCGCCGAACACCTGCACGCAGCGGTCCACCACGCGCCCGCAGGCTTCGGAGGCGAAGAGCTTGGCGGCGGCGGCCTTGCGCTGGATGTTTTCGCCGCGGTCGGCCCGCGCGCAGGCATCGGCGATCATGCACTCGGCGGCATAAAGGTCGGCTTCGCTGTCGGCCAGCATGGCCTGAATAAGCTGAAAGTTCGCGATCGGTTCGCCAAAGGCCTTGCGCTCGCTGGCATAGCGGATCGCGGTGTCGAGCGCGCGGCGCCCCATGCCCACGCCCATGCCCGCAACCGAAAGCCGCCCGTTGTCGAGGCTCTGCATCGCGATCTGGAAACCGCGCCCTTCCTCCCCGCCGACCAGCGCCGATCCGGGGACATGCACGTCTTCCATGATGACATCGGCAATGTGCGCGCCCGATTGCCCCATCTTCTTGTCGGGCTTGCCCACGGTGATGCCGGGCGTCGTCATATCCACGATGAAGGCCGAAACATGCGCGTTCTTGGGCAGCGCCTCCTTGGATGTGCGCGCCATGATGAGGCCGATCTTCGCCCAGGGGCTGTTGGTGATATAGCGCTTGGTGCCGTTCAGCCGGTATCCGTTGCCATCGCGCACGGCGGTGGTCTGCATGGCGGCGCTGTCCGATCCCGATCCCGGCTCGGTCAGGCCGAAGCAGGCGATTTCCCCGCTGGCAATGCGCGGCAGCCATTCGGCCTTCTGTTCTGGCGTGCCGAAGTTCTTGATCGCGCTTCCGGTCATGCCGATGTTGATCGAGATGGTCGAACGATAGGCAGGCGCGGCATAGCTCATCTGCTTGACCGTCTCGATATACTGGCTGATGTTCATGCCCGCCCCGCCGAACTCTTCGGGGATGGTGATGCCGAACAGGCCCATTTCGCGCATTTCGCCAAGGATTTCGTCAGGGATGCGGTCCTGCGCGATCACGTCGTCCTCGGCCGGGATCAGCCGTTCGCGCACATAGCGGCGCAACTGCTCGATGAACTGGGCGAAGATTTCGGGGTCCATGCCCGCGTTGCCGGGGTTGGCAGTGCTCATGCTGTGGTGTCCTCAGACCGGATCATAAGGGAAGACGTGCGCGGTCACTTCGTCGGCGCACGCAAAGCTGCTCTGGAAGGCGGGGATCAGTTCGGACGCAATGCTCGCGGGCGTCCAGCCTTCCAGCTTCACCATCGAGCGCGCCGGGCGAGGCTTGGAAAACAGCACGATCTCGTTCTTGCGGACCGAGAAGATCTGGTTGTTCACGTCCTTTGCCGCGTCCGATGCAAGGAACGCCACCAGCGGGGCGATCTTGTCGGCGCTCATCGCCTTCAGCCGTTCCACCCGTTCCTTCTGGGCGGGCGTTTCGGCCGGGATCGAGGCGGTCATCCGGCTCCATGCAAACGGCGCCACGCAGTTGGACCGCACACCCCAGCGCGCCATGTCGAGCGCGATGGAATGCGAAAGCGCCACAAGGCCCAGCTTTGCCGCCGAATAGTTGGCCTGCCCCACGTTGCCGATCAGGCCGCTGGTCGAGGTGAAATGGATGAAGCTGCCCGATTGCTGCTCGCGGAAATAGGGGGTTGCCGCCTTCGACACGTTGAACGCGCCGGTCAGGTTCACGTCGATGACGCTCGTCCAGTCTTCGTAGCTCATCTTGTGCCAGATCGTGTCGCGCAGGATGCCGGCATTGTTCACCACCGCGTCGATCCGCCCGAAGCGCTGGACCGCATCCTCGATGATGCTGGCCGCGCCTGACGGATCGGCCACGCTGGCAAGGTTGGCCCAGGCCCTGCCACCCGCCGCCTTGATGTCGGCCACGGTGGTCTCTGCCGGCCCGGCATCGCCGCCGTCGCCGCCCTGCGCCACGCCGGGATCGTTCACCACCACGGCCGCGCCTTCGCGCGCGCACAGCAGCGCCACTTCGCGCCCGATCCCGCGCCCCGCGCCGGTTACGGCCACGACCTTGCCTTCCAGCATCCCTGCCATCCGAATCTCCCGCAACGGTGTTCTTGACACGGGTGTTAATTGATCGATTAAATCATTTCAACCACCTGCGCCGCCAATCTGTGCCATTCGCTTCACAATTTGCGGCGATTGTGGTTTAAGTCACGCATCATTCACATTCTGATTGAACGGGAGCAGTGCAGCCATGCGGTTCAAGGGGCTCGATCTCAACCTCTTGGTCGTCTTCGATGCTCTCATGGAAACGCGCAGCGTCACGCGCACCGCCGAACGCATCGGACTGACCCAGCCTGCCACCAGCGCCGCGCTGCGCCGCCTGCGCGATTATTTCCGCGACGAGATCGTGGTGCCCGTGGGCAAGCGGATGCACCCCACGCCCTTTGCCGAAAGCCTGCATCCCCAGATCCAGCTTGCCCTGCGCGGGGTGGAACGCGCCATCACCGCGCCCACCGCGTTTGATCCCGCCACCTCCAATCGCTGTTTCCGGGTGATCGGTTCGGACTATATCATGGTGGCCGTGCTGGTGCCCCTCATGCACCGCTTCGCCACGATCGCGCCGCATCTGCGGATCGAGATTCTCCTGCCCACCGAACACAGCATCGGCGAACTGGAATCGGGCAGGGCCGATCTGCTCATCACGCCCGAACCGTTCCTTGCCGCATGGCACCCGCACGAAGTCCTGTTCGAGGAGGAACAGGTCGTTGTCGGCTGGGCGCGCAACCCTGTCTTCGCGCGCGGGCTGACCGAGGAGGATTTCCTTGCCGCGGGGCATGTGACGGTGGCTTTCGGATCGAACCGGGTTCCCGCCTTTGCCGATTCCACGCTGGCGCGCATGGGCTGTGATCGGGCCATCGAAGTCACCGTGTCCAGCTTCGCCTCCGCGCCGTGGTTCATCGCGGGCACGTCGCGCCTTGCCGTGCTGCACGAACGCCTCGTGCGCCAGATCGCCAGCCGGTTCGATCTCGCCTGGGCCAGAATGCCTTTCCCGTTCCCGAAGATGAACGAGATGATGCAGTTCCACCAGTCCCGCGCCGACGATGAAGGTCTGGCCTGGCTGCGCCAGCAGATGCGCGAGGTCGCGGCAGAAGCGGCCTGAGGCGCTCACGCGGCGGTGCTTTTCATGCTGCTGAACGCACGATAGCCTTCGGGCGAATATTTTCAGCGCACTGGGTCAAGGTGAAACGTGGCATCCACACCCATGATTTTCCGTCCCGCGCCACCCTCGTGGAACGAAATCTGGCTCGTGTTGGCAATGGCAGCCCTCGTGCTTCTGCTTCTGCTCGGAGTGGTCATTGGCCAGTCTGACAGGGCGATTACCCCCCTGGCATTGTCGGGACTGCTCCTGGCAGGGGCATTCTACCTCCCGGCCCGAAACCGCTTTCCCGGCCGTCCGACGCTCTACATCGACACAGACGGGCTACGCTATGATCGGGGCGGGAAGCAGCAGGTTCTGGCGTGGGCCGACGTGTCCGAGATTCTGAAGGATTTTACCCTTCGGACCATGACTTTCATCTCACGATCGGGCCGTGGCTCGATCAAGGTGCACGCCGACATGGTCTGCGCCGATGGCCGGAGACTGGATACGGTCTTCGACAGCTACTGGAAGCCGCGCACGTCCAGACGCTAGGTCCGGAGGCTGGCGGACGTCTCGCACAGCGCCGTTTCTGGTTCCATGATCGCCACTGTGCCTCAGGGCCGCTGTCTTCAGTGCGAAATGCGCTTTGCGCGCTTGATCGTGCCGGAAAAGGTCAGGACCGCCTCTTCGGCCCCGTTCTCCCCCGCGCGCAGCACGGTGCCGCGCGCAAAGACGAGGCTTCCGCCTGCGCGCACGCATTCCCCGCGTGCGATCAGCAGGTCTCCGGCCTGCGCCCCGCTCACGAATTCGCAGTTCAGCGTCACCGTCACGCCGCTCACCTCGTCACCGCCCGATGCCGCCACCATGAACAGCGAAAAGTCGGCAAAGGTCATGAGCGCCCCGCCGTGGACGATGCCGTGCCCGTTGAGGTTCTTCGCTTCGGGGCGAAAACCCGTCACGATCCCGCGTTCGTCGCGCTTCACGAAGAACGGGCCGGTGCCATCCTCGAACGGATCCTTGCCCGACCACTTCCACCAACCGGCCCACGGTCCTTCGCTGACCGGGACGAAACCTCCCCGGATCGGGGCTTCATGTGTCTCTGCCTTGTTCATGAGCGGCGTTTAGGCATGGCTGGCGGTGCCTGTCGAGAGGCTGGGTCCGCTCAGGCCACTTCCTGCGGCACGCTGGCCATCATCTTGGCCGCAAGGTGCCGTCCCGAAATCCACGCATTCTCCACGCGCGGTCCCAGCAGCCAGTCGCCGCAGACGCCGATCTTCGAATGCTCGCTCCACAGTGCACCCAGATTGCTGCCGGTCGACATGGCATAGCGCCAGCGGTGCGCCGCAGAGACGACCGGTTCGGGCATCAGGATGTCAAGCGCTTCGCCCAGCGAATGCAGCAGCCGCCGGGCCACGTCCTCGGCGCTGTCGTCGATGTGCTTGGCCGACCAGTGCGGGCTGGCCTGCACCACCCATGTTTCCGGTCCCTTGCGGCCGGGCTTGGCCGCGTTGCGCGCCGCCCAGCCGATGATGCCGCAATCGCGCACGGTGTCGCTTGCGCTCGGAACGCGCCCGGCAAAGGCGAACATGCCCGTCCAGCAGGGCTGCGAGCGCGCTGCCAGCGCCGTGGCGGCAAGCGAAAGGTCATGCAGCGCCACGATCGCAGCGGCCTGTTCGGGCGGAAGCGAGACCACCACCGCGTCAAACGGGCCTGCCTCTGCCCGTTCCTCCCTGGCGGTATCGCCCGTCAGGAACCAGCGCCCGTCGCGCTTCACCAGCCCTCGCACGTGCCAGCCGAAGCTCACGTCATGCTGATCGGCCATTTCCTTGACCACCGCGTTCATCGTGGGCACGCCCACCCATGCGCCGGTTCCGGCGGCGGGCCAGGGCGCGGCCACGCCGCTGGCCGACCAGCGCGCCACCTGCGCCATGAAGGCGGGGTCGCGCACGGTGAAATACTGCGCGCCGTGGTCGAAGTGCGCTTCGCCCAGCGGGGTCTGCATCCGCCGGGTGGACATGCGCCCGCCGGGGCCGCGTCCCTTGTCGAACAGCGAAACCTTGTGCCCGGAACGGACCAGCCGGGAAGCACAGGACAGACCGGCCATGCCGGCGCCCACAATGGCAACTTGCATTTTCATGGATGTTTTCGGGCGTTCAGCCACGTCCCATCAGGCTCAGCACTTCCTTGCGGCTGCTGGCGTCCTCAAGGAAGCAGCCGAGCATCCGGCTTGTCACCATGCCCACGCCGTGCGTGCGCACGCCGCGCCCGGTCATGCACCCGTGCTGCGCTTCGATGACCACGGCCACGCCCTGGGGCTGAAGGTTGTCCCAGATGCACTGCGCCACTTCGGCGGTCAGCCGTTCCTGCACCTGCAAGCGGCGGGCAAAGCCGTGCAGCACGCGGGCCAACTTGGAGATTCCCACCACGCGGTCCTTCGGCAGATAGGCGATCGAAGCCGTGCCGATGATCGGGGCCATGTGGTGTTCGCAGTGGCTCTGGAAGGGAATGTCCCGCAGCAGCACCACCTCGTCATAGCCGCCCACTTCCTCGAAGGTGCGCGAAAGGTGCAGCCCCGGATCCTCGGCATAGCCGGCGCAGTATTCGCGCCATGCCCGCGCCACCCGCTTGGGCGTGTCGAGCAGGCCCTCGCGTTCGGGCACGTCGCCCGCCCAGCGGATCAGCGTGCGGATTGCATCTTCCACTTCGGCGGGGACCACCAGCTTGCCGTCCGCGCCGATCACGTCGGCCATTCCCGTCTGCGCGGCGATGGATGGAGAATAGACGTTCATCGGCGGCTGCGCTCCGGATTGCGGCGTTTCGGGATGGTCCCCGGATGCGCCGCACGCCCCTTGCAAACAACACGGACCAAAGGGCACGGGCTGGAAATCGCGCGCAGATCGCCTATATATGCCCCATGTCCATAGCCGAGATGATCGCTTCCAGCCCGACGGCCGCCGTCATCAGCAATCCGCGCCTGCCGGACAACCCGATCATTGCCTGCAACGATGCCTTCGTGGAACTGACCGGCTACAGCCGCGAGGAGATCATCGGTCGCAACTGCCGCTTCCTGCGCGGTTCGGGCACCGAGGATGACAAGGCGCGCATCCTGCGCGACGGCATCTGGCGCAAGCAGCCCGTCATGGTCGAGATCATCAATTACAAGAAGGACGGCACCCGCTTCCGCAACGCGGTCATGGTGGCGCCTATCTTCGATGCCAATGGCGAGGTCGAATATTTCCTCGGCTCGCAGGTGGAAATCGCCGAGGAGCAGGGGCAGGCCAACGATGTGCGGCGCAGCGATGCGGCCGAACGCGTCGAACGGCTGAGCCGCCGCCAGAAGGAAATCCTGGTGCTCATGGCTGCGGGCAAGCTCAACAAGCAGATTGCCTACGAGCTGGGGCTGAGCGAACGGACGGTCAAGATGCACCGGTCTGCCGTGCTCAAGGGCCTCGATGTGAAGACCAGTGCCGACGCCATCCGAGTGGCCATCGAAGCCGGTTTCTGACGCCCGGTCAGATTTTTCGCTTTAATCCTGCGCACACCCCGGTCGGCCGGGCGGCGGGTGCAATTCCGCCCGGCCTTCCGGGGAAGCGTTCACTGTGCCGCTTCAAGCATGGCGCTTTCCTGTGGCGCATCAGCTTCATCCGGCGCAGCGGTAATCTGCAAGTCGTCGATCGCGGCGCCCAGCATGCTCAGCGTGGCATCCACCGCCATGAGGCCGTTCTGCGTCAGCCGCACGAAGGTGCGCCGTCCGTCGCGCCCGTCGTCCTCGCGCTCCACAAGGCCGCGCGCTTCAAGGATGCGTAGCCAGCGCAGCGCGGTCGTCGGCGGCACATGCGCACCGATGCAGGCACTGGTGGTCGGCACGCGCCGCTCCTCGCGCTCGGCGATGTAGAGGTCAAGCAGGATGTCCCAGGTCGGCTCGCCGAACAGGTCGGCAGGCAGGAACTTGTGGCGGCGTCGGCGGCAGGCATAGACCGCGCGGGCAATCGCGGTGTGCCGCGCGATGCTCTGCGGATTAAGCGCCGTGATGGCGGGCACCGGCTGGAGCGAACGGGCGATGCTGCGGCGACCGGCCAGCTGCACCGGGTTGCTTCCAGACGCGGCGCGCATGGAACGAACGGTCATGATCGTGCTCCCCTGAAGGCAGGCCCGCAACCTTTGCATCGGGCCTGAAAGGATGTTTCGGTTCTGACAGAGGCGCGCTTCCGGGGCGGGGGTGATGCTTGCCGCAACCCTCCCCAGGGCTGCGGCAAACCCGCGCCGGTTGCCCGCATCTGTCCTTCGGTATGATGTGGTGCTGGTTGCCGCCGTCGCCTCAGGCGAGACGCCAGCCGCGATAACGGCCAATCCGCTCCTCGCGCCGCATGTGCGCCCAGGTTCCCGCAAACAGGGCCATGGCCTGAATCGCGATCGGCAACTGGGTCATCGCGAAGTAGCCGAAACGGACCAGCGACAGATCGATGATCTTGGCCAGATGGCCCAGAACCACGATGATCTGCGCCGCGCTCACCAGCATCGGCCAGCCACGGTTGGCGCGCAGCGCCACCCACAGCAGAGCCAGAGCGCCCCACCCGTCGATCACGAGATGGCCGGGGTTCACCACGAAGAACTCGGTGAAGCCGAACATGGCGTGGTTGAGGATGTCGAGCACGATGGTTGCAATCAGGATTGCCGCCACCAGCCTCTCCGGCTCATCCCCTTTGCGCAGGGCAAAAGCCAGAATTGCTGCTGTCAGGATCCGCAAGGCCCAGATCACCGTCATTGGCCGAACTCCGGCATCGCGGGATCGCCGGTCCCGCGATGCGTCGGTCGCGTCTGGCCATGGCGCTGATCGCTCATGCGCTGATGGCTCATGCAATGTCCGGTTTTGGCGTGCATTGTCCCTGCCACGCTGTCAGGCGGCACGGACCATGCCAGCGGGACGGGCCGCGTCGGCGCTCCCATCGTCAAGCGAGCCCGCCGCGGGGCAATCGTCAACCAGTCCTGAGCGCACTTCCTGGCCCACGGCCAGCAGCTTTCCGTGCACCCGCGCCAGTTCGCCGCTTGCTTCCAGCACGGCCTTCTGGCTTGCCGCAAGGCGAAGCAGGGCTTCCTGGCCGGTGAACGGGCCAACCGCGGTTTCGCGCCGGGCGCGCACCATCGTTGCCAGCAGATTGGCCTGCCGGATCAGGGCTTCGTCCAGCGCCGCTTCGGCGTCGTGCAGATCGCGGGTGATGCGCAGACCGTGCACGGTCATGGCATTGGCCTGCGTCTTGCCGGACAAGGCATCCTTGCCGTTCGCGGCGGCGGAAAAATCGGTCACGTTGGTCATCTTCATTGTCGCTCCCACCCGTGCGCCTCATCGGCGCACCGGCCCCTGTTCAAAGGGATGGCAGTGCCCCCGCACCGGTCATCCCGTTCCTGACAGAAGATGCCTCAGGGCCGGCCGGCTGGCCGTCAGCCGTCGAGCAGGGTTCCCAGCTGTGCAAACATGCTCAGCCCCCTCAGCACGATCAGGATCAGGAACACCGTCAGGCCGCCGATGAAGCTGAGCCTGACGAGCGTGCCATTCGGCCCGTCGAACATCTCCGGGAGGACACGGTAATCCGCGATGCCATCATTCCGGTCCGCCTTGCCTTGCCCTTCGCGGAGGAAGGCGGGCATGTCGGAGATCAGGCTTGCAGCCGTTCCGGTCTGTGTCGGGGATGGTTGCTGCACCCCTTCCGGTTGGTCTGCCGCGACTGCCGTGTCGTCCTGCTTTGCATCATCGCGGGGCAGGGGCGGAAAGCCGATATGGGATATTTCATATACGGGTTGTTCGTATGTCTCGACGAGCCGCCGGTAGGCTTGCGCCACCTCGCCGCGCGTCGCCACGCCCAGCTTGGCGCGGGCCAGCATGATGCGCTGGTCCACCGTATGGGGCGATATGCCCAGCAGGCGCGATATCTCTTTCGAGGTTTTGTGCTGGATCAGCAGGTCCAGCACCTCGCGCTGTTTTGCGGTCAGCTCCACCAGAGGATTGTCGAACACGTCGCCGGCTACGGTCATCTTTTTTGCAACACCCAGAAAGGCCCGTTTCGGGTTGATAAAGGTAAACACCCGGTCTCGCGATTGTGCCGCAAAACCGCGCGGGTTCCAATGGCTGTCTGTTAACGCGAATGCCGATTCCAACGGCATTTTCCTTAACCAAAGTCAAAAGAGGTGCGAACGCCGGTTTATGGGCAAGCCCGATTTTCTGGTGCATAGCCGGAACTTGCCCTGCGCGCTGAGTGCGCGCCGTTACGAATCGAGAGAGCTGCACTTTGCAGGATAACGCGACCAGAAAGCGCAACACCGGCCTCGCGGTTGCGGCTGCGCGTCTGGTTCTCGCCCTGGCCTTTTGGGGCGTTCTCATCGCCGAACCGTCTCTGCCGTTCCGCGGCTTCGGCTATGGCTACGGTGCGCCGGTGCTGGCAGCCTATCTTGGCTGGGCGCTGCTGCTGCTGGCTGTCGCGCGCTACAGCTGGTGGTATGACCATCGTCTCGCGCCAGTGGCGCAGGCGGTCGACATGCTGGTGCTGCTGGCTTCGGTCTATCTCACCGAAACTCCCGTCAGCGAGTTTCAGACACCGTTCCTCGCCTTTGCGGCCTTCCTGCTCATTTCCTCGATGGTCCGCTGGAACTGGCGTGTGACGGCGCTCACGGCTGCGGCGCTGCTCGTCATCAATCTCGCCGTCGGCCTCACGCTCTACCAGTTCGGCTATCAGATCGACCTGCTGCGCTTTGGCCGTCGCGTCATCTATATCGTGCTTCTCGCCTCCATGCTCCTGTGGCTCAGCACGGCGCGCGGCACCGGGCGCGCGGTAAGCCTGCCCGAAGCGCCGGGCGTTCCCGGAGAGCGGCGCGACAGCGTGATCGATCCCGCGCTCGCCGCGGCTGCCAGCGCGCTCGGTGCCTGGCGGGTGGCGCTCGCCCTTGCCAGCAGCGAGGAGCCGTGGATCGAACTGCGCATCTTCGGCCCCAACGGGATCGACGTGCAACGGCTCATGCCTGATGGCATGGCCGAAGAACTTCTCAACCCCGGCTCGCCTGCCTTGTTCAGCACCCGGCGTCAGCGCCAGTTGCGTCTTTCGGGCGAAGGCGGACTGTGCTTTGCGCGCTCTGGTCCGGTGTCCTCGCTCCTGCTCGACCGGCTCGGCATCGACGAGGGGCTGGTGGCCCCGGTGCGCAGCGTCATGGGGTCGGGCCAGCTTGTCGCCTGGGCCATCGATGGTCCCTGCCGCGATGACATTGCCCTGCTCACCGCGATCGGACAGGAACTGGGCCTTGCGCTCGACCGCGAGGAAACCGCCCGCCTCTCGCGCGTTTCGGCCGCCGATGCGGTGCGTCAGGCGCTTGCCCGCGATCTTCACGACAGCCTTGCCCAGTTCCTTGCGGGCACCCTGTTCCGGCTTGAGGCGCTGCGCCGCTGGATCAGCGAAGGTAACGATCCCGAACCCGAAATCGCCGCCATCAAGAACGCGCTGCGGCAAGAGCAGAGCCAGCTTCGCCAGCTTATCGATCGGCTGCGCCGGGGCGAGGACGGCGAGCGCGAGACCGATCTCGTGGCCGAACTCAGCGATCTGCTCGTCCAGACCGGGGCGCACTGGCACATCCGGACCCGTCTCGATGCGCCAGACCATCCGCTCCTGCTGCCCCTGCACATCGCCCATGAAGTGCGCCAGCTCGTGCGTGAAGGCGTTGCCAATGCCGCCCGCCATGGACAGTGCAGCGCGGTCGAGATCGGGCTTGCCAGCAGGGACGGCACCTTGCACCTTACCATCAGCGATGACGGCGGCGGGTTTGCCAGTGTCGACGGGATGGCCCCGCGGCCCCGGTCGATTGCCGAACGCGTCGCCGCGCTTGGCGGCAGTTTCGAATTGCAGGACACCGCGCAAGGCGCATGTCTCGTGATCGCACTTCCAACCGGAGAACAGGCATGATTCCCGTCCTTGTTGCAGATGATCATGGCTTTATCCGCGCCGGGGTCGAAGCGGTGCTGCGCGGCAGCCCTTTCACCGTCGTGGCAGGGGCGGCAAGCGGCGCGGAAACGCTCGATGCGGTGCGGACGCATGATCCGGCCATTGTCCTGCTCGATATCAACATGCCCGGCATGAACGGGGTCGAAGTGCTCGAAGCCCTGCGGGCGCGCGGCGATGACCGGCCGGTCGTGCTGCTCACCGCGGGCATCAACGATCGCCAGCTCATGGCGGTCATGCGGGCGGGGGTGCAGGGCATCGTCTCCAAGGACGGGGCCGAAGATGGCCTCGTCGATGTGCTGTCGCGGGTCCATGCCGGTCACAAGGCGATTGAACCCGCCATCCTGCAACGCGCGCTCGATCTGTCGCTCCGGCCATCGGGCGAGGGGCCGCTGGGCAAGCTCAACCCGCGCGAGCGCGAAATCGCCGCGCTCGTCGCGCGCGGGATGCGCAACCGCGATATCGGCGCCCAGCTCGGCATCGGAGAAGGCACCGTGAAGGTCTATCTCCACACCATGTATCAGAAGCTCGGCATCGAGAACCGGACCGAACTTGCCCTGCTTGCGGTGAACGATCAGCCCGCCTGAAGCAGCAGGCTGGCGGCGGCCGTATTGCTGATCGGGATGTGGTAGTTGCGGCTCACCTCGGTCATGGGCGTATCGCCCATCGCCCCGCGCGCGGCGATCCAGTTCAGGATCTCCACCCCCTGCGTCCCCGCCAGCTCTGCCACCTCTTCGGCCGAATGGCCGGTCAGCGCTTCGGGATTGGCGGCAAGGTTATCAAGGCAGAACAGGTCGTATTCCGGGTTCATGAATCCTGCGCGCGGCCCGTCAAGCTGGTGCGAAAGGCCGCCCGTGCCACAGATCAGGATGCGCTCGTCGCCGCCCCAGCTCATCAGCGCGCGGTGCACCGCCCGTCCCAGCGCAAGGCACCGCTTCGGGCTGGGCAGGGGATACTGCACCGTGTTGATGGAGATCGGCACCAGCTTCACCGGCCAGGCTTCCACGCCCGGCCACACCAGTTCGAACGGGATCGACACGGCATGATCCACCAGCATCTTCTGGCACGTGGTGATGTCGAACTCGTCGCGCACCAGCGCATCGATCAGGTGCCACGAAAGCGCGGGGTGCCCCTCGAAGCTCTTGTAAACCGGCAGACCCCAGCCCTCGTCGGCATTGTCATACTGTGGCGCGGCGCCCACCGCGAAGGTCGGCATCTTGTCGAGGAAGAAGTTCAGCCCGTGGTCGTTGGAAAATACCACCGCCACATCGGGCCTCTCCTTGGCCAGCCATGCGCGGATCGGCGGAAACCCGTCGAAGAAGGGCTTCCAGTAGGGCGTTTCCTGATCGCCGCGCACGATCGCCCCGCCGATGCCCGGCACGTGGCTGGTGAAATAGCCGCCGATGATCTTTGCCATCACACCGCCTCCCGCACTCTGGCACCCTGTGGGATCGCCTCGGCCTGACGCACCAGCATCGCCTTGAACGCGTCAACCGACATGCCCGTCTGCAGCGCGCCCAGGTCCTGCACGCCCAGTCCGAAGATCCCGGCCAGCTTGGCCAGATAATAGACGTTTCCGCCCGCCTCCAGCATTGCCAGCACATCGCGCCGCGCCACCGCATCGCGCTGCTCTTCGGTCAGGCCGAACTTCGCGCAGTATGCTTCCTCGTCCGCCAGAAACGCCTTGCGGTTGGCTTCCTCGTTGAAGGAAAAGCACATGGCGTTCAGCGCATAGCCGCGCCTTGCCAGATCGCCATCGAACAGCGGTATCGCCTTGCGCCGCGCATTGTCGTCGCGAACCGGATCACTCGTCATCGAATCGCCCTCCCACAACAGGCTTGATGACGGCAATTGATATGCAACACATACAATCCCGCCTTGACCCAGATCAAGGCAGTGCCGGCATGTGCGCCCCTGCCATCGGTCATGGGCTTGCGGCACCGGCCGACCGCGTTCGATGAAACGAACGGTTGCACCCGCCATAGGTAACGTAACGGAATATCTCCGCCCCCGGCCCGGCGGTAAACACAGGCGCCATGCCGCTCTCCAACGCCGAACGCCAGCGCCGCTATCGCCAGCGCCTCAGGGCGAAGGCGGCCGGTGCCAACGTGGTCGAACAGGTGCGCCTTGCGGTAGAGCGGGCCGTCCACGCCCTCTGGGCCTATCACGAAAGGCCGGGGCCGGGCGGCGTCCTGTGGTCGAATATCGATGGCTGCCACACGCTCGATCAATACCGGTCAGAACTTGAACGCTCCCCCGCCAATCTCATCCAGGCCTGCCGCGCCTTCCTCCCCGGCTTCGAAGGGCTGACTCCGGCCGAGGCGCGCATCATCGCCGATGTGATCGAGATCGCCGATGCCCTGCGGCTGGCCGCGCCCACGCCCATCCACATCCCCGAAGTCGACTGACCGGCCCTCGCCGCGCGCACGCTCGCGCAGCATGGCATCGCGCATGTCCAGCAACCGGGCGCGCAAGGATCGGCGCACCTCGTCCGCCTGGGCCTCGCGTTCGGCTTGCCACTGCGCCAGCCATTCGGCCCGCAGGCTTTCATAGATGGCATGGCCCGGCCGCAGATCGGCAAGCCGCACGGCGCCGAATTTTTCCGGCCGCCGCGCGCGCAGCAGGAACATCAGCAGCGCCGTGTTGTGGTGCGTCCACGTCCCCACCACCTGCCCGCCCGAAACGATGGGCCGCTCCTCCCCGGCAATCGCCCGCTCCAGCGCACAATCCTCCAGCCGTGAATAGCCCCGCTCCACCGCCGCATCCCACGCCCGCGCAAAATCCTCGGCCCCCGCCCGATGGCGCAATTTGTAAAGCGCCTCCATCGAAGCCCCGATGCTCCGCGCCGCATGGCTGACAATCCCCGTCGCCGCCAGCACGGCAATGAAGCGCCGCTGCTTGTCGGGCGTGATCGAATTGCGCCGCGGCGCCACATGCACATAGGGCGCAAAGTCCAGCAGCGAATCGTCCACGTCATCCACGCGCCGCACCCGCGAAGTCCGCTGCCGTGCCACATGCCCGGCCGGGCTGTCCCCGCCACGCGCTTTCCGCTCGATCTCATCCATACTCCAGATTAACCCATACGGTTAAATGTAGGAAAGCGGAAACTGCCAACGGAAAAGAGCGAAGGAAAAAAGGCGAGGGCCATCGCCCTGGCATGCCCCGGAATCGGGCATGATGGACAAGTTTCGACCACTGTGCGCCGTTCCGAGGCGGTGGCAGGAATGTCGCGTTACGCTAACCCCGGCAGTCCCTTGCTCCATGCTCCGTTGATCAACGGCCCGCGGTAAATGAACGGCTTGATAAATTCGCAGTCCGGACCCGGCTGGACACTTCTGGAAGTGTCGGCGAGCAACAGGCTTGCCCCAGTTTCTGTTAGTTCGTCGTCGCGACGCACCCCTTGACCCCACCTCCAAACCCGCCTAAGGGCGCGCACTTCCACAGGTGCGGCCTCGCTGTGCCTCTGGCTTGAGCTGAACATTGCCGGTGCGTCTGGTTCTGCCAGGTAATCCGTCAAAGTAACCCGGCGGCGAAAGTTGCGGGTGGAGCGTTTCGGTTCGTGATTGCGTGCGGGGGAAGGGGCCTTGCGGCCCGGCTTTCCCGTTTTGCGCATTTGCGGCATCCGCATTCCTTCACCTTCGGCCCGAAGCGCCAGAACTACAGGTGAAGTTTTCACATGCCCACGATCAATCAGCTGGTCCGCAAGGGCCGCGAACCGCAGAAGGCCAAGTCCAAGGTCCCTGCGATGGAGCAGAACCCGCAGAAGCGCGGCGTCTGCACCCGCGTCTACACGACCACTCCGAAGAAGCCGAACTCGGCGCTGCGCAAGGTCGCCAAGATCCGCCTGACCAACAGCCGCGAAGTCATCTCCTACATTCCGGGTGAAGGCCACAACCTGCAGGAGCACTCGGTCGTGCTCATCCGCGGCGGCCGCGTGCGCGATCTTCCCGGCGTTCGCTACCACGTCCTGCGCGGCGTGCTCGATACGCAGGGCGTCAAGGACCGCAAGCAGTCCCGCTCGAAGTACGGCGCCAAGCGTCCGAAGTAAGGTTCAAAAGGGGTTTCGGTCCTTCGTTTCACCCAGTCACCGGCCAGGTGGCTTCCGGGTGGCCGGCCAGAAAGGTCGGAAATGCGGAGTGCGCCGGAGCCGAGAGCCTTGCGCGGATGCGGAAGGCTCGCTCCGAAGGAGTACACAATATGTCACGTCGTCGTCGTCCGGAAAAGCGGGTCATCCTGCCCGATCCGAAGTTCGGTGATCAGGTTCTCTCGAAGTTCATGAACAACCTCATGCTCGACGGGAAGAAGTCGGTTGCCGAAAGCATCGTTTATGGTGCGCTCGAAGCCATGCAGGCCCGTGCGAAGGCGGACCCGGTCCAGCTCTTCCACGATGCGCTGAACAACGTGCGCCCGCAGATCGAAGTGCGCTCGCGCCGCGTCGGCGGTGCCACCTATCAGGTGCCCGTCGAGGTGCGCCCCGAACGCGCCCAGGCGCTGGCCATCCGCTGGCTCATCAATGCCGCGCGCAACCGCTCGGAAACCACCATGGCGGCGCGCCTTTCGGCAGAGCTGCTCGATGCGGCCAACAATCGCGGCAACGCGGTCAAGAAGCGCGAAGACACCCACCGCATGGCCGACGCGAACCGCGCGTTCAGCCACTACCGCTGGTAATCTTCGCCGGTATCCGGGGCCGTCTTCAAACGGTCACGAAATTAACCATATGGGCGGGGCTTGTTCGGCTCCCCCATATTTCCAAGGAAAAGCACCATGGCACGCAGCCATCCGCTTGAGCGCTATCGCAATTTCGGCATCATGGCGCACATCGACGCCGGCAAGACGACGACGACCGAGCGCATCCTCTACTACACCGGCAAGTCCTACAAGATCGGCGAAGTCCATGACGGCGCCGCCACCATGGACTGGATGGAGCAGGAGCAGGAGCGCGGCATCACCATCACGTCGGCCGCCACCACCTGCTTCTGGCGCGATCACCGCCTGAACATCATCGACACCCCCGGCCACGTCGACTTCACCATCGAAGTCGAACGCTCCCTGCGCGTCCTGGACGGCGCAGTCGCCGCCTTCGACGGCGTCGCAGGTGTTGAACCCCAGTCGGAAACCGTCTGGCGCCAGGCCGACAAGTACAACGTCCCGCGCATGTGCTTCATCAACAAGCTCGACCGCACCGGCGCGAACTTCAAGTACTGCGTCCAGACGATCATCGACCGCCTCGGTGCAACGCCCGCCGTCCTTTACCTGCCGATCGGCGCGGAAAGCGATTTCAAGGGCCTCGTCGATCTCGTCGAACAGCGCGCGATCATCTGGAAGGACGAATCGCTCGGCGCCGAGTTCTTCTACGAGGAAATCCCGGCCGATCTGGCAGACGAAGCCGCCGAATACCGCGCCAAGCTGGTCGAACTTGCTGTCGAGCAGGACGACGAGGCAATGGAAGCCTATCTGGAAGGCAATGAGCCTGACGTGGCGACCCTGAAGGCACTGATCCGCAAGGGTACGCTCAGCCAGGCATTCGTGCCCGTCCTCTGCGGCTCCGCGTTCAAGAACAAGGGCGTGCAGTGCCTGCTCGATGCTGTGGTCGACTATCTGCCGTCACCGCTCGACATTCCCGACGTGCAGGGGATCAATCCCGACACCGATGAGCCGGACAGCCGTCCGACTTCGGATGACGCGCCGTTCTCGGCGCTGGCGTTCAAGATCATGAACGACCCGTTCGTCGGCTCGCTCACCTTCACTCGCATCTATTCGGGGACGCTCGTCAAGGGATCGTACCTGAACTCGGTGAAGAACAAGAAGGAGAAGGTCGGCCGCATGCTGCTGATGCACTCCAATAACCGCGAAGATATCGAGACCGCTTACGCAGGCGATATCGTTGCTCTCGCCGGTCTGAAGGAAACCACGACGGGCGACACGCTTTGCGCGGAAAAGCAGCCGATCATCCTTGAGCGCATGGAATTTCCTGAACCGGTCATCGAACTTTCGGTCGAGCCGAAGACCAAGGCTGACCAGGAAAAGATGGGAATCGCGCTCAACCGCCTTTCCGCTGAAGATCCTTCGTTCCGTGTCTCGACCGACCACGAATCGGGCCAGACGATCATCAAGGGCATGGGCGAACTTCACCTTGAAATCCTTGTCGACCGCATGCGGCGCGAGTTCAAGGTGGAAGCAAACGTCGGTGCGCCTCAGGTGGCCTATCGCGAATATCTCGCGAAGCCCGTGGATGTCGATTACACCCACAAGAAGCAGTCGGGTGGCACCGGCCAGTTCGGCCGCGTGAAGGTCAAGGTCACGCCCGGCGAACGCGGCAGTGGCATCATCTTCAAGGATGAAATCAAGGGCGGCAACATTCCGAAGGAATACATTCCCGCCATCGAGAAGGGCATGCGCGAAACGGCCGCAACCGGTTCGCTCGTGGGCTTCCCGATCATCGATTTCGAAATCCTGCTCTACGACGGCGCCTACCACGACGTCGACTCGTCGGCGCTGGCATTCGAAATCGCGGGCCGCGGCTGCATGCGCGAAGTTGCCCAGAAGGCAGGCATCAAGCTGCTTGAGCCTATCATGAAGGTGGAAGTCATCACGCCGGAGGAATACCTCGGTGACGTGATCGGCGACATCAACTCGCGTCGTGGCCAGATCCAGGGCACTGACAGCCGCGGCAACGCCCAGGCGGTGACGGCCATGGTCCCGCTTGCGAACATGTTCGGCTACGTGAACCAGCTTCGCTCGTTCACGCAGGGCCGTGCAAACTACTCCATGTTCTTCGATCACTACGACGAGGTTCCGGCCAACGTCGCAGCCGAAGTCAAGGCGAAGCTTGCATAAGCGCTCGGATGGCATTAGGGGCGGCGCTCGATTCAGCGGGTGCCGTCCATTTCCCGCAGTATCTGCACACATACGAAAAGAAGGTTTGAACAATGGCCAAGGCTAAGTTTGAGCGGACCAAGCCGCACTGCAATATCGGCACCATCGGTCACGTCGACCACGGCAAGACCACGCTGACTGCCGCAATCACCAAGGTGCTTTCCGAAACCGGCGGCGCCGAATTCACCGACTACGCGAACATCGACAAGGCTCCGGAAGAGCGCGAGCGCGGCATCACCATCTCGACCGCACACGTCGAGTATGAAACCGCCAACCGTCACTACGCCCACGTCGACTGCCCCGGTCACGCCGACTATGTGAAGAACATGATCACCGGCGCGGCGCAGATGGACGGCGCGATCCTCGTGGTGAATGCTGCTGACGGTCCGATGCCGCAGACCCGCGAGCACATCCTGCTCGCCCGCCAGGTCGGTGTGCCGGCTCTCGTCGTGTACATGAACAAGGTTGACCAGGTCGACGATCCGGAAATCCTTGAGCTCGTCGAACTGGAAGTGCGCGAATTGCTCTCGTCGTATGACTTCCCCGGCGACGATATTCCGATCATCAAGGGTTCGGCTCTCGCCGCCCTCGAAGGCCGCGACGACGAAATCGGCAAGAACTCGATCAACGAGCTGATGGCTGCCGTCGACAGCTACATCCCGCAGCCGCCGCGCCCGACCGACAAGCCGTTCCTGATGCCCGTCGAAGACGTGTTCTCGATCTCCGGCCGTGGCACCGTGGTTACCGGTCGTGTCGAAACCGGTGTCATCAAGGTTGGTGAAGAAGTCGAAATCATTGGTCTGAAGGACACCCAGAAGACCACCGTGACCGGCGTTGAAATGTTCCGCAAGCTTCTCGATCAGGGTGAAGCCGGCGACAACATTGGCGCGCTGATCCGCGGCATCAAGCGTGAAGAAGTCGAGCGCGGTCAGGTTCTGGCCAAGCCCGGCTCGGTCACGCCGCACACCGAGTTCTCTGCTGAAGTCTACGTGCTGTCGAAGGACGAAGGTGGCCGTCACACGCCGTTCTTCGCCAACTACCGCCCGCAGTTCTACTTCCGCACAACCGACGTGACCGGTGAAGTGATCCTTCCTGAGGGCACCGAAATGGTCATGCCTGGCGACAATGTGACTCTTTCGGTCAAGCTGATCGCTCCGATTGCGATGGACGAAGGTCTGCGCTTCGCTATCCGCGAAGGTGGCCGCACCGTCGGTTCGGGGGTTGTCAGCAAGATCACGAAGTAATATAGGCCGCGCACCGGCGGGGAGATTCGCTCTTCCCGCCGGTCGGTTTTTACGGACTGATCGCATTTTGGCAGTCGGCCCGCTCTCCCCGGACTTCGCAAAGTGGGGTGGGGTAGAGGGCAGGCCGACTGACATTTTTTGTTTTGCTCTTTCGCATCGGTAAACGGACATGGAAGCCCAGAATATCCGCATTCGCCTCAAGGCCTTTGATCATCGTGTTCTTGACCAGGCCACTGGAGAAATCGCGGACACCGCCCGTCGCACCGGCGCGCTGATCCGGGGCCCCATTCCGCTCCCGACGCGCATCGAGAAGTTCTGCGTCAACCGCGGCCCGCACATCGACAAGAAGTCGCGTGAGCAGTTCGAGGTTCGCACCTACAAGCGTTTGCTCGACATCGTGCAGCCCAATGCGGCGACGGTCGACGCGCTCATGAAGCTGGACCTTGCGGCTGGCGTCAATGTCGAGATCAAGCTGGCCTGAACGGCTGGCCTGACGACACAGGTTTCGGATCAGCGGATCCCAAATATCCTTCCGGTCCTTCGTGCCGGTTTGGCGAAACAGATTTTTCGCCGCGACAAAGGGATACCTCCGGCGCCGCCAGCAATGGCAAGGCCGGGAAAGCGTCCCCCGATCGCTACTGTCGAGGCAGTGGCATTCAGCCCGGTCGGGGCATGCTTCACATACGGGCTGAACACGCCTGTCGGGATGGGCCCGGCAGGCCTCTGTTAGGAGTATGGATCATGCGCACCGGCGTGATCGCGAAGAAGGTGGGGATGACCCGCCTTTTCCAGGAAGATGGTCGGCACGTGCCGGTCACTGTCCTGTCGCTTGAAAATTGCCAGGTGGTTTCGGTTCGCACCGAGGAGCGTGACGGTTACGTTGCGGTCCAGCTGGGTGCTGGCGAAGCCAAGCAGAAGAACGTTGCCAAGCCGCAGCGTGAGCACTTCGCCAAGGCGGAAGTCCCGCTGAAGATGGAAGTCGCCGAGTTTCGCGTTTCGGAAGATGCGCTGCTCGATGTCGGCTCCACCATCGCCGCTTCGCACTTCGTTCCCGGCCAGTATGTCGACATTACCGGCAAGACTCAGGGCAAGGGTTTCCAGGGCGCCATGAAGCGCTGGGGCTTCGGCGGTATGCGTGCCACGCACGGCGTTTCGATCTCGCATCGTGCTCACGGTTCGACTGGCAACCGTCAGGATCCCGGCCGCGTCTTCAAGAACAAGAAGATGGCTGGCCACATGGGTGATCGTCAGCGCACGCAGCAGAACCTCGAAGTCGTCCGCACCGATGACGAGCGTGGCCTTATCTTTGTGAAGGGCTCAGTGCCCGGTTCGAAGAACGCGTGGCTGCTCGTGCGTGACGCGGTCAAGGTTTCGCGCCATGCTGACGCGCCCTATCCCGCAGGCCTCAAGCAGGCCGCAAACAGCAATGACTCGGCTGCTGCCGACACCCCCGCAGACATTGCGGCTGTCGAAGCCACCGAAGGTCAGGAGGGCTAAGTCGTGAAGGTTCAGGTCCTCAATCTCGATGGCACTGCCGCCAAGGGCGAAGTGGAACTGTCGGATGACGTGTTCGGTCTCGAACCGCGGGCGGACATCCTGCATCGCGTCGTCACCTGGCAGTTGGAGAATCGTCGCGGCATCGCCCGCAAGGCGCGCGAGCGTTCGGATGTTGCCCGCACCGGCAAGAAGTTCGGTCGCCAGAAGGGCGGCGGCACGGCGCGTCACGGCGATCGCAAGGCTCCCGTGTTCATCGGTGGCGGCAAGGCTCACGGCCCCCGCGTTCGTGAGTTCAACATCTCGCTGAACAAGAAGGTCCGCGCTCTCGGCCTCAAGATGGCTCTTTCGTCGAAGGCCAAGTCGGGTCTCGTGGTTGTCGACTCGCTTGATGTCGATGCCAAGACCAAGGTGCTTGCCGGTCAGCTGGCCAAGGCCAACTGGGGCAAGAAGGTTCTCGTGATCGACGGTGAAGCCGTGAACGACAACTTTGCCAAGGCGGCACGCAACATCATCGGTGTCAATGTGCTGCCTGCCATCGGTGCCAACGTTTACGACATCCTGAAGCATGACACGCTGGTGCTCACACGCGCTGCGGTCGAAAAGCTGGAGGCGCGTTTCGCCCTTCCGGGAGGGACTAACTGATGGCTAACGCAATCGATACGCGTCACTACGACGTGATTGTGGCTCCCCACATCACGGAGAAGGCAACGCTGCTGAGCGAGAACAACGCCGTGGTCTTCAAGGTTGCCGACAAGGCGACCAAGCCTGAGATAAAGGCCGCGGTCGAAGCCCTGTTCAACGTCAAGGTCACGAAGGTGAACACCCTGACGCAGAAGGGCAAAACCAAGCGCTGGAAGGGCAAGCCCTACAAGCGCACCGACGTCAAGAAGGCTGTCGTGACCCTGGCTGCTGGCCAGTCGATCGACGTCACCAGCGGGATCTGAGGCTAGACCATGGCACTCAAGAGCTATAATCCGACCAGCCCCGCCCGGCGCGGCCTGATCCTCGTCGACAAGTCGTCGCTGTGGAAGGGAAAGCCCGTCAAGGCGCTGACCGAAGGCAAGACCAAGACCGGCGGTCGTAACAACAAGGGTCATGTGACTTCGCGCGGTATCGCGGGTGGGCACAAGCAGAAGTATCGCTTCATCGACTTCAAGCGTCGCAAGTGGGACATGCCTGCAACGGTCGAGCGTCTGGAATATGATCCGAATCGCACGGCATTCATCGCACTCATCAAGTATGAAGACGGTGAGCAGGCCTACATCATTGCGCCCCAGCGTCTTGCTGTCGGCGATGTGGTGGTCGCTGGTGAAAAAACCGACGTGAAGCCGGGTAACGCAATGCTGCTGTCGCAGATGCCGGTCGGCACGATCATCCACAATGTGGAGATGAAGCCGGGTAAGGGTGGGCAGATCGCTCGTTCGGCTGGAACCTATGTTCAGCTCGTCGGTCGTGACCGCGGCATGGTGATCGTGCGCCTGAACTCTGGCGAACAGCGTTATCTGCGCGGTGACTGCATGGGCACCGTGGGTGCGGTTTCGAACCCCGACAACGCGAACACCAATCTTGCCAAGGCGGGGCGCAACCGTTGGCTCGGCCGCCGTCCGCTGACGCGCGGTGTTGCCAAGAACCCGGTTGACCACCCGCACGGCGGTGGTGAAGGCCGGACTTCGGGTGGCCGTCATCCTGTGACGCCGTGGGGCAAGCCGACCAAGGGCGCCCGCACCCGTCACAACAAGGCGACGGACAAGATGATCATCCGTTCGCGCCACGCGAAGAAGAAGAGGTAAGACCACATGGCACGTTCCGTCTGGAAGGGCCCCTTCGTCGACCTGCATCTGCTGAAGAAGGCGGAAGCCGCTCACGATGCAGGGTCGCGCGCTGGCCCGATCAAGACCTGGTCGCGTCGTTCGACCATCATTCCGCAGTTCGTTGGCCTGACGTTCAACGTCTACAACGGACACAAGTTCATTCCCGTTTCCGTCTCGGAAGAGATGGTCGGCCACAAGCTTGGCGAGTTTGCGCCCACGCGCACGTTCCCTGGCCACGCCGCTGACAAGAAGGGCAAGCGCTGATGAGCAAGCCTAAGGCACCCCGTCGCGTTGGCGACAAGGAAGCGCTGTCGGTTGGCACGCAGATCCGTGGTTCGGCGCAGAAGCTGAACCTCGTTGCTGGACTTATCCGTGGCAAGCGCGCGGAAGAGGCGATGAACATCCTTGCCTTCTCGAAGAAGGCGATGGCGGTTGATGCGCGCAAGGTGCTCGCGTCTGCGATCGCCAATGCCGAGAACAACCACAACCTCGACGTCGATGCGCTGGTCGTGGCCGAAGCCTCGGTCGGCAAATCGATCACCATGAAGCGCTTCCACACCCGTGGTCGCGGCAAGTCGACCCGCATCCTGAAGCCGTTTTCGCGGCTGCGGATCGTGGTCCGCGAAGTTGAGGAGGCCTGATCATGGGTCACAAGTCGAACCCCATCGGTCTGCGCCTGCAGATCAACCGGACCTGGGACAGCCGCTGGTATGCGGAAGGTCGCAACTACGCGCAGATGCTCAAGGAAGACCTTGAGATCCGTAAGTATATCGTCGAGAACCTGCCTCAGGCAGCGATTTCGAAGGTGGTGATCGAGCGTCCCGCGAAGCTGTGCCGCGTGTCGATCTATGCCGCCCGTCCGGGCGTCATCATCGGCAAGAAGGGTGCAGATATCGAAAAGTTGCGTTCGAAGCTTGCCACGATGACCGGCAGCGACGTCAAGCTGAACATCGTCGAAATCCGCAAGCCGGAAATCGATGCGAAGCTTGTCGCTCAGGGGATCGCGGACCAGCTCGTTCGTCGCGTTGCTTTCCGTCGTGCGATGAAGCGTGCGGTGCAGTCCGCGCTTCGCCTTGGTGCCGAAGGCATCAAGATCACGTGTGGTGGGCGCCTTGGTGGCGCTGAAATCGCGCGCGTCGAATGGTATCGCGAAGGCCGTGTTCCGCTGCACACGCTGCGCGCGAACATCGACTACGCGGAAGCCGAAGCCCACACCGCCTATGGCGTGATCGGCATCAAGACCTGGATCTTCAAAGGTGAGATCCTCGGTCATGATCCGATGGCGCAGGACCGACTGATGATGGAAGCGCAGACTTCCGGCGTCCGTCCGGCACGCTGAGCCTGAAGGGTAGAGAGAAGCACCATGCTGCAACCGAAGAAGACCAAGTTCCGCAAGGCCTTCAAGGGCCGCATCCACGGCGTTGCCAAGGGTGGCACGGACCTCAACTTCGGCTCCTACGGCCTGAAGGCCCTTGAGCCGGAGCGCGTTACCGCTCGTCAGATCGAAGCCGCCCGCCGCGCGATCACGCGCCACATTCGCCGTCAGGGGCGTCTGTGGATCCGTGTGTTCCCGGATGTTCCTGTGTCGAAGAAGCCCGCCGAAGTCCGTCAGGGCAAGGGCAAGGGTTCGATCGAATACTGGGCAGCCCGCGTCAAGCCGGGCCGCATCCTGTTCGAACTGGACGGCGTCCCCGGCCCGCTGGCGGCCGAGGCTTTCAGCCGCGCCGCGATGAAGCTGCCGATCAAGACGAAGGTCGTCGCCCGCCTGGGTGATACCTCGCACCTTGGCGGCGAGTGATTGGGAGTCGAATGATGGCCAAGATCGAAGACCTTCGCGCCAAGAGCGACGACCAGCTGAGCGCTGAACTCGCCGAGCTGAAGCGCGAGCAGTTCAACCTGCGCTTCCAGGCTGCGACGAACCAGCTTGAGCGCCCCGCGCGCATCAAGGAGGTCCGTCGCGACATCGCGCGCATCAAGACGCTGCAGACTGAGCGTTCTCAGTCGGCCCAGGCGTAAGGACGAAAGTATGCCCAAGCGTATCCTTATCGGCACCGTGGTGTCTGACAAGACCGACAAGACCGTGGTCGTGAAGGTCGAGCGCAAGGTGAAGCACCCGCTCTACGGGAAGATCATCCGCCGCTCGAAGAAGTATCACGCCCACGACGAGGCTAATGCCTACAAGACCGGAGAGACCGTGCGCATCGAGGAGACTGCGCCGATCTCGAAGCTGAAGACGTGGAAGGTCATCGACCGCGTCACTGCCGGCAAGGGCGCCGCTCTCGAAGCGGACGTCTGATCGACGCTTCACGAAGTTTGGGGTTGCTTCACGGCCCAAGTCGTGTAGCGGCCCCGGCTACTGTTTTGGAACTGCCGGACTGGTTTCGGCAAGCCAGTGAGAAGGAACCGGATCAATGATCCAGATGCAATCCAATCTCGACGTGGCGGACAACAGCGGCGCAAAGCGCGTCCAGTGCATCAAGGTGCTGGGTGGCTCGAAGCGCCGGTTCGCAAGCGTCGGCGACATCATCGTGGTGTCGGTGAAGGAAGCGCAGCCGCGCGCGCGCGTCAAGAAGGGCGACGTGCACCGTGCCGTCATCGTGCGCACCAAGAAGGACGTCCGCCGCACCGACGGTTCGGTCATCCGCTTCGACAGCAATGCTGCCGTGCTCGTCGGCAAGAACGAAGAGCCGATCGGCACGCGTATCTTCGGCCCCGTGGTGCGTGAACTGCGCGCCAAGGGCTTCATGAAGATCATCTCGCTCGCTCCGGAGGTGCTGTGATGGCTGCCGCGAAGATCAAGAAGGGCGATACGGTCGTCGTTCGTTCGGGCAAGGACAAGGGCCGCACCGGCACTGTCCTTCAGGTTCTGCCGAAGGATGAGAAGGTTGTCGTGCAGGGTGTGAACATCGCAGCCCGTCACCGCAAGCCCAGCCAGCAGAACCCGCAGGGCGGCATCGACCGCTTCGAGGCTCCGATGCACATCTCGAAGGTTTCGGTTGCTGACAAGGATGGTAAGCCCACCCGCGTCCGCTTCGAGGTCAAGGACGGCAAGAAGGTCCGGGTGGCCGTCAAGTCCGGGGAGACGATCGATGGCTGACAAGTACGTTCCGCGTCTGCGCAAGAAGTATGACGCCGAGATCGCTGCCGCGATGCAGGCCAAGTTCGGCTACAGGAATGCGCTGGAAATCCCGCGCATCGAGAAGATCACGCTCAACATGGGCGTGGGCGAAGCGAGCCAGGACAAGAAGAAGGTCACGACTGCTGCTGCCGAAATGGAGCTGATCGCGGGCCAGAAGCCGGTGATCACCAAGGCGAAGAAGTCGATCGCACAGTTCAAGCTGCGTGAAGGCATGCCCATTGGCTGCAAGGTGACGCTGCGCCGTGAGCGCATGTATGAATTTCTCGATCGTCTGATCACGATCGCGATGCCGCGCATTCGGGACTTCCGCGGGCTGAACCCCAAGTCGTTCGACGGCCGTGGCAACTATGCGATGGGTCTGAAGGAGCAGATCATCTTTCCGGAGATCAGCTACGACCAGATCGAGAAGGTGCGTGGGATGGATATCATCGTCACCACCACCGCCAAGACCGACGATGAAGCGCGCGAGTTGCTTCGCCTGTTCGGTTTCCCGTTCCCGCAGGATGCTGCCGAGCAGCAGCAGGCCGCCTGAGCCAGTTCAAGGAAAGAGCTTAAGTCCATGGCGAAACTGAGTTCGATCAACAAGAACGAGAAGCGCAAGAAGCTCGTTCAGAAGTATGCGGCAAAGTATGCTGCGCTGAAGGCCACGGCGGCTGATGAATCGCTCGATGAAACCGAGCGCCTCATTGCCCGTCTCAAGATGGCAGAGCTTCCGCGCAACGCGAACCCGACCCGTGTCCGCAACCGCTGCAACACCACCGGCCGCCCGCGCGGTTACTACCGCAAGTTTGGCCTGTGCCGCGTGGAACTGCGCGATCTGGCCAACAAGGGGCTTATCCCCGGCGTGACCAAGTCGAGCTGGTAAGGATCATCCGATGGCTATGACCGACCCCCTGGGTGATATGCTCACCCGCATCCGCAATGGGCAGCAGGCAAAGAAGGACTCTGTCCTTTCGCCCGCCTCCAAGCTGCGTGCGCACGTGCTCGAAGTCCTTCAGCGTGAAGGATACATCCGTGGCTTCTCGGAGGACACCACTGGTTCTCATCCGCAGCTTCGCATCGAGCTGAAGTATTTCGAGGGCCAGCCTGCGATCAAGCACGTTGCCCGTGTCTCCAAGCCTGGCCGCCGCGTCTATTCGGGTTCCAAGGAACTTCCGGTGATCCGCAACGGCCTTGGCATCACCATCGTCTCGACGCCGAAGGGCGTGCTTTCGGATGCCGAAGCGCGTGCTGCCAACGTCGGTGGCGAAGTGCTGGCGGAGGTGTTCTGATGAGCCGCATCGGCAAGAAGCCGGTGACGATCCCAAGTGGCGTCACCGCGAACATCGCAGATGGCGTGCTGACCGTGAAGGGGCCGAAGGGCACGCTCACGCTTACGTTGCGTGACGAGATCAGCTACACCGTCGAAGGCGATACCATTCTCGTGAAGCCCGCGAACGACACCAAGTCGGCGCGAGCGTTCTGGGGCATGCAGCGCACGCTGGTAGATAACCTCGTGACCGGCGTGACCCAGGGTTACACGAAGGTGCTTGAAATCACCGGCGTCGGCTATCGTGCCAACGCGCAGGGCAAGAACCTCAAGCTGCAGCTTGGTTATAGCCATGATGTCGATTTCCCGGTGCCCGAAGGCATCGAGATCAAGACTCCGGACAACACCACGGTGGAAATCTCCGGTATCGACAAGCAGAAGGTTGGCCAGGTTGCCGCCGAGATCCGTCGCTGGCGCAAGCCCGAACCCTACAAGGGCAAGGGTATCAAGTACCGCGGCGAGTTTATCTTCCGCAAGGAAGGGAAGAAGAAGTAATGGCAAAGCTTTCTCTCTTCGAACGCCGCCGTCGCCGGGTGCGCACTGCGCTCAAGGCCCGCTCTGGTGGTCGTCCTCGCTTGTCGGTGCATCGCTCCGGCCGTCACATCTACGCGCAGATCATCGACGATGCCGCCGGTCGCACGCTGGCTGCGGCTTCGACACTGGTCAAGGGGCAGAAGTCGATCGGCGCGAATGTCGATGCTGCTGCCAAGGTCGGCACCGAGATCGCCGAGAAGGCCAAGGCTGCCGGCATCACCTCCGTCGTGTTTGATCGCGGCGGGTTCCTCTTCCATGGCCGCGTCAAGGCGCTGGCTGACGCTGCCCGCGAAGGCGGGCTGGAGTTCTGACAATGGCTGACGAAACCAACCTGGAAGGCGTCGCTGCGGTCGAATCGACCGGTGGCGAGCAGCGCGAAGGTCGCGGTCGTGGCCGCGGCCGCGGCGGGAACGATCGTGGCGGTGAGCGCGGCGGTCGTGGTCGTCGCGACGATCGTCGCGGCCGTGGCAACAACGAGGAAGAAGGCGGTGAGGAGCTGATCGAGAAGCTCGTGCACATCAACCGCGTTTCCAAGACCGTAAAGGGCGGCAAGCGCTTCGGCTTTGCGGCTCTGGTCGTAGTCGGTGATGGCAAGGGTCGGGTCGGCTTCGGCAAGGGCAAGGCCCGCGAGGTGCCGGAGGCTATCACCAAGGCGACGGCTTCGGCCAAGCGCGCCATGGTGCGCGTCCCGCTCAAGGAAGGCCGCACGCTCCATCACGACGGCAAGGGCCGTTTCGGTGCGGGCAAGGTGAATGTGCGCTCGGCTCCTGCCGGGACGGGTATCATCGCCGGCGGCCCGATGCGCGCCGTGTTTGAAAGCCTCGGCGTTTCTGACGTGGTGACAAAGTCGGTCGGCACGTCGAACCCCTACAACATGATCCGCGCAACCTTCGATGCGCTGACCGACCAGACTTCGCCGAAGGCGGTCGCTCAGCGTCGTGGAAAGAAGGTTGCCGATCTGCTCGGTCGTGGTGGTGCTTCGCAGGGCGAAGCCGAAGCCGCTGCCGAAGCCATCGCGGAGTAATCGGTCATGGCTACCATCAAGATCAAGCAGATCGGTTCGCCGATCCGCCGCCCGGAAAGCCAGAAGAAGATCCTCATCGGTCTTGGTCTGGGCAAGATGCACCGCGTGGTGGAGGTGCAGGACACCCCCGAAGTGCGTGGCGCGATTGCCAAGCTGCCGCATATGGTTGCCGTGATCGACTGATCGCGGGTTCCACTGTGACCACAAGGGACGCCCCGGCCGCTGTGCCGGGGCTTTCTGCATGAGCGCCGGGGAGCCAAGGGGTGACAAGGCGCGCCCGATAGGCTAGGCGCGCAACCTTCCAAAGCGCGACTCAAAGCGAAAGCGAGTGCAAGACATGAAACTGAACCAGATTTCGGATAACAATGGTGCCCGCAAGGGGCGGATGCGGGTGGGCCGTGGTATCGGGTCCGGCAAGGGCAAGACCGCCGGGCGCGGCCAGAAGGGTGCGAAGGCGCGTTCGGGCGTCAGCATCAACGGGTTCGAAGGCGGTCAGATGCCGCTACACATGCGCCTTCCCAAGCGCGGCTTCAACAATGTCTTTGCCAAGGATTACGCTGAAGTGAACCTCGGCATGGTCCAGAAGGCAATCGATGCTGGCAAGCTGGATATTTCCGGCACCGTCGATCACGCTGCGCTGAAGGCTGCCGGTCTCGCGCGCGGCGGCAAGGATGGCGTGCGTCTGCTTGGCAAGGGTGAACTGACTGCCAAGGTCGTTTTCCTGGTTGCTGGTGCCTCGAAGGGCGCAGTTGCGGCGGTCGAGAAGGCTGGAGGTTCGGTGTCGATTCCCGAAGCCGGGCCGACCGAGGCCGAGAAGAAGGCAGCGCGCGCTGCCGCGAACAAGGCCAAGTAAGGGTCTCTCCTTTCCCCGCCCGTTGATCGGGCGGGGATTTCTGCATTGCAGGGGTTCGACTTTCGCAGCCCCGCACTATATGGGCTAGCTCAAGACGTCCGAAACGGCAGGGCCGGTGGCCCGGTTTCGCAGCAAGGCTTAGAACCCCGAAATGGCATCACGCGCCGACAACATTGCCAGCAATCTCAATCTGGCCAACTTCTCCAAGGCTACCGAGCTCAAGAAGCGTATCTGGTTCACGATTGGTGCGCTGATCGTTTTCCGGTTCCTGAGTTTCGTGCCGCTGCCTGGGGTCAACCCGCTGATCATGGAGACGCTCTACGATCAGACGCGGGGCGGCGTGCTGGATATTTTCAATGCGTTCTCCGGTGGCTCGCTTGAGCGCATGAGCCTGATCGCGCTTGGCGTGATGCCCTACATCACGGCATCCATCGTGGTTCAGCTTGCAGCTTCGCTCCATCCGGCGCTGGCCGCGATGAAGAAGGAGGGCGAAAGCGGGCGCAAGAAGCTCAACCAGTACACCCGCTACGGCGCGGTGTTCCTCACCGCCATTCAGGGGTGGGTTCTGGCTTCCGGCCTTGAGGCGTATGGCGCGTCGAGCGGTCTTCAGGCCGTGGTTAATCCGGGTTATCTCTTCAGGATCGGCGCGGTCATATCGCTCATTGGCGGGACGATGTTCCTGCTGTGGCTGGGCGAACAGATTACGTCGCGCGGCATCGGCAACGGCGTTTCGCTGATCATCATGGCCGGCATCGTCGCGCAGCTTCCGCGGTTTTTCGGCAATCTCTTCGAAGGCGGGCGGACCGGATCGATTTCGCCGTTCCTGATCGTCGGCATCGTCGTAATGCTGGTCGCGCTGGTCATCGGCATCTGCTTTTTCGAACGGGCAACGCGGCGGCTGTTGATCCAGTATCCGAAGCGGGCAACGCAGCGCGGCATGATGCAAGCCGACAGCAGCCATCTTCCGCTCAAGCTGAACACCGCCGGTGTGATCCCGCCGATCTTCGCCAGTTCGCTTCTGCTGCTGCCGCTCACGATCACGCAGTTTGCCGGCAATTCCATTTCGCCCGATACGGCGATGGGACAGGCGATTGTCACGCTCAACCAGTATCTCGGCCATGGCAAGCCGGTCTATATGCTTCTCTATGCACTGGGGATCATATTCTTCGCGTTCTTCTACACTGCGGTGGTCTTCAATCCTGAGGAAACCGCCGAGAACCTTAAGAAGAATGGTGGCTTCATTCCGGGGATCCGTCCTGGCAAGAATACCGCGACCTATCTGGATTATGTGTTGACGCGCATAACCGTTCTTGGTGCGGCCTACATCACCGTGGTCTGCGTTGTGCCTGAGTTCATCATGGCCGAAACCGGGATGGGGACGGTGTTCTTCGGTGGCACCAGCTTGTTGATCGTGGTCAACGTGACGGTTGATACGATAACGCAGATCCAGTCGCACCTGCTGGCTCACCAGTATGGCGACCTTATCAAGAAGGCGAAGTTGAAGGGGCGTCTGCGCTAGTACAGGCGCAGGCTGCGAGAGGGGAGCGAGTTGGTGAACATCATCCTGTTGGGCCCTCCGGGCGCAGGCAAGGGCACCCAGGCACAGCGTCTGGTCGAGCGTCACGGCATGAAACAGCTTTCGACCGGTGACATGCTGCGCGCCGCGGTGAAGGCGCAGACGCCGGTCGGGCTGAAGGCGAAGGCCGTCATGGAGGCGGGGCAGCTTGTTTCGGACGAGATCGTTTCGGCATTGATTGGTGATGAGCTGGATGCAATGCCTGCCACGCAGGGTGCGATCTTTGACGGCTACCCGCGCACCGCGCCGCAGGCGGAATCGCTGGTTGCCATTCTTGAAGGTCGTGGCCGAAAGCTCGATCATGTGATCGAACTTGATGTCGATGAAGATGCTCTGGTTGAACGGATCACCGGCCGTTACACATGCGCGACCTGCGGCAAGGGCTATCACGACAAGTTCGAGAAGCCTGCCGTCGAAGGCACCTGCGACAAGTGCGGTGGCCATGAGTTCAAGCGGCGTCCTGACGATAACGAAGAAACCGTGCGCACCCGAATGGCCGAATATCGCGCAAAGACCGCACCGATCCTGCCTATCTACGAAGCGCAGGGGATCGTATCGCGGGTCGACGGGATGGCTGATATGGATGACGTGACTGCCGCTATCGAGGCGATTATCGCCGCAGACTGATTTGCGGCGCGGTTCGGGATTGCGGTTCGGAAGTGCGAGACAGGAGGCTGTGATGCGTCGGGTGAACATCCTGCTTGCCTCCTTCTTCACTTGCTTCGCTGCACCAGCTTCGGCTGAGGTTACACAGTTCAGCGATGCCGGGTTCATTGTCCGGATCACCAGTGACGTCTCGGTCAGCCCGGCAGAAGCGTGGAAGCTCTTTGCCATGCCTTCGCGGTGGTGGAGCGGGCAGCACACCTTTTCAGGCGAGCAATCTTATGGAGCAAAAAAACCAATCCTCTGGCTCATTCAGCTAAGTCTCGACTTGAGCCTTCCGTCGTAGATACCCGTCTACGCGCAAGATTGTGTCGAACATGAATGCAGTCATGCTGAGCGCATTATAAGCATTCTGGGCGGTGCTATATGTCACATATCCGTGCTGGCTCGCGTGGCGGTTAGGCACGGGATCCGCTTGCAATGCCGCCAGATCTTCAGGAGTCGATTCAACATAGCGGTATAGATGGCTGTCCATCTTCTGCGTGAGAGCGAATCCAAAATCAGCATACACTCCTAGACCGGCGGGTAGATGTTGCATCAAAGACTCGCGGAGGGCTCCAAGGCCTGTGTTGAGGCGTCTCGTCTCTTTTCGTTCGTCAATAGACCAATCCTTGCGGCTGCCACCGTAGACTGTATCGCGCGCGACCCTTTCGATCTCAGGAAATAGAACTCGGACAACCGAACGATAGTGCCCATTCTCGAATGCACTTAGAGCTTCATCGAACGTCACGACCGCTTCTTCGTCAACCTTTGACATTGCGACTGTGTTTGCCAAGCAGTTCCGAACTTCAACCCATCGATCTCCGATGAGCGAATTCATGAATATATCAACCTGATCAGCAGTGGCTTGCTCTGGGAGGTCGTCGATCGGCATCCCTGCATAGGGCACCCACCCAGCATCAAGTATTTTTTGAGCTCGTTCAGTATTTTTGAAGTGCCTCCCAATTTCTTGGAAAATATTAGATGTCCTGCGCTGGAAATCAGCGAGGTCTACAACTTTTAGGCTTTCACTGACGTTTCGCATTGCTTGAGCAATTTGGCCAGTAAGGTCGCCTACTTCGATAAATCGCTTCAATGCAGCTTCAAGATTTGGATTACGGTGAATGAGTTCACCGACCAGTGAGTCAGATCCCGGGGTTGGGCGGTCTGCGTTTGGGTTCTGGCTCTCAATCATATCAGCCCATAATATCGCTCGAAGAACTCAGACAGCTTTTCCATTACCGACCGCTTCCGCGTTGCATGCTCCCCGCCCTTCGCGAATCGCGACACCGGAGGCATTATTTTCGTGATGCCTACGCCCGATGTGGGGATGGCGCCGTCCCTGAAGGCGTTGTCGATGAAGCCGCGGGTCTCATCCCCGTTCAGCCCTTCAGCGGCGATGATGCCCTCGAGCTCACTCTCCTTGCGAGCCGCTAGGAACGATCGCCATTGCGCATCGACCTTGGATTTTGCCGACACAGACGCGACAAACTGCTCGATCAGGTCCTTCTTGTTCCGCAGCGAGGGGCTGGAATTGATCGCCCGGTCGATCGTCGCAAGAATTTCCTTGTCCTCGCCGGATCCCTTGGCAGCGAGGTATCGATCCACCAGCATCAAGATGTAATCGACATTGATCTCAACCTGTTTGACCAGCTCGATTTCGAATACGATGTCGTCGTTGATCGCCTCGCGATCAGCCTCTGAAGCCCTGCGGAACTCGGCGTAGAAGTTCAGGTAGAGGCTGAGGTAATCCTGGAACTCGCGCTGCGACAGGATCTCGTTGCCGGCGAAGTCGTCGAAGGCCGTCAGGATGTTCTTGAGCCTTAAAATAGCCCCAAACAGCTTGATGAAGGCCTTTTGTGCAGCCTCCCCGATGATCGGCTGATCGAGGGAGAAATCTGCCCGCAGCTTCGCGATCAGGCTCTCGTATTCATCATAATACTCGGCATAGGGCTTGAGGAGCACGATCCCCTTGGCGTCCTTGTTGCCGAACAGGGCCAGCGCGTCGTTGGTCTCTTCCTCGAGGTCGCGGAAGGACACGATGTTCCCGTAGGTCTTGACCGAGTTGAGGATCCGGTTGGTGCGCGAATAGGCCTGGATCAGGCCATGCGCCTTCAGGTTCTTGTCCACCCAGAGAGTGTTGAGCGTGGTGGCGTCGAACCCGGTGAGGAACATGTTGACGACGATGACGAGGTCGAGTTCGCGGGCCTTCAGGCGAAGGGACAGGTCCTTGTAGTAGTTCTGGAACTTGTCCGCCGACGTGTCGAAGCTGGTGCTGAACAGGGCGTTGTAGTCCTTGATCGCACCCTCGAGGAAGTCGCGTGAGCTCTGGTCGAGGCCGGTCGTCTCGAACTCCTCCTCGCCCAGCAGGCCGTCTTCATCATCCTCGTTTGCGGCGAAGCTGTAGATCAGTCCCACCTTGAGCTGCTGTGCGGCAGGGAGTGATTGCTGCTGCTTCTTGAACTCGGCGTAGTAGCGCTTGGCAGCATCGATCGAGGCGGTGGCGAAAATCGAGTTGAACCCCGCGAGCCGCTTCCCATCGTGGCGATACGAGGCGGAACGGCGCGTCTTCTGGTCGAAGTGCTCGCGGATGTATTCGACGACGCCAGCGATGCGCTCCGGTGCCAGCAAGGCCCGTTCGGTATCGATGGCCGGGACCTTCTTGTCCTTGATTGTCGATCCCGTCTTGATGGTGTTGATGTAGTCGATGCGGAATGGCAGCACGTTCTTGTCGGCTATGGCATCGACGATCGTGTAGGTATGAAGCCGGTCCCCGAACGCCTGCGCTGTGGTGCGCCGGTTGGGATTGCCAGAGCTGCCCGAGTTCTCGGCGAAGATCGGCGTCCCCGTGAACCCGAATAGGTGGTAGCGCTTGAACGACCGGGTGATCTCGGCGTGCATATCGCCGAACTGGCTCCGGTGGCATTCGTCGAAGATGACGACGACGTGAGCATCGTAGATCGGGTGCTTCTTGTTGGCGGCAACGAAGCGGGACAGCTTCTGGATCGTGGTGATGATGATCCGTGCGTTGGGATCGGACAGCTGCTTCTGGAGGACAGCGGTCGAGGTGTTCGAGTTCGCGGCGCCCTTTTCGAACCGCTCGTATTCCCGCATCGTCTGGTAATCGAGATCCTTGCGGTCAACGACAAACAGCACCTTGTCCACGCCGGCGAAATCGCGGGCGAGCAGCGCGGTCTTGAAGCTGGTGAGCGTCTTGCCGCTGCCTGTCGTGTGCCAGATGTAGCCGCCGGCATTGACGGTGCCCAACTGGTTGTAGTTCGTCGAGGTGCTGATCCGCAGCATGATCTGCTCGGCCGCCACGATCTGGTAGGGCCGCATCACCAGCAGCTTACGGCTGACATCGAACACACAGTATCTGGTCAGGATGTTGAGCAGGGTGTGCTTGGCAAAGAACGTCTTCGTGAACCCGACCAGGTCCGTGATCGGCCGGTTCTTGGCGTCCGCCCACCAGCTGGTGAAGGCGAAGCTGTTGGAGGTGGTCTGCTTCGACCGCTTGCTCCGCTGCTCGGCAAGGTGCCCATCGCGCACGGTGTTGCTGTAATACTTGGTGAGCGTCCCGTTGCTGATGACGAAGAGCTGCACGTATTCGAACAGGCCTGAGCCAGCCCAGAAGCTGTCCCGCTGGTAGCGGTTGATCTGGTTGAAGGCCTCCCGGATGTCGACGCCGCGGCGCTTGAGCTCGATGTGCACCATCGGCAGCCCGTTGACGAGGATCGTCACATCGTAGCGGTTCGCCCGAGTGCCCTGGGTCTCATACTGGTTGATGACCTGCAGGCTGTTGTTGTGGATGTTCGTCTTGTCGATCAGGTAGATGTTCTTGATGCTGCCATCGTCGCGCTTGAGCAGCTGGACGTGGTCCTCCTGGATGCGGGCCGTCTTCTCGATGATGCCGTCATTGGCGCTGGCGATGCAGGTGGAAAAGAAGCGCTGCCACTCGGCATCGGAGAATTGCATCTTGTTCAGGCGCTCGAGCTGGGTGCGCAGGTTGACCACCAGTTCGGCTTCCGTGGTGAAGGTAAGATACTCGTAGGCCTGTCCTTGAAGCTGGGCGATCAGTGCCTTCTCGAGGGCATCCTCCGACTGATATCCGGCATCGCGCACGCTAGGGGGATCGGGCACGAACTCGCTGACGACCGTGCTCTCGCTGGACTGCGCGATGGGATGGTAGCGGAAAGGATGCTGTCCTTCGGTCATGCGGCTTCCTTGAAGGTCAGCAGTTGGTCGCGGTAATGGGCATACTGGCGGCGACGGGCGGCAATCTCGGCAGGCAGGCCGGTCGACAAGCTGCTGGTGAGTTCGTCAAACCGATCAAGGATCGCGACGATGCGTTCCTGCTCTTTCATCGATGGGACCGGGATCTTGATCTTCGCCATGCTGTCACCCGAGATGCGGCGAACCTTGGTGCCGGTCACATGCGGCTTCTTCTGGGCCTGAAAATGCTCTGTCTGGAAGAAATACGAGACATACTTCGGATTCAGGGTGTGCCGGAAAATGTAGGCGTCGGTGCTGACGGCGACAGGCTCGTCACCCAGCCAAGCCACTGCCTTGGCAACGGCGGCGTCGTCTTCGCTGGTCGTGGCGATGACCAGATCCCCTGTCTGCGCTTTACGCAAGCGTGCAGCGAGATCGGGGCGGACGAACGATTTCGTGCTCTTGGCCCACGTGCCGTAGTGCGTGTGGATCTGACCATAATGAATACAACCAGCGCCAGCATCGACGAAATCGGACTTCTGGATGCCTGAGCCCCGAAGAAAATTGCCAACTTCACCCAAGGTCAGTATCCTCGTTGCTTGCTTGCTTGCTTGCTTGCTTGCTTGCTTCGCTACCCGTGTCTTCTGGGAAGCTCAGGAGTGTATCGCGGTAGTGACCATACTGCCGACGCCGCGCCTCCAGCTCCGCCTCCAGCTTGGTGAACCGGTCGAGAATTGCAACAATTTCCTGTTGAATTTCAAGCGGCGGCACTGGGATCTTGTATTCGCGGACCCGACCATCTGGAATTGATGGGTAATTTCCAGGGACTTGCTTTTCTTCAATATACTTTTTGAAGTGCTCGGTTCCAAGAAGATGAGCCAAGAAATTTGTGTGAATGATTTCTTGTTTTGGCCTGATAACGCAATAGCCAGTGCTCGCAATTTGTCCGTCAAACTCAGGAGGAATGATCGCCCAACGCATCTGAGTTGGTCGAGTCGTCGCGAAAATAACATCGCCTGCTTTGACAATCTGCTGTGCGCGGCTAGGCGCATTGCCTGAGTTGATTGTCGCCGTTTCGCCGATACGTCCGGTTAGGCGATCCACGGAAGACAAGTCGATATACTGATATTCGTCATCGCCCGTATTCGCCCATCGGATGTTGGAGCTACGGATCGAAACGTCGCCTATGTGCTGGAACACTACCTTTTTTGCGTCAAGATCACGCAACAATGCTTTGAGCCTGCTCATGCAGCCTCTCCTTCGAGTTCTGCCACGATCGCATCGATCTGGGTCCGCAAGTCTGATTGCCGCGCCACGATGTCAGCGATCTCGGCGTTCAGTGCCGCGATATCGACATTTTCTCGCGCATTTCGCTGCTCCACCCATGACGAGACGGAAATGTTGTAGCCGTTCTCGCCGATAGCATCGTTGTCGACCAGCTTGGCGAAGTGATCGACGTCCTTACGCGCGACATAGGCATCGAGGATCGTGGTGATGTTCCGAGGCAGGAGCTTGTTCTTATTGCCGACCCGCGAGCACTCGGCCGTGGCATCGATGAACAAGGTCGCATTGTCCGTCTTGGACTTCTTCAGCACGATGATGCAGGTGCCGATCGTGGTGCCGAAGAACAGGTCCGGCGGAAGCTGTATCACGGCGTCCACGTAGTTATTGTCGATGAGATACTGCCGGATTTTCTGTTCGGCACCGCCACGATAGAGCACGCCCGGGAACTCGACGATGGCAGCCGTCCCGTTCACCGCCAGCCAGTGCAGGATGTGCAGCGTGAAGGCGAGGTCGGCCTTGCTCTTAGGAGCCAGCACGCCGGCCGGCGCGAACCGCGGATCGTTGATGAGCAGCGGGTTGGCATCCCCCTCCCACTTGATCGAGTAGGGAGGGTTGGACACGATCGCCTCGAAAGGCTCATCGTCCCAGTGCGCCGGATCGATCAGCGTATCCCCCAAGGCGATGTCGAACTTCTCGTAGTTCACATCGTGGAGGAACATGTTGATGCGGCACAGGTTGAAGGTCGTCAGGTTGACCTCCTGCCCGAAGAAGCCTTGCCGCACCTTGTCGTGCCCGAGGACCTTGGCGAAGCTTAGCAGCAGCGAACCCGAACCACAGGCAGGGTCATAGACCTTATTGACCTCGGTCTTGCCGGCGACGGTGATGCGCGCCAGCAGCTCGGATACCTCCTGCGGGGTGTAATACTCACCGCCCGACTTGCCCGCGCTCGAGGCATACATCTGCATGAGGTATTCATAGGCGTCGCCGAACAGGTCGATGTTGCTGTCGTTAAAGTTGTCGCTGGCCAGCGGGAGATCGCCGATGGCCTCGAGGAGCTTGACCAGGTTCTCGTTCCGCTTGGCAACGGTTGCTCCGAGCTTGTTGCTGTTGACATCGAGGTCGTCGAAGAGTCCCTTGATGTCGTTCTCGCTTTCCGTGCCGGTGGCCGAGCCTTCGATCGCGGCGAACACCTTGGCGAGCGTTTCATTAAGGTCGGGATCCTTGCGGGCGGCCTTCCGGACGTTGCCGAACAGCTGTGAGGGCAGGATGTAGAAGCCCTTTTCCCTGACGGTCTCCTCCCGTCCGTATTCAGCGTCCTCATCACTCAGTTCGGAATAGTCAAAATCCGGATTGCCTGCCAAGCGCTCCTGCTCGTTCAGATATCGAACGAGGTTTTCCGAAATGAAGCGGTAGAACAAAGTCCCGAGCACGTAGGATTTGAAATCCCATCCATCGACACTGCCACGAAGCTCATTAGCGATACGCCAGATCGTGCGATGCAGTTCGGCACGGTCGAGTGACCCATTATTACCCATCGTAAATCGGTTCCCTGTTGTTCGGATCTTGTTTTTAGGACAAGCATGCAGATGCCGCCAAACTTCTATTGTGGCGGGCGTTTATTCTTCGCAAGCTTCTGAGCTCCGCCGGGCTGGCCTGCCTCCTCAATTGAGTCCGGCACTTCAATCCAGCTCGCTCCCAGCGCGAACATGCACTGCATGAAGAACACGGCTGTGAAGCGCCCCCGGCCAACCTTGTTTCGAAGGTTGGATTCGGTGTCGGTCACCCCGATCGCTGCGAGCTTCTCGGGGAGCGTGGCGAACGAAACGCCCCGCTTCATCATCTCGGCTCGCAAGAGGTTCTTGGTCAGTTCCTCCCATGCCTTCTCGGACGGGAATTCGGGCTGCTGGGCTGATTCTGTCTCTGTCATGAAGGGGTTATAGATCGACCCACCCCTCTGCGCAAAGGTCCAGTTCTCCACAGGAGGAGTGCGGCACCTCAAAAATAAGGTGTGACACCTTAAACACCCTAGACCTTAGGTGCTATACCTCATATATGAGGTGCAGGACATCATTGCGTGGCTCAGCACTTTCTCCTCTCCCCTCCGGCGATCAGCCTAACGATGGGAGAAGTGTGGACGCTGACCGAGGATGAGGCACACGAGAAGCTAAAGGCTATCCGGTGGCCGGACGGCATTCCGACTTGTCCGGTCTGTGGTTCCAAGCAGTCGTGGAAGGTTGGTAAGCGCAAGTGGAAGTGCCGGGGTAAGCGGATCGATCCCAAGACCGGCAACGAGCGCTGGTGCTACTACCAATACACCATCACCACCCAGACCCACCTTCATAGCCGGAAGCGTTCGCTCAAGCACATCCTCGCCGCATGCCTTAGCTTTGTGAACGGCGTCCTTGGCGCTGCTGCCCTACGTCAGCGCCGGGAGATCAAGAACTCCTACAAGACCCCCTTCGTGTTCCAGCACCGTATCCGGGCGGCGATCGACACGGCGAACCAAACAGAGATGGCGGCAGGCCCCTTCATGGAAGGTGAAGTCGAAGTCGATGGTATGTTCGTGACCGGACGTAAAGTAAAACAAAATAATCCAATCATGGATGACAAAGAACTGGAAAAGTTCTTTGAGGATTACCGCAAGACGCACACTGCATTAGTTGTGGTTCGCGAAAGAATGGCTGCTGGCTGCGACAAGCCGGGGAAGGTTCGAACGATCCATGTGGACAGGGAGGGCGACGCGATCCCGTTCATCCGGCGCGTGGTCAAGCCTGGGTCCACTGTCCATACTGACTACAGCACGCAGTATCTGCCCATGCGGATGTTCTTCAAGCATCAGCGTGTGAACCACAGCAAAACCTATAAGGATGGTGACGCTTGCACCAACCAAGCCGAAAGCTTCTTCGCGCGGGTCCATGCGGCAAAGGAAGGCGTCTACCGCTCTTGGCGGAAGCGATACGTCAGCTGGTATGGGGCTGAACTAGCATGGCGGGAGGAAAATGCCCGGACCGCCAACGGGGAGCAGGTAGACCTCATCCTGAAAGCGCTGCTACAGATCGGACGCTCGCCCATTGCGGGCTACTGGCAGCAGCACAAGGACAGGGTCCCCTTCTGATCGTTAAACCGGAGGCTTGGGCATCTCCGTCTCGTCGATCGATTTGACCTTCCATCGCGAAGGCCGACCTCCCACGTTCTCGATGTGATCCTTTGCCTTGCGGAGGCTTTGATCCAAATTGTTTCGAACGCGATCAAGCAGGTCTCCGTCCGTCGGATCACCTCCAAGCCGAGCAATCGTCAACTTCGACAATTCCAGTGTCGAAATCGGTTCCTCTAGATCGCGGATAACGTCGAAAGCCGTAGCTGTCAGCAACCCGTGCTCATACGGGAGAACCTGCTTGTTTGTCATCTGAGGGTCGACAGTGTTTGGATCCCATCCGGAAACAAGCTCGATCATTATCGTTTCGGTCGCCTGGGTCAGTTCATCCAGCTTCGCCAGCCGCTGCTTCTTTTCTTCGAGGCATTCTATCGCCTCTTCAATCTTCTTGATTTGTTTTTTGAGCTGGATCCGCTCGCCAAGCCACCGGGCGTATTGCCGCTGCAAGCCGATTTGGTAGTTCGAGATTGCCATCCTACAATTCGGATAGCTGCCCAATTCCGATTCGCAAACAACCAACTACTTGGTTTTTTTGCTCCATAAGATTGCAGGCGAGGCAGCCAACCTGACACTCGAACCGGTCGCTGGTGGCTGTCTGTGCGAGACTCTCCCTCCCCCGAAAGATGCCCCGGCAACGCAGAAGGCCGGTTCGGTCCTGCACATGCGGGTTATCTATGCAGAGCCTTATCGCGCATTGCGCCTCACGGGGGGACTTGGGCCGTTGCAGTCCGAGGCCGTGAACGGCACGATGACAGTTACTTTCAAGGTAATTGATGTCAGTAATGGCAAAGCTACGCGTATTCTGTGGGAATATGTTGTGGGCGGCTACATGCGCTACAAGAGCGAGACCATCTCCGGAGCGGTTGACCGGATGTTGTCCGCGCAGCTGGCCAGTCTGACCAAGCTTGCTGGCCCGTTTTCAGCCAATCCGGTTTCATCGGGGCAGGTTCTGGCTGCTGAACCGGTATCTGACACGGCAGAGCAGGAAGAGAGGTTCGTGCCTGACCCGGCGCGTGATGATGCAGCAGCTGCCGAGTCGGTGAAGTCGGCGCTCGATCGAATCTTTCCAAAGAAGGGCGAACGCGCGAGAGACGGACGCTGACGGCTTCCATCTGGCGATTGGGGGTAGCCTGCCAAGTGCCGTGATGCGAGCTGCAATTGGGGCGTTGGATATAGGGCTGGCTTGTCAGCCGCTTGCGATCTCTCAGGCGAATCGCGGAGCGGGCTTAGTTCCATTCATTTTCGCAGCAGTTTCGGTGCAGGCGGAATTGCCTTGGATGAGCCATTTTCCACTATGGCGATGTGTCTGCACGTGACGCGATTTGCTTTCCTCGATAAGCATTTGAGCCTCTTCGCCTCCATTGCGGAGAAAAATCTCCGTTCCCTCCTTGTTCTTGCGGAACATAACAGATACAACGCTCTTGTTGACGGTTCGTGCAAGCCAACTCTAGCAAGGGAACAAAGCCATGGCGGCGCAGCTCAAGCTCATTGAGGAAGGTAAGATCAAGGACATGGATCGTCAGAAGGCGCTTGAAGCGGCCCTTGCGCAGATCGACCGCGCATTTGGCAAAGGCTCGGCCATGCGGCTTGGCTCGAAGGAAGCCATGCAGGTTGAAGCAATTTCCACCGGCTCGCTGGGTCTCGATATCGCACTTGGCATTGGCGGCCTTCCGCGCGGGCGCATCATCGAGATCTATGGTCCGGAAAGTTCGGGCAAGACCACGCTGGCGCTGCATGTCATAGCCGAAGCGCAGAAGAATGGCGGAACTGCCGCATTCGTCGATGCAGAGCACGCGCTTGACCCCGTCTATGCAAAGAAGCTCGGTGTCGATATCGATAATCTGATCGTTTCCCAGCCCGATACCGGGGAGCAGGCGCTCGAAATCACCGATACGCTGGTGCGTTCAAACGCGATCGATGTGCTGGTGGTGGATTCGGTTGCCGCACTGGTGCCGCGCGCGGAAATCGAAGGCGAGATGGGCGACAGCCATGTCGGGTTGCAGGCTCGTCTGATGAGCCAGGCCCTGCGTAAGCTGACCGGCTCAATCAGCCGTTCGCGCTGCATGGTCATCTTCATCAACCAGGTCCGCATGAAGATCGGTGTGATGTATGGCAACCCAGAGACAACGACTGGCGGCAATGCGCTCAAGTTCTATGCTTCGGTCCGCTTGGACATCCGCCGCACGGGCCAGATCAAGGATCGTGACGAAATCGTTGGTAATGCCACGCGTGTGAAGGTGGTGAAGAACAAGGTCGCACCGCCATTCAAGCAGGTCGAGTTCGACATCATGTATGGTGAAGGCATCTCGAAAATTGGCGAAATCCTCGATCTGGGGGTGAAGGCGGGGCTGGTCGAGAAGTCGGGTGCGTGGTTCAGCTACGATTCGATCCGCATCGGGCAGGGCCGCGAGAACGCCAAAAACTTCCTGCGCGAGAACCCAGAGGTCTGCGACCGTCTGGAAGCGGCCATCCGCGGGCGCACAGAGCAGGTTGCCGAAGGCTTGATGGCGGGGCCTGACGCCGACGACGACATCTGAACCGGAAGGAGCCGGTTGCCTGCTAGGCAAGAGGTTCTTCCGACGAGATGCGGCCCGCCTGTTTCGTGACCGGAGCAGGCGGGCCGTGCTTTAACAGCTTGCATCGGGCTGCAAGACGGTCAAGCATTCGGCCTACCCGCAAGGAGGGCAACAGTGGCCATCGTCGTTCATCATCTCAACAACAGCCGGTCCCAGCGCATTCTCTGGCTGCTGGAGGAACTCGGCGTCGATTACGGGATCCGCCGCTATGTGCGCGATGCGGTGACGAACCTTGCGCCCGATGCACTCAAGGCCGTTCATCCGCTTGGCAAATCCCCCCTGGTGGAGATTGACGGTCGCGTAATCGAGGAGTCCGGGGCCATCGTCCAGACCTTGTGCGAAAGGTTTGGAGGCGGCAAGTGGTTGCCAATCCCCGGCACCGATGAGGCGCTGCGTCATCTGGAACTGATGCATTTTGCGGAAGGGTCAGCAATGACACCGATTCTGCTTCAGCTCTACACCTCGCGTCTTGGCGAGGCGGCAGCGCCTCTCACGCCGCGAATCGACGAGCAACTCGCCGCTCATTTCGGTTACATGGAGCAGATCCTGCGGCCGTCTGGCCATTTTATTGGTGATGACTGGACAGGGGCCGATGTCATGCTGAGCTTTCCGGCCGAGATTGCGCTGATGCAGGGACGGGGTGCGCAATATCCACGGCTAAGCGCGTTTGTTGCCAGTATCCATGCCCGTCCGGCTTGGCAGGCTGCGCGTGCGAAGGGCGGCGACTATTTCGGGATGTAGCAGATGACTGGTGCAAGTGAATGGCAAGGCACCGTAGGGCGCAACTGGGCGGCTGAATGGCGCCGGACCGATACGAGCTTTTCCGAACTGACTCCGCACTTGCTCGACGCCATTGCGAAGGAGCCGGGCGAAGTCATAGCTGACATCGGATGCGGCGCGGGGCAGATCGCGCTTTCCTTGGCTTCTGCGCGCCCAAGCGCGCGGATTTGGGGTGTCGATATTTCGTCCGACCTAGTCCAGACCGCAGCCCGTCGTGCAAGCCAGGCGGACATCAAGGGCGCCAATGTTTCATTTCACTGTGTTGATGCCGCGCTCTGGCTGCCGCCAGCGCCACCGGACCTCCTCGTTTCCCGGCATGGTGTGATGTTCTTTCCTGATCCACCCATGGCCTTTGCCCATCTGGCGGCAATTTCGAAGCCTGGTGCACGGATGGTATTCACCTGCTTTCGCAAGCCTCATGAGAATGACTGGGCAACGCAGATCGCTGGATTGCTGCCAGCACCGCAACAGACCGCACCTTCGGCTTTTCCGCCCGGCCCCTTTGCCTTCGCGCTTCCCGACCATGTGCGGCGCTGTATGGCTGGTTGGCGCGATCACAGCTTTACCCCGATCGATTTCGACTACATTGCCGGAACGGGAGAGAATGCCGTGGCCGAAGCACTTGCGCTGTTTCAGAGGATCGGACCGGCCGCTTCCGCCTTGCGCGACTTGCCCGAACCGGAACGCGCAGAGGTGCAAGCGAGGCTGCGTGAACTTGTTGAAGCGCATCATCGCGACGGGCGAGTGGCTTTCCGTGCGGCTGCGTGGCTGGTCAGCGCCACATCCGATAACACTGATGGATGAAACGTGCTTGTAGCGCGCCAAACGCTGGCCTAATCGGCAGGGCATGACACCGACCAACGAGATCCGCCGCTCTTTTCTGGAATACTTCGGCTCGCAGGGGCATGAGGTGGTGCAGTCCGCGCCGCTGGTCCCGTATAATGATCCGACGCTGATGTTCACGAATGCGGGGATGGTACCGTTCAAGAACGTGTTCACCGGCCTTGAGACTCGTGCCATCCCGCGTGCGACATCCTCGCAGAAGTGCGTGCGTGCAGGCGGCAAGCACAACGATCTCGATAATGTGGGCTACACGGCAAGGCACCACACCTTCTTCGAGATGCTCGGCAATTTCTCGTTCGGCGACTATTTCAAGGAACAGGCGATCACTCATGCGTGGACGCTGCTGACCCGCGAATGGGGCCTGCCCAAGGAAAAGCTCCTCGCCACCGTCTATCACACCGATGATGAGGCATTCGATCTCTGGAAGAAGATTGCCGGGCTTCCGGACGAGCGCATCATTCGCATCGCCACGAAGGACAATTTCTGGGCTATGGGTGATGATGGCCCCTGCGGGCCTTGTTCGGAAATCTTCTATGATCACGGCGAGCACATTCCCGGCGGACCGCCGGGATCGCCAGAGGAGGACGGAGATCGCTTCATCGAGATCTGGAACCTCGTGTTCATGCAGTTCGAGCAGACCGCAGGGGAGATAACCGGAAGCCTGCCGAAGCCCAGCATCGACACCGGGATGGGGCTGGAACGCATTGCGGCCGTGCTGCAAGGCGAGCATGACAACTACGACACGGATACTTTCAAGGCGCTCATCGCTGCATCTGAAAGCCTGACGGCGGTGAAGGCGCAAGGCGAGCATCGTGCCAGCCACCGTGTCATTGCCGATCATCTTCGGTCGACCAGCTTTCTGCTGGCCGATGGCGTTCTGCCCTCGAACGAAGGACGTGGCTATGTTTTGCGGCGGATCATGCGCCGCGCCATGCGCCATGCCCATCTGCTGGGGGCCAAGGATCCCCTGATGCACCGGCTCGTGCCGGCGCTGGTGGCCGAAATGGGCGCTGCCTATCCCGAACTTGGCCGGGCGCAGCCGCTGATCGAGGAAACGCTTCTGCGCGAGGAAGTGCAGTTCAGGCGCACCCTCTCGAACGGCATCAAGCTCCTTGACGAAGCGACCGCTGCTCTGGGTGAGGGCGACAAACTGCCGGGTGAGACGGCATTCAAGCTCTACGACACTTACGGGTTCCCTTATGACCTGACCGAAGACGCCCTGCGCGCGCGCGGCATCACCGTGGACCGCGATGGTTTCGATGCCGCCATGGCGCAGCAGAAAGCTGCGGCGCGTGCGGCATGGAAGGGCTCCGGTCAGGCGGCTGACGGCGAGGTCTGGTTCGACATTGCCGAGCGCGTGGGCGCGACCGAGTTTACCGGCTACACTGCCACGACCGGTGAGGCGCAGGTGGTTGCGCTTGTCCGGGATGGTGCGGAAGTGGACAGCGCCGTGGCAGGCGATGCGGTGACAGTCATCGTAAACCAGACTCCCTTCTATGGCGAGAGTGGTGGCCAGACCGGCGATGCCGGCACCATTACCGGGACGGACGGGCTGGTCTTGGCAGTGAGCGATACGGCAAAGCCCCTGGGGCGCCTGCACGCTCATATCGCCACGGTCAGGTCCGGCGCGGTCAAGGTGGGTGATGTTGTGAAGCTTGCCATCGATGTTGCCCGGCGCGATGCCATCCGTGCGAACCATTCGGCCACCCATCTTTTGCACGCGGCGCTGCGCAACCGTTTGGGAGCACACGTCACGCAGAAAGGATCACTGGTTGCGGCTGATCGTCTGCGCTTCGACTTCTCGCAACCCACGGCCCTTACGGCTGACGACATTGCGGCGATCGAGGCGGAGGTGAATGCCGAAATCCGCGCGAACGAGCCCGTGACAACACGGTTGATGAGCCCGGAGGACGCTATCGAGGCGGGCGCGATGGCCCTTTTCGGCGAGAAATACGGTGAGGAAGTGCGTGTCCTCAGCATGGGGCGCGTGGCAGACAGGCATTATTCGGTGGAGCTTTGCGGCGGCACCCATGTGCGCGCCCTCGGCGATATCGGGCTCTTCCGGATTGTCAGCGAAAGCGCGGTCTCATCCGGTGTTCGCCGCATCGAAGCGCTCACGGGCGAGGGGGCGCGGCAATGGCTGGTGGCGCGTGAAGAGGCACTGAAACACACCGCATCGCTGCTGCGCACCACGCCTGATGATGTCGAGGCGCGCGTTTCCGCGCTGATCGAGGAGCGCAAGAAGCTGGAGCGCGAGCTGGCCGAGGCAAAGAAGGCGCTGGCACTTGGTGGTGGTTCCTCCAGAGCCGAGCATGCGGACGAAGACGTTGGCGGGATCAGGTTTTCCGGTCAGGTTCTGGACGGGCTTGATCCCAAGGAACTGCGCGGACTGCTGGATCAGGCCAAGCAGCGGCTGGGTTCGGGCGTGGCGGTGATCGTGGCGGTGAACGAGGGCAAGGCCAGCATCGCCGCCGCCGTGACCGAGGATCTTGTTGGCAGAATCAGCGCAGTCGATCTGGTCCGTGCCGGGGTAGAGGCACTGGGTGGCAAGGGGGGCGGTGGCCGTCCCGACATGGCGCAGGGCGGCGGACCTGACGGTGCGAAGGCGGCTGAAGCCATCGCGGCGGCAAAGGCTGTTGTCGCAGCCTGAGGCACCCGCTGGTTCAACCCAGTCGTTCGCGCAGGCTGGCTGATTTGAGCCGGGGCTTTTCGGTAAGCCCGCCTTCGAGCATAATCTGTTCGCGCAGTTCGTCGCGCTTCTCGTGGATAGAGGCAATTACCAGCCCCATGGGAAAGCCGAGATCGACCAGCACGGCCTCGGATAGCTGGAGCGAGCTTTCCAGTGTTTCCGGCACGGCATGGGTCACGCCGTAGCGATAGAGTTCGGCCGCATGTGTGGCATCGCGCGCACGCACGATTATGGGCAGATCGGGGTGGGTGGTGCGCAGGCGTTTGACGATGCGCAGGATCAGTACCGGTTCATCCATTGTCAGAACCATGGCCCGTGCATTGTCCAGGCCAAGGCGGGCAATCGCCACTTCGCTGTCAACATTGCCGAAAAGGACGGGCAATCCCTGCTGGCGGGCGGCCTTGACAATGGCCGGATCGGTATCAATTCCAATCCATGGCGCGCCATGCACCGTCAGCAGTTCGCCGATCAGGCGGCCAACCCGCCCGAATCCCATGACGACAACCCGTTCGCCTTCCGGTTCCGCGACAGATTCAGACTGACCGGAATCGGGCGTTTCCTTCGCGACAAGGCGTCCGCTGCGTTTGCCGAGCATGGCCAGCAAGGGCGTGATGGTCAGACCCACTGCCGTAACGATCTGCCAGAACTGCGCCGTCTCCCGATCAATCAGCGAGGCTTCGGCAGCGGTGGCCAGAACGATCAGCGTGGTCTCCGATGGGCTGGCCATGAGAATGCCGGTTTCAAGAGCCGTGGCGCGCTCCTTGCCCATGGCGCGAAGGGCGAGTGTTGTCACCATTGCCTTGAGCAGAACGACGCCGACGACCGCGACGGTCAGCGGCAGGAGCATCGACCAGACCACGCGCAGGTCGATGCCCATGCCGATGGTGATGAGGAACACACCGAGAGCCAATCCCTTGAACGGTTTGGTGATGGCTTCGACTTCGGTGTGATATTCGGTTTCGGCGATGAGCAGCCCGGCGAGCAGCGCACCCATGATCGGCGATAGTCCGACGACGGATGTCGCAAGGCTGGCTGCGATGACCACCAGCATGGTTGCTGCAAGGAACAGTTCGGGGCTTTTGGTCTGCGCGGCTTGCGCGAAAAGGCGCGGCAGAAGCATACGGCCGAACACGAGCAGTGCCGCCACTACCATGCCGCCATACAGAAGTGTGGCGCCAAGATCCGGGGCATCCGTTCTGGTGGCCATCGGGGCCATTGCGCCGAGGATGAAGATGATCGGCACAATTGCGATGTCCTCGAAAAGAAGCATCGACAAGGCGGCACGGCCCACCGGCCCCTGCGTTCCGGAGATCGGCAGAACCAGAGCGGTAGAGGACAAGGCCAACGCCAGACCCAGCCCAAAGGCACCTGCTGTTTGCAGACCGGTTGCCATGAGGACGAGAGCAAGCAGGAATGCGGATACACCCAGTTCTATCGCGCCCAGTCCGAAGACCAGACGGCGCATGTCCCACAGGCGATTGAACGAGAGTTCGAGGCCGATCTCGAACAGCAGCAGGATGATGCCGAACTCGGCGAAAGGCACGATCGCCGCCGGGTCTGATATGGTGAAGTAATAGAGCCACGGAAACTGCGGGACCAGCGCCCCCAAGCCAAACGGACCGACCGCAAGGCCCACAAGGATGAAACCGATGATCGGGGTGATACGAAAGCGGGCGAAAGCCGGGATGACTATCCCGGCCGCACCGAGAATGACGAGGGCGTCGGAAAGGGCGGTAGTCGGTTCAAGATTGCCTGCCATGGTGCCAGCGTAGGGGAGGGGGGGCTTCGTGTCACGACCGCGATTGGCCTCGTTGTGGCAGGGTGCGGTCCTTCCGCATGAAAAAGGCCCCGGCGTGCACCGGGGCCTTGCTTCTGTCGGCTTGTGAAAACGCCGGGTCTTATGCCCAGTTCTTCATTTCCGCTTCGAGGTTCTCGACGATGGCCTCGAAGAACTTTTCGGTCGTCATCCATGCCTGATCGGGACCGATGAGCAGCGCGAGATCCTTGGTCATCTTGCCGCTTTCGACGGTTTCGATGCAGACGCGCTCAAGCGTTTCGGCAAAGCGCACGACATCCGGGGTCTCGTCGAACTTGCCGCGATACATCAGGCCGCGAGTCCATGCGAAGATCGAGGCGATCGGGTTAGTCGAGGTCTGCTTGCCCTGCTGGTGCTGGCGGTAGTGACGGGTCACGGTGCCATGGGCGGCTTCGGCCTCGATGGTCTTGCCATCGGGCGTCATCAGAACCGAGGTCATCAGGCCGAGCGAGCCGAAGCCCTGCGCCACGGTGTCGGACTGGACGTCACCGTCGTAGTTCTTGCAGGCCCAGACGAACTTGCCCGACCACTTGAGCGCCGAGGCGACCATGTCGTCGATCAGACGATGTTCATAGCTGATGCCGGCGGCGGCGAACTTTTCCTTGAAGCCTTCGGTGTCGAACACTTCCTGGAACAGATCCTTGAAGCGGCCGTCATAGGCTTTCATGATGGTGTTCTTGGTCGACAGATAGACCGGCCAGCCCAGCGACAGACCATAGTTGAACGAGGCGCGCGCGAAATCGCGGATCGAATCATCAAGGTTGTACATCGCCATGGCGACGCCGCCCGAAGGATAGTGGAAGACTTCGCGGTCGATCGTCTCGCCATTGTCGCCTTCCCAGACGAGACGCAGCTTGCCGGGGCCGGGGACAACGAAATCAGTGGCGCGATACTGGTCGCCAAAGGCATGGCGGCCGACCACGATCGGGTCGGTCCATCCCGGAACCAGACGGGGCACGTTCTGAATCACGATGGGTTCGCGGAAGACCACGCCGCCCAGAATGTTGCGGATCGTGCCGTTGGGCGATTTCCACATCTGCTTGAGGCCGAACTCCTCGACGCGGGCTTCGTCAGGCGTGATGGTGGCGCACTTCACGCCCACGCCATACTGCTTGATCGCATTGGCGGAATCGATGGTGATCTGGTCGTTGGTCTCGTCGCGCTTCTGGACCGAGAGATCGTAATACTTGAGATCGATATCGAGGTAGGGGAGGATCAGACGCTCGCGGATCCATTCCCAGATGATCCGGGTCATTTCGTCGCCGTCGAGTTCGACGACCGGGTTCTTCACCTTGATCTTCGCCATAACCGTCCTGTCTTTCAAGCTGGGGAGAAATCGCGCACCCCCTTAGCAGAGGCCTGCGCCGGTGCAAGGCAGGGAGCCGATTCGCGCAAGATTTGGAACGCGACCACTGGACAGGGACGTTCTGGCGATGCACAGATTTAAGTGACCGGTTAAGCCAGGTTGCCAGTCAGGCAGGTTTGTCAGTTTGGCGGGCTTGAATATCCAGAAGCGGAGAGATGCGATGAGCGAAGCGGAAGTCCTCACGGAAGTTGATGGCAATGTCCTGATTGTCACGATCAATCGGCCGGAAGCGAAGAATGCGATGAACAAGGCTGCTGCCGAGGGTATTTCGGCGGCGATGGACCGTCTGGATGCCGAGGCCGACCTGCGCTGCGCCATCCTGACCGGAGCTGGCGGGACATTCTGTTCGGGTATGGACCTCAAGGGTTTTCTGCGCGGCGAATCACCCTCGATACCGGGGCGTGGCTTCGGCGGGCTTTCGGAATGGACACCCAAGAAGCCCATCATCGCTGCCGTCGATGGCTATGCGCTTGCAGGGGGAATGGAGCTGGCGCTTTCGTGCGACCTGATCGTGGCCAGCGCTGCTTCGAAGTTCGGCATTCCCGAAGTGAAGCGGGGCCTTGCCGCAGCCGCAGGAGGCTTGATCAAGCTGCCGCGCCAGATCCCGCCGCGCATAGCCATGGAACTGGCACTGACCGGGGATTTCATCACTGCGCAGCGCGCCTATGAACTGGGCTTCATCAACCAGATCACCGATGGCCCGGCAATCGAAGGCGCCAAGGCGCTGGCAGCCCGCATTGCTGAAAACGGTCCACTGGCGCTTATCGCATCGAAGGGCATTATCCGCGATTCGCACGAGTGGACCGAAGCGGAAATGTGGCAGAAGCAGCAGGCCTACATCGCGCCGGTGTTCTCCTCATCGGATGCGCGCGAGGGCGCGGCTGCCTTTGCCGAAAAGCGCAAGCCCAACTGGCAGGGCAAGTGAACAGCGCTTGATGATGGACAGTCCGGCACCCGTGCTGCACATGCTGTTGCCATGGGGCTGGACCGTCTGATTTCCGAACTGCGATCGGGCGCCTGGCTCCATGCCAGGCGCGTCCGGGCCTATCTGGCCATTCTGGCACTGGTCAACGTGGTGTCACTTGGCTGGCTTCTGCTTTCACTGAACGGCGGCATTGATCCACAGGGCAGGCTGCTGGGCACCGATTTCGTGAGTTTCTGGGCGGCTGGCACGGTGGTTCATGCCGGTGCCAGCCCCTACGATCCAGCAATCCATGCAGCAGCCGAGCGCATGGTCTGGCCCGGTCAGTCCGGGTACACCGCATTTTTCTATCCGCCGATCTTCCTGCTCTGGTGCTGGCTGCTGGGCCTCGCGGGGTATTTCCCCGCGCTTGCATCGTGGCTCGTGCTGACCGGGGGGGCATGGATGGCCGCCGTTCGCGGCTGGAGCCGGCAGGCGGGCATTCTTCCCGTTCTGGCCTTTCCGCCTGTTCTCATCACGTTAACCCATGGGCAGACATCGTTTTTGCTGGCCGCCTTGCTGGGTGGCAGCGTGCTGATGGCAGTGCGTGGACAGGCGGCGCTTGCGGGGGTTCTTTTCGGCCTTGCTGCCTTCAAGCCGCAGTTCGGCGTCCTGGTGCCGATCGTTCTGCTTGCTGCAAGGCAGTGGCGGATCATCGGCTGGGCGGTTGCGACCGTTGCGACATCGGCGCTGCTGGCAAGTTTGATGTTCGGTTACGGAATATGGGCCGAATGGCTGGCGGTTTCCGGTCCGGCGCAGCAGGCCATGGCGCAAGGTGCCATCGGCTTCGGCAAGATGCAGAGCCTGTTTGCCGCGATGCGCCTTCTGGGATTCGGCACTGCTCTGGCCTATGGCGCGCAGGCGGCGCTTGCCCTGCTGGTTGCTGCGATGCTGGCCCATTCTGCCTGGCGTGAAGGGCTGACCCGGCAAGTGGGCGCAGCGATGCTGACGGGTGCCTTGCTGGTAACGCCGTTCGTGCTTGATTACGATTTCCTGCTGCTGGCCTTTCCCTTGGTTGTTCTCAGCGATTCAACACGCCGGCCATGGGGGCGGACGGTGGCAGCGATAGCCTTTGCCATGCCTGCATTCGCGCGGCCACTTGGCACCATGCTTGGTGTGCCGATCGCACCGATCATTGTGCTTGCGGTATTTCTGTTGCTGGTCCGACGGGTGCCGGAGGGGCGCAAAGACTTGGCCTGCGCCTGAAAAGCGAAAAGGGCGGCACTTGCGCGCCGCCCCTTCAGGTTTTCCAGATGGTGGGCGTAGCAAGGATTGAACTTGCGACCCCTACGATGTCAACATAGTGCTCTACCACTGAGCTATACGCCCGCACCATCGAGCTTCAAGCAGCTTCACACATGGAGTGTTCGCCGTTTGGAAGCGGCCCATTAGCCTCGGTCAAAAGCCAAGGCAAGGGGGAATCCGCATGAGGTCGCAATCCAGTGCCGACCGCTGAGCCAAGCCACTGGTCAGGGCTGGTGCGATCCTGCGAAAGCCGTGTCCTCGAACACGCGCTGCACCTCCAGAACAAGGTCTTTCAGGTGGAAGGGCTTCGATAGCACTCTGGCCTGAGGGGCTTCGCGATTCGCCTTGAGGGTCACGGCAGCAAACCCGGTGATGAACATGACCTTCGTCGCCGGACTGATCTCGGCACAGCGTTGCGCCAGTTCGATCCCGTCCATCTCCGGCATGACGATGTCGGACAGCAGAAGGTCGAACTGTTCCCTTTCCAGAAGGGGCACGGCGGCCGTGCCGCGGTCAACCGCAACAACGGAAAACCCAGCGTTCTCAAGCGCGCGGGTAAGATAGGTGCGCATCGCCTCTTCGTCTTCGGCGAGCAGGATGCGGATCATGGCCAACCTGTCTTGTCTTTGGTGCCGTTGGGCACGGGGAGAGATTCATCGGGAAAGGTGCGCAGCTTACGCCTGATGAAGTTAACATTCTTGTCCATGTCACCTAATGGCTTTGCAGGACAGTCCAGAAAGGGGGCGACAGTCTTTTGACTTCGTTGCGAATCGGTTGCACGGTTTGCCGATGCGGCATTCGAGCGAGCATGACGGTGATTCGGCGCTGATCTCAGGCGGCTCGGTGCCCGGCAACCCCGGAGTGCCGGCCTTCTCGCTCAAGCTGATAGACCCATCGCCGATCCCGGTGGTCATAGCCGTTCCTCATGCCGGGCGCGCCTATGCCAAGTCGCTGCTTGAGCGCATGCGCCATCCGGCCTTTGCCGCACCGCGCCTTGAAGACCGCTATGCCGATCTGCTTGGACAGGCGGTATCCGCGGCCACCGGCGCGGCCCTGCTGGTGGCCCATGCGCCGCGCGCCATGCTTGATCTCAACCGGGCCAGCGATGACGTGGACTGGGAAATGCTGGGCGGCATGCCTGCCGATGCTTCCTCGGCGCCAAGCGGTTTTGCGCGGCGCGCACGAAGCGGCCTCGGCCTTGTTCCTCGCCGCCTTCCAGGGCTTGGCGAGTTGTGGAAGCGCCGCCTGGATCACGCCGAGCTGCAAGAGCGCATAGCCGCCATCCATCAGCCTTATCATGATGCGCTTGCCAAAGCCCTTGCAACCATACGCGACCGCTGGGGCGCTGCATTGCTGATCGATCTTCACTCAATGCCCCCGCTTGCGGCCCGTTCACCGGGAGAGGCAGCGCCGGAGATCGTTGTGGGAGACCGCTTCGGTGCATCCTGCGACGGGGGTATCGTCGGATCGGCTTTCAGCATCCTTGCCGAAGCGGGCCGCCGGGCATCGCATAACCGTCCTTATGCCGGAGGATATGTTCTCGAACGCCATGCCCGCAGGGGTGAGGGCGTCCATTGCCTTCAGATCGAGATCGACCGGACCGCCTATCTTGATTCGCGGATGGCCGAACCGGGAACCGGTTTCGAGGCGACGGTGGACATGCTGATTGCGCTAGTGCGTCGGCTTGCCTCCGATGTGGCCGAACTGGGGCGGGCACCGCATCAGGAGCGCTGGCGCATTGCCGCAGAATAGACGGCTTTGCCGCTTGCTGCGTCGTCATGTTCTGCGTCCGCGCCGTCACGCATGAAAAAACCACCTGGAGCAAAGCCCCAGGTGGCCAAGGTTCAGGGAGGAGGTGCACAAGGTGCACCAGTCATATCGGGCCATGAGGGGAGCCGCGACATAACGTTCACAAGATAGGCGTGGTCCCGGCGCGCCGCAAGAGGATTCGAGGGATTTTTGCAACACTCAAAGAAAAAACGCGGCGAACCGAGGGTTGCGCCGCGTTTTTTGTCTGGTCTGTTGCCAACCGGTTGCCGCCGCTATGCAGATGGCACCGGGGGGAACGCCGCTCAGGCCGGGATGGCGATTGCCGGAACCGGGCCCTTGCCAAGCTGGACTTGTGCGCCAAAGATCTGGCTGATCAGTTCAAGCGAGAACAGGTGTGCATAAAGCAGCGGGAGAAGGCCGCTCTGCGCCCAGCCACGCAGCACATCGCCGCGCACTTCGCGAAGCTTGTCCTGGTTGACCATCTGGAAACCGCGATAGACGAAGGGCTGATCGTGGCCTTCCTGCTGGATGGCCACTTCGCCTTCCATGAGCAGGTCATGTTTCTTCAGTTCGTCGATGAAGGCCTGCGTGCGCTGCCCGGCCTGCTCGAACTGCTCGCAAAAGCCAAGCGCTGACTTGGTGGCTTCGGAAGGCTGGCCATCGGCGAACAGATCAACCCCTTCAACCGATTCGCCCAGAAGGCCAGACGTAGGGTCGAAGCAGAGCGAGAGTTCTTCGCTGCTGGGGTTCAGCTTGGCGAGAAGGAAGGGGTAGCGGCGCACGTATGCCGGGATGTAGATCGGTTGGGTGACTTTTCCGGCTTCGTCGACAAAGACGTTCACGCCTTCGTTCAGGCCCATAAGCGCGAGCGGGACCGGATTGTCGCCGGAAGCAAAGATGATCGGATAATGGCGGGCTGCCTGAGGAAACTCTTCGGCAGTCAGTGGGATGGCATGCTGGCCGACGAGCCAAGGGGCCGCATCCGCATTCCGTGCCTTCCAGGTGGCATGGTCGCGGCTGTTGAGCGGCATGAGATCGTTGTAGAACATCGGCAGGTTGGCTTGCGGCGCGCTGGCCATTTCGAAACTCTCCAGTAAGCAGCACATGACGCGCCGTTCGAACGGCCGTGTCCGTGGTATTCAGGAATTGCGGTTCTTAGGGATTGGCGCAATGGGGCGCAAGCCGGGTTAGATCAGCTTTCCGGGGTTCAGCAGCCCTGCAGGATCCATGGCCTGCTTGACCGCCCGCATGGTGGCCAGCATGGCCGGATCGGCAAGTCTGGCCAGTTCATCGCGCTTGAGCTGACCAATGCCGTGCTCGGCCGAGATCGAGCCGCCCCATGCGCTCACCATGTCGTGAACCTGTGCGCTGATTGCCTTGCCGTCATGGGCTTCCCACAGCACGCGGTCGGCTCCCGGAGGTGCGATGACGTGAAAGTGCACGTTGCCATCTCCCAGATGGCCGAAGCAGACAGCGCGCGTCCCGGCCCAACGCGCCTCGATCAAGGGCACGATGGCTTCGACAAAGGCAGGCATCTTGTCCACCGGCACCGATATGTCGTGCTGCATGGCAGGGCCGATGGCACGCTCGGCAGGCGAAATCGTCTCCCGCAGCAGCCAGAGCCGTTCGGCCTGATCTTCGTTGGCTGCAATGGTCGCATCGACGATGAGATCGCGCTCCAGCGCCTTGGCCAGCAGGTTTTCGGCAATTTCGGGCAGGCGGCTGGCGGTATCGCCATCATTTGCCACGAGTTCGACGAGAATATGCCATTCGTGCTTGCCCGCCAATGGTGCCCGCGCTGCCGGGCTATAGGCGAGCACGGCCTCAAGGCTGTGCTGGGGAAGCACTTCGAATCCTTCGAGCATTGCGCCTGCGGCAGATTCAAACAGGAGCAGAACCGCACGGGCATCGTGCAGCGATCGCGTCCCCGCCCAGATGACGCAGCGCCCGGCCATTGCCGGCTCCAGTTTGACTGTCGCGGTCGTGACCAGCCCAAGCGTTCCTTCCGATCCGATCAGCAACTGCTTCAGGTCGAAGCCGCGGTTGTCCTTCTTGAGCGGTGTCAGCAGGTCGAGGACAGAACCATCCGCCAGAACCGCTTCGATGCCCAGAACCAGCGCGCGCATCGAGCCATGGCGCAAGACCTGGGTTCCGCCGGCATTGGTGGAGATCAAACCGCCGATCGTGGCAGACCCCTTGCCCCCAAGAGTGAGAGGAAAGCGCAGTGAGTGCTCAGAAGCCTTTTCGTGGAGCGTTTGCAGGATGACGCCGGCTTCGCAGATCGCCGTGCGATCGGCATTGTTGATGGCGATGATGCGGTTCATGCGCCGCATCGATACGATGATCTCTGTCCCCGCAGGCGAAGGCGTGGCACCTCCCGACATTCCGCTGTTTCCGCCTTGCGGCACCAGCGGCACCTTGTGCTTTGCGCATAGGCGGACGAGCGCGGCCAGTTCCTCCGTCGATGCTGGAGATGCCATGCCGAACGCCTTGCCGGTGAAGCGGCCGCGCCAGTCGGTCAGCCACGGTTCCATCAACTCCGCGTCGGTAGTCCAGCCTTTCGGCCCCAGCAGGCGGGCCGCTTCATCAAGAAACGCATCGCTCATGCGCATCGGCTATTGCGAGCCAGCGCCAAGAGCAATTCATTTTTGATTGCCGTGGGGTTAAGCACTGGTTCAAGCACACAAACTAAAGCACGCAAGGCGGGCTGCGCAGTTTCGGTCAGGCGAATCTCCGCATCAGGGGTCGATCAGGGTAACAGCTCGAACAGATGTCCACGCTTTCCCATCTCTTCTTTCCCATCGGGATGCTGCTGTCCGTCACGGCTATGCCGGTCGATCGGCTGAACCCGTTGCAGGACGAGAGCGTGGCGCGGATGGAGCGGGACGGCTTTGGCGCAGCGGCAATTCCGTCGGAACCGCCTCTGGGGGCCGTGAGGGCAAGCTCGTCAAACGCTTATGCGCCGTTTTTCGCGCAAAGTCTGGCTGACTGGACATGGAACCAGGTGCGGATCGAACAGCGCATGATCATCAGGATCGCGCCACGCTTTCCCGGACAAATGCTGGGAGCACCATTGGGACCGCCACCGATGCAGCCGCAGACGCCATTGCAACCGCCGCGCTTTTATGAACGCAAGGCGCCCAAATGTCAGCCAATCGCCGATATTGCCGGTGTGCAGCTCGAATCCAGTGACCGTCTCCTGCTGGTGATGCGCAACCGCAAGCTCATTGGAGCAAGACTCGACAAGAGCTGCCATGCCCGCGACTTTTATTCCGGTTTCTACATCGAACGCAGCGAAGACGGACAGCTTTGCGCCGGGCGCGACATCATCCATTCCCGTGCAGGTGCGAACTGCGCCATAACAGGCATGCGCGAACTCGTGCCCGACGAGGATTGACGCAACCGCCGATACGGGTGCTGCGCCATGCGCGGATTTCTTGACTTTTTCGGCCATGTCGGCATAGCGCGCATGAGAAACAGGCAGCGCTCCTTTTGACTGGCGCTCCGGTTTGCGCAGGCAACGGTTGGTGGCCTGATTTCGGATTTTCCCAGCATGAAGTGCCCCTTTGCATGAAGTGCCCCGCATGAAGGCCATTGCATGAAGTTTGCCGATCTCGGCCTTTCGGATGAATTGCTCCAGTCGGTGCTTGATGCCGGCTACGACGAGCCGACGCCAATTCAGGCGCAGGCCATTCCGGCAGTGCTGATGATGAAGGACATCATCGGCATCGCCCAGACAGGGACGGGCAAGACAGCCGGTTTCGTGCTGCCGATGATCGATATTCTCGCTCATGGCCGCCGTCGCGCGCTGATGCCGCGTTCGCTCATCCTTGAACCGACGCGCGAACTTGCCGCACAGGTTGCCGAGAACTTCGAGAAATACGGCAAGAATCACGATCTGAAGATGGCGCTGCTGATCGGTGGCGTGCAGATGGGCGATCAGGTCAAGGCGCTTTCCGAAGGCGTCGACGTGCTGATCGCCACGCCGGGCCGCCTTATGGACCTGTTCGAACGCGGCAAGATCCTGCTCACGGGTTGCGAGATGCTGGTGATCGACGAGGCCGACCGCATGCTCGACATGGGCTTCATCCCCGATATCGAAAACATCTGTTCGAAGCTGCCGACCACGCGCCAGACCTTGCTGTTTTCGGCCACGATGCCGCCACCGATCAAGAAGCTGGCTGACCGGTTCCTTTCTAACCCCAAGTCGATTGAAGTGGCGCGTCCTGCGGCAACGAACACGAACATCGCGCAGCACAAGGTCAGATGTTCGGCCCGGCAGAAGCGTGAGGTTCTGCGTCACCTGCTGCGCACTGACAACGTTTCGACCGCGATCATCTTCGCCAATCGCAAGACAACCGTGCGCGAACTGAACAAGTCGCTCCAGCGCCACGGATTTGCCAGCAGCGAAATCCACGGTGACATGGACCAGTCGCAGCGGCTTGCGGAACTGCAGCGCTTCAAGGATGGCGAGGTCAACATCCTGTGCGCATCCGATGTCGCGGCCCGCGGACTCGATATCAAGGGCGTGAGCCACGTGTTCAATTTCGACACGCCGTGGCACCCTGATGATTATGTTCACCGGATCGGACGCACGGGGCGCGGCGGTGCCACGGGACGCGCCTTCACGCTGGTTTCCGATGAGGATCTCGAATCGATCGAGAACGTCGAGAAGCTACAGGGAACGAAGATCCCGGAGTTCAAGCTGGAATTGCCGGGCAAGGACGAACGGCCCGCGCGTGAGAACAAGCCTGCGCTGACCACCGAAGAGCCAAAGCGCGCGAACGGACGTAACCGGTCCAAAGATGATGATGCGCGTTCGAGACCCGAAGAACGCAAGGCGCGTCCTGAGCGTCAGGTCCGGCAGGACGTCCGGCGTGGACAGACCCGTCAAGATCAGGCGGAACCGCCATCCAAGCCCGGCGATTGGAACGGCCCCATTCCTGAATTTCTTGCAGTCTCAGCGCTTTGATCCCGGCACAGTCTGCGCCGTGTCACGCGGCCATCAGACTGCCGTTTTGACGAAGCTGTCGATCACGCGCTTGCGGCCCGTGCCTTCGAAGTCGATCTCCAGCTTGTTGCCTTCCTGCCCGGCCACCGTGCCGTAGCCGAACTTTTCGTGAAACACGCGCGCCCCGACGCCGATATCGTCCCGCGGTTTGGCGGCGAAGCTGGCGGCGCTGCGGGTGGGTTCGGCAATGCGGCGTGGGGAGGGGGTGAAAGGTTGGGCGGCGGCCCGTTGCCAACCGGGGCCGCGTGAGGCGGCGCGTCCGGTGCCGGCCTGAGCGACATGGCTGAAAGGATCGTCGCGCTCGCTCCAGTTGGCGCGCCACATTGATGCGCCGCCCGAAAGGGTGGTTTCTTCCTCAATGTGTTCGGCAGGCAGTTCGCCGATGAAGCGCGAGGGGATGGAACTGGTCCACTGGCCATAGATCTGGCGGTTGGCGGCGTGGAGGATGGTACAGCGCCTACGGGCGCGGGTGATTGCCACATAGGCGAGGCGGCGTTCTTCCTCCAGCGAAGCCAGCCCGCCTTCATCCAGCGAGCGCTGTGAGGGGAACACGCCTTCCTCCCAACCCGGCAGGAAGACATTGTCGAACTCCAGCCCCTTGGCGGCATGGATGGTCATGATCGTGACCTTGTCTTCCTCGGCCGCCGCCTCGTTGTCCATGACCAGGCTCACGTGTTCGAGGAAGTCTCCCAGCGTCTCGTATTCCTCCATCGCACGGGCAAGTTCGGTAAGGTTTTCAAGGCGGCCTGCGGCCTCTGCGGTCTTCTCGGCCTGAAGCGCGGCGGTGTAGCCGCTTTCGTCAAGGATCGTGCGGGCAAGCTCTGCCGGCACCAACAGCTTTGCCGCTTCGCGCCAGCGGGCAAAATCGCGCATCAGAGCGGCAAGGGTATTGCGGGCGCGGACCGCAAGTTCGTCGGTGTCGAGGATTTCAACCGCTGCGAGCGAGAGCGGGATGCCGCGTTTCCGGGCATGGCGGTGCAGCTTTTCCAGCGTCTTGTCGCCAAGGCCGCGCTTGGGCGTGTTGTAGATCCGTTCAAAGGCAAGGTCGTCCTGCGGACTGGCGATCTGGCGCAGATAGGCCAGTGCATCGCGGATTTCGGCGCGTTCGTAGAAGCGGAAGCCGCCGACGATGCGATAGCCCATGCCGATCTGGATGAAGCGGTCTTCGATGGTGCGCGTCTGGAACTGGGCGCGTACGAGGATGGCGACGCGATCGAGCGGGGCGCCCTCGCGCTCCAGTCGTTCGATCTCCTCACCGATGCGCCGAGCTTCTTCCGGAGCGTCCCACACGCCGATCACGCGCACCCTGTCGCCGCCGTCAACCTCGGTCCACAGCGTCTTTCCGAGGCGTTCCGAGTTCTCCGCGATCAGGCCCGATGCCGCCCCAAGGATGTGCGGGGTGGAGCGGTAGTTCTGTTCGAGCCGGATTACCCTGGCGCCCGGAAAATCCTTTTCAAACCGCAGGATGTTGGCAACTTCCGCCCCGCGCCATGAATAGATCGACTGATCGTCGTCACCCACCACACAGATGTTCTTGCGGTTCTGGGCCAGCAGGCGCAGCCACAGATACTGCACGGCGTTGGTGTCCTGATATTCGTCGACCATCACGTATTTGAAACGCTGCTGCCACATTTCCAACACTTCGCGCTCACGTCTGAAGATGCCCAGCATGTGCAACAGCAGGTCGCCGAAATCGCAGGCGTTCAGATCGCGCAGGCGGTTCTGGTAGAGCGCATAGAATCGCTGCCCCTTTCCGTTCGCATAGGCCTCATTCTCCAGCGAATCGAGATCGGCCGGGTTGAGGCCGCGGTTCTTCCAGCGGTCGATGAGGCTCGCCAGTTGCCGGGCGGGCCAGCGCTTCTCGTCCACGCCTTCGGCTACGATAAGCTGCTTCAAGAGGCGCAGCTGGTCATCCGTGTCGATGATCGTGAAATTGCTTTGCAGGCCGACAAGTTCGGCGTGGCGGCGCAGCATCTTTGCGGCGATGGAATGGAACGTGCCCAGCCACGGCATGCCTTCCACTGCCGGGCCGATAAGATGCCCCACCCGTTCGCGCATTTCGCGAGCGGCCTTGTTGGTGAAAGTCACGCACAGGATCTCGCTGGGCCAGGCAAGCCGCTGGCGCAGGAGGTTTGCCAGGCGGGCGGTGAGCGCAGCGGTCTTGCCGGTTCCCGCGCCCGCCAGCATGAGAACCGGTCCTTCAGTCGTGACGACCGCCTCACGCTGCGGCGGATTGAGCGCTTGCAGCCAGGCGGGCCCGGCTTCGGAGTGGTCGGAAACGGAAAGGGACATGCGCGAACAGATAGGGATCAAAATCCCCTGCCGCAATCGGAAAGGCGGCCGACGAGCGGAAGGCCGTCGTCATTCAGAAGTCGCTCCAGTCTTCATCCTCGCTGATGGCCAGAGCGGAATTGCCCTGACTGCGGGCAACTGGTTGTTTTAAGCGCTGGGAAACGATTGCCGGGACGTTTTGTGGCCGCTTCGCAATGCCTGTTCCGAAACGAGCAACCTGCCCTGAAAGCTCCATTGCCTCGCCTGCGAGATTGCGTGCGGCAGCAGTGCTTTCCTCAACCATGGCGGCATTCTGCTGGGTCATGCGGTCGAGTTCGCGAACCGTATCGTTGACTTCCTCAAGCATTGCAGCCTGCCGGTTTGCCGCTGCTGCAATGGTGGCCGTAAGCGTGTTGACGCTGCTGACCCGGCTGACGATATCGCCCAGAACCCGGCCCGTATCGCCGACCAGCTTCACCCCGTGGTCCACCTCTTGCGAAGCAGTGGTGATTAGCTGGTTGATTTCCCTTGCCGCATCGGCCGATCGCTGCGCGAGCGCGCGCACTTCGTTTGCGACCACCGCAAACCCCTTGCCAGCGTCGCCGGCTCTGGCCGCCTCGACCCCGGCATTCAGGGCAAGCAGATTGGTCTGAAAGGCGATGCCATCGATCACGCTGCTGATCTGGCCGACTTCCTGCGACGACTTCTGGATGCGATGCATTGCCTCTACGGCGTCTTCCACCACAGTGCCGCCATGTTCCGCCTCATGCTGGGCATGTGCGACCGACCTTTCCACTTCGGCAACACTGCCCAGATTGCCGCGGACGAGTTCCGTCACCTGCTGCATCGCGGCGCTCGCCGCTTCGAGCCGGGCTGCCTGCTGTTCGGTTCGCACGGCCAGATCATCGGATGCCGCGCGAATTTCGCCCGCGCCGGTGTCGATCGAGTTTGCCGAAGCGGATACCGCATTCATCACGTCGGACAGCGCCGTTACGGCAGCATTGAAGCATGTGCGCAAGGTATCGAGTTCGCCGGGAAAGGCTCGCTCGATCCGCCGGGCAAGATTGCCTTTTGCCAGTGCATCTATGGCGGTGCCCAGTTCCTCGACAATCAGCTTTCGTTCTTCACTGCTTTCACGCACCTTGCGGGCATTGGCAGAAAATACCGCCATCGCCCGCGCCAGGCGGCCGACGCAATCACCGTGAGAGGTGAACTGCACCGGACTTTCCAGATCTCCCGCGGCCAGCGCTTCCAAGCGCTCCACCGTGGCGACATAGGGATCGCAGATCAGCCTCTTGGCATAGGTCACGAGCATGAGCGTGAGCACGACCGAGGCGGCAGGGAACATGATCGCGGGCCAGTTGCCGCCTCCCAGGTCGATCCAGAGCAGCGCTCCGCCCGAAAGCGCAACGATTGCGAGGTGAAGCCAGCGCAGCGTGTCGAACTTTCGCCGTATCGGCGCATCATTGGCAAACCATGCAATCATTGGCGCAACCTTTGCTGAGCATTCCGCATTTGACACCGCCTAATGGGAAGGGTCTTAGGATTTGCACGGCGCGGGCCTAGGGGAATGCGGCTATGCCTGGGCGAGTGGCGCGGTCATCATGAGGGGAGGGGCACGCTTGAGTCCGTTGAAGAGCAATGCGCGCGTGCTGACGGCTAGTCTGGTGGGCACAGCGGTCGAGTTCTACGATTTCTACATCTATGCGACCGCTGCCGCGCTGGTGATCGGCCCCCTGTTCTTTCCCAGCGAATCGCAGACTGCGCAGACGCTGCTGTCGTTCATGACCTTTGGCCTTGCCTTCTTCGCCCGGCCGGTGGGCGCAATCGCGTTCGGGCATTTCGGCGACAGGGTGGGGCGCAAGTCAACGCTTGTGGCCTCGCTCATGCTGATGGGCGGATCGACCCTGCTTATCGCTTTTCTTCCCACTTATGCGATGGCCGGATGGATCGCGCCTGCGCTGCTGTGTTTGCTTCGCTTCGGGCAAGGCTTCGGGCTTGGCGGCGAATGGGGCGGGGCGGCACTGCTGGCGGTGGAGAATGCGCCGCGCGGGTGGGAGGCGCGTTTCGGCAGCGCCCCGCAACTGGGAGCGCCGCTGGGGTTTCTTTTCGCCAACGGGCTATTCCTCCTGCTGGGCCGGACCCTGTCTGATGCGGATTTCGCCGCGTGGGGCTGGCGGATTCCCTTTCTTGCCAGCGCGCTGCTGGTGGGACTGGGCCTGTGGGTGCGGTTGAGGATCGGAGAAACTCCGGCCTTTCGTGAAGCACTGGAAAAGGCACCGCCGCCGCGCGTGCCGGTGGGGTTGCTGATGCGCCGACACACTGCGGCGGTTCTGGCCGGAATTGCCGGGGTGGTTGCCTGTTTCGCGATTTTCTACCTTGCCACGACTTTTGCGCTTTCGTTCGCAACGACCCGTCTTGGTTATGCCAAGCAGGATTTCCTTGCTCTCCAGCTTGGCGCAAACAGTTTTCTGGCGCTGGGGATTCTCGTTGCAGGATACTGGGCCGACAAGGCTTCGGCAAAGGTCGTGCTGGGCACGGGCGCGGGGCTGACGGTGCTGGTCGGACTGGTGTTCGGACCTGGCCTTGGTTCGGCATCGCTGCCGGTCGTGTTTGCCACGCTGGCCGCTTCGCTGTTCGTCATGGGCCTTGCTTACGGACCGCTGGGGGCATGGCTGCCCACGCTCTATCCCGTCGCGGTGCGATACACCGGTATTTCGGTGGCGTTCAACCTGGGCGGGATCATCGGCGGCGCGCTTGCTCCCTTTGCGGCCGCATGGCTCGCCAGCATTGGCGGCACGGCATATGTGGGGCTGTTCCTGACGCTGGCAGGCGCCATGACACTTGGCGGTGTCCTCTTCGCACCAAGGCTGAAGGGTTAGCTTTTCAGCCGCATCAGCGTTAGCAGCGCCTTGCCCACCTTGCGCGATGCATCGACTTCGCACACGCGCACATCCGGCACTTCGGAAGCGGCGGTTTCAAGGCTGATCCACGTTGCCTCGCCAATCCAGCCCAGCCTGACGAGCCGGTCGATGGCAACCGCGCCCGCGCCGGTTCCGTAGGGCGGATCGAGCATGACAAGATCAAGCGGTTGCTTGGCCGGACCGAGCGAGAGCACCGACGCGGCCCTGACATCGCATTTCGCGGCGCAGCGCAGGGCCGCGATGTTCGCGCGGATCGTGCGCACGGCAGCCGGATCCTGTTCGACGAAGAGGGCCGTTGCCGCACCGCGTGAGAGCGCTTCAAGACCCAGAGCGCCTGACCCGGCGAAAAGGTCGGCTACGGCAAGCCCATCGAAGCTGCCAAGACGGCTGTTCAGCATCGAGAACAGCGTTTCGCGCGTGCGATCTGCGGTGGGGCGGGTGGTGTCACCCTCTGGCGCGCGCAGCGGGCGACCGCGCCACTCTCCTGCGATGATCCTCATCTCTCGGCTATTGATCCTCGATTGTCTGCCAACTGCCATCAGGCGTTCTTCAGGGTCTTGCGGAAGCGCTCGACCTGAACCTGTGGCACTTCCTCGACCGCGCCGCGCGGCAGATCGGCGAGTTCAAAGGGGCCATAGCGCGTGCGCAGCAGGCGCGAGACCTGAAGGCCCAGATGCTCCAGCACCCGGCGCACTTCGCGGTTCTTCCCTTCGGTAAGTGTCAGTTCGATCCACTGGTTGCGACCGGTCCGACGTTCCATGTTGGCATCGATGGGGCCATAGCGGATGCCCTCGATCTCGATCCCTTCCATCAGCTCTTCCAGACGGCTCTGGCTGATGTCGCCGAAAGTGCGCGCGCGGTAGGTGCGCGGGATGCCGGTGGAGGGCAGTTCCAGCGCGCGCTTCAACTCGCCGTCATTGGTCATCAGCAGCAGCCCTTCCGTGTTCACGTCGAGGCGGCCCACCGGCATTACGCGCGGTGCATCCTTGGGCATGGCGTTGCGCAGCGCGGCGTAAATCGTCGGACGGCCTGCGGGATCACGCTCGGCCGTGATAAGGCCCGCGGGCTTGTGGAAGCGATAGAGGCGGGGAGCGGCGATAGGGCCGACGAGCTTGCCGTCAACGCTCACGCCCTTCAGCGTCTTGAGCAGGGTGGCAGGCGTGGTGACAACCTCGTCGCCGATCTTCACGCGCCCTTCCTCGATCATCCGCTCGACCTCGCGGCGGCTGGCAATGCCCGCGCGGGCGAGCAGCTTGGCAATGCGATCGCCTTCGCGTTCCGAGCCATCCTGCGCCAGCGCGCGCTTTGCCGGAGCAGCCGGTTGTGGGCCTCGCGGCGCGTTGCTGCGTGCCGACGCGGGCTTTCTGGCGGGAGCGGCGGGTCGTCCCGATCGGCCGGTCCTGTTCTTCGGGGGAAAAGTCATGGGCCAGCCCTTACGCGCAAACGCGCAATCCGTCACCCCTGGTGGCATTGGGCTCTGGCGCGCGATGAATTGGCCGCTAGTCTGCCGCCAGCAAAGATGGAGCAACAGCCTCGATGAGCGCAGACACTTCCGGCCAGCGCAGCCTTCTTGGGTCAGTCAGGCCCTACCTTGAAAAAGAATCGCTTGCCGCCTTCTTTCTCGGCGTATCTTCGGGCTTTCCCTATGCGATGATCGGCGCGACCCTGACCACCCGGCTGGCGCAGGATGGAATCGACAAGAAGACCGTCACCGCCTTCACGCTGGCTTTCCTCGTTTATAACCTCAAGGTGTTCTGGGCCTGGGTGGTGGATGGCGTGCGGCTTCCGATAGTGGGCAGGATGGGCCAGCGGGTTTCATGGATGGTGCTTTCCGGCGTGCTGGTCATCGCCGCAGTCTTCAATCTGGCTTTGGTTGAACCATCTGCCGACATAGGTGCCACCGTGCTGGCCGCCATTCTCGTCGGCATTGCCGGCGCGACCTTCGACATCGTGATCGATGCCTATCGGATCGAAACACTCAAGCCTTACCAGCTCGGCACGGGATCAGGGATGAGCCAGTATGGCTGGCGCATCGGTTCGGCTGGTGCAGGTGCTCTGGCGCTGATCGTGGCGGCCCGGACGGGGTGGGGCGCGGCCTACATGGCCTGCGCGCTCTTTGCCCTGCCTGCGATGCTCACGGCGCTTGTTCTGGGCGAACCGGCCCGGCACCGTGAACCAGCGGCACGCAAGGGGGTGTCTGAAGTGATCGGTGCGATCATCGGCCCCTTCGGTGAGTTCTTTCGCCGCAACGGTGCGTGGCTCGTGCTGCTGTTCATCCTTGTCCACAAGGTTGGGGATACGCTTGCCAACCTCACTTTTCGCCTTCTGTTCAACGATCTCGGCTTCACCAACGATGAAATCGCGATCTGGGACGTGGGCGTAGGTTTCTGGGCCTATCTCATCGGCATTTTCGTGGGCGGGATCGTCTATGCCCGGATCGGGTTGAAGCACTCGGTCCTTCTGGCGCTCGTGTTGATGGCGGTTTCGAACCTGTCTTTTGCGGCGCTGGCTGCGGCAGGCCATTCCAATCTTGGCATGGCCGCTGCGATTGGTTTTGAAAACGCGGCTTCCGGCTATGGCGGCGTGGTGGTTGTCGCCTATTTTTCGGCACTGTGCGACCTGCGCTATACCGCGGCGCAATATGCACTGATTTCCGCCAGCGCCAGCGTGGTCGGAAGGTTTGCCACGGGCGCTACGGCGGGCGCGCTGATCGAGAGCATGGGCTATGTCAACTTCTACGTGCTGACCACCGTGCTGGCGCTGCCGGGGGTTGCGCTGTTCTGGTGGATGGGGCGCAGCGGGCTTGTCGATGCCGCCATGGGAACGGCGGGAGAGCAGACCGGTTAGTCCGGCACTTCCTGATTGAGCCGCAGCACTTCACCGGCAAGATAGAGCGAGCCAACGATCAGCACGTCGCCTTCGGACGGCAGGGCGGCCAGTGCTTCGGGAACGGCGGAGAAGCTACGCACGGGCAGGGCGGTAAAGGGCGCAAAGTCTTCTGGCTTGTGCGCTTCATGGCCGGGGGCGGGGACGACCGAGATCGACAGCGCATGGTTTCCCAGCGGCTTGAGGATTGCCGATGGATCCTTGTTCGCCAGCATCCCCATGATGATGTGCACAGGCGGCTGCGAACCAAGGTGGCGCGCGATGGCCAAGCCTGCATCGGGGTTGTGTCCGCCATCAAGCCAGACAGTGCGAACTCCTGTCAGCGCGGTCAGCGGGCCTTTTCCAAGACGCTGAAGCCGTGCTGGCCAGCGTGCTTCAACAATGCCCTTGGCCATGGCTCCCGGTGAAACGCGCACGGCGGTCTGATGCCGGATCATGGCCACGGCAAGCGCGGCATTATCTGTCTGATGGGTGCCGGGCATTGCAGGCCGCGGCAGTTCGATTTCGCCCGCAACATCACGATAGAGGATCGTGTCGTTGGCCACGGCGTGCCACTCGTGCCCGCGCATGAAAAGCGGCGCGCCGATCCGCGCGGCCGTTGCTGCTACCGAATCGGCGGCCACCTGCGGATAGGCCATTGTCACCAGCGGCACGCCGGGTTTGGCGATGCTGGCCTTCTCGAAGGCAATGCGGGCCAGTGGTTCGGTCGGCACGCCATCTTCCGGCGCCAGCAGGAAGGCTTCGTGATCGAACCCCAGCGTGGCAATGCCGCAGACGGCCGCCGTGGGCATCACGTTGGTCGCATCGAGCCTCCCGCCAAGGCCGGTTTCGATCACGCAGGCGTCTGCTGGCGTGCGCGCATAGGCAAGAAAGGTGGCAACGGTCGTGACTTCGAAGAAGCTCGGTTCCAGTCCTTCCGCCGCATCGAGCACTTCCTTGAGCAAGGCCGCCAGGAGATCGTCTCCGATCAGCTTGCCTGCAAGGCGGATACGCTCATTGTAGCGCACAAGATGCGGCTTGGTGGCGGTGTGAACTGTCAGCCCTTCGGCTTCGAGGATGGCGCGCAGATAGCTGCACGTTGAACCCTTGCCGTTCGTGCCCGCCACATGGAAAACGGGCGGGAGATGGTTCTGCGGATCACCCACCCGCGCGCAAAGTGCCCGCACCGTATCAAGACCAAGCCGACCGGATGGCAGCGACAGCGCGCCGAGGCGGTCAAGCTGGGCCTGAACCGCCGGATTGTCGGATATGGCGAAGTCCTTCACGGCGGGTGCCCGTTCAGGCGGCTGCCTTGCCCGCCATCAGATAGTCGATGACCTGCGCCAGCGTGGCTTTCAGATCACGCCGGTGTGTGACCATGTCGACCATGCCGTGGGCATGCAGGTATTCGGCACGCTGGAACCCTTCGGGCAGCTTCTCGCGGATCGTGTCCTGAATCACGCGCTGTCCGGCAAAGCCGATCAGCGCGCCGGGCTCGGCAATCTGCACGTCGCCCAGCATGGCATAGCTGGCCGTGACGCCGCCCGTGGTCGGATCGGTCAGCACCACGATGTAGGGCAGACCGGCAGCGCGCAGACCGGCAATCGCCACGGTTGAACGCGGCATCTGCATGAGGCTGAGGATGCCTTCCTGCATCCGCGCACCCCCTGCTGCTGTGACGGCCACATAGGGGCACTTTTCCTGCACCGCGCGCGCGCATCCAGCGACGAAGGCATTGCCCACGGCCATGCCCATCGAACCACCCATGAAGGCGAAGTCCTGCACGCCGACGACGGTCTTCTGTCCCTCGATCCGGCCCAATGCGTTGGTCAGCGCATCGGGATGAGGATTGGCGGCGCGGGCGGCCTTCAGGCGATCGACATACTTCTTGCTGTCGCGGAACTTGAGCGGGTCTTCCTTGACCTTGGGCGCGGGCAGCAGTTCATAGCCGGGGTCGAGCAACTGGCTGAACCGTGCATCGGCGCCGATGCGGCCATGGTGCTCGCAATGCGGGCAGACCGAAAGGTTTTCCTCGTATTCCTTGGTGAACAGCATTTCGCTGCACGAAGGGCATTTGATCCACAGGTTGTCCGGCGTATCCCGCTTCGGCGTGAAGGGGAGCGCGTTGCGGACCTTGTTGAGCCAGCTCATGCCCGGAATATCCTTACAAAGCGCCCTTGCGGGCAGAGTGGACGGCATTGGCAAGCGCGGCGGTGAGTTCCTTCACTGGCCCGGCGGCATTCGTGCCGTGTTTTGCGACGAGATCGACCAGCGCCGAGCCGACAACGACGCCATCCGCCACCCGCGCAATCGCGGCAGCCTGTTCAGGCGTGCGCACGCCGAAGCCCACGGCGACGGGAATCGTCGCGGATTGCTTGATCCTTGCCACCGCCTCGTCGATCGATGCCTGCGCCGCCTGCTGCATCCCGGTAATCCCGGCGACCGAGACATAATAGAGAAAGCCCGAAGACCCTTCGAGCACCGCCGGAAGCCGCGCATGGTCTGTCGTAGGTGTGGCAAGACGAATTAGCGATATGCCCGCTGCGCGAAGCGCAGGACCAAGCTCGGCATCTTCTTCCGGCGGAATGTCGACGCAGATGACGCCATCGACCCCGGCCTTCACGCATTCGGCGGCAAACCAGTTGCTCCCGCGAATCGTCATCGGGTTGGCATAGCCCATCAGCACCAGTGGCACCTCCGGATGACGCGCGCGGAACGCAGTAGCAATCGCCAGAATGTCGGCGGTCTTGGTGCCTGCTCCCAACGAGCGCAGGTTCGCGAGCTGGATTGCCGGGCCATCGGCCATGGGATCGGTGAAGGGCATCCCCAGTTCGATGACATCGGCCCCGCCTTCGACAAGCGCGTCGAGAATCGCAGCCGTGGCATCGGGTGTGGGATCGCCTCCGGTGACGAAGGTGACAAGGGCAGGACGGCCCTTGGAAAAGGCGCTGGAGAGGCGCGACATCAGAGTTTAACTCCAAGATGTTCGGCTACCGAGAAGATGTCCTTGTCGCCGCGTCCGCACAGGTTGGCGAGGATGATCTGATCCTTGCCCATAGTGGGCGCGACCTTCTTCACCGCCGCGATGGCGTGGGCGGGTTCAAGCGCCGGGATGATGCCTTCGGTACGGCACAGAAGCTGGAAGGCATCAAGCGCTTCGGTGTCGGTGACCGACGTGTAATCGACACGGCCGATTTCCTTCAGCCATGAATGCTCAGGACCGATGCCGGGATAGTCGAGGCCGGCACTGATCGAGTGGCCTTCGATGATCTGGCCGTCCTCGTCCTGAAGCAGGTAGGTCTTGTTGCCGTGGAGGATGCCGGGGCGTCCGCCCGCCAGGCTGGCGGCATGTTCCCTGTCCAGTCCATGTCCCGCCGCCTCGACGCCGAGCATCCTGACGCTGGCATCGTCAAGGAACGGGTGGAACAGACCGATGGCATTCGATCCGCCGCCGATTGCTGCCACCAGCAGGTCAGGCAGGCGACCGGTGCGGGCCAGCATCTGCGCGCGGGCTTCCTTGCCGATCACGCTCTGGAAATCGCGGACGAGTTCCGGGTAAGGATGCGGGCCTGCGGCCGTGCCGATGATGTAGAACGTGTTGTGGACGTTCGCCACCCAGTCGCGCAGGGCTTCGTTCATTGCATCTTTCAGCGTGCCAGCGCCTGCGGTGACAGGCACGACCTCTGCACCCAGCAGCTTCATGCGGAACACGTTGGGCTTCTGCCGTTCAACGTCGGTCGCGCCCATGAATATCACGCAGGGCAGGCCGAAGCGCGCGCAGACCGTGGCCGTGGCCACGCCATGCTGGCCCGCGCCGGTTTCGGCGATGATCCGGGTTTTGCCCATGCGGATTGCCAGCAGGATCTGCCCAATGCAGTTGTTGATCTTGTGTGCGCCCGTGTGGTTCAACTCGTCGCGCTTGAACCAGACCTGTGCGCCGCCCAATTCCTCGGTCAGCCGGGGGGCAAAATAGAGCGGGCTGGGTCGGCCCACGTAGTGCTCAAGCAGATCGTCGAACTCGGCCTGAAATGCCGGGTCGGCCTTGGCCTTGCGGTATTCGGTTTCCAGATCGAGGATCAGCGGCATCAGCGTTTCGGCAACGTAGCGCCCGCCGAACTGGCCGAAGTGGCCGCGCTCGTCTGGCTGATTGCGGAAGCTGTTCGGAGTTTGCGCGTTCATGGCCATGCCGCTTGGCAGAGGGCGCGGCGCTTGTCCAGATTCCGAGCATGGAACCCTTTCGGGCAGGAGAGCGTTCCTTCCCTGAGACAACAGCCTTGCTGGCCCGTTCATCTTCGGGCAAGGCGCGGCGCAGTAGGCGGGCGTTGCAACGTCGTGGAGGCGGTTCCGAAAGGAGCCGCCTTTTCGTGCTTAAGTAATGACAAGAAAAAATATCAAACGGAACAATTGCTGAAGAATGGTAATGTGACAAAATTGTCACATGTCGCCAATGTCATCTTCACGATTGTTTCTCATTCATTGTAGATGCAGGATTTTCTACCTACCTGACCCTCGCCCCCGGCACAGAAGGGGCCAAAAAGTCAGGAGTAAAAACTATGCGTCTGGTTCTTCTCTCGCTTGCCGCTTCGCTCGTTGCGGCAACTCCGGCTCTCGCCAACGAAGCCCGCATTGAATCGCGTGGCGGCGTCGTGTGGGACCGCACCAACACCGAAGCGATCGCCGGCATTGCCGCTGGTTATGACTTCGATCTCGGCAAGACCGCGTTCGTCGGCGCAGAAGTGTCGGCCGACAAGGTGCTTCAGGGCGGAACGAAGGTGACGTTCGGCTTCAACGGCCGCGCTGGTGTCAAGATCAACGATAACGGCAAGCTTTACGGCATCGGTGGCTACAACACCGAATCGTGCGATCTGTGCGATGGTGCCTGGTCGCTGGGCGCGGGCTATCAGCACGGTTTTGGCAAGTTCTATGGCAAGGTCGAATATCGCCACTTCTTCGCTGACAACGCGCTGCTGCGCGACAGCGATGCGGCAGTGGTGGGCGTCGGCCTTCGCTTCTGACGATTCATCGATTCGTCGGATGTGATCTGAGGAAGGGCGGCTCTCCCGATGGAGAGCCGCCCTTCTTGTGTCATTCAGGCGGCGCGCGCGTTGAAACAGAACGTGCGGATGAGATCCGCGTCCTTGACGCCGGGCGCGCGCTCCACCCCAGACGAGACGTCTACCAGACCGGCCCCAGTCTGGCGCAGGGCTTCGGCCACATTGGCCGGGTTCAGCCCGCCTGCCAGCCCCCAGGGACATGCGCCTTTCCATGCCTGGAGCAGTGTCCAGTCGAAAGCCAGCCCCAGTCCGCCCGGCAGCGCGGCGCCCTTGGGCGTCTTGGCATCGAACAGGATGAAGTCCGCTGCACCGGCATGGCGATCTGCCTTTGCCACATCGCCGGGTCCGGCAACGGAAACGACCTTCCACACTGGGATTCCGAAGCGCTGGCGCAACGATGCAACGCGAGACGGGTCTTCCGCGCCGTGCAACTGGATGGCATCAAGCCTTGCAGCTGCAATGGCTTCGGCGATGAAATCGTCGGCGGCATCGACGAAGACACCGACCCGCGTGATCTGGTCCTGCGCCTGTGCAGCAAGTGCCGGAGCATCCGCAAGGGGCAAGAACCGCGGCGAGGGCGGGAAGAAATTGAAGCCGACGTGGCTTGCACGCGCGCGGATAGCGGCGTCAAGCGCTTCACGGGTGGTGATACCGCAGATCTTTATCGAAGGCGCACGGGCTGACATGCTGCGCGGACTAGGGCCGATGCGCGCTTCCTGTCAAATCGGGCATCAGCAATGCCAGAAGCTGACCCCCAAGGGACTGCGGCAATCAGCCGATCTTGCGCTCCAGCACCGCCATCCGGAATGGCCGATCTTCCCCGTTCGGAAAGGGGCGCGTTTCGCCCGTGCGGACATAGCCCAGTCGTTCATACCATGCGATCAGTTCTTCGCGGATGGCGATCACGGTCATTTCCATGACGCCCGCGCCAAACTCCTCGGCGGCCATGTCCTCTGCATCTGCAACCAGTGCGCGGCCAAGACCTGCCGCCTGAAGGGATGGATCGACGCACAGCATTCCCAGATAAGCGCGGCCTGCGCCGAGGTTGCGGACCGTGACCGTGCCCGCAAGTCCGGCTTCGTTCAGTGCGAGCAATACGCGCGCATCGTCGCTGGCAATCGCATCGGCCAGTTCGGCATCGCTGGTCCGCTCGTCGTCAAGCAGGTCGGCTTCATGCGTCCAGCCCTGTTTTGCAGTTTCACCGCGATAGGCGCGTTCAACCAGCGCGCGCAGCGCGGGAACATCGGCAGGTCGGGCCAGACGGAAGCGGATCATCCGTTTACAGTGTGGCTTCAATCGCGCGGGCGGCGGCAACCGGGTCTTCGGCACGGCTGATGGGGCGGCCGATGACGAGGACGCTGGCGCCGGCATCGCGCGCGGCGCGCGGGGTCACGGCGCGCTTCTGATCGCCCAGCTTGCCTTCGGCCGGGCGCAGACCGGGGACAACGAAAAACCCGTTCTTCCAACGTTTGTGGACCGCGCCGACCTCGTGACCGGAGCAGACAATGCCATCAAGGCCCGCCTCCTGTGCCAGATCGGCAAGTCGCAGCGCCTGATCGTGGGCCGAGCCGTCAATGCCCAGATCGCCCATGTCGGCATCGTCAAGACTGGTCAGCACGGTGACGGCAACGACCTTGCAATGCTCGCCCGCAGCGGCCTTGGCGTCTTCCATCATGGCCCGTCCGCCCTGAGCATGGATGGTGACGATGGCCGGTTCGAGCACGTGTATGGCCTGCATCGCTCCGGCCACCGTATTGGGAATGTCGTGCAGCTTGAGATCAAGGAAGATCGGCAGACCCACCTTGGCAATTTCATGCACTCCGTGATGGCCATGGGCACAAAAGAACTCCAGCCCCAGCTTCAGCCCGCCGATATGGCCCTTGACCTTGTTGGCAAGCGCAATGGCGGCATCAAGGCGTGGCAGGTCAAGGGCGAGATAGACAGGGTTGCTCACGGATTTTCGCTCGTCGGTTGGTCATCTGCCAGGGTCGGAGACCGGGCAGCTTCGAGGTTGGTCGAGGTCAGCGACGGCGCAGCCCTCGCGGTCAACTGGGTTTCAAGGTTGGCAATGCGCCGCTGAAGCCGCCAGCGCGTGGCACGATAAAGTAGCCAGGTTGGCAGCAGCCCGATCAGGAAGGCCAGCATGACCAGCGCCGGAAGTTTGGTTTCGAGGAGCAGACCTTCCCATATGCGCACTTCAACGGGCTGCCAGTTGGCAACACTGAATGCAGCAAGCGCTGCCAGCACCACCACCCAGAAAATCGTGCGCAGAACGCTCATGCTCGTGCCTTGCCGCTGTTTCAGGAACAACAGGCTTAGGACAGCCGCGCGTGCTTTGCGAGTCCTCCTCGATCGGCAACCGCGCGCCGGCCTGCCTCAATCCTCGCCGAAGACCCGCGCGAAGATCGTGTCGATTGCCTTGAAGTGATAGTCGAGGTTGAACTTGTCCTCGATCTGTTCGGCAGACAGCGTTGCAGCCACTTCTGGATCAGCCTTCAGCAGTTCCATGAGGTTGAGCTGTCCGTCCGATTCCCACACCTTCATCGCGTTGCGCTGAACCAGACGGTAGGCAGCGTCGCGTTCCAGCCCAGCCTGCGTGAGGGCAAGCAGAACCCGCTGTGAGTGGACGAGGCCGCCCATCCGGTCGAGGTTCTTCTGCATCCGCTCAGGATAGATCACCAGCTTGTCGACCACCGAGGTCAGGCGGGCGAGCGCAAAGTCGAGGGTAATCGTTGCATCGGGGCCGATGAACCGCTCGACCGAGGAATGCGAGATGTCGCGCTCGTGCCAGAGCGCCACGTTTTCCAGCGCTGGGGTCACGGCCGAACGCACCATGCGGGCCAGCCCGGTGAGGTTCTCGGTCAGCACGGGGTTGCGCTTGTGCGGCATGGCCGACGAACCCTTCTGGCCGGGCGAGAAGTATTCTTCCGCCTCCAGCACTTCGGTGCGCTGGAGATGGCGGATTTCCACGGCGAGCCTCTCGATGCTGCTGGCGATGACACCCAGCGTTGCGAAGAACATGGCATGGCGATCGCGCGGGATCACCTGGGTGGACACTGGCTCCACCGCAAGGCCCAGCTTTTCCGCCACGTATTCCTCGACCGACGGGTCGATGTTGGCAAAGGTGCCCACCGCGCCAGAAATGGCGCAAGTGGCGATTTCGGCACGGGCAGCCACGAGGCGCGCCTTGCAGCGGCTGAACTCGGCATAGGCTTCGGCCAGCTTCTTGCCGAAGGTGGTGGGTTCGGCATGAATGCCGTGGCTGCGGCCAATGGTGGGCGTGTATTTGTGTTCGTAGGCGCGGCGCTTGATGGCCTCAAGCAGGGCGTCAAGATCAGCGAGCAGGATATCGGATGCGCGCGCAAGTTGAACGCTCAGCGTCGTGTCGAGCACGTCCGAACTGGTCATCCCCTGATGCATGAAGCGCGCTTCCGGCCCAACCTGCTGTGCGACCCAATCGAGGAAGGCGATGACATCGTGCTTGGTCACGGCCTCGATGGCATCGATCGCGGCAACGTCGATCCTGGGGTTCGTCGCCCACCAGTCCCACAGGGCCTTCGCGCCCGATGGCGGCACAACGCCAAGCTGCCCCAGCTTCTCGGTGGCGTGGGCTTCGATCTCGAACCAGATGCGATAGCGGGCTTCGGGGTCCCAGATGGCGGTCATCGCGGGGCGGGCGTAGCGGGGGACCATGTTCGACTCCGTGGAAGGTTTGGCGCTTGCGCTGTGTCTGCGCGCCGCTAGGCAAGGGGGCGCGCGATGGCAAGGGGCAACAACGGCCGACAGGGGCCTTCGCGGCGGCGTGCAGGATGTTCAGCGGGCGAGGAACTCATCGCCCAGACGTCTGGCGACTAGACCAGCTCCATATTCCGAAAGATGTGTCCAGTCGTGATAGATGACCTTGCCATCCCGCATCACCGCACACCCGGCGGCATCGCAAAGGTCCAGTGTCGGATCAAAGTAGAACGTCTGCGGCAGCCGCATCGCCAATGAGGCCAGCAGGGGATTGATGTGGCGGCCTTCTGCCCTTTCAGCCGGATAGGACACGGGGCAGCGGATATCGAGATAAGCAAGGCACCTTGCGTATCCGTCAGACAGTGCCGGGCCGCCCGTGGCAGCGGTTGGAACATTGCCTACAAGAATTAGCCGGGTGGTGGAGGGCAGCGATGCGCGCAATTGTTCTATGCCCTGCTGCATTGCGGGCCAGGCTGCGCCGGATGCCTGCCCCAGAAGATGCAGCGATGCCTTGTCATAAAGTTCCCGGTCCCAGCGCTGCGCCCAGATCACCACGGGGATTTGCCGCTCTCGCACCAGCATTGCCAGTTCCTGCGGCAAGTCTGCGCAGATTTCGGCTCTTTCGGATACCTCGTTGCGGCTGGTGATTTGCGGCAGTGATAGGCAGCCCGGCACGGTCAGCAGTGCCCCCTTGCCAAAGCGCGCCTGAAGGGAAGGGAAGTATTGCCGGGCATGGCTGTCCCCGTAAACGATGAAGGCCAGCGGCGCGCCATTTTCCGGAAGGATGATGCCCTGCTCCTCGCCCGGCGGGGGGTGCGCACCAAGCGCCTTTGCGGCAACGATGCTGCGCGGCTGAAGCCAGCGCAGATGCCCGGCAATGCCCGCGGCGAGCGCCAGCGCCAGCGAAAGCCCGCAGAAGACCGCCAGCGCCCGCGGAGCGCGCAGGATTTCACGCTGGCGCACAGGCCGCTCAAGCAGATGCAGCGAGGCAAAGCCCAAGGCTGTTGCCAGCCCGATGGCACTGGCCGAGAGCCAGAGCGGGGGCACATCGAGCCAGACATAGTCCAGCGTGGCCAGCAGGGGGTTGTGCCAGAGGTATATCCCGTAAGAGGCCGCCCCGATGCTTGTGAGCACGGGCAGGCCGAGAATGCGTCCTGCGAGATTGCTGGCGCTGGCATGGCGAAGCACAAGGGCGGTGCCGCCGACCGGCAGCAGCAGCCGCCAGTCGGGCGCCTGCATTCCGGATGAGATCATCATGCCTGCAACAACCAGCACAAGGCCTCCCAGCGCCAGTGTGCTGCGGGTGGATGCGGGCTGGCCGCCGCTGCTATCGGGAAGCACGGCGCATAATGCCCCGGCCAGCAACTCCCACGCGCGGGCAGGCAGCAGGAAGAAGGCAACCGAGGACTGCTCTGATGGCATTGCCAGAGCTGTGGTCAGCGAGGCGAGCGCCAGCAAGGCAAAGGCCGTTGTCACCATCGTTTGCCTGCGTTCCGGCCGCGCAATCCTGAGGAGCATGAGCACTAGCAGCGGGAACAGGATGTAGAACTGTTCCTCTACCGAAAGGCTCCACAAGTGCAGCAGGGGAGCAAAGCCTTCGTCGTCGTCGAAGTAGCCGGTCTTGCGGGCAAACAGCAGGTTGGCGGCAAACAGCGCGCTTGCGCCCAGTGACTGGGCGAACTGGCGAAAATCCGGAGGGGTCATAACAAGCCATGCGAGGGCAAGGCTGGCAAGCAGCACCGGGAACAGTGCGGGCAGGATGCGCCGCGCGCGTCTTTCGTAGAAGTCGCGGAGCAAGAAGCGGTGTTCCAGAGCATCGGCAAGGATGGCGCGTGTGACCAGATAGCCGCTGATGACGAAGAACACGTCGACGCCGACGAAACCGCCGCCAAAACCGGCAATTCCTGCATGGAACAGCACGACCGGCACGACCGCAACCGCGCGCAGACCTTCGATTTCCGCTCTGTGCTGCAAGGGTTTCCTGTGTCCGGCTGCTTCCGCCGCACCTTTGGCGCAAGGTCAGCAAGCGCGCAACCATTTGGGGTGCCCGCGCTGGCGGTCATCTGATTTCACCCGTCTCAGATCAGGCCTTGGGCTTTCAGCGACGTGTGGCCTTCCCGTCCGATCACGATGTGGTCATGAACGGTCATGCCCAGGAGGTGCGCCGCTTCCATGATCTTCTGGGTAATCTGGATGTCTGCCCGGCTTGGCTGGGGAGATCCTGAAGGATGGTTGTGAACAAGGATCATGGCCGCCGCGCCAACGTCCAGCCCCTTCTTCACCACCTCGCGCGTGTAGATCGGACTTTCGTCAAGCGTGCCCTCGCTGACCAGATGATCGAGGATCAGCATGTTCTGCGTGTTGAGATAGAGCACGCGGACGCGCTCCACGTTAAGGTGCGCCATGTCGATGTGCAGATAATCAAGCAGGGCCTGCCAGTTGGAAAGGATCGGCTGTTCGCGTACACTGGTGCGGGCAAGCCGCCGCGCGGCAAGCGCCACGATGCGCAGGGCGGCTGCGCTGCTTTCGCCCATTCCCGGATGCAGCGCCAGCGTTTGCGGATCGGCGGTCAGCACGCCTGCCAGACTGCCAAAGCGCTGGATCAGCGATCGCGCGATGGGCTTGGTGTCGATACGCGGCCGCGCAACAATGAGCAGGTATTCGATCAGCTCATGATCTGCCAGCGCGTCCTCGCCGCCGGTCATCAGGCGCTTGCGCAGCCGCGCCCGGTGGCCGCTTGCATCGCTGGCGTCGAAGGACGATCTTCTGCCTGCGGCCGCTTCCTGTTCAGGAAAGAGTCGGGTCTGGTCAGCCATGGTTTCCCGGCGGGCACCGAATTGGCGCTTTTGCGTTCCACGCCGTGCATTGCCCAAGCGGCGGGAGTGCGCAAGAAGGGGGCGAATGGCAGATCGTTTCGAAATGGCGGAAGCAGACCCGTCGGACGCGCCTGCGCGCGTCGGGCGCTGGCGTCGCGCCGGAGGCACGGCGCTCGCCATTGCGGTTGTCGGTGCATCTGGCCTCTGGCTTTCGCGTGAGCGGATTGCCGATCAGATCATTCTGGACCAGCTTGAAAGACACGGCGTTGTTGCACGCTACGAAGTGGAAAACATCGGTCCGCGCTTTCAGGTGCTGCGCAACGTAGTCGTCGGCGATCCCGCACGGCCGGACCTCGTGGTCGAACGAGTCGAAGTGCGGATCGACTACGTGTTCGGCACTCCAAGGATCGGTGCGGTCAAGCTGGTCCGGCCGCGGCTTTACGGCACCCTCCTTGACGGCAAGCCGAGCTTCGGCGCTCTCGATCCGCTGCTCTTTCCCAAGCAGGTTTCGCAGGAACCCTTCACGCTTCCCGATCTGGCGGTCTCGGTCATCGATGGTCGCGCGCTCATGCTCACCGGGTTCGGCAAGGCGGGGATTGCGGTGGATGGCGAGGGCAACCTGCAAAGCGGTTTCGCCGGCACGATTGCGGCCAGTGCGCCCAAGCTTTCAATGGGGCGGTGCCGTGCGGCGGACGTCACGCTGTTCGGCAGGATTGCGGTCGATGACGCAAGGCCCCGGCTGGAAGGCCCCTTGCGCATGGCATCGCTGCAATGCGACGGCGCTGATGACAAGGCGGGCAGCGCCAGTGGCAAGGGGATGACGGCCAACTTGAAAGTGCAGGCCGACAAGGATCTGGCCGGGTTGACGGGCACGGTTTCCTTGCGCGGGCGTGAGCTTGCCTTGCCGGGGGCTTCGGCGGCATCGCTCGCACTTGATGCGCGGCTGGCCTTGCGCGATGGCGCGCTCAGCGGGCGGGTCGAGGCGAATGCAGGAAGCTTTGTCACCGATGCGGCGCAATTCGGGCTGGTCGGTCTTGAAGGAGCGCTCCGGTATGAACCGGGCGAGTCTCGCGCTGAGTTTCGCGGTGCCATCAAGGGTGAGGGCGCGCGTGTAGGTAGCGGTTTTGCCGGTGCGCTCGCTCGTAGCGCGGACGCATCGCGCGGCACCATGCTTGGTCCGCTCCTCGACCAGTTCCGCAAGGCACTGGCTGCGCAGGAACGCGGCAGCCGACTGGTGGGCGAAGTCGGCTTGCGCCGAAACGGTGAGGCTTTGTCCATCGTTGTTCCTCAGGCGCGGCTCACCGGCGGCAGCGGGCAGGATCTGTTCTCGCTTTCCCGGTTCCAGCTTGTCACGGCCAGTCCTGCTGGCCCGCCGCTGCTGGCGGGCAACTTCGCGACCGCAGGGGCTGGCCTGCCGCGGATCGTCGGGCGCCTTGAGCAAGGGCGCGCCGGTCAGGCTCTGTTCCGGCTGACAATGGCGCCGTGGCGCGAAGGCGCCAATTCTCTGGCCATTCCGGAACTTATGGTTGCGCAGGTGACTGATGGCTCGATCGGCTTTTCGGGTCTGGCAAAGGTGTCAGGCGCGATTCCCGGTGGCACCGTGCAGAATCTTGAAGTGCCTTTGGCGGGCAGCCTGGATGCAAAGGGGCAACTTGCGCTGTGGAAGCGCTGCATCCAGCCTCGGTTCGAGCGGATTGCGCTGGGCACAGCGGTTTTCGATCGAGCGGCAATCAACCTTTGTCCTTCCGAAGGCTATGCGATCGTGAAAAGCGGGCGCGATGGTCTGCGTATTGCTGCGCGCGCGGAGGGGCTGGCTTTGACCGGGCGCGTCGGAGAAAGCCCGCTTGCGCTTTCAACCGGCGCGATCAGTCTCGGATATCCCGGCACACTCCGTGCCGCTGCGGTTGACGTTCGTCTTGGCACCGACGCAGCGGCTTCGCGTATTCGTGTGACGAAGATTGATTTGCGGGCGGAGAAGGATCCTGCCGGAACATTCGATGGGCTGGAGGCTCGGTTGGCCGATGTGCCGCTCGACCTTGCGGGCGCATCCGGCCAGTGGCGCTATGCAGATGGCAGGCTCAGCATTTCACAAGCCGGTTTCGACCTGACCGACAGGCTCGATCCGGCGCGCTTCGAGCCTCTGCGCAGCGATGGTGCCATGCTGACGCTGGAAGGCAGCCGCATTTCGGCGAAAGCAGCGCTGCGCGAAGCCAAGACGTTGCGCGGCGTGGGCGAGGTTTCCATCGGACACGATCTTGCGACAGGTGCCGGTCATGCCGATCTGACCGTGCCAGACCTGAAGTTCGACAAGGGCTTTCAGCCTGCCCAACTGACCCGGCTTGCCCTGGGGGTGGTTGCCAATGTCGAAGGCCGGATCACGGGATCGGGGCGCATTGACTGGAACGCACGCGGCGTTGCCAGCACAGGCAGCTTCGGCACCGAGAATCTCGATCTTGCGGCGGCGTTCGGTCCGGCCAAGGGCATCAAGGGGCGGATCGAGTTTATCGATCTGCTTGGCATGGTGAGCAAGCCCCACCAGAGGATCACGGTTGCTTCCATCAATCCCGGCATCGAAGTGACGGAGGGGCAGATCGACCTCACGCTCATGCCGGAGCAGGTCTTGCGCCTGCACGATGCCCGCTGGCCGTTCCTGGGCGGCACATTGGTGCTCGAGCCGACCGATCTGCGGCTCGGCGTGGCCGAGGCCCGTCGCTATACCCTGACTGTCACCGCTATCGATGCGGCCAAGTTCATCGAGAAGATGGAACTCGGCAACCTTGCCGCGACCGGCACCTTCGATGGGCAGTTCCCGCTCGTATTCGATGCGAACGGCGGACGTATCGAGGAAGGCACGCTCGTATCGCGCAGCGGCGGTGGTAATGTCTCCTACATTGGCGCACTGACCTACGAGAACATGGGCGCGATGGCCAACTTCGCCTTCGATTCACTCAAGTCTCTCGATTACCGGACCATGGCCATCGCCATGCGCGGCGATCTGGAAGGCGAGATCGTTACAAACGTGAAGTTCGATGGTGTCCGGCAAGGGGCCGGGACGAAGCGGAACTTCATCACGAAACAGGTAGCCAACCTTCCGATCCAGTTCAACGTCAACATTCGCGCACCATTCTACCAGCTCATAACCTCGTTCAAGGCGCTCTATGATCCTGCGTTTGTGAAGGATCCGCGCTTGCTTGGGCTGGTCGATGCGCAGGGAAGGCCCCTGCAGCGCCTTGGAGCAATCGGCCAGACGGGCGGCGCAACAAGAGTGGTGCTGCCTGTTTCACAACACGGCATTCAGCCGGCAGAAAGCGGAAACGTGCCATGAAACGCTTGGAATTGACCCGGTCCGCCAATCCTGCGAGCAGCATGGGCATGGCAAATGGCACTGGCGCAAGAACGAAAACGAAGCGAAAGCGGCGCATCCTGCTGGCGCTGCCGCTGTTGGGAGGGTTGGCGTTATCAGGCTGCATTTCGGTGAACGCACCGGACAAGCCGATCGTCATCGAACTCAACATCAACATCAAGCAGGAGGTCGTGTACCGGCTCGCACAGGATGCGAACGCCACGATTGAAACCCATCCGGACATCTTCTGATGTCCAAGGAAAACGCAAGGATCGAAGCCATGATCTTGGTTCCCATGCACAAGGCACTTCTGGCCGCGGCGGTTGCCGGTATGGCTCTTGGCCCGATGGCGGGTTCCGCGGCTGCGCAGGCCCGCGATCCGGCCTATGCTGCTGCCCGCAGCGCCGGGCAGGTGGGCGAGAAGATGGACGGCTATCTCGGTTATGTCGTGCCGCCCAGTCCGGCCCTGAGAGCGATCGTCGAAGACATCAACATCAAGCGCAAGGCGCTTTATGCGGAAAAGGCGCAGGCCAACAAGGCGACGGTTGAGGAGTATGCGCTGACCTCAGGCTGTCTGCTCATTGCCCAGACCAAGCCGGGCGAGAAGTATCAGGCGCCGGACGGCTCGTGGCAGACACGCGGCGATGGACCGCCGCTGCGTGATTCGCGCTGCCCCTGAACTGAAATTGCGCATACGAATCGCCAGCCAGTTTCTCTCGCTTTTGCGCCCTTTCCCGCCTTTGCGGGGAAGGGCGTTCGCTTTTGCGATGATACCTTGGTTCAGACACAGTCCGTGACAGTTGACTCGGCGATACCCCCCGCCTAAGGGGACCGCGCCCTCGGCGGATACCCGTCGTTTGTGCTGAAACTTTTGGGTCGGACAACCGATCAGGGGGGTAAACGGCATGAATGATGATCCGCACGGGATCGAGCCTATCGGTGAGGACGCGCGTATCGACGCGCTCGACAAGCGGCTGAAAGCCCTTCGCGAGCGGGAAGAAGAGCGCGGCCGACCAAAGGCGGGCGGGGAAACCGATGCGAATTATCGCATGGGCAACCGCGTGCTGGCGGAGTTGATCGGAGGTCTTGTAGGCGGCGCGTTCATCGGCTGGGTCATTGACCAGTTTGCCGGAACAAGCCCCTGGGGGTTGCTGGTGATGCTGTTCATGGGGGTCGTGGTGGCTTTCCGCAACATCATCCGGATTTCGAGCCGGCGCCCCGATTAGGGCGCTGTTGTTGTATTCGAGTGAGACGGGGTTTAGCGCGTGGCCGAAGGCAAGGTCGATCCGGTTCACCAGTTCACGATCCAGACCCTTTTTGGGACCGAGAACTGGGCTATCGGCGGTTACAACATCGCGTTCACCAATTCGGCGTTGTGGATGGCGATCACCACTGCCGTCCTCGTGGTTTTCGTTGCGGGCGGCGCCAAGCGCCAGCTTGTGCCGGGCCGCTGGCAGATGGCGGTGGAAGGGCTGACCGGCTTCGTTGATAATCTGCTTCAGGCCAATATTGGCAAGGCGGGCCGCAAGTATCTGCCCTATGTCTTCTCGCTCTTCGCCTTCATCCTTTTTGCCAACATGCTCGGCCTTCTGCCGCTGGCACTTGTTGGTGTTCATCCGTTTACGGCAACCAGCCATTTCACCGTCACGGGCGTTCTGGCGGTCATGAGTTTCGCCATCGTGCTTGGCGTCGGCTTTGCCAAGCATGGCCTGCACTTCTTTTCTCTGTTCGTGCCGCACGGCACGCCCGTGCCGATGATCCCGATCATCTTTCCGATCGAGCTGATCTCGTTTCTGGTGCGTCCGTTCAGCCTCGGTCTGCGTCTGTTCGTGGCGATGATGGCCGGGCACGTGCTCCTTGAAGTGCTCTCAGGCTTCGTGATCTCCGGCACCAATGCCGGGGTCGGGACATTCTTCCTCGCTGCCCTTCCCAGCTTCGTGCTGATGATTGGCATCTGCGCGCTGGAACTTCTGGTGGCAGGCATTCAGGCCTATGTCTTCGCCCTGCTCACCTGCGTCTATCTGAACGACGCCGAGAATCTTCACTGATAACCGCAACACTTTATCCATTCGGATTTGATCAAAGGAGTTTTTTGACATGGACGCAGAAAGCGCAAAGCTGCTCGGTGCTGGTCTCGCCGCTGTTGGCGCCGGTCTCGCCTCGCTCGGCGTGGGCAACGTGTTTGCCAAGTTCCTTGAAGGCGCGCTGCGCAACCCCGGCGCTGCCGACGGTCAGCAGGGCCGCCTTTTCATCGGCTTCGCCGCTGCCGAACTTCTGGGCCTGCTCTCGTTCGTCGTCGCGATGATCCTGATCTTCGTTGCCTGATCCGGCAACGAACGTCACAGATTGTTGAAATGCTGGCCGGGGTTTACCCCGGCCGCCTGACGCCCGGACAACCGCGATGCCTCAGATTGAACAGCTTGCCACCACCTATTCCAGCCAGATCTTCTGGTTGCTGGTGTTCTTCGGCATTGTCTTTTTCGTGATCGGCCGGGGCATGCTGCCCAAGGTCGTTGCCACGATGGACGGCCGCGACAAGCAGATCGCCGACGACCTTGCCGCTGCCGAAGCCGCACGGGCCGCCGCCGATGCCGAGGAAGAGGCATGGCGCGCGCAGGCAAACAGGCAGCGCGCCGAAGCGCAAGGCCTGATCGCTGCCGCCAAGGCTGACGCGGCCAAGGCCACGGACGCCAAGCTTGCCGCCGCTTCGGCTCGGATTGACGAAACCGTGACGGCCGCTGAAGCCCGCATCTCCGCTGCTCGCGCTGCCGCGCTGGCCGAAGTGGAAGGTGTTGCCGCCGAAGCCGCGCAGGATATCGCGAGCCGCCTCGCCGGCCTGTCGATCCCTGCCGAGGAAGCACAGGCCGCCGTTAAGGGAGTTCTTGCGCATGGCTGACCACGCCGAAACAACCGCGGTGGTGGAACACGGCGCCGCCGCAGAGCATCACGTCGAACCTTCCGCGCTTGGCCTGGGGCCGGGTGCGTGGGTCGCACTCGCCATGCTGATTTTCCTTGGCATCCTTGTTTACAAGAAGGTGCCGGGCCTGATTGTGGGCGGACTGGACAAGCAGATCGACGCAATCCGCAAGCAGCTTGACGAAGCCAAGGCGCTCCGCGCCGAAGCGGAAAAGCTGCGTGCCGAATACGCCGCCAAGATCGCCAATGCCGAAAAGGATGCGGCTGCCATGGTTGAGCACGCGAAGAGCGAAGCTGCTGCCATTGTCGCCAAGGCTGAGGCGGACACTGCAGCCGTGATTGCGCGCCGTGAAAAGATGGCTGCCGACAAGATCGCTGCTGCCGAACGCGCTGCCGTGGATGATCTGCGCGTCAAGGCAGCCGAAGCGGCTGCCTCTGCCGCGCGCGACCTCATCGCCAGGAACCATTCTGCCGGAGCGGACAAGGCCTTGGTTGATACGGCCATCGCTGGTCTGGTGAACTGAGCCGCTGGCGTCAGGATCACCGCTCAAAATCATGAAAGCCCCTTCCGGCTCAAGGCCAGGAGGGGCTTCTTGATTCAGCTGGAGATTGGCAGTCAAGCTTCTCAGGGACGGGTAGATCCCCGGATAACCAGTCTGACGGGCACGCGCCGTCCTGACCCCTCGGTGCCGTTGATCTTCGCCAGAAGCTGCTCCACCAACAGTGCTCCTGCCATCTGGAAGTCAGGCTCGATTGAGGTGAGGGGCGGGGTGGACCAAGCGCCGGCCCGGATGCCGTCGAACCCGATGATTCCCACTTTATCCGGAATGGCGAAGCCGCGCGCGGTAAGCTCCTTCAGCGCACCGAGCGCCATTTCATCGCATACTGCAAAGATCGCGTCGAACGGCTCCCCGTTTTGGGCCAGAGCGATTGCAGCGCGGCGTCCCTGCTCTTCACGGGCGAGGCCGCTTTCGACCTGTTGCAGGCGCGGCTCCAGACCGGCAGAGCGCATGGCTTCGGCATAGCCTTCGTAGCGTTCCTGAAACTGGCGCTGGGGCGACGTAGCGGAGCCGATGCAAACGATCTGTCGGTAGCCGCGCACAAGCAGATGCCGCGTGGCGAGTGTTGCCCCCGAAAGGTTGTCGCTGCGGACCCATGGCAGGTCGTTGTCAGGCGCGCCCCAGCAGGTCCAGTTTGTGCCATCGGGCATGTTCCGGAAATAGTCCCATGCGGCGGTGTTCGTGGTTGTGCCGATCACGATCATTCCGTCGGCCTTGCGCCGTTCCTGGAAGTGCCCCCAGAAGTTCTCCGGTGCATCCTGAAAGGAAACCAGAGTCTCGTATCCGCGCGCGGAGGCCGCCGCGCAGACACTGCCGAGCAATGAGAAATAGAAGGGGTTGATGTCCTTGCGATCCTGCCCCTCACGGCAGATCATGACCACGGCCAAGGTGCCCGTGCGACCGCGTCGCAGGCGCGCCGCGTTCTCGTCAACCTGATAGTTCAGCCGCCGCGCTGCCTCGATCACTCGCAGACGTGTCGGTTCGCTGATCGAGGTATCGCCCGCAAGGGCGCGGCTGACGGTCGATTGGCTTACGCCCGCGGCCTCGGCCACGTCGAAAGACGTTACGCGGATGATCTTCCTGTCGCCGGCCATGCGTTTCCCCCAGTCAACTGCCGCTTTAGCAGGATCGGCGCTAGCGGAAAGTGTCCTTCGCAGCGCGCAGGGCGGCGAATGTCTCGACAGGAGATTCGCCGCCCCAGCGTGCTGCCATGTCTGGCGCATCGGCACGCAGAAAGGGGTTCGCGGCCAGTTCTGCGGCGAGCGTTGTGGGCACTGTCCACTCACCCCGCTCGCGCCTTGCCGCTACATTCTGCGCATAGGCACGAAGTGCGTCATTGTCCGGATCGGCGAAGATGGCGAAGCGCGCGTTCGAGAGCGTATATTCGTGCGCGCTGTAAAGCGTCGTTTCAGGGGGCAGGGCCTTCAGGCGCAGGAGGCTCGCCCAGAACTGCAGCGCGGTGCCCTCGAACATGCGCCCGCAGCCCAGCGGAAACAGGGAATCGCCAACGAAGGCCCCGTTCGCCTCAGGCAGATGATAGGCAATGTGCCCCAGCGTGTGCCCGCCCACATCGATGACGTTGGCGCTGATTGAACCCAGTGCAATCACATCGCCATGGGCTACCTGCCGGTCAATTCCGGCTATCCGCGCTGCATCTCCTGCTGGCGCGACCACCATGCACCCCGTTGCCGCCTTGATGGCTTCGTTGCCGCCCGCATGATCCGGGTGCCAGTGCGTGTTCCAGATCTGCGTGATCCGCCAGCCTTTCGCATCGGCTTCGCGCAGGCAGGCCCCGGCATCGGGCGTATCGATGCAGGCAGTTTCGCCACTGGCGGCATCATGCACCAGGAAACCGTAGTTGTCGGCGAGGCAGGGGAACTGGTGGATCTCTGTCGTCATGGGCGCAGCTTAGCGCCGCGCGGGCGTCAAACAAAGCAAAAGCCCGCCCGGATCGCTCCGGACGGGCCTTGCTTCAAGCCTCCCTTGCGGAGAGGCTCGATGCTCAGTTGCGGGCCTTCAGCGCCGCACCGAGGATGTCGCCCAGCGAGGCGCCGGCATCCGAGGAGCCATACTGTTCCACGGCTTCCTTCTCTTCGGCGAGCTGGCGTGCCTTGATCGAGAAGTTCGGTTTCTTCGAACGGTCGAACCCGGTGACCATGGCATCAACCTTCTGGCCGACCTGGAAACGGTCAGGACGCTGCTCGTCGCGGTCACGGCCGAGATCCGAGCGCTTGATGAAGCCGGTCGCGCCGTCTTCGCCAGCCTGCACTTCGAGGCCGCCATCGCGCACTTCGAGGACGGTGACGGTGACAACTTCGCCGCGGCGCAGAGAGCCCGCGCCGGCAGCCGAGGCGCCGCCAGCAGCCGGAGCGCCCTTTTCGAGCTGCTTCATGCCAAGGCTGATGCGTTCCTTCTCGACGTCCACATCAAGAACCACGGCCGAAACCTGCTCGCCCTTGCGGTGCAGGGCCAGTGCGTCCTCGCCCGAAATGCCCCATGCGATATCCGACATGTGGACCATGCCGTCCACGTCGCCGTCCAGACCGATGAATAGGCCGAACTCGGTGGCATTCTTGACTTCGCCTTCCACGACCGACCCGACCGGGTGCTTCTCGGCGAAGGCTTCCCACGGGTTCTGCTGGGCCTGCTTGAGACCAAGGCTGATGCGGCGCTTGTCGCTGTCGACTTCCAGAACCATGACGTCGACTTCCTGGCTCGTCGAAACGATCTTGCCGGGGTGGACGTTCTTCTTGGTCCAGGACATTTCCGAAACGTGGACAAGGCCTTCGATGCCGGCTTCCAGTTCCACGAACGCGCCATATTCGGTGATGTTGGTGACAACGCCCGAAAGCTTTGCACCCACCGGATACTTGGCGGCCACGCCATCCCACGGATCGCTTTCAAGCTGCTTCATGCCAAGGCTGATGCGCTGCGTGTCCTGATTGATGCGGATGATCTGCACCTTGACGGTATCGCCGATGGCAATGACTTCCGACGGGTGGTTGACGCGCTTGTAGCTCATGTCCGTCACGTGGAGCAGGCCGTCGATGCCGCCCAGGTCCACGAACGCGCCGTAATCGGTGATGTTCTTGACCACACCGTCGATGATCTGGCCTTCCTTGAGGTTCTGGATCAGGCCCGAACGCTGTTCTGCGCGGGTTTCTTCGAGCACCGCACGGCGCGAAACGACGATGTTGCCGCGGCGGCGGTCCATCTTGAGGATCTGGAAGGGCTGGGGCATGTCCATCAGCGGGGTGACATCGCGCACCGGGCGGATGTCGACCTGCGAGCCGGGGAGGAACGCCACGGCGCCGTCGAGGTCAACGGTGAAGCCACCCTTCACGCGGCCGAAGATCACGCCTTCGACGCGCTTGCCTTCGCCGAATTCGTTTTCGAGCTTGTCCCATGCGGCTTCGCGGCGGGCGCGGTCGCGCGAGAGCATGGCCTCGCCGTCGGCGTTCTCGACGCGGTCGACATAGACTTCGACTTCATCGCCGACCTTGAGGCCGTGCGGCTGGCCGGGAGCGGCAAATTCGCGCAGGGCAACGCGGCCCTCGCTCTTCAGGCCTACGTCGATGACGGCCTTGTCGTTTTCGATGGCGGTGATGGTGCCCTTGACGACGCGGCCTTCAAAGCCGCCGTTGGCGGCGCCGCCAAGCGATTCGTCAAGCAGCGCGGCGAAATCGTCGCGCGTCGGATTGGTAGCCATTGTTCAAGCTTCCTGTTTGCAAGTATTCCGGCCAGGCGGTTGTTTCCGCCGGTCTTTCCTCCACGCTCCGCCCCATGCGGTGCGCGGGCCAAAAAGGGCCGAACCGCCCCCGGAGCCGAATGCTGGCGGGGGCATCCGCTCAGACACGAGCCATCACGGACGGGCGGCGCTTAGGCGCACAGGGCCGGAAAAGCAAGGAAAATGCGGGCTGCTTGGCTTTAGCGGAGGGCACTGGTCGGTTCGTTATCGTGCGTGCTGCGCAGTCAACCGCGCACCCGATTACCCCCGCGCGGCCACCTGCTTCTCCACCAGCGCAATTGCTGTCGCCACCGCCATTTCCCTGGTCAGGTTCGACGTATCCAGCAGCGCGGCGCCTTCGGCCTGACGTAGCGGAGCCTCGGGGCGGTTGCGGTCGCGTTCGTCGCGGGCTGCGAGGTCTGCTTCGATTTCGGCGCGTTCGACGTCCTTGCCCAGCCCTTTCATCTCCATCCAGCGGCGCAGGGCGCGTGCCGATACGCTGGCGGTGACGAAAAGCTTGGCGTCGGCGTGCGGAGCGATGACGGTGGCGATATCGCGGCCGTCGAGGACAGCGCCGCCTGGCTGGTTGGCGAAAGCCTGCTGGCGGGCAAGAAGTGCGGCACGGACCGCAGGGTGCACCGAAACGCGGCTGGCGTAGCCCCCTGTTTCCTCGGTCCGCAGTTCGGGATCATCAAGCAGGCTTTCAGGAAAGGTACAAGCGGCAAGCGCGTCGGCCGGATCATCCGGGTTGCCGCCGTTCAGGAAAACTTGCCGCCCGACTGCGCGGTAGAGCAGCCCGGTATCGAGGTGCGGCAGCCCGAAATGTGCGGCAAGCGCCTTGGCAATGGTGCCCTTGCCCGATGCGGTCGGGCCATCGACGGCAATGATCACTTGTGCAATCTCCGGCTGCGGAATGCCTTGACCAGCCCCCAGATGGCAATGGCCGCCCAGAAGAACTCCAGCACGAACGAGGCGGGATTCATGTTGACCAACAGCGAGATCGTGAGCAGCGCCGCGCCCAGCAGGTTGACACCGTGCTGCACGAAGGGATTGGGCTGTGCGACCTTGGTCACGTAGCCATAGGCAAGAACGATGCAGGCCGTGCCGCAAAAGCCGATGACGTTGGCCATTGTCGGGTCCATCAGGCTGCCGCGCTTTCCAGCAGGCTTTCGAATATCGGGAAGCTGGTGGCGATGGGGCGCGTATCGTCCACGCTCACCCCGCTGCGGCTTACAAGCCCGGCAATCGCCATGCTCATGGCGATCCGGTGATCAAGGTGCGTGACGACGCTTGCGCCGTCGGCCGTGCCGGGCAGAAGCTCGCCGCCGGTGCCGTCGATGATGAGGCCGTCCTCGGTTTCAGTAACGGTTGCACCGGCAAGTTCCAGGGCGGCGCGCATGGCGCTGATCCGGTCACTTTCCTTCACACGCAGCTCTTCAAGGCCGGTGGTTACGGTGCGGCCCTGTGCGAGCGCGGCGGCGACGAAAAGGATAGGGAACTCGTCGACCATGCTGGGCACGACAGCGGGATCGACCTCGATTCCTGTCAGCACCGAATGGCGCACGCGCAGATCGGCCACCGGTTCGCCGCCGACATCGCGCCGGTCCGTTTCCTCGATGTTCCCGCCCATCAGACGCAGCACATCGAACAGCGCGGCGCGCGTGGGGTTGAGGCCCACGTTCTCGATGACGAGGTCCGATCCTTCGACAAGCAGTGCGGCAACGACGAAGAACGCAGCAGATGAAGGATCGCCCGGCACCACGATGTCTTGCGGGGTGAGTTCGGCTTCCCCGCGCACCCTGATGATGCGGGTGCCGTCATCTGCCAGATCGACGGTCAGTTCGGCGCCGAACCCGCGCAGCATCCGTTCGGAATGATCGCGCGTGGGGATCGGTTCGATCACCGTGGTGATCCCCGGCGTGTTCAGCCCCGCCAGCAGCACCGCGCTCTTCACCTGCGCCGATGCCACGGGCAGCCGGTATTCGATCGGGACTGCGGGGGAAATCCCGCGAAGGGTAAGGGGAAGCCGCCCGCCGGGGCTGGCGGTGAACTGTGCGCCCATCATCGACAGAGGATCGATCACCCTGCCCATCGGGCGCTTCGATAGCGAGGCATCGCCGACGAACGTGGCGGTAATCGGATGGCTGGCAACAAGGCCCATGAGCAGCCGCGTGGACGTGCCCGAATTGCCCATGTCGAGCGCCTGTTGCGGCTGGAGCAGACCACCTGCGCCAACGCCATGAACGTGCCACATGCCCTTGGCATCGCGTTCGATCGTGGCACCCATTGCCCGCATCGCGGCGGCAGTGGAAAGCACGTCTTCGCCTTCCAGCAGGCCCGTAACCCGCGTTTCGCCCACAGCCAGCGCACCGAGCATGATCGAGCGGTGGCTGATCGATTTGTCGCCGGGCACGCGGATGCGGCCCTTCAGCGAGCCGTTGGCAGTGAAGCGGCGCGGACGCATCTGGTTGGTATCGTGAGAGGACACGTCGGGTCTTTCCAAACGGGGAGGGCCAATAAAGCGCGCGGCTTTTGACAGCAGCGCGCCGCTATGGCAAGGCGCGCGCTCTCTTGATTCCGCGGTTGTGCGGACCCATCAAGCGTGCAGTTTCTCCGCCGGGCGCTTTTGCCGCGCCGGGCCAGTCTTGAGGAAGTTTCATGGTCAAGCCGGAATGGGGCGCCAAGCACGGTTGTCCGAAGTGTGGCACCCGCTTCTACGATCTGGGCAATACCGACCCGATCACCTGCGTCGAGTGCAAGTACACCTGGACCGCCGAGCCAGTGCTCAAGTCCAAGCAGCCGATCCCCTATGAGGAGATCCAGAAGGAGAAGGCCGACGCCGTGCCCGACGTCGATCTGGCCGATGAGGATCTCGACATTGACGAGGACGGCGATTCGCCCGACAACGATGTCGATCTTGGCGGCGACGACGATCTGGGTGTGCCCGGACACGACGGCGACGACGACGAGGTCTGAGTTCTTCGGCTGCGGGAGAAGGCCGCGCTTGTCTTCCCCGTAGCAAAAAAATGGCCAGACCTGAAAAAAGCGTCTTGTCAGCCGGGAAGCTCTCCCTTAGAGGCGCGGCTCCCGGCGACAGACATCCGCCGGAACGGTCTGAAATGCCATTACAGGCCGGATGAATTACGGGGCCTTAGCTCAGCTGGGAGAGCGCCTGCATGGCATGCAGGAGGTCAGCGGTTCGATCCCGCTAGGCTCCACCATTCACGATCGAAAAGGCCGCCCGCAGGCGGCCTTTTTCGTTTGTGGCTGCGCGGGGCTTTGCCGAAGCCCGCGCTCTCGCTGAAGCAAGTGCGCAGGCTTCGGCAAACGTTTCACTTCTTCAGGCCGATCTCACGCAGGCGTTCCTGCAGGTAGTCGTCTGCGCTGATCGAGACCGGATAACGGTCTGGATTGTCGGCGGTGATGCACTGGGGCAGCGTCTTGAAGCGGAAGTCGCTGCGCAGGTGCAGGAAGAAGGGCATCGAATAGCGGCTGTGCCTTGCGCGTTCGCCCCGCGGGTTGCGGACGCGGTGCGTGGTGGATGGCAGGACGTGATTCGTCAGCCGTTGCAGCATGTCGCCGATATTGATGACGAGTGCGCCATCCGGCGGTGAAACGCCGATCCATTCGCCCTGCTTGGTCAGCAGCTCAAGTCCTGCTTCTTCCGCGCCAAGCAGCAGAGTGATGAGATTGATGTCCTCGTGTGCACCGGCCCGGATGGCGCCTTCGGGAGCATCGGCGGGAAGGGGCGGATAGTGCAGCAGACGCATGACCGAGTTGCCATCCTCGATCGCGGGATCGAACCAGTGCGCATCCAGACCGAGCCATGTGGCGATGTGTGAGAGAATGCGCGCGCCGACAGCGTCGAATGCAGCATAAAGCGTCTGGAAGGTTTCGCGAAAACCCTCTGGCCGTGTCGGCCAGACATTGGGGAACATCGACAGCCCGGCCAGAGGATGATCCGCCGGAAGATCGCGTCCGACGTGCCAGAACTCCTTCAGGTCATGCTGCTTTGCGCCCTTGGCGATTTCGGTGCCGAAGGGGGTGTAGCCTCGTGCGCCGCCTTGGCCTTCGATAAAGTATTGCCGTTTTTCCGCTTCGGGCAGGGCAAAGAACGCGGCTGTCAGCTCCCATGCGCGGGCGATGAGCGCGGGATCAATGCCGTGGTCCTTTACCATCGCAAAGCCGAAGGTCTGAAAGGATTCGCCCAGTTCGCGAGACAGGGCTTCAGGCTCGCCGTTCAGCGAGATGACGGGCAGGGTTTCGAGAGGCATGGTGTTCCAGTTCGGAAAATTGTCGCTATGGAAACCGCCTCTAACGGGAATCGCGCAGGCTTTCATGACCAAAATCAACATCGCAGATACCGATGGCCGCAATCTCTGGCTGATGAAGTCGGAACCGGATGTCTATAGCTGGGACGATCTCGTGACCGAAGGCGAGGGCACGTGGGATGGCGTGCGCAATCATCTTGCGGCACGCAATCTGCGCACCATGCAGCCCGGTGATCTTGCCTTTTTCTACCACTCCAACATCGGCATAGAGATCGTTGGCGTAATGATGATCAGCGTGGGCGGCATCACCGATCCGACCGACCCAGAAGGAAAGTGGGCTGCCGTCAAGGTTAAGCCGGTCGAAAAGCTGCCGCAGACGGTAACGCTGAAGCAGATCAAGGCAACGCCCGAACTTCAGGACATGGACCTTATCCGGCTTTCGCGGCTGTCGGTCGGCGCGGTCCGGCCAGAGGAGTGGCATCTGATCCTGGAAATGGCGGGGGCGCGCTGAGCAATCCTGTCCCGTCCCGGAACAGGGCGGACATTGCGCATGGCCGGGTATTTCACAAGGTAAACGAATCGTTAAACTGGCGGGCATGGACAGGATGCTTGCCAGACACGCCGGAGCGCTCTTCAACGGGGCGGCCTACGGCACCGCCCGCCACCCGTTTCGCGCCTCGCTGCCGCGCCACGCACTGCGTGAACTGCCGCGGTTCGAGCCGGAAGTGATGGCGGCCATGCGCCGTGCGGAAGAGCGCCTGCGCGAGGTGGAGGTGCGTTCCGCGCCGGTCGATCTCAAGCGCATTTCCATGCGCGACATCCGCGAGTTCCTGCTGGCCTATTGCGCCTGCTTTCTGGCAGTAATGGCATTCATTGCCTGAAGATCAGGCATTGCCTGACCTTCAGACCGCCGCGGCCTTTTCCGCGCGGTAAAGCAGCCAGCCCAGCCAGGCTGAAACGACGCACATGGCCGCTCCCAGCAGAAGCTGTTCGGCCAGAGCTACCCCAAGCCCGCTGAGACTGGCAGCGATCAGCGCGCCCATGACCATCGCGCCGGAGTTCACGATGTTGTTTGCCGCGATGGTCCGTGCGGTTTCAGACTTATCGACCACCGTGGTCAGAAACGCATAGAGCGGCACCACGAACATGCCGCCCGCCACCGCAATGCCGAGCAGCGTGAGCAGCAGGGGGATGGCCAGTGGCTGCGCGATGAAGGTGGCCACGTTCATCAGCGCGCGGCCATCCATGTCTGGCCAGGCGCGGCATACCAGATAGAACGCGACGACGAACAGCCCCATGACGATCACGGAAGCGGGCGAGTAGCGCGCCGAAACCGTGCCTTTCAGCAGTGCGTTGATCGACATCGAGCCGATCGCGATGCCGACCGAGAACATGACGAGGAAAAGGCTGGCCACTTCCTTGCTGGCGTGGAGCACGTTCTTGGCCAGGGGTGGAAACTGGATGAACAGAACGGTTCCCACGGTCCAGAAGAAGCTGATGGCCACGATGGCCATGAAGACCTGCCGATGGCGCATCGTATTGCGAATCAGCGCCAGCGAGGAGGTCAGCACGTTGTAGTCGATCTTCTGGCGCTCGATCAGTGGCGGTGCAGGGGGCACCTGTCGGCCAGCGATGTATCCGGCCACGGCAGTCATAACGACAGCCACTGCCGCCAGTTCGACCGGGATCCAGCCTGCAAGAATCGTCCCGGCGAGAATCGCGATATAGGTTCCGGCCTCGACCAGACCGGTGCCAGCCAGCACTTCGTGCTCGTGCAGGTGCTGCGGCAGGATGGCGTATTTGATGGGGCCGAAAAAGGTGGAGTGCACGCCCATTGCCAGAAGGGCCGCCAGCATCAGCGGGATGGCGATGGCCTGCACTTCCAGCCCCATCCATGCCATCAGCAGACCTCCGCCGCCAACTAGCATGATGCCGATTTCGCACGCCTTGACAATGCGGATGATCCGGGCCTTGTCGCGCATGTCGGCAAGCTGGCCTGCCAACGCGGAAAGCAGGAAGAAGGGCAGAATGAACAGGGCCGAGGCGATGGCCGAGAAGCGCGCCTCCTCGGCTTCGGAGCTGTAAACGCTGTAAACCGCGAAGAGCACCATCGCGTTCTTGTAGAGATTGTCGTTGAAGGCCCCCATTAGCTGGGTGACGAACAGCGGCAGGAAGCGGCGCGTGCGCACCAGATGCGTCGATGTTGTCATGTATCCTTGGCCAGCATCGTCTTGTCGGGAGCACCCTTAGCCCGGTGCCGGGCTTGGGCAAGAGGTTTCGGCGGGCATGGCACTATGGCGCCAATGTTGCGATTCCGTTTGCCGCATTTGCGCGCTATGCCTTGGGCCGATGCTGACCCTGCCCAATCTGCTCACGCTTTCCCGCATCCTTGCTGTGCCCCTGCTGGCTGCTCTCCTGTGGTGGCCGCAATGGCGTATGGGTTATGGGCTGGCCTTCGCGGTCTATTGCCTGATGGGCATCACAGATTATTTCGACGGTTATCTGGCCCGCGCACAGGGGACTGTCAGCAAGCTCGGCATCTTTCTCGATCCCATTGCCGACAAGATCATGGTTGTGGCCGTTATCCTTGTTCTTACGGCGCAAGGCGTGCTCCACGGCCCTTATGTGGGCGACATGCACGTGATTGCAGGTCTCATCATCATGCTTCGGGAGATCGCCGTTTCCGGACTGCGCGAGTTTCTTGGCGGCATCCGGGTTTCCGTGCCGGTCAGCCGCCTCGCCAAATGGAAGACCACCTTCCAGATGATCGCGCTGGGTGCCCTGATTCTCGGCAAGGCTCTGCCTGGCTGGCTCATGCCGGTGGCGGGGATCGAGGTGAACGTGCCCCATACCGTTGGCCTGACAACGCTATGGGCAGCGGCCGCGCTGACGGTCATCACCGGTTGGGATTACCTGAGGGTCGGCCTGAAGCATATGGACTGACCGCGGGCAGGCTGACCGATCATCGCGCTTTGTCGTCCGTCTTCGGCAATTGAACCGCTATCAGCCCGCGCGCAGTTCTTCCGCCAGCATCCTGAACTCTGCCGAACGGGGGCTGTTGCGGCGCCAGACCAGCGCAATATCGCGCCAGGCATGGTCTGCCTTGAGCGGGCGGGCCACGATCTGGGTATCGTGCAGAATGCCCGCATCGATCGCCATCTTGGGCAGCATCGTCAGCCCCAGTCCATTGTCGACCATCTGGACAAGCGTATGCAGCGAGGTGCCTATCATCGTGGCGCTTGCCCGCAGTTCAGGGCGGTTGCAGGCAGCAAGCGCGTGCTCTTTCAGGCAGTGGCCATCTTCCAGCAGAAGCAGGCGGTTCTCGTCGATCAGGTTTGCGGTGATCGTGGCGGGAGGATCGCGCGGATCGTCCTTGGGAAACGCCACGAACAGATCGTCCTGGAACAGCACCTCTGTCTCCACGTCGCCGGTGGCGAAGGGCAGGGCGAGCAGGACGCAGTCCGCGCGCCCGTGGTGGAGCGATTCGATGGCTGCGGCGCTTGGCTCCTCGCGCAGGAAAAGCTTGAGCTGCGGCCGCTCCTTGCGCAGGCGCGGCAGAATGCGCGGCAGCAGGAACGGCGCGATCGTGGGGATCACGCTCATGCGCAGTTCGCCCGCCAGTGGCGCGCCATGGCTCTGCACCAGTTCGGACAGTTCCTCTGCCTCGCGCAGCAGGCGGTGGGCTTTGGCAACAACCTGATTGCCCAGCGGCGTGAAGCGCACGACGCGCCGCGTGCGTTCCACCAGCGTGACGCCCAGCAGCGATTCCAGTTCGCGCAGACCCGCCGAAAGCGTGGATTGCGAGACGTAGCAGGCATCGGCCGCGCGGCCGAAGTGCCCATGTTCATGCAGCGCGACTAGATACTGCAACTGCTTGAGCGTGGGCAGATAGGTGGTCATGGGTTCACTCGTCGACGTGCACGACGACGGCGGGGGCACTTTCGCTGCCGCCGATATCGTCGATATGGGCCATCTTGAGTTTGCCGTTCACGACCGCGAAGGCAAGCTTGCCTTCCACCAGTTCGAGCGCATCACGGCCGAACTGCTCGAAGCGCCAGCCTTCGAGGATGGGCAGGTTCTTGCGCTGCCCCGCGGCCAGCAGTTCCAGATCATCCGAGCGCGCCAGAAGGCGCGCGGCGATGTCGATCTCGCGGCTACGTATCTTGAGCAGCAGCTTGAGCAGATCGGCCACCAGCGCGCCTTCCTTGCCAAGAGGCGCGCCGCGCGGTGTCTTGGGCGGCATTTCCGCCTCTGAAAGAGGCGTGGCATCGGCCAGCGTCTGCATGAGGCGGCGGCCTATGTCGTTGTCCTTCCATCCGGCGGAAAGGCCGCGCACCTTGGCAAGATCGGCCTGATCGCGCGGAGGGTGGCTCGCGATGTCGGCCAGTGTTTCGTCGCGCATGATGCGCCCGCGCGGGATGTTCTTGTCCATAGCTTCGCGTTCGCGCCAGGCGGCCAGCGCTTTCAGCCGACCGAGCACAGCGGGATTGCGGCTTGGGGCGCGGATTTTCTGCCACACCGTGTCCATGTCGGTGCGGTAGTTTTCCGGATCGGCGAGCTTTTCCATCTCGATGTCGAGCCATTCGCCACGCCCGGTCTTGATGAGGCGCTTGAGCAGCTTGGGAAAGATCTTCGCGAGGTGAGTGACATCGCCGATGGCATATTCGATCTGGCGTTCGGTGAGCGGGCGGCGTGACCAGTCGGTAAAGCGCGCGCCTTTGTCGATCGTCAGGCCAAGCCAGCTTTCGACGAGGTTGGAATAACCGATCTGTTCCGACTGGCTGATGGCCATCATGGCAATCTGCGTGTCGAAGATCGGGTGCGGCGTCTTGCCGGTGAGGTTGTAGATGATCTCCACGTCCTGCCCGCCAGCATGAAAGACCTTGAGCACGTCCTCGTTGTCGACGAGCAGGTCGAGCAGGGGCGACATGTCGAGACCGGGAGCCAGCGGATCGATCGCGGCGGCCTCCTTGTCGTCTGCGATCTGCACCAGGCACAGTTCGGGCCAGTAGGTGTTCTCGCGCATGAACTCGGTATCGACCGTTATGAAATCGGCCTTGGCCAGACGTTCGCACAGGTCAGCCAGAGCATCGGTCGTGGTGATGAGGGGATGTATCTTCATCGGTCTTTTCTGTATGGCGCGCTGTGGAAAGCGGCCCGGTGGTGCCCCCTGCCGGAGGCTTCGGCTTGACCGCTTCCCTCCAGCGTGGGGGCGCGGCTTGACAAATGCGCGGCCATCGCCTGTTAGCCGCGCATTCCCCCCTGCCCGATTGCAGACCGATTGGAAAGAGTTTCGATGCACCTTTACCGTTCCCATACCTGCGGCGCCCTTTCGCGCGGTGATGTCGGGCAGGCCGTCCGCCTTTCAGGCTGGGTGCACCGCAAGCGCGACCATGGCGGCGTGCTGTTCGTTGACCTGCGCGATCACTACGGCATGACCCAGATCGTGGCTGATGCCGACAGCCCGGCCCTGCCGATCCTGGAATCGCTGCGCGTGGAATCGGTCGTGACCATCGATGGCGAGGTGAAGGCCCGCTCCGAAGGGACCGTGAACCCCAATCTGGCAACCGGCGAGATCGAGGTTTTTGCCCGCGCCGCCACCGTGCTTTCGGCAGCAGAAGAACTGCCGATGCCGGTTGCAGGCGAGCAGGACTATCCGGAAGACATCCGCCTGCGCTACCGGTTCCTCGATCTGCGGCGCGAGACGCTGCACGCCAACATCGTCACGCGCACCAAGGTCATTTCGGACATGCGCCGACGCATGGAAGCGGCTGGCTTTACCGAATATTCCACCCCGATCCTGACGGCCTCCTCGCCCGAAGGCGCGCGCGACTTCCTCGTTCCCAGTCGCATCCATCCGGGCAAGTTCTATGCGTTGCCGCAGGCGCCCCAGCAATACAAGCAGCTGCTGATGGTGGCGGGCTTTGATCGCTACTTCCAGATCGCCCCGTGCTTCCGCGACGAAGACCCGCGTGCCGACCGTCTGCCGGGCGAGTTCTACCAGCTTGACCTCGAAATGAGCTTCGTCACGCAGGAAGAGGTCTGGGAGACGATGGAGCCGGTCATCGGCGGTGTGTTCGAAGCCTTTGCCGCCAGAGATGGCAAGACCCGCAAGGTCACGCCTATCGGCAGCTTTCCGCGCATTCCCTATGCCGAGGCCATGCTCAAGTATGGCTCGGACAAGCCGGACCTGCGTAACCCGATCATCATTTCGGATGTCTCGGAAGAGTTTGCCCAGTCCGGTTTCGGCCTGTTCGAGAAGATCGTAGGCACGGGCGGCGTCGTGCGCCTGATCCCGGCGCCGGGCACAGCCGACAAGAGCCGCAAGTTCTTCGACGACATGAACGACTGGGCGCGTTCGGAAGGTCATGCCGGGCTTGGCTATGTCACGCGCAAGGGGGGCGAGTTCGGCGGCCCCATTGCCAAGAACCATGGCGCAGACCGGATGGCCGCGCTGTTCGACCGGCTCGGCCTTGGCCCTGATGACGGCTGCTTCTTTGCCGCGGGCAAGGAAGAGCAGGCGGCGAAGCTGGCGGGCGCTGCGCGCACCCGCGTGGCCGACCAGCTCGGTCTGATCGATCAGGACCGCTTCGAGCTTTGCTGGATCGTCGATTTCCCGTTCTATGAATGGGATGAGGAGAACAAGAAGGTCGAGTTCAGCCACAACCCGTTCTCGATGCCGCAAGGCGGGATCGAGGCGCTGAACAATCAGGATCCGCTGACGATCAAGGCGTTCCAGTACGACCTTGTGTGCAACGGCTACGAGATCGCGAGCGGATCAATCCGCAACCAGTCGCCTGAAACCATGGTCAGGGCGTTTGAGATCGTCGGTCTTTCGAAGGCTGACGTGGAAGAACGCTTCGGCGGTCTTTACCGTGCCTTCCAGTATGGCGCGCCGCCGCACGGGGGCATGGCGGCGGGCGTGGACCGCATCGTCATGCTGATCTGCGGGGCCCAGAACCTGCGCGAGGTGACGCTGTTCCCGATGAACCAGCGCGCCGAGGATCTGCTGATGGGGGCGCCATCTCCGGCATCTCTCAAGCAGCTGCGCGAATTGAACATCCGCGTGGTGGAGCAGGCAAAGGGCTGAGCGGCGGCCGGGCGGCGATTGGGATGAAGCATACCGCACCCCTTGCCAGCCCGCTTTCCGTTCATTAGGGCGAAAGCCGAACAGATAACCAACCGCTTTCCTTCGAAGGGGCATTTCATGAGCGATACCGCCGACCGCGTTAAGAAGATCGTTGTCGAGCACCTCGGCGTCGAGGCTGACAAGGTCACCGAAGAGGCCAGCTTCATTGACGATCTGGGCGCTGACTCGCTCGATATCGTCGAGCTGGTCATGGCGTTCGAAGAAGAGTTCGGCGTCGAGATTCCCGACGATGCGGCCGAGAAGATCTCGACCGTCTCGGACGCGATCAAGTACATCGACGAAAACAAGGGCTGATCGCCCATATCCCCGCTGCCCTGAGCTTGTCGAAGGGCTGCTGCCCGTCGCGGGCGGCAGGGGAGGACTTCGGCAGGCTCAGCCCTCGATCAGGGGCTGGGCCTGTTTGCATATTTCCCGGAGATTTCAATGCGTCGTGTCGTTGTTACCGGACTTGGCCTTGTCACCCCGCTCGGTGCGGACGTGGAAACCGTTTGGAAGAACCTGCTGGCGGGCAAGAGCGGCGCAGGCCCGATCACGCGCTTCGACGTTACCGACCAGAAGTGCAAGATCGCCTGCGAGGTGAAGCCCGCTGACCACGAATACGGATTTGATCCGGGCAAGCGCGTGGATCACAAGATCCAACGCCAGGTCGATCCTTTTATCATCTATGGTATCGATGCTGCCGGGCAGGCTCTGGAAGATGCCGGGCTTGCCGATATGGACGACGATCTCAAGCTGCGGACCGGTTGTTCGATCGGTTCGGGGATCGGCGGTCTGCCGGGGATAGAGAGCGAATCGATTGTCCTGCACGAGAAGGGGCCGGGCCGCGTCAGCCCGCACTTCGTGCACGGGCGGCTCATCAACCTGATCTCCGGGCAGGTTTCGATCAAGTATGGCCTGATGGGACCGAACCATGCGGTCGTGACGGCTTGTTCCACCGGTGCGCACTCGATTGGCGATGCGGCGCGCATGATCAAGGACGGCGATGCCGACGTGATGCTGGCGGGCGGTGCGGAAAGCACGATCAACCCGCTGGGCGTTGCCGGCTTTGCACAGGCCCGTGCGCTCAATTGCAGCTACAACGACCGCCCCACCGAGGCGAGCCGCCCCTATGACAGGGATCGCGATGGTTTTGTCATGGGGGAAGGCGCGGGCGTTGTCGTGCTAGAGGAATATGAACACGCCAAGGCGCGCGGCGCGAAAATCTATGCCGAAGTGGTCGGCTATGGCCTTTCGGGCGACGCCTATCACGTCACCGCACCGCACCCCGAAGGCAAGGGCGCGGAACTGGCCATGCGCATGGCCTTGCGCAAGGCCGGACTGGCTGCGGGCGATATCGATTACGTGAATGCGCATGGAACTTCGACCATGGCAGACACCATCGAACTGGCGGCAGTGAAGCGGGTTCTGGGCGATGATCTTGGTGGCGCCTCGATGAGCAGCACCAAGTCCGCCATCGGCCATCTTCTGGGAGGGGCCGGGGCAGTGGAAACCATCTTCTGCATCCTCGCCATCCGCGATCAGATTGTCCCGCCAACACTCAACCTGCACAATCCCGATGAAGGCACCGAAGGCGTCGATCTGGTGCCGCTCACGGCCAAGCCCCGCCGGGTGCGGGCGGCGCTGAACAATTCCTTCGGGTTCGGCGGAACCAATGCCAGCGTGATCGTCAAGGCCCTCGAAGACTGAGGGCACCCCGATGGTTCGCCGCCGCTCCTTCCGCGCGCCGCTGATCGCAGCGGCAGCGCTGGTTTTCGGTGTGCTCTGCTGGTTTGTTGCAGGGTGGTATCTTTCAGGCCCGCTCGACGAGCAGATCGAGTTCGACGTAGGCAAAGGCGAAGGCCTTGCCGCACTGGCTGATGATCTTGAGGCACAAGGCGCGATTACCTCGGCAGGCATGTTCCGGCTTCGTGCGCGGCTGCTGGGCGGCAGCGGCGAGGTCAAGGCAGGCTCCTTCCTCATCCCCAAACGCGCGAGCGAGGCGACGATCCTTGAGATTCTCAAGGGCGACAAGGTTATCCGGCGTCTTCTGACCATTCCGGAAGGGATGCCTTCGATCATGGTTGCCGAACGGCTGTTGGCCAATGCCGATCTTGTCGGCCCCGTGGACGTGCCGGAAGAAGGCAGTGTCCTGCCCGACAGCTATGATTGGCAGAAAGGCGAGACCCGCGCCGCGGTGCTGAAGCGGATGCAGGCAGCCATGGACCGGACGCTCGCCGAACTGTGGGCAAAGCGGTCTTCCAGAACGGTCGCCAAGACGCCGCAGGAAGCCATCATCCTTGCCTCGATCGTCGAAAAGGAAACAGGCAAGCCGGAAGAACGGCGGATGGTGGCCGGGCTTTATTCAAACCGGGTGCGCAAGGGCATGCTGTTGCAGGCCGATCCCACGATCATCTACCCGATCACCAAAGGAAAACCGCTTGGTCGGCGCATTCGCCAGTCCGAAATTCAGGCGGTGAACGGCTACAACACTTATACGATGGTAGGATTGCCGAAGGGGCCGATCACCAATCCGGGCCGGGATTCCATCGCTGCCGTGCTTGATCCCGCCGAAACGGATGCTCTTTTCATGGTGGCCGACGGCACCGGAGGGCATGTCTTTGCCAGCACGCTGCAGGAACATAATGCCAATGTTGCCAAGTGGTTCGCCTTGCGCAAGGCGCGCGGTGAGCTGTGATTTCGGTGCACTGCACAAACTGTCCGAAACGGTAAGAACTTTCTTTCAATTTAGGCATAATTACGTAAGTTAGACGGAGGAAGGCACTGGGGTGGGTTTGTCTCACCCCTGATTTCCTGGGAACATTGCGGCTGTGCCGGGTTGGCTGGAAATGCAGGTCTGCTGCGTTGCTGGCTGAGCAAGGCTTTGCCGAGTGTTCCCACCCTTCCTTCGCTCAAAGTCTGCGCTGGTCGCACGCTTTGCTCGGCCTGTTGAAGGTTGACGGTCAGCGATGGATGCAGCCCTATACCCACTTATCGTAACGGCAGAGTTGCCCGGTGACATGCAGCGCTGGGCAGATGCCTTGCGTGTCGCGCACTATCCGCCTGAGCGGAACCGGGTGCAGGCCCACGTCACGCTGTTTCACGCCTTGAGACCGACGATGCGCGATGAAGTGTGCGCCATGCTTGCCGGGATGGGAGGCTCTTATGCGCCAGTCGCCGCCTATCTGGATGGCATCATGGACCTTGGCACCGGAACTGCGCTTGCCATCACCAGTCCCGGCATGATGGCGCTGCGCGCCCGGATGGCAGAACACCTTCACGGGATGCTGACCGCACAGGACATGGCCGAACCGCGCCTGCACATCACTGTGCAGAACAAGGTCTCTCGCAATGCAGCGCGTGCCTTGCAGAAGTATCTGTCTGGCTGGCTGGAACCGCGCCGCTTCGTCTTCACCGGTCTGGCGGTTCATCGCTATCGGGGCAGTTCGTGGGAGAATGCAGGCCAGTGGTCCTTTCGCGGATGCGAGAAGGCTTGATTGCCGGCAGAAGGAAGGTCAGGGCATTGCCATGAGCGAACTTCCCGAATGGTTCAGCGCAGGGCGCGGACATGTCTGGCTGCCCTATACCCAGATGAAGACAGCGCGTGCGCCGCTGCCAGTGGTGTCCGCGCAAGGCGCACGGCTGCGTCTGGCCGACGGGCGCGAGCTTGTCGATGGGATCTCAAGCTGGTGGGCCTGCGTGCATGGCTATCGTCACCCGCACATTGAACAGGCGGTGCAGCGCCAGCTTGAAACGCTGCCGCATGTGATGCTCGGCGGGCTTGCCCACGAACAGGCCTACGTGCTCGCCCGGCGCCTGGCAGACCTTCTTCCGGGTGATCTTGACCACGTGTTCTTCAGTGATTCGGGATCGGTCGCGGTGGAAGTGGCGATGAAAATGGCCGCGCAGTTCTGGCTCAACCGGGGGCAACGCCGGGTCAAGTTCCTGTGCTTTCGCGGCGGCTATCACGGGGACACGTTTGCCACGATGAGTGTCTGCGATCCGGATGAGGGGATGCACAGCCTGTTCAGCGGCGCGCTGCTGGAACAGGTTGTGGTCGATCTGCCGCGCGATGCCGAAGGCGAAGCCCGGCTGGGCGAAATGCTTGAACGGTGCGGGCGTGATCTTGCCGGGATCGTGGTCGAGCCGCTTGTGCAGGGGGCTGGCGGGATGGTGTTCCACGATGCTTTCACCCTGCAAGCCCTGCGCAGACTGGCCGATGCGCATGACCTGCTGCTGATTTTCGATGAGATATTCGTCGGGCTGGGGCGGCTGGGCGATGCGATGTTCGCCTGCGAGATCGCCGGGGTGCAGCCAGACATCGTCACGCTGTCCAAGGCGCTTACCGGGGGCACGCTGCCCCTTGCTGCAACCATTGCCAGCGCGCGCATCCACCAAGGATTTCTGTCGGATGATCCCCTGCACGCGTTGATGCACGGGCCAACATACATGGGCAATGCCCTGGGGTGTGCGGCGGCCAATGCCTCGCTTGATCTGTTCGAGCGCGAGCCACGGCTTGCACAGGCGCGGCATATCGGTGAGCGACTGGGACAGCTTCTGGCCCCAGCCAGAGAGATGGCAGGCGTGAAGGACGTGCGCGTGCGCGGTGCGATCGGCGTAATCCAGCTTGATCGAACCGCTCCCGCCGACCAGCTTTCGGCCGCCTGCATCAATCGGGGCGTTTGGCTGCGCCCCTTCAGGGATATTCTCTACACCACGCCCCCCCTGAGCATCTGCGACGCCGATCTTGAGCTTGTGGCAGGGGCCATGGTGCAAGCCGTGCGCGAATGGAGCGAGGGGATGGCGGCCGGATACGGTGCTGGGACAGTGGGCCCAGAACCAGCGTGAACAGATCAGGACGAAAAACCCTTGCGTAGCCCCCCTGCGCTGGCTAAACGCCGCCCCTGCCCACAGGGCGTGCCGCTTTAGCTCAGTCGGTAGAGCACATCATTCGTAATGATGGGGTCACGTGTTCGAGTCACGTAAGCGGCACCACCTTCTTTAAGGTGCTTTCCCAAGGAAAATCATCGGCTTCCTGCCAAAGGACGTGACTTCGGGAGGGCTGATTTTGCCCACTGATATGGCCAAGCCTGTTCCTGATCCAGATAACGGCATTGGCGGCGAACGCTCCGTGTTTGCCTCGCGCAATGTCCGGTGACGCATGGCGTATCACGAGCACATTGATTCCCAGTTTGCCGGATGGGCATTTTGGCCAACGTAAAATGCACGGGATCAGTTTGTGACAGAGAATGTGACGAGGCGCACGTAGTCATGCCCCGGTCAAGGAATTGCGCCGTGTCATTTGCCGCTGTGCGATTCGAGATTGTGCGAGCTCTGCCGGTGCACGCTTAACCTTTGGCAATCTTTTGATCGGGTCGCGCAATACAAGGATTTCACGGGAGCAACGATCCGATCTCGCCATTCTGGATGGCGGGTGGCCGACTGCGCTATCTTCATTATCTTAATATATTGAAATTATTAAATATAATTATCCGAGTTCAACCCCGGTCAGAAATGCGGGCAGCCGCAGACTTTTTTGATCAAATTTGATTGCTGTCAAACCGGACCGAGAATATGTTAGTAAAAACAAACCAACACAAACGGTCGCCTGGATGGGAGGGTTGACGTTGGCGATTTCTCGCAAGCGCAGCGGAGCAAGCTGCTTTGCCTATCGAAAGTTCCTGAGCTGCGCTGTCTCGGAGAGGCGCGCGTAAGATGGCTCGCACCGGTCGGCCAATGTCATCCAAGGCATCGGACACCGTGCACAGCCCGATATTTGGCGAGCCGGTCCATCCCGGCAACTGTTCTGTCGGACTGAGGTCCGACGCCCCGTTCAATCGCAGAGGAATGGCAGGTCAGCGTGAGCCGCAAGGTTTCGCGGTCGCTTCGGCACGTCCGGCTGGGCCGGGCGCATGGTGAGTTTGGTGGCTTTGAAGGTTGTAACAGGAGGAAAGCGATGAGAAAAAGGCAATACCGCAAGCAGATCGTGATGGGGGCTTCGCTTACTGCTCTGTGTGTCGCGATGCCGGCAGTGGCGCAGATGACCACTGTGACGGTTCCCGGTCTCAGCCTCCCGGCTTCTGCCACCATCCCCGGCGAAGCGCCGCTGGCAACTGGCGTGACCAGCACCGGATCGCCTGCCGCGAGCGCCACCGTAGCTGACGTTCCTACGGGAACGATCGAGCAGCTGGTGCAAGGTGAAGAAGGTGGTGCGACAACAGGTAGCGCCTCGTTGCTCAATAATGGCAGCACGACCATCCGTGCGAGTGCAACGGCAACCAACGCCGACGCGCAAGCCATCGCGAATGCCTCGCTGACGGACGGCATCAACCAGAACATCGCGGGGCCTTACACTGCGGTTTCGGGCACTTATTCCAACTCTGGCGCAGTGTCGACTCAAGCTGTTGCCAGCGCAGTCGGCGCCACCGGGCCGGGTGAGGGCAATGCACTTGGTGCGCGGGCCACGTCCTCTGCGATCGGCGGGGTGCATCAGGAAGCGGTGATTGAAGGCAACAAGACGGGAACCACGACCGTCAGCCACACCAACAGCGGAACCTTCGTTTTCACGTCTGGCGCTTCGGCCCGCGCCACCGATTCAGCCAGTGCAACTGCCGAGTTGGAAGAGGCCGTGTTCATTCGTGCGCAGGGTAATGGGAGCGGCAATGTCACTGCCAATTCCAGCCTGACCAACAGTGGCACGATCACCGCTTCATCTTCTGCCAACAGCACATCGACCGCGCTGGATGCAGAAGCCACTGCAAGTGCAGGTGGAGGCGAGCACGGTCTGTTCCACATCCGCAGCGCCGTTAATGGCACAGGTGTGGACGTTGGCAACGCTTCGCTGACCAACAATGCGGGTGCAAGCATTTCTGTCGGATCGAGCGCCTCTTCTCTGGCTCTTGGCAATGCCAGCGCCACCGCGCTGGGCGGCGATGGTTTCTCCACCGCCGAGGACAGCAAGGGGTCGGTGTTCCTGATCCAGGCGCAGGCGAGCGGCGCCGACGCGGGCACGGCCAATGCCACCCTTTCCAACGCCGGCACGATCAGCGCCTCCTTCACATCGCGGGCGACGTCGACCGGTGCGGAAGGCAGCGCCGGCGCGAGCACGATCTCGAACGGGACCATTCGTCAGATCGTGGAAGCAGGTGGCCCCGAATCGTTCGTAGGCCGGGTGGGCACTGCGACGATCTCAAATGCAGCTACTGGCACGATCACCGTTTCGACGGCGGCCACCAGCACTGCGGTGGGCGCCAGCAGTGCTTCGTCGCAACTGGGCGCAGCGGTTCTGCAGAACGGCGAGATCATTGGCGTTTCGAATGTGGCCTTCAGCAATGCAGGCACATTCACTGCCGGTTCCACGGCTTCTGCCACCGGCGGCTCGGCCAGTGCCGCAGCCGCAGCCGAGGGCGTCCGTCAGACGGGCGTTTCCATCGGCGGCTTCAACGCCAGTTTTGCCAATGGCGGCAGCTTCACCACGTCGGCAACGTCAACTGCTTCAGGCGGAACGGGCGCTTCTTCTTCGGCCAATGCCTTGGGGTATCAGGTAGTTAGCGAGCCTCTGGCGCTCAACGTAACCAACGGTGGCACATTTACCGTCAACGCCACTGCGGGAAGCAGCGGCTCTGCCAGCGCCGCGGCAAAGGGTATGGCGCTGTTTGCCAATATCGATCCGACCACCTTGCCGGCAGAGGAAGAAGGCGGCGGTGGCCATGGCGGCGGCGGCGGTGGCCATGGCGGCGGCGGTGGTGGCCATGGCGGCGGCGAAGAGCCGACGCTGTTCGAGGCAACAGCAGAAGAGCCGGATGACCCTTGGGCGACATGGACCAATCGCATCAGCGGCACCGTGGCGAACAGCGGAACGCTGGCAGTGACCGCAACGGCAACCGGCGCGCCTCCTGCCGAAGGTCCGAATGCCGAAGCCAATGCAGTTGGCGTGCACTTTGAATCGGCCGTGAACACGACCACGTTCACCAATACCGGAACGATCCGCGCCACAGCGGTGACGAACGGCGGCACTTCGCGCGCAACCGGCATTCTCGTGACCGATTTCGCAATCTCGCCGATCGTGCCCGGTGCAAATGATCGCATGACCATCGTGAACAACGGCGGCACGATCATTGCCCGGCAGAGCGTGAATGGCGGAACCACCTTCCGGCGCGGCACGGCCATCGATACTTCGGCGGCCCCCAATCCCGTGGACATCCGCTTCCAGGGTGCAAGTTCGGTCTATGGCAACATCAAGCTTGCCGCTGCCGACACGATCACGATTGCCAGCGGCACGACGACGCTGGACGGCATCGTCAATCCGTTTGTCGAGGAAGAGGTCATCAGCAGCGGCATCGGCACTCTGGCGGCCGGGCCGGTCGGGCCGCTCGTCGGCACCATGACGGTTGCCAATGGCGCAACGCTGTTGCTGGTCAACCAGCCCAACAACAACCCGAACTACGAAGGACCGGCAGCGGTCAACGTGAACACCTTCACCATGGCTTCCGGCAGCACGCTGTCGATGCAACTGGTGACGAGCAACAGCGCCACGGCAGCACAGGCAGCATATCCCTATATCAACGCCAATACTGCGAACCTCGCCGGAACGCTGGTTGTTGGCCTGTCGCCGCCCAACGGGCTCTACGCCAACAGCTACGTGTTCAACGACATCATCGATGCCGCCACCCGCAACGGCACGTTCTCCAGCGTGGTGACGAGCACGGGTTCGGCGCTGCTGACGCCGGTTGTCACCTATGATGCGCTGAACAATGTGGACCTGCGGGTCAACCGGGTGGCCTTCGATGCCGTGCCCGGCCTGACCTTCAACCAGGCCGCAACCGGCGGCGGGATCGAGGCTGTTTACAGCCCGAACCAGACTGGCCCGTTCGGAACGCTTCTGGCCAACCTGTTCCTGCAAACCCCGGCAACCTATGCGGGGGCACTGACGCAGCTTTCGGGCGATCAGTATGCCGGATACATGCACGGCCTGCGCAACAATGCGCTGCAGGTGTCCACCCTGGTGTCCGATCAGCTTGACTGCGCGATCAGCCGCGAAGGGGTCGATGGTTGCCGGAACCGGGAAGGCGGTTTCCGTCTCTGGGCGCTGGGTGGCTACAACGATGCGAGGATCGATACCGACGTGAACGCGCCGGGCTTCGAAGGCGACGGCACCTTTGCTCTGATGGGGCTGGACTACACGACCGGCGGCTTCACCATCGGTGCGTTCGGGGGCTACCGCAAATATTCGGCGGACTTCGACCGCAATCAGGGCCGGATTTCGGCCGACGGCTATCAGATCGGTGCGTTGGCCGGATTTGACAATGGCAACTTCTATCTGCGCGCAAACGGCAGCTATTCCGATCTCGGCGGCAACAGCCGTCGGTCGGTTGCGGTGCTGTCCACCGCCGGCCTGATCACTGGCAAGTCCGACTTCGCCGTCACCTCGTTCTATGGCGAGGCCGGTGTGCGGGTGCCGCTGGGCCAGACTTGGCTGACCCCGTTTGCCGCGGCCGAACACACCAGCGTGAAGCTGAAGGGCTTTACCGAAACGGGTGTGCCGGGGGCCAATCTCCAGTTCGCCGATCAGACCGAAAGCAATACCGCGCTGATGGCGGGTCTGAAGTGGGCCGGAAACTTCGGGGGCATCATTCCCGAAGCGAAGGTGGCCTATCGCAACGACAGTGGCGACGGGTTCTTCACCACGACCCAGCGGTTTGCCGATGGTCCGGCGGGCGGTCTGTTCACCACGCGCTCGCCCGTTACCAAGCGCGACTCGGTAATGGCCGGGTTCAGCCTGGCCGGGGCCTTCTCCGACCGGGTAACCGGGCGGATCGGGTATCAGGGCCGCTTTGCCAGCGATCTGAAGGACAATGCGTTCTTCGGCAGTCTGGTGGTCCGGTTTGGCGGCTCGGCAGCGGTGCCTCCGCCGCCTCCGCCTCCGCCGCCTCCGCCGCCGGCTGAAACGCCTCCGCCGCCCCCGCCGCCGCCTGCTCCGGCACCGGTTTGCAACAAGGGTCCGTATATCGTGTTCTTCGATTGGGACAGCACGGCCATTACGCCTGAGGCTGCGACGGTTCTGGACAATGCGGTGACCGCCTATGGCAACTGCGCCAAGGTGCCGGTGATGGTGGTTGGCCATGCCGACAAGTCGGGCGGGGCCAAGTACAATCAGGGCCTCTCGGAACGCCGCGCCGTGACGGTGCGCGGATACCTTGAAAGCAAGGGTGTGGACGGATCGGCGATTTCGGCTTCGGGTGTTGGTGAAACCAATCCGCGCGTGCCCACCGCCGATGGCGTGCGCGAACCTCAGAACCGCCGGGTGGAAATCACCTACGGGCCCGGCTCCGGCTTCTGACCGGAACCGGCACGTTCAAACCTGAAGGGAAAGGGCCGGCGCGATCCGGCCCTTTTTCGTGCTGTTGGACACCGCAGGATTTCGGCGTCTCGCATGGCCGCAGAAAGGCTGCGGTCATGAGAAAGCCCCCTTCCGGCGGGGAAGGAGGCTTGTTCAGGCTCGGCCAAAAGCGGCTGAAGTCTGCGTTCGGGCTGGCTACTTCTTGCCGCGCAGTTTGCGGTGGGCACCAAGGTCGAAGACTTCGCTGGGACCGCCGTCGTTCTCAAGCAGGCCGAGACGGCGCGCGACTTCCTGATAGGCTTCCTCTTCACCGCCCAGATCGCGGCGGAAGCGGTCCTTGTCGAGCTTCTCGCCCGTGGTCATGTCCCAGAGGCGGCAGCCATCGGGGCTGATCTCGTCGGCCAGGATCACGCGGCTGTAATCGCCGTCCCAGATGCGGCCGAACTCAAGCTTGAAATCGACAAGGCTGATGTTGATCGCCGCGAACATGCCGCACAGGAAATCGTTCACGCGGATAGCCATCGAGGAGATGTCCTGCATTTCCTCGTTCGAAGCCCATCCGAAGCATGCGATGTGCTCTTCTGCAATCATCGGATCGCCCAGCGCATCGTCCTTGTAATAGTATTCGATCAGCGTGTGGGGCAAGGGTTCGCCTTCGGGAATGCCAAGGCGCTTGGAAATGGACCCTGCGGCGATATTGCGCACCACCACTTCGATCGGGATGATCTCGGCCTGTCGCACGAGCTGTTCGCGCATGTTCAGGCGGCGGATGAAGTGCGTGGGGATGCCGATATGGGCAAGGCGCGTGAACACGTATTCGCTGATGCGATTGTTGATGACGCCCTTGCCGTTGATCGTGCCGCGCTTCTGCGCGTTAAACGCGGTGGCGTCATCCTTGAAATACTGGATCAGGGTGCCCGGTTCGGGGCCCTCGTAAAGGATCTTGGCCTTGCCTTCGTAGATCTGGCGGCGACGGGACATCTTCGGGCAATCCTTCGGAGTGGGCGCACCCACGGGAAATCAAAAACCCCGGCATAACGTTGGAGGCGACTCCATCGCTTCGGCCGGGGCGTTGCCTTGGCCCATAGGCGAACCGGCACGAAAGTGCAATTGGATGCAGGAATGCAATGCAGCCTTGTCCGTCCTGGCCCGGCATCGCTCTGGAACGGAGGCTGGCCAGAGGCTAGACCAGAACACGAGAGGAGATCGCCCCAATGACCAGCCCTGCCGCCCGCACCGATGCCATTGCCCTGATGGCCCGCTATTACGCCGCCTTCAATGCGGGCGATTGGCAGGGAATGCTCGATTGCCTGAGCGAGGACGTCGCCCACGATATCAATCAGGGCGAAAGGGTGATCGGCAAGGCCGCCTTCGCCGATTTCCTGAAGCACATGGAACGTTGCTACAAGGAAAGGCTGGAAAACATCGTCCTCATGGCAAGCGAGGATGGGATGCGCGCTGCGGCGGAGTTCGTGGTTCACGGCCAGTATCTTGCAACCGATGATGGTCTGCCCGAAGCACGCGGGCAGACCTATGTCCTGCCCGCCGGTGCCTTTCTGGAGATTGCGAATGGCAGGATCGCGCGCCTGACCATGCACTACAATCTGGCGGACTGGATGAGGCAGGTGGCCGCATGAAGCGCAGGAATGAGGGCAAATGAGCATCACTGTCCGGCCTCTGACGGGCGCCGAGATCGCGGCCGCGCTGGATGATCTGGCAGAACTGCGGATCACCGTCTTTGCGGCATATCCATATCTTTATGACGGCGACGCGGCATACGAAGCGACGTATCTGGCCGAATATGCTGCTGCGCCCGATGCGGTGCTGGTGGCCGCCTTCGATGGCGGGCAGATCGTCGGCGCGGCCACGGCGGCGTCGATGATGCACCAGAAGGCGGTGTTTCGCGCCCCTTTCGAAGCGCGGGGACTGGATACGACGCGGCTGTTCTATTTCGGCGAAAGCGTGCTGCTGCCGCAATATCGCGGGGCAGGCATTGGTCATGCCTTTTTCGATCAGCGTGAAGCGCATGCTACCCGCTGCGGGGCGAATGCCGCGTGTTTTGCGGCGGTTGTCCGTCCGACCGACCATCCCGCAAGGCCAGCGGATTACCGCCCGCTTGATGCCTTCTGGACACGGCGCGGCTATGCCGTGGTGCCGGGGCTGACTACCAGTCTGGCGTGGAAGGAACACGGCCATGAGGCAGAGCAGGTGAACACCATGCAATACTGGTTGCGCCAATGGTGAGCTTCACCATCGCGGCGGCGCAATACCCGATCGACCGACTTGCGGACTGGGATGCCTATGAGGCCAAGCTCACACGCTGGGTTGACCAGGCGGCAGAAGCGGGCGCATCGCTTGCGGTCTTTCCCGAATACGGGGCGATGGAACTGGCCAGCCTTGATCCGGCGACCATGGGGGATCTGGCACTTTCGATCGAGACGGTCTCGGCTCTGTTACCGCGGGTCGATAAGCTTCATGCTGCTTTGGCCGCGCGCACCGGAATGCACCTTCTTGCGGCTTCTGCACCGCGCAAGGATGCCGACGGGCGCTTTCGCAATGCGGCCAGGCTGTTTGCTCCCAACGGCCGCAGCGGGGTTCAGGAAAAGCTCGTGATGACCCGGTTCGAGCGGGAGGAATGGAACGTTGCGCCGGGCACGGCGCTACGCGTGTTCGATACCGCGCTTGGCCGGCTGGCGGTGACGATCTGCTATGATAGCGAGTTTCCGCTTCTTGCGCGCGCCTGCGTGGAGGCGGGGGCTGAGGTGCTGCTGGTGCCATCATGCACCGATACCCTGCATGGCTACTGGCGGGTGCGCATCGGATCGCAAGCCCGCGCGCTTGAGGGACAATGCTTTGCAGTGCAGTCCCCGACCGTGGGTGAGGCCGGCTGGTCTCCTGCGGTGGATGTCAATCGCGGGGCCGCTGCCATCTATGGCCCGCCCGACCGTGCAATGCCGGAGGATGGCGTTCTTGCGAAAGGCACCGAAGGCGTGGCGCAGTGGGTGTTTGCAGCAGTCGATACGACCAGAGTGACAGAACTGCGGGCTGATGGCGGCGTCCTCAACGTTCGGCACTGGGCCGAACAGCCCGGCGCAGCCCCCTTGCCGCCGGTGGAGATCGTGGACTTGCGCTGAAGGCATGGCTATCACCGAGTTTCGTTGCAAGGGAAACCGGTTTCCATGTCGATCGATGCCGCCGAGCAGGTTCACCTGCAATTCCTGACTGCGCTGGAAAACCGCACGGCCACGCGGCGGTCGGCCCTTCGGCTTCAGGACGTGAACCTGACGGCGGAGCGTGCCGAGGCCCTGTTCCGTTCGCAGGCACTGTCGCGCCAGCTTGACCGAATGAGCCGCAAGCTCCAAGCGCGCGGAGAAGGCTTCTATACCATCGGGTCATCCGGGCACGAAGGCAACGCAGCGCTGGCCGAGGTGCTGCGTGTGGATGACATGGCATTCCTGCACTACCGCGATGCAGCCTTCCAGATTCACCGCGCCGGAAAGCTGCCTGGAGAGGATCCGGCATGGGACATGCTCCTGTCCTTCGTGGCAAGCGCCGAGGATCCCATTTCGGGCGGACGCCACAAAGTGCTGGGATCGAAGCGCCTGTTCATCCCGCCCCAGACATCAACGATTGCCAGCCACCTGCCCAAGGCGGTTGGGGCGGCGTTCTCCATCGGGCTGGCGCGACGCATGGGCGTTGATGGCACGGTGCTGGCGCGTGATGGCGTGATCCTGTGCAGCTTCGGCGATGCCAGCGCCAATCACTCCACCGCGCTGGGTGCGTTCAATACCGCCTGCTGGGCCGCCTTTCAGGGCACCCCCATGCCGATCATCTTCCTGTGCGAAGACAACGGTATCGGCATTTCCACGCCAACCCCGCCGGGCTGGATCGAGGCGAATTTTTCGCACCGGCCGGGGCTTGCCTATATTGCCTGCGACGGATGCGACATCGCCGATGCCTTGCGCGGCGCACGCGAGGCAGAGCGCATTGCTCGCCGCGAGCGCAAGCCTGTATTCCTGCACATGAAGACGGTGCGGCTCTACGGTCACGCCGGAAACGACATGCAGCTTGCCTACCGCCGCCGTGATGACGTGCGCGCCGAAGAAGCGCGCGATCCGCTGCTTGCCACTGCGGCCTTGCTGATCGAGGAAGGCATAATGTCTGCCGAAGGGGTGCGGGCGATCTATGACGCCATCGGCGAAGGGCTGGAGCGCCGCGCGGACGAAGCCATCGTCCGGCCCAAGCTGCGCGATGCAGGTGAAGTCATGGCCAGTATCGTGCCGCCGCAGCGCGGCCCCGGCCCCTCGCTTGCGCCATCCTCATCGCGCGCGGCTCTGTTTGCCGATGAAGCCGATGCCATGGCAAGGCCGCAGCACATGGCCAGGCTCATCAGCTGGGCCTTGGCCGACCTGCTGCTGCAATACCCGAATGCCTTCGTTTGCGGCGAGGACGTGGGGCCGAAGGGCGGGGTCTATGCCGCCACACAGAAGCTGTATTCCCGTTTTGGCGCGGCGCGGGTCATCAACACCCTGCTCGATGAACAGGCCATTCTTGGCCTTGCCATCGGGGCTGCGCACAACGGACTTCTGCCCATCCCGGAAATCCAGTTCCTTGCCTATGTCCACAATGCCGAGGACCAGATCAGGGGCGAGGCAGCAACGCTTTCGTTCTTCTCCAATGGCCAGTTCACCAATCCCATGGTCGTGCGGATCGCCGGTCTGCCTTATCAGAAGGGGTTCGGCGGCCACTTCCACAATGACAATTCGCTGGCCGTCTTCCGCGATGTGCCGGGGCTTGTCCTCGCCGTGCCGTCCAATGGCCGCGATGCCGTGGCAATGCTGCGCGAATGTGTCCGGCTGGCGCACGAGGAAGGCCGCGTGGTTGTCTTTGTGGAACCGATCGCACTTTACATGACCCGCGATCTGCACGCGCCCGGCGATGGCCTATGGGCAAGTGTCTATGCACCGCCCGGTGAAGACCCGGTCCGACTCGGCGAAATCAACGTGGCGGGAGACGGCACCGACCTTGCCATCGTGACCTATGGCAATGGCTTTTTCCTTTCGCTTCAGGCGCAGCGGCTGCTCTTGCAGGAAGGCGTGAATATCCGGGTGATCGATCTGCGCTGGCTGGCCCCGCTCAATGAAGCAGCCGTGCTGGCCGCGACTGGGCCTTGCGGGCGGGTGCTGGTAGTCGACGAATGCCGCATCACCGGCGGGCAGAGCGAGGCTCTGATGACGCTGTTTGCCGAACGGGCATCCGGCAAGGCCATTGCGCGCATGGCAGCTACCGACAGCTTCATCCCGCTTGGCAGGGCTGCCACGCATACCCTGCCAAGCCGCGACGGCATTGCCGCCAAGGTTCTGGAGATGATGGCCGGATAGGCAAGGGGCTGGACAAGGCGTGACGTAACATGTTCTTCTGTCAGCGGGAGAGGATCCGGTCCTGATTGGTTGTGTCAAACCAGCGAGGCAGCGTGATCCCGTGAGTCAGCCATCCATACTGTTCGTCTGCCTTGGCAACATCTGCCGCTCGCCCATGGCCGAGGCAGCCTTGCGCGCACAGGCCGTTGCGGCAGGAGTGGCACTGACGATCGATTCTGCCGGCACCGGCAACTGGCATGTGGGCCGCCCGCCCGATCCGCGCGCGCAGCAGACGGTGCGCCGCCATGGCCTAGACATATCGGGCTACAAGGCCCGGCAGGTGGTCGAGGCCGATTTTTTCCGCTTCGGCCACATCTTCGCGCTCGATCAGCAGAACCTCAAGGACTTGCGCCGCATCGCGCCTTCACGCCACGCAGCAGAGGTGGCGCTGCTGATGGACCTTGTGCCCGGCCGCAAGGGCACGGCGGTGGTCGATCCCTATTATGGAGACGAGGAGGATTTCGAGCAGGCTTGGGCCGATGTGAGCGCAGCCGCCAATGTTCTGGTGGGGCGCTTCACCCCATGATTGGCATTTCGCGCTGATCTCAAGGGTTGTCCTTGCAGCGCATCAGAACACTGCATGATCGCCCAGATCCACCCGCGCCGCACCTGAAAGAACAGACCGGTAATGGTCTGCCAGAGTGTCCGATCCGGTCGATGGTGTTGCCGCAGCATCATAGCGTCCGGTCTGGGGATCGAACACGAGCATCGATTCGCTGGCGTAATAGCGCCCTATGCGTGCAAGTTCGGCCTTTCTCGCCAGATCAGGCACGATCCTGCCGCCAAGGCCAAGGATGCCGACAATCGCATCAAGCAGCGCCAGCGGCATCGAGCGAAAGCGCGGCCGCTTGCCGAGCATCGCGAACAGCATTTCGCCCTGCTCGCGCGGAGTGATGGCCGGGCCGGGGCCGCCGATCGGCAGAATCCGGTTCCACCGATCGGTATCATCAAGGCAATCAATGATATAGCGTGCAAGATCGCGGTCGCTGATCGGCTTGCAGGCAGTCAATTCGCCATTGCCAAAGACAAGGAACGGTCGGCCCTTGCGCACACGTTCGATCTGCCCGGAAAGCGATTTGAAAAAGGCGGTCGGGCGCACGATCGAATAGCGCATCCCGGATTGCGCAAGCGCGGCCTCGAACGCCAGCTTGGCGTGCTGAAAGGCCAGCAGGGGCTTCTGAACGCAGATCGCTGAAAGCAGCACGAATTGTGTGGCCTGATTGCTGAGAGCAGCCTGCATCAGGTTCAGGTTGGCACGATGATCGACCGCCCATGCGTCATCAGGTGTCCCGGTCCGCGAAGCAAGGCACGAGATGATCGCATCGAAAGGCGCACCTGCCAGACCGTCGCGGTCAAGGCTGGAAGAATCGGAAAAGTCCACCGGGCGCACCGTGCAGCCCGCCGGAAAATCAGGCAGTCTCTGTGCGGCTTGTTGCGCGCGGCCATGCCGCACAAGGCAGGTCACGCGGTCCCCGCGATGCAGTAGTTCGGCGACGACGGCGCGGCCGATCGTGCCGGTCCCTCCTGCAACGCAGACGCTTCTTGGCGCTCTTGTCAAGCCTGCCCCTTTTCACATTGCCAACAGCAGCGGCAAGTCTGGCAGGATTGCGCCCGCGATCAAGTGCGGGGTTCAGGGTGAGTGGCGATGCACGGGGAGTGGTGCCCGGGGACGGATTCGAACCGCCGACACGCGGATTTTCAATCCGCTGCTCTACCAACTGAGCTACCCGGGCGTTGCGGCATCCTTACCTTGTTCAGCAAGGCAGCCAGCAATCGGAAGCGCGCCTATGGCGAAGCGCGCGCGGCTTGGCAAGCCTCTTTGAGCGACATTTTTTGCCGGCGCGTCAGTCTTCCGGGTCTTCCCCTGCAGGACGGCCGGGCAGGGCATAGCCGCCCTCAAGCCACTGGACCAGATCGCGGTCGCGGCAACGTGAGGAACAGAAGGGGCTGTGCGCTTCCTGACGGGGCTTGCCGCAGATCGGGCAGCGCCTGATTCTGGTTTCGGTCGGTTTCATGGCGCAATCGCCTGTGCAAATCCGCCGCCAAGGGCAAGCCCTGCATCGGCCTGGCGCCGGATCGGGCGGCCGGTGCGGCGCGCCAGTTCGGCTTCCCATGCCGGATCAATCGCATCCAGCACGCGCGGATGCGCGGTGAGCAGGATCGCGCCCGCGCCGCCTGTCCGTTCGGCCTGACGCAGCAGGATGCGCGCGGCAGCGGCGGCGGGATGACGCGCAAAGCGTGCAAGCAGCGAGGGGCGCTCAAGCCGCGAGACAAGCTGCACGAAGCCGAAGCCGTTCATGGCGGTGCGTTCGCCCTGCCAGTCGATCAGCGCATCGGCAAGCGTCCGGTCCACCTGCTGGCGATCCTTCCGTTCCGCCAGTGTGGGAAAATCGATTCCCACCGATCCGCCGATGTCGAGCCGGTGCAGCGCATCGGCAATGGCAGGCGCCGCGCAAAGCGCGAGCTTGAGCGGGGGCAGCGCGCCATCAACGTCGATCAGTGTCATCGCCGGTGTGGGACTGATGATGATGGAGCCGCCCGCAAAGGCGATCTCGCCGCTCCGGGCCTGTTCAACCAGTTCATCCCAGCCGTGTTCGGCAAATTCGGGGCTGGTGACGGGCAAGGCCCGCAACGCCGCCCCGGATGCTTCGATCTCCTCGCGCAAAGTGGGGGCGGGGCGGGGCAATTCGCCCGGCGCAGGGCGCGCCACGGGCAGCTTTGTTCGCCCTTTCTCGGCAATGGCAGCTCGCACGATCCGCACCATCAGCCGCGCCCCTTCGGTCGCTTCGCGGGGGAGCTGGTCGATCAGCGCCTCGTGGCCATCACCAAGACGGACAAGGCCGCGTCTGCTGCCCTGATGGCGTCGCACAAGCTGCGCCTGTGCGACAAGGCCGGTACGCACCCTTTCACCCCAGCAGATGCGGGCCGAAAGGATCTGGCCGTGCGATGTAAGGATCGCTCGTTCCTCGGCAATTCCCGCCTCATAAAGCCATTCGGCCGCCATGGCGCAGCGCTCCGCCTTAGCGGACCGGCAGGCCCGCGGCACGCAGCAGGCGGCGGGTCTCGAACAGGGGAAGGCCGATCACGCCGGAATGGCTGCCGGAAAGCCAGTTGCAGAATCCCTCGGCGCTGCCCTGAATGGCATAGCCGCCAGCCTTGCCCTGCCATTCGCCGTTGGCGATGTAGTGATCGATTTCCTCTGCCGAAAGCCGCTTGAAGCGCACGATCGTTTCCGACAGCGCCTCGCGCAGCGAACCATCGGGAGTGAGGAGGGCAACAGCGGAATAGACACGGTGGCGGCGCCCCGAAAGCAGGGCAAGGCACTGGCGCGCGGTCGCCTCATCTTCGGCCTTGGGCAGAATGCGCGCGCCTGCACCCACGACGGTATCGCCCGCAAGGATCACCGCGCCGGGGGCCATGGCCGCTGCGGCGCGGGCCTTTTCTGCGGCAAGGCGCACTGCGTGCTGGCGCGGTCGCTCACCCTTGAGCGGGGATTCGTCGATGTCGGTTGCGACAATGCGGGAAGGGGCAAGGCCAAGACGGCCAAGCAGTTCAAGCCGACGGGGACTGGCGGAGGCCAGCACCAGATCGATGGCCCCATCGGTTGCGGGGATGCACGGGGTGGACGTGGATGGTTCTGGCGGGGCTTCGCCCGCCATCAGAAGCCGCCGGGACCGCCGCGACCGGGCATGAAGCGGTAGGTAATGCGCCCCTTGGTCAGGTCATACGGGGTGAGTTCGACCAGAACTTCGTCACCCACCAGAACGCGGATGCGGTTCTTGCGCATCTTGCCTGCCGTGTGGCCGAGGATTTCGTGGTCGTTTTCAAGGCGGACGCGGAACATTGCGTTGGGCAGGAGTTCCACCACCTGACCGCGCATTTCGAGGAGTTCTTCTTTCGCCATCGGCGGGTTCGGATGCCTTTTGCTGATACGCCCGGATTGATCGCATGTGCCGCCGGGCGCGGGCGCCATGCTTGAACTTCCCCGCGCCCATAGCCTTGCCGACCGAAAAAGGAAAGGGGGACGCACCATCGGGCTGCTTCGTGCGGCCCGCGCGTCGTTGGGCTTTGGTTCAGATGGCGCAATTCATGTTGCAGTGCGACAAACTGTTACCATTTGGGCGTTGCCACGGCGCGCCGGTTTGGCGAGCGGTGCGGTCGGAATGGCGGCGTTGAGGCCGCGAGTGACATTTTCAGGGAAAGTCGGACGTGCGGATCAATTCGGCTGCCTCGCTGGCAGGTATTTCGATGGCCATGGCAGCAAGCCAGCCATCTCTTGCGCAGGACGCAGGATCGGCGGCAGGCGATGCAACAGGTGCGGCCATGGTCGAGGATGAGGAAACCACCGACGACATGCCTGCACGGCCGGGGCAGATCGTGGTTGTCGCCACCCGGCTCAAGGGGCAGGTGGAAACCGCCCTGCCGCCAATCGCCGTGCTCGACGAGGAAGCGATCGCTTCCTACGGTGCCGGTTCGATCCAGGAACTTCTGGCGGCCTTGTCGCCGCAGACCTCATCAGGGCGTGGGCGTTCGGGCGGAATGCCGATCGTGCTGGTCAACGGAATGCGCGTATCAGGCTTTCGCGAGTTGCGCGGGCTTCCACCCGAAGCCATCCGCCGGGTCGAAGTCCTGCCCGAAGAGGTCGCGCTGAAATACGGCTATCGCCCCGATCAGCGGGTGGTGAACTTCATTCTCAAGGACAACTTCAGCAGCCTTGGCACCGACACGGAGTTTCGCCTTCCGGCCAGTGGCGGCTTTGCCGAGTGGGAGCAGGAGTTCACGCTGACGAAGATCGCGGGGAACAACCGCATCAACGTCGTTGCCAAACTGGAAGACGCCAGCCCCCTGACCGAGGCCGAGCGCGGCATAATCCAGCCGCCCACGGCAGGCACGCGCGTTGCCGCAGATCCCGATCCGGCGGCCTATCGCACGCTGCTTGGCGATACACGTTCGGCGCAGATCAACGCCACGCTGGCACGCGCGCTGGGCGGGGGCGCCGGGCTGACGGTCAACATGCTTGCGCAGCAGGACCATTCGCGCACACTCAACGGGCTGAACGGCGTGACCCTGACCGATGGTGAAGGGAGCTTCACGCGCACGACGCTTGATCCGCGCCCGCTGACAACGCAGCGCCGCACCACCACCTTGCAGGCGAGCGCCGCGCTCAACAAGCCGCTGGGAGCATGGCTGCTGGCGGTGACGGCAGACGGCGGCCATGTCGAGACGCGCAGCACCATCGACAACCGGGCCGATCTTTCCGGCCTGCAATCCCTTGTGAGTTCTGGCGCGCTGGCGGCAGGCGGCACCCTTCCTGCTGCCGGAATCGTAGCGGTGCCGGCGGACCGTGCGCTTGCCAAGACGGATTCGCTGACGAGCCTTGCCACGATCAGCGGCAGGCCGCTGCGCCTTCCGGGCGGCGAGGTTTCGCTCACGGTCAAGACAGGGTTCGATTACGCGGGAATCCGCAGCAATGACACCCGCACCCAGCAGGGGACCGTAAGGCTGAAGCGTGGCGATGCGCAGGCCGGTTTCAGCATCGACCTGCCGATCACCAGCCGCAAGGAAGCGTTCGGTGCGACGCTGGGCGATCTCTCGTTCAACGCCAATGCCGAGGTGCACCGTCTGTCCGATTTCGGCACGCTATATAACTGGGGCGGCGGGCTGACATGGTCGCCCACCGAAAAGCTGACACTTCAGGCGAGCTACGTGGCAGCGGACAAGGCGCCCACGCTTACTCAGCTTGGCGGGCCGACCATCGTGACACCCAATGTTGCCGTGTTCGATTTCAGCCGGGGTGAGACAGTGCTGGCAACCGTCATCACCGGCGGCAATCCGGGGTTGCTGAAAGAGCGCCAGCGCGACTGGAAGTTCGGCGCGACATGGAACCTGCCCTTCCTCGCAAACTCGACCTTCGTGGCGGAATACTTCCGCAACCGGTCGAACGATACCACCAACGCATTCCCGCTGCTGACGCCGGAAGTCGAGGCGGCATTTCCGGGGCGGGTCGTGCGCGATGCCGACGGGCGGATCATCTCCGTCGATCAGCGTGCGGTGACTTTTGCCGAAGAGAAAAGCTCACGCCTGCGCCAGGGCGTCAACCTTTCGGGCAGCTTCGGCAAGCCCGATGCTTCGGCACGGCGCGGGCCTCCGGGAGCGGGCGGCCCTGGCGGTGGGCCCGGCATGGGGGCTGGACCGGGCGGGGGGATGCGTCCCCCTTCCGCGGGCGGCGGCGCGGGAATGCCGCGCATGGGCGGGTTCAGGGGTGGACCCGGCGGGTTCAATTCGGACGGGCGCGGCCGCTGGAATCTTTCGCTCTTCCACACCATCCGCTTCGACCAGACGGTGCAGATCGGTCAAGGCACGGCCGTGCTCGACCAGCTTGGCGGGCAGGCGCTTTCCGGCGCGGTGGCCCGGCATGGCATGGAACTGGAAGGCGGCGGTTTCTACCGCGGTTTCGGCCTGCGGGTGAGCGGCACTTACACCGGCGGCGCCCGCATTGACGCGAGTGGCGCGCCGGGATCAACCGCGCTGCATTTTGCCCCGATCGCCATGTTCAACCTGCGGCTGTTTGCCGATCTGGGACGCAAGGAAAAACTGGTGGAGAAGGTGCCCTTCCTCAAGGGCTCGCGCATCTCGCTCTCGGCGGACAATCTGTTCAATGCGCAGCAGCGCGTGACCGATGACAGCGGGGCCGTGCCTCTGCGCTATCAGCCGGGGTTCCTCGATCCGCGTGGCGCGGTCTTCGAACTGGAGTTCCGCAAACAGTTCTGAGGTGCAAGCTGTCCTGAAGCGGCGGGCGCGGTTTCAGAGCACCCGCGAATGGCCCTGCACCCATGCGCGGGCGCGTTCCAGATTGCGCTGGCGTTCGCTGACCTCGAACGTATCGGCAACATGGCGCAGCGCGACGACCTTAGCCAGCGGCAGCTTGTCGTCGAACATCAGCCCGCAGCGTCCGTGTCGCGCCCAGCGCACCTGTCCGAATGCCTCGATATGCTGGCACTGGAGAATGGCCGATGCGCCGGGCGCGGGCAGCGCATCCTGCACGATCACGGCCGCACCGGTCACGGACAGGTCTTCCAGAATGCAGGCCATTGTCCCGGTCAGCAGAACAAGCCGCGCCGGCAGGTGCAGCCGCACCCGCGCATCGGCGCGACGGCCGGGCATGACGGTTTCCCGGCGCGAACCAAAGGAGCCTGATGGTTTCCCGATCATTCATCTTCTTTGGCCCGGCTCCGGCTAAAACCGCCGAAACGGACCATGCGGGATAACCCTGATGGGTGCATCGACGGGCGGCGCTGGCCGGAAGTGCATTGCATGCTGCGGTCAGGCTTGGGGAAAGCCGCCTTGCCGCCATTGCCAGCGCCTGCGCAGCGATTATCTGGAACGCACCATGGCCCGCCCTCCCGCCACCCCGCCTGACCGCGATACCGAGCGCTTTCACGAGGAGCGCGCGGCAACCACCGTGCGCGGTTCGGACCGCCCCGATCTGGAACGCGGCGTGGCGGTAATCCGCGAAACCGTGCAGACGCTGAAACCCAAACCGGGGGTTTACCGGATGCTCGATGCGCGCGGCGATGTGCTCTACGTGGGCAAGGCCCGCGCGCTCAGGAACCGGGTGGCCAACTATACGCAGGTTGACCGCCTCCCCAACCGCCTGCGCCGCATGGTCAGCCAGACGCGCGAGATGACCATTGTCACGACCAATTCCGAGGCGGAAGCGCTGCTGCTGGAAGCGCAGCTCATCAAGCGGTTCCGCCCGCCCTACAACGTGCTGCTGCGCGATGACAAATCGTTCCCGTTCATCCTTCTGCGCAGCGATCACGATTTTCCCCGCATCCAGAAGCACCGGGGCGCGCGCAAGGCGAAGGGCAACTATTATGGCCCCTTTGCCAGCGCGGGCAGCGTCAACACCACGATCAACGCCTTGCAGAAACTGTTCCTGCTGCGCAGTTGCAACGATGGCTTCATGGCCCGGCGTGACCGACCCTGTCTGCTCTACCAGATCCGTCGCTGCTCGGCCCCGTGCGTGGACCGCATTTCGCAGGACGACTATGCCGAACTTGTGCGTCAGGCCAAGGATTTCCTCGGCGGCAAGTCCAGCGCCGTCCAGCGCGAGATCGAGGCGCAGATGCACGCGGCCGCCGAAGCGCTGGATTTCGAACGGGCGGCCATGCTGCGCGACCGCCTGCGCGCGGCCACCTTCATTCAGGGCAGTCAGGCCATCAACGCCGAAGGCGTGGGCAATGCCGATGTCTTCGCCATGGCGGTTAAGGGCGGGCAGGTGGCGGTGCAGGCGTTCTTCATCCGGGGCGGGCAGAACTGGGGGCACAGGGCCTTTTTCCCCAGCCACACCGATGGTCTTGCCGAGGAAGAGGTGCTGACCAGCTTTCTGGCCCAGTTCTACGAGGAAGTGCCGCCTGCCCGCCTGATTCTGGTCGACCGGCAATTGCCGGAAGCGGACCTGCTGGCCGAGGCGCTGCACGAAAGCGCGGGCGGGAAGGTCGAGATTTCGGTGCCGCAGCGGGGCGACCGGCGGCGACTGATGGAACAGGCGCAGCGCAATGCCGCCGAAGCACTGGAGCGGCGAATGGCGGAAAGCGGCACCAGGGCCAGAGTCATGCGCGAACTGGCCGAGTTTCTGGAACTGCCCGATGTCCCGCAGCGCATCGAGGTTTATGACAACAGCCACATTCAGGGCACGAACGCACTCGGCGCGATGATCGTGGCGGGGCCGGACGGGTTCGTGAAGGGCCAGTATCGCAAGTGGAACATCAAGGCGGCGCAGACCGATGACGATTTCGGCATGATGCGCGAAGTGATGACCCGGCGCTTCGGCAAGGCGCAGGAAGAAGACCCCGACCGGGAGAGCGGCACGTGGCCTGATCTGGTGCTGATCGATGGCGGAAAGGGCCAGCTGAACGCAGTGAAGGACGCGCTCAGCGAGCTTGGCATCGAGGACGTGCCGCTGATTGCCATTGCCAAGGGACCGCATCACGGGCGCGAGGGGCGCGAGGTGTTCCATTTCCCGGACGGGCGCGAGAAGATGCTTGCGGTCAATTCGCCGGTCCTGTTCCATTTGCAGAACCTGCGCGATGAAGTGCACCGCTTTGCCATCGGTGCCCACCGGGCCAAGCGCAGCCGGGCGATCACCGCCAGCCCGCTCGACGAGATTCCCGGCATTGGCCCAGCGCGCAAGCGCGCCTTGCTCCTGCACTTCGGCACCGCAGGCAAGGTGCGCGCCGCCAGTCTCGACGATCTCCAGCGCGCTCCGGGTGTCAGCGCGGCCGTGGCGCAGACGGTCTATGACTTCTATCACCCCAACGGCTAGATGCCTTGGTGCATTTGTTGCAGGAGAACAGGATGATTGACCAGCGCAGGGTCTGGAGCGACGAGGCGGTGCGCCGGATCGAGGCAGATTTCAACCGTTCTGCCGACACGCATCTGATCCGTGTGGAACTGCCGAAGTTTCGGGGCATCACGCTCTATCTCAAGGACGAGAGCGTGCATCCGACAGGCAGCCTGAAGCACCGTCTGGCGCGGTCGCTGATCCTTTACGGGCTGTGCAACAACCGTATCGGTCCCGATACCCTGCTGGTGGATGCCACAAGCGGTTCGACTGCCGTATCGGAAGCCTACTTCGCGCGGCTCATCGGCCTGCGGTTCGTGGCGGTGATCCCGCGAAGCACCTCGCCCGCCAAGATCGCTGCCATCCGCTTCCACGGCGGCGACGTTCACATGGTCGACACGGCGGCGGAAATGTATGCTGCGGCAGAGCGGCTTGCGGCTGAAGCCGGGGGCCTGTTTCTCGATCAGTTCACATTTGCCGAGCGCGCAACCGACTGGCGCGGTAACAACAATATCGCGCAGTCGATCTTCCAGCAGATGGCGCAGGAAGATCATCCCGTTCCTGCATGGATTGTCTGCGGGGCAGGCACGGGCGGCACATCGGCCACACTGGGGCGGTTCATCCGCTATGGCCGCCATGCCACGCGGCTGTGCGTGGCCGACCCGGAAGGATCAGTGTTTCACCGCCATCACGCCGACCGAAGCGTGACCGCCCCCCCGCCAGGGGCGTGCTGCCTGATCGAGGGGATCGGCCGTCCGCGGGTGGAGCCATCCTTTCTTCCGGAAGTGATTGACCGGATGATCGCAGTCCCCGATGCAGTATCTATCGGAGCCATGCGGGCCATCGCCGCGCGGATCGGCAGGCCTGTGGGCGGATCGACTGGCACCAACATCCATGCCTGCCTTGTGCTGGCGCAGGAAATGGCGGCCACAGGTCAGGACGGATCGATCGTGACGATCCTGTGCGATTCCGGGCTGCGCTACACCGATACCTATTATGACGACAGCTGGCTCGACCACGCCGGGATTGCATGGCAGGCGGATTTTGAACGAACCCTCGCGCTGCTCTCCTGATTTCCGCCTGCGCTCAGTCCTTCTCAGGGTTGCGCGTGATCGGGCGGATCAGTCCTTCCTGCGTCACGCTGGCCACCAGCCTGCCATCGCGGGTGTAGATCCGGCCGCGATTGAACCCGCGCGCACGGCCTGCCCATGGGCTGTCGCAGGCATAGAGCAGCCATTCGTCGGCGCGGAAATCGTCGTGGAACCATATCGCGTGATCGAGGCTGGCCCCCATCATGTTGCCCTTCGCCCAGCTGATATCGTGGGGCAGAGTGGACGTGCCGAGCAGCGTCATGTCGCTGGCATAGGCCAGAACAGCACGGTGGATGCGGGGATTATCGGGCAGGGGCGCAACCGAGCGAAACCAGGTGTGCGCCTTCGGTTCCTGCGGGCCTCCGCCCATCCAGTGCCGTGATTCGAGCGGGCGCAGTTCGATCGGACGGGGCTGGAGCATCTGTGCGCGCTGGCGTTCCGGCACCTTTGCGGCAAACCTGCGGCGCAGTTCCTGTTCGCATTCCAGTCCTTCGGGGCCGGGCACGTCGGGCATTGGTTCGGCATGATAACGGCCTTCCTCGCGCCGGTGGAACGAAGCAACGAGATTGAGGATCGGCTTGCCGAGCTGGCTGGCGACCACACGCCGGTTCGAGAAGCTGCCGCCATCGAGATCGCGCTCGACCTTGAAGTCGATTTCGTGATCCTCGCTTCCGCCGCGAAGGAAATAGGCATGGAGCGAGTGGACAGGGCGATCATCCGGCACGGTGCGTTCCGCGCTGGCAAGGGCCTGACCGATCACCTGCCCGCCAAACACGCGGCCCACGCCGCCGATCTTGCGGCGTCCTTCAAAGCGGTCGCCGCCGTGGTCCTTCACGTCAAGCAGGTCGAGCAGGCGCTGGACCAGTTCCTCGTTGGTGGGTTCTTGCTGCTGGGTCATGACGGCCCGATGGACCGGCAGAGGGTTTGCGTCAACGCCGTGAAATTGGCGGATCGGGTCAGCGCAGCCCGCGTGCCTTGGCATAGAGCCGCCAGCCCATTGCCTTGGCGCGGTTGGTAGCCGGCCAGCGGCCCGGCGCGCGCGGCCTTATCCCGATCTTGCGCAGCAGGCTGTTGAAAGCCCGCGCATCGGCTTCGGCAAAGCTCCATTCCGAACGCCACGTGATTGAAAGCGAGACGGACGGCGCCGGGCCATTCTGCACGAAGTGCGGTGACATGACCGGCACGTAGAGAGCTTCACCCGGAGAAAGCGGCCAGACCTTGCCTTTGCCCAGCAGGTCGTCGCGCCAGAACAGATCGCGCGGGCCGCCGGTATGATAGCTCTCGTGCGTCTCGTCGGGAGCGAAGCGGGGATTGCCTGCTGGGAACATCGTCATCTGCTTGGAACCCGTGATCTGCAGCAGGATGTTGTGTTCCGGATCGAAATGATAGGGTGTGACGCCTCCGGGGCTGGTCACGAAGACGAAGCCCTGCGGCTTGAGCATGGCTCCGGTGCGTGCCTCGATGACCGGGCGGAGCTGTTCGAGCAAGTCCATCAGCAACTGGCCATAGGCCGGGCACTGTTCGATGTTCTTGAGCGCCGCCCAGCTTCCCGCAGAGCCGATGTTGCGGATCGTCTCACCGATCCCGATGCCGTTGGCCGGTGCCTTCGCCCCATTGAGGCCCAGCGGCAGTTCGGCACGGTTGTATTCGACCGAGGCCGGCGGAAGCGCCTCGGCCAGCGTTGCCAGCGCATCAAGCTGCATCAGCGGATGGTGCCCAAGGCGGTGCACCAGCTTGTGCGGCACTTCGGGATAGGACGCCGCGAAGGCGTGAAGCGAAGTCTCGTCAAAGGTATCGACCGGACGGATGGAGGAAGGATGGGCGGGCATCTGGTTCATTGCGCGATTCCCACAGGCGAACGGGCCAGTTCCAGCCCGGAAAGGAGGCCGAACAGGCCGCGCCGCCACGCTGTGCCTATGGCCACCGAAATGCGGCCGATGGCACGCCGCTCGGTCCACAGGCTGTCGATCATGGGGTGATCGGGCGCGGCGCAGCTGTCGCACCAGACAATGCCCTCACGCTCCAGCAGGGCGAGGTTTTCGCGTTGCAGCAGGACGCCGGGCGAGTAGCGCGCGAAATCCTCGTCGAAAGCGGTCTTGAAGGAAAAGCTTCCCGGCGGGGTCAGGAAATTTGCGAGCATGGCAATGGGCCTGCCATCGAGATTGAGCGAGAGCCGCTCCAGCCTTCCGATGCGGGCGGCCTTGCCAAGGGACTGCCGGAACAGCGCAAGCGTCTGGGGTGAACCGGCCATGGCGCTGCCGCTGCGGCCCTTCCAGCCCTTGCGTTCCAGATCGAGGAACGCCTCGATCCACTCTTCCACCCCCTGCGCATCGTCGCGCCGCTCGAACGTGAGCTTGCCCTGTTCGGAAAGGCGCGCGTGCTGGCGGCGCAGTTCCTTGCGTTTTTTGGCGGTGAGGGCCTGTTCAAGATAGGCTTCCGGCCCAAGCGCGGATCGCAGCATCGCGCGCTCCTCGCGCATGACGAGCACAGCCTTGCGTCCTTCCCCGCGCGCATGGGCGAACAGGCTTTGGACGAGTGGTTCTTCCAGCGGCATGGCCGGAAAGTGCATGAACAGTGCGCCGTCGCGGACACTGCGCGTGTCGAGACAGGCGAGCATGGCCTGCCAGAACGGCAATTCCATGCCCGCTTTGACCAGTGGCGCACCAAGAAAGGCATTGGGGTGGAGCCAGGTTGCCAGATGCGGCAAGGGCCACCGGCCATAGCGCTGTGGCGCTGCCAGCGGCATCAGGCCGATCAGTTCCTCTCCGGCTTCGACAATCAGCAGCCTGCCTGTTCCGGCAGGGTCGAAAGCGCCGAGCGCAGGCAGGAGATACCATGCTTCAAGGAACGGGTTGGAGGTTGAAGCCGTGCGGGCAAGCTCCTCCCAGCGCGCGATCTGTGCATCGTCCGTCCAATCGGTCCAGAACACGATGCGCGCCTCGACAGGGCTGCCATGCGGGTGTTGCGGCAGGCGCTGTGCGTGCGGATCAAGGGGGGCAAGCGGCGGGGCGTTCAAGGGTGGTCTCCGCGCATGGCTTAGCCCGGTGCTTGCGAAAACTCCGTTAACAGTCGAGCAAAGTTGCTCGTCGAACAACGCAAATGCACAAAAGAAAATCCCGCCCGGCCATCATTGAGCGTGGCCGGGCGGGACATCCTCTCCCCAACTTGTCTGGTGTGCTTATCAGCCCACAGCGTGCCCTGCAAGCGCTGCAAGGAGCAGAAGGGCAACGATGTTGGTGATCTTGATCATCGGGTTCACGGCAGGTCCGGCGGTATCCTTGTAGGGATCGCCCACGGTATCACCGGTGACGGCGGCCTTGTGCGCTTCGCTGCCTTTTCCGCCGTGGTTGCCGTCCTCGATATACTTCTTGGCGTTGTCCCACGCGCCGCCCCCCGATGTCATCGAGATGGCAACGAAGAGCCCGCCCACGATCACACCAAGCAGCAGGGCGCCCAGCGCGGCAAAGCCGTTGGCCGCGCCTGCAACTGCCGCGATCACGAAATAGACCACGATGGGCGCGAGCACCGGCAGCAGCGAAGGCACGATCATTTCCTTGATCGCCGCCTTGGTTACAAGGTCCACGGTGCGGGCATAGTCGGGCTTGCTGGTGCCCGCCATGATCCCGGCGTTTTCACGGAACTGGTCGCGCACGTCGATCACCACGTCACCGGCAGCGCGGCCCACGGCGGTCATGCCCATGGCCCCGAACAGGTAGGGCAGAAGCGCACCCAGCAGCAGCCCGACGATGACGTAGGGATTTTCGAGGCTGAAGCTGACCGCGAGATCGGGGAAGAACTCGCGCAGGTCGGTGGTGTAGGCGGCGAAGAGCACCAGCGCGGCAAGCCCTGCCGAGCCGATGGCGTAGCCCTTTGTCACGGCCTTGGTGGTGTTGCCCACCGCATCCAGAGCGTCGGTCTTGTCGCGCACCGAATCATCGAGACCCGCCATTTCGGCAATGCCGCCCGCGTTGTCCGTGACCGGTCCATAGGCGTCGAGCGCAACCACCATGCCCGCCAGCGCAAGCATTGCAGTTGCCGCATAGGCAATGCCGATCAGTCCCGCGAGCTGATAGGCGATCACGATGCCGGCGCAGATCACGATGGTGGGCATCGCGGTCGATTCAAGGCTGATGGCAAGGCCCTGAATCACGTTGGTGCCGTGCCCGGTTTCCGAGGACTTGGCGATCGAGCGCACCGGACGATAGTTGGTGCCTGTGTAGTATTCGGTGATCCAGATGATAACGCCCGTGATGACAAGGCCGAGCAGCGAGCAGTAGAACAGCGTGCGGCCGGTAAAGGTCACGGTATTGCCGAGAATGGTGTAGCTCATCGGTGTTTCCATGCCGCCCAGCGCATGGGAAATGGCCCACCAGATGGCGCCCACCGAAAGGACGGCGGTGACAAGGAAGCCCTTGTACATCGCGCCCATGATGTTGTTCGACGAACCGAGCTTCACGAAGTAGGTGCCGATGATCGAGGTGACGATGCAAACGCCGCCGATCAGCAGCGGCAGTGCCATCATCGGGCCAAGTGCTGCGCCAAGACCTTTGAGCAGCAGCGCGGTGAGAACCATGGTTGCACCCACGGTCACGACATAGGTTTCAAACAGGTCTGCGGCCATGCCGGCGCAGTCGCCTACATTGTCGCCCACGTTGTCGGCAATCACCGCAGGATTGCGCGGATCGTCTTCGGGGATGCCAGCCTCGACCTTGCCGACAAGGTCCGCGCCAACGTCTGCCGCCTTGGTGAATATCCCGCCGCCAAGGCGCGCAAAGATGGAGATGAGCGATGCGCCGAAGGCAAGCGCCACAAGGCCGTCGACCACGGTGCGGTCATCGCCGCCCACGGTGTAGCCCGCAATGTCAGTCAGATAGTGGTAGAATACCGCGATGGCGAGGAGAGCGAGTCCGGCCACCAGCATCCCGGTGATCGCGCCAGCGCGGAATGCCAGTGTCAGACCCGATTGCAGGCCGTTCTGCGCGGCAGCCGCCGTGCGGACATTGGAACGGACCGAGATGTTCATCCCGATGAAGCCAGCAACGCCCGAAAGCACCGCGCCGATGATGAAGCCAGTGGCCGAAATGGCACCCAGCGTTGCCGCGATGATGACGGCGACGACCACGCCGACGATCGCGATGGTGGTATATTGACGCTTGAGATAGGCTTGCGCGCCTTCCTGAATGGCGGCGGCGATTTCCTGCATTTTCGCGTTGCCCGCCGGTGCGCCCAGCACCTGGCGGCTGGTCACGAAGCCGTAGATCACGGCCAGCAACCCAAGCAGTATCGATAATACGACTAGGTTCACTTTGGCATCCCCCTTATCTTCGCAGGCCACGGATGGCCGCGCCCCCGTCGTTGCGGGTGGGCGGGAAGCTATAGCTTTATTTCTGCCTCGCAAGCCCTTCCATGCGGTGTGAGGGCAGGTTTTTAATCGTGCGTATAACCAAGCCTTCCTGAGGGTGGTGCGCCGTCGATCAGCAGTAGGGCGTCGCCGCGCGCGATTGCCGCGCCGATGCGAAAAGCGCGGACGGGCGGGGCCTTGCCGGGAGGCAGCGTGAACAGCAGTTCGTAATCCTCGCCCCAGCGCATGGCATCGCCCTGACGATGCTCCGTTAGTTCCGGCGGGAAGGGGATGCATTTGCTGTCGATGGCAAAGCTGATCCCGCTGGCTTCGGCCATGCGCGCCGCATCGATCAGCAGCCCGTCCGAGATGTCCATCATGGCAGACACGAGAGGGGCGAGCGCCCGTCCTTCGGCAAGGCGCGGCTTGGGCCTGCGAAAGGCGGCGGTCGCAGCCGTAGTGCCCGCGAGCAGCGCTTCGAAGCCGAGCATCGCCGCGCCGACAGGGCCAGTAACCCACAGGCTGTCGCCCGCCGAAGCCCCGCGCCGGTCGGGCACATGGCGCGAAGTGGCGCGTCCGATTGCCGTAAGCCCAAAGCTGCGCGCACCATTGCTGCTTACGGTATCACCGCCGAGCAAGGGGACTGCAAAAGCCTTCAGCGCCTCGCCAAGTCCCGCGATGAAGCGTGCATCGCCTTCGCCCAGCATGAAGCCGAGCAGGACGCCCACTGGTTCGGCGCCCTTGGCCGCCAGATCGGACAGGTTGCTGGCAACCAGCTTCCAAGCCACGTCGGCCAGATCCTGCTCCGGCAGCCAGTGGATGCCTTCGGCCATCATGTCGTGGGTCAGGATCAGGGTTTCGGTGCCGAAATCGATCACGGCGCAATCGTCCATCAGGCCGCGCGCCGCCGGATCGAGCGCCAGTGCGCGCAGGGCCTGAATGAGGGCGGCTTCCTTGCTCATCGCACCTGTCTATGGGGCGGCGCGCGGGCAAGCTCAAGATGGCGCGGCACAAGCCAGCTTGACCGCTGCCGCGCCGCCGCTTAATCGTTTGATTAAGTTCTTTCGAGAGGAGTCGGGAAAGCCATGGCAACTGCCTATATTGTCGATGCGGTGCGGACTGCCGGGGGGCGTCGCGGCGGACGGCTTTCGGGTGTTCACCCCGTCGATCTGGCTGCGCGCAGCCTTGATGCGATCGTGGCACGCACGGGCATTGATCCCGGCGCGATCGATGATGTGGTCATGGGCTGCGTTACCCAGGCGGGCGAACAGGCCATGCAGGTGGGGCGCAATGCCGTGCTCGCCTCGAAGCTGCTGCCGCAATCGACACCGGCCGTCACGATCGACCGGCAGTGCGGTTCCTCGCAGCAAGCCATCCAGTTTGCCGCCCAGGCGGTGATGTCGGGCGTGCAGGACGTGGTGATTGCCGCTGGCGTCGAAAGCATGAGCCGGGTGCCGATGGGGTCCAACGCCACTTTCCACATGAAGGAAGGCATGGGCCACTACAAGTCGCCGGGGCTTGAAGCAAAGTATCCGGGCATCATGTTCTCGCAGTTCATGGGCGCGGAAATGATCGTGAAGAAGCACGGCTTCACCAAGGACGAGCTTGATCGCTTCGCGCTCTCCAGTCACCAGAAGGCCATCGCGGCCACCAATGCGCAGGCCTTTGCCGCAGAAATTGTCCCGGTTGAGATCGAGACACCCGATGGCCCGGCCATGCATACCGTTGACGAGGGCATCCGCTTCGATGCCACGCTGGAAGGTATCGCTTCGGTCAAACTGCTCAACCCCGAAGGCGCGCTTACCGCAGCCAGTTCCAGCCAGATCTGCGACGGATCAAGCGCGGTCATGGTGGTTTCGGAGTCCGCGCTCAAGGCCCATGGCCTGACACCGCTGGCGCGCATCCACAACCTGACCGTGACGGCAGGTGATCCGGTCATCATGCTGGAAGAGCCGTTGTTCGCCACGGACCGCGCCTTGCAACGTGCGGGCATGACTATTGCCGATATTGACCTTTTTGAAGTGAACGAGGCATTTGCCTCGGTGCCACTGGCATGGCTGAAGCACACCGGTGCCGATCCCGAACGGCTCAATGTGAACGGCGGGGCCATTGCGCTCGGCCATCCGCTGGGCGCGTCGGGAACCAAGCTCATGGCAACCCTTGTCCATGCGCTGCGCGCGCGTGGGGGCAAGTATGGCTTGCAGACCATGTGCGAAGGCGGCGGCGTGGCCAATGTCACCATCATCGAAGCGCTCTGATTTTGCACTTTTGAGAGAGGAACTATCCGAATGAAGCTCGACAACAGCGTTGCCGCGGTCGTTACCGGCGGTGCTTCCGGCCTTGGTGCCGCCACGGCCCGTGCGCTTGCCGCCAAGGGAGTGAAGGTTGCCATCTTCGACCTGCAAAAGGAAAAGGGCGAGGCAATTGCAGCCGAGATCGGCGGCGTGTTCTGCGAAGTGAACGTGACCAGCGACGAAAGCGTCGATGCCGGCTTTGCCAAGGCGCGTGCGGCCCATGGGCAAGAGCGTGTCCTCGTCAACTGTGCAGGCACCGGCAACGCGATCAAGACGGCAAGCCGTTCGAAGGAAACCGGCGAGATCAAGCATTTCCCGCTGGATGCCTTCAACTGGATCATCCAGATCAACCTTGTCGGCACTTTCCGCTGCATTGCCAAGTCTGCCGCCGGCATGATGACGCTCGACCCGTGCGACGAGTTCGGCGAGCGCGGCGCCATCGTCAACACCGCATCGGTGGCGGCCGAGGATGGCCAGATCGGGCAGGCCGCCTATTCGGCTTCGAAGGGCGGCGTAGTAGGCATGACCCTGCCGATCGCGCGCGACCTGATGAACGAAGGCATTCGCGTCAACACCATCCTGCCCGGCATTTTCAACACCCCGCTGCTTCAGGGGGCGCCGGAAAACGTGAAGGCCGCGCTGGCCGCTTCGGTGCCGTTCCCCAAGCGGCTGGGCATGCCTGAGGAATATGCCAATCTGGCGCTCTGCATGATCGAGACGGGCTATTTCAACGGTGAGGATGTGCGCCTCGACGGCGCCATCCGCATGGCTCCGCGCTGAGCGGTCGGTGAGGTGAGGAGCGGGGCAAGTGATCCCGCTCCCGCCGCTTACGGGGAGAGGATCGTTGAGCGGTTACCAGCAGATCAGGCTTGAGATCGCCGATGGCATTGCCACGCTGACCCTGCACCGGCCGGAAAAGATGAATGCCTTTACCGGCACGATGATGCAGGAAATGATCGATGCTTTCGATCGCACTGATGCCGATGACGCGGTTCGCGCGGTCATCGTGACAGGTTCGGGCGAACGGGCCTTCTGCGCGGGCGCCGATCTTACGCCCGATGATGGCGGGCGGGTGTTCTCCAGCGCGGATGCGGTCGACGATCTTTCCGATCCGCGCGTCCGTGATGGCGGCGGCTTGCTGACCTTGCGGATATTCCAGTCGAAGAAGCCGGTGATTGGCGCAATCAATGGTGCGGCCGTGGGGGTGGGCGTGACCATGCAATTGCCCATGGACATTCGCCTTGCGTCAACCAAGGCGCGCTTCGGGCTGGTCTTTGCGCGGCGCGGGATCGTGCCCGAAGCTGCCTCAAGCTGGTTTCTGCCGCGGATCGTCGGTCTGCCGCGGGCGCTTGAATGGTGCATGACCGGCCGGGTCTTTGATGCCGAGGAAGCCTTGCGCGGCGGTCTTGTGCGTTCGCTTCACGAACCGGAGGATCTCATGCCCGCCGCCGTGGCGCTGGCACGCGAGATTGCCGACAACACAAGCGCGGTTTCGGTTTCGATGACCCGCGCAATGCTCTGGCACAACCACGTTTTGACACACCCGATGGAAGCGCACCGGATCGACAGCCGTGCGATCTACACCCTGTCGCGCGGGCCCGATGCGGCGGAAGGGATTGCCAGTTTCCTCGAAAAGCGCGCACCCCGCTACCCTGCGCGCGTTTCTTCGGATATGCCGTCGTTTTATCCGTGGTGGAATGAACCGGGTTGGGAATGAGCATCGAAGTGGAAAAAGGGGAAAACCCCGAAACGCCAGGCGCACGCGAATTGCTGCTTCAGACAGCATCGGCCATCATGCGCGAAGGCGATGTGGTGGATATATCGTTGTCGGAGCTCAGCCTGCGATCCGGGCTGAACTCTGCGCTGGTCAAGTATTACTTCGGAAACAAGGCAGGAATGTTGCGCGCCCTGCTTGACCGCGACATGCAGAACATCGTCAAGTCGGTCGATGCCCTGCTTTCCAAGGACGACATGTCGCCAGAGGCCAAGCTGCGCCTGCACATCTCGAAGTGCATCGATACCTATTACGATTATCCTTACCTCAACCGCCTGCTGATGCGGCTTGTGCGCGACAGCGACGAGGCGGAAGCACGCCGCATTGCCGATCTCTATCTCATACCCCTGCACAATGCCTACCAGCGCTTCATCGGGGATGGCGTGAAGGCAGGCGTATTCCGGCCGATCAATCCGCGGCTTTTCTATTTCACCGTCACCGGGGCCGCAGACCGCTTCTTTTCCGCGCGGCTCGTGCTGAAGCACTGCTTCGATCAGGATACACTGACCGAGGAACTGCGCGACAGCTATCGCGAACATACCGTCGATTTCATCATGGCCGGAATCCTTGCCGCCTGAATCAGAGCCGCCTGAATCGGCAAGGGGCGGCTGAAAGGCTGGAACGCAAGGGGTAAAGAAAATGTCGTGTAGCCACGTTGCACGGCATCATTTATCCCGTTTCCCCAAGGCTTGGTGTCTGGATATTTCCCTGTTGCGCATCAGGCTGGTTTCATGTGATACGAAATCATGCCGCAGACACAGACCCGTCTTTCCGATTTCATGCCCTACCGGATGGCCATCACCTCCAACGCGGTGAGCGGCCTTATTGCCGGGGAATACCGCAGCGAGTTCGGCCTCAAGATCCCCGAATGGCGCATCATGGCGGTGCTGGGCGATGCCGGCGCGCTGACCCAGCGCGATCTCGTGCGCGCAACGCTGATGGACAAGGTGGCCGTGAACCGTGCCTGCAAGGTGCTGGAAGATCGCGGCTTCGTGCAGCGCCGTCCCAATGCACTGGATGGCCGTTCCCATCATCTTGAACTGACGGTATCCGGGCGCGAGCTGCATGGGCGCATCTGGCCGCAGGCGGTGCAGACCTACGAGCGGATCTTTGCCGCCATCACCCCGCGCGAGCAGGAGAAGCTGCGCGCTATTCTCGACAAGTTGCTGAAAGCCGCCCGTGCGATCGAGGGGGACGACAAGTGAAGCTCGCCTCGCTGCCGCAGGGGCGTGACGGACGGCTCATCGTGGTTTCCGACGATCTTGCCTGGTATGCCGATGCCGATCACATCGTGCCGACCATGCAGGAGCTGCTGGATCAGTGGGATCGGCACTATCCGCTGCTTGAAGCGCTTTCCATCGAACTTGCGCATGGCGCGATCCCGCGCAAGCGCTTCCACGAGCGCGAAGCCTGCGCCCCACTGCCACGTGCCTTCCAGTGGGCCGATGGCAGCGCCTATGTCAACCATGTGGAACTGGTGCGCATGGCGCGCGGCGCGCAGCTTCCCGACAGCTTCTGGACCGATCCGCTCATGTATCAGGGCGGCAGCGATGATCTGCGCGGCGGCCGCGATCCGATCCAGCTGGCGGATGAATCATGGGGCTGTGATTTCGAGGCCGAGATTGTCGTCGTCACCGGCGATGTGCCCCAGGGCGTCACCGCGCAGGATGCGCTTGACCATATCCGGCTGGTCGGCCTTGTGAACGACGTATCGCTGCGCAACCTCATTCCGGGCGAACTGGCCAAGGGTTTCGGTTTTGTGCAGTCCAAGCCTGCCAGTCATTTCTCGCCGGTCTTTGTCACGCCGGATTCGCTGGGCGAGGCATGGCAGGGCGGCAAGCTGTCGCAGACGCTGATGGTCGATCTGAATGGCCAGCCTTTTGGACGTGTTGAGGCTGGCGAAGAGTGCACCTTCGATTTCGGCGTGCTGATCGCGCATCTGGCAAAGACACGCCGGATCGGGGCCGGATCGATCATCGGTTCGGGCACTGTTTCCAACCGCGATCCAGACGGTTCTCCCGGAAGGCCGGTTGCGCTGGGCGGGCGCGGCTATGCCTGCATCGCCGAACAGCGCATGGTCGAGACCATTGCCGACGGGCAGCCGCACACGCCCTTCCTCAAGTGGGGTGATCGCCTGCGCATCGAGATGCGTGATGGCAGAGGGCGCAGTATCTTCGGCGCGATAGAGCAGGAGGTTGTGCGCGCCTGATTTTCGCGCTTCATCACCCCGGTTGAAACGAAAGTCCCCCGCCAGCGAAGACTGGCGGGGGACTTTCGTCTGGTCGGATGGCAGGGATCAGCCGCCGCCTCCCACCGCCTTGTTGTTGATGAGTGTGTCGCTGATCGAGCAGGCCGCCGGCCCAAGGATCACGATGAACAGCACCGGCAGGATGAACAGGATCAGCGGGATCGTCATGATGGCGGGCAGGCGTGCAGCCTTTTCTTCTGCGCGCATCATGCGCTCGTTGCGGAACTCTGCCGAGAGCACGCGCAGCGCAGAAGCCAGCGGCGTGCCATAGCGTTCGGTCTGGATCATCGTGGTGACGACGCCCTTCACCGATTCGAGATCAACGCGGTAGGCAAGGTTCTCGAAAGCCTGACGCCGTTCCGTGAGAAACGAAAGCTCGATTGCCGTCAGCGCGAACTCATCGCCCAGTTCGGGATAGGCACGGCCCAGTTCGCGCGCCACTCGGTTGAACGCGGCATCGACAGTGAGACCGGCTTCAGCGCAGATGACCAGAAGATCCAGCGCATCTGGCAGGCCCTTGCGGATGGCATTGGTGCGCTTTGAAATCATGTTCTGGATGAACACGTCCGCGCCCTTGTAGCCGGCGATGAGGCACACGGCAAAGCCCATGAAGCGCTTGAGTGGACCCCATTCGGGGAAGGTATCGGACCAGTAGAACAGGACCGCCCCCAGGAGGCCCAGGACGATCGGACCAACCAGGCGGCTGAGAATGACCGCAACCGCCCATTCCTTCTTGCGGATCCCTGCCTGAGCCAGTTTCTGCTGGATCACCGAAAGCTGGCTGTCCTGAAGAACCTTGAGCTTTTCAAGGAAGCCGCGGATCTGGTCGGTCGTCTGGTTGCGGCGCACGATGCTGGTGCGCTTGCGCGCACTGGCGGTGACGATCCCGGCCTTCAGCTCTTCGCGCCGTTCGTTCAGCGCCTTGACGCGCTTGGTCATGGGATCGCGCACGGTGATTGCGGCATAGATCGCCAGCATCACGGCAGCGGCAGCTATCCCGACGAGTATCGAGCCGACGAGATAGACGTCAAAGCCGAGAAGCGTCGGTCCGGGCGGGTTCTGGATCATGGCTTCTGCTCCCGCTCAGATCTCGAAGTTGACCATCTTGGCCATGATGAAGGCACCAATTCCCAGCCATGTCAGCCCGCCAAGGCCCGCGATGATGAGACGATCATCGACGAAGAAGTTGCCAAGGTAGGCCGGATTGATCCAGTAGATCAGGGCAAAGACGATGAAGGGCAGGGCGCCGACGATGTAGGCCGATGCCTTCGATTCTGAGCTCATGGCGCTGATCTTCAGCTTCATCTGCGCGCGCTTGCGCAGCACGTCCGAGAGATTGGAAAGCGTCTCTGCGAGGTTGCCGCCGGTTTCGCGCTGGATGGCAAGCGTGATGCAGAAGAAGTTGAACTCGGGCATGTTCAGCCGGTCCGCCGTGTCCTGCAACGCATCTTCCATGGTGCGGCCCACCTTGATGCGATCCGTGACGAGCTTGAACTCCTCGCCCACGGGGCCGGGCAGTTCGCTGGCGACGACGCCCAGCGTTTCGGTGACGGGAAGGCCGGAGCGCAGACCGCGCACCAGCAGGTCAAGCGCATCGGGCAGGCGCGCGGTGAAGTTCTCGCTGCGCTTGGATATGGCGCGCCCGACGATGAAGTGCGGGATGCCGCCGCCAATCAGGACAGCCGCGCCCAGCGCCAGCACCGGCGCGCCGGTCTTGAGCACCACGCCGAGGAAGGCCGCTATTGCCAGCCCCGCGCTGACATAGAGATACTGGGTCAGCGTCCAGCCCTTGCCGGTCCGGTGCAGACGCAGTTCGAGCGCTTCCAGTTTCGATCCGGAACCGGCGATCCTGGCGGCCTTGGGTTTGCGCGAGGCTACGGTCTTGCGATACTGCGCCTCAACCTTGTCGACCGTGTTTTCCGAGTGGCGGAAGCGCACCGATTGCAGCCGCCGTCCGCCTTCCTTGGATGCGGATGGGCCGGACAACGCGGCATAGCCGAGCATCATCGCCACCAAGAGGCCCCCTGCCATCACCAGGAGCTGGATCGTGCTCGTCATCGCCGGTGCCCTTCCGTCACGTCATATTGTCCGTCAGCCATGCAGCCGCTTCAGGCCGAAGCATTTGCTTTCGGCTTGGACAGCATCTTCTTGAGGTCGAACTTGCCGAGCAGCGAGGTCTTCTTGCTGTCGGCCCCGTTGTCCACGGTGGTCGCGCCCTCCTCGTCGACCGAACCGATCACGGAATGGGCCAGATCGCGCATCATGCCGCCTGCCTTGCTTGCCCGGTTGGCCGAAACGAAGGTCTGCCCCAGTTTTGCGGCATTCGATGCTCCCTTGATGTCGTAGGGAATCATGAAATTGATCTTGCGTTCGATCGAGGCTTCGAAGTCGGCCTTGCTGATCTCGTTCGCGCCCGGCTGGATCTTGTTCGCAACGATGATCGGCCGCGCATGGGCCGCATTGCTCTTGAGCCAAGACAGGAGGCGGATCGCATCGCGCGCACCGGCCAGCGTCAGTTCGGTGACAAGCACAACCACATTCACATCGGCCAGCAGGTGCGGGAAATTGATGAGCATGTTGCGCGGCATGTCGACCACGGTCATTTCAAAGGCGTGGCGGAACTCCTCCTCCAGTGCGACGAAGGCGCTGCCATCGGTCATCAGCGGCGCGTTGATCGGTGCTTCCGCCGAAAGGATCGCCAGATTGTCGTTCGCCCGGATCATCGCACGTTCGATGAACAGGCCATCGATGCGGCTCGGATTGTCGATGGCATCGGTCAGGCCGCGCCCCGGTTCAAGATCGAGCGTGAGTGCGCCGGTGCCGAAATGGACATCCAGATCAAGCAGCGCTGTCGGCAGTTTATGATCGGTGCTGAACAGCCATGCCAGCGAGGTTGCGAGCGTGGATGCACCGACTCCGCCGCGCGTTCCCACCACAGCCATCGAGATATGACGGCGTGCGGCTGCGGGATCATGCGTTTTGGGCGCCGTGAAGATCATCTGCGCCTGAACCAGCGCATCGCGGATCTGGCCGGGGTTGAGCGGCTTGAGGATGTAGTCCTGAATGCCCGAAGCGATCAGGTCGCGGTAGAGACGCACGTCGTTGACCTGACCGACCGCGATCACCACCGTTCCCGGTTCGCAGACTTCGGCAAGGGCGTTGATGTCGTTCAGCGGATCGCCGCTTTCCGACAGGTCGACCATCAGGATATTGGGGCTGGCCGTGATCGACAGCGACTGGATGGCGTTGCGCAGGCCGCCGCGGTGGCACTTTTCGGGTGCCCAGCCCATGTCGACCGCGACGGCGCGCAGCACATCAAGCGCGGCCTCGTCGCACATGAATGCGGCAAAGGCATCCCGGTTTGCGTTCTTCATGCTCATGGCTCAGTTCCCTCCACCGCCGCCGCCGCCGCCGCTGGCGTTCGAAGTCATGTTGTTCTTGAGACCGTTTTCGCCGCTGGGGCGGGCGGCGCGATAGCTGTCGATGGCCTTGGTCCCGCTCATCACTACTGTCTCGCCGGTGCCGGTGGCGCCCTGGACGAGGTGCTCCTTGTCGGCCACCATTGCGGCAAGATTGCCGTTGATGGCGCAGCCGAAATTGGTGCTGGTGCGATTGCTCATCGAGAAATCGGACTTGGCCGTCCAGTTCGGGCAGCCGGGAACCGATGCCGTGGCGCGCGTGACCACAATCCGTGCAGAACCTGCTGCGACATAACCGGGCGTGATCGGCGCGGGGCCATCCACGAACATGCCCCAGCGTCCGGCAACGCCATCCACCGCCGCGATGGTGGCCTTCGATTGCAGCGGATCATCAAGTGCGATCCTGTCGCCATACTTGAGGCCGAGGGTTTCGAACCAGCCTGCAAGGCGCTTTTGTTCGGGCACCGAGAGGCCGCCACCGGGCAGTGTCTCGATGTCGAAGACATAGCGGTCGCGTTCGACGACCGGCTGGTTGACCGAGTTGAGCATGCGGTTCTCAGGCACGTTGACGCTGCACGCAGAAAGCGTGACGGCCATCGCAAGGGCCAGCGCAGCGGTCGTGCTTCGGGTAAGGCTGTGGCGCATTGCTTGTCCCTTTCTCACTGGATGCTGAAGCCGGGTTCGGCGCTGGCAACCTTCTTGTCGCTCTGACGACGATCGCGGGTCTGGGGTGCCGGGGCAGGGGCATCAAGCGCGCCTACCTTCGGCCCCTTCTGGACCGAACCTTCCTTTTCGGTCGGCTTGGGCCGGTCGCCGCCAGTCACACCGTCGTTCTCCATGTTGCCCAGCAGGCGCTGCAACTCGTTGGGGTTCTGGAAACCATCGGTCGGCAGCTTGATGTCGCTGGCGTTCACCGGGTTCACGAGATAGGGCGTGACAACGATGACCAGTTCGGTTTCACCCTTGCGATAGCGGGTGGACCGGAACAGCGAGCCCAGGATCGGCACATCGCCAGCGCCGGGCATCTTGGTCAGCGTGTTCTGCGAACCGTTGCTGAGCAGGCCCGCGATCATGAACGACTGGCCCGATCCGAGTTCCACCGTGGTTTCGGCGCGGCGCACGGTGAGGGCGGGGATTTCCGCGTTCTCCAGCTTGAGCGCGCCGGTGCCGGTCAGTTCCGATACTTCGGGGCGCACACGCAGCGAGATGCGGCCGTTGGACAGGACCGTTGGCGTATAGGCGAGGCTGACGCCGTAGCGACGAAACTCGATCGCTGTTGCCCCAAGACCTTGCGGCACGGGAATGGGATATTCGCCGCCTGCGAGGAAATCGGCCGTTTCGCCGGAGATGGCCGTGAGGTTCGGTTCGGACAACGTGGTGACGAGGCCAAGCGTTTCGCCAGCATCGAGCGCGCCGAGCAGATCAAGGCCGAGCAACTTGCCCATGCCCGATATGGTCGTGCCATCGGCCACCGAACTGACGGCCGTGCCGGCGCGGCTGACCAGGTTCTGGGTGGCGCCTGTGGGATCCGGAACGAACCCGTTCACCGAGATGTTGCCCGCACCCACGGCGAAGGGCAGGCGGCGGTCCGTGCTGAACGTGCCGCCAATGGCGCGGCCCTGACCGATGCCGAACTTGAAGCCACCGGTGCTGTCGATGGTCGTCATGTTGAAGCCCAGTTCGCGCACCAGCGTGCGGCTGACTTCGGCAAACTTCACGTGGAGGCTGACCTGAAGCGGCGTTGCCATCTTCAGGCGGCTGATGACGTTGGTGTTCTCGCCGACAAATGCCTTGACGAGCCGTTCGGCTTCGGCCGCATCTTCGGGCGCGGCCACGGTCCCGGTCAGCAGGACCGTGTTGTTCATCGTTGCCACGTTGATGCGCGCTTCGGGCATGGCAAGGCCAAGCAACTGGTCGATCGAGTCCAGATTGTTGCCGACGCGGACATTGGCCGACCAGACAACGTTGCCCTTGGCGTCGCTGGCATAGACGGTCGTCTCGCCGCCTGCCTTGCCGAAGACATAGAGCTGGTTGGTGGACTTCACCTGCACGTCGGCGATCTGGTCGTTCGCCACGAACACATCGGTCATGCGGCCCGGCACTGTCACCAGTTCACCCCGGCCGATCGAGATCGTGACGGTCCGCGACGGGCTGGTGACGCTCTGGGCGTGCAGCACCGAGGAGGCGGGGGCGAGCACCATCGGCAGCGCGATGAGCGCGGCACTGGCCAGCTTTGTAGAGAGACGGCGGTTCATCGGCTTGCCCTTCAGGATGGGGGTCTGTCGCGCCAGTTTCATGGTTACTTCCCTCCCAGCGCGACGTTTTCGGTTTCCTTGCCGCGGGTTACGCGGACAACCGGCCCGCGGATGATCGGCGCGCCATTCACGGCAACCTGGGGAGCTGCACCACCCATGGCGGGCGCCGGGCCTGCTCCGGGTGCGCTGACGGGCGGCACCGTTGTGCGCTGGAAGCGCGAGACATCGCCACCGGTGACAAAGCTGGCCTTGGCGCTTTCGACGGGGCGGCTCATCGCCTGCTTGAGCAGGGCTTCTTCCTGCTGCTTGGTCGCACCGGCCGGGATCTTGATGTCACCCGAAGCAATCGCCTGTTCCAGTTCCGCCGAATTGTCGGCCAGCGAGCGCAGCGAGAGGCTGATCGTGCCGATGGTCTGAGCAACGGCGATCTTCTCGGCGATCTTGGGTGTCACTTCGAGGGTGACGGTGCTGAAGGCGCGGACCTGGGTCTTTCCTTCGACCATGACCTGCTCGGTGGACTGGTCGGTCGCAAGAACCCGCAGGTTCTTCAGGATCGTTTCAGACGCCTTGAGCGACATGCTTTCGTTGCCGCTCTTGACCGTCTGCGTCAGCACGAGGTCGATGCGGTCGCCGGGGAAGACGAAGCCGGCCACTCCGGTGCGGGCCGAAACCGGGATCGTGACCGCGCGCATGCCTGGGCCAAGCGCCGCGGCGAGGAAGCCTCGGTCGCCGGGGGCCACGAGATTGCCTTTGGTCACGGGTTCGCCAGCGGTGATGGGATTGCGCACCACCGTGCCAAGGAGCTTCTGCATGTCGGCCTCGCCTTCAACGAAGTAGGCGTCCTGCACCATGTCCTTGGGCCAGGGCTGGAAGTTGATCGAATCGGCCGTGATGATCGTGCCGATCGGAAGTGCGCGCTGCGCGACAAGCACCTTCGGCCCCATCGGCACTTTGGCCGCCGCTTCGGCCTGAGGCGTGGCCGCACCGGCGAACAGGCTCCTTGCAGCAAAGGCCGTGCCGACCGCAACGATCAGCGCCCCCAGCAGCAGCATCAGCTTCCTCTTGTCCATGACTACTTGTCCCGCCCTCTGAAGTCCGGCCCGCATGTGTCGGGCAAATTGGTTAAAATATGTGCTATGCGTCCAACGAGCCGGTTGCGGCCCTTGCGATCATGCTCCCGTGACCGTGCGCCATCCCGCTTCAAGCTGCGGGAACAGCGTAATCAAACCTGCGCTGGCGATGGCCACGCCATAGGGAATCTTGGCGTCCCGGCGGCGGGTCACAGTGAAGTGCCACATGGCCATCACCACGGTGAGCGCGCCTCCGATCAGCGACATGACCAGCAGCAGCTTGAGGAACGCCATCGGGGGAATCCACAAGGCCAGCGCCGAAAGCAGCTTCACGTCGCCGCCGCCCATCAGCTTGAGCGCGAAAAGCCCCGCAAGAGCCACGAAGACCAGCGCCGCCACACCAAGCTGCATGGCCACGTCCGGCCACAGCGAAAGGTCCGATGCCCACCACCAAGCGGGCGCGCCCAGTGCGATGGCGGCATTGAGCCAGTTGTCGATCTGGCGACGACGGATATCGGTGAAGGCAGCAATCAGCAGTGCGATTGCCAATGCCCCGGCCAGTCCGTAAACGAAGACGTTTCCTTGCATGCCTCCGGGCATACGGGACAATCACTTACCAAAAAGTAACCAAACCTTGGCGCGTCAGCGCGCAGGAGCAAGACCTCTGGGCATGGATCACAGTGCAGTGCCGCCGATCGATCGCAGGGCGATTCCGGCTGAGGCGAGAGAAGGACAATGGCTTGCGCCTGATGGGCACGCGATCCGCCGGATAGACTGGCCGGGCGATGACAACGCCGGTTCCGTGGGCACTCGGCCGGCGCCGCGCGGATCGTTGCTGTTCCTTCCGGGCAGAGGGGATTTTTACGAAAAGTATCTGGAATCATTACAACATTGGCATGATGAAGGATGGCGCGTCACCGCGCTTGACTGGCGCGGGCAGGCTGGCTCTGGCAGGCTTTCCGCGCATCCCGATACGGGCCACGTCAGCGACTTTTCCGTCTGGCTGGACGACCTTGCCGCCTTCTGGAACGCATGGACGCAGGAGACTCCCGCGCCCCATGTCGTGGTCGGGCATTCCATGGGCGGGCATATCGTGCTGCGCGCCGTGGCCGAGCAACGCATTAACCCTGTGGCCGTGGTGCTGAGCGCGCCGATGCTCGGATTTCTCACTCCGGGACCGAATCGGTTGCTGCACTTGGTGGCGCAGGTGATGTGCCGAATCGGTGATCCCGAACGCATGGCATGGAAGATCAGCGAGAAGCCTGGCACCACAGCCGCCGCGCGCAATACCCTGCTGACCCACGACGAGGCGCGCTATGACGATGAGACGCACTGGAAGCGCGTGCGTCCATTTCTGGCGATGGGGCCGGGATCATGGCGCTGGGTCGAACGGGCCTATGCGTCGATGCTCGCCATGGATGCGCCGGGCGTGCTGGAGGGGGTGAAGCAGCCGGTCCTGCTGCTGGCGGCCAGATACGACGGGCTCGTTTCGGCCAAGGCGATAGAGCGCGCCGCACGGCGTCTGCCGCGCGCGCAGCTTGTCGTCTGGGGGCGCGAGGCCCGGCACGAGCTTCTGCGCGAGGCTGATCCCGTGCGCGACAAGGTCATGCGCACGATCGACGATTTCCTTGACCGGCTTGCCCCCGTAATGGAAGAGCCCGCGCCGCAATGACCAGTTTTGCCGGAGAGTTCGACGTCGCCATCATCGGTGCGGGGATGGCGGGAGCCAGCCTTGCCGCCGAATGCGCGCCGCATGTCCGCGTCCTGCTGGTCGAGGCGGAGGATACACCGGGCTACCACACCACCGGGCGCTCTGCTGCCTTCTGGGAGGAAACCTATGGCGGTCCGGGCGTTGTCCCGCTGACGATGGCATCGGGGCGGTTCCTGCGCGAGGGCGGCTTCCTCTCGCCGCGCGGCGCGCTGAACATCGGGCAGGCAGCCGACCGCGAGCGGATCGGGAACTTTATCGCCACCTATGAAGCGCTGGGAGCCACCCTTCACCTGATGGACCGGAGCGCGCTGGACGAGCGTATTCCCGGCCTCAGGCCGGAATGGGTCATCGGCATCTGGGAACCGGAATGCGCCGATATCGATGTGGCGGGGCTGCACCAGCATTATCTGGCGGCATCCAGGCGCACGGGATCAGTGCTGCGCGTGCGGGCGCGGGTTGAGCAGGTCGAGCGCGAGGGGGCAGGCTGGCGGATTGCATGGGGGGCGGGCGAAACCGGTGGCGAGGCGCGCGCCGCCATCCTTGCGAATGCTGCGGGTGCCTGGGCCGACGCGCTCGCCGCCAAGGCGGGAGCCGAGCCGCTGGGCATCCAGCCCCTGCGCAGAACGATCGTGCAGGCGCGCACCGATCCTGCTCCTGCCGATGATCTTCCGCTTGTGCTGGGCATCAACGAGGACTTCTATTTCAAGCCGCAGGGCGGGCGGCTGTGGCTTTCTCCGCACGACGAGATACCGGATGTGGCGGGCGATGCCGCGCCTGAGGAACTGGACGTGGCCATCGCCATCGACCGGTTCGAGCATGTCGTCGACTGGAAGATCGAGGCGGTGGAAAGGCGCTGGGCGGGGCTGCGCTCGTTCGCGCCGGATCGGCTGCCGGTCTATGGTTTCGATCCGGCGGTGCCCGGCCTGTTCTGGTTTGCAGGGCAGGGCGGCTTCGGCATCCAGACCGCGCCCGCCGCTGCTCGCCTCGGAGCGCAGCTTCTGCTGGGCTTGCCGCGCGACGGTTTGACCGAAGCGATCGATGCCTCCAACTATTGCCCGTCGCGCTTTTCAGCCTGAACGGTGCAAGTTTGCACGAGACGCGGCCGTTTGCGGTGTTAGATTGCTGTCAGGGAATCGTTAACCCTGAAGGAGGATGCCGTGGCGCACCGTTTTGAAATCCGCAAGAACAAGGCGGGCGAGTTTGTCGCCTATTTCGTTTACAACAGCGAAACGATGTTCTGGACCGAAGGCTATTCGAGCAAGGCCAGCGCAAAGAACGCGATCGAATCCATCAAGAAGAACGGTCCGGCGGCGGAAGTGGTCGATACCACGGTCGAATAGGCATTCCCGGCGGCGCCCGCCTGTGGCTGATGCACAGCGGGCGCTGCTCGTGCGGAGTGCGTTGAGCGGGGCTTGCGGCTCTGCTGCTTGCCACCCCGCATTTCAGCTTTGGAACGGGCTGCTGGTCCTGCATTCGGCCGCAATTGCTGCATCGCTGGCCAGTTTGTCCACCCGCTCGTTTTCGGGGTGGCCATCATGGCCCTTCACCCAGACCCACTCGATCCGGTGTGGCCGCGCCGCATCGACCAGCGCCCGCCAGAGGTCTTCATTCTTCACCGGTTTGTTGTCAGCGGTTTTCCAGCCCTTCTTCTGCCAGCCGAAAACCCACTTGGTGATCCCGTCGAGCACGTATTTGCTGTCGGTGTGAAGCGTCACGCGGCAGGGTTGCTTCAGCGCTTCGAGCGCGCGGATCGCCGCCATCAGTTCCATGCGATTGTTGGTCGTCTCCCGTTCGGACCCGGCCATCTCCTTTTCGTGTTCGCCCATGCGCAGCAGGGCACCCCAGCCTCCCTTGCCGGGATTGCCCTTGCAGGCGCCATCGGTGAAGATTTCCACATGCTTCACGCCGCAGCGTCCGCATCGAAAACGCCGGGGTTGGCTGCGTAGAACTCGATCCTGCGGGCAAAGGCCATGGGATCCTTGCGCGTGACCAGCGCATCGGCGGGCGTGTTCAGCCAGTCGAATGCGCGGCTTGAGGTGAAGCGCAGAGCCGCTCCCTGCGCCAGCAGCGGCAGCGCTGCACGTTCGGCCTGCGAAAGCGACCGCACCGCTTCATAACCCTGAAGCAGCGCCCGCGAGAGTGCCCCGTTGAAATGCTGCCCCGTGGCATCGAAGCACCAGGCCGCGTGCGTCACGGCCACGTCATAGGCCATGAGATCGTTGCAGGCGAAGTAGAAGTCGATCAGCCCCGTGACCGTGTCGCCCAGCATGAGCACGTTGTCTGGAAACAGATCGGCATGGATCACCGACTGCGGCAGATCGGCGGGCCATGCCGCCACGACTTTCGGCAAGTGTCTCGCCACAAGTCCAGGCAATTGCGGGTCGATCGAGGCAAGGCCATCTTGGCCGCAGGCGCGGAACAGCCGCTGCCATTCATCAAGACCCATGCCATTTGCGCGCCTGCCCGAAAAATCAGCGGCCGCCATGTGCATTTGCGCCAGCGCTGCCCCCACTGCACGCGCCTGCGATACCGTTGGCTCGCTCACCGAAACGCCGGGCAGATACTCGATCAGGGCCAGCGCCTTGTCACCGCGCATCCGGTAAAGCGCGCCCTCGCGATCATGGATCGTGCGTGGCACCGGACAGCCTCTGGCCGCCAGATGATCAAGCAGCGAGAGGAAATAGGGCAGATCCGCAATCTCGATGCGGAACTCGTACATCGTCAGGATGAAGCGCGCGCCCGCTCCATCCTTGCCGGTTGTTTCCAACAGCCAGTTCGAGTTTGAAACGCCCTCGGCGATGCCCTTGGCCGAAACCAGCGTGCCGACATCGAACTGCGCGATGAGCGCGGCCATTTCTTCCGCGCCGATCTGGGTATAGACCGCCATTTTCCGCCGCCTTCAGTCCATCAGCTGGCGCGGCAGCTTGAATACCATCTTTTCCTCGGCGGTCGTCACCGTTTCCTCGGTGATGCGGCGCATTTCCCCAATCTTCTGGACCACTTCGCGCACCAGAAGTTCAGGCGCCGAGGCACCTGCCGTAAGCCCCAGAGTGCCTACACCATCGAGCCATGCCGGATCGATCTCGTTCGCACGCTGGATCAGGCGGGCGCGGGTGCCCATGCGTTCGGCCACTTCGACCAGACGCAGCGAATTGGAACTGTTCGGCGCACCGATCACCAGCAGCAGATCGCATTCCCCCGCAATTGCCTTGACCGCGGCCTGCCGGTTCGAGGTGGCATAGCAGATGTCTTCCGCCCTTGGGCCTACGATGTGCGGGAACTTTGCCCGCAGCGCAGCAACGATGTCTGCGGTGTCATCGACCGAGAGCGTCGTCTGGGTGAGGAACGAGAGCGGCTGTTCCGGTCCGAACGACAGCTTCGCAACGTCCTCGATCGTTTCGACAAGCGTGATGCTGCCTTCTGGCACCTGACCCATCGTGCCGATCACTTCGGGGTGCCCCTTGTGGCCGACGAACAGGATGTGCCGCCCGGCTTCGACCTGCCGCTCGGCCTGACGATGAACCTTGCTGACCAGAGGGCAGGTGGCATCCAGCCAGTCAAGCCCGCGCTCGCTTGCTTCCTGGGGAACGACCTTGGGCACGCCGTGCGCGGAAAAGACCACCGGCGCGCCGTCCGGCACCTGATCCAGTTCCTCGACGAAAATGGCGCCCTTGGCCTTCAGCCCATCGACCACGAAGCGGTTGTGAACGATTTCGTGACGAACATAGACCGGCGCGCCATAGCGCTGGAGTGCGCGCTCGACGATCTCGATCGCGCGGTCCACCCCGGCACAAAAACCGCGCGGTGCGGCAATGAGCAGGCGCAGGGCAGGGGCATCGGCTCCGGCCCCGCTGGCGAGGGTGTCTGGCAAGCTGGCGTTCATGGCGCTGCACTTAGCAGCAAGCGCGCGCCACTGCCATTGCCGAAAGCGGTTGCGCCGATTAGAGGTTGCCCGCAAGGCGGCCCTTCCCGTGCCGCGTCGAAGATCAAGGATTGAGTGCCCATGAACGCATCCGCCCGCCATCCCGCCCTGCGCCGGGCCTTGCGGGGCGCGCCGCTGCTGGCCGTGCCATTGCTGGCAGCACTTGCGCTGGGCGGCTGCGGAAGCAAGCGTGGCGAACTGGTGGTCGACAATGCGGTGGGCGTCACGGCCCTGCGCGACCCTTGTCCGCGCGTCGGCATTCCCGATTACACCGGCGAAGTCACCCTCTTCTCCGACCCCAAGCGCACCGATTCGGCTGCGATCGATGTGGAAGCGGCCATCACCAACCTGCGTGCGCAGTGCACGGATGGCGAGCGGCTCTATTCTGTTGCCAGTTTCGACGTTCTGGCGCGGCGCACCGACACGCGCGGTGCCCGGCGTGTGACCCTTACCTATTTTTCCACTGTCGTGCGCGGCGGCACTGCGGTGGTGGCCAAGCGCATCGGCACGGTCGTGATCGATTTTGCCGACGGGCAGGCGCGTGCCACGGGCCGCGCGCAGGCGGCGGCCTATGTCGACAAGGCAGAAGCATCGCTGCCCGAAGACATCGTCAAGCGCCTGTCGCGCCGTCGGCGTGCCGGCGACGAGGACGCCGCCATCGATCCCTTCTCGCAGCCCGATGTGAAGGCCGCGCTGACCAGAGCCAGTTTCGAGCTGCTGGTCGGCTTTCAGTTGACCGAAGCGCAGTTGCAGCACAACGTCCGCAAGTAAGGCCGCGCTTGGGGATTTCCGTCGGCGCCCTTTCCCTTGCCGTGCACTTGGGCTAACCGCGCGGGCATGACTGACGCCCGGATCAACCTTCACGCCGACTTTGCTCGGGTTATCGATGCCGCGCTTGATGCGCTTGAGGCAGCGGGAACGCTGCCCGCTGGGCTTTCGCGCGGCGCTGTCACGTGCGAGCCGCCGCGCGATCCCGCGCACGGCGATCTTGCCACCAACGCTGCCATGGTGCTGGCCAAGCCCGCGGGCACCAACCCCCGCGCACTGGCGGGCGCTCTCGTGGCCGAGCTGGAAAAGGAACCCCGCGTCACTTCGGCCGAGATTGCCGGGCCGGGGTTCATCAACCTGCGCCTTTCCGATGATGCCTGGCGCGGGGAACTGGCGCTCATCGCGCAGAGCGGCGCCGATTACGGCCGTTCGCAGATGGGCGGGGGCAAGGTGGTCAACGTCGAATATGTCTCGGCCAACCCGACCGGGCCCATGCACATGGGCCATTGCCGTGGTGCGGTGGTGGGTGATGCTCTGGCCGACCTGCTCGCCTACACCGGGCACAAGGTCATCAAGGAATACTACGTCAACGATGCCGGGGCGCAGGTCGACGTGCTCGCCCGTTCGGTCCATATCCGCTATCGCGAGGCGCTGGGCGAGGACGTGGGCGAGATTCCCGAAGGGCTTTATCCCGGCGATTATCTTGTGCCCGTGGGCAAGGCGCTGGCCGCCGAGTTCGGCGATGCTTATGTCAAGGCTCCCGAAGCAGACTGGCTGATCCTGTTTCGCACCCGCGCTGTTGCGGCCATGATGGACATGATCCGCGCGGACCTTGCGACGCTCGGCATCCACCATGATCTTTTCTCGTCCGAAGCGGAGCTTCAGGCTTCGGGCAAGGTTGATGCCGCCGAAGCCTGGCTGCGTGCGCACGACCTTGTTTATGACGGGCTGCTTGAGGCGCCCAAGGGCAAGACCCCGGAAGACTGGGAGCCGGTGGAACTGCCGCTGTTCCGCTCGACGCGGTTCGGCGACGACCAGGACCGTCCTATCAGGAAGTCGAACGGGGCATGGACCTATTTCGGTGCCGATCTTGCCTATCATTTCCAGAAGGCGCAGTCGGCCGATGCGCTGGTCGATATCTGGGGCGCGGACCATGCCGGCACGGTGAAGCGGATCAAGGCTGCCGTTGCGGCGCTGACCAGCGCGGATGGCGGCACGCCAAAGCCCTTCGAGGTGAAGCTGGTGCAGATGGTGCAGCTTCTGCGTGATGGCCAGCCCGTGAAAATGTCGAAGCGCGCCGGGACTTTCGTGACACTGGCCGATGTGGTGAACGAAGTGGGCAAGGACGTGGTGCGCTTCACCATGCTCACCCGCAAACCCGATGCGCAGATGGACTTCGATTTTGCCAAGGTGGTCGAGGCATCGAAGGACAATCCGGTGTTCTATGTGCAGTATGCCCACGCACGCATCTGCCGCAATATCCGCAAGGGCGCGGAGGAAAGCTTTGCGCCTTCCGATGCCAACCTTGCCTTGCTGGGGGACGAGGAACTGGCGCTGGTGAAGCTGGCCGCGCAGTTCCCGCGCACGGTCGAGGCGGCAGCCGTGGCGCGCGAGCCGCATCGCATTGCCTTCTTCCTCCACGATCTCGCCTCGGCTTTCCACTCCTACTACAACCTCGGCAATGACCGCCCGGAGAAGCGCTTCATTGTGGCACATGACTCCGCTTTGACCGCAGCGCGCCTTTTCCTTGCTGCGCAAATCGGGCAGGTAATCCGCAACGGTCTTGCGCTGCTTGGTGTTGAGGCCGCTGAAGAACTTTGACGCCACGGATTGAAGGGTAGGGGCAGGGCAAATGCACGGCGAGGGTGAAGACAACGACTGGAACAGCAAGACGGTGCTCCAGCCCGGTGCCATGCCGCCGCTTGACGTGGCGGACGATCTTGCCGAGGTGCGCGAAACAGCGGAAACCGCGGTGGTTGATGCTGCGGCCGGACGCCTTGCGCTTGGCGATGAGGACCGGCTGCCCTGGCTTGAAAGCGCCGATGACGACGAAGATGCCGAGGCAGATTCGGGCAATCTGCGCCTTGTCGGCTTTGCCGTGCTGGGGCTGGTGGTGCTCGCCGCGCTGATCGGGGGAATCTGGTATGCCAGCAACCGGACAGCAGGCCCGGCCAATGCCGATGGCAGCCTGATCGAAGCAAGCAAGACGCCCTACAAGGTCGCCCCAACCGATCCGGGCGGCAAGACCTTTGCCGGAACGGGTGATTCCAGCTTCAAGGTCAGCCAGGGCGAAAAGCCGGCAGCGAACCTTGCCGGATCAGCCTCGCCCGTGCCGGCTGCTGCGTCCAGTCCTGCGCCAAAGCCGGGGGCCTCGTCGTCTGCCTCCTCGTTGGCCACAGCGGCTGCGGCTCCGGCTTCTGCTGCTGGCGGTGTGGGCGTGCAGGTCGGTGCGTTCTCGTCCAGCGCATCCGCAGAGGCTGGCTGGCAGAAGCTTTTGGTCAACCATGAGGCGCTGAAGGGGCTGTCGCACCGCGTGATCGAAGGCAGGGCGGATATCGGCACCGTCTATCGCTTGCAGGCCGTGGCGGCCGATCCGGCCGCCGCCGAAGCACTGTGCCGCAGGCTTCAGGCAGGCGGCCTCAAGTGTCAGGTCAAGCGCTGAACGCCCGCATCGGCATCTGATCGCGCATGGCGGTGCAGCGCACTGCCTTTTCCCCGGCGATCAGACCCGGTGCCCTTGCAAAACGCCTGATGCTGGGCGATTCGGGCATGATGCTGCCTGCAATTTTCGGACTGTCCGGCCCTGTCCTGACCGAGGACGAACGCGCCTTTTTCCGCGATGCCGATCCTGCGGGCTATATCCTGTTCGGCCGCAATATCGAAAGCCGGGAGCAGTTGCGGCGTCTGACCGATGATCTGCGCGCGCTCCATGGCCGGACCCGCACCTTCATCTGCATCGATCAGGAAGGCGGACGCGTTGCCCGGATGAAGCCCCCGGTATGGGCGGCCTATCCGCCCGGTGAACGGTTCGACCAGCTCTATGATCTGGCTCCTGCCAGCGCAATCGAGGCGGCACGGGCCAATGCCCATGCGCTGGGGCTGGATCTGGCCGAAGCCGGAATCAGCGTGAACTGTCTGCCGCTGCTCGATGTGCGTCAGCCCGGTGCGCATGATGTGATCGGCGATCGTGCGCTGGGATCGGAACCGCTGCGGGTGGCCGCACTTGGCCGGGCGACGCTTGACGGGCTGGCCCGCGCCGGAATTGCCGGCGTGGTCAAACACATGCCGGGGCATGGGCGGTCGCTGGTCGACAGTCACAAGGAGACGCCGCTGGTCACGGCTTCGGCCGAGGAACTGGAACTGGACCTTGCCCCGTTCCGGGCGTTGAACGATGCGCCGATTGCCATGACCGGGCACTTGCGCTTCACCGCCTGGGATGCGGAAAATCCTGCAACGCTTTCGCCTTTCGTCATTCATGAGATCATCCGCAAGGCCATCGGGTTTGACGGGCTGCTGCTGACCGATGACCTTGACATGCAGGCACTGGGCGGTTCGGTGCCCGAACGCGCCGTGCGCGCGCAGGCCGCGGGGTGCGATATCGCGCTCAACTGCTGGGCCAGAATGGACGACATGGTGGGCATTGCCAAGGGCCTGAGCCCGATGAGCGCGCAAACGGCAGCGCGGCTTGAGCGGGCGCTGGCAGGAACGCTGGCGTTCGAGGGGGCGATTGATATTTCGGATCAGGCAGCCCTGCTTGCCCGGCGTGATCAGCTGCTGGAGCTTGCCTGATGGCTGACCTTGCCTCGCCCGGCCTGTTTGACGGCGATGAGGCGTGGGAAGGCATTGGTGCTGCGCCCACGGGCGATGCTGCGCTCTATCTTGAACTGGATGGCTGGGAAGGTCCGCTGGATCTGCTGCTGGAACTCGCGCGGCGGCAAAAGGTCGATCTCAGGAAAATCTCCATCCTTGAACTGGTTGGCCAGTATCTCGATTATATCGAGCGGGCCAAGGCGCTGAAGCTGGAAGTGGCGGCGGATTATCTGGTCATGGCGGCGTGGCTTGCCTATCTCAAGTCCCTGCTGCTTCTGCCGCGTGATCCGGAAGTGCAACCCAGTCCTGAGGAACTGGCGCTCAAGCTCCAGTTGCGGCTGCAACGGCTGGGTGCCATGCGCGAGGCAGGGGCGCGGCTCATGGCGCGCGATCGGGTGGGGCGGGATGTTTTCCTGCGCGGCGCGCCCGAAGGGCTGCGGGTTGATCGCAGGGCCTTGTGGACGTGCGATCTCTTTACCCTGATTCAGGCCTATGGCGCGATCAAGCAGCGCAACCGTCCGGTGGTCCACATGGTGCGCGAACGGGCGGTGATGACGCTGGATGCGGCGTTGGCACGCGTATCAAGGATGCTTGGAGTGGCAGTGGAGTGGACCGATCTGCGCGCGTTCCTCCCGCTGGACGCCGACCCGCAATTGCGCAAATCCGCGCTTGCCTCCAGCTTTCTGGCAGCACTGGAACTGGCCAAGCAGGGCAAGGCTCAGATCGCACAGGATCATGCCTTTGGCCCCCTGATGCTGCGGGCTGCGCGATGAACAGCGTCCCCGACGAGCTTGAACGCGCAGTCGAGGCGACGCTTTTTGCTGCCGAGCAGCCCATGACCGCGCAGGAGATTTCGGTGCATCTGGGCGGCGCGGCGATAGATGCCGCCCTCAACCAGCTTCGCGAAGCCTATGCGGGCAGGGGGGTGGAACTGGTGGAGCGGGGCGGCCGCTGGCATTTCCAGACCGCGCCCGACCTTGCGCACCTGCTGCGCCGCGAGAAGGAAGAACCGCGCCGTCTTTCGCGCGCGGCGACCGAGGCGCTGGCGATCATTGCCTATCACGAGCCGGTCAGCCGCGCCGAGATAGAGGCCATTCGCGGTGTCCAGACCGCCAAGGGCACGCTCGACGTGTTGCTGGAGGCAGGATGGATACGGATTGCGGGCCGCCGCGAGGTGCCGGGACGGCCGACGATCTATGCCACAACGCCCGCATTCCTGACCCACTTCGGCCTGCAATCGCGGCGCGATCTGCCGGGGATCGAGGAATTGCGCGCGGCCGGGCTGCTCGATCCCGTGGAGGAAGCCTTTGCCGTCTTGACGAGGGGCGAGGAAGCGGACACGGAGGCTGCCGATCCGGATGAAGCAGACGAAGCGGAGTGACGCTACGGTTCGGCCGGTTCAGGAATAGCTGGCAAGTGGGGCGCGCCGTCCCTATCTATGGGGCGCAAAGGAGTTTGTGACATGGGTGGTCTTTCGCTTCCGCACCTGATCGTGCTGGCGCTGGTGGTGCTGATCCTTTTCGGCCGTGGCCGCATTTCCGAGATGATGGGCGATTTCGGCAAGGGTATCAAAAGCTTCAAGCAAGGCATGAGCGACGAGGACAACAAGCCGGTCCCGCCGCCGCCCGCGCAGATCCAGCAGCAGACACCGCCCGCTGCTCCGCCTGCGTCCGCGACCCAGGCCCCGACTGCTGCTCCCTCGCCAACCGATCAGACCCAGTAAGCCCCGCAGAAACAGGACGGCAGGACCGTGTTCGATATCGGCGCGTCCGAACTGCTGCTGCTGGTCATCGTGGCGATTGTGGTGATCGGCCCGAAAGACCTGCCCATGGCGCTGCGCACGGCAGGCCGCTGGGTGGCGAAGATGCGGCGCATGTCGAACCACTTCCGCTCAGGCATCGAAACCATGATCCGCGAGGCGGAAATGGAGGAGATGGAGCGCAAGTGGAGGGAGCAGAACGAGCGCATCATGCGCGAGACCGCCGCGCAGCAGGAAGCAGCGGCTTCCGCAGGCCAGACAAGCGAAGCCGCGGCTGACCAGAACGATCCCTTTCCTGTTCCGCTGCCAATCGAACGGACGGCCGGCGATCCTCCGCTTTCCAGCGATGTGATGGTCGGGCCGATGCCGCCTGAAGAGAAGCCGACCGGGGGCGTGCAACCGTGATTTCGGATATAGACGAGACGCAGGCTCCGCTGCTTGACCACCTGCTTGAACTGCGCACCCGGCTGCTGCGGTGCGTCTATGCACTTCTGGCAGCTTTCGTGGTTTGCTTCTATTTTGCCGACGACATCTTTGCCATCCTTGCGCGCCCGCTGGTCCATGCCTTTCCGCCGGGGCAGGGAAGGCTGATCTACACCAAGCTTTACGAGGCGTTCTTCGTAGAACTGAAGGTTTCGATGTTCGCGGCCTTTTTCGTGAGCTTCCCGATCATTGCCAACCAGCTCTGGGCGTTTGTGGCGCCGGGGCTCTATGCGCGCGAGAAGAAGGCATTTCTGCCCTTCCTGTTTGCCACGCCCATCCTGTTCACGGCGGGGGCAAGCCTTGCCTATTTCATCGTGATGCCCACCGCGTTCAAATGGTTCCTCGGTTTTGAAGGCAACAAGGGCGGGCTGCAACTGGAGGCCCTGCCGGGGACGGGGGATTACCTCAGCCTCGTGATGCAGTTCATTCTTGCCTTCGGCATCAGCTTTCTTCTGCCGGTTCTGCTGATGCTGCTCAACCGCGCGGGAATCGTGAGCCGCGCGCAACTCGTTGTGGCGCGGCGCTATGTGATCGTGGCAATCTTTGCGGTGGCAACGGTGGCAACGCCTCCCGATGTGATTTCGCAGTTGATGCTCGCAATCCCGCTGCTGTTCCTTTTCGAAGGGACGCTGCTGCTGATGCGCTTTACCGAAAGGGCCGATGCGAAGCGCCGCGCCGAAGAAGGCGATGCCGAGCCGGCCAATGCTGAAACACGCCTTCTGCCCTAGCGGCAAGCCACCGATCATCGACAGCCGCGAATGAAGAAACGGGGGCCGAAGCCCCCGTTTCCGTGGAAGCAAGATCGGGCCGGAAGGCCCGGCGAAACCGGTTTGAGAGGGCTGGTTCCGCGACACCGATAGTGTCGGCGTGCTTTGAAACCTGTTGTCATGCAAGTGTCAACGCTTTGAATCCGTTATGGTTTGAACTGCCTTGTCGGCGGACCATACCAGCCCCCCGCCAATCCATGTTTCGCTGATCTTTGCAGCGCGCAGCTGTGCCGGATTTGCGGTGAGCGGATCGATATCGACCAGCACGAAATCGGCCCGCATGCCGGGGGCAAGGCGGCCGAAGCGCTCTTCCGCAAATCCGGCAAAGGCGGCATCAGCGGTATAGGCGGCTAGAGCTTCGACAGGGGGGAGGCGCTCCTGCGGCTGCCATCCGCCCGGCGGCTGGTTGTCTGCCCCCTGGCGGCTGATCGCGGAAGCGAGACCCTCCCACGGATCAGGGCGTTCGACCGGAGCATCCGAACCGAAGGCAAGGCGCACGCCCGCAGACTTCAGCGATTTCCAAGGATAGGCTCCGGCCAGACGATCGGGCCCCAGACGCGCTTCGGCCATGATCCGGTCCGATGTCTGGTGCACGGGCTGCATCGAGGCAATCGCTCCGCTGCGCGCGACTTTCTCGAAATCGGCCGGATCGATGATCTGGGCATGTTCGATCCGCCAGCGCCGATCGCCCTTGTAGGTCTTTGAAAGGTCGATGATCGTATCTACCAGTGCGGCGTTGGCCCGATCGCCGATGGCGTGAACGGCGATCTGGAATCCGTCCATGGCGGCGCGGCTCATCATGTTGCCAAGCTGGGTCTCGCTCAACTGCGGCAGGCCGCGCGTGGTGGGGGCATCGGCATAGGGCGCCTTGAGCCATGCCCCGCGCGAGCCAAGCGCACCATCGAGATAGAGCTTGACGCCATTGAGGCGCAGACGGTCCTGATAGAGCCACGGCGAGGGGCCGGGGCCACCGATCAGGGTCATTTGGTCGGTCCCTGCGGCATAGGCCATGATGCGGACATAGAGCCGGTTGGCATCGCCCGCGCGGCGATAGGTCTGCCAGTCCTCGATCGTGGTGCCCATGTCCGCAACCGCCGTGACCCCGCGTTCGAACAGCAGCCTTTGCGCTGTGGCGAAGGCCAGATCGCGGTCTTCGGCGCGCGGCGCGGGCAGGCGCTTGGCGACAAGCTCCATTGCTGTATCGACCAGAACGCCCAGCGGTGCGCCATCCGTGCCGCGATCGATGCTGCCGCCCGCAGGGTCTTTCGTGGCGGCGGTGACGCTGGCAGCCTTGAGCGCGGCGCTGTTGGCCCAGCCTGCGTGTCCATCGACCCGTTCAAGCCAGACGGGGCGATCACCTGTCACGGCATCGAGTTCGGCGGCGGTGGGGAAGCGCCCTAGCTTCCACGCCTCCTGATTCCATCCCCGGCCGATGATCCACGGCCGTTCGGGATGTTCGGCGGCGAACTTGCCGATCAGCGCAAGTGCCTCTGCCAGCGAACGGGTTTCCGACAGATCAAGGCTGAGCGCACCAAAACCGATACCCATCACATGGGCATGGGTATCGATCATGCCCGGCAGCATGACCCGTCCCTTGCCATCGACGCGGTATTGATAGTCCTTGCGCGGGCGCGGCTTCTTTTCGCCCTCGCGGATCACGCGCTGGATCACGCCGACCTGGTCAAACAGCAGGGCATTGAAGCGTTCGACTTCGCCCGCCTTGCCGATGGTAACACCGCGCACGTTATCGACCAGCGTATCGGCGAGGGCGGCAGGCGCGGCTGCAAGCAGCAGGGCGGCCATAGCGGCCCCGGCCAGTGATCCTCTGCGCATGGTCATGCCTTGCGGGTGCGGCGGGGCAGGCGGCGGATCAGCGCGCTCGTATCTTCGCGGCCGTAACCCATGGCCTGCACATCGACATAGAACTGATCGACCAGCGCCGTCACCGGTACGCTCGCGCCAAGATTGCGTGCCTCTTCGATGGCAAGGCCCAGATCCTTGCGCATCCAGTCAACCGCGAAGCCGAAATCGAACTCGTCCTTCGCCATGGTGTGAAAGCGGTTGTCCATCTGCCACGATTGCGCCGCGCCGCCGGAGATTGCCTCGAACACCCGGTCGAGATCGAGATGGGCGATCTGGGCAAAGCGGATGGCTTCGGAAAGGCCCGCCAGCGTTCCGGCAATGCACATCTGGTTGGCCATCTTGGCGGTTTGCCCTGCGCCCGATTTGCCCACATGGACCACTCGCTTGGCATAGGCGGCAAGGATCGGCCGGGCGGCATCGACAGCCTTCATGCTGCCGCCGCACATGATGGCAAGCGTGCCGCTTTCCGCGCCCGATTGCCCGCCCGTGACCGGCGCGTCGACGCAGAGCAGTTCCCTGTCGCGTCCTTCGACCGCGATCTGCCGGGCAATGCGGGCAGAGACAGTGGTATGGTCGATATAGAGCGCGCCGCGCCGCAGCGTGGAAAAGACCCCGTTGGGGCTGAGCACCACATCAGCGAGGTCATCGTCGTTGCCGACGCAGGTAATCACCACATCGGCCCCTTCGGCGGCTTCGGCAGGGCTTGCCGCCACGCGCCGGGCAAGGCCGGGATTGGCTGCCTGCCACGCTTCGGCCCGCGCAGGACTGCGGTTGTAGATCGTCAGGTGATGGCCAGCCTTGCCGAGATGGCGGGCCATGGCCCCGCCCATGGTGCCAAGGCCAAGGAAGGAGACGTTGCGCGGCGTGAAGGGTTCTGCGGCGGCAGTGGGGGTCTGTTCGGTCATGCTTTGCTTCATATCCGGTTTGCGGGCCAGTGCCAGCCCCGGCAACGGCGTTTCCAGACCGCAGGCTTGCGGTGTGCGGGTTGCCAGCATTGGCGCAGTGGGGGATAGAGCCGGTCCATGATGCAGATGGTTCCCATCGCCTCGCGAATGGCGCGCTATGCGTTTTGGCCTGCGCTGGCTTTCGCGCTGGTCATGGCAGTGCTGCCGCATCCCCCGAAGCTGGCCGGTCTGGATGTGGGCGACAAGGTGCAGCACATGCTGGCCTTCTTTGTGCTGACGGGGCTGGCAGGGGCAGGCTGGCCGCGTCTGCCGCTGTTGAGGCTGGCACTGTGGCTTGCGCTGGTGGGGGCGGGAATCGAACTGGTGCAGGCGATCCCCTCTCTCAACCGGACTTCGGACTGGCGCGACTGGGCGGCGGATTCGGTGGCTATTCTTGCCGCATTCGTGCCTGTCGCCCTGTTCCGGCAAGTGATCGAGCGCACCGAGGCGCGCTAGGCGCGGGGATTGCACGCAGACAGCGGACACAGAGGTTTTCTTGCGGGGCGCTTTCCGTTAGGGCGCAGGGGATGGAAAACGCAGCGCTCAGGACCGCAGGTCAGCCACAATCCGGGCAGGGCCATGCCCTTCTCACCTTTGCCGATGTGCAGGCCGCAGCAGAGCGTATCGCCGGGCAGGTGGTGCGCACGCCCACGATGTACAGCAAGACGCTGAGCGCGATTACCGGCGCGGACATCTGGATCAAGTTCGAGAACCATCAGTTCACCGCTGCCTACAAGGAACGTGGTGCGCTCAACGCGCTGTTGCAGCTTGATGAAGAGCAGCGCGCACGCGGCGTGATTGCGGCCTCGGCCGGAAACCACGCGCAAGGGCTGAGCTATCACGGCACGCGGCTGGGGATGCCGGTGACGATCGTCATGCCGCGCACCACCCCGACAGTGAAAGTCATGCAGACCGAATCCGTGGGCGGAAAGGTAGTGCTGGAAGGGGAGACCTTCGACGAAGCCTATGCCCATGCCCGCCGACTGGAAAGCGAACTGGGGCTGACGTTCGTTCACCCCTTCGATGACCCGCGCGTGGCGGCGGGGCAGGGCACCGTGGCGCTGGAAATGCTGGAAGACGCGCCCGATATCGAGACGCTGGTGGTGCCCATCGGCGGCGGCGGCCTGCTTTCGGGCATGGGCGTAGCGGCGCGCGGGATAAAGCCGGGCATCGGGCTGATCGGCGTTCAGGCGCAACTGTTCCCGTCGATGTATGCAAAGCTCAAGCATCTCGATCTGCCCTGCGGCGGTGATACGCTGGCCGAAGGCATTGCCGTGAAGGAGCCGGGGCAGTTCACTTCGCAGGTTCTGGCGCAGATCGTCGATGATGTGGTGCTGGTGGGCGAGGCCGCACTGGAAAGCGCCGTGGCGCTGCTGTTGCAGATTGAAAAGACGGTTGTCGAAGGTGCAGGTGCGGCCGGACTGGCCGCGGTGATGACGCATCGCAAGCGCTTTGCCGGGCGCAAGGTGGGCGTGGTGCTGTGCGGGGGCAATATCGACACGCGCCTGCTTGCCAATGTGCTGCTGCGTGATCTTGCGCGCTCCGGGCGGCTGGGCCGCCTTCGCATTACCCTGCAAGACCGGCCGGGCGCCCTGTTCAAGGTGGTGGAAGAGTTCAACCGCTATCAGGTGAACATCCTTGAGGTCTGGCACCAGCGCATCTTCACCTCGCTGCCCGCCAAGGGGCTGACCGCCGAGATCGAGTGCGAAGCGCGAGACCGCGAGCAGATCGACCTGCTCGTGGCGGGCCTGCGCGCCAAGGGTTATGATCTGGAGCAGGTCGAACTGGGCTGATGCCATGGAACCGCGTGGCGCGTTAACTTTTGCGGCGCGCGGTGTCCTGTAATCGCACCAATTCCGCGCCGGGCAACATTTGCGCCATTCCGGTGGAGGCAGGTCGCAAAATTGTGCACAGTGGCATGGTTAAGGGGCTTTTACGATTGGCTGCGCTGGGGCATGTTTGTTGCTGACATGACAGACAGTCTGTCGTGAGGAGCCATCGCAAAGTCGTGACCGCCCCCGTTCGCTTCCCGCGCTTCTTCGTGACCAGTCCCGCGCCTTGCCCCTATCTTCCGGGGCGGAGCGAGCGGAAGGTCTTTACCGAACTGAAGGGGCCGAACACTGGCGAACTGAACGATGCGCTCAGCCGCATCGGGTTCCGCCGCAGCCAGACTGTTGCCTACCGGCCCAGCTGCGTCGATTGCGCGGCCTGCGTTTCGGTAAGGGTCGTGGCGGAGGAGTTTCGGCCTTCTGCCACCCAGAAGCGGATCTGGAAGCGCAACCGCGATCTTGTGGTGAATGTCTGCAAGCCCTGGTCCACCCCGGAACAGTTCGCGCTGTTGCAGCGTTATCTGGCCGTGCGGCATCCCGGCGGGGGGATGGCGTCCATGGATGAAATGGACTTTGCCGACATGGTGGAGCACACGCCCGTCAAGAGTTACGTAATCGAATACAGGGAGCCGACGGTTGACGGCTCGCCGGGAAGGCTGGTCGGTGCCTGCCTTACCGACGAGCAGGGCGACGGGCTTTCGATGATCTACAGCTTCTACGACCCACAACACGAAACGCGCTCCGGACTTGGCACTTTCATCATCCTCGACCATATCCAGCGGGCGGCCAGCGTGGGGCTGGCCTATGTCTATCTCGGCTACTGGGTCGAAGGGTCGGAGCGCATGCAATACAAGGTGCGCTTCCGGCCGATGGAGAAACTGGGCCGCGATGGCTGGGAACGGTTTGAACCTGCTGAACAGGCCGATGCGATCGAGCGGGCCGCAGCCCTTCGCCGCACTCGCGGCGATGGCGAGACCGGCGTCGAAGGCGGCCTCAAGGACGGCGTGCACGGCGCGCAGGAGCGCTACGCGCACAGTTGACGGAGCGCTGATCCGGGTCATCGCGCTGGCCCTGCTGCTTGCCGGCAGCGCCAGCCCTGAAGCCAGGGCGCAATCGCTGAATGCCGACCCGGAACTGGAAGCGCTGATTCCCGACGCGGCGGTGCAAAACCCCGAAGCGTGGGCGCTTGATACCGACGCGGCAAGAAGCGGCGCTCCGAGCGAGGCGGAAGTTTCCGAGATCGAGGCCGATAGCCCGATGGCCGATCTTCCCGGAATGACGCTGGCACAGCCCAACGGCAGTGAGTTGCCGGAGATCGAACCTCTTTCGCCCGATCCCGATATCGAGGCGGCGCAGCTTGCCACCGAATCTGCGGTGGAAGCCTTGCCGGGGCAGGAGGAAACCGACAGCGCAAGGAACGTGCGCCATGTCGATGCCGACATCGTGAAAGTCGGGCGGCGCGTGCAACTTGCATTTCCGCGCGGCGCGGAGCCGGTGGCCAGCCGCGACGATATCGTCAGCCGGTTTGCCGGGCTTTCAAGCCTGAAGACCTATGACGGCGACGATGACAATCTTGCCCAGATCGTGCGCCGTGCCCGCACGGATCGGGAACTGCTTGAGGAAATCCTGCGGCTGGTGGGCTATCATGATGCCAGTGTGTTCCAGTCGCTTGCCGGGTTGGGCAATGGCGCCGATGCCGAGACTGGTGCGACGACAGGAGGCGGTCCGATCGATCCCGGCAAAGTGGTGGTTCGGTTCGATATCCAGCCCGGCCCGCTCTATCGCTTTGGCCAGTTTGCCTTTGGCGATCTGGAGCGAACCGGGCCCGACTATCCCGACCTGCGCGCGGCGTTCCGGTTGAATCCCGGCGAGCCGGTAAACGCCGACCGGATCGTGGAGGAGCGCTTCAATCTGGAAACCGCGCTTGGCGAGAAGGGCTATGCCTTTGCCAAGGTGGGCGAGCCGGACCTGCTGATCGATCACGAACGGCGCGAAGGCGATCTGACCCTGCCGGTGACGCCCGGTGCGGTGCACGTCTTCGGCAAGGTCATTTCCTCGCGAGAGGATTTCCTGAGCGGGAAGCATCTGCAACGCATCGCGCGGTTCCGGCCGGGCGAGCGTTTCAAGCGCTCCGAACTCGATGATCTGCGGCGGGCCATCCTCGCCACGGGGCTGGTATCCACCCTGACGGTTGATACCCGCAAGGCCGAGGTCAATGACCAAACGCCAAGCGCGAATGGAGCCGGAGAAGCCCCGGCCGTGGTTGATGTCGAAGTGGGGCTGACCCCGGCGCCGCTGCGCACTCTGGCCGGGCTGGTCGGCTATTCCAGCGGCGAAGGTTTCCGCGTCGTGGGGAGCTGGGAACACCGCAACTTCTTCCCCCCCGAAGGCATGGTGCGCGCGCGGGCCGTGGCAGGCACGCAGGAACAGCTTGCCGGGCTGACGGTGCGGCGCAACAACTTCCTGATGCGCGATCTTGTGCTGATCGGTGATCTGTTCGCCCGCTATCAGAACAACACCGCCTATCAGGCCCGGACCGTATCGTTTACCGGCGGGCTTGAGCGGCAGACGACGCTCCTGTTCCAGAAGCCGTGGGTCTTTGCGGCGGGCTTCGAAGCCGTTGCCACCAGCGAGCGCGATGCCGCGGCGATCCGCGCAGACCTGCCACGCAAAACCTATTTCATCGGCGCCCTGCCGCTGCGCGCGGCATTTGATGGCAGCGACAATCTGCTTGATCCCACCACCGGCTTCCGTCTCGGCCTGAGGGTTTCGCCCGAAATATCGGTTCAGGATGGCACCCGGTCCAGCTATGCCCGGATGCAGCTTGATGCGAGCTACTATAATCCGGTGAGCGAGAAGCTGGTTCTTGCCGGAAGGGTGCGTTTCGGCACGATCCTTGGCACGCAGATCGACAATATCGCGCCTTCGCGGCGGCTCTATGCGGGCGGCGGCGGATCGGTGCGCGGCTATGGTTTCCAGTTGATCGGCCCGCGCGATACCTTCGGCGAGCCAAGCGGCGGACGGGCGCTGAGCGAGTTTTCTCTGGAAGCGCGGGTCAAGACCGGTCTGATGGCAGGCGCGATCAGTGTGGTGCCTTTCGTCGATGCCGGGGCCGTTGATACCACGGCCACGCCGCGTCTGCGCGATATCAAGGTCGGCGCCGGGCTTGGCATCCGTTATGAAACGAACTTCGGCCCCATTCGCATCGATGTGGGCACGCCGCTCAATCCGTCGCGCGGCGATGCGCGGATCGGTGTCTATGTTGCACTGGGGCAGGCTTTCTGATGGATCAGCCGTCTGATCTGCTCCCGCAAGCACCGCTTGCCCGGCCCAAGGGCCAGTGGTGGCGCGGTGCGCTGCGACGGCTGGCGATCCTGCTGCTGGCCGCAGCCGCGCTGTTGGCAGCAGCACTGGTCGTGCTCGATTCGCCGCTGGGGCACCGGCTTGTTGCCGATCGCATCGCCGCGCTTGCGCCCGAATCCGGGCTGCGCATAGAGATCGGCCGGATCGAGGGTTCGATCTATCGTTCGGCGCGGCTGCGCGATGTGCGGGTAAGCGATCCTGAAGGCGTGTTCCTGACAGTGCCTGAGGCCCGGCTTGACTGGCGCCCGGCCAACTGGCTGCGCGGCGGCCTCGATATCCGCAGGCTTTCGCTGCACCGGGGCACCTTGCGCCGTGCCCCCCGGCTGCGTCAGGGCGAGGACACCGATCAGCCCATACTTCCCGACTTCGATATCCGCATCGATCGCTTCGAGATCGACAACCTCACCGTGGTCGAGGCCATTGCCGGCCAGAAGCGCCGGGTCGATGTGCTGGCGCGCGCCAATATTCGCGCAGGCCGTGCGCTGGTGGACATGAACGGGCGGTTTGGCGGATCGGACCGGATCGTGCTGAGGCTCGATACCGAACCAGACCGCGACCGTTTTGACCTGCGCCTGATCTATGATGCGCCGAAGGGCGGCGTGATTGCCGGGCTTATGGGTGCGCAATCGGACATTCGCGCACGCGTGCTGGGCAAGGGCGGGTGGTCACACTGGGATGGCATTGCCTATGCCGCGCAGGATGGCCGCAGGCTGGCGGCCTTCGAACTGGCGAACCGGGCCGGGCAGTATCGCGTGGCGGGCCAGGCATGGCCGGGAAAGCTGCTTGACGGCGTGGCCGGGCAGGCAGTGGGGCAGACGCTCTCGGTGCTTTACGATGGCACCTTTGTGCAAAACGCTTTCGATGGCCGCTTGCGCCTGGCCGGAGATGCCTTTGGCGCGGCTGTGCAGGGCAGAATCGACCTTGCCCGCAACGAGGCGCGCGGTCTTGGCATCAATGCCCGGATCACCCGGCCCGAACGGCTGCTGGACACGCCCGAACTGGAAGGTCTGGCGCTTGAAGCGCAGCTTGACGGAGCCTTCAATAACCTTGCGATCAAGCACCGTATCACCGCGCGGCGGTTGAAGCTGGGCAGCCTTGATGCCACCGGGCTGGTCACTTCTGGCGAGGCGCGCTGGAACGGCAAGCGCTTGATGCTGCCGCTGAACCTGCGTGCCGAGCGGGTGGTGACGGGCGATGCCATGGTCGATGCCCCGCTCATGGGCGCGCGGATTGGTGGCACGCTGGCATTTGAAGGCGCACGGCTGGTTTCCGATGACCTCACGCTTGCATCGAGGGGCCTTGGCGCGCGGCTTGCGCTGCGGGCAGACATGGCGCGCGGGGGCTATGCCCTTGCCGGTCCGGTCGTTGCGCGAGGGCTGGTAGTCCCTGATCTTGGTGCGGTGGATGGCACGGCCAAGATCCTCTTCAAGATCGGCGATGGTGTGCCCTGGTCGGTTCAGGCAAACCTTGCCGGGCGGATGACCCGGATCGACAACGGGACGCTGGAAAGCCTCACCGGTGGCGGCATCCGGTTTGCCGGGGGGCTGGCGCTGGGCGAGCGCGTGCCCTTTACATTCCGCAAGACCAGCATCTCTTCGCACAAGCTTGAGATGGCGCTGGATGGAATGATGCGTCCGGGCGGGACAGGCGCGCTCAAGGGCAGCGGGCGTCACGCCGATTATGGCCCCTTCACGGTGGAAGCAGGGATCACGCCCCAAGGGCCCAATGCCGTTCTGGTGCTTGCCCGGCCCTTGCCCGCGGCGGGCTTGCAGGATGTGCGCGTGGCGCTTTCACCCGTGCCCGAAGGTTTCCGTATCGAAACCGGCGGCCAATCGGCGCTGGGGCCGTTCAGCGGAACGCTTGGCCTGTTCATGCCGCCCGGCGCAGGTGCGCGGGTCGAGATCGAGCAGTTCCGGGTATGGCAAACCGATCTTGGTGGCAGCATGACCTTCGGTGAGGATGGCGTGACCGGGAAGATCACGCTGGCTGGCGGGGGGCTTGGCGGAGCGATCGCGCTTGCCCCGCGCGAGGGCGGGCAGGGCTTCGATGCCGATGTGACCGCGCGCAATGCCCGTTTCGGCGGCGACCGCACCATTTCCATCGGCAACGCCCGCATCGATGGCGAAGGACTGATCCGCAATGGACAGTCCACGATCGAAGGCAACCTGCTGGCCGAAGGCATTGGCCTGGGCAAGGTCTTCATCGGACGGCTGGCCGCAGCGGCCTATCTCCAGGATGGCAGCGGTTCGGTCACGGCTTCGGTTTCGGGACGGCGGGGAACCCGCTTCAGCCTTCAGGGAACGGCGGCGTTCTCGCCCGATCAGGTCATCGCCTATATCGCGGGCGATTATGCCGGGCGGCAGGTCAGCATGCCCCGTCGCGCGGTGCTGACACGCGACGTGGAAGGCGCAGGATGGCGGCTTGCGCCAACCCAGATCGGTTTCGGGCGCGGTATCCTGATTGCGGAAGGCCACGTTCTGGGCGGGCTGACCGATGTGAAGGTGCAACTTTCGCGGATGCCGCTTTCGGTGATCGATATCGTGGTGGCCGATCTGGGGCTGGGCGGCGTGGCATCGGGCGTGGTCGAATACCGCAACGATGGCGAGGGCGCACCATCGGGCCGTGCCGCCCTGATGGTCCGGGGGCTTTCACGCTCCGGCCTTATCCTCACCTCGCGACCGGTGGACGTGGCGTTGGTGGCACAGCTTGATCCCGACGCACTGCAACTGCGCAGCGTGATCCGCGACCGCAGCGAAGTGCGCGGCCGCTTGCAGATGCAGGTGCGCGATTTGCCGCGCGGTGGCGGACTGATGGACCGGCTTGAGGCAGGGCGGCTGGCCGGCCAGTTGCGCTATGCCGGCGCGGCCGAAGCGCTCTGGCGGCTCACAGGCGTGGAACTGTTTGATCTGACCGGACAGTTGGGGCTTACGGCCGACATTTCGGGCACGATTTCCGCGCCGGAGATGCGCGGTGCGCTGTCTGCCAAGGCCTTGCGGTTGCAAAGCACACTGACGGGAACCGACCTGCGCGATCTGTCCGTTGCTGGAACCTTTACCGATTCCAGCCTGCAACTGGCGCGTCTCAGTGCTGTCACGCCGAATGGCGGCAGGGTTGCTGGAAGTGGCACGATTGGTCTCGCAGAACTTTCGGACCATGGCCCGGCGATAGACCTCCGGCTCTCGGCGCAGAACGCGCTGGTCATCAACCGCGATGACATGGGCGCCACCGTGACCGGCCCCTTGCGCATTCTCAGCAGCGGAGTTGGCGGCACCATAGCCGGGCGCGTGCACATCGAAACGGCGCGCTGGGCGCTTGGTCAGGCCGCCGCTGCGCGCGAACTGCCCGACATCAAGCGGCGCGAGATCAATGCGCCAGCCGATGCCGCGCCGCCGCGCGTGCCTGCAACGCCATGGAAGTTCATGATCGATGCCGCCGGAGAAAACCGCATTAATGTGCGCGGGCTGGGGCTGGACAGCGAATGGGGCGCCGACATCCGCCTGCGCGGCACCACGGCAGCGCCCCAGATCATGGGCACGGCCGATCTCGTGCGCGGGGGATATGAGTTTGCCGGAAGACGTTTCGAACTGACACGCGGGCGCATCCGCTTTGCCGGTGAAGTGCCGGTTGACCCCCAGCTCGACATTCTGGCTGAAGGCGAGGCCAACAACATTACCGCCAAGATTGCGATAACCGGCACGGGCATGAAGCCCAACATCTCCTTCACCTCAACACCTGCCCTGCCAGAGGAGGAACTGCTGAGCCGTATCCTGTTTGGCAGTTCGATTACCCAGATCTCTGCGCCGGAGGCGGTGCAACTGGCATCGGCACTTGCCTCGCTGCGCGGCGGCAGCGGACTGGATCCGATCAACAAGCTGCGCTCGGCCATCGGGCTTGATCGTCTGCGCATTGTCGGCGGCGATCCCACGGTCGGCACGGGCACCAGCATCGCCGTGGGCAAGTATCTGGGGCGGCGCGTTTTCGTCGAACTCATCACCGATGGCGCGGGCTATAACGCAACCACGGTGGAGTTTCGCATCACCCGCTGGCTCGCGCTCTTGGGCACGATGTCAACCATCGGCCAGGAAAGCCTCAACGTCAGGGTATCGAAGGATTACTGAGCGCGCGCGCGTCGGCTGTCATGGGGCTTAAACCTCTTCGTCAAACTGACATGCTGCGATGGCCAAAGCGCAGGAATGACAATCCTGCGCGAACCGTTGCTGCTGTGCGACCTTACCCAGAGCTATGCTCCGAGCGGAGGCGGAGGAATCAGCACCTACCTGCGCGAAAAGCGCCGCCATATCCTTGAGCAGACTCCGCACCGGCTGCTGCAGATCGTGCCGGGACCGGAGGATCGCATTGTCGAGCGCGGGCGCCATGTCTGGGTTGAAGTCGGCGCAGGGCAGGTGCGGGGCAGTCCCAATTACCGTTTCATCCTGCGCACCGGAATCGTGCGGCGGGTTCTTGAGCGCTACCAGCCCGATCTGATTGAATCGCAGTGTCCCTGGGTCTTGCCCTGGACAGCGATCCATTACCGGCGAGCCTTCCCGCATACTGCGCTGGTGGCGGGATATCATACCGATTTTCCCAATGCGCATGTGCACCGGGTGGGCAATGACCTTTTCGGCCCGGTGCTGGCGAGTGGCCTGCGGACGCTTGCGCAAGGCTATGCAAGGCTGACGTATGGCGCCTTCGACCGGGTCTATGCGCTCAGCCATGCCATGGCCTCGACCCTGAAGGGCATCCAGATCGATCACGTCGATGTGATCTCGCTTGGCGTCGATACCGAACTGTTCGGTCCGCATCGCCGCGATCCGGCCTTCAGGCAGGAGATCGGCCTGTCCGCACGCGGACCCCTGCTGGTCTATGCCGGACGGATTGACAACGAGAAGCGGGCCGACCGGCTGCTCGCGATGCTTCGCGCATTGCCGCCCGCGCTTGACGCCGGTCTGGTGATGATTGGCGATGGCAAGCTGCGCGATGCGCTGAGCACGCAGGCGCGCGGGCTGCAAGTGGCATTCCCCGGCTTCATTGCCGAGCGGACTGAGCTGGCGCGGGCGCTGGCATCGTCGGACATCTATGTTTCCGCCATGGCCGACGAGACTTTCGGCATCTCGATCGTGGAGGCACAGGCCAGCGGGCTGCCCGTGGTCGGGGTGGCATCGGGTGCCATGCTCGAACGGGTCGTGCCCGGCACCGGCCTTCTGGTTCCGGTCGACGATGTGGCGGCTATGGCGCGGGCTGTCGCATCCGTCTGGCAGGGGCGCCATGCGGCAATGAGCGCAGCCGCGCGGGCGCATGTGACGGGGTGCTTCGAATGGACGCAGACCTTCGAGACATTGCTGGGCCAAGTCTATCCTCTGGCGTTCGCCGCAGCGGACGCGCGCATGAAGAAAAGCCGCCCTGCACGCAGGACGGCCTTTCCGCTGGGTCTTGACTGAGGGGCCGCGGTTGAACGGCCCTGATAGCAGGTATCAGGCGGGCAGGCCGCTGATCGCCTTCATTTCCATGAAGTCCTTCAGGCCATAAAGACCCCCTTCACGGCCGTTGCCAGACTGCTTGTAGCCGCCGAAGGGCGCGCCGGGCGTCGGTCCCCAGTTGTTGATGGCCACCATCCCGGCGCGCAGGGCAGGGGCGATTTCGGCCGCCTTTGCCGGATCGCCGGTGATGCAGGCGGACAGGCCATAAGCGGTATCGTTGGCAATCTCGATGGCCTGATCGAGGCTGTCGTAGGCCATGATCGTGGCCACGGGGCCGAAGATTTCCTCCTGCGCGATGCGCATTTCCGGTGTGACGCCCGAAAATACCGTGGGCTTGATATAATAGCCGCGGTTGACGTTTGCCGGAAGGTCGGGGCCGCCGGTTTCCAGCTTCGCGCCATCGTCGATCGCCGACTGGATCAGGCCGCGGATCTTCTCGAACTGGGCCTTGTTGACCACCGGGCCAAGGTGGTTGCCTTCCTGCATCGGATCGCCAACGGGCGTTGCCGCATACATCGCCGAAACGAAAGCGGCGGCTTCGGCCTCGCGTTCGCGCGGGACGAGGATGCGGGTGGGCGAAATGCACGATTGCCCGCTGTTGACCAGCGGCCCCGAAGCGGTGGCAGGAAGATACTTGGCAAAATCGGCATCAGGCAGAACCACGTTGGGCGACTTGCCCCCCAGTTCCTGATGCACACGCTTGACGGTTTCGGCTGCGGCCTTGGCCACGAGGATGCCCGCACGGGTCGAGCCGGTGAAGCTCACCATATCAATGCCGGGGTGCGAACTGATCGCCGTGCCGACACCGGGGCCATCGCCCTGCACAAGGTTGAAGACGCCCGGCGGCACACCAGCGGCATCGAGGATCTCCGCAAAGATTGCCGCGTTCGTCGGGCACTCTTCCGAGGGCTTGAGGATCATGGTGTTGCCCGCCGCGATGGCCGGGGCCACCTTCAGCGCAATCTGGTTGAGCGGCCAGTTCCAAGGGGTAATCATGCCGACCACGCCGATGGGTTCCCACGCCACCTTGTAGGCACCATTGTCTTCAAGGAAGTTGAAGTCCTTCAGCGCGGCCATCGTGCCGAGAAAGCCGCCGATACCGGCACCGACCTGTGCGGTTCCGGCAAAGCTGACCGGAGCGCCCATTTCCTCGGCCATGGCCACGGCCAGATCACCGGCGCGCTTCTTGTATTCGGCAACGATCCGATCCATCAGCGCAAGGCGTTCCTCGCGGGTGGTCTTGCTGAAGGTCTTGAAGGCGCGCTGTGCGGCAGCCACGGCCTTGTCGACATCGGCCTGCGTGCCAAGCGTGATCACGCAGCATGGTTCTTCAGTGGCGGGATTGATGACCTCGTGGCGCTTGCCGCCTTCGCTGTCGACCCACTTGCCGTCAATGTAGTGCTGAAGCCTTTCGCGCATCGTCTTTTCTCCCGGAAACCGTGTGAACGAGCGGGCCGGATGATCCTGTCCCCCGAACCTCGCAACGTCTCGAAGCTAGGCAGCGATCGGGCGCTGCGCAAGCTGCCAGCCATGTCGGATTCCATCACCCGGCTGCATGACGGGGCCGGTCGCAAGCCACAGAGTCTTAAGCAATCCTTTTGCGGGCACACTCGGCGGCGCGTACCATTTGATAACCATTTCTTTGTATCCGCCCGATAACCCTGCATGGCATGGGCAATCCCCCCTCACAGACGCACGCAAGGCTGCGGCACGAAACCGGTGCGATCGGCGCCGGGTGGGTGGTTGCGGCCACGCTGCTTGCCCTGTTGGCTCTGACCGTGGCGCTGGTGGTGGCCTTCCGGAACTCGACCGGAATCGCCGATGCCTATGCCCGCGAGGAAGAGCAGCGCCTCGTGGCCCGTTACCTTGAACGCAGCCAGAAGCAGCTGCTGGAAACCGGCCGCTTGCAGGTTGTCTGGGATGATGCGGTCGTCAGGCTGAACAGCGCCGATGCCGATGAATGGTCGCGCAATTTCATCGTCGGCTATTTCTGGGGCACCCACAATGTGGACCGGATCTACCATGTGCGCTTCGATGGAGCGGTGGTGCGGTGCTGGCGCGGCACGAAGGCCGCGCGCGACTGTAGTCTGGATCAGCTTGGCGGGATGGTGCGCAATCTTGTGGGCAGGTCCGTGCGCGAGGATCGCTCCGGAAGCCCGGTTGCCGAATGGCGCTCTCATGGCGGGGTGCGTTGGCCATACGATGCCAAGGGGCTGCCCATTTCGCGCGGCAGCGCCGCGATTGTCCGGTTCGACGGCCGTCCGGCCTTCATTGCCGTAGCATCGGTCATCCCCGACGTGACCCCGTCACTTCTGCGCGGTGCACCCGATTACATCGTGCTGGTGCGGCAAATCGACGGGCGCGTTATCGGGGATCTGGCCGGTTCCCTTTTGCTTGAAGATGTGAGGTTCAGTGCCGAGCCTTCCCGCGATGCCTTGAGCAACGCGCTGGCCATCCGCGATTTGAACGGTGCTGGCATCGGCTGGATATCGTGGGCATCCAAGCCGCCAGGACCGGCAATCCTGCGCCAGACGGCGCCGCTTCTGGCCATCTACATCCTCTTCTTTGTCGGTGTGGTGGCAGGGGGCGCCATGCTGGTGCGCCGGATGCGGCGAACGACCAGCGAGTTGATCGCCAGCGAAGCGCAGGCGCAGCACAACGCCCTGCACGATGCCATGTCGGGGCTGCCCAACCGCGCCCATTTCATGCAACGGCTGCGGCAGGAGCTGGCGGCCTGTGTCGCGCGGCGCGAACTGGGCGATGTCTTTGTGGCCTATGTCGATATCGACCGCTTCAAGGTGGTGAACGATACGCTGGGTCATCATGTCGGGGATGAACTTGTGCGGCAGGTGGCTTTGCGGCTGCGCCGTTCGCTTCCACCCGGAGACTTCCTGTCGCGCTTCGGCGGCGACGAGTTCGTGATCTTGCGCCGCGCCACCGGCGGGCGCACAGCAGCCGACATGCTTGGGCGGCAGATAATGGCGCTGGCGCGCGAGCCCTTCGTGATATCCGGCCACAATCTGGACATAAGCTTTTCCTGCGGGATCAGTTGGGGACCGGAACAGAGCGAGGACCCTGGCGAACTTCTGCGCCGGGCCGATATCGCGCTCTACCGGGCCAAGCAGCGAGGGCGGGCGCGATACCGGCGGTTCACGCGCGACATGGACGCATCGGTCAAGCTGCGGCGCGAAATGGAAATGGAACTGCGCCGCGCCATTGCCCGTGACGAGCTGACTCTTGCCTATCAGCCGATCGTGAATGCCGCTGACGCGGCGATCGAGGGTTTCGAGGCCCTGCTGCGCTGGCCGCATCCCGAACGCGGGCCGATCCGTCCGGGACTGTTCGTGCCGGTGGCGGAACAGGCCGGGCTGATGGGGCCGTTGGGATCGTGGGTGCTGCGCCGCGTGTTCAGCGAATGCCGAGACTGGCCCGCTTGCGACATCTCGGTCAACCTTTCGCCGCTCCAGATCATGGCCGCGGATTTCCTGCACAGCATGGACGATCTGATCCGCGAGACCGGCGCCGATCCGCGACGCTTCGTGCTGGAAGTGACCGAGGGTGTCATGCTCGACCGCAGCGAGCATGTGGTCGAAGTGCTCAAGGGGCTGAAATACCGGGGCTTCCGCATCGCGCTCGACGATTTCGGAATCGGCTATTCCTCGCTCAGCTACCTGCGCTCGTTCCAGTTCGACCGGATCAAGATCGACCGTTCATTCGTCCAGAACATCGAGGCCGATCTCGATGCCCATTCCATCCTGCGCGCCATCGTCTCGCTGGGGCACACGCTGCGCATGAAGGTGGTTGCCGAAGGGGTGGAAACGCCGATGCAACGGGCGCTGGTGCAGGCGGCCGGATGTCAGATGATCCAGGGGCACCTGTTCTGGCAGGCCATGCCCGCGCAGGAAGCGCAGCGTCTGCTTGAGGGCGAAAGCCCGACTGCGGACGAGATTGTCGAGGCGCGAGTGGCGTTTGGCTGATCAGCCGTTGGCGGGTGTCGCCGTCTCGGCCCTGGCACTGCGCGTGGTGGGATAGATGAAACCCTTGGCGGGGCTGGCGCGCAGACCGACCGACTTCGTCGGCGCATACCATACGCGCACTTCGCTCCAGTCGCCCGCCGACGAGACATCGACGGCCATCACGCCCTTTTCCACCATGCCGGGGCCAGACCAGTTGGCATGGTCGATAAGGATATGGCGATCGTCAACCACCTTGCGGACCACGGCGACGTGACCATAGGGCATGGCGCGGGTGCCGCTGAAAGCAAGAACGGCACCGGGCACGGGCTGCTGGCCGCGCTCATATCGTCCTTCGGCATTGTTCCACCAGTCACGCGCGTTGCCGCTGATCTGCACGTCGGAAATCTGGCGCGCATAAGTGACGCACTGCAGGCGGGCATGTGCGGCGCCGGGCAGGGCGGTGATGGAAGCGAAGGCGAGAAGAGTGGCGACCACGGTTCTTAGCATGTGCAGCATGACTAAGGATTTGCGCGGATTCGGCGAGTCCCCCAGCGCTCCGTTCATCCTGCGGCAATAACAGTTCGTCCCGCCTTGTCGCCGCCTGTGGATAAAGTCACAATTTGCCTGTCGACAGCCGGATGGCCGCAAAGAAGAAGGGCGCCCGGTTTCCCGGACGCCCTCTTTTCTTTCGGTGTTCCGATCGTGCGGTGCGCCGCGATCAGAGCGAGTAGTACATGTCGAATTCGACAGCCGAAGGCGTGGTTTCCCAGCGCATCACTTCCGGCCACTTGAGTTCGATGTAGGCTTCGATCTGGTCCTTGGTGAAGACGCCGCCCTGAAGCAGGAACTCGTGGTCGGCTTCGAGGCTTTCCAGAGCTTCGCGCAAGCTGCCGCAGACCGTCGGAACCTGCGCCAGTTCGGCCGGCGGCAGATCGTAGAGGTTCTTGTCCATGGCTTCGCCCGGATGGATCTTGTTCTTGATCCCGTCGAGACCGGCCATGAGCAGTGCTGCGTAGCACAGATAGGGGTTGGCCATCGCATCGGGGAAACGGAACTCGACGCGCTTCGCCTTGGCACCTGCGCCATAGGGAATGCGGCACGAGGCCGAGCGGTTGCGGGCCGAGTAAGCCAGCAGCACCGGCGCTTCATAGCCCGGCACGAGACGCTTGTAGCTGTTGGTGGTCGGGTTGGTGAAGGCATTCAGCGCCTTGGCATGCTTGATCACGCCGCCGATGAAGTAGAGGCACATATCCGAAAGACCGGCATAGCCATTGCCCGCGAAGAGCGGCTTGCCGCCATCCCAGATCGACATGTGAGTGTGCATGCCCGATCCGTTGTCCTTCATGATCGGCTTGGGCATGAACGTGGCGGTCTTGCCATACGCATGAGCGACCTGCTGCACGACATACTTGTAAACCTGCATGCGGTCGGCGGTCTGCACCAGCGTGCCGAAGGTCAGGCCCAGTTCGTGCTGTGCCGAAGCCACTTCGTGGTGGTGCTTGTCGCAGGGCAGGCCCATTTCGATCATGGTGCGGACCATTTCGCCGCGGATATCGACGCAGCTGTCAACCGGCGCAACCGGGAAGTAGCCGCCCTTGGCGCGCGGACGGTGGGCAAGGTTGCCGCCTTCGTAGTCCTTGTTCGAGTTGGTCGGCAGTTCGACGTCGTCGATCTTGAAGCCGTTGCCATCGTAGCCGTCATAGAACTTGACGTCGTCGAACAGGAAGAACTCGGCTTCCGGGCCGACATATACGGTGTCGCCGAAACCACCAGCCTTCACGAAGGCTTCAGCGCGCTTGGCGGTCGAGCGCGGGTCGCGGGCATAGAGTTCGCCGGTCGAAGGCTCGACGATGTCGCAGCAGATGATCATCATCGGCGATGCCGAGAACGGATCAATGTAAACCGCGTTCAGGTCGGGCTTGAGGATCATGTCGGACTCGTTGATGGCCTTCCAGCCCTCGATCGAGGAGCCGTCGAACATCAGGCCGTCTTCGAGTTCGTCCTCGCCGAGCACGCTTGCGACCATGGTCAGGTGCTGCCACTTGCCCTTGGGATCGGTAAAGCGCAGATCGACCCATTCGATTTCCTCATCCTTGATGCGGGCGAGGATTTCCTTTGCAGTTGCCATCGCTGGTCCTTCTTAATGCCCCGGTGGAGAGTGCCGGGGGTATCTGGGGTGGTGTTTGCGGAGGCTGCCCGTCCACAGGCCCACCCCCGTTATGCCGCTGGCGGAGGATGATGTCCGCGCCAGCTTCAATCACGATGCGTCGTGCGATCAGATTGCGTCGTCGTCACGCTCGCCGGTGCGGATGCGCAGTGCGCTTTCGATGGGTATGACGAAGATCTTGCCGTCGCCGATGCGGCCGGTCTGCGCCGCCGAGGCGATGGCTTCAACCACGCGGTCAACCAGCGCGTCGGACACCACGACTTCAAGCTTCACCTTGGGCAGAAAATCGACGACGTATTCAGCGCCGCGGTAAAGTTCGGTGTGGCCCTTCTGGCGTCCGAAGCCCTTGGCTTCGGTCACGGTGATTCCGGAAACGCCGATTTCGTGGAGCGCTTCCTTTACTTCATCGAGCTTGAAGGGCTTGATGATCGCTTCGACTTTTTTCACGCCGTTCGGACCCCTGCGTCACATGCCGCGCCGCGCCAAACCGCGACCGACATTCTTTTCCTGAGTGTGACAAAACACTGAACCGGCTGTTTCAAGAATCGTGCCACACGCTCTGCCCTGTCAGTAGGCCATCGCACGTAAACGGGAAAGCCGAAAAAATCGGCCTTTTGGCAAGATGTGAAGCCGAAACGGGGGATAAGCATACGCAAGATTGCGCGCACTTGTTCGAAAAGTGCCCAATTTTTGCGCAGGCTTGCCTGTTTTTTAAGCAGCGGCTCAGGCGTAGGGAGGCTTGTCCAGTCCCTTGGGGCTGGTCGTGAAGATCTCGCAGCCATCCTCGGTAATGCCGATGGAATGCTCGAACTGCGCCGAGAGCGAACGGTCACGTGTCACGGCCGTCCAGCCATCGTCGAGAATCTTCACGCCCGGCTTGCCGAGGTTGATCATCGGCTCGATGGTGAAGAACATTCCGGGGCGCAGTTCGGGGCCAGTTCCTGCCCGCGCTGCGTGGATCACCTCAGGCGCATCGTGGAACAGGCGGCCAAGGCCATGGCCGCAGAACTCGCGCACCACGCCATAGCGCTGCTTTTCGGCATGGGCCTGAATGGCCGCGCCGATATCGCCCAGCCGCGCGCCGGGGCGCGCCTGCTCAATCCCGATCATCAGGCATTCATAGGTCACATCGACGAGGCGGCGCGCTTTCAGCGGAACATCGCCCACCAGATACATGCGGCTGCTGTCGCCGTGCCAGCCATCGAGCAGTGGCGTCACGTCGATGTTGACGATGTCTCCGTCCTTGAGCGTCTTTTCCGACGGGATGCCGTGGCACACGACGTGATTGACCGAGATGCAGCAGGAATGCGCATAGCCGCGATAGCCCAGCGTTGCCGGGATCGCCCCGGCATCAAGGGTCATCTGGCGGACGAAATCGTCAAGTGCATCCGTGCGCACGCCCGGAACGACCAGCGGAACAAGCGCATCGAGGATTTCGGCAGCCAGCCTTCCGGCCCTGCGCATGCCTTCGAAGGCGGCAGGGCCATGCAGCTTGATCGTGCCGTCGCGCAGCTGCACGTCGTTGTCGTCAACAGTGAGGTATTCGGTCATCAGTCTCATGTAGCGGGCCTGCCGTGAAATTGCGAGATGCGCTTGCCGGGCCGTTTCACCGGGGGGCCGTGACAAAGGCGGCGCGGTATTCCGGGCGGACGGCTTCAAGCACCTTTGCGGTAACGGGCAATGTCACCTCGTATTCGCCTTCGGCATAGGGGCCGGCGGCGTAGGGCGCAATCAGCACGCCGATGCGATCGAACGTGCGGCCATTGGACGAGCCAAGGATGACGGTCTGGGCAGCGGGATCGATGCAAGCGTCGAACTCGGAAATCCCGCTGGAGGCCTGATCGCCGCCGCGCTTCTTTGCCCGCTGGCGGTCCAGTTCGCGGCAGAAGGGCGCGCGTATGGCCGCAGAGAGCGCCGCCGCCGACGTGAACAGATCAACCGGTGCGCGGCGTTTGTCGGCTGCGCGGTCCCAAAGCAGGGTATCAAACACATAGTTGGGATGCGCGCCGCCGCTGTAGAAGCTGACCAGCGCGGAAAGGCTCAGCCAGCCCGGAAGGTCTGTCACGACCTGCCAGTTCACGCTGCGGCTGTAGGGATTGAAGGGAAAGCTGCTCTCGCGCGCGAGTGCTGCGCCTTCCTTGGCTTCGGTTGCAAGTTCGTCGCGGTTTCGGGCCAGATCGGCTTCAAGCATTGCCCGCAGGGACGCAATGGCCGCGGCTTGTGCCGGATAGGCATATTCGAACTGGTAAAGCTCGTTCTCTTCCTTCACGTCACGCGCCGTTGCCGGGGCCGGAGGCGTTTCCGGCCCGGCCGTGCCACCGACGGCTGCGCTCGCGCTGGCGCTGGTCGAAGATGCCACGACCGGTTGCCCCTTGTCCGAGCACGCCCCCAGCGCCAGCAGCGCCAGAAACAGCGTGGACCCAAGGGGCGGTTTGCTGGGCATCGGGCAATTTCCTCTCGCAACCGGCCGCGCTCTGCGGCATGAACCTGAATGACATGACGGACAAGAACGCGCTGATCCAGCCCGACCGAGGCCAGCAGGCCATTGCCCTGCACCTTGTCGACAAGACCACGCTGCCCGATTTTCTAAAGGGACTCAATGGCGGACAGCGCGCCGCGCTTGCCGCCCAGAAGTTCGAGGGCGGTGCGGGCGAACATGCCATCGTGCCGGATGGCGAAGGCTGGTTCGCCGTGGCGGGCGTTGCCGATGCCGCACAACTTTCCTCATGGTGCATGGCGCGTCTGGCCGAGGTCCTGCCGGGCGGCACCTATCGCCGGGTCGAGGGCGAACCCGGCCGGGCGATGCATGGCTGGGTGACGGGGCAATACCGGTTCGACCGCTATCGCAAGGACGCGAAGGAGACCGAACCGCGCGTGCTGCTGACACGCGATGTGGCCCGGATCGAACCTGCACTGGCCGAAGCAGCGGCCGTTCTGATGGTGCGCGATCTCGTCAATACCCCGGCCGAGGACATGGGGCCATTGCAGCTTGAAGCCGAAGCGCGGGCGCTGGCAAAGCGCCACGGCGCCGAACTGCACGTGGTTTCGGGCGATGCGCTGGAGCGGGATTACCCCATGGTCCATGCCGTGGGCAGGGCGGCCGCGCGCAGCCATGCGCCCCGCCTGATCGAACTGGAATGGGGCGATCCGGCCCATCCGCGCGTGGCCATCGTGGGCAAGGGGGTCTGCTTTGATTCGGGCGGACTGGACATCAAGCCCTCGTCGGCCATGGCGCTGATGAAGAAGGACATGGGCGGGGCCGCACATGCGCTGGCGCTGGCCGGGCTGGTCATGGCGATGGGGCTGAAGGTGCGGTTGCATCTTCTGGTGCCCGCGGTGGAGAATGCCATTTCGGGCAATGCCTTCCGCCCCGGCGACATTCTGCGCGCGCGCAGCGGCCTTTCGGTCGAGATCACCAATACCGATGCGGAAGGGCGGCTGGTGCTGGGCGACGCGCTGACACGGGCCAGCGAGGCAAAGCCTGATCTTGTGCTTGATTTTGCCACGCTGACGGGCGCGGCACGGGTTGCGCTGGGGCCTGATCTGCCCGCAATGTTCGCCCGCACCGAGGCTACGGCGGCCGAGCTGCTGCAAGCCGGCCTTGACCGGGACGACCCCTGCTGGCGCCTGCCGCTGTTCGAAGGCTACCGCGAATACCTGAAATCGGACGTTGCCGATCTCCAGAACGCGCCCGCAAACGGTTTCGCCGGAGCAAGTGTTGCGGCGCTGTTCCTTGACCGCTTCGTGGCCGAAGGGCTTGACTGGGCGCACTTCGATACCTTTGCGTGGCGGCCCGTGGCCAAGCCGGGGCGGCCCAAGGGCGGCGATGCGCTTGGCCTGCGTGCGGCTTGGGGCCTTCTAAGGGCGCGCTACGGCTGATCCGGGTCTGACCTCTGTGCAGCATCGCTTGCCTGAACGCGCCGACGCCGCTAATCGCCCGGCTTTCCTGCTGCGGGGACAACCGGAATTGACTGCTGAAGCCACGCCTCTTCCCGTTAACGTGCCGACCGGCCAGCTTGCGCTCGTGCGTCCGGCTGATCGTTCCGACAAGCCGCACCTGCCGGTGCGCGGCGATCTGGCGCATATCGGCCTCGCCGGACGGTATTTCGTTCCGCACTATGCCGTGCCCATGCCGCATGTGGTGCGCGAGGAGGCGATGCTGCGCGGTGCCGGAAAGGCGGAGGCGGAACCGCTGCGCACACTGGCTGCAGGCGAAGTCTTCGATGTGCTCGACATTGCCGGTGGCTGGGCCTGGGGGCAGGCACAGGCCGACCTTCTGGTCGGCTACGTGGCGTGCTCGCATCTGGAGCCCGTCGCATGACCACGAGCGTCTTCATCGACGGTGCGGCAGGCACAACCGGCCTTGAGATTGCCGAACGGCTTGCCGGCCGCAGCGAGTTCAGCCTGATCGCGCTCGATGATGCGCGGCGCAAGGACAATGCCGCCCGCGCCGAGGCGATCAACGATGCCGACGTGGTGATCCTGTGCCTGCCTGATGATGCCGCGCGCGAATCCGTGGCCATGATCCGCAATGATCGGACCTGCGTGATCGACGCCTCGACCGCGCACCGCGTGGCCGACGGCTGGACTTACGGGTTCCCGGAACTCGTCGGGCGTGAAGCTGTCGCGGGCTCCAAGCGCGTATCCAATCCCGGCTGCTATCCCACCGGCTTCCTCGCGCTGCTGGCGCCGCTGGTGCACAACGGGCTGCTGCCGGCCGCATGGCCTTATGCCTGCACCGGCGTTTCGGGCTATTCGGGCGGGGGCAAGGCGCTGATCGCGCGTTTCGAGCATGACCGCGACATTGCCTGGCGCGGCTACGGCCTGTCCTTCGGGCACAAGCACGTGCCGGAAATGCAGCGCTATGCCGGTCTGGCGATTGCGCCGCTCTTCAGCCCGGCGGTGGTCCCGGCCCATCGCGGCATGGTGGTGGAAGTGATGCTGCCGCTGGGCGTAATGCCGGGCAACGTGCCTGCCGAATTGTTGCGCGCAGCGCTCACGCAGTTCTATGGCGAATCGCGGATCGTCACCGTGGCGCAGGAAGCTCCAGCCGAAGGCGAACTGCTGCTGCGCGGTTCGATGGAGCCGTGGGATGGCCTGAAGCTGCACGTCATTGGCAGCGCCGACAGCGAACAGGCGCGGCTGGTGGCCGTGCTCGACAATCTCGGCAAGGGCGCCAGCGGGGCTGCCGTGCAGACGCTGAATCTCATGGCCGGACTGGACGAGACCGCCGGGCTGCGCCTGTAACCGCGCTTCATCCAGTCATCGCCGCCATGAAAAAGGCCCGCGCTCCATAGGGAGGCGGGCCTTTTTCATCGCACCCCGGCGCGGGAAGATCAGTCTTCCGGGGCGATGGTCACGCGCAGGCCGTCAAGCGCTGCGGAAAGCTGCACCTGGCACGAAAGACGCGAGGTTTCATTGCGGTGGTCCGAGCTGTCGAGCAGGTCGTTCTCGTCTTCGCTCATCGGCGCAACCTTGTCAGCGAAGGCCGGATCGACATAGACATGGCACGTGGCGCACGAGCAGCAGCCGCCGCACAGTGCGAGAAGCTCATCAAAGCCGTTGTCGCGGATCGCTTCCATCAGCGAAAGGCCGGCATCGGCCTCGACCGTCTTTTCCTCACCTGCACGATTGACAACCACGATCTTCGGCATCGTCTGTTCTCCAATTGCGGCGCCGGGCTTTAACGCAGCACCCGCGCCCCCTGTTCGCCTTTGGCACGGGCTGCTATCGCGCTGTTCGGCCTTTGGCAACTGCCGATCCGGCCGAAACTGGCGTTCGGAGATTTAAGGTGGGGCTTTCAGGCGAAGCGATCCGGCAGGGGCTTGACCATATCGCGGCCATTACCCCGGCCATGGGGGATGCGATCCGCCGCGTGGGCTATCCGGAGCCGCGCATCCGGCCCACCGGGTATCGCACCATGCTGCGCACGATCGTGGGCCAGCAGGTCAGCGTTTCGGCAGCCGCCTCGGTATGGGGCAGGCTTGAGGCGCTGCTGGGTGAAGACCTGCCGCCCCATGATCTGCTGGCAGCCGATTTCGATGCCCTGCGCGCCTGCGGGCTGTCGCGCCAGAAGCAAGGGTATGCGCGCTCCCTGTGCGAACTGGTCGTATCGGGCCAACTTGATCTGGATGCGCTGCCCGAAGACGACGAGGCCGCGATTGCCGAACTGGTGAAGATCAAGGGCATCGGGCGCTGGTCGGCCGAAATCTACCTGCTGTTTGCCGAAGGGCGGCCCGACATCTGGCCTGCGGGCGATCTGGCGGTGCAGGTGGGGCTGGGGCGTCTCCTTGGCCTGGCCAGTCGCCCCGACGAGAAGGAAACCCGCGCGCTTGCAGAGTGCTGGCGGCCGCATCGCGGCGCGGCGGCAATCTTCACCTGGCATTGCTATAACAATCCGGCGCTGTAATCTTCTGCTGACAATAGTGTGAGCAGAGGGGTTGCAGTGACAGGCAGGACAATTTTCATCACCGGGGGGGCATCGGGAATCGGGCGCGCGGTGGCGCAGCGCTTTGCGCAAGGCGGCTGGTTCGTGGGGCTGGCCGACGTCAACGAGGCAGGCATGGCCGAGACCGCCGCCCTCCTTCCGGCGGGGCAAAGCTCGTGTCACCGGCTTGATGTGCGGGACCGGGCCGCCTGGGATCAGGCGCTGGCCGATTGTGCCAGAGCTGCGGGCGGGCGGATCGATGTGGTGTTCAACAATGCGGGCGTGCCCATCGGCGGGGCGATTGTCGATCTGACGACCGAGGAGATCGAACGCACGCTCGATATCAACCTCAAGGGCGTGATCTTCGGTGCGCAGGCTGCCTATCCGTGGCTCAAGAAGAGCGCGCCGGGATCATGCCTGCTCAATACCGCCAGCGCAGCCGGCATTTACGGATCGCCCGGTGCTTCGGTCTATTCCGCCACCAAGTTCGGGGTGCGCGCCATTACCGAATCGCTTGATGGTGAATGGGCCGAGGATGGCATCGCGGTGCGTGATCTCATGCCCAGCTTCATTGAAACGCCGCTGCTCGATCACGCGCCCAACCGCGCCAGCAACGAGGACATCCGCACTCGTGTTCTGGGGGCGGGCCTTGAACTCACGCCGGTCAGCGAAGTGGCCGAAGCCGCATGGGCAGCCGTGCACGCAGACCGGTTGCACACGGTGGTGGGCAAGACTGCCCGCAGACTTGCCTTTGCATCGCGCTGGATGCCGGGGTCATTGCGCAAACAGATGCGATCATCGGCAAAACCGATGGGCAGGTAGGGTTCAGACAAAGCTCTCCATCGCCCGCGCCATGGCGGCATCCCGCAATGAAAGGCCATTGGCATCGTGCGTTGTCAGCGTCACTTCGACGCGGTTGTAAACGTTGAACCATTCGGGGTGGTGATCGGCCTTTTCGGCATAGAGGGCGACGCGGTTCATGAAAGCCCAGGCTTCGGAAAAGTCGGCAAAACGGAACGTGCGGACGATTGCCAGGCCATCTTCGCGCAAGTGCCATTCGGGCAGTTCGGCCAGCAGCGCATCGCGTTCGGCATCGGTCAGGCGGGCTATGGTCATACTCGTTCCTCTGGCATCCTTGGCAGGTGCGCCCGTTTCCCCTATCGCGTGGTCTTATGCAAGAATGCGGTCTTGTCGCCACGGATATTGCCTGCCGGCGCGGGGACCGGATTCTGTTCAGGGGTTTGTCGCTCACACTGGGGGCGGGCGAGGCGATCCATCTTGCCGGGCCGAACGGGATCGGCAAATCGAGCCTGATCCGCATCCTTGCCGGGCTGCTGCGGCCTTTTACCGGGCATGTCGAGCGGCGCGGCAGGCTTGCGCTCGCGGATGAGCGCCTTGCGCTTGACGGGCATCAGCCGCTGGAAAAGGCGCTGGCCTTCTGGGCGCGGGTTGACCGCGCTCAGGATGCACAAAGCGCTATCCCTGCGTTCGATTTCGGGCTGGCCGATCTGCTCGATGTGCCCGTGCGCTATCTTTCCACCGGACAGCGCAAGCGGGCGGCGCTGGCGCGGGTCGCGGCAAGCGATGCCCCGGTCTGGCTGCTGGACGAGCCGCTCAACGGGCTGGACACGCACTGGGCCGACCGGGTGCAGGCCGCCATTGCCGCCCACTGCACTGGCGGCGGCGCGGTCATCGTCGCCTCGCATCAGCCGCTTGCGCTTCCCGCGCTGAAGACCATCCGCCTGCTGGATTTTCAGGCATGACGGGGCTGAAGGCATGACGGGTAGGCTCTGGCCCATCTTTCTGCGCGATCTGGCCTTGTTGACGCGCGGCGCGCAGGGGCGCGGCGGGGCGGTGTTGCCGCTCCTGTTTTTTCTGGCGGTGGCAATGCTCTTTCCCTTCGCGGTGGGGCCGGACGCGCGGCTGCTGGCGCGCACCGGGGCGGGGGTCATCTGGGTGGCCGCGCTCCTGGCGGCGATCCTTCCACTCGACCGTCTGGTCGAACCGGATGTGGAGGCCGGCTTTTTTGACCAGTGGGCCTTGCGCGGCCTGTCGGAAGAAGTTCTGCTGATGGTGCGCATCCTGGCACACTGGATCAGCTTCGCAGTGCCCCTGATGCTGGCCGCGCCGCTTTCGGCCGGATTGCTCTCGCTTGATGGGCCGCAGTTGCTCACCGTGGAAATCGGCCTTCTGCTGGGGACACCGGGGCTGGCGGCAATCGGCGTGACGATTGCAGCGCTGACCGCCGGAATGCGCGCAGGTGCGGCACTGGGCGGCCTTCTGGCAATTCCGATGGCGGTGCCCCTTCTGATTTTCGGTGCAGGGTCATTGCAGCCGGGCGGCGAGGGCGGACTTGCGTTGCTGGCGGCATGCAGCCTTGTGGCTCTGGCGATTGCGCCCTTTGCCGGAGGTGCCGCAATCCGCGCGGGCCGTGAATGACACTGCGTGCGGGTGGCGCAAGACGAGGGCAAAGCGGAGGTGGGGTAAAGCGGGTCTGGCCAGCGCCCAAGCGCAATTTCGTTGGCAAGCGCGCAAAGTGCCCTTAACTCCGGCCACATGATGGCTCCAGCGATTACACCCGATACCATTTCCCTCATCGGCAACACGCCGCTCGTCAGGCTCAAAGGGCCGAGCGAGGCGGCGGGAGCCGAGATCTATGGCAAGTGCGAGTTCGCCAATCCCGGCGCTTCGGTGAAGGACCGGGCGGCGCTGTGGATCGTGCGCGATGCCGAGGAGCGCGGGCTGCTCCAGCCGGGCGGCACGATCGTCGAAGGCACGGCGGGCAATACCGGCATCGGCCTCGCGCTGGTGGCAAACGCGCGCGGTTACAAGACCGTGATTGTCATGCCCGAAACCCAGTCGCGCGAGAAGATGGACACCCTGCGCGCGCTTCGTGCCGAACTGGTGCTCGTGCCGGCAGCACCTTTTTCCAATCCGGGGCACTTCGTCCACACTTCGCGCCGCATTGCAGAGGAAACCGAAGGCGCGATCTGGGCCAACCAGTTCGACAACATCGCCAACCGCCGCGCCCATATTGAAAGCACCGCGCCCGAAATCTGGGAGCAGATGGAGCATCGCATCGACGGCTTCACCTGCGCGGCGGGCACGGGCGGCACCATCGCGGGCGTGGGCCTTGGCCTCAAGGCGTTCAACGAGACGATTACCATAGCGCTTACCGATCCCCATGGCGCGGCGCTCTACAACTACTATGCCAATGGCGAACTGAAAGCCGAAGGCTCGTCGGTTGCCGAAGGGATCGGGCAGGGACGCATCACCGCCAACCTCGATGGCGCCCCCATCGACACGCAGTTCCGCATTTCCGACGAGGAAGGGCTTTACTGGGTGGAGCGGCTGCTGGCCGAGGAAGGGCTTTGCCTTGGCCTTTCAAGCGGGATCAACGTCGCGGGTGCGGTGGCGCTGGCACGGCAGCTTGGGCCGGGCAGCCGCGTGGCCACGATCCTGTGTGACACGGGCTTTCGCTATCTCTCCTCGCTCTACAATCCCGAATGGCTGAAGGCCAAGGGATTGCCAGTCTTTCCGTGGCTGGAAAATGTTCCCCCGGCAGGCACGATGCGCTAAAGTTGAGCAATGGCAGTTTTCGGCAGATCCTGGTCCAGGCGCGTGTCCTCGTCCGCTGCGGGGCCGGTCGCGAGTGAACGGGCGTCTGCCGATCCGCGAGGGGTTGATTCTGCGGCAACCGGCAGCATTCTTGCCCATGTCCCGCCCACGACACGAGAGTTGCGCGCGCAGGCAGTGCACCGGTTGCAGGTCGGCCTGTTCGGACTGGCGGGAATGCTGCTGCTGGTCAGCCTTGCGAATGTCATCATGGACAGGGCCAAGTTTGTCGACGCGGCGGCGGTCAACACCGCAGTGCCGATAATCGAACCAAGCACCACCGCCGCCAAGGATCCGCTGGCGGATATGGGGGTGGCCCCGCAGCTTCCGGTCACGGCAAAGGACACTGCTCCGCCTCCGGGCGTGACTTCGCCCGCGCCTCCGGCCACGGCCGCTGCGGCTCAGCCCTGACAGGGGCAGGCTCTGCAAGCCTTAAGGTATCCGCTGGTCCTTGTCCTTCTGGCCGTGATGGCCGGGTTCGGGTTGTGGCAAACGGCATCGCGTCCCGCAACGAACGTGGCGCCGATCGGCCTGTTCACCAGCCTGCCCATCCTGTGGAGCGAACAGGCGGATCTTGCCCGCATCGTCGATGATGATTCGCCTCCGCACTGGGCACGTGGCGAGATCGAACGCCTTGGCCGCCCTGTCGCGCTAGATACGCTGCTCGACCTGGGCAGCATCGACCGGCTGATCGTGGCACAGCCCCGCGCCCTGGCTCCGGACGAAAATGTCGCGCTCGATCAGTGGGTGCGGCAAGGCGGCAAGGTGCTGCTTATCGCCGATCCGATGCTGACTCAGGAAAGCGCTTTCCCCCTGGGGGATCGGCGCAGGCCGCAGGATATTGTCATGCTTTCGCCCATTCTTGGCCGCTGGGGCCTGACGCTGCACTTTGACGAAGCGCAGCAGGCGGGCGAGCATCTGGCGGAGCGGGAAATTGCGGGAGCGTCGCTTCCAGTCAACCTGCCGGGCCATTTCACACCCGGCGGGCGGGGGCACGAGGCACGTTGCGCAATCAGTCCGTCAGGCCTGCTGGCACGCTGCCGGATCGGCAAGGGGCATGCCCTCTTGCTTGCCGATGCCGCGCTGCTGGAACCCGATGATGCGCAGGGCAGGCGGAGCAAGGCCTTTGCTGCACTGCTTGACGAGGCCTTTCTGCAATGAGCGCGCCCGGTCTGGATGATCTGTTTGCGGGAAAATACGGGATGAATGCGAGGCACGGTCATGTTGGGCAAAGAGGCCCTTTCATTTCCTTTGGATTGTTTGGGATTCTGCCTGCCGCAATTTCAGGCAAGGTATGGTTAGCAATCTATTGCTTCGTGGAAAAAATCATACGGAATCATAGCTAGTCCGCATTTTCCCGCATTTTCCCCTTTTCGCCCGCCCGGTCCCGCGTTAGTAATGCTGGTTATCGGGACGGACTCCAGTCGCATCCGCGGGGGATGAGTCGGCCATGCGCGATGGCGTCTGGCCGGGCGAGGGAGTCTGTCGGCGTGTGGGGTGTCCAGCGTGGCAGGAGGGCCGGTCAATCTGGTGGGGCAAGGCTTTTCGCCGCGGGGCGAAAAGGGCCGCTTCGTCCTGCCTGCCGACTTCCGTTCCGATATCTATGCCGCTTCCGCCAACCAGCGCATTCTGTGCCTCGACAAGCATCCCCGGCTGCCGTGCCTGACCGGCTTCGGCCTGTCGCGCCTCGATGATTTTGCCGCCGAGATCGACCGCGAGGAGGAGAAGCGGCTCCGCCTCGGTCAGGATTTCGACCGCGACATGGCCGAAGCGCAGGTTTACGGCTTCTATCGCGCCAGCTTCGATGACAGCGGGCGCTTCGTCCTGCCCGATTACCTGTCCGAACTGGGGCAGGTGGAAGACGGCCTCTACTTTCATGGCGGGGGGCGGCAGATCACCATCTGGAATCCGCGCATCCTGTTCGAACAGGGGCCGGGCTGGGACAGCGCCAAGGCGGGCTGCCGCGCCAAGATGGCCGAAGCTGCCAAGGGCAAGCGCAAATGAGCGCCCCGCACATTCCCGTGCTGCTTGATGAAGTGGTCAGCGCGCTTGCGCCGCAGCCCGGACAGGTTCTGGTCGATGCCACTTTCGGTGCGGGCGGATATACCCGCCGCCTGCTTGATGCGGGGGCAACGGTCCATGCTTTCGATCGTGATCCCGATGCGATCGCCGCAGGCAGGTGCTGGCCTGAAACGCAGGAAACGCCGCCGCGCCTGATCCTTCACCCCCGGCGCTTTTCCGAACTTGCCGAAGGTCTGGCCGAGGCGGGCGTGGCGCATGTCGACGGCGTCGTGTTCGATATCGGCGTCAGTTCCATGCAGCTCGATCAGCCGGGGCGTGGATTTGCCTTTTCCTCCGATGGCCCGCTCGACATGCGGATGTCGCAGGACGGGCCGAGCGCGGCCGATTTCCTCAACGGTGCCGACGAGGCCGAGATTGCCGATGTCCTCTATCGTTTCGGCGAAGAACGTCAGTCGCGCCGGATCGCACGCGCGGTGGTGGCGGCGCGCCCGCTTGAAACTACGGGCCAGTTCGCCGCTGTCGTGCGCAAGGCGCTGGGCTATCGCCCCGACATAAAGGGGCCAAAGGCGCAGAAGGATCCGGCAACGCGCAGCTTTCAGGCCGTGCGCATCCACGTCAACGGCGAGCTTGACGAACTGATCGAGGGCCTTGATGCCGCCGAACAGGTGCTGCGTCCGGGGGGGCGCATCGCGGTGGTCAGCTTCCACAGCCTTGAGGACCGCATCGTCAAGCAGTTCCTGCGCGAGGCGGCCGGGGCAGTGCCCGCCGGTTCGCGCCATCTGCCGCAGATGCCGGGCAAGGTTGAGGCCGTGTTCGAGAAGCCCTCTGCGGCGATCCGCCCCACGGCCGAGGAAGAAGCCCGCAACCCGCGCGCCCGTTCGGCAACTCTGCGCTGGGCGGTGCGCACCGGGGCACCTGCGCGCAAAGGGCCGGAAGCCGGGGCAACGCGCAACGCAGGGCCGGGCAAGGGGAGGGCTGCCGCATGATTGCCACGGTCAATCGTCTGCGCACGGTCGGCTGGCTGGTGCTGCTCGCGCTCTGTCTTGGGCTGGTGCTGGTCACCGCCTTCCGCGTCAACGCGCTGCGCAGCCAGATCCACCGCGCCGAAGCCCGCATCGTCGCCCTGAAGCAGGAGCGGCTCTATCTGGAAACCGAGTTCGAGACGCGCTCCAACCAGCAGCAGCTCAAGACATGGAACGATGTCGAATTCGGCTACGCCGCGCCCGGTGCCGGGCAGTATCTTGAAGGCGAGCGCGCGCTGGCAGCACTGAGCGTCCCGGCGCGGCCCGATGCGCCAGCGCCGATCCGCGTGGCAAGCGTCGATGATAGCGTGATTGCCTCCAGCGCCTTTCCGGCGATGGTCTCGCCGCTTTCTGGCAAACCCCAGAGTACCGAATCTGCCCGGATCGCTGCCGCTGATGAGGACCGGGATGAACCCGTGCAGGAGCGCGCCAAGGCTGTCGAAACGCTGAGCGATCGTCTGGGCAAGGTGGTCGATGCGCGGCCCGGCGGTCCTGTGCGCAAGCCTACGGGGGCGAAGGTTGGTCCCGCCGGAAGCGGCGATGATGGCAAGGGGCGCGCCGCTGCGGCACCGGCCGAGAAGAAGGGCAAGCCGAGCGAGGTTGCTGCATCCCCCAAGACAAAGCCGGAAAAGGGGGCTGCCCCGGCAGGCAAGCCGGCGGTTGCCGAGAAGCCAGCGGCCAAGCCAGCAAAAACCGCAGCGGCCACGCGCCCGGCAAAGCCGAAGGAGGCTAGGGTCACGCTGTGAACGCGCTCACTGCCTCTGCCGCGATTGCCACGGGCCGGGTCAGGCTTGCGAATGTCCGTCAGCAGTCGCTGGTGGAAGCCAAGATCCGCGTGCTGCTGGTGGCCGCGCTCTTTCTGCTCGCGGGAATTGCTGCATTCGTCCGCATCTTTCAGCTTGGCCTGTCCGGCAATGCGCCCGAACGCCGGTCGCTGAGCGAAGCGCTTTTGCCGCCGCGTGGCGAGATCACCGATCGCAATGGCGTGCCGCTGGCCCGCGCTTTCCCGGCCTATGCGCTGTGGTTCAATCCCAGGGCGCTGGGCCAGAATGGCTCGCCTCTGGTCAAGACGCCGGAAGAAGTGGCCGCCGCGCTCATGCAGATCTTCCCGGATGCGGACTACAATGACCTGCTCCGGCGCCTGAAATCCGACAAGCCCGGCTATTTGCGCCAGAGAGTGATGCCCGAAGAGGCCAACCGCGTCTTCGCCCTGGGCGAACCAGCGCTTGAGTTCCCGCGCGAGAACCAGCGCTATTATCCGCAAGGCTCGCTGGGTGCGCATGTCCTCGGCTATGTCGACAGCGAGGGCAAGGGGCACGTCGGCATGGAGCAGGTGCTTGAAAAGCAATTGCTCGATCCGGTGCAGCGCGCCCGCCCGGTGGCGCTGTCAATCGACATGCGCGTGCAGGGCGCGCTTGAGGACGAACTGGGCCGCGGGATGCTCGAAACCGACGCCAAGGGTGCTGCGGGCGTCATTCTCGACGTTGATACCGGCGAAGTCGTCGCGCTGGCATCGCTGCCCTCGTTCAACCCCAACCGGTCGGACCGCGCTCTGAACGAACTGGTTTTCAACAAGGTCACAAACCAGGTTTACGAGCTCGGCTCCACCTTCAAGCCGCTGAGTGTTGCCGCCGCCATCGATGCGGGCGTGATTACCGATCTGGCGGCGCGCTATCCAGCCGACCGGCCGCTTGAGATCGGCGGCTTCCGCATCCGCGACAGCCACTATCTCGGCGCATCGCTAAACGTTCCCGAAGCGCTTATCCACTCGTCCAACATCGTCACCGCGCAAGTGGCGGACAAGCTTGGCGGTGTGGCGCTGAAGCGCACCATGGCCGCGCTTGGCATGAACGAGCGGCCCTTCATCGAACTGCCCGCGCGCGGGTTTCCGCTTTGGCCCAAGGGAGAATGGCCGCGAATCACGACCATGACGGTCAGCTACGGACATGGCATTGCGGTGACGCCGCTGCATCTTGCCGCCGCCTATGCCGCGATGGTCAACGGCGGTGTCTGGCGGCCTGCCACACTGTTCAAGGTCGATCCTGCCAAGGCCCCCGAAGGCCGCCGCGTGTTCAAGGCATCCACCAGCGCGCGCATGCGCCAGCTCCTGCGCATGATCGTGGTCGATGGCACCGGAAAGTCTGCCAATGCTCCCGGCTTTCGCGTCGGAGGAAAGACCGGATCGGCTGAAAAGCCGGGCGGCAGGGGCGGTTACAATCGCACCTCGCTGGTCGCGACATTCGCGGCGGCTTTTCCCATGGACAAACCGCGCTATGTGGTGATCGCCATGCTTGACGAACCGAAGGGCACTGCCGCCACATCCTATCAGCGCACCGCCGCGTGGAATGCCGCGCCGATTGTCGGCCGCGTGGTGCCGCGTATCGGTCCGCTGCTTGGCGTGGTGCCTGATGACACGCGCGACATCGACATTTCCGATCTTTCCCCGCTGGTGGGCAAGGGAGAGAAGCCTTGAAGCTTGGGGCGCTTCTGGAGGCGGCAGGGTTCGGGACAAGCGGCGCTGAGGCCAATGTCACCGGATTTGCCATAGATCACCGCAAGGTTGCGCCGGGCACGGTCTTCGGCGCCTTTCCCGGCACGCGCTTCAACGGCGAGGATTTCATCGCCGATGCGGTAAAAGCAGGAGCCGTGGCCGTCGTTGCCCGTCCCGAAGCGAACGTAGAGGGCGCGCTGCATATCCCCGATGCAGAGCCGCGCCGCGCCTTTGCGCATCTTGCCGCGCGCTTTTTCCAGCCCGTGCCCGACACCATTGTGGCCGTGACCGGCACCAACGGCAAGACATCAACCGTGGAAATGACCCGGCAGATCTGGCGCATGGCAGGCCATTCGGCGGCCTCCATCGGCACGCTTGGTGTCACCACCGCCGATGAAAGCGTTTCGACCGGGCTGACCACGCCCGATATCGTGACGTTCCTCGCCAACATGACCGGACTGGCCCGCGAGGGTGTGACCCATGTCGCCTATGAGGCGTCGAGCCACGGGCTTGCCCAGTTCCGCAACGAGGGGCTTAAGGTCATCGCGGGCGGCTTCACCAATCTCAGCCGCGATCATCTCGACTATCACGAGACGATGGATGCCTATTTCGCGGCCAAGATGCGGCTGTTCGATCACGTGGTGATGGATGGCGGCACGGCGGTCGTGTGGATGGATGACGAATGGTCTGCCCGCGCCGCCGAACATGCCGCGCGGCGCGGGCTCGAATTGCTGACCGTGGGCAGCCGGGGCTCCGGTATCCGGCTGACTGGCCGCACGCCCACGCAGCTTGGCCAGACGCTGGCGATCGAATGGCAGGACAATGCACGCACCGTGTCCCTGCCGCTGATCGGTGCCTATCAGGCGGCCAATGCGCTTGTTGCCGCGGGTCTCGCCATTGCGTCGGGGGTGCCGGCGGCGCAGGTGTTTGATGCGATTGCCCGCCTTCAGCCCGTGCGCGGACGGCTTGAGCGGGCGGCCATCAACCGCGCGGGGGCGCCGGTCTATGTGGATTATGCCCACACGCCAGATGCGATCACCGCCGCCATTGCCGCCTTGCGCCCGCATGTGGCGGGCAGGCTGATTACCGTTTTCGGCGCAGGCGGCGACCGTGACGGCGGCAAGCGCCCCGAAATGGGCCGCGCGGCCTGTGCGGGTTCGGATGTGGTCATCGTGACCGACGACAATCCCCGCGGCGAGGATCCTGCCGCCATCCGCGCCGCCGTGCTTGCCGGTTGCGATGGCAAGGCGCGCGAGATTGCCGATCGACGCGAAGCCATTGCCGAGGCCATCGCACGGGCGGGCCGCGATGATATCGTGCTGGTGGCGGGCAAGGGGCACGAACAGGGGCAGATCATCGGCAGGGGCGATGCCATGCGCATCCTGCCGTTCGACGACGTGCAAGTGGCAAGGGAGTGTACCGCATGACCGCGCACCCGGCCCTTATCGACTGGCCAGAGGAAGCATCGGACAAGGCGGGTCTCGCCTTGTGGACGAGCGAGGAGATCGCCGCAGCAACAGGAGGCCGCGCCAGCGCGCCCTTTGCCGTGTCGGGGGTGGAGATCGACAGCCGCGAGGTGGCCGAAGGCGACCTGTTCTTTGCGCTGAAGGGCGAAACTTCGGACGGGCACCGCTATCTTGACGGCGCCTTTGGCAGGGGCGCGGCAGGCGCCGTGGTTGAACATTCCGCGCTACATCCGCACGTCCTGGTGGCCGATACCGCCAAGGCGCTTGAGGCGCTGGGCCGTGCCGCGCGCGGGCGGGCGGATGCAGGCATCATCGGCGTTACCGGCTCGGCCGGAAAAACCGGGGTGAAGGAGGCGCTTTACGCCGCGCTTGACCGTGCCAGCCGGGGCCGCGCGCATCGCTCGGTCAAGAGCTACAACAATCACGTGGGCGTGCCGCTCAGCCTTGCCAGAATGCCGGCATCCTCGCGCTTCGGCGTGTTCGAGATGGGCATGAACCACGCAGGCGAATTGTCGGCCCTGACGCGGATCGTGCGCCCGCACGTGGCCATCATCACCACAATCGCGCCCGCGCACATCGGCCACTTTGCCAATGAGGAAGGCATTGCCGATGCCAAGGCCGAAATCTTCGAAGGTCTTGAGCCGGAAGGCGTGGCGATCATTCCCGCGGACAACCGCCATTACGAACGCCTGCGCGCCAAGGCCGAAAAGCATGCCGCGCGCATCATCACCTTCGGGCGCAGGGCGGATGCCGACGCCCGCCTGATCGATGCCGTTGCCTCGGCCTGTGGCGGAACGCTGGTCACGGCGGATCTCGGTGGGCGCAAGCTGTGCTACACGATCTCGCAACCGGGCGAGCACTGGGTGGCCAATTCGCTGGCGGTCATGGCCGCTGTCGAGGCCATCGGCGGCGATCTTGGCGCAGCCGGGCTTGCTCTTGCCGAAATGGAAGGACTTGCCGGACGCGGCGCGCGCCATACAATCCCGGCCTCCGGTGGCGATGGATCGGGCAAGGCGCTGGTCATCGACGAGAGCTACAACGCCAATCCGGCATCCATGGCCGTTACCCTGCGCCAGCTTGGCGCAACGCCCGCTGCCCGGCGCATCGCGGTGCTGGGGGCCATGAAGGAACTGGGCGCACAGGAAGCGCGTTATCACGCCGAACTTGCCGGGCCGATTGCAGAGGCAAAGGTTGATCGGCTGGTCCTTGTCGGTCCTGAAATGGCGCCGCTGGTCGAAGCCTTGGGGAAAAGCGGAGCCGCTTCGCTTGCCGGTGCAATCGATGTGGCGCATGTGCAGACGGCGGCTGATGCGGCGCAATGTCTGGCGGCCGATGGTGTGCGCGGGGGTGATGCCATCCTCGTGAAGGGGTCGAACTCGGTGGGGCTGGGGGCGCTGGTGCGCACGCTCACCGCCAGGGAACAGTGAATGCTCTATCTGCTGGCACAGTGGCTGCAATTCGAAGGGTTCAGCAATCTCATCCGCTACCAGACGTTTCGCGCCGGCGCGACGCTGCTGACCGCGCTGCTGATCGGTCTCGTCATCGGGCCGCGCTTCATCAACATGTTGCGCGTGCGCCAGGGCAAGGGCCAGCCCATCCGCGACGACGGCCCGCAGTCGCATCTGGCCAAGCGGGGCACGCCGACGATGGGCGGGCTGATGATCGTGACCGCGCTCACACTTTCGCTGCTGCTGTGGATGGACCTGTCGAGCAAGCTGGTCTGGGCCTGCGTGGTCGTCACGCTGGGTTTCGGGCTGATCGGGTTCCTCGATGATTACGACAAGGTCACGAAATACGCGCACAAGGGCGTGCCGGCGAAAGTCCGCCTTGCGGGCGAGTTCGTGGTTGCCGCCATTGCCGCATGGTTCGCGGTGGGCGAAACGCATCTTTACGTTCCGCTGTTCAGCAATCTCTACGTGCCGCTGGGGCCGTTCTACTATCTGTTCGCGATCTTCGTGATCGTGGGCGCGGGCAATGCGGTCAACCTGACCGACGGGCTTGACGGGCTGGCCATCATGCCGGTCATCATCGCGGCAGGCACTTTTGCCATCATCGCCTATCTGGCCGGGCGTGTCGACTATTCGAGCTATCTCGGCATCCCGCATGTGAAGGGGGCGGGCGAACTGGCTATTTTCTGCGCGGCGATGATGGGGGCGGGCCTTGCCTTCCTGTGGTTCAACGCACCTCCTGCTGCGGTGTTCATGGGCGATACCGGAAGCCTCGCGCTTGGCGGCGCGCTGGGCGTGATCGCGGTGGCATCGCATCACGAAATCGTGCTTGCGATCGTCGGCGGGCTGTTCGTCATGGAGGCAGTTTCGGTGATCGTGCAGGTGGCCGTTTACAAGCGAACCGGCAAGCGCGTGTTCCGCATGGCGCCGATCCATCATCACTTCGAACAGCTCGGCTGGAAGGAATCGACCGTGGTGATCCGTTTCTGGATCGTCTCGATCGTGCTGGCGCTGATCGGCCTTGCCACGCTGAAGGTGCGATGATCGTCTCGCCCGCCTTTTCCGGCAAACGCTTTGCCGTGCTTGGCCTTGCCCGATCCGGGCAGGCCAGCGTCGAAGCGCTGCTTGCAGGCGGGGCCGAGGTCACGGTGTGGGACAGCCGCGAGGAGCCGCGCGCCGCCTATGAAGGGCGGTGCGCCATTGCCGATCCTCTGGCAATCGACCTCACCGGTTTTGCGGGCGTTGTCGTCAGCCCCGGAGTGCCGCTGAACCGCCACCCCATCGCGGCCCATGCCGCATCGTTCGGCGTGCCGGTGATCGGCGACATCGAACTCTTCGCGCAGGCGCGGGCCGATCTGCCGCCGCACCGCGTGGTCGGCATCACCGGCACCAACGGCAAATCGACCACGACCATGCTGGTGCATCACATCTGCAAGGCGGCGGGGCTGGAAGCGCGGCTTGGCGGCAATATCGGTCTGCCCGTGCTGGGGCAGGAGCCTTTGCCCGCGGGCGGGGTCTATGTTCTTGAACTGTCGAGCTATCAGATCGATCTCACGCGCAGTCTGGATTGCGATGTGGCCGCGCTCATCAATCTCAGCCCGGACCATCTTGACCGATACGACGGCTTTGCCGCCTATGCCGCCGCCAAGGCCCGCCTTTTCCAGATGCAGGCGGCAGATCATCATGCCGTGCTGGGGTGCGGTGACGAGCATACGCTGGCCATTGCCCGCGATGTGGCCGCACACCACCGTCCCGGCTTCGTCCATGTGGTAAAGCCCGATGCACTTGGGGGACAGGCACAGTGGCCTTCGCTGCAAGGCCCGCACAATCTCCAGAATGCGGCAATCGCGGTGGAGATCGTGCAGCAACTCGGCATTACCGAAGACGTATGGCGCCCCGCGCTTGCCAGCTTCGTGGGCCTGCCGCACCGGATGGAGCGCGTGGCTGAGGCCAATGGCGTGCTTTTCATCAACGACAGCAAGGCCACCAATCCCGCATCGACTGCGCCAGCGCTGGGCGCCTATCCGCGCATTCACTGGATTCTGGGCGGACTGCCCAAGAGTGACAACCTCGATGAATGTGCGCCCTATTTCGGCAATGTTGTTGCGGCCTATACCATCGGCGAGGCCGGGCCGATGTTCGCCGACATTCTTGCCCCGGTCATGCCGGTGACCCGCAGCGAGATGATGTGCGATGCCGTGCGCCAGGCAATGGACGCGGCGCAGCCGGGCGACGTGGTCATGCTTTCGCCGGCCTGTGCCAGCTTCGACCAGTTCCGCGATTTCGAGGCGCGTGGCGATTCCTTCCGCCAGATTGTCGAGACCCTGATCGCCGATCGGGCCGCTGCGGCAGGTGAACGATGAGCACTGCACCCACGCCCACCCGGCTTGTTGCCACCCCGATGCCCGATGGCAGCGTGCGCGTGGTCGGCCATGGTTCACGCTTTCGGCGCAGCCGCCGCAGCGAGCTGATGATCTGGTGGCGCGAGATCGACCGTTTTCTGCTTGCGCTCATCCTCATGCTCGTCGTGATCGGCTGCGTTGCGGTGGCGGCTGCATCACCGGCCAGCGCACAGCGTCTGTCCACCGCGAAGAAGTCGCTTGGCGATCTCTATTTCTTCTGGATTCACCTGCGCTGGGTGGCAGTGGGCCTTGTGGCCATGTTCATTGCCTCGCTGCTGCCCAAGGAAACCGCCCGGCGCGGCGCCATCCTTCTGGCGGTGGCGATGATCGTCGCGCTCGTGCTGGTGCCGCTGGTCGGCAGCGAAGTGAAGGGGGCCAAGCGGTGGCTGTGGATCGGCTTCAGCCTGCAACCTTCCGAGTTTCTGAAACCCGGCTTTGCGATTGCGCTGGCCTGGGTGCTTTCCTGGCGTCTGCGCGATCCCAAGCTGCCTGTCATTCCGATCACCGTGGCGGTGATGGCGCTGGTGGCCACGCTGCTCATGGCCCAGCCCGATTTCGGTTCGACGGTGCTGTTCGGGGGGGTCTGGTTCGTGCTGGTCCTGCTTTCGGGCCTGCCGTTCAACCGCATCCTGTGGTCTATGGGCGCCGGGCTGCTGGGACTGGTTGCAGCTTACCTGTTCTATCCGAACGCCACCAATCGCATCGACAGCTTCATTTCCGGCGGGAGCGAGTTCGATCAGGTCGATCTGGCGATGCGGACGCTGCTCAACGGAAGCTGGAGCGGCGCGGGGCTGTGGCTCGGCAGCCGGAAGAACGCCCTGCCCGAAGCGCATACCGACTATATCTTCTCGGTGGTCGGTGAGGAGTTCGGGCTGATTGCCTGTGCGGTTATCGTGCTGCTCTATTGCGCGGTGGCGCTGCGCGTGCTGATGCGCCTGCTGGATGAGGACGATCTTTTCACCATCCTTGCCGCTGCCGGGCTGACCGCGCAGCTGGTGGGGCAGGCGTTCATCAATATCCTCGTCAACCTCCAACTGTTTCCATCGAAAGGCATGACCTTGCCGCTCATCAGCTATGGCGGTTCATCGACCATTGCGCTTCTTCTCGGCGTGGGGCTGCTGCTGGCGATCACGCGGCGCAATCCCTATCTCTCGCGCGAGAAGTTCGACATTGCCGATCTGGTGCGCAAATGAGCGGTCCTTCGCGTCACTATGTGCTGGCCGCAGGAGGGACCGGCGGGCATCTGATTCCCGCCTTTGCGCTGGCGGTAGAGCTTGAACGGCGTGGCCATCATGTCGCGCTGGTCACGGACGAGCGCGGGGCGAAAATCCCCGGAAAGCCCGATTTTCTGCCGGCCCACGTGCTTCCGGCAGGGCGTCTGGCAAAGAACCCGGTGGCGGCGGTCAAGGGGCTGCGGGCGATCTGGCGGGGACGCGCCATGGCATTGCGCCTGTTCGAGAGCTTCGCGCCTTCGTGCGTGATCGGGTTTGGCGGCTATCCGGCGCTTCCGGCCCTGCTGGCGGCGCGATCGGCGCGCATCCCCACGGTCATTCACGAACAGAATGCCGTGCTGGGACGGGTCAACCGCTTTCTGGCAGGACGGGTTGATGCGATTGCCACGGCCTATGCCGAGATTGACCGCCTTGATCCAAAACTGTGGGGCAAGGTCCGCCGGGTGGGCAATCCGGTGCGGCCCGAAGTGCTGGCGCTGCGCGGCGAACCTTTTCCCGCGTTCACCGAAGACAGCCTTTTCCGCGTGCTGGTGACAGGCGGCAGCCAGGGCGCATCGATTCTGTCCGAAGTCGTGCCCGATGGCCTTGCCATGTTGCCGCCCGCGCTGCGCCACCGCCTTCAGGTAACGCAGCAGTGCCGCCCGGAAGACCTTGAGGCCGTGCGCGCCCGCTATGCCGCGCATGAAATCCCTGCCGAACTCGGCACCTATTTCGAGGACATGCAGTCCCGTCTGGCTGGTGCGCACCTGTTCATCGGGCGCGCGGGGGCTTCGACCATCGCCGAACTGACGGCGGTGGGCCGTCCTGCCATTCTGGTGCCGCTGCCCATCGCCACCGACGATCATCAGACCGCCAACACGCGCGAGATCGTGGCGGCGGGCGGGGCGCGCGCGATCCGCCAGACCGCGTTCACTCCCAAGGAACTTGCCAAGCAGATTCAGGTCATGGCCCAGCATCCCCAGACCCTTGCCAATGCCGCCCATGCCGCGTGGAACTGCGGCCTGCCCAACGCGGTGAAGGACCTTGCCGATCTGGTCGAGAGTTTCGGGGGCGAGCCGATCATGGACGTGATCCGGGTGGACAGCCGCAAGACCGCCGCGCAGGGTCAGGAGCAACTGGCGTGAAGGGCGTCGGCACGGAAATCGGCACGATCCACTTCGTGGGAATCGGCGGAATCGGCATGTCGGGCATTGCCGAGGTCATGCACAACATGGGCTATGCGGTTCAGGGATCGGACATGGCGGAAAGCTATGTCGTGGATGGCCTGCGCGCCCGCGGCATCAAGGTGATGATCGGCCAGAAGGCTGAGAACGTGAAGGGCGTGGCCGTGGTCGTCACATCCACGGCCGTCAAGCGCGACAATCCCGAAGTCGTGGCAGCCCTCGAAAACCGCATTCCCGTTGTGCGCCGCGCGGAAATGCTGGCCGAACTGATGCGGCTCAAGAATACCGTGGCCGTGGCCGGAACCCACGGCAAGACCACGACGACATCAATGATTGCCTGCCTGCTCGATGCGGGCGGGATCGATCCCACGGTCATCAACGGCGGGATCATCAATTCCTACGGCTCCAATGCGCGGCTGGGTGACAGCGAGTGGATGGTGGTGGAAGCGGACGAGAGCGACGGCTCGTTCCTGCGGCTGGATGGCACGCTGGCGGTCGTTACCAATATCGATCCCGAACACCTCGATCACTATGGCAGCTTCGAGAGGGTGAAGGCCGCCTTTGTCGAGTTCATCGAGAACGTGCCCTTCTATGGCGCGGCCATGCTCTGCATCGATCACCCCGAAGTGCAGGCGATCATTCCCAAGGTGCGCGACCGTCGCGTGGTGACTTATGGCTTTTCCGCGCAGGCCGATGTGCGCGGCGAGGCCGTAACGCCCATTCCGGGCGGGAACCGTTTTACCGCAATGCTGCGCCAGCGCGATGGCACGTTCCGCCGGATCGAGGGCATCGAACTGCCCATGCCCGGCCGACACAATGTGCAGAATGCACTGGCGGCCGTGGCCGTGGCGGCGGAAATGGGTGTTCCTGACGATACGATCCGGGGCGGCTTCGCCAAGTTCGGCGGGGTCAAGCGCCGCTTCACCAAGGTGGGCGAACTGGCGGTAGGCAGCGGGACGGTGACGATCATCGACGATTACGGGCATCACCCGGTCGAAATCCGCGCCGTTCTTGCCGCCGCGCGCGAGGGTGTGCCCAGAGAAGGTCAGGGCGGGCGAGTCATCGCGGTGGTCCAGCCGCATCGCTTCACCCGGCTGCGCGATCACATGGAGGACTTTCAGGGCGCCTTCAACGATGCCGACATCGTCTATGCCGCGCCCGTCTATCCGGCCGGTGAACAGCCGATCGATGGCGTTGACAGCGCCGCGATGGTCGAAGGCATCAAGGCGCGCGGCCATCGCAGCGCCCATCTGGTTGCCGGCCCGGAAGCTCTGGCCAGAGAACTGGCAGGAGCTGTGCAGGCGGGCGACATGGTCGTGTGCCTTGGCGCGGGCGACATCACGAAATGGGCTGCCGGGCTGGCGGATGCCATCGGGCGCGAAAGGGGGCAGGCATGACGACGCTGGCCCTGCCGCAGGTCCGCGGCAAGCTGACTCCGGATGCTCCGCTTGCGCCGCTGGTCTGGTTCAAGTCGGGCGGGAATGCCGACTGGCTGTTCGAACCGAAGGACATTGCCGATCTTCAGGATTTTCTCGCCGGGCTTGCCCCCGAAGTGCCGGTCATGGCGCTGGGGCTGGGCTCCAATCTGATCGTGCGCGATGGCGGGGTGCCGGGGGTGGTGATCCGGCTGGGCAAGGCCTTTGCCACGGTCAAGACGGTTGATGCCGTCACGCTGGATTGCGGTGGCGGGGCCAGCGGCATTCTCGTCTCGTCCACGGCGCGCGACAACGGGATCGCCGGGCTTGAGTTCCTGCGCTCGATCCCCGGCACGGTGGGCGGCTTCGTGCGGATGAACGGCGGGGCCTATGGCCGCGAGGTCAAGGACGTGCTGGTCGATTGCGATGTGGTGATCCGTTCGGGCGAGATGGTGCGGCTTCCCGTGGCGGAACTGGGTTATGCCTACCGGCATTCCGAGCTGACCGATGGCGCGATCGTGGTGGCGGCCCGTTTCCGCGGCCATCAGGGAACGCCGGAGGCCATTCAGGCCGAAATGGACCGTATCAGTGCCTCGCGCGAGGCATCGCAGCCGCTGCGCAGCAAGACCGGCGGCTCGACCTTCAAGAACCCCGATGGAGCCAAGGCGTGGGAACTGGTTGACCGTGCCGGCTGTCGCGGGCTGACGATGGGCGGCGCGCAGGTGAGCGAGAAGCACACCAACTTCCTCATCAACACCGGCAATGCCAGCAGCACCGAAATCGAGGCGCTGGGCGAAGAAGTGCGCCGCCGCGTGCGCGAAAGCTCCGGGGTGGAGCTGGAATGGGAAATCAAGAGGATAGGCCGCAAGTGACTTTGCCCAGACTTCATGTTGCGGTTCTCATGGGCGGCTGGTCGAGCGAGCGGCCGGTCAGCCTCATGTCGGGCGAGGGAGTGGCAAAGGCGCTCGAAGCGCGCGGGCACAAGGTCACGCGCATCGACATGGGGCGCGATGTCGCGCAGAAACTGGCCGAAGCCCGGCCCGATGTCGTGTTCAACGCGCTTCATGGCACACCGGGAGAGGACGGTTCCATTCAGGGCCTGATGGACATCATGGGGCTGGTCTATACCCATTCGGGGCTGGCGACTTCGGTCATCGCCATCGACAAGGAACTGACCAAGCAGGCGCTGGTGCCGCATGGCATTCCGATGCCCGGCGGGCGCGTGGTCAAGGTGTCAGACCTTTACCGGGCCGATCCCCTGCCGCGCCCCTATGTGCTGAAGCCGGTCAACGAGGGCTCTTCGGTGGGTGTGGCCATCGTCACCGCGGATGGCAACTTCGGCAATCCCATCAGCCCCGACGCGCGCGGACCGTGGCAGGAGTTCGACGAGCTGCTGGCCGAACCCTTCATTCGCGGGCGTGAACTGACCACGGCCGTTTTGGGCGACAGGGCGCTGCTCGTTACCGAACTGCGGCCGAAATCCGGCTTCTACGATTTCGATGCCAAATATACTGATGGCATGACCGACCATATCTGCCCGGCCGAGATCCCTGACGAGATCACCGAGGCTTGCCGGCAGCTTGCCCTGCGCGCGCACCAGTTGCTTGGCTGCAAGGGCACCAGCCGTTCGGATTTCCGCTGGGACGACGAGCAGGGCGTTGAAGGCCTGTTCCTGCTGGAGGTGAATACCCAGCCGGGGATGACGCCGCTCAGTCTCGTGCCCGAACAGGCGCGCGCGCTGGGAATGGATTATCCGGACCTCGTCGAGGCGATCATCGCCGAGGCCCTCAAGGATGCAAGAACGGACGATAGGGCAGCACGGACGGCAAGAGGCTGAAGGCTCATGGCGCAGACGATCAAGCGGGGCGGAAAAGGCGTGCGGCGCGCAGCCGCGACGCGCACGGCGCAGCGCAAGGTGCAGACCGCGCGCAGACAGACCGGGTCCGCGTTCGATGAAGTGATGCGCTGGCTCCCGTTCGGCGAGGAAACGCTGCACCGTATCGTCATGGCAGCCATTCTCGCGGGCGTCGGCGGGCTTGTCTGGATGGTGGCGGTCATGGCGGGCGTTCCGGCGCTCGCGGCCGAGCAGGCATCGCTGGTCGCGGCAAAGGCCGGTTTCAAGGTCAGCCATCTCGAAGTGCGCGGCGTCAATCACATGAACGAGCGCAAGATCTTCGAAAAGGTCCTGGGGCAGAACGACCGGGCGATGACATCGCTTGATCTGGCGGCGCTGCGCGATGAACTGAACCGTCTTTCATGGGTCAAGGATGCCCGTGTCTCGCGCAAGCTGCCCGATACGCTGGTGATCGATATCGTCGAGCGCACACCGCATGCGGTCCTGCGCAAGACCGACCGGCTGGTGCTGATCGATGACAGCGGCGCCGAACTCGAAACTGTCAGCGCCGAGCGCGCGAAGGGGATGCTGGTCCTTTCTGGGCCGGGGGCAGGCAGGAACGTTCAGGCCCTGACGCATCTGCTCGATGCCGCGCCCGCACTGCGGCCGCAGGTGGCCGAAGCGGAATGGATCGGCAACCGGCGCTGGAATCTCACCTTCAAGACGGGGCAGGTTCTGGCCTTGCCCGAAGGCGAGGAGCCATCGGCCAGCGCGCTGCTGAGCTTTGCGCGCATGGATGGCGTGAACCGCCTGCTGGGCGGCAAGGTTGCCGCATTCGACATGCGCGCGCCCGATCGCATCTACATGCGTGTCCCCGGCCATGCCGAAGAACGCGCCGCCGCAAAGCGCGCCGAGGAACAGGCCAAGGCAGAAGCCCGTCGCATCGTTGCGGCTGCCAAGACCGACGAGGGCTGATCCCCGGTCATGGCGTCTCCGCGTTTTTCCAAGGTCTTTGCCGCCGTCAACATCGGCTCCTTCCGCGTTTCGGCCATGATCGCCGGGCTTTCGGAGACTGGCGAGATGGTGGTGCTTGGTTCCGGGCACCGCGCCGCGCAGGGGATCAAGCGCGGCTATGTGACCGACATGCAGGCAGCCACCCATTCGGTGCGCGACGCGATCGAGCGCGCCGAGAAGATGGCCAATGTCGGCATCCAGAAAGTCTGGATCGGCTGTTCGGGGGCGGGCCTTGCCAGCACGACGGCGAAGGTCGAGGTCGAGATTGGCGGCCGCCGTATCGAGCAGGACGATATCGAGCATCTGCTCGTGGCCGGACGCGAGGTGATCGAACCCGACGGCCGCACGGTGCTCCACGCCCAACCGGCGCATTACACGCTTGATGGCGCGCATGGCGTGCCCGATCCCAAGGGGCTTCATGCCGAACGGCTTGCCGTGGACATTCATGTGATGCTCGCCGACGGTGCCCCGGTGCGCAATCTGCGCGAGGCGGTGCAGAACGCCCATCTTGAAGTGGAAGCAGTCGTCGGCGCGCCGGTTGCCGCAGGCTATGCCTGTCTGACCCCCGAAGAACGCGAACTGGGCGTGGCGCTGATCGAGTTCGGCGCGGAAGTGACGACCGTTTCGGTCTATGCCGCCGGCATGCTGCTGGGAATGCAGGTGATCCAGTATGGATCGGGCGACATTACCGATGCGATTGCCTCGGCCTTCGGCATACGCCGCTATCAGGCCGAACGGCTGAAGTGCATGTCGGGTTCGGCCATCGCCAGCCCGGCCGATCATCGCGAGATGATCCCGGTCAACGCTCCCGGCGATCCCGAAGGTGGTCCGGTTGCGCGCCATGCCGACGACAAGAACCGCATTCCCCGCGCCGAGCTGATTTCGGTCATCACCCAGCAGCTCGGCTTCTTCACCGAAGAGGTGTCGCGCGCGCTCAAGGCACTGGGCTTCGTGGGCAAGACAGGGCAGCAGGTGGTGCTGACGGGCGGAGGGGCGCAGCTTCCCGGCCTTGCCGATTATGTGCAGGCTGCGCTTGGCCGCCCCGTGCGCATCGGTTCTCCGCCAACCATGCTGGGCCTGCCGCCCGGCCACGCCACGCCCAGTTCGTCGACGCTTGTGGGCCTTGTGCTCTTCGCAGCCGCCGATCCGGTGGATATCCGCAGCATTGGCCCCGCTCATGCCGCAAGCGGTTCCTACAAGGGCTGGGGTCTGCTGAGTCGGCTATGGCAAGCGGTGAAGGACTACTTCTGATCCGGTTTTCCACCGTTCCGGCCGGGAATGCGCCGGAATGGCCGGAAACCGGGGCAAAGAGAATGTTGCAACCTGTGCAAAAACAAGGCCGGGCCTTTGATTCTGCCCGGCTGCCTGTGCAACAGGTCAACGTCAATTGTTCGATTGCGCCATGGGTCAGGGAACGGCTTGTGGCAGGATCATGAGTCCGCAAGGCATTTGCCCGCAGGGAGACCGACTATGAGCATCAACATCGGACCGCCGGCCATCGACGAGCTGCGGCCCCGCATCACGGTGATCGGGGTTGGCGGCGCGGGCGGCAATGCCATCGCCAACATGATCAAGGCGCAGATCGAAGGCGTCGATTTCATCGTCGTCAACACCGATGCCCAGGCGCTCAACAACTCGATCGCGGAAACGCGCATCCAGCTTGGCCCCGACATTACCCAGGGGCTGGGCGCGGGCGCCCGCCCCGAAGTGGGCCGCGCCGCCGCCGAAGAGACGATCGAGGAGATCGAGCGTGCGCTCGATGGCGTTCACATGGTCTTTATCGCTGCCGGCATGGGTGGTGGCACCGGCACCGGGGCGGCTCCGGTCATTGCTGAAGTTGCGCGCCGCAAGGGTGTGCTGACGGTCGGTGTCGTGACCAAGCCATTCCTGTTCGAAGGCACGCGCCGGATGCGTGCAGCCGAAGCTGGCATCGAAGAGCTGCAAAAGCATGTCGATACGCTGATCGTCATTCCCAACCAGAACCTGTTTCTGGTGGCCAAGGCTGAAACCACCTTCAAGGAAGCCTTCCAGCTTGCCGACGAGGTGTTGCAGCAGGGGGTGCGCTCGATCACCGATCTCATGGTCATGCCGGGCCTCATCAACCTCGACTTTGCCGACGTGCGCTCGGTCATGGGGGAAATGGGCAAGGCCATGATGGGCACGGGCGAGGGCGAAGGCCCGAACCGCGCGCTTGAGGCGGCGGAACGCGCCATTGCCAATCCGCTGCTTGATGGCGTGTCGATGCAGGGCGCGAAGGGCGTCATCATTTCGATCATCGGCGGCGACGACATGAAGCTGCTCGAAGTCGATGAGGCCGCGAACCATATCCGCGAACTGGTCGATCCCAACGCCAACATTATCTGGGGTTCGGCGTTCAATCCGGACCTTGATGGCAAGATCCGCGTCTCGGTTGTCGCCACGGGCATCGAGCAGAGCCAGGAGCAGGCCGAGATCGCTTCGCGTCCGGTCACGATTCCCGGCACGTCGCGCGGTCCGGCCGTTCCTGTTGCAGGCGCAGCGCCAGCCGCCGCAGTCTACACGCCGCCGCCCGCTGCACCGGTTGCCACGCCCGCGCCCGCAGCCGCTCCGGCCGAACCTGCGCCTGCGGTCTTCACCCCTCCGGCAGAGCCAGTGGCCGAACCGCTGGACCTGACCCCGGCGGATGAAGCGCAGCCTTTCGTGCCGGATGTGCCCGCCGCGGATGAACTGCTGCTGGGCGGCATGGAGGCACCTGCCGAAAGCGCGCCCGAACCGGAGCCTGCGCCACGGATGCCGCGGCTGGGACTGGGCGATGAGCCTCAGGCGAGCAAGCCTTCCTCTGGCAGCACCCTGTTCGAGCGCATGGCCAATCTTTCGCGGGGCGGTCGATCTGAAGATCAGGGCGATGCCGAAGAAGGCGCGGCGCTCAACATTCCCCGGTTTCTCAATCGGCAGAACAACCAGTAAGCCGTGAGGCGCGCGGCGACACCTGTTGCCGCAGCTTCATGAAGTGTCCGGTAATGAGCGCGGCAGGATGACTGATCGTTTCCCCATCGCGCCTAGGTTGCGCCTTGTGCTTGGTCTGCTTTCCGGCGGGGCTTTCGGCCTTTTTCCAGCGCTGGCCTCGGCGCAGGGCGTGCCCACGGTATCGCAGCCGGTGGTGCAGTCAGTTGCGCCCAGTCCGAGCCGGGATCTCAGCGCAGCGCTGGCGCGTCTCGCTTCCGATCCGCGTAATGCCGTTGCCTTGCGCGATGCAGCCGAAGCAGCGCTAAAACTGGGCGATACCGATGCGGCGGTGGGCTTTCTGCGCCGCGCCGACGAGGTGGAGCCCGGCAACGCGCGGACCAAGGCCCTGATGGGCAAGGCGTATCTGGCGTCGGAAAATCCCGTTGATGCCATCCGCGCGTTTGACGAGGCGGAGAAGGCGGGAGCCGATACCTTTGCAATGGCCGAGGATCGCGCACTCGCCTATGATCTTGTTGGCGACAACGGACGCGCGCAGCGCTGGTATCAGGTTGCGCTGAGCCGTGGCCCCAATGACGAGATCACGCGGCGATACGCGATGAGTCTGGCCATTGCGGGCGACCGGCGCGGTGCTGAGGCGCTGCTTGCGCCGCTCATCGAGAAGCAGGACCGCGCCGCGTGGCGCACGCGCACCTTTGCGATGTCGGTCACGGGTGGACCCGACGAGGCGATCGCCATTGCCTATGCCACGATGCCGCAGGAACTTGCGGCCAGCATTTCGCCCTATCTGCGCTACATGCCGCGTCTCACCCCGGCCCAGCAGGCGGCCGCCGCCAATTTCGGCCGCTTCCCGCGCGCTGCCGACATGGGGCGCGATGATCCGCGCGTGGTGCAGTATGCCGCCGCCAATCCCAGAGCGCCGCGTATGGCTGAGGCGGGCCTGATACCCGCAGGCCAGCCGCTTGGCGGGGCGGCCAAGGCTGGAACCGAAAAGCCCAGCCGTGAAGCACGCCGCCGCCCCGGCCGAGAGGAACGCCAGCGGGCCGAGCAGAAAACCGTGCTGGCGCAGGCGCAGCGTTCTCCGGCAACCGCACAAGGTGCGGCGGGGCAGGCTTCTGGCCAGCCACCGGCTCAGGTTCAGGCTCAGGTTCAGGCTCAGGTCCAGTCTTCGACACGGTCTGCGGCGCAGTCGGCACCAGCACCCGTCACGGCATCGGGCGGATCGACATCAGCCCTTGTCAATGCGGCGCCCCCATCGCCTGCGCCAGCGAATGCCGTGCCGCGCCCTCAGGTGCTGTCGGTGCTTGATCTGCCACCCGGAGCGCCCAAGCCGACGCCTGCGCCCACTCCTGCACCAACGCCCACCACGACGCCAGCCCCTGTCGCAGCATCAACTTCGGCACCGGTTGCACTGGCCGCCAATGCCGGTTCCGCGGCGCAGGTTCGCGCAGCCGCGCCCAGTCCTACCGCAGCGCCATCGTCCACGCCAGCGCCGGCACAATCATTGGGCATCGCGTCGTCCCCTCCGGCGTCGGCACCGGACAAGCGCCCGCCGCGCTTCGATCTCGCGCAGGTGCCGGGAACGCAGTCTGCTTCGCGAACCGCACCAACGCCCGCACCGGCGCCTGCACCGGCGCCTGCTCCTGCTCCTGCTCCAGGGTCATCAGCAACTGTGGCCGTGGTTCAGCCGACAGGTCAGCCGTCCGCCGAAGCAGATGCGCCGCGTCCGGTTGATTTTGCGGCCATGTTCCGCAGCTTCACCCCGCCGCCTGAAGAACGGCAACAGACCGTCGCGGCCGTTGACATAACGCGTCTTCCGCCCAAGCCCGCACCAAAGGCGGCTGCCGATCCGCGCGGCGAGCGTCCCGATGCGCCTGCCGATGTCGGCCGGACGCCGGTAAAGGAGCTGGAAAAGCCGACAGTCAAGGATGTCAGACAGACTGCCAAGGAAGCAAAAGACGCAAAGGACGCAAAGGCTCCCGCCAAGGACGCGAAGGCAAAGGCCGCCGAGAAGCCCAAGAAGCCGGCTCATCCAAGCCGCATCTGGGTCCAGGTCCTGACGGGTGCCAACCGCGACGTGATGGACCGTGAATGGCGGCGGATCGTCAAGGAGGCGCCTGCGGCAATGCGCGGCCAGAAGCCCTATATCACGGCATGGCGAAGCAATTTCCGCCTTCTGACCGGCCCGTTCGAAAGCGATGCCGAAGCACAGGACTTCGTGAACAGACTGCGCAAGGCAGGGGTCTCCAGCTATCAGTGGACCAGCCCTGCCGGACAGGCGGTTGATGTTCTGGCGCTCAAATAGCCGGTTGTGCCACTCCCGGCATTGTCCACAGCTTTCCCACAAGGTTGTCGAGTTTTGCCCAACCGCCTGTTAGGCGGTGATTGTCGGTGCGGGGTGTTAACCGCCATTGACGGTGGTGCGCAGCAACGCAGGGCAGTTCGCCTTGCCGGGGCCGCCACTTGAGGGAGGCCCGGAGAGAGTGTTCAGGGGACGGACGATGCGGTCGGGCCATGATGACAGCGAGCGCGATGAGGCCGCCCCGGTGGACATGATCGCCTCGCTGTTCGAAGCACGCGGCTGGCCTTGCGAGTTTGTTTCGGACGATGAGTTGACGGGCGAAATCCAGGGGTCTTGGGCCAACTACCAGCTGCGCGCGATATGGCGGGTGGAAGATCACGTTCTCCAGATCCTGTGTTTGCCCGATATCCGCATTCCCGATGACAAGAAGGCCGCCGTTTACGAACTGATGGCGCTCATCAACGAGCAGGTGTGGATCGGTCACTTCGACATCTGGTCGAACGGTGCGGTCCTGCTCTACCGGCACGGCCTGATGCTGGGCGATGACGGCCTGCTCAGCATCGGTCAGGCGCAGGCGACAATCGAGGCGGCCGTGGACGAGTGCGACCGCTTTTATCCGGCCTTCCAGTTCATCCTGTGGGGCGACAAGAGCCCTGCCGATGCCTTGGCCAGCGCCATGGTGGATGCCGCCGGCGAAGCCTGAAAACCCTGGTTCGTCTGTCGATGGTGTGATCCGATGAATACCACTTTTCTCCAGTTCGGCTGCGGCAATATGGGCGGCGCCATGCTTCAGGGGTGGCTTGCCGCCGGGATTGCGCCCGAATCCTTCACCGTGATCGACCCCTATCTTGATGCCGCGCCTCAGGGCGTGCGCCTGCTTCGGTCCGGTCCCGAAGGCGAAGGCCCGTTCGATGTCGTCCTCCTGGGATTCAAGCCGCAGCAACTGGCCGATGCCGCGGCTGCGGTGCGCCCCTTCGTGGGGGCACGCACGCTGCTGCTGTCGATCCTTGCCGGAGTTGATCTTGCCACACTGCGTGCGCTTTTCCCCGAAGCACGGGCAATCGTGCGGGTCATGCCCAATCTTGCCGCCGCGCTGGGCAAGTCGCCGATCGCACTGGTGGGCGAGGCCGATGCCGCCGCACGAGAGCAGACCAATGCGCTGATGGCCCCGCTGGGGCAGGCCGAATGGCTTTCGGGCGAGGACCAGATGGACCTTGTAACCGCGCTGGCCGGTTCCGGCCCGGCGTTTGTCTATCGCTTCATCGATGCCCTTGCCGAAGGCGCAGCGGCGCTTGGCCTGCCGCGCCAGCAGGCCGACCGGCTGGCGCTTGCCATGGTGGAAGGGGCTGCGCTGCTGGCAGCAGCGTCCGAACACAGCCCCGCCGAACTTGCGCGGCGCGTGGCCAGCCCCGGCGGGGTCACGCAAGTGGGGATTGATGTGCTTGACCATGACCGCCGCCTCGTGCGCCTGATGGAAGATACCCTGCGCGGTGCCCGCGATCGCAGCGCCGAGATGACTGCGCAGGCCCGCAGCGGGAAATGAGTGCCGCAACAATTCGTTACAATTGATTTCCCGGCGGTCGAACCGGTTTCGCTTGAAAGCCGTCGCACTTGCACCGATATTCCCGTGAGAGTGGTCACAGGGACCACGCTTATGGAGCTTTGAAAATGGCAAACTGGAACGACCCTCGGCCCACCGGAACGGGCTTCGGCGCGTCTCCGAGCCTTTCCGGCCTCCAGGGCCGCAGCGAAGTGTTCGATGCGGGTCTGCGTCGCCACATGCTGTCGATCTACAACTACATGGCCTCCGGCGTGCTGCTTTCGGGCATCGTTGCGCTGCTCTCGGCCTCGTCGGGGATGACGCAGGTTCTCTTCGGCACGCCGCTGATGTGGCTGGTGATTCTCTCGCCGCTCGCCTTCGTGATGTTCATGAGCTTTGGCGCCAACAAGTTCTCGACCACGGCCCTTCAGGGCATGTTCTGGGGCTTTGCGGTGGCCATGGGCCTGTCGATGTCGACGATCTTCCTCGTCTATACCGGAGCTTCGATCGCAACGACGTTCTTTGCCACGGCGGGCGCCTTTGCCGGTCTCAGCCTTTATGGCTACACCACGCAGAAGAACCTGTCGGGCATGGGCAGCTTCCTCATCATGGGACTGTTCGGCATCATCATTGCCTCGCTCATCAACATCTTCCTGAAGTCGAGCGGGTTGCAGTGGGCCATCAGCTTCCTTGGCGTGCTGATCTTCGCGGGGCTTACCGCCTACGACACGCAGCGCCTGAAGGAACAGTATGCCTACGTGGCGGGGACCGAGTTTGCGGGCAAGGCCGTGGTGCTTGGCGCGCTGAGCCTCTACCTCGACTTCATCAACATGTTCCAGTTCCTGCTGCAGTTCCTTGGCGACCGCCGCTGACACTTCACGCGCAGGAGCAGTTTCGATCGAACCCGGCGAAGCGTCTGGCTTCGCCGGGTTTTCTTTTCCGGCGGGGATTCTCATTGCCTTGCGCCCGCGCTAGTGTTGGCGCAGGCAATGGTTTACTGCCTGAGAATGGCAAGGTCCGGCGAACCCGGACGGTCCTTTGGTCAAGAAGAAGGGTTCTTCCTTTGGGGGAAATGCCGATGTTCAAGTTCCGGCGCATTCTGGCGCCATCCGTTCTGACTGCGGCGCTGGCCGTGGGCCTCGCCTCGTGCGCACCCAAGGCGCCGCCGCCACCGCCGCCACCCCCGCCACCGCCGCCGAAGGTCGTGGTCATCCCGCCCAAGCCGGTGGCCCCCAATGGTGCGTCCGACAATCTGCCGATCCCTCCGGCTGATGCGAACGGCCTGAGGATTTCGCTCAACCGCAACATCAGCCCCGCGCAGATGCTGTGGAACCTGCGTTCGGCCTACAACGTCGCTGCGCTCAACTGCTTTGCGCCGCAGCATGCCGATATCCTGCCGCGCTACAAGGCGTTCCTTGCCAATCACGCCAAGACGCTGGCAGCGGTCAATCGCAAGGTCGATACCGAATGGAAGGCGAAGCACGGCGCGAAGTTCATCGCCCCGCGCGAAGCCTACATGACGTCGGTCTATAACCACTTTGCGCTGCCGCCGACGCTGACCGATTTCTGCGATGCGGTCGGGGCGGTCTCGCGCGATGGCATGGCGGTGAAGTCGAACGAACTTGAAGCCTTCGCGATGCGCAGTCTGCCAAGCATCGAGGTCGTCTTTGATGACTTCTACCGCCGCTATGAAGCCTATCGCAATGCGCTGGCCGAATGGCAGGCACAGTATGGCCCGCTGGTGGCTGCGCAGCAGCAGGCCGCCGCTGGCCCCGCATCGCCCGTGGTGGTGAGCGCGAGCAACTGAGCCTGCCGGTTCCTGTCGCGCCCTGATGCGGGCGGGGATCGAAAAATGGGTCTTTGCAGGCCGGGAGCGCTGCGCTAAGGGGCATCGCTCCCGGCCTGCTGCGGTATCGCGGCGGAACCGGGCGATACCGGGAACGGGGCCGTAGCTCAGATGGGAGAGCGCGTCGTTCGCAATGACGAGGTCAGGGGTTCGATCCCCCTCGGCTCCACCAGGTATCACCGGCCGGTATCCTCAGCAGGAATTGCGGGCCGGCCAAACCGGACCGCCTGATTGGGCAGGCGCCTGCGGTCCGAAGCTTCCGGGAACTCCATGAACGGGACCAGCAGGCTCGCTTAGGGGGCGAGGGCGCTCTTGCATTCGGCCCTGCCAGTGGACACGTTAGCTTCATGCATTTTCTCGATCAGGCCAAGATTTTCGTGCGTTCCGGTCAGGGCGGCCCCGGCGCCGTCAGCTTCCGACGCGAGAAGTATATCGAGTATGGCGGACCGGACGGCGGTGACGGCGGCAAGGGCGGCGATATCATCTTCGAGGCGGTGGCCGGTCTCAACACGCTGATCGACTTTCGTTACACCCAGCATTTCAAGGCCCAACGCGGCCATGGCGGTGCGGGCAAGAACCGCACCGGCGCAGGTGGCGAGGATCTTGTCATCAAGGTGCCCGTGGGCACGCAGGTGCTCGACGATGACCGCGAGACCGTGCTGCTGGACCTGACCGAGGCAGGCCAGCGCGAGGTTCTGCTGCGCGGGGGCGACGGCGGCCGGGGCAACGCCTCGTTCAAGAGTTCGACCAACCGTGCCCCGCGCCAGCACGGCCCCGGCTGGCCGGGAGAGGAAATGTATGTCTGGCTGCGGCTGAAGCTGCTGGCCGATGCAGGGCTTGTCGGCCTGCCCAACGCGGGCAAATCGACCTTCATCAACCAGATCACCAATACCAAGGCCAAGGTGGGCGACTATGCCTTCACCACGCTGCGGCCGCAGCTTGGCGTGGTGCGTCATCGCAATCGCGAGTTTGTGCTGGCCGACATTCCGGGCCTGATCGAGGGTGCTGCCGAAGGTGCAGGCATCGGTGACAGATTCCTTGGGCATATCGAACGCTGCCGCGTGCTGATCCACCTGATCGACATTCACAGCGAGACGGACCCGGTCGAGGCCATGCATATCGTCGAGGGCGAACTTGCCGCCTATGGCGCGGGGCTGGACGAGAAGCCGCGGCTGATTGCGCTGAACAAGATCGATCTGGTCGATGCCGAACTGGTCAAGGCATTTGCGAAGGAACTGCGCGATGCGGGCGCGGGCAAGGTCTATCCCATATCGGGCGCGACCGGGAAGGGCATGAATGCCCTGCTCGATGCGGTGCTTGACCACCTTCCTGCGGCCACGGTCACCGAACGGCCGACCGGCGAGGTTGAGGAGGAGGCCGACCAGAAGCCATGGTCGCCGATCTGATCGGCGAGCCGCGCTTGCGGCAAGTTCGGTCACCCTTCACGCAGCACGACAAATCCCCTAAGCGGCCCTCATGAAGATCAGCCAGCTTGCCCATCTCACCGATGTTGCCACTTGTCCGCGCCTTGTGGTCAAGGTCGGCTCGGCGCTGCTAGTGGGCAAGGATGGCGCACCGCGCCGGGAATGGCTGGCAGCCCTTGTCGCCGAAATCGCGGCAGCGCGCGCGGCCGGACAGGAAGTGATCGTCGTGTCATCAGGCGCCATCGCGCTTGGTGCGCGCAAGCTGGGATTGGCAAAGGGCGGGCGCGGCAGTCTGGCGGATGCGCAGGCGGCCGCTTCGGTCGGGCAGATCGCGCTTGCGGGCCTGTGGGCGGAGCTCCTGTCGAACCATGGCCTTGCCGCGGCGCAGATCCTGCTGACGCTGGAAGACCTTGAGGATCGCCGTCGCTATCTCAATGCCACGGCCACCCTTGGCACGCTGCTGGCCGCTGGTGCGGTGCCGGTCATCAACGAGAACGATTCGGTCGCCACCGAGGAAATCCGCTTTGGCGACAATGACCGGCTTGCCGCGCGGGTGGGGCAGGCAGCGGGTGCAAGCGGCGTGCTGCTGCTTTCCGACATCGACGGCCTTTATGATCGCGACCCGCGCCTGCCCGGTGCGGTCCGTATCCCGGTGGTGCGCGGCGTCACGCCCGAAATCCACGCCATGGCCACCGGCGGATCGTCGTCGGGCCTGGGTTCGGGGGGCATGACATCCAAGCTTCAGGCGGCCGAAATCGCCGAGCTGGCAGGCATGGCACTTGCCATAATCGATGGGCAGCCGGACGCACCGATCGGCACCGCGATCAAGGCGGATCGGGGCACCCTGTTTCTGCCGCGCGGGCGCAAGCAGGCGCGCAAGGCATGGCTCGGCGGGCGGATGCGGATGCGCGGCAGTGTGACTGTGGATGCCGGGGCGGCGGCCGCTCTTGCGCGCGGCTCCAGCCTGCTTGCTGCCGGGATCACCGCCGTTGATGGCGATTTCCAGCGCGGTGATGCCATTGCCGTGATCGCGCCTGACGGGACGACGCTTGGCCGCGGACTTTCGGAATACGATGCGGCCGAGTGCATGCGCCTGAAAGGCCGCCACAGCCGCGATCACGAGGCAATCCTTGGCTATGCGCCGCGTTCGGCGCTGATCCACCGCGACCAGATGGTGCTGTTGTAATGGCCGCAGAACTGCTGGCGATTACCGGAGCCACCGGCTTCGTCGGACAAGCCGTGCTCGATCAGGCGGCGCGCGCGGGGATTGAGGTCCGCGCGCTTGCGCGCCGCCCGCAGGAGGCGCGGGCCGGGGTGGAATGGGTGCAGGGCGATCTTGACGACAGGCGCGCGCTTCAGCGGCTGGTCGGCAAGGCCAGCGTGGTTCTGCACATCGCGGGCGTGGTCAACGCGCCGGATGCGCAGGGGTTCGAGCAGGGCAATGTCTGGGGCACGCTCAACATGGTCAATGCCGCGCTCGATGCGGGGGTGCCGCGCTTCATCCATGTCTCGTCGCTCTCTGCCCGCGAGCCGGGTCTTTCGGTCTATGGCAAGTCCAAGCTGCGCGGCGAAAAGATCGTCAAGGCAAGCAGCCTTGACTGGACGGTTGTGCGTCCGCCTGCGGTCTATGGCCCGCGCGATACCGAAATGTTCGAACTGTTCCGGCTGGCGCGGCGTGGCATTGTGCCCCTGCCGCCGCAGGGTCACCTTTCGATCATTCATGTCAATGATCTTGCCCGGCTGCTGCTGGCGCTTGTTCCCGGCGGCGAGGCGGTGACGCACATGACCTTCGAACCCGATGATGGCACGCCGGGGGGATGGACCAACACCAATCTTGCCAAGGCCATTGGCATGGCGGTGGGCAGACGCGCCACGGCCATCAATCTTCCCGCCGGTGTCCTGCGCCTTGGCGCGAAGCTTGATACCCGGTTCCGGGGCAACGGGGCCAAGCTGACGATGGACCGGGTGGGCTACATGTGCCACCCCGACTGGCGGGTGGGCGCAGGCCTGCAACCGCCGCCAGAGATATGGACCCCGCAGGTGGAAACCCGCATGGGCCTTCACGCCACGGCGGCATGGTATCGCGAGGCAGGCTGGCTAAATTAGGCGCGCCGCGCGTTCAGCCCCCATTGCCGAAGAACTGCACCATTGTGACGGCGCATACTTGCCGCGCTCTGCATTCCGTGGTGTCGTTGCTTCCTCAAACCTGTCGAGGGGGGAAGTCTCATGGAATGGATGCTCATGCCGTATCGGCGCTATGCCGACTTTTCGGGCCGTTCGCGGCGCAAGGAATACTGGATGTTCGCGCTGTTGTCCTTCATCGTGGCCATGATCTGCGTTTCCTTGATGCTTGCGGGCGGAATGACGTTTGATGAAAGCGGGCCGGCGGAACCGGGCGGTCTGTTCTATGCGGGCCTTGCACTTCTGGCGATCTGGGGCATTGCCAGTTTCATCCCCTCGATCGCGGTCCAGGTGCGCCGCTTCCACGATCAGGACAAGTCGGGCTGGTTCATCCTGCTCGGCTTCATCCCCTATGTCGGCGGGCTGATCGTGTTCATCTTCATGTGCATCGAGGGCACGCGCGGGCCGAACCGGTTTGGCGCGGACCCCAAGAATCCCACCGATCTGGAAGTTTTCGGGTGATGACCAGCGGCGCGGTTCAGCCGAGCCGCGCCACCTGACCATCGGTCACGCGCCACACGGCGCTGTGCTCTGCAAGATTGGCAAAGGGCGCCATTTCGGTGCCGGTCATCCACACTTGTGCGCCGCTGGCGGCAAGCCGTTCGAACAAGGCGCCGCGCCGCACCGGATCAAGGTGGGCGGCGATCTCGTCCAGCAGCAGCAGGCGTGGGCGTTCTGCGGCCGCCAGCGCCGCATGGGCAAGCACGATGGCGATGAGCATGGCCTTCTGCTCGCCGGTCGAACAATCTGCCGCCGGGGCATTCTTGGCCGCCAGCCTTACGGCCAGATCATCGCGGTGCGGGCCGGTCAACGTTCGGCCTGCGGCGCGGTCGCGGCGTCGCCCTTCGCGAAGGGCGGCTCGCAGCGCTTCGGCATCGAGCGGGACATCGCTGGCGTAGGCGAGCAAGGGGCGTGCGAAGGGCTGTTCGGGCACGGTTTCCAGCGCGCTGGCCAGATCGGCAACCAGCGCGCTGCGGGCAGCGGCTATCGCGGCGCCGGCTTCGGCCATCTGCGCCTCGATCCCGTCGAGCCAGACGTGATCGGGTTCGGCCGGTTCGGTCAGCAGCCGGTTGCGCTCGCGCAGTGCGGCTTCAAAGCGGGTAGCATTGCGGGCATGGCCCGGTTCGCGCGCCAGCACCAGCCGGTCGAGAAAGCGTCGCCGCGTGCCCGCGCTTTCGGCAAAGATCCGGTCCATGGCAGGCGTGAGCCAAGTGATCGAGAGCCATTCGGCCAGCCGGGCGGCCGGACCTTCCGCACCGTTGATTCGCACCGAACGCCGACCTGGCGCATCGGCAGATGTCGCAGTGCCGATCTGCACCACGCCGTGCTCAAGCTCAGCCGCCACGGCAAAGCCTCCGGTGGCCAATCCGGTATCTCTGGCGCGCCCGGACATTTCCGCCGGATGTGCCCTGCGCAGGCCGCGCCCCGGCGCAAGCAGGCTGATCGCTTCGAGCACGTTGGTCTTGCCTGCGCCATTTTCGCCCACCAGCACGTTGAACGCACGCATCCCGTCAAGCCGGGTGGCGGCATGATTGCGGAAATCGCGCAAGGTCAGGCGGGTGAGAGACATGCGCGCTCGGCGTTAACGGGTTTGCGACCCTTGTGCAAAGGCGCGTGGCTCCGGCTGCCTGTGCGCGGTCAGGGCTTTTCCATGAGGCCGTGCTTCTTCATGCAATGGCGCAACTGGTCGTATGTCAGACCCAGCGCCTTGGCAGTCTGACGCTGGTTGAAACGGTTGCGCGCAAGGTGATGCTCGATGATCGCGCGTTCATGGGAATCCACCGCGGCGCGCAGATCGTCGATGCCATCGAGGTCGGCCACGGGCACTGCCGGAGAATGCGGCGCAGAGGTGCCTTCCGCAGCCGGGGCGTCCGCACGCGGTGACTGCGCTGGTTTCCACGGGCTTTCGAACGGATCGAACTGGACATGGCCAACCGGCGTTGTCCAGTCATCCCACCGATAGACCGCGCGTTCGACCACGTTGCGCAGTTCACGCACATTGCCGGGCCATAGATATTCGTCCATGGCCTTCTGCACGGGCGGGGCAAAGCCCGGCCAGGCATCCCAGTGCAGTTCAGCAGCCATGCGCCGCCCGAAATAGTCGGCCAGCACCGCAACATCGCCTTCGCGAACGCGCAGGGGCGGCAGGGTGATGACCTCGAAGCTGAGCCGGTCGAGAAGGTCGGCGCGGAATCGGCCCTGTTCGGCCAGCTTTGGCAGATTCTCGTTGGTGGCAGCCACGATGCGCACATCGACGCGGATCGGCTTGCTGGCCCCGATGCGTGTGACCTCGCCGTATTCCACTGCGCGCAGCAGCCGCTCCTGCGCACCCATGGAAAGCGTCCCCAGCTCGTCGAGGAAGAGCGTGCCCTTGTCGGCCTCCTCGAAGCGGCCGCTGCGTGCGCGGGTGGCGCCGGTGAAGGCTCCGGCCTCGTGCCCGAAAAGTTCGGCCTCGATCAGCGTTTCGGGAAGCGCGGCGCAGTTCATCGTCACCAGCGGCTCCTGCCAGCGGGTGGACAGGCGGTGGAGGCGTTCCGCGATGAGTTCCTTGCCGGTCCCACGCTCGCCGATGACCAGCACCGGACGCCGCATCGGCGCGGCGCGGCTGGCACGCTCGACCGCATCGAGAAACGCGCCGGACTGGCCGATAAACTGAACTTCCCGATCCATGCCGCAAAGTTAGCGCTGTTCACCAAGTCTTTGCAATATTTTCCACATGAGAAAGGAAAATACGCGCCGCAAGGCACGCGAAATGGGGGTTTTCTGAGTTTGGCACACCGTTTGCTAAGTGTGGGACAACCCAGCCAACAACTGGTATTCATCACCGAAAGGTCCATGCTGATGTACACCGCCCGCTTTTTCACCACCCAGCTTGGCCGCGCCAGTCTTGCCAGCATCGGTGCCATGGTCGTGCTGTGCTGCGTTGCCCTGACCCAGCAGGTCGGCAGCGTGCCCACGGTGATGGCCTCGTCTGCCGCCATCACCGGCGAGCTGGCATGATGGACGAGGAGCTTTCCCCGATCCGGTCCGGCACTGGCGAGGGCAAACGCACCACCCGCCTCGATGCCGAACTCGATCGTCTGCGCAGATCGGCCGATACGGCCTTCGGCCAGAGCAATGGCGCCATGCCGCGCCCCACTTTCAACCCCGGAGTAAACCTGATGGGCATATTCTCGCGGACCCGCGACATCATTGCCGCCAATTTCAATGACCTGCTCGACAAGGCCGATGACCCGGCCAAGATGATCCGCATGATCATCATGGAAATGGAAGAGACGCTGGTCGAAGTCCGTGCCTCGGCCGCGCGCACCATTGCCGATCAGAAGGAAATGGGCCGCCATGTGGCGAAGCTTGAGCGGCTTCAGGCCGATTGGGCGGAAAAGGCCCAGCTTGCGCTGTCGAAGGATCGCGAGGATCTGGCGCGCGCGGCTCTGGTGGAAAAGAAGAAGGCCGCCGACATGGCCGAGCAGCTCAAGGCCGAGATTGCCGTGCTCGACGATGCGATGCGCGCATACGAGCAGGACATCGAGAAGCTCCAGACCCGCCTTCGCGAAGCCCGCAGCCGCCAGACCGCCATCGCCGCGCGGCTGGAAAGCGCCGAGAACCGCGTGCGGCTGCGCAGCCTGCTGGCCAGCGAGCGCGTGGACGAGGCCATGGCCCGCTTCGACCAGCTTGAGCGCCGTGTCGATTACGCCGAAGGCCGCGCCGATGCCCTCAGCCTTGCCGATGGTTCGGGCAAGGCCACGCTTGCCGACGAGATCGCCGCACTGGCCGGGCAGGACAAGATCGACGAGGAACTCGAAGCCATGAAGCGCCAGCTTGGCAAGGAGGGATGAGCCATGCAAGATCTGATTCCGCTCACCGCCGTCGTCTCGATTTTCGTGGGCCTGCCCTGGCTGATCCTGCACTACATCACCAAGTGGAAGACCGCCGCCACCCTGACCAGCGGTGACGAGGCGCTGCTGGAAGAGCTTTATCAGCTTGCCCGCCGTCTGGATGAACGGATGGATACGGTGGAGCGCCTGGTGGCTGCCGACAATCCGGGGTTCCAGCCTGCGCGCATCGTCCATGACAGCGAAGCCGACAACCAGAAACTGCGCGAACTCGATCGCATGTTCGCCGAACAGGGGAGGACCGTGAAGTGAACAGCCCGCGCACCCGCTTCTACCGCGACAAGGTCAATGGCAAGATCATGGGCGTCTGTGCCGGGATCGCTGACTACACTGGCGTTGATGCCCTGTGGATTCGTCTGGCGTTCCTGATCCTCGGCTTCTCGATGGGCTGGCCGTTCTTTGCCTACTTCGTGCTGGGCATGATCACGCCGAAGAAGCCCGGCTTTCTCTATTCGGACCGTGACGAACAGCAGTTCTGGCAGCGCGTGCGCCAGTCGCCTGCCCGCACCGCCCGTGAAGTGCGGGCAAGGTTCCGCGATATCGACCGCCGTCTGGCCGATGTGGAAAGCTTCTACGTCAACTCCAACCCGCGCCTTGCCGCCGAAATCGAAAAGCTGCGCTGAAGGCAGCGCTCGCATTGACCATTCCTGAGGGGGACTGAACATCATGGGACCTGCCGAAATCGGCGCGCTTATCCCGGTGGTTGCGCTGTGCATTCCGATCGTGGCGATCTGGACAAAGCACCGCCAGAAGATTGCCGAAATGCAGATCAAGGCAACCGCCGAACTGAGTGCCGAAAAGGCCGCGCAATATGCGCAGCACACCCGCGAACTGGAAGAGCGCGTCCGCGTTCTGGAACGTATCGTCACCGACAAGGGGTTCGACACCGCCGCGCAGATCGAAGCGCTGCGTCGCGATGCTTCGTCGCTTGAAGATCGGAGGCTGTAATGGCCATCGAAGACCTTGCGCAGCTTGCCGGCATGACGCCGCTGATTGTCACTGTCACGGTGGCTGGCGTTGCCGGATGGGTTGTCACCACATGGTTGCGGGTCCGTCATGGCTATCCCCTCGATGGCGCATGGGGGCAGGCGGTGTATCCAAAGACCTCCACTGCCGAGATCGAGCGGATCAAGCTGCTCAGCCAGGAGAACGCGCAGCTTCGTGCCGAACTTGGCGCAGTGAAGGATCGGCTGGCCAATGTCGAACGGATCGTCACCGACAGCGGCTTTGGGCTGACCCAGCAAATCGAAGCGCTGCGCCTCGACAGGTCTGCCGTTGATGACAGGAGACCGCAATGAACTGGGCCGGACCTGAATTCGTGATCGCCATCGTAACCGTGTCGACCCTTGGCTGGACCATCAACAACTGGATCCGTGCGCGGCATGGTTATGCCCTGGAAGACGAATGGGGAGGCAAGACCCAGCGATCTGACGATCAAGCGGTAACGGCGCTGCGCGAGGAGAACATCAACCTTCGGGCGCAGCTTGAAGCGACGCAGATGCGGCTTGCGAACGTCGAGGCAATCGTCACGGACCGTGGCTTCGAGGTTGCCGGACAGATCGAAGCGCTGCGCCGACGTGATCAGGGGAGAACACTGTGAGCGAAAACCTTGTCTATGGTCTTGCCTTCATGCTGGTGGTGGTGCCGGTGGTGATGGGGGTGCTGGGTGATGCCTACAAGCGCCGCCTTGCCTTCCGTGAACGGGAACTTGAACTCCTTTCGCATCAGACCGCTGAGAAGGCTGCCCAGTATGCGGCTCAGGCCGAACGGCTGGAGCAGCGGGTGCGCGTGCTGGAACGCATCGCCACCGAGAACAACGCAGACCTTGCCTTGCAGATCGAGCATCTGCGCTCTGCCAAGGTCAACTGAGGAGAGATCCGATGTCTTTCTGGAGCGCCCTCGTGGCGATCTTCGCGATCATTGCCTGGGCCAGCATCCGCATGAACCGCGACCGTTATCAGAACAGGGGCGCGGACAGCCGCCAGCATTCGGAGGCTGATCCGGCCTATACTGCCGCGCTGGAACGCGAAGTGGCCGACTTGCGCAAGCGCCTGGAGGTGCTGGAACGCATTGCCACCGAAGATGGTGAAACCCGCCGTCTTACCCGCGAGATCGAAGCCCTGCGCGATCAGTAAAATCACTTGCAACAGGGAGTTGCGCCCATGACTTCCGATCTTCCCATCGCTGAAATCGTCTATGCGCTCTCTACCTTGCTGGGGCTGGGGATGATTGCCCTTGCGGCCCTTCGCGGCTGGGAGCGATGGCTTGCCTTCCGCCGCTATGAACTTGAGCGGGCCGGGCCGACCGATGTCGCCGGCCGGATCGACCTTGCGGACATGCGCGAAAGGCTGCGCAGGCTTGAGGCCATCGCGGCCGGGGTCGATCCGTGACGGGCCGCACCGAAGGCGCGGCCAAGGCGGGAATCGGCCTTGGTTCGGCCATTGCCGTGGCCATATCGTGGAGCGTCAACAAGTCTATCGTCTGGGCCGCGATCCACGGGGTGCTGTCGTGGCTCTACGTCCTCTACTTCGCGGTCACGCGCCCCGGCGGACTTTCTGGCTGATCGGCCTCAGTCTGTTTCGGGGGCGTCGGCGTGCGGCTCTTTGGGTTCAGGCTTTTCCGCGCGCTCCTTGCGGCGCGAGGCATAGAGCAGCGCGGCCGCCAGAGCCGCCGATCCGATTGCCGCGCCTGCCATGGCTGCCTTGCCGGTCCAGTCGGTCTTCTTGGTCACGCTTGGGAAACTCCTTGGCTGCTTTGCTGGCAAAATTGGCCGCCATGGTCCCGATTGCAAGCCGCTGCCGCAAGTTTTGCGCAGTTTCCTAAGGCGCCACAGCTACTTGCTCCTTGTCCTGCGCAGGTGTGCCGCAGGTCATGCAGTAGCGGAAAAACGCCATCTTGCGCGTGTTGCAGTGGTGGCAGTGATCAAACAGCGTCATGCCGCAGTGGACGCAGAAATTGGCTTCCGCATCACCCGTGGTTGAGATTGGACGGTCGCAACCGGGGCAGACCTTGGCGGCCATCTTCTTGAATGCCTCGTCATGGCTGACGCGGGCGCGGCGCTCCTGTTCGGCCTGTGCTTCCACTTCCTGCCGGTGCGCCAGATAGGCGCGCATGTTCTTGACGAGAAAATGGCCTGCCGCGAAAGTCAGGATGATACCGACCGCATAGCGCACATAGCCGCCATAGCTGGGCAGATAAGGCACCAGTTCCACGAAGAACACGAAGACTGCCGCAAGCACGAAACCGCGCATCAGCGGCCAGTGGTCGCTCTTGCGCTTCTTCGCCACCATCCACACTGCGGCGAGCAGCATCGGCAGGGTGATGGCAAGCCGCAGGCCGAAGATGCGCAGTTCCTGCCAGAATATCGCCCGTTCGCGCGCGGGCCAAGCTTCGGCGATCAGCCGCTGTTCCTGTTCGCGAAGGGCGCCTGCCTTCTGATCCAGCGGCGCGCGCTGGTTTTCAAGCCCCGCGATCCGTTCCTGCACTGCGCGTTCATTGGCCTTGAGCCGTTCCAGCTCGCGCGTGCGCGCAAGCACTTCGGGATCCTGTTCGGGATTCGTGGTGGCGGTGCGTGCCGCAATCCACGCACGGAAGGTCTCGGTGCCGGTCTGCGAGGCGCGCTGGGCCTGTTCAAGCTGGAGACGCTGGATTTCCAGTCGGTCGTTTATGGCCTGCTGCTCGCTTTCGACCCGACGCAGTTCGGCCCGGAGCTTGCGGACTTCGGGCCCATCCTCCACCGGGCTGGAATAGACCTGGTTCTCCACCATCGGCAGATCGCCGATCACCAGATTTCCCAGACCGATGATGAACCCGGCGAAAACTACTGAAACAAGCCAGAGCACACCGCGATAGAGCCGCTCCGGCACGCGCACGCCCTTGATTACGTCCATGTTTCATCCCCCCGACCGAGAGATGGAGGCTATGGCAATCGACAGGGCTTGTAAATCAACAGGTTTTGAAGTGCCGCTCAGGGTTGGACCAGCGGGCTGGTCCGGTCGCGCTCCTGTTCCCACTGCTGCCACTTTTCCCCCATGCCCGGATGATCGAGCGCACCTTCGCGCATGGCAGCGGCGGCCTGTGCTGCGGGCAGGGGAGGCAGGGGACCATTGTCTGACAGCATCAGCTCGTCGCCCAGCAGGCGGAAGCCTTGCGCGGCAGGGCGGAAAGCCTGCACCACCGTCATCACGCTGCCGCCGTATTGCACGACATCGATCACCAGCGCGTCGACTTCGCCGGCGGGAGTATCGACTTTGACCTGCCGCGCGACGGCGCAATCAGGCCACTGCGCGGCAGCGCCTGAAATGAATGCCCTTGCGGCCTCGTCCTGCTCTTTGGGGTTGGCGCCTTCGAATGATTGCAACTGGCGGTTGCCGTCGCTGCGCATGCACAGTGATTGCGGCTGGTAGCTGCTGTCGGCGGGCAGTTCCGATGCCGACCAGAAGGCGTGGGCCATAAGGAACCCGGCCAACTGGAGCGCAGCAGTGGGAAGGCCCGCCATGCGCGGATCAGCCGATGAGCTTGCGCACGTCGGTCAGTCGGCCAGTGACGGCCGCCGCCGCTGCCATGGCCGGGCTGACAAGATGCGTGCGTGCGCCGGGGCCTTGCCGTCCGACGAAGTTGCGGTTTGAGGTCGATGCGCAGCGTTCGCCCGCAGGCACCTTGTCCGGGTTCATGCCGAGGCAGGCCGAACAGCCCGGTTCGCGCCATTCGAAGCCCGCTTCGATGAAGATGCGGTCCAGCCCTTCTTCTTCGGCCTGCTTCTTGACGAGGCCGGAACCGGGGACAACGATCGCCCACTTCACGTTGTCTGCCTTCCGGCGCCCCTTGAGCACGGCAGCGGCGGCGCGCATGTCCTCGATGCGGCTGTTGGTGCACGAGCCGATGAAGATGTTCTGCACCTCCACGTCCTCCATGCGCTGGCCCGGCTCAAGGCCCATGTAGGCAAGGCTTGCCCGCGCTGCTTCCTGCTTTGAAGGGTCGGCAAAGCTTTCGGGGGCTGGAACCACGCCGCTGATGGGCAGAACGTCTTCAGGGCTGGTGCCCCAGGTAACGGACGGTGCAATGTCCTTGGCGTCGATCACCACGACCTTGTCATACGTCGCGCCCGGATCGGTGGCGAGGCTTTTCCACCAAGTCACGGCCTTGTCCCAATCCTCGCCCCTGGGGGCATAAGGGCGGCCCTTGAGATAGGCGAAGGTCTTTTCGTCAGGCGCGCAAAGCCCGGCGCGCGCGCCGTGTTCGATCGCCATGTTCGAGATGGTGAGGCGTCCCTCGATGGAAAGATCGCGGATCACCTGCCCCGTGTATTCGATAACCGAACCGGTGCCACCCGCCGCGCCCAGCACGCCGGTGATGTGCAGCACCACGTCCTTGGCCGTCACGCCCGGAAGCAGCGTGCCTTCGATGCGCACTTCCATGCTTTTCGACTGCTTGAGCAGGAGCGTCTGCGTGGCGAGCACGTGCTCCACTTCGCTGGTGCCGATACCGAAGGCCAGCGCGCCAAGGCCGCCGTGGCAGGCGGTGTGACTGTCGCCGCACACGATGGTTGCGCCCGGCAGCGAAAAGCCCTGTTCCGGCCCGACAACGTGGACTATGCCCTGTTCGACATCGGCATCGCCGATATAGCGGATGCCGAACTCCGGGGCGTTGCGCTCAAGCGCGGCGAGTTGCTGTGCGCTTTCCGGGTCCGCGATCGGCACGCGCGCGCCATCGGCAGTGCGGCGCGCCGTGGTGGGAAGGTTGTGATCGGGCACCGCCAGCGTCAGATCGGGGCGGCGCACCTTGCGGCCTGCGGCGCGCAGGGCTTCGAATGCCTGCGGACTGGTGACTTCATGGACCAGATGCCGGTCGATGTAGATGAGACAGGTGCCGTCATCGCGGCGTTCGACGACGTGGGCGTCCCAGATCTTCTGGTAGAGCGTGCGGGGTTTGGCAGGGTTCGACATGGCACCTGCGGTTAGGCCCGCCCTTTGTGCTTTTCAAGCAGGAAAGGGCGGGCCTTCGTGCGGATGGGCGCAATTTTGTTGCGCCGGTTCAGGAGTGCCGACCTGCCCAACCGCGTAGGGCAGGTTCGGCGGGCGCGTCAGCTACGGCTGTTCTTGCCTTCCGAGCGCTCATGCTTGGCGCGCTTTTCGGCGGTCTTCATCTTGTGGTGGCGGTGCTCCTTGCGCTCGGCATGGGCCTTGCGTTCCATGGCGCGCGTTTCCTTGGCGAGAGAGGTGCTGGCGGCCGTGCCTTCATGGCTGGCGCTCAGCTTCTTCGCCGTGCGTTCCTGCTTCATTTCCTTGCGGGCGGCGGAAGCATGGATCTTCTTGGCCTGACCCGTGCCCTGCTGCGTGGCAGCGGCGGGCTTGGCGCCCTGAGCGGCCGGCTGGGCGGTGCTTGCCATTGCCGGCATGGCGAGGCCGGAGGCAATCAGGGCTGAGAGGGCGGCAGTAAGGATGGTCTTGCGCATGGGATTTCTCCTCGGCTTGGTTGAGGCCCTCAAAATGCTGTCAGCCAGATGAACGCCGGAAAAACAACCTGTCGCGCCATTCAGCCAAAGTGTCCGGCCTTTGGGGCAAAGTGTAAGAATGTGTCGCGACGCGTTCGCGGGCGGTGTATGGGAGCGCCATGCAGACGCTTGCCGCCATTCTCATCGTGCTAGCCACCGTTCTGGTCATGGAGTTCGTGGCATGGTCCAGCCACAAGTATATCATGCACGGCTGGGGCTGGGGCTGGCACCGCGACCATCACGAACCGCATGATCGCTTCTTCGAGAAGAACGATCTCTATGCCGTTGTCGGGGCTGCCATCTCGATCAGCTTCTTCGCGCTCGGCAGCCCGCTTATCATGGGGCAGGGCGCTTGGTGGCCTGCCACGTTCATCGGGCTTGGTGTCATGGCCTATGGGGCGATCTACACGCTCGTTCACGATGGGCTTGTGCATCAGCGCTGGTTTCGCTGGGTGCCCAAGCGCGGCTACGCCAAGCGGCTGGTGCAGGCGCACAAGCTGCACCATGCCACCATCGGCAAGGAAGGCGGGGTAAGTTTCGGTTTCATCTTCGCGCGCGATCCCGCCGTGCTCAAGAAGGAACTTCGTGCCCAGCGCGAACAGGGCATCGCGGTGCTGCGCGAGGCTGTGGAGTAAAGCGCCTACTCGCGGCGCGAAAGCAGCGGCTTTTCCACCAGGAAATGCACCGCCGCCGCCACGATCAGGGACAGCACCGTCATGCCGATGGCAAACAGCAGGGCCTGTGCCGGGCCATAGGGCAGGCGGTAGTGTCGCCAGAGGAACTGGGCGACCATCAGCAGCGGCATGTGGACGAGATAGAGCGCGTAGGACAGATCCCCGCCCACGCGCCATGTGCCGGCCGCTCGCAGCCGCAATGGTCCAAGCACCGTGGCCGACAGCACCAGCCATCCTGCCACCCCCCACGTGAGCAGCCGGAACCAGCCGCCTTGTCCCGCGGCGTTCTGTCCCGCAGCGTGCTGTCCCCCAGCGCCCATAGTGGCCGCAGACGGCATGAGCACCAGAACGGCCGCCAGCAGCACCATTCCCAGCCGCAAGGTTGCGGGTAGCGCTGCGCCTTTCCGGTAGAGCAGGGCAATCCCTATGCCGCCTGCGAATTCCAGCACGACCGGATCGGTCCAGTAAGCCAGCGGCTGAGGCAGGGAAAGGACCGCGCCCAGAACAACACCCACAGCCAGCAAGGTGCCTAGCCGCAACGCCGTGGTGCGCGCGCTTATGCCAAGGCACAGCGCGAAGAGCACATAGAACAGCATCTCGTAATTGAGTGTCCAGCCGACTTCGAGCGGGGGAACGATCCGGCCATGGGCGATCGGCGAGGGGTGCGGGATAAAGGCGAAGGCACTTGCCACGCTGCGCAGATCGGCTGCCGGACCAAAGCGCCAGCCCCATATCACGGTGAAGCCCAGCGCCAGCCAGTAGAGCGGCACGATACGCCGCAGACGGCGCGCCATGAACGTGCGGCGCGCGCCAGGCATGCCAAACAGGCGCTGCGATGAAAAGATCATGATGAAGCCGGAAATGGCGAAGAACAGATCAACGCCAAATGCGGTGCTGGCGATCAGCGGCGGGCGCCACAGCTCCACGCCCCGGAACCGGCCAAGGTGATAGGCAAAGATCTCGACATGACCGATCAGCACGGCAAAGGCGGCAAGGAAGCGCAGACCCTGCACGCTGGTGATGCGTTCCTGCGCGGCTTCTTGCGTCATTCCGGGCGGGTCCAGATCCATGCGCCCATCAGGCCCATGGTTCCCGCCGGGATGAGCACCCAAGGCCAGCCTGCGGTCAATCCGGTGAGGACCACCCCAGCCGTCATCGCGGTGAGCGCGCCCACCTTGCCCTTGCGCGAAATGGCGCGGCGATTCCTCCAGTCCCGCAGAGGCGGGCCGAAGCGCGGATGATCGAGCAGGCGCTGCTCCCACGCGGGGTTGGATCGGGCAAAGCAGAAGGCTGCCAGCAGCATGAACGGCACAGTCGGCAGCAGTGGCAGGAAAATGCCGAGCGTGCCCAGCCCGACACTGATGACGCCGCCAGCCAGATAGAGGGAGCGGCGCAAGTTGTTCCGGCTCCGTGCGCTTCAGCCAGCCGCGGCGATGCGGGCGGCATGTTCGCGCACCAGCGCGATCATGTTGGGCACACCTTGCGTGCGGTTCGATGAAAGCTGCTTCTTCAACTCGAACGGGGCAAGCGCTTCGGCAATATCGGTGGCGGCCACTTCAGCCGCGGGCCTGTCCTGCACCGCGGCAAGCACCAGCGCCACGATGCCCTTGGTGATCGCGGCATTGCTGTCTGCAAGGAAGTGCAGCTTTGCGTCCTCTTGCTGCGTCGGATAGACCCACACGCTGGCCGAACAGCCGCGCACCAGCGTGGCATCGGTTTTCAGCGCGTCGGGCATGTCTTCCAGTTCGCGCCCCAGTTCGATGAGCAGGCGATAGCGCTCATCGCCGTCAAGGAACGCGTATTCTTCGAGGATGTCGTCGAGGGTGCGCATGGGCTGCATCTAGCCGCGAGCATTGCCGAGGTCCACTGCCTGCTTTGCCAGCAAGGCAGGCCCGGCTTGGCCGTTGCATGAAGGGTTTGATGCCATTGCCCCGTTGCATCCGGCGACCCGGTGGCTATAGCGGAGCGCCATGGAACCGGTGAAGCAGATTGAAGGACGGGCCATCCCGTTCGGCCGCAAGAACGTCGATACCGATGTGATCATCCCTGCGCGATGGCTCAAGACGATCACCCGTCAGGGCCTTGGCAAGGGGGCCTTCGAAGCCCTGCGCGCCGATCCCGACAACATCTTCGACAGCGCCGAGTTCAAAGGCTCGCCCATCCTCATCGCGGGCGACAACTTTGGCTGCGGTTCAAGCCGCGAACATGCCGCATGGGCGCTGGGCGACATGGGAATCAAGGCGGTGATCGCGCCCTCGTTCTCCGACATCTTTTCGGGCAATGCCTTCAAGAACGGCATCCTCACCGTCGTGCTGCCGCAGGAAGCGGTCGACCGTCTGATGGAGGTGGCGCAGACCGATCCGGTGATGATCGATCTGGAAGCGCAGACCGTGACGACGCCCTTTCAGGATCGGTTCTCGTTCGAGATCGACCCCTTCCGCAAGCACTGCCTGATGAACGGGCTTGATGAAGTGGGGCTGACGATGGCGCGCGGCGACGCCATTGCCGCGCACGAGACGCGGATGCGCGAAAGCCTGCCTTTCCTTGCGCGCGGAACCGACGTGGCTGCCTGAGCGGCCAATCAAGCCTCTTTCATGCTGCGGCTTAACCAGTCGCTTAAGAGGGCTTCCCAAGCCTGCCAAAACTTGCTTCCCTGCATGACAAGCGGAACGATTCCGCACAGGTGATAGGGAGAATGCATGATGAAGGCTCTGCGCACCCACGCGGCAGGCGGCCCGGAAACGCTTGTTCTTGAAGAGATTGCCGATCCGGTGCCGGGCAAGGGCGAAGTTCTGATCGAGGTCCACGCCTGCTCGATCAACTTCCCCGATACCCTGATGATCCGTGATCTTTACCAGTTCCGTCCAGAGCGCCCTTACGCGCCGGGCAGCGAACTGGCGGGCCGGATCCTTGCGCTGGGCGAGGGCGTGACCGGCTGGTCCGTGGGCGACCGGGTGATTGCCATGATCGGCCATGGCGGTCTTGCCCAGAAGGTCGTCGCCCCGGTGCAGCGCCTTTTCGCACTGCCCGATGGCGTCGATTACGCCACTGGCGCCTCGCTGCTGATGACATATGGCACGACCATCCACGGGTTGAAGGACCGGGGCCATATCAAGGAGGGCGATACCGTGCTTGTGCTGGGCGCGGCGGGCGGCGTGGGCCTTTCGGCGGTGGAACTGGCCAAGGCGTTCGGCGCGCGCGTCATCGCGGCGGTATCAAGCGAGGAGAAGGCGCAGGTTGCGCGTGCTGCCGGTGCCGATGATGTGGTGATCTATGGCCGCGCCCCGTTCGACAAGGCCCAGTCCAAGGCGCTGGCCGAGCAGTTCAAGGCCGCCTGTGGCCCCAATGGCGCAAACATCATCTACGATGTGGTTGGCGGCGATTATTCCGAACCGGCGCTGCGGGCTATCGCATGGGAAGGGCGCTTCCTTGTCGTGGGCTTTCCGGCCGGGATTGCAAGGCTGCCGCTCAACCTCACGCTGCTCAAGTCGTGCGATGTCTGCGGCGTGTTCTGGGGTGCCTGGACCGCGCGGGAGCCTGCCGCCTTCAAGGCCGAAGTTGAGGAACTTTTCGCGCTGCTCAAGGAAGGCCGGATCAATCCGCGCATCTCGCAACGCTTCGCTCTCGAACAGGGGCGCGAAGCCATCGCCCTGCTTGAGAACCGTCAGGCCGTGGGCAAGATAGTGGTCGAAATGATCGGCTGAGCGCGCTCGCTCAAAGCTCGCCCTGCGAACTGTAGGCGGGCAAGCCCAGTTTCCACCAGATCGCCGCGCCGCGCAGGCCGAACCCGGCCAGCGCGGCGACGGGCCAGACCACGCCGTTCGGCAGATCCAGCATGGCGCCCCCCGCGCAGATCACCGATGCAAGCGCCGCCGCCGTTACATAAAGTTCGGGACGCATCAGGATCGACGGGCGTCCGGCAAGCACGTCGCGGATGATGCCACCCACGCAGCCGGTTATCACGCCCATCAGCACCGCAGGCACCGGCGGCACGCCGAATGCCAGCGACTTTGCCGTGCCCAGCACCGCGTAGGCCCCAAGCCCGGCTGCGTCTGCCCATTCCAGCACCGGACGCTCCCACCAGCGGTGCGGGGTGAACCAGGCCACCAGCGCCACGCCAAGGCACACAGGCGCAACCCAGGGATCGCGCACCCAGAATACCGGCGCGCCGATCAGCAGATCGCGGATCGAACCGCCGCCCACCCCCGTCACCAGCGCAAAGAAGGCCATAGTCACGAATGTCTGGCGCAATTGCGCGGCCAGCAAGGCCCCGGTCAGCGCGAAAACGGCAATACCCGCCAGATCGAGCAGGCCGATCAGCGGGGCGATGTCGGTCGCTGGCACAGACAGGGCAGGGGGCATTTTGCAGCCATTACCCTTGCCGCCACGCTCTGGCCAGTGACAGAAATCGCAGGCGTGGCCGCTGGATCGCGCGGGTCAGTCGGTTCGCTCGATCAGAACCTGAACCCGTTCCTGATTGCTGCGGGAAAGCAGGACTTCGTGCCTGCCGGGATGCAGGGTGAAGCGCACGATCTTGCGAATGCCAGAGCAGGCCGGACCGTGGCCATGCCCGATTGAGGAAATCACCTGGCCATTCTCCGCAAGGTCAATCCACGCAGCACTTCCAAGCGAAACGGCGTAGGTGCCTGCACTGGGCACATCGACCGTGGCCTTGCCGGAATACTTGCCGTCCTTGCCTTGCTGCAAGGCTACTTGCGCTGCTTTGCCCGGCACCAGAACGCCGCCCTCGGCAGCTGACGCACCCGAAGGCCAGAGACTGTCACCAGAAGGCGGCGGACATGCGGGCGGATCGGCGGCCAGCGCTGGCGTGATAACAGAAAGCGTGAGTGCGCAGGCCGCGAATCTGGAAAGCCGGATCATGTCCCGATAATGCGCGATCAGGGCCGCTTGTCCATGCGCTGTTCGGGCATTGCTGCCGCTGCGCTGCGAAGCAGGGGAAGCAGAAGCCGCTGGCGTTGAAACAGCGCCATGTCGTTGCCGCAGTGGCCCATGACCGCGCCTGTCCCGCTATCGATGAGCACTTCGGCATACCAGCGCGTGTTCGATCCGTTGTGCCACAGGCTTCCATCGGGATCGACGAACCAGCCCAGCGCCATCTGGCTGCCAAAGCGGGGACGGTGCAACTGCGCCCAGCTTTCCGGCCTGAGCAGTGGCGCCCGGTCGCGGTGGGCGGCAAGGTAGCTGGCGAGGTCTGCCGCAGTCAGATGCAGGCCACCTGCCGGAGCCATGGCGGCAGGGTTGTCGGCAAACACGGCAACACCGCCATCATGCCCCCATGGCTGATTGTGGCTGTCCGCCGATCCCGGCGGGCCAAATCCCGCACTGCCAAGGCCAAGCGGGACAAGCACCTCGCGCCGCAGCAGCACCTCGAAGGGCAGGTTGCTGACCGTTTCGAGCATGTGTGCGGCCAGCACATAGCCCGCGTTGGAATAGAGGAGGCCGCGACGCGGCTTGCCCGCACGCGGCATGGCCAGCGCCATCTGGGCATAGCGCGCGCGGCTGGTGCGGGCATCTGCTTCCTGTTGCGGCATGGCAAACAGCGCGGGCAGCGGAATATCCTTTGCCAGCCCGGCATGATGGCTCAAGAGGTCAATGCCGGTGAGCTTGCGATGGTGGCGCGGCACATCCGCCAGAACCGCGCCCAGCGGCGTATCCCAGCCGATCGCACCTGCTTCGACCGCGCGGGCAAAAAGCGTTGCAGTGAAGGATTTGGTGATCGAGCCGATATGCCACTTGTCCTGGGGGGTGACAGCTTGCGGGTATCCGGCCGCGCGCACACCATCGGCAAGAACCGTTAGCCTGTCCTGCCCGCGCTGCCAGAACACTACCATGCCCGGCGTTCCCGCCGCGCGGCGAAGCATGGCCAGCGTTGCCGCGGTCATGGGCCCGGACGTCGGCGGGATGGCTTGCGTTTCCGTCTGCCGGGCCACCAGCCGCGATGGCAGCAGGCCCAGCGCGGCCAGACTGCCAAGCCATTGGCGGCGCGACACGAACACCGTCCGTTCAGGCCCCCAGCAGGGCTTCCAGCTTTGCCTTGAGCGCGCCGATGCGCTCGGCCGCTTCGGTATAGGTCTTCACTTCTTCGCGGCGCGTATTCCCGCGCGCTTCCTTGGCCGCTTCGAGATAACCTTCCATGTCCGCTTCCAGCGCATCGATCAGGATCTCGGTTTCGTCTTCGGTCAGGGTCAGCTTGATGGCCATCGCGGGCGCTCCTTGGTTTCAAGCCCTGCGGTTAACGCCGCAGGGCGCGGGGCACAAATGAAAAGGGCCGCCCGCAGGGACGGCCCCGTTCACGGTGCCGGGTCTGTCCGATCAGATGTGGATCGGCTTGCCGGTCACGGCCATGGCCGCTTCCTTCAGCGCTTCCGAATGGGTCGGATGCGCGTGGCAGGTATAGGCGATGTCCTCGCTCGTCGCGCCGAACTCCATGGCCTGCGCGGCCTGCGCGATCATCGTTCCGGCAACCGATGCGATGCACCACACGCCTAGCACGCGGTCGGTCTTGGCATCCGAGATGACCTTTACGAAGCCATCAGGTTCGTGGTTGGTCTTGGCGCGGCTGTTGGCGAGCATCGGGAACTTGCCCACCTTGATCTCGCCCCGCTCCCGCGCGGCTTCTTCGGTCAGGCCAACGCCCGCGAACTCCGGCATGGTATAGACCACGCCGGGGATAACATCGTGGTTCACGATGCCCGTAAGCCCCGCGATATTCTCGGCCACGGCAATGCCTTCGTCCTCGGCCTTGTGGGCCAGCATGGGACCGGGGATCACATCGCCCACTGCCCAGACGCCCGGCACCTTCGTGGCGAAATCGTGGTCGGTCTCGATCTGGCCGCGCGCGTTGACTTCCAGCCCAATCTTTTCGAGGCCCAGCCCTTCGGTGTTCGGCCGGCGCCCAATGGCCACCAGTACGCAATCGGCCTCGATCGTCGAAGCCTCGCCGCCCTTGGCCGGTTCGGTCGTGAGCGTCGCCTTCCCGCCGTTCACGGACACAGCCGTCACCTTGGTGCCAAGGCGGATGTCCATGCCCTGCTTCTTGAAGATCTTGGCGGCTTCCTTGCGCACGTCGCCGTCCATGCCGGGCAGCAACTGGTCAAGGAACTCCACCACCGTGACTTTCGCGCCAAGACGCCGCCAGACCGAGCCAAGCTCAAGCCCGATCACGCCTCCGCCGATGACCACGAGGTGCTCCGGCACGCGGTCAAGCGCGAGCGCACCGGTGCTGTCCACGATCACGCCAGCGTCATTGTCCACGCTCACGCCGGGCAGGGGCGTCACGCTGGATCCTGTGGCGATCAGCACGTTGCGTGCGGTGACTTTCTCACCTGCCACAGTCACCGTGTGAGGATCTTCGAAGGTGGCATAGCCCTTGAGCCATGTTACCTTGTTCTTCTTGAACAGGAACTCGATCCCGCCGGTCAGCTGCTTGACCGAATCCGCCTTCTGACCCTGCATCCTGGCAAGGTCCAGTTCGACCGCGCCCGTCTTGATGCCATACTTGTCGAAGGTGCCGTTGCGCGCTTCCTCGAACTTTTCCGAGCCGTGCAGCAGTGCCTTGGAAGGAATGCAGCCGACATTGAGGCAGGTGCCGCCCAACGTCTCGCGCCCTTCGGCGCAGGCCGTCTTCAGGCCAAGCTGCGCCGCGCGGATTGCGGCGACATAACCGCCGGGACCAGCACCGATGACAAGCAGGTCGTAATCGTATTCAGCCATGTTCACGGCTCCTTCAGAGATCGATCAGCAGGCGGGTGGGATCCTCGATCGCTTCCTTGATCGTCTTCAGCGCCGTGACGGCTTCGCGCCCGTCGATGATGCGATGGTCGTATGACAGGGCGATGTACATCATCGGACGGATGACTATCTCGCCGTTGCGCACGACGGGGCGGTCCTCGATGCGGTGCAGGCCAAGCACGGCCGACTGTGGCGGATTGATGATCGGGGTCGACATAAGGCCGCCGAACACACCGCCATTGGAGATGGTGAAGGTGCCGCCTGCCATGTCGGCCATGGTCAGCGTGCCTTCGCGCGCGGCCTTGCCGTAGTTGGCGATGGCCTTCTCGATGTCGGCAAAGCTCAGCTTGTCGACATCGCGCACCACCGGCACGACCAGCCCGTTCGGGGCCGAGACCGCGACCGAGATGTCCACATAGTCGAAATAGACGATCTCATCGCCCTGAATCTGGGCATTGACCGAAGGAATGTCCTTCAGAGCCAGAACCGATGCCTTGGCGAAGAACGACATGAGGCCGAGCTTCACGCCGTGCTTCTTCTCGAACACGTCCTTGTACTTGTTGCGCGCTTCCATCACGGCAGTCATGTCCACGTCGTTGAACGTGGTCAGAAGGGCTGCGGTTTCCTGCGCGCTCTTCAGGCGCTTGGCAATGGTCTGGCGCAGGCGGGTCATCTTGACGCGCTCTTCGTTGCGGCCAGCAGCGGGAGCCGCCGCAGCGGGCGCGGCTGCCGGTGCCGAGGCGGCGGGTGCCGGCGATGCCTGCTTGGCTGCGGCTGCCGCCATCACGTCTTCCTTGGTCAGCCGCCCGTCCTTGCCGGTGCCCTTCACGGTCGAGGGATCGATCCCGTATTCCAGAATGGCGCGGCGCACCGCAGGCGAGAGAGCGGCCACATCGCCGCCTGCCTCGGCAGGAGCGACCGGAGCGGCTGCCGAGGCAGGGGCAGGGGCTTGCGCCGCCGCAGCAGGAGCCGCCGAGGGAGTGGCCGCAGAAGCAGCCGGCGCGCCGCCTGCCTCGATCAGGGCCAGAAGCGCGCCGACCGAAACCGTGTCGCCTTCGTTCGCCACCAGTGCACCCAGCACACCGGCTGCGGGCGCGGGCACCTCGACGGCAACCTTGTCGGTTTCGAGGCTGACGATCGGCTCGTCCAGCGCCACGGCTTCGCCCGGCTTCTTCAGCCACTGACCGACGGTGGCTTCGCTGACGCTTTCACCCAGCGTGGGGACTTTCACTTCAATCGACATAGCTTTGTTCCTTGGGGAGAAGGAAAATCAGTTCTTCTTTTGCCGGCGGATCTCGTCACGCACCGAAAGGCCCAGCGCATCTGCTACGAGCGCGCCCTGTTCGCTGGCATGGCGGCTGGCAAGGCCGGTGGCGGGCGATGCCGCCGCCGCGCGGCCGGCATAGCGCGCCCGCGCAACCTTGCTGCCCGCCGCCTTCAGCGCTTCCTCGATCAGCGGTTCAACGAAGAACCATGCGCCGTTGTTGCGCGGTTCTTCCTGACACCAGACCACCTCTTCCAGATTGGTCATGCGCGACAGGCGCAGGGCCAGCGGTTCGCCGGGGAAGGGATAGAGCTGTTCGAGACGGATGATCTGCACGTCGTCGATGCCCGCGGCATTGCGCGCTTCGATCAGGTCATAGGCGACCTTGCCCGAACACAGGATCACCTTGCGGGTGTCCTTGTCAGCTGCCGGATTGATGTCCGACAGGATGCGCATGAAGTGGCCTTCGCCGATGAAGTCCGAAGCAGCCGACTTTGCCAGCGGATGGCGCAGCAGGCTCTTGGGTGTCATGATGATGAGCGGCTTGCGGAACGGACGGTGCATCTGCCGGCGCAGCACGTGGAAGTAGTTCGCCGGGGTGGTGATGTTGCACACCTGGATGTTGTCTTCCGCGCAAAGCTGAAGATAGCGTTCCAGACGTGCCGAGGAGTGTTCCGGCCCCTGGCCTTCATACCCGTGAGGCAGCAGCATGACGAGGCCATTGGCGCGCAGCCACTTGGCTTCGGATGCGGCGATATACTGATCGATGACGATCTGCGCGCCATTGGCGAAATCGCCGAACTGGCCTTCCCACAACACGAGGCTCTTGGGGTCCGCGCTGGCATAGCCATACTCGAAGCCAAGCACGCCATATTCGGAAAGCGGGCTGTCGAGCACCTCGAACGAGCCGTGCGGCAGCGTTGAAAGCGCCACGTATTTGCGTTCGTCCTTCTGGTCGACCCAGACGGCGTGGCGCTGGCTGAAGGTGCCGCGCCCGCAATCCTGACCGGAAAGGCGCACACCATAGCCCTCGGTAACGAGGCTGCCGAAGGCAAGCGCTTCGCCGGTGGCCCAGTCAAACCCCTGACCCGTGGCGAACATTTCGCGCTTGGCGTCGATCACACGCGCCAGTGTCTTGTGGATGGTGAGGTCTTCGGGAACGGTGGTCAGGGTTCGGCCAAGGCTGTCGAACAGCTTCTGGTCGATCCCGGTGCCCACGTTGCGGCGCGCCGTGACCGGATCGGCCGGCTTGTTGAAGCCTGACCAGCGCCCGCCGAACCAGTCGGCCTCGTTGGCCTTGTAGCCCTTGGCTGCTTCGAACTCGGTTTCCAGCGTCGCCACGAAGTGGCTTTCGATCTCACCCTTGTAATTGGCGTCGATCACGCCTTCGGCCACAAGCCGCTTGGCATAGATCTCGCTCACGCCGGGATGCTGGCGGATCTTGGCATACATCAGCGGCTGGGTGAATGAAGGCTCGTCGCCTTCATTGTGGCCGAAGCGGCGGTAGCACCACATGTCGACCACGATGTCGCGGCCGAACTTCTGGCGATAGTCGATAGCCAGCTTGCAGGCGAAAGTCACGGCTTCGGGATCATCGCCGTTCACGTGCAGGATCGGCGCCTGCACGCCCTTGGCCACATCCGACGGATAGGGCGACCCGCGCGAGAACTGCGGGCTGGTGGTGAACCCGATCTGGTTGTTGATGATGAAGTGGATGCAGCCGCCGGTGTTGTAGCCCTTCACGCCCGAAAGGCCGAAGCACTCCCACACGATGCCTTGCCCCGCAAAGGCGGCATCGCCGTGGATCAACACGGGCAGAACCTGCTTGTGGCGCGCGTCTGGCCCCACGTCATCGCCGATATCGTCGCGGAACACCTGCTGCGCACGCACCTTGCCCAGGACGATCGGGTCAACCGTTTCGAGGTGCGAGGGATTTGGCACAAGGCTCATGTGCACCTTGATCCCGTCAAACTCGCGGTCGGTCGAAGTGCCGAGGTGATACTTCACGTCGCCAGATCCGCCCACGTCTTCCGGGTTGGCCGAGCCACCCGAAAACTCGTGGAAGATCACGCGATAAGGCTTTGCCATGACATTGGCCAGCACGTTGAGGCGGCCGCGGTGGGCCATGCCGTAAACGATCTCGCGCACGCCAAGCTGGCCGCCATACTTGATGATCGCCTCAAGCGCCGGAATCATCGATTCCCCGCCGTCGAGACCGAAACGCTTGGTGCCGACATACTTCTTGCCGAGGAACTTCTCGTATTGTTCGCCGCGCACCACGGCGGCGAGGATTGCCTTCTTGCCGTTGGGCGTGAAGTCCACATGCTTGTCGCCGCCCTCGATGCGGTCCTGGATGAAGCGGCGCTCCTCCACGTCGGCAATGTGCATGTATTCGAAGCCGATGTGCCCGCAGTAGTTGGCACGCAGGATCGCAACGAGTTCATCGAGCGTGGCCCATTCAAGGCCAAGCACGCCGCCGACATAGATCTTGCGCTTGGCGTCGGCAGCGGTGAATCCGTGATATTCGGGCGAAAGGTCGGCCGGAAGCTTCTGGCGGGCAAGGCCCAGAGGATCGAGATCAGCGGCAAGGTGCCCACGCACGCGATAGGTGCGGATCAGTGTCATGGCGCGGATTGAATCCATCGCCGCCTGCTGCAGGGCCTGCTCGTCAAGCTGCGCGCCGACCTTGCTTGCCGATTTCTGGATGGCGAGCTTGAGCGCCATCGGGTCCATCGCCTGGGTCAGGTCATCGCCAGCCGCGGCATCGGTGATCGGCCAGCGCTTGCTTGCCCACGAAGGGCCGGGCTGCGGGCCTTCCTGAGCCGGATCGACGTCGAAATCGTGCAGTTCGGAACCCATTGTCAACTCCTTGTCCCCCCGGGGAGGATGGGGGCTTCGGACACTTGCGCCCACGCCAAGCGGCGAAGCGAACCTTTCCGGCAGGATCGCCCATGCGGACCCTGCAAAATCCCGCTGCCGCGCCCCGTGCAGATGGGCGCTTTCTAGCGGCAGCAAATGAAAGCATCCGCCCGGAGACCGTTACGCAGAACAGCCTATCCGGGCGGTAGCTCTTTTACGCGATCAGACGCGTTCCTTCAGCACTTCGGCCAGCGTTTCGCCCAGAAGCGAAGGCGAGGGGCTGACGCGGATGCCGGCTTCTTCCATGGCCGCGATCTTGTCTTCAGCGCCGCCCTGTCCGCCCGACACGATTGCTCCTGCGTGGCCCATGCGGCGGCCCGGAGGCGCCGTGCGGCCCGCGATGAAGCCGACCATCGGCTTCTTGCGGCCGCGGCGTGCTTCGTCCTTGAGGAACTGTGCGGCTTCTTCTTCGGCGCTGCCGCCGATTTCACCGATCATGATGATCGACTTGGTTTCATCGTCGGCAAGGAACAGTTCCAGCACGTCGATGAAGTTGGTGCCGTTCACCGGGTCACCGCCAATGCCGACCGCGGTGGTCTGGCCGAGGCCGATGTTCGAGGTCTGGAACACCGCCTCATAGGTGAGCGTGCCCGAACGCGAAACCACGCCGACGCTGCCCTTCTTGAAGATCGAGCCGGGCATGATGCCGATCTTGCATTCGTTCGGGGTGAGGACGCCGGGGCAGTTCGGGCCGATCAGACGGCTCTTCGATCCGACGAGCGCGCGCTTCACCTTGACCATGTCGAGCACCGGGATGCCTTCGGTGATGCAAACGATCAGTTCCATTTGCGCGTCGATCGCTTCAAGGATCGAATCGGCGGCGAACGGCGGCGGCACGTAGATGCACGAGGCAGTTGCGCCCGTGGCAGCTTTGGCTTCGTGCACCGTGTTGAAGTTGGGCAGGCCGATGTGGGTGGTGCCGCCCTTGCCGGGGGTCACGCCGCCGACCATCTGCGTGCCATAGGCAAGCGCCTGTTCGGTGTGGAACGTGCCGGTCGCGCCGGTCATCCCCTGCGTGATGACCTTGGTATTCTTGTCGACGAGAATGCTCATTGATGAAACTCCTGAGCTTGAAAACGGTATGTCCGCTTAGGCCAGCGAAGGATCGATGCCCTTGCAGGCCACCAGCAGTTCCTTGACCGCATCGACCGAGACCTGAAGGTTGGCCTTGGCTTCCGCATCGAGTTCGATTTCGATGACCTTTTCGACACCGTTCGCACCGATCAGCACGGGAACGCCGACATAAAGTCCGTCAACGCCGTAAGGGCCATCGACATAGGCGGCGCAGGGCAGGATGCGCTTCTGGTCGAACAGGTAGGCTTCGGCCATGGCGATGCCCGATGCTGCGGGGGCATAGAAGGCCGAGCCGGTCTTGAGCAGGCCCACGATTTCGCCGCCGCCGGAACGGGTGCGCTGGACGATCGCGTCGATCTTATCCTGCGTGGAAAGGCCCATCTTGACCAGATCGGGAACCGGGATGCCGTTGACGGTGGAATACTGGGTGACGGGCACCATGGTATCACCGTGGCCGCCTAGGACGAACGTGTTCACGTCGCGGATCGAGACGCCGAACTCCCAGGCCAGGAAAGTGCTGAAGCGCGCCGAATCGAGCACGCCCGCCATGCCGACGACCTTGTTGTGCGGAAGGCCGGAGAACTCGCGCAGCGCCCAGACCATCGCATCGAGCGGGTTGGTGATGCAGATGACGAACGCGTCGGGGGCGTGGGTCTTGATGCCTTCGCCTACGGCCTTCATCACCTTGAGGTTGATGCCCAGAAGGTCGTCGCGGCTCATGCCGGGCTTGCGGGCAACACCGGCGGTCACGATGATGACATCGGCTCCGGCAATGTCGGCATAGTCGTTCGAACCGATGATGTTGGCATCGAAGCCTTCGACTGGGCCGCACTGCGACAGATCGAGCGCCTTGCCCTGCGGAACGCCTTCGACCACGTCGAACAGGACGATATCACCCAGTTCCTTCTGGGCGGCGAGGTGGGCCAGCGTGCCCCCGATATTGCCCGCGCCGATCAGCGCGATCTTCTTGCGTGCCATGCTCTACGGTCCTTTCCCGTTCGCGGGGACAAGCATACAGATGCCAGCAGAGCTTGCGCCCAACGCCTTCCCGTGCCCCGCGAGACAGGAAAGTTCTGGCCGAATGACTCGGCCCCTAAGCCTGCCTGCAAGTGAATGCAACCGCGAAAAACAGCTAGTTTCCGGGTTTTTTCGATAACAGTTTGCAATAGCAATAGTGTGTTAATCCGCCAGTCAGACAAATGAAAAAGTCCCGGTGGCAAGGCCGGGACTTCTCATGCCTGAATCGGCAAGGTTACGCGCGATCAGCGCTGCCGCACCAGATCGCGCATCAGTCGCCGGTCCAGCGTATGGCATACAGCCCGCCAGAAGTCCGCGCGTTCCGCATCGGCATTGGCACCAGCGATGAGCGCCGCATCACGGGCGCGCTCCGCCGCAGCAAAACCGTGCGCCGCGAACAGCCGCAGCGCTGCTTCAAGCACGGCCTGCTGCTGGCTTGCCGAACCGCTCCATGCCTCGGCATTGTCGTTTGCCGCGCGCAGGTGCCGTCCCAGAATAGGGCGTGCCATGCACGGCGAGATGATGCCGTAGCGAGGGGCAAATCGCACCATGATTTGTGTTCTCTCCTTCGCGCCCGGTTGACCTTGCCCGGCCGCGTTCCACGAGCCGAATGATAGGACCGCGGGCCTAAGAGTGTGTTCCGCGACACGGTAAAGGATGCGGTAAGGACGAATGGCGTGTCGCCCTGCGCCGCATCCGGTTGCGCGTGATGGCGCATTGCCATGCCGATCCGCGCAATGATAAGCGCACGGCATGAGCTTTCCTGCCTTCCTGGCCGCCGCCCTTGCCGAAATTGCCGGATGCTTTGCGTTCTGGGCATGGCTGCGCCTTGGCAAGACCGCGCTGCTGGTGGTGCCGGGACTTGCTTTGCTGACCTTCTTCGCGTGGGTGCTGACATTGGTCGAAACCGACAATGCAGGCCGCGCCTATGCGGCCTATGGCGGCATCTACATCGTGGCGGCGCTGGTCTGGCTCTGGGCTTTCGAAGGCGTGCGGCCGGATCGCTGGGATCTGATCGGCGCGGGCCTCAGCCTATTGGGCACCATGGTGATCCTTTACGGGCCGCGATCCCCGGTCTGAACCGGGGAACCGCAAGTTTGCACCTGCCGGTTCAGGCGCCCGGTTGCGCAACCCATGTGCTGGCCGCTTCGTGCCCCGGCAGGATCGATCCGCTTCCTGTGGCAGGCGGCTCCTTGCCACGGACGGCGCTGGGCGCGGCGGAAGGCGAAGGAACAAGCCCACCGCGCAGGAGCGATGCCGGTGGCGCGGCTGCTGGCGAGATCGGTTGCTGGTCCATCACGCCTGCCGCAATCGGCCCGCCGGAGGAGGCAAGTTGCCCGCGCTCGAACGCCTTTTCGAGGAGCAGCGGGTCGGCAAGGTCGGTGGGCGAAGGTGTCCATGTGCGCGGATGCGGCGCTGCCACGGGTTCTGCGCCCAGATAGCGTGCGGCAAAGGCGGCTGGCTTTCCGGCAGCGCCTGCCCAGTTGTAGAAGCGGTGCGCGCCGATCGTGCCGATGAAGCGCAGGCTGGGCGCCCATTGCGGATATACAGCCGTCGTGTGGTAATGCGTTGCAAGGCCTACGGGCGCATAGACATGACCCGCCAGCGCATCGGCGGCCACGCGCCGCGCCCTGTCCCAGAATGCCTTCATTGGCCGTCTGGCCAGCGATCCGTCGCACGCGAACGAAAACTGGCAGCCGGGCCGCTCCGATCCCTGATAGACAACGCCGCAAACCGTATTGGGCCACGCCGGATGGGCCACGCGGTTCAGCACGACCTGCGCCACTGCGCGTTGTCCCGCATCAGGTTCGCTGGCGGCTTCGTAATAGATGGCGGTCGTCAGGCATTGCAGGGCGCGCCAGCGGTCCTCGCTCGTGCCTGTGGCCAGAATGGGGCGTGCTGCCACTTCGCCCCTTGGCCCTGACGCCGCATCGCTCTGGCTGCGGTCCCACGCGCTTTGCGCTTCGACCGGATCGATCAGCCCGTTCTCGCTTTCATCCAGCCAGTAGAACGCCGATCCGGGAAAGCTGTCGCCCGCACGCTCGAACGGTTGCAGTCCGGCCATGTGCACGCGCGCCGTCGCAGAACGCACGCCGCCCGGTTCGCCCCAGCCGGTTGCGCCAAGCGCGCTTGCCAGAAGGCCGAACGCTGCCACGCCCGCCACGCGCTGGCGCAGCATCGAGGGCGCGCGCAGCGCCCGGCGGATCGAGCGCATGTCGCGCCGACGGATGCGCGCTGCAAAATCGCGCGGCTTCACCTCTGCGCCGATCGGCCACGCGGCCACACTCGCTGCCGCAGGCGCGGGAAGGGCAATCGGCCGATAGGCGATTTCCAAGGGCATGGCGGCAGCGAAAATCCTGTTGCTCCTGTCTTGCGCTAGTCCTTTGCTGCTGCGCTCGCATCAGCGCATTTGCGCCTGTCCCGATGCGGCACATTGCCCTGCGATCCGGTTAACCGAGGCGGACGATCCTGCACCAAAGTGCATGAGCGGCCTTGTCGCGATGCGAACTTGCGGTTATTGCCACGCCAGACGCCAACGGTGCCCGGTAACACGGGCTAAGAGGGAAGCCGGTTCAAATCCGGCGCTGCCCCCGCAACTGTAACCGGATAGCGCGTTGTCCATTCATGCCACTGGCGCGGCTTGCCCGTGCTGGGAAGGCGGACAACCTGCGATGACCCGGAAGCCAGGAGACCTGCCGATGGTAGTCGTTCCGCGGCCGGGCGGGGTGTACCGGGCGCACGCGACGAGGCGCGCCATTACGAAGGCCCAGCGCACCTCTCGCCATGAACGGCGTCAACCGTTCGTGGCCGGAGTTGTGTTCCGTGAAGACGTATCTGCTTTCCGTTTCTGCCCTTGCCGCCCTGTCTGCCGCTGCCGGCCCCGCGCTTGCGCAAGGCGCCGATGGCACGGCCGCCCCCGACAATACCCGCGCCGATGCGATCACCGTCATCGCCACTGGCAGCCAGACGCTGCTGAGCGATCTCGGCCAGCCCGTGACTGTCATCACGGCGGACGAAATCCGGTCGATCCAGGGGCCTGACATTACCCGCGTGCTCGAACGCATCCCCGGCCTCACGCTGACACGCAATGGCGGCCCCGGCAGCTTCACCGGCGTGCGTCTGCGCGGCTCGGACGCGGAACAGGTGCTTGTCCTTGTCGATGGCGTCCGCGTGGAAGACGTCTCGGCTCCGTCGGGAGGATTCGATTTCGGCACGGTCACATCCGGCGGCATCGAGCGTATCGACGTGTTGCGCGGTTCCAACTCGGTCGTCTGGGGCAGCGCGGCGATTGGCGGGGTGATCGCCATCCAGTCGCGCGAGCTTCATGGGGTTGAAGCCAGCGCCGAATATGGCGCGAACGAAAGCTGGACGGCCGATGCCGCCGCAGGCATCGCCTCGGACCGCGCAGCGCTCGCGCTCAATGGCGGTTACAGTCGCACCGACGGCGTGTCTGCCGCCGCTGTCGGCACTGAACGCGACGGGTTCCGCCAGTGGCGCATCGGCGGGCGCGGCCGGGTGAACCTGACCGACAGTCTCGCCATCGTGGCGACGGCCCGCCACGCCGACAGCCGCATCGGCATCGACGGGTTCGCTCCGCCCACCTTCAGCTTTGGCGACACGCCCGATCAGCAGGAAACCAGGCAGACTTCGGGCCGCGCGGGTCTGCGTTATGTCTCGCAAGGGCTGACGATCAACACAGGCTTTGCCATTGCCGACACCGCGCGCGATTATTTCGCGAATGCCGCCGCAGTCAGCCCGTCCTATGGTTACACAGGCCGCTCGGAGCGGGCGGACCTCACGGGGCGCCTTGCCCTGCCATCCGGGTTTACCCTTGATTTCGGTGCGGACAGCGAATGGACCCGCTTTTCCAGCACGTTCGATGTAGAAGCAAAGGCCAATCTCACCAGCGGCCATGCCCTGCTCGGCTGGAGCAGGGACGGGGCCAGCCTTGCCGCGGGGCTTCGTGTTGATGACCACAGCCGTTTCGGCACGGCATGGACGTTCGGTGCGAATGGCTCGTTCGCCCTGATGCAGGATCTGCGCCTGCGCGCTTCCTATGGCGAGGGTTTCCGCGCCCCCACGCTGTTCAACCTGCTTTCAATCTATGGCAATGCCGCGCTCCAGCCCGAACGCGCCCGCAGCTATGATGCGGGGCTGGAATGGGGCGCGCCGTATGGCAACCTGCATGCCGCCGTCACCGTGTTCCGGCGCGACAGCCGCAATCTCATCGCATTCGTTTCCTGCGCCAGCCTGAACCGCTGCGCCGACCGCCCGTTCGGTCTTTATGACAACATCGGACTTGCAAGGGCGCAGGGTGTCGAGGCTGAACTCGGCGCGCGGCCGACCGAAAATCTGCACGTGCAGGCCGCCTATACCTATCTTGAGACCGAGAACCGCACGTCCGGCACTGCCAGTTTCGGCAAGGATCTGCCGCGCCGTCCGGCTCATGCGCTGACTCTTTCGGCCGACTGGACAACCCCGCTTGCCGGTCTGGCGCTGGGAGCGGATATGCGCCTTGTCTCCGACAGCTTCGACAATGCCGCCAACACCATCCGTCTTGATGGCTATGCACTGGCAACACTGCGTGCCAGCTTCCCGCTGACAGATCGGGTCGAAATCTACGGCCGCGTCGAGAACCTGACTGATGAGGTCTATCAGACCGTGGCAGGCTACGGCACGTGGGGGCGCAGCGCCTTCATCGGCATACGCGCGCGTTACTGATGACCACTGGCGCGCCCCTTCGCCCCGCATGGTCGGCCCGCGCTGGCGGGGATACCGGCGGCTTAGTGCGAGGCGCGCGCGAAAGCACCGGGGGCACTGCCTTCCCGCCATCGCGAAAGGCAGCCCGGCAACCCCGCTTCCGCAAGGGAGCGGGGCGGGGGGTGGTCGCTCTCGCAGCGTTCCTCACCGCCAGCTGCATCCCCCAGAGCAGCGCCACCTCCCCGTTCTTTGGCCAACTTTCCGGCCATGGCTCATCCGGCTCGGCTGGCAGCGGTCTGGCGCAGCCCACGATCGTCAGCCTCAACCCCTGCACCGATGCGATCCTAGCCGAAGTTGCCGATCCGGCGCAGGTTCTGGCCATTTCGCACTATAGCCATGACCTGCGCTCGTCCTCGATGAGCGCGGCAAAGGCCCGCCGATTTTCCGCAACGCGCGGCACGGTGGAAGAGGTGTTGGCGCTGAAGCCCACACTGGTGCTGGGCAGCACTTTTACCGACCCTGCCTCGGCCAGCGCCTACCGCCACCTTGGCGTGCGGCTCGAACGCATCGGCATGGCCTCGACGATCGAGCAGAACTATGCCCAGATCCGCCAGATCGCAGCGCTTGCCGGCCAATCGGCAAGGGGTGAGGCACTGATCGGCCGCATTCAGGCTGCGCTTGCCGCCGCCGCACCGCCAGCGGGCGCGCGACCGATCCCTGCGGTCGTCTGGCAATCGGGCGGGATGGTTCCCGGTGATGATACGCTGATCGCCGATCTTCTTCGCCGCACCGGCTTTTCCAATTTCGCCGCTGACCGCGGGCTGGGCCAGGCCGATCTCCTGCCGCTCGAAAGGATGCTGGCCGATCCTCCGGCCCTGATCCTCGTGGCGGGGCATAGCGCGGAGACCGGCCAAGCATCGGGCATCGGCGGGGATGACCGGGTTCTGTCGCATCCCGCGCTTGCGGCGCTTGGAGCGACGCGCCGTGTCTCCTTCCCTGCCAATCTCCTCTACTGCGGCGGTCCTACGCTGATTGCCGCGGCGGGCAGGCTGGCGGCCGTGCGCAACCAGACTTTGCCCGGAACGGCGGGAAGCACTTCTGTCAGCGGGAATGCAGCGGGAACGCGCCGCAACGGCTCCCCGGTGACGGCTCGATGACCCGCCCGGTCTGGATCCTGCTTGCGGCCCTTGCGCTTGCTTTTCCTCTCTCGCTTCTGGCCGGGCAGGTCTGGATCAGTCCTTTCAGCCCCCCGTTGCCCAATGCGCCGGCCATCCTCATGGAACTGCGCCTGCCGCGTGCCGTTCTGGCGCTGGTGCTGGGGGCGGGGTTGGGGGCTGCGGGCGCGGCCATGCAGGGATACCTGCGCAATCCGCTGGCCGATCCGGGCCTTTTCGGCATAGCTCCGGCTGCCGCACTCGGCGCGGTTCTCTCGTTCTACACAGGCTATCAGGCGCAGGCTTTCACCCTGCCGCTGTTCGCCCTTCTCGGTGCGAGCGGTGCCATGGGCCTGCTCGCCCTGATCGCGGGCAGGGCGGGGAGCATCGCCCTGTTCACGCTGGCGGGCATGATGGTGGCCAGCCTTGCCGGTGCGCTGACCAGTCTTGCCATCAGCCTGTCGCCCAATCCCTTTGCCCTGTCGGAAATCGTCACCTGGCTTATGGGCGCGCTGGCTGACCGTGGCTGGCACGAAGTGCGCATTGCCGCCCCGTTCACGCTTGTCGGCCTCGCACTGCTCTGGCGCGCGGCGCCAGCGCTCGATGCTCTGGCCCTTGGCGAGGCGGCGGCCCGCTCGCTCGGCGTCGATCCGGCGCGCCTGTTATGGCTGATGATCGCGGCCATCGGCCTGATCGTCGGCAGCGGCGTGGCGGTAGCTGGCATGATCGGCTTCGTCGGCCTGATGGTCCCCCACATGGTGCGCCCCTTCACCGATCAGCGTCCTTCCTCCACGCTGCTGCCCAGCGCGCTGGCCGGGGCGCTGCTGCTGCTGGTTGCCGATTGCCTGTGCCGGATCATGCCCCTCAAAGGGGGCGAACTGCGCCTTGGCATTGCCCTCAGCCTCGCCGGAGCGCCCTTCTTTCTGCGTCTCCTGCTCGGAATGCGGCGGAAGATCGGCTGATGCTCGAAGCGTTGGGTCTTGGTGTCAGGGGGCGTCTCAACAATGTCACCGCGCAATTGCGGTCGGGGCGGGTCACGGCCATCTGCGGGCCGAATGGCGCGGGCAAGTCCACGCTGGTGGGCGCGCTGGCGGGCCTCATCGCGCCCGCCAGCGGCACAGTCACGCTCGCCAGCCAGCCGCTGACCGATCTGACGCCACAGGAACGCGCCCGCCGCATCGGCTATCTGCCGCAATCGGCCGAAGTTGCATGGAATCTCTCGGTGCGCACGCTTGCCGCGCTGGGCCGTCTGCCGCACCGCACGCCTGCGGCGCAAGACGCGGACATCGTGGATGAGGTTCTTGGAACCCTTGGCCTTTCCGCTCTGGCCGACCGTCCGTTGTCCACGCTTTCGGGAGGAGAGCGCGCCCGCGCCTTGCTTGCCCGCGTCCTCGCCACGCAGCCGCAATGGATCCTTGCCGACGAACCGCTGGCCGCGCTCGATCTGGCGCACCAACGCGGCCTGATCCGCCATTTCCGCAAGTTGGCGCAGGACGGGCGCGGCGTTGTGCTTGTCGTGCATGACCTGGCGCTGGCGATGAACCATGCCGATCATGTAGTGGTGCTCGACCGGGGCGGCATTGCCGCGCAAGGGGCGCCGCAAGCCGCCTTGTCGGAAGAAGTGATCGCGCGTGTCTGGAACCTTGATGCGCGCTGGCTGGGCGATCCCGGCCACCGCGCTCTTGCATTTTGAGGCGAAAGAACCTGGGTTCAGGAAGCGCCCGCGATCAGACGGCCAGTGCCGGAGGTGTTTCCTCGTCTGTCTGATGCTCTGTCATGGCGGCTGCGAAATCGGCGGCAAAGAATGCGGCAAAGCGTTCACGCAGCGCATCGGATATGACAGGGCGCGCGACGGGACGGGCTTCGCTGCGGCAGAACAGGCTGCGTTCCGCCACAAACGGCTTATCGGCCTCGTGCCTTTCAGGCGTCTGCATGACCATTGAACCGGACAACCAGCATTTCCTTTTGCCTGCGCCCCTTATGGCAACATTCGGCAACAGACAATTGTATGCATCCGACAATCCCGGCGTCTTTTTATGTTCGCCCCTTTTGCGGCACGAGGGCGCAAGCGCCGCCTTCATCCCCCAAAGCCCGTATTGCGCGCCGCGCCCGTCCTCCCCACATGCGCGGGGGCGCGGGGCAGGGGTCTTGCGATAATCGAACAAATATGGAACACATCCGCGCATGTCTCTTTCCACCACTTCGGTTCCCAAGATCTCGGTCCGCGGCGCGCGTGAGCACAATCTCAAGGGAATCGACATCGATCTGCCCCGTGACAGCCTGATCGTCATCACCGGCCTTTCCGGTTCGGGCAAGTCCAGCCTCGCCTTCGACACGATCTACGCCGAAGGGCAGCGGCGCTATGTGGAATCGCTTTCCGCCTATGCGCGCCAGTTCCTTGAAATGATGCAGAAGCCCGATGTCGAGCATATCGACGGGCTCTCGCCCGCCATTTCGATCGAGCAGAAGACCACCAGCCGCAACCCGCGTTCCACCGTGGCCACGGTGACGGAGATCTACGATTACATGCGCCTGCTCTGGGCGCGCATCGGCGTGCCCTACAGCCCCGCCACCGGAGAGCCGATCTCGGCGCAGACCATCAGCCAGATGGTGGACCGCGTCATGGCCCTGCCCGAAGGCACCCGCGCCTATCTGCTTGCCCCCGTGGTGCGCGGCCGCAAGGGCGAATACCGCCGCGAACTCGCCGAATGGCAGAAGGCCGGTTACACCCGCGTGCGCATCAACGGCGAGATCATGCCGATCGAGGAGGCTCCGGCGCTCGACAAGAAGCTCAAGCACGACATCGAAGTGGTGGTTGACCGCATCGCCGTGCGTGACGGCATCCAGACACGCCTCGCCGACAGCTTCGAACAGGCGCTCAAACTTGCCGATGGGCTGGCCTATGTCGATCTGGCCGATGGCGTGGTGCCGGGACGCGAGGATGAGACCGAAGCCAGTGGCAAGAAGGGGGCGATGAAGCGAACCGGTCTTGCAGCCAACCGCATCGTCTTCTCGGAAAAGTTCGCATGCCCTGTCAGCGGCTTCACCATCGACGCGCTCGAACCTCGCCTGTTCTCGTTCAACGCGCCGCAGGGAGCATGCCCCGCCTGCGATGGTCTGGGTGAAAAGCTGCTGTTCGATCCCCAACTGGTGGTCCCGAACGAGCATCTCTCGCTCAAGCAGGGCGCGATTGTGCCTTGGGCGAAGAGCAATCCGCCTTCACCCTATTACATGCAGGTTCTGGCAAGTCTTGCCGCGCATTTCGGGTTCAGCCTTGATACGCCGTGGGACAAGCTGCCGTCCGAAGTGAAGGTCGTCATCCTCTATGGCACCGGCGGCAAGGCGGTTCCGCTTACCTTCATCGACGGCAAGAAGTCCTATACCGTCCAGAAGGCCTTCGAAGGCGTGATCGGCAATCTCAACCGCCGCATGTTGCAGACCGAAAGCGCCTGGATGCGCGAGGAACTGTCGAAGTTCCAGACGGCGCAGCCCTGCGAAACCTGCGAGGGCAGGCGGCTCAAGCCCGAAGCCCTTTCGGTGAAAGTCGCGGGAAGCGACATTTCCGCCATCACGCGCCTGTCGGTCGCCTCGGCAGTCGAATGGTTCGGTGCACTGGATGCAAAACTCACGCCGCAGCAGAGCCAGATTGCGCGCGCCATCCTCAAGGAAATCAACGAGCGCCTCGGCTTTCTCAACAACGTCGGGCTTGATTACCTCAATCTCGATCGCACGTCCGGCACGCTTTCGGGCGGGGAAAGCCAGCGCATCCGCCTTGCCAGCCAGATCGGTTCGGGCCTTTCGGGCGTGCTCTATGTGCTTGATGAACCGTCCATCGGCCTGCACCAGCGCGACAATGACCGTCTCCTTGAAACGCTGAAGCGGCTGCGTGATCTGGGCAATACCGTCATCGTGGTCGAGCATGACGAAGACGCCATCCGCGCCGCCGATCACGTGGTCGATCTGGGGCCAGGGGCGGGCGTCCATGGCGGCCAGATCGTGGCGCAGGGACGCTTGCAGGACATTCTCGACAACCCGGACAGCCTGACCGGCCAGTATCTCACCGGCGCGCGCAGGATCGAGGTTCCGAAACAGCGCCGCCCCGGCAACGGCCTTCACATCAGCGTGGAAGGCGCGCGGGCCAACAACCTGAAGAATGTCAGCGCCAAGGTGCCGCTTGGCACATTCACCTGCGTGACCGGTGTTTCCGGATCAGGAAAGTCGAGCTTCACGATCGACACCCTGCACGCGGTGGCGGCCCGCACGCTCAACGGGGCGCGGGTCATCGCGGGCGCGCATGATCGCGTCACTGGCCTTGAGCATTGCGACAAGGTGATCGAGATCGACCAGTCGCCCATCGGACGCACCCCGCGCTCGAACCCGGCCACCTATACCGGTGCCTTCACCCTGATCCGTGACTGGTTTGCCGGTCTGCCGGAGAGCGCGGCGCGAGGCTACAAGGCGGGCCGGTTCAGCTTCAACGTCAAGGGCGGGCGGTGCGAGAAGTGTCAGGGCGACGGGCTCATCAAGATCGAGATGCACTTCCTGCCTGATGTCTATGTCACCTGCGAAGAGTGTGACGGCAAGCGCTACAACCGCGAAACGCTGGAAGTGAAGTTCAAGGGCCACTCCATTGCCGACGTGCTCGACATGACGATCGAGGATGCGGAGGAGTTCTTCAAGGCCGTGCCCCCGATCCGCGAGCGGATGCACATGCTCAACGAAGTGGGGCTGGGCTATGTCAAGGTCGGCCAGCAGGCCACCACGCTTTCAGGCGGCGAGGCGCAGCGTGTGAAACTGGCCAAGGAACTGGCTCGCCGCTCGACCGGGCAGACGCTCTACATTCTTGATGAGCCCACCACGGGCCTGCACTTCGAAGATGTGCGCAAGCTGCTTGAGGTCCTTCACCGGCTTGTGGAGCAGGGCAACAGTGTGGTGGTGATCGAGCACAATCTCGATGTCATCAAGACGGCCGACTGGATCATCGATCTTGGTCCCGAAGGCGGCGTGCGCGGCGGCGAGATCGTGGCCGAAGGCACGCCGGAGCAGGTGGCGGCAAACCCCCGCAGCTTCACCGGTCGCTACCTTGCGCCGCTGTTGCAACGCTGACGGCGGCCGGTTTCAGCCGGTGTTGCCGGCGCATCCCAGTGCCGCGGCATCAAGCGCCGAGGCCGCTCCTGCCAGGGTAAAGCGGTCGCGGAAGGTGCTGCCATCCGCACCGCGCGCGATGACCACCATCGACTTTGCGCTGCGCATCTGGGCGAGTATTCCGGCATTCGCGGTCTGATCGGCAGGCCATGCGTCGGCCTGACCGGTTTTCAGGGCAAAGTTGGCTTCCGGGAACGAGACGATGACCTTCGATCCGGCCGCCAGCCGCCGTGCCAGTCGCACATGCACCGCGCCGCGTATGCCGCGCCTGGGCCAGTATCCCACGGTGAAATAGGGCTGGAACGCCTGTTCGCGCGCGACCGCCTTTTCGGCCATGGCAATGGCATAGCAGCGCGGCACCGCCGGATCGCGAAAGGCGCCCCAGTTGCCGAATATTCCCAGACTGTCGCGCGCCGTAGCCGTGCCTGAAAGCACCAGCGCCACCAGAGGCAGCAGCTTTCTCGTGGCCGGAGGCTTCACCGGTCCTCCCGCTTTGCACCATCGAGCAGCCGCGCAGCGCGGTCTGCCTCCTGCTGTTCGCGCAGCTTCTCGCCCTTTGTCCTTCCGAATTTTGCCCGGTTCGCCTGGGCTTCCACCTCGCGGCAGGCCCGCTTGTGCGCCTTGCGCACTGCGCGCAGGTTCACGACATTGCTCATCAGGCGTGCTCTATCCCGCGTTCCGATCCGAACAGCACGCGTTCGGCCCCGTTCTCCACCAGCGCGATGGACCCTTGCACAAGTGATGGGGCAATCGGCGCGCCGTGCAGGGGGTGCACGGGATAGCCCGCCATGATGCCGCGCAACACCCGGCTGGAAATGCCGTGCATCACCACGACGTGATCGCCGCCCGCATCGCCGATCTCCTCCAGCCAGCGCTTCAGCCGCGCCGCGATCATGGGATAATCCTCGCCATCAGGCGCCGGGCGCAGGAGGTGGTCCTCGATCACGATGGGACCAACCTCGTCCTCGACATCGCTGTAGGAGCGCCCGCACCACGATCCCATGTCGATTTCCTTGAGATCCATCGTGCGCCGCGCGGCGAACCAGTCCAGCTCCAGTTCCTCGGCGATGAGTGCTGCGGTCTGCAAGGCGCGTCCGGTATCGGAAATGTGCAGCGTCACCTGAGGGCGCGCGCCCAGTTCCGCGCGCAGCGCGCGGCCCATGGCCACGGCCTGCTCGAAGCCTTGCCGTGTCAGCGGGGTGTGGATGTGGTTCGCCTGCAAACGGCGGGTCGCATTATAGACCGTCTCGCCATGGCGCATGATGAAGAAGCGACCGGATGTCATGCGCGCTGCCTTAGCCTGCGGCGTCGGGATAGGAAATGCTCATGATCTCCCACTCCTTCTCGCCCGAAGGCAGGCGAACGATACGCAGATCCCCGACACGCGCCCCGCGCAAGGCTCTCGCAAGGGGGGCGCTCCAGCCAATCAGTCCCTTGGAGGCATCCTGCTCGTCATCCCCGACAAGGGTCAGCACCTTGCGGTTGTCGTCCTCGTCGGCAATTTCCACCGTCGCGCCGAACAGCACGCGGGTCCGATCCTCCTGCCGCGCCGGATCGACCACCCGCGCTGCCTTCATCCGCCGTGCGAGGAACGCCAGTTCACGGTCGATCTCGCGCATCCGCTTGCGCCCGTAGAGATAATCGCCGTTCTCTGACCGGTCGCCATTGCCTGCCGCCCAACTCACGATCTCGACAATGGCCGGGCGTTCGGTGCCCAGCAGATGATCGTAACGCGCGCGCAGGGCGGCAAATCCGGCGGGTGTGATGGGATGACCGTCAGTCTTCATCGTGTGGCATCTGAAGGATGAGGCCTGAGCCGACAAGGATCAATTGCCGACAAGCATCAATTGTCGGCAAGCATCAATTCGCGCAGCCGCAAGACGCCTGCGGATTTCACCCCGGCTCGCGCTTGCCGATGAAGTGGCTCATCGGGTTTGGTCCCCGGTAGCTGGCGTATTGCGGGTTCATCGCTTCATAGACCACCGCGTTCTCCAGCACCCGCTGAACATAGTTGCGCGTTTCGGAAAGCGGTATGCGTTCAAGCCATTCGATCCAGTCGATATCGCCGTTCCGGGGATCGCCACTGGCGCGCAGCCACTTGTTCACGTTGCCTGGACCGGCGTTATAGGCAGCAACGGCCAGCGGCCATGATCCGCGGTAATAATCGAGCATTCGGGCAAAATAGCCTGCGCCAAGCTGAATGTTGTAGTGTGGTTCATCGATCAGCGCCGAGGCGCGATAGGCAAGGCCAAGCTTGCCCGCCTGTTCGTTGGCCGTGCCGGGCATGAGCTGCATCAAGCCCCGCGCGCCGGCATGGCTGACGGCATTCTGCGCGAACTGGCTTTCCTGACGGCTGATCGCGTGGATGCTCGTCCACTTGCTTTCATAACCCTGCGGCACGGGGATCAGCGGAAAGGCGATGTGCTGGAAATCAAGATAGCCGCGGGCTGCGGCTGCCTGCCCAACGATCACGCCCAGATCGCGCCGCCCCAGTTCGCGCGCGAGCTGCGCCACCATCATGTGCTGCGCTTCGGTCTGCTGCTGTTCGGCCACTTCCTTGAAGAAGCGCACGGTCGTGCGCCAATCGCCGTCGCGCGCCAGTTCGCGCACGGCTTGCGTAAGTGGCTGGCTGTAGAACCGGCTGCGTTCCTCCGGGGATGCTTGCGCCGTGGAATCGGTGGCGAACTGTGGGACCGGGCGACCGAGGCGTTCCAGTGCCAGCAGGCCGTAGAACTGATCGGCATACTGCGCGGCCATTTCGAAATAGCGCTTTGCCTCGGCCTGCTGGCCCGCGCGCGCCGCGGATTTACCGGCCCAGTAAAAGCCCTTTGACCGCGTGCCCGGCGTGCGCGCCGCCGCGCCATAGCGCCAGAACAGCGGTGCCGCGCCCGCGTAGTCGCCAAGGTTGAACCATGCCTGCGTGCCGCCCAGCCACATCAGCGAGGTGTAATCATCGCGCAGGCCATAGCCCAGCTTGCTCACGTCCTCGCCCGCGGCAAAGGCATCGTCGATGCCGGCGGCAATGCGCACGGCGGCGCGGGCATCGCCCGCATTTGCCGCACCGCGCGCGTTGATCAGCAGTTCCTCGACCCACTTTTCACGGTCGAGCGGCATGCGTGCCAGAAGCGGCCGGTTGGCCAGAAAATCGCGCGCGCCCGCGCCGTTTCCGGCCTTGCGCAACTGGCGCACCCGCTGAAACACGAAGCCGGGATCGCTGTGCAGAAGCTGCGTCGATACGCCTGCCACCGCGGCATAGGGATCGGCGCCCTGCATCGCGGCAAGGCGCGCGCTGTCGATCGGTTTGCGCGCGGCGCTAACCCACACGATCTGCCGCGCAGCCTGATCTGCCGCACCTGCCCAGAGCAGCGCGTCCATGCGGGCATCGTGATCGTCTGCGGTAAAGTTCGTGCCCCAGTTGGCCAGAAGCGCGCTTTCAGCGGCATCGGGCATGGGGCCGCCGCGCCACGCCGCGCGCGCCGCCTCGCGCGCTTCGGGGCGGCCAAGCTGGGTCAGCGCCAGCGCAAACTGCGCACGGCCGATATTGGTCAGCGGAGGCTTCTCGGCAAAGAAGGCCACCAGACGCGCCGCATCCGCGCCTTCGCGTTCCAGTGCCAGTTCGCCAAAGCGGCGCAGCTTTTCCTCTTCCGGGAAGCCGGGATAGGTGGTGACGAAGCTGGAATAATCGCCGAAACTGAAACGGTTGGAACTGGACAGCAGTTTCCAGCGCTCCACCGCGCCCAGCATCGGGCCGGCGCCACTGGCCACAAGATTGGCGCGTGCCTGATCCCATTCGGCGCCATCGTTGCTGCCTGCGCTGCTGGCGTTACCCACACCGGAGGCGGCCACCGTCTGCATCAGCAGGCCCGCGACACCCCAGCGCAATATCAAGGCTTTCACGTCCATGCCGGACATACTATGGAGCGGCTCCTTATCAGGCGCTGAACAGACCCGTTTGACGGTTTCGGCTTGAACTTGGCCGAACTGCATCATGGGGTAAACTAAGGGGTATTGTCCATGTTTTCCGGCTCCATTCCGGCCCTTGTGACTCCTTTTCGCGATGGAGCGTTCGACGAGAAAGCATTTCGGCGTCTGGTGGACTGGCAGATCGAGAACGGCTCTTCGGCGCTGGTCCCATGCGGCACCACGGGCGAGGCCTCGACCCTGTCCAACGCCGAACATCACCGCGTCATCGAGGTCTGCGTGGAGCAGGCTGCGGGCCGTGTTCCGGTGATTGCTGGGTGCGGCAGCAACGATACGATGAATGCGCTCCTGCACATGAACTTTTCGAAGAAGTGCGGTGCGCAGGCGGCGCTGTGCGTGGCGCCCTACTATAACCGTCCCAGCCAGGCGGGGATCATCGCCCATTTCAGCTATCTGGCCGAACACAACGAACTGCCGATCGTGCTTTACAACGTGCCCGGCCGCACCGTGACGGACATCCTGCCCGAAACCGTGTGCGAACTGGCCAAGCGCTATCCCGAAAAGATCATCGGCATCAAGGATGCCAGCGGCGATCTTTCGCGCGTGACCGATCACCGCATGGGCATCGGCAAGCACTTCTGCCAGCTTTCGGGCGACGATGAACTGGCGCTGCCTGCCAATGCCGCGGGCGCGGTGGGCTGCATTTCGGTAACGGCCAATGTCGCCCCGCGGCTCTGTGCCGAGTTTCAGGCTGCCTGCGCGGCCAACGATCTGGAAAAGGCGCGCGAACTGAACGACCGGCTCTATCCGCTGCACTATGCCATGTTCTCCGATGCATCTCCGGCGCCGGTGAAGTATGCGCTGAGCCGTGTGTTCGAGGGCATCACCGATGAGCTGCGCCTGCCGCTCGTTCCCGCCAGCGCGGAAGCGCGCGCGAAAGTGGATGCCGCGCTGGAGCATGCCGGCCTTCTTTGAGGGCGCCCTCTGACGGCAACTCGGCGCGCGGTTCAGTGCTGGTGCGCCCCGCAGGCGACAAAGTGCGAAGTGGCACTTTCGCTTTGCCGGGGCAGCGCCTACATGGGCGCACATCATGGCCCGTCCCGTTCATCCAGAGTTCGACAAGAAGAAGATCGTCGCCGAAAACCGGCGCGCGCGGTTCGAGTATTTCATCGAGGATACCTACGAGGCGGGTATTGTCCTGACCGGAACCGAGGTGAAATCGCTGCGTTTCGGCGAAGGCTCGATCGCGGAATCCTATGCCGAGGTGAAGAACGGCGAGGTCTGGCTGGTCAATTCCAATGTGCCGGAGTTCAGCCACGGGAACCGCTTCAACCATACGCCCAAGCGGCCGCGCAAGCTGCTGCTGAAAGAACGCCAGATTGCCCGATTCACCGGGGCCGTGGAACGCAAGGGCATGACGCTCGTTCCACTCTCGATCTATTTCAACAGCCGCGGCCGCGCCAAGGTGGAACTGGCGCTCGCCAAGGGGAAGAACGTGGCCGACAAGCGCGCGAGCATCAAGGAGCGTGACTGGAAGCGGGACAAGGCGCGGATCATGAAGGACCATGGCTAGCACGGTTTGGCGTTCCGGGGCGGATATTGCGGGCAGGACTGCGGCTCGCTTCACCAAACCGAAAGCCTGATTGCTCTAGATGCAATCCATCGCACGTGGCGCAGCAGGAACAAGGCGGATAAGCAGCACGGGATGTTCAGCAGGATCGTCAACTGGGCGCGGGCCAACATGCCCACGCGCGAGCAGATGGAGCAGAACCGCTTTGCCCGTCCGCTTGCCGCGCGCCACGAATTGTGGCGGTTCACGCGGCGTTCGGTTCCCCGCGGCGTGGCGGCTGGCCTGTTTATCGGCATCTTTGCGCTGATTCCGGGGGTGCAGATCGTGGGCGCAGCCTTGATGTGCGTGCCGTGCCGGGGCAACATTCCGCTTGCCGTGCTGATGACCTTCATCTCGATCCCGCCAACCACGCTGTTCGTGTTCCTTCCCGGTGCGATTGCGGTGGGCAACAGCTTCGGCTTTCATGCCGACCTGATGACCGTGCGGACCATGGTCACGCATGGCGCGGGCCTGCGCGACTGGTTGGTATGGCTTGGTTCGGACGCAGCGCCGTCGCTGGTTCTGGGCCTGTTCCTGATCTCGATCGTCTCTGCCGCGCTGGGATATGTCATTTCGGCACTTGGCTGGCGCTGGTGGACGGCGCACAAGCGCAAGGTGCGCAAGTTGCGCGCCGATGCGCGGGATTTTCCTGACTGATGACAGGCACGGGGGGCGAAGCAGCGACGGTTCAAGACCCTGACACAGCGCCGCTGCGCGACTGGCTCTTTCTCGGCGGCGCGCTGGCTGCAAGCGCCGGGGCCTTGTGGGGCCTGTCCGGCCAGCCGCTGCTTGTGGGCGGCTTCGTGGGCGCAGTGCTGGTTCTGGGGATGGGCCTGCGTCTTGCGCTGCGCCCCCGCCGACAGGAAGAGCGAGACGAGTTCGCCCCGCCTGACTGGTCCGTCACCAACGCGGCGATCGAAGGCGCGGATGCGGCCATCGCCATCACCGACCGGGCAGGCAGGCTGGTCTGCGCCAACGCGCGCATGGCCGAATGGTTCGGGCCCGGCTGCGTTCCTCCGCGCCTGCCGCTGGAAAGGCCATCGGTCGATGCACTGGAGCAGGCGCTGCGCGCAGCATGGCGTGATGGCGAAGCCAGCGCAGAAATGCTGGTTTCGGCAAAGGGCACCTTTCGCGCCGAAGTGAGCCGGGCGGGGCGCGGCGAGGATCATCTGATCTGGCGCTTCGTGCCGGTGGTGACACCCAATCTGGTGGCCGACATGGCCGCGCATATTTCCGGAAAGCTGGGCCGTGCGCTGGCGCGCGAGGGATTGCAGGCCGCGGTGGTTTCGCCGCAAGGCGCGATCCTTGCCGCAAATACCGCCTTTGCCCAGCGTGCAACCGGCAATGCCGCAGCCGATCTTGCCGGCGCAGACTTCGTTTCCTTCCTCGCCAGCGACGATTCCGAACGCATCCACTATGCCCGTGAAGGCGGCAAGGGCACGCCCGTGCGGCTTATCCATCTGCCTGTGGCCGATCCGGATGGCGTGGCCAACACCGATCCGGCACGCACGGCATCGCTGTTCCTGCTGATCGACAGCGGCGGCTTCGGTCAGGCAGGGGTGGGCGAAGTGCGCGCCGGTCTGCCCCAGATCGAGGCGCTGCTGGCGCGTCTGCCGCTGGGTCTGGCCATGTGCGACCGTGACGGGCGGTTCCTCTTTGCCAATGCCGCCTTCCTGCGCGCGGCGGGCCATGACGATACGATCCCGCCGCCCTATCCTTCGGACCTTGTCATCAAGGAGGACAAGGGCGCGCTGGTCGATGCGGTGCGGCGCCATGCGCAAGGGCAGTCCACCGCGGGCGATGTGGCCGTGCGCCTGCGTGCCGCACCTGAAGAGCCGGTATCGCTCAGCCTTGCGGGGGTGCGCGGGCTTGGCGATGGCGCGGTGCTGCTCAGCCTCAAGGATTCGTCCGAGGAAGCCCGGCTCAAGCGCGAGATCGCGCAGGCCACCAAGATGCAGGCGGTGGGCCAGCTTGCGGGCGGTGTCGCACACGATTTCAACAATGTGCTGACCGCGATCATCGGCTATTGCGATCTCATGCTGATGCGCCACACGCCGGGCGACAGCGATTATGATGACATCCAGCAGATCAAGGCCAATTCCAACCGTGCCGCATCGCTGACGCGGCAATTGCTGGCATTCTCGCGTCAGCAGACGCTCCGTCCGCAGGTGCTGCAACTGCCCGATGTCGTGGCCGAGGTTTCGGCCTTGCTGAAGCGTCTGATCGGCGAAAAGATCACGCTGGAAGTGACGCATGACCGTGATCTGGGCTTTGTGCGGGCCGATCCCACTCAGCTTGAACAGGTTCTGCTCAATCTTGCCGTGAATGCCCGTGATGCGATTGCCGAGCGGCTGGCGGCCAGCGGCGGGAAGGGGCCTGCCGGCGTGGTCAGGCTGATGACCCGGCGCGTGACCGCAGCCGATGTGCGCGCCATGCGCAGCGAGATCCTGCCTATCGGTGACTATACGGCGCTCTTGGTCGAGGATAACGGACAGGGCATCAAGCCGAACCAGATTGGCAAGATTTTTGAACCGTTCTTCACCACAAAGGAGAAAGGTAAGGGCACCGGCCTTGGCCTTTCCACGGTTTACGGCATCGTCAAGCAATCGGGCGGCTTCATTTTCGCCGAAAGCGAAGTGGGCAAGTTCACCCGCTTCAGCATCTATCTTCCCGTTCACCATCCCGATGCCGCGGAAGTTGCGCAGGCGGCCAGATCAGCCAGCGCCGAACCCAGGCGCCAGTGGTCTGGCGGCGGACGGGTGCTGCTGGTCGAGGACGAGGACACCGTGCGCGCCGTGGCTGAACGCGCGCTGGTGCGACAGGGGTATGAGGTGACGACCGCCGCCGATGGCGAGGAAGGGCTGGAGGCCATCGGCCGGGGCCAGTTCGATCTGGTTGTGTCCGATGTGGTGATGCCCACGATGGACGGCCCCGCCATGGCCCGCGAGATCCGCGCTCTCAAACCCGATCTGCCTTTCCTGTTCATGTCGGGTTACGCCGAGGAACAGCTACGGCGCGAGATCGACATTCCCAACATGCACTTTCTTGCCAAGCCGTTTTCGGTGCAGCAGATCTGCGAAGCGGTGGAGAAGGTGCTGCGCGGCAACTGACGCAGCAACAGAATCGTCGGGTTATGGGCCGCGGTTGGATACAGGATCGGCGCGCTCCACTCAGCTTTGCGCGTTGCCAGACCCTTGGGGCCACCCTCGGTGCAGCGCAGACAGCGGTCGCACACGATCTGCAAAGTCATTTCGGCAATTTCTTGCGACTATCGCCGTCTAGGATAGGCGCAACAGCGAAAAGGCGTCTGAATTGATCCGCATCTCCACTGCGCCGCGCAAACTGGCCCGAATCCGACGATGTGTGGTCGGACAGAGTCCCGCTCGATCCCGCCATCGCAATGAAAGGCATGAATCCCGCAAACTGGCAAACTGCAAGCCAATTGGTGAACTTGCAGTCTAGGTTTCGTGGACAAAGCTTGACTGTTGGCTCGGGCGTTGATTCAAGGCTGTCTTTTGGAGGCAGCCTTGGGCGAGCGGATTGGCGTTACGG
>NZ_QGHL01000008.1:437500-439920 GCF_003171715.1 Novosphingobium meiothermophilum | reverse complement strand
CCCCCATGATCTGATGATCAAACAGGCGGCATGAACGACAACCGGGATTAGCTTAACTCAGCCGCCAAACTGTCCAAGAAGGCGGGACCACCTCAGGTCTGGCTCGTGCTGCGTCAGAACTTGCGCGATTGCACAACGAACAGCGTGAAACCGAAGCTCGACAGGCAGCGCAAGTGCGTCAGCAGGCGGCATTAGAGAAAAATCGAAAGGAGTTGGCAACTCTTGCCGGAAAACGCGCGCGCGATCCGGCAAGAGCCGAGCTTTGGTGCAGGTCTTCGAACCCGAAACTCGGCGGGCAACGTCCGTTCGATTATTGCGTTGACGATCGCGCGCTTCGGACCTGCATAGACATCATGCCATCATCTCTCTGATCAGATCATGCTATACAGCATTTCTTGAACTTCTTGCCGCTCCCGCATGGGCACGGATCGTTGCGGCCAATTTTAAAACCATCAGCTCCGCGTCGGCTCGGACTTGGCTGAGCAATATCCCGGTTGCCGTTGAGTACTATTCCCTGCGTCTGAGCATCGAGGCGGGTGTCTCGCTTCCACGGGAAACGCACCGCAATACTGAGTTTGGGAAGTCCGTCGGCCTCGCGCACGAGAAGTCCAAACCAGTTATCTGCGCGGTGAACATATTTTCTGCGTCGGCAATGGTCGGCGAGTGCCCGCGTCGCATCGTGTGTGACCGCCTGTTCCGCCGTCGTGTTGTCGGGGCCTTCAGCGCTCCTTGCAGGGTCCGCGATGTGCGGGAAGTCCTGCAGGAAGGATTTTGCGAATGGGTTTTTTGTGCGAGTACACGCAAGCTTCAATGCCTGGCGACGACCTACTCTTCCAACGCTTGAGCGTTAGTACCATTGGCGCTGTCCGGTTTCACGGCCGAGTTCGAGATGGGATCGGGTGGGGCACGGACGCTATGGTCACCAGGCAATGGAGCCTGCGTGTTCTGCACTGATCGATGCGTATGGCGGGCCCTTGCAGGCTGGCCGTTTTCAGATGTCTGGCTGGAGGATCGTCCGTCCAGCGACGCCCTTTCACGGGATTTCCCGTGCGCAGAGCTGTCGTTGATGGTGGGACTCTTCAAGCATGAACAGAGTTATTAGGACCGGTTAGCTTCATGCGTTACCGCACTTCCACACCCGGCCTATCAACGTGGTGGTCTACCACGACTCGATGATACCTTATCTTGAGGGAGGCTTCCCGCTTAGATGCTTTCAGCGGTTATCCCGTCCATGCATAGCTACCCTGCTGCGCTCCTGGCGGAACGACAGGTACACCAGAGGCATGTTCACCCCGGTCCTCTCGTACTAGGGGCAACTCCTCTCAAGTATCGACGCCCACGGCAGATAGGGACCAAACTGTCTCGCGACGTTCTGAACCCAGCTCACGTACCACTTTAATTGGCGAACAGCCAAACCCTTGGGACCTGCTCCAGCCCCAGGATGTGATGAGCCGACATCGAGGTGCCAAACGATTCCGTCGATATGAGCTCTTGGGAATCATCAGCCTGTTATCCCCGGCGTACCTTTTATCCGTTGAGCGATGGCCCTTCCACGAGGGACCACCGGATCACTATGACCGACTTTCGTCTCTGCTCGACTCGTCAGTCTCGCAGTCAGGCAGGCTTATGCCATTGCACTCTAACAGACGGTTTCCAACCGTCCTGAGCCTACCATCGCGCGCCTCCGTTACTCTTTAGGAGGCGACCGCCCCAGTCAAACTACCCGCCACAGAGGGTCCCCGAACCGGCTAACGGTCCTGGGTTAGACATCAGAAAACAACAGGGTGGTATTTCACCTATGGCTCCACACCAGCTGGCGCCAGTGCTTCAAAGCCTCCCACCTATGCTACACAATTCTTTCCTAATGCCACTCTGAAGCTGCAGTAAAGGTGCACGGGGTCTTTCCGTCTAACCGCGGGTACTCCGCATCTTCACGGAGAATTCAATTTCGCTGAGCATATCCTGGAGACAGTGGGGAAGTCGTTACGCCATTCGTGCAGGTCGGAACTTACCCGACAAGGAATTTCGCTACCTTAGGACCGTTATAGTTACGGCCGCCGTTTACTCGGGCTTCAATTCGGAGCTTGCACTCCTCCTCTTAACCTTCGAGCACCGGGCAGGCGTCACACCCTATACGTCGTCTTGAAGCCGACTTAGCAGAGTGCTGTGTTTTTGCTAAACAGTCGCTACCCCCTGGCCTGTGCCCCCAACAAGTGCTTGCGCACAAGTTGGGCCTCCTTCTTCCGAAGGTACGGAGGCAATTTGCCGAGTTCCTTCAGGATACTTCTCTCAAGCGCCTTGGTATACTCTACCTGACCACCTGTGTCGGTTTCGGGTACGGTCTATACGGTGGGGCTATTTCCTGGAACCACTTCGAAGCCACTCCAATCCATTAAGAAGTGACAACACACGTGATCCGT
>NZ_QGHL01000008.1:430000-432500 GCF_003171715.1 Novosphingobium meiothermophilum | reverse complement strand
CGTACCTTTTATCCGTTGAGCGATGGCCCTTCCACGAGGGACCACCGGATCACTATGACCGACTTTCGTCTCTGCTCGACTCGTCAGTCTCGCAGTCAGGCAGGCTTATGCCATTGCACTCTAACAGACGGTTTCCAACCGTCCTGAGCCTACCATCGCGCGCCTCCGTTACTCTTTAGGAGGCGACCGCCCCAGTCAAACTACCCGCCACAGAGGGTCCCCGAACCGGCTAACGGTCCTGGGTTAGACATCAGAAAACAACAGGGTGGTATTTCACCTATGGCTCCACACCAGCTGGCGCCAGTGCTTCAAAGCCTCCCACCTATGCTACACAATTCTTTCCTAATGCCACTCTGAAGCTGCAGTAAAGGTGCACGGGGTCTTTCCGTCTAACCGCGGGTACTCCGCATCTTCACGGAGAATTCAATTTCGCTGAGCATATCCTGGAGACAGTGGGGAAGTCGTTACGCCATTCGTGCAGGTCGGAACTTACCCGACAAGGAATTTCGCTACCTTAGGACCGTTATAGTTACGGCCGCCGTTTACTCGGGCTTCAATTCGGAGCTTGCACTCCTCCTCTTAACCTTCGAGCACCGGGCAGGCGTCACACCCTATACGTCGTCTTGAAGCCGACTTAGCAGAGTGCTGTGTTTTTGCTAAACAGTCGCTACCCCCTGGCCTGTGCCCCCAACAAGTGCTTGCGCACAAGTTGGGCCTCCTTCTTCCGAAGGTACGGAGGCAATTTGCCGAGTTCCTTCAGGATACTTCTCTCAAGCGCCTTGGTATACTCTACCTGACCACCTGTGTCGGTTTCGGGTACGGTCTATACGGTGGGGCTATTTCCTGGAACCACTTCGAAGCCACTCCAATCCATTAAGAAGTGACAACACACGTGATCCGTCACACACCACCAGGCCCACGAATATTAACGTGGTTCCCATCGACTACCCCCTTCGGGCTCGTCTTAGGGGCCGGCTCACCCTGCTCAGATTAGCTTTAAGCAGGAACCCTTGGTCTTTCGGCGAGAGGGCATCTCACCCTCTTTGTCGCTACTCATGTCAGCATTCGCACTTCCGATACCTCCACGACCCATTACCAGATCGCTTCTCAGGCCTACGGAACGCTCCGCTACCGCTCAGTCAAAGACTGAACCCTAAGCTTCGGTGCATCACTTTAGCCCCGTTACATCTTCGCCGCAGGAACCCTTGTTTAGACCAGTGAGCTGTTACGCTTTCTTTAAAGGATGGCTGCTTCTAAGCCAACCTCCTGGTTGTTTTGGGATTCCCACATGCTTTCCCACTTAGTGATGACTTGGGGACCTTAGCTGTAGGTTAGGGCTGTTTCCCTTTTGACGACGGACCTTAGCACCCGCCGTCTGTCTGCCGAACAAGTCTCGCTGGTATTCGGAGTTTGGTTAGAATTGGTAGATCTCGCGACCCCCGCATCCATCCAGTGCTCTACCCCCAGCGGCATACATTCGACGCTCTACCTCAATAGATTTCGCGGAGAACCAGCTATTTCCCGGTTTGATTGGCCTTTCACCCCTAAACACAACTCATCCGAGAATTTTTCAACATTCAACGGTTCGGCCCTCCAGTGCGTGTTACCGCACCTTCAGCCTGGTCATGCCTAGATCACCGGGTTTCGGGTCTAATTCATCGAACTCAGTCGCCCTGTTCAGACTCGCTTTCGCTGCGCCTACACCTATCGGCTTAAGCTTGCTCGATAAACTAAGTCACTGACCCATTATGCAAGAGGTACGCTGTCACCCCACAAGGAGGCTCCAACTGCTTGTAAGCATTCGGTTTCAGGTACTGTTTCACTCCCCTCATCGGGGTGCTTTTCACCTTTCCCTCACGGTACTGTGTTCGCTATCGGTCATGTACGAGTATTTAGGCTTGGAGGGTGGTCCCCCCATGTTCAGACAGGATTTCACGTGTCCCGCCCTACTCAAGTCTCATCCCATCACTTTCGCATACGGGGCTGTCACCCGCTATGGCCACTCTTTCCAAAGTGTTCTGCTAGTTGAAGAATGAGCACTGGCCTGGTCCGCGTTCGCTCGCCACTACTAACGGAATCTCGGTTGATGTCTTTTCCTCCAGGTACTGAGATGTTTCAGTTCCCCGGGTTCGCTTCACCAGATCTATGTATTCAATCTGGGATACCTTATCCACCTCACTCACATCGCGATCGCTCGCCATACGAGAGAAATGGTGAAGGTGGGTTTCCCCATTCGGAAATCGCCGGATCAAAGCTTGCTCACAACTCCCCGACGCTTATCGCAGCGTGCCACGTCCTTCATCGCCTGTACATGCCAAGGCATCCACCAAATGCTCTTACCTCACGCTTGAGAATCCGCACCATCAACGACAGACCTGCATAAAATCTGCGTCGCCTTTACGGTGCGGACGATAATCTCAGCCAGATTTACATCTGTAAGTGACACATCAATCCACCCCACCAGCACACGATCGCTCGCGCGCCAGAGCGGCAAACCAAT
>NZ_QGHL01000008.1:0-427500 GCF_003171715.1 Novosphingobium meiothermophilum | reverse complement strand
GCTGTTGCAGCGCCGCTGCGGTGAGAGGCCCTCTATGCCCCTCAACGATTCGCGTCAACAGGCTCTTTTGACTTTTTTGTTTCATCGGCAAGAATCCAGTCATCGCGCCACAGACAGCTGACCCGGAACGCCGCGCCAAGGCGTAACGCGGACTTAACGGCCTGTGTCCTAAGGCCGACGTTGCAATGACCGAGCATTCCTCCATCGCCGCCGCAGTATCGTCCCTGCAGGCTGACGGCCCTTCCGGGTCCGGCTTGGCCAATTCCCGATTTGCTGGCGATGTCCGACGCGCGATCCTTTGGCGTTCCGGCAGCCAGATTGCGGCGCAGATCATAAGCTGGTCATCGACGCTGATCGTCATGCGCCTGCTTGCCCCGGCCGACTATGGCCTCTTTGCCATGTCGCTGGTCATGCTCAGCTTCCTGACTTTCCTCAATGGCTATGGCTTTGCGAGCGCGCTCATTCAGGAGCGCGACCTGACCCGCCAGCGCATCCGCCAGGCATTCGGGCTGCTGCTGGCCGCAAATGCCGTGATCGCCACGCTACAATGGTTCGCCGCCCCCTTGGTTGCCGCCTACTACGGGCAGCCGATCGTGATCGACATGCTGCGCGTTCAGACGCTGATCTATCTGTCGACACCGTTCATTGCGATTCCCGAAGTGCTGATGGGGCGCAGTCTCGATTTCCGCAGTCAGGCGCTGGTCAACATGGCATCTGCCATGACAGGCGCGGTGCTGTCGCTCATCCTAGCCTGGGCTGGTTATGGAGTATGGACGCTGGTCTATGCGCCGATCGTCATGTTCTGGGTGCGCGCGATCGGGCTGAATCTCATGGTGCGGGCGCTGATCTGGCCCAGCTTCGACTTCAGGGGCTGCGGCAGCATCTTCCGCTTCGGGCTGGCCATCCTGTTCACGCAGATGTTCTGGCTGGTGCAGACGCAGAGTGACATCTTCGTCATTGGCCGCCGTTTCACCCCGCACGAGGTGGGAGTCTATTCGCAGGCCGTGTTTCTGGCGACGATCTTCTACGCCCGGTTCGTGCCCCCGCTCAATGAAGTCGCCTTTCCCGCCTACGCGCGGCTGCAGGACGATCTTCCCGCATTGCGCGCTGCATTCCTCAAATCCGCACGGCTCATCATGATGATCGCCGCGCCCGTCTATGCCGGCATGGCGGTCACGGCGTCACCGCTGGTCGCAACCCTGTTCGGCTCCACCTGGCAGGAACTGCCGCCACTGGTGGAATGGATGGCGTGGGCCATGCCTTTCATGACCATGCAAATCCTGTTTGCTCCGGCGCTCAACGCGGTGGGCAAGCCGGAAATACCGGTCCGCACCGCGATGGCCGGTGCCGTGATATTCGCGGCTGCGTTCCTTGGCAGCGCCCGGTTCGGACTGCTGGCCGTGGCCGCAGTCTGGTGTGCGGCCGCCCCCCTGCTGCTGCTGGCGACCATCATGCTCTCCCGGTCTGCGATAGGGATCGGCGTTGCCGCCATGGCAAGGGCGCTGCGCCTCCCGGTCGGCTCCAGCCTTGCCATGGCGCTGATCGTGTGGAGCGCAGACCACTGGATTCTGGGCGAGACGGCCAAGGCCGCGCCGGCGCTGCATCTGGGCGTGCTGGTTGCCCTTGGCATGGCCAGCTATGCCGCCGTCGTGCATCTGGCCGATCGTCATGCGCTGGGCCAGATCCTGCAACTCGTGCGGCGCAAGGACCTGGCCGCAGCCCCTGCCTGATCCGAAACCGAGACGACAGACCGGACAACAGGCCGACTGTCAGGCCGACAGGGCTGCCCCACTCATTCGCTTCAGGGCCTGACGATCAAACCACCACCACAGGCCGGATCGCGGCCTGAACCCGGAAAGGTAGGACGGGTAGAGCGATGCCAGCCGTTCAGGCAGGGCAGCAGGGCCGTGCGACCGCAGAATGGCGGTAATGATGCGGTCCTGAAAATGCCGCACGGCGTAGCTGATCATGCGGCGATACTGCATGCGCCAGCTTGCCGGATCGGAAGGATCAAAAGGCTCGCACCGGAACCCGGCTTCAGGAACCGGTCGCACGCCGTCCTCGCGCCAGCGGGAAAGGGGTCCAAGGCCGGTCTTCGCCAGCGCTCCAACCAGTCCGTCATCTCCCACCAGATCGACAGGCAAGCGCACACCGCGCGCGCGCATCTCGTCGACGAAGCTGCCACGCAGCGCATAGAGATCGCCGAACAGGCCGTGGGTTTCGATCATCAACCGGCGATAATGCCCGGCCCTTCGGCCATTGAGCGGAGGCGCAGAGGCAGCATTGGCCCGCGCGTCATTGCCAAGCGCAGCCAGAAGCGCCGCAATCGCTCCCGGCGCGACCTCAGCATCCCCGTCCACCAGAACCACGGCAGGAAGACCCGCAGGCAGCGTATCAAGCACCATCCGGTTCCAGCTTCGCGCCTTGCCGCCTTCAGGCCAGTCATGCAGCGTCAGATTGGCATGGCGCGCCGCATGATCGGCAACAATCCGCGCGGTTCCATCGCCTGATCCGTTCACCGCCACGTGGATGGCAAAAGCCGGATCACCAAGCGGCAGACTGGCAAGGCACCGGGCAATGCGCCGTTCCTCGTTGTGCGCCAGCACCACGATGGCCACCGGCAGGCTCATGCCTCGGCAATCGCCCAGATCGTGAGCGGGAAGCGTTCATCGTTGGGCAGGCGCCTGCGCCATCCCGCACGCGACCAGCGAAACAGGTTGGCACGCACCGCTGCGGCATTGCCCCAGCCCCCGGTTTCGATCCGGGCCGGGTCGAAGCCGCATTCCTCAAGGAAATGCACCATGCCCAGCCGCGTCCAGCGCGAACAGTCGGTCGGAATGGGATGATAGCGGATCAGGAAAGGGGTGATGTTGATGAACACGCCGCCGGGCTTCAGCATCGCCTTCACGTTGCGCGTGGCCCTGTAGGGATAGAGCAGGTGCTCCCACACGTTGTCGGCAATGATGACATCGAACTGCCGGTCCAGCACATCGTTGCAGATATCGTGATCGGGCCAGTTCATCTCGGTAAAGCTGCCCCACGCGCGCTGCCGCCACTTCCAACCGGCCGAGATTTCAAGCGCATCGAGCCGTTCCGTTCCGCGCCGGTCGAGCCAGGCATCGATCGCGCGATAGGCCACGACGCGGGTGATGTGCGTCTTGTCATAGCCGACAGCGCGCGCGGCCGCTTCGGCAAACCGCACGGCACGCGCGCGCCATCCGGCATGGGGATTCGGGTTGTTCATGGCTTAGGGCCATAACGCTCCCAGCTTGCCACCGCGTTAAGCCGGCGCAGATTGCCACATGTCCGCCTGAACAGGCTGGAAGCGCCCCGCGGAAAGGCATAGACTGCGCCGCGGGAGAAAGACGATGCGTTTGCCCCTCATGCTGCCGCTGGCTCTGGCGCTTGCCGCGCCTTCGGCATTCGCGCAGGAAACGCGCCCCGCCGATCCCCTGCACCCCGGCAGCGATGCCGAAGTGGTTCAAACGCACGTTGACCGCCACGACCGCATGACCGTGCCGGTCAGGATCGGCAGCAGCGGCCCGTGGCGCTTCCTCATTGATACCGGCGCTGAACGCACCGTGCTCTCGCGGCAGGTGGCGCAGCGCATCGGCCTGGCCGTCAGCGGCACGGCCACGGTTGTCGGGGTCGCCGGATCGCAGGCAGTCGAACTGGTCGAGGTTGACGAAATCAGTCTGGGCAAGCGCACCTATTACACTCTGTCCGCCCCACTTCTTGAAGCCGAACATATCGGCGCAGACGGCATCGTCGGCCTAGACAGCCTTCAGGACCAGCGCGTGCTGATCGATTTTCCCGGCAGCACCATGACAATCGGCGATGCAGCCTCGCTGGGTGGATCGCGCGGGTTCGAGATCGTGGTCAATGCCCGGCGCCGTTCTGGCCAGCTCATCATGACCAATGCCGTGATCGACGGTATCCGCACCGATATCGTCATCGACACCGGATCGGACAGTTCGATCGGCAACATCGCCCTGCGCAACGCGCTGTCGCGCCGCCGCGCGGCTCAGCAGACCGTCCTGCACTCGGTCACGGGTCAGTCGCTTTCGGCCGAACTCATCCTCGCCTCGACGATCAGCGTCGAAGGCATCCAGTTGCACAACACCTTCCTTGCCTTTGCCGATTCGCCTGCATTTCACCGGCTCGGCTTGGTGAAGAAGCCCGCAATGCTGCTCGGCATGGAGCAACTGCGCATGTTCAGGCGCGTGGCCATAGACTTCGGGCAGCGGCGCATCCTGTTCGATCTGCCCGCCGGGATCGCCAGCGCCGAACGCAGCAGCCTGAATTACTGACCGCAAGCTCATAGCCCCGCAAAGTGCTGGTATCGCGCGCCGTGATGCCTATGTGAGAGGCCATGCCGCCCGATACGCACACCAGCCCCAAGGACGCCCGCCACGATGGCTGGCAAACCCTGCGCCGCTTCCTTCCCTATCTCTGGCCGGCTGACAACGCAGCTTTGCGCCGCCGGGTCATCGGGGCGGTCATCATGGTGCTGCTGGGCAAGGCGACAACGCTGGCCCTGCCCTTCGCCTACAAGAAGGCCGTCGATGCGATGACCTTGCCCGCCGGTGCGCAGCCGGCGCTGACGGTAGCCTTGGCCTTCGTCCTTGCCTATTCGCTGGGGCGCTTTTCCGGCGTCCTGTTCGACAACCTGCGCAATATCGTGTTCGAACGGGTGGGGCAGGATGCCACGCGCCATCTGGCCGAGAACGTCTTCGCCCGTTTGCACAAACTTTCGCTGCGCTTTCACCTCGCCCGACGCACCGGCGAAGTGACCAAGGTGATCGAGCGTGGAACCAAGAGCATCGACACGATGCTCTATTTCCTGCTGTTCAACATCGCGCCCACGGTCATCGAGCTGACGGCGGTCATCGTGATCTTCTGGTTCCATTTCGGCATCGGCCTTGTCAGCGCCACGGTTGCGGCACTTGTGGCCTATGTGTGGGCCACGCGGACCATCACCGAATGGCGCACGCACCTGCGCGAAAGGATGAACCGGCTTGACGGTCAGGCCCTTTCGCGCGCCGTGGATTCACTGCTCAACTACGAGACAGTGAAGTATTTCGGGGCCGAAGCGCGCGAGGAAGCCCGCTATGCCGCCGCCGCAAGGGCCTATGCCGATGCCGCGGTCAAGAGCGAGAACAGCCTTGGCCTACTCAACATCGCGCAGGCGCTGATCGTCAACCTGCTCATGGCAGGGGCAATGGCATGGACGGTCTGGGGCTGGGCGCAAGGGCGACTGACGGTGGGTGATCTCGTCTTCGTGCAGACCTACCTCACCCAGCTCTTCCGCCCGCTCGACATGCTCGGCATGGTCTATCGCACGATCCGGCAGGGCCTGATCGACATGGCCGAGATGTTCCGCCTGATCGATACGCCCGTGGAAGTGGCCGATGCCCCCGGCGCGCCCGCCCTCGTGGTGGGCAGGCCGTCCGTCACCTTCGACAATGTCGTCTTCGGCTATGACCGCGATCGCGAAATCCTGCACGGCCTTTCGTTCGAAGTTCCTGCAGGAAGCCGCGTTGCCATCGTCGGCCCGTCGGGCGCGGGCAAATCGACCATCGCGCGGCTGCTGTTCCGGTTCTACGATCCCTGGGCTGGTCGCATCCTTGTCGACGGGCAGGACATCAGGGGCGTGACGCAGGCATCGCTTCGGGCAGTGCTCGGCATCGTTCCGCAGGATTCGGTGCTGTTCAACGATACCATCGGCTACAACATCGCCTATGGCCGCGATGGCGCGACGCAGGCCGAAGTGGAGGCCGCCGCCAAGGGCGCGGCCATAGCCGATTTCATCGCGCGCCTGCCCAAGGGTTACGATACCGAGGTGGGCGAACGCGGCCTCAAGCTGTCGGGCGGCGAAAAACAGCGCGTTGCCATTGCCCGCACGCTGGTGAAGAACCCGCCGATCGTCCTGTTCGACGAGGCAACCAGCGCGCTCGACACCCGCACCGAGCAGGACATCCTTTCCACCATGCGCGCCGTCGCCAGCCACCGCACCACGATCTCGATCGCGCACCGCCTTTCGACCATTGCCGATTCGGACATGATCCTCGTGCTCGATCAGCGGCGGCTGGCCGAACAGGGCAGCCACACCGATCTGCTGCGGCGCGATGGCCTGTATGCGGAAATGTGGGCGCGCCAGGCGCAGGAAAGTGCCGAGATCAGCGAAGCGGCGGAGTAGCGCTGCATCGCGCTGGATTGCTTCGTCGCTTCGCTCCTCGCAATGGCGAGTGGTTCGGCAATGGCGAAACCTATTTCACCACATCCGCCTCGTGCCAGACCACGGCCTGCGCCACCTTGATGCAGTCCATGCCTCCGTCATAGGTGATAGTGGGCGAGCCATAGAGCCGCCAGCCCTGCGCCAGCGCTTCGGACACACGCTCGCAGAAGGCGCGGTCGTCCTTGCCGGTCAGCAGACGGTAGATCGGGCGGTCATCGGGAGTCTGGAAGGTCATGACGCGGCCATAGCCTTACAGGATATACTTCGAAAGATCGGCATTTCCGGCAAGCCCGGAAAGCCTCGCGGCAACGTAGTCCTCGTCCACTGTCACGGTTTCGCCCGCCCGGTCCTCGGCCTCGAAGCTCACTTCCTCCAGCAGCTTTTCCATCACGGTCTGCAAGCGCCGCGCGCCGATGTTCTCGACGCTTTCATTCACCTGCGCCGCCGTGCGGGCAATCGCGCGGATCGCCTGGGGCGTGAAGTCCAGCGTCACGTTTTCGGTGCCGATGAGCGCGCGATACTGCTCGACCAGATTGGCCCGCGTTTCCGAAAGGATGCGCACGAAGTCGTCCTCGGACAGCGCCTTCAGTTCCACCCGGATCGGCAAGCGCCCCTGCAATTCGGGAAGCATGTCGGAAGGCTTGGCAACATGGAACGCGCCAGAGGCGATGAACAGGACGTGGTCGGTCTTCATCGGACCATATTTCGTGGCCACGGTGGTGCCTTCGATCAGCGGCAGCAGATCGCGCTGCACGCCTTCACGGCTGACCGAACCGCCGCGCACGTCCGAGACCGCGATCTTGTCGATCTCGTCGATGAATACGATGCCGTTGGTCTCCGCGTTGCGAATTGCCTCGCGCGCCACATCGTCCTGATCCATGCGCTTTTCGGCTTCTTCGTCGACCAGCTTGTCCCAGGCATCGGCCACACGCATCTTGCGGCGCTTGAGGTTCTGCTTGCCGAATGCCTTGCCCATCATGTCCGACAGGTTGATCATGCCGATCCCGCCGGGCATTCCGGGGATTTCCATTGGGGCCGAGGGCGTATCCTCGACCTCGATCTCCACTTCGACATCGTTCATCGAACCATCGGCCAGCCGCGCCTTGAAGCTCTCGCGCGTTGCCTCGCTCGCGCCGTCGCCTACGAGAGCCTTCAGCAGGCGGTCCATCGCAGCCTTGCTCGCCGCCTCGCGCACGGCCTCGCGGCGGCGCTCCTTTTCCAGCCGGATCGCCTCTTCCACCAGATCGCGGGCAATCTGCTCCACGTCGCGGCCGACATAGCCGACCTCGGTGAACTTGGTCGCCTCCACTTTCACGAAAGGCGCATCGGCAAGGCGCGCCAGACGGCGGCTGATCTCGGTCTTGCCGCAGCCAGTCGGCCCGATCATCAGGATGTTCTTGGGCGTCACCTCGTCGCGCAGTTCTGCCGAAAGGCGCTGGCGCCGCCAACGGTTGCGCAGCGCAACGGCAACCGCCTTCTTCGCATCGGTCTGGCCCACGATATGTTCGTCCAGCGCGCGGACGATGGCCTTGGGAGTAAGCGAATCGATCATCAGATTTCCTCGACCGTCACGCGGTCGTTCGTGAAGACGCAGACTTCGGCCGCCACCTGCATGGCGCGCCGCGCGATTCTCTCGGCATCGTCCTCGTAATCGGTCAGCGCCCTCGCTGCCGCGAGTGCATAGTTGCCGCCCGAACCGATGGCCGCGATGCCGCCTTCCGGCTCCAGCACATCTCCGTTGCCCGTAAGGATCAGCATGGTCTCGGCATCGGCTACGATCATCAGCGCTTCGAGGTTGCGCAGATACTTGTCGGTGCGCCAGTCCTTGGCGAGTTCCACCGCCGCGCGCATCAATTGCCCGCGATGCTGTTCCAGCTTCCGCTCCAGACGTTCGAACAGGGTAAAGGCATCGGCAGTCGCCCCGGCGAAACCGGCGATGACCTTTCCGTCTCCGATCCGGCGCACCTTGCGGGCATTCGGCTTCATCACCGTGTTGCCCATGGAAACCTGCCCGTCACCGGCAATCACCGTACGGCCGTTTTTCTTCACCCCGATGATGGTGGTGCCGTGCCACTGGATCAGGCCGTGGCTCGCCCTGCTGTCGTCCATCACCGCGATATGAGGGGTGGCCGGGCGATTTCAAGCATCACCCCGATCCTTCCCACCCTGCCGCCAGACGGCCAGCCGGTCAGCTTCCGTTCGGGCCAGTGCCGCCGGGCGCGCCGCCCGCCCCGCCGGGAATGGCGCCCACCGCGCCGATATTGCCGAACAGATCCTGGAAGAACGAACGCTCGCGTCCAAGAGTGGGCGTCTTGTCGCCCTGCGGGGAAAGGCGCACGACCTTTTCCATGCCCTCGCGGCTAAGCTTCGCCACGTTGCCCCTGGCATCGAAATCGACAACGAGGATCGACTGGTTTTCGGTGCGCGGGCGGTTGAACGGCTTTTGCACCGTGTTCATGGCCACGTAATACCAGGTCTGCTGGCCATAGGGGCTGGTGAAGGTGGGCCGCCCCAGCGTGCGTTCGACCGATTGCTTGTTGTCGACACCCGGCTGGACCGATGAGACCAGCACTTCATCGACAATGTAGCCGCGGTGATCGCGGATGCTGGTGCATCCTGCCCCGGCCATGCCAAGGGCAAGCACCACTGCACCCTGCACCATCAGCCGACTGTTCCGCATCTGCAAACTCCGCTCTTCACGCAAGGTCTGTCGTGCCCGTTTGCATCGGGAATGGACAGCCACTATCGCCGGACCCATAGGGTCCAATCGGGATTACCGCAATGCCGCCCGCACCCGCATCGCCGCAATGCGTGCTGGACGGCAAGGTTTTAATCGCCCCTGAACGGGCAGAGCATCAGGGATACGCGCGATGTCAATTCTCGCAAGGCTGTTCAAACGCAAGCAGGACGACCGCGCCGTGGCGCGCCCCTTGTGGCATCGCACGGTGGAAATCGCCCGCGAGAAGGAATGGTATCGCGATTGCGGCGTGGCCGATACGGTCGCCGGGCGGTTCGACATGATTACCCTCATCCTTTCCATCGTCATGATTCGCATGGAGCGCGATCCCGATCTGATCGAACCTTCGGTGCGGCTTACGGAACTCTTCGTCGAGGACATGGATGGGCAGTTGCGCGAAAGCGGCGTGGGCGATCTGGTGGTGGGCAAGCGCATGGGCAAGCTGATGAGCGTGCTGGGCGGCAGGCTCGGCGCCTATCGCGAAGGTCTGGCCGCTGCCGACGAGGGCGTCATGGCCGAAGCCGTGGCCCGCAATGTCAGCCTGCATGATGGTGCCGATCCGCTGCTGGTCGCACGGCGCGCACGCGCCTTTGCCGCCGGGCTGGCGCTGGTCCCTGCGTTCCGCGTGCTTGATGCGGAGATCGGCAAGTGACCGGGCCTGAGTTTTCCCGTCTCGTCGATCTGCGCCAGATCACCGCGCAGCCGCTCTTGCTCGAACCCGACGAGGCCGAGCGCCGCCGCCTTGCCGCCCGCTTCGGCATTTCGGCGATCCGGTCGATGCGGGCCGAAGTGCTGCTGATCGCCGACGGCCCGAAGGTCGAGGCCAGGGGCCGCCTTGTCGCCAGCATCATCCAGCCCTGCGCAATTTCGGGCGAGGACTTTCCGGTCAGCATCGACGAGCCGATCCATCTGCGCTTCGTGCCCCCGGCGGGCGATCATGCTCCTGACGAGGAAGTGGAAATCACCGCCGAGGACTGTGACGAGATCGAATACGAAGGCACTGCCTTCGATCTGGGCGAGGCCGTAGCGCAAAGCCTTGCCCTTGCCATCGATCCCTTCGCGGAAGGCCCCGATGCCGACCGCGCGCGCGCCGAACACAACCTGTCCGGCGACGCCGCGTCAGGCCCCTTCGCGGCGCTTGCCGCGCTCAGGAAGGACTGACGGCTTGAAACCGGCATCCACCCGCGGCCGCGATCTCCTCAGCGGTCCGATCCTGCGCACTCTGGCGCTGTTTTCGGCCCCGATCCTTGCGTCGAACATCCTGCAATCGCTGAACGGCTCGATCAATTCGATCTGGGTGGGGCAGATGCTGGGGGAAGCGGCGCTGGCGGCCACGGCCAATGCCAATGTCATCATGTTCCTTGTGTTCGCTGCCGCCTACGGTTTCGGCATGGCCGCCACCATCAGGATCGGGCAGGCGTTCGGGGCGGGCAATGTCGCGGCAGCGCGGCGCACCTGCGGCACGGCTGTCGGGCTTTGCGTGCTGCTCTCGTTCCTTGTCGGCACGCTGGGCTGGATCTTCGCGCCGGAACTGCTTGCCGCCATGTCGGCGCCACAGGAAACCTTCGGCCTTGCCCTTACCTATCTGCGCGTAATCTTCGTGGCCATGCCTGCCTCTATGGTCACGGTCATTCTCGGCATGGGTCTGCGCGGCGGCGGCGATGCAGCCACCCCGCTCAAGTTCATGATCCTGTCCTCGCTGCTCGACATCGCGCTGAACCCCGTGCTGATCGGCGGGCTTGGCCCGATCCCGGCGCTGGGCATTGCCGGTTCTGCCTTCGCCACCGCGATTGCCTCGGTTGTCTCGATGCTGGCGCTGGTCGCCTATGTCTATGCCCGCGATCTGCCGCTGCGCCTTCGCGGCAAGGAGCTTGCGTGGCTATGGCCTCAGGCTGACGAAATGCGCTTCATCCTTGCCAAGGGTCTGCCGATGGGCGCGCAGATGCTGGTTATCTCGGCGGGCGGGATCGTGATTCTGGGTCTGGTCAACCGCGAAGGGCTGATGGTCAGCGCCGCCTATGGTGCCTCGCTCCAGTTGTGGACCTATTTGCAGATGCCCGCCATGGCAATCTCTGCTGCGGTCAGCGCCATGGCCGCGCAGGCCATCGGCGCTGGCATGGATCAGCGGCTGCACCATGTCGCGCGATCGGGCGTGCTGCTCAATCTTGCCGTCACCGGCTTCCTGTGCGCGCTGCTCCTGCTGTTCGATCGCCCGGCGCTCGAACTGTTCCTCGGCTTTGGCAGTCCTGCCGTGGATACCGCACGCCATATCCAGTTCCTTGCAAGCTGGAGCTACATCCTGTTCGGCGTCACCGTGGTCCTGTTCGGCACGATGCGCGCCGGGGGCGTGGTCTGGGCGCCCTTGATAATTCTGGCGATCACGCTCTACCCGGTGCGCCTGGGCTTCTATTACCTGTTCTATCCCCTGCTGGGCGCCGATGCGCTATGGCTTGCCTTCCCGGTCAGTTCGGCGGTTGCGGTCGGTATGTCCGTGATGGCCTATCGCCGCCCCGGCTGGCGTGCCCGGACACGCGCGGTGCCCGATATCGAGGCCGAAGAGGAAAGCCATGCCGACGCTGATCCCGCAGGCCGCATGGCGCCCAATATCTGACGGCCCGGATTGAACGGCCGAATCCGGCCGCCCGTCGCGTTACCGGCTTTGTGCGCGCCAGCGCATGACCGTGCGCTCCACCGCCTGCTCCTCGCCGCCGCTGCGGCTCCACAGTTCGTTGAAGGACGGGTCGTTCGAGGCCGGGCGCTTGATCGCCTCCAGCTCGTCGAACGATACGCGCATGGGAATCGAGACGCCTTCGCCGGAAATGATGCACTCACGGTTGCGCAACGCGGGAATCGTGTCGACAAAACCGCGCGCGCCTTCGGGCATGGCCGCCTTCACGAACGCCTGATCGCGCTCGTTGTTGAGGCGCATCGCGATGATCGTGCCGCACTGCGAGAGCACGCCTTCGGCCAGATCGGACGGGCGCTGGGTGATGAGGCCCAGCGAAACGCCGTATTTGCGCCCCTCCTTGGCAATGCGCGAAAGAATGCGCCCCACCGACGAGCCATCGGAGTTCTTCTCGCTCGGCACATAGCGGTGCGCTTCCTCGCATACCAGCAGAACGGGCCGGGTTTCCTCGTCGCGCGCCCAGATGGCGTAATCGAACACTAGCCGGCTCAGCACCGCCACCACGGTCGAGGTGATTTCCGAAGGCACGCCCGAAACATCGATGATCGAGATCGGCTTGCCGTTTCCGGGCATGCGGAACACCTTGGAGATGAACTCCGCCATCGTATCGCCCACCAGCATGCCCGAAAACATGAACTGGTAGCGCGGGTCGCTCCGAACTTCCTCGATCTTGGTCTTCAGCCGCATGTAGGGCACCGAATTGGTCCCCTTGTCGAGCCGGCCCATCTCGTTCTGAAGGATGATGAGCAGGTCCGAAAGCAGATAGGGAATCGGCGAATCCACCGTGATCTTGCCGATCTGCTCGGCCAGCCGGTTCTTCTGGCGCGCCGCCAGCAGGCACTTGGCCAGAATATCGAGATCAAGCTGCCTGTCCGCCCCTGACGAAGTGACGAAGACCTCGCAGTGTTCCTCGAAGTTCATGAGCCAGTAGGGCATCTGGAGGTTCGACACGTCGAGCAACTGGCCGGTGAAGCGGAACGCGCTCGAATATTCGCCGTGCGGGTCGATCATCACGATATGGCCCTGCGGCGCCATTTCGCAGATGCGGTGCAGGATCAGCGCGGCAGAGGTCGACTTGCCGGTGCCGGTCGATCCCAGCAGGGCAAAGTGCTTGCCCAGCAGCGCATCGACATAAAGCCCGGCGCGGATGTCGCGTGTCGGATAGACCGTGCCGATGGAAATGTTGGTGCGCCCGTCGCTGGCATAGATCTGGCGCAGGTCGTTGCTTGTCGCCGGATAGACGAGCGCGCCCGGAACCGGAAACCGCGTGACCCCGCGGCGGAAACCATAGATCTTGCCGGTCAGGCGCTCTTCCTCGCCTTCGCCCAGAAAATCGATCTGCGCCACGATCCCGCCCGGAACCGAACTGTCCTGCCGCTGGTTGCGCACGCTGGCCAGAAGCCACGAGTTGCCGACGCGGATCTTGATCTGGCTGCCGACCTTGCCCGAAAGCGCAATCGAGGGATCAAGGTCGGTCGAACACTGTTCCAGACGCTTGAGGTCGAGCGCGATTGCCGAACTGGAACCGGCAATTTCGCGCACGAAGCCGATCGGCACGCGCGCGTTCTCCGAGCCGACGAACTGTTCCGGAAGCGCCTCGCGCGCCATGCCGGAAGCAAGCGGAGAAGAGGCAAGTTCGGCCGTGGCTCCGGATGCTGCTGGCCCATCGGGCCCACGCATCGCAGCCCCGAACCCCTGACTTGCCATATCCGACATCGCGCATAACCCTCTTGTTCGGCTTTGACCGCACAAGAGGGCGTAGTCCACCAAGGTTAAGATCGATTAAACCGGAACGGCTGTTCCAGACCTGTCAAACAAGGGCAAAGAGCCTTCCGGCAAGCCAGCCCATCGCCACCGAGACCAGCACGGCAAAGAGGCCGTAGAACCATCCGTTCTGGTCAGCCTGAACGGCCACGAAGCGCTCGAAGCCCACCTTGCGGACTTCCACGCGGGTGATCTCCGATGCCACCACCTTGCCCTTGCTGATCGCGAATGTTTCGGCGGTATAGGTGCCCGTCTGCACGCTTGATGGCAGGCTGATGCGGGCCTGATAGAGCACCTGGCCGCTCATCTTCACGCCGCCCTCCTCCTCGCGGTAAAGCCCCTGGCGCCGCATGAGATCGACCAGCCCTGCGGAAAAGCGCGCCTGCTCCTTCGGCTCGATCACGCCGATCGGGGAAAGCTGCAACCACTTGAGACCCAGTTCGTAGATCGCCGCAGTCTTGTCGTCGACGATCTCGGCAATCGGGCGCGAAGATGCCACCGCAAAATAGCTGGGCACCGAACGGAACTCCAGCGAATCGGCGTTGATCCACATCCCTGCAATCTTCTGCTTCTCGCGCAGCACGATGGATTGCACCGGCCCTTCCAGCACCACCACGATGTCATAGTCCTGTGCCGCGCGATTGCCTTCGGGCGTCAGGATTGCGCCGAACAGCAGCAGATCCGCGCCGGTAAAGCCTTGCCGCACCTGCACTTCGTGCTGCGAGATTTCCGGGACCAGAATGGGATCGCGCGCGCCCAGCAGCAGGATGCAGCACAACAGGGCAAGCACGCGCCCTGCCCCCGTGCGCCAGCGCGGGGCCGCCGCGCTCATAGCGGCACCACCGAATAGATTTCGTCGGGCCGGTATCCCAGCCCCAGCGCCATGCGCATCGCCACGAGCAGCACGATGCCCGCCAGCAGCAGGCGCAGGTGTTCGGGTTTGGCCTTCTGCGCAAACTGGGCGCCAACCTGCGCACCCGTTACCGATCCCACCAGCAGCAGCACTGCCAGCACGATATCCACTGCGCGCGTGGTGAGCGCATGCATCATCGTTGTCGCCATGGTCACGAACAGGATCTGGAACAGCGAGGTGCCCACCACGACGTTCACGCTCATGCCCAGAATATAGAGCATGGCCGGCACAAGGATGAACCCGCCGCCAATGCCCATCAGCATGGTCAGGATGCCGGTGGCGATGCCCAGCAACAACGGTGCCAGCGGCGAAATATAGAGGCCGGAACGGTAAAACCGCCAGCGCAGCGGCAGGCTGGCCACCAGCGGATGATGGCGCCGCTTGCGTGCGGGCAGGGGCACCCCGCTTTTCTGCGCGCGCAGCGCAGCGATGCTTTCCTGCGCCATCAGCCCGCCGATGCCGCCAAGCATGAGCACGTAGAGCACATTGATGACCGTATCGATCTGGCCCAGCGCCTGAAGCAGGCGGAACAGCACCGCGCCCATACCGGTGCCGATCACCCCCCCTGCCACGAGCACCGCACCGATATGGTAATCGATCCCGCCGCGCCGGGCATGGGCAAAGGCCCCCGAAACGCTCGCCCCCGTCACCTGACTGGCGGCCGACGCCGCGGCCACCGTGGGCGGAACCCCGTAGAAGATCAGGAGGGGAGTCGTCAGGAAGCCGCCGCCCACGCCGAACATGCCCGAAAGCAGCCCGGTCAGCGCACCGAGCGCGACAATCACCAGCCCGTTCACCGAGAGGTTTGCGATGGGAAGATAGACGTCCATTGCCAGCCAGACGCTAGGCCGCTCCCCTTCCGCCAGCAACCCCGGACGCGATGACCGACATCGCTTTCCCCGGCAAAAACCGCATCGCTGTCAGAACGAAGAGGCGATGGTCAGTGCCGGACCGCTGCCGGGGCTGGCATTGCCCGCTATGCGAAAGCGCCAGTCCAGCGCCAGCCGCGTCGGCGCGCCGTCTCCCAGATCGATGCGCACGGAGGCGCGCGGCCCTGCGTCAAGACGCGCCGCGCCCTTTTGCCCGCCGGTCCAGATACCCGCGCCGATGCGCAGCGCCTGCCTGCGGGGCAGCACGCCTTCAAGCGGCCGGTCGACCAGCGCCTGTGCATCGAAGAACGCGGTCGCATCGCGCCCCGCGGCATAGCCCGCCTGACCATAGGCTTCGGCGCGCAATCCCAGCGGCAGGTTCTGCCACGGCAGTTCGGTAATGACAGTCACCACCGGGCGCACTTCCATGGCACGCTGGCGGGTATCCTGAAGGCGCGCCTCGGCCAGAACGCGCAGCGGCAGCGCGGCTTGTGGTCTAAGGCCAAGCCCCAGCGCAATCTCCTTGTCCGCACCGGGCGCATTGATCGCCAGCGACGTGCGCAGATAGGCATAGCTTTCGCGCTGCTGGCCCGTGCCGAACCGGTAGCGCACGATCGCGCCTGCCTGACTTGCGCCATAGGCGGCAACGCCGGGGGCCTGCGCCGCAGCACCGCTTCCCCGGCGCAGCAGCAGCCAGTTATCCCCGCTCCAGCGCGGATCATCCTTTGCCGGCGCTGCCTCATCGGCAGGCGGCATCTTCACAGGTGCGGCGCGAGGCTCCAAGGCGGGCGCGCCGTCTCGCTGTCCCGGTCGGGCGGGCATCAGCGGCGGATTGATGATCTGCGCAAAGCGGGCGGATTGAAATCCGCGCTGCGGCAGGAAGGCGGGAATATCACCCGCTGCCTCCCGATCCCCCGCCGCGCGAACCTGCATGCGCGCTAGGTCCATGCGCGCCGACGGGACAATGGCAGAGCCACCCGGCACCTGTTCGGGCGGTGCACGGCCTTGCACATCGCGCAAGCTGGCCGATGCCGCCAGAACCTGCGCACGAAGGGCCAGCACCGGGCCATCCCTGAAGCCTCCGGTCCCCGCGCCGCCCTCCACCAGCATCATGCGCGCGGCAACCCATGCTGCCAGCACCAGCGCAAGTGCGATGACTGGCTGACCGCGCGGACGCAAAGCAGAAGGGCCTGTCACGCGGGCGCAAGCCGCGTCGCAGGCTGTCCTTCCGGCATGATCGCTTGGGCCACATGAAGGCCGTGCACCGTATGCTCCCAGCGGAGGCGACCGCCGCGCAGAACGCGCAGATAAGCCACGAGCGCCCGCCGTGCCGCCATGATCGCAATCACGTTGCTCACCGGAAGGCGGGCCACCGCCAGCAGCCCCTCGCGCCAGCCATATTCGCGCGACGTGAAGGCTGAACGCAGCACCACTCGCCAGACCAGACATGCCGCGTTGAACCAGACAAGCGCGCGCAGCAGCGGGCCTTCGGGCACAGCCTCGACCAGGCCGAGCGCTTCTGCTGCAAATAGCGCGGGCCAAAGCAGCACGAGCAGATAGGCCGCCGACAGCGCCAGCGCTACGAGGGGGCCGCGCCGGTCGCGCAGCCGCATCCACAGGTCGCAGCAAGGCAGCCCCCTTGCGCTGCAACCCCAGCCCAGCCGATCCCAGCCCTGAAAGGCTATGCCGTGCACCCAGCGGGTTTTCTGGCGGACTGCGGCCGGAAGGGCCGAGGGAAAGAACTCGCGCGTGGCCACCAGCGCGCCCTGCGCATCGCGCAGGCGCAGGAACCGTGACCGCCCGCCCGCCTCGGCCACCAGAAGCCCGCATTCATAGTCTTCGGTCAGCGATTCGGCGGCAAAGGGTTCGGCCGCCCCGCGCAAGGCCATGATCCGGTCTATCGCCCCGCGGGCGAAGGCGCAGCCCACACCCGCCGATGGCAGACCGGCGCGGATCGCATCGCGCACCACCATGTCGCGGGCATGGGCCTCGGCAAACTCGTCGCAGTAATGTCCGGCAATCCAGCGCGAGCGCGCCTGGGGTTCGGGCCGCACGGGCAATTGCACGAAGTCCACTTCATCAAGCGCCTCGTCCATGGCTGCCAGTGCGAGGGGGTGCACCATGTCTTCGGCATCATGAAGGACCAGTGCCCGCACCTGACGGTTTGCGCGCCGTTCGTCCTCGCGCACGGCGCGGTAGAGCCGGTTGAGGCAATCGGCCTTGGTCGTCGGCCCGTCACGGTCATGCACCACCACCCGAAGCCGCGCATCGCCATCTGCAGCCGCCACCAGCGCGGCCAGCGTTTCCGTATCGTTGCGATAGCAGCCGACATAGACCCGCAGGTTCGCCTGCGGCCATGCCCGGAAGGTGTGCCGCACCATGGCGCCGATCACCCGCGATTCGCGCCATGCCGGAACCAGAACCGCCATCACGCCGCTGCGGGGGGCGCCGGATACTTCCCCGATCCGGGGGGTGCGCAAACGTCCGCCCAGCTTCAGCCGCAGCCACACCAGATCAACCAGCAGTTCATCCAGAGCGAACACGGCAAACCAGATCGCGGCGAACAGCAGCAGTTCGTGCGAAAGCAGGGCAAGGGCATTGAGCAGGGGCCGGGCAATGGCGCCGACTTCAAGCAGGATATCGGCGGGAACCGGCGCATCGGCTACCGCGTTGCATGGTCCGGGTAAGGACGGACATGCCAACAAGACCCTGCCCCCGTTTGACGCGCCCTTCATGGGCGGGCACAAGGGCCAAGCTATGCCGGCTCGGCGCTCTTCAGGAACCAGGGATTAATTCGAATATGGCGGAACTGCCGGGATTTAGGGGGCTTTGGCACAGGATCAGCCACAACGAGGCCGCCCCTGGCATCGTGCTGATGGTTTCGGCGGCAATCGCGCTGGTCATGGCAAACTCGCCGCTGGCCGAAGGCTGGCACGGCCTGTTCCACCACACCCTGCCATGGACCCCCATCCCCAAGCTCGACAACCTGCACCTGTGGATCAACGACGCGCTGATGGCGGTGTTCTTCTTTGTCGTGGGGCTTGAGATCAAACGCGAGATTCTCGATGGCGCGCTATCCAATCCGCGTCGGCGGCGTCTGCCGGTGATCGCGGCCATTGCGGGCATGGCAATTCCTGCGCTGATCTATTTCGCCATTGCCGCCAAGGAGCCTGCGCTCCATCGCGGCTGGGCCATACCCTCGGCCACCGACATCGCCTTTGCCATCGGCGTGCTGGCTCTGGCTGGCAAGGGCCTGCCTTCCTCGCTGCGCCTTTTTCTGCTGACGGTGGCGATCGTGGATGATCTGGGCGCGGTCATGGTCATCGCATTTTTCTACACCAGCGGACTGAAGCTGATGTGGCTTGGTATCAGCGCGGCGATCCTCGTCGCGCTCATCATCATCAACCGTCTCGGCATCAAAGGTCTTGTGCCCTACATCATCGGGGCCATCGCGCTGTGGTATGCGGTGCTGCATTCGGGTGTCCATGCCACCATCGCGGGCGTGCTGGCCGCGCTTGCGGTGCCGCTCGCGCTCAATACCGAACATGACAGCCCGCTCCTCAGGCTGGAACATGCGCTGGTTGCACCCAATGGCTTTCTCATCGTTCCGCTGTTCGGGCTGGCCAATGCCGGGGTGGAACTGGGCCTTGCCAAAGGCGGTTCCGCCACCCTGCCGCTGGCCATCGCGCTGGGCCTTGTGATCGGCAAGCAGGTGGGCATTCTGGGAAGCATCCTTGCCGCCGAACGCATGGGCATTGCCCGCCGCCCCGAAGGCGCCAGCCTGCGTCAGCTTTGGGGCATCGCCCTGTTGTGCGGCATCGGCTTCACCATGAGCCTGTTCATCGCGGGCCTTGCCTTCCCTGCCAGCCCAATTCTGGTCGAAGAGGCCAAGCTCGGCATTCTGGGCGGATCGGTCATCTCCGCATTGGCCGGGCTGTTCCTCCTGAAAGGCAGCCAGAGAGCGACGGACTGATCGACCCGGACGATCAATCTGGACGGAACATTGCGTGAAACCTTTCAAGCCTTCGCGTGTATAGGAAACACATTCCAGCAACACACGATGAAGGGAACCTGCCCATGCCCGGAGACAACGCAAAGAAGGCCCTGATCGACAGCCTCAATGGCCTGCTCGCCGATTTCTTCACGCTCTATCTCAAGACGAAGAACTATCACTGGCATGTCGCAGGGCCGCAGTTCCGCGATCTGCACCTGCTGTTTGACGAGCAGGCGGCCGAGCTTTTCGCGCTGACCGATGTCATTGCCGAACGGGTCCGCAAGAACGGCGGCGAAACCCTTACCGGCATCGGCGCGATCCTTGCCAAGGCATCGCTCAAGGACGACACCCGCGCCAGCCTTGACGCGCGCGAGATGGTGGCCAACCTGCGCGACGACAATCTGGCGCTCATCAAGGTGATCCGCAGCGTGAAGCAGGCCGCAGGCGAGGCGGGCGACAACGCCACCGAAGGCGCCGCCGATGACTGGACCGATCAGGCCGAACGCCGCGCCTGGTTCCTCACCCAGACGCTCGCCTGAACGCTGCGTCAGAGCTTGCCGCCCGTCCCGATGCCAATTCCACCGGGGCGGGCCTCGAAGCCTGATTGCAGCAGCAGTTCGCCGGTTTCCTGCGGCAGACCGCTGAGCAGCAGTTCGGCCTGCCAGCGCCCGTCGGCCTTGATCTGCAAAGTCAGGCGTTCGGTGTCCTCGGCGCTGCGCATGGGCACCACCAGCGCGCCCTTCTCGCAGCGAGCGGTGCCAGAAAGACTGAGCGCATCGGGCAGAAGCGGTCCCAGCGCGCCCAGCGTGAGGCCCAGCGTTCCGCTCGCCTCGCGGCAGGCGCCGTCTGCCATCGCCACTGACAGATCCTGCATGACCAGCGCCGTTACCGGCAGTTCGCCCAGTCCGTCGGGCAAGGCAATCGTGCCGCTGGCCCCGTCAATGCGCACCTCGCTGCCCAGCGAAGCCCGTGCCGCAAACCCTTCGCGCGCCACCCGAACCCGTGCCTGCCCCAGGAGCAGCGGCGCCACCTCAAGTCCTGCCTCGACCGTCCCCACCGGAAACGGCCCGGCCTTGAGATCGGCAATGCGCCCGCTCCACACGGTGCCTTCGACACTGCGCGCCGTGACGCCATCGGGTGCGGCCAGCCCCATGACAAGCCGGAGCGGAACAAGCGCAATAAGCGCAAGCAGCGCCAGAGCGCAAATCAGCAAGGTCTTGCGCCCGCTCATTGCACGCCGCCCCTGCGCAGCGTGAGGTTGATCGCCACCGAACCGTCGGGTGCGGGCGTCATCGTCACCTGATCCACCGCCAGCCCCTTTGCCGCCAGTCCATCAAGCCAGACCAGCGCCGCCGCCGGACGCGCGGAAGGAATGACGAGCACGGCCGCGTCATCGCCCTGCCGCTGGCTGGACTGGACAACGAACCCAGCCTCCTGCGCCGCGGCATTTGCCACCTGATCGACCGGCCCCGCCAGTGTCGGTGCGGCTGCTGCTGGGGCGCGCTTCAGCAGGGCAAGCCCGGTTGCCATGCGCCCGGCCTGCTCGGTCGCCAGCCGGTGGCGCACAGCGGCCTCATCCAGCGCGTGGCCCAAAGGCAGGACCAGCCCGTAAACCAGCAGGATCACCCCGGCCAGCGCCGCCGCCAGGCTCACCAGCATCCGCTCGCGCGCGGTCAGCCCCAGAAACCATGCCGAAATCCGCTGCATCATGGCGCCCTCACCGTGATTGCGGCAACGATCGCACCGGTCGGATCAGGCGCCAGTGCTGGTGGAACGGTCACCTTCCAGCCTTCGTTCTGCAAGGCGATCAGCACGGCATTCACATCCTCGGCACGCGGGGCAGCAGCGGTGAAGCGCAGCGTGCCGTCCGCATCATAGGCCAGTGCGCGCAAGGTCATGCCTGGCGCGCCGCGCATCGCATCAAGCAAAGCTGCGGTGGGCGCGGCAAAGCTGGTCCCGCCCACTCCGCGCCGCGCCATCTCCGCGTTGAGCAGGCGCTCTGCCGCATCAAGGTCCGGCGCTTGGGGAAACCGCTGCTGCGCCATCTCCAGCGCGCGCAATTCCTCTGCCGCGCTGTCGGCATTCCACTTGACCACCCAAACCACCATCAGCGCCAGCGCCAGCAGCGCGGCAACAGCCGCCATGCGCGCCAGGCCCAGCCACTCGCCCGCCCGGAAAGCCGATGGCGATTTTTGCGCATGGCGGCCCTGCCGCAGGTTGAGGGCCGGGGCGGCATGGACCTCGGCCAGCCGCAGGGCCAGCGCGTCACCTTCAAGCGCCGCCTGATCGGCCGCCCCGGCCAGCGCGGGCACAAGCCCCGGCTCCGCGGCAAAGGCCGCCTCGGCCGTGCGCGCCAGCATCTGTCCGCACAGATCGGCAAGCATGACCGTGCCCTCGCGCCGCGGCAACACAAGGCCCGCCGGCACCATGGCCACGGGATCGATTCCCTGCGCCTTCAGCAGTGCCAGCCAGTGCGTCATCACCTGATCGTCAACCCGGCAGGAGAGCAGGCGCCCTTCATGCGCCGCCACCGCCACATGAACCACGCCATCGCCCAGCGCGCCCTGCGCAGCGGCAAGCCGCTCTGCCGCCAGTGCCTGCGCTTCAGGCATATCGGGCAGGGCGCGGTCCAGCACAGGGGCATCGCCTGCGGGAACCAGAACGGTAACGCGGCCCGCCTCGCCCCATGGCGCTGTGTGGACTTCGGGATCGAAGGCCATGTCGCGGCCCGCACGCTCCCCGCCCATGCGCCACCAGTGCCAGCGCCCGCCATCGGCGGCGGGCAGCAGCACGATCAGGCCGTCAGGCCCTTCGGCATCGGGAAAGGCGGCATCAGCCATCGCGCGCGATCATTTCTGGCCGGATGACGGGCTGGCGTAGATGTCGGCATTGAGATCGGTTCCGCCCGGCTGGCCATCGGCCCCCAGCGAGAATATCTCGAACGGGCGGCCATCGCGCCCCGGCACCTGATACTGATAGGGGCGTCCCCACGGATCGGCGGGAATGTCTTTCACGTAGCCGCCCGAACGGTAGTTCTGGGGCATGGCTAGATTGGCTGGCGGGGTCTTGAGCGCATTCAACCCCTCAGCCTGACCGGGATAGCTGGCCATGTCGAGCCGGTACATCTCCATTGCCTGTTCCAGCGTGGCGATATCGCCCCGCGCCTTGACCACCATGGCCTTGTCCTGGCTCGGCAGCACGTTGATGAGAACCACCGTCGCCAGCAGGCCGATGATGAAGATCACAACCATCAGTTCCACAAGGCTGAAGCCGTTGCGGCGGCGCTGGTCTCCCCGCCTTTGGGCCACGGTTTCGGGCGCGGCGGCACTTGCGGTTTCTCTCACGGTCGGGTCGGTCATGGTCCGGTTTCGCATGTTCACAGTCCGGTCAGGCTTTGAAGCTGCAGGATCGGCAGCAGGATGGCGAGGATGATGAGCGCGACGACCGTGCCCATCACCACGATGATGGCTGGTTCCAGCAGCGCCATGGCCGCCGCGGTAAAGGCTTCGAACTCACGCTCAAGGTAATCGGCGGCGCGCGCCAGCATGGGGCCAAGCTGGCCTGCCGCCTCGCCGCTTGCCGCCAGATAGACCAGCAGGGGCGGAAATGTTCCCGCTTCGCGCAGCGCGGTGGAAAGCGATCCGCCCGCACGCACTTTCTCTCCGATCTCGCCCAGCGCGCGGGCCTGCACCGCGTTCGATACCGTGCGCGTCGCCAGCCGCAGGCCATCGACCAGCGGCAGGCGCGCCTCGATCATCGTGGCCAGCGTGCGCGCCAGCGATGCGGCATGAACATCGCGAATGAGCTTGCCCAGAAATGGCAGGCGCAGCAGCCAGCCGTCGAAGCGCAGCCGGAAGGCCGGGTTGCGCAAGGCCCGCCCAAAAGCGGCAATGGCAAGCGCCAGCAGGATCAGCAGCGCCCACCACCACGCGCTCAGGAACTGCGAAATGCCGATGACCGCCCGCGTCAGCACCGGCAGTTGCCGCGCTGCATTGTCGAACTGTTCGACCACGCGCGGCACCACCGAAACCATCAGCCCGATGACCACCGCGATGGCCACCAGCGAAAGCACCACCGGATAGGCGAGCGCCGCGATGATCTTGCCGCGCACCTGCGCCTGCTTCTCCAGCATGTCGGCCAGACGGTCGGCAATGGCGGGCAGGCTGCCGGAGTTCTCGCCCGCGGCAATCATCGCGCGGTAGATCGGCGGAAAGCTCGGCTCTTCGCGGCGCATGGCCTCGGCCAGCGGCAGCCCTTCGACGATCCCGGCATGGACATTAGCAAGGATCGCCTGCGCCTTGGGCTTTTCGGTCTGCCGGGCAATCGTGCGCAGCGTCTCCTCAAGCGGGCTGACGACCATCAACGAGGAGAGCTGGCGCGTGAACAGCGCAAGCTGCTTCGCGCTCAGCTTCGCGGCAAACAGCGAAAGGCCCGATGTGGCCGTGGCCGCGCGCCGGGCGGATGCCGCCGCATCAGGGTTGACGCTGACAACGAACCACTGCCTCTCGCCCAGTTTCTCGCGCGCGGCCGTCTCGCTCGCTGCCTCGATGGCGCCGCGCCGCTCCTCACCCTTCGGGTCGATCGCGTGATAGGAAAACCGCGCCATCAGCCGTCCCGCCGCATGATGCGCGCGGCCTCCTCAGGGCTGGTGGTGCCATCCTTCACCATGCGCCGCACGGCCTTGGCCAGCGTTGGCGAATCGGCAAAGGCATGGCGCGCAATCGCGGCCTCATCGGCGTTGTCATGGATCATCTGGCGGACCGTCTCATCCACCCGCAGCGCCTCGAACACCCCCACCCGGCCCTGATAGCCCGTCTGCCCGCATTCGGCGCAGCCCTTTGCAGACCAGACCGTGCGGCCCGCCTTCATGCCCAGAACCTGCGCCATGCCGGGATCGAGAGCGCGTTCCTCGCGGCAGTGCGGGCACAGACGGCGCACCAGACGCTGGGCAATGACCGCGCGCAGGGTGGATGCCAGCAGGAACGGCTCCACCCCCATGTCGCGCATCCGCGTGATCGCACCGGCCGCATCGTTGGTGTGGACGGTCGAAAGGACAAGGTGCCCGGTCAGCGATGCCTGCACCGCGATGTCGGCGGTTTCCCTGTCGCGGATTTCTCCCACCATGACCACGTCCGGGTCCTGGCGCAGGATGGCACGCAGCCCGGCGGCAAAGGTCAGCCCGACCTTGGCGTTCACCTGGGTCTGGCCCACGCCGTCCACAGCGTATTCCACAGGGTCTTCCACTGTCAGGATATTGCGTGCACCATCGTTCAGGACCCGCAGCGCGGCATAGAGCGTGGTCGTCTTGCCCGAACCGGTCGGCCCGGTGACAAGCACGATGCCGTTGGGTTCGGCCAGCGCGCGGCGCAGCGTGTCCTCGGCCTTGGGATCAAGCCCCAGCGCCGCCAGTTCGATCCCGGCGTTCTCCTTGTCGAGCAGGCGCATGACCACCCGCTCGCCCGCCCGGTTGGGCAAGGTCGATACGCGCACGTCCACCAGCTTTCCGCCAAGGCTCAGCGATATGCGCCCGTCCTGCGGCACGCGCCGCTCGGCAATATCGAGCCGGGCCATGACCTTGATGCGGCTGACCAGCACGGGCGCCACGTGGGGCGGCATCCGCAGCTTCTCGGTCAGCACCCCATCCACGCGCATCCGCACCACCAGCGCGCCTTCATAAGGCTCGATGTGGATGTCCGAGACGCCCTGCCGCAGGCTCTCGGCAATCAGCCCGTTGATGAGCCGGATCGCGGGTGCATCATCGGCACTGTCAAGCAGATCCTCGGCCGAAGGCAGGCCAAGCGCCAGCGGGTCCAGCCCCTCGCCCGCAAGACCCATGTCGCCTGCAACGGCGGCGGCGGCACCATCGACCGCGAAAGTGCTGGCCAGCAGCTTCTCGAACTCGGCCTGAGGCACCTCGCGCACGGCAAGCGGCCGCCGGTGTGCACGGCGAAGCTCAATGAGGGCAAGCCGATCACCCCCCTCGCGCAGGGCCACGTCGAGCCCGTTTTCATCCATCCGCTCCACCAGAACGCCGCGATCGCGGGCATAGCCATAGGGCACCTGCGGCACCGCACCGGTATCGGTTGCGGGGCCTGATCCCGAAGCCGGGTCCATGATCGAGGCGGACGCGTCCATCGCTTCAGTTCTGTGCGCTGCTGGGCGGAAGTTCCGCGTCCTCAAGCGGCTGGGCGGAAGCCTTGGGCCTGATCAGCGTGTCTCCGGGAGCCACCACTGCCACTTCTGCGGTGGGCGCGGCGGGCAGGCTCGCGCCCATGTAATCGACGATCAGTTCATCAATCCCCGGTTCGCGGCGCGGGGCGAACTGCACCTGCGCATCGCGGATCACGCCATAGCGGCGGGCCGCCAGCGCCTGCCGGTCTGCCGCATTGCGCAGAATGGTGGGGCGGATGAACACCATCAGGTTGGTCTTCACCCGGCTGCGCGCACGCGACTTGAATGCCTCGCCAAGCAGCGGGATGTCGCCCAGAAAAGGCACTTTCTGCAACGTGCGCTGCTCGTTGTCATCCAAGAGGCCGCCCAGGGCCACGATCTCGCGGTCGCCCACGGTCACGGTGGTCTTGATCTCGCGCTTGTTGATGATGAGTTCGTTCGACGTGCGCGAGACCGTGCCCGCAATCGAGCTGACTTCCTGTCGCAGGTCCAGCCGCACGAGGTTCCCTGCATTGATCTGCGGCGTCACATCCAGTTCGATGCCCACGTTCTGGCGCTGGATCGTGCGGAAGGTGTCGCTGAAGTTCCCGCCCGAAAGCGCCTCGCCGGTGGTGATCGGCACATCCTGCCCGAACAGGATCGAGGCGGGCACATTGTTGTTGGTGGTGATGTGCGGGGTGGAAAGGATGTTCGAATTGCGATCGGTCTGCACCGCATTGATGATCGCGCCAAGATAGGTGTCGCGGCTCAGTTCGGTAAGGAAGCCCGAATAGGCCCCGCGCGCCGCGAGAATCTTGGTGGCGGCATTCTCGCGCAGCAGATCCCCCGCCGCGCTGTTGGTGGTGGTCGTCACGGTCGCGCCGTTCACAACCGTTGTCGTCTGGTTGAGGTTATCGGCCAGAAGACCGCCCGCAATGTCGATGATGTTGGGCGAGCTGTTCGAGAAATTGGTGACGGTAAAGGGCTTATCCTTGCCGCCGAACAGCAGTTGCACCCCCAGTTCGCGCGCCACGTTGTCCGAGATTTCGACGATGATCGCCTCGACCAGCACCTGCTCCTGCGGAATGTCTAGCTGGCGGATCACCTCGCTGATGCGGCGCTGCTCGTCGGCGGGCGCGGAAATGATGATGGCGTTCGCGCCCGGATAGCGGGTGATCGTGGCCGTGCCGCGTCCGTTTGCAAGCTTGATCGGGCCGTTGCCCAGCCCGCCCGTCGTCGCCCCGATGGGGCTGGTGGCATTGCCGCCCGCGGTTGCGGCCGGTCCGGTCGAACCGTTTGCCCCGGCCGATGACGTGCCGCTGCCGCCTACCCCGCCCAGCGAGATCGGCGCGGCACTGGCGGATGTCACCTCGCCCCCGCCCTGCCCGCCCAGCAGGCGTTCCAGCACGGGCACCAGCGCCGCCGAATCGGCGTGATCGAGCCAGATCACCTTGATCTCGCCGCCTTGGGCAGCCTTGGCATCAAGCTGGCGCGCCATGGCGGCCATCTTGGCCAGCGTCGCCGGTTCGCCGCGCATGAGCACGGCATTGGCGCTGTCGACCGCGACGACGGTGGCCAGCGCCCGCGCGCCTTCGCCGCCCTGCGGCACAAGCTGGCTCAGCGCGGTCGCAATCTCGCGCGCGCCGGCATGTTCGAGCATGACCGTCTGGGTTGCCGCATTGTCGCGGTCGATATCGGCAAGCAGCGCCCGGATGCGGCGCATGTTGTCGGCATAATCGACCACCACCAGCGAATTGCCCGCCTTGTTGGCGGTGATCGCACCTTCCTTGCTGATGAGCGGGCGCAGCGTTTCCACCGCCTGCGGGGCATCGATCGCGCGAAGGCGGATCACTTCGGTCACCATCTGGCTTTGCGCCGCGCCCCGGCTGCCGATCCGGCTGGGATTGGCCGCAGCGCCATCGGCAGGCTGGATGCGGAAGGCACCGTTGCCCGTGGGCACCGCCACCAGCCCGTTTGCGCGCAAGGTTGAAAGGAACACCTCGAAGTATTCCGAGCGGTTCAGCGTCCGGTCCGAAACCACACTGACCTTGGTCTGGACGCGGCTGTCGACGATGAAGGTCCGGCCCGTCACTTCGGCGGCATCGGCCACGAAGGCCCGGATATCGGCCTCGCGCACGTTCAGCGTGTATTGCGCCAGCGCCGCCTGAGGCAGGGCAAGGGCCAGCGCAGCCGCGCCCAGCAGGAAGGCGGGGCGGGAAACAAGACGCAGGTTCATCGGCTTTTTCTTCATATCGAGGTGGCCTTACGGCGCGAGGGTGATGGCCAGGGGAAGCTGGCGATCGCCCCGTTTGACTGTGACGGAAAGCGCTGCGCCGGGCCGCAGGGCGGCGGAAAGCGCTGCCGCATCCGCCGCGCCCGTCACCGGCTTGCCATCAAGCGCGACGATGACATCGCCGGGCTGGAAACCGGCAGCGCGAAAGACGCTGCCATCGTCTGCGGACAGCACTTCGAGGCCGACAACCTTGCCGCCTTCGGCGCGCGGCCCGAAATTGACCCCGCCGCGCAGCGCGGCAACGCTGATCGCGCCGCCTGCGGATGTGCTTTCGGCAGGAACAGACGCGGGATTGGCCGCCACCACGCCATCGGCTGCCGGCGCAGGCTTTGACTGGTCGAGATAGAGCAGTTCCTTCGCCCCGTTGCGCGAGAGTTCGACATGATCGAACGCGACTGCCGCAAGGGTGACGCCCGGCTGAACTTCCATTCCCACGCGATAGACCTGCTGCACTCCGTCACCCCCGGCAATGATGGCGGAACCGCCGCCTCCGGGCATGGCGCGGGTGGCAAAAAGCGTGAGCGCCAGCGAAGTCACCGTGCCGGACGCCGCCGAGGGATCAGGACCGGCAGCAACCGCCGTCCGATTGAACGGATCGAGGCTGGCAAACAGCGCGGCGCGCGCCGTGGCCGACATGGTTTGCACGCCCGGTGCGCGCCAGTCTCCCACCGGCGATACCGGCGTGACCACGGCCCAGAACAGCGCAGCACCCAGAAACGCGATCAGCGCGGCCAGCAGCCACCACAGGACAGCACGCAGCACGGACAAGCCCGTGGCGCCGCGGACAATGCCGCCTGCACCTGCCAGCCTGAAGCCCCCGAATCTCAAGCCTGTGTTCCCTTCCAGCGCGTCAGGCATAACCGTGTGCGGGCGATTCACAAACGCCCGCGTCATATCCCGCCACCGCTTTGCCAAAGCAGCCATTTGCTACCGTGATATGACAAGAGAATGGCAATCCCGCAGCAACTGGTCCGAACAGGAACAGTGTCCTTCATGGACGCGCCAAGGGCATGACATGATGACAAACCTGCCCGCGTGGTCCAGACCCGCAGGATGCTGTCGGTCCTGCCACGCCGGGTTCATCTGCTGGTGCTGCGCGCCGCCCATGGCATGCGCGTGTGGTGGTGGCGCAGGACAGGCGCAAGCGTGCGTGGATGCACGGTCATTGCGGCCAATGCGCAAGGCGAGGTTCTGCTCGTGCGCCATACCTATCACGCCCCCGATGTCTGGATGCTGCCCGGTGGCGGTCTTGGCCGGAGCGAAAGCCCGGAACGCACCGCGATGCGCGAACTGGCGGAAGAGGTGGGCTGCCTGCTTGCCGCACCCTGTCACATTGCCACCTTCACCATCGCGCGCCGGGGATGGACCAATCACCTGGAACTGGTGGCAGGAACCACGTCCGATGAACCCTGCCCCGATGGGCGCGAGATTCTGGAAGCGCGCTTCTTTCATCCTCAATGTCTCCCCGAACGGGCCAACGGGCCGACGCGCGAGATGATCGGACGCTGGCTGGAGCTTCAGAACGGCAGTTCAGGCTGAAGAACCGGGGCCGCACCGGTATCGGCAGGATGGCCGGGCGTGTCCGCTTCAAGCGCAGACAGCGTCAGCCCCATCAGCCGGATCGGCCGGGGCAGCGGAAGCTGCGCGTCCAGCAGCTCGCGCGCAAGGGCGGCAAACTCGGCCTTGTCCGCAATCGCCCGCGGCAGCGATCTTGCCCGGCTGAACGGCGTGAAATCGTTGAACTTCAGCTTCAGCGTTACCGTGCGGCCCTTTGCGCCGCTGCGCTCAATTCGATCCCAGACGATAGCGATGATCGTCTCCAGCGTTTCGCGCAGCATGGGGCCAGAGGAAATGTCGCGCTCGAAGGTGCGCTCGCCGCCCACCGACTTGCGCGGCCTGTCGGCGCGCACCTGCCGCAGGTCGATGCCGCGAGCGGCCCGGTAGAGATAGTCGGCAACGCTGCCGAAATGCGTGCGAAGGAAGTCCAGATCCCTCGCCCTGAGATCGGCGCCGGTCTCGATTCCCAGCCGCGCCATCTTTTCCGCCCCGCGCGGGCCGATGCCGTGAAATCGGCGCACAGGCAATGCGGCGACGAAAGCGGCCCCTTCGCCCGGCCGGATCACGCAAAGACCATCAGGCTTGTTCTGGTCACTGGCGATCTTGGCAAGGAACTTGTTGTAGGAAACGCCTGCGCTGGCAGTCAGCCCGGTCTCGGCGCGGATACGCTGGCGGATCAGTTCGGCAATGCGGGTGGCCGAACCGATCCCCCGGACATCATCGGTCACGTCAAGATAGGCTTCGTCGAGCGAGAGCGGTTCGACATGAGGGGTGAAGTGCAGGAAAATGGCGCGGATCTGCCGTGACACCGCCTTGTAAACCTCGAAGCGGGGCTTGCGGAAGATGAGGTCCGGGCACAGTTGCACCGCGCGGGCCGAAGGCATGGCCGACCGCACGCCAAAACGGCGCGCCTCGTAGCTTGCGGCTGCCACCACGCCGCGCCCGGCCGAACCGCCCACTGCCACCGGAAGCCCGCGCAGCGAAGGGTCATCGCGCTGTTCGACACTGGCAAAGAAGGCGTCCATGTCGACATGGATGATCTTGCGCAGGCCGAAGGCGCGCCGGTCCGGCTCGTCGGCCACGCTGCGCCGGGCATGATCGGGGTCATCAATTTGCACACGATCCATCCGGCCCACGATAGGCCCTTTTGCGCCGCAACATAAAGGGTGGGATTTGCCAAGGAACTGGTCCAGAGGGATCGGTGATGCCCGTCCTCGATTCCTGCAAATCCCGCACCATCGGCGAACGCGAAACGATCGCCATGATGGCGCTGCTCATGGCGTTGCAGGCGCTGGCGGTCGATGCCATGCTGCCCGCATTGGGACGGATCGCCGCCGATCTGGGCGCAGCCGATCCCAATGACCGGCAGCTTGTGGTGGGCGTGTTCCTGCTGGCGTCGGGCTTCGCCTCGCTCTTTCCCGGCGCGCTGGCCGACCGTTACGGACGCCGCCCGGTGCTCCTGTCGTGCATCGCCATCTACGTCGCCTGCTCGCTGGGCTGCGCGCTGGTCAGTTCGTTCGAGGCGCTGCTGGTGATGCGGATGCTCAAGGCGCTGGGCTGCGGCGGCCTTGCGGTGCTGCCCGCCGCCATCATCCGCGACCGCTTTTCGGGCGATCAGATGGCGCGGCAGATGTCGGTTATCTCGATGGTCTTTCTCGTCGTGCCGATGCTCGCCCCCAGCATCGGCCAGCTGGTGCTGCTGTTCGCCGGCTGGCGCTGGATCTTCGTGTTCCTAGCGGCAATGGGCGTGGCCATGGCGTTATGGGTGGGGCTGCGCCTGCCCGAAACGCTGCGCGCGGAATATCGCCAGCCGATCCGCCCCGGCGTTATCGGCATCAACATGCTGGAAGCGGCAACCAACCGCGCCTCTATCGGCTATGTTCTGGGCGGTTCGCTGACCTTCGGTGCGATGATCGGCTACGTCAATTCCTCGCAGCAACTGGTGGCCGAGCATTTCGGCGCGGGCGCCCTGTTTCCGCTGCTGTTCGGCGGCTCCGCGCTGATGATGGCGGCGGCAAACTTTTCCAATTCGCGGATCGTCGAACGTTTCGGGGCAAGGCGGGTTTCGCATACCGCAGTGCTGCTGTTCATCATGGTGAGCGCTCTGCAACTGTGGTTTGCCACGCGCCCGGACGAAACGCTCTTGCAGTTCATGCCGCTGATGGTCACGAACATGATCCTTATCGGCTTCATCGGTGCCAACTTCGGCTCGATCGCACTGCAACCCTTCGCGCGCACGGCAGGCACGGCCAATTCGATGCATGCCTTCCTGCGCATGGTCATCGGTTCTTCCATCGGGATCTTCGTGGGACAGGCATACGACGGATCGGCCCGCCCGCTGGCCACCGCACTGCTGTGCGCCGGGATGCTGAGCCTGCTGCTGGTGCTGTTCAGCGAGCGCGGCAGGCTGTTTCGCCGTGTTCTTCCGCCGGGGGCGCCGCGTCCGATCGTGCTTGAGCACTGACCCTTTCAGGCACGCAGCACGGCGGGCGGGCGGGGCGGCGAAGCCTGCATGATTGCAAGGGCCGCTGCGGCCGGTTCGGGCCTGCCGAAATGGTATCCCTGCATCATCCTTATGCCCAGCGCCTGCGCCGTGCGGGCCTGTTCCTCGTCTTCCACGCCTTCGATGATGCACTCGATGCCCAGTTGCCACGAAAGACCAATGATCGTGCTGACCAGCGTTCGCGCGCCGGGATCGCTGGCCAGCGCGCGGGAAAGATCCTGATCGATCTTGATCGCATCGAATGGCAGACGATTGACCTGGCTCAGGCTTGACCAGCCCGCGCCGAAATCGTCGAGCGCAAGCCTGAAGCCCTTGCCGCGCAGGGCCTGCAACTGCTCCTCGGCGCGCCGGGGATCACCGATAAGCGCGCGCTCGGTCACTTCGAGCATGATCGCCTGAGGCGGCGCGCCTGCATCCTCGGCCAGCCGCGCGAAAGCCTCGGCAGAACCGGCGCGCATAAGATCGCGGGGGGCAAGGTTGATCGAGAGCATGCACCCGTGCTGCCAGGCAGGGCATTCGCGCAAGGCCCGTGCCATGACCGCACGTGTCAGGTCTCCCGTGCGGCCGGTTGCCTCGGCCAGCGTCATGAACTGGGCAGGCGCAAGCCAGCGCTCGCCATCCGGGCTCCAGCGGACAAAGGCTTCAAAGCCAGTGACGCTCCCGGTCACGCCATCGATCACCGGCTGGTAGAGCAGCTTGAGACGGTCGGACAGGTTGCTGTCGTTGAACAGGCGCGTGATGGCGGCGCGGTCCTGCATGGCGGCTTCGTCATCCGGGCTGAAGACCACAACCGCGCCGTCGGATTGCTCCTTGGCCTTGTAGAGCGCGGCATCAGCCCGTTCGAGGCAGTCGCTGGCGCTGCGTCGGTCAATCCGGTGAACACCGATCGAACCCGACAGGCGCAGCACCGCACCGCCATGCAGAACCGGTGCACGCAGCGTCTCTGAAAGCTGCTCGGCCAGCGCGCGCACGGCGGCTTCGTCATGGCCCGCATCGATGATGGCGGCAAACTCGTCGCCGCCAAGGCGGCCATGACAGCGCAGCACCGGACAGGCCGCGAGGCGTTGGGCCACGGCTGCCAGAACCGCATCGCCCGCAGCGTGGCCATAAGTATCGTTGATGTGCTTGAACCCGTCCAGATCGATCAGGGCAAGCCATGCCGCCTGCGCAGGTTGCTCACCGCGTGCAGCCTCGGCTTCAAGCTCGGCAAGGATCGCCCGCCGGTTGAGCGATCCGGTCAGGGAATCGATCGTGGCCTGACGCAGGTTGCTTTGCGCCAGTTCCGCCGCCTCGCGCTCGCGCCGGGCCAGTTCCTGCCGGGACAGTTCAAGCCTCACGAAATCCCGATGATGCCCGTTCGTGACGAGCAGCAGCAGAACCGTGACCACGGCCTGTATCAGGATCACCGGAACGGCATTGGGATGGCCGCTGAACAGGATCTGGCCCGTTGTGGGAATGGTGATCGCAATAGCGATCCTCAGCGCGGTCAGGGGCGCATGGCCAAGGCCAAGGATGCCCGAAAACAGCGTGATCGCCATGATGTAGTGAATGAACGACTGTTCTGCCTGCGTGCCGTAGGGATAGAGCGCCATGCCCCAGAGCGCGAAAAGGAATCCCGCAATCGCGCCCAGCCAGCTCATGCGCCGCAGATCGCGGCGCTGCACGCTGACGGGCCGGGCAAGCACCGCCGCGGGCAACCAGTAGATGGCCCGCCACAGGGCGAAACTGCCAAGGACCAGCGGACCGAACAGCACCAGCGGAACCGGTGCATCGCTGTGGAAATGGGCGGCGACAAGACAGGAATTGACCACCACCACCAGATAGAGCAGCGGCAGTCGGTGCGAGAGGCTGGTGGCATAGGCGCGGGTGAAGCGGTCCCCTTCGTGCTGGATCCAGCCGCCACGAGGACGCAAGGCGCGCCAAAGGCTGAAGCCAATCAGCCTTTTCGCCGCAACAGGGTTTTGCGCTCCCGATACCATCGGGCCAGACGATAGCCCGGCGCGGTTAACAGCGCGTAAGGCGCAAAGGCCCCGGAAATCGGGATGATAGCGTAGCTTGCGGCAGGAAATGCCGCAGTTCAGCCGCGCAGCGCCGCCACCAGCGCCCTGACCTTTTTCTGACGCCATTGTGGCGGTGGTGCGACGAGCCAGTATCCCCGCCGCGAGACGACCGGTTCTCCGATCCGGATGATCCGCCCGGCCGCAATCGCGCTCTGCGCGAGTTGCAAGGGCACGTGCGCACGGCCAAGGCCGGCCGAAGCCGCGCTGATCGCCGTGCCCGCATCGCCCACCGAAAAGCCGACATCGCCGCCGCCGGGCGCAGGATCGCCCGGCCAGCCGATCCACGGGCAATCCGGCGCCGCATCCGGCGCGGCGACCGTGACCATCAGGGCCTCGCCCAGAGGGATGCCCTCCAGTTCGCCCGGCCCCTCGGCCCAGCGCACGGCAAGGTCAAGATTGGCCTCGGTAAAATCGATGTCGGCATCGCCGCCGACAAGCGAGAAACGCAGCTGCGGATTTTCGGCGCGGAAGCTGGCAAGGCGCGGCGAAAGCCATGCCGCGAAGAAATCGCGCGGGCAGGCAATGGTATAGACATGGCTCGACTGGCCGGCCTGCATCGCCTGCACACCTTCCTCGAAGCGCAGGAAACCTTCGCGGATCGCATCCAGCCCCGCGCTCGCCTCGTCTGTCAGCTCAAGGCCCTTGGGGGTGCGACGGAACAGCACGACGCCCAGCAGGTCTTCGAGCGCGCGGATCTGCTGGCCCACGGCCGCCGGAGTAACGGCCAGTTCGTCGGCCGCACGGGTAAATGACAGGTGCCGCGCGGCTGCATCAAGCACGCGCAGGCCGTTGAGGGGGAGATGGGTCCGCTTCATCGCGAAGCGGCCTTAATTGGCGGGAGCCGGTGCCGCCAGCGGAAAGAACGGGATCGCCACATCGAACAGCGAACCATCGGCGCGCTGCATGGTATAATGGCCTTCCATGCTGCCATGATGTGTGCCCAGCGGGCAGCCGGACACGTAATCATGCGCCTGTCCCGGTTGCAGCACGGGCTGTTCGCCAACCACGCCATCACCATCGACGAAGTTGACGAGGCCGCGCCCGTCGGTGATCCGCCAGTGGCGCGAGAGCAGCTGCACCGGCTGGTCCGATCCATTCTCGATCCGGATGTGATAGACCCAGAACCACTTGCCCGCCTCAACGCGGGACTGTTCGGGCAGGAAGTTGACGGCGACTCGCACCGTAACTCCTTCGGTCATCGCGGCGTGCTGGAAAAGCTGCTTCATGCCCTTCAAACTATCGCACAATGGCCAAGGTTCCAATGCGCTAATGCATCTGCAAACATGCCCTTTTTATGGCGCTTGCCCGAAAAGGCATTAGCGCGCAAAGCCGCGCCATGCTGATCCGCGCCTCGGCCATTCTCTGCGCGCTGCGCCCGCACGGCGAACATGGCGCGATCGTGCGCGTGATGACGGCAGACCACGGGCTTGCCGCTGCCTATGTGGCAGGCGCGCGAGGACGCGACCTGCGGCCCGTGCTGATCCCCGGCAATCTGGTGGCGGTGGAAGTGCGGGCGCGGGCAGGCACGCAGCTTCCGTCGGCGCGGGTGGAACTGGTGCGCAGCAGGGGACCATGGCTGACCGAGCCGCTGCCAAGCGCCGGTATCGGCTGGGCCTGTGCGCTGACCGCAGCCACCCTTCCCGAAGGTCATCCCTATCCGTTGCTGCATGATTCGCTGGCAGCCTTGCTCGATGCGATCTGCATGGCCCCTTCCGCTCGCGGCTGGGCGCGCGTTCTGGCGGGCTACGAGGCCCTGCTGCTGCGCGAGGTCGGCTATGGCGCGGCCGACGCCCCGCCGCCGGAGGAAGGCTGGACCGATCTTCTGGAAAGGCTCGACCGGCAGGGCAGGACCATTGCCAACCGCCTGCTTGCCGATCGGACCGGCGATGTTATGGGGGCGCGCACGATTCTGCTCGACCGGCTGCGCCGGATCGGAAGCGGATGAAGGGAACGCACGAAGGAATTGTTCATGAAGATTGCGGTTCTGCCGGGTGACGGCATCGGTCCCGAAGTAACGCGCGAGGCCGTGCGCGTGATCGAGGCGCTCGGCATCGAGGGCATCGAGATGACCGAGGCCCTTGTCGGCGGAGCGGCGTGGAAGGCCAGCGGCCATCCCCTCCCGCCGGAAACGCTGGCCGTAGCGGAGGCATCGGACGCGATTCTGTTCGGCGCGGTGGGCGATCCCGATTGCGACGCGCTGGAACGGCATCTGCGCCCGGAACAGGCGATCCTTGGCCTGCGCAAGGCGCTGACCCTGTTTGCCAACCTGCGTCCCGCCAGGGTCTTTGCCGGGCTTGAGGGCCATTCTGCGCTGCGCCCCGAAGTGGCGGGCGCGATCGACATGGTGATCGTGCGCGAACTGAACGGCGATGTCTATTTCGGAGAGAAGGGCTTCCGCACTGCCGCCAATGGCGACCGCGAAGGCTATGATGTCATGTCCTACAGCGAAAGCGAGGTGCGCCGCATTGCCCACGTCGGCTTCCGCACCGCCATGGGACGCAACCGTCGGCTGTGCTCGGTCGACAAGGCCAATGTGCTGGAAACCAGCCAGCTCTGGCGCGACGTCGTGATCGAGGTGGCGAAGGACTATCCCGAAGTCACACTCGAACACATGTATGTCGACAATGCCGCGATGCAGCTCGTGCGGGCGCCCGGCAAGTTCGACGTGGTGCTGACCGGCAACCTGTTCGGCGACATCCTGTCCGATCAGGCATCGATGTGCGTCGGCTCGATCGGGCTGCTGGCCTCGGCCTCGCTGGGCGAGCGGCAGACCGCCCACGGCACCTTCGGTCTTTACGAGCCGATCCACGGCTCGGCCCCCGACATTGCCGGGCAGGGTCTTGCCAATCCCATGGCCACGATCCTTTCGGCCGCCATGCTGCTACGCCATTCGCTGGGCCTTGCAGAGGCGGCAGACCGGGTTGAGGCCGCCGTGGCGAAGGCGCTGGCCGATGGCGTGGCGGGCCGCGATCTGGGGGGAACGGCGGGCACCACGGAAATTGGTGACGCAGTGCTTGCAAGGCTGTAAGGGCCGCCGCGCATATGCTTCAACTCGCCGTCATCCTTCCGACATACCGCGAACGCGCCAATATCGCGCCCATGGTCGCGCGCCTCGATGCTGCCCTTCAGGGCATTGCCTGGGAAGCGATCTTCGTTGACGACAACAGCCCCGATGGCACCGCCGACGAGGCCCGCCGCATCGCGCTTTCCGATCCGCGCATCCGCGTGATCGAACGCATCGGGCGGCGCGGCCTTGCCTCTGCCGCGATCGAGGGGATGTGCGCCACGGCAGCCCCGGTCGTTGCGGTCATGGACGCGGACCAGCAGCACGATCCCGCGCTGCTGCCGGGAATGCTGGCGGCCATCGAAAGCGGCGAATACGATCTGGCCTATGCCTCGCGCTTTGCCGAAGGGGCGAGCACCGAGGAATGGGGCCGGCCCGACCGGGTGAAGGCATCGGGCCTTGCCAACCGCATCGCCAACAAGGTGACAGGGGTTGAGCTGTCCGACCCGATGAGCGGCTATTTCATGCTGCGCGCCGAAACCCTGCGCGCTGATGCGCACCGCCTTTCCGGCGTCGGCTTCAAGATCCTGCTCGACATTCTGGCCACGGTGGACAAGCCGCTGCGGGTCAAGGAGTTCCCCCTCAACTTCGTCGCCCGTGTCGAAGGCGAAAGCAAACTGGACCAGACCGTGGTGTTCGAGTTTCTCGTTGGCCTTTACGACAAGTGGCTGGGCCGGATCATACCCACGCGCTTTGCCCTGTTCGGAACCGTGGGCGCCATGGGGGTTGCGGTGCAGCTTGGCGCGCTCTGGGTGCTGCTCAAGCTCGTTGCGGGTGAACGCTTCGTCTATGGCAACTGGTCGGAAAGCGCGACCTTCAACACCGCCAATGCACTGGCGGCAATCATCGCAATGACCTTCAACTTCGTGCTCAACAACGAGCTGACCTATTCCGACAAGCGCCTGCGCGGCTTTGGTCCGCTGCTGCGCGGCTGGGCGCAGTTCGCGCTCACCTGCTCGCTTGGGCTGCTCACCAATGTCGGTTCGGCCGCAGTGCTCAAGACCATCGGCTTCCACGATGTCATCGCGGTGGTCGTCGGGATCGTGCTTGGCTCGGTGTGGAACTTCGCGCTGTCATCGCGCTTCGTGTGGGGCAAATATTGAGGCTACTTCCAGCTATCGAGCCAGGTGTAGTCGAGATAGGAGTTCTTGCGCGGCAATTCGCCTGCCGAGATGATCGGATAGAAGCCGATGAACAGGCCGAATGAGAGGACCAGCGTGGCCCTGGCGGGCCAGCGCAGGCCCAGATCCCACCATTCGGCCAGCACCAGCGCCAGCGCGGCCAGCAGGAAGCAGCTCGCCAGCATGTAGTGATAGTAGAACTGCACCGGTTTGCCGTTCACTGCCCAGAAGCCGACCAGCACGACATAGGCCGCCACGATCAGCAGGCGCAGGCGCCCATTGCCCGTTTTCAGGCCCCTGAAGCCGTCCCACGCGCACAGCAACAGCGCAGGCAGGCCCGCCAGCATGGTGAACGGGTTGCCCAGCATGAGAACGCCGCGCTGCGCGCCATCGACGTTCTCGTAGAGAAACCAGATCGGCCGGATATTGGCCATCCATTGCCACCACACGCTCATGTAGGTGTGAGGCTTCTTCACGCTGTCCTGCAATTGCAGCATGTAGTGCTGCCATTCGATCAGGCGGCCCAGCGTCATCGGATCCCTGGCATAGAAGAAGGCTGGCAGGAACGTGGCGAAATAGACCGCGAGCGGCAGAACGCCGAGCCACAGCCCCGCCTCTACCAGCGACACCCCCGGAACCGGCCCCGCGCCCCGCGCCGCCCACAGCATGGCAATGCGGCGGCCTTTCAGCGCCTCCCACCGGTTCAGCGCGAACAGCAGGCCGGGCAAGGGCACCAGCAGCGCCCCGTTCCACTTGGCGCCCAGCGAAAGGCCCATGAACAGCCCCGTCAGCATCAGATGCAGACGCGCCCGGCCTGTCCGGCCCGAAGGATTGCGCCATGCCAGCGCCCATTGCCACATGGCAAGCGCCATGAACCCGCCCATCGCCATGTCGAGAATGGCAATGCGCGACATGATGAACCAGATGAAGCCCGTGCCCAGCAAGAGGCCGAACAGGATCGCGGCGCTGCGCGAAAGACTGGCCCACCACAGGCTGCGCATCATTGCCCAAAGCCCGATTGCCCCCATCACCGCCGAGGGGAATCGCCAGCCGAAGGGCGTATCGCCAATGAGCTGCATCGACCATGCGATCAATTGCTTGGCCAGCAGGGGATGTTCGGGGTTGAGCCGCTCCGTCAGGTCGATCAGCCGCCGGGCTGCGGGAAGGTAGTGCACCTCGTCGAACATGATCTGCGAGGGAATGCCGAGCCGGTGGAGAACCAGCAGAAAGAAGGCGGCAGCAATCGCTGCGCACCAGAGGGCGGGATCCTTGTCGCGCGGGCGGGCCATGGCAGCGGGTGTCATTTGCGGCGCTGGATAGGGCCGCAAGGACAAGTTCGCAATCCTGTCGCTTGCGCGCGGGGCCGCCCAAAACTAAGGCGTTGCCCATGAAACGCACGACAGGCCAGGACCGTTCGATCACCCAGAAGTGGCGCCCCGCAACGCAGGCTGTGCGTGGCGGCACATGGCGCTCGGAAATGGGCGAAACCTCCGAGGCACTGTTCCTGACTTCGGGCTTCACTTACGACGATGCCGCCACGGTTGCCGCGCGCTTTGCCGGCGAGGCCGAAGGCATGACCTATTCGCGCCTTCAGAATCCCACAGTGCAGATGCTGGAAGAACGCATCGCGCTGATGGAAGGGGCCGAAGCCTGCCGCACGCAGGCCACCGGCATGGCCGCGATGACCACCGCGCTGCTCTGCCAGCTTTCGGCGGGCGATCACATCGTTGCCGCCAAGGCTGCCTTCGGGTCATGCCGCTGGCTGGTCGACAATCTCCTGCCGCGCTTCGGCATCGAAGGCACCACGATCCACGCTGCCGACAACACCGCATGGGAAGCCGCGATCCGTCCGAACACGAAGGTGTTCTTCTTTGAAAGCCCGGCCAATCCGACGATGGATATCGTCGATCTGGAGTTCGTCTGCGCGCTGGCAAGGAAGCACGGTATCACCACCGTGGTGGACAACGCCTTTGCCACGGCCGCCTTGCAGCGCCCGATGGACTTTGGCGCGGATGTCGTCGCCTATTCGGCCACCAAGATGATGGACGGGCAGGGCCGCGTCATGGCGGGTGCGGTCTGCGGATCGGCCGAATGGATCAACAATGTCCTGCTGCCGTTCCAGCGCAACACTGGCCCCAATATCGCCGCGTTCAATGCATGGGTTGTGCACAAGGGGCTGGAAACGCTGGACCTTCGCATCCACCGGCAGAGCGAGAACGCGCTGAAGGTGGCCAGCTTCGTCGAAGGGCGCGTGCCGCGCCTGCTCTACCCTTTCCTGCCCAGCCACCCGCAGCACGCGCTGGCGAAAAAGCAGATGAAGGCCGGAGGGACGATCTTCTCGTTCCACCTCGATGGCGGGATGAAGCAGGCGCATGCCCTGCTCGATGCGCTGCAACTTATCGACATATCCAACAACATCGGCGATTCGCGCAGCCTGATGTGCCACCCGGCATCAACCACGCACTATGGCGTCGGCCCCGAAACGCGCGCCGACATGGGCGTGGGCGAGGGGATGTTGCGGCTCAATGTCGGGCTGGAAGACCCCGATGACCTGATCGAGGATCTCGATCAGGCGCTGCGCAAGGCGGGGCTTTAGGCGAAGACTGAAGCGGCCGGGGCGATCATTCGCCCTTGGCCGCGGCTTCAAGTTCGGCGATCCGCGCTTTCAGCGCTTCCACTTCCTCGCGCGCAGAGGCGGCCAGTTCCTTCACCGCGTCGAACTCCTCGCGGCTGACGAAATCCAGCCCGCCGAACAGTTCCTTCGCCTTTTCACGGGCATTTTCACTCGCCTCGCGGCTCATCCCCGCGATCGTTCCGGCAGCGCTGTTCAGCAGCTTGACGAAATCGGCGATGATCGGATTTTCACTTTGCATCGGGGATGGTCCTGACTGGCTGTGCACGCGCTATGTGGGCTGCAATCGCGATTGCGGCAAGGGGCCGAAAGTGTCCCTGAGACCAAAACCCGTGCAGCCAAGAGCGTAAAGGAAGAAAGGGCACCTTGCAGACCGGATCAGATTTCCACCCGCACCGTGCTGGCAGGCGCGAATGCGCCATCGGCGGCCGGGTTGAGTTGCAGGAACTGCCAGGTCAGCACAGCGGCAAAGCACACCCAGGCAAGGTATGGCAGCATCAGCGCCCCAGCCACCGGGCGGATGCGCCAGAACAGCGCAATCGTCACCACGATTGCCACCGCCATGGCCACGGTGATCCAGAACGCGCCCGTGATCTGGTGCAGCGCGAAGAAAGTGGGAGACCAGGAGAGGTTCAGCAGGAGCTGCACCACGAAGGCCGCTGCCGCCAGCCCCCGCCCCGCTGCGCCGCGGGCGGAAAGGACCATGGCAAGGGCAATGCCCATCAAGACGTAAAGGATTGACCAGACAATGCCGAAGGCGGCTGGCGGCGGATAGATCGTCGGCTTGACCAGGCCATCAAACCAAGGATTTCCCGGACCGCTTCCCGATGCCTGCCCCGCCAGAAAGCCCAGCGCGACGACGAGCGGAACCGTGAAGAGCGACCAGCGCAGAAGACTGGCACGAAGCTGGCCGGAAGAAGCGAGATAGTTCATGGCACCCATGGGCTGTGCGCTGCCGCGCGATTCGTGGGCGATATTGGCGGGCAGTTCGGGCTTGCGCAATGCGAACTCCATCCGCCGACCGTGCCGGAAGGATGGAAGTTCTCCGTCATGACTGCTTGCCGCCCTCGTTGGCACACCTACGGATGAAGCGCCGAGATCAGGAACTCGACATTGCCTTCAGGTCCGGTGATGGGGCTTTCGACAATTCCCTGCACCTGCCAGCCTTCGCCTTCCAGCCAGCCGCGCACTTCGTCGCACACACGCTGGTGCAGGGCCGGATCGCGCACCACGCCGCCCTTGCCCACTTCGGCCTTGCCCACCTCGAACTGGGGCTTGATGAGCGCGACCAGCCGCGTCGGCCGCGCAGCCAGCGCCAGCGGAACCTCCAGCACCTTTCTCAGGGAAATGAAGCTGGCATCGCACACCACCCATGTCGCGGGCCGGTCGATCTGGGAAGGCGTCAGGATGCGCGCGCTGGTCTGTTCCAGCACCGTCAGGCGCGGATCCTGCCGCAGCTTCCAGGCAAGCTGGTTCGTGCCCGAATCCACCGCGAAAACGTGCGCCGCCCCTTTTTGCAGGAGCACGTCGGTAAAGCCGCCGGTCGAACTGCCGATGTCCATGGCCGTCACGCCCGCAGGATCAAGGCCGAAATGATCGATCGCATGAGCCAGCTTGATCCCCCCGCGCGAAACCCATGGATGATCCCGGCCGCGCACCTCAAGCGCGGCATCCCCGGCAAGCGCCTGCCCCGCCTTGGCAATCTTCGTCTCGCCCGAAAACACCAGCCCGGCAAGGATCAGCGCCTGAGCGCGGGCGCGGCTTTCGGCAAGACCGCGCTCCACCAGCAACTGGTCGACGCGGATCTTGTTCTTGCCCGATGCGGATTGTGGCTGGCGGGTTGAGGTCACGGCGCGTTCCTTCCATAACCGGGGCATGAAGATCAACCGCACGGCGCACACGGCACGCGCTTTTTCGTCATCGCTGCTCCTGCTGCTGGGCGCCTGCGCGGCTCCTGATGCCGCTCCCCCACCCGCCGCACCGGCGTCTGCGCCGAAATCCGCCACTCCGTCTCCGCCTGTGGTCAGCGCGCCAGCCTTCAAGGACTGGCGTGATGCTCCGCAAACGTCTGGCGACTGGGTTTACGCAGGGCACACGGCCCGCTTCGTTTCGGCCGAGGGGACGCTGTTCGCAATGACGTGCAACCGCGCGGCAGGCAGCATGACCCTGTCGAGGGCCGGAAGTGCCAACGCCAGCCTGCCCATGACCATCGTGACAACCAGCGAAGTGCGCACGGTTGCCGTGGTTCAGGGCGCGGGCGGCGTTCAGGCCACATTGGCCGTGAACGATCCCCTGCTCGACGCCATGGCCTTCAGCCGTGGCCGCTTTGCCGTGGAAACGAGCGGCCTTTCCACGCTATACCTGCCTGCGTGGGCCGAAGTCGGCCGCGTGATCGAGGATTGCCGCCAAGGGGCCTGACTGCCTGGCCACCTGAATGGTTGCAGACGCACCTATTGTGCAGACGCGAAAGCCGGATTCTGACGACAAAATTATTTTGCGCAAGACTTGTTGTTTGCCGCCGAATGAATCACATTCGCCCCAAGGCCGGAAGAACTGCCGCTCATCCGGTCCAGCAGCCCGAAAAAGCTGCGACTTTGGCTCAACAGCGCGAAAGGAGGTGATCCGATGTCTCATGGTTCAGCAGAGAGGTCGGTACAGTCCTGCGCGAGGCATTATCGCTGAGTTTCGATTAGGCGATAAAGGCTTCGTGGGCGGCACTTCCGGCCGCTGACCATGCGAAGGGCCGCTCGGATTGACCGATGCGGCCCTTCACATTTATTACATTCCCCTTGCCTTTTGCGCAACAATAGTTCACGGCGCTGCATCTTCGATTCTAGCGCAAGGACTGCCCCGATGGCGACCACCGCCGCAACTTCCGGCCTCAGCTTCGCCCGCCACCCGCACCCGGCCCCGGTGTCGGCCGACGTGCGCGCGCAGGTGCTGGCCAACCCCGGCTTTGGCACCGCCTTCACCGACCACATGATCGAGATCGATTACGCCGAGGGGCAGGGTTGGCACGATGCGCGCATTGTCCCCTATGGCCCGATCGCGCTCGATCCGGCGGCGGCCGTTCTGCATTACGCTCAGGAAATCTTCGAGGGCCTGAAGGCTTATCGTCTGGCAGACGGGGGCATCGCGCTGTTCCGGCCAGAAGCGAATGCCGCGCGCTTCAATGCCTCGGCCCGTCGCCTCGCCATGCCGGAACTGCCCGAAGATCTGTTTGTCGAGGCCGTGCGCCAGCAGGTTCTGGTCGACCGCGACTGGTTCCCCACGGTCGAAGGCGGTTCGATGTATCTGCGCCCCTTCATGTTCGCCACGGAACCGTTCCTTGGCGTGCGCCCGGCGAAGCAGTATCGCTTCATGGTCATCGCCAGTCCCGCAGGCAATTACTTCAAATCAGGCGCGCCCGCCGTGTCCATCTGGGTTTCGGACTATACCCGCGCAGCCCCCGGCGGCACCGGCGCGGCCAAGTGTGGCGGCAACTATGCCGCAAGCCTGGTGCCCACCGCCGAAGCTTTTGCGCGCGGACACGATCAGGTCCTGTTCCTAGATGCCGCCGAGCATCGCTGGGTTGAGGAACTGGGCGGCATGAACCTGTTCTTCGTGTTCAGTGACGGCTCGATCCTTACCCCCGAACTGACCGGCACGATCCTGCCCGGCATCACCCGCTCAAGCCTGCTGAAGCTGGCCGGGGAAGAAGGGCTGACCGTGCGCGAAGGCCGTTACAGCCTTGAAGATTGGAAGGCCGATGCCGCATCCGGCCGGCTGGTGGAAACCTTTGCCTGCGGAACTGCGGCGGTAGTCACCCCGGTGGGCAAGGTTGCCAGCCATGACGGAGAATTCACCATCGGATCGGGCGGCCCCGGACAGCTTACGCAGAAGCTGCGCGCAAAGCTTGTCGGCATCCAGCGCGGCGAGATTGCCGATACGCACGGATGGGTGACGCGGATCGCGTGAACGCCCGCAAGGCCGCGCGTCCTCAGAAATCGAACTGGGCGCGCATCCCGATGACATCGGCGTTGTAGTTGCGGTCGGCACCGGCGGCGATGGCCGCATCCTTGAGCCAGAGGTGGCCATAGTCGACGATGAAGCGGACGTAGTCGGTCGGCACCCAGAGCAATGATGCGCCTGCAAGTTGCTGCCGGCCGCCGACCACGCCCTTGTCGTTGAGGTCTAGCCAGTCGTAACGCGCGTTGATCTGGATCGCACCGATGCCACCCTTGTCGAGGCCGCTTACGGGTTTGATCCGGGTCCATGTGCCCTCGCTCGCCTTGTAGGGCAGGGTGTCGCCTCTGGTCAGGAACACCCCCGCCTCGACATAGCCACCGTTGAAGGTGGGATCGGCAATCCCGGCCGGACGGTTGACCTTCATCCACTGCGATTCGGCGGTGAAATGGAGCGGTCCGCCAGTCCAGCCCAGTTCCAAGCCGTAGTTCATCTCCGACAAGGCGCTGATCGCCCGCGTATCGACCAGCCGCAGGTCGGTTGTGTGGGTGAACGGCCGCGCCCGGTAGCGAACGGTGGCATAGCCGTCGTTGAGATCATGGTAGTGCGCCGAACCGCCCAGATGGAGCTGGCCACCCAGTGCCTTCGGCTGAAGGGCAAGACGCCCATCGATCGAATAGCTGTTGTCGGTATCGGCGTTGAGATCGGTCACGTTGTCGCTGAACACTCCGAACTGGGCCAGCACCATGCCCTTCTGATATTGCGCCGACACGCCAAGACGCCGCTCGAAACCGAAGGCCGTGTTGAAGGAGGCGCGTTCCATGAAGCTGGTGAACAGGTCGGACTCGGTATCCTCCATGGATTCGAACGGTTTGTGCTGGCCGATCGTGATGACCAGATTCCGGATACCCGTATAATTCAGATAGATGTCGGTCGGGTCGATGCTGCTGTTGGCAATGTCGGCCTCGATCCGATAGCCGAAGTTGCCCGGAATCGTGCCGTCAAAGCCGAGGTAGGCCCGGCGGAACTCGGTCGCAAGGCCGAGGCTTTTGCTACCGATCGATGCGGGTGCCATGACCGAGGCGGTATCGATCTGCAACCGGCCGCGCGGCTTGAAACTCCATTTGCCCGCACCGGGTCGTTTCGGATCAACCGGCGCTTCGATCTTCGGCGCTCCGTCCCAGGTGATGCTGGCCGCGGGGCGCGCGGTCGCGGTCGGCGGGGCCGCCGCCGCGAGCGCCGTCGTCGCGGCATCGGCCGCCGACCGCGCTTCGGCCAGTTGTGTTTGCAGCGCGGCGATCTGCTGCTGCATCGCCTGCACCGCTTCCATCTGGCTGCGCATCTGCTCCTGCATCTGCTGCAACTGCGCCTGCAACGCGGCGAGGTCTGGTCCGGTTGTTGCGGCGCGCGCCGGCAGGATCCAGCCTGAGGCACAGGCAAGCGCAAGGATCGAAACGCGGACAACTGGCTTCACGGAAACACCTCAGGGGCCAAGCAGGAACGGTCGGCAGGACCAGCCCGGCGACTGCGGCCGAATATTTCTGCTTTGTTACATTTTATTGACGAGAATATCACTATTTTATCACGAATGCACAGGGCAGGCCGCCTGTTGCCTTGACTGCGCCGTCGTGGCATCGCTGCCTGCGTCTTAACCGCTCGATTAGGCGGCTGTTGGAGTGAAGCAGGCATGAGCATTTCGTTTGAGGGCCGCGTTGCCATCGTGACCGGCGCTGGCGGCGGGCTTGGTCGCGCCTATGCGCTGGAACTTGCCCGGCGCGGCGCGAAAGTCGTGGTCAATGATCTCGGCGGCGCACGCGATGGCACCGGCCATTCCGATGCCGCGCTGAAAGTGGTCGAAGAAATCGAGGCCGCTGGCGGCGAGGCCATGCCAAATGGTGGCTCCGTCAGCGAATACGAACAGATGGTCGAAATGGTGGCCAGGGCCAAGGAGCGCTGGGGCGGCGTCCACGTGCTCATCAACAACGCCGGTATCCTGCGCGACAAGAGCTTTACCAAGATGGACCCGGCCGATTTCGAAACGGTGGTCAAGGTCCACCTGATCGGTTCAGCCTTTGCCACCAAGGCGTGCTGGGACCTGATGCGCGAGCAGAACTATGGCCGCATCCTGATGACGGCGTCATCCTCCGGCCTGTTCGGCAACTTCGGGCAGGCAAACTACGGCGCGGCCAAGCTGGGTGTCGCAGGGCTGACCAAGACGCTCTACCTTGAAGGCGCAAAGAACAACATCAGGGTCAACACGCTGGCTCCCGTCGCCGCCACGCGCATGACCGAGGACATCTTCCCCGAAGAAGCCTTCAAGCTGTTCAACCCTGAATCTGTCGTCCCCGCCGCGCTGTTCCTTGTCTCGGACGATGCGCCCACCAATGCCATCGTCGGCGCGGGCGCAGGCGGATATCACTCGGCATGGGTGACGATGAACAAGGGCGTGCTCCTGCCTCCTGCCCAGCAGACCGTCGAAGGTTTTGCCGCAAACTGGGAGAAGATCAGCGACCGCACGGGCGATTTCGTGCCAAAGTCCGGCCCGGAACAGGCGCAGGTCATCATCGGCCAGTTGCAGGCGGCGATGAAGGGTTAGGCGCGTTTAAGCACCACCACGATTGCGCCCTGAGGCTCAACCCCTCCGGCAGGGACCCGCACCGCATCCGCCCGCGCCCGCGCAAGGATTTCCGGCGCCACGCCAGCCTCGTGCACCACCACATCCGCCTGTCCCAGCAGACGCGCGGCGCGCAAGGTCAGGTCTTCAGGGTCGTTCGAGGTCAGCACGATCTCGAAACGCCCTGACCGTCCTTCGGCGCCGGAAGCCAGCCAATCGCCCACCTTCGCCTCGCTCCCGGCGCGCATGAGGTCGAGCGCGCCGCCCTCGTCAAGCGCGGCATCGAGCGCCCGCCTGCGATCAGCCACCGAGGCCCAGCGCGCCCGCATCCCCTCGCGCGCGTCTTCCAGAGCGCGGGCCAGCGAGCCCAGTCCCTGCGGAAGCAGGCGTTCAAGGCGCAGACGCAGGATCTTGGCCAGCCCGGCCGAAGCACCGCCCGTGCCCACCGCAATCAGAACCGGATCACGATCAAGGATCGAAGGGGTTGTGAAATCGCACAGTTCGGGCCGGTCTACCACGTTGACCAGCAAGCCAGCACAGCGCAGCCGGATCGCATCGCCTTCGGCCATGGCGGGATTGTCGTGCGCAATGAACGCAATTCGCGCGCCATCGTCGATCCCGGCGTTGATATCGCGGTAGATCACCCCGCCCGCACGCTCGATCAGGCGCTGCTTGGCGGCAGCCGCATCCCCCTCGCCCAGCAGGATCACCGGCTGGCCCGCGATGCGGTGAAAGAGGGGGAGCGCCTTCATCCCTGCAAGCTCGGCCTACCTGAGGAACTCCGGCACGCGCTCTGCGGCAAGGATCGTGGCCGGATCGATGCGGTCGGCCACGATGGCCCACTTTTCGCCATCCACCATGACTTCGGGCACCAGGGGGCGCGAATTGTAGGTGTTGGCCATTGTCGCGCCATAGGCCCCGGCGGTGCGGAACACCGCCAGATCGCCGCGCTCCACCTTGTCGATGGTGCGGGCCATGGCGAAAGTGTCGGAACTTTCGCAGATCGGGCCGACGATGTTGGCAACGAACGTCTCGCCACTGGGCTGAACCGCCGCGAAATCATGCCATGCATCGTAGAGTGCAGGCCGCGCCAGATCGTTCATCGCGGCATCGACCACAACCCAGGGATGCGCCGCGCCTTCCTTTACACGGATCACCCGCGTCAGCAGGACGCCGGTGTTGCCGGTGATGACTCGCCCCGGCTCGAACATCAGCGTAACGCCCCAGTCCGCCGTGACCTTGGCCACCATCGCGGCGTATTCGGCCGGCTGCGGAAAGATTTCGCCGGCCTTGTAGGGCACACCCACGCCGCCGCCCAGATCCATGTGCGTCACCGCGTGGCCGCCCGCGCGGATCGCCTTCATCAGACTGCCAACCTTGGTGAAGGCGGCTTCAAGCGGATCGAGCCGGGCAAGCTGGCTGCCGATGTGCAGCGCAAGACCGCGCATGTGCAGACCCGGCGTTTCGGCAAGGCGGGCATAGATTGCCGCCGCCCGGTCAAACGGAACGCCGAACTTGTTTTCGGCCTTCCCGGTGGAAATCTTGCCGTGGGTTCCGGCATCGACATCAGGGTTCACTCGCAAGGCGGCCGACGCCACCGTGCCCATCGAGGCGGCAATCGCGGCCAGTTCCAGCCCTTCTTCCTCGCTTTCGAGGTTGAACTGGCCGATGCCGGCCTCGATCCCGCGGCGCATTTCGGTCTCGGTCTTGCCCACGCCCGAAAACACGATGCCCTGCGGGTCCATGCCCGCGGCAAGGGCGCGCTCCATTTCGCCGCCCGAAACCACATCGGCCCCGTAGCCCTCGGCCGCCAGCACTTTCAGCACGGCAAGGTTGGGATTGGACTTGACCGCAAAGGCGATCTTCACCGCTGGCAGGATCGAAAGCGCATCGCGGAACACGCGGGCATGGCGTGTCAGCGTGGCGCGGGAATAGACATAGACGGGGGTGCCGACCTCGGCCGCGATCAGCGGCAGGGGCACGTCCTCGGCGTGGAGCACGCCGCCCTTCAGTTCAAAATGGTCCATCGGAAACTCTCAGCCTTCTGGTGGCAGATCAAAAGGATCGTCCTCACGATCCTGCGAGCGGCGACGCGGCTCGACATTGCGCGCAGGGGCTGCCTGCGCGGGAGGTTTGAGCAGATCGTCCGCACCGGGCTGAACCTCGCGGCCATAAGGGATGGGCGGCGGCGTCTGATCGGGCGCCAGCTTCAGTTCGGCCCGGTTGCCGCACCCCGCCAGCGCAAGGGCGCCCACGATGCCGGGCAGAAAGGTGCGCAAGAGCTTCAAGCCGTTTCCTCCAGCCCCAGCGCTCTCTGCGCTTCGGCCACGCGCTTCCTTACCTCTTCAGGCGCGGTTCCGCCATGGCTGCAACGCGCCGCCACGCTCGCCTCGACCGAAAGCGCGGCATAGACGCGTTCGTCGATGCGCGGATCGATGGCTTGCAGGTCGTCCAGCGAAAGCTGGTCGAGCGCAACCCCGCGCGATTCGGCCAGCTTCACCGCGCTGCCGGTGATGTGGTGCGCTTCGCGGAACGGGATGTTCGCTTGCCGCACCAGCCAGTCAGCCAGATCGGTGGCGGTGGCATAGCCAAGTTCGGCCGCTGCGCGCATCCGTTCGGTGCGGAACTTGGCTTCGGCCACCATCCCGGTCATCGCCGCGATCGACAGCGCCAGCAGCGAGGCCGCCTCGAAGACCGGCGGTTTGTCGTCCTGCATGTCCTTCGAATAGGCCAGCGGCAGGCCCTTCATCGTGATCATCAGCGCGGTGAGGCAGCCCACGATCCGCCCCGAATGCCCGCGCACCAGTTCGGCCGCATCGGGGTTCTTCTTCTGCGGCATGATCGAACTGCCGGTTGAAAGGCTGTCGGGCAGGGTAACGAAACCGAAGGGCTGGCTGGCCCAGATGATGAACTCCTCTGCAAGGCGCGAGAGGTGCAGCGAGCATTGCGCGGCAGCCATCAGGTAATCGAGCGCGAAATCGCGATCGGATACCGAATCGAGGCTGTTGTCGGTCGGGCCGTCAAAGCCCAGCGCCGCCGCCGTGCGGAAGCGGTCGATGGGAAAACCCGTTCCGGCAAGCGCTGCCGAGCCAAGCGGGCTGCGGTTCATGCGGCGGCGCGCATCGGCAAAGCGCGAACGATCGCGCGCAATCATCTCGTAATAGGCCATCAGGTGATGGCCAAGCGTGACCGGCTGCGCGGTCTGCAAATGGGTGAAGCCGGGCATGATGCTGTCTGCATGTTCGCCCGCGCGCGCCACCAGCGCCACCTGCAGCTGCCTGAGACCAAGCTCTGCCTGATCGATCGCATCGCGCACCCACAGGCGAAAGTCGGTCGCCACCTGATCGTTGCGGCTGCGCGCGGTATGCAGGCGGCCAGCCGCCGGGCCGATCAGTTCGGCAAGGCGGCTTTCGGTGGTCATGTGGATGTCTTCAAGGTCCCAGTTTTCGGGGACCCCCTCCGCTTCGTATTCGGCGGCCACCTTGTCGAGACCATCGGAGATGAGTGCGGCATCCTCGGCCGAGACAATGCCCTGCGCGCCCAGCATGTCCACATGGGCCTTTGACGCGGCGATGTCTTGTCGCCACAGCGCCTTGTCGAAGGGAATCGAGGCGTTAATCTCGCGCATGATTGCCGAGGGACCGCCTGCGAAGCGCCCGCCCCACATCTGGTTGGAGCCTGAATTGCCGCTCATGTCCGTCCGCCCGCCCTCAATGTCGCTCGTGTTGGTTATGCTGATCCCGGCGCTCGCCGTCGCGGGGTGCGATAGGCAAGCCGCGCCCGACTCGCAACCGCAGACGAGCGCAGCATCTGCTGAATCTGCGGCACAGTCTGATGCGAAGGGCGAACTCAACGGCACGCTGGACATTGCCAGCCGCGGCAAGGCCATGCCCGATTTCACCGTGACCGACCCTTCGGGCAAGACGCTCAGGCTTTCGGACCTCAAAGGCACGCCGGTTCTCATCAATCTGTGGGCCACGTGGTGCGGCCCCTGCGTGCTGGAAATGCCGATGCTCGACAAGCTGGCCGCCCAGCACGCCGGAAAGCTGCGCGTGCTCACGGTCTCGCAGGATATCGACGGCGCGGCCAAGGTCGGCCAGCTTTTTGCCCAGCGCAAGTTTGCGCGGCTTGAACCGTGGCTCGACGGGGAAAACAACCTCGGCTTCTTCTACCAGACCGGAATGCTGCCCACGACCATTCTCTACGACCGCGAGGGCAAGGAAGTCTGGCGGATGATCGGCGCGCATGACTGGTCCGGACCGCGCACGGCCGCCATGCTGGCCGAGACTTTGGGCCAGTAGCCGCAAACTTCGTTTGACATATCGGCCCGCGCCACTAGAGCGGCGAGCGGGCCACGCGGTCCCAACGCCGCGCGTGCTCTCTGCAAGGAGAGACTACATGACTGTTGCTGTTCCGGCTCGCAAGCCTGCGCGCCCCTTCTTCTCGTCCGGCCCCTGCGCCAAGCCGCCCGGATATGCCCCCGAAAAGCTCGCCACCGAATCGCTGGGCCGCTCGCACCGCGCCAAGATCGGCAAGACGCGCCTGCAATACTGCATCGACCTGATGCGCGAGGTGCTCCAGCTTCCCGATACGCATCGCATCGGCATCGTTCCGGGGTCGGATACCGGCGCTTTCGAGATGGCAATGTGGACGATGCTGGGCGCACGCCCCGTGACCACGCTGGCCTGGGAATCGTTCGGTGAAGGTTGGGTCACCGATGCGGCCAAGCAATTGAAGCTCGATCCCACGATCCTGCGCGCCGATTACGGCCAGATCCCCGATCTCAGCGCAATCGACTGGAGCCACGACGTCCTGTTCACCTGGAACGGCACCACTTCGGGCGTGCGCGTTCCCAACGCCGATTTCATCCCGGCCGACCGCGAGGGCCTCTCGTTTGCCGATGCCACCTCGGCCGTCTTTGCCTATGACATCGACTGGGCGAAGATCGACGTCGCCACCTTCTCGTGGCAGAAGGTGCTGGGCGGCGAAGGCGGCCATGGCGTGCTGATCCTCGGTCCCCGCGCGGTCGAACGGCTTGAAACCTATACCCCTGCATGGCCGCTTCCCAAGGTGTTTCGCCTCGTGTCCAAGGGCAAGCTGGCCGAAGGCATTTTCAAGGGCGAGACGATCAACACCCCGTCGATGCTTGCAGTCGAAGACGCGATCTTCGCGCTTGAATGGGCAAAGGGTCTGGGCGGTCTCAAGGGCCTTCAGGCGCGCAGTAATGCCAATGCCGAAGCGCTGAACAGGATCGTCGAAGAGCGCCCGTGGCTCTCGCACCTGTGCGCCGACGAAGCGACGCGCTCGAAGACCTCGGTCTGCCTCTCGGTCGAAGGCGCGGATGCTGACTTCATCAAGAAGTTCGCCGGCCTTCTGGAAAAGCAGGGCGCAGCCTACGACATCGCCGGATACCGCGATGCGCCGGCTGGCCTGCGCATCTGGTGCGGGGCGACCGTGAATGCCGAAGACATCGAGGCGCTCGGCCCATGGCTCGACTGGGCATACGAAGCGACCAAGGCGGAACTCGCCGCAGCCTGATCCTTCTCGCACGCCTGGCGTCGCCATGGTTCTCCGGTGGCGCCAGCCCCTTACGCTTTGCATTCGTCACCCTGACTCTCAGTCAGCGGAACGATGTCAATTTTCTGATGGATTGGATCGAAACATGACCAAGCCCAAGGTTCTCATTTCCGACAAGATGGACCCCAACGCCGCCCGCATCTTCGCCGAGATGGGCTGCGACGTTGACGTGATCACCGGCGAAACCCCCGAACAGCTTATCGCGCGCATTGGCGAGTATGACGGCCTTGCCATCCGTTCCTCGACCAAGGTGACGAAGGCGATCCTCGATGCCGCAACCAACCTCAAGGTCATTGGCCGCGCTGGCATTGGCGTGGACAACGTCGACATCCCCTATGCCTCGTCGAAGGGCGTGGTGGTGATGAACACCCCGTTCGGCAATTCGATCACCACTGCCGAACACGCCATCGCCATGATGTTCGCGCTGGCCCGCCAGATTCCCGAAGCCAACGCCCAGACACAGGCGGGACTGTGGCCCAAGAACGGCTTCATGGGCGTTGAAGTGACGGGCAAGACGCTCGGCCTCATCGGCGCGGGCAATATCGGTTCGATCGTGGCCAGCCGCGCGCTGGGCCTCAAAATGAAGGTCATCGCCTTCGACCCGTTCCTGACGCCCGAACGCGCGGTGGAAATGGGCGTGGAAAAGGCCGATCTCGACACCCTGCTGGCACGCGCGGACTTCATCACTCTCCACACGCCGCTGACCGACCAGACTCGCAACATACTCAGCCGCGAGAACATCGCCAAGTGCAAGAAGGGCGTGCGCATCATCAACTGCGCGCGCGGCGGGCTGATCGATGAAGCCGCGCTCAAGGATGCGCTTGATTCCGGCCACGTGGCAGGCGCCGCGCTCGACGTGTTCGAAACCGAACCGGCCAAGGAATCCCCGCTGTTCGGCACGCCCAACTTCATCTGCACCCCGCATCTGGGCGCCAGCACAACCGAAGCGCAGGTCAACGTCGCGCTTCAAGTGGCCGAACAGATGGCCGATTATCTGGTGAGCGGCGGCGTGACCAACGCGCTCAACATGCCCTCGCTTTCGGCCGAGGAAGCGCCCAAGCTCAAGCCCTACATGGCCCTTGCCGAAAAGCTGGGCACGCTGGTGGGCCAGCTTGCGCACGACAACCTGACCAAGATCGCCATCGAGGTTGAAGGCGCGGCCGCGCAGCTCAACCAGAAGCCGATCACCGCCGCCGTGCTGGCTGGGCTGATGAAGCAGTATTCGCAGAGCGTGAACATGGTCAACGCGCCGTTCCTCGCCAAGGAGCGCGGGCTTGACGTGCGCGAAGTGCGCCATGACCGCGAAGGCGAATATCGCACGCTGGTGCGCGTCACCGTCAGCACCAGCCAGGGTGAGCGTTCGGTTGCCGGCACGCTGTTCGGCAATGGCCAGCCGCGGCTTGTCGAAATCTTCGGCATCGGGATCGAGGCCGATCTCGATGGCGACATGCTTTATATCGTCAACTCCGACGCGCCCGGCTTCATCGGCCGGATCGGCACCTTGCTTGGCGAAAACAGCATCAACATCGGCACCTTCCACCTTGGCCGCCGCGAAGCGGGCGGCGAGGCGGTGCTGCTGCTCTCGCTCGACAGCCCGGTGAGCGAGGAAGTGCTGGGCAAGGCCCGCGAGATTCAGGGCGTGCGCGTGGTCAAGGCGCTGAAGTTCGTCTGACCGGCAAACCCTGCGCGCAATCGGGGGCGGGTGCAGCAATGCGCCCGCCCCTCTTTGCTGGTGCCCTTTGCTTTTGGCCGCCCCAACCGCTAAGCGCGCTGGCCATGACCGACGTCGATTCCAGCCTTCTGCCCGAAGGGCTTGAGGACCGCCTGCCCGCAGAGGCCGCGACCACCACGCGCGTGATGCGCAGCATTCAGGACGTGATGCACGGCCACGGCTATGACCGCGTGCTGCCGCCGATGATCGAGTTCGAAAAGAGCCTCGCCGCGCGCATGGCGGGCATCCAGAGCCGCCGCATGTTCCGCTTTACCGATCCGTCTTCTCTACGGATGATGGGCCTGCGTTCGGACCATACCCCGCAGATTGGTCGCATCGCGCAGACCCGCCTTGCCGAAGCCCCGCGCCCCTTGCGGCTGATGTATGCCGGACAGGTGCTGACCATCAAGAGCGACGGGCTGAACCCCGCGCGCGAAAAGCTGCAATGCGGCGCGGAACTGATCGGCGCCGACAATCTGGCCGCGGCAACCGAGATCGTCTCGATCGCGGTGGAAGCCCTGCAAGCTGCGGGCGCGCGCGGCGTGAGCGTGGATTTCACCCTGCCCGATCTGGTCGATACACTCGCCGAAAAGGCGTTTCCGCTGGCTCCCGGCCAGATCGAGGCGGTGCGCCGCGAACTGGACACCAAGGATGCGGGCGGCCTGCGCGATGTGGGCGGAGCAGCCTATGTGCCCCTGCTCTACGCCACGGGCGAGTTTGACACCGCCATCGAGAAACTGGCCGCCATCGATGCCGCTATCGCCCCCGATGGCGGAGCCTTGGCCAGCCGCATTTCAGCCCTGCGCGAAATCGCGGCCAGTCTCAACGGCACCGCGCGCCTCACGCTCGATCCCAGCGAACGGCACGGTTTCGAATACCAGACATGGTTCGGCTTCACGCTCTACGCCGATGGTGTGCGCGGCCCGGTGGGGCGCGGCGGCACCTATCGCATCGCAGGCGGCGCGCACCACGAGGTGGCAACCGGCTTCTCGCTCTATCCTGACGGGCTGATCAACCTGCTGGTTGCCAGCGAGGCTGCGCAGGATTGCGTTTTCCTCCCGCTCGGCCATGACCGCGATCAGGCGGCCCGTCTGCGCTCGATCGGCTGGCGCACCCGCGCCGCGCTGAACGAAGCCGACAGCGCCAGCGCGCTGGGCTGCACGCATGTTCTGCGGGAAGGCGGGCCGGAGAAGCTCTAACCGGCAAACACGGCCTTCAGCCACCTGTCCATGACGGGGGTGGCGGCATAGTCCGGCTCGCCCAGTCGGCGGTTGATTTCGGCATGGCCCTGAAGGCCCGTGCCCGCGAAGCTGGCCACTTCCACGCTTGATCCACCGCGTTTCAGCGCGTCCGCCAGTGCGTTTGCCTGCGCCACGCCATCCTCGCGCTGAACGTGCAGCAGCAGGAAACGCGGCACATTGGGCGCGGCGGCATGGAATGTGGGCGAAAGCGCCTTCTGGCGGGCGGGATCGGTGCCGAACGCCTGCCGGTAGGTCTGGAGCATGAATGGGCCTGCCTGCGCCATCTGTCCGGGCACGTCATAGGCGGCGCCATCATTGGGCATCACCCCATCGATATCCGCGAAGGAAAGACCGGCCTTGCGCAGATATTGCTCGTCGGTTCCCACCAGCGCCACCAGATGCGCGCCCGCGCTGTGGCCGGTGATGACCACGCGGCTGCGGTCGATGCCCAGCTTGTCGGCTCGCGCCAGCACGAAGGCCAGCGCCTGCGCCACATCAGCCGCCTGCTGCTCCACCGTGGCGGCAGGCACCAGCCGGTAGTTGATCGAGGCAAAGGCATAGCCCTGTTCCAGCATGTGCCCCGGCAAGGCATGGCCCATGGCGCTGTCCTTGCTCCCGCGCTTCCACCCGCCGCCGTGGACATAGAGCACAAGCGGCGCAGCCTTCGCGCCATCCGGCACCCACAGGTCCATGATCTGCAACGGATCGCTGCCATAGGACAGCATCTGCGCGCCGGGCGTGCGCTTCTGCCTGCCAGCAGCTTCGGCACGCTCTTCCATGCGCTTGGCGATGCGTTCGCGCAGACGGTCGCCGGGCCGGGCCTCGGCTGCCCCGGACACCACCCCTGCCGCCACGATCGCTGCGCCAAGAGGCACAGCCAGCCAAGCCTTTCGCATACCGTTCACCTCACTACACCTGATCGGGCCGCAGCCTGCGGCGGGTCAGGTTTACGCGGCGTGAACTGGCAGACCCGGCCGACTCCGTCTCAGAAGCTGAAGCGAGCGCTCAGGCGGATGTCGCGGCCGAACAGAGGGGCCACATCCTTGAGGAAGCTGGTATGGCGGCGCGCCTCGACATCGAAGATGTTGTTGGCCTGAAGCATCAGCGTGGTGCCGGACGCCGCGCCGAAGGGCTTCCACGAAACGCTGGCGTTCACCATCGTCCAGCCGGGCGTTTCGGTTTCGAAGGCCGCGATGCGGCGTTGGGGGGCGGCATGCTCCACCTCGATGCGTCCGCCCAGCGTGCTGGCATTGGCTTCCACCCCGCCGATCAGGCGAAGCGGCGGGATGCGCGGCACCGCGCCGCCCCCGCCCAGCAATTCGGCGCGGGTGTAGTCGGCAAGGCCGGTCAGCTCCACCTGAGTCTGGCCGATCTGCGCCAGCCGCACCGCCCCTTCGGCTTCAAAGCCATAGAAGCGGGCATCGGCCTGACCATATCGGAACACCGGAAGCCCGGCCTGTTCAGCGCCGGTGGGATCAAGGAAGATGTAGTTGTCGAAGCGATTGATGAAGCCCGTCAGTTCGATCCGCCAGCCATCGCCCCGCCCGCGCAGCACGGCTTCTGCGCCAAGCTGGCGTTCCTTGCGGAAATCGGGATTACCGATCTCGTAGGCGCGTGTTGCGGCATGTGCGCCATTGGCAAAGAGTTCTTCCGCACCCGGCGCGCGTTCGCTGCGCGCTCCGCTGAGGGCAAAGCGGAAGCCTTTGCCCAGATCGACCGACCCGCCAAGCGAGAAGGATACGGCATCGAACGTGCGCGAGCGCCCCAGCGGGGCCGACTGCACGTTGGAATGTTCATACCGGGCGCCGCCTTCAAGGCGCAGCCCCCCAAGATCAAGCTCCTGCAGCGTGAACAGGCCGAACTGCCTCGTCTCGTTAGCCGGGATGTAGGCTTCTTCACCCACGGCGCGGAAATTGCGGCTGAAGTATTGCACCCCGCTTGCCCCGCGCCAGCCACCGCTTTCGGCCTGCACCAGTTCAAGCCGCGCTTCCCAGCTCCGGTTGAAGAAGCTGGTGCCGATCGCACCGGTATCCTCGATCTCGTCGTGGCGGTAGTCCGCCCAGCCGCCGCGCAGCTTCAGCTCCTTGAAGGCCCCGCCCAGAGGCACGCTGCCGCGCACGTCGACGCGGGTCTGGCGCATGTTGAGCGTGATGTCCTCGTGGCCGTGTCCATCTTCTTCATGCCCGTGGTCGTGGTCATGGTCATCATGGTCCGCGTCGTGATCATCGTGGTGGGCGATGTCGAGGCCGTTCGGGATGCCATAGCGGTTGCGCAGATGGCTGACGGCGAGGCCGAAACTGGCACCGCTCTGGCCCACCCATGCCAGCCCGCCGGCAATGTCCCACGTGCGCGCCGCCGTGTTCGGCACACGCCCGCGCGCCTGCGCCTCTTCAGCCACGGCGCCGCCTTCCCCGGCGGCTTCCTCGCGCAGCGGCTGGCTGAACACGAAGCCGCCCGTCCGGTAATTGCCGGATTCGAAGAAGCTGCCATCCAGATGCGCCACGAACCCGCCCCCCAGCGGCGCGTTCAGCGATGCGCCGATGTTGCGCTCTTCTGCAGCCGATGCCAGCCCTGCCACTGCATCGACATGAACCGCCGTATCGGGCACCTCGCGCGGGATGCGCAGATCGCGCATGTTGACCACGCCGCCGATCGCGCCCGAACCATAGAGCAGTGCTGCCGGGCCGCGCAGGATCTCGATCCGGTCAGCCAGCAGCGGGTTGATTGCCACGGCATGATCGACCGACGTGTTGGACACATCGAAGCTGCCGATCCCGTCGGTCAGAACGCGCACGCGCTCGGCATCAAGGCCGCGCAGGATCGGACGCGAGGCATTGGGGCCAAAGAAGGTGGAAGACACGCCAGGCTGGCGCGCAAGGGTTTCACCGATGGTGGAGCGCTGCTGCAACTGAAGGTCTGCGCCCTGCAGAACGGTAACGGCCGTTGCCACCAGTTCCCGGTCGCGTTCAAAGGGGGCCGAGACCACGATTTCGGACGAAGGCTGATTGTGCCCGCCGCCATTGTCCTGCGGCGCGGCGGCACTGCCTTCGGGTGCAGGCAGATCTGCGGCGGCATCGACCGGAGCGGCATGGGCTGAAACGGCAAGGAGGGGCGAGGCACTGGTGCTGACGATCGCCGTTGCAGCCAGGAGCGCGTTCAAACGCATGTTCGTGTCCTTTTGCGGATTGACCCGGCCCGGTCACACAGGTGCCGGGCTTTCCCTGCCCCCTACAGCGTCGCCACGGATGTTACAAGATAACATTACACCAGCCGATCACTTTGCCGGATCTGGCGTCAATGCTGCCCGGAAACCGGGGTTCAGGCGCTCTGTGCCCCCCGGACGAGCAGGCACGAAGCCCCCTCGTCCAGCGAGAACGGGCCACCTGCCGCCAGAAATCCCGCAGATCCCGGCTCCAGCGGTTCATCGCCCGCCATCACGCGGCCGGAAAGCGGCAGGATGATGCAGGGTGCATCGCAGCCCAGCGATCCTTCCATGGCAAACGGGCCGCCAAGCAGGTGGACCGCAAAGTGCCTGCTGCAGATCAGTTCCTGCGCCTTCCCGGCATGGGGCGCGAAATGGCGGCGCATGGCAGGATCATGGGGCAGCCCCTTCGCAACGGCCAGACCTTCATCGAGATGCAGGGGCCGGTCCCGGCCGTAATCGTAGAGCCGGTAGGTGATGTCGCTGTTCTGCTGAACCTCGATCAGGCTGACACCGGCTCCGATCGCATGGACCGTTCCCGCCGGGATGAAGAAGAAATCGCCCTGCTTCACCGGATGCCATGCGAGGAGATGCTCGATGCTGCCGTCCAGCGCCGCCTGCCGGATCGTTGCATCATCGACCGGCCTGACGAAGCCGATGCCAAGCATGGCTCCCGGCCGTGCATCCGTGACGAGCCAGCATTCGTCCTTGCCGCCGCCCGCCTGACCCATGGCAGCCGCTTGCGCATCATCGGGGTGAACCTGCACCGACAGGCTCTCGCTGGTGAAGATATGCTTGACGAGGATCGAGGCGAGGGCAGCCGGGCTATCGAACCATACCTCGCCGATGCGGCCATCGGCAGGCGCGGGGAACGGTGCGGGCAGGCGCTCAACCCCCCACGGTTTTTCCACCATCCGCCGCGCCAGACGGATCACTGGTTCACCGCTCCGGACAGCTTGCCCACGGACTGTGCGCCCTCTGGCGTGCAGACCAGCACTTCATCGCCGTCCACCACGACGATGAGATCATGCGCGCCCACGACCGAAACGCGCGGCCCATCGCTCATGACCATCACATTGCGGCAATCGCGCAGTTCCGCCCGCCCGGCAATGACATTGCCATCGCCGTCGCGGTCAAGCGCCTCGTGCAGCGCCTGCCAGTTGCCAATGTCGGACCATGCCATGTCGGCAAGCACCATCGCGGCACGGCCGGTGTTTTCCATCACGGCATAGTCGACCGATTCGCCCGGCACGGCGGCAAAGGCCGCGGCATCGGGATAGAAGCACTGGCCCTCGGCATGTCCGGCCGAAACGGCCGCGCGCACCGCGGCGGCAATCTGCGGGCGATGCTTTTCCAGTTCATCAAGGAAGGCGCCCGCACGAAATGCGAAAATGCCCCCATTCCAGGCATATCCGCCGCTTGCCAGAAAGCCCTTCGCGCGCTCCAGATCGGGTTTTTCGACAAAGCGATCCACTTTGCGGCCAGCCGTGCCGGGAATAGCGTCGCCTTGCCTGAGATAGCCGTAGCCGGTTTCCGGCGCGGTTGGCGCAATTCCCAGCGAGACGAGCCAGTCATCCCCCGCCAGCCGCGCGGCTTCCCTTGCCGCCGCGCGAAAGGCCGCCACATTGCCGATATGATGATCGCTGGGGCAGACCAGCATGATCGCATCGGCTGGCAAGCGCAGTGCGGCAAGGGCAATCGCTGCGGCAGTATTGCGGCCTTCAGGCTCGACAATGATCTGCGTGCGCCCGGCGTCCGGAAGCTGTTCGACCACGAAACCGAGATGCGCCGCGCCCGTCACCACCATGGGATCGGCGAAGCCTTCCTCGGCAGGGCAGCGCAGCACGGTTGCGGAAAACAGCGTGGTTTCTCCAACCAGCGGAAGAAACGGCTTGGGCTTGTGCCTGCGCGAACGCGGCCACAGCCGGGTTCCCCCTCCGCCGCACAGAATGACGGGCACTATCACGACAGGCGCTATCTCGTTCATCGTATGCCTTGTGGCATGGTTGCAACCGTGACCTTATCCCGACCCCTGGCATCGCTCCCGGCAGTTCTGCTCCCTAGAGAGAAATCCCGCCAATTGCCAACAAATCGAATAGACATTTATCCGCAGATCAGCGCGCGATTGCCCCATCATGGCGCAAACCACCGCTGTTCCCAGCCATATTCGGACACCACGGGATTGCCTTCGCTGTCGGTCGCGGGGCGGAACCTGAAGCGTTCCTGCGCCAGGCGGCAGGTAACGGCATCGGCATCGGGAACACCGCTCGGCCGCCAGACGCGGCACTTGCTCACGCGGCCATCGGTGCCCACAGTCAGGACGATGACAACGCGTTTGCCGATGCGGTCGTCGCGGCTGGCGGCCGGATAATCCCGTGCCGACTTGATATCGCCGGCAATCTTTTCGGCCTTTCTCGCCAGACCGCCGCCAGTGCCGCTGCCGCTTGCTCCGCTGCCCGTGCCGGAACCTTGCCCGCCCGCGCCGGTGCCCTCTCCCTGTGCCGCTGCGCCAGAGCGCACGTCCTCGCCCTTGGCGGCAACCGGCGGGGCGGGGCTGGGCGGGGCAGGCACGCGGGCCTTGGCCACAACCGGACGCGCCACCGCCTTCTTTCCTTCCTCGCCCGATGCCCCCGCAGGATCGGGAGCCGTAGGGCTGGGGGAGGGACTGGGCCGTTCAAGCGGCACGTCGAAAGTCTGCACGGTAAATCGCCGCTCTCCTGCAGGGTCGCCAATCGGCACGCCGCCGAATCCGTGGATCACCGCCCACAGGACGCCGAGATGCAGCGCGATGGCAAGGACGATCGCGGCAAGGCGCTGCCCCCTGCCGTCTGCACGCTCGGCATAGCGTTGTGACGAAGAAGGCGGCGCAGCGCTCATCCGCGCAGCATAGGCTGCCTTGATGCCGGGGTGTAGAGCGTAATGCTGCTCAGCCTTCGAGGAAGCTGTCGTGACGCGCAAGGCTGACAAGCCGCAGTCCGTGCGCTGCGGCCTGTTCCACCGCCAGCGTCGATGCAGCAGAAACCGTAGCCAGCAGGGGCACGCCTGCAATGATGGCCTTCTGCACCAGTTCGAAGCTGCACCGGGCGGTCAGCACCACGAAATGCTGCGCCATGTCCAGCCCTTCGCGCGCCGCACCGCCGATCAGCTTGTCGAAGGCGTTATGCCGCCCCACGTCCTCGCGCAGGAGGTGGATCGCACCATCGGGTGTGCACAGCGCGGCCGCATGGGCTGCGCGCGTGGCCCGGCCCAGCACCTGATGATCGCCCAGCGCCCGTGTGGCGCGGAAGATGGCAGCCTGCTCCACCGCTATGCCGGCCGAAATCTTCGGCAAGGGGCGCATGACCTGTTCAAGACTTTCGATCCCGCACAACCCGCAGCTTCCTTCGGCAAGGCGCAGCCGGGCGCGCTCCAGCAGCGGCCCGGCGTCATCCTGCGCAAGCTGCACGCGCAGCATCCACCCGCCCGCATCCACCGGCGCAGCGTGAACCGAAACCAGTGCATCGGGCGAAGCGATCAGCCGTTCGGACAGGCAGAAGCCCAGCGCATAGTCATCAAGGTCGGCAGGCGTTGCCATCATCACCGCATAGCCGATGCCGTTGATCTCGATGGCAACCGGGGCTTCCTCGATCAGGAGCCGTTCGATCTGCGCATTCGGACGGCCATCGGCGAAGTGTTCGGCAAAGGTGTGCGAGCGCGCACCTTCGACCAGCGCACCCTCAACGTGCTCACCCTCAAGCGCCATGGGCCGCCCGCGCCGCCTTCACGCGGGCCATGGCATCGGCGGCCAATGGCAGCAACGATGACGCGGCATCGTCATCGGTCAGCAGGGTATCGATCATGCGCGAGGTCCAGAAAGCGATAACATGATCGGCCATGGCCCTGGCAGGTTCCGGCTCAAGCGCCAGATTGCGCGCAATCTGGTTGGCCATCATGGCCAGCTTGGCCGCGGTATGCCCGCTCATTCGGCAGGCTCCATTGCTGATCCGGCAATGCGGCGCGAGCGCGCGGAAAGGGCCTGATAGTCCTCCTGCCATTCGCTGGGACCATTGCTGGGCGTGACCTGCACTGCCGTAACCTTGTATTCGGGGCAGTTCGTGGCCCAGTCGGAATAGTCGGTGGTGACGACATTGGCCTGCGTGGCGGGATGGTGGAAGGTAGTATAGACCACGCCGGGTGCCACGCGGTCTGTCACCAGCGCGCGCAGGGTGGTCTCGCCCGAACGGCTGGCCAGCTTCACCCAGTCGCCGCTCTTGACGCCGCGGTTCTCGGCATCGGTCGGGTGGATTTCCAGCAGGTCCTCGGCATGCCACACGGTATTGGCGGTGCGCCGGGTCTGTGCGCCCACATTGTATTGCGACAGGATGCGCCCCGTTGTCAGCAGCAGGGGGAAGCGCGGCCCGGTGCGCTCGTCGGTCGGCACATAGTCCGTGACGACGAACTTGCCCTTGCCGCGCACGAAGCCATCGACGTGCATGATTGGCGATCCATCGGGCGCCGCCGCATTGACCGGCCACTGGAGCGAGCCTTCCTCGTCGAGCCGCCGGTAGTTCACCCCCGCAAAGGTCGGGGTCAGCCGCGCGATCTCGTCCATGATCTGGGACGGATGGGTATAGTTCCAGTCCAGCCCGATGGCGCGGGCCAGTTCCTGCGTGACCTGCCAGTCCTCGTAACCGTTCAGCGGTTCCATCACCTTGCGCACCGGCTGGATGCGGCGCTCGGCATTGGTGAAGGTGCCGTTCTTTTCAAGGAAGGTGGAGCCGGGCAGGAACACGTGCGCGTAATTGGCGGTCTCGTTCAGGAACAGGTCGTGGACGATCACGCATTCCATCGCAGCAAGACCGGCCGCCACGTGCTTCGTATCGGGATCGGACTGGAGTATGTCCTCGCCCTGGATGTAGATCGCCTTGAACTGCCCATCGGTCGCCGCATCCAGCATGTTGGGAATGCGCAGGCCCGGTTCGGGATCGATGGCGACACCCCATTCTGCCTCGAACAGGGCGCGCGTGGCGGCATCCGACACGTGCCGGTATCCCGAAAGCTCGTGCGGGAAAGATCCCATGTCGCAGGCGCCCTGCACGTTGTTCTGCCCGCGCAATGGGTTCACCCCCACCCCTCGCCGCCCGATGTTGCCGGTGGCCATGGCAAGGTTGGCAATGGCCATGACCGTGGACGAGCCCTGACTGTGCTCGGTCACGCCAAGGCCGTAATAGATCGCGGCGTTGCCGCCGGTAGCATAGAGCCGGGCCGCGCCGCGAATTGCTTCCGGATCGACCCCGGTCACGGGCGCGAGGAACTCAGGACTGTTGCGCTCGGCCGAAACGAACTCTGCCCAGTGCCGGTATTCATCCCAGTCGCAGCGTTCGCGGATGAACGCCTCGTTGGCCAGCCCTTCGGTCACGATGACGTGCGCCATAGCGGTGAGGACGGCAACATTGGTGCCGGGGCGCAGCGGCAGGTGAAAGTCCGCCTCGATATGCGGCGAGCGCACGAGGTCTGTGCGGCGCGGATCGATCACGATGAGCTTTGCCCCCGCTTTGGAACCATTGGGCCGGAGACGGCGCTTCATCCGGCTGGCAAAGACCGGGTGCCCGTCGGTCGGGTTCGCGCCGATCACGAGGATGACGTCGCTGTCCTCGACGCTGTCGAAGTCCTGCGTTCCGGCCGAAGTGCCGAACGTGGTCTTCAGCCCGTAGCCGGTGGGCGAATGGCAGACCCGCGCACAGGTATCGACATTGTTCGTGCCGAAGCCCGCCCGGACCAGCTTCTGGACGAGGAACGTCTCCTCGTTGGTGCAGCGGCTGGAGGTGATCCCGCCCAGCGCATTGCGGCCATAGGTCTCGCGGATGCGGCCGATCTGCCCCGCAGCATAGGACAGCGCCTCTTCCCACGAGACTTCGCGCCAGGGCTGGTCGATCGACTCGCGGATCATGGGCGAGAGGATGCGGTCCTGATGCTGGGCATAGCCCCATGCGAAGCGGCCTTTCACGCAGGAATGCCCGCGATTGGCCTTGCCGTCCTTCCACGGCACCATGCGCACCACCTGCTCCCCGCGCATCTCGGCGCGGAAAGTGCAGCCAACGCCGCAATAGGCGCAGGTCGTCACCACCGTGCGTTCGGGCTTGCCGATCTCCTTGACCGCCTTTTCCTGCAAGGTTGCCGTGGGGCATGCCTGCACGCAGGCCCCGCACGAAACACATTCGGAAGAAAGGAAGCTGTCCGAAGCAAGGCCAGCCGAAACCTTTGATTCGAACCCGCGCCCCTCGATGGTCAGCGCCAGCGTGCCCTGCACTTCATCGCAGGCGCGCACGCAGCGCGAGCAGACGATGCACTTGGACGGATCGAAATCGAAGTAGGGGTTCGACAGGTCGGGCGCCGCGCCCAGATGGTTCTCGCCCGCATAGCCATAGCGCACATCGCGCAGGCCCACGGCGGCGGCCTGATCCTGCAACTCGCAATCGTTGTTTGCGCTGCATGTAAGGCAATCGAGCGGATGATCGGAGATGTAAAGCTCCATCACCCCCCGGCGCAGCTTCTGCAGCCGGGGCGTCTGGGTGTGAACCTTCATCCCTTCGGCAACGGGCGTGGTGCAACTTGCGGGCGTGCCGCGCATCCCGTCGATCTCGACAAGGCAAAGGCGGCATGAACCGAACTGCTTCAGGCTGTCGGTTGCGCACAGCTTCGGGATCGATCCGCCGGAAAGCGCGGCTGCACGCATGACGGTCGTGCCTTCGGGCACCGTCACTTCGCGCCCGTCGATGAAGCAGGTTACATGCCTTTCGCTGCGCACCTCAGGGGTGCCGAAATCTGGCTGCCTGCGATAGTCATGATGCTCATAACCCATGGGATCGCCTCTCCGCAGACTCAAGGTCTGCCGGTGTGTTGATATTAGCAGGTTCTTGCGAAAGCGGCACCGCCCGCGCCCCGATCCGCCCGGCAAAGGCGCGCAGCGAATGGCACGCGTCGCTTCGCAGCAGGGCTTCCAGTTCGGCAAGAGCCGAAACGGGCCACAGTCCGATCACAGGCTGGCTTTCGCAATAGGCCGGGGCAGGACGCAACTGGGCGGGAAGGTCCGCCGCCAGCCCCACGCTATCGACCGGACAGGTCAGCACTTCGCCATAGCCTGCCTCCTGCGCATGGCGCAGCGCCGCCGCGATCCCGCCCAGTGGCCCCATGCCGGGCCGGGGCCAGTCCGGCAGCGTTGGCACGGGCGCATCTTCGCGCCCGGCGACGACCACGGCATCACACATGATCCCAAGCCCTTCGACCGCCCGTTCCAGAAGGGTGCGTCCGCCCAGCCGCGCAAAGGCCTTGTCGCTGCCGAAACGGGTGGAACGGCCACCGGCAAGAACCGCGCCCAGAAGGGGCCTGTGCATCACTCCGCCGCTTCCCGTGCGCCATCCGCGCCGAAATCCTGCGGGAAGTTGCGCAAGGCAGAAAGCACCGGATAGGGCGTGAAGCCGCCCAGCGCGCAGAGCGAGCCGAACTTCATCGTCTCGCACAGGTCTTCCAGCAAGGCGATCTCTTCGGCCAGCGAACGCTCCGTCTTGCGGGCATTGTGCATCTGCGGCAGCACTTCGACCCGGTCCGGCGCGCGGCCAGAACGGGCGCGGATGCGGTCGATCAGCTCCACCCCGCGCGTGGAGCCGATGCGGCAGGGGGTGCACTTGCCGCAGCTTTCCGCCGCGCAGAACGCCATGGCAAAGCGGGCCTGCGCGCTCATGTCGGCAGTATCGTCGAACACGGTGATCCCGGCATGGCCGATCAGCCCGTCCGCTGCGGCAAACGCTTCGTAGTCGAACGGCAGGTGGAAATCGGCCGGCGTGTGATAGGCGCCCAGCGGCCCGCCCACCTGCACCGCCCGCACCGGACGGCCCGATGCCGTGCCCCCGCCGACATCGTTCACCAGTTCGCCCAGCGTGATCCCGAAGCCCACTTCGAACAGCCCGCCATGCTTCACATTGCCCGCAAGCTGGATCGGCATGGTGCCCTTCGAGCGGCCAAAACCGACATTGGCATAGGCATCGCCGCCATGGGCCAGAATCCACGGCACCGAGGCAAGGGTCAGCACGTTGTTGACGACGGTCGGCCTGCCGAACAACCCTTCGAGCGCGGGCAGCGGCGGCTTGGCCCGCACTTCGCCGCGCCTGCCTTCAAGGCTGTTGAGCAGCGAGGTCTCCTCGCCGCAGACATAGGCCCCCGCGCCCACGCGCACTTCAAGTTCGAACGGAGCCACCAGATGGGCGCTGGCCCGCACCGCCGCCGCCATCTTCGTGATGGCATGGGGGTATTCGCTGCGGATATAGACAAAGCCCTTCTGCGCCCCCACCGCATGAGCGGCAATCGCCATGCCCTCGATAAGGAGGAAGGGATCGCCTTCCATCACCATGCGGTCGGCAAAGGTGGCGCTGTCGCCCTCATCGGCATTGCAGACAATGTATTTGCGGCTTGCGGCTGCTCGCGCGACCGTGGTCCACTTGATCCCGGCCGGGAAGCCCGCACCGCCGCGCCCACGCAGGCCCGACTGCACGACCTCATCGATCGTTGCTTCCGGCCCGATCTCGCGCGCCCTGGCCAGTCCCTGCCAGCCGCCATGCGCGGCATAATCCTCAAGGCTGAGGGGGCGCGTTTTCCCGGCACGGGCAAAGATGAAGCGCTGCTGGCGGGCGATGAAGGGGTGATCCTCGATCCGCCCGACGGCCTTGGACGAAGTTCCGCCCAGCACCGCCGCCACGTCTTCCGGCTCCAGCGGGCCGAAACCCTCTCCGCCGATCTCGGCCAGTGGCTCCAGCCAGTGCATTCCCCACGATGACACGCGCTCAACCGTGCATCCCGCTGCGGCAAATGCCGCCGCAACCTCGTCTGCCCCGCAGGCCAGAGCCAGCGCATCTTCGCTGATCCGCACGAGCGTCATGCCGCCACCTCAGCCGCCAGTGCATCAACCAGCGCCGCCAGCTTAGCCGCATCAAGCCGCGCGTGAACCTTGGCTCCGGCAAGCGCATTCGGCCCGACCGAGCACAGGCCAAGGCAATAGACCGTCTCCACTTTCACACGGGGGTGTTCGGCAATGCCTTGCGCCAGTGCTTCAACCCCGCGCGCCTGGCAGGCTTCCGCCCGGCACAGCTTCAGCACCGCGCGACCATCAGGCTCGTCGCGGAAATCATGGTAGAAGCTGACGACACCGTGCACTTCGGCGCGGCTGAGGTTCAGCGCCGCGGCAATCATGCGAACCGCCTCCTCGCTCACATGCCCATATTCGGCCTGAACGTCATGCAGGATCGGCAACAGCGGCCCTTCCTGCCCGGCATGGGCCGCGATGATTTCCTTCAACCTCTCCATGGCATCAGATTACCCCTGCACCCTATTGTATGCAACACATACAATAGGGTGTTTCACTCCCGGCAGCACAGAAGACACACCTAACAGCCCGGCAGCCAGACGCGCAAACATGCCCGGCGCAACACAGCGTATCCGCTGTGGCACCAATCGGGCCGCAACGGGCGCTGCGCGCGCCATGCCCGAAGCGGGAAAATGTCCGGGACAAAGAAAAGAGCGGACCCGTTGCCGGGCCCGCTCCAGTTTCCTGCTTCGCTTGCGGAAGGATCAGAACTTGATGCTGGCACCCACGCCCGCACCGAAGGCATCCTTCGAGAAGCCGACATTCGCGCCGATGCCGAACCCGCTGGAAGTGACGGCCTGTGCGCGGATTGCGGCAGCCCATTCGCCCTCGAACGTGCCGACGCCGCCCGCAAGACCCGATTCGCCGTTGGCAAGGTTCAGCGGGGCTGCCGTCGAAGCGAAGCCCATGGCCACACCCTGGAAGGCCTTGCGGTTGTTTACCACAAGCTGGCCGAAGGTGGTTTCCAGCGTGCTGACGCGGCCCTGAAGCGTGGTCAGCGCACTGTTGGTGGCAAAGAGCTGCTGCCCGGTGACAGCCTCGGTCGAGGTGGCCGAAAGCGTGGCGTTGGAAAGCCCCGCGATCTTGCCGCCATTGCCGGCATTGATCGTCACCGCGCCTGCGGCAATCTGGCCCGAACCGGTGGTGATGTTACCCGCCGTGCTGACATAGTTGCCCGTGACGGTGAAGTTGCCGCCAACCGAGGCATTGCCCGCAACCGAAGCCGTTCCGCCAACAGTGAGGTTGGTGCCGACGCTGGTCGCGCCGGTCGAGACGAGCGTGGCGCCCGTGATCGTGCCGGAGCTGGTCGAGATATCACCCGCAACGGTGAAGCTTCCGCCTACCGAAGCGTTGCCCGATGTCGAAAGCGTGCCGGTGGTCAGCGCGCCGGTATTGGTGATACCGTTGGTGGTCGTCGCACCCGTCACCGCCAGCGAGCCACCGATGGAGGCATTGCCGCCATTGGTGAACGTGCCGGAGTTGCTGAGGTTGCCGGTATTGGTGATGCCGTTGGTCGTGGTGGCTCCCGTCACCGCCAACGCACCGCCGACCGATGCATTGCCCGTGGTTGCCAGCGTTGCGGTGTTGACTGCACCCGAATTGTTGATGTTGCCGGTGTTGGTGATGCCTGCCGTGGTCGTTGCACCCGTCACGTTGAGGGTGTTGTTGACCGTGGTTGCACCGTTCAGCGTGGCAGCACCATTGGCGGTCAGCGTGGTGGTGGTGGTGGCACCCGTGTTCGACGTGCCCGAAGTCAGCGTCGTGGTGCTGATCGCGCCGGTATTGGTGATACCGTTGGTGGTCGTGGCGCCCGTCACCGCCAGGTTTCCGCCGATGGAGGCGTTGCCGCCATTGGTCAGGTTGCCCGTGTTGCTGATGTTGCCGGTGTTGCTGATACCCGCCGTGGTTGTCGCACCGGTCACGTTCAGGGTGTTGTTGACCGTGGTCGCGCCGTTCAGCGTTGCGGTGCCGTTCAGCGTCGTCGCCCCGTTCGAGGTAAGGCCACCGGCCCCGGCCACGATCGTGTTGCCGGAAATCGCGCCCGAAGCATTCACGTTCTGCGCGTTCACCGTGGTGGAGTTGACCGTGGTGATGTTGCCGGATCCGGCGTTCACCGTGCCGAAGTTGCCGCTTGCGCCATAGACGGTGCCCGTGGTGGTGCCGACATTGCCGGAGAAGGTGGTGATATCACCGGATTGCGAGCTGATGTTGCCCTGCTGCGTGCTGATCGAACCCGTTGTGGTCGAGATCGAACCGGCTGCCGTGGCGATATTGCCACCGCTGGTGGAGATGTTCGCGCCATTGGTTTCGACGCCGCCATTGAGCGAGGCGAGACCCGACGAGGTCAGCGTGGTGGTCGTGGTTGCACCGGTGCTCGACGTGGTCGAGGTCAGCGAATCCGTGGTGATGGAACCGGTATTGGTAATGCCGTTGGTGGTGGTGGCACCCGTCACCGCCAGCGCACCGCCGACCGAAGCATTGCCCGTGGTTGCCAGCGTTGCGGTGTTCACCGCGCCGCTGTTGTTCACCGTGGTGGAGTTCACTGTGGTCGAGTTCACCGTGGCGATGTTGCCGGTGGCTGCGTTGATCGTGCCGACATTGTTGATGTCATTGCCACCCATGTCGAGATCGCCGCTCGACACGATGCCGGCCGCAGTCACCGTGCCGGTGAAGGTGCCGTTGCCGCTGTCATCCAGCACAAAGGTCGTGCCGTTGTTCGTGTCGGTGATCGTCACGCCGCTGTCGTTGATGAGGACAGTGGTCGATGCCGTGCCGCCATGCAGCGTGATGTCGGTATCCGTGATCGCCACATAGCTGCCGCCAGGGGCATTGTCGGAATCAAGCGTAAGCGTGCCGCCCGTGCCTGAGACCGATCCCGTCTGGATGTTGCCGGTGTTGGTGATGCCTGCGGTCGTGGTCGCGCCGGAAACGTCAAGCGTGCTGGCCGTCACGCTGCCGCCGGTCACGTTGCCCGTCAGGTTACCCGTCACATCACCCGTCAGGTTCCCCGTCACGTCGCCCGTGACATTGCCCGTCAGGTTGCCGGTCACATCGCCGGTGACATTGCCCGTCAGGTTGCCGGTCACGTCCCCGGTCACGTTGCCCGTCACATCACCCGTCAGGTTCCCCGTCACGTCGCCCGTGACATTGCCCGTCAGGTTGCCGGTCACATCGCCGGTGACATTGCCCGTGAGATTGCCGGTCACGTCCCCGGTCACGTTGCCCGTCACATCACCCGTCAGGTTCCCCGTCACGTCACCCGTGACATTGCCTGTCAGGTTGCCGGTCACATCGCCGGTGACATTGCCCGTGAGATTGCCGGTCACGTTGCCGGTGACATTACCCGTAAGATTGCCGGTAACGTTGCCAGTCAGCGTGGTGGTGGTGATGTTTCCGGTGTTGGTAATGCCGTTGGTGTTGGTTGTGCCGTTCAGGTTGGTTGTGCCGTTCAGGTTGGTGGTTCCGCCGACGGTCAGCGACCCGCCACCCGTGTTCACTGCACCGCCGTTGGTGGAGACACCGCCACCGTTGGTGTTGATCGAACCGCCGTTCGTATTCAGCGTGCCGCCGTTGTTTGCGGTGTAGCCTCCAACCCCATCATCCACGAGCACATCGTCACCACCGATCGTGACCGTTTGCGCCATTGCCGGCGCAGCCAGCACGACCGCGATGGGCAGCGTGGTGCTCCGCAACAGTTTCGACCTCATATTCGCCATGTAATCCTCCTGGATTTTGCGCACAAAAAAGGGTTTCGTGAAATCACGAAGAAAGTATCGGCATGCTTCCCGAAAAATGGATTGATTTTTATGAAGATCAGGGATCAATTCCCTGCATCAACGCAATTCATCCTATGATTATCGATGATCAGTTTAATGACGAAAATCACAGATCATAATCGTTCAATGATCTGCATTGGATGAATATCCATCGAAAATGGAACCCCTCATTCCCTATAACATTCGATAAGGTGGCAGAGTGAGTTCGCAAGTCAATTGAAGGACCATCGGTAATGGATGGTGATTGATCGGTTCCGGAGTTTTATTGAAGAGGGCACTGCCTTCAAAACCGTGCCGACCTGCAGCATTCTCTGCCTCGGCAGGCACGCCTCGGCCGCCACGGCCTGCAACTTCGGCCAAAGCGGAGGCTTTGACCGCTTCGGGCCGATCGCATCAGGCTTAGAATGAACAGGCAGTATTTCCATTCCGGGCCTTTGTGCCCGGCCATTGTCAGGAACCGCATATGAGCACCGCATCGCGCCGTCACCGCCCATCGCTGCGCCGCAGCGCGCCGCACCGCCGCGCATCCCTCCGCTTCCCGTGGATCAGCGGCACCTTGAAGGCTGGCACCATCGCCCTTGCAATGGCGGCTTCCTCGGCGGCGATGGCAGCTGGCTACGTCAACGATCGCAAGCAGTGGCTCTCGATGAAGCCCGAAGCGCGCGCCGCTTATGCGCAAGGCATGAATGACAGCCAGAACTTCATCTATGCCGACGACACGCTCGCCGAGGCCATGGTCAAGCGCGGACGCACCAAGTGCCTGCTCGAACTCAAGACCGGGGCCGATACCCTGGCCGAGAACATCACCTTCATGTACAAGAACAACGATTACATGAACCTGCCGCCATCGGCGATGTACATCATCACCATGGCGAAGATCTGCAAGGTTTACATAGATCTGGAGCGCGCAGCCTTCGGCCTTGGCCCGTCCTGACAGTTGGTCCGCGCCGACCGTCAGACTGGCGTGACACGCGCGGCGCGGGCCGCTGCACCGATCGGCAAGGCGGTAACCGCACAAAGTTGCACCCCGTGCAGCCCCAAGGTTTTCTGCCGCGCGCCTTCCTCCATTCCGGTGTAAAGCGCCTGCCGCGGCGCAGCCATCCGCTGCGCCGCGGCACTTCGTCGCCCGCACCGCAGGGCAGTTCCGCAAAACCGGAGGTTTCCTTCGGGAATGGAATCGCTCTAAGGGGCGGCGCAAGCCCATTCACTGGAAGGACGCAAACGTGCCCGAAATCGCAGTCGTCGAGCGAACCGCCAACCCCGCCCCCGTCGCGGGCGATGCCACGGGCCATTCGGGTCCGCGCACCGACTGGACGCGCGAGGAAATCGCCGCCCTGTTCGATCTGCCGTTCACCGAACTGGTGTTCCGCGCCGCCGAGGTTCACCGCGCCCACCACCGCGCGGGCGAAGTGCAGCTTTGCACCCTGCTTTCGATCAAGACCGGCGGCTGCCCGGAAGACTGCGGTTACTGCTCGCAATCGGTCAAGGCCGACAGCGGAGTCGAGGCCACCAAGCTCATGGAAGTGCAGAAGGTGCTGCAAAGTGCCGCGCAGGCACGGGACGCCGGATCGAAGCGCTTCTGCATGGGTGCGGCATGGCGCAATCCAAAGGACCGCGACATGCCCGCGATCATCGCCATGATAAAGGGCGTGCGCGAAATGGGCCTCGAAACCTGCATGACGCTGGGGATGCTCACCCCCGGTCAGGCTGCCCAGCTCGCCGAAGCCGGGCTTGATTACTACAACCACAATATCGACACATCGCCCGAACGCTATGGCGAAGTCATCACCACGCGCACCTTTGCCGACCGGCTGCAAACGCTGGAGAACGTGCGCAATGCCGGGATCAACGTCTGTTCGGGCGGGATTGTCGGCATGGGCGAGACCCGCGCCGATCGTGTCGGCTTCATCCATGCGCTGGCCACGCTGGAACAGCACCCCGAAAGCGTGCCCGTTAACGCGCTCGTGCCGATCAAGGGCACGGTTCTGGGCAACATGCTGGCCGATACGCCGCTGGCGAAGATCGACGATATCGAGTTTGTTCGCACGGTGGCCGTGGCGCGCATCACCATGCCCCTGTCGATGGTGCGCCTTTCGGCCGGGCGCGAATCGATGTCGGAGGCCACGCAGGCGCTTTGCTTCATGGCGGGGGCAAACTCGATCTTCACCGGCGACAAGCTGCTGACCGCCGCCAATGCCGGAGACGATGCCGACGCGGCCATGTTCGCCCGCCTCGGTCTGAAGCCGATGGAAGGCGAAGAGCCGATGAGGGCGCGCAAGGCCGTCGGCGGCTGTTCGGGTGGCTGCGCGGCCTGATGGCGGGAAGCATCACCCGCACCGGCAGCCTGTGGTCGGCCCATACCGCCGACCTCGCATCGCTGGGGGAAAAGGCGCGGCTGCGCAGCCTTGCCCCCCGGCGCGGCGCGGATTTCTCCTCGAACGATTACCTCGCCATGTCCTCCAGCCCGCGCCTTGCCGCGGCATTGCAGGATGCCATCGCGCGCGGGGTGCCGCTCGGTTCGGGCGGATCGCGCCTGCTGCGCGGCAACGATCCTGAGCATGAGCGGCTGGAAGAGGAAGCCGCGCGCTTCTTCGGCGCAGAATCCGCGCTGTTCTTTTCGGCAGGCTATGCCGCCAACGTGGCACTGCTTTCCACCCTCCCCCAGCGCGGCGATCTCATCATTCATGACGAACTCGTCCACGCCTCGATGCACGAGGGCCTGCGGCTGAGCCGTGCCGCATCGGTGGCGGCTGCGCACAACGATCCGCAATGCTTCGATGACGCCGCCCGCCAATGGCGCGCCAAGGGCAACCGGGGCCGCATCTGGCTGGCCTTCGAAACCCTCTATTCGATGGACGGCGACATGGCCGACGTGGCCGCCATGGCAAGGATTGCCGAGCGCCATGATGCGATCATGCTTATCGACGAGGCCCACGCTACGGGCGTTTTCGGACCCGATGGGCGGGGCCTTGCGGCCGATTTTGACGGGCGGCCCGACACGATCGTGCTGCGCACGTGCGGCAAGGCGCTGGGCTGCGAGGGCGCGCTCGTGCTGGCCCCGCGCATCGTGCGCGATTTTCTGGTCAACCGGGGACGCCCGTTCATCTTCTCGACCGCGCCGTCGCCGCTCATCGCCGCTGCCGTTCGTGAAGCGCTGCGAATGCTGGCCGACGAGCCGGACCGGCGCGAGCGGCTCCATGCACTGGTCCGCCATGCCGAAGCGACGCTTTCGCCACTGGGGGTTGTGGCCACCGGATCGCAGATCCTGCCGCTGATCCTGCACGAGGACGCGCGCACCATGGCCGTGGCCAGCGGGCTGCATGCGGCCGGGTTCGACGTGCGCGGCATTCGCCCGCCCACCGTGCCGCAGGGCACCAGCCGCCTGCGCATTTCGCTCACCCTCAACACCGCGCGCGATGATGTCGATGCCTTGCGCGCCGCGCTGGAGAATGCTCTGGGATGACCGCCTTCATCGTGACCGGCACCGATACCGGTGTCGGCAAGACGATCTTCTCGGCCGCGTTGACCGGCGCAATGCGGGCGCATTACTGGAAGCCGGTGCAGGCAGGGCTTGATGATGGGGCAGACCGCGACCATGTGGCCCGTCTCGCCGATGTGCCCGAAGACCATATCCTGCCCGAAGCCTATCGGCTGGGCACCCCTTGCTCCCCCCATCGCGCCGCGGAGATTGACGGGGTGGAGATCGATCTCGCGCGCCTTGCCCTGCCTGCACAGCGGCCGCTCGTCGTCGAAGGGGCTGGCGGCGCGCTGGTCCCGGTCACGCGGCAGGTGACTTATGCCGATGTCTTCGCGCGCTGGGGGCTGCCGGTCATCATCGTGGCGCGCACCGCTCTTGGCACGATCAACCATTCCCTGCTCACGATCGAGGCGTTGCGCGCCCGCGGCGTGCCCATCCATGGCATGGCCTTCGTGGGCGATGCGGTTGAAGACAGCGAGACCACGATCTGCGCGATGGGGGGCGTCAGGCGGCTTGGCCGTCTGCCGATGCTGCAACGGCTTGATGCGCAAAGCCTGTCCATCGCCTTTGCGCAGGGCTTTTCGCTGGCGGACTTCCGCTAGGCTGCCGTTGCGTTATCGGCGCCGGGCTGCGGTCTGCCTGTCAGCCACCAGCTTCTCAGCCTCGGCAATCGCTGCCTTCGCGATCGGCTCCATCACGGCATAGCCCCGCGCATTGGGATGGATGCCATCGGGTGCAAGATCCGGGTTCATGCCGCCTTCGGCATTGACCAGTGCGGAATGGTAATCGGCATAGACCGCGCCGCGCGCCTTGGCGAAATCCCTTAGCCAGGCATTGAGCGATGCAACCTGCCGCGCGGGCGAAAGCTGCGGCCTCCACGGAAACTTTGCCGCCGGAAGAATGCTGCCCAGCACCACGGCAATGCCATTGGCCCGCGCCAGATCGACCATGGCCGCCACGTGGTTGGCAAACATTTCCGGGCTGTTCGGGCCAGTGTTGCCGGCAATGTCATTGGTGCCGATCATGATGTGCACCACCTTGGGGCGCAGACGCACGACATCCTGATAGAAGCGCACCAGCGCCTGCGGGCTGGTCTGGCCGCTGATCCCGCGCCCTACCGCACCGCTGACGAACAGCGACGGGGCAAGAGCCACCCAGTTCTCGGTGATCGAATCGCCGATGAAGACCACGCGCGGCGCCTGCGCCACCTGCTTGTCCGCCTCGGCATAGCGGCACAGCCACGCCCAGTCATACTGGCGGACATAGGGATGGGCGAAGGTCCAGCCCCGCTGATCGGGTGGGCAGGGCTTGTCGATCATGCCTTCGCCTGGCGGCGAAACCGCAGCAGTCGCCCCGCCAGCGCGGTTCTGGGCCAGAGCCGGTTCTGCCGCCAGCGCCAGCGCGATAAGCAACGCCCGCCGCAGCATCAGATGATCCCCACGGCCTTTCCGGCGCGCTCGAACATGCCCAGAATCGTTTCGACCTGATCGGCGGAATGCTCGGCGCAAAGCGAGCAGCGCAGCAGGGTCATCCCCGCCGGCGTTGCGGGCGGGCGCGCAAGGTTCACGTAAAGCCCTTCCTTGAGCAGGGCCTCCCACATCATCGCGCCGCGTTCAAGATCGGGCATGATGACGGCGATGATCGCGCTTTGCGGTTCCTGCGTGCCGAGCTGGAAGCCGCGATCGCGCAGACCCTTGTGCAGCGTGCGCGAGTTCTCCCACAGGTGGGCGCGCTTGTTCCCGGCGTGCATCAGCTTGCGGATCGAGGTCGCGGCGGTATGCACCACGCTCGGCGGAAGCGAGGCCGTGAACACATAGGGGCGGCATACCAGCCGCAGGATTTCGAACTTGGGGTGGTTGGAAACGCAGAAACCGCCCACCGTGCCAACCGATTTGGAAAAGGTGCCGATCACGAAATCGACCTGATCGAGCACACCCTGATCCTCGGCCACGCCGCGCCCGTTCGGACCGATGAAGCCCATGGAATGCGCCTCGTCCACCAGCACCATAGCGCCATTGTCCTTGGCGATGCGGATCATCTCCTTGAGCGGAGCGATATCGCCCAGCATCGAATAGACGCCTTCCAGCACTACCAGCTTGCCCGCGCCTTCGGGAATGCGCTTGAGCCGCTTTTCCATTGCCTCGATGTCGTTGTGCTTGAAAGGCACGACTTCGGCATCGCCCATCTTGCAGCCATCCCAGATCGAGGCGTGGCTGTCGATGTCGAGCACGATGTAATCGCCCTTGCCCGCCATCGTGCTGATGATGCCGAGGTTGGCCTGATAGCCCGTGGAAAAGACCATCGCGTGGTCCATTCCATAGAACTCCTTGAGCGCTTCCTCGCAGGCCCGGTGCCCGGCATAGGTGCCGTTAAGCACGCGGCTTCCGGTCGTGCCCGAACCGTAATCGTCAAGCGCCTGCTTGCCCGCCGCGATCACGTCGGGATCGAAGGTCATGCCCATGTAGTTGTAGGTGCCGAGCAAAATCGTCTCGCGCCCGTTGCAAACCGCCACGGTGGGGCTGATGACGCGCTCCATCACCAGATTGAATGGGTCTTCCACCCCGCCCGCCAGCAGCGCGCGGCGCTGTTCGATCAGCGGGTCGAACTTGCTGAAAAGATCCGCCATGGTCCTGTCCCTGCCGCCCGTCAGCCCTGAAGCCTTGTCACCGCGTCGATCAGCTGGCCGTAAGTCTCGATCTCGGCCTGCTGGTTCATGCTGATGATGATGTCGAACTCGTCCTCTATCGCGGCCACGAAGTCCATCACCGTCAGGCTGTCCCATTCGAGATCGCCGGCAAAAGTGCTCGCCTCGGTGATCGTGATGCCCTTCTTGTTGAAGGGAGCGATCAGTTCGGCGATTTTCTCGGCGGTTGCGGCGCGATCCATCGGTCTTGTTCTCCAGTTTGCAGTGGCCGTGCCCCTGCCAGACGATTGCGGCGGAAAAGCGGCCTTTGACGCCGCTTGTCAAGCGCGCCGCCCCTGTGCCATCCCCTTTTGCGCGGCTGGCACCGCAATTGGCAAGCGGGGGAAGCGTGGCAGACGATCAGGACCGGCGTGAAACGGACGGACCGCAGCAGGCCGATGCCGCGCCTGTGCCGCCTTCCGGCGAAAGCTACTCGAACCAGGCCATCCACCTCGTCCGCACGGTCCAGCAGATCAACCTGTCGCTCAGCCAGATGGCGGACTCCAAGGCGTCGATCCTCATGGGCGCCACTTTCGTGGTGTTCACCATCGCGGTAGGTCAGGCCCGCAGCGGCACCCTGCCGTGGTCGCTTGGCGTGCTTGCGGTCTTTGCCTTCGTTTCGGCCATGTGCGCGGTGTTCACAGTCCTGCCATCGGTCAGCAAACCTGGGGCTGCAAAGCTGAACGACGGCAAATCGAACAAGCTGTTCTTCGGCTTCTTCACCCACATGGACGAGGAGGAATGGACCGAAGCCGTGCTTGCCGACCTGCGCACCGACGAAGCCATCTTCCGCGCCATGCTGCACGACATCTACCAGAACGGGCAGGTTCTCCAGCGCAAGAAATACCGCTTCCTGTCCTATGCCTATCGCAGCTTCATGTTTGGCCTGTGCCTGACTGCCATCACCTTCGTGGCGGAATATGTGCTGCGCTATTCCTGAATCAGCGCGGTGACGGCAGCCATGAACGGACCGATCGAGACCGGCTTGGCCAGATAGCCTTCCGCCCCCGCCTCGCGGATCGCTTCCTCGTCGCCCTTTCCGGCATAGGCCGTGACCGCCAGCACGGGAATGGCCTTGAGCTCGGCATCGGCCTTGATCGCGCCGATCAGGTCCATTCCCGAAACATTGGGCAACTGGATATCCATCACGACCAGATGGGGCATGAAGATGCGCGTTTTCTCAATGGCTTCCCGGCCATCGGCGACGGGCTCCACGGCAAATCCCTTGGCCCGCAGCAGATCGCAGAACAGTTTGCGGTTGAGGTCGTTGTCCTCGACAACAAGGATTCTTTTTGTCACTGAAAAGCCGTTTCCAAGCTGCACTTGCACCGACCCTTATTGCCCGCGAAAGGCCCTGACAATCATCCGGGATCGACAACCTGCCCCCGACGCTCGTTCCGATGCCGGCGCCATCGCGCTTCGGGCGCTCGGCTGGATCCTTGCGGACACCGAACGCGCCGCGCGATTCCTTGGCCTTACCGGGCTGACCCCGGACAGCTTGCGCCTCGGCCTTGGGGATCCGGCCGTGCTGGGTGCGGTCATCGATTTTCTCGCCAATCATGAGGCAGATCTTGTCAACGCGGCCTTCGCGCTCGACATGTCGCCCGAAACCATCATCGCCGCCCGGAAGGAACTGTCATGACCCGCCCCTTGATCGTCAGCGACTGCGACGAGGTGCTGCTGCACATGGTCGCCCCGTTCCGCGACTGGCTGGGGGAAAAGGAAGGCGTCTCGTTCAGGATGGACAGCGCCGACTTTTCCAAGGCCCTGCGCTACATCGACAGCGGCGATCTGGTGCCGCCGGAGGAAATCTGGAACCTTCTGAACCGCTTCTTCGATACCGAGATGCACCGCCAGCAGGCAATCGCAGGGGCCGTGGCAGGCATCAACACATTGGGCGAGAATGCCGACGTCGTAATCCTAACCAACCTCAACGATCACCGCCGCGAAACGCGCGCGCGCCAGCTTGCCGATGTGGGCATCAAGGCGCGCGTCTTTACCAATCAGGGACCGAAAGGACCGGCACTGAAGGCTATCCTCGATGAATACCGCCCCAACCGCGCGCTGTTCATCGATGATCTGCCGCAGCACCACGATTCGGTTTCGCAACTGACGCCGGAAGTGCTGCGCCTGCACCTGTGCGGCGAACCGCTGCTGGCCCCGCACATCGATTGCGCGCATCAGGCAGGCCATGCCCATGCCCGGATCGACCAGTGGGAAGCAGCCCTGCCGTGGATTATCGAACAGCTTCATGGAGAAGATGCGTGACCGACAGCGTTGAAGCCAGACTGGCCGCCCTTGGCCTTGAACTGCCGCAGGCCGCAGCGCCCGTGGCAGCCTATGTGCCGACAGTGGAGGCAGGCGGGCTGCTGCACGTTTCGGGGCAATTGCCCTTCATCGATGGCAATCTGGCCACAGGCCGTCTGGGCGAGGATGTCAGCCTTGAACGGGGCACCGCTGCCGCGCAGGCCTGCGCACTGATGATTCTGGCGCAGGTCAAGGCCGCGCTTGGCGGATTTGACCGGGTGGAACGCGTGGTGAAGCTGGGCGTATTCATCAATTCTGCGGCAAGCTTTACCGATCAGCCCAAAGTGGCAAATGGCGCATCCGAACTGATGGTTGCCGCATTTGGCGATGCCGGAAAGCACGCCCGCAGCGCGGTGGGGGTGCCCGTGCTGCCTCTGGGCGCAGCGGTTGAAGTTGATGCCGTTCTTGCCGTTCGCCCTGCTTGACCGGTTGCTGGTGCCCGCGCCGCCACCGGCGCGGGTGGGCTGGCTGCGCGGGGTGACTTATGCCCACAGGGGCCTGCACGGCGCGTTTCAGGGGCGCACCGTCCCGGAAAACGCGCCATCGGCCTTCGCCCTTGCCATCGAACGGGGGCTTGGCATCGAATGCGACGTGCAGCGCACCGCCGACGGGCAGGCCGTGGTCTTCCACGACTGGGAGCTTGACCGACTGACCGACGAGCACGGCCCGGTGATCGAACGCCGCGCGGCCGATCTGGCGCGCATTGCCCTGCATGGCAGCGGCGACTGCATTCCCACCCTTTGCGCCTTTCTGGAACAGGTGGCGGGGCGTGTGCCGGTTCTGATCGAACTGAAATCACGGCGCGATGTGCGCCCTGCCCCCTTGTGCCTTGCGGTGCGCCGCGCGCTGGAAGGCTATCGCGGCCCCGTGGCGGTGATGAGTTTTGATCCGCGCGTCAGCCGCTGGTTTGCGCGCCATTCGCCGCGCGTGGTCCGTGGGCTTGTCGTCACCGAGAACGGCGATCGCACCCTGCCTGCACGCATCCGCCAGCGCATCGTCTTCTGGAAGGCCCGCCCGCAGTTCCTTGCATGGGACGTTCGCGACCTGCCAAGCAGGTTTGCCGCAGCCCAGCGCAGGCGCGGCCTGCCCGTGCTGACATGGACCGTGCGCTCTGCCGAACACCGGGCAAGGGCGGCAGACTGTGCCGATGGACCTATTGCCGAGGGTGCGGGCGTGGAGGCATGACGGCGGCGTGACTCACACCGCGCGCATTCACAAGGCCGTGTCGGAAATCGCCGCCGACGACTGGGACCGGCTGGCGCGCGATGACAACCCGTTCGTATCTCACGCGTTCCTTAAATTGCTCGAAGATTCCGGCTCTGTCGGCGCACGTTCGGGCTGGTCGCCGCTGCCCATCGTCATCGAGGGCGCGGATGGCAGACCGGCCGCGGCCCTGCCCGCCTATCTCAAGAGCCATAGCCAGGGGGAATATGTTTTCGACCATTCCTGGGCGGATGCATGGCACCGCGCGGGCGGCAGCTATTACCCCAAGCTCCAGATCGCCGTCCCCTTCACCCCTGCCACCGGCCCGCGCCTGCTGCTGGGAGAAAGGCCCGATCTGGCCGCGCCGCTGCTGCGCGCGGCAGAGCAGCTTTGCGAGAGCAACGGCCTGTCATCGGCCCATGCAACATTCATCGATCCGGCACAGATACCCCTGTTCGAGGCTGCCGGGTGGCTGGTGCGCGCCGATATCCAGTTCCACTGGGAGAACCGGGGCTACGCCAGCTTTGCCGATTTCCTTGCCCGGCTCAGTTCGGACAAGCGCAAGAACCTTCGCAAGGAGCGCGCCCGCGCGGCCGAAGGGGTGGAAATCCGCCAGCTGACCGGCGATGCCATCCGCCCCGAACACTGGGATGCCTTCTGGCTGTTCTATCAGGATACCGGAATGCGCAAGTGGGGCCGCCCCTATCTCACCCGCGCCGCCTTCGACCTCATCGGAGAACGCATGGCCGACAAGGTGCTGCTGGTCATGGCATTCATCGACGGGCAGCCCGTGGCGGGCGCGCTCAACTTCATCGGCCGGGATGCGCTTTATGGCCGCTATTGGGGCGCGCTGGTGGACAAGCCCTTCCTGCATTTCGAACTGTGCTATTATCAGGCAATCGATGCCGCCATCGCGCTGGGTCTTGCGCGCGTGGAGGCAGGCGCACAGGGCGGACACAAGCTGGCGCGCGGCTATGAACCGGTGCAGACGCTTTCGGCGCACTACATCGTCGATCCGGGCTTTCGGCATGCGGTGGCCGATTTTCTGGAGCGCGAGCGTGCCGGCGTGGCGCAGGACCAGATGATCCTTGATCGGCGCACGCCCTTCCGGCGCGGATAGATCAGCCCGCCAGACGCAGCCCTTCGATCACGTTCGGCATGGCAGGCTGATCGGACCAGATGCCGCGCGTGTCGTAAACCACCTTGCCCTGACGTTCGGCCAGCGGCACCACCTTGAACACATCGTGATCGACCAGAACGATCAGCACGCCGCAATCCTCAAGCGCGGAATCGAGATCGATCCGCACCGCGCCCGTGCCCTCGAACTCGCGCGGGAGCTGTGCCGCGTAAGGCTCGACCACATGGATGCGGCTGCCGAACTGGCGAGCGAGGCTGGCGGCGACATAGCGCGCCGGGCTTTCGCGGAAATCGTCGATATTGGCCTTGAAGGCGAGGCCCAGGCAGGCAACCTTTTCATGCGGGTGCGCCGCAACCAGTTCCGCGGCCTTCTTCACCACGTGGTGCATCTTGCCATCGTTGACATTGCGGGCCGTGCGGATCAGCGGGGTTTCATCCGGCGCGCCTGCCACGATGAACCACGGGTCCACCGCGATGCAGTGCCCGCCAACGCCGGGGCCGGGTTGCAGGATATTCACGCGCGGGTGGCGATTGGCCAGCCGGATCACTTCCCACACGTCAAGGCCCATGCGGTCCGCAACGATCGACAGTTCGTTGGCAAAGGCGATGTTCACATCGCGATAGGCGTTCTCGACCAGCTTGGTCATTTCCGCGCTACGGGCATCGGTCGTCACGCAGGTGCCGCGCACGAAGCGCTTGTAGAAGGCCAGCGCCTTGCGGGCGCAGCGCGGCGTGATGCCGCCGATGGAGCGATCGTTGTTGGTCAGCTCCTCAAGGATGCGCCCCGGCAGAACGCGTTCGGGGCAATAGGCGATCGCCACATCAGGCGTTTCGCGCATGGTGCCGGGAAACTTCAGGTCGGGGCGCAGACCCGCCATCAGATCGCGCATCTGTTCGGTCGTTCCCACCGGCGAGGTGGATTCAAGGATCACGGTATCGCCCGCCTTGAGCACGGCGGCGACCTGCGTTGCCGCAGCCAGCACATAGGAAATGTCGGGCGTGTGGTGCCCGTCCTTCTCGAACGGGGTGGGCACCGCGATCACGAAGACATCGGCCGGTTCGATCTGGGTTGAAGCACGAAGCAGTCCGCGCTGGACGACGCCATGCACCAGACCATCGAGATCGACTTCCTCGATGTGGATTTCACCGCGGTTGATCGTATCGACCACGTCCTGCGAAACATCGAGGCCAAGCACCTTGCAGCCCGCACGTGCAATGATGGCGGCGGTCGGAAGTCCGATATAGCCAAGACCGACAACACAGACGTCCGGCTTCACATCACCCATCATTCGCCAGCAACTCCACGATACGGCGCGATGATTGCCCATCCCCGAACGGGTTGTGCGCGCGCGCCATGGCCGAATAGGCAGCCTTATCGTCGAGCAGGGTGAAGATTTCGGAAACGATGCGGTCGACATCGGTGCCGACCAGCCTTGCAGTGCCCGCGCTCACGCCTTCGGGCCGTTCGGTCGTCTCGCGCATGACCAGCACCGGCTTGCCCAATGCGGGCGCCTCTTCTTGCACCCCGCCCGAATCGGTGAGCATGATTTCGGCAATGGAGAGCAGGCGCGCGAAGTGCGGATAGTCGAGCGGTTCGATCATGGCCACATTGGCAAGGCCGGATAGTGCCGCATCCATTACCTTGCGCACGTTGGGATTGGGGTGGACGGGAAAGACCACGGCCACATCATCGCGCGCCGCGATCCTGCGCACGGCTTCGGCGATGTTCTCAAGCCCTCCGCCAAAGTTCTCGCGGCGGTGGCTGGTCACGCCGATGATCCGTTTGCCGGAAAAGCGCGCCTCGATTTCGGCAAGGCCCGATGCGAGCGCGGGTTCCGCGGCAATCCGCGCCGTGACCCAGTGCAGCGCATCGATCACGGTGTTGCCCGTGACGTGGACGGTTGCGGGATCGGCATTCTCGGCCACGAGGGCGGCAGCGGAAACGTCGGTCGGTGCAAAATGGAGCCTTGCAATCGTCCCGATGATCTTGCGGTTCACCTCTTCGGGCCAGGGGTGATAGATGTTGTGGCTGCGCAGCCCTGCCTCGACATGCGCCACCGGCAGCTTGCGGTAATAGGCCGCCAGCGCGCCCGCCATGGCGGTGGCGGTATCGCCCTGCACCACCACCCAATCGGGGCGCACTTCATCCATCACCTTGCCCAACTCGGTAAGCAGGGCGGCGGTCAACCCATCAAGCGTCTGGTCGGGCTTCATCAGGTCCAGATCGAAGTCGGGCACGATTCCGGCTATTTCCAGCACCTGATCAAGCATCGCGCGGTGCTGCGCCGAGACGCAGGTGACAACGCGGCACCGCGGATCGTCCTGAAGGGCATGAACCACGGGGAACATCTTGATCGCTTCGGGCCGGGTGCCGAACACCGCAAGGATGGTCTTTGTCGTCATGGCGCGTTCAATAATCGCGGAGTGTTAACCGTGAAATAAGAGCCGCGAATTAAGCAAGGTCGGGTTCGGACGCGAAGCTGCGTCAACCATGAAAGGCCCGTTGCCCCGTGACCGTCCAGTTCCCGCCGCTTGCTCCTGCCGCCCTGCACGGTTCTGATCCGCTGGTTCCGACCACCACCCGCGTGACCGTGCTGGGCCTTGGCTATGTCGGTCTGCCGCTGGCGGTCGCGCTCGCAAAGCGGTTCTACGTGACCGGGTTCGACATCGATGCGCAGCGTATCGCCGAGCTGGCCGACGGGCACGACCGCACGCGCGAAATCGACGCCGAAAGGCTTGCCCAGTCGAGCCTCGGTCTCACCAGCGATGCCGCCGTCTGCCCGCCAAGCGACTTCTACATCGTGACCGTGCCCACGCCCATCGATGCGGCGAACCGCCCGGACCTCAGGCTGGTGGAAGCGGCCTCGCGCACCGTGGGGCGAATGCTGCCCGATGCGGTGGCCGAAGGGCGCAGCCCCGTGGTCGTCTATGAAAGCACGGTCTATCCCGGCGTTACCGAGGAAATCTGCGGACCGCTGCTGGAGGAGATTTCGGGCCTGAAATGCGGCACCGATTTCTTCCTCGGCTACAGCCCGGAACGCATCAATCCGGGCGATCGCGAACATACCATCGAGCGGATCACCAAGGTCGTCTCCGGCCAGACGCCTGCGGTGCTTGACCGCGTGGCCGATCTTTATGGCGCAATCACCAGCGGCGGGGTGTTCCGCGCGGCCTCGATCAAGGCGGCAGAAGCGGCCAAGGTGATCGAAAACGCCCAGCGCGACATCAACATCGCCTTCATGAACGAGATCACGCAGATCTTCTCGAAGATGGACCTTTCGGTCTGGGACGTGCTGGCGGCAGCGGGCACGAAATGGAACTTCCTGCCCTTCACGCCCGGCCTGGTCGGCGGGCACTGCATCGGGGTTGATCCCTATTACCTTTCGGCCCGCGCCGAGGCGCTGGGTCACGATCCGCAGGTGATTCTGGCCGGACGCGGCGTGAACGACGGCATGGCGCAATGGGTTGCGCGCCAGCTTCATGCCAAGCGCGGCGGCAAGGCCGGGTCAGTTCTGGTGCTGGGTCTGACCTTCAAGGAAAACGTGCCCGATCTGCGCAATTCCAAGGTCGCCGACGTGATCGTTGAACTCAAAGCCCTGGGCCATGATGTGACGGTGCACGATCCCCATGCCGATCCTGCCGAAGCGCTCCACGAATACGGGCTGGAACTGGCGAGCCATGCCTTCGCCCAAACCTTCGATCTGGTGTTCCTTGCCGTTCCGCACCGCCATTACCTTGAGGCCGGTGCAGAGCGTATCGCAGCCCTCGTGGCGCCGGGCGGCACGCTCGCCGATCTCAAGGGCGTGCTTGGTGAAAAGGCTGACTGGAAACTTTGATCGCCAGCGCCTAACCGGGCCTCAGGCATCACGCCCCTAGCACTCAGGAATTACCATGCGCGTCCTCGTCACCGGTGCGGCCGGATTCATCGGCTACTCGCTCATCACACGTCTGCTGGCGCGCGGCGACGAGGTGATCGGCATCGACGTGGTCAATGATTACTACGACCCGGCGCTCAAGGAAGCGCGCCTTGCCCGGCTGGTGGAAGAGGGCGGCGCGCGCTTCACCTTCTGCCGCACCGATTTTGCCGATTATCCGGCACTCACGGCCGCGCTGCAAGGCAAGGCGTTTGAACGGATCGTGCATCTGGGAGCACAGGCTGGCGTGCGCTATTCGATCGAGAACCCCCATGCCTATGTGCAGTCGAACCTCGTCGGCCACCTGAACCTGCTGGAAGTGGCGCGCCATCGCGGGGCCGAGCATATGGTCTATGCCTCGTCCTCGTCGGTCTATGGCGGGAACACCAAGCTGCCGTTTTCGGTGGAAGACCGGGTCGATCATCCGCTTTCGCTCTATGCCGCCACCAAGAAGGCGGATGAGCTGATGAGCGAGACTTACGCGCATCTCTATCGCCTGCCGCTGACGGGCCTCAGGTTCTTCACCGTCTATGGCCCGTGGGGGCGGCCCGACATGATGATGTGGCTGTTCACCAAGGCAATTCTGGCCGGAGAGCCGATCAAGGTGTTCAACCACGGCGACATGTATCGCGATTTCACCTATATCGACGACATCGTTTCGGGCGTGATCGCCTGTCTCGACAATCCCCCGCCAGACGACGGCACGGTAAAGGCCGGCGGCAGCGAAAAGCCGCACCGGCTCTACAATATCGGCAACCACAAGTCCGAACACCTGATGAGGGTGATCGGCATTCTTGAGGATGAACTGGGCCGCAAGGCGCAGATGGAAATGCTGCCCATGCAACCGGGCGACGTGCGCCAGTCGTTTGCCGATATCGACGCGATTTCGGGCGATCTGGGGTATCGGCCGACGACCAGCATCGACGTGGGCGTGCCCAGCTTCGTGCGCTGGTACAAGGATTACCACGGGGCCTGAACCGGCCGCGCGGGCGCAGCCTTTCTTCCCTTCCTTCTGGCAAGCGAAAAGCCCCGATCCTTTCGGACCGGGGCTTCCGTTCAGGCAGGCGGGTGGGAGGGAGAGGAGGACCGCCTGCCCTTCTGTGGTTCAGGCATGGATCAGAAACGCACACCCACCGTAACGTTCCACGTGCGCGGATCGCCGTAATAGACGGTCTGTATGTTCCCGACCGAGCTGAACTCCTGACCGTCGGTCTTGTAGAGCGTGTTGCCCACGTTGCGCACGGTGCCGCGCAGGTAGAACTTGTCGAAATCGACCTGCGCATAGAGGTTGCCGATGAGGTAGCCATCCTCGGTCAGTCCGGGGCGGTTATCCACCGAGAGGAAGTGCTTGTCGACAAAGCGGGCATCGCCGCCCAGCGTGAGCGAGGCATCGCCAAGCGCGACGCGATATTCACCGCCCGCCCGCAGGGTCAGCGGCGGCGCGAAAGCCGGGCGGCAGGTGATGGCGGCCCCGGTGGGGTTGCAGCTGAACGCGGCCCCGCCCAGCGGCGGCAGGCGGCGCGGATCATCGAAGCGCTTGTAATCGGCATCGAGATAACCGACCGAGGTGAACAGCGTGAGCGCCTTGACCGGGCGGACCGAGAGATCGAACTCCAGCCCCTGAATGCGCAGCTTGCCGGCGTTGAGCACGGGGAAGCTGCCGCCAAGGCCAACGTTCGTGCCATTGCCGACACGTGCCTGGAAGTTGTTGTAATCGGAATAGAACGCCGCAGCCGAAATCAGCACCCTGCCACCAAGGAAGCTGCCCTTGGCGCCTGCTTCATAGGTCCAGACGGTTTCGGGATCGAAGTTGGGGACCACCGTGGTCACACCGTTCAGCGTGACCGAGATATCGCCGTTGGAGTTGACGCGTCCGTTGAAGCCGCCCGCCTTGAAGCCGCGGCTGGCCGAGGCATAGATCAGCGTGTCGGTGGTCGGCTTGTAGGACAGCGTGACCATGGGCGTCCACGCATCGTAGCTGACCGTGTTGATCCCGGTGAAGGGCGCGGGCAGGTTCTGCGGGAAGCAGTAGGCCAGACCGTTCAGCGCGCCCAGCGTCGATGCGGTGGTGGTGCAGCGGTCGTAGGTCTTCTTCTCTTGCGTGTAGCGCAGACCCGCCGTGACCGCGAACTTTTCGGTGAAATCATAGGTGAGCTGGCCGAAAGCGGCATAGCTCTTCGTCACCTGCTCGTCGTCGATCGTGCGCAGGAAAGTGATCGGGCTGCCGAAGAAGGCGAACAGATCGTCCGCATAGGCTTCCTGATGCGAGCCGACGTTCTCGTGCAGGTAGTAGAGGCCGAACACGCCGTTCAGCTTGTCGCCGCTATACTTGAGCTGGAGTTCCTGACTGAACTGGTTCTGGCGGGTGCCCACGAAGACATCACCGATCTCGAACTGGGTCGCGTCGATATCGACAAAGAAGTCGGTCTTGAGCTTGCGATAGGCAGTGATCGAGGTGAGTTGCAGGCTGTCGGTCAGGTCGATGTTGACCGTGCCCGAAAGCCCCCAGTGATCGAGCTTCTGCCCCTGATCGGGAGCAAGGCTGGTCGATGCGCGGAAGTCGTAAGGACCATAGGGATTGGCCGGTGCCAGCACCACACCGCCCAGCGCAAAGTCCGTCCGGATCAACGGCGCGGTAAGATAGCCCAGCGTGGCGGCGTTGCGCTGGCGGGTATAATCGCCCGAAATCAGCACCTCGACCGTATCGGAAGGCTTGGCGCGAAGCGTGGCGCGGCCGGCGAGGTTATTGCGGTCGTTGTAGCGGCGGCCCGTGCGCGGATCGGTCACGATGCCGTCACGGTCATCATAGACACCCGCAACCGAGAGCGCGAGCTTGTCTTGAATCAGCGGCGCGGAAACATAACCCTTGGCCGTCACCTCATCGTATTGGCCATAGGTGAAGGCCGCTTCGCCGCGCAGGGTCGAAAGATCGGGCTTCTTGGAAACGACGTTTACCGCGCCGCCGATGGTGTTCTTGCCGTAGAGAGTGCCCTGCGGGCCGCGCAGCACCTCGACCCGCTCGACATCGAACAGGTTCAGCAGCGCGCCCTGAATGCGGCTGAGATAGACGCCATCGACATAGACGCCGACCGCCGGATCGAAGGTGGCCAGCGCATCGGGCTGGCCGATGCCGCGGATATAGAAGTTTGCGCTGCTGGCCGAACCGCGGCCCTGCACGATATTGACGTTGGGAATAGCACCCTGAACGGCGGACAGATCGCGGCCACCCACCTTTTCCAGCGATTCGGTGCTGATCGCCGAAACAGCGATCGGCACGTCGAGCAGGCGTTCCTCGCGGCGGCGGGCAATGACGAGAATCTCGCCCGAATCGTTTGCCGCAGCGGTTTCGTCGGCAGGTGCTTCCTGCGCAAAGGCAGGCATGGCGGGCAGCGCCATCAGCGCGGCGGAAGCGGCCAGAACGGCGCGGGCAGAAAGTCGGGTCATCACAAACAGGCTCCCTCTCGCGGACTTCGTGCGTCCGCATTCCTGCTGATATTGAAAGTTGAACCACCTTTCAACTTCTCGTTGTGATAATCCGATTTGCCCGCTACGAATCGTGGCGGATTGGCAACAGCATCACCGCCGGGCGCGCGGCTGGATGCATCAGGCCGGGGGAGAAGCCGCGTGGACGATCAGCCATGGCGCAGGTAAGCGCCGCCAGTCCCGGCAAAGTGCCGCGCACTGCGCGGGGCCGGGAAACCCTGCGCAAGCTGCTCGATGCTGCTGCGGCCGAGTTTGGCGAGCGGGGCTTTCACGAAGCGTCAATCAGCGGCATCACCCGGCGTGCCGGCACCGCGCTCGGCAGCTTCTATACCTATTTCGATTCGAAGGACGCGATCTTCACCGCGCTGGTGCGCGACATGTCGGCCCGCGTGGCAACCACTGCTGCGGCCGCCGTCAGCGAAGGATCAATCGGTCTCACGCGCGAACGCGAGGCGCTTGAAGGATTCCTGCGCTTTGCCCGCGAACACAAGGAAATCTATCGGATCATCGACGAGGCCGAGTTTGCCGACCCGGTCAGCTACCGCGCGCACTATGAAGGCACGGCCACCCGCATCGCCGCGCGCCTTGCCGAAGGCGCCGCGGCTGGCGCACTGCGCGATGGCGCGCAGGATGTGCGCGCCTGGGCCATCATGGGCATGAACGTGTTTCTGGGCCTGCGTTTCGGCGTGTGGGACACCTCACGCCCGGTCGAGGAGATCGCCGAGATCGCCGCCGATCTGCTGGGCCGGGGCCTGGCGCGGGATCAGGCGGCGATTTCCTGAAGCCGGTGGTGCGGCAAGAGGCGCCATGCGGCCAGCATCAGCACCACGTGCCCTGCCTCGACCGCCATCGGAAATGCCCAGCCCGGATAACTGCCCGTCACTGCCAGATCGATCGCCCGGCCCACAAACGAAATGCCGAAGAGCACGGCGGGCACCAGCAGAAGATCAGCGTTGCGCCGCCATGCGCCCCACATCATGCAGAACGCCGCAACCCCAAAGAACGAGGTGAAATCCGCGCGGATGGTTGAAATGCCCGCCGTGCCCGTGGCGGCGATGCCAAACCCCGTGGCGGTCTGCGCCGGCCCGGTCAGAAAGCCGATGGCTATGAACAGATCGAACAAGCCCGCCAGAAACACCAGCGAAGTCAGCACCAGTCGCATTTGCCGGATCCCCCTTTTTTGCTTTGCGCCCAGCCTGCAACAGAATGCGGCCATGCGCAAAAGGATTGCGCGCGGCGGTGCGCCAATGCACAAGCGCGGGCATGATGAACAAGCGCATCCTGCTGATCGTCGGTGGCGGCATCGCGGCCTACAAGGCGTGCGAACTGGTGCGGCTGCTGCGCAAGGAAGGCGCGAGCGTCACCTGCGTGCTGACCGAGGGCGGATCGCGCTTCGTCACCGCGATGACGCTGGCCGCACTCAGCGAAAATCCGGTGCATACAACGCTGTGGGACCTCAAGAACGAGGTCGAGATGGGGCATATCCAGCTTTCGCGCAGCGCCGATCTGGTGGTCGTCTGCCCGGCCACGGCAGACCTCTTGGCCCGCATGGCCGCGGGCATTGCCGATGATCTGGCCAGCACGCTGCTGCTGGCGACCGACAAGCCCGTTCTGGCGGTGCCTGCCATGAACGTGCGGATGTGGCAGCATCCTGCAACGCAGCGCAATGTTGCCGTGCTGCGCGGCGATGGCATCACGGTGATGCAGCCAGATGACGGCGCAATGGCCTGCGGCGAGTTCGGCCCCGGACGCCTGCCCGAACCGGCAGCCATCGTGGCTGAAATCGCGCGGTGCCTTGAAGGACGTGCAGGGCCACTTTCCGGCAGGCACGTGCTGGTCACGGCAGGCCCGACGCACGAGCCAATCGACCCGGTGCGCTACATCGCCAACCGTTCCAGCGGAAAGCAGGGCTTTGCCATTGCCGCCGCCGCCGCCCGCGCAGGCGCAAGGGTGACGCTGGTTTCCGGCCCGGTGAACCTGCCCACGCCGCCCGGCGTGACGCGCATCGATGTGGAGACCGCGCGCCAGATGGCCGCCGCGGTCGATGCCGCGCTGCCTGCCGATGTGGCGGTGATGGTGGCCGCCGTGGCCGACTGGCGCAGCGCCGGCGAAGCGGCACAGAAGATCAAGAAGGATGGTTCGGGCACTGTCCCCCCGCTGCAACTGGTGGAGAACCCCGACATTCTGGCCACGCTGTGCCGGTCGGACCGGCGGCCTGCGCTGGTGGTCGGCTTTGCTGCCGAAACCAACGACGTGCTCGACCATGCGCGCGCCAAGCTGCTGCGCAAGGGTGCCGACTGGATCGTGGCAAACGATGTTGCCACCCATGCCATGGGCGGTGACATCAACCGTCTGCATATCGTGAACGCAGAAGGCGTGGACAGCCTGCCCGAACTGCCCAAGGACGCCGCCGCCGCCACCCTGATCGAGAGAATCGCCCATGCCATCGCTGCAAGCAAACACGCCTGAAGTTCCGGTGCTCGTCAAACGTCTGCCCCATGGGGCGGACCTGCCGTTGCCGGCCTATGCCACGCAAGGCGCTGCCGGAATGGACGTGGTTGCGGCCGAGGACATCGATCTTGCTCCGGGGGGGCGTCATGCCGTGGCGACGGGCCTCGCGCTGGCCATTCCCGAAGGCTACGAGATCCAGGTCCGGCCGCGCTCCGGCCTTGCGCTGAAGCACGGGGTCACGGTGCCCAACACGCCGGGCACGATCGACAGCGATTACCGCGGCGAACTGAAGATCATCATGATCAACCACGGCAGCGAAACCTTCTCTATCCGCCGGGGCGACCGTGTTGCCCAGCTTATCCTCGCGCCGGTCACGCGCGGCACCTGGGTCGAGGTGGATTCGCTTGCGCATACCGAACGCGGCGAAGGCGGCTTCGGATCGACCGGCGGGCTGGCCGCGCTGAAAGGCTGACACAAGCGCAAACGTTCAACGCAAAGAAGGCCCCGCATCGCTGCGAGGCCCCTTTTGCCTGTTCGCACAGGGTGCGGGTCAGTCGATCTTCTTGATCGTCTTCTTTTCGGGCGCGATCGAGATACGCACGGTTTCACCGTTGTTGCCGGGGAAATTCGTGAACATCGCCTCGACCAGATTGGGCACGACATAGGACAGCCGGTTCGACTGCGAAGCGGCTTCGGCCTTGCCCTCGAACAGACGCTGACCATCCTCGCGCCGATCGATCTTCAGGTTGATGCCCGAAGTATAGACCGTCACCACATCGACGCCGCCACCCCAGCCCGCGCCGCCGAAGAAGAACGGATCATACCAGCCCCAGCCCCATCCGCCACGGCCGTAAAAGCCGGCGCGGCCCCAGCCGCGGCCCCAACCGGGACCCCAGCCCGGACCCCAGCCGCCCCAGCCACCCCAGCCGCCCCAGAAGGGATCGGCAAAGCCGGTGTTGCGGATGCGGTCACGGCCGCCATCGATACCATATTCGAACTTGACGATGAGATCGGCCACTTCGGCATTGGCCGGACGGTAGCCAAGCTTTTCCATCTGCTTGCCGACGAGCGAGGCATATTGCGCAAACTCAAGCCCGCCCGCATCGCGCGGGTTGTCGGCAACCACGGCAAAAGTCTGCCCGGCAGGGGCGGGAAGCTGGGCCTGAAAGCGCTTGACATCGGCCTTGAACGGGGTGGCACACCCGCTGAGCGCCACCAGCAGCAAGGGCACGGCGGCCATGCCCAGAAGGCGGCGCCGGCTGCTGCCTGCGGCCGCAGGCTGCCCGGAAGGCTGACTGTGCAAAAGCGACTTCATCCTGCGACTCCTGATCCTCTGCCTGCGTCACGGTTATCTGACGCAACTGTGCTTAGCATGGCGTCTTTGTGGACAGGAAGTGCTGAACGCACGTTGAATGCCCCGGCAACAAAGATTGCGCCGGGGTAACATTGTGCAACATTGATCGCGTTTTCAGCCCCTTACCAGACCCAGCGCCGCATATGTGCGTGCCAGCATGGGCGCGGCCAGATCGCGGGCCTTCAAGGCACCCTTGGCAAGGATGGCATCAAGCGCTTCGCCATCGCCGCGCAGTTCGCGGTAGCGCGCTGCCATGGGCGAGAGCGTTTCCACCAGCAGTTCGCCCAGCGCGGGCTTGAACTGGCCGAAACCCTTGCCTTCGAACTGCGCCAGCACATCGGCCGCGGAAATCCCGGCCATTGCCGCATAGATGCCGACGAGATTGTTGGCCTCAGGCCGTCCGGCCAGCCCCTCGATCGTGCCGGGCAGCGGTTCGGGATCGGTCTTGGCCTTCTTCACCTTCTGCATGATCGCATCGGCATCATCCGTCAGGTTGATGCGGCTCATGTCGGAAGGATCGGACTTGCTCATCTTGGCCGTGCCATCGCGCAGGGACATGATGCGGGCCGCTTCGGGCGGAATGATGGGATCGGGCAGCGTGAACAGCGGTGCGTCTTCAGCACAGAAATCGTTGTTGAACTTCTGCGCGATATCGCGCGCAAGCTCCAGATGCTGCTTCTGGTCCTCGCCTACGGGAACGTGAGTGGCCTGATAAAGCAGCACGTCGGCGGCCTGAAGCACGGGGTAGGTGAAAAGCGCCACCGATGCGCCCTCGCGGTTCTTGCCGGCCTTGTCCTTCCACTGTGTCATGCGGTTGAGCCAGCCCATGCGGGCCGTGCCGTTCAGCAGCCATTGCAGTTCGGCATGGGCGGGAACCTGTGCCTGATTGAACAGGATCGACTTGTCGGGATCGATGCCGCAGGAAACTAGCGCCGCCACCATTTCCCGCGTGTTGGCGGCAAGTTCGGCCGGGGAATGCGGCATTGAAATGGCGTGAAGGTCGGCCAGAAAATAGAGGCACTGCGCCCCTTTGGCGGTCCATTCATCCTGCATCCGCACCCAGTTGCGGATCGCCCCCAGGTAATTGCCGAGGTGGAGATTGCCGGTGGGCTGGATGCCGGAAACGATACGCATTCAACATGCCTTCAGTTGGAGCGGCGACGCCGCAGGAGAAGTTTGAGATCGCCGGGCCGAAACGCGCCGGTCATCATGGCGGCGAGGCCATAGACCAGCACTCCGCCACTGACCAGACCGGCCATGGCCGCAATACGGACCAGCCATGTTCCCTGGACCCACGGCATGACCAGCCCCTGCCCGGCCCAGAGCACGCCGCCCATCGCCGCAGCCGCCAGCGCCAGCCGCCAGACCCGCCGCTTGAGCCGGGCATCGGCCACGAAATGCCCGCGCTTTGCCAGCGTCCGGTAGAGCAGCCAGACATTGACCGTGGAAGCCAGCGCCGTGGCGAGTGGCGGTCCCATGTGCCTTAGCGGCACGATCAGCGCGAGATTGCCAGCAAGGTTCACGGCCACGGCAATCGAGGCATAGCGCAGCGGGGTCTTCGTGTCCTGACGGGCATAGAAACCGGGGGTCAGCACCTTTACCAGAATGTAGCTGGGCAGGCCGATCGAAAAGGCGGCAAGCGCCTGCGCGGTATAGTGCGTGTCAAGCGCATCGAACTTGCCATAGCCGAACAGGGCCGCAGCAATCGGTTCGCCGCACAGAACGAGCGCGATCGTGGCCGGAAGGGTAAGCAGCAGGGCAAGCTCCATGCCCCGGTTCTGCGTGTCCATCGCAGCGGCATCCTCGCCGCCGCCAAGCTGGCGCGAAATCGTGGGCAGCAGCACCGTGCCGAGACCAATGCCGATCAGCCCCAGCGGCAACTGGTTCAGGCGGTCGGCCATGTAGATATACGTGACCGATCCATGATCGAGCAGCGAAGCCGCCAGCGCGGTGGAAATGACGAGGTTGATCTGCACCGCGCCAGCCCCTGCGGCGGCTGGCAGGATCAACTTCATCAGCCGCTTCACTTCGGGCGAGAGCCGGGGGCGGCGCAGGCGCAGGTTCACCCCGTTGCGATGGCAGGCCCACGCCAGCCACGCCAGTTGCAGCGCGCCCGAAACCGATACCGCGATCGCCTGATTGCGCGCGGTAATCAGCGGGTCATCGGCATGAAAGCCCAGCAGCGCAACGATCAGCGTGAGGTTGAGCAGGATGGGCGCGGCCGCATTGACCCAGAACTTTTGCAGCGAATTGAGGATTCCGCCCAGCAGCGAGACCAGACTGATGAGCATGAGATAGGGGATCGTCCAGCGCGACAGTTCCACCGCATAGGCGAACTGCTGCTCGCTGACACCGTTGAACCGGCCCGACAGCACCAGCGTGACCGGCCATGCGAAGATTTCCAGCAGCAGGGTCATCAGCAGCAGGACGGGCAGCAGGACTGCCAGCGCGGCTTCGGCAAAGTCCAGCCCGTCGCGCAGCCCCTTGCCTTCGGGATTGGCGACCTTCTGGTTGAACATCGGGATGAACGCCGACGAAAAGGCCCCTTCCGCGAACAGCGCGCGGAACATGTTGGGCAGCCGGAAGGCGACAAGAAAGGCATCGGAGGCGAATGCCGCCCCGACATAGCGCGCGAAGAGACTGTCGCGCACCAGCCCCAGAATGCGGCTGAGCAGGGTAAGCCCGCCAATCGAGCCGGTGGCCCTCAGAAGATTCACGGCAGAAGGTTCATGGCACAAGGTTCATGACAAGGCGTTCATCGCCGCATCCTTCTGGCTACCGGATCAGAGCGCCGGATCAGGCCTGCCCGGCAGGGGTAGCCTCTGCGGTGGCCTGAGCCTGCGCCAGTTGCTGGAGATAGAGGCCGTTGAAATCGATCGGCTCAAGCATGAGCGGCGGATAGCCAAGATCGCGCACCGCATCGGCGATCACGCGGCGCGCGAAGGGGAACAGGATGCGCGGTCCTTCGGCGAAGAGGAAGGGGTGGGCCTGTTCATCAGGCACGTTGCGCATCCCGATGAGGCCGCAATAGGCCAGTTCCACGATGAAGGCCGTGCCCTGCGCGGTCTTGGAGGTGACGTTGATCTTCAGTTCGATCTCGTGGATCTCCGGCTGGATCGAGCGCGCTGAGATATTGAAGTCCACCGCCATCTCCGGCGCTTCGGCCCACTGGTAGCTCTCAGGCGCATTCGGATTCTCGACCGAGAGATCCTTCACATACTGCGAGATGAGACCGATGGCGGGCGAGGTGTCCTCGCCGTTGGGCGCGGGGCCACCAAGATCGAGATTCGAGATGATATTGCCTTCATCGGCCATGGGAGACATGCTTTCGGTGAGGTTTGAATGCTGGTGCGCGCGACTAGCACTATGGCACCCGGCGGGCAATCCGCTTTGCCTGCGCCTCATTGTTGCAGCGCAAAGGCAACAGTCCGGCCGTTTTATCGTGCAGGTGATCCGCCCAAAGGGCCATGCACACGTTGTTCATTTGTAATCCGTACCTATTTGAGGCACGTTACTCTTGCGCCGTGTGCCCTTGCGGGGCGGCACGGTCAGTTTCGGGAACCCAGCGCGTGATTGTTCAAATTGTGATTCTGGCGATGATTGCGGCCTTCCTTGGCCTGCGCCTCTATTCGGTTCTGGGCCGCCGCCCTGAACGCGACGAGGAGCCGATGCGCCGCCGGATCGAACAGCCTGATCCTTCGGCGCAGAACCGTCCCGGACAGATCGCCCAGCGCCCGGCCGAAGGCGGCCAGGTTGCGCCGCGCCCGCGCGAGGCAGGACAGCCCGAAGTCCAGACCTTTGACAACAGCGCCGAAGCAGGGGTGCGCGCGATCATCGCGGCTGATCGCCGGTTCGATCTGGCACAGTTCCTTGCCGGATCGAAAGCGGCCTACACGATGATCCTTGAAGCCTTCTGGCGCGGCGACAAGGACGAATTGCGCCAGCTTTGCGATGATGACGTTTACGAAGGCTTTGCCGCGGCCATCGATGCCCGCGTGGCGGCTGGCGAAACCATCGATGCCCGCGTCATCCGCATCGAGGAAGCCCGCATCGTGGCCGCTTCGATCGAAGGCAGGACGGCACGCATCACCGTGCGCTTCCTTGCCGATATCGCTTCGGTCACGCGCGATGCGGATGGCAATGTGATTGCCGGTTCGCTCGACGATGCCATCGAGGCCCGCGATCTGTGGACCTTCCGCCGCGATATTTCCGCGCGCGATCCCGACTGGCTGCTCGACGAAACTGACGAAGCCTGATCCGTCACGGGAAAGCTGCCGTGCTTGCCCGCTTATCGCTTCGCAATGCTGTTCTGGCCGCGCTGGTCCTGATGGGCGGGTGCGTCAGGCTTATCCCTGGCGGCCCGGCACCGACACCGGTCACGCCGCCTGCGATCGTCACGGCGCCCAATGCCGCGCTGGCGGGGATTGCGCGCGGGCCGCTTCCAGCGGGGCTGGGCATGGGGGCAGACAATGCCGCGCGGGCCTTGGGCGCTTTCGTGATTTCGTGCCCGCGCCTCACCCGGCGCACCGATACATCCGGCCTGACCCGGCCCGAAGACTGGACCGCCGCTTGCGCCGCCGCGGCCACATGGCCTGCCGGAGATGCGCAGCGCTTCTTTGCCACCCATTTCGAAACCGCCGAGGTTGGTGGGGGCAATGCCTTCGTCACCGGCTATTTCGAGCCGGAAATCGCAGGCGTGCGCACGCGCCAGCCCGGCTATGACGTGCCGATCTATGGCCTGCCGCCCGATCTGGTGCGGGCGCGGCCGGGCGATGCCCCGCCCCTCCCCGATGGGCGGATGCCGCTTGGCCGCTATGACGAGGCAGGCGTCTTCACCGCCTACTGGGACCGCAGCCAGATCGAGGCAGGCGCACTGGCAGGCAAGGGGCTGGAGATTGGCTGGGCGGCCGATCCGGTCGAAGTATTCTTCCTGCAGATTCAGGGTTCTGGCCGGCTGCGCGGGCCGGATGGCAGCGTGATCCGTCTCGGCTTTGCCGGGCAGAACGGCCATGCCTATACCGGCATCGGATCGCTGATGCGCGAACGCGGGCTGATCGGCAGCGGACCGGGGCAATATTCCGGTTCGATGCAGGGCATCCAGCAGTTCCTGCGCGACAATCCCGCGCAGGGCCGCGTGCTGATGCAGCAGAACCGCAGCTTCGTGTTCTTCCGCGAACTCACCGGGCCGGGGCCGGTGGGCGCACTGAACGTGCCGGTAACAGGCGGCGCAACAGTTGCCGCTGATCCAGCCTATGTGCCGCTGGGCGCACCGGTCTGGCTCCAGCTTGACCGGCGCGAGGCCAGCGGCCTTTGGGTGGCGCAGGATACCGGCGGAGCGATCACCGGCGCCAACCGCTTTGACAGCTTCTGGGGCGCAGGCGCCGAAGCGCGGCGCATTGCAGGTGGCATGTCGGCACGCGGACGCGCGCTGATCCTGCTGCCCAAGGGCGTGCTCGACCGGCTTGACCGCACCGGCACCGTGACCCGGCGATGACCGCCCCTTACGGACTGACGCCCGAAGAGGCGGCACTGTGGGAACGCATTGCGGCCACGATCACTCCGCTCCACCCGCCAAGGCAGAAGGCCAACCCTCCCAGGGCGATGGCGGCGAAGCCCGCTCCCGAAGCCACAACCACCAAACGCGTCAGAGGGCGCATTCCGCCACCCTTGCCGGCACCCGCCGCCGTTTCACCGCCGCCCGCCCGCCCGCTTGAGCGCCACGGGTTGGATTCAAGCTGGGAGCGCAAGCTGGCGCGCGGCGCGATTGCGCCTGACGTGACGATCGATCTGCATGGCCTCGGCCTTGATGCCGCCCATGCCCGCCTCAACGGCGGCATTGCCCAGGCGCTGGCGATGGGCGCGCGGATCATGCTGCTGATCGCGGGCAAGCACCGGCCAAGCGACGAGCACGACCTGCGCGGCTCAAGGCGAGGAGCGATCCGGGCCAAATTGCTCGACTGGCTGGCCCACAGCCCCCACGCGGGCAGGATTGCTGCCGTCCGCCCGGCCCAGCCTCGCCATGGCGGCGCGGGAGCGGTCTATATCGTCCTGCGCAAGGCCCGCTAGCGTCTGGTCCAGCGGGTCGCGAAGAAGCCATCGATGCCGCCATGCTGTGCCAGCATTCCGGGATCGGACCGGAAATGCCCGCCTGTGGCTACAAGACCGGCGGGAAGTTCAGCATCGGTCACGGGCACGGGGGCAAGCCCGGTGAAGGCCGCCGCCTGCGCTTCCCCCTCTTCAGGTTCAAGCGAACAGACCGCATAGACCAGCATTCCTCCCGGCGCGAGCCAGCCCGCGGCACGTTCGAGCATCACGGATTGCAGCGAGGTCAATTCCGGCAGATTGGCCTGACGGTGCAGCACATCGGGATGGCGCCGACAGGTGCCGGTGGCGCTGCACGGGGCATCCAGCAGGATCGCATCGTAGGGCGCATCCGGTTGCCATTGCAGCGCATCCGCCACGACGACTTCGGCATCAAGCCTGCTGCGCCTGAGGTTCTGCGCCAATCGCTCGGTCCTCCGGGCGGATTTGTCCAGCGCGGTCACGCGCCATCCCGCGGCGGCCAGTTGCAGGGTCTTGCCGCCCGGCGCGGCGCACAGATCAAGCGCCCGGCGGCCATGCCCCGCACCCAGCAGGCGCGCGGGCACGCTGGCGGCAAGATCCTGCACCCACCATGCGCCTTCGCGAAAACCGTCGAGCGCATCTACCGCACCCGCGCGGGCAAGCCGGACATGACCGGGACCAAGCGAATGACCGCCGAGACGCTCTGCCCACTGCGCGGTCTGCGCCGGATCACGCAAGGTGAGATCAAGCGGCGGCGGTTCGGCCAGACCTGCGGCAATCGCTTCGGTCCGGCCGGGCCATGCGCTTTGCCAGCGCGCCTCGACAGCGGGCGGAAGCGTGGGGGCGGCGGGCAGCGCGGCGCCGCTGGCTGTGACGGCGGTAAACACGCCATGAGCAAGGCGGCGCGGCCCGCCGCTCAGCAAGGGCAGGCCAGTGGCGACAACCGCATGGCCGGGCAGGCCAAGGCGCAGCGTCTGTGCCAGCATGATGCGCAGCACCGAACGGGCCTTGGCATCTTCGGGCAGGATCTGCCGCGTCGCGCCATCGATCAGGGCATCGAGATCGGCCATCCAGCGCAGGGCTTCCTGTGCAATGGCAAGCGCCAGTGCGCGGTCATCGCCGCGTTCGATGGCGCGCAGGACAGGCGGCGCGGCCTGATCGAGCGGATCGCCCCGCCGCAGCACCGCATCCAGCAGGCGCAGCGCAGCGCGGCGCGCGGCAACGCCGGGGGCTTCATCTGCGTCGGTTGCGCGGGGCTTTGTACGGAACGTTGGCCGGGGCATGGCCCAAGCCTATCGGCGCTTGTGCCCCAATATGCAATTGCAGTTCATTGCGCGAAGGCCCATTTGCACGGTCATGGACAAGCCCTTCACCCGTGCCACCAAGCGCCCGGCAACCTTCACACCGCCTGCGCACTGGACCAATGAACCCGCGCCTGCGCCCAAGGCTATGGAGCGTGGCGATGACCCGGACGGCATCGATCCCACCCGCTTCGGCGATTGGGAAAAGAACGGCATCGCGATCGATTTCTGAAGTTCCGGCCGCGAGGCTTTCCGGCTTGCGGGCTTCGATGGCCAAGTGACGCCTAACCCTCGATCAGGCTTTGACAGGGATGGTGGCGATCAAGATGCCTGCGCAGAATGCGCAGGTTGCGGCTGTTGGAACGGAAGAACACGTCAAAGGCATCGCCGACCAACGGCACCGCCCCAAGCGCGGTATCGAACGCAACATTTGCGCCCATGCGCCACAGTTTCCACTTGGGCAGGCCAAGATTGCGCGCCTCCCACACGATATAGGCCCCCATCGTCGCAGTCAGCAGATCGCCCAGAACCGGCACCAGCCCGGCAAGAGCATCAAGGCCCACTTCGCGCCGTATGCCCGGAATGATGAAACCGCGTTCAAGCACGCGTTCCAGCATTTCCAGACGCTGGCGCACGGCGGCAGGATCGCTGCCAAGGCGGGGCAGCCCGGCGGCAAACGGTTGGGGGCGCGCGGGCCTTGCTCTGTCCATGACTGCTATCTGGGGAGCCATGCCATCGGCGGCAAGGGATGCCATCCCCACGGATTGGGCGCGAAACCCGTTGTGCCGCTGCGCACCATCGACCAGCGCAGCGGCCTGGCCAGCGGAATGAAGCCATTGGCGGCGGTAATCTCGGCCTCGGCCTCGGCCAGAAGGGCCGCACGCGCCGCCGGATCGGTGGCGCGGCGCGCCTCGGCCACGCGTTCGTCCCCCGCCGGGCTGCAAACCGCCTTCTGCACCGTGCAGGACAACTGATTGAGGAACCATGTGGCGCGGGCATAGCGAGCCGCCGCATCAACCAGCCGCAGATCAGCCCGATCGTTTTCGGGCACGCGGCGCACGGCAATGCCGATCCGGGCCAGATCGCGGCGCACCGCATCGAACACGAGGGTTGATCCCGCGCCGTCGGGCATGGCCAGATTGAACGTCGGCAAGGGCTGGCCCGCCGCCTTCCATGCGGCCACGCGGCTCGCCGCCTGGGCCTGCCGTTCCTCCATGGTCATGCCCTGCCAGCGCTCGCCTATGGTCCCGAGATCGTCCTCCGTCTGCGATGAGACGATGCGCGTGGTCGGCTGCCAGCCGCCGATATTGAAGCTCGCAAGCAGGGCATCGCGGTCGATCGCCATGGCCAGCGCCTCGCGGTTGGCGGCCGCACCCAGAAAGCCCTGCGTGTTCGTCACCATCAGCCCGAACAGCCCCGTGACCGGATCAAGCACGACATTCCCGCGCGTGAGGCCGATACGCCCTGCCAGCGGCACCGTATCCACCTTGCCGCCTGTCAGGACATCGACATCGCCCGCATCGAACATGGCCACGGCCCTCGCCGCCGGAACCAGCGAGAGAGCCACCGGCCGGGAACGCGTGGCAAAGTCGGGCTGGCTGGGCAGCCCGCGCGCTTCGGGTGGGATCAGTTCAAGATAGGATGCAGCCGAATCCCGCGGACGGGAAAGCGCCATCGGCCCCGTGCCCTTGCCGCGATAGGCAAGGCTCAGTTCCGGCTGCGCCAGCAAGGTCAAGAGATCGGGCACGGGGGCGGCCAGATCGATCTCGATCACCCGGTTGGCCATGACCCGCACTTCATCAATGGCGGCCAGATCAAGACCCAGCGCCGTGCCCTTGAGCGCCGCGATGGCCTTGCGCAGCACGGCCGCGGTCGTCTCGGCGCTGATTCGCGTCCCATCGGCCCAGGTTCCGTCACGCAGCCGGAAGATGTAACTGCGCCCGTTGTCGGTCACGATCCAGCGATCGGCCAGAGCGGGCACGACGCGCCCCTTCTCGTCGAAGCCGACCAGCCCTTCGTGGGTGGCTGCGCGCAGGAGCTGCGCCGGGGCCGAGAGCCGCGCGCCGGTTTCCCTGAAGGCCGATGCTTCGCCGATCACTGCAACCGCCAGTGCGCCTTCGCGGTTCTGGCCGCACGCGGCCAGAAGCAGAGGCAGAAGCAGGGTTGCAGGCAGAAAGCGGGACATGGCCCGTTGTGTCTAGGCGAGGGTCAGGCCGACGTCCACGTTGCTGTGAACCGCGCGCCGCGATGCCTCAGATCTTGCGGAGCGGCCCTCGCGGAACGCTCATGATCGGCTTGACGAAGCGGGGCGTCGACGGCCCCTCGCCCAGCGGAGCGCGGGCAAGCTTCGGATCAATTTCCTCGACGAAGGCGATGCCGAATCGGTTGTCCTGCACCCAGGCAACCACGCCTTCGACCCAGCCGATGTTGCGCAGGTTAACCTCAAGCCGGGTTCCGCGCTGAACCTTGACTGCGCCTTCGGCCATCATGCCCCCGGCCGAAAGATTGCGCACCTTGATGCGGTGTTCGGCATCGCAATCCAGCAGGCGCACCTCTGCCATGAGGAAAAGGCTGTCGCGCCCCAGCTGGCGATGGTCGTTATCGGTCAACAAAGGTCTCACCAGTCCCGCCCACATCAACGTCCATTACCCAATCCTGCGGATGCCCCTGCGCCCGCGTGGGCAACTATTGCACCCGGCTGTGGACATACTGTAACGAAACAGGGTTAACAGACGGTTTGCACGCCATTTCGTTAACCGCGTTTCCGGCCGGGCAGGCGCCCACCGGAAACTCTGCACACCCTACATGTCGCGAGAGATTTTTTCCCTGCGTTCATGGGCTTGCTGTGCCTCGACCGTCATTGTGGCAATGGGACGTGCGATCAGGCGGCCAAGGCCGATCGGCTCACCGGTTACTTCGCAGTAACCGTATTCGCCCTCATCGATCCGGCGCATGGCCGCATCGATCTTGGCGATCAGCTTGCGCTGGCGGTCGCGCGTGCGCAGTTCGATGCCCCAGTCGGTTTCGCTCGATGCACGGTCGTTGAGGTCAGGCTCGCGAATCGGACCATCCTGAAGGGCCGAAAGCGTTCCCGCAGCAGCGGAGAGGATCGACTTCTTCCATTCAAGCAGCAGGCGGCGGAAATAGTCCTGCTGCGCCTCGTTCATGTAGGGTTCGTCTTCGGTTGGCACGTAATCGCCCGGCATGGCGCGGCGCGCCTTTGCCAGAACATCAATCTCGTCACTCAGCACCCCAGCCATTCGGCCCTCCGCATAACAAGCTATCCGCCCCTCCCGGCCTGCATTCTTTTCCGTTTCCGGCGTGCAAGCTTCTTTGCTGGCGCGCCTATAGAATTGGCCAGTGACCGGCACAAGCGATTAGGCGGCCATCGTGCATTAAGGTGGCCTGAAGTGTGATGGGCGGCACAACAGTTTTCCCACGCTTTCCGATCCGGATTGCGGAGAGCCAATGCGCGTTAACCAATTGTTGACCAAGATTGTTGACCTTGGCCTTCGTGAAAGCGCCCCTGGAAGGTTCGGGGACCGGCTTTCCTTGAAGGGGGTTTGGGGTCATGACGAAAGCCTGGATCAAGCTGGTGCCCGATACGGCGGCGCCTTCCATCGCCGCCGAAAGCAGCAACGCGGCCGATCTTCTGGTGGCAAGCTGCCTTGCCGCTGCGGCCAATGGCGATTGCAACGCGCTGTTCGATCTTGGGGTGGCCTATTCCACCGGCAGCCACGGCGTGCCTTGCGACATGATCGAGGCACACAAGTGGTTCAACCTTGCAGCCGTGGGCGGCCACGAGGAGGCGGCCTGCTGCCGCGCCGACGTGGCCGAGGAAATGACCGCGCGAGAGATTGCCGAAGCCCAGCGGCGCGCCCGCGAGTGGCTGCGTGCAGGCCGCGCTGCCGCAGCCTGAAATCCGTAAGGAACGGAAAGACTTACGGCAAAAGGCCCTGACTCAGGCCGATGGCATCTGCTGGCTGGCGCAGTGAAAGCCGCCGCCCCCAGCCAGCACCGCATCGGCCATGACGCCCACGGTTTCGCGGCCGGGAAAAAGCTCGGCAATCGCGGCCACGCCATCGCTGTCGTGCGGTGATCCGAATACCGGCACGACCACCAGCTTCGTCGTGATGACAAAGTTCATGTAGCTGGCGGGCTGCACCACGCCGTCCCATTCGATTCGCCCCGGCGAGGGCACTTCGGCCAGATTAACGCCTGCATCATGCGCGCGCGCGCGCGCATCGGCATAGATCGCGGCATTGGGATCATCCCGCCCCGTTGCCCGCGGCAGGGCCAGCCGGTTGGGCGCGACAAACCGGGCCAGATTGTCGACATGACCATCGGTATGGTCGTTTATCAGCCCGTCACCCAGCCACAGGACACGGTCATAGCCCAGATCGCGCAGCAGGCGCGCCTCAAGATCGGCGCGTGACAGGTGCGGATTGCGGTTGGGATTGAGCAGGCACTGCTCAGTGGTTGCGACAAGGCCGGTGCCATCGCCATCGAGCGCACCTCCTTCAAGGATCCAGTCAGCCTTCTCGCCCGTCTCCAGCCCCGCAGATGCGGCCAGATCCGCGCCGATCGCCTGATCGCCCGGCATAAGGTACTTCCCGCCCCAGCCATTGAAGCCGAACAGACGGGCACACCGTTGGCCCGTGCTGCTGCGGACCACCAGCGGCCCGGTATCGCGCAGCCAGACATCGCCGTAGGTGCGTTCCTCAAGGATCACCATCGACGAGACGAGCGCCCGTGCCCGCGCGGCATTGGCCGCATCGCGCACCACCAGCCGCACCTCCTGTCCGCTTTCGGCAACGGCACTGGCAAAGGCTGCGATCTGTTCCTGCGCGCGATCGATGACGCCCGACCATTCTTCCGCCAGATGGGGAAAGCCTACCCACAGCCAGTCCTGCGGGTGCCATTCAGGGGGCATGGTGAAATCGGGCGTCATCTCGGTGCCTGTCCTTATTTCATGCCTGCGCGGCTCTGGTCGCGAATCGCGCGGAACTCGTCGCCCGCGTTCCAGTTGGGCCAGTCGGTTCCTTCGGACAGCGGGCGGCCGAGCCGGTAGTAGAGGTCCACTTCCTGCGCAATCCCGCGCATGTCCCAGCTATCGGCATATTCGTCGCTTGGCTGGTGATAGCGGTTGGCCACATAATCTTCTGCCAGCGCCCGGCCCGCCGCCTTGCCGCCTTCGACCAGATCGCTGCCGCGCTTCACGTAGAACATCGGCACGCCCCGCTTGGCGAGGCTGAAATGGTCGGACCGGTAGTAATAGCCCTTCTCCGGGCTGTCCTCAGGCCCCGTGGCAAGATCGAGTTCTTTGGCCACGCGGGCAAGGATGGCCGAAAGTTCGGACTTGTCGCCCCCGGTAACGGCGATGTCGCGCGCAGGACCGCCGGGATAAAGCGCATCGATGTTGACCCCGCCCACGGTGCGCTCCAGCGGGAAGACAGGGTTGCGGGCATAGTATTCCGAGCCGAGCAGGCCCGATTCTTCGAGCGTCCAGGCCAGATAAACCGAACTGCGCCGCGTCGGCCCTGCCTTCCGGTTCATGTCCGCCAGCGCCACCAGCGCGGCAATGCCAGTCGCATTGTCAACCGCACCGTTGCAGATGTCATCGCCGCTGGCATCGGGCTTGCAACGGCCAAGATGGTCCCAGTGCGCGGAATAGAGGACATATTCATCCGGTGCCTGCGTGCCTGGCTGGATGCCCACGACATTGCGCGAAACCGAACGCGTGATCGCCGATTTGAACGAGAGGCTGGCCTTGAGACCTAGCGGCACCGGCCGGAACCCCTTCTGCCCGGCAGCCTTGACCATAGCGCCGAGATCCTTGCCCGCCGCCTTGAACAGGCTTTCGGCAGCGGCCTTCTGAATCCAGCCATTGAATGCGGTCTGGTCGGCTCCGTCATTGGGCGTCGCCACGAAGTGCTGATCGCCCGACCAGCTCGATTCCACCACGTTCCAGCCATAGGCAGCGGGAAAGGTATCATGGACGAGAATCGCACCCGTTGCCCCTTGCCGCGCCGCTTCCTCGAACTTGTAGGTCCAGCGCCCGTAATAGGTCATGCGGCGGCCCTTGAAGGGGCCATCCTCGGTTTCCATGGCATAATCGGGATCGTTGACGAGGATGACCGCGGTCTTCCCCTTCATGTCAATCCCGGCATAGTCGTTCCAGCCCAGCTCCGGCGCATTCACGCCATAGCCGACGAAGACCAGATCGCTGTCCTTCACGCGGGTTTCGGGCACCACCCGGTAGCTGCCTGCCACGAAATCCCTGCCGTGCAGGAACGAAAGCGTCGCACCCTTTCCTCCGCGCACGCTGAGCGGCGAGAAATCACTTGCGTTCATGGTAACGGTCGGAACGTCCTGATACCATGAACCCTTGTTGCCCGGCGCAAGACCCGCCGCCTTGAACCGCGCCACGATTTCCTCAAGCGTTGCCTGCTCCTCGCCACTGGCAGGCCCGCGCCCGGCCAGGTCGTCGGAAGCGAGCGTCTTGATCACCTCGCGCATCAGACCCTCATTGACAGGCGGTGGGCTGGCAGTTGGACCAAGCGCCAGCGCCGCACTGCCGGGAACGGCAGCGGCAAGCGAAAGGGCAAAAAGCGAAGCGGACGCAAGACCGCCAATCCTGGGAAGAAACATGGGACAACTCCGAAATTGTCTTTGGGCAATCTGCCAATAACCTAGCTGGCAGAGCCCCATGCGAACCGCAAGCCGACTTGAAGCGCGTGGCCAATGCGGGCATCGCAAGGCGCGATGAACGAAACAGCGCACGACTTCGCCCACGCCCTTGCCCGCGCCCGCACTTGCGCGCCGTTCCTGTCGCGCGCGCTGGACCGGCTGCCCGAACTGGAAGTGCTGCTGGCATCCGGCGAGGTGGAGGAGGCGCTGAGACAGGCCCGTGCAGCGGGAAACGGCATCGACGATATCGCAGTTGCCCTGCGACGCGAGCGGCTGGCGCTGGCGCTCGTCGTGGCCATCGGCGATCTGGCGGGCGCCTTTCCCCTTGCGCGCGTCGTTTCCGAACTGTCGGATTTTGCGGACCGTTCGCTCGATGCCGCCATTGCCGCCGCCATCCGACGTCGCACGCCCGATGCCGCGCCCGCTGGCTTTGCCGCCATCGCTCTGGGCAAGCACGGCGCACAGGAACTGAACTATTCGTCGGATATCGATCCGATCCTGCTTTACGATCCCGATGTCCTGCCCCGGCGGGACCGCGATGATCCGGCCGAGGCCGCGCAGCGCGTGGCGCGCGCACTGATGGAAATCATGTCGGCCGTGACAGACGAGGGATATGTCTTCCGGGTCGACCTGAGGCTTCGTCCCGCCTCGGAAGTCAGCCCTTTGGCCCTGCCCTTCGATGCGGCGATCACCCATTACGAATCGAGCGCGCTGGCGTGGGAGCGCGCTGCCTACATCCGCGCCCGCGCCGCATCGGGCGATGTGGCTGCCGGGCAGGCATTCCTCGATACGATCCGCCCCTTCGTGTGGCGGCGCAGCCTTGATTTCGGCGCGATTGCCGAAATCGGGCGCCTGACCACGCGCATCCGCGATCACTACTCCGCAGGGCAGGCCATTGGCCCTGGCTATGATCTCAAGCGCGGGCGCGGCGGCATCCGCGAGGTGGAGTTCTTTGCCCAGACGCACCAGTTGATTCATGGCGGACGCAATCCCTCGCTGCGCCTTCGCGGCACGCGCGCCAGCCTTGATGCGCTGGCGCAGGCGGGCATCATCGCGGCCGATGACGCGCACATCATGGGCGAATGCTATGACCGCCTGCGCACGCTGGAACACCGCTTGCAGATGATGGCCGACCAGCAGACCCATGCGCTCCCCATGGATAGCGCTGGTATTGAAGCGGTGGCACGGCTTGACGGCTTGCCGGGCGGCGAGGCGCTGATCGCGGAGCTTGCGGAGATTTCGGAAACCGTCGGCAGCCGGTTCGATGCGCTGATTGCAACCTTTGCGCCAACTGGCGCGGTTACGGTGGAGGCAACCCCGCTGGCGGCGGAACTGGAGGCGCTGGGCTTTGATAATGCCGAAGCACTGGCCACGCGGGTCGATGGCTGGGACGGCGGGCAATACCGCTGCCTGCGCTCGGCCGAGGCCCGCGAAGCCTTTGCCCACATGCGCCCGCACCTGCTGCGCGCTCTGGCCGAAGCCCCCGATCCCGAACGCGCGCTGCTGCGTTGGGAACAGTTGCTGGGCGGGCTGCCCAGCGCAATCAACGTGTTCCGCCTGCTTGATGCGCGTCCTGGCCTGATGGCGGTGGTCATGCGCATCCTTGCCCATGCGCCGGTTCTGGCCGACGAGCTGGCGCGCCGGTCGGACCTGCTGGATACCCTGATTGATCGCAGCGCCTTCGATCTGCCCGGCAGCGTCGAGGACATAGCGGTCGAACTCGCGCGCGGCGAGGCGGGCGACGATTACCAGCGTCTGCTCGACAATGTGCGCGTGCGGGTGGGCGAGATGCGCTTTGCCCTGGGAGTGCAGCTCATTGAAGGGCAGCATGATCCGCTTGCCGTGGCGGCCGCGCTCAGCCGCGTGGCCGAGGCTGCCATTCTGGTGCTGGGCCGCGCCGCAATCGAGGAGTTCCGGCACAATCACGGCGTCGTGCCGGACAGCGATCTTGCCATTCTCGGCCTTGGGCGGCTGGGCGGGGCTGCGCTCACCCACGCTTCGGACCTTGATCTGGTGTTCCTGTTCAGCGGCGACCACGGCGGCGAATCCGATGGACGCCGCCCGCTGGGCGCAACGCTCTATTACAACCGGCTGGCGCAGCGGGTGATCGCGGCGCTCTCGGTGCCGACGGCGGCGGGCGCGCTCTATGAGGTGGACACGCGGCTGCGCCCATCGGGCGCACAGGGTCCGATTTCGGTAAGCCTCGACAGCTTCGAGCGATACCAGTGCGAGGACGCCTGGACATGGGAACACATGGCGCTGTGCCGCGCACGCCCCCTGTTCGGCACGTCGGCAGACCGCAACCGCCTGTGCGCCATCATCAGGCGGGTGCAGGACGCGCCGCGCGATCCGGCAAAGTTGCGCGCCGATGTGCTGGAAATGCGCGTCACCATGGCGGAACACAAGCCGCCCAAGGGGCCGCTCGACGTGAAGCTGGCGCGCGGCGGGCTGGTGGACATCGAGTTCATGGTCCACTTCCTGCAACTGCACGCGCACCTTGCCCATACGCCCGACCTTGGCGAGGCAGTGCGGGTGCTTGAGGAAGAGGGTCTTCTGCCATCCGGCCTGCGGGCCGCGCACGATCTGATGACCCGGCTGCTGGTGGTGGTGCGGCTGGTTGCCCCTGATGGCATGTATCCGCCGGAGGCGAGCCGGGGCATCGTCGCGCGGGCATGCGGCTGCGACGACTGGGACGGCCTGCTTTCGGCAGTTCTCGCGGCACGGCGGCAGGTTTGCCTCGGATGGCGGCAGGTTTTCGGGATCGAACTGGAGGTTGAACAAGGATGAGCGGACGAATTGGAGCGGGCGATGCGTTTCCCGATATGGCGATGACAACGCCCGATGGCGGCAGCGTTAAGGCAGCGGACTTTGCCGGACGCAAGCTGGTCGTGTTCTTCTATCCCAAGGACGACACCCCCGGCTGCACCACTGAGAACAAGGACTTTTCGGCACTTCACGCCGATTTCGAGGCTGCGGGCGTGGCCGTTCTGGGGGTGAGCAAGGATCCACCCGCAAAGCATGCGAAGTTTGCCGCGAAGCACGGCCTTACCGTGCCGCTCGCCACCGATGCCGAAACGGGGGGTGTTTCCGATGCCCTCGGCATCTGGACCGAAAAGTCGATGTATGGCCGCACCTACATGGGCATGGAGCGCACGACCTATCTGGTCGGGCCGGATGGCCGGATCGCGCAGGTCTGGAACAAGGTGAAGGTCAAGGGCCACGCCGAAGAGGTGCTGGCGGCGGCGCGGGCGCTCTGACAGGTCGCAGGCGCATGAGGGAAGACGGCCGGATCGGAGAGACTCTGGCGCAGGCGGTTCGCGCAGCCATGCTGGCCGCCGAGCCGCGGGCCAAGGTCATGGCTACACGCGAGGTAGTGCGGCGCTGGGGCGCAGGTGCGCTTGCCTTTGCCTTCGACGTGGCCATGCCCGATGTGCCCGGCCGCCCCGCCCGGCCCCAACTGCTCCCGCCCGCCGCGATGCCCAAGCGCGGGCGCGGCGGATCGGAACGGGGGCGCATCGCGCTGATCCACGCGCTGGCCCATATCGAGTTCGTGGCAATCGACCTTGCGCTCGATGCAGTCGGCCGGTTCGGCGAACAGATGGGGCGAACTTTCGTGGACGACTGGCTTTCGGTTGCCGCGGACGAGGCGATGCACTTTGCCCTGCTGGCGCGCCGCCTGCGCACGATGGGCAGCTTTTACGGGGCAATGCCCGCCCACGACGGCCTGTGGGATGCCGCGCGCGAGACCGCGCACGATGTCGCCGCGCGGCTTGCCGTGGTGCCCATGGTGCTGGAGGCGCGCGGGCTGGACGTGACGCCGCTCACGATCGAACGCTTCCGGGCAGCGGGCGACGAACGCTCGGCACGGATACTGAAACGAATCCTTGACGACGAAATCCGCCATGTGCGGTTTGGCACAACCCATTTCATCGCGGTGTGCGAAGAACGCGGGGAATCGCCGCCGCGCCATTGGAAAACCTTGGTCGAACGGCACTTTCGCGGCGTGGTTAAGCCGCCGTTCAACGACTCGGCGCGTCGATCAGCCGGTCTGTCGCGCGATTTCATGGCAGGGGTTGCCTAAGCGCAACACCCTCGCCTACCCCAACTCACGAGATGGCGGGGGGTTTCCGACCAGCTCTGAAAATACCGGGCAGCAGGGCCGATCCGGTCCGCTGTCCAAAGCTGGGTTCGCCTTGGGTTGGCGCGGACCGGCTCCCCAAAGGCCGCAAAAGGCCGGAGCCGGAAAGCGGAAGAAAAGGGTCACAAGGGTCGTAATGTTCTTCAACATCAAAGCCTTCAAGACTGCATTCAGCGCCCTTTCGGCAGTTGTTGCATTCGCTTCCGCCCCGGCATTCGCCAACAGCGCCGCTGTTGATGTGGCCGCCCCGCTCCGCAACGTCGAAGCTGCCAAGGCAGGCGTTCCCGCTGATCGCGGCGATGAAGAGTTCCGCCGCCTTTTCTCAAGCTGGCAGCAGCTCGACAATGGCATCCTTCCTGCGGCAAAGCCCGTGGCCAGCCGCCCCACTTCAGTTTCCATCCCCACCCTGATCCCGGTTGCCATCAGCCGACTTTCCAGCAACTTCGGCATGCGCGAGCATCCGGTGCTGGGCGGCCGCCGCGCGCACAAGGGTGTTGATCTTTCCGCCCCCACCGGCACGCCTATCCGCGCCACGGCTGATGGCGTGGTCGAAAGGGCTGACTGGTTCGGCGGCTATGGTCTCTATGTCCAGCTTGGCCACGGCGCTGCCATGGAAACGCGCTATGGCCACATGTCGCGGATCGCGGTTGCCGAAGGGCAGCAGGTGCGCAAGGGAGACATCATCGGCTATGTCGGTTCGACCGGCCGTTCGACCGGCCCCCACCTGCACTATGAAGTGCGTGTTGCCGGTGAAGCGGTGAACCCCATGCCCTACATGCACGGCAAGGGCGAAGCGCTTTACGCCTCGGAAGAGCACGATCACATGGGCGGACCTGAAGAATAAGGTTCAGTCAGGCTCAAACGGACAAGGCAAAAGCCTGCCGCATTGCATCTTGGAGAGGATGCGGAAAGGGGCGCCGATCGTGGCGCCCTTTTCTTTTTGTCTCGCTCTTCTTCCAGTCTCGAATTGCCCGTGATTGAAACCTGAGCCTTGCCGGGCAGCGCGCTGCCAGTCTTGACCTGCCGGTAACGCGAATCGGCTTATGGCAGGGCGCATGGACGAACGCCGCAATCGGCATGGCAAACGCCCCGCCCGAAATCTCCCCTGGCAGATCATGCTGCCTTTCGCGCTGCCCTTTATGCTGACACTGGCGCTGATCGTAACCATCGGCGAAGCATGGCCCCGCCAGATCGCACCGGGATCGGGATTGAAGTTCGAGGGCCTGATCGCATCGACGCTGACCGCCGCACTCGTGTGGCATCGCACGGCACGGCAGCACGATCAGCGCCACTTCCGGATTCTGGTGGGCTGCCTTTGCGCGGTGACAGGAATGATGGGATGGCCGGTCTGGACGCTGGGCATTCTGCCAAGCATCAACGGCAGCATTCTGCATGACGAGCGCGAAAGCACGATGCGGCTGGCCGGGCTTGAGACCAGCCAGAAGACCCGCCAGCGGGGCCTCTATCATTGGGCACGGGTTGAACCGCTGATCCAGGCACCGCCGATCGCGGCCGGGCGGCTCTTCATTGCCGAGGACATGTGGCAACGGCTTGCGCGCAGCCGCCCCGATACGGTCCGCGTCCGCTACGCTGACGGCCTTCTGGGAGAACGGGTCATCCTTGGGCTGCGGTGAAACCCCGCATACGTCATTCGGCGCGTATACGACCGAGGGCCAGCGCGGCAGGTAACGACGGTGATATTACTGATTCGCAGATCAGTATTACGCAAGTAGCCGTTTGTTATTACTGGGAAAAGCGATATGGCAGGCGTTCAGGTTGGCAACCGGATCATCGGCGCGGATTCACCCGTCACCATCGGATGGGAGAATGTGCCGAAGGTGGAAGGCGGCCCCTTCAAGCGAGCCTTCTTCACGTGGTTCCAGCCCACCGTGCTCTTCGCGCTGATCCTGTTCTGGTATTATGCCCCGAACGACATCGCGAAGGCATCGACCGCGCTCTATATCGGCATCGGCTTCAAGGTGTTCCTCCTTGCGCTGGAATGGGTGAACCCGCGCTTCCGCAGCTGGCAGCTTACCTGGAAGGAACTGGTGACGGACCTGTTCTATGTCGGGCTGGGTTACACCATCCTGCGCGTGGTTGACAGCTTCATCGGTTCGGATGCGATCATCACCGCTATTCAGGGCAGCTTCGACTTCGGCAAACTGAACTGGTTCACCGGGCTGCCGCTTCTGGTGCAGGCATTCCTGATCTCGTTCATTTTCGATTTCGGGCAATACTGGATGCACCGCGGGATGCACAACTGGTATCCCCTGTGGCTGACCCACGCGCCGCACCACTACATCACCCAACTCAACATCAACAAGGGCGCGGTCGGCAATCCGGTGGAACTGTTCCTGATCGGACTGGGCATCGGCGGGTTCTTCGACTTTCTGCCGCGGGCCTTCCTGCTGGCCGGCACCTTCGGCATGGCGGTGAGCACCTATCAGCACATCAACGTGCGCTTCAACACGCCTGCATGGTGGCGATTCATCTTCAACACCACCGAACATCACAGCGTGCACCATTCGCAGGACTACGAGGCGAGCCGCAGCAACTATTCGGGCACGTGGATCTTCATCGACCGCATCTTCGGAACCTGCGTGGATGGCGAAGCGGAACTGCTGGGCATGGAAGGCGGCCGCCGCATGTCGATCCGCGAGGCCATGCACTTCCCCTTCTCGGAAGGATGGAAATCGATCAGGGCGCGCCTTGGCCGCCGCACTACCACTGGCGGATTTGACGATCACGCTGCAATCCCGGCGGAGTAAGCGACGTGGCATCATCGGCCTGGCCAGAATCTGCGACACCCATCAGCGGCGGCGAACAGCGCACTGTCAGGGACGGCGGAAACCTTCGGCTGATCGACTGGATCTGGACGGCGCGCGGCGAAGTTCCCCTGCCGGACGGGCTGAGCGCTGATGAAGCGCTGGACCGGATCGAACCGATCTTTGCCGAAGCGCCGCGCACCAGCTATGTGCGCGAAGCCGGCACGCTGCACTATGCCAAGAAAGATCCTGCGGCGCAGGACACGCTCTCAGCGTTCGAAAAGGGCACGCTTGCGGTTGATGTGGGCGCTGCCGGGCCGGTTGTGCGCTACCGGCTGACCAGCCGGATCCTGCTGTTCTGCTTCCTGCTGCCGCTGCTGTTCATCGGCTTTGGCCAGATCACCCTGGCCGCCGGGGAATACCAGAAGGCCAAGGCCGAAGCGAAAGCCAAGGCCGAGCCGGAGAAGGCCAAGAAGGACGAGAAGAAGGTTCTGGAACTGCACCCCATCGACAAGATGCTGGGCGCGCCTGCGCCGGAAAAGCCAAAGGACGGCGAAGGCGGCAGCCGCAAGCGCAAGCCTTCGGCCACGGCAGCCTATGTCTTCGCGGGCTTCTTCGTCATTCTCTATCTGGTCGGCCGCTTTCTGGAGCCGTGGCTGGTCCGCCGTCTGCTGCGGCGCAAGCTGAGCGGGGCATAAGCTAAACCGTTGCGAACCAGATCACGTGCTTTGCGCCCTTGCCATTGGTGCGGGCGCGCACTTCCACTTCTTCAACCACAAAGCCCGCCGCTTTCAGCCGCTGGGTGAAATTGGCGTCGCGCGCGGCAGACCAGATCGCCAGCACACCGCCGGGGCGCAGTGCATCCATCGCGGTGCGCAGGCCACGCATCGAATAGAGCCGGTTGTTGCCCTGCCGCACAAGGCCGTCAGGGCCGTTGTCGACATCCAGCAGGATCGCATCGTAGCCGGTGCCGCCCACCGGAAGGGCATTGGCTGAAATCACATCGGCCACATCAGCCATGACCAGCCGCACGCGCGGATCATCAAGGCATCCTGCCTCAAGCGCCTGCATCGGCCCTCTTGCCCACTGGATGATTTCGGGCACGAGTTCGGCAACCGTCACCTGCGCATCGGCGGGCAGCTTTTCCAGCGCGGCGCGCAGCGTGAAGCCCATGCCGTAGCCGCCGATCAGCAGGGCAGGGCGCTGCGCCCTCGCGATGCGGGCGATGCTTTGCGTTGCCAGCGCGATTTCCGAGCCGTTCTGGCGGGTGCTCATCAGTTCATTAGCACCCAGCACAATCATGAAATCGCGATCATGGCGGTAGAGCCGCAGTTCCTCACCGCCGGGCACCTGCGCCGTGCCAAGAAGTTCGCGTGCAATCATGGGGCTGGCCTTCTCGCAAATGTCCCGGAACGGGTTGGCCCGTCCGTAGGCCGCTTGCCCGATGCGCGCAACCTGAGGGAATCCGGCATGAATTGCTGTTGCTGCCCGGCAGCGAAGGCGCAAATGGCGGTTGCACCCCTTAACCGATCGATTAAGCTTTGGCCGAAGCAGGCAGGGCGAATCTGCCACACGAAGAACGAGAGAGGACGAGGCCGTGCAACCCCAGGCGCACTTCCACCCCAAGTTCCATGCCGCGCGCAATCCCCACCGTCCGGCGGTCATCATGGGCGGCAGCGGCAAGATGCTGACCTACGCCGAACTTGATGCCGCATCGAACCGCTTCGCCCAGCTTCTGCGGTCAAGGGGCCTTGAGATCGGCGATACCATCGCGCTGTGCCTTGAAAACCGGGCAGACTACTTTGCGCTTGCCTGGGGAGCGCAGCGCGCGGGTCTTGTCTATGTGGCGGTATCGAGCCGGCTCGCCGCACCCGAAATCGCCTACATCGCCAGGGACAGCGGCAGCCGCCTGCTGATCGGATCGGCCTATACCGCCCCGGTGCTGGACGAAGTGGCAAGGCTGGCCCCGGAAGTGCCGCAACTGCGCTTCGACACCGATGGGCCGATGTCGCTTGATGCGGCGCTTGCCACCATGCCCGATACACCGATTGCAGACGAGCGCGCGGGATGCGACATGCTCTATTCTTCCGGCACGACCGGCAAGCCGAAGGGCGTGCGCATTCCCCTGCCCGAAGACCCGGAAATCGGCGCAGTCAATTCGCTCATCGGCATTGCCGCGCAGGCATTCGGGATTACCGGAGACGCGGTCTATCTTTCGCCCGCGCCGCTCTATCATGCAGCCCCGCTGCGCTGGTGCATGACCATCCATCGCATGGGCGGCACCGTGGTGGCGATGGAGAAGTTCGATCCCGAACACGCCCTGCAACTGATCGAGAAATACAAGGTGACAGACAGCCAGTGGGTGCCCACGCATTTCGTGCGGATGCTCAAGCTGCCCGACGAGGTGCGCGCCAGATATGACACATCCAGCCTGAAATGCGCCATCCACGCTGCCGCGCCCTGTCCGGTTCCGGTCAAACAGGCAATGATTGCTTGGTGGGGCCCGATCGTGCGCGAATACTATGCGGGGACCGAAGGCAACGGCTTCACCTTTATTTCCAGCGAGGAATGGTTGCAGCGCCCCGGATCGGTCGGCCGCGCGCTGCTGGGCACGATCCGCATCTGCGACGAAAACGGCGACGAGGTGCCGCCGCGCACCGAAGGGCAGGTCTTCTTCGAAGGGGGAAGCCCCTTCAGCTACCACAACGACCCTGAAAAGACCCGCGATGCCACCAACAAGCACGGCTGGACGAGCCTTGGCGATGTGGGCTGGGTGGACGAGGACGGCTATCTGTTCCTGACCGACCGGAAGAGCTTCATGATCATTTCCGGCGGGGTGAATATCTACCCGCAGGAGATCGAGAACCTGCTGGTCACGCACCCCAAGGTGGCCGACGTGGCCGTGATCGGCGCGCCTGATCCGGATATGGGCGAAAAGGTGGTGGCCGTGGTCCAGCCGCGCGATATGGCCGAGGCTGGCCCGGCACTGGCACAGGAACTGTCGGACTGGCTGGCCCCGCAGCTTTCGCGGATCAAGATGCCGCGGCAGATCGACTTCCGCGAGGAACTGCCGCGCGAACCGACGGGCAAGCTGTTCAAGCGCCTCCTGCGCGATGAATACAAACAGGCCCACGAAGCCTCTGCCCCCAAGGCCGATGCCTGAACCGGTGTTTGAAGGAACCAGCATGATGACAGCAGAACACCTTGTTCCCGCCGAAATCGGCCGGGCGGTCATCGATCCGAAAAGCTATGGCGCATGGGATCCGCTGCTCGACCAGTTCGATGCCCTGCGCAGCGTGATGCCGGTGGGCAAGGTGATCGATCCGGATGACACGCACGAGCCTTTCTGGCTGGTATCGGGCTTCGATGCGGTGATGAAGGTCAGCAAGGACAACGCCACGTTCCTCAACAATCCCAAGTCGGCGGTGTTCACCCTGCGCGTGGGCGATGCGCTGGCACGCTCGATCACTGGTGGCAGCCCGCATCTGGTGGAATCGCTGGTGCAGATGGATGCACCCAAGCATCCGAAGATGCGTCGCCTGACGCAGGACTGGTTCATGCCCAAGAACCTTGCCCGGCTGGACGGCGAGATCCGCAAGATCGCCAACGAGGCCATCGACCGAATGCTGGCAGCCGGCGATGCCAATGGCGGCGAGGGGGATTTCATGGCGCTCGTCGCCGCGCCCTATCCGCTTCATGTCATCATGCAGATTCTTGGTGTGCCGCCTGAAGACGAGGCGAAGATGCTGTTCCTGACCCAGCAGATGTTCGGCGGACAGGACGAGGACATGAACAAGTCGGGCATCCGCAACCTGCCGCCCGAACAGATCAGCGCCATCGTGGCAGGCGCGGTGGCCGAGTTCGAACGCTATTTCGCCGGTCTGGCGGCGGAACGCAGGCGCAATCCCACCGACGATGTGGCCACCGTGATCGCCAATGCCATGATCGACGGAGAGCCGATGAGCGACCGCGACACGGCAGGCTATTACATCATCGTTGCCAGCGCCGGGCATGATACGACATCGGCATCCTCTTCGGGCGCGGCGCTGGCGCTGGCGCGCAACCCGGATCTCTTCGCCCGCGCCAAGGCCGATCGCAGCCTGCTGCCCGGCATCGTGGAAGAAGCCATCCGCTGGACCACACCCGTTCAGCACTTCATGCGCACGGCGGCGGTCGACACCGAACTGGGCGGTCAAAGGATCAACGCGGGTGACTGGCTGATGCTGAACTATGTGGCGGCCAACCACGATCCGGCACAGTTCCCCGATCCGCGCGCCTTCGATCCGACACGGCCTGCCAACCGGCACATTGCCTTTGGCGCAGGTTCGCACCAGTGCCTCGGCCTGCACCTGGCGCGGCTGGAAATGCGCATCCTGCTTGACGTGCTGCTGGACCGGGTGGACAGCCTTGAACTGGCGGGCGAACCAAAGCGCGTGAACTCCACCTTCGTGGGCGGGTTCAAGGCACTGCCTTTGCGGTGGAAAGCGGCCTGAGCGCCAGCTTCAGTCCGTTTCCTTCTCGCGCGCGTTGAGCTTGGCCCACAGATCCTCGGTTCCCGCCTCGATCGCGCGGTTCACATATTGCGAGGCCACGAGCCAGCCCTTGAACGGGCGCAATGTCGCAAGGCAGCCGATGCCGAGGATGGGCACCGATGTAAGGACATGCACCCACCACGGCGGAGAGTAGGCAACCTCCAGCCAGACCGCGACGAAAGTGAGCGGAAACGCGGTGATGCACAGCGCAAAGAAGGCGGGGCCATCATCGGCATTGGCGAACTGGTAATCGAGCCCGCAGTGGGGGCATGTTTTCTGAAGGCGCAGCCAGCCATTGAACATCGGCGCCTTCGCGCAGCGCGGGCACAGCCCCTTCCAGCCGCAGCGCAGGATCCAGTCGAACTTGGGGTTCTTGGTAAAAAAGGCCATGGCGCAAGGGGTTCCACACAGAGACTGGCCACCACATAGGCCGCCATGCCAACATGCACAATCGGCCACGCAATCGACAACCTGTCCCGGCGCCGCTATCCTCGCGCCGGGGGGAAACTGATGGGCAGGACCGACGCAGGGAGGATTGATGATCGCAGGCCGAGCCTGCTCTCGCGGATCGTGCGCAAGGCGCTGGTCTGGTTCTATCGCAGCCGGGGCTGGAAGGCGGTGGGCACCCCGCCTGCCGACGGGCGCTGCGTCATCATTGCCGCGCCGCATACGTCGAACTGGGATTTCCTCTATTTCATCGGACTGACCGAAGATCTGGGAATCAGGCCGCATTTCATGGCCAAGGACAGCCTTTTCCGCTGGCCGCTGGGCGGCTTCATGCGCGACATGGGCGGGGTTTCGATCGATCGATCGGCCCGCCGCAACGTGGTGGACGCCATGGTGGCCGAGTTTGCCCGGCGGGATCGCTTCATGCTGACCATCGCGCCCGAAGGCACGCGCAGCAAGGTGGGCGAATGGCGCAGCGGGTTCTATCACATAGCCCTCAAGGCCAAGGTGCCGATGGTGGTGGGCATGATGGACTACGGCACCAGGACCGGCGGCCTTGGCCCGGCCATCTGGCCATCTGGCGATTATGCGGCCGATATGCGCAAGATCTTCGAACTCTACCGCAAGGTCACGCCGCGCCATCCGGGCCGCGGTCTGGCCAGCCTGCCGGACCTGGACGATGCCTGATGCCCTGCTTGCCCCGCTGCTGCTGAATGCCGCCATTCTGGCTGCGGGAATGCTTGTGCTGTGGCGTGTGGCGGTGAAGATCGGCGATGTCAGCTTCATTGATGCGGTGTGGGGCGGCGGCATGGGCGTGATGGCACTGGCATCATGGCTCCATCTGCCGGGAGAGGCCGGCGCAAGGGCCAGCCTGATTGCGGGCATGGCGATGATCTGGGCGGCGCGGCTTGCTTGGCATCTCTACACCCGGTGGCGGGCGCATGGCGAAGACCCGCGCTATGCCAGAATGCTGGGCAAGGCCAAGGCACAGGGGCGTTTCGCGGACGCCGCGCTGAAGTTCGTCTTTGCCCCGCAGGCGCTGCTGCTGTTCATCACCTGCCTGCCCGCGCAGCTTGGCATTCTGGCCAGCCCCGCCCCCGCCCCGCCGGGAGCGCTGGCGCTGCTTGGGGCGGCATTGTGGCTGGTGGGCATGGTGTTTGAAGCCGTGGGCGATGCGCAGCTCAGCGCCTTCCGCGCCGATCCGGCCAACAAGGGCAAGGTGCTGTCCACGGGACTGTGGCGCTACACGCGCCACCCCAACTATTTCGGCGATGCCTGCGTGTGGTGGGGCATCTGGCTCGCCGCGGCCGATGCGGGGGTGTGGGTTGCCCTTGCCAGCCTGATCGGCCCCCTGTTCCTCACCTTCACCCTCACCAGGTGGTCGGGCAAGCCGCTGCTGGAAAAGGGCATGGAAGAGCGGCGACCGGGGTATCGGGCCTATGTGGAGCGCACATCGGGGTTTGTCCCGTGGTGGCCGAAGCGGGGCTGAAACTTCGCCCCGCTTGACCTGTGCGGGTTTACTTCACCGAAACGACCCGCACGTCCTGCGGCACGGCCTGCACCGGCGCAGCCTTGAGCCAGCTTTCCAGCGCATCTATGTCGGTCGGCCCGGTCACGCCATCGGGCTTGCCGACAAACCCCGAAAAGCCATCGCCGCCAAGGCCGAGGAACCCGTTGACGGTCACGCGGTAGGTGCGGGCCATGTCGAGCGGCTGGCCATTGAACCGGATCGAGACGACACGATCACCCGCGGGCCGCGCCAGATCATAGGTGAAGGCAAATCCGGTTGAGGGTGCCAGCGCCTGCTTCGGGCCGGTATCGTCAAGCCCTTCCTCCAGCACGGCCTTGATTTCAGCCCCGGTCATGGTCTGGGTGACGACATTGTTGCCGAAGGGCTGGCACTGGTAGATGTCACCGAAGGTCAGCGTGCCATCGGCCGCGGGCACCAGCGGGGCGCGAAGGCCGAAGGGGTTCATGAAGGCAATTTCGGCGCCGGCAGCACGGGTGGCCGCAAGCTGCGCATCCGCGACGAGATAGCCCAGCGCGCCGCCGCCGTCGCTCCCGTCGGTCTTGGGGGCAGGACGGTCGATCCGGCCCACGGGGCGCTGCGTATAGGCCTTCGATGCCTCGACATATTTCGCCACGTATTGCGCAATATCGGCACGTGGCTGGAACAGCGGGAACAGCGGTGTATTCTCAAGCGGTCCGCGCGTCGAGACATAGGGCACCGACTGCACGATGATATTGCGCGCCTGCTTGGACACGACCCTTCCCGCAACGGGATCGATCTTCAGGGTAATGTCCGTCACCAGTTCGCCGTAAACGCCCGCGCTTGTCAGCAGGAAGGGCTTTTCCGGGTTGAGAGCGCCATAATCGCACACATAGGCCCAGTGCGTGTGGCCCGAAACCACGACGTCCACCCGGCTGTCCAGCCGGTCGAGGATCGGCCGGATATCTCCGGCAAAGTCATTGCAACCCTGCGGATCGGGCTCCCCTTTGGTGCGGCCGCCCTCGTGGATCAGCACGACGATGGCGTCCGCGCCCTGCTTTTTCAGCATGGGAACAGCAGCATTGATCGTCTCGGCCTCGTCCTCGAACGTCAGCCCCGCAATGCCCGTGGGATTGACGAGGTTGGGCGTGCCCTTGAGCGTCAGGCCGATGACCCCGACAGTAACGGCATTGCGCCCCTTGCCGAAGGTCCGGATGCCGGTTGCCGGAAACAGGGTGGAACCATCGGCCCGCCGGGTGCTGGCGGCAAGATAGCGAAAGCGCGCGCCTGTGAAGGGTTCAAGCGCACAGGGCTGCTTGGCGGTAAACTTTTCGCAGCCGCCGTTCTGCATCCGCAGCAGTTCCTGCTGGCCGCGGTCGAACTCATGATTGCCTACCGCGTTGAAATCCACCCCGATGCGGTTCATCACGCCGATCGTGGGTTCATCGAGATAGAGCGAGGACGCAAGCTGCGAGGCGGAGATCATGTCTCCGGCCGAAACCGTGAGCGCATGGGCATATTTGCCACGCACGCTGTCAATCGCAGAAGCCAGCCAGGCCGCGCCGCCTGCCGGAACCGGAATCACGCCGCCCTTGCCATCCGCAACGTTGACCGACTGGCGTGGCGGCTCAAGGCTGCCATGAAAATCATTGATGCCGATGATGCCCACTTCGACAGGCGCTGCCGGACCAGTTCCGGCCATGGGGGCAGCGCAGGCGCCAAGCAGGACTGGGACAAGCAGCGCAGGGCCAAAACGGAACAGGCGGCGGCAGGCGGGCTGAAGCATTGGACGGAGGAGCCTTTTTCGTAGCAAGTGCAACCGGTTGGCAGGCTCCTAGACCAACAACGTGCAGGTTTGAAGGCACAAGGGACGCAAACTTCGCCGGCGCGATCACTGAAAGGAGCGGAGCGGGCATTGGCAAGGGCGCGGTGCATCCCTACAATGGAGAAAGTTCCCCACGAGGACGCGAAACCGCCATGGCCCTTTCCGACAGTGACCGAGACGCCATGCGGGCAAGGCTCGTCGATCTGGCGCAGACGATGATCGAAGAGCGCGGCGGGGCGGGCCTCAATCTTGCGGAACTGGCGGCGCGTGCCGGCATGTCTTCGGCCAGCCTTGCCCGCTATTTCGAGACGCGCGAGGAGCTGATGGAGGCAATTGCCGACCACTGGTTCCAGCCCATGGTCGAAACCATGGAAGATGTGCTGGCCAGCGATCTGCCGCCGCGCCGCAAGATGTTCGAGTTCTTTGCCCGCCGCTTCCTGATGATGCGCGCAAAATGGGAAGACGATCCGGTCAAGCTCCAGACCTATATCGATGTCGGCAGCGACTATTTCGAGCAGGTGCGCAGCTACATCGATCTGGCCGACCACTACCTTGGCGAGATCATCGCGCAGGCAATGCACGATGGCTACTTTGCCGGACTGGAGATCGATGAAACGATCAGTCTGGTGAACCAGATGTGCGCGCCCTACTGCTCGCTCCAGACCATGATGATCGCAATGGAACGGCTGAACACCGACAAGCTGGCGCGGATCATCGATGCCGTGTTTGATGGGCTTTCGGCCACGGATCGCGGCGCCAAGGCGGTTTCAGGGCTGCGCGCGGCCTGAACCGGGCTCATGCACCCGCCGCGGCGCACCAGTTGCCGCGCCAGTGATTGCCGCATTTCACCGTTCAGGGATTCTGGCCAGATCCCTGAGGCGATGCCTCTTGGCGGGATTAGCGTGCGTATTCCCGCTCAGGCATCAGCGCGCGAGCCTGCCCTGCAAGCCGTTCGCTCATTTGCCGGAAAACAGGAAGAACACGGCCGCCATGATGCAGCCGAAGGCGGCCAGATGGCGCCAGTGCAGTGGCTCCTTGAGAAAGAGCACCATGAACACCCCGAACACGGTCAGCGCAATGGCTTCCTGCGTTATCTTCAGCTGGCCCGCGCTCCAACCGTGCAAGGCGCCAAGCCGGTTTGCGGGAACCGCGAGGCAATATTCGAACAGGGCAATGCCCCAGCTGGTAAGGATGACCCATACAAGCGGCCGCGCTGCAATCTCGGCCGCGTCGCCCCTGATGTGCCAATACCACGCCACGGTCATGAACAGGTTCGACACGACAAGCAGGCCGACTACGGGAAAGGCCGAAGGAAGAGCTGGAAACATGCAGGCATCCGATTCTTAACAAATTAGCCACGATGCTTAACTGACCCGAAAGAGATCAGCGCGGATTTACCATCAACTGCGGGAGAACGGCCATGCGTTCCCATAGACCGCGCATCCGCCCGGAAATCGTGCTGGCGGTGCTGGGCCTTTTGGCGTTTGCGGCACTGCTGTTTTCAGGAGCCGACGGCGCGCGGACCATCGTGTCCTCGCAAAAGGATGCCCGATCATCCGGACAGGATCCCGGCCCCGCTCCGTGGAACCCGCAGCCGGCAGGGCCTGCGCCCATGGCAGGCGGTTTTGACGATGCAATGGATGCGGGCGAGCCTGTGGAGCCTGAGCCGGAACTGGCGGAGGATATCCAGATGGAAGCGAACGGAAACGAGGCGCACGGCGCATGGCCCGATTGAGTATCCGGGCCGGCACGCACGCCAGCCCGGAATGCACGCCGCTTGTCAGCGGGTGGGAACGGGAACCTCGCCGGAATAGTCATAGAAGCCGCGGCCCGACTTGCGGCCGAGCCAGCCTGCCTCGACATACTTCTGGAGCAGAGGCGCGGGCCGATACTTGGGATCGCCGGTCGATGCGAGGTAGATCTTCATGATTTCCAGCAGGGTGTCCAGCCCGATGAAATCGGCCAGTTCAAGCGGCCCCATGGGATGATTCAGGCCCAGCTTCACGCCCTTGTCGATATCCACGATCGAACCGGTGCCGCTGCCCAGCACGAAGGCGGCCTCGTTGATGAAGGGCACGAAGATGCGATTGACGATGAAACCCGGCTCATCCTGCGAAAGCACGATTTCCTTGCCGATTGCGGCCACATAGCCGCGCACGCTCTCGATGGTGGAAACCGAGGAGGCAAGGCCGGGGATGACCTCGACCAGCTTCATCAGCGGCACGGGATTGAAGAAGTGGATGCCGATGAAGCGTTCCGGATCGGGCGAGGACACCGCCATGCGCGTGATGGGAATGGAGGACGTGTTCGTTGCCATGATCGCGTGGGGCGCAAGATGCTGCCCGGCGGACTGGAAGATCTTGTGCTTGATGTCCTCGCGCTCGGTCGCGGCCTCGATCACCAGATCGGCTTCTGCAAGCGCGGCGTGATCGGCAAAGGTGTGAAGGTTGGCAACGGTCGACGCGGCCAGTGCGGCATCGACCTTGCCCTTTTCGACCAGCTTTGACAGACCCTTGGCGATCTTGTCCTTTGCCTTCTCGGCCAGTTCGACCGATACGTCACCAAGCAGCACCTTCATGCCAGCCTGCGCCGAAACCTGTGCGATGCCTGAACCCATCTGGCCCGCACCGATAACCGCAACTGTCCTTATCATCTGATTCCCTCGCCAAAATCCTGTTTGCGAGGCTGCCTAACCGGCGTTCCCGGCCAAGTCTACCTGCGCCTAACGCGAGGCTCCGGGCACCCACAGCGGGTCTTGCCCGGCGTTGGTGGCGCGCGCCAGCACGAAGAGGAAATCGGAAAGCCGGTTGAGATAGGCCAGAGCCTGCGGATTGACGGCTTCGGCGCTGGCCAGCGCCACGGCGCTGCGCTCGGCCCGCCGCACCGCCGCACGGGCGACATGGATGCGCGCCGCTGCTTCGGAACCGCCTGGAAGGATGAAACTGGTCAGCGGCGGCAAGCCTTCGTTCAAGGCATCGATCGCGGCTTCCAGCCATTCCACCTGGCTTGCAACAATGCGCAGCACCATCTCCGAAGGCGTGAAATCATCGCCCGGTGTCGCAAGATCGGCGCCAAGATCGAACAGGTCGTTCTGGATACGCTGGAGATTGCGCGCGGTGACTTCGGAAGCGGCAACTGCGGCAAGGCCGATCAGACTGTTGGCCTCGTCTACATCACCGATGGCCTGCATCCGCGCATCGTGCTTGGCCCGGCGCGAACCATCGACCAGCCCGGTCGTGCCATCATCGCCCGTGCGGGTGTAGATCCGGTTGAGCTTGACCATGGGCGGGCGCAATCAGCGCGAGAAAGCGAGCAGGATCGCCACGGTCAGCACGGCCAGCCCCTGAAACTTGATGCGATTGAACATCATCCTGTTCTGGAGCAGCTGGTTGGCCGTTGCGCCCGATGACGGATCGCGGTTCAGATCTTCCTTGGTGCTGTTCAGGAACGCGATGATCCCGCGCACCAGAGACACCACCGTCATGACGGTGAAGATGATAATCAGCGGGATCAGCACATAGTTCATGCCCGCTGATCTATGGCGTCGGACAGTGAAATACCAGTGTCAAATAGGGTAGCCCGCACTTCGGCCGCGACGGCACGCCCGTCTTCTCCGGCGCGGCGGCGGTCGGCCAGTGCGGGGGCATCGCGGCGCTTGGCCAGCTTGCGGCCATCGGCCTCGACCAGCACCGGATGGTGGTGCCAGACAGGCACCGGCAGACCGAGGAGATGCTGCAGGAGCCGGTGGATGTGGGTAGACTGGAACAGGTCCACCCCGCGCGTGACATGGGTGACGCCGTCTGCCGCATCATCCAGTGTTGCTGCCAGATGGTAGCTGGCGGGCGCATCCTTTCGCCACAGCACGACATCGCCGAACAGTTCGGGACGGGCCTGCTGCGTGCCATGGCGCTCGTCGGTCCACTCCAGCGCCCCGGCAATCAGCGTGGCCTGCTCCATATCGAGCCGCCACGCCACCCCCGGCCCCGGCACCGGGCCGCGGCGCAGGCAGGTGCCGGGATAGAGCGGGCCATCCGGGCCATGCGCCACGGCCGCGGCCGCCACTTCGGCGCGAGTGCAGGTGCAGGGATAGAGCAGGCCCATGGCGCGCAGTTCATTCGCGGCGGTGCGATAGGCAGAGATCCGGCTTGATTGCGGCGCCACCTCGCGGAAATCGAGCCGCAGCCAGCGCAGATCCTCGCGGAACTCCTCGGCCAGTTCGGGGCGGGAACGGGCGCCGTCGATATCCTCGATGCGCAGAAGAAAGGTGCCGCCATCCCGCATGGCCCGGTCATGGGACACGATTGCGGAATATGCATGACCCAGGTGGAGCGGGCCGTTGGGGCTGGGGGCGAAACGGGTGACGGTCATCACCGCGCAGACTAGCGCCGGGAGACAGGGGTTAGAAGCCTGTCACTTCGTGTGCGGGCGAGAGAAGGTCATGCCGTGCCGGACAAACAAAACGGCTGCCCCGCCGGGGCAGCCGCTTTTGTCGTGCAACGCTCTGTTGCCTCGCTCAGGCGAGCGTGGCGCCGAACATCATGCTGCTGAGACCAGCGGCAAGGATGATCGGAAGCGCGATCGCAGTGATGCTGCGCATGGTGTACCTCCTCATGTGGTTCACCCTTGCAGGCATTCTCCCCGGTCCTTGGCTGTCCGGCAGGGTGGGCTGGAAGCATTGGAACCGGGGTCGCAAATACGCTTTTAGGCGTATGCTGCAAGTGCGAAGCCGGCACGCGCAGTTGCATGTAACGCAATTGTCACATTCTCCGCCCCATCTGGACAGAAACGGCCCTTCCCCCTATCGGCCAACCATGAGCATCCAGCCTTCAGAATCCATCCTGATCGTCGATTTCGGCAGCCAGGTTACGCAGCTTATCGCGCGCCGCGTGCGCGAGGCCGGGGTCTATTCCGAGATCGCGCCGTTCAGCCAGGCCGAAGCCGCATTTCACCGGATGAAGCCCAAGGGCATCATCCTTTCCGGATCGCCCGCCAGCGTTCCCGCCGAAGGATCGCCCCGCGCGCCGCAGGTGCTGTTCGACAGCGGCCTGCCCATCCTCGGCATCTGCTATGGTCAGCAGGTGATGACTCACCAGCTTGGCGGCAGGGTGGAGCCGGGCGATTCGGGCGAGTTTGGCCGCGCGTTCCTGACCGTTACCGAACCGTGCGTCCTGTTCGACGGGCTATGGGCCGTGGGTGAGCGCCATCAGGTCTGGATGAGCCATGGCGACAAGGTGACGCAGTTCGCGCCCGGCTTCCGGATCGTGGCTGTCTCGGATGGTGCGCCCTTTGCGGTCATCGCCAATGACGAGAAACGCTATTACGGGATGCAGTTCCACCCCGAAGTGGTCCACACGCCCGATGGCGGCAAGCTGATCGCCAACTTCGTGCGGCACGTGTGCGGCTGTGCAGGCGACTGGACGATGGCCGAGTTCCGCCGCACCAAGATTGCCGAGATCCGCGAGCAGGTGGGTGATTCCCGCGTGATCTGCGGGCTTTCGGGCGGGGTCGATTCGGCCGTTGCCGCCGTGCTGATCCACGAGGCAATCGGCGACCAGCTCACCTGCGTGTTCGTGGACCACGGGCTGATGCGCATGGGTGAGGCCGAACAGGTCGTATCGCTGTTCCGTGGCCACTACAACATTCCGCTGGTCCACAAGGATGTCTCGGCGCTGTTCCTTGGCGGCCTGGCGGGCGTGACCGACCCGGAAGCCAAGCGCAAGTTCATCGGCAAGACCTTCATCGACGTGTTCGAAGCTGAAGCGAGGCAGGTTGGCGGCGCCGATTTTCTGGCACAGGGCACGCTCTATCCGGACGTGATCGAATCGGTATCCTTTACCGGCGGCCCTTCGGTCACGATCAAGAGCCACCACAACGTCGGCGGCCTGCCCGAACGCATGAACATGAAGCTGGTCGAACCGCTGCGCGAACTGTTCAAGGACGAAGTGCGCGCGCTGGGCCGGGAACTTGGCCTGCCGGAAATCTTCGTCGGCCGTCACCCCTTCCCCGGCCCCGGCCTTGCCATCCGCATTCCCGGCGAGGTGACGAAGGAGCGCTGCGACATCCTGCGCAAGGCAGACGCGATCTACCTTGAGGAAATCCGCAACGCGGGCCTTTATGACGCGATCTGGCAGGCCTTTGCCGTGCTGCTGCCGGTGAAGACCGTTGGCGTGATGGGCGACGGACGCACTTATGACAGCGTCTGCGCGCTGCGCGCCGTCACCAGCACCGACGGCATGACCGCGGACATCTATCCCTTTGATGCAGGCTTCCTCAGCCGCGTGGCCACGCGCATCGTCAACGAGGTCAAGGGCATCAACCGCGTGGTCTATGACTACACGTCGAAGCCGCCCGGCACGATCGAGTGGGAATGACCGGGGCTGACCCGCTGCCCTGACGCGGTGCGGGTCAGTCGATCGCCACGAACTTGCCCGCCGCGCGGTCTTTCCTGACTTTCCGTCCGTCGAAGACCTGACCGCTCATCGCGATCCACACGCCGGGGGCCGCGGTCTGGGCGGTGGCGAAGGCCATGCCGAGGTTGAAGGGGGCATCGGTTTCGGCAAAGCGGGCCGGAGAAAGCGCCCCGGTCAGCACCACGGTCTTGCCTTCGATCCCGCTGAGCGCCTTGGCCGTTTCGGTCATCGTATCGGTGCCGTGGGTGATGACAACGCGCGCTTCGGGTGCCTCGCGCACGGCGGCAGCAATCAGGGCACGGTCGGCATCGGTCAGTTCAAGACTGTCCTTGCGCATGAGCTCGACCACGCGGAACGGCAGGGCAACGCGCGCCTCGGCGATGAGCGCGGGAATGCCGCTTTCAACGATCTGGTATTCGCTCAGCGCGTCGAAATAGGCCTTGTCGATGGTGCCGCCGGTGGTGAGCACGAGGATCGGTTCTTGCTGCATGATCCGGCCTATAGCGCGCCCGCCCCGGCTGCGACAGAGGCGCGCAGTGTCCGCCCGCCTAACAGTATTTGTCATTTCAATGACGGCACTCTTGTCTGTGACCGGCGCGGGCTTGGGCGCATGATCCGCCCTGCGCCGACGGTGAGAACGGCGGGGGTAATCAAGGGGTGTCCGAAATGCTTCGCAAATCCAGCATCATTGCATCGACTGCCACCCGGCTGGCCATTGCCGCCGGCCTGATCGGCACTTTTTCCGCAAGCGCGGTGGCTGCCGACAAGGAGCCGCCGGTCACGCTCGACAAGTGCGAGAAGAGCCTCGGCACGGTGGCGCTGGTCGATGGCGATACGCAGGGCTGGACGAAATACGGCCTCGGCTCTCCGCGCGAACTGATTGCCGCGCTTGCGCGCGAATCAGGGTGCTTTTCCATCCACGACGCTGCCAGCGGCAAACCGGCAAACTTCCTGATGAACGTGATCGCAGGCGACAAGGAGGAAGTCGACAAGTCCATCGAGACCGCCAAGGGCGTCGCCATGGAGGGGCTGGTCCGTTCGGGCGCGGCCAGCGGGATGCTGCGCGGCATTCCCGGCGGGGGGTCAATGCTGGGCATGTTCGGCGGCTTTGGCGGCAAGAAGAAGGTGGTGGCCGCCGGTATCCGCCTTATCAGCCCGGCCAGCGGGCAGACCGTGGCGACCGGTTCGGGCGAGGTCAAGAAGACGACGATCTCGTTTGGCAGCGGTGGCGGCCTTGCCGGTGGCGGCACCATCGGCGCGATTGCCAATGGCGCCACGGGCGCGGCCTATGCCGGAAGCAAGGATGGCCAGATGCTGATCGAAGCCTTCATCAAGGCGTTCAACGGCATCTCCGCGCAGCGTTCCGCGCTGGCCTCGCTGGCGCCGGCAGCGACGGCACCTGCCGCGCTTCCGGCAGCGACGGCGGCAGTCGATACCAAGCTGCTGGCAGCAGCCGATGCAAAGTCCGCAACCCTGCGTTCCGTGCGCGCCGGAACCGCTCTCACCCCCACCGGCCAGCGGCAGGGTCTGTTCATCGAGGTCCAGGACAGCTTCGGCACCAAGGGCTGGGTCTCGGTGGAAGACATGCGCTGAAGCCCTCACGGCAAGGCAGGTGTTGCATGGCCACCGTCCGGCGTGAAATGATCGCGCCGGACGGTTTGCCATTTGGCGATCTGGAAACACGGGACCGATGAGCAACCTCAACATCCTTTACGTTGAAGACGATCCGCGCGCCGCAGAAGCCGTGCGCTCGCTGCTCGATGCCGATGGCGATCGCCTGGCCTGGGAACAGACCGGGACCGGCGGGCTCCAGCGTGCGGGCGCCGAACCCTTCGATGTCATCATCCTTGACCGGATGCTGCCCGATATCGACGGCCTGACCATCGTGTCGCGGTTGCGCGCGGCGGGGGTGGGCACGCCGGTGCTGATGCTTTCGGCGCTGGGCCGCAGCGAGAACCGCATTGAAGGGCTGGAAGCGGGCGTGGATGATTACCTTGCCAAGCCTTACGAACCGCCCGAACTGGTGGCCCGGCTGCGCGCGCTGCATCGCCGTGCGGCCGGTGCCGTTCACGGAGCGGTCATCATCTATGGTGCCTTCGAATGCCACGTTAAGGCCCGCACGGCGTTCCGTTCCGGCAGACACATCCCGCTTTCCCCGCGCGAGTTTGCGCTCTTTCGCTATTTCATGGAGAATGCGGGCGAGACCGTGACGCGCGAAATGTTGCTGCGCGATGTGTGGAACATGAACTTCGATCCGCAGACCAATGTCGTCGACGTGAACATCGGACGCCTGCGCCGCAAGCTGGAAGACGGCTTTTCCAGCCCTGCGCTCGAAACCATCTGGGGCGCAGGATACCGCCTGACGAGAGGGGAATGAACGCCGCAACACCCCAGCGCAGACGCCGCCGGTCGATCTTCGGGCAACTCACTGCCGCCTCGATCCTGATTGCGGTCCTGGCGGTGGCGGTGCTTTTCGCGGTCACGCTGCTGACCGTCCAGCGCCAGACCCGCGCCTCGCTCTCGGCTACGGTATCGACCGATCTTGCCGGGCTGATAGACATCTACGCCACTGCCGGGCGCGAAGAGCTGCTGCAACGGGTGAACGACCGGCAGGCTGTCGTCAGCCTTGAAGGGCGGCGTTCGCACTATCTTGTTGCCGACGGTGCCGGGCGCCCGCTTGCAGGCGACATCGCGAAATGGCCGCCTCTCGACGCAGCGCGATCCGAGCAGGGCTTTCTTGCGCTTTCCGACGGAACGAAGGTCTATGCGCAAGGAGCGCGCCTGGCACCGGGGCTGCAACTGCTGGTCGCCCGCGAGTATGAACGCGACAGCGCGGCGCAGACCATGCTTTCGGGAGCGTTCCTCGGTGTCGGCGCGGCCATCGTGGCCGCCGTGGCGCTGGTTGCATGGCTGACGGCCCGGCATCTGGCGCGCCGGATGGATGCGGTCAATGCCGCGCTGGGGGCCGCCGCCGACGGCCGCAGCGCCCGTTTTCCGGCCCGGTCGCGGGGGGGCGACGAGATCGACGAGATCGCCGCCCATGGCACGCGCCTGCTGGCCCGCAAGGCGCAACTGCTCAAAGCCTACAAGCAGGTGTCCGAGCATGTCGCCCACGAAGTGCGCACGCCGCTGATGCATCTCGACAACCGGCTGGCCAGCGCCATGCAGGAACGGCCCGAAGCACCCGGCGGGCCGCTGGGCCAGGCAAGAGACGAGATCCGCTCGATCGCAGCCATGCTGGATTCGCTGCTCGACATTGCCTCTGCCGAAAGCCGCAGGGGCGATCTGGCAGGGCTTGCCGAACTTGATCTCAGCGCCCTGGCGCGCAGTCTCGCAGAGCTTTACGAAGGCAGCGCGGAGGATGCAGGGCTTCTGCTCGAAACCGCGATTGCGCCGGGCGTGACCATGCTGGGCGAGCGGATGCAGATCACGCGGCTACTTTCCAACCTGCTTGACAATGCCATCAAATACGTTCCCGAAGGCGGCACGATCCGGCTCAGCGTGGGGCCCGGCCCGCGCATCGTGGTCGAGGACGATGGCCCCGGCATCCCGCACGACCAGCGCAGCCGCATCTTCGAACGCTTTTCGCGCGTCACCGCCCCAGCCGACCCGGAAGGGCCGGAAAAGCCCGGCCACGGGCTGGGGCTTGCCCTTTCGAAAGCCATCGCCGAACGGCACGGCATGATCCTGCATCTGGGCGACAGTCCGCGTGGCGCGAAGTTCATTCTGGAGCCTGCACCATGACCTTTGCGAAAGCGAAGATGCATAACCCGTTGGGGGTGGCGGCGGCCCTCATCGTGCTTGCCACGGGCTTTGGCGGTTGCAGCACGGGCCGCGCAGCACCCGATGCGCACGCCCGTTCTCATCCGGCAGCGGTGGCACCCGTGGCGGATCAGCCTGCCGCACACATTGCCCGGCTGCTGGCCGAAGCCGATGCCACCCAAGATGATCCGCGCGCGCTGGGCAGGGCCATCGCCATGCTCGACGCATATGGCGCCCGCCCCCTTGATCCGGAGGCCGATCCGGTCGCTGCGTGGCGCAGCACGGCGCATATGCCGCAAACCCCGCCCTATCGCGGGCGTTTGCTTGGTCCGGCCTACAAGGCCGGTCAGCTTCCCCCCGGCACCAGCGTCCGCCTGCCGCAACTGTTCAACGGTGGCCGCATCGCCCGCGTGGCCGTGGCGACACCGGCGCAGGCCGCCATCGAGTTTGCCGTGCTCGATGCCGAAGCGCGCCCCGTCTGCCCGCCCGCGCGTGCGCGCAATCCCGAATGCACGTGGACTCCGCTCTACAGCGGGCGCTTCGAAATCGTGCTGAGCAATTCGTCGGCAAGCGCGGCCGGATACTATCTCGTGATCGATTAGGCCGACAGTTGCGCCAGCGTCAGCATGATGGCGTTGGATGCAATGTGGTTGAGGATTGCCGCCAGCAGGCCGAGCCGCACCCGCATGTGGCCGAACATCAGCCCCGAAAAGTATTGCGGCAGGACCATCGGCAGGACGATCAGGCTGACCTTGGGATAGTTGAACACGTGGAGCAGCGCGAAAAGCGCGGTCATGGTGTGAAACAGCCATGGAAAGCTGCGCACGAACCAGCCCGGCACCGTGCGGCGGGCATCGAGGCGATACCACAGCACCGCACCGACAATGACCGTGGCAAGCAGGATTGCTCCGCCGACGAGGGGATTGCCCCGTCCGAATGCGGCATAAAGCGGCAGTTCCACCATGACGAGCGCCATCGTCGCGAGCGTGGCGGGCCGACCGCTCATCCAGCCGCGGAAGAACAGTTCCTCCAGCACCGGCGCGAGCAGCACCGCCCCGCCCCACAGCGCCAGCGGAGAAAGACCCTCGAAGGCATTGGGCGATGGCAGGCCGAACAGCTTCTGCCAGCCCAGCATCAGCGGCATGACGACCAGCCCCAGTCCGCCGATCTGCACCACAGCCAGCACCAGCCAGCGCTGGATCGCGCCATCGGCGTTCAGGCCTTCGGCAATCATCGGGCGGGGGTTCTTCAGGAACGCGACGAGTTCGGTCAGGGTCTGGCGTATCATCGGCGCCTGTTCTGCCGCCAAATGGCCGATTGCGCCAGTCCGCCTTTGCGCGGCGATTGCCAGAAGGCCGCCGCGTGGGCTAGGGGCCTTGCAGACTCACGATCACCGCAAGAAGACGGATCATGGCAGGCCATTCCAAATTCAAGAACATCATGCATCGCAAGGGCGCGCAGGACAAGAAGCGCTCGGCGATGTTCTCCAAGCTTTCGCGCGAAATCACCGTGGCGGCCAAGATGGGCATGCCCGATCCCGACATGAACCCGCGCCTGCGCGCGGCGGTGAACGCGGCCAAGGCCCAGTCCATGCCCAAGGACAACATCGCCCGCGCGATCGACAAGGCGTCGAAGGGCGATGCCGAAAATTACGAGGAAGTGCGCTACGAAGGCTATGGCCCTGGCGGCGTGGCGATCATCGTCGAGGCGCTGACCGACAACCGCAACCGCACCGCCACCAACGTGCGCACCGCCTTTGCCAAGAATGGCGGCAATCTTGGTGCGAGCGGCGCGGTGAGCCATGGCTTTGAACGCCTCGGCCTGATCGAATATCCGGCCAAGGTGGGCGATGAGGAAAAGGTTCTGGAAGCCGCGATCGAGGCGGGCGCGGACGATGTCGAGTCCGATATGGGCGATGGCGACGAGAACCCCGGCAGCCACCAGATCTGGGTTGCGGTGGAGAACCTGCACGAAGTCGCCCGCGAACTCGAAAAGGTTCTGGGCGAGGCCGAAGGGGTGAAACTCGCCTGGCGTCCCAACATGAAGACTGAAGTTTCCGCCGAAGACGCCGCAACGCTCCTCAAGCTGATCGACGTGCTTGACGACGATGACGATGTGCAGACCGTCTGGGGCAACTACGAAATCCCCGATGAGGTCATGGAAAAGCTGGGCTGATTGCGGGCATGTGGCAACTGGTCGCCAAGGCGCTCCTGTCGGGCGTGCTGATCGCGGCCATTGCCGAAACCGGAAAGCGTCTGCCTGCGCTGGGCGCACTGGTCGCCTCGCTTCCGCTCGTATCCGTGCTCGGCATGGTGTTCCTGTGGCACGCCCGCCCGGATGCCGAGAACATGGCGATCCATGCCGAAGCGACGTTCTGGTATGTGCTGCCATCGCTGCCGATGTTTCTGCTGATCCCGGCGCTGCTGCGCCATGGCGTGTCGTTCTGGATAGCGCTGGTTGCGGGGTGTGCGCTCACCGTGCTGCTCTATCTGGCGATGATGCAGATCGGTCCGCGCTTCGGACTGAAGCTGTAGGATGATAATCCTGGGTATCGACCCCGGCCTCACCGTTACTGGCTGGGGCGTTGTGTCCAAGGCGGGCAGCCGCCTCAGCCATGTCGCCAACGGGCAGATCCGCACCGACAACAAGGCCACGATGGCCGAACGCCTTGTGGAACTGGATGCCGCCCTTGCCTCGGTGATCGACATCTACAGGCCCGACAGCGGCGCGGTCGAAGAGGTCTTCGTCAACGTCAATCCGCAGTCCACGCTCAAGCTGGGGCAGGCGCGCGGGGTGGCGATGGTCGCCGTGGCGCGCGCTGGCATACCGGTTGCCGAGTATCCGACCAAGGTCATCAAGAAAGCACTCGTCGGCACGGGCGGCGCGGAAAAGCAGCAGATCCAGCACATGCTGAAGATCCTGCTGCCCGGCGTGCTACTTGCCGGCGAAGATGCGGCCGACGCTCTGGCGGTGGCCATCACCCACGCCAACATGCTCGGCAGCCACCGCTAACGCGCCCGGCAGCTTACCCCGCAAGGCACACTTCGCACAGAAAAGGGCGGCTCCCCCCGGAGGCCGCCCTTCCCGCTCGCCTGCCGCGGCAGGCGATGAAATGCTTCAGCCGCGCGGCGCGCGAGCCTGCCTGGGCGCGCCGAAACGCCGCCGCGCAACCAGAGCCGCCGCCGCCGCTCCGAACAGGATCACCATCGAGGGTTCGGGCACATCGGTGCCCCCGTTGGTTCCGCCCGTCGTCGTGCCGCCGTTCGACGAGGAGGTGGAGCTGGAAGTCGATGTCGAGCTGGAGGTCGAAGACGAGGTGGATGAGGAGGTCGAGCTGGAGGTCGAGCTGCTGGTGCTGCTCGAAGTCGAGGAGCTCGTGCTCACATTGCCCGAAGACGTCGATGTCGACGAACTCGTGCTGACGTTGCCCGACGAAGTCGATGTCGAGCTGCTGGTGCTGACATTGCCTGACGAGGACGACGTGGAACTGCTGGTGCTCACGTTGCCCGAAGACGTCGAGGACGAAGAACTGGAGGTAACGTTGCCCGATGAGGAACTGACGTTCCCGCTGGAGGAGGAGACGTCATTCCCGCTCGACGAGGACACATTACCGCTTGAGGAAGAGACGTTCCCGCTCGACGATGAAACATTGCCGCTGGAAGAGGACACGTTGCCGCTCGACGACGAGACGTTCCCCGAACTGCTGCTGACATTGCCGGAGGAGGTGCTGGACGAACTGCTGACCGCGCCGCTTGAGGTGGAGACATTGCCGGACGAGGTCGAGCTTGAGGTCGAAACCCCGCCCGTGGAGGTTGAGACACCACCGGTCGACGTCGAGGTGGATACGCCCCCGGTAGAAGTCGAGACCCCGCCGGTAGAACTGGTGCTGGAGATGCCGCCGGTTGACGTTGAAACCCCGCCGGTCGAGGTCGAGACGCCCCCCGATGTCGACGAGGTGGAACCGCCAGACGTGGATGTAGAGCCGCCGGAGGTCGAGGTCGAACCGCCGGAAGTGGAGGACGAGCCCGTGCTGGTCGAGGAAATCACGACGCTGCCGCCGCCACCGCCGCCGCTGCCGCCGAAGAACCCGCCGAAAAAGCCGCCGCCAAAGCCGCCGAAGCCGCCGCCGCCGATCACGACCGGCACGCCGCCACCGCCGCCGCCCACGGGCTGTGGGGGCATGGGCGGCATGTAGGGCACGGGCATCATCGCCATTTGCTGCGCTGGCTGGCAGGTGCGCGTCGTGGTGGTTGTCACCACGCGGCGCGCGCGATGGACGACCCGCGCGCTCTTGCGGGCCGGAGCCACACGCTTGGCCACCTTGGCCTGCTTGACCTTCACCGGCTTGACGCGGTGGATCTCGCTTGAACTTGCAGGTTCGGACACGTGAACCGCACCGCCGCCGAGCATTGCCCCGCCTGCTGCCGCTGCCGCCAGTTTTGCCAAAGCCATCCGAACAGACATGATCTTGCTCTCGTTCTTTCCTGGGAGCGGCTTAGCAGATGCGCGGTTAACGCCCTGTTGGCCCTCCTTGACGGATCAAACAACGCAGATGGCCGGGCCAAGGGCAATGCCGTTAACCCTCTTTGCAGGCCGGATTCTGACCGAAATCGGGACCGATCCGGGCAGGCCGTTCACCTTGTGCCAATATGGGACCGAATCCGGCGCGAGTCCTTATCGCAGGCGACGTCCGTCAGTCAGCGCTGTCGAACAGGCCGGGAAGTTCGCCGGCCTTCTGCCCGGTTGGCGGAGCAAGGCCGAGATGCTGCCAGCCGCGGTCATTGAGGCAGCGTCCGCGCGCGGTGCGGGCAATCAGGCCAAGCTGGATGAGGTAAGGCTCGATCACTTCCTCGATCGTGTCACGCGGCTCAGAAAGTCCTGCGGCAAGGGTTTCGACGCCCACCGGCCCACCCTTGTAGATATCCGCGATCATCATGAGATAGCGGCGGTCCTGCAGGTCCAGCCCGATCTTGTCGACCTCAAGGCGGGTCAATGCGTCGTCGGCAATCGATTCGCTGATCACCTGCGCGCCGGCGACCTGCGCAAAATCGCGCACGCGGCGCAGCAGGCGCCCGGCCACGCGCGGCGTCCCGCGTGAACGGCGGGCGATCTCGGTGGCGCCGCCCTTGTCGATGCCGATGCCCATCAGGCTGGCGCCGCGCACAACCACGCGCTCAAGCTCTTCGACCGAATAGAACTGGAGCCGCACCGGAATGCCGAACCGGTCCCGCAGCGGGGTTTGCAAAAGACCCTGCCGGGTGGTCGCGCCGATCAGGGTGAAGGGCGGCAGGTCGATCCGCACCGAGCGCGCCGAAGGCCCCTCGCCGATCATCAGATCAAGCGCGCGGTCCTCCATCGCCGGATAGAGAACTTCCTCGACCACCGGATTGAGGCGGTGGATTTCATCGATGAAGAGCACGTCGCCATGCTCAAGATTGGTCAGGAGGGCGGCAAGATCGCCCGCCTTGGCGATGACCGGGCCGGACGTGGCGCGGAAGTTGACGCCCAGTTCGCGCGCGATGATCTGCGCCAGCGTGGTCTTGCCCAGCCCCGGCGGGCCGAAGAACAGCACGTGATCCATCGCCTCGCGCCGCATCTTGGCGCTTTCGATAAAGACGTGCAGGTTGTCCTTCGCCGCCGCCTGCCCGACAAACTCGGCCAGCGTCTTCGGGCGCAGCGCGGCGTCCTGATCCTCGATCTGAGAGGCGGCGGAAAGGAGCGGGTTATCGGTCATCTCACCCCGCCGCTCTCTTCAGCGCCACGCGCACCAGATCGTTCAGGCCTGCATCCTCGCCCAGTTCCTTGACTGCTGCGGCCACGGCGCTGCTGGCGACAGCCGGCTTGAAGCCGAGGTTCTGCAAGGCCGAGACCGCATCGGCGCTGGCGTTGCCGGGAGGTGGAGTGAACCCTTCGTCGCTGCCCATGCCGATCGGGGAAGCATAACCCGCCAAGCCGCCCGCCTTGTCCTTCAGTTCATTTACGATGCGGCTGGCAAGTTTGGGACCAACGCCGTTGGCGCGGGCGACCATGGCGGCATCGCCCTGCGCGCAGGCGCGCTGGAGTTCTTCGACCGAAAGCGCCGAAAGGATGGCCAGCGCCACCTTGCTGCCAACGCCCTGCACTGCCGTCAGCAGGCGGAACCACGCACGTTCCCCGGCGCTGGCAAAGCCGATGAGGCGCTGGTCGGTTTCGCTCACCTGCATTTCGGTGTGGACCACCACCCTGTCGCCGCGGTTGCCGAGGTGGCTGAGCGTCTTGGCCGAGCAATGGACGAGATAGCCCACGCCGTTCACGTCGATCACCGCCCAGTCCGGGCCGGTATCATCGAGTATGCCGGTGAGCTTGGCGATCATGGTTTGTTCCTATGCACCGCCCTTGTGCGGGGTGCAAGGGGCAGGGTGGAAAGGGCGCATGCGGCCCGATCTTCAGACCAGCACTGCCGTGCCGCTCACGCTTACCATCAGCATCGAGCCGCGCGCGCCGATGGTTTCATAATCGATATCCAGCCCGATCACCGCATTGGCGCCAAGCGAGCGGGCACGATCTTCCAGTTCGCGCAGGGCCTGTTCGCGGCCGCGGGCCAGCACTTCCTCATACTTGCCCGATCGGCCGCCGAAGATGTCGGTGACAGAGGCAAAGATGTCGCGCACGATGTTGGCGCCGAGGATGACCTCGCCGGTTACTACGCCGAGATAGCGCTGCACCGGCCGACCTTCGATGCGCGACGTGGTGGTAAGGATCATGGCTGCCCTTTCGAACTCAGGTTCTGCAATTGAGTCAGGCCAGCCTAGCGGCCGCACAAGTCAATGCCGAGGGGTTTTCACCCCCGCAGGCAGGCATCAGTCGATGCCGAGGGCGTTCTTGTAGGTTTCGAGAACGGCTTCCATCTCGCGCCGGTCATCGGGCTTCATCTTCCGCAGGCGGACGATCTGGCGCATGATCTTGGCGTCGTAGCCTGTGGCCTTGGCCTCGTTGTAAACGTCCTTGATGTCGTCGGCGATGCCCTTCTTCTCTTCCTCCAGACGTTCGATCCGTTCGATCAGGAGGCGCAGGCGGTCGTCGGCGGAATCAGCCATTGGGAAAATCTCCGGGCAAGAAGCGTGAATCGGTTGGCGGGCCTGATAGACGCGCCAACCGCTTCGGGCAAAAGGGTGCCTGTGGAAATCTGCGGCAGGAGAAGGATGGCGCGCAAGCGCAAGCCCGCGCCATCGGGCGATCAGTGCGTCCCGCCGTTCCGCTTCAGGCTTTCCTCCATGCGCGCCAGTTGTTCGGGCGTGGCCTCGGTCTGGTAGGCGGCCTTCCATTCATCGAACGGCATGCCGTGGATCACCGCACGGGCCGCGGCCTTGTCGGCGGCAAAACCCGCATCGCGGATCCAGTCGGCCAGACAATTGCGGCAAAAGCCCGCAAGGCCCATCAGATCGATGTTCTGCACATCATGGCGGTGCTGAAGATGCTTTACCAGCCGACGGAAGGCCGCAGCGGCAACCGCATCGGGAAGATCATCCACAGTTACGGCAGGCGGGGTTGCATTCGTATCCACTGCAATCGTCCTTGGGTTTTGAAATGGCATGGGCCATAGCGCGTCACGCGTTCTGATAAGGAGTATGATCGTCGTGGCCAAGCTTGATCCTCGCGGCAGAAAAGTGAAGATCCTGGCAACGGTCGGCCCTGCAAGCCGCGATCCCGAAATGCTGGAAAAGCTCTATCGCGCCGGTGCCGACGCCTTTCGCGTGAACATGAGCCACGGCGAACACGCCATCCATGCCGAGACCATCGCCAATATCCGCGCGCTGGAAAAGAAGATGAACCGGCCCATCACGATCCTGTGCGATCTGCAGGGGCCGAAGCTGCGCGTCGGCACCTTCAGGGAGGGCCGTGCGGTGATCCGCCATTCGGGCCACTTCACGCTGGATCGCAATCCCGAACCGGGCGATGAAACCCGTGTCTGCCTGCCGCATCCCGAACTTTTCGGCATCCTGCAAAAGGGCCAGCGCCTGTTGATCGACGATGGCAAGCTGCGCCTGCGCGTGATCCGGGCCGACCAGAACGAAATCCTGTGTTCGGCCGAAGTGGGCGGCGTCATTTCCGATCGCAAGGGCGTGAACGTGCCCGATGCGGTGGTGCCGGTGCCCGCACTCACCGAGAAGGACCGCCGCGACCTTTCCTTCGCGGTCGAACATGGAGCCGACTGGATTGCGCTCTCGTTCGTCCAGCGTCCGGAAGACGTGGCCGAAGCGCGGCGCCTGATGGGCGGCTACGGCTCGCTCATGGCCAAGATCGAAAAGCCGGCGGCAATCTCGCGACTGGAAGAGATCATCGAACTGGCCGACGGCATCATGGTGGCGCGCGGCGATCTGGGCGTGGAACTCAACCCCGAAGACGTGCCCCCGCTGCAAAAGCGCATCGTCGAAAGCGCCCGGCGTCAGGGCAAGCCTGTGGTGGTGGCCACGCAGATGCTTGAATCGATGATCGAGGCCCCCACCCCGACGCGCGCCGAGGTTTCGGACGTGGCCAACGCGGTCTATGACGGGGCGGATGCGGTGATGCTTTCGGCCGAAACCGCGGCGGGGGCCTGGCCGGAAGAGGCGGTCACGATCATGCACCGCATCGCCGCGCAGGTGGAGGCCGATCCCGGATACCTTGCGCGCGTCCACTTCATCGAAACGCTGCCCGATCCGACCACGGCCGATGCGCTGGCGCAGGCCGCCGCCAGCATTGCGGCAACCCTGCCGATTGCCGGGATCATCGTGTTTACGGGATCGGGGTCCACCGCGCGGCGCGTGGCGCGCGAACGCCCCGGCGTGCCGATGCTGGTGCTTACGCCTTCGCAGACGACCGCACGCAAGGTGGGCCTGCTTTGGGGCGCCCACGCAGTCAGCACCAAGGACATCGGCAGCTTCGAGGAGATGATCGGAAAGGGCAAGCGCATGGCGCTGCGCCACGGTTTCGGCTCTGCCGGGTCGAAGCTGGTGGCGCTGGCCGGGGTGCCGTTCGGCACGCCGGGTGCGACCAACCTGCTGCATGTGGTGACGCTGGCCGGAAACGAACTGGAACGCCACGGTTGAGGACGGCCGATAGGCCGGAAGACCAAGGGCAAGCCACCGCTGGCGCACCACCACGTTGGCGAGGCGGCATCAGTGCCGTGCAAAACTGCCACACCTGTCTGTAATATTTAATTGCTTAGTTGAAAACCGGTTGATCGCCGCGCGCTGCTGAACCAAGTCCCGTGCATAATCAAAACGGGAGTTGTGAATGCCAGCTATTCATGCACGTGGTCTGCGATATGAGGGTCTGCGTTCCGGCCTGGTCCGCTCGGCCAGCGCCCTTGCCCTGCTCGTTGCGGGTGCGGGTGCGGGCAGCGCCGTGGCGCAGGAAACGCCGCAGAGCGAGGAGCAGATGTCCTCGATCGACCTGCTCAACGCCGACATCATCGTGACCGCAACCAAGAAGAAGGACGTGGAGAACGTCCAGGCCGTTCCGATGGCGATCACCGCCTTCAACGCGCAGACCCTTCAGGCGCTTCAGGTGCGCGATCTCCAGACACTGACCTTCAGCGCCCCCAACGTCTCGCTCGATCAGGTGGGCACCTCGCGCGGCACGGCGAACTTCTCTATCCGCGGCCTTGGGGTGAACAGCTCTATCCCATCGATCGACCCGACCGTGGGCGTGTTCATCGACGGCGTCTATATCGGCGTCAACGCGGGCCTGGTCTTCGACGTGTTCGATCTTGGCTCGATCGAAGTGGCGCGCGGACCGCAGGGCATTCTCTATGGCCGCAACACCACCGGCGGCGCGGTGCTCGTCAATACCGGCGATCCGACCTCCGATTTCCGGGGCAATTTCCGCGTGTTCTATGAAGGCCCGGTCGATTCCGGTCGCGGTTCGGGCAACTTTGCGGCACAGGCTGTGGTTTCCGGCCCGCTCATCAAGGACAAGCTGAACTTCAAGATCGGCGGCTACGTCAACAACGACCGCGGCTATTTCAAGAACCTGTTCGACAACAGCGACTTCGGCAAGGCCGAGACCGAAATCGTGCGCGGCGCGCTTGAGTTCCTGCCCACCGAAACGGTGCGCATGGTCGCCAAGGTCGAATACTTCACCAGCAACGGCGATGGACCGGCCGGCCAGAACCGGGCGCGGTTCAAGCGCGACACCTTCGATTTCTCGGTCGACAACCGCGGCTTCTATCGCAACGAAGCATGGTTTGCGACGCACAAGACCGAAATCGACATTGGCGATGGCAAGCTGACCAACATCTTCGGCTTCCGTGATTTCCAGTCGGCCACCAGCGGCGACATCGACGCCCTGCCGGTGTTCCGCTTCCACTCGGAAACCGCCTTCAACCAGCGCCAGTATTCGAACGAACTACGCTACAACGTGCGGCTGGGCAATCTTGACCTGACCACTGGCGGCTTCTGGTTCCAGCAGGATCTGGGCTACGACGAAATCCGCCGCTTCCCCGCCTTCATCAGCCCGCTGACGCAGATCGGTGGCGGACGGCAGGATCACGAAGTGCTGGGCCTGTTTGTGGCGGGCGACTATGACGTGACCGAGAAGCTCACGCTGACGGCAGGTCTGCGCTGGTCGAAGGAAACCAAGGATGCGGCCGTCACCTACATCCGCCCGCGCCCGACATGCTCGGTCATTGCCGCCACTTGTCCGACGTCCGGCGTCAACCCGATCATCCCGAACGAGAACAACGGCTTCACCAACAAGCGCACATGGGAAAACTGGAGCCCGAAGGTCGGATTCCAGTATCGCTTCAACAACGATGCACAGGTCTATGGCAACTGGTCGCGCGGCTTCCGTTCGGGCGGCTACAACTTCCGCATCACCAATGCCCGCGCCTTCGAACTGCTGGCAGGCGTGGGCGGGCCGAACCCGCAGTTCGCGTTTGACGAAGAACAGGTCGACAGCTTCGAACTGGGGGTGAAGTATCGCACGCCTGACCGCAAGCTGACACTGAACCTTGCCGCCTTCCGCACGGATGTAGGCAACATGCAGCGCGAAGTGAACGAGGGTTCGGCAGCGGGCGTTGCGCAGTCGATCTTCAACACCGCCGATGCCCGCATCGATGGCGTGGAAGGCGAAGGCCGCTTTGCCGTGAACAAGAACCTGCTGCTCACCGCCAACTTCGGCTATATCAACGGCCGCTACCGCAAGGTGCTGTTCGATCTTTCGAGCGACGGCGTGGTGAACGATGCCGACAAGCGGCTGGCCCTGCCGCGCACGCCCAAGTGGACCTATGGTGCAGGTGCCGTGCTTGATTTTGCCACTGGCGAGAAGTCGAGCGTCATGGCCCGTGCGAACTGGCAGTTCCGCGATCGCTTTGCCTATACCGACAACAACTTCGGCTGGATCGCCTCTTCCAACAACCTCGATGCCTCGATCAGCTACAACACCGGCGGGCTGACCTTCACTGTCTATGGCCGCAACCTGCTCGACCAGGTGCAGCATGGTGGCGATACCCAGCTTGGCAGCGGAGCGGCGCAGATCCCCGTGTTCGGGGGGCCGCTTTCCACCGGGGTGAACGTGCCCTTCGCGGAAAATCCGGCCGTCGGCACGTTCTCGCCGCTTGTCCGCGGGCGCGTGCTGGGCGTGGAAGTCAGCGCGAACTTCTGACCACCCGGTCCGGCGAGGTCATTCAGCCGGAATCACACAGCGGGCGGGGGCGCAGTGCTTCCGCCCGCTTCTCTTGAGCGGATGGGCGGTTCAGCGCGCGCCGAAGAGCGCCGAGCCGACGCGGATGTGGGTCGCGCCAAGCTGCACCGCGACTTCGAAATCATCGCTCATGCCCATGGAAAGGGCGCGCAGGCCGTGCTCGTCGGCCAGCTTGTCGAGCAGGGCGAAGAACGGTGCGGCCTCGATTCCGGCTGGCGGCACACACATCAGGCCGATCACGTCGATGCCCGCCGCCTTCGCTTCGTCCAGAAGGCCCGGCAGATCGGCCACCGCACAGCCGCCCTTCTGCTCTTCGGCGCCGATATTCACCTGCACGAAGCAGGGCACCTTGCGTCCCAGCTTCGCCTGCGCCCTTGCCAGCGCTGTGACAAGGCTGGAACGGTCGAGCGAGTGGATGCAATCGAACAGTGCCACCGCATCTTCCGCCTTGTTCGACTGAAGCTGGCCGACCAGATGCAGCGAGACATCGGGATGGGCCGCGCGGATAGCAGGCCACTTGGCCTGCGCTTCCTGCACGCGGTTTTCGCCAAAGACACGCTGGCCTTCGGCGATCAGCGCCAGGATCGCTTCGGCTGGCTTGGTCTTGGATACCGCAACCAGCGTGACATCTTCAGCTTTGCGCCCGGCGATGCGGGCCGCTCTGGCGATACGATCGCGCACATCTGCGAGCGGAGAAGACGGGGCGAGCGGGAAGGAAGGGACTGCCTGTTCCATGACGCGGTGCTATAGCGCCATGATGGGAAAGCGCCAGAGCGCCGGAAAGACCGGCCTGCCCCGGCAGATCGTGTTGAGCGATGCGCGCAACGACGGCGCGCTTTCCCGTGCGCTTGCCCGCATGCCGCGCGGCGGCGCGCTCGTGTTTCGCCACTATCACCTTGCTGGCCCGGCCCGGCTGCGGCGCTTCAGGAAACTGCGCGCGCAGGCCGGAGCGCGGGGGCACAAGGTCATCGGGGCGCGTCTGCCGCAGCACTGGCGCTGCGACGGGGTCTATGGCACGGCCCGCGAAGTGGCGGGCAAGGCCGGACTGCGGCTGGCCACCGCGCATTCCCTGCGCGAAATTGGCATGGCGGTGCGCGCCCGCGCCGATGCCATCCTGCTTTCGCCCGTGTTCCCCACCCGATCACACCCCGGAGGCGGCGTGCTGGGACCGGTGCGCTTCCTTCTGCTGGCCCGCCAATCACCGCTGCCGGTGATTGCGCTGGGCGGGATGACGCGCGCGCGCGCAGCGCGGCTGCCGGTTCATGGCTGGGCAGCCATCGACGGCATGGCCGCCACCTGAAGGCCCATTACTTGACGGCCTGGTATCTGAAGGCGGGTATTTCTCGCCGGGATTCTTGACGCTGACTCCCCGTCGGGCGCATTATGCGGGGGCACTGGATCAGGGACAGATTGAAACAATGGCAAGCCGGGCAGCAACTTCCGTGCGCAGGAACGACGCCGACTGGCGGGCCGTGCTGCGCCGTTCGCTGCGCCGGAGCGCCGAACTGCTCGGCGGCACCCTGCTGCTGCTGGCCATGCTGTTCCTTGCCTTGTCGCTTGCCAGCTATACCCAGACCGATCCTTCGGGCAGCACGGCATCGGGCAGTCCGGTGGAAAACTGGATGGGGCTGGCCGGTGCCTGGGCATCCGAGCGGGTGTTCCTTGCCTTCGGCCTGCCCGGCGTGCTGCTGCTGCCGCTACTCTGGGTTTTTGCACGGCGGCTCTGGGAGTCCGAAAGCGATTTCTTGGACGCAGACACTGGCGACGAGGAAGCGGACGTGGCGCCCGCGCCGCAATGGTGGCGGCCAACGCTGCTGCTGTTCGTTGCCATGGCGCTTATCGGCACGGCACTCGCGCTGTGGGGGCCAAGCGCCACCAGCCGCCTGCCCGCCGGGCCGGGCGGGCTTTCCGGGCTGCTTGGGGCTGCGGCGATCCGCGGGCTGGCCGGGCTTGCCCGCAACCTCGCACCGGCAATGGCCGACCAATGGATCACGGTGCCGGCCGGACTGCTGACGCTGGCGGCCGGACTGGCCATCGCCAGCCGCATTTTTGCCTTCGACTGGGTGCGCATGCTCTCGCTCCCGCCGTTCCTGCGCCGCCTGCCGCGCGGCCGGGTGGCTGAAATCGACGATACCGACGCGACTGCCGAAAGCGACGCGCGCGCCGTTTTGGCGGCAAGACGTGACAAGCGCGAGAAGGATGCACGCGCGGCGGCTGCGGAAATTGACGCCGAAGTGGCCCTTGCCCAGCGCAAGCCGACCGAGATCAGCGACGCCACCCGCGCGCCGGTTCTGGCGGCGGCTCCAGCCAAGGCCCGGCAGGGCGACCTGTTCGACAAGTTTGAACTGCCCTCGATCGAACTGCTGGCAGAACCGCCCGCCGGGTCGGCCCAGAAAATCGACAAGCTGGCGCTTGAGCGCAATGCGCGCCTGCTGGAGAACGTGCTGGATGATTTCAACGTCAAGGGCGAAATCACCGCGGTGCGCACCGGCCCGGTCGTGACAATGTATGAACTGGAACCGGCGCCCGGAATCAAGGCCAGCCGCGTGATCGGGCTGGCAGACGACATCGCCCGCAATATGAGCGCGATTTCCGCGCGCGTCTCGGCCATTCCCGGCCGCACCGTCATGGGCATCGAACTGCCCAATGCCGTGCGCGACATGGTGAGCTTCCGCGAACTGGTTGCCTGCGAGAAGTTCGCCAATTCGCGGGCAATGCTGCCCATCATCCTTGGCAAGGACATTGCGGGGGAACCGGTGGTGGCAGACCTTGCCACGATGCCGCACCTGCTGGTGGCGGGCACGACCGGTTCGGGCAAATCGGTGGGGCTGAACTGCATCCTGCTTTCGCTGCTCTACCGCCTCACGCCCGCGCAGTGCCGCCTGATCCTCGTCGATCCCAAGGTGCTCGAACTCAAGTCTTATGACGACATTCCCCATCTGCTCTCGCCGGTCGTCACCGAACCGGCCAAGGCGGTGCGCGCCCTGAAATGGGCGGTCGAGGAGATGGAGCGCCGCTATCGGCAGATGTCCTCGATCGGGGTGCGCAACCTTTCGGGCTTCAACGAAAAGGTCCGCGCCGCCCAGGCCAAGGGCAAGCCGCTGGGCCGCCGCATCCAGGTGGGTTTCGATCCCGATACCGGCGAGGAACTGTTCGAGGAGCAGCAGCTCGATTACGAAGTGCTGCCCCAGATTGTCGTCATCGTCGACGAGCTGGCCGACCTCATGGTCACGGTCGGCAAGGAAATCGAAGTGCTGATCCAGCGGCTTTCGCAAAAGAGCCGTGCGGCGGGCATTCACCTCATCATGGCCACGCAGCGGCCTTCGGTGGATGTCATCACGGGTGTCATCAAGGCCAACCTGCCGACCCGCATTTCCTTTGCCGTGACCAGTCGCATCGACAGCCGCACCATCCTCGGCGAACAGGGGGCAGAACAGCTTCTGGGCAAAGGTGACATGCTCTACAAGCCCAACACCGATCCCATCAAGCGCGTGCATGGCCCGTTCGTTTCCGACGAGGAAGTGGAAAAGGTGGCCGATCACTGGCGCGGGCAAGGCAGCCCGGAATACGTCGATTCGGTTACGGAAGAGCCGGAGGACGGCGGGTTCTCGTTCGACGACATCGACAGCGCCTCGGACAACCCCGAAGACCGCAAGTATCGTCAGGTCTGCCAGCTTGTGTTCGAAAGCCAGAAGGCGAGCGCAAGCTGGATCCAGCGTCAGATGGGCGTGGGCTACAATACTGCATCCAAATGGATCGAACGGATGGAGGCCGATGGCCTGGTCGGGCCGGCCAACCATGTGGGACGGCGCGAGATCTACAGGGACCGCGACGGCAATCCGCTGTAACCGCAGAACTGGCCTGCCCGCCACCTGCCTGCCGGCAAGATCGCTTTCCATTTATTGCGCAAGGGCAAGAGACAAGGAACTTACCGCATTCTTTAAGCGCGCCATTGTGAACCAGTCGCAAAGCGGATTAACCCGGTTCTAAACTTGTTGTTCTAGCTGGCAGGCATGATTTTCGTGCTTGTCCGTTTCTTGCTTTGTGCAATGGCGGCGTTCGGCGTGCTTTCGCAGCCGGCGCAGGCACAGGCAATCGCGGTGGAGCGCGAGTGCCACGCCGAGGCCCGGCTTGACGAAAGCTGGGATCAGGTGGCCGCCGATCCGGCGCGCTGGAACTGCGGGCGCACCGACTGGACCCATACCGCGCAGACCGTGCTGATCCGCTTCATTCTGGGAGATGGGGAAAACCGGCTTCTCCCGCAAAGCATCACCACCCACACCGGACATTTCGATCGAATCGATGTCGGCCTCGTCTCGCGCGATGGTTCGATCGTGTGGGCATCGCACTGGCCGCAGGATCTGCGGCACCTCGGCACCGGCCCTTACATGGCCTTGCCACTGGCGGGCGTGACCGCCGAGACCGCCGAAATCGCGGTGCGCGTGGTGCGGCCGTGGAACAAGACCATGCTGAGCGAGATGAAGCTCGACCCGCATCCTGACGGCACGGGGTGGCCGCTGCCGATGATCGTGAGCATGGCCGCAATCTGCGGGATGCTGCTGGTGCCGCTTCTGGTCAATACCGCGTTCTATTCGGTCCTGCCGGAACGTTACGTGATCTGGCATCTCGTCATGGTGGCGGCCATGCTGGTTCAGGCAGGCGTTGCCACGGGTTTCATCCACCTGCTTGGTGCGCAGGACATCGCCTGGGAGTGGCAATTGTCGAACATGGCCTTTGCCACGATGGGGTCGGCCGCACTGATGTTTGCGGCAAACTTCATCGAGCCGGGCCTGCTGCCCCGCCGAATGACGCGTGCGGCAGGCTGGCTGGCGGGCGCCATCTGGACCACCGGCGTGCTCAGTTGCATCAGGCTGGAAATGGTCCGTCCCTGGTCTTCGGGGGCGATGTATCTGGCCATGGGCCTTGCCATCGCCATGCTGTGCATCATCATGATCTGGGCGCAGTTGCGCGGCAGCAAGGCGGTCTGGTTCCAGATCTATGGCTGGTCGCCGCTGCTGGTCATCGGGGCGTGGCGTGTGGCGGCCTATCTCGTGCCCTCGTTTCACCCGACCGAAGCCATCGTCGTTTATCAGCTATCGCTTGCCTTCGAAGTGCTGGTCACGGCGATCGGCATCATCAGCCGATTCGTCGATGTGCGACAGGAACGCGACGAGGCGACGGCCCGCGCGCTCGAACTGGAAGGCATGGCCGGGCGCGATCCGCTGACGGGCCTGCGCAACCGCCGCTCGATCGAACGGCGCTTCGAGGATCTGTTCCTTGCAGGCTTCCGCACGATGGCGGTTATTGACCTCGACAATTTCAAGGCGGTCAACGACACCCACGGCCATGCGACAGGCGATGTCGTGCTGCGCGCCGCAGCCAGCGCACTGGCCGAAGACCGCGATACCCGCGCGATCCGCATGGGCGGCGAGGAGTTCCTGCTTCTGCTGCGCGGCCCCGATGCGGCCGCACGCGCCGAACGCTGCCGCCGTGCCATTTCCAGCCGCATCGCATCCGAAGTGGAAGGGCTTGACCGTATCGTCACGGCCAGCATGGGTCTGGTCGAGCACGATACCAAGGGCAAGCTGCGGATCGACTTTGCCACGCTCTACGCCCGCTGCGACCAGTTGCTTTATGAAGCCAAGCGCCGCGGCCGCAACTGCACCATGCGCGAGAAGGTGACAGGCTTCCAGCCACCCCTTGCCCCCGCCGAGGTGGCCTGAACGCCCGGCGCCGAACGATCACGGCACTCAGGCCGCAAAACTCAGGCCACAGACTTTCAGGGCAGAAACGGCGCGGCCACCTCTTGCGGCACCCGCAGGATGCGGCCCGATGCGCGCTCGATGATCGCCCAGGTGGTCCTTGCGCTGACGATCGCCTTGCCCGCCGCATTGCGGAACACCACGCACCGGTCAAACCGCGCGCCGCTGGGCGGTTCGGGAATGAAGGTTTCGGCGGTGACGCTTTGCCCCTCGGCAATGTTGCCGCGATAGTCGATCTCGTGCCGTGTGACGACCCAGACATAGGCTTGCTGGTGTTCAGCGCTTGCCACCGCCGCCCAGTGCGCCGTGGCTATATCCTGAATCCAGTTCACCCAGACCGCATTGTTCACGTGGCCCAGCTCGTCGATGTGCTCTGGCCCGGCAGTAAAGGTCAGCGTGTGGCGATTGCTCAAGCCTGCACCCCCAGTTGCCACAGGATGAAGGCAAACTCCTCTGCTGTCTCCTTCAGGCTTTCGAACCGGCCCGATTTGCCCCCATGGCCTGCGCCCATGTTGGTCTTGAGGATCAGTTCGTTGCTGTCGGTCTTCATCTCGCGCAGCTTTGCCACCCACTTGGCCGGTTCCCAGTAGGTCACGCGCGGATCGTTCAGCCCGGCCGTCACCATCAGCGGCGGATAGGACTGGGGCCTGACCTGATCGTAGGGGGAATAGGACCGGATCAGTTCGAAGGCCGCCTTGTCCTCTATCGGGTTGCCCCATTCGGGCCACTCGCCGGGAGTCAGGGGCAGGTCCGGGTCGAGCATGGTGTTGAGCACATCCACAAAGGGCACGTGCGCCACGACCGCGCCCCACAGGTCCGGGTCGGAATTGATGACCGCGCCCATCAGTTCGCCACCGGCCGATCCACCGGAAATGCTGATCCGGCCCGGCGCGGTGAACCCGCGCGCGACCAGGCCCTTCGCCACATCGACGAAATCGTTGAAGGTATTGGTGCGTGATTCCAGCTTGCCTGCCTTGTACCAGGCGCGGCCAAGATCATCCCCGCCGCGGATATGGGCAATGGCATAGGCAAAGCCCCGGTCCACAAGGCTGAGCCGCGTGGTCGAAAAGCCCGGACCGATGGCAATGCCATAGGCGCCGTAACCGTAAAGGTGAAGCGGCCCGCCGGGACCGCCGTTGATCGCGTCCCGGTCGCGGCGCCAGACCACGCTGACAGGCACCATGGTCCCGTCGCGCGCGGCAATTTCCAGCCGCGCCGTTTCATAGAGCGAGGCGTCATAGCCGCTGGGGATTTCCTGCACCTTGAGCAGGGTGAGGCTGCGGCTGGCCACGTCATAATCATAAACCGATGCGGGGCTGACCATCGATTCATAACCCACCCGCAGCACGGTCATGTCCCATTCGGGATTCTCGCCCAGCGAGGCTTCGTAGCTTGCTTCGGGAAACACGACCGGCTCGATCCGCGCGGGGTCGTCGTAGTAGCGCACCTCGATCCGGTCCAGCCCGCGCACCCGTCCTTCGACAACGTAGAAATCGCGGAAGAGTTCGAACCCGGTCAGATAGAAATCGTCGGTGCCTTCGATCAGCGTCGTCCAGTTGGCGGGATCGGCAAGCGGTGCGGTGGCCAGCCGAAAGTTCTCGTGCGTATCGTTGGTGTGGATATACAGAACGCCGTCGCGCTCATCCACGTCATACTCCACCCCCTTGCGCCGGGGCCTGACCAGCAGCGGCGGGCAAAGCGGGTCATCCGCCGGAACCAGCCGCACTTCACCGGTTTCATGGTCGCCAGTGGCGATGATGATCCACTTTTCGTTGGCAGACAGCGAAGCGCCGACGCGGAAGCCTTCGTCATCTTCGTGATAGAGTTCGACATCGTTTTCCAGCGGCTGGCCGATCCAGTGGAGGCGCGCATTGTCGGTGCGCCAGTTCTCGTTGGCGAGCGAATAGACAAGGCCGGTATCGTTCTTCACCCAGATCAGCCCGGAAAGCGTGCCGGGGATCTCGTCGGACAGCACTTCGCCTGTGGCGATCACCTTGATCCGCGCGGTAAAGCGCTCCGATCCGTTGTCATCGACCGACCACGCCAGCTTCGTGCCGTCCTTCGACACGGCGATGGCACCCAGCCGGAAGTAGTCCTTCCCCTCTGCCAGCGCCACTTCATCAAGGATGAGTTCGTCCGCGCTGCCATCGTCGGGCGCACCCACGGGCCTGCGCCACCACTTCTTGTATTCCGCGCCTTCCTCGAACTCGATCCAGTAGAGGAAATCGCCGTCCTTCTGCGGGACCGACTTGTCGGCCTCCTTGATGCGGCCACGCATTTCCCGGAACAGCGCATCAATTACCGGCTGGCGTTCAGCCATGCGGCTTTCGAACCACGCGTTTTCGGCTTCCAGATGGGCAAGCACCTCCCTGTCGGTCACGTCGGGATAGCCGGGATCGCGCAGCCAGGCATAATCATCGGTAACGGTGATGCCGTGATGCGAGAAGACATGGGGCTTGCGGGCGGCAACGGGGGGCGCGCTCGGCTGGGGTGTGGCAATGCTCATTGCCTGCATCTATGTTGGGTCCATGATGCCCGCAAGCCGGGCCTGCCTTTTCAGGACAAGAACCCATGCTGATGCAAACCCATGAAGCCCGCCTCGATGCCCTGCGCAAGCAACTGGCGAAAGATGGCCTCGACGGCTTCGTGATCCCGATTTCCGACGAACACATGAGCGAATACGTGGGCGCCTATGCCCAAAGGCTGGAATGGCTGACAGGCTTTGGCGGTTCGGCGGGGACTGCCGTGGTCCTGGCCGAAAAGGCCGCGATCTTCGTGGACGGACGCTATACCCTGCAAGTGCGCGATCAGGTGGACGGGCGGCTCTGGAGCTACGAATCCGTGCCCCAGACCAGCGTGGCGGCATGGCTTGCACAACATGCGCCCGGCGGCGCGCGGATCGGCTATGACGCGTGGCTGCACACGCGCGGCTGGGCACAGGCCGTGGCAAGCGCGCTTGAGGCGCGGCAGGCCACGCTCGTGGCGGTCGCGGCCAATCCCGTCGATGCGGTATGGACCGACCGGCCAGCCCCCTCGCCCGCACCGGCAGTGCCCCATGCCAGCGAACATGCCGGCATGTCGGCAAACGAAAAGCGCGCCGCCGTGGCTGAATGGCTCATCGCGCGCGGCCTTGATGCCGCGGTCATCACCGCGCTCGATTCGGTGGCATGGCTGCTCAACATCCGCGGGACCGATGTGGAGCGAACGCCGGTGGCGCTGTCCTATGTCATTGCCAATGCCGATGGCACGGCCGACCTGTTCATCGCGCCGGAAAAGGTCACGCCGGAACTTCGGGCCCATCTTGGCAATGCCGTGCGCATCCACCCGCGCGACCGCTTCGTGGCCGGGCTGGAGACGCTGAAGGGGCAAAGGGTGGCGGTCGATCCCGAAAGGGCCGTGGCCGCAATCTTCCTTGCGCTTGAAAGCGCAGGCGCGCGGATCGTGACCGAAACCGATCCGGTTGTCCTGCCCAAGGCGATCAAGAATCCTGTGGAGCAGGCCGGACACCGCGCCGCACAGACGCGCGATGGCGCGGCGATTGCCCGCTTCCTGCACTGGGTGGAAACCGAGGCTCCCGGTGGCGGCGTGACCGAGCTTTCCGCGGCCGAGCGCCTTCATGCCTTTCGCGCCGAAACCGGGCTGCTCAAGGACTTGTCGTTCGATACGATTTCGGGCGCAGGGCCGAATGGCGCGGTGGTGCATTACCGGGTCAGCGAGGAAACGAACCGCACGCTTGAGCCGAACAGCGTCTATCTTGTCGATTCGGGCGGGCAGTATCTGGATGGCACCACCGACATCACCCGCACCGTGTGGATCGGCCCGGATGCGCCGCCCGCCGAGTTGAAGGACCGCTTCACCCGCGTGCTCAAGGGCCATATCGCGCTGGCCCGCGCGGTCTTTCCAAGGGGCACCACGGGCAGCCAGCTTGACAGTTTTGCGCGGCAGTTTCTCTGGGCGGCAGGACTGGATTATGCCCATGGCACCGGGCACGGGGTGGGCAGCTTCCTTGCCGTCCATGAAGGCCCGCAGCGTATCGCCAAGGCCAGTGGCGGGCAGGCCGGGACCGGACAGGAACTGCTTGCCGGCATGATCCTTTCCAACGAGCCGGGCTATTACCGGACCGGCGCCTACGGCATCCGGATCGAGAACCTCGTTCTCGTGGAACGGCGCGAGATTCCCGGCGCGGAAGGCGATTTTCTGGGCTTCGAGACGCTCACCTTCGCGCCCATCGCGCGCGATCTGGTGGATGTGGCGCTGCTTTCGGCCGAGGAGCGCGCATGGCTCAATGCCTATCACGCCCGCGTGCGCGAAGTGCTGGCCCCGCAGCTTTCCGGCGCGGATCTGGCCTGGCTTGAGGCGGCCTGCGCGCCTTTGTGAGGCAGCAGGCTTTCACGCGGCTGAACCGGCCCGGACGGATGCGACAAATTGCGACAATAAACCCTGCCTCGCGGCATAGTCGCGCGACAAGACGCGCCTAGAACGGTTTTCAAGGAAGCTGGGGCTGACCGCACGATCTCCCCCTCCCGACAGGCAAGGCACCCCCCTCCCTTGCCGGCGGACGGTCACAGCTTCCTCCCCCGTTCTCCCTCCCTGCCGGAGTGCCATTCGATGAAGACCTTTCACATTGCCTCTGCCGCTGCCGTTCTGGCGACGGCCTCCCTTGCCCTTTATGCCGCATCGCCTGCCATGGCCCAGAAGGCCGATGCCGAGCGCGACCGCACCGTGACATGGGAGCAGGCCAAGGCGCAGGCCGATGCACGCTGGGCCAGGCTTGATGTCAACAAGGACGGCAAGATCGACGAAGCTGACCGCAAGGCCGCCCGCGAGAACCGCATGGAAGAACGCTTTGCCGCGATGGATACCGACCGGAACGGCGCAATCAGCAAGGCCGAGTTCCTTGCCCATCACGAAGGCCGCGCGGAAGGCTGGAAGGGCCACGGCGAAGGCCGCATGATGGGTCATGGCCAGATGGGACCTGACATGATGGGGCCGGGCAAGATGGCGCGCGGGCGCATGGGTGGCCACAGGGGCGGAAATGCCATGCTGGCCATGGCCGATGCCAACAAGGATGGCGCAATCACGCGGGCCGAGTATGATGCCGGCGTGAAGAAGCACTTCGACATGGCCGACGCCAACAAGGACGGCAAGGTGACGCCCGAAGAACGCCGCGCTGCCATGCGCACGATGATGGAAAAGATGGGGGCGGCCCGGCCCGCCCCGGCGGCCAACTGACCCGCATGACCGAAGCACCGATCCGCATTCTGCTCGTCGATGACGAACCGGCGCTGCGCGAGCCTCTGGCGGACTATCTCGTCCGCCAGGGGTTTGTCGTGACTCAGGCCGGAACCGCCGCCGAAGCGCGCAGCCGCCTGCTTGAGGCCGGATGCGATCTGGTTCTCCTGGACATCATGATGCCGGGCGAGGACGGCCTTTCGCTGTGCCGCCATCTGGTGGAGGCAAAGCGGCTCCCCGTGATCTTCATCACCGCGAAGGGCGAGGCGACCGACCGCATCGTCGGCCTTGAGATCGGCGCGGATGACTATGTGGTCAAGCCCTTCGATCCGCGCGAGCTGGTGGCGCGCATCCGATCGGTCCTGAGGCGGGCAACCAAGCAGTCGAGCGAGATTTCCGATGCGGTGATCTACGAGTTCGAAGGCTGGCGGCTCGATCCGCTCAAGCGGCGGCTGACCGATCCCGAAGGCGCCGTGGTGGCGATTTCCTCGGCCGAGTTCCGCCTGCTCATGGCCTTCCTCGACCATCCCCGCATCGTGCTTGATCGCGACCGTCTGCTCGACATGGTGCAGGGCCGCGAAGCCCACCTGTTCGACCGCGCGGTGGACAACCAGATTTCGCGGCTGCGGCGCAAGATCGAAGTGGACAGCCGCAACCCGCAGATGATCCAGACCGTCTGGGGCGGGGGCTACATGCTCGCGGCCGAAGTCAGGAAGCGCCCCGCGCCAGTCGAACCGGTCCGGGAAAGCTGAAGGCCGTGGCCGCTTTCCGCCGCCGCTTCTGGCCGCACAGCCTCCAAGGGCAGATCCTGCTTGCGATTGCGCTGGCGCTGCTGGTGGCGCAGACGATTTCTGCCGTGCTGATCTGGCGCGAGCAGAACCACCGGCTCCAGTCGAAGATGGTCAGTTCGGCTGCCTTCCGTCTGCTTGGCCCCCTTCCCGAAAGTTCGCGCCGCAAGAGCGCAGAGCGGGATCGCGCGAAGGAAAGCCGGGAACGTCAGCCGTTCAGGCTTGATTACAGTAATGAACCGCCGATGCTGGCGGGAGAACCGCGGCTTGCAAGGGTTGAGCATGAGCTTGCCGAAGTGCTTTCCGCGCAAGGGTTCGATGCGCGCGAGGTGATCGTCTTCGCCCGCGATCCGGAAAGGGACGCGCCAAGCGTCGAGTTCATGCAGCGTCACCGGCGCGAACTGGCGGCTGCCTACCGCGAACCCAAGCCGCGCCTTGTCATCGCCTCGGTTCGCCTGCCCACGGGCGAATGGGCATCGACCCGCGTCTTCGTCGACGCGGGAGAAATGCGCATCATGGCCCCGATCATCGGGCAGACCATCGTGCTCTACCTTGTGCTTGTGGGGGCAACCGCGCTGATCCTGCGGCGCGTGGCCCGTCCTTTGCGCGCGCTTACGCAGCGGGTCGAGGATTTTGCCGGCGAGCGCGCGCTGACAGGCCGCAAGGCGCTGGAAGGACAGCTTGAACCCGATGGGCCTGATGACATCCAGCGCCTGATCCTTGCGCACAACGCCATGGAAACGCGCATCGTGACCATGCTTGATGAAAAGGACGTGATGCTGGGCGCGATCGGCCACGATCTCAAGACTCCGCTGGCCGCGCTGCGCGTGCGGATCGAGGCCGTGGAAGACGATGCCGAGCGCGCGCGCATGGCCGCCACGATCGAGGACATCAACCGCTCGCTCGACGACATTCTCTCGCTGGCCAGGGTAGGCCGTCCGACCGATCCGGTGGAGCAGACCGAGCTTTCCGCGCTGGTCGCCGACGTGATCGGCGAGTTCGAGGACATGGGCGATCCGGTGGAGCTGGGCGAAACCGTGCGCATGGTCCTGCCCGCACGCGCCACGTGGATGCGCCGGGCGCTGCGCAATCTGGTTTCCAATGCCCTGCGCTATGGCCAGCGGGCACGCGTTTCGCTGGTGCGTGAAGGCGCCTTTGCGGTGCTGCGGATCGAGGACGATGGCCCCGGCATTCCCGAAAGCGAGATCGCGCGGATGATGGAGCCGTTCACCCGGCTCGACGCCTCGCGCAACAGCGGCACGGGCGGCACCGGACTTGGCCTTACCCTTGCCCGCGCGATTGCGCAGCAGCATGGCGGCACGCTCACCCTTGCCAACCGGCTTGGCGCGGACGGCACGATCTGCGGCCTTGTCGCCACGATCCGCCTGCCACTTGCCTGACGGCCTGCACACCCGCCATGACACTCCCCTGAGTTTCCGTGTCAATCGCCCCTCGTCGAACCGGGTTTGCTGTTGGCAGAAAGGATTGGCGGGGTCTTGAACTGGTTGCTACGGCAACGATCAGCGAAATCTCATCGTTACGTTGTGGAGTCAGAATCGGGATGCGTTCCATTGCACTTGTTTCAGCGCTGGCACTGTCTGTTGCCGCGGTCTCGGCTGGCGCCCATGCGGATCAGGGAACCGTCCGCCCGGTTCCGGCGAACCCTTCTGCCGCCGCTGGCGTCCACACCGATCTGCCACGCGTTGCGCACCCGGTCCACTACAGCATCGAAATCACGCCCGATGCCGCAAACCTCAGCTTCACCGGCCAGTCCTCGGTCGAGATCGAGGTGACGCAGAACACCCCGTTCCTCACGCTTCATGCGGTCGACCTCAAGATCGCCTCGGCCACGCTTACACCCGCAGGTGGCATGGCTGTGCCGGTCACGGTAGAACTGGATGAAAAGAGCCAGACCGCCCGCTTCACTCCCGCCCAGCCGCTCGCGCCGGGTCGCTACCGGCTCGACACGACATATTCGGGCACCATCTACACGCAGGCCAATGGCCTCTTTGCGCTGGATTACCCCGACAAGCTGACCGGCAAGACCGTGCGCGGCCTGTTCACCCAGTTCGAAGCGCCCGATGCCCGCCGTTTCGCGCCGATGTTCGACGAGCCGATCTACAAGGCCACCTTCGATCTGGCGGCCGTGGTCCCGGCAGAAAAGATGGCCGTGAGCAACATGCCGGTGAAGTCAGAGCAGGATCTCGGCAAGGGCCTGAAGCGCGTGACCTTCGGCACCAGTCCGAAGATGTCCTCCTACCTCCTGTTCTTCGCGCTCGGCGATTTCGAGCGCATGGCCAAGGATGCCGCGCCCGGCGTTCAGGTCGGCATCGTCAGCCCGAAGGGAAGCGGCGAACAGGCGCGTTTCGCGCTTGATGAACTGGCCAAGCTGATCCCCTACTTCTCGGAATATTTCGGCCAGCCCTATCCCCTGCCCAAGCTCGACAACGTGGCCGCGCCCGGCCAGTCGCAGTTCTTTTCCGCCATGGAAAACTGGGGCGCAATCCTGACGTTCGAGCGCATCCTGCTCAACGATCCGGCCATAACCAGCGCCGCTGCGCGCCAGAACATCGCCACGGTTCAGGCACACGAAGTGGCGCACCAGTGGTTCGGCAATCTCGTCACGATGGCGTGGTGGGAAGACCTCTGGCTGAACGAAGGTTTCGCAAGCTGGATGGAAACCAAGGCTTCCGACCATTTTCACCCCGACTGGTTCCCCCTGCTGGGCCGGGTCAACGGGCGCGATTCGGCAATGAACCTCGATGGTTTCAAGACCACGCATCCCATCGTGCAGGAAATCCGCACTGTGGATGAAACCAATCAGGCCTTCGATGCGATCACCTACCAGAAGGGCGAAGCAGTGATCTCGATGCTCGAAGCCTTTGCGGGTGAGACCGTGTGGCGCGACGGCCTGCGCGCCTACATGCGCGACCACAAGTTCGGCAACACCGTATCGCGCGATCTGTGGCAGGCGGTGGAAAAGGCTGGCGCCCCCGGCCTTACCGCCATCGCCACCGATTTCACCACCAAGCCCGGCATCCCGCTGGTCAGGGTGGCGGACATGACCTGCAAGAAGGGCATGGCCACGCTCACTCTTGAACAGGGCGAGTTCAGCATCGACCGCAAGGACGAAGTGGCCGCAAAGCCCCAGCAATGGAAGGTGCCGCTGCTGGTTTCGGCCAATGGCGGCCAGCCCGTGCGCACCATCCTTGATGGCGGACAGAACGGCGCGCGCACGACCGTGAGCATCAAGGGCTGCGGCCCGCTCATCATCAATGCGGGCCAGCTTGGCTATTATCGTTCGCTCTACACGCCCAGGATGCTGGCCGCGCTGAAAGCGGCGATGCCCAACCTTGCACCGGTCGACCAGATGGGCCTCGTGTCTGATAATCTGGCGCTTTCCACCAGCGGATATCAGCCTTTTGCCCCGGCCTTCGACCTGATGGCCGCCATACCGGGCAACGCCAATCCCGTGGTGCTGGGCAGCGTGTTTGGCGATTTCCTCGGCGCGTGGCGTGCGCTGGAGAAGGATCCTGTCGCACAGCAGAAACTGGCGGCGCGGATTGCGGCGACTTACAAGCCCCGGCTTGAGGCGCTTGGCTTTGAACCGAAGGACGGCGAAAGCCTGCCCGACGCTGATCTGCGCGCCACGCTGATTGCCGGGTTCGGGACGATGGGCGATGCGCAGGTCGTGGCCGAAGCGCGCCGCCGCTTTGCGCAGCTTGCCACCAATCCCAAGGCCATGGACGGCCCGCTCAAGACCACGTGGCTGAACATTGTCGCACGCAATGCCACCCGCGCAGAGTGGGACGCGATCCGCAAGATGGCGGCAGCATCCAACAGCGCGGTGGAACGCCAGTTCCTCTACACCCTGCTGGGGCGCCCGGCCGATGCCTCGCTGGCGGCAGCCGCGCGCGAACTGGCTCTGGGCGATGAACCGGGCAAGACCACGAGCGCCGCGATCATCTCGGCTTCGGCGGCGCTCCACCCCGATGCCACCTTCGATTTTGCCTTGGCCAACCGGGCGCGGATCGAAGCGCTGGTCGACGCACAGAGCCGCGTGACCTTCATCGCCGGACTGGGCGGTCAATCAACCGATCCGGCCATGCTGGACAAGCTGGCCGCATTCAAGACGACGATCCCCGCCGATGCGGCACGCCCGGTGGACCGGGTGATCGGGAACCTCACCGAAAAGGCGCGCACCCGCCCGCTTTTCGTGAAGGGGCTTGCAGACTGGCTCGGCACGTCAGGTTCCGGCCGCAAGGCAAAGTGAGCACGGGTCCGTTCTTCCCCACCCCGGCAGGGAGGAACGGATCACCGCAGCAGGCCGCCCAGCACCCCGCGCGCAAAGCGGCCCAGCGCCTCGCCGCCGATCGATGTGGCGATCGTGCCGACCACGGCGGTAATGCCCGATGCCACGGGCGCGGCGCGGGTCTTCTTGCCGGTTATCTGGGCGGCAACCACGGCGCCGGCTGACGAAGCGACCGCCCCTGCCGCCGCCTTTCCGGCCTTTTCCCACATCGATGCGGTGCGGCGCGGGGCGGCGCGCTGCTTCTCTTCGCCTTCCTGCTCAAGCTGCTGTGCCGCCGCTGCCGCATCGGCCGCCTTCTGCGCCAGCACTTCGGCTGCGGATTCGCGGTTGATCGCGGTATCGTATTTCCCGTCGAACGGGCTGACCGACTGGATGATGGCGCGCTCCTTCGGGGTCAGCGGTCCCAGCCGCGAGCGCGGCGGAGCAATCAGCGTGCGCTGCACGATCGAAGGCGAACCATCATCGTTCAGGGTCGAGACAAGGGCCTCGCCCACTTTCAGTTCGGTGATGACCGTGGCGACGTTGAGATCAGGGTTGATGCGGAAGGTTTCCGCCGCAGCCTTGATCGCGCGCTGATCGCGCGGGGTGAAGGCGCGCAGCGCGTGCTGCACCCGGTTGCCAAGCTGGCCCGCGATCTTTTCGGGAATGTCGATCGGGTTCTGCGAGATGAAATAGACGCCCACGCCCTTTGAGCGGATCAGGCGGACCACTTGCTCCACCTTGTCCATCAGGGCGGGCGGGGCATCATCGAACAGGAGGTGCGCCTCATCGAAGAAGAACACGAGGCAGGGCTTTTCCGGATCGCCCACTTCGGGCAGCGCCTCGAACAGTTCCGAAAGCAGCCACAGCAGGAAGGTGGCGTAAAGCTTGGGGCTTTGCATCAGCTTTTCAGCAGCCAGCACGTTGACGATGCCGCGCCCCTGATCGTCCACTTTCAGGAAATCGTTGATCTCGAACGCAGGTTCGCCAAAGAACCGGTCTGCTCCCTGGCTTTCGAAGGCAAGGAGCTGGCGCTGGATCGTGCCGACGCTGGCCTTCGAGATATTGCCGTAGCGCGTGGCAAGCTGGCTGGCGTTCTCGGCACAGGCCACCAGCACGGATTGCAGATCGGGCAGGTCGATCAGCAGCAGGCCGTTATCATCGGCATAGCGGAAGGCAATGTTGAGCACGCCTTCCTGCGTGTCGTTCAACCCCATCAGCCGCGCCAGCAGCAGCGGCCCCATTTCCGAAATCGTGGTGCGGATGGGGTGGCCGTTCTCTCCGTAAAGGTCCCAGAACACCGCGGGATTGTCGGCATAGGCATAATCGGTGATGCCCAGTTCCTTGGCGCGCGATTCAAGGCTGGCGGCATGCTTGAAAGTGGGGCTGCCGGGCATGGCTATGCCCGCAAGATCGCCTTTCACATCGGCCATGAACACGGGCACACCGCGCGCCGAAAACTGTTCGGCAATGGTCTGGAGCGTCACGGTCTTGCCGGTGCCGGTGGCCCCCGCGATCAGGCCGTGGCGGTTCGCCCGGCGCAGGCGCAGCACCTGCCGCTCTCCATTCGATGCAAGGCCAAGGTAGATATCGTCCATGCGCAAGTCCCCGGTAACTTTGCTTATGGTTAGGCTGCACAGACCGTGGTTGCGAGGGGTTTTTGCATCCGGTCCGGCAAACGGCTAGAGGCGCTGCCACGACCATGCCACGCGCCCCGTTCATCCTTCTCGACGATGCCCGCACCCACGGGGCAAGCGATGCGCGCCTCTATGCCGATGCGCTTGAGATCGTCGTTGCCCGCCGCGCCGAAGAGGTAACCCCGGCGCTTGAACGCATTGCCGAAAATCCGGGGCACTGGGCAGGCTATCTTGCCTATGAAGCGGGGCTTGCGCTGGAGCCGCGCCTTGCCCCGCTGGCCGCCGGACGCACTGGCGCCGCCGGGCCGCTGGTGTGGTTTGCCCGCTTTGCAGAAGTTCGAAAGATGACCGGCGACGCGGTGGAGCGCTGGCTGGCCGACGAAGCTCAAGGCCCTGGCAGGCTTGGCCCGATGGGCGCGGCGATCTCGTGCGGGGGTTATGCCCGCGCCTTCGCGCTGGTGCAGGAAGCCATCCGCGCAGGCGACATCTATCAGGCCAATCTCACCTTCCCGCTGTCGGGAACATGGGACGGTGATCCGCTGGCGATCTACGCCGATGTCCGGCGCGATTCGCGTGCCGGGTATGGCGGGGTTATCTGGGACGGTTCGCACTGGCACCTCTCGTTCTCGCCCGAACTGTTCTTCAAGCTGGCAGACGGCGAGGCGCGGGTGCGGCCGATGAAGGGCACCGCTCCGCGCGGCAGCACGCCTGAAGAGGACGCGCGCTTCAAGGCCGGCCTTGCCGCCAGCACCAAGGACCGCGCGGAAAACCTGATGATCGTCGATCTGATGCGCAACGATCTGGCGCGCGTCTCAACGCCCGGTTCGGTCAAGGTCGAGGCGCCCTTTGCCATCGAGACATACCCCACCGTCCACCAGATGGTGACGACCGTGCGCGCCAGGCTGGCTCCCGGCGAGGATGTGCGAAGCCTTCTGCGGGCGATCTTTCCCTGCGGGTCGATCACCGGCGCACCCAAGATCCGCGCAATGGAAATCATCCATCAGGCCGAACGCGATGCGCGCGGCCTTTATTGCGGTTCGATCGGGCGGATTGACCCCTCTGGCGATGCCGCGTTCAATGTGGCAATCCGCACGGTGCGTCTTTCGTGCGATGTTCCGGGCGGAAACAGCGGCCGTGCGGTCATGGGAGTAGGATCGGCGGTAGTTGCCGATTCCGCCATGATCGGCGAATGGCGCGAATGCGTGGTGAAGGGGAACTTCTTGCGACTGTCTGCGGGGCATGCCGATCTGATCGAAACAATGGCCTTCGATCCGGCCAGGGGAATAGACCTGCTCGAACTTCATCTCGAACGCATGAAGGCGAGCGCGCAGGCCCTTGGCTTCAGCTTCGATCGCCATGCCCTGCGCAATGCCATCCATGCGCTGTGCTTCGATCTCGATGCTCCCGCGAAAGTGCGGCTGGTCGTCTCCAAAAGCGGTGCCCACGCGCTCGATGCCGGACCGATGCCGGCACCGGTTGAAAGCTTCACCTGCGCCATTCTGCCCCTGCCCGTTTCCGATGGTGACTGGCGGCTGCGCCACAAGACCAGCGACCGCGGCTTCTATGACGCAGGGCTTGCCGCAGCAAAGCGCGCCGGGGCCAACGAGGCGCTGTTCCTGCGCGATGACGGCCTTCTCACCGAAGGCACGTTCACCAACATCTTCGTCGAACGCGATGGTTTGCTGCTGACGCCGCGCGCCGATCTTGGCCTGCTGCCCGGCGTGCTGCGGCGCTCGCTCCTTGATGCCGGGCGCGCCGTTGAAGCAGACCTTGCGCCCGATGATCTGGCAGGCGGCTTTCTGGTGGGCAATGCACTGCGCGGCCTGATCCCGGCACGGCTGCTGGGCGCATGACCGTGGCCCGCCTGTCGCAGGCACTGGCGCGCATTGCGCCTTCGCGCACCACCGCCATTACCGACCGGGCAATGCAGCTTCGCGCCGAAGGGCGCGATGTGATCTCGCTTTCGGTCGGCGAACCTGATTTCGCCACCCCCGCCCATGTCGTTCAGGCCGCAAAGAACGCGCTGGATGCGGGCGACACGAAATATACGGCCGTTGCCGGAACCCAGGCCCTGCGCGAAGCGGCCGCCCTTCATTTCCGGCGCGATCTGGGCATCGCGGTGCCGCCGTCACAGGTCATCGTCAGTGCAGGCGGCAAGCAGGCCATTTTCCATGCGCTGCTGGCAACCCTCGATCCCGGCGATGACGTGCTGATCCCCAGCCCGTGGTGGGTCAGCTATCCGGAAATCGTGCGCTTTGCAGGCGCCAGCGTGGTGGACCTGCCCACCGATGCTGCCGGAGGTTTCCGCATCACCGCCGACCAGCTTGCCGCCGCCATCACCCCGCAGGCGCGCTGGCTGCTGCTCAACAGCCCCGGCAACCCCACCGGGGCGACCTATCCGGCACAGGAACTGCGCGCGCTGGGCGAGGTGCTGCGCCGCCATCCGCGCGTGCTGGTAATGAGCGATGATATCTATGCACCGCTGCGCTATGGTGCGGGCGATCACGCCACGCTGGCGGTGGAATGCCCGGACCTTGCGGACCGCATCCTCACCGTATCCGGCGTATCCAAGAGCCACGCGATGACCGGCTTTCGCATCGGGGTTTCCGCCGGGCCGGAATGGCTCATCGGCGCCATGGGGCGGCTGCAATCGCACTCTTCGGGCAATCCGGCATCGATCAGCCAGGCGGCCGCTGTTGCCGCCTTCACCGGGCCGCAGGATTTCCTGATCGAATGGCGCGAGCGTTTCCGAGCGCGGCGCGATATGGTCTGCAAGGCGATCAATGCCATTCCCGGCCTTTCCACGCCCGTTCCCGATGGCGCGTTCTACTGCATGGTCAATGCCGCACCGCTGATGGAGCGGTTCGGGGGTGACGAAGCATTGTGCCTGCACCTGCTGGAAAACGGGGTGGCGGTTGTCCCGGCCTCGGCCTTCGGCGGAAGGGACGGTTTTCGCATCAGCTTTGCTGCAGACGATGAAAAACTTGAAGAAGCACTGCGGCGCATCGCAAAGGCCGTGGCGTGACCGATTTTTCCATCCTGTTCGAAGACGGCGAAGCTCTGGTGATCGACAAGCCTGCGGGCCTGCCGCTCGACCGGCCGCGCGCAGGTGGCGACAGTCTGGAAAACCACCTCGATGGCCTGCGCTTCGGCTTCCAGCGCGAGCCCTTCCCCGTCCACCGGCTTGACCGCGACACTTCCGGCTGCCTGCTGCTGGCGCGCAATCCCAAGGCATTGAAGCGCTTTGCCGCCGCGTTCGAGGCGCGCGAGGTGAGGAAAGTCTATCTCGGCATCGTGGCCGGAGACGTTGCGGGCGAGGCTGGCACGATCGACCTTGCGCTGACCAAGATCAGCTCTGCCGAAAAGGGCTGGCGCATGATCCCGGCACGCAAGGGCAAACCCGCGATCACGCGCTGGAAGGTGCTGGCACGGAAGGATGGCCTGACGCTGGTGGAGTTCCGGCCCGAAACCGGGCGCACCCACCAGATCCGCGTCCATGCGCTGGCAGGGCTTGGCCACGCCCTTGTCGGCGATCCGGTCTATGGGGATGGCAAGGGAGCATGGCGCACGATGCTCCACGCCAGCGAACTCACCGTTCCACGCCCCGGCAAGGAACCGATTGACGCTTTTTCGCCCTTGCCGGTGGATTTTGCGGCTTTCGGATTCGATCTTCCCGGCGCCTGAAATGCCGGGACCTGAAATGAATGCCGACGCTCTCGTCACGCGGGCGCTGGCGCTGGTGGAGGAAAGCTTCATCGCATCGGCCGGGCCGGGCGGGCAGAATGTCAACAAGGTGGCGACCGCCGTCCAGTTGCGTCTTGATGTCTTTGCCCTGCGGCTCAGCCCGGAAGTGTTCCACCGGCTGAAGATCCTTGCCGGCAGCAGGATGACCGCCAGAGGTGAGATCGTGCTGACTGCGCGCAGCTTCCGCACACAGGAGCAGAACCGTGAAGATGCAAGGAAGCGCCTTGCCGAACTGCTGCGCGAAGCCTGCAACCTGCCGGTCAAGCGCGCGAAATCCCGGCTGAACCGCGTGGGCAAGACCGAACGCCTTGCGGGCAAGAAAATCCGCAGTGCGGTGAAGGCAGGGCGCGGCAAGGTGAGGCTGGATTAGGACAAGCCTCGGTCAGGCCGCGTCCGTTTGAGCTTGCAATTCGGAATGATCCGGTCCATTTGGTCTGAGCGGACCGGGCCCCTCTGGCGCGGCGCAGCTTCCTGCCAAGGAACGCGGCGCTTCGTGATGTCGGACCGCATCGGGTGATGCCGATGCCACGGGTCCGGGTCTTGTCCCCTCCCCCTCATCAAGGCCCTACGGTGCAGCATCCTGCACTTCCGGGCATCGGCATCCCCGATCGATCGCAACTGCCATCGAAGGGTTTGTTTCATGTCCGACCGCTATTTCCGCCTGCTCGAACGCCTCCAGAGGCTGGACGCAGCGCTGCGCCTTGCACGCCATCCGATTGACCGGCTGCGTCTGCACCGCCGCAAGAGCGCGGTGAAGCAGCGCCTTGCGGGGCTGTTCCTGCGCCGTCCCGAAGCACTTGGCCACTAAGGGAGCCGACAGATGGATTTCCTCGTTGCGGACTGGCTTCTGGCAGACTGGCTGGGCACGCCTGCCTGGTTCTGGCTGGCGTTCCTCGGCCTGGTCGCGGCGCTTACGGCGTTCGATCTGGGTGTTCTCCACAAGGAGGACAGGGCCATGGGCATAGGCGAATCGCTGAAGCTCACTGCGTTCTACATCACCATCGCGCTTCTTTTCGGGGCGTGGGTCTGGGCCGAAAAGGGCGCAGACATGGGCATGAAGTATTACACCGGCTTCTTCATCGAAAAGGCGCTGTCGATTGACAATGTCTTCGTCATCAGCCTGATCTTCACCTTTTTCGCCATTCCGCCCCGGTATCAGTATCGCGCGCTGCTCTGGGGCATTCTGGCGGTGATCGTGCTGCGCGGGCTGATGATTGCGGGCGGTGCGGCGCTGGTCGAACAGGCTTACTGGGTGCTCTACATCTTTGCCGCGTTCCTTGTGTTCACCGGCGTGAAGATGTTCTTTGCCAGCGATCACGATCCCGACATCGGCAACAACCCGGCGGTGCGCTGGATCAGGCGGCACATGCGCGTGACCGACCGGCTCCATGGCGAGCGCTTTTTCGTCGAAGCGGTCGATCACCGGACCGGCAAGGTGGTGGTGGCAGCCACACCGCTGTTTCTGGCGCTTGTGGTCATCAACCTTGCCGATCTGGTCTTTGCGGTGGATTCGGTGCCGGCGATCTTTGCCATCACCACCGATACTTTCGTGGTCTATACCTCGAACATCATGGCCATTCTGGGCCTGCGCGCGCTCTACTTCGCGCTGGCAGCAATGATCGACCGGTTCGCCTATCTGAAGTATGCGCTGGCCGCGGTGCTGGTGTTCATCGGATCGAAGATCTTCGTTTCCGATTTCCTGATGGGCGGGGCCAAGTTCCCCCCGCTGCTCAGTCTTGGCGTCACCTTCGCGCTGATCGCGGGCGGGGTGGCATGGTCGCTCTGGAAAACCCGCGGACTGCCGCTGCACGATCCGGCAGAACCGATCTCGCCGGGGACGGTAAACTGATCGGCATCTGCTTGCGCCATTCCCGCCGGGGCGGGGGTGGCGCAATCGGATTTATGACTGCCGCAGCACTTCAAGGAAGCGGTCACCATAGGCTTCGAGCTTGCGCGCGCCGACGCCGCCGATCCGGCCCAGTTCCCGCAAGGATGAGGGCCGTTCCGCCGCCATCGTGCGCAGCACCGAATCATGGAAGATCACGTAGGGCGGCACGCCGGCTTCGCGCGCCAGATCGCGGCGCAGGTTGCGCAGCGCATCGAACAAAGGATCGCCCACGGGATTGAGCACAGCTCCGCCGCGCTGCCGCTTGCCGGAGCGCGCTTCCTTCTTCGCTTCGAGCACCAGCGACACTGCGGCCTCGCCCTTCAGGATCGGCCGCGCATCGCTGCCCAGCGCCAGCCCCCCATGCTCGGTCGCCACGAGCGCGCCGCGCGCCTGCAACGCGCGCGCAAGCGGGCGCAGAAGCGGCGCTTCATCGGCCGCCACGATGCCGAACACCGAAAGCTGATCGTGCCCGCGCTGGATCACGCGTTCATCGGCAACGCCCGTCAGCACCTTTTCCACGTGCCCGAAGCCGAACGCCTGCCCGGTGCGATAGACCGCCGAAAGCAGCTTGCGCGCAATCTCGGTGGCATCGGTAACGCGCGGCGCATCAAGGCAGTTGTCGCAATTGCCGCACGATGCAGGCGGATTTTCGCCGAAGTGGCGCAGCAAAAGGGCGCGGCGACACTGCGGCGTTTCCACCAGCGCGGCGAGCGCATCGATCCGGGCGCGTTCTCCGGCACGGCGGCCTTCGTCCACTTCGGCAAGCCGCTGGCGCGCCCGCGCGAAATCTTCCGCGCCCCACAGCATGACCGCCACCGAAGGATCGCCATCGCGCCCCGCGCGGCCGGTTTCCTGATAGTAGCTCTCGATCGACTTGGGGCAGGCAGCATGGGCGACAAAGCGCACGTCGGGTTTGTCGATGCCCATGCCGAAAGCCACGGTCGCCACCATGACCATGTCCTCCGAAGCCACGAAGCGCGCCTGATTTTCTGCCCGAACCTGCGCATCAAGACCGGCATGATAGGGCAGGACCGGACGGCCGCTGGCCTGCAATTGCTGGCTCAGCTTGTCCACCTGCGCGCGGGTTGGCGCATAGACAATGCCGGGGCCGGGGTTCTCGGCGATTACCCCCAGCAACTGGCGCAGCGGATTGTCGCGCGGGCGGATGGCATAGCGGATGTTGGGCCGGTCAAATCCGGCAACGATCAGCCCTTCGGGCGCGATACCAAGCTGGGCGAGGATATCGGCGCGCGTGTGCCGGTCGGCCGTTGCCGTCAGCGCCAGCCGCGGAACGGCGGGAAAGGCATCCATGAGCGGGCGCAGCAGGCGGTAATCCGGGCGGAAATCGTGGCCCCATTCCGAAACGCAGTGCGCCTCGTCGATCGCGAACATCGCCACGCGCGCGCGCGCCAGCATTTCGGCGAAATGCGGCTGGCTGGCGCGTTCGGGGGCAACATAGAGCAGATCGAGATCGCCCGACAGGAACCGGTCAATCGTTTGCCCCCGGTCCATGTCGGCGCTGGTCAGCGTGGCAGCGCGAATGCCATTGGCGGTGGCGCTCCTGAGCTGGTCGTGCATCAGCGCGATCAGCGGCGATACGACAACGCAGGTGCCCTCCAGCATGACGGCGGGAAGCTGATAGGTCAGCGACTTGCCCGCGCCCGTGGGCATGACCGCAAGCGTCGATCGCCCCGCCAGCACGCGCTCCACCACGCTCTGCTGCACGCCGCGAAAGGCGCCGAAGCCGAAAACGGCGTGGAGACGCTCAAGGATTTCGGCTTCGGGGAAAGCGGTATCGGCAGGGTTCACTGCGCCGCTATGGCAGATCGGGCGCGGTCATTCCACGGCCGATGCACCAAGGATGACGCGAAGGCGGCTGATACGGCTGGTCACGATCTTCCAGCCATCGGCCTCCTTGCGGTAGGTTTCGTGATAGTGGCCCATGCCGTGCAGAAACAGGGCGCCATCGGCATCCCAGATCTGGTCCTCCATGGCAATCACGCCGCGCGCCTCGGTGGGCGACAGCACCTCGATCTCGTGGCAGTGGCCATGATGGACCGTGGTGAGCGCCGCCACCGCGCTTTCGACGAAGGCCGCAATGGTGTCACCACCTGAATGGACCCAGTTTTCGGCATCGGCGGCCGGTTCGATGGAAAGCGAACAGGCCGCGTCGAACACGGCATCATCGGCAAAGACCTTGCGCAGGCCCGCAAAGTCCTTGGTGTCCATGCAGCGGAAATAGCGCGCCTTGAGCTCCTTGATCTCCTCGATGGCGATCAGACGGGCGACGGGGTCGATCTGGGACATGCGGGCCTCTCCTGTGTTTTGCCGCAGGAGAGGCCACTTCGCACGCCCGCGCCACTCTTACTTGTGCGAGAGACCTTTCAGGCGCGGCGTGACCATGGGAACCGTAAGCATGGTGGAAAGCACAGCCATGAGCAGGAGGGCGGTGAAGGTCTCGTTCGTGACGATGCCCTTGTCGAGCAGGACATTGACGAAGATGATCATGATGAGCGCCTTGGTCTGGAGAAGCCAGCCGATCACCCCCGCCTCACCCCTCGCCCAGCCAAGCAGGCGGCCTGCCAGATGCACACCCGCAAGCTTTCCGGCAACAGATGCTGCCAGCAACAGCAGGGCTGCACCGAAGACCGCCACTCCGCCCACGTCCCACTGCGTGCGCAGACCGGTGGAAAGGAAGAACACCGGCATGACCGCCAGCAGCAGGAACTGGCGGAAGGAATCGAGCCTTTCGCGCGTGAACCACCCCGCATCGAGCACCGCACCCGCAAGGAAGGCACCCACCATATAGTGCAGGCCCGCCCAGTCGGCCGCAAAGCCGATGGCGGCAAGCCAGACCAGCGCGGCATACCAGCGATCGGCCTCTGCCAGACGCCGGAACAGCGCGCGCATGGCCCATGCGGCAAGGCTGAAGCCGACAAGGAAAAACAACTGCCGCCCCACCCGCTCCCAGTCGACGAGGATCAGCGCGAGGACGCCCCAGATGGCGATGTCGTCAAGGCTGGCATAGCGCAGGATGCGCTGGCCCAGCGGTTCGCGGAAAATTGCCAGCTTTTCCATCAGCAGCACCAGAATGGGCAGGGCCGTGACGGCGCAGGCCATGCCGATGCCCAGCATCGCCTGCATCCATGTGCCGTTCGGCCCGATCCAGCCCGGTGTCTGCAACAGAAGCATGGCGGCCGCCGCACCGAAGGCAAGCGGCGTGAACAGGGCGCAGGCCGCCGTGATGCTTGTCTCGCGCCGGTTGGCCCAGGCGTCGGAAAGATCGAGTTCCAGCCCCGCCACGAACACGAACATCATCACCGCCCACCAGGCAATGCCATTGAGCGCGCCAATCACCGGCGGACTGAACACGAAGGCATAGTATTGCGGAAAGGCCGCACCCAGCACGCCGGGACCAAGCAGGATGCCGCCCACGATCTGGACCACCACCAGCGGCGCCCAGTAATCGGTGCGAAAAATCCGCCAGACGAGCCATGGCACGGCCAGAATGATGGTGAGCGCTATCAGAAATACTTCGGTGGTGGCCATCATCGCTCCGCTGGGTAAGTCTGCGGGCGGCGTGATTGCCCGATTTTCGCACGGTCCGCCAGCGTCTCTTCGGCCAGAGTGAAGGCGCTAAGATGGCCGGGCGGTCCATCTGGCGCAAGCCCGGTGCTGAACCAGACTGCGCCCCTGCCGCTCGCCGGATCGAGCCACAAGCCCGACCGCAAGCCGTAAGCCGCACCGGGATGGCCGATGCGGGCCGTGCCATCCGCGAACAGATCATCGCGGCAGAAGGGGGCAGTGTGGCCGATCAGATGGATGCCAAGGCCATAGGCGCAGAACAGGCCGTCCGCCGCGCCACCTTCGTCCACGCCCCCGCTTTCCGGCCCTGTCCAGCGCCACTGCGCACGCGTCAGTTCGGCAAAGCTGGCGGGCGAGAGGAACCCGCGTCCGCCGCGCCCCAGCATCTGCCCCAGCCGCGCCAGATCGCGCATGGAAATGCGCAGGCCCCCTTGCGGCGAGAACAGCGCGCCATTGCTGCCGGGCACATAGCCGGAAAGATCGCACGCAGCGCCTTCCCGCGTGAGCACGAGGCAATCGGGCAGGCGGCCGCGAAGATCATCGCGCGCCACTTCACCGCTTGCGCGGTAGAGCACCACGGCGCGGCGCAGAGCGGCGGGCGAACAGCCCGACCAGTTGAAGCAGGCATCAAGGCGCAGCGGGCCAAGCACCTCCTTGCGCATCACTGCATCGAAGCGGTTGCCCGTGGCCGCCTCCATGACGCTGGCAACCACCGGGAAATTGATGTTGGCATAGTGGAACCAGCCGCCGCCGGGCGGATGGGCATGGTCCCACACGCGCGGATCGGCCAGCCGCTCGCGCAGCGTTTCGCCCAGCGGGATCAGATAAAGCTCCTCCCCGTCAACCATGCCCGACGTGTGGGAAAGCAGCATTCGCAAGGTTATGGCCTGATCGGGAAAGGCCGGATGGCGCAGCTGCCAGCCAAGATAGACCGAAACATCGCGGTCAAGATCAAGCACCCCGCGATCGACCAGCCGCAGGACGCCAAGCGCGGTAACAAGCTTGGAAACGGAGGCGACACGCACGGGGCTATCGGCCGTGACCGCGCGGCCGGTGCGCCGATCCGCCAGACCTTCGGCCACGATTGTCCGCACACGGGCGCGATCGAATGCCGCAATGACTGTGGCCGGGCGAACCATGGCCCGATCACCGGTTCCGGCACGGGCCGATGCCGGCACGAGCAAGGCCGACACGACCAGAAAAAGCGCGGGCAGAAAGCAGGTGGACAGAAAGCAGCGGGGCATAAGCTGCGTGGGCGTGCGGCCCGGCGCGGCAGGCACCTTCAGATCACCGGTTCAAGTGCAATGCGCATGGAACCCTTCTTGTTGTAGAAATCGGTCGGGATCGCGAAGATCATCGCCTGCGCCGGACGGCCCCATTCCGGCTCCGGCACCGCAATCTCGATGCCTTGCGGAAACCGGGCCATGGCCTCGGCAGCAGTGTCACGCCAAATATTAGACCCAACCGATTGCAGCGGAACCTTTGACGGCTGTTCGGGATCGAACGTGCCATAACGGAAGTAGCAATACCATGCCTCCTTCCCGGTTTTCGGATCGAACTTGGCATAGGCTGAGGGTCTGTCCTGCTTGCCTTCGCGCACCGGAAGCATGGTAACCTTCCACTTGCCGCCGGTGAGAGCAATGACATGGCAACTCTCGGTCAAAGCCGCCTGCGGGGGCTTCGCACCCGTGAGATTCGGCAAAGGCGAAAGCGTGAACTCAACCTGCATGGCATCCCTCCCCCCAGTCGTCGGGAAGCAGTGCCGCATGGCAGCGCAAGGTCAATCGCCAAAATGGTTCACAGTGGCGATGCCAAGGCATCGCCCCGTCAATCGAGGTTGGGTCGCAGCCAGCGCTCCATCGTGGGCACATCCATGCCGCGCCTTGCGGCATAGTCCTCAAGCTGATCGCGCCCGATCGTGGCCACGCCGAAATACTGGCTTTCCGGATGGGCGAAGTAGAAGCCCGAAACGGCAGAGGTGGGCAGCATGGCCTGCGATTCCGTCAGCGTGATGCCCGCCGTTTCCGGCGCTTCGAGCAGATCGAACAGGATCGGCTTCAGGGTGTGGTCCGGGCAGGCGGGATAGCCCGGCGCGGGGCGGATGCCGCGATACTGTTCGCGGATCAGCGCTTCGTTGGTAAGCTGCTCGCCCGGCGCATAGGCCCACAAAGTGGTGCGCACATGCTGGTGCAGGCGCTCGGCAAAGGCTTCGGCGAAGCGATCAGCCAGTGCTTTCAGAAGAATGTCGGAATAGTCGTCATTGTCGGCCTTGAACCGGGCCAGATGCGGCTCGATGCCGTGGATGCCCACGGCAAAGCCGCCGATCCAGTCACCCGCCGGATCGATGAAATCGGCAAGGCAGAAATTGGCACGGCCACGGCTCTTTATGAACTGCTGGCGCAGGAACGGCAGGCGCACCGAAAGCTCATCGTCATTCGGGTGGAGAATCACGTCATCGCCGTGCCGGGCGCAGGGCCAGAACTGGGCGACGCCGCGCGCCGTCAGCCACTTTTCGCCGATGATCCGGTCGAGCATCGCGCGCGCATCCTTGTAGAGATTGCGCGCGGATTCGCCCACGATCGGGTCATCGAGAATGGCAGGGTATGTGCCCGCCAGTTCCCACGAGCGGAAGAACGGCGTCCAGTCGAAGCATTCGACCAGATCATCGAGATCCCAGTCATCGAAGACATGGCGGCCGGGCTGTTCGGGCGGTGGGGCCTTTTCCGAAAAGTCCGGCGCATAGGCGTTGAGGCGCGCATCTTCGAGGCTGAGAAGCTTCGATGCGCCCTTTCCCGCACGGGCATCGCGCACGTGCTGGTATTCCGCCGCCGTCGCCTTGATGAAAGGGTCGGCCTGCGTGTCGGAGAGAAGCTGCGAGGCAACGCCCACCGCGCGGCTGGCGTCAAGCACGTGAACGACCGGACCGTCATAGGCGGGATCGATGCGCAGCGCGGTGTGGACCTTGCTGGTCGTCGCCCCGCCGATCAGAAGCGGGATGCTCATGCCTGCGCGCTGCATTTCCTCGGCCACCGTCACCATCTCGTCAAGCGACGGGGTGATGAGGCCCGACAGCCCGATCATGTCCGCGCCTTCCTTGCGGGCGGTATCGAGGATCGTGGCCCAGGGCACCATCACGCCAAGGTCGATCACCTCATAGCCGTTGCACTGGAGCACGACGCCCACGATGTTCTTGCCGATGTCGTGAACGTCGCCCTTGACGGTGGCCATGATGATCCGGCCCTTCGCCTTGGCGCCTTCTTCCTTCTCCGCCTCGATGTAGGGGATGAGGTGGGCGACGGCCTTCTTCATCACGCGGGCAGATTTCACCACCTGCGGCAGGAACATCTTGCCCGATCCGAACAGATCGCCGACCGTGTTCATCCCTTCCATCAGCGGGCCTTCGATCACCTCGATCGGGCGCCCGCCGCGCGCGGCAATGGCTGCGCGGGCTTCCTCGGTATCCTCGACGATGAAGGCATCGATGCCTTTGACCAGCGCATGTTCAAGGCGGCGCACAACGTCCCAGCCGCGCCATTCCTCGGCTTCCTTCTCGGCCGCCTTGTCCTTGCCCTTGTAGCTTTCGGCAAGTTCGATCAGCCGTTCGGTCGCGGTCCTGCCATCGCCTGCGGCAGGCGTGCGGTTGAGCACCACGTCCTCGCAGGCTTCGCGCAGAACGGGGTCGATCTGGTCATAGATGTCGAGCTGGCCCGCATTGACGATGGCCATGTCCATGCCCGCCGGGATGGCGTGGTAGAGGAACACCGAATGCATCGCGCGGCGCACCGTCTCGTTGCCGCGGAACGAGAACGAGAGGTTCGAAAGGCCGCCCGATATGTGGACGTGCGGGCAGCGTGCCTTGATCTCGCGCGTGGCCTCGATGAAGTCCAGCCCGTAGCGGTCATGCTCTTCGATGCCGGTGGCAACCGCGAAGATGTTGGGATCGAAGATGATGTCTTCGGGAGGGAAACCGATGCCGGTCAGCAGCCTGTAGGCACGCTCGCAGATCTCGACCTTGCGATCCTTTGTGTCAGCCTGCCCCTTCTCGTCAAAGGCCATGACGACCACGGCCGCGCCATAGTCCATGCACTTGCGCGCATGATCGAGGAACGCCTCCTCGCCTTCCTTCATCGAGATCGAATTGACGATGGGCTTGCCCGAAACGCATTTCAGGCCCGCCTCGATCACTTCCCACTTGGAGCTGTCGATCATCACCGGCACGCGCGCGATGTCGGGTTCGGCGGCAATCAGCTTGAGGAACGTGGTCATTGCCTCGACCGCGTCGAGCAGGCCTTCGTCCATGTTGACGTCGATAACCTGCGCGCCGTTCTCGACCTGCTGGCGCGCGACTTCGACCGCCTTGGCGTAGTCGCCCGCGAGGATCAGCTTCTTGAATGCGGCAGAGCCGGTGACATTGGTGCGCTCGCCCACATTGACGAAGCGCGAGCCGGTAAATGGTTCGGTCATGGAAATCAGGCAGCCATTACAAAAGGTTCAAGGCCGGCGAGGCGCGTGACGGTTTGCGGAACGGGCATCTTGCGCGGGGGCAGCGCCTTCACCGCCTCGGCCATCGCGGCAATGTGCGCAGGCGTGGAGCCGCAGCAGCCGCCCAGCACGTTGACCTGGCCGTGATCGGCCCATTCCCTGACGAGGGCCGCGGTGGTCTGCGGCAGTTCGTCATATTCGCCCAGTTCGTTGGGCAGGCCCGCATTGGGATAGACCATGATGAGCGTATCGGCGCTTTCGGAAAGCGTCTTCACGTGCGGGCGAAGCTGGGTGGCGCCGAACGAGCAGTTGAGGCCGACCGTGAGCGGCCTGGCATGGCGGATGGCATACCAGAACGCCTCGACCGTGTGGCCCGAAAGGTTCCGGCCCGAAAGGTCGGTCAGCGTCATCGACATCATGATCGGGATTTCCCGGCTGAGTTCCCTTTCGACCTGGCGAACCGACATGACACCTGCCTTGGCATTCAGCGTGTCGAACACCGTCTCGATCAGGATGAAGTCCGCGCCACCTTCAACAAGCGCGCGGACCTGCTCTGCATAGACATCGACGAGGTGGTCCCAGTCGATCTCGCGAAAGCCGGGGTCATTGACATCAGGGCTGAGCGAAAGCGTCTTGTTCGTCGGGCCGATGGCTCCGGCGACAAAGCGGGGGCGGCCATCCTTAGCCGTGAACTCATCTGCCACGCGGCGGGCGAGCCTGGCGCTTTCCACGTTGATCTCGCGCACGAGGTGTTCGGCGGCGTAATCGGCCTGGCTGATGCGGTTGGCGCTGAAGGTGTTGGTTTCGGCAATGTCGGCCCCGGCCTCGAAATAGGCGCGGTGAATCGATTCCGGCACTTCCGGCTTGGTCAGCGCAAGGATGTCGTTGTTGCCCTTCTGGTCCTTCGCAAGGCCGAGGCTTCCGGCATAGTCGGCTTCGGACAGCCTGAAGTTCTGGATCTCGGTCCCGAAGGCGCCATCGGTAATGAGGATGCGTTGCGCGGCCTGTTCAAGGAAGGCGGCGCGGGCAGTGGAAGGGACGAGAGTCACGCAGCTTTCTCCAGCGCGGGAGCCTTTGGGCGAAGGCCGAGGAGGTGGCAGATCGCATAGGACAGTTCGGCGCGGTTGAGGGTGTAGAAGTGGAAATCGCGCACGCCGCCGGCATAGAGACGGCGGCAGAACTCGGCAGCGATCGTTGCCGCCACGAGCTGGCGCGAGGCAGGGTGGGTGTCCAGTCCTTCGAACAGGCCATCCATCCATGCAGGGATTGCCGCCCCGCAGGCGGCCGCAAACTTGCGCGTCTGCGCCACGTTGGAAACGGGCAGGATGCCGGGCAGCACGGGCGCGTCGATGCCTGCGGCTGCCAGCTTGTCGCGGTAGCGGAAGAATGTTTCGGGTTCGAAGAAGAACTGGCTGATAGCGCGCGTGGCGCCTGCATCGAGCTTGCGTTTCAGATTGTCGATGTCGGCCTGCGCGCTGGGCGAATCCGGGTGCACTTCAGGATAGGCCGCGACAGAGATCTCGAAGGGCGCGATCTCCTTGAGGCCCGCAACCAGTTCGGCCGCGTTGGCATAGCCTTCAGGGTGCGGCGTGAAAGGAACGCCCGGCGCACCCATATCGCCGCGCAGGGCCACGATGTGCCGCACACCCGCTTCCCAGTAGCTTTCGGCCACTTCGCGGATTTCGGCCTTGCTTGCGTCCACGCAGGTAAGGTGCGCGGCTGCCGGAAGCTTTGCCTCGCGGATGATGCGCGCCACGGTGCCATGGGTGCGGTCGCGCGTGGAACCGCCCGCGCCATAGGTCACGGAAACGAAGCGCGGCTGCAAGGGAGCGAGGGTTTCGACCACATCCCACAATTGCGCCATGAGCGCATCGGTCTTGGGCGGGAAGAACTCGAACGACACGTTGATGTCGCCCGGCAGCCCGGCAAAAAGCGGCGTATCGAGCGCAGTGCGCGCCTCGCGCAGTTGGTCGTAGCTGGCATTCATCGTGTTCAGGCTTTCAGGCTTTGCCGTGGTTCCAGTTGGGTGATGCTGTCCTCGCGCCGCACCCCGGTCCACAGCTTGACGACGAGTTCGTGGCCGGCGAGCGCGCGGGTTTCGTGGGGCACGAAGCCGGCATCGCGCAGCATGACTTCGATCTGCGCATCGGAGAAACCGAGGCGGGCATGAGCATGGGTCTGGCGCAGATCCTCGCGGTCATGCGCGGCGAAATCGACGATGGCGATGCGCCCGCCGGGAGCGGCGACGCGCGCGGCGCCTGCCAGCACCGCTTCGGGTGCCTGCGCATAATGCAGCACCTGATGGAACAGGACCGTATCGAAACTGCGCGCCGGAAACGGCAGCTGCGCAAAGTCACCCTGCACCAGTTCGATGGAGTCGGCCGGCAGGTGCTGCAAGCGGGCACGGGCAATGCGCAACATGTCGGGGCTCTTGTCGAACGCAACCACATGCGCGGCGTATGGCGCCAGAAGTTCGGCAATGCGGCCCGTCCCGGTGCCCACATCAAGAATACGGCCAAGCCCCGCGCTACCCGCAAGGGCCAGCAGCATTTCGGTGAGCGCGGCTTCGACCGGGCCATCTGCAATATGCAGCGAGCGCAGTTCGTCCCACTCATCGGCATGACGGGAAAACCATTCCAGTGCATGGCTTTCGCGCGCGGCACGAATTGCATCAAGATGCTGGCGGTCTTCGGCGCAGCGCCTGCCGAAGGCGGCGTCTTCGCGTTCAGCAACGCTGAGCAGCCGGGCAATTGCGGCCGCCAGCGGATCGGCCGATGCTTCACCGATCGAACTGCGCAGGAACACCCAGGCGCCTTCCTTGCGCCGCTCCGCCAAACCCGAATCGCACAGGATCTTGATGTGGCGTGATACGCGCGGCTGGCTCTGGCCCAGCACTTGCGCCACTTCGCCCACCGCCAGTTCCATGCTGGCGAGGAGGCGCAGGATGCGCAGGCGCGTCGGATCGTCAAGCGCGCGGATGGCATCGTGGATGGCCATGCGGAGAGGCATATAAAGAAACCTTTATGTCTGTCAATTGATATAAAGAGATTGTTATATTGAAGATCAAACCTCCGACCCCGGCTTCCGATCCGGCTTGCGGCAGTCACGACAGGTTTGCCTTCGATCACGCGCGCCGGTAGGAACGCAGGTGTGTCAAGCGCGTTGCCCTTGCGGACAGCGCCGGTCAACTGCAGCCCACAGAGAGGGAACACGATGAAGAACTATGCCAGCCTTGCCTTCGCCGCCGCCGTGGCGCTTGGCCTGTCGGCCTGCGGCAAGTCGGACGATGCCTCGGAAGCGGCGGTCGAAGATACCGTGGAAATGCCTGCCGACGAACTGCCGGTGATGGAACCTTCGGCGGCAGCAGCACCGCTTCCTGCCCCTGATGCATCCGCCGCGGCGGATGCCGAAGCCAATGCTGCGCGCGATGCCGCAAACAATGCCGCTGCCGTTGCCGCAGCCGCGCAGGCCGCTGCGGGCGAAGGTGACGCACCGGCCGAATAATCCCCTTGCTTCACCGCCGACCGGAGGCGTTGCGATGGCAATGCCTCTGTCGGCACAGGGCCGGATGCTGCCTTCGCGGATGACGATGATGCCTGACATGACCTGCACGCCTGAAGCCAGACGCCGGATCCTGCTGCCTGCGCTTTGCGCAGGGCTGGTGGTCGCCGTTTCCGCCTGCGGTTCGGGCACGGAGGAAAAGCCCGGCGGCGTCACCAGGGACGAGGCCGCCGCGCTTGATGCTGCGGCCGAAATGCTGGACGAGCGCGAACTGCCCGCCAGGCCGCAGCCTTCCGATGCGGCCCCACCGGTGCCTCAGCCGTCCTGAATGGGCCGGTCCTGGGCGCCGGGATGGGCTTGCCCCGAACCATGATCGCGCAAGCCCGTCTCAAGCAAATCGGCGACCAGCCACAGGCGGATTGCACCCGCAAGGCCCGGCGGGGTGGGGCTGGCAATGCGTTCGGCATCGATCCTTGCCACCAGCGCGTTGACTGGCACGCCCAGCCCTTCGGCGGCACCGCGCAGCATGTCCCAGAACAGGGGTTCCAGACTGATTGAGGTCTTGTGCCCGGCGATCTCGACCGAACGCTTGACCGGCGGATGATAAGGAATCGTCATGCGCGCATGGCGGACACCGCATGGCGTCCGCCAGTTATCCCGATCAAGGCATGCACCCGGATCAATACATGTGCTGGCCGCCGTTGAGCGACATGGTCGATCCGGTGATAAAGCCGCCTTCATCTGCCGTGAGAAACGCCACGCCGCGTGCGATCTCATCGGCATGGCCAAGCCTGCCGACAGGAATCTTGGCGACGATCTTTTCCAGCACCGGCGCCGGAACGGCCGCGACCATGTCGGTATCGATATAGCCGGGCGCGATGGCGTTGACCGTCACGCCATACTTGGCGCCTTCCTGCGCCAGAGCCTTGGTGAAGCCGTGGATGCCCGATTTGGCAGCCGCATAGTTGACCTGACCATACTGGCCCGCCTGCCCGTTGATCGAACCGATATTGACGATGCGTCCCCAGCCGCGTTCGCGCATTCCGGGGAAGGTGGCCTTGGCCATGTTGAAGCAGCCGCCAAGGTTGATGCGCATCACTTCGTTCCAGTCGTCGAAGCTCATCTTGTGGAGCACGCCATCGCGGGTGATCCCGGCATTGTTGACGACAATGTCGATTGGCCCGACTTCGGCGGCAATGCGCGCGCAGCCTTCAAGCGTGGCCTCATGATCGCCCACGTCCCAGCGATAGGCCGGGATCCCGGTTTCTGCGGTAAAGGCTTGTGCCTTTTCGACGTTTCCGGCGTAGTTGGCAACAACCGTCCGTCCCTGCGCCTTCAGCGCAAGGCAGATTGCCTGGCCAATTCCGCGCGTTCCTCCAGTAACCACAGCAACACGAGACATTCGCAATCTCCCTAAGTCCCTCTCGGCCCTAGGCTAGGAGCATGACGAAGATGCGACAAGTTACCGGACACGTAAACGCAGCGCATGCAACATCGAATTGCTGCACGGCATCAAGATTAATTTAACCGGGGAAATAATCAGAAACGGAACTGCGTGCCCACATAGACCGCCTGATTGTCCTGACGGCCATCGGTAAGCGGCAGCAACCGGTCACGCTCAGGTGAATAGCGGACACCGGCGGTCACGTTGAGGTTGCGGGTCAGCCTGTAGCTGCCGCTCAGATCAACCTGATAGTCGCCCTGTCCTTCGAGCGTGCGCGGTGCACGGCCAGCCTGATCGCGCCCTTCCGCCTCGATCCGGGGAACGAAGCGGCTCGGACGCCCGGCCGGGGCGCCGGCCTTGAACTTGGACAGATCGGGCATATCGATCCGCTGAAGCTCACCCAGCGGGGCAGGCGCTTCGGGCGCAGCAAAGCTGGCATAGCCGCGCGCCATGCCGAGATTGAAGGCCACCGGCGCGATCCGCACGGGCGATGCGCCGGGCTCACTTGACGCCTCGCTGAGCGCGCTGCGCACCGAGAAGGCACGGGCGCTGAGCGAATCAAGCCGGACCGCCACGGTGATCGAGCGGTTGGGCCGAGTGTCGCTTCCTGCCGGGGTGAAACGGAACACTTTGCCGGTTTTCAGCGCGCGGACGGTGATCTGGGCGGCAAGCCGCTCATCAACCGATGCCGGAGTGAACGAGCCGATGCCGCCACGAGCCGCAAGGCTGACAGGCCCGTCATCGAAACCGCTGGAAAAGGCAGATGTGACCGTGGGTGCAAGAAACAGACCGGTGCCGACGGCAAGCGACAGTGCGAGCGACGAGCGCAGGCGGCGACGCAAGGTCCCTGCCGCCCAAGTCCTGATACCCGCCCCGATCATCTTCTTTCCGAACCCTCATTTTTCCGGCTGCGAATGTGCGAACCGTCAAAACGTCCCTTTTTCACCTAAACCGCTTCAGCCTAACCGGAGATGAACACTCTCCAGTCCGGAGACTCGGCAATATCTCATAGCAATTGCTACTCTGATTGCAGTTCCCTTGCCAGCCCAAAGACAAACCCTTTTTCGGCCACGCGATTCTTGTCAGGCAACTGTGGCGGATTCTCCACAACACGGCGCGGCTGGTCCGCGCCCCGCAGCCAGGTGAATCTTGGGCAAACGTGCATTCAGGCATGGTTCACTCCCGCAATTGCCATCGTGTGCCGGCGATCAATCCCCGCGTTCAAGCCGCTTGCCGCGAGGCGGGCGGGGGTGATAGAGGCGCAAGCAAGAACTGTGTCGGCAAGGGTGCGCAATCATTGCGCAATGTCGCCGCAACTCTTTTCCGGACCGCCCTCCCGGACCGCGTGGAACCGGACGGGGCGGCACCGGCTGAAGAACGCTGAAAAGCGAAGGACAAGGACCATTTCGCAGTGACTAAGATCGCCAACGTCCAGCGCCCCGACAGTCTGCGCCATTCCCGTCTGCCGGCCGCCGGGAGCATGGTCGTGCGCGGCATCATGATCGGCGCGCTTGCCGTTCTGGCAACCGGCTGCGGCAAGAAGGACCGGCCGAAGGCGGATCTCGCCGCAAGCCGCGTCACGACGATCGGCGTCAACGCCTATCTCTGGCGTGCCAGCCTCGATGCGCTCTCGTTCATGCCCCTTCTCCAGACCGACAGCAATGGCGGTGTGATCGTGACCGACTGGTATGCCAACCCGAAGAATCCCGGCGAACGGGTGAAGGTTACGGTCTCGATCCTCGATCAGGATCTGCGCGCGGATGCCTTGCGCGTGGCGGCGAGCCGCCAGGTCTCGCAGGGCGGGCAGTGGGTCGATGCGCCGGTGCAGGCGGCAACCGTGCAGAAACTGGAAGACATCATCCTGACGAAGGCGCGCGATCTGCGCCGCGCTGCGATCAGCGGCTGATCGCAGCCGAATCTTGCGTGAGCCATGCGCGCTGCCTAGAGGAGCGCGCATGACCGCTTCTTCATTGCCCGAACGCTTCGATCCCGCCACCGCCGACGCCCGCTGGCAGCAGGTGTGGGACGAACGCCAGTCGTTCCGCGCCGACGACACCAGCACCCGCCCGCGCAGCTACGTGCTGGAGATGTTTCCCTATCCATCGGGGCGCATCCACATCGGCCATGTGCGCAACTATACGATGGGCGATGTGCTGGCCCGCTACAAGCGGATGCGCGGCTTTGAAGTGCTGCACCCCATGGGCTGGGATGCCTTCGGGATGCCGGCCGAAAATGCCGCCATGGAGAAGGGCGTCCACCCCGGCGGATGGACGCGCGACAATATCGCCAACATGAAGGCGCAATTGAAGCGCCTCGGCTTCGCGCTCGACTGGAGCCGCGAGATCGCCACGTGCGAGCCGGACTATTACGGCCACGAACAGGCGCTGTTCCTCGATCTCTACGCGGCGGGCCTTGTCTATCGCAAGGAATCGACCGTCAACTGGGATCCGGTCGACATGACCGTTCTTGCCAACGAGCAGGTGATCGACGGGCGCGGATGGCGTTCGGGCGCCGTGGTCGAAAAGCGCAAGCTCAACCAGTGGTTCCTGAAGATCACCGATTTTGCCGACGAATTGCTTGAAGGCCTTTCCACGCTCGACAAGTGGCCCGAAAAGGTCCGCACGATGCAGGAGAACTGGATCGGCAAGAGCCAGGGACTGCAATTCTCGTTCGCGCTGTCCAATGGCGAGAGCCTTGCCGTCTATACCACGCGGCCCGACACGATTTTCGGCGCAAGCTTCGTGGCCGTCGCGGCCGATCATCCCGTGGCGCAGGCCGTGGCGTCCGGATCGGCCGAAGCGCAGGATTTCATCGCGCTGTGCCGGAAGGGCGGCACTACCGCTGCCGAACTGGAAACCGCCGAAAAGCTGGGCTTCGATACCGGGATCACCGCAAGGCATCCCTTCACCGGCGCGGACCTGCCGGTTTACATCGCCAACTTCGTGCTGATGGAATACGGCACCGGCGCGATCATGGCCGTGCCGGGCCACGACCAGCGCGACTTCGACTTCGCCACCAAATATGGCCTGCCGATCCTGCGCGTTGTCGCCGCAGATGCGGCACAGGCGGACAAGCCCTTTGCCGGCGAGGCCGAAGCAGGCGACGGCGTGCTCGTCAACTCAGGCTTCCTTGACGGCATGAGCGTGGCCGAGGCCAAGGCCGCCGTGATTGCCCGCGCCGAGAGCGAAGGCTGGGGCGAAGGCAAGACGGTGTGGCGACTGCGCGACTGGGGCGTTTCCCGCCAGCGCTACTGGGGCACGCCCATCCCCTTCATCCACTGCGAGGTCTGCGGCGTGGTGCCGGTGCCCAAGAAGCACCTGCCCGTGACCCTGCCCGAAGATGTGACATTCGACGTTCCCGGAAACCCGCTCGACCGGCATCCCACGTGGAAGCACGTGAATTGTCCGCAATGTGGCCATGCCGCCCGGCGCGAGACCGACACGCTCGACACGTTCGTCGACAGTTCCTGGTATTTCCTGCGCTTTGCCAGCCAGCCCGAAGACCGCCCGTTCGATCCCGAAGAGATCAGGCGCTGGCTTCCGGTGGAACAGTATATCGGCGGGATCGAACATGCGATTCTCCATCTGCTCTATGCCCGGTTCTGGACACGCGCACTGGCCCGGATCGGCAAGATCGAGGTTCAGGAGCCGTTCGGCAGCCTGTTTACGCAGGGCATGGTCACGCACGAGACCTATGAGCGGAAGAACCCGGAGAACGGCCAGCCAGTGTTCTTCGCGCCCTCCGAGGTCGAACGCACGAGCGAGGGAGCAACGCTGAAAGCCGATGGCCTGCCGGTCGAGGTTGGCCGGGTCATCAAGATGTCGAAGTCCAAGAAGAACGTGGTGGACCCCGACGAGATCGTGGCCCGATATGGCGCCGATGCGATCCGGTGGTTCATGCTTTCGGACTCGCCGCCCGAACGCGATCTGCCATGGTCGGAAGCCGGGATCGAAGGCTGCGCGCGCTTCGTGCAGCGCCTGTGGCGCCTGTTCGGGCAGTATGACGCCGCAGCGACGGGCGAGGAAAAGGCGCTTGACCGCAAGACCCATCAGACCGTTCATGCCGTGGCCTCGGACATCGAGGCGCTGGGCTTCAACAAGGCCGTTGCGCGTATTTACGAACTGACCGGCGCAATCGAAAAGGCAGCGCCTTCGGCAAGCCGTTCGGAAGCCATCCGCAAGCTCCTGCTGCTTGTCGCGCCGATGATGCCGCACCTTGCCGAAGAGGCGAAGGCGCGGTTCGGCGCGGGGCTTTCCGCCGAACTTGTTGCCGATGCGGTCTGGCCCGAAGTCGATCCGGCGCTGCTGGTCGATGATGAGGTGACCGTGGCGGTGCAGGTCAGGGGCAAGCTGCGCGATACCCTGACCGTGGCCAAGGGCACGCCAAGGGAAGAGCTTGAACGCCTTGCCCTCGCCTCGGAGAAAGTGCAGCGTGCGCTTGAAGGGGCAGAAGTGAAGAAGGTGATTGTCGTGCCCGACCGTCTGGTGAACCTTGTTGCCTGAACGCCTCGTCCTCTTGGTGGCGCCGCTGCTGCTGGCGGGTTGCGGCTTGCAGCCCATGTATGCGGGTGGCGGCAACGGCGCGGTGGCACGCGGCCTTTCGGATGTGGCGATATCGCCCATCGAAGGCCAATCGGGCTGGCTGATGCGCAATGCCCTGGCCGACCGGCTGGGCGCGGGCGCCAGCAATCCGGGCACGCGCTACAGGCTGGACATCAGGCTGGATGACAAGGTGGAGGGGCTTGGCCAGCTTGCCAACGACGCCATCACCCGCGAACGGCGCACGCTGCGCGCGCGCTATCAGCTGGTCGATCTGAAAAGCGATGAAGTGCTGCTTGATGCCACGGCAGGTTCGGATGCGGGCTTTGACGTGGTGAACAGCGAATATGCGGTGATCGCGGCCGAACAGACCGCGCTTGAAAACCTCACGCAGGAAGTGGCTGACCAGATCGTCACCCGCGTTTCGGTGCGGCTGCGCCAGATCAAGTGATCGGGCGATGAAGGTCACCCAGAAGACCTTTGCCGCCAACGCCGCGCGCGCCGCGCGCGAATGCCGCCTGTTCTATTTCTGCGGCCCCGACGAATCGGGCGCAAGCGATGCGGCGGCACGGATCAGCGCGCTCATCGCCGCTGCGCTGGGTGATGCTGAAAAGGTCGAGCTGTCGGGCGCGGAACTGAAGCGCGATCCCGTGCGCCTGGCCGACGAAGCCCGCTCCGTCTCGCTGTTCGGCGACAGGCGGATAATTCACGTGCGCGCCACCGGTGACGATTGCTTCGATGCGGTGGAAGCGCTGCTGGAAAGTCCGGTCGATGGCTGGCCGGTGCTGATCGTCGCCACGTCTGCCACCGACAAGTCGCGCACCGCCAAGTTGCTGGAAGGCCATGCACATGCGCTCGTCGGCATGTTTCATGCGCCCGAACTCGCCTCGGTGGCAGGCACCGTGCGCAGCATGGCGGATGCCCTTGGCGTGCGCCTTAACGATGATCAGGCACAGCGCATCGCCAGCGCGACCAAGCTGGATACGCGCACGGCGCGCAGCGAACTGGAAAAGCTTGCGCTCTATCTTGATGCCAGCCCGCATTCGCCGCGCAGCGCCGATGCCGCTGCGCTGGATGCGATCTGCGCGGTCAGCGAAGACGACGGGATGATGCCCCTGGTCAACGCCGTGCTGGGCGGGCAGGTCCGGTGCATTCCGGCAGAACTGTCCCGCATGCGCGAACAGGATATCAACCCGGTCGGCCTCGTCCTCGCGCTCGAACGCCGCGCCACCCAGCTTGTGCAGCTTGCGGCAAGGCTTGGCTCGCGCACCGACGTGGGTGCTTTCGTCCAGAGCGACAACAGCATCTTCTTCCGCGACAAGCCCGATCTGGAGCGCCAGCTCAAGCGCTGGCGCGGGGCAAAGCTGGCGCGTCTGTGCGAACGACTCGTCATGCTGCACCGCACCCTGATTTCCGACAGCCGGAACGGAGAACTGGCCCTTGCCCAGGGCCTTGCCGAGATCGCGCGCGCTGCCGCGCGATAAGCCGTGGCTGTTTTCGGGCCATCAGGTGTGCCCGATCTCACAATGGGACAGGAACGGGGTTGCTATTGGGATTGCACTAAGTATTTTTGCGCAGTGCAATAAATGGGTCGGCCAGCATCGAAAGCACGCACAAACCAGCAAGCCGGGCCTGACGTGGCCGGGATCGCTGGCGGCAGGGGGCAATACAAGGCGATGACCAAGCACATTCCGGCAAGTGATCTTCGCGCCACGCAGGAGCGCAAGCGGATCACCCTGCCGCTTGCGCCATCGCTCGAACAGCGGCGCCTTCAGCTTTACATTGCCATGCTGCTGCTTGACGGACTTGCCATCTTTGCCGGGTTCGGCGCGGCAAGCTGGCTTTACCTTGGCGAGTTCCTTGAAGAGAGCTCGCTTCTGCACAGCCAGGTGATGGTGCCGATCTACTGGACGATCGCGCTCAGCCTTCAGGTCTATACCCTGCGCTCGCTGCGCAAGCCGAACTTCGCGCGCGGGCGCGCCACGATGTCGCTGCTCAGCGCGGAAGCCGTGCTGCTTTTCGTAGGCTTTGCCACCAAGAGCAGCGACAGCTTTTCGCGCGTCTCGTCCATTCTCGGCCTTGCCTTCAGCCTTGCGCTGCTGCTGTGGCTGCGCGCGCTGACGCGCCCGCTCATCCGCAGGCGCTGCGGCGAAGCGGCCGTGAACACCTTGGTGATCGATGATGGCGGAATGGCGCTTCGCCTGCCTCATGCCTTCCACATCGATTCGCGCGAACATCACCTTGCGCCCGATCTTGGCGATCCGCACATGATGGACCGGCTGGGCCTCTACATGCTCAACATGGACCGGGTGCTGGTAAGCTGTCCGCCCGAACGACGCGGCGCCTGGGCGCTGGTCTTCAAGAGCGCCAATATCTCCGGCGAGATCGTCGATCCCGAAGTGCGCACGCTTGGCGTGATCGGGGCGCGGCGTGAACGCGATTATGGCGCGCTGGTTGTGGCCAGCGGCCCGCTGGGCCTGCGGGCACGCGCGGTCAAGCGGATGCTGGACCTCTCGCTGGCAGGCGCTGCGGTCATCGCGCTCGCGCCGCTGCTGGCGGCAGTGGCCCTGCTCATCAAGCTGGAAGACGGCGGCCCTGTCCTCTTCGTGCAGAAGCGCACGGGACGCGGCAACCGGTTCTTCCCGATCTTCAAGTTCCGGTCGATGCGCGTTGAAAAGCTTGATGCGGCGGGCAACCGCTCAGCCAGCAAGGACGATGACCGCATCACCCGCATCGGACGCTTCATCCGCCGCACCAGCATCGACGAGCTTCCCCAGCTTTTCAATGTCCTGCGCGGCGAAATGTCGATCGTCGGCCCGCGCCCCCATGCCATCGGATCGCTGGCGGGAGACAAGCTGTTCTGGGAAGTCGATCACCGCTACTGGCTGCGCCATTCGCTCAAGCCCGGCCTGACCGGTCTTGCCCAGGTCCGGGGTTTCCGCGGCGCAACCGATACCGAGAACGATCTGGCTCACCGTCTGCAGGCGGATCTCGAATATCTGGATGGCTGGACGATCTGGCGCGATCTCAAGATCATCTGCAACACCGCGCGCGTGCTGGTGCACGACCGCGCATTCTGACACGCATGTCTTCACGTTCCATGGGCAGGCGCAGGTTGCACCGGACAGGACAAGCGCGCTTGCGCGTCTTGCAGGCGCTCAACCCTTTTTGCGAACGAGCGATGCGTCGGTGCTCGCAGGAAGCCCAGCCAGTCACGCTTGCCCAGCCGCTGGAACAGGGCGATGCCTGTGCCTGCCTGATACCCGGCACAATGCAGCAGGCCAAGGCCGACAAGATCGGCAGCGTCCTCCATCCTGCGGCGCAGGGCAATGCCCCCGCCCTTGCGGTCGCGATGGATGATATGCGCCAGTTCGTGCCCGGCCGCGAGCGCGAGTTCATCATCGCTGCGCGCGAAGGCGACAAGGCCCGTGGTGATGGCCACGTTGTGCCTGTCGCTGTAGGCGTCGACCGCGGGGTTCGTGACCAGCACCAGCCGCGCGGAACAATGCAGCACGGGCCGGACAGGAATGACCTGGACCAACCCGTTGCGACGAACCCCCACCACGAGCGGCTGATCGGCGGCGTGTTCGGCAATTTCGGCAAGAAGGGCCTCGGCAACAAGCGCGCCTGCCTTGCGCCGCGTCGCAATGGCATCGACTGTCTGACCGTCGATGCTTTCGACCTCGTCGCCCGCCACGATGCCCGCAGTGTGGGCAGGACTGCCCGGCGCGACCGCCACCACGCGGGGGCGCTCTCCGAGATTGACCGTGCTCTGAAGCAGGGGCCAGTCGGGCTTGGCATAGGCGCGGCGGTCATCAAACAGAATGCCGATGTCGGCCGCGCTCGCGGGGCAAAGGCCGCTTGCCGCCTGACGCAGACGCCATTCGGCCGCCAGCACCCGCGCCATGTCCCGGTGCAGGCGCACAGGCCATGGCGCTTCCTGCGCCAGCGCACCGGAAGTGGCGGCCACAATCAGGATCGCCACTGCACACAAGGCCGCACGCGCGGCTTTCGGCGGTCGGTGGATCAAGCGGCGTTCTCCGGTTGCGGGATGCTTGGCCCGCATCCCTTGCGCCCGTTTACCGTGCGTGTTCATCCGGGGCAAAGACTGATGCGGCAGGTTGCGCACATCTGGAGTTGGCGATGACGAAAGTTCTGGCAGCAGCATCGGCAGGAGGCCACTGGGAGCAGATGATGCTGCTGCGTCCCACGCTTGAGCAGTTCGAGGTGCATTTCGCCACAACGCACCCCGATCTGCCGCGCAGGGCCGGTATCACTGAGGCAACGATCCTGCCCGACTGCAATCAGGACCAGCCACTCAATTCGCTTCGCTGCCTGCTTGCCGCGGCCAGGCTGGTCTTCCGGCTGCGCCCCGATGTAGTGATTTCGACAGGCGCGGCGCCGGGATTGTTTTGCGTTCTCATGGGCCGACTGACCGGTGCGCGCACGCTCTGGATCGACAGCATCGCCAATGCGGAGCAGCTTTCGCTTTGCGGCAAGCTCTCGCGGTGGATGTCCACACGCTGCCTGACCCAGTGGGAACACCTCGCCGACAATGACCGGCCCGGCTACGCGGGGAACCTGCTGTGATCCTTGTGACAGTCGGCATGCAGCTCGGCTTTGACAGGCTGATCCGGGCGGTTGATGAACTTGCCCCGGACCTCGTCATGCCGGTCGTCGCCCAGACGGGCAAAGGCACCTACAAGGCGCGTAACATAAGGACACTGGAGAGCATTTCGCCGTCCGAGTTCGACGGGATGATCAAGCAGACCAGCCTGATCGTGGCCCATGCCGGGATAGGAACCGTGCTGACCGCGCAGCGCTTCGGCAAGCCGCTGGTGCTGTTTCCCCGCCGCGCGTCATTTGGCGAGCATCGCAACGATCATCAGCTGGCCACGGTTGGCCAGCTCGATGGGCGGCCGGGCATCGTCGTGGCTTACGAGGAGAGCGATCTGCGCGACGCAATCCTGCGCGGCCTGGCAACCGAGATGAAGGGCGTTGCGGAGGAAACCGCCGCGCGGCGTGAACGGCTGACCTCGGCGGTGGATCGCTTCATCCGGACTGGCAACCTATGAGTACCGCGAGCGTGAACCGCGCCGCGACAAGGCCCTGAGCGAGACATGATAGTGCCTTGCCAGCACCGCCACGGCCAGTGTCGCCCCAAGATCGGCGAACCAGTTGAGCCGCGGCCCGCGATAAAGCACCGCGTCCAGCATGTGCAACGAAACCAGCCGCAAGAGTATGAGCAGGATCATGGCCCCGCAGGCCAGCCCGGCAAGCACCGTGGTGCGCGACAGCCCCTTTCGCCGCATCAGCCCGCTGCGGACCAGCGCTACACCGCCCGCCGTGCAGACGCCCGCAGCGATAACGATGATGACGCTGGCGAAAACCGACTGGTAATCCCGGCGGGTCTCATAGATTTGGCCAACCTGAAGTTCGCCGCGGAGGCTTGCGCGCAGGGCCTCTTCAAGGCCGAACTGCCGGGAAACGGCGCACAGGAAAAAGAGTGCGGATGCGGCCAGCCACACGCGCGCGTGCCAGCGCGGCAGTCCGATTGTCGCCTGACCGTCTCTGGCGGCAAGCATCGTGCGAAATGCCAGCACGCCAGCAACCAGATAGAAAAGGCTGGCGAAGGTGCCAAGCAGGCTGGGTCCGTGCAGCATGGCAGACAGCATCTCCTCTGCCGCGTCCTGACAGGGCCGGATCATGTTGCAGTGCAAGAGGCATGGTCGCCCCGTCCCGACAACAATCCTGACAAGGCGATTGAACAATCGGCCGCGGCAGGGAAATTCAGGTGCAATGCCCCCGCCGATCCTTGGCAAAACAGCGGAATAGCTAAGTTGGTTAACGTATCATGCCGGGGCGAATCTGTCCAGAATGGCACGCGCCGCGCCCCACCCTTCACCCCGCCGAGGGTTGCACTGCAAGAAGGCGGCGGGTATGCGGAACATTACTTAAGTTTGGCTCGTAATCTCAAGGTGAAAGCCGCCATGAAAAGACCACAGGCTCGCGGCATTGCCGGAACATGCGCCCTTGCAGCACTGGCTCTGGCGACGGCCGGGTGCAGCACTGGCCCGGTGGCCCGCGTTGGCATTGTCGACACGACCCCGTCAGCGGCGCTGGGACAGATGGATTACAGCGCGAACGAGGCCGGAACCTACCGCCTGCGGCCATCGGATGTGGTCAGCGTCACCGTCTTCCGCGAACCTGACCTTTCGGTGGAGAACGTGCCCGTCGGCGCGGATGGAAATCTTTCGCTGCCACTGCTTGGCGCCATGCGGGTTGAAGGCCTGACGACCAGTCAGGTCGAGAAGGCCGTTGCCGAACGGCTTGCCAAGGGCGATCTGGTCGATCCGCGTGTCTCGGTGAATGTCATGCAGTTCGGCTCGCACATCGTCACGGTCGAAGGTGCGGTGGACAAGCCGGGGATGTATCCCTTCAAGCCGGGAACCCGCCTTTCCGGCGCAATCTCGCTCGCGGCGGGACCGAAGCGGGAGGCCAAGCTGAGCGAGGTCGTGATTTTCCGTCAGACCGAGCGCGGCATGGCGGTAGCCAAGTTCGATTACGGCGCCGTTCGCGCCGGAACCATGCTCGACCCCGTGCTGCTTCCGAGTGACCGGGTGGTGGTTGGCACATCGGGCCTGACGCAATTCTGGCTGGATATCGTCAAGACCCTGCCGGCATTTGCCCTCTTCGCCCAGCTGTGATGGCCACCGCGCCGACAATCCCGGCGCGCTGCAAGACTTAGAAGGTTCAGACCCACATCATGATGAACGCCATCCAGAGCCGAATGCCGACAGATCAGGCCATGCTCGACGACCTCGACGGCAACGGCTTCATGGGCAACGTGCTCAACCTCTCGATGATCCGCGGCGTGGTCTATCGCCAGCGCTACATGCTGCTGGGGATCATCGGGCTTGCTCTGGTCGCCGCGCTTGTGGTGACGCTGCTGACGCGGCCGCTCTACACCGCTTCGGCCACCGTGCGGGTCGAACCGTTCGCGGCATACATCGTCGAGGGGCAGAACCTTTCCCCGGAAATCCCGGTGAACGAAATCAACCGGTTCATGCAGACCCAGTCGGCGGTCATCACCAGCCGGCGCATTGCCTATCAGGTGGTCGATGCCCGCAAGCTCGCCGATCGCGCCGATTTCATTGGCGAATTCGCGACAAAGCGGCCGGACGGCATGACTGACAAGCAGTGGCTGAGTGCCAGGCGCGAAGCTGCCGCCGATCAGGTTTCCGGCAGCACCAAAGTGACGATTCCGCTTGAAACCCGGATCATGACGATCAGCTTCACCTCGCCCGATCCGCAGATCGCGGCCGAGATCGCGAATGCCGTGACCGACGCCTTCGTGCAGGATGACCTCAAGCGGAACCTTGAGACCAACACCTACGCGCAGACCTACCTCAAGGGCGAAATCACCAAGCTTCAGCAGCGGGTGCAGGAGGCGGAAGAAGCAACCAACGCCTATGCCAAGGCCAACGGCATCGTCGCGCAGGCGCCCGTGATCGAGGCCAACGCGGATGGCACCTCGACCACGACCCAGACCGTGACCATCGCCACGCTCGCCAGCGTGAACCAGGCTTACACCGACGCGCGGGCCAAGCGGATTGCCGCAGAACAGCGCTGGAATGCGGTGGCCAACCTTTCGGCCACGCAGCTTCCCGAAGTTCAGCAGAACGGCACCATACAGGCCATGATCAGCGCCCGGTCCAAGTCGATGACCGAACTGTCGCAATTGCGCCAGCGCTATGGCGAGAACTATCCGCGCATTCGCGAGCTGAACGCGGAAGTCGCTTCGCTGAATGCCCAGATCAATCGCGCCACGGCCGATGTGAAGAATGCGATCCGCGATGAGTTCGTCATCGCCCAGCGCCAGGAGCAGGCGCTCGAAAAGGAACTGTCCAAGGTGTCGGGCAAGACCCTGGACGAGCAGGACCGCCGGGTGAAATACAACATGCTTGACCGCGAGGCCGCATCCCTGCGCTCGCAGCTTGCATCGATGCTGACCCGTTACAACGAGGTTTCCGCCGCATCCAACCTCAAGCAGAGCACGAGCTCGAAGCTTGATCCGGCGCGGGTTCCCGGAGGCCCCGTTTCGCCTAACCTTCCCAAGAACATGCTGATCGGGCTGTTCCTTGGCGGCGCTCTGGCGCTTGCCATTGCGGTCCTGCGCGAGGCCTTCGACGACCGCCTGCGCACGACCGAGGATGTTGAACGCAAGCTCGGCCTGCCTCTGCTTGGTTACACGCCCGATATCTCGGATCGCGATGTGGCCGACGAAGTGACCGATCCCTTCAGCATTCTCATGGAAGCCTACTCCTCGATCCGCACGTCGATCGACTTTGCGGTGCCGGGCAACAATCGCGTGCTTCAGGTGACCAGCAGCGAGCCTTCGGAAGGCAAGTCGCTTACCGCTTCGACCATTGCCCGCAAGTATGCCCAGCTTGGCCGCAAGACGCTTCTGATCGACGCCGACTTGCGCAAGCCATCACTTTTCGCCCTTTTCGAAACCACCAAGCCGAAGGTCGGTTTCGTCGAGGTTCTGCTGGGCGACGTGCGCTTCGAGGATGCGCTCATCAAGGGCACGCCCGACAACCTCGACGTGCTGCCTGTGGCGCCGTCGAAGGTCAATCCGGTCGAACTGCTTTCCTCGCAGGTGCTGGTCGAGTTCGTCGAACGCTACCGCGAGCAGTATTCGCTCATCATCTTCGACTCGGTGCCGGTGATGGGCCTTGCCGATGCGCCGCTGCTGTCGCGGATCGCCGATGCCACGATCTTCATCGTCGAGGCGAACCGCGCCCACTTTGGCCAGGCCAAGACCGCGATCCGGCGTCTGCTTGGCGCAGGTGCGCGCATCGCGGGCGTCGTGCTGACCAAGTATCGCGCAGCCGAAGCCGGTATGTCCTACGACTATCACTATCAGTATTACGCATACGGTGATCGCACGAAGGACTGATCGATCAGCGCCAGGTCAAGGAAAGCCCGCGCCGGATATGCTCCGGCGCGGGCTTTCCTGTTTCAGAGGCTCAAAGCGCGATAACGGATAGGGATTGCCATCCCGGCACGGCCGAACGCGCGCATCTTGCCATGCGCCGAACGGGCACCGAGCTTCACGTCAGACATCCCAAGACAATGCCCCAGCGAGCCGGCCATTCTTCCCTCAGGCGGAACGCCGCTCCATGGTGCGGATGAATGCCTTGTTGGCAATCAGCAGTGCGACCGCCCGGCCAATGATCGCAAGCGTAATTGCCATGGCCGCGCCGGTGAGATCGTAAAGCGGGATGAGCACCAGAAACAGGCCGATAGTCACGATCGTCACACCGATCTCGATGCGCATGGCGATATGCTCACGATGCGCCATGTCCAGCACGGTCCCTATCGGGCCGACCGTCACCGCGATGAACTGCCCGATCGCCAGAATGAGCAGCGCTGATGACCCCCGCACGAAACCCGGACCAAAGAGGCCAAGCAGCCATTCGGGCACGAGCAGGATAAGTCCCAGAAGCGGCAGGCAGAGCGCGCCGCCGATCATTCCGGTCTTGCGCGCGATCGCCAGCATGCCGCGATAGTTGCCATCGGCAAAGCGCGCCGCGATATGGCTGCCGACCATCTGGTCGAAGGAGTTGCGCACCAGCGTGAACAGCAGCCCGAACTGCATGGCGACACGATAGATCCCCGCCTCGGCCGGTCCATGCCAGGTGCCAAGAGTGACGACCGCGATCCAGTCGCAGAAGAAGGCCGCCAGATAGATCACCATGATCCGCAGTCCCGATTTCAGCGAAAGGGTCTGCGCGCCGATCGGCCAGTGCCTTGTCAGCTTGCGGATACGGGTAAGGCCGAAGAGCATGACGATAAGGCAGGCTGCGGCATAGACCACCTCTGGCGCCAGAGCAGGAACGCTGCCAAGCCCCAGCCAGAGACCGCCGAGCACGAGCACGGTCATGCCGGTGTAGGATACGCCGTCGAGCGACTGGGAAAGCAGCACGCTTCCCGTCGCGCGGATCGATGCCGAAATCGTTCGCACAAGCGCGATCACCGGCACAGCGGCGGCCATGATCGCAACCGGCCAGAAAAGTTCCGGGCGCTCCATGAGCAGATGGGTCATGGGCCAGGCCAGCAGCAGCATTGCGCCGCCAATCGCCAGGCCAAGCAATGTCACCACACGCAGGGCACGGCGGATGGCAGCGTGCGCCGCCCCCTCATCACCGCGCCGCAAGGCGACCGCCACCGAGCGCAGCACCACCGTATCGAGGCCGATGTTCGCCGCCACCGCCAGCAGCGTGGTCGTGGCCAGCGCGATCTGGTAGGCGCCCACGCCTTCGGCGCCCATCGCGCGCGAAATGAGCAGGTTGAGCGCAAAGCTCGCCCCGGCCCCTCCGCCCTTGAGCGCGAGGCCGATCAGCAGATCCATACCGATACCGCGCGTAAACCGTGCCTTCAGTCGCTCGAACATGAACAGGGGCGAACCTTTGCATATGGGCTTTCGCGACACGCGAAGCGCATGGCAGGCGTTACACCGATGCTGCGCTGCAACCAAGCCTGTTGCGAGGGCCGGATGCGCGGGCTAAGCCTTTTGCGGTCGGCGCTTTTCCGGCGCGATGGCAGGATCGGAGAGTTCAGCATGGCGGCGGCAGGCTATTCGGTGGTGATCCCCGCGCACAACGAAGCCGCGGTGATCGAACGCTGCCTGCGCGCGCTCATGGATGACCCTGCCGGGCCGGGCGAAATCGTGGTGGCCTGCAATGGCTGCACCGACGATACGGCAGCCATTGCGCGCAGGGTGGCACCGCAGGCCAAGGTTCTTGAAATTGCCCAAGGTTCGAAGATCCTCGCGCTCAACGCGGGAAGCGCCGCGGCAACGCTTGCGCCGCGCTTCTTCGTTGATGCCGATGTGGTCGTGACGGGGCGCGCGCTGCGGGCGGTGGCGGCGCGGCTGGATGACAGCACCCTCGTGCGCGCGGCGGCCCCGGCGCTGGCCGTCGATCTTGCGGGATGCTCAGGGCCGGTCCGGTCCTATTACAAGGTCTGGATGCAGCAACCCTATGTGCAGGTTGGCATGGTCGGGTCGGGCATCTTCGGGCTGTCGGCGCAGGGGCTGGCCGAAGTCGGCACCTTTCCGGACATCATTGCCGATGACCTTTACGTGCGCACCCGGTTTGCGCCGGAACAGCGGCTGCGGGTTGATCGTGACGAGGCGGGCGCGCCGGTGCGTTTCACCGTTTTTCCCCCGCGCGATCTGAAATCGCTGGTGCGCATCGAGGGGCGGCGCAGGGCGGGCGACATGCAGTTGAACGCCGCTCACGCTACCCAGCACTCGGCCCGGACGACGACAGGCAGCACGCTGCTTGCGGCACTGGGAAAGAATGGCGTGGGGATGATCGACCTTGCGTGGTATCTGGCGATCAAGACCGCAGGCCGCCTGCTGGCCCGGCGCATGGTCAAGTCACGCAGGCCGATCCACTGGGAGCGCGACGAGAGTTCGCGCGGCGGCTGAAGCGCAAGACGCGGTAAAGCGCTACCCCTTGGTGGCACGCCGCAAGGGGCCATTGCGCCACTCGTTGCGGCGGTTCCACGCGTTCGTCCACTGTTCCGCCGCATCACGATAGCGCGACGAGAAACGCGCCGCGACGCGATAGACGAACGAACGCCAGCCCGCCCAGAACAGGGTCATAAACTTGCCATACCACTTCCAGCCTTTCGGGAAGTAACGCTCAATCATGCCGATCCGGCTGCCGAGAACGTAAACGATCTTGTTCGCGAAAACTTTCGTGCTGCGACCGCCATAATGCACGATCGTCGCGTCTGGGGTCATGCGGGGCCGTGCACCCTTGGCGCGAGCGCGGGCACACAGGTCCGCCTCTTCGCCATACATGAAGAAAGCCGGGTCGAACCCGCCCAGTTCATCCCAGAATGCCTTCTCGATCAGGAAGAACGATCCCTGAACGATATCGACATTGCGTTCGGTTCCCCGATCCCAGCCACCGTAGCCTTCAGGATTGAAGATGGCGGCATTGCCGATTGCCTTGGCAAGACCTGTTGCCATGCAAGTCACGCTCCACGGTGTGATGCGCCCCCAACATGACGTGGGATTGAGCGTGCGGTCCTCGAACAGGGTGCGCCCGCCCCATATCTTCGCTTCGGGACGCCTGCGGGCAAAGGCAAGCAGCTTGTCGATCGCCCCATCGAGCACGAGCGTATCGGTGTTGAGCAGCAGGACATAGCGCCCGCGCGCGCGCGCGACCGATATGTTGGTGGCAATCGCGAACCCGTGGTTCTCGGATTCGGCCATCAGCACGACTTGCGGGAACTCCGCGCGGATCGCATCGGCGGAACCATCGTTCGAGCCATTGTCGACCAGAATGACCTCGAAAGGCACCTCGCGGGTTTCCGCATAGACGGAGCGCAGGCACTCCAGCGTCATTTCCCGCGTGTTCCAGTTGACCAGCATGATGGAGACCAGCGGCGGTTCTCCCGGCTGGCCATTGGTGATGGTTGGATCGGGGGCGATGTCGAGCATGATCGAAGCCGGTCCCGTTCAGTTCTTGCCGAGAAACTTGTCGGGCAGCGCCGCTGCGGCAGGATCAGCCGCGCGCAAGGCCCGTTCCCTGTCGTCCGCATCGAGAAAGCGGCCATAGCGACCCACCTCTATGTTGGAGCGGATCACCTTGGCAGGATTGCCAGCGACAATGGAATTGGGCGGCACATCACGTGTCACGACACTGCCAGCGCCGACGACACAGTTGTCGCCCACGGTCACGCCAGGCAGGATCATGCTGCGGCCACCGATAAAACAATTCCGGCCAATGCGCGTGTGAAGATAGAGCCCGCGGGTTCGATCATGCGTCAGAATGCGCGATTCAAATGCGAGGTAAGTGTATTCTCCCACATGAACGCCCTTGGGGAAGGTCATGTCCAGCTTCGCGGACAGCGAAATCTGCACGGTCGGATCAATGTCCATCCGAAAAACAGCAACAAAAAATCTTCTCCTCAGAGATACTAGGAAATTTCTCAATGAAGAAATTCTGTTGAGGCTCATTGCATCATTTTCCAAATATAATTCTTAAAGGATTATCTTTCCGAAGATTATGCAAACGAAAACCCCGATCTTTTGATGACAAATCAGAAACGCCGCCCGCCATACCAAGCAAGATTAAAAGCCAAGTTATGTCAGCACCCCAAGGAGATACAGTCCAAAGAATAAGAAATATCACAGCAAGGCCTATTGAAAGCCCTGTCGCCATTCTTCTTCCACGAAGAGAACCAAGTTCGACAGCGACTCTCACAGTCGCCAGCTTCCAGATGTTAAATAGAAATGCTCCTGCCATTAGAACAGAGCACGGGATACCGAACCTTAACCCAAGTAACAGCCAATAATTATCCACGCTATCCGAATGCATCCATTCAGGACGATCATAAGATTCCAAAATACCAATGCCAATCCATGGACTTCTCATAAGATGCGCCGTTCCATAATCCCATATAGCCAAGCGGAAATATCCCGTTTGTGGATTAATTGAGGCATAGCGAATTACAAACTTGATGACGCCTCCTCCAGAAAAAGCCTCCACAACGATCAAAAACAGAGACGACGCCATGAGCAACGGAAGCCATGTCAGACCGTATTTCTTTTGAACAAAGTCGTAAAACAGCAAGCCGAAGCACAAGATGATGGTTGCCAAGCCGGCAGAACTCCACGAAAAGAATCCGGCCGAGCAGGCAATGAGACCAATCCATCGACGCTTAGGAAGATCAGCCGAGAGGAAAAGCGGAACAAGTGATCCAAAGAAAATTCCAGCAGCGATGGGATGCATAAATGGCCCCATGGCGCGCAGAAGACCAAAACGAAGTTCATACACTCTTTCAATGGTGCTTTCCGGGGAAAATCCAGTAATCCTCCCCACAGTTGGACGAAATATATATTGGTGACTAACACTCTCTGCAAAAATTATAAGACCAACCAAAACAACTAGTGGAGAAGATCTATACAGAAAGCGCCGAACGTCCAGCGGATTGCGAAAGAAGACTCTGCCGAGGAGATATGCCAATGTCGTATCAAGAGTAGTTGCTCCACCCGTTTTCAAGGCGACATCAAGCGGGTAATGTAAGGTCGTAGAGATAAACATTAGCGCCGCTGACGAGAAAAATAATATGTCGGCGACGGCCAGTCGGATAGGCTCCTTCGCCAGCCGCAAGGCCATGAACGGGATCGAGACAATCAGCGCCAAGCGATAGGGATAGAGCTGGAAGCCCGCGAGGTCGATGCGGGCTTCGGGCGACATCAGGATCGACGCGAATACCAGCACCGGAACCCAGTCAACCTGCGCGGTGACAAGGCGGATCGCCTCGCGGCGGTGGCGCGCCCATGCCTGGCGGCGCTCAAGCGCGGTGAGGCGTCGGGGGGCTTCGGATCGGCCGGGGATAGCAGCTTGCGTGGTATTCATGCCAAGTCCATAGCCGCAATCCCCGCCCGCCGCCATGGCCGGAGCCACGCCTGACGGGGCGAAACCGCTTGGCTGTGCGACGGGATTGCCACGAATTCAGGCCCGTTTGCCGGATGACAGCATGCGCTGCACGGCAGGCGGCGCCCAGTCTTTCCACAAGTGCTGCGCGCGCACCTTCCAGTCGGGCTTGTCGGTAGAGCCGGGGCGCTCCCTGAAGACCGTTGTCCGCTTGGGCAGGCTGGCGATTCCTTCGGGCGGGGCCGTGTAGTAATAGGTCGCGATCGAGCGGCGCGAGCGCTCCGGCGGGCAGGCCAGCGGATCGGGGTGGCCGTGGAAGCTGTCGAGATCGGTGTTGAACACCACGGCGCGGCCGATCAGCGGCGCAACCTTTTCGGTGCAGCCCTTCATCTCGCGGTCCCACAGCTCAAGATGGCCGCCCCACGCCTCGTCCCAGTCATCGTTGAGATAGATCAGCAGGTTCAGCCGGCGCTGAAGCTTCATCTTGTTGTGCACGTTGAAATCGGCGTGGACGCCAAGATGCCCGCCGCGCTTGGTTTCATGCAGGCCGCCGCCCAGATAGTAGGGATCGGAAATCAGGCCTTTGATGCCGGTCATCGCCGAAAGGAACGACAGGAACGCCTGACTGTTCAGCTCTGCCAGAAGGTTGCGCACGAGCGGGCCGCATTCCTGCGGATGATACTGATACTTGAAGCGCTCCTGATCGCGGTCGAAGAATGCGTGGCCATCGCTTGAAGGAAACTGGGCCAGAAGCGCCTGAAGCACCCCCTTGGGCACGAAATCATCGATGGCGATATGCGGAAAGGGCTGGGCCGACTGATACTGTTCGGCCAGCTTTTCGCCCGCGGCGACGCACTGGGCCTCATCAAAGGCGTAAAGTCCCCCGTGATCGTGAAGTTCAAGGACGCTCATCTGGTGTGCCTCGTGGAAGTCCGGATTGGAGGGATCAGGGATTTACCTAAGGTATATTGCAGGTGCGAGCAAGGCGCTAAGCCCTTTGCCGCATCCGGTCACAAGGGCTGGACCAGTTCTATCTGAATGCCGCGTGTAGCCACTGGATTGATGAAATTGCACAGGAAATTGCCTGCGCCCTTGACCGGCGCCGGTTCGAGCAGGGACATATCGGACGATGCGCACCAACGTGCGACTTCATCCCAATCGGCGATCTCATAGGCAAAATGGTGCACCCCGCCCACACCGCGATTGAAGCGCAGAAGCGGCCCTTCATCAGCCACGACAAGTTCCACCGCCGTCTCGCCGATGCCGGGCTTCGCAAAGATGCACCAGCAGTGCCACTGATCGACGTAGCCACGATAATCCTCGATCAGCCCGAACTGTTCCATGTGACGAGCCGCATCGTCGAGCGATGGCAGGACTATACCGACATGATGCAGTTTGTAATTTGCGAACATGCGATGATTACTCCGGCGTGGCGGTGGCGGGCAGACTGGGCCGACTTGCATCCTGAGGCATGATGGCGGCGATCCGGTCAGCCAGCCATGCATTGAAATCAGGAAGGGCGCGGTCAGAGGGATGCCCTGCATCGCGGAAGAACCGGGCATCATCCATATGGGCGAGGTATTTCCACACCGGTCCGTATTGGCTGAGCCAGGCTTCTTCGGCAGGGGCTGCCTTGCCCTTGTAGTAGGGCTGGAACAGGAAGACGATGCGCGCACCATGTGCCCGCGCGAGCGAAGCCAGATCGCGAACCGATTTGCGGGACACGCCGAACTCCACGTCTGCCAGCGCAGGCGGCAGAAGCGGCGGCGTTGCATCGCGGGCGCGGAAAGCGGACTCGGCATCGAGATCGCGGGCGTGCTCTACAGTGCCGATGGAATGCGCCGGAACCTGCGGCTGCCAGCCGGGCATGGCCTTGTATCCGATGGAAGACCCCGGATAGCGGGACGGATCGAACTGAAGTTCGACGCCGAAGGCATCAGGCGCGGCTGTCTTGGCGAAAAGCATCATCTGGCGCATCGGCAGGGTGAACCAGGTCTTTGCAAGGTTGCGGTTGACGAGCACCGGGCTTCTCAGGACGTCCTCAACCGTGGCAAGGCTGGCAAACGCCTGATGCCCCTCTCTGGGCAGCGCCTCGACCACTGGAATGATCAGCAGCCAGATTTCAGGATGCGCGCGCAGAGCTTCGCGTGCCTCGACGAGGCGGATGTCCATGCCCGCAGCGGGAAGCGACATGTTGAGGACATTGAGAGGGCGGCCGCGCTCTGCCAGCATGGCCTCAAGCAGAGGCGGGCTGACCCCGACCTGCGCACGTGAAGAGCCGATCACGACAACATCGACCGGCTTCGGATCGAAATGCAGGCGCTCGTAAAAGTAGGATGCGCTCTCGAACATCGTGCCCTTGAGCGATTGCCAGCGCAGATACGGATCATGCGGCAAGGCGATGGCGGTTGCACACAGCGCGATGAAGCCCGCTGTCACGAAGGCGAGATAGGCGCGGATCGAAAGACGGCGAGCGAGCATCCCGACCTCAGAAGTTGAAGTAGATGAACTCGCTTTGCCCACGCGAGATGAAGGCAACGGCGAGGAAAAGGACTAAGGTCATGGCCGCAGCCCAGCCAAGAGTCGGACGCCAGACCAGCGGAAGCACAGGCGGGGCAATCGCGCGCCAGCGCTCCCAGCCGATAACGGGCTGATACCGCTGCATGAACTGCTGGGTATTGGGCAGACAGGCGATGATGAAGAATCCGAGCGCTGCAAAGATCAGCGGTTTGGCTAGAATGTCAGCGGTGCTGACCGGGACGATCCGGGCGAGACTGGCAATGGAGTGCAGATCGAACATGCCGCGCCAAATTACCAGCGCATCGCCGATGGCTTCAGCCCGGAAAACGACATTGGCGAACATCACGGCCAGCAAGGTGAGCAGACGGTAGCCGAGCATGGCAGCGCGGCCCGGCGGTCCCTTCTGCCGACGAACCTTGCGCTGGCGCTGCTGCCAATACTCATTCACCGAAAGATAGAAGCCGTGCATTGCGCCGAAGGCGACGAAAGTCCAGCCCGCGCCATGCCACAAGCCGACCACCACAAAGATGAAGAAAGTGGGGGCAGCGACGGTGACATAGAAGCTGGCATCCTTGCCCAGCCGACGCTCTGCGGCGAACCGGGCCAAGGGCAGAACCACCGGTTGATACATGTAGGAGACGATGAACTGCTGAAGCGTGATGTGCCAGCGCCGCCAGTAATCGATGATCGAAGCGGCCCGCAACGGCGAATGGAAGTTGGGTGGCAGCTTGATGCAGAACATCCTCGCCAGCCCCACAGCCATATCGGAATAGCCGGAGAAATCAAAGTATAGCTGGATGGTGTAGGTAATTGCGGCCATCCACGCATCGGCAAGGTTGATCACGCCCCCGGCATGGGCACTGTCGAAAATTGGCGTTGCATAAAGCGCTGCCGAGTCCGCAATCACCGTCTTCTTGAAAAGGCCGATCGCAAAGATCGTTATGCCGATCAGCAGATTCGCGCCGGCAAACCGGCCCAGCCCCCTTCCGAAGAACTGGGGCATCATCTCCTTGTAGTGAACGATCGGACCGGCGATCAGCTGTGGGAAGAAGATTACGAAGGTGGCATAGCGAAAGATGCCGCCCGAAGTGACATCACGACGGCGGATGTCGACAAGATAGGCGATCTGCTGAAATGTATAGAACGAAATCGCCAGCGGCAGCACGATCTTGCCGATGGCGTAGCCCGTGCCGAAGATGGCATTGAGATTGTCTATGAAGAAATTGGCATACTTGAAATAGCCCAAGACGGCGACATTGAGGGCGATGCCCAGAAACAGGATATATCCGCCGGTCCTGCTTTCATTGTGCCGTTCAATCAGTCTGCCGAGTGTGTAGTTGACCGCCATCGATGCGATCAACAGCAAGGCATATCGCGGCGCCCAGAAGCCGTAGAAGACGAGCGAACAGGCAACCAGCCAGACGAAGAGAAAGCGTTTCAGCCCAGCCTTGATGAGGATGTAGTAGCCAATCAGGGCGATCGGCAGGAAAACCAGCAGAAACTCGAAAGAGTTGAAGAGCATGACTGCTTCTATGCCTCAGACAGGCCGGGCGAACATGCACACCGAAACCGTGACGGCGTTCTTCAAGGCACGCTCCAGCTTCATGCCCTGGGTTGCAAACATCGCCTCGGACATGATCTCGAACCCGGTCTTGCGCAGCAGGTCGCGCGCCTCATCAGGCGTGCGCATGAGATAGAGGTGGTCTGGCGACGGGCTGTTGATCGGAACGTTGACGAACACCAGACCCTGCGGAGCAACGATGGCACGCAGCTTGCGCATTACTTCGGCCGGGTCTTCGATGTGTTCGAGAACTTCGCTCAGGACGACGAAATCGAACTTGTCATCGGTTTCGGAAACGCTGAGCGCATTGCGCACCGCACAGTTGACGCTGCCGATGCCTAACCGGGCAAGGGCGCTACGGGTATGTTCGACCGAAACTGGCGACAGATCCCAGACCGTGGCCGCCGACAGTCCGAAATCGCGGACGGCCAGATAGGTCATCAGGCCATGTCCCGGCCCGATCTCAAGCATCTTGGCATCAGAAGGGATAAGACCGGGAGCCTGCGTGAAATAGTATGTGCAACTGGCCACGTGATTATACCACATGACCTGACTCAGGAGCAGACCGTCGACGTATCGCTCCATGTAGGCATCATTGGAATAAACCTCGGCATCGGCTTCGGCGAAGGTTGTCAGGCGGTAACGCCCTTCGCGATGGAAGAACAGTTCCTCCTCGCGCAGCCGGTCGCAGGTCCACCGATAGTTTGCCGCCAGTTCGGGAAGGCGCGCGCCTTCGAGCGTCAAGGCTGCCTGCGCAAGAAGCTCGGTGGTCTGAAGTTCTGACACGGTGCGCGCGGACAGGCTCTTTTCGAGATAGCGGGCATGGTCCGGCCATGCATCGAGAATGGCCAGTGCGATTGTCCGGGTTGCAGGCCGATCACCGATAATACCCAACAATGCGTCGTTCATCGCTGCATCCTGCCTATATGGTGAGAAAACCCGGTCAATCGACCAGAGCCTGAGGGGTTGGCGAATCTGCAAGCGCCCCAGCCCCGGTCTTCGCCTCGATCTGCATGGGCAGATCGGGTGAGGTGTAGGCGGCGAGATCGAGTTCCCATAGCGTGCCGCCGCCCGATCTTTCCCCCGTGCAGGCAAAGCCGAGCTTTTCGAAGTGCTTTTCGACGAGCACGTTCTTGGGCGTCGGAATGTATTCGCCCGTCAGGCGGCTCGCGCCTGCGGCCTTTGCCGCTGCGGCGACGTGGGCAAGCACGGCTTCCTCGACCCGGCGGCCGAGGACGCGGCAGCTCATCAGCCAGGTGTCGCAGTGCCACACCTCATCGCCGCGATCGAAGATCACGACGGAAATCATGCCGTTGTCGCCAAAGCGGTCGACAAGGCGCACCTGCATGGTGAACTTTTTCGGATCGGCCTGAATCGCGGCGATATCGGCTTCGGTATAACGGCGCGTGGTGAGATTGAACTGGTTGGACTTGTTGACGAGCTGGGCAATCCGCGCACGGCCAAGATCGTCGAACGGGGCAATCGTGCACTCCATTTCGAGCGAGGCCAGATACTCGTCAAGATTGCCGACCTTCTGGAGGGCCGAGGCGCGCTGGGCGTTGGCCTGATACATGTCGGCCCGTTTGCGGTCTTCATCGTTGAAGGCGACCGCTTCGAAATACCCGGCAAGCGAGAGCAGGCGCACATAGTCGGAAGGCTCGTCGCCCACTTCGGGAACCGCGACTTCGGGCAGTTCCTGCCGGACGCGTTCCCGCTCGGCCGGATTGTCGTCGAGGAAGACGAGCGCGTCGGTGCCGATATTGAGCGCCTGGGCAATCGCCTTGAGGTTGGTGGCCTTGTCGGTCCAGTTGGCGATGAAGACGGAGATATGGTCTTCCTTCAAGACCATCTCGTCATGCTCGCGGAAGGGGATCAGGGCCGCGGCTTCCTCGTTCTTGGAACAGACCGCAAGAATGATCCCGCGGCGACGCAGATCGAGCGCGAAGGACTGAACCGCAAGGTGCGCCTCACCGCGCGCCGAGCCTTGTCCCAGCTTGATGCCTTCGACGCCATCGTCGCCGATGATCCCGCCCCAGAGGGTGTTGTCGAGATCAAGCACCAGACACTTGCGCGACAACCCTCTGGCGGCGGCCAGAAGGCGGCAGACGTGATCGGCATAGAGCGGAACCGCATCTAGCGCGCAGGGCATCTTGGCATCGTGCCAGCGCAGCGGATCGTGCCAGCGCGCAAGACCGACCATTTCGGCCATGGCGGCCATATCCAGCAGGAGATCGGAATCCTGCACGACTTCGGCGCAGAGCCGCTGGTTGAAGCGGGCGATCAACCAGCGGACCGAGCCGGGAACGCGCGCATCATAGCTTCCGAAAAGAGCCTCGGCAGGCGTGGCAAGCGTATGCAGGATGACCCCGGCGCCGATATTGGCGCGCACGCCATCGCGCAGGGAGGCCACGTAATCGAGCGCAGACTGCACGGCCGCCTCTGCGGCTGCGGCCTCGAACTGCGGGCGGGCCAGCCCCAGCGCTGCGGCATCGAGCGCCAGCAGCACGAAATCAGGCCGGGCGGCGGCGAGCGCGGAGGACGGATCAAGCACGGCCTGCGCAAGCTGACCGTAATCGGTCTGCACGGTATCGACCAGAACGCCGTGGCGCAGGCCCGTGGCAGGCAGGGCCTCGGCGACGAGATCAAGCGTATGGGTGGCGGCAATGCCCAGGAGAACCGGGCGCAGACGGCCTTCTGCGCACAGGGACTGGCGCCGGGAATCGACGATCTTGCCCAAGGAGCCAAGCTGGGAAAGATCAAGCCCATGACCGGCAAGCGCCACGAGATCGGCAGTGCGCACTGCTTCGCCTGCCCCATGCGCAGACCGCAGCGCCCGCACCCGCGCCCGGAAATCAGGCGGTGCGGGAAGCAACCATGGCAAGGCAAGCAGATCGGCCATTATCGCATCAGCCCCAGTTGTTGCGGCTCAATCCAGAGCATCCCGGAAATGCCGGAGCGGACCGGCATGTCGATCAGGCAAGCTTGCGTTCGATCAGATCGACCATTTCGCCCACGTTCTTGAGGCTTTCGATCTCCGAGTTGGACAGACGGAAGCCGAATTCCTTTTCGACCGCGACCATGAAGCGGATGTTCGACAGGCTGTCCCATTCCTCGATGTCGGCGGCGCTCAGATCGTCGCGGTATTCCAGCTCGTCGAGATCGAACACGTCGATCATGATTTCCGTGAGCTGCGCGGTGATTGCGGAACGTTCCATCTTGTCCTTCTTCATCAAGGGCGAACATCATGCTTCCGGCCTGAGTCCAGATGCGGGATGGTTCGCCTGCTGAATCGTCACATAAAGACTTACAGATATTTCCATAGTGGCGATTACCTATATTCGCAACCGCAGCATCAAGCATGGGATGAACGTCGCAGGCTGTGCTGCACGGCACAAATAGACTGAATTTCCTGAATATTCCGCAGTGATACGTGCCGCCCGCCAGACACCATCCCGTGGCAGAGAATCCGCTTTCCTACAGAATATGTGCCATGATAGCGCATTGTTCCTGATTTGTTCACAAAGAGGGACGCGAACGTGGTCAACGATATCTTCGCCGGTTCAAGCAACAGCCTGACCTCTCCTGCCGAAGACTGCTTCCAGATCCTGCCGGATGACGATGCCGCGCTGCCCCAGGCAACGAAGGCCATCTACATCGGCCAGGGCGGCGACCTGACGCTGGTGCCCCTGCGCGGAAACGCGCCCGTGACATTCATCAATCTGGCATCTGGGTCCATGCTGGACGTGCGCGCCCGCGCGGTGAAGGCCACCGGAACCACCGCGCTTGATCTGATCGGCCTGATCTGATGGGAGGGTTCGGTCATGGCTTCGGACGCCTGGCGCGCAGACGTTCGTCCCTGCGCGAGGTGGCGCCCCCTTTGCCGAGGGTGCGCCCTTCGGCGGGATGGACGGGAATTGCCGGCAGCGGATTTGCCGCAAGCGGCTTTGGCAGTGTGCCGACTGACCCGCAGCGGTTGACGGCAAAGCCGGCGATGCGCCTGCTGGTGCCACCCGACCAGTTCTATCGCGGCACGCTTGCCATCGGGGTGGTAGCCGGTGCGAACAATGGCGGATCGCTGCTCCAGAACATGGGACTGGCTTCGGTGATCGTGCATTGCGAGGGTCGGCAGGAGATCATCGACGCACCGACTTGGCATCGCTACCGCGACGTGAACGGCGAGCGCCGCGAATGCTTTGGCTGGTGGGCCAGACTGGTTCACGACGGGCGCGATGGCGAGATCGACGTCTATTTCGAGGCAGTGCCGCTTGATCCGGCGATGCAGCGCCGGGTGATGGGGCCATTCCGGTTCTACCCTTCACGGCAGGAACACGACTGGCGCCTGACGGTGGAGCCAGGAACCCCTGTGGTGACAGGAAGCCGCTATCCCGATGTGGCGCAGGCATTGGCCTTTCTCGCGGGTGCGGGTGCGAACAACCCGCTTGTCACGATCCATGGCGGCGGCACCATCGACATCGCGCAGGGCGCCTTCGGGCCTTATCAGGGCAAGGGATACTGCACGATCAGGGCGGATGAGCCAGTGACGATCGCACGGTCAGGCTTTACCAGCGATGCCGCTGCGATCATGCGGCCGCGCTATGACGGGCTGCGGTTCAGCGGCCGGAACATCACCATTGATGCGCAATGGATTTCGAGCCTCTATCACGAAAATCCGGCGGGGCGGCAGCACTGGCTCGACGGCATCCGCATCGTCAACTCGGCGGGGCGCGACCAGTTGTGGCGCGGATCATCGCGGCGGATCGGCCAGTTCGTGCGTGATCCGGCATGGCTGACCGAATGCACATTCGATGGCCTGCCCAATGCGGCCTGCGGGGCCAGCCTTGTGCGTGGCTGCCTTCTGAAGAACGGCTATCACGACGTGGTAAGCGATGCGGCCTGCGTGGTGCATTCGCGCACCGATGACTGGGATTCCTCGTTCTGGACGCAGGACGTGCCCGCCTTTACCGTGCGCTATACGGGGCCTGAGCCAACCGCGACGATCGAACTGGCCGGGGCCAACGAGGCCGCCACGCGCACCTTTACCGCGCGCTGGGGTGCAAACAGCGCCACCTTCACCGTCGGCACATCCGAAGCGATGATGGCGAGCGGAAACTACTGGCCGGGGGATGTGGCCGCCTGGCTGCAAGGACTGGGCGCAGGGTTTGTGGTGGCCGTGCAGGACAACACCCGCCGGGCGGCGGCCTGTTCGCTGGCGGGCGCCAAGGGCACCGGCTTTGGCCCGCAGAACGTGAAGGATGCCACGCTCCAGATCGTGACGCTGTTCGATGTCCATTCCGACTGGCATCAGCAGAATACCGGGCGCATTACCGAAAACTGCGTGCTCGCGAACAACCTGACGACAGGCATCGTGGCGCAGGACATCTTCCTGACGGCAACGGGGGGTGCGCGCGATTTCCTGATCTTCAACAACGCCTTCCACAACAAGACCCTGACCGGCCCCTATACCGGCTTCACCACGATCAGCAGCCAGATGGCCTACGCCAAGAGCCATGTGGTGATAGTGCACAACACGCTGGCATCGCAGGCGCTGTCGATGCGCGGGGACCAGTCCTACACGGCGGACGACTTCTGTCTGGTTGCGGGCAACAGCCTGCGCGATCTGAGCTGGCCGGGAAGCCGGAACGGCACTGGCCTGATCCGCGACAACCACTTGCAGGCAGGTGCAAGCGGCACCGCGATCGGGGAGGCAAGCTTTGCGGGCGGCACGCGGGAGCAACTGTTCCTGAACAGCGCGGCAGGCGATTTCACCGTGCGCGGAGCCTTGCATGCCACGCGGCGAATGCCGGTGATTGCGTGGGACCGCACAGGCCGGCAACGCGCCAGCGCCGATGCGGCCGGAAGCGAAGCGGTGCAATCCATCGCCATTGCCATGCCCGCCGCGCCGGCGCCGCGCTGCGTGCAGTTCCCATCGTTCAACCGGCACTATGCCGGGCGAGCGGGCCACATTGCCTTTGCCAATGCCGGCATCACCAGCCAGCCCCTGCTGCGGCATGATACGCCGGGCGCGTTCTTCATCATGCTCCAGATCGCGCACGAGCGCACCAACCTGAACCGCGAAGCGCGGATCATCGGCAACGCCGTGGGGTCTGCGGGCGGGACGTTCAGTCTGGTGCACTATGGAGACGACCACTTCGATACGGCCCGGCACGATGAACTGCGCTGGCGCGCGCGGGGCAGCACGGGCGATACCATCGACCTTTCGCTCGACGTGCAGACAAGGGGCGGCCAGTGGCAGCTCGTGGTCGTGACCTGCGACGGCAACGGGCAATACGGCATTGCCAGCTACGCGCGCGGTTCGGCACGCATTGCCGGATCCGGCCAGACAAGCGGCAATGCGCAGATCAACACGCTGAGCGGGACGCATGTGCTGCTGGGCGACGTGGCGAGCGCGCCCGGCGGCCTGACGCCGTTGACCGCTCCGGCAGGGGCCTTTGACGGCGCGGTGGCATTTCACGGTTTTGTGCTGGGCAGCGCAGGAAGCGATGCGGCATGGCAGGCCATTGCCGAAGGCGCACCGATTGCACCATCGCTGCCCGGCGCGACGGGATTTCGCCTGCTGCGCGATTATCGGCTGTCTGCCGATCCGGCGCAGACGCTAAGCCCGATCACGCCCGATGATCTGACCGCACCGGGCACGGTTCACGGCACAGTCATGGCAGGCGGCACCAGCAACCATGGGCAGGCAAAGTTCCTGCACTTCGATCGTCTGCCCGATGGCTATGTGATCTGCCCCAGAGATGGCGAGCCTGCCGGCACCGTCAGGCTTGTGGGAACCAGCAGCGGGCTATCGGGCGCGCTTTTCGCACAGGTCCTGGGACAGGACGGTGCCATTCTGGTGCCGCCATTCGTTTGCGATGGCACCGGCCCGGTGATGGACGTGATGCTGCCGCTGCCGCCCTTTTCCGGGTGGGGAACGATTGAGCTGTGGAGCGAGAGCGATCCGGCGGTGGTGTTCCGGATGAACAGCCGCATCGGCTGCGGCCACAAGGTGAGCGTGATCGGCCAGAGCCAGTGCGACATCATGCTCTATGCCGGCGGCGTGACGCAGGCGCCATCGGGGCTGGCCTCGTTCTGCGGCTATATCGGCACGCGGTCCGATCCGGCGGATACGGCCACTGCCCCGGTGGCGCGGTTCAGCACTGCGGCCCGGCCGCAACTGTTCGTGATCGAGCCGGAAATGACCGGCGCCTTCAACGGCGTGACCGCCATTGCATCGCGGGTCGAGCCGTTCGTCGGCGGACAGGCGCTGTGCGTGATCGATACCTGCGTTCCGGGCACGAGCGCGCTGGCCTGGATCCGGAACAGCGTGACGACCCGGCAATGGGCGCTGGACGTGGAAGTGGCCCGGATGGCCGGGAGCGACAGGGTGCCGGTATGGCAGTGGTACACCGCCGATGCGGGCAGCTATCCTGCGCTGCTGGACGGCGTGGTGCACGGCACGGGCAGCCTTGCAGGCGACAACCGCCTGTTTGACGGCACGATCAACGCGCCGGGATACCGGCTGGGCATCTGCCTGCCGACGCGCGCCACAACGACCACGCCGGGACCGCTGGCGGCCGACGATTTCGGCACAAACCGCAGCGGCGCGCAGGCCGGGCAACTGCAATGGGCCAGCGCCAATGCGGCGATCTGCGCGGTGGGGCCAGCCACGACCGACATCGCCATCGACAACCAGGCCAGCGGAACCCCTTCAGGACCGAACACCAACCTTGGCGGGCCGCATCCAAGCCAGGTTCTGCCCGAAGGCTGCGTCCGGCTGGGACGGCGCATTGGCGAAACCTATTTGCGCGCGCGCGGGCTCAGCCCTTCGCCGGGCAACGCCTTTCTCAGCAAGGCGACGGCAACCATGTCCGCTGACCGTTCGGTTCTGACGATCAAGGCCGTGCTGCCCAACGGCGGCGGCTTGCGCACAGATGACGGACGGGCGGTGACGGGCTTCGAGGTTTCGACCGATGGCGGTGCCACATGGTCGCGAAGCAGCGTCGCCGCAGCGATCATCGCCCCCGATACCTTGGCATTGACGTTCTCAGGCGGCTCATGGCCCGTCGGAGCACGCATCGCCTATCTGCGAGGCGGCCCGTTCAGCTATGGCACTGCCGAAGAGCTTGCCGCGCACTACAAGGGCAGCCTTTACGATGGGTGCGAGGCAGACGGCGGACTTGGCTTTCCGGTGCTGGAGTTGCCAGCATCCGATGCGCTGGTGGTATAAACGGATGCCAGCCAGAGGCCGAGAAGGCGCTGCGCCTCTGGCCCCAAATGCAGGGCATCCGGTTGCAGCAGGCCCTGCAAGTCAGGATCGGGAAAGGCGGAGGCGGGATCAAGAAAGGCGCTGCCGGTGGCCTGTGCCACCTGGGCGGCGGCACGGCGATAAGGCTGGAGCCGCGCAGCCATGGCCTGCGTGCCGACAGGCGGCGGGGCAAGGATCACCACCCTTGCCCCGCCACGCCGGAGCTGCTGCGCCAACCGCGTCAATCCCGCACGATAGGCCTCAAGCGCGACCGGCCGACGTGGAGCAAGCCAGCCACGCGTTGCGGCATCGTTCGTGCCCAGCATGACATAGGCCACCGCGAAACTGCCTTGCGCTGCGCCTTCGGGAAGACCGCGCGCCAGATGATCGGCAACGGTCGCGCCGCCAAAGGCCCGCACGACAGCCCGCACCGTGCCATCGAGCGCTGCGGCAAAATGCGCCGGATAGGCATGCGCGGCCCCTCCGACTCTCGTGCCCGCGGTATTGCTGTCACCCACGAACAGGACGCGTCCGGCCTGCGCGCCGCCAGACGGAAGGGAGCGCAGCGCGGGCAACCTTTCCGGCACGACCATGCGTGCGCCGCGCAAAGTCCAGTGAGGGACTTCGCCCGACCACCACGCAAGACCACCCAGAAGGGCAAGAAGCCCGACGAAAAGCGACGCAACCAGCTTTGCCAGAGCAGCCGCAGGGCGCGTCCTGTGGGGCAAGGGCATCAGCCCTGCGGCTTGAGCAGGGGCCGCCACCACGCTTCATTGTCGAGATACCAGCGGAGCGTGCCGCGAAGGCCCGTTTCGAAATCGTGCTGCGGCACATAGCCCAGTTCGGTGCGCGCCTTGGTCTCGTCGATGGCATAGCGCCGGTCATGACCCTTGCGGTCCTCGACGAAGGTTTTCAGTTCGCTGGTCTTGCGGCCCTTCGCCGCGGGCGCATCCGGGTAACGTTCGGCAAGGCCATCGATCTCGGCAAAGGCGCGGTCCACTTCGGCGCAGATGCGATCGATCACCGCCATGTTGGGCAGTTCCTCGCCCCCGCCGATATTGTAGGTTTCGCCCGGTTTGCCGTTGGCAAGGGCCGCTTCGATGCCGCGGCAATGGTCCTCGACATAGAGCCAGTCGCGAACGTTCATGCCATCGCCGTAGATCGGCAGAGGCTTGCCCGAAAGCGCGTTGAGGATGAACAGCGGAATGAGCTTTTCGGGATAGTGATAAGGCCCGTAATTGTTCGAGCAGTTTGTGGTGGTGGTATTGAGGCCGAAGGTGTGATGCCATGCCCGCACGAGATGGTCGGAGGCAGCTTTTGAGGCCGAATAGGGCGAGTTGGGCTGATACTGGGTGGTTTCACTGAAAGCAGGATCGTCGGGGCCGAGCGAGCCATAGACTTCGTCGGTCGAGATGTGGTGGAAGCGATGGTCTCTTCCCGAACCTTCATCAAGCCAGACCTTGCGCGCAGCCTTGAGCAGGCTGTTGGTGCCAAGGATATTGGTTTCGATGAAGGCATCAGGCCCGGTGATCGAACGATCCACATGGCTTTCCGCGGCAAAGTGCACCAGCGTGGAAATGCCCCGTTCGCGCAGGAGCCTTTCCACCAGCGCCGTGTCGCGGATGTCGCCCACGACCAGTTCGGCCTGCTCGACCCCGGTGATCGTCGAACGGTTGCCCGCATAAGTCAGGCAATCGAGCACGACGATGGCATCGTCCGGGTGATGTTTCGCCCAGTAGTGCACGAAATTGCCGCCGATGAAACCGGCACCGCCAGTGACAAGCAGATTAGCCAAGGGCCTTTTCCTCATTGAGCATTGTCTTGAGACGGGTGCGCCAGTGGACGTGTCCATCGCCAAGGGCCGCGCGCGTGGCTGAAACGTCGAGCACCGAGAACGCGGGGCGGCTTGCAGGGGTGGGATATTCGGCCGTGGCAATCGGCACGATTTCGGGCACTCGTCCAATCAGGCCAAGCTGATGCGCCTCTTCCGCAATGGCCACGGCAAAGTCATACCACGAGGCAACGCCCGCATCGCGGTGATGCCAGATGCCCGGACGATCCATTGCGGCAAGGCCCCAGAGCGTTTGCGCAAGGCCGGTGGCCCATGTGGGAGAGCCGATCTGGTCCGCCACGACGCGCAAGGTCTCGCGCTCGCGCATCAGCCGCAGCATGGTGCGCACGAAGTTGGCCCCGCCCGCTGCATGAACCCAGCTTGTGCGCACGATGATTGCCAAGTCCCCGGCCCCATCCTCTCCGGCTGCCTTGCTGGCACCATAGACTGAACGGGGATTGCGCGGATCACCGGGAAGGTAGGCGCGCCCGCTCGTGCCATCGAACACGAAATCGGTGGAAACCTGCATCAGCCGCGCACGCGATCCTGCCAGCGCACGGGCAAATGCCGCAGGCGCGCCCGCGTTGATCGCATGGGCCAGATCCGGTTCGCTCTCTGCCCGGTCGACCGCGGTATAGGCCGCCGCGTTGAGCACGAGATTGGGCTGGTGGGTATCGACCGTGCGCATGATGGCATCGGCATTGGCAAGATCGAGCATGGCGCGATCCAGCCCCACGCATTCCCAGCCATCAGGGCAGGTGGCCATCAGCGCCCTGCCCAACTGGCCGCTCACGCCCGTGACCAGCGCCTTCTTCACGCGAATGCCTTTACGTCGGCCAGCCGAACGCCCGCAGCATCCTTGGCGGAAAGCTTCGGCTCGATCCCTTCAAGCGGCCAGGCGATGCCGACATCGGGATCGTCCCAGGCAAGGCTGGCTTCGTGCTGCGGGGCATAGGGGGCGGTGCACTTGTAGAGGAAGTCGGTATCGTCCTCCAGTGTCAGGAAGCCGTGGGCAAAGCCTTCCGGCACCCAGAACATCCGCTTGTTCTCGGCCGAAAGCACGACGCCTGTCCACTGCCCGAACGTGGGCGAGGAACGCCGCAGATCGACCACGGCATCGAACACCGCGCCGCGCACCACGCGCACCAGCTTGCCCTGAGGCCCCGGATTCTGGAAGTGCATCCCGCGCAGCACGCCCTTCTGCGAGCGGCTGTGATTGTCCTGCACGAAAGCAAGATCAAGGCCCGCCTCGGCAAAGGCGGCCGCATTCCAGCTTTCCATGAAGAAGCCGCGATCATCGCCGAACACCTTTGGCTCGATGATGAGCGGGCCGGCAATCGCGCATTCGATAATCTTCATGGCGCTCCTCAGATCCGGCCCTTGTGCGCCAGCAATTGCAGCAGGTATTCGCCATAGCCCGACTTGCGCAGCGGCTGGGCAATGGCTTCAAGGCGCGCATCATCGATGAAGCCCTGCCGCCAGGCAATCTCTTCGGGGCAGCAGATCTTCAGCCCCTGCCGCTCTTCGGTAATGCGCACATAGGTTGCCGCATCCAGGAGCGATCCGTGCGTGCCCGTATCTAGCCAGGCATAGCCGCGCCCCATGATCTCGACCGAAAGCTGGCCCTCGTCCATGTAGAGCCGGTTGAGATCGGTGATCTCAAGCTCGCCTCGCGCCGAAGGCTTGAGATCGCGCGCGCGGTCCACCACCGTCTCGTCATAGAAATAGAGCCCGGTGACGGCATAGTTCGATTGCGGCCTTGCGGGCTTTTCCTCGATCGAGACGGCACGGCCATCGGCATCGAAGGCGACCACGCCATAGGCTTGCGGATTGTTCACGCGATAGGCAAAGACGCTGGCGCCGCAGGTCCGGTCATTCGCGTTCTTGAGCAGTTCCGGCAGGCCGTGGCCATAGAAGATGTTGTCGCCCAGAACCAGTGCGCTGGGGCCGCCAGCCACGAAATCGGCACCGATGTGAAAGGCCTGGGCAAGCCCGTCGGGGCTGGGCTGCACGGCATAGCTGATGGCCACGCCAAAATCCGCGCCATCACCCAGAACGCGCTGAAACTGGGCGGAATCCTCCGGGGTGGTGATGATCAGGATATCACGGATGCCTGCCAGCATCAGCGTGCTGAGAGGATAATAGATCATCGGCTTGTCGAAAACGGGCATGAGCTGCTTCGACACCCCCCGCGTCAACGGATAGAGCCGCGTTCCCGATCCGCCAGCAAGGATGATGCCCTTGCGCGCTTTGCCTGCGGCATCAGCTGTCGTTACCGTCACGAGCCTTGTCACTCCCGGTTGCGCGATGGCGCGCGGCACAAGCCGCAGCACGAGACGATGCGGCACAGAGCACGCCATGCGGCATCACCTTAGTATTTTTGCTGCATTGCAGCGTCACCGGATGAGGTCAATAGCCTTGGCCCGACAGCCGCCGCTGTGACGGCGATCATATCGGGACTTGTCATCAAATCCCGGTGACGCGCCGTGCGCCCCCTGATAAGCTGCCTGCATGACCATTGCACAGACCGCGCCGCCATCGGAACCCACGCCGCACGCGTTCGGCTGGTATGATTCGATCTGGCTGCGAAAGTATTTCGATGCGCGCGCGATCATCGCGAAAGTCGCACCGGGGCGCCTTGCAGAGTTCGAGGCGGCGATGGCCGTGTTCCGCACCGATCCTGCCTACGAGGTCAAGACGTTGCGAGGCTATCTTGACGAAGCCCGTCTGCGCGAGATGCGCGAGACCATCTCCGCCATCCCGCGCGACAGTCTGGAACTGCACGAAGCGCAGAAGTTCGGCCGTCTGGTGGTGCATGACTGGCCGCCCTTCACCGCCATGCAGGCCGAAATTGCCGCGATGGTTTCAGAACTGGCCGGTGAAGCGCTGGAGCCGTGCTACAATTTCCTGTCGATGTATCTGAAGCGCGGCGTTTGCGAACCGCATCTTGATACGCCGCAGGCGAAATGGACCTTCGACCTGTGCATCGATCAGGGCGAACCCTGGCCAATCCATTTCACCGAAATCATGCCCTGGCCCGAATCGCGCGAGGCGCTGATCGAAGACTGGATCGCGGTGAAGGAAGGGCGATCGGCCCACAGGATCCAGTCCGTGGCGCTGGAGCCGGGTGACGCCTTGCTCTTTTCCGGCCCAAGCCAGTGGCACTGGCGCGATCCCATTCCGCAGGCAAAGCCCGGAACCAGAGCTTTCTGCGATCTCCTGTTCTTCCACTTCATTCCCGCAGGCACGGCCGAACTCGTCGAACCCGAAAACTGGGCGCGCCTGTTCGACCTGCCCGAACTGGCCGAAATCCTCGCGTCGCCTGCAACCGCCTGAGTGCGAGGCAGCCCGCCCCTCAGGGGTGGATGTACACGAAACCCATGCCCTGCAGGCGGGCGATTTCGGCAACACCGCTCGGCACGATGTCGGCATCGGTCACGCCGTAAAGGTCGCTTGGCTTCAGGTTCATCGCATTGATCGTGTTGCGGCACACCAGAAAGCGCACGCCTTTGGCGCGTAGCCCGTCGAGCGCCTTGGCCAGTTCGGCATCTTCCTTTGCCATCAGGAATAGCTTCGCGCCCCCGGCAAAGCTGACCACGCGAATCTCGACCTTGCCCTCGGTGGCGGCCAGATGCGCGCCGATGTTGCGCACAAGGCGCTGGGCATAGCTGCGATCATCCGGATATCCGCCAGAGTTCTGATAGACGACCCGCTGAAACACATAGCGGCTGGCATCCATCGCCTCGGACGGATGCTGGCGGGAATTGGGCTGGGCGCTGGCAGGCAAGGCGCCAGCCACAAAGCCGATGGCAGCACAGGCAATCAGGCGCAGCGGGAAGGGGAGACGCAGGGGCTTCATTGATGCACTCCAGTCAGGATGCGGGTTCGGGGAACGGACCGGCGCGGCCGGGGCTGCCGTGCCTGCCTGCGGGCGCAGCGCGGCCCGGATGGGGGCAAATGGCCCCAGCCGGTGCTGCTCGGCCGTGAACGCATCGGGCCACGGCCCATAGGGCGTATCGACCGGCTTTTCGCGGCGCACGGGATAGTCGGCCTCCAGCCCGGCCATATGCGGGCGAGGCTGGCTGTTGATATAGGCCGCCACATCCCACGCATCCTCAACCGAAAGCGCGGGTGCTTCCCATGTTGTGCCCTGCGGCATGTTGGCATGAACAAAGTTGGCGGCCGTGATCAGCCGGGCCATCCCCGCGCCGTCGTTGTAGCTGTCAGGCCCCCACAGCGGCGGGAAGAGATAGCCCTGCGCGTCGCCGGGCTGGCCGATCCGCTGCCCCTGCCCGTCTGCCCCGTGGCAGGAAGCGCAGTTCCCGGCAAAAACCGCCTTGCCCCGCATGGGATCGGCCGCGCGGTCAAGCTCGGCCATGCGCGGCAAGCCTCGTCCCGGCATGTCTGCGCCAATGGGCTTGCCCATCGCCAGAAACCGCAGATAGGAAACCATCGCCACCATGTCCGGATCGCCGGGCGGCAGGGCGCGTCCGTTCATGCTGCGCATCAGACAGCCGTTGATCCGGTCCTCGATGGTATCGACCTTCCCCGATCGCCCGCGATACTGAGGAAAGTCCGCGAATGCGGCATTCAGCGGCAGGGCATAGGGCAAGGTTCCCGCTTCGAGATGGCAGCTCTGACAGTTGAGATTGTTGCCTGCGATGCGGCGCGATGGATCGGCAACTTCAGGGCCGATGAGCGCGGCTGTGCGCGCGATCAGATCATGCCCGCGGCGCACGGTGCGGCCCCAGGCATCATCGGGCAGCGTGGCCACATCGGGCACTTGCCACACCGGCACCGCAACGCCCGGCGGTGCCTCGGCAGCGCCTCGCGCGGCAAGCGCGATCATGGCCGGAAACACCAGCGCGACCGCCGCAGCCATTGCCCTGCGCATCAGGCCGGAACCCATCCCGATAGGCCCCATCAGCCCTGCCCCGCCTTGCGCGCCTCGGCAATCGCCTCCATCAGCTGGCTGAGCGATGCTGCCCCACCCAGACGGCTGGTGCCGATGAGCAGACCGGGCGTTCCCTGAAACTCCAGCGCCTGTGCGCCGGCATTGCTGCGCGCGATGACCGTGTCGATCTCCTTCGCACGCGCCTTCATGTCGGCCAGCAGCCTGTTCCAGTCCAGACCCGCAGCCTTGGCCGCCGCCTCGACAGACTCCTGCGTCAAGCGGCCCGGCTGGGCGAAAAGCGCCGCATTGAAGGCCGCGTGCCTGCCTTGCCACTGGCTGGCAATGGCGGCCCGTGCGGCCAGCAGCGATGCGCCGCCAAAGATCGGCCAATCCCGATAGACCACCCGCACCCGCCTGTCGCGCTCCAGAAGCTGGGTCAGCGTATTGTGCAGCTTGCGGCAATAGGGGCAGCCGTAATCGGAAAAGACGATGACGGTAACGTCATAGCCCTTGGGCGCAATCTTGGGCGCAAGCGCCTCTTCGGACATGGCCGGAAAAGCCGTGGGCCCCGCCGCATGGCAGGGCACCGATGCCGCAAGACCCACCGCGGCAAGCACGGCCACAATTCGACGCAAGACTCTCGCTCCATTCGCTCATGTATTAGAAAATGCGAATGCAAGGACTAGCGCCTTCGCCACCCCAGATGCAAGCAGGAAGTTGGCGGGAAACATGCGCAAGCCGGCGCCTGTCGCCTCCGAAGACTGCACGGCTTGTCGGAATGAACTGGAGCGGGCGAAGGGATTCGAACCCTCGACCCCAACCTTGGCAAGGGGTCGATGAAACGGCCCCACCAGTTCCAGCCGGAAAAATACTGACAATCTAATCGCTTGCCTTCCTCGGCAGCGTTGGGCACGTTTTGTTCCGGTCGGTTCCGGCGGAAAACTGCCATTTCTGCTCCCCGGATGCTCCCCGACCGAGAGGAGGTTGTCGGTGCCGAGCGCATTGAAGAGGACGTTTACGGAAGAGGGCGTCGCGCGGATGGCCGCGCCCCGGTCTGGCCGCCGCGAGTTCGGCGATACGGTGCAGCGCGGGCTGCTGCTGCGCGTTAGCGAGACCGGCCTGAAATCGTGGTCGGTAATATACAAGGTGCCGGGCGAACGGGGCGTCTCGCCCACCGGTCGCCCGCTAAAGGGGGCGCAGAAGCGCATTACCATCGGTGCCTATCCGATGGTTGGCGTCGTAGCGGCGCGGGCAGAGGCGAGCAAGATCGTCGCGCAGGCGATGGCCGGGCGCGATCCTCGCCCGGAGAGGCAGGACGCCAATCTGGCCCGCCACACCAACAGCGTAAAGGCCGTATCCCAGCGCATGATCGAGCTGGCGAAGAAGCAGGTGGAGACGTGGCCGCGCATGGAACAGGTGCTGCGCGACCATGTATGGCCCTCGCTGGGCAACCGCCCCATCGCCGACATTACGCAGGCCGATGTGCATGAGCTGCTGGACAAGCTGGTCGCGGCGGACAAGCACGGCACGGCGCGCGAGGTTCGCAAGATGATGTCGCGGCTGCTGAACTACGCCGCCGAGAAGTCGCTTGTCGCGGCCTCGCCGATGGCGGGGATGAAGCGGCGCGACCTGACGTTGCAGCCCAAGGAGCGGGCGCTGAGCGATGAGGAAATCCGTGCAGTTTGGACGGCCACCGGCAAGATGGGCTACCCCTTCGGGCATCTGGCGCGGATCGCGCTGCTGACCGGGCAGCGCAAGAGCGACTGGTCCGATGCCCGCTGGTCCGAAGTGGATGCCGCCGAGCGGTGGCTGTCCATCCCGAAGGAGCGGTTTAAGAGCCGTCGCGGCCATATCGTGCCGCTGGTCGGTGCTGCGTGGGATCTGGTCGAGGGGCTTCCCCGCTGGAACGGTCCCAATCCCTTCCTGTTCTCCACCACCGGCGGCGAGAAGGCATCCGCGCTGGGCGACAAGCCGATGACCAAGCTGCGCGAGCTGGCGACCGACGCGCTGCGCGAGATGCGGAAAGACCCGGAAGCCGTGCTGGAGCACTTCTCCGCGCACGATCTGCGGCGCACCTGCGAAACCCGCCTCGCCCGGCTGGGCTTCGCGCAGGAAGTACGGGACGCCGTGCTGGGCCATGCCCAGTCGGGCTTGCAGCGCACCTATAACAAGCACGATTATCTGCCGGAAAAGCGGGCCGCGCTGGCGGCCTATGCCGACCATATTATGGGGCTGGTGAAGTGACGGACGACAAATTTGGCGGTTACGAACCGCGCGATTTCGAAGCGATGGGAGGAATTGCGCGAGCAAAGGCCATGAAGGACAGGATCGCTGACGGCGAGATGTGGGAACCGCCGCGCTACGACTGGCGAGCATTTGCAGAGATCGCCCGCCACGCAATCGCGCTGATTGCAACCGATGTGAAGCTGGACGACGAGCGTAAGCGGTCGCGCGGTATGGACCTGTCGATGCACCATGAATCCCTTTGCCGCCTGTTTGCGGAAACGGCAGAGATATACAATGTGTGCCGCGATGATTGGGAAGCGCGCAACCTTGCAACCGTGGCGCGGCGGCTGGACGATAACCTGGACGACGCCAGCGACCCGTCGCCATACGATTATTCCGAATATAGCGATTACGGGCAAGATGATTGGGATGCGTTCTGGACGCACTTCTATGGCCGCCGCGTAGGCCAGGCGAGCGCCAATCGGCTAACCAACTGGAATACGAGCGAGCAAGGGCCAAGGCCGGGCGCGCCGCCGCCCATCGCGCCGCTGCATCCCGTATTCGTTTACGTTGAGCGTTGGTGGCGGACCACACTGCCCGGAAAGGGCTTTAACCCAACCTACGGGCGCGACCACCTTAAACCTGAACGGCCCTATGATTTGGGGCGCTGCAATCCTGCCGCCCGCCTCGTTTGGGAAATCGTGCGGCACCTCGACGAGCGCTACACGATTGAGAATGTCACCAACCTGAAAAAGGCAAGCGAACGCCGAGCGCGGCGCGCCAAAAAGCGGCAGGACAAATAGACCCCAAATATCGTCTCGCTGACATCGCCATACTCCCCACCAGTTCCAACAACTGGAGGACCGGCGATGACCGAACGATTTATGACAATGGCGGAGGTCCGGCGGCGCGTGGCGCTGTCAAAGACCGAGATTTACCGGAAGATAAAGGCAGGTGCGTTCCCGCGCCCCGTGCCGCTGGGCACCCAGAAGGTCGCCTTCGTAGAGAGCGAGGTGGCCGCATGGATGGACGCCCGGCTGCGCGCCCGCGAAGATCGCGAGGGCGCTGAGCGCCGCGCCGAACAGGGACGCCGCGCGGTGGCCGCCCGCGACAATCGCCCCGCCGCATAGCAAGCGACCCGCGCCGGAGGAAAGGCGCGGGCCGATGGATTTCTGCAACCAACCGCACAGCCCGATGGAGGAAAAGGACCATGCCGGAAGACTCTAACTCCCAGCCCGAACGCCCGGCAATCAATAACGGCGCGCCGCCATCCGCCAACCCCTATGCTTGGCAGACGGAGCTGCATCCCGCGATACAGACGCGGCTGCTGCACGGCCCCAGCGATCCGGTCTGGCTGGTTCGCCAGATCGCCCATCTGTCGCCCGCCGAGCTTCGCTGGGCGCTGACCGAGGGAGATTTGCCCGGCCTCGCGCTTAACGTGCCGATGGACAACCGGGAGGCAGTCGAGGCCGAGGTGACGCGCCTTACCCGCATCGCTGCATGGCACCGCGAGACGTGGACCCACGGCCAGGTGCCCGAAGAGCTGAACCACCATGCGTTCGTGCGCCACTACGGCAACAAGCCGGTCGTAATCCACTGGGCGCGCGACGGGCAGATGGTGATCCAGTCGCCCGAAGCGTTCCGCACGTCCAACATGGACCGCTACATGGCCGTGCTCGACCCCAAGACGGGCGAGTTGAAGCGAGTGCCGCTGGCGCCTGCATGGCTGCTTGATCCCGGCACTCCGCGCTTCGACCGGGCGGAATTTCTGCCGGGCGTTACCGATGTGCCGACCGACACGCTGAACCTCTGGCGGGGCTGGCCGGTGCGCGATGACGTGACCGACGACAGCCCCGGCGAGCCGCCGGAATGCGCGCTTTTCCTCGCGCACCTGCGCGACAATGTGTGCGGCGGCGACCACCGGGTGTTCTGGTATCTGCTGGGCTGGATGGCTGACGCCTTGCAGAACCCGCATCGCACCTGCGAGGTCGCCCTTGTCCTGCGCGGGCCGCAGGGGTCCGGCAAGACGATCTTCGCCAAGCTGTTTATGGAGTTCTTCGCGCCGCACACCCTGACGCTCGACAAGCCGGACCACCTGACGGGCAGCTTTAACCGGCACTTGCAGGACAAGTGCGTTGTATTCGCGGACGAGGCGTTCTTCGCCGGCAACCGCCAGCACGCCGCCACGCTGAAGACCCTGATTACCGACGACGAAATCTTTATCCACCCGAAGGGCGTGGACGGCTTTATGGCGAAGAAGCTGTTTCGCCTGATTATCGCCAGCAACGACGAGCATGTGGTCCGGGCCGATGTGGACGACCGGCGCTATTTGGTGCTGAACGTGGACGCCGGGCCGAACAACCAGAACGGCGAATATTTCGGCGACATCGTGGACGAGTGGCGTAACGGCGGCAAGATCGCGCTGTTCCGCTGGCTGCGCGGGGCGCACTGGTGCAAGATGCTGGAAACCGGCGTATGGGATGTGCGCGACCGCCCGAAGACGGCGGCCTTGCAGGAACAGAAGAACTTGAGCCTGCCCCGGCCCCAGCTCGTTGTGCACAACATGCTGCGCGATGGCGACGTGCCGGGCCTGCACGCAACCGACGATGCGCGCGGCTTCGTATTCGTTTCCACCCGTGCCTTGCAGGAGGCGTCGCGGCTGGGAACGGAACACGAGAAGGCGCTGGGCGATGCGCTGCGCGTGCTGGCGGGCAAGGGCGCGAAGTCCTGCCGCATTAAGCTGGGCGAAGGCGCGGCCCGGCGCGACTATCGCGGCTTCTGGCTTCCGCCCCTGGACGAATGCCGCCGCCGCTGGGAGGCCAGCCTTTGCCGCGAGGTCGAATGGCCTGCCGATGTGGCGACCTGGGGGCTGGAGACCCGGCAGCGCGATCCCGGTGACGGCGTTCCGTTCTAACGGCGGGAAATTGCCCGACGCGACGCGCTAACCCGACGCGCAATTTCGCCTGCATTGCCAGCGTTTTGCGGCGTATCGCGCCGGGTCGCCGGGTAAGTCGCCTCTGTTCGCTTGTTCGGATAACGATGCCCAGAGAGGCGGGCGGGACCGGTGCTATGCACTGTCGCCCGGTTTGCTGTCTTTACCCGACTTACCCGACGTTCCCGACTTAAGAGAAGTAAACCTAAGGAAATACAGGGGCCGCCGCCGCGTCGGGTCGGTGCGTCGGGTAGGACGCCCGGCGTAGGCATCGCTTCCCCCTTTGGGCGAAATGCCCGCCAAACCCCCGCTCCCCCCGTAAAAAAGAGCTGCTCCCCGACGGCTCCCCCGCTGGGCTTTTGGCCGCAGAAAACCGTGCGATAGCAGTTAATTAGCCCCCAAGCGCATACCCTGCCCAGGGGTAAGTTCTGGCAGGGTGAGCAACGCCCCCGCCCTTATTACCCGCGCCGGTCGCGGCAAGACCGCGCCGATTACCGTAACGCCCGCCGGGCTGGCGGCCATCGAGGCATTGGCGGCGGCGGGCAACGACCAGCGCAGCATCGCCAAGGCTCTGGGCATGGACCGCAAGACCATGACCGACATGCGCCGCCGCGTGCCGGAAGTGGACGAGGCGTTCGAGCGCGGCCTTGCGGCGCTGGGCGACGAGCTGACGCATCTGCTGCTGGCGCAGGCGCGCAACGGCAATGTCGTCGCCGCCATTTACCTGACCAAGGCGCGGCTGGGCTGGCGCGAGGGCGACGCGCCGGAAGCGCGCGCCAACATCACCATCAACCTGCCTGACAGCCAGACGCCCGAAGCCTATCTGCGCGCGATCCGCGTGGCCGGGGAGGCCGGTTCATGCCCCTCCCCCCTTCCTGTGGGCGGGGAGGTCCTGCCGGGATGACCGTCGCGCTGACCCCGACGCCCTACCAGAGCACCGTCCTGTCGGTGCCGGAGAAGTGGAACCTGCTGCTGGCTGGCGGGCGCGGCGGCGGCAAGTCCACGGCGGCGCTGCTGCTGGTGCTGCGCCATGTGGAGAAGCACGGCGAACGCGCGCGGCCCCTTATCGTCCGCGAAACGCACAAGGCCGTACAGGAACTGGAAGAGCAACTCGAGGCACTGTTGTCGTCGGCCTACGGGCGCGGTGTCCGGCACAACCGCGCGGAGCATACGTTCCGCCTGCCCAATGGCGCAATTATCGAGTGCGGGCAGCTCGACGGCCCGAACGCCTACAAGAAGTTCCAGGGTCGTAGCTTTACCCTGCTTGTCGTAGATGAGTTCGGCTTGCTGCGCGACCGGCGCTGGGTGGACCTGTTGAAGTCCAACCTTCGGGCCGAAGAGGGCGTGCCGCTGCGCGAGGTCCGCACCGCCAATCCCGGCGGGCCGCTGCACGCGATGATCCACCACAATTACATCGCCCGCGCCCCGGCGTGGCATCCCTACGAGGCGGACGGCGAGACATGGGTAAATTGCCCTTCCACCTTTATCGACAACCCGCATGTGGACCAGCAGGACTATCGCCGCCGCCTGTTGGCTGCGTGCGGTAACGACGAGGAGCTGGCGCGGGCATGGCTTAACGGCGACTGGAACATTGCGCGCGGTGCGTTCTTCGGCGGCACGCTGGACGAGCGCGTGCATATGCTGCCCGTCGCGTGGCCCTATCCGATTAGCCGCAAGGTCTGGCGTCCTTTCCTCGCGATGGACTGGGGCAGCGCTGCGCCGTCCGTTACCTATGTCTGCCTGAAAGCGCCCGGCGACATCGGCCCGTTTCCCAAGGACAGCCTGATCCTGCTGGACGAGCTGGCGACGGTCGAGCCGAACGACCCGAATGTCGGTCTCGGCTGGCCGCCGGGCAAGCTGGCCGAGGCCGTGCATGAGATGTGCGGACGCTGGGGCGTCCATCCGCATGGCGTGGGCGACGACGCGCGCGGGCTGGAAGACACGCTGCTGAACGTGCTGGCGCGCCACGGCATCAGCCTGCAGCGCCCCCGCAAGGAGCGGATCGCCGGTTGGGCCGCGATGCGCGAGCGCCTGCACAATGCCAAGGAGAACAATGGTCGCCCCGGAATGTGGATTACCGGGCGCTGCCGCTACTTCTGGCAGACCGTGCCCTTTATCGAGCGCGACCCCTCGCGCCCCGAAGACGTGCTGACCACCGGACCCGACCACGCGGCGGACGCCGCGCGCTACGCGGTGATGCACGCGGCGATCCGCGTCGGCAGCGGTCGCACCTATGGCTGGTATTGAAAGGAGACTACGCGATGACCGCAACCCTTGACGAAGGCACGCCCGTTCGCGGCGACGTGCCGCTGGACATGCATCCCGACAGCCTTCTGGGCCTAGGCCGCGCGCTCGACCGGCCCGACACGCTGGGCGTATCCGTATATTCGTCGGCGCGCGAGGCGCTGCGCCTCTGCTACGATTGCTTCGGGCGGCTGAACGACGCGGAGCGCGCCTTGCAGGCGATGGCCCCGCCCGCCGTTCGTCGGCAGCATCCCGCCGCGAAGGGAGGCGGCACGGAAATTGTCGGCGACATTCGCATGGTGAACGGCAGGTCCACCCGCGTCGTAAACACGGAAGAGCTTATCGCGGCGGCGGAACGCGCGCTGGATCGCGTCGCGCCCGCCGTTGATCGCCGCGTGGCAGAATTGAACCGCTACCGCGAGACCTTGGCGGGCCGCGTGGCGAACGCGCTGGATACGCCCGCGCGGCGCACGCCGGAGGGGCTGGCGCTCGCCAGCGAGGTCCGGGCGCACATAAAGGCGATGAAGCAGCCCGCCGCGCGGGCGAAGTTCGTTATGGACGCCATCGGGGCGGGCGACTTGCCCACGGTCGCCGCCGTGCTGCACGCGCCGCCCTTCCTGTGCGGCATCGACCCGGCGATGCACGCCACGATCCGCGCCCGTGCCGCCGCCACGTTCGCGCCGGTCGATAGCGCGCAGCTTGAGGCGGCGGACGCGGCCATCGAGCGGGTGACGAGCGCGGGCAGCGCCATCGTGAAGCGGCTGGGCGGCGTTATGGCCTTCCGCAACGCGCCCATCGCCAAGGCGTCGCGGTCGCTAAAGGCGCTGGCGGATGGCTGACGATCCCATCGCCCGCTTGCTCGCCGACGCCTACCTCGCCAAATATGCCCGGCCCGCCCCGGAGACGGCGGACGAGTGGCTGGCGCGGGAGACGGCGGCGCAGCGGGAGCGGACGCTGGCGCGCGTGATTGCCGCCTTGTGTCGGGGATGCGAGCCGCCGGAAGCGGATATCGCGATGCTCCGGCCAGACCCGATCAAACACCTCGCCTATCTGGACGCCCGCGACGAGGCGCTGGCGCTGCATGGCGGGGAGCTTTCCTGGGCTTACGCCCGTGCGCGGGAGGCCGAGGCCTTAGCGGAAGCCGAAGCGTCGGAGTAGGTCCGACCAGCCGCCGCTGGACCGTTCCGCCAGTCGGTTGCCCGGACAAATCCGATGCACGTCCAGCAGGTCGAAGCCCGACCGCGTTCCCTCGACCGTTACGCGCCTGCCGAGATAGCGCCGCGCCGATCCCGCGACGTCGAGCTGCCACATCCCGCCGCCGTCCGTCTCCAGCGCGCAGCCCCATTCGCCCGGACGCAATATGCCGGTTTCCACATGCCGCGCGCCTCTGGGCATCGCGGTTCTCCCCGGAAGTCGGTGGCGGTGCGCCCCCGCATCGACTTCACACCTGATCCTTGGTGATCGGGGAGTTAGTAAACCGACGTAGATCGGTCCCTACGACCTTTAGGCTGGGAAGCCCTGGACATACGTCGCAGGCTCCCCGACCATAAGGGTCAGGGATGTGCGGACTGCACCGGGCAGCCCAACCGTCTACGTTCGGGGTTACTACGCCCCGGAAGCCGTGCGTGGCGGCTTCGGTCGCCCTTATGGGACGAGCAGTAAACGGCGACAAGAAGATGTTTGTGACCAAGCCGGATCGCGGCTAAGAGTTAACAGGAACAAAGGAGGATCGTGGCATTGGTATGAGGCTGGATTTTGAAGACGCGGACGTGATCCAGTTGGAAGGCAGACAGCTGACTCCGTCGAAGGCAGTCGCGGAAGACGGCTCTCATCTTCGTACGATTGCCCGTGAAGCGGTCGCCGATATTGAAGAAAAGTTTGCTGATCGGTTAGAAATAAACCGGGACCTAAGCCGTTCACTTGTGAGCTTTCAAGCAAACAAGTCTGAGCCATTTTACCGTTGGTTCAAATATCGTGAGGGTTTTTCTAAGCCTCTTATTGAGTATTTTATAGAACATTCCAACGTATCGGGTACGGCGAACGTACTAGATCCATTTGCAGGAACTGGCGCGACTTGTTTTGTTGCTAACGAGCGTGGCCTTGCAGCAACCGCTATCGAGCTGTTGCCGGTAGGGAGCAATTTTATTCGCTTAAGGCAGGCGATTTTTGGGGTTGAGCCAGCCGAAATCTCAGCGTGGATGCATGAAATCATTGAGGACCGTCCTTGGGAAAGGACGAATGGGCGGATCAGCTTTTCGCACCTTCGCATAACCCAAGATGCCTTTGGGCCAGAAACCGACGACGCTTTGGCGCGATATAGGTTTTGGGTCTCCAAGCAACCGCAACCCAAGAAGCAGTTCTGCGACTTCTTATCATACAGTATTCTTGAGGAAATAAGCTATACACGGAAGGATGGGCAATATCTCCGCTGGGACTATCGTTCTCCTAGGTCTAAAGTCCGTGGGAAGTTCGACAAGGGCAAAATATATACGTTCGATGAAGCTATTATTTCCAAAGCACAGTCGATATTATACGACCTCAGCAAAGGAAGTGATGACCTTCTTTCAAAGCTGAACCCGTCACAGGCAGTTTCAAACATCACATTGTTTGAAGGAAGCAATTTTGAAGCGCTGGAAAAAATTGAAAGCGCATCGGTTGATCTGGTTGTCACATCCCCGCCTTACTGCAACCGTTACGACTATACGCGCACATATGCGTTGGAATTGGCGTATCTCGGATGTTCCGAAGAGGAAATAAGGAGGCTCCGTCAGGCACTTTTAAGCTGCACCGTCGAAAATCGACCTAAAGATTTGCAAGGGGTCGTGTCTGACTCGGCCATCGGTAAAGGCGTGGCAGCGTTTGAAGCAAACGACGCGATCCAAGCGAGCATCAGATTCTTGGAAGGCGAAGCAGCCGCAGGCGCGCTGAACAATACTGGCATTGTTAAGATGGTGCGCGGCTATTTCACCGAAATGGCCATCCATATTGCCCAATTAGCCCGCGTGATGAAACCCGGCGGGCGCATCTATCTGGTCAATGACAACGTGCGTTATAATGGACTTGACCTACCGGTTGATTGCATCCTCTCCGCATTTGCAGAGGAGCTCGGCTTCCGTTGTGAGAAGATATGGATTCTGCCGATGGGCAAGGGCAACAGTTCCCAACAGATGAAGCTGCACGGGCGCTCCGAACTGAGGAAATGCGTCTATATCTGGGAACGCCTTCCCAGCTAAAGGTCAGTGAGGATTTGCGTTAACTCCGCCAACTGTCCTTGATGATGGAGGTTTGCCGCAGCGGTGAGAGCATTGTTTGTAAGCTGGGCGAAAATCTCCACCGCCATTGACTGCTCTATGGCGGCCCCTACGAAAAATAGGCTCGGTGCCGCTAATTGCCTGTCGGCATAGGCCTGACGCACACGATCCAGTGCGGCTCTGGCCGTTTTCCAATGTTCGTCGGCACCTGCGGGATCAATCCCGCCCTTGAGCTCCCCGAATGCAATCAGTCTTTGCGGTTGTTCAAGCGTCGCCGCCGCAAACCGTGGCGCGTCCATGAGAATGAAGTCTATGTTCTTGTTGATGAAACGCGGCTTTCTGTCGAAGGCTAAAGTTCGGTTCGCCCAAGAAATCTCAGTGATCTTGCCGCCCGCATTGCGGGTGACTCGTGCTTGAATCTGCCCTTCGGCAAGGTATTGGCAGACAAAGTCCGAGAGCTTGTTTTGGGCGCGTTGCCCAATTGCGTTTCGCATCGAGCCGCCCAGCGCATCGCCGCAGGTAAGTAGATATCGCCTCTCCAACTCGGCTACATATGCCGCGTCGGTAAGCCGTTGCAGGTCGATTGTGGCCTCGATGATCTGTCGGCAGACTTCGGCACCTAATTGCCTCGCGCCTTTTGCAGAAAGCGCACAAGCGCCCAAAGCGAACTGATATAGGCGGGCATCGCCAATAATGGTTGCAACCGACTGAATACGGCCTGCCGACGCGCAAAAATGAAGCGCTATCGCGTGAAATTCGTTGGCGCGCCGGGCCTTCTCTTCTTCTTGCCACCGAAATCCCGCAACAATATCGTTGCGGGTTGTAACCAAAGACTGAGCATCCTCGACCGTTTGCACGCCATATCCCTATGCCATTCGTTTCGCGGGGAGAATGGCAGGAACTTTTATCGCGGTCCACACTGATCCGTTTATTTTGGCAATTAACCCACGTGCGAGTTGCACGGCGTCGAGTGGCTCCTCGCCGCGCGGATGGTGTGGTCCCTTGGCGTTGTGACGACGTGCCGAAGGTCTTTATAACCAGACGTCGTGCACCGAAAAATGCTGCGGGTGGAAGTTTCTTAGGCATGAATGCGCGTGAATCTGCTCCCCCGCCTGCTCCCCAAGGCCCAACGCAACGAAGGCCGCCTCGCGGCGACCCTTATAACCCGTTGCCTTTACAAGGAAACTGGAGCGGGCGAAGGGATTCGAACCCTCGACCCCAACCTTGGCAAGGTTGTGCTCTACCCCTGAGCTACGCCCGCTCGTGCGTTTCTGGCCGGGGGAGAAGGTCCCTTCCGGCTGGGGTGTGGGGGCCTCTACCGATGAGTCGGGCGAAGCGCAACACCAAAAATGCACCCGCCACGAAGTCTTTGTGCAATCGGAGGCAATTGGCCGTTTCCCCTTGCCGAACGCAGTCCTGTCCCCACATTGTGCGCCATAACGCCAAACGCATCACACTTCCGACGGAGACAGACCTTGGCCAGCATGGGGCTCAGCCTGGACGAACAGAAGGCGGTTGACCGCTTCCGCAAGAATATCGTCGAACCCTCGATGACCAAGCTGGTCATTCTCGATTTCTGGGCCGAATGGTGCGGCCCGTGCAAGGCGCTGGCCCCCGTGCTGGAAAAGGTCGCCGCCGAATATGCCGACAAGGGCGTGGTGCTGGCCAAGGTCAATGTCGATGAGGAACAGTTCATCGCCGCACAGTTCCAGGTGCGATCGATCCCCACCGTCTATGCCATGTTCCAGGGGCAGCCCGTTGCCGACCTGACGCCCGCGCGCACGGAAACGCAGCTCAGGCAGTATCTCGACCAGATCCTTGCCAAGCTGCCGGTCGAGGCAGGCGCGGAGCAGCAGGACGTGACCCCGCTTCTGGCCATGGGCGAGGAGATTCTGGCAGAAGGCGACGGCGAACGCGCGGCAAGCGTATTTGGCCAGATCATCGAAATCGCGCCCGACAATGCCCAGGCGCACGCCGGGCTGGTGCGCGCGCTGATTGCCGCCGGGCAGAAGGACGAGGCACGGGCCGTGCTCGATTCGCTTGATCCCAAGATGGCCGCAGACCCGGTGCTGGCGCAGGCCCGTTCGGCGCTGGCACTGGCCGAGGATGCCCCCGCTGCGGGCGAGCTTGATGCCTTGCGCGCAGCCGCCGCGGCAGAGCCGGGCAACATGGACGCGCAACTGGCACTGGCCAATGCGCTCTATGCCGCTGGCGATCGCGACGAGGCGGCGGCAAAGCTGCTGGCGATGATCGCGGCTGACCGCGAATGGAACGAGGGCGCGGCCAAGGCCAGACTATTGCAGATCTTCGAGGCAGTGGGCCTTGAGGACCCTTGGGTTTCCGCCACCCGGCGCAGGCTTTCCACCATCCTGTTCGGGTAAGCGCAATGGGCGCGGCTGCAACTTCCACGCGCCTGTCGATCTTTCCGCTGACAGGCGCGGTGCTCTATCCCGGCCTGCAATTGCCGCTGCACATCTTCGAGCCGCGTTACCGCGCGATGGTGAGCGATTCGCTCGCCCGTGACCGGCGCATCGCCATGATCCAGCCACAGGCCCCGGCCGAAGGCGCACCGCTGTTCCGCATTGGCTGCGTGGGCCGGATCGCCGAAGTCGAAGCGCTGGAAGACGGGCGCTACAACCTGCTGCTGGAAGGCGTCTGCCGGTTCCGCATGATCCGCGAACTCGACGTGACCACGCCCTTCCGCCAGATCGAGGCGGAACTGATCGAAGACGACATGGGCGAAGCGCTCAGTCCGGTGGAACGCGCCTCGTTCGAGCGCGAGGCACGCCATTTTGCCGATGCGCAGGGCTATGCGGTGGACTGGGATTCGGTCAGCCGGCTTGATGACATGTCGCTCATCAATGGCGTGTCGCAGATTGCGCCCTTCGATGCGGCGGCAAAGCAGGCGCTGCTTGAAGCCGCAAGCCTTGCGCAGCGCTGCGAACTGCTGGTGCAGCTCATGCAGTTTTTCGGCAGGCGCGATTCAGACGATGGCGGCCGCGTGACGCTTCAGTAGCGGGCCTTGCGCTTGCACTGGGGGCTGGGGGCATCAGAACTGCGCCTGCACGCCGTCGATGACGAACTGGGCGGCCAGCGCTGCCAGCAGCACCCCCAGCAGCCGGGTGATGACCGCCTCGACCTGTGAGCCGAGCGCCCGGATCAGCGGACGCGCGCCGACCAGCGCCGCGAAGCTGAGCAGCATGACTGCGCCGAGCGCCGAAAGGATGACGGCCGTTTCCTGCACCCCGTTGGCGCGCGATGTGAGCAGCATGACCGATGCAATCGAACCGGGTCCGGCCAGCATCGGCATGGCCATGGGAAAGACCGACACATCCTCTACCTGGGGCTGGGCGGTGCGCACTTTCTCGGCGCGTTCCTCGCGCCGTTCGGTGCGCTTTTCGAATACCATGTCGAGCGCGATGAGAAACAGCATGATCCCGCCCGCGATCCGGAAGGAATCCAGCTCGATGTGGAGCGCGCCCAGCAGATCCTCGCCGAACAGGGCGAATACCAACAGGATGCCCGCGGCAATAAGGCAGGCGCGCAAGGCCATGCTGAATGCCTGCTTCGCCGTGGCATTGGCGGTCAGTCCGGCATAGATCGGCGCGCAACCGGGCGGATCGATCACCACGAACAGGGTGATGAAGGCCGATACGAACAGTTCCATCATCGGCTTCAGCTCCCCCGCCCGTTGGCCAGCGTCCGGTCCAGCACCTGCCGCATGGCACCGTCCTTCCATATCCATACGGTGTGGCGACGGCGGCCATCGGGCATCACGGCAGAACGCCAGGCAAGGCTGCCATCGCGCGACTGGCCCTGCTTGCTGTCGGTGCCCGGCGGATCATCGAATGCGGGCAGCGGCCCGGCGAGCGGGCGCATGGGCGGAAGCTGGCCGGGCTTGAGGCGTTCGGGCTGGCGCGCTGTCGGCCCTGCCACGGGGGGAGCATCGCCCTCTGGCCTGCGCCGCACCGGACAATCGGCAACCGTGCCCGTGGCCCAGTCAACCGGAGGCAGCGGCGCCGCCAGCACGGCCGCATCATCAAGCGCCCACTTCCACGCGATCTTGCCCTTGGCCTGACGCTCCCACACGGTCAGATAGACCCCTCGCTCCCCACCGGGAAACTGCGCGGCCCCGGTGCTGAATGCGGCAGTGCCATCGCAGCTTATCCATGCGGCGTGGGGCGTGCGGCTTACCGGAGCGCCTGCATCCTTCATGGCCTTCAACCAGTCGCGTGCAATGACCCGCCTGCCGTCGAACAGTTCGGCTCCGTCGGCTGCCGTCTCGCGCATGGCGGCCCAGCGCCCCTTTTCCCGCGCCAGACGGGCAAGACCGATATCGGCCGCAATCAACGCGCTGGGATTGGCATAGGCGCGCTGCGGGCGGCCAGCGCGCTCAGCGCCTCCGTCTGGCGGTGTTTCGGCTGGCTGGGCAAGTGCGGCCGATGCCAGCAAGGCTCCGGCAACGCAAAAAACGATATGGCGCTTCATGACCTTGGCATTAGCCGATGGTCCGCGCCCTGCCCACCCCGCACGCGCCCCGCCCGCACCGAAGCAGCAGGCCGTAAAGGCAAGGTGCCGCCCGCGTCAGATCGCGTCTGCGGGAAGCTCCAGCCCGGCATTGCGCCACGCGGCCACCAGCGCATTGCGCAGCAGCACCGCAATGGTCATCGGGCCGACACCGCCCGGAACCGGGGTAATGGCGGAAGCCACCGCGGCCGCGCTGGCATAATCGACATCGCCGACAAGCCGTGTCTTGCCCTCTGCCGCGCCGGGCACGCGGTTGATGCCCACGTCGATCACCGTGGCGCCAGGCTTGATCCAGTCGCCCTTGACCATTTCCGGACGGCCGACTGCGGCAACCACGATATCGGCGCGCCGCACCACATCGGCCAGGTTCCTCGTGCGGCTGTGTGCAACCGTGACGGTGCAGCTTTCACCGATGAGCAGCTGCGCCATCGGCTTGCCGACAATGTTGGACCGCCCGATCACCACTGCATCAAGCCCCGAAAGATCGCCCAGCCGGTCCTTCAGCAGCATCAGGCAGCCCAGCGGCGTGCACGGCACGAAGCCCGGCTGCCCCACGGCAAGACGGCCTGCATTGGTCACGTGAAAGCCATCAACGTCCTTGTCGGGGTTGATCGCGGCGATAACCTTCTGCTCGTCGATGTGGCGGGGCAGCGGCAACTGGACGAGAATGCCGTCCACTGCCGGATCGGCATTCAGCCGGTCCACCAGCGCCAGCAGATCGGCCTCCGCCGTATCGGCGGGCAGCTTGTGCTCGAAGCTGGCCATGCCCGCCTCGATCGTGCTCTTGCCCTTGGACCGGACATAGACCTGGCTCGCGGGATCCTCGCCCACCAGCACCACCGCCAGCCCTGCCTTGCGGCCCGCCTGGAGTTCGAAAGCCGCCGCCAGATCCGCGATGCGCGCGCGCAGGGTTGCGGCAAAAGCCTTTCCATCGATTACAGCAGCGGTCATCAGCAGTTCCGGAACAGTCAGACGCCTGCTGTCGAGGCGGCAATGCCGCTCAGCAGGATCGTCAGCAGGTTGAGACCGATGATGAGCACCATCGGCGAAAAGTCGATCGCGCCGGTATCGGGCATGATCCTGCGGATCGGGCGCAGCAGCGGTTCGAGAATGGCGTTCAATGCCTTCCAGATCGCGGCCACGGCATTGTTGTGCATGTTCACGACATTGAACGAGATCAGCAGGCCCAGAACGAACTGCACGATCACCACCACGACGATGATGTTGACGAGGTAGTTGATCATCTGAATCAGCGTGAAAAGCAGCATTGGCGCAATTCCTTGGCAGCGAAGCTGCTGCTCTAGCCGACCCTCTCCCGATGCCACAAGTGCCCGAAGCGCAGGCCCGGCCCGGACATCACGCCCGGATCAGCGTGCCTGCCCCGCGAGCCGTGAAGATTTCGAGCAGCATGGCATGCGGCACCCGTCCATCGAGGACGACCGTGGCCTCGCACCCGGCCTCGACCGCGTGAACGCAGGTTTCCAGCTTGGGGATCATGCCGCCGCTGATCGTGCCATCTTCAGCCAGCCGCTTGATGTCGGCGGGCCTCAGGTCGGTCAGAAGGTTCTTGTCCTTGTCGAGCACGCCGGGAACGTCGGTCAGCAGGAACAGGCGCGATGCGCCAAGCGCGGCAGCGATGGAGCCCGCCATGGTATCGGCGTTGATGTTGTAGGTCTCGCCGTCCTCGCCCACGCCGATGGGCGCGATCACCGGGATCATGCCCGCCTTCACGATCGTGTCGATCACCGAAGTGTCGATCCGGTCCGGCTCGCCCACGAAGCCCAGATCGACGACCAGCGCTTCGCCGCTTTCGTCCTCGATCGCCTTGGGCGCCTTCTTCGACTGCACCTTGCGCGCGATGACCATGCCGCCGTCCTTGCCGGAAATGCCGATGGCCTTGCCGCCCGCGCGCGCGATCCAGCTTACCAGTTCCTTGTTGATGGCACCGGCCAGAACCATCTCGGCCACCTCGGCAGTCTGCTTGTCGGTCACGCGCAGGCCATCGACGAACTTCGATTCGATGCCAAGCGCCTTGAGCATCCGCCCGATCTGCGGCCCGCCGCCGTGGACCACCACGGGATTGATGCCCACCGCCTTCAGCAGCACGATGTCTTCGGCAAAATCCTGCGCCAGATCGGGATCGCCCATGGCGTGGCCACCATACTTCACCACGAAGGTCTTGCCCGCATAGCGCCGCAGATAGGGCAGGGCTTCGGTCAGGGTTTCCGCCTTGGCGAGCATTGCTGGATCGTGATTCTGAGTCATGACAGCCGCGCCCTTACGCTTGTATGCGCGAAATTGAAGCGTTTTCGTATTGGCCCAGGCGGATCAATCTGCCGAATCCAGCTTGCGCCCGATGCGCAGCACCAGCGCGATGACCACCGGCACCAGCACCGCCGAAAGCACCACCTTGGCCAGCATCTGCCCCGCCATCAGCGCCGCGATGGGACGCACCCCCCAGAACGAGACAGAGATGAAGATCAGGGTATCCACCACTTGCGAGAGTGCGGCGGCAATGAAACCGCGCACCGCGAGGAAACGCCCCGCCGCACCGCGGAGCCGATTGAAGATCCACACGTTGAGCGTGACCGAAACCCCATAGGCCATGATCCCCGCCAGCATCATCCGCCAGGATTGGCCAAGAATGATCGGGAAGGCTTCCTTGGCCGGTTCATACATGCCCGGATCGGTCGGAAGGTTCAGCACGAACAGCGTCAGCGCGATGGCAAAGGCCAGCGGCACGAAGCCATAGCGGACCAGCCGGTCGGCCACCGCCTTGCCGTGCAGTTCGGCAATGCCACTGGAAATCGCCACAAGCGTGAGGAACGGAAATATGCCCGCTTCCACCGCAAGCGGGCCCAGCGCCACCTGCTTGGCCCCCAGCACGCCGCCAAGCGTGACCATGCCGCCATAAAACAGCGCGAAAAGAAACAGCGAACGGGGAATTGCGGCGGCGGCAGGCGTATCGTCCATGACCGGCCGATAGCGCGCTTTTCTCCCGTCGCCAATTCGCTATTAGGAGCGCCTGAAACCAGTTTTTGCGAACACCCCTTTTCCTCAACCCGGTTCATCCATACGGAGCACTGCCCTTCCCGATGCGCGTCGCTTTCAGCCTTTTCGGGATGGTGCTCATCCTCGCCATCGCCCTTGCCCTCTCGTCGAACCGCCGCGCGATCCGCCTGCGGGTGGTGGCGGCGGCCTTCGCCCTTCAGGCGGGATTTGCCGCGCTGGTGCTCTACGTGCCGCTGGGCAACCGGATGCTGCAAGGCGCGGCGGCAGGGGTCGAAGGACTGCTGGGCTTTGCCCGCGCGGGCGTGCAGTTCCTGTTTGGACCGCTGGCTGATCCGGCCATCGGCGGCACCAGCTTTGCCATTTCTGCCCTGCCGGTGATCGTCTTCTTCGCCGCGCTGATCTCGATTCTCTATTACCTTGGCGTGATGCAGCTGGTGATCCGCTGGATCGGCGGCGCGCTGGAAAAGGTCACGGGCATCAGCAAGGTCGAATCGCTTTGCGCGGCCAGCAACATCTTCGTCGGGCAGAGCGAATCGCCGCTGGTGATCCGGCCCTATCTGGCTGGCCTCACCCCTTCGCAGCTCTTCTGCGTAATGACGGTGGGCATGGCCGGCGTCGCAGGCACGATCCTTGCCGCCTATGCCAGCATGGGCATCCGCATCGATTATCTCGTCGCGGCGGCCTTCATGTCGGCGCCGGGCGGGATCCTCATGGCCAAGCTCATCATGCCGGACGAGCCGCCCTGCCCCGATGACAGTCTGGCCGAAGGCGAGCCGCTGCCCAACCCCCACGTCAAGCCCAGTCTCGCCTCCGAGGAAGAGGAACGTCCGGCCAATATCATCATGGCCGCCAGCCAGGGCGCGCAGACCGGGGTGAAGCTGGCCGTGGCCGTGGGTGCGATGGTGCTGGCCTTCGTGGCGCTGGTGGCGCTTGCCAACGGCATCCTGGGCTGGGTCGGCGGCTGGTTCGGCATGCCGGAATTGTCGTTCCAGATGGTCTTGGGCTATGTCTTCGCCCCGGTGTTCTGGCTGCTGGGCGCGGGCAACTGGGCCGAGGCAATGCAGGCTGGCGGCCTGTTCGGCAGCAAGATCGTCCTGAACGAGTTCGTCGCCTTCATCGAGCTCGGCAAGGACACGGCGCTTTCGCCGCCGACCGTGGCCATCGTCACTTTCGCGCTCTGCGGCTTTGCCAATTTCAGCTCGATCGCCATCCAGATGGCGGTCACGGGCGGCCTTGCCCCCAACCAGCGCCCCGTGATCGCCCGCCTTGGCATTCGCGCGCTGGTGGCAGGGGCCTTGTCCAACCTGATGAGCGCAGCGCTCGCCGGACTGTTCCTGTCGCTCTGACGGCTGGCAGCGGTCAGTCAGTTCGTCTCGCGCGCCAGCCGCGCGGCGAGTTCTGCGATTTCCGATGGTTCAAGCAGCCAGGTGCGGGTTGCCCGGCCTTCGCGGTGGATGGGCCTGGTCAGCAGGACGCGCGCATTGTCCTTCGCATGGGGCTTGTACAGCCCGAAGTGCAGCGCACAGTCGCGCACGGTGCCAATGATCGGCGCGCGCCCCTCAAGGTCGATCATGGTCGCGGGCTGGTCCCAGGGATGTCGTCCGTGAAAGCCAAGATCAGACGTCCAGATTGGCCACGTTGAGCGCGTTTTCCTGAATGAAGTCGCGGCGCGGCTCCACCACATCGCCCATCAGGCGCGTGAAGATCTCGTCGGTCACGTCCGCGTCCTCCACCTTCACCTGAAGCAGCGAACGGTTGTCGGGATCGAGCGTGGTTTCCCAGAGCTGCTCGGCGTTCATTTCACCCAGCCCCTTGTAGCGCTGGATCGAAAGCCCCTTGCGCCCCCCCGCAAAGACCGCATCGAGCAGTTCCGAAGGCCGCGTGATCGCATCCTTCGCCCGTGCCGCAGGCGTGGCAGGGGCTTCGTCCTCGCCATCGGCTGGCGCGCCCGCCCCGGCATCCGGTTCGGCCTCTGCTGCCACAGCGCTCGCCCGGACCAGTCGCGCCATCCCCGCATAGACATCGGCATTTTCAGCCGCCAGCCGGGCCAGCTTGCGGGCCTCTGCGCTGGCAAGAAAACCGGGTTCGATGAGATAGTAATCGGTAACACCGCGCCACAGGCGCTCGATCCGGTAGCCGCCTTCGTCGGCCAGCGATACGCTCCAGCGGGCCTCGGTATCGCCGCGGCCAAGCCAGTCGGCGGCGCGCGCCAGCGCCGCATCGCGCGCATCGGCGGCCATGTCAGGCTCAAGCGCGCCTGCCAGCGCCAGCGCCTCGATGATCGCGGGATTGTAGCGGCGCGGCACGAAAGCCATGAGGTTGCGCATGCGCAGCGCATGATCGACCAGCGCCTCAAGATCGGAGCCGCTGCGCGCACCGCCGCTGGTTTCCAGAACGCGGCCCGCCAGCCCGGCTTCCACCAGATAGCGGTCAAGCGCGGCATTGTCCTTGAGATAGACCTCGCTGCGCCCCTTGGCCACCTTGTAGAGCGGGGGCTGCGCGATGAAGAGGTGCCCCGCCTTGATGATTTCGGGCATCTGGCGATGGAAGAACGTGAGCAGCAACGTGCGGATATGCGCACCGTCCACATCGGCGTCGGTCATGATGACGATCTTGTGATAGCGCAGCTTTTCGAGGTTGAACTCGTCGCGCAGGCCCGTGCCCATCGCCTGAATCAGCGTGCCCACTTCCTTGGAGGAAATGATCCGGTCGAAACGGGCGCGCTCGACATTCAGGATCTTGCCCTTCAGCGGCAGGATCGCCTGCGTCTTGCGGTCTCGCCCTTGCTTGGCCGAACCGCCGGCCGAATCCCCTTCGACGAGGAACAGTTCGCACTTGGCCGGATCGCGCTCCTGACAGTCGGCCAGCTTGCCGGGCAGGCTGGCAATGTCCATCGCCCCCTTGCGCCGGGTCAGCTCGCGCGCACGCTTGGCGGCTTCGCGCGCGGCGGCGGCATCGATCACCTTCTGGATGATGGCCTTGGCATGGGCTGGGTTTTCCTCCAGCCATTCGGTCATCTTGTCGGCCATGAGGCTTTCGAGCGGCTGGCGCACTTCGGACGAGACCAGCTTGTCCTTGGTCTGCGAGGAGAACTTCGGGTCGGGCAGCTTGACCGAAACGATGGCTGTCAGACCTTCGCGCATGTCATCGCCGGTCAGCGAGACCTTCTCCTTCTTCAGCATTCCCGACCGTTCGGCATAGCCGTTGAGCGTGCGCGTAAGCGCGGCGCGGAAGGCGGCAAGATGGGTGCCGCCGTCGCGCTGCGGGATGTTGTTGGTGAAGGTCAGGACATTTTCGTAATAGCTGTCATTCCACTGGAGCGCGACATCAATGCCAATGCCATCGCGGTTGGCGCTGATGGCAATGGGTTCGGGCATCAGCGGCTGCTTGTTGCGGTCAAGGTATTTGACGAAGGCCGCAATGCCGCCCTCGTAATAGAGATCGTGCTCCTTCACTTCCTCATGGCGCTTGTCGCGAAGGACAATCCGCACGCCGGAATTGAGAAACGCCAGTTCCCGGTAGCGGTGCTCCAGCTTGTCGAAATCGAACTCGGTCACGTTCTTGAACGTTTCGGTCGAGGCAAGGAAGGTCACGCGCGTGCCCTTCTTGCCCGCAGGCGCATCGCCGCGCACGACCAGCGGCGCCACCGCGTCGCCGTGCGTGAACTTCATCCAGTGCTCCTTGCCGTCGCGCCAGATGGTCAACTCCAGCCATTCCGACAGGGCATTGACCACCGAAACCCCCACGCCATGGAGGCCGCCCGAAACCTTGTAGGCATTGTCGTCCGAGGTGTTCTCGAACTTGCCGCCTGCGTGAAGCTGGGTCATGATGACTTCGGCCGCCGAAACGCCCTCTTCAGGGTGAATGTCGGTCGGAATGCCGCGCCCGTTGTCCTCCACCGAAACCGAACCGTCAGGGTTCAGTTCGATCAGCACCAGATCGCAGTGCCCGGCCAGCGCTTCGTCGATCGCGTTGTCGGAAACCTCGAACACCATGTGGTGCAGGCCCGAACCATCATCGGTATCGCCGATATACATGCCGGGACGCTTGCGCACGGCATCAAGGCCCTTGAGAACCTTGATCGAATCCGCGCCATAGGAATTGGTGTTGGGGGTGTTTTCGTTCGTGCTGGCCATCTTTTGCACATAGGCACGAAAGGGCAGGAACCCAAGCGAATCCGGCCTGTTTTGCACAGGCGCGGGGCGGATTTTTCACCTCGCGCCGCCGCCCCGGACGGCCAGCAGGCGCCAAGGCCGACAAGGCGCTTTCACCGCGGCGAAAAACATGGTGGATTGCGCCGCATCAGGCCGCAGTGGCCAACATGTCCGGGGCAATCTGCAATGCACTTCAAACCTTTCACCCACATCGGCGCGGCCCTTGCCGCAGCGCTCGCGTCCACCTCGGCAGCTTCCACGCCGGCAATGGCCGCCGACGCGGCGCTTCGCCCCGATCAGGCGGCGTTCCGCGCGCTTTACAAGGAGATGGTGGAAACCGACACCTCGATCACCACCGGAAGCTGCACCCTGCTGGCCGACCGGATCGAGCAGCACCTCAGGGCCGCAGGCTTCCGCGACGAGGAACTGCACCGCTTCGCCGTGCCGGAGTTTCCCAAGGAGGGCGGCATCGTCGCGATCCTGCCCGGCACATCGAAAACCGCAAAGCCGATCCTGCTTCTGGGCCACCTCGATGTGGTGGTAGCCCGGCGCGAGGACTGGACCCGCGATCCCTATACCCTGATCGAGGAAAACGGCTACTTCTACGGCCGCGGCACTGCCGACATGAAGGCAATGGATGCGATCTGGACCGACATGCTGATCCGCTTCCGCAAGGCCGGGGAAAAGCCCCGGCGAACGATCAAGCTGGCACTGACCTGCGGCGAGGAAACGGCCACCGCGTTCAACGGTGCAAAGTGGCTGACCGAGAACCGCCGCGACCTCATCGATGCCGAGTTTGCGCTCAACGAGGGTGGCGGCGGCCGCACCGACAAGGCGCTGGAAGCAGGCGGCAAGGTGGTGGTGCAGAACATCCACGTGGGCGAGAAGACGCCGGTCGATTTCCGTATCGAAGCCACCAATCGGGGAGGCCACAGCTCAATCCCGGTCAAGGACAATGCGATCTACGATCTGGCCAATGCGCTTCAGAAGATTGCGGCCTACGAGTTCCCGCTGATGATGACCGACACGACCCGCGCCTACTTCGGCAAATCGGGCGCGGCACGCAGCGATGCCATGGGCAAGGCCATGGTGGCGATTGCGGCCAATCCTCAGGACAGGGCCGCCGAGGCCCTGCTCAACACCGACCGCACCTTTCATTCGATGCTGCGCACCACCTGCGTGGCCACGCTGCTCGATGGCGGCCATGCCAGCAACGCGCTACCCCAGCGCGCCGGAGCGAACGTGAACTGCCGCATCTTCCCCGGCGTTCCGGCTGAAGACGTGCGCAAGACGCTGGAGCAGGTGATCGACAATCCGGCGATGACCGTCACGCGCACCAGCTTCCGCGGGCCGGATGCCGTGCCGCCTCCGCTCGATCCGAAGATCACTGGCCCGGCCGAAAAGCTGGTGCGCAAGTATTATCCCGGCGTGCCGCTCGTGCCGGTCATGTCGCCGGGGGCAACCGACGGAGTCTTTCTCGAAGCGGTGGGCATTCCCTCCTACGGACCGCCCGGCCTGTTCAGCGATCCCGAAGGATCGGGCGCGCACGGGCTGAACGAACGCATTTCCACAAAGGCGGTCTATACTGCGCGCGATCTCCTCACCGATCTGGTGCGCGCCTATGCGTTTTGATTTGGAAGCGACCGAAAATCAGGGCTTTGCAAAGCAGGGAAAGTTCTGCTGAACTGCGTGTCAGCAGCGGTGCATTGCCGCAGGATCATCGGGGAGCTTTTCATGTCATCGATCTTCAGGGGCGCACTGGGCGTCGGCCTTGCTCTTGCCGCCGCGCCGGCACTGGCCGCCGAACCGGCGCTCAGTCCTGACCTTGCCGCCTTCCGCGATCTCTATCGCGAACTGGTGGAAACCAACACCACCGTCACCACCGGAAGCTGCACCGATGCCGCCGCAAAGATGGCCGCGCGGCTCAAGGCGGCCGGTCTGCCCGAAAGCCAGATCGTGCCCTTCGCGGTGCCCGAACATCCGCGCGACGGCGGGCTTGTCGCCGTGATCCCCGGCACTTCGAAGACGCTCAAGCCCATGCTGCTCATCGCCCATATCGACGTGGTCGAGGCCAAGCGCGAGGACTGGACCCGCGATCCTTTCACCCTGATCGAGGAGGACGGCTACTTCTGGGGCCGCGGCACGGTGGACGACAAGGCCCAGGCCGCGATCTGGACCGATATCTTCGTGCGCTTTGCCCGGCAGGGCTACAAGCCGAAGCGCACGATCAAGCTGGCGCTGACCTGCGGCGAGGAGACATCGGGCGCGTTCAACGGCGCGCAATGGCTTGCCGACAACCGCCGCGATCTGATCGATGCCGCCTTCGCCCTCAACGAAGGCGGCGGCGGCCGCACGAATGGCACGCCGGTTGCCAAGGGTGGCAAGGTCGAAGTGCAGACCCTGCAGATCGGCGAGAAGGCCTATGAAGACTTCCTGCTTGTCGCCACCAATCCCGGCGGCCACAGTTCGCAGCCCGTGCGCGAGAATGCGATCTACGATCTTTCCGAAGCCCTTCTGAAGGTCCGCGAGTTCGAGTTTCCGGTAGAGTTCAACGACACCACCCGCGCCTTCTTCACCCGCACCGCGGCCGCCCGCGGCGGAGAGATGGGCGCGGCCATGCTGGCGCTGGTCGCCAACCCGGCCGATGCCAATGCGCTTGCCGTAGTGCGCAAGGACAAGATGCTCAATTCGATGCTGCGCACGACCTGCGTCGCGACGCTGGTCGATGCGGGGCACGCGCAGAACGCCCTGCCCCAGCGGGCAAGCGCCAATATCAATTGCCGCATGTTCCCCGGCCGCACCGCCGAGGAAACGCAGGCCATGCTCGCAAAGGCCATCGGCAATCCCGCGCTCAAGCTTGAACGCAAGGTGACGGACAAGCCCATCGCCGTGGTCCCGCCGATGGACCCGGCCATCGTCGGCCCGATCGAGAAGCTGCTGGCCAAGCATTTCCCCGGCGTGCCGCTAATTCCCACCATGTCCACCGGCGCAACCGATGCGGTCTATCTCAAGGGCATTCCCACTTATGGCGTTCCGGGGGCGTGGGTGGATGCCGATTTCAACGGGGTGCACGGCCTCAATGAACGGATCGAGGTGCAATCGCTCTACAAGGCGCGCGAATACCTGACCGATCTGGTCAAGGCCCTGGCAGGCTGAGGCCGATCGCGGGACAACCTGCATGGCCAAGGGGGCAGGCTGTGGACAGCATGGCCTGCTCCCTCTTGACGGAAGACTCGCAGGCGTGTTCCTTGCCGCCATGCGTAACACTGCGGTCACGCGGCTCAGCCATGACTGCCCCTGGAGAGGCATTCCCGCCTCTGCCTTCAGGGAACCGGCCGGGACGTGCTTCACAAGGCGCTGATCGAACGGGCGGCTTCGGCCAGGCCCCATAGCGGCGATGATGCCGCCACCTTCCGCGCTCTCCAGAACGATCGCCATCCCGATAACTGCCCGGCGCTGGTCCTCAACGCCGATTACACCCCGCTCAGCTACTATCCGCTGAGCCTCTGGCCCTGGCAGACGGCGATCAAGGCGGTCTTCCTCGAACGGGTCGACATCATCGATACCTATGAGCGCGAGGTGCACAGTCCGGGCTTCGGAATGAAGCTGCCCTCGGTCATCGCACTCAGGCAATATGTGCGGCCGAGCGAGTATCCCGCCTTCACCCGTTTCAACCTGTTCCTGCGTGACGGTTTCCGGTGCCAGTATTGCGGCAGCGGAGAGAACCTGACCTTCGACCATATCGTGCCGCGTCGGCTGGGCGGGCGCACTTCGTGGGAAAACGTGGCCGCCGCCTGCGCGCCCTGCAACCTGAAGAAGGGCGGGCGCACGCCGGAACAGGCGCACATGCGCCTGATGAATCGCGCCATCCGCCCAACCACCTGGCAACTGCAGGAGCGCGGCCGGGCCTTTCCTCCCAACTACCTGCACGAAACCTGGCGCGACTGGCTCTACTGGGACGTCGAACTGGAGAGCTGAGCCAGTCTTTCCTGCGTCAGCCCCGGATCAGCCGCGGCTCAGCGCCGCCTCGCATTCGCTCATGAGCTGAGCCATGATATCGGCCACCGGCTCTTCCTTCGTGACCATGCCGACCGATTGCCCGGCCATGACCGAACCGCGCTCGACATCCCCCTCGATCACCGCGCGGCGCAGTGCACCGGCCCAGAAATGCTCGATCTCAAGCTGGGCCTGCGCCATGTCCAGCTTGCCTTCATCCAGCAGCTTGGCCACTTCCACCTGCTTGGCGGTGAACTCCTCGGTGCCCTTGTTTCTCAGCGCGCGCACCGGGATCACCGGCAGGCGCGGGTCCACCTGCACGCTGGCCACCGCATCGCGGGCGTTGCCGCGGAAGAATGCCTGCTTGAAGGCGGGATGCGCGATCGATTCGGTCGCGCACGCAAAGCGGGTGCCTAGCTGCACCCCGCTCGCCCCCATTTCCAGATAGCTGGCGATCATCTCGCCCCGGCCAATCCCGCCTGCCACGAAAACGATGTGGTCTTCGGCAAGCGCGGGCAGGAACTCCTGCGCCAGCACCGAAGTGGAAACCGGACCGATATGCCCGCCCGCTTCGGATCCTTCGATCACCAGCGCGTCCGCGCCGCTGCGCAGGAGCTTCTTCGCCAGCGCCAGCGTTGGGGCAAAGACCAGCACTTTCGCGCCAAAGTCCTTGATCGCCTCGACGCTGCCCTTGGGCGGGATACCGCCCGCCAGCACGACATGGCCCACACCGTGCCGGGCGCAGACTGCGATGAGATCGAACAGCGCAGGGTGCATGGTGATGAGGTTCACGCCAAAGGGCTTGTCCGTCAGCGCCTTGGTGGCCGCAATCTCGGCGTCCAGCAGATCGGGTGTCATGGCCCCGCAGGCAATCACCCCGAAGCCGCCCGCATTGCTGATGGCCGAAACCAGATTGCGCTCGGAAACCCAGCTCATCGCCCCGCACAGGATGGCGTGCTCGGTGCCCAGGAACGCGGCCCCACGACGCATCAGCGCGGCAGTTTTCGGGTAAGTGGCAGCGTTGGTCGTCGTCATCCTTCAGCGATCCCGTCCGGTAAAGTCCGGCGGGCGCTTTAGGGCGGGTTCGTGTCGGCAACAAGGCAGGAGTTGATCCGACCATCGTTCCAGCCGATCACACTGTGCAGTATATCCCATTTTTCCAATCAGTCGCCATCAGCTATGCCAGCATCACGGCGGCAGCAAGGCGCTGTCGCGATCACTTGGGCCGATCGCTCAATCTCCCCCCTCACCGGGCGAGCCCAGGGTCGCACCCCGCCTTCCGGAACGAAACGGTCCGGAAGGCGGGGCTTTGCGCTTTTACCCTCAGAAGTGGAACTTCAGGCCGGCGCGGACGGGCACGTCGAGCCTGCCGCCGCCGTTGTTGATCGCGGCAAGGCCGAGGCCGCCGATCGCGCTGTCATCGCCGCGCAGCCCCGTGGTGTAGCGCAGACCCACTTCGCCGATCAGGTCGACGCTGCTGCCCAGCTTGTAACTGAGGCCGAGATCACCGCCCGCCACGAACGACGTGCTCGACTTGTAGAAGGGCGCGTTGTTGATGGCGATGTCCGCATCGGGGATCACGAACGTGGCGTTGATCGAATCGGTAAAGGCCGCGCCCACCCGGCCAGCGACATAGGGCTTGAGCGCGCCCGATCCGAAGAACTGGCGATAGCCCACCTCGATGGCATAGGTGCTCAGGCGGTCGAACGTGCCGTTCACATCGAGCGTGGTATCAAGCGCGGGAACGAATGCCCCGCCCACCTGCACCGTGCCGCGCCCGGCGCGCTGAAAGCGGAACTGGCCGAACAGTTCGGCGTTCTCGCGAATACCATAGGCAAGCTCGGCCCCGATGTTCCAGGTCGTGCCGTAGATCTGGTCGTAGCTGCGCGAGCCGATGCGCAGCTCGGCATCGACGCCTGCCAGTGCGGGGTTGAGCGGTCCCAGATCAGGCACGGGCGCGGTGGCGCCGCCATGCACATCGCCGCTGACCGGGAAATCAGCCCCGCCCAGCAGCGTCATCGAAACCTTGCCCGGCGCGGTCTGGGCATGGGCGGCGCCCGGCAGGCCAAGGGCGGCGGCAGCAGCGGCCGCCAGCGTGTAAAACGGAAGTGCTTTCATCGTGCAGTGTCCTTTCAGCACCCCCTCCTCGTCGGTGGCGATTTAGCCGATGCGCGGCTTAGCTGGACCTGCCTTTTGGTGTATGTATTTGATATTATGAAATAATCTGGAAATACTCGAAAATGGTGACACTCGCCTGCCAGATCAGCGGCAGCAAAAAACCCCGGCCTTGCGACCGGGGCTTTTTACCTGCGGGATCCGCTGCGAAAGGGGCTTATTCCCCATCCAGTTCATAGGCTGTGTGCAGAACACGCACGGCCAGTTCGGTCTCATCCTCGTCGATCAGCACCGAAACCTTGATCTCGCTGGTAGTGATCGCCTGAATGTTGATACCGCGATCGGCGAGCGCGCGGAACATGGTGGCGGCAACACCGGCATGGCTGCGCATCCCCACACCCACGACGCTGATCTTGGCGACCTTGCTGTTGGCCAGCATCCGGTAATAACCGATCGTGTCCTTGCGCTCTTCCAGAAGGGCCTGCGTGCGCGCCAGATCGGCCAGCGGCACGGTGAAGGTCACGTCGGTCTCGCCCTTGTCCTTGGCGATGTTCTGGATGATCATGTCGACGTTGATATTGGCGGCCGCCAGCGGCCCGAAGATCGCGGCAACCGCGCCCGGACGGTCGGCGATGCGCGTGAGTGTTACCTTGGCTTCGTTCTTGTCGGCAGCGATGCCGGTGATAAGCTGGCGTTCCATATCAAGTCCTTCCTGGATCCGGGCGAGCTCTTCGTCAGAGACAATCATCGTGCCGGGAATGGTATCGGCTGCGGGGGCGTCATCGTCGATGAACGAAGAGAGCACCTGCACCCGCACGCCCTCCTTCATCGCAAGGCTGACCGAACGGGTTTGCAGCACCTTCGAGCCAACCGAGGCAAGTTCGAGCATTTCCTCGTAGGTGACATTCTTGAGCTTGCGCGCCTTGGCCACGATGCGCGGGTCGGTGGTATAGACGCCGTCCACATCGGTGTAGATATCGCAGCGATCGGCCTTCACCGCAGCGGCCACGGCCACGGCCGAGGTATCGGAACCGCCGCGGCCCAGCGTGGTCACGCGGCCTTCGGGGCTGAGACCCTGAAAGCCGGGGATCACCGCAATCTCGCCGGCGGCCATGCTGGCCATAAGCGCCTCGGAATCAATCCCTTCGATGCGGGCCTTGGCGTGGGCATCGTCGGTCTGGACCGGCAGCTGCCAGCCGAGCCACGAGCGCGCCTTGCAGCCCAGCGCCTGCAAGTGCATCGCCAGAAGGCCCGACGTGACCTGTTCGCCGCTGGCCACGACCACGTCGTATTCGGCCGGATCATAGAGCGGATTGGCCTCGCGGCAGAAGTTGACAAGGCGGTCGGTCTCTCCTGCCATGGCCGAGACAACCACCGCAACTTCGTGCCCGGCGGCCTGCTGGCGTTGAACAATGCGCGCCACGCGGCGGATCCGCTCGGTTCCGGCCATCGAAGTGCCGCCGAATTTCATCACGATGCGGGCCAAGGGCTTGCTCCCTGTCTAAGCGAATGGGTGTGGACGAAAGAATCTTTCCCGCATGTCCGGTGGAAAATGCGGCGCGCGCGCTTTAGGGACGGGTAATGAGCAATGCAACCTCCGCGCATACCATTCGTCCGGAAGAGGCCGCCCATTTCGGCAAGCTGGCGGCAGACTGGTGGAATCCGGCCGGATCGTCGGCCATGCTGCACAAGCTGAACCCGGTGCGGCTCGGCTTCATCCGCGATGCCATCGACACGCACTTCGGCACCGATTCGCGCGGGACAAAGCCCCTGGCGGGCCGCAAGGCGCTCGATGTCGGCTGCGGCGCCGGGCTCTTGTGCGAACCGCTGGCGCGGCTGGGCGCTGCGGTCACGGGCGTCGATGCGGCAGAAGAAAACATCGCTGCGGCGCGCCTTCATGCAGAAGGGTCGGGCCTCGTGATCGACTATCGCTGCGGCGATGTGGGCACGATGGGGCTTGGCGGATACGATCTCGTCACCTCGATGGAAGTGATCGAGCACGTGGCCGACAAGGCCGCCTTCATCGCCGCGCTGGAAGCGGCGCTGGCGCCCGGCGGGCTGATGATCCTGTCCACCCCCAACCGCACCACCCGTTCGCGCCTGCTGCTGGTCGAGGCGGCAGAAGGCATCGGCATGGTGCCCAAGGGGACGCACCACTGGGACGATTTCATTACGCCGGTGGAACTGCACGATCTGCTTGATGCGGCGGGCCTGAAGATGGGCAATCCGATGGGCATTGCCTGGAGCATGAGCAAGGGGCTGCACCTGTCGGACGATCTTGCGCTGAACTACATCGTCACCGTAACGCGCAGGGGTTGATCCATGGCCGAACGCTTTGAACGCCACAAGCAGCCGTGGACTGCCGATGAAATCAGCAAGCTGCACACTCTGGCGAAGAAGGGCATGGCGCTGAAAGCGATTGCCAAAGCCCTGACGCGAAGCGAGGAATCGGTAAAGCTGCGCGCCAAGAATGATGGCCTGAGCATTGCAAAGCTGCGCTAGAGCGCTGCCCCCCTATTTTCCGGCGGGCAGGAACTGCTCGATCAATTCGCGCGCCAGCCGCGCCGGGCGCAGAGTCTTTGCATCAAGGCAGCACCAGCTCGATTTGACCTCGGCCAGAACCTCTTCGCCGCGCTTGATGATCGTCTCGTAAAAGGCGCGCGCGCCCTGCACCCCTTCAAGCACGACATGGGCAATCACCGTGTCGTCAAGAAAGGTGGGGCGGCGATAGGTGATCTCGTGCTTCAGCGCGACCCAAAGGTGCGCAGCGACCGCCTCGGCCGGGGCAAGCGCGCGCCAGTGATCGATCACGGCATCCTGCACCCATTTGAGATAGGAGGCATTGTTGACATGCCCCATGAAATCGATGTCCGCCGGATCGACGGTGATCGGCACGAGATGGGGCGGGGCTACAAGGGGGATCGAATTACTCACATCGGTGTAGATAACACGATTCGGCCATGCGGAGTAGGGTCTTTGCCACCCTTTTCGCGCCCTTTGACCACGATGTCGGGGCAGTTAGTTAGCCCTGAAGCAGTTCCTCGACCCAAGCAGGCACGATCTGCGTTGCCGGGCCAAGGCGGGTTTCGTGAAACCATGCCGAACCCTTCGATGGTTCAAGGTTCAGTTCCAGCGTCTGCACATCGAGATCGCGCGCCGCGCGCACAAGACCTGCTGCTGGATAGACCGCGCCCGATGTGCCGATCGAAACGAACAGGTCGGCCCCGGCAAGGGCGCGATAGATCTCGTCCATCCGGTAGGGCACTTCACCGAACCACACCACATCGGGCCGCAGCGCCACGGCGCCGCACGCGGGGCACGGCGGACGATGGATGAGCGGCCCGGTCCAGCGGTGGCGTGTGTCGCAGGCGGTGCACCAGGCTTTGAGGTGTTCGCCGTGCATGTGCAGCACGTTGCGCGCGCCGCCCCGTTCATGCAGGTCATCCACGTTCTGCGTGATGATCAGCACCTTGCCGCCCGCGCGCTTCGGCCATTCGCGGTCCAGCCGCGCCAGCGCGATGTGCGCGGCATTGGGCTGCTTCGTCTGCACTGCCTCGCGCCGCATGTCGTAGAAGCGCAGAACCAGATTGGGATCGCGCGCGAAGGCATCGGGCGTGGCCACATCTTCCACCCGGTGATTTTCCCACAGCCCGCCTTCGCTGCGGAAGGTATCGATGCCGGATTCGGCGGAAATCCCCGCTCCGGTGAGGATCACAATATTGCGTGGATGCGTCATCCGGACCATGAAGCACGCCAGACAAGGGACAGGCAATGACCAGAATCGGAATCATCGGCAGCGCTGGGCGAATGGGCAATGCGCTGGAGGCGGCCATCGCGGTGGCTGGCGAAACCTGTGCCGGCGGCATCGACAAGGGCGGCGATCCGCTTGCCCTTGCCAAGGCCAGCGACGTGCTGGTCGATTTTTCCGCCCCCGCCGCGCTGGAGTTCAACCTTGATGCGGCCATCCATGCGGGCATTCCCATCGTTGTCGGCACGACCGGGTTGGAAGAGCGGCACCACTGGCTGATCGATTCGGCGGCGGTCAGCATTCCCGTGCTCCAGACCGGCAATACCTCGCTTGGCGTCACGCTGCTGGCGCATCTGGTGCGCGAGGCTGCGGCACGGCTGGGCGAGGACTGGGATATCGAGATCGTAGAGACGCACCACCGCATGAAGGTCGATGCGCCTTCGGGCACCGCGCTGCTGCTGGGCGAGGCAGCGGCCAAGGGGCGCGGCATCTCGCTTGAAGACGAGGCCGTGCGCGGACGCGATGGCATTACCGGTGCGCGCAAGGCGGGGACCATCGGCTTTGCATCCTTGCGCGGCGGCACGGTGGCAGGCGATCATTCGGTGCATTTTCTGGCAGACAACGAACGCCTCACCTTTTCGCATCTGGCCGAAAACCGCGCGATCTTCGCCAAGGGAGCGATCCGTGCGGCGCAGTGGCTGCTGGGCCGCAAGCCGGGCCGCTACACCATGCCCGAAGTGCTGGGCCTATGACGTGCAGGGGCTCTGACGGGAAGACTGCACCATGAAGAAGGCGGACATCTTCGAGTTTTTCCGCCGCCTTGCCGAAGCCAATCCCGCACCCGAAACCGAGCTGGAATACGGCAACGTCTATCAGTTGCTGGTGGCGGTCACGCTTTCGGCACAGGCCACCGATGTGGGCGTGAACAAGGCCACGCGCCGCCTGTTCCAGATCGTGAAGACCCCGCAGGACATGCTCGATCTTGGCGAGGAGGGTCTGAAGGAGCACATCAAGACCATCGGCCTGTTCAATTCCAAGGCGAAGAACGTCATGGCCATGGCCGAAATCCTTGTGCGCGAACACGGCGGCGAGGTTCCGGCCGACCGCGACGCGCTGACCGCCTTGCCCGGCGTGGGCCGCAAGACCGCGAACGTGGTGATGAACTGCGCCTTCGGCGCAGAAACCTTTGCCGTTGATACGCACATCTTCCGGGTGGGCAACCGCACCGGTCTTGCCAGGGGCAAGACTCCGCTGGCGGTGGAGAAGGCACTGGACAAGAACGTGCCCCAGCCCTTCCGCGTGGGGGCCCACCACTGGCTGATCCTGCACGGACGCTATGTTTGCAAGGCGCGCACGCCCGAATGCTGGCATTGCGGCGTGGTTGACCTTTGCGCTTTCAAGGGCAAAGTTCTCGTCAAGGGGGCGAAACCCGCGGCAGCGGCACGAGGGAAGGCGGCTGGCCGCAATAAGGCCAAGGAGAGCAAGGCATGATGCACAAGGCTCAGGTTCGGTTCTTTGTCCCTGCAATGGCGGCAATCACCATCGCGCTTTCGGGCTGCACCAGCAGCGGCAAGGGCGTGATGGACGACAACGGACACCGGTCCGATGTGCCAAAGGCAACCGTGGTCGGCAAACCGGTCACCTGCCTGCCCATCGCTTCAATCCGGCAGAGCGTGGTGCGCGATGACTGGACCATCGATTTCCGCACCAGCGGGGGCAAATGGTATCGCAATACCCTGCCCAACCGCTGCAACGGCCTCGGCTTTGAACGGGCCTTTTCCTACGGCACCTCGCTGCCGCAGGTGTGCAACGTCGATATCATCACGGTCATCATCAACAATGCCGGTCCTGGCCCGATGAGCCGCGGCTCGTGCGGTCTGGGCGAGTTCACGCCGGTGGAACTGGAAAAGAAGCGCTGAGGTTCCCGCTCCCCGCCCATGCGGGGAGCGAATGCACGGCTATTCGAAGTTGACAGGATCGAGGTTCAGCCCCCGGCGGCCGTCGGCTGCGGTGTGGGCGGGCGCCTTGAGCGGTTCCGCATCGGGATCGAGCGGGGGCTGCAACATGCCTTCCCACTTGGTGATGACCGATGTGGCGACTGCATTGCCCACCACGTTCGTTGCCGTGCGGCCCATGTCGAGGAACGTATCGACGCCCAGCAGAAGCGCGATCCCTTCAAGCGGCAGGCCGAACTGCGTGAGCGTGGCGGCGATCACCACCAGGCTGGCGCGCGGCACCCCGGCAATCCCCTTCGACGTGACCATGAGCGTGAGCAGCATGGCGATCTGCTGGCCCAGCGAAAGTTCGATGCCATAAGCCTGCGCAATGAACATCGTGGCAAAGCTGGTGTACATCATCGAACCATCAAGGTTGAAGCTGTAGCCCAGCGGCAGCACGAACCCGGAAATGCGGCGCGGCACGCCAAACCGGTCAAGCTGCTCGAACAGCTTGGGCAGCGCGCTTTCCGAACTGGCCGTGGAAAAGGCCAGCAGCAGCGGTTCGCGGATATAGCGCGCCAGCAGGAACACCCGCCCCTTCAGGAACAGACCGCCCAGCGTGAACAGGATGATCCACAAGAGCAGCAGCCCGAAATAGAACTCCGAGACGAAGACGCCGTAAGTGACGACGATCGAAAGGCCCTTGGTGGCAATCACCGCCGCCAGTGCGCCGAACACGGCAAAAGGCGCAAACCGCATCACGTAGTCGGTAATCTGGAGCATGAGATGCGCCAGCGCCTCGCACCCACGCACGATCGGGGCGCCGGTTTCGCCAATGGCCGAAAGCGCAACGCCGGCAAAAAGCGAAAAGACGAGGATCTGCAGCACGTTGTTCTTCGCCATCGCATCCAGCGCGCTTGTCGGGAAGATCTCCAGAACGAAATGGCGCAAGGTGAAATCGGCTGTCGCCAGATCACCAACTGGCCCTGCGGCGGTAAACTCAAGACCGACACCGGGCTTGAAGAAATTGACCAGAACGAGGCCCAGACCGATCGAGATGAGACTGGCGGTGATGAACCACGCCAGCGCCCGCCCGCCGATGCGCCCCAGCGCCGCGCTGTCGCCCATTCCGGCAATCCCCGTCACCAGCGTGGCAAGGATCAGCGGCGCGATGATCATCTTGATGAGATGCAGGAAGATGTCCGGCAGCAGCTTCAGCGTATCGGCAATTTCGGCCAGCTTGGGATCGCCCTGCGGGTAGCTGGTGTTGAGCAGATAGCCGACGAGGATGCCCAGCACCATGCCGATCACGATGTAAAGCGTAAGGCGCTTGGCCAAGGGAAGTGCTCCGTCCGTTGCGGTCCGCAAGATTGTTGCAGCGGAGACTAACGACGTTTCAACGCCGCCTCAACTGCCTGCTTCAACCACATTGCCCGCGATGCAGCAGTTTCTGGTCGGCCAGCACCAGAGCCATCATTGCCTCGACCACGGGCACCCCGCGAATGCCCACGCACGGATCGTGACGCCCCTTGGTGAAAAGTTCGGTCGCCTCGCCCTCGCGCGTGATCGTGGGCATGGGGGTGAGGATCGAGGATGTTGGCTTGAAGGCAACCCGCACCAGCACCGGCTGTCCGGTGGAGATGCCGCCTGCAATGCCGCCAGCGTGATTGGCGGTGAACACCGGCCCTTCCGCGCCGGGGCGCATCGGATCGGCATTGCCTTCGCCGGTGTTGCGCGCAGCAGCGAAACCGTCGCCGATCTCCACGCCCTTCACGGCGTTGATCCCCATCATGGCGTGCGCCAGTTCGGCATCAAGCTTGGCATAGAGCGGTGAGCCCCAGCCTGCGGGCACGCCGTGGGCAACACATTCCACCACCGCGCCCAGCGATGAACCGGACAGCCTCGCATCGTCCACCAGCTTTTCCCAACGGGCGGCTGTCTCGGCATCTGGACAGAAGAAGGGATTGCGCCCGATCTCGGCCGCGTCAAAGCGCGCCATGTCGATGGCATCGCCGCCGATTTCGCTGACCCATGCCGTTATCGCGACTTCGGGGATGACAAGCCGCGCCACTGCGCCTGCCGCCACGCGCGCCGCCGTCTCGCGCGCAGAGGATCGGCCGCCGCCGCGATAATCGCGAAAGCCGTATTTCGCGTCATAGGCGTAGTCGGCATGGCCGGGCCGATAGGCCTTGGCCACATCGCCATAGTCCTTGGACCGCTGATCCACGTTCTCGATCATCAGACTGATCGGCGTGCCCGTCGTTCTGCCCTCGAATACGCCGGAAAGGATGCGGACCTGATCCGGCTCCTGCCGCTGCGTGGTGAAACGCGACTGGCCCGGTCTGCGCGCATCGAGAAACGGCTGGATATCCGCTTCACGAAGCGCAATCCCCGGCGGGCACCCGTCCACGACAGCGCCAAGCGCAGGCCCGTGGCTTTCGCCCCAGGTGGTGAAACGGAAAAGATGACCGAAGCTGTTCACGCTCATGGATGTGCGCTTTGTCGCAGATGCGCGCAAAAGTCCACCACCGGACCGGGTAGGGCTTCGGTCAGGGCATCTTCCCGCTGACACAATGCTGCGCTATCGCAACCGCAGCCATGTTTCTTGTCGTTTTCCGCAATCGCAAGCGCGCCGACATCGACGCCGAAGCCTATGCCCGCGACGCCGATGCCATGGAACGGCTGGCCGCGATGCAGCCGGGCTATCTCGGCTTCAAGTCCTATACCGCCGATGACGGCGAAGTGATCGCCCTTTCCGAATGGGAAGACGAAGCTGCCGCGCTGGCATGGCGGCGCGTGGCGCACCACGCCGAAATGCAGGGCAAAGGCCGGGCTGAATACTACGAAACCTACACCCTGTTCGCAGGCACCCCATCGCGCATCCACCACTTCGACAGGCAGCACCCATGAGCATTACGGTTTACGGTATTCCCAACTGCGACACGGTGAAGAAGGCGCGTGCCTGGCTTGGGGCCAAGGGGCTGGATTACACCTTCCATGATTACAAGAAACAGGGCGCCGATCCTGCGCAGATTGCCGGCTGGATTGCGGCCGCTGGCCTTGACCGGATCGTGAACCGCGCAGGCACGACCTGGCGCAAGCTTGATGATGCGCAAAAGGCCATGCTGGCCGGAGACGACGCGCCCGCCGTGCTTGCCGAAAACCCTTCGGTCATCAAGCGGCCGGTCGTGGTCCATTCGGGCGGGCTGCTGGTGGGCTTCAGGGAGTCCGAATGGGCCGAGGCGCTCCTGCCTCAGGACGCGCGATGATCTGGCGGCTTCTTGTGGCGGCAACAATGGGCCTGAGCGGGGCTATGACCGGCAATCCGGCAAGCGCAGAGGCGCAGGGCCCGATCCTTATCGCCCATCGCGGCGCAAGCGGCGAAAGGCCTGAACACACGCTGGCATCCTATGAACGCGCCATCGATGCAGGCGCTGACTTCATCGAGCCGGACCTTGTTCCGACACGCGACGGCGTGCTTGTCGCCCGGCACGAGAACGAGATTTCCGGTACAACGGACGTGGCCGAACATCCTGAGTTTGCCACGCGGCGCAAGACCGTCGTGATCGATGGTGAAAGCGTGACCGGCTGGTTCACCGAGGATTTCACGCTTGCCGAACTGCGCACCCTGCGTGCGCGTGAACGCCTGCCTGATCTGCGCCCCGCCAATACGCGCTTCGACCGTCTGTGGCAGGTGCCGACCTTTGCTGAAGTGCAGGCACTGGTGCGGGCCAAGGAGGCCGAGACAGGGCGTCGCATCGGTATCTATCCCGAACTCAAGCACCCGACATGGTTCAGCCAGCATGGTATCGATACAGCGGCGCTGCTCATGCCCATGCTGGAAGCGGCGGGCTATCGCAGTGCGCAGGATCCGGTGTTCATCCAGAGCTTCGAGGCAGGTGTGCTCGAACGCCTGCGCCCGCTGACCGGTATCCGGCTCGTGCAGCTCATGGCCGCCGAAGGCGGGCCGCCCGATCGGCCGGGAGAACGCTTTGCAACGATGGCCGGGGAGAAGGGCCTCCGGAGGCTGGCGCGGACTGTCGATGCCGTGGGGGTCGAAACCGCCATGGTGCTGGACGCTGATGGACGGCCAACGCCTTTCGTGCGCACTGCCCATGCCGCGGGCCTCAAGGTGCATGTGTGGACGCTGCGCTGCGAAAACGCCTTTCTGCCCGCGCGGTGGCGGATCGGCAGCGATCCTGCCGCAAAGGGCGATTGCGCGGCCGCGTGGCACGCGCTGGTCTCCGCAGGGGTTGACGGCATCTTCACCGACAACCCGCGCGAGAGCCATGCCGCAAGAACGGGTGCCCTCCTGCCAGCCCAGACAAGCGCCCCACGCCCGTGAACCTGCTGGAACTGGCGGCCAGCCTGTTCGGGCTGGCAAACATTGCCCTGCTGACGCGCCGTTCCATCTGGAACTTTCCCTTTGCGATCGTTTCGGTCACGTGTGCAGGATTGGTGCTTCGCGATGCCCGGCTCTATGCCGAAGCCGGGCTTCAGGCATTCTTCGTCCTGGCGAACCTGTGGGGCTGGTGGCTCTGGCTGAAGTCAGGGCCTGACGAACAGAGCGCGGTGGACGTCGGGTGGATGCAACGCGGCCAGAGGCTGGGGTGGCTCTCTGTCACACTCGCCCTCAGCGGCTCGCTCGGCTGGCTGCTGCACCGGTTCACCGATGCCGCCCTGCCTTTTGCCGATTCGGCGGTGGCCGGTGCGAGCATTGCCGCGCAGATCCTGCTTGCCTTGCGGCGGGTCGAGAACTGGATCGTGTGGATCGTGATCGATATCGTGGCCATCGCGCTCTATGTCTCGCGCGGCCTTCCCCTGCTGGCGCTGCTCTATGCGGCGTTTCTCGTGCTTTCGTTGATTGGCTTGCGCGATTGGGCAAAGGCCGCGCGCCCATGCTGACAGTGTGCTTCCACGGGGCGGAGAGCACTGGAAAGTCTGTCATGGCCGAAAGGCTGCATCGGCGGCACGGATGGCCGGTCGTTCCCGAATTTGGCAGGCAATACTGCGAGACCCACGGAACCGATCTGGCCATGGCCGATCTTCTTGCCATCGCGGAGGGACATATGGCGGCGGTTGCGGCCGCTGCGGCTGCGGCGCCTGCGGTGCTCCTGCTCGATACCGATCCCCTGATGACCGCAGCCTGGGCGCAGATGCTGTTCGGCGCGATTCCGTCATCCCTGCTCGCCTATCCAAAGGCTGATCTCTACCTGCTGTTCGAAGCCGATGTGCCCTGGATTGCCGATGGCACGCGCTTCTTCGGCGATCGGCATGCACGCTTGCGGTTTGCGGCCCTGGCCGAAGCCATGCTGGAGCGCACCGGCGTTGTCTGGGAGCGAGTGTCGGGCACATGGGATGACCGGGAAACCATGGCCGAAAAGTTCATCGCCAGGGCTCTGCAACGAGGAACTTTGCCCTGATGCGCGCAAGCGCGCCATGACAGCAGGCTATGCGCGCAAAAAAGGGGGCGGATCGCTCCGCCCCCGTCTTTGAGTCCGATACCCTTGCGCAATCAGGCGAAAGGCCCTGCGGCGCAATGGGACAAGAACCTCACTGACCAGCCTTCTGGAAGGTGGCGAAGTTCTCGTTGCCGACGAAGCCGAACTTCGTGACCTTGGCATCGGTGATGATCTTCATCATCTGGTTTGCGATCTCGTAGCTCGCATATTCTTCAGGCTGGAACTGCAGTTCCGGCTCTGGATCCATCGCTTTGGTCGCCTGAATCAGCGAAACCATCTGCCCCTGCGAAGTGGGCACGCCGTTCCAGAGAATTTCGCCGGCATTGGTCAGCACCAGCTTGTTCTTGATCGGATCGACGACCTGGTTCGGTGAAGGCGGCGAAGGCTGCGGAAGATCGATGTTCACCGCGTGGGTGGCCACGGGGATGGTGATGATGAACATGATGAGGAGAACGAGCATGACGTCGATCAACGGCGTCGTGTTCATTTCCATCATCGGCTCGCCATCATCCTTGCCGGCGCTCATTCCCATGATTGGTACTCCTGTTCGCTCTCTTGTCCGGTGCCGTTCGGATCAGCCGTTCGGATCGACCGGGGTCGAGATGAAGGCCACCTTCGGATAGCCGGCCGACTGGACGTTGTAGATCGCCCCGGCAATGCACTTCCACGGAACGTTGACGTCGCCGCGGATGTGGACTTCGGGAATCTTTTCCGGGTCCATGTTGGCAGCTCCGCCCTCACGCTTCACAATCGCATCGAGGCGATTGAAAGCCTGCTGGTAAAGCTCCTGGCTATCCACCGGAGTGGTGTTGTTGAAATAGACGCGGCACTGGCCAGTGCGCGAGGAACCGGCATAACCGGGCTCCTTCGGGCTGCGGCCGGCTTCGTCGGTAGAGACCACCGAAAGCATCAGGTTCTCGACCTTGTCCTGCGATTCCTCGCTGGGAAGGACCGGCACCTTGAGCTTCTCGACAGTCTGGATCGCGACCGGCACCGCGATGAGGAAGATGATCAGCAGCACCAGCATCACGTCCACGAGCGGCGTGGTGTTGATGTCCGACATCGGGCGTTCTTCTCCGCCAGCGCCGCCTACAGACATTGCCATGGGTTACATCCTGTCCGTTGTGATCCGCGTTGGCCTGCACAGTTCCTTGAAAACTGCGCGCACCTTTCGCGTTTCCGGAGAGGGGCCGGGACAGGCCCGACCCCGGTTTCAATGCTTACTTCTTGGCCGGAGCGGCAGCCGGAGCGGCCGGAGCAGCCGTAACGGCGGGCTTCACAGCACCCTTCGAGGTGATGTTCGCCAGAATGTCGGTCGAGAAGCCCTGAAGCAGTTCGGCAATGCGCTTGTTGCGCGACTGGAGCCAGTTGTAGGCAAGCACGGCGGGAACGGCGACGAGCAGGCCGAGCGCGGTCATGATGAGCGCTTCACCCACCGGACCGGCCACCTTGTCGATCGAGGCCGAGCCGGCCAGACCGATGTTGATGAGGGCGCGGTAGATGCCGACCACGGTGCCGAACAGACCGATGAACGGCGCGGTTGCACCCACGGTCGCGAGGAAGGGCAGGCCGCCGGCAAGACGCGAGTTGATCGAGGCTTCCGAACGGGCCAGCGAGCCGTGCAGCCAGTCATGGGCTTCAAGCGCGTCGGTCATCTTGCCGTGCTGTTCTTCGGCAGCAAGACCGTCGTCGACGAGCTGGCGCCATGCCGAGTTCTTGTCGAGCTTGGCAGCGCCTTCCTTGAGGCTGGCAGCCTTCCAGAAGGTCGAGCGGATCGACTTGTACTGGCCGAGGATCTTGTTCTGTTCAAAGAACTTGGTGAACAGGATGAAGAACGAGCCGAACGACATGATGCCGAGAATGACGACGGTTGCGTAGGCGATGAAACCGCCCTGTTCGAGCGCTTCCTTGAAACCGAACTTGTTCTGCGGCGCGGCCTGAGCGGCGGCGGCGGCCAGAGTGTAGATGAACATGCGATTCTTCCTCTTTAATTCAAAGCAAAGTGCATGAAAGCCAGGGGTCCGGGCTCTCGTGGCTGTCCCGCACGGGGATCCTGAAGGCGCATCAGTCCTTCGGGATCACCCAGCGGATCGAGTTCGAATACGAGCCCGTGGTGGGGTTGCCGTCACCATCGGTCGCGGGCGTGAAGCGTGCACGCCGACGGACGTTGGAGCAGGTCGCTTCGTCAAGGTCTGCGCTTCCCGAAGACCGGGTGATTTCGCAATCGATGACCTTGCCGTCCGTCCCGATAGTGACGCGGAACCCCGTGGTGCCTTCACGCTCTTCGCGCAGCGCACGCGAGGGATAGTCGTTCGACGTTGCCCAGTTGCCGGGGTTGCCCTTGGGCACGGCCGCCTTCGGCGTGAAACGCGGCGGCGGCGGTGCGGGCGGCGCAGGCAACGCAACCGGCGCCGGCGGAGCCGGAATCGGCGGCGCTTCGTTCACCGTCTGCACCTGCGGAGCAGGCGCGTTGAAGCTGATCGGCGGCGGCGGCGCGACGATCGGCGGCGGCGGTTGATCCTGCTTCGGAGGAGGCGGCGGAGGCGGTTCCTCCGGCGGCTTCTCTTCTTCGATGTTGACCGCCGAGGTCACCTCTTTGACCTTCTTGATCGCCTCGTACGCCAGTCCAGTGACCAGCGCATAGCCGACGGCGACATGAAGAATCGCAACGATGATGAGCGCGGTGATCTTGTTACCGCTCATCTGTTGGTCAGCGTATGCCATTCAGCTCCAATACTCCTGATCGTCCACCCGGACCCGGAGCACGCATGAACGGCCCTGGCCAAGGTGGAGCCAACGCGCAGGATCACCGTCCTGCCCGCAGGCCAATCCAGCAAATTACAATCCACCCTGCCGGCAACCCGGTCCGCCGACATCGAATGCAGGTGCATCCGGCGGCGGCAAGCGTCGGGCTGCTTGTTTTTGGATTGCCCGAACGGGCGCATCTTTAACGGCGAAGCCAAAGCCGCGCAAATGCTTTATCCGTTAACTGTCGATTCAGGGTTGCACTGCCTGAAATCAGCGGGAAACGAAGCGCGGCTGCCGTCATGGATGCAGCCGGAGACAGAGATATGCCCAGACTCAGCCGAATCCGTCCCTTCCGCGCCTTCGCAGCACGGCTCGTCCCGCTGGGGATTGTTGCCGCGTTCTGGTCCGGATTCGTTCCAGATATTGCCCTTGCCCAACAATCCGCGATTCGGAGCGGAGCTGATTCCGCCGCGTCGCACGCACTGACCTATGCCGACCTCGCCGATCTGGCCGATGCCAGCGAGCTCGTGCTGCGCGCGCAGGTCCGCAAGGTAACGCGCCTCAAGCCCGAACAGGCACCGAACCTGCCCGCAGGAATGGCCCGCGTCCTGATCGAGGCCAGAACGCAGACGGTGCTGAGCGGACCGGCACAGGGCGAGACCGTGCGCTACCTGGCGGATGTTGCGCTTGATCCGCGCGGGAAGCTGCCGAAGCTGGGCAAGGCAGTCGTGCTCGTCTTCGCCAGGACCGTGCCGGGACGTCCGGGCGAGTTGCGGCTGGTCGATAGCGGGGCGCAGATTGCCTGGTCCGGCGAGACCGAGATGCGCACCCGCGCGATTCTCACCGAACTGCTCTCGCCCGATCCTGCGCCGCGCATCCTTGCAGTGCGGGAAATCCTGTTCGTTCCGGGCAATCTGGTGGGCGAAGGCGAGACGCAGGTCTTCCTCCAGACCGAAGGCAATGCGCCGGTTTCGCTATCGGTTGTCCGCCGCCCCGGCCTGCCGAAGACATGGGGCATCAGCCTATCGGAGATCGTCGATCAGACCGCCCGCCCGCCCGCGCGCGATACGCTCACGTGGTATCGCCTTGCCTGTAGCCTGCCGCGCACCATGCCGGCCGGGGCCAGCCTTTCGGGAAGCGCGGCCAGCGTGCGCGCCGCTGCCGAAGACTATGCCTTCGTGATGCGCGAACTGGGCGAATGCACTCGCTCGCGCCCGCCGGTGGAAAGGTCGCGCTAGACGCTCGCGCAGCGGGTGTTGCCGCACAGGCGCCACTGGCCTAAGGCCCGCAGCGCAACTTTGTGCGTGTTCCAGCAGACGGGATTGAAATGAGCGAACCTTTGCGCATTGCGCTGGCCGGGCTTGGCACGGTTGGCGGCGGAGTTATCCGGCTGATCGAGGCCAACGCCGATCTCATCGCGCGGCGTGCGGGGCGCCCCATTGTCATCACGACTGTCAGCGCGCGCAACCGCCACAAGGACCGCGGGTTCGACGTCTCGCGCTATGCCTGGGAAGACGACATGGTGATTCTGGGCGAACGCCCGGATGTCGACGTGGTCGTCGAACTCGTCGGCGGTGCCGATGGCCCCGCGCTGGCACTGGCGCGCACCACCTTCGAGGCCGGAAAGGCGCTGGTCACCGCGAACAAGGCGATGATCGCCCATCACGGCGTTGAGCTGGCCGCCAAGGCGGAGGCCGCCAGGGTCGCCCTCAAGTTCGAGGCGGCAGTGGCAGGCGGGATCCCGGTCATCAAGGGTCTGAAGGAAGGCGTGGCCGCCAACGAAATCGCGCGGGTCTATGGCATCCTCAACGGCACCTGCAACTACATCCTCTCGACGATGGAGGACACCGGGCGCGACTTCGCCGACGTTCTGGCCGAAGCACAGGCCAAGGGCTATGCCGAGGCGGACCCCACTTTCGATATCGACGGCATCGATGCCGCGCACAAGCTTTCGATCCTGTCGTCCATTGCCTTTGGCACTGCGGTCGATTTCAAGCCCGTTGCCGCAACCGGTATCCGCCGCGTGCTTGCCGCCGACATCGCCCAGGCCGATGCGCTGGGCTACTATATCCGCCTGATCGGCATGGCCGAGACCGAGACCGACGCCCAGGGGCACCGGCGGCTGTTCCAGCGCGTGCATCCGCATCTGGTCCACCGCGATCATCCGCTGGCGCATGTCGATGGCGCAACCAATGCCGTGGTGGCCGAAGGCAACTTCGTCGGCCGACTGCTGTTCCAGGGCGCAGGTGCGGGTGATGGCCCGACAGCCAGCGCGGTTGTTGCCGATCTCATCGACATCGCGCGCGGCGACATAGGCGCGCCCTTTTCCATCCCCGTGGCCGAACTTGAACGGGCCGCGCCCGCGGAAACCGGCCATCGCACCGGCAAGGCCTACATCCGGTTCAACGTGGCTGACCGGCCCGGCGTGCTGGCCGAGATCACCGCCGCCATGCGCGATGCGGGGGTTTCGATCGAAAGCCTCATCCAGAAGGGCGGCAAGGACGATGCCCCGGTCATGGTGGCAATGGTCACGCACGAAGGCCCGGAAAGCGCCATCGCGGAGGCGCTGCGCCTGCTCGATGGATCTCCGGTGCTGGCCGAACCGCCGCTGGTCATGCATATTCTGGGCGAATAGGGCGCCCCGCCTGCAAGCATCGCTCAGGGCGCGGGAATCTCGCCCTTGGCGATGCGGTCAGCATCGGAGCCCGGCGGCGGAGCGGGCAGCGCCTTGATGTCGAAATAGTAGATCGGCGGCGGCACGCCGCCAAGGCCGATGCACCCGCGGCTGCAATCACGCAGGCCCGATACATTGGGCGCGCGCGGAACCCCCGTATCGGTCGATTTAGCACCATCGGTCTCGTCGCGCAGGGGAATGCGCTCGCGCTCGCTCGCCTCCTTGCCGCCGCAGACGACGATCGTGCCGTCGGAACGCTGCATCGGGCGGCAACGCTGGGTCTGCGAGGTGGACAGCAGGTTGCGGGCCACTTCCGCATCCGAAGCGGGCGTGCCTCCGGGAGCGACCGGACCCTGCACCGGCGCCGATGCGCCAGCCTGCCCCTGCTGGGCAAGCAGCGGCGTGGCTGCGAAAACCAGCGCCAGCCCGATGCCGACCATCAGTGCCTGTCTCGACAAAACCCCTCCATCGCGTCTAGTGCCATGGGACACACCAGCGTCACATGTGCCAAGCAATACCCGTTGTGCGACACCGTGATGCCCCACGCATACGTTTGCACAGGATGATTTGCACAAACCTTTCGCCGCGTCGATCCGGGAATGACGGGAACAAGCTGCACCCAAGCTGAACCCGCGCCACCTTGATCCGCCCGCCCCATCCCAACCGCCCACCCCTATCCAGCTGGAGCCATCGTGACCGAAGCCAACACCAACCCCGCCGCCTCCCAGGTTCTTGACCGGGTTCTTGTCCTTGAAATGGTGCGCGTGACCGAAGCCGCCGCCATTGGTGCCTCGCGCCTGATCGGGCGCGGCGACGAGAAGGCCGCCGACGCAGCCGCCGTCGAAGCCATGCGCGCCGCCTTCAACGAACTCTACATGGACGGCACCGTGGTGATCGGTGAAGGCGAGCGCGACGAAGCGCCCATGCTCTACATCGGCGAGAAGGTGGGCGCGGCGCCCGGCAAGGGACCGAAGATCGACATCGCGCTCGACCCGCTGGAGGGCACGACCATCACCGCCAAGGCCGGTCCGAATGCGCTGGCCGTCCTTGCCGTTGCCGAAGAGGGCGGACTGCTCAACGCGCCCGATGTCTATATGGACAAGCTCGCCGTGGGTCCGGGTTATCCGGAGGGAATCATCGATCTCGACAAGTCGCCGACCGAGAACGTCAGGGCGGTCGCCGCCGCCAAGGGCGTGGAACCGGGCGAAATCATCGTCTGCGTGCTGGACCGGCCGCGCCATGCCGAACTCATCGCCGAACTGCGCAGCATCGGCTGTGGCATCAGCCTCATTCCCGATGGCGACGTGGCCGGCGTGATCGCCGTGACCGACGAGGACACGGGCATCGACATGTATATGGGCACGGGCGGCGCGCCAGAGGGCGTGCTGGCGGCTGCCGCGCTGCGCTGCGTTGGCGGGCAGTTCAAGGGCCGCCTCCTGTTCCGCAACGAGGATGAGAAGGCACGCGCCCGCAAGTGGGGCATCGAGGATCTCAACAAGCAGTATGATCTCAAGGAACTGGCCAAGGGCGACTGCATCTTCGCCGCCACCGGCGTGACCGACGGTTCGCTGCTCGACGGGGTGAAAGTCCACAAGAACGGCGTGATGACGACCGAAAGCGTGGTGATGCGCGCATCCTCGGGAACAGTGCGCTGGGTGAAGGGCGAACACCGCAAGGGACGCCGCTGAACCTCCTGCACGCGCCGCACCCGGTGCGCATCAAGGCCCGGCCTTCTTCGCAGGGCCGGGCCTTTTGCTGGCCGGCCCCAGCGTCGATGCGACCTCGAATGCAGCCCCGCATGCACAAAACGCCCCGCCGGATCGCTCTGGCGGGGCATTGCTTTGCGCCGGGCCTGCGCCCGGTCAGGCGATGACGCGGATCAGGCCTCGTCGTCGCCCTTGATGAGGTAATCGCCCGCATCGGCATCAAGGCCGTGGGTTTCACCTTCGACCGCCGCCAGCGGATCGTCACCGATGGCCGCTTCGGGGCCTTGCGCCAGTTCGGCCGCATGCTCTTCGGCCGCCGACGCCGGAGCGATCAGCGATTCCTGAAGCTTGCGGTAGGATGCGCGCAGCGCCGCATCGCGCGAGGAGGCCGCAACGCGCAGACGGTTCATGCCCGCACCGGTCCCGGCGGGGATGAGACGGCCGACGATCACGTTCTCCTTGAGGCCGATCAGCGAGTCCTTCTTGCCTTCCACGGCCGCCTGCGTGAGCACGCGGGTGGTTTCCTGGAACGACGCCGCAGAGATGAACGAACGCGTCTGCAACGAAGCCTTGGTGATGCCCAGCAGCACCGGCTTGCCTTCGGCGGGCTGCATGCCCTCGGCAAGCTTGGCGTTGATCTCGTTCATTTCCTCAAGATCGACCTGCTCGCCCGGCAGCAGCGTGGTGTCGCCACCGTTGGTGATCTCGACCTTCTGCAACATCTGGCGAACGATCACCTCGATGTGCTTGTCGTTGATCTTCACGCCCTGCAAGCGATAGACTTCCTGGATTTCCGCCACGAGGTATTCGGCCAGAGCCTCGACCCCCAGAACTTCCAGAATGTCGTGCGGATCGGGCGAACCGGAAATCAGGTTGTCGCCCTTCTTGACGTAGTCGCCTTCCTGCACGTCGATCACGCGGCTCTTGGGCACCAGATACTCGACCGGTTCACCCTCTTCCGGGATGATCGCGATCTTGCGCTTGGCCTTGTAGTCGCGGACGAACTCGATCCGGCCGGCGATCTTGGCAATGATCGCGTTGTCCTTCGGCTTGCGGGCCTCGAACAGTTCGGCAACGCGCGGCAGACCACCGGTGATGTCACGCGTCTTGGCGGCTTCGCGGCTGGCACGGGCAAGGATGTCGCCCGCTTCGACGCGCTGGCCATCCTCGACCGAAAGCGTGGTGCCCGGCGCCAGCAGATAGCGCGCCGCTTCGCCCGAATCGTCGTCGAGCAGGGTCAGACGGGGACGCAGATCCTCCTTCTTGCCCCGGCCCGCCGCGCGGTTCTCGGTCACGACGCGGCTCGACATGCCGGTGGCTTCGTCGGTCGCCTCGGTCAGGGTCTTGCCGTCGACCAGATCCTGATAGCGCACGATACCCGGCTTTTCGGTGATGACCGGCGTGGTGAACGGATCCCACTCGGCCAGTCGATCGCCCTGCGAGACGATCGCGCCGTTTTCGTGCAGCAGGTGGGTGCCGTAAGGCACACGGTGAATCGCACGCTCGCGGCCCTCGCTGTCGATCACCACGATTTCGCCATTGCGCGCCAGCGACAGACGACGACCGCGCTTGTCGGTGATCGTCGGGATGTCGCGGTATTCGACGGTGCCATCGCAAATCGCTTCGAGATGCGACTGTTCGTTCACCTGCGCCGCGCCGCCGATGTGGAACGTGCGCATGGTGAGCTGGGTGCCCGGTTCACCGATCGACTGTGCGGCGATCACGCCAACAGCTTCACCGATGTTGACCGGGGTGCCGCGCGCAAGATCACGGCCATAGCACTTGCCGCACACGCCCTGCTGGGCTTCGCAGACCAGCGGCGAGCGGATACGCGCCGACTGCACGCCGGCCGCTTCGATCCGGGCAATCGCGGCTTCGTCGAGCAGCTCGCCCTTGTGCGCGATGACCTCGCCCGACTTCGCCTCGATGAGATCTTCGGCGAGGGTGCGGCCCAGAATGCGCTCGCCCAGCGAGGCAATCGTCGAACCGCCCTGCACGATGGCGCGCATTTCCAGCGCACGCTCGGTGCCGCAGTCCTCTTCGGTGACGACGCAGTCCTGCGACACGTCCACCAGACGGCGGGTCAGATAGCCGGAGTTTGCCGTCTTGAGCGCGGTGTCGGCCAGACCCTTGCGGGCGCCGTGGGTCGAGTTGAAGTATTCAAGAACGGTCAGACCTTCCTTGAAGTTCGAGATGATCGGAGTCTCGATGATCTCGCCCGAAGGCTTGGCCATCAGGCCGCGCATCCCGGCAAGCTGCTTCATCTGCGCCGGGGAACCACGCGCGCCGGAGTGCGACATCATGTAGATCGCGTTGATCGGCTTCTGACGGCCGGTTTCGGGATCGATCGGCGAGGACTTCAGCTCTTCCATCATGGCGTTCGCCACCTGGTCGCCGCAGCGGCTCCACGCGTCGATCACCTTGTTGTATTTTTCCTGCTGGGTGATGAGGCCGTCCTGATACTGCTGCTCGTAATCGGCAACCAGTTCCTTGGTCTCGGCCACCAGCGCATCCTTGCTGGCCGGAATGATCATGTCGTCCTTGCCGAACGAAATGCCTGCCTTGAAGGCGTGACGGAAGCCCAGCGCCATGATCGCGTCGGCGAACAGCACCGTGTCCTTCTGGCCGGTGTGGCGATAGACCTGATCGATCACGTCGCCGATTTCCTTCTTGGTCAGCAGCTTGTTGACCACTTCGAAGGGAACCTTGTGGCTCTTCGGCAGGCATTCGCCGATCAGCATGCGCCCCGGCGTCGTCTCGAAGCGCTTCATGTACTGCTGGCCGTTTTCATCGGTCTGCGGCACGCGCGCCTTGATCTTGGAGTGCAGCGTCACCGCCCCCACTTCCAGCGCCTGATGCACTTCGGCCATGTCGGAGAAGGCCATCCCTTCGCCCGGTTCGCCATCGCGGTCGAGCGAGAGATAGTAGAGACCAAGCACCATGTCCTGCGAAGGCACGATGATCGGCTTGCCATTGGCGGGGCTGAGGATGTTGTTGGTCGACATCATCAGCACGCGCGCTTCAAGCTGGGCTTCGAGGCTCAGCGGCACGTGGACGGCCATCTGGTCGCCGTCGAAGTCGGCGTTGAAGGCCGAGCAGACGAGCGGGTGAAGCTGGATCGCCTTGCCCTCGATCAGCACCGGCTCGAACGCCTGAATGCCGAGACGGTGGAGCGTGGGCGCACGGTTCAGCATGACCGGGTGTTCGCGGATCACCTCGTCAAGGATGTCCCAGACTTCCTTGCGCTCCTTCTCGACCCACTTCTTGGCCTGCTTCAGGGTCATCGACAGACCCTTGGCATCAAGACGGGCGTAGATGAACGGCTTGAACAGTTCGAGCGCCATCTTCTTGGGCAGGCCGCACTGGTGCAGCTTGAGTTCCGGACCGGTCACGATGACCGAGCGACCCGAATAGTCGACGCGCTTGCCGAGCAGGTTCTGGCGGAAGCGGCCCTGCTTGCCCTTGAGCATGTCGGACAGCGACTTGAGCGGACGCTTGTTGGCGCCGGTGATGACCCGGCCGCGCCGGCCGTTGTCGAACAGGGCGTCAACGGCTTCCTGCAACATGCGCTTTTCGTTGCGCACGATGATATCGGGCGCGCGCAGCTCGATCAGGCGCTTGAGGCGGTTGTTGCGGTTGATGACGCGGCGATAGAGGTCGTTGAGGTCCGAGGTGGCGAAACGGCCGCCGTCGAGCGGCACCAGCGGGCGCAGCTCGGGCGGAATGACCGGGACCACATCAAGGATCATCCATTCCGGCCGATTGCCGGATTCGATGAATGATTCGACGACCTTGAGCCGCTTGATGATCTTCTTGGGCTTCAGTTCCGACTTGGTCGTGGCCAGTTCCTGAAGCAGATCTTCCTTTTCCTGCTCCAGATCGAGGTTCATCAGCATCTGCTTGACGGCCTCGGCACCGATCCCGGCCGAGAACGCGTCCTCGCCGTATTCGTCCTGATATTCGTAAAGCTCGTCCTCGGTGAGAAGCTGATACTTCTCCAGCGGGGTAAGGCCCGGTTCGATGACGACATAGCTTTCGAAGTAGAGGATGCGCTCAAGCTGCTTGAGCTGCATGTCGAGCAGCAGGCCGATGCGGCTGGGCAGCGACTTGAGGAACCAGATGTGCGCGACGGGCGCGGCCAGCTCGATATGGCCCATGCGCTCGCGGCGCACCTTGGTCACGGTCACTTCGACGCCGCACTTTTCGCAGACGACGCCCTTGTATTTCATGCGCTTGTATTTGCCGCACAGGCACTCGTAATCCTTCACGGGGCCGAAGATGCGCGCGCAGAACAGACCGTCACGTTCGGGCTTGAACGTGCGGTAGTTGATGGTTTCCGGCTTCTTGATCTCGCCGAAGGACCACGAACGGATGCGTTCGGGCGAAGCCAGGCCGATCTGGATCTGGTCGAAGGTCTCAGGCTTGGCGAGCTGGTTGGTAAACTTGGTCAGGTCGTTCATTTGGTGCCGTTCCCTTGCCTCATGCCGAGGCGTTGGACGTGAAATCTGGTGCGAAAGGGCGGGCGGCGATGCAGGCGCCGCCCATGGTCCTTACTCCGCCGCCTCCGCAAGGCCGTCGTCGTCCTGATCGTCGAGCGACGACAGTTCCACGTTGAGGCCGAGCGAGCGCATTTCCTTGACGAGCACGTTGAAGCTTTCGGGAATGCCGGCTTCGAAGGTATCGTCGCCCTTGACGATCGCTTCGTAAACCTTGGTGCGGCCGACCACGTCGTCCGATTTCACCGTAAGCATTTCCTGAAGCGTATAGGCCGCGCCATAAGCCTGGAGCGCCCAGACCTCCATTTCGCCAAAGCGCTGGCCGCCAAACTGGGCCTTGCCGCCCAGCGGCTGCTGGGTGACGAGGCTGTAAGGCCCGATCGAACGCGCGTGGATCTTGTCGTCGACAAGGTGGTGCAGCTTGAGCACATACTTCATGCCCACCGTCACCTTGCGGTCGAACGCATCACCGGTGCGGCCGTCGAACAGCGTCACCTGACCCGATTCGTCCAGCCCCGCCAGACGCAGCATGTCGGTCACGTCCTTTTCCACCGCGCCGTCGAACACCGGCGAGCCCATCGGCACGCCATTGCGCACGGCCTGCGCAAAGTCGATGATCTGCGCGTCGTCACGGGCGTCGATCTCGGCGGCGTAATTCTCGCCATAGATCTCCTTGAGCAGTTCGCGCACTGCTTCGGGCGGCTGACCGGCTTCGGGATTCGGGTTGGCTTCGCGCCACGCGTCGAGCGCCTCGCCGATGCGCTTGCCAAGGCCGCGCGCAGCCCAGCCAAGGTGCGTTTCGAAGATCTGCCCGACGTTCATGCGCGAAGGCACGCCCAGCGGGTTGAGCACGAAGTCGACCGGCGTTCCGTCTTCAAGGAACGGCATGTCCTCCACCGGCAGGATGCGGCTGATGATGCCCTTGTTGCCGTGACGGCCGGCCATCTTGTCGCCCGGCTGAAGCTTGCGCTTCACTGCCACGAAGACCTTGACCATCTTGAGCACGCCCGGCGCCAGTTCGTCGCCGCGTTCGAGCTTTTCCTTGCGGTCCTCGAACTTCTCGCTGATCGCCTTCACCGCGGCATCATACTGCGCCTTGACCGCTTCGAGCTGGGCCTGACGCGCATCGTCGGCCACGGCGAACTTCCACCACTCGTGGCGTTCGACATCGGCCAGCACCTGCTCGTCGATCTCCACGCCCTTCTTGATGCCCTTGGGCGCGGCAGTCGCCACCTGCCCCAGCAGCATTTCACGCAGGCGGTTGAACGTGGCGCGGTTGAGAATGGCGCGCTCGTCCTCGCGGTCCTTGGCAAGGCGTTCGATTTCCTCGTTCTGGATCGCGCGGGTGCGGTCGTCGATCTCGATGCCGTGGCGGTTGAACACGCGCACATCGACGATCGTGCCCGAAACGCCCGGCGGCAGACGCAGCGAAGTGTCGCGCACATCGCTTGCCTTTTCGCCGAAGATCGCACGCAGCAGCTTTTCTTCCGGCGTCATCGGCGATTCGCCCTTGGGCGTGATCTTGCCGACAAGAATATCGCCGGGGTGCACCTCGGCGCCGATATAGACGATGCCCGCCTCGTCGAGGTTGCGCAGCGCTTCCTCGCCCACGTTCGGAATATCGCGGGTGATGTCTTCAGGCCCCAGCTTGGTGTCGCGGGCCATGACCTCGAACTCCTCGATGTGGATCGAGGTGAAGACGTCCTCCTTCACGATGCGTTCGCTGATGAGGATGGAGTCCTCGTAGTTGTAGCCGTTCCACGGCATGAACGCGACGAGCACGTTGCGGCCCAGCGCCAGTTCGCCGAACTCGGTCGAGGGACCATCGGCGATGATGTCGCCCTTCTCGACCAGATCGCCCACCTTCACCAGCGGGCGCTGGTTGATGCAGGTCGACTGGTTCGAGCGCTCGAACTTCTGCAAGCGGTAGATGTCAACGCCGGACTGGCCGGGTTCGATATCGCCCGATGCGCGGATCACGATGCGGGTGGCGTCGACCTGATCGACCACGCCCGACCGCAGGGCCGAAATCGCCGCACCCGAATCGCGCGCCACGGTCTCTTCCATGCCGGTGCCGACGAAAGGCGCATCCGCCTTGATGAGCGGCACGGCCTGACGCTGCATGTTCGAACCCATGAGCGCGCGGTTGGCGTCGTCGTTTTCAAGGAACGGAATGAGCGATGCAGCCACCGAGACGAGCTGCTTGGGCGAAACGTCCATCAGCGTGATCTGGTCGCGCGGGCTCATCACGAATTCGCCGTTCTGGCGGGCCGAGACGAGTTCTTCGACGAACGAGCCATCCGGGTTCAGCTCGGCCGAAGCCTGCGCCACGGTGTGCTTCTGCTCTTCCATCGCCGAAAGGTAGATCACATCGCCCGTGACCTTGCCGTCGATCACCTTGCGATAGGGCGTTTCGATGAAGCCATACTTGTTGACGCGGGCGAAGGTCGACAGCGAGTTGATGAGACCGATGTTCGGGCCTTCGGGCGTTTCGATCGGGCAGATTCGGCCATAGTGCGTGGGGTGCACGTCGCGCACTTCGAAGCCCGCACGCTCGCGGGTAAGGCCGCCCGGCCCAAGCGCCGAAACACGGCGCTTGTGCGTCACTTCCGACAGCGGGTTGGTCTGGTCCATGAACTGCGAAAGCTGCGACGAACCGAAGAACTCGCGCACGGCGGCAACCGCAGGCTTGGCGTTGATAAGGTCGTTCGGCATGACCGTGGACACGTCCACGCTGCTCATGCGCTCCTTGACCGCACGTTCCATGCGCAGCAGGCCGACGCGATACTGGTTTTCAAGCAGTTCGCCGACCGAACGCACGCGGCGGTTGCCGAGATTGTCGATGTCGTCGATTTCGCCCTTGCCGTCCTTGAGGTTCACCAGTTCCTTGACCACGGCGAGGATGTCCTCGGTGCGCAGGGTGGTGACGGTGTCCTCGCATTCGAGGCCAAGGCGCATGTTGAGCTTGACGCGGCCCACGGCCGAAAGATCATAGCGGTCGGCATCGAAGAACAGGCCGTCGAACAGCGCTTCGGCGGTTTCGCGCGTCGGCGGCTCGCCGGGGCGCATGACCCGGTAGATATCGGCCAACGCGTGATCGCGGTCCGGCGCCTTGTCGGCCTTCAGCGTATTGCGGATCCACGGACCGGTCGTCACATGGTCGATGTCGAGCAGTTCGAGCCGGTCGATCCCGGCCTTGTCGAGGAGATCGAGGTTTTCCGGGCTGACTTCGTCGCCCGCCTCGATCCAGATGCGCCCGGTCGATTCGTCGATCAGGTCGCGCGCGGCATAGCGGCCGAAGATTTCCTCGGTCGGGATCAGCAGTTCCTCAAGCCCGTCCTTGGCCGCCTTGCTGGCCGCGCGCGGGCTGATCTTCTGTCCTGCCGGGAAGATCACTTCGCCCGACTTGGCATCGACGATGTCGAACGCCGGCTTGGTGCCGCGCCACTGTTCAAGCACGAAAGGCACCTTCCAGCCGCCTTCCGCACGCGCCCAGGTGACGATGTCGTAGAAGTGATGCAGGATCTGCTCGTCATCGAGGCCCAGCGCATGGAGCAGCGCGGTGACGGGCAGCTTGCGCTTGCGGTCGATGCGGACATTGACGATGTCCTTGGCGTCGAACTCGAAATCGAGCCACGACCCGCGGTAGGGGATCACGCGCGCGGCGAACAGATACTTGCCCGAAGAATGGGTCTTGCCGCGGTCATGGTCGAACAGCACGCCCGGCGAACGGTGCATCTGCGACACGATCACGCGCTCGGTGCCGTTGATGATGAACGTCCCGTTCTCGGTCATGAGCGGGATGTCGCCCATGTAGACGTCCTGCTCCTTGATATCGATGAGGCTCTTGGTCTCGGTCTCGGCATCGACCTCGAAGGTGGCGAGCTTGAGCGTGACCTTCATCGGCGCGGCATAGGTGATGCCCCGCTGGCGGCACTCGTTCACGTCGAACTTGGGCGCTTCGAGCGTGTAGCCGTCGCGCTCCTTGATATCGAGGCTGGCGGTGCCGGCGAAGTCCTGGATCGGGAATACCGAGCGCAGCGTCTTCTCAAGACCCGAAACATAGCCCGTTGCCGGATCGGAGCGGAGGAACTGCTCGTAGGATTCGCGCTGCACCTCGATCAGGTTCGGCATCTGCACCACTTCGTGGATATTGCCGAAGATCTTGCGGATGCGCTTCTTCGAACCGGGGCGTCCGGCGGTCATGCCGGGCGTCATGGTCGACGTCGCCTTGGTAGCCATAAAGGTTACGAGCCTCTTCTCACTGGAATGCCGGCAAAAACCGGCAGGAAATCTGCCACGCGCAGCGTGTGGCGCCACCAAACGGGAAAAGGCCGCCTGGCGCACGTCACCCCCGTGGCGGAGATGCCGCAGCCCGCAGCCTTATGCGTCAGATGGTATGCCCGCCGCTTCCTTCCCGGACCGGTTCCTGCGCATGAACCGGTCTTGCTCGAAGCATCGGACCGGCGGCGCTATAGGTAATCCTTGGCGGGAAGTCAAAGCCTGCGCACCTGCGGGAGAACACGGCATCGCCGCGGCTGGACAGGAACACGCTCCCGCCCCGCCCCCCCGGCCCGACCCGCACAGCTCCGGCAGCGCACAACCCCGGCAGCGCACAACCTTGACTTCGCCGCGCGAATCCGCCAATGGCCCGCCCGGTTGCCGGTCCTCATGTTCCGGCAATCAGCCGTCCGAGACAGCTGGCGTTCGGGATTCGCCCGGACTTAATGCCCAGCCTAGACGGGGAAAAGAGTTTCAGGCTTCCCGCTCCTTATCCGGACCGTGATGCCCCTTTGCGCTTCAATCGCGCTTCTCCTTCCCTTGTCAACGGACTCGCCGGTGGTCTTCGGGCCATCGACAAACGTAGCCGATTGTCCGGTTCTGCCGGGCAGTCACATGTGAAGGAGTAAGGCATGGATCGTTCGCAGAAAGCCGAATCGGTCGCGTTCCTGAACGGCGTCTTCTCCGAGGCCGGCGCGGTGGTCATCACCCGCAACCTCGGCATGACGGTGGCCCAGTCCACCGCCCTGCGCACGAAGATCCGCGAAGCAGGCGCGACCTACAAGGTTGCGAAGAACCGTCTTGCCAAGCTTGCCATTGCAGGCACCGATTACGACGGCATTGGTGACATGTTCACCGGTCCGACCGCAATCGCTGCCTCGGCTGATCCCGTCGCCGCCGCCAAGGTGATCGTCGAGTTCGCCAAGACCACCGACAAGATCGAGATCGTCGGCGGTGCAATGGGATCGCAGGTTCTCGATGCGGAAGGTGTGAAGGCTCTGGCCTCTATGCCCTCGCTCGACGAGCTGCGCGCCAAGCTCATCGGCCTCGTCCAGGCTCCGGCCACCAAGATCGCACAGCTCGCAACCGCTCCGGCGGCCAAGCTGGCGCGCGTCTTCGGTGCCTATGCCAAGGAAGCCGCATAAGACCGTTCGTTCGATTTACGCTCGCCGCGCCAGCCGGGCGCGCGGGCACCACAAGATCAGGAGTGAAATACCATGGCCGATATCGCCAAGCTCGTTGAAGAACTTTCGAAGCTGACCGTCCTCGAAGCCGCCGACCTCGCCAAGGCCCTTGAAGAAGCCTGGGGCGTCTCGGCTGCTGCCGCTGTCGCCGTTGCCGCGCCTGCCGCTGGCGGCGCCGCTGCCGAAGCAGTCGAAGAAAAGACCGAATTCGACGTGATCCTCACCGGCGACGGTGGCAAGAAGATCCAGGTCATCAAGGAAGTCCGCGCGATCACCAACCTGGGCCTGACCGAAGCCAAGGCGCTGGTCGAAGGCGCTCCGAAGGCGATCAAGGAAGGCGTGTCGAAGGCTGAAGCCGAAGACATCAAGAAGAAGATCGAAGAAGCCGGCGGCACCGTCGAAATCAAGTAATCCGGCAGATCAAACGCCGTATTGCACGAAGAGGGCGGTCTTTCGGGGCCGCCCTTTTTTCATGCGCCCGTTTTCGTGCGTTCAGGGCTTATGTGTTCAGGGCCTACCCGTTCGCAAGCCAATCAGTCCGTGTCGGGCGCGACGGGAACCGTGACCGTCACCTCAAGCCCGCCGCCCGCTGCGCGCGCGAAGGCAAGGGCGCCGCCGAAGCGTTGCAGCAGACGGTGCGCGGTGGGAATGCCAAGTCCGAAGCCTGCGGTATCGCGGGCGCGGGCCGCATCCAGCCGGTAGAACGGCGCGAGGATATGCTCGAACTCGTCTTCGGGAATGCCCGGCCCCGAATCGCTGATAATGACTTGCCAGCGCCCGGTTTCGTCCGGCCGGATCGCAATGCGCGCCAGCCCGCCGAAATGAATGGCATTCTCGATCAGCGGACGCAGCGCCATCAACAGCGGTTCGCGCCATGTGCGCACGAGCGCGCCGGGCGCCACCTCGACCACGGCCTTGCCATGGTAGTGCCCTTCGACAAGGTCGATCACGGCAAGCCCCAGATCCATGGCGGCCGCTTCGCCGACATAATGCTGCGCGCGCAGGAACTGCTGGAGCGACATGAGCATCGCTTCCATCTCGTGCGTGCTTTCGCGCACCAGCCCGGCAATTTCCGCGTCCTCGATCAGGTCCGCCGCAATCGTCACGCGCGAAAGCGGCGTGCGCAGATCATGGCTGATCGCTTCGAACGAGCGGGCCTGATCTTCCAGCATGGCGGCAATCCGGCTCTGCATCCCGTTCATCGAGCGGGCGAGACTGCGCAGGTCATCCGGGCCGCTTTCCTGCACCGGAACCACCAGTCCCTGGCCGATGGCATCGGCGGCATCGGTCAATTCGCGCAAGGGGCGCGTGATGATGCGCAGCAGCCAGAGCGCCAGCGCAAAGCCCACGACCGCGGTAATCAGCGTCAGCACCGTCGCCCTGAGCGCGATGGGCCAGCCCGAAGTGACATCGAGCGAGCGGAAGTTCAGCCAGTGCCCATCAGGCAGCTGCATGGCCCCCACCAGATTGCCATAGCCGAAACGTGATGATTCCAGCCCCAGAATCAGGGGATGACCCGCCAGTTCCGGCTCCCAGCGCAGGATGTGATTGCGGATTTCGGCGACGGTCCCGTCCTTGCTGCCCGCAATTGCCTGCGGCGTGTCGGCAAGCTGGACCTCAAGATGACCGGTGCTCATCATCGCCGCGACCGAATCCGGCGAGAGCTCATGAAGGCGCTGGCTGACCACCAGCAGTTCCGCCACACGCCGGGCATGATCCTCGTGCAGCGTTTCCTTGTCGATCACGTTATAGAAGGCAAGGCTGGCGATGGCCTGCACCACGGCAAGAACCAGCAGCAGCGCGGCGGCGCGCACCGCGAGCCGCGAAAGACTTTTGCCATGATGCAGGTGCGAGCGCACGGAAGCCACAAGCGCATCCCATAGGCGCGCTGGCTTGCTGAACGGTATCTCCTTCCTGCGAGTCCGTATTGCGCTGTCCGCAAGTTTATGCATTCCCGTCACGCTGTCACTCACGCCCCGGCCGGTCAACACCATATCGGACCGGACATGATTTGTGACGCAGCCGCCGCAGCGCTGGCATCAAGCCGCAGCCTGCCGGCACATTCCGGCCAGTGCCCGAAACGCCGCTTTCCTTGCGCTAGCCGGCAGACTATGGCCCGCAGCCCATGTTCGAGAAGCCGCCTCACCGCTGGATCGACGAGTTGCGCGCGATGGTCCGCCTCGCCGCGCCGCTGGTCGGTGCCAATCTGCTACAGATGGCGGTCTGGGCGATCGACGTGGTCTTCATTGCACGGCTAGGACCGGAAGCCCTTGCCGCTTCCTCGCTCTCGGTCGCGCTGTTCGGGCTGCTGATCTGGAGCCTTACCGGCCTTGTCGGCGCGGCTTCCCCGCTGATCGCCGCCGAACTGGGCCAGCGCGCCCATGCCGTGCGCGAAGTGCGCCGCACCGTGCGCATGGCGGCATGGGCGGGCACGCTTGCCGCCCTTGTGGCCATGGGTATCTGCCTGATGGGCGGGCCATTGATGCGGCTGACCGGGCAGGAAGCGGGCGTCATCGCGCGCGCAGAGCCTTTCCTTGCCGTCCTCAGCCTGGCCGCAGTTCCCGCCGTGCTCGCCGCACTGCTGCGCACCGTGGTGGCAACGCTGGGGCGGCCTGCCATCGGCACAGCGATCACGGCCATGGCCGTGCTGGTCAACGCCCTGGGCAACTGGCTCTTCGTGTTCGGGAATCTGGGCGCGCCCGCACTGGGCCTGCAAGGCTCGGCCATTTCCAGCGTCATCACCAGCCTTGCCATGCTGACAGCCTTTGCGCTGGTGATCCGCCTCGACCGGCGGCTGCACCGCTATCGCCTGCTCGGACGCTGGTGGCGCGCCGAATGGCGGCGTCTGGCCGATGTGCTGCGTATTGGCTTGCCGATCTGCGGCACCATCATTGCCGAAGCAGGCATGTTCAACGGCGCGGCCTTCCTGATGGGCCGCATCGGCGAGGCCGAACTGGCAGGGCACACTGTGGCGCTGCAATTTGCGGCCATCGCCTTTCAGGTGCCGTTCGGGGTCGGTCAGGCCGCAACCATCCGCGTCGGGCTTGCCTTCGGCGCGCGCGATCATGCCGCCATTGCGCTTGCGGGCCGGGTGGCAACCCAGCTCGGCATCGGCTTCATGGTGTTGTCTGCCGCTGTCATGATCGCGTTTCCCTACCAGTTGCTGCAACTCTACATCGATCCGGCCGCGCCGCAGAACAGCCGCATGGTGGGCTTCGCCCTGCAATACATGCTCGTCGCCGCCGCCTTTCAGCTTTTCGATGGCGCGCAGGCCGTGGGTGCCAGCATGCTGCGCGGATTGCAGGATACGCGCGTGCCCATGGTCTTCGCGCTGTTCGGCTACTGGGTGCCCGGTGTCGGCACCGCTATGTGGCTCGGCCTGTTCACGCCGCTTGGCGGCCTTGGCGTGTGGATCGGGCTGCTGGTGGGCCTGATGTTCGTTGCAGGCATGATGCACTGGCGCTGGCGCAATCGCGCGCGGCTGGGATTGCTGCCCGCCTGAAGCGGCGGCGTCATGTGCGCCCGGCCGCGCATCGCGGCAAAACGATCCGTTCATCGCGGTGAAAAGATTCTGCGCCGCCCCCATTGACGCCCCTTTGCGCGCCACCCATATGCGGCGCGCTGGCACTCTCGGACAGAGAGTGCCAAGACCCGTTTTACAACTTGGAAGAGGGAGCAACCCATGACTTTCCGTCCGCTGCACGATCGCGTGCTCGTGCGCCGCGTCGAGGCCGAGGAAAAGACCGCCGGCGGGATCATCATTCCCGATAGCGCCAAGGAAAAGCCCGCCGAGGGCGAAATCGTCGCCGTTGGCGAAGGCACCCGTGACGACGACGGCGACCGTATCCCGCTCGACGTCAAGGTGGGTGATCGCGTGCTGTTCGGCAAGTGGTCCGGCACCGAAGTCAAGGTCGGTGGCGAAGACCTGCTCATCATGAAGGAATCGGACATCCTCGGCGTGATCGGCTGATCGGCCTGACGCACACCCGGATTTCCTGACACAACCCAAGACATTCAAAGGAACGAGAAATGGCTGCCAAGGACGTACGCTTTTCGCGCGACGCTCGTGAACGCATTCTGCGCGGCGTCGACATCCTCGCCGATGCGGTGAAGGTGACGCTCGGCCCCAAGGGCCGCAATGTCGTCATCGACAAGAGCTTCGGCGCCCCCCGCATCACCAAGGACGGCGTTTCGGTCGCCAAGGAAATCGAACTCAAGGACAAGTTCGAGAACATGGGCGCCCAGATGCTGCGCGAAGTGGCCTCGAAGGCCAACGACGCGGCCGGTGACGGCACCACCACCGCCACCGTGCTGGCTCAGGCGATCGTGCGCGAAGGCATGACCGCGGTTGCCGCCGGCATGAACCCGATGGATCTCAAGCGCGGCATCGACATCGCCGTCGGCAAGGTCGTCGAAAACCTCAAGGCCCGCTCGCAGCCGGTTGCCGGTTCGGCCGAAATCGCCCAGGTCGGCATCATCTCGGCCAATGGCGATACCGAAGTCGGCCAGAAGATCGCCGAAGCGATGGAAAAGGTCGGCAAGGAAGGCGTCATCACCGTGGAAGAGGCCAAGGGCCTCGAATTCGAACTCGATGTTGTCGAAGGCATGCAGTTCGACCGCGGCTACCTCTCGCCCTACTTCATCACCAACCCGGAAAAGATGACGGTCGAGCTGGAAAACCCCTACATCCTGATCCACGAGAAGAAGCTGTCGTCGCTCCAGCCGATGCTGCCGATCCTCGAAGCCGTGGTGCAGTCGGGCCGTCCGCTCCTCATCATCGCCGAAGACATCGAAGGCGAAGCGCTGGCAACCCTCGTGGTCAACAAGCTGCGTGGCGGCCTGAAGATCGCTGCCGTAAAGGCACCCGGCTTCGGCGATCGCCGCAAGGCCATGCTGGGCGACATCGCCACGCTGACCGCCGGTGAAATGATCTCCGAAGACCTCGGCATCAAGCTGGAGAACGTCACGCTCGCCATGCTCGGTCAGGCCAAGAAGGTCACGATCGACAAGGACAACACCACGATCGTTGACGGCGCCGGTTCGGCCGAAGACATCAAGGCCCGCGTCGAGCAGATCCGTGCGCAGATCGAAGTTACCACTTCGGACTACGACCGCGAAAAGCTGCAGGAGCGTCTGGCCAAGCTTGCTGGCGGCGTTGCCGTCATCAAGGTCGGCGGTGCGACCGAAGTCGAAGTGAAGGAGCGCAAGGACCGCGTGGACGACGCGCTGCACGCAACCCGCGCAGCCGTTGAAGAAGGCATTGTCCCCGGCGGCGGCACGGCGCTGCTCTATGCCACCAAGGCGCTTGACGGCCTCAAGGGTGCCAACGACGACCAGACCAAGGGCATCGACATCGTGCGCCGCGCGATCCAGGCCCCGATCCGTCAGATCGCTGCGAACGCAGGGCACGACGGTGCGGTCGTTGCCGGCAACCTGCTGCGCGAGAACGACGAAAACCAGGGCTTCAACGCCGCGACCGACACTTACGAAAACCTGAAGGCCGCCGGCGTGATCGACCCGACCAAGGTCGTGCGCACCGCGCTTCAGGATGCGGCTTCGGTCGCCGGTCTGCTGATCACCACCGAAGCGGCGATCAGCGAAAAGCCGGAAGACAAGCCCGCAATGCCCCCGATGGGTGGCGGCATGGGCGGCATGGGCGGCATGGACTTCTAAGTCCACGCGGCTCTGCCCGGAAAATCGGGGCCGGAGGGGAAACCTTCCGGCCCTTTTTCATGGAGGCGGGCATGCGCGGGAGCGGCCGTCTGGCCAAGGGTCAGCCAAGCCTCTCGAACAGGTCAACCTCGTCCGCTTCGCCAGTCTGCCGCGAAGCGTAGCGCACGAAACCCAGCCGCAGTGCGAGCGCCACCGATGCCGTGTTCGCCGGATCGATCATGCAGACGATGCGTTGCTTGCCCTTGGGGCGCTCCTGACCATCGGGGCGTGCATCACTCCTTCCGTGGGCCTGATCGAACCATTCAAGCACCGCGCGCATGGCTTCACCGGCATAGCCCTTGCCCCAGTGTTCGCGGGCGACGATCCAGCCCGCTTCGGGCACGTCATCCATGCCCTGACCGAACCCTCGCCACGAATGGAACACGCCCATCTGGCCGACGAAACTTCCGCTCGCACGCTCGTAGGCCAGAAACAGCCCGTATCCGTAAAGTTGCCATGATCCCGCGGCGCGCAGGGTTCGCGAGAACATGTCGGTCAGCGGATCATCAGGCTGGGGCCACAGATAACGGTGCACCGCGGGATCGGCCACCAGTTCATGCAGCACGACATGATCCCCGCGCTGCGGCATCCGCAGGCGCAGGCGCGGCGTGACGAGTTCGACCGCGCCGCTCAGAACAGCAGTCCCAGCGCGTGGAGGCCAAGGCCGACAAGCCCGCCGACGAGCGTTCCGTTGATCCGGATGAACTGCAAGTCGCGTCCGACCGCGCCTTCGATCCGGTCAGTCACGGTGCCGGCATCCCAGCGCTTCACCGTTTCCGACACCAGCCTGACGATCTGTCCGCCATAACGGGTCGCCAAGCCGATCAGCGTGCGCCGCACGAAGCGGTTGACCACCCTCTGCAGGCGCACATCGTGTTGCAAAGCCCGTCCCAGTTCGCCCATGCTGGCACCAAGCTGGCCGCCAAGCGCTCCTTGCGGATCGCGCACCATCTGCAAGAGGCGCAGGCGTCCCCGCTCCCACAAGGCATCAAGCCACCGCGCGAACGCGGGATTGGCAAGCAGTTCCAGCTTCATCCTTTCCACCTTGGCGCGTGTCGCCGGGTCGTGGACCAGATCGTGCGCAAGCGCGGCAAGACCATCCTCGATCTTGCGCCGCAGAGGATGATCGGGGATGACCAGCGTTTCCGCCAGCAGCTTGTAAACGCCTTCGAGAATGGCCTCGGCCAGTTTCTCGTCCAGCCCGGTCCAGCGCAGGATGGTATTGGCGCGCTCGTGGATCGTCGCCTTGATGAGCGGCTCGTTGGCCTCGATCGTTTCGGCGGTCTTGCGGATCAGGCTTTCGATCACCGGCATGTGGCGGCCATCGGCAATCGCCGCGCCAAGAAGCTGGCCCAGCAGCGGCGAGAGTTCGAGCCGTTCAAGCTGTCCGCGCAGCGCGCCCTTGGCAAGGCCGCCAAGCTGATCGGGATCAAGCGATTCGAGAATGTCGGCAACAAGGCCCGCCGCGCCATCGCCGATGCGCCCTTCGCCCTTGGCCGGATCGGCAAGAAAGGCTCCCGCCGCCGCAGCCGGGTTCACCGCGCCCATCCGGCGGGCAATGACCTGAGGAGTAAGGAAGTTGGTCTTGAGGAAAGCCGCCATCGAATCGGCAATGCGGTCCTTGTTCTCCGGAATGATCGCGGTGTGCGGAATGGGCAGGCCCAGCGGATGGCGGAACAGCGCCGTCACCGCAAACCAGTCGGCCAGCCCGCCGACCATGGCCGCCTCGGCAAAGGCCCGCACGAAACCCAGTGCAGGATGCAGCCCCTCGTTGATCCGGGAAACGACATAGACCGCCGCCATCGCCAGCAGGAGACAAGTGGCCACGATGCGCATGCGCCGGGCCCGGTCAGGCGCAATGGCCTGATGCCCCGTAGCAGTGCCGAGATCACGCAGGGCAAACCGTGTCGGCTCTGCCCGTCCCGCTGGCGGTCCCGCTGCTGAGGCAGGCTCGGAAGGGTGCGCGTTCACTCCGCAGCAATGGCCTCGCGCTCAGGCCCTGCCGCGGCTCCCGCTGCCGCCATTCCCGCCGCCTCCGGTCCGTCTGCCCGATCCGGTTCATGGCCAAGGACGTGGCGCGCCAGCCACGGGCCGATCCGCTTTTCCAGACCATCTGCCAGACTGAACCCGGCGGGCACGATCAGGAGCGTGAGCGCGGTCGAAAGCGTCAGCCCGCCGATCACGACAATTCCCATCGGCGCGCGCCAGCCGCCATCACCGCCCACGGCAACGGCAGTCGGGATCATGCCTGCCACCATTGCCACGGTCGTCATGATGATCGGCTGCGCCCGCTTGTGCCCGGCCTCGGTGATGGCCTCCAGCTTGTTCTTTCCGGTCGCCATCTCCTCAAGCGCGAAATCGATGAGCAGGATCGAGTTCTTGGCAACGATGCCGAAGAGCATGAGGATGCCGATGAACACCGGCAGCGACAGCGGCTGCCCAAGCGCGCCGATCGCCAGCAGGCCGCCAAGAGGCGCAAGGAACAGCGAGCCCATGTTGACGAGAGGCGAGATGAAGCGGTGGTAGAGCAGCACCAGCACCGAGAACACGAGCAGGATGCCCGATGCCACGGCGATGACGAAGTTCTTCATCAGTTCAGCCTGGAACTTGTCTTCGCCCGCCGCCGTGTTCGACACCCCCTGCGGCAGGTTCTTCATGATCGGCAGCTTCATGATCGCGGCCATGGCATCGCCCTTGACCACGCCCGGCGGCAGATCGGCACCAACGAATACGCGGCGGCTCTGGTTGTAGCGCTGGATCTGCGTCGGACCGGAGCCGAAGCCGATCTCGGCCACGCGCGACAGCGGCACCGAACCTCCCGTCGCCGTGGGCACGGGGAGGTTCTCGATGACCGAAAGGTCGCGCCGGGCGTTCTCCGGCAGCTTGACGCGGATCGGAACCTGCCGGTCCGAGAGCGAGAACTTGGCGCTGTTCTGGTCGATTTCGCCCTGGGTGGCGATGCGGATGACCTGGCTCAGCGCCTGGGTCGTGACGCCGAGATTGGCGGCAAGATCAAGCCGCGGCTTGATGATGACTTCGGGCCTGCGCAGGTCGGCGCTGATGCGCGGCGCCACCACCAGCTTCAGCTCGCTCATCTGCTCGACCAGCGTCTGCGCGGTCTTCTGCAGGAGCACGGGATCGGAACCGGCCAGCATGATGCTGATCGGCCGTCCCGAACCACCGCCCGGCCCGCTCGGTCCCTGAGACTGGAAGTTGACGCGCACGTCCGCCACCTGTTGCAGACGCGGCGTAAGCTGGCGTTCGAACTCAAGGCTTGATCGCACACGGTCCTTGCGCAGGTTGACATAGATGTTCGCCCGCGCCTCGCGCACGGAGGCAAGCTGGGATTCGACCTCCTGCTCCTTGGCCAGAATGTCGACGATCTCGGCCACCTTGCGTTCGGTCTGCTGAAGCGTGGTGCCGGGCACCATCTCGATCGTGACCGTGCTCGAATCGCTGTCGGTATCCGGAAAGAACTGCGCCGGGATCGAACCGAAGAGCACGAAGGTAAGCATGAGCGCACCGAAACCGATGCCCATCATCCACAGCCGGTGATCGCGCAGCCGGGCCATGAAGCGGCGCCGCGGATGCTGCGCGCGATAGGCTTCGGCCTTCGATGTGTCGAGCGACCAGCGCAGCACTTTCATGTAGCGGTCCATCCATGGCCCGCCACCATGCTCGGCCTCGCCATGCGACTTGAGGAAATAGGCCGCGACCATCGGCGTGATCATGCGCGCGACCAGCAGCGAGAACAGGACCGAAATCACCACGGTCAGGCCGAAGTTCTTGAAGAACTGGCCCGATACGCCCGGCATCAGCGCCACCGGGAAGAACACTGCCACGATCGAGAAGGTCGTGGCCACCACCGCCAGGCCAATCTCGTCGGCGGCATCGATCGCGGCCTGATAGGCGCTCTTGCCCATGCGCATGTGACGCACGATGTTCTCGATCTCGACGATGGCATCGTCGACCAGCACCCCTGCCACCAGACCAAGCGCGAGCAGCGACATCTGGTTGAGCGTGAAGCCCATCAGGTCGAGCACCCAGAACGTGGGGATCGAAGATAGCGGAATGGCAATGGCCGAAACGATCGTGGCCCGCCAGTCGCGCAGGAAGAAGAACACCACGATGACCGCCAGAACGGCCCCTTCGACCATGGCGTTCATCGAGGAGCGATACTGGTCCTTGGTATAGGTGACCGAGGTGAAGAGCAGTTCGAACTTGATGCGGCCGCCCTGCTCCTTCTCGATCTTCGCCATCTCCTTGAGCGCGCCTTCATAGACCGAGACATCGGATTCGCCCCGCGCGCGCGACATCGAAAAGGTGACAACAGGCCGCCCGTTGAACTTGGCGATGGATGTCAGCTCGCTGTAGGCGTCACGAACGTCGGCCACATCGGCAAGCCGCACGGTGCGTCCGCCGCCAAGCGTGATTTCCGTCTGGGAAAGATCATAGGCAGACCGGGCATTGCCCAGCACGCGCACCGACTGGCGCGAACCGGCCACCTCGGTGCGTCCGCCCGCGGCATTGATGTTCACCTGCCGCAGCGCCGCATTGATCTGGCTGGCCGTGACGCCCAGCGCCGCCATTCGCACCGGGTCCATGGTGACGGCAATTTCGCGGCTGACCCCGCCCGAACGGCTGACTTCGGCCATGCCCGGCACGGTCAGGAGACGCTTGGCAATCGTATCGTCGATGAACCATGAAAGCTGTTCCAGCGTCATGTCATCGGCAACGACCGCAAAATAGGCGATCGGGTTCGAGGAGGTTTCCACCTTGAACACGCGCGGTTCGAGAATGCCTTCGGGAAGGTCGGACCGGATCTGGTCGACCTGGTTCTTGACCTCGTTGACCGCGGCGTTGATGTCCTGCCCGATCTTGAACTGGACCTGCGTGGTGCTGCTGCCTTCGGAAGCAGTCGAGGTGAGGGTATCGACCCCTGCGATCGAGCGCACCGCCGATTCTACGCGCTGGGTGATCTGGTTCTCGATCTCGGTCGGCGCGGCGCCCGGCTGCGCAATCTGGACGATGACCACCGGAAACTCGATATCGGGCGTGTCCTGCACCTTCATCTGCATGAACGAGACGAGGCCCGCCAGCGTCAGCCCGATGAACAGGACGATCGGAACGACCGGATTGCGGATGCACCAGGCCGAGATGTTCTGGAAGTTCATGGTCTGCCCTTACTTGGCCATGACCGGCTGAACCTTGTCGCCCGGATTGAGGAAACCACCCGCCCTGAGCACGATGCGTTCGCGCCCGGTGATTCCTTCCAGCACGGCAATGCCCTTCTCGCTAACCTCACCGGTCTTGACCGGGCGGCGCTGCGCCTTGTTGTCATCTCCGATGACGTAAACATAGGTGCCCTTTTCGTCGCTCAGAATGGCCGATTCGGGCAGGAGCGGGGCGGTCACGACACCCGATTTCAGCCGGGCGCTGGCAAAACCGCCGGGGCGCAGCGCCGCATCATACCGCAGCGCGATGCGCGCCAGGCCCTCGCGCGTGTTCTGGTCGATGGTGGGGGAAATCTGCCAGACCTCGCCCGTGAACGAACGGTCCATGCCGACAGGCGTTACTTCGGCCACCGCGCCCACGCTGATCCGGGCGAGATCGGCCTCGGAAATCCTTGCGCGCATTTCCATCTGGCCTTCGCGCGCGATCGAAAAGAGCACGCCCGCGCCGGGACTGACGATCTGGCCCGGCTCGGCAGCGCGAGTCAGAACCAGCCCTGCCGCTGGCGCCACGATGTTGAGGCGCGCGGTGCGCTCGCGCAGTTCGCCCAGCCCCGCGCGCGCCACGCCGACACGCGCCACGGCCGCATCGCGGGTGGCGGTAAGACGATCGACATCGGCCTTCGATATGAAGCCCCGCTCAACCAGCTTGAGCGCACGATCCAGATTGGCCTGCGCCAGACGGGCATCGGCCGCAGCCACCTCGACATTGGCGGCCTGGCTGGCAATCTGCTGCGTCTGGACGGCACGGTCGATAACCGCAAGCACCTGCCCGGCCCTCACCCAGTCGCCCGCATCGACGAGCACCTGGACCACCCGCCCGCCTTCACCGGCAACGCCTACCGGCATTTCACGCCGCGCGGCGATGGTGCCGCTGGCGTTTATCATGCCGGCAATCGTCGTCTGGCCCGGCACGACGACGGTCACGACCTGCGCCTGCGCCTTCGCGGCTGAATCATCCGCGCCAGAGGGACCGTGCATGAAATACCAGACGCCGACGAGCACGGCAAGGACACCCAGCGCAATCAGCGCATTGCGGCGCAGGGACGACCTGTCCAGACCCTCGCTTTCGAAAGCGCGGACAGCATCGGCACTGGCGGGATCAATCGTTGTCTCGTAGTTCATCTGTTTCACCGCCTTCGCTCCGCGTCTGAACCCCGCCTTTGCCAGCATCCTCGCCATCTCAGGCAACACCGGCTACCGGGCCGCTTACCGGGCCGTTTACTGGACCAACGCAGGAGCGAGGGCTGCCCCCTTCTTTTTCCCGAACAGGTGTATCACACAGTCAATTCGCTGCCGCAACACTGCGACCCTGCAGTCCTGACATGTCAGGCAGAAGCAATAGACCCCGTTCCGACGAGGTGCAATTCTGCCTCGACGAAGGACTTACGCCGAAATGAAGCGGCGTGTCATTTCGGCATCTGTAACTTTATGTATCACTGCGGCGCGCGCCAACTGCTTTGCGGAGTTAGCCCTTCGGCAAGGCAGGGCAAAAGATGCCCCAAAGAACAACGGCCGCCTCCCGAAGGAAGCGGCCGCCGCGGATGGAGCCTGAAGGAAAGGCTGAAATCAGTATTTGAGCTGGCGCTCGTAGAGATCGCGGTAATGCTGGATCCGGGTCACGCGCAGGCCCTGCATCCCGGAGCGGTCAACCGCTCGCTGCCACGAGGCAAACTCTTCCAGCGTCAGGCCGTAGCGCTCGCAGACCTCATCGATCGTCAGCAGGCCGCCATTGACAGCCGCGACGACCTCGGCCTTGCGCCGGACGACCCAGCGCGTCGTGTTCGGCGGAGGCAGGTTCTCCAGCGTGAGCGGCTCGCCAAGAGGGCCAATCACCTGAGCCGGGCGGATTTTCTGGTTCTCGATCATCTCAGTCTCGTGCTTCGGCGTGGCCCGTCCGCGCCACGTTCGGTGTGCCCGCAGTTCTGGCAAGATTGTCTTTGCCATTCGCTGAAAGGGTAGGGTTAACAGGCTGTTCACACCTTGGAGATTGCGCCGAAGCGCCCGAAATCAGGGTTGCCATGAAACGTGCGGTGGCATGATCGAAGCTTGCGCCCGACACCTCGCCCGCCTGCTCGCGATCAGTCGCAAGGGCGCGGCGCAGATCCTGCATCGCGGTGATCTGCGCGCAAAGGCCATGCCAGCTCAGCGGGCGCAGGCCGGTTGCAGAAGTGGCCGGGCCGAAGGCGGCGGGATCGGTGAAGCTCATGTCCATCACCACCTTTCCTAAACCCCAGAAGGCTAAGGTCCGGTAAAGGCCGCAATTACCTTTTGTTCAGTCGGCATTTTGTGCGATGCGCGCGTGCCGCGGTGCGCGCAGATTTTGCGCTTGCGCGGGATTCGGCCTAAAGCGCGCGCCATGATCTCTGCCGCCACCTGTCCAGACCTGTTCGATCTTCCCGCGCCGATCTCTGAAAGGCGTATCGTCGTTGCCATGTCTGGCGGGGTCGACAGTTCGGTCGTGGCGGGAATCGCGGCGGCGAGCGGGGCCGAAGTGATCGGCATTACCCTCCAGCTTTACGATTATGGCGCGGCCACCGGCCGCAAGGGTGCCTGCTGCGCCGGAGACGACATCCGCGATGCGCGCGCCGTGGCCGATCGCCTCGGTATCGCGCATTATGTCTTCGATCACGAATCCAGCTTCCGCGAGGAGGTGGTGGAACGCTTCGCCGACGAATACCTGAGCGGGCGCACCCCCATTCCCTGCATCCGCTGCAACATGGGGCCGAAGTTCACCGATCTGCTGGCCATGGCCCGTGAACTGGGTGCCGATTGCCTTGCCACGGGCCACTATGTGCAGCGAATCGTCGGCGTCCACGGGCCGGAACTGCATCGCGCGGCCGATCCCGCGCGCGATCAGTCCTACTTTCTCTATGGCACGACCGAAGAGCAGCTTGCCTTCCTGCGCTTTCCCCTTGGCGGCCTGCCCAAGACCGAAACCCGGCGTATGGCCGAGGAAATGGGCCTTGCGGTTGCCGCCAAGCCCGACAGTCAGGACATCTGCTTCGTGCCGGATGGCGACTATGCAAAGATCGTCCGCAGCGTGCGCCCCGAAGCCGACGCTCCCGGCGAGATCGTGCACGCCGCCACCGGCGAGGTTATGGGCCAGCACAGGGGCATCATCCACTATACCGTGGGCCAGCGGCGCGGCCTCGAAATCGGCGGGCAGGCAGAGCCGCTCTATGTCGTCGGGCTGGATGCCCCCGCCCGGCGTGTTCTGGTCGGCCCGCGGGTGATGCTGGCCGTGGGAAGCGCGCGGATTACCGAAACCAACCGCATCGGCCCCCTTCCCGCAGGATCGCTGATGGCCAAGGTCCGCTCGCTCGCAAAGCCGGTGCCGATCAGCCTTGAAGGCGCGCTGGGCGATGGGCAGAGCGTCACGATCCGCTTTGCCCAGCCCGAATATGGCGTCGCGCCGGGACAGGCGGCGGTGATCTATGCCGGTGACAGGGTGGTGGGCGGCGGCTGGATCGATTCGACCGAACGCTGGTCGGAAGGCTGAAGCTCAAACCAGCAATTGCAACAGAGAGCCGGAGGTAAAGTGGCGCCAGCCCCGATCAGGGCGCACCCTTCTCCCACGGCTCCAGCACACAGCCCCAGCCTTCGCGATAGGTTGCTGTCTGGCCGAAGAGCAGGGCGAACCGCGCCGTGACCGATTTGCTCTGCCGGTCCTCGCTCAGCGTGACCAGTTCCATGCCCGGCTCGAAGTCCTTGCGGCAATCGGCAAGATCGCGTCCGCCCGCATAACGGCACGAACATGCCACCCGCGCGCCATAACTGGTGCCGGTCAGGGCAAAGCTGCGGAGCGTCGGCCAGAAGGCGGCAAGCGCCAGCGCCGCCATGGCGAACAGGACAATCAGAACGCGCGGCCACTTGCGCCGCTTCGGTGCAATCGTGAGGGACGCAGTTGTGGGGGAACTGTTGTTGCCGGTTGCCATCTGTGCCGATTCTGATTGAAAGCACTGGCCTCATGGCCCGTCGCTTGCTACCCCTTATCGTGTCGCTGGCACTGGTTCCAGCCCTTGCCTCCTGCTCGCATGGGGATGCCCCCCCGCCCGGTCCGCCGCCGCTTTCGGCAGAAGCGCTGGCGGCAGTGGATGAAAAGCCCGGCACGAACCGCGAAAAGCTGGCCCGCGCCATCGATGCGCTCTTTGCCGCAGAAAAGGGCGAAACGCGCGCCGTCATCGTCATGCAGGGCGGGCGGATCGTCGCGGAACGCTATGCTCCCGGCTATCACGAAAACACCCGCTTCGTGAGCTGGTCGATGGCCAAGAGCATCACCGGGGTCATGATCGGGATGCTGGTTTCCGACGGGCGGCTGCGGCTTGATGAAACGGCCCCCGTCCCGGCGTGGCAGCGCCCCGGCGATCCCCGCGGCGAAATTACCCTGCGCCAGCTTCTGCAGATGCGATCCGGCCTCAGGCATTCGGAAGCCATCACCCCGGTTTACCGGTCGGATGAAGTGCGGATGCTGTTCCTTGATGGCCGTGACGACATGGCGCGCTATGCCGAAGAGCAGCCGCTGGAGGCCGAACCGGGCCGCAAGTTCGAATATTCGACCGCCAGCAGCGTTATTCTGGCCGATCTGGCGGCGCGCGTGCTGGCTCCGGCACCCGATGCGGAAAGCCGCCGCGAGGCTGTTTCCGACTATTTGCGCACCCGCCTGTTCGAACCGGCCGGAATGAAATCGATGCTGCCTGAGTTCGATGCCGCCGGAACGCTTGTCGGCGGGTCGCTGATTCATGGCACCGCGCGCGACTGGGCGCGCTTTGGCGAGTTCCTGCGCAACAAGGGCTCGGTCAAGGGAGCGCAGATCATCCCGCGCCAGTGGATCGACTTCATGGTCTCCCCCTCCCCGCGCGAGGCGCAATACGGTGCGCAGATCTGGCTGAACCGCCCGCCCACAGCCGGAAAGCCCGCGCTGTTTCCGGATCGCGGGCCAAGGGATCTGTTTGCCTGCATCGGACACCTTGGCCAGTATGTGCTGGTCAGCCCCTCGCGCAAGCTCACGGTCGTGCGGCTCGGCAAGACGCAGGACGACCGGCTGGACGGCGTGGTCGATGCGCTGGCCGATGTGGTGGCTCTCTATCGATAGGGCAACCTGAACAACCCTTCGACCACGGTCACGCAATTGCCGCCCAGCAGAACACGGTCTCCTTCGAGACGGCAGACGAAATCAGCACCACGTGCGGATGCCTGATGGGCCGTGAACTTCGTTCGCCCAAGTTTGCTTGCCCAATACGGGGTGAGCGCGGCATGGGCCGAACCGGTTGCAGCATCTTCGTCGATCCCACCACCGGGCACGAAAACGCGGCTGACGATGTCTGCTCCAGATGCATGCCCCTCTCCGCGTGCAGTGGCGATGAACTGTGTCACGCCAAATCGCATCAAGGCATTGAAATCGGGGGAAAGGGCAAGAACGTCGTCAGGCGTGGCATAACGCAATATGGTGTAGCCATCGCACTGCCACACTTCCGCAGGCCGTTCAGTGCCAAGCAGGGGCACGGCTTCGTCGAACGCTCCTGGCGCGGTCGCGACGGCAGGCAGAGACAGCACATAACGGTCACCGTCGCGCGATACCTCAAGAACACCTGCCTTGCGGGTCGAGAATGTCACGCGCTCGCGTAGCGGCTCCTGCACCAGAACGACATGCCCCGACGCGAGCGTGGCATGACCGCACATCGCGACTTCCACGGCTGGGGTGAACCAGCGCAGTTCAAAGTCTGCCAGACCGGTGCGGTCCGGCACCAGAAACGCCGTTTCGGCAAACATGTTCTCGGCGCCGATGGCTTGAAGTGCCTCATCGTTCGGCCACGCCTCAAGTATCATCACGGCAGCCTGATTGCCGCCCAAGGGGCGGGCGGTGAAGGCGTCGACGTGATAATACGGCACTCTCGGACTTGTCATGCGCTGGTCCTCACCGGTTAGGCGCACCTTGGGCAGCAATGGCAGGGCTGGCGCGGTCCGGACCGGGGTGGAGCAGATTTTCCGCACCCATCAGATCCTCGTCGACCAGCCCTTCGGGGTCGGGATGAATAAGGATCTCGACGCCGGGAAACTCGGCCATGAGCTTGTCCTCAATCTCGTCCATGACCTCGTGCGCCTGCGTCACCGTCATGTTGCCATCGACCCAGAGGTGGAACTGCACGAAATCGCGATTGCCGCTGGTGCGCGTGCGCAGATCATGGATCCCTTTCAGTTCAGGATGACGGGCGACGACTTCGAGAAAGCGTTCGCGCTTTTCCAGCGGCCATTCCCGGTCCATCAACTGGTGCACCGCCTCCTGCGAAGCGCCCCATGCGCCCCAGCCCAGCCACAGCGCGATGCCGAAGGCAAAGACCGCATCCGCGCCTCTGATGCCGGCCCAGACATCCAGCGCGAGCGCTGCGATGACGGCAAGGTTAAGGTAGAGGTCCGACTTGTAGTGGACGTTGTCGGTGCTGATCGCGAGACTGCCGGTCTGCCGGATCACATGGCGCTGATAGGCCAACAGGGCCAGCGTCGCCACCATGGCCAGCGCCGAAACGGCAACACCCGTCTCGGCTTCGGCCACCTGCGCCTTGCCGAAGAACTGGCCGATGGAGCGATAGGCAATGCCGATGGCGGAGATCGAGATCAGCACCACCTGGAACATGGCCGCCAGAGCCTCGGCCTTGCCATGTCCGAAACGGTGATTGTGATCGTCCGGCTGCGACGCGATCCAGACGCCCAGCAGGGTGGCAATGCTGGCCACCAGATCGAGCGCGGTATCGGCAAGGCTGCCGAGCATTGCGGACGAGCCGGTCGAAAAGACGGCCCACAGTTTCATCCCGGACAGAAGCAGGGCCACCGAAATGCTGGCAAGCGCCGCCTTGCGGTTCAGATCGGCATGGGAATCGGCGCGGGTCATGTCCATGGGCCGGTTCCCTTACGGGTAAAGCAGGCTGCTGGTCCACACGCCAGCACCATCCGCCACGAAGCGGCGGCGTTCGTGAAGACGATAGTCTCGGTCTTGCCAGAACTCGATCGCTACCGGCGCCACCCGGTAGCCCGACCAATGCGCAGGGCGCGGAACATTTCCATCGGGATACTGCGCCCGCAGCGCAGCCACCCGGTCAAGATAGGTCTGTCGGTCGGCCAGGGGGCGCGACTGGTCGGATGCGGCCGATCCAAGACGCGATTCGGGGTGGCGGCTGGCAAAATAGGCATCGGCCTCTGCCGCGCTCACTTCCCGGACGGGGCCTTCGATGCGGATCTGGCGGCGCAGCGACTTCCAGTGAAACAGCAGCGCCACATGGGGATTGCGCGCCAGTTCCCCGCCCTTGCGACTGTGGAAATTGGTATAGAACACGAAGCCTTCCGGGCCATGTCCCTTCAGCAGCACCATGCGCAGCGAGGGCAGCCCGTCCGGCGTTGCGGTGGCAAGCGCCATGGCGTTGGGATCGTTCGGCTCGGTCTTCCGCGCTTCGGCAAACCAGGCATCGAAGATCGCGAAGGGATCGGCGTGGGGAATTGCATCGGCGCTATGGTCGGTTGTCACGGGTCTTTCCTGAGGGCGTCTTGCCTGAAGGTAGGTGGCCCCACAATGGTAGGGTCTGAAGATGCATCGAGGGGCGCAGGATTGGCGCACCCGCCCGAAGCGGCAATGACCGGGATCAATTGCGCCGGCCTCGCATACTCCTCTTGCCTGCAACAGGAAAGCCAACCTTGCGGGCAGGGCCTGCAAATCCTAGCTTGTCGGCATGGCTGATCCATATTCCATTCTGGGAGTCCCGCGCAGCGCGAGCGAGAAGGACATCAAGTCCGCCTATCGCAAGCTGGCAAAGGAACTCCATCCGGATACCAACAAGGACAACCCTGCGGCGGCGGAGCGCTTTTCGGAAGTGACGCGCGCCTACGATCTCCTGTCCGACAAGGACAAGCGAGCGAAGTTCGACCGGGGCGAGATCGACGCCGATGGCAACCCGACCGGCCCCTTTGCCGGAGGCGGCTTCGCAGGAGGTGGCTTTGGCGGCGGATTTCGCGGCACGCAGGGCGGATTTCGCCACGATGGCGGGTTCGAAGGCGGCGCCGGGCCGGAAGGCATCGACATTGGCGATATTTTCGAGGGCCTGTTTGGCGGGCGTGGCGGTATGGGCGGCATGGGTGGCATGGGCGCAGGTGCGCGCCGCGGCCCGCCGCCACGGGGCGCCAACGTCAGCTACCGGCTGAAGGTTTCGTTCGTCGATGCGGCAACCCGCGCAAACCAGCGCATCACCCTGTCCGATGGCAAGACGATCGACCTCAAGCTGCCGGCCGGCCTTGAGAACGGCCAGCAGATGCGGCTTGCCGGCAAGGGTGAACCCGGCCCCGGCGGCAACGGCGATGCCATTGTCACCATCGAGATCGGCGGCCATCCGTTCTACGAGCGCGATGGCGACAATATCCGGCTCGATCTGCCGATCAGCCTTGCCGAGGCGGTCCACGGCGCGAAGGTGAAAGTGCCGACCGTCGATGGTCCGGTCATGCTCACCGTCGCGCCCGGCAGTTCGAGCGGCCGAACCCTGCGCCTCAAGGGCAAGGGCTTCACCCGCAAGGACGGCACACGCGGCGATCAGCTCGTAACGCTCCAGATCGATCTTCCCGCCGATGACGCCGATCTCAAGGCCCGGCTCGAAGGCTGGCAGGATCTGCGCAACCTGCGCGGCAAGCTTGGTGTGTGAATGAGCGGACACGGCGCGTCCCCCGGCCCGTCCCTGCCGGGTGACGATGCGCGCGTGCTGCTGGAAATGCCCGATCTTTCGCCTGAGGCGCGGCGCCGCGCCGCACGGCGCGGCACGCCTGCCGCCCCGCCATGGCCCCAAGGTGCGGGCAGGGTGCACCGCTGGTTCGCGCAGGCACGAACCGTGATCGTGCGCGTGGCTACCGGCGCCTTCAATGATGGCACCATCCACGCGGGCAATCTTGCCTACATGGTGGTGATCGCGCTCTTTCCCTTCTTCATCACTGCCGCTGCTCTGTTTTCCGCGCTGGGCGAGCCCGGCCAGCGTGCCGCCGCGATCGACACGGTGCTGGTGGCCCTGCCACCCGTGGTTGCCGCCACGATCGAGCCTGTGGCCCGCAGCGTGATCGAGGCGCGCACGGGCTGGCTGCTATGGATCGGCGCGCTGGTGGGGCTGTGGACGGCAAGCAGCCTGATCGAGACGATTCGCGACATCCTGCGCCGCGCCTATGGAACGCGCTGGGAACATGCCCTGTGGCGTTATCGGCTGGCATCGGCGGGAATCACCCTTGCCTCGGTCATGCTGATCCTGCTGGCAATCTTCGCGCAGGTGCTGATCGGTGCGGTGCAGGAAGTGATCGGCGCGTGGCTGCCGGATTTCACCGATCTCGTGCAGCAGCTTGCACTTACCCGCTTCATCCCTGCGGTCGTTCTCTATGGTGCGCTGTGGCTCCTGTTCATCTCGCTGACCCCCGGCGCCTATCGCGGCCGGGAATATCCCAAGTGGCCCGGCGCACTTTTCGTCACGCTCTGGTGGATCGGCGTGACCACGGCGCTTCCGGTCGCGCTGCGCACCATTTTCACCTATGACCTGACCTATGGCAGCCTTGCCGGAATCATGATCGCCCTTTTCTTTTTCTGGCTGGTCGGCTTAGGGATGGTGGTGGGAGCCGAACTCAACGCAGCGCTGGCCGAAACACCCGAAGAGCGCAGCCTGCGGAGACGACAGGAACAATGACAACGCACGCGCCGGGCGGGTGCGCGCAGGGAACAAGACAAGAAGCGAGAACGAGAACGCATGACCGGACTTATGCAAGGCAAGCGCGGCCTCATCATGGGCCTCGCCAATGACAAGTCGCTGGCCTGGGGCATTGCCAAGAAGCTGCACGAACACGGCGCCGAACTCGCCTTCTCCTATCAGGGAGAAGCGCTGGAGAAGCGGGTGCGCCCGCTGGCCGCCAGCCTCGGCAGCGATTTCCTGATCGAATGCGACGTGTCCGACATGGACGCGCTCGACACGGCCTTCGATACGCTCAAGGCGCGCTGGCCGACGATCGACTTCGTGGTGCACGCCATCGGCTATTCCGACAAGAACCAGCTTCGCGGCAAGTTCTACGACACCACGCTCGACAACTTCCTGATGACCATGAACATCTCGGCCTACAGCCTTGTGGCGGTCACGCGCCGGGCGGTGGAGATGATGCCCGAAGGCGGTTCGATCCTGACGCTGACCTATTACGGCGCGGAAAAGGTGGTGCCGCACTACAACGTGATGGGCGTGGCCAAGGCGGCGCTGGAAACCAGCGTGAAATACCTGGCCAACGATTGCGGACCGCAGGGCGTGCGCGTCAACGCCATTTCGGCCGGCCCGATCAAGACCCTGGCCGCCAGCGGCATCGGCGATTTCCGCTACATCCTCAAGTGGAACGAACTGAACAGCCCCCTGCGCCGCAACGTGACCATCGAGGACGTGGGCGGTGCGGGGCTTTACTTCCTGTCCGATCTGTCCTCAGGCGTGACCGGCGAAACGCACCATGTGGACGCAGGCTACCACACCGTCGGCATGAAGCAGGAAGACGCACCCGACATCGCCCTGGGCTGAAGGCTTGGCGCACCGGGCCGAAGGCTTGGGCGCGCATCATTCCCGTCCGCGCGGGAATGATGCGCGCGGCACGTTTCAGGGCTGTGCGGGCGGCGCAGCCTGCTGGCCCGTCTGACCGCCGGCTTCCTCGCGTTCGCGCTTGAGCCGGGCTTCGTATTCGCGTTCGATCTGCTCGACCCGCGCCTGTTCGGCCGCGGCTTCGGCATCGATGGTGCTGAGACGGCGCTCGCGCTCTTCCTCGATCATGCGGCCGAACTGAACGTCGGGGCCATTGCGCTTCTCGGCATAGGCACGGTCGATCAGGCGGGTCACGCAGCCGCTGGCACCGCCCGAACCGACCGCCGAACAGGAATTGATCCCGAAGGCGCCAACGGTTTCATAGGCTTTCACCCGCTCGGTCCATGCCTGGTTTCCTGCGGCGTTGGGATTGTCGCGAAAAGGCTTGGGGATGCGAAAGCGCTCTTCCTCGTCCTTGCGGGCGCAGACCGTGATCGTGCCCCCTTCGGATGGCGGGCACGGATCATTGCCATAGACGATAAGCTGGTTCACCCGCTCTCCGCCCGGATCGGTCAGGGCAACGCCCGGCCCGGAAGGCTGCGCCTGTGCCGGGACTGACGCCGCAACGGCCAGAAACAGGAAAGCAGGGACAGTGCGCAACATCGTGGGTCTCCGGTCAGCCATGCTTCGCTATAGGACGCAACGTCCTTGAATGGTAGCTGAAGCGACTGGAATGCTGATGCGGCCTTGGCCGCGGCCAATCCCTGACAAAAGTCAAACCCGTCGCAAATCAGGCCCGTCGCAAATCAGGCCCGCCGAAAATCAAATCCGCGTGGAAAGCGCAATCGCCGCGCGGCAGCCAAGCCGGATCGCGTGGAACAGCACCGGATAGGCGGGTGCCTGCTCGGCCCCGGCGGCCAGCGCCGCATCGCGGTGTTCGCGCTCGTCGTCGCGGAACTCGCGGATCATGTCGGCCAGTTCGGGATCGCTGTCGCCCAGCGCGTCAAGCTGCTCGGTGTAGTGGCGGTCAATCTCGGTCTCGATCGCGGCGGTGCAGGCCATGGCTGCCTTCGGCCCGATAAGCGCCGTTGCCGCGCCAAGGGCGAAACCGGCGACGGACCAGAGCGGCTGCAATGCCGTGGGGCGAACCCCGCGCCGCACCAGCAGTTCATCGAAACGCCTGCGATGATCGGCTTCCTGTTCGGCCATTGCGGCAATTTCGGCGGAATGGGGCGCGCGGTTGCCCATCACGGCAAGCTGCCCGGCATAGATCCGGGTAGCGCCGAACTCTCCGGCCTGATCGACGCGCAGCATTTCAGCGGTATTCACGGTCATCGGAAGGTTCCCTTGCGGCCTTTGCGCCCTTTGCCGAGCAGCGCCAGAACCAGCACCGCCCCGCCCAGCGATATCAGGAAATTGTAACCGGCAAGGCTGATTCCGAAGAGAGACCAAGGGGCAACATCGCACCGGATAACGGGCGCGTTCATGATCGCATCAAGTGCGCTGGCCCCGCTGCCGCCAACCGTGGCGCAGGCAGTAACGCCCTGCCACCAGCCATATTCCACCCCGGCATGAAACGCGCCGATCAGACCAGACAGGCCGGTGGCGATGGCCGCCAGAGTGACCGCAAGATCCCCTGCACCCCCGACCCTGCCCTTCCCGCGCTTCATGGCCAGCGCGAGCACTGCCAGCACGATGGCCGCGATATGCGGATAGCGCTGCCACCAGCACATCTCGCAAGGATACAGGCCGAAGACATATTGTGCGATCAGCGCCCCGCCCATCAGCAAGGCCGGCACGATCAGGGCAAGCGCATAGGCGGCATCGCGGGCTTTGGCCGGAGTCATCGCGTGGCGATCCGTCTCAACGCTGCCGGTTTGACGCAAGCACCGTGCCCGCCGTGCGGCTCAGCGTCTGCACCGCATAGTGCAGCTGGAAGTCCTTGATGTTCTTCGCCGTGAGTTCTTCGGGCGTCATCTTGAAGCGCGGATCGGCCAGCTTGTCCTTTTCCAGATCCTTGTCGTCGAGCTTGATCTCGTTGATGAGGTGGCCGCGCAGGTCGCTCTCGCGATAGGCCCGCTTCTGGCGCTTCAGGAAATCGGGATCGGAAATCTGCGGCACCACGATATCGGGATCGATTCCCCCTTCCTGCACGGACCGGCCCGAAGGCGTATAGTAGCGCGCCGTGGTGAGCTTGACGGCGGTATCGCGGGTCAGCGGGATCAGCGTCTGCACACTGCCCTTGCCGAAGCTGCGCTGTCCCATGACAACCGCGCGATGCTGGTCCTGAAGGGCGCCAGCCACGATCTCGGAGGCGGACGCGGAACCTTCGTCGATCAGCACGATCATCGGCACACCCTTGGCGATATCGCCCTTGGTATCGACCTCGGCGGGATAGACCTCGTTGTCGCGCGGATAGCGGCCACGCTGCGAGACGATCGTCCCGCGTTCAAGGAACAGGTCCGACAAGGCAACCGCCTCGTCGAGCAGGCCGCCCGGATTGCCGCGCAAATCGAGCACCAGCCCGGCCACCTTGCCGCCCGCCTTGGCCTTGGCCGCGGCCCACGCCTTCTTGACCGAGGTGCCGACATCGGCGCTGAAGCTGGAGACCGAGATCACCGCGACATTGCCCTGAAGTTCCCATTCCACCGGCTTCAGTTCGATGATCTGGCGCGTGATCGTGACATCGAACGGCTCGTCGCGTCCGGGGCGGAAGATGCTGAGCCTTATCTGGGTGCCTGGCTTGCCGCGCATCTGATCGACCGCCTCGTCAAGCGAACCGCCATAGATCAGCTTGCCATCAAGGTGCGTGATGAAATCCCCGGCCTTCACCCCGGCAAGATCGGCCGGACTGCCCTTGGTCGGGGCGATGACCTTGACCGCGCCATCGTCGAGCGTGACCGAAAGGCCCAGCCCGCCATAGGAGCCTTCGGTCTGGGTGCGCAGATTCTCGAAATCACGGGCATCCAGATAGGAACTGTGCGGATCGAGCGAGGCCAGCATCCCGTTGATCGCGCCCTTGATGAGCTTGTCATCATCGACCGGCTCGACATAGTTGGCCTTGATCCGCTCGTAGACGGCCAGAAGCTTGCTGAACTCAGGGCCTGACCGCGCATCCACCGCCGCCAGACCGCTCGTCGCCGCAGGGATCAGGGCAACCGCGCAGACGAGCGCGGTAACGCGCAGCAACCCGGCCGCCCGCGCGCTCTTGCGGCGCACACCTGCCGTATCTGGGCCTGCCATGCCCGCTTCGGCGGCGGGGGAGTGGCTCGTGCGTTCATCACTGTTCATCATCGGCACCATATAGCCGCGGGCGGCTTAACGCCAGATGAGGTTTCAGGACAGGTGGCGGGGGCCATCAGCCGCCGGTTTCGCCCAGCGGGTTCACCGGCGCGCCATCGCGCCGCAGTTCGATGGTGAGGACCGGCCGCCCCGGCCCTGCGGTGCCAAGGGGGGAGCCTTGCACCACTGTTTCGCCCACGGTCACGGCAAGGCGGCCGAACTGCGTGATCAGCGTGGTCCAGCCGCCGCCATGCTCCACGATCACGATGGCCCCATAGCCGCGGTAAGGCCCGGCAAAGGCCACGCGCCCGTCGGCGGGCGAAACCACTTGCGCACCGGGGGCCACTGCCAGCGAAACGCCCTTGGTCAGTCCGGTGGCTGATTGTTCGCCAAAGCCCGACACGAGCCTGCCCGATACCGGCATGATCCAAGCAGGACGGGCGGTGTCGGCCGCCAGAAGCGGCGGCGGCGCATCGATCACCTGAAGCACTTCGCCGGGGCGGGTGGGTGGCAGGACCGGCCCCGGCAGGGCCGCAAGCTGGCGGCGCAAGGTTCCGGCCTCTTCGAGCTGATCCAGCAGGCCCGAAAGATCGCGCGTCTGTTCGGCCAGAGCCAGCACCCGGTCGGCCTCGCGGCTGGCCACGCCCTGCGCCTCGCGCGAGGCCAGACGCTGGCGGCTTTCGAGCGCAGCCAGTTCCGCCCGGCGGGAGGCCAGCGCCCTTTCCCCTTCGCGCAACTCGCGGGCGGCGAGACGCGCCTGCTCCTGCAACTCGCGGCCGCGCTGGATTTCCGCGCGCAGCCCGGCGGTGCGGCGTCCCACTTCCGGCAGCATGGTTTCCATCACTGCCCGCAGATAGACCGTGTCGCGCAGCGAATCCGCGCGGACCAGACTGAAGACCAGCGGGCGCCGCGCCATCATCTGCAGGGCCGCCGTCAGGCGCACAACCGGTTCCTGCTCGCTGGCCATGCGCGCGCGCAGGACTTCGCGTTGCCGGTCGATCATGGCGATGCGGGTCTGGGCCATCTGGATCTCGGCCTCGGACTGCTGGATCCGCGCCGCCACCGCTGCGGCCTCGCGCGCGGTGCGGTCAGCCTCGGCCCGCGCCTTGCGTGCGGCCTGCTCAAGCTGTTCGGCCCGCGCGCGCGACCGGGCGAGAACCTCGCCCGCGCGGCGCAGGGCATCGCCCGCATCGCCCGCATCCGCATAGGGGCTGGGCTGCTGCGCCATGACCTGCCAGCCCGCTGCCCCCGCCAGCAGCAGGATCATGAAAACGAAGGTGCGCGCTGACGTCATGGCGTGCGCTTATCCCTCGCGGTGATAAGGATGGCCAGCCAGAATGCTGGTGGCGCGCCAGAGCTGTTCGGCAAGCATCGCCCGCGCCAGCATGTGCGGCCAGGTTGCCTTGCCGAAGGCGATCAGCAGATCGGCCGAGCCGCGCAGTGCCTCGTCGTGTCCGTCGGCCGCACCGATCAGGAAGCGCGCTTCGCGCACACCATCATCGCGCCAGCGGCCAAGGATTGCGGCGAACTCGGCCGAGGTGAGCTGTCGCCCCCGTTCATCAAGCGCCACCGTGCGCAAAGGCGTCTGCGCAGGCGCGGGCACGGTGCCGCCACGGTCTGGCAATTCGGTGACTTTCCAATCCCACGCAATCCGCCGGGCATAGCGGTCAACCAGTTCCGCCTCCGGCGAGCGGCCGATCTTTCCGCGAGCGATGACATGCAGCAGCATTGGCCCCGTCTAGCGGGGATCGGCGAGGAAATGAATCCCCGGCAAAGTTGCCATCATGGCTGCGCGCGCAGACACGCCCTCAGGGCGTCGCTGCCACGGGTGCAGCAACCCCGATCAGGCCGCGCCTGCGTCTCCGAAGGCCCACATGCGTTCGAGATTGTAGAACGTGCGCACTTCCGGGCGGAAGAGGTGGACCACCACATCCCCGGCATCGATCAGCACCCAGTCTGCCGCCGGAAGCCCCTCGATCCGCACGTGGCCGAAGCCGCCATGCTTGATCCGCTCGGCCAGCTTCTGCGCCATCGCGGCCACCTGACGCGTGGATCGGCCCGACGCGATCACCATGTAATCGGCAACCGAGCTTTTGCCTTCGAGCGGGATCGAAACCACTTCCTGCGCCTGATCGTCGTCGAGCGAGCGGAGCACGAGATCGTGCAGCGCTGCGGGCGAATGATCGGCCGGGGATTGAGGGGTCTGGGGGGCGGTGCCGGCCTTGGCCGACAGCGGTTGAACGCTGGTCATGTCGCGCGAAATGGCCTCCGTGGCTCAAGAGTCAAGGGATAAGGCTGTCGGAGCTGACCGCCCGCACCCGCGCGCCTTACGGCGCAGGTGCGGCCAAGATATTGCGCGGTCAGGATTTTCCTCGCCCGATTGGGCGATGCGTCACGGCATCGCGCAGTCTTGCCACAGGGATGCGGCTTGCCCATTCCGGATCGGCGGCGCGAATCGCGCTGGCCGACCGGTCGTCAGGATCGAAGCGAAGAATAGTCAGCGCCGGAGCGCTCCGCCTTGCGCCGGAAACGAACTGACCGGGCCGCTGGCGCCAGCGGCGCAGCCATGCCATGGCGGGACTTGCCAAGGCCGCTGCATCATATCCCGGTCGGGCAATCACCGCAATCGGCATCTCGCGGGCAATGCCGCGCCAGTCCTTCCAGCGTTGGAACTGGGCCAGATTATCAGCCCCCATGATCCACACGAAGCGCCTGCGCGGGAAGCGGCGCCGGATCGCGCGCAGCGTATCCACGGTAAAGCGCGTGCCCAGTTCCTGCTCGATCGCGGTGGCGCGGATCGGCGCATTGCGGCTCATCGCCTGCGCCGAGGCCAGCCGCGCGGCAAGCGGGGCCATGCCTGCCGCTGGCTTGAGCACATTGCCGGGCGAAACCAGCCACCATACCTCGTCCAGCCCCAGCGCCGCGCGCGCAAACAGGCTGATCCGGCGATGCCCGCCATGCGCCGGATTGAAACTGCCGCCCAGCAATCCGGTCAGCGGGCCGGTCAGCGGGCCTGCGGGCAATGTCAGGGCCGTCAGGGCCGGACCTGCCCGGAACCGCGCACCAGCCACTTGTAGGTCGTCAGCCCTTCCAGCGCGACAGGCCCGCGCGCGTGGAGCCGCCCCGTGGCAATGCCGATCTCCGCACCAAGGCCAAACTCGCCGCCATCGGCAAACTGGCTGGATGCGTTGTGCATGACGATGGCGCTGTCCACTTCGGCAAGGAAGCGGTCAGCGGCTGCCTGATCGTCGGTCACGATGGCGTCGGTATGGCCCGATGCATGGCGCGCGATATGCGCCAGCGCTTCGTCCAGACCATCGACAACCGCTACCGACAGGATGGCTTCGAGATATTCGGTGTCCCAGTCATTGGCGGCAACGGGCACGATCCGGGGATCGATGGCGCGGGCGCGGGCATCGCCACGCAGTTCGCACCCCGCATCCAGCAGCGGCTCCAGCAGTCCGTGCGGATCGGGATAGGTAGCGTCGATCAGCAGCGTTTCCATCGCGCCGCAGATCCCGGTGCGGCGCATCTTGGCGTTGAACACGATCCTGCGGGCCATGTCCGGATCGGCCGCGGCATGGACAAACGTGTGATTGATCCCGTCGAGGTGCGCCAGCACCGGCACGCGGGCATCGGCCTGCACGCGCGCCACGAGGCTCTTGCCGCCGCGCGGCACGATCATGTCGATCAGCCCGGCCGCCGCCAGCATCGCGCCCACCGCCGCGCGGTCCTGCGTGGGGACAAGCTGGACCGCCTCGGCAGGAACGCCGCCCTCGACCAGCCCCGCCACCAGCGCGCGGTGGATGGCGCGGTTGGAATGGACCGCCTCGGACCCGCCGCGCAGGATCGCGGCATTGCCCGATCGCACGCACAGTGCGGCGGCATCCGCCGTCACGTTGGGGCGGCTTTCATAGATGATGCCGATGATCCCCACCGGAATGCGCACCCGCTGCAAGACCATGCCGTTGGGCCGCGCCGTTTCGGAAATTACCTCGCCCACCGGATCGGCAAGCGATGCGACCTGCTCGACCGCATCGGCAACCCCGGCAAGGCGCTCAGGCGTCAGGCGGAGCCGGTCGAGCATGGCGCTTGTAAGGCCATTGGCCTCACCGTTGGCCATGTCCTGCGCGTTCGCGGCAAGAATCTCGGCTTCGGAGGCACGCAGGGCGGCGGCAGCGCACTTGAGAGCGCGCTCCTTGGCCGGTGCATCCATGCGCGCCAGAAGCGCTTGGGCGGACCGGGCGGCACGGGCGAGACCTTCGACCATGGCGGTCACGGTTTCGGCGGAGGCATGGGGCTGGCTGGACATGGCCTGCCCCTACCATCGAGGCAGCGCGATGTCATCCACCCGCGCGGGCGAACGCGCGAATCGGCCGAGTGCAGATCTGCATGATCTGCACGGCCTGCCCCGCCCGATGCCGGCAACGGTATGCTGGCGATCACCTGCTGCAAACGATTCATCGGGGGAGTCACACGCTCCGGCGCGGGTGGAGCGGTTTCGATTCGCCAGCGCCCCATGGCCCCGCTAGGCCGCACCCCCGACGGGAAACACATGTTAACCAACCGACCGGCTGTCAGGGCCGGGACAGGATTGATCCGGGGGTCGCCAGGTTCGTGCCAGCCAAGATGACTGACCGCTTGCGGGCCGGTAGCGCCGCGGCCCGCCAGAGGCTGGGCGCGGGCATGACCCGCGTCAGGCAGTGGTTCCCCGAACGCGAGTTCTTCATGCGCGTGCAGGGCGAGGTGCGGTTCATCCGCCTGTCCTCGCGGGTGCAGATGGGTGTCGCTGGCGGAGTGGCCGGCGCCATGCTGCTGTGGCTGGGCGCAATGGGCGCAGCGCTCGTCTCCCAGTTCACCGCCGCGCGCGACCATGCCGCCCTGCTCGAACGCGAAGCAGCCGTGGCATCGGCTGAAAGCCGCGTGGCAAAGTATCGCGGCGGCATCGAGGGCGTGGCCGACGAACTGGAACGCCGACAGGATTTCATCGAAAAGGCAATTCAGGGCACGATCGGCGAACTGCCGAACGACCTGCCGCAGGGCACCGTATCCGACAGCACAGCCGAGGCGCAGAAGACCGTTCGCAAGATCTCGCTCGAACTTCCCGAAGGAAGGCGCCTTGCCGAAGTGGAAGCCCGGCAGCTTGCCTTCATCGAACGCCTGACCCGTTACGCCGACGCCCGCGCCGCCCGCTATGAAACGGCCATCCGCCGTGTCGGGCTGAACCCGGCCATGCTGCGCGGCGCCTCGCGCGAGGGGCAGGGTGGCCCGCTGATCCGGCTCTTCACCGATCGGGACGAGAGCGTGGACCCCCGCTTTGCCCGCTTCGGCGCGAGCCTTGAACGCATGGCCGCGCTTGAGCGGGGCCTGGCCCGCATACCCAATACGCTGCCCGCGCGCCTCGAATATATCTCCAGCGGCTTCGGCTATCGATCCGATCCGTTCACGGGCGGCCCCGCGTTTCACGCCGGGCTTGATTTCCGCGGGCCGGTGGGCGCCCCGATCTATGCGGCGGCGGCAGGCACGGTCAGCTTCGTGGGCGTCAAGCAGGGCTATGGCCGCGTCGTCGAAATCAGCCATGGCAACGGCCTGCTCACGCGCTATGCGCACATGTCGCGCACCGATGCAAAGGAAGGACAGAAGGTCGAAGCCGGAACCGCCATCGGCCAGATCGGCAATACCGGCCGGTCAACCGGCCCCCATCTCCATTTCGAAGTGCGGATCAATGACCGCCCGGTCAATCCGCGCCCGTTTCTTGAGGCAAACAGGCATGTTCAGGAAATCCGCGCCGGAACCGGCGCGCACGATGAAAAGCACGGGGAGTAATCCGGGCATGGCGGCAAGTTTCTCGGTGCTGGGTGCGGACGTGGCCGTGAAGGGCGATCTTTCGGCCAGTGCCGATCTGCACATCGACGGCAGCGTGGAAGGCGACATCACCTGCGCCGCGCTCGTTCAGGGCGAAAAAAGCGTCGTCACCGGCGCGATCCGGGCGCAGAGCGCGCGTCTTTCGGGCACGGTTCACGGATCGATCGAGGCGGGCGAACTCGTCATCCTCAAGACCGCGCGCATCCACGGAGACGTGACCTATGACGCGCTGACGATCGAACAGGGCGCGCAGGTGGATGGCAGATTCGCGCACCGCGTCCATACGGGCGAGGAACCGGCCCTCACGCTGGTAAGCTGAGCCTTTCAAACAAAACCTTGCCGATTCGCCATTCCCGGCTTACATCGGCTCCGTTCAAGGCCGCTCCGCGAGGGGCGGCCCTTATTGTATCCGCTTTTCAGGTCGTGTCCGCTCCGGCAGGGCCGACTTATCGGGAGACCGTCCGTGAGCAACCAGCCCGCCTATCCGCTGATGCCCCATGCGACAGCTTCGTGGCTCGTCGACAATACCGCGCTGACGTTCGAACAGATTGCCGAGTTCTGCGGCCTGCACATCCTTGAGGTGCAGGCGATGGCCGATGACCTTGCCGGCCAGAAATACACCGGGCGCGATCCGATCCATTCGGGCGAACTGACCCAGGCCGAAATCGACCGCGGGCAGGCCAATCCCGATTACCGGCTCAAGATGCAGCGTGCGCCGATCTCGGTCAGCCGCACCAAGGGGCCGCGCTACACGCCGGTATCCAAGCGTCAGGACAAGCCCGATGGCATTGCGTGGATCCTGCGCCATCACCCCGAAGTTTCGGATGCGCAGATCGGCAAGCTCATCGGCACCACCCGCACCACCATTGCCGCGATCCGCGACCGCAGCCACTGGAACATCGCCAACATCAATCCGAAGGATCCGGTCACGCTGGGGCTGTGCTCGCAGCGCGAACTTGATGCGCTGGTGTCCAAGGCCGCCAAGAAGGCCGGGATCGAGGACGACGGCGCTGCCGACCAGCGCCTTGGATCCGATCGTGATGCCCTGATCGAGGAACTGCGTGCCGAACGCGAGGCCTCTGCCAAGGCTGCATCGGAAGCCGCACAGGAAGCCGAAGCCGCCGCATGGCTTGCCGCGCGCCGCGCCGAAGGGATTTCCGACAGCTGAGCCTCCCGAAGGCTCAGCCACGAAAAAAGGGCCGCTCCCGTTATGGGGCGGCCCTTTTGCTTTGTGGCAAGCGCTTCGGCTTCAGCTCACGTGAAGCACGATCTTGCCGATATGCGCACCCTGTTCCATCCGCGCATGGGCGGCAGATGCCTGATCCAGCGGGAAGGTCTGGTCCATGACCGGGCGCAGTTCGCCCGTTGCCACCATCGGCCAGACCGTATCGCGGATTTCGGCTGCCAGTGCGGCCTTGAACGCCTTCGACCGCGGTCGCAGGGTCGATCCGGTCAGCGTGATCCGGCGGCGCATGACCTCGGCCATGTTGATTTCGGCGCGAACCCCGCCCTGCACGGCAATGGTCACATGCCGCCCATCGTCGGCAAGGCACTTGATGTTGCGCGCCACATAATCGCCCGCAACCATGTCGAGCACCATGTCCACCCCGCGCCCTTCGGTCAGGCGCTCGACTTCGGCCACGAAATCGGCGGCCTTGTAGTCGATCGCATGGGCTGCGCCGATGGCAAGCGCCTGCGCGCACTTTTCCGCGCCGCCGCAGGTTGCGATCACGTTCACGCCGAACAGCTTGCCCAGCAGGATCGTCATGGAACCGATGCCGCTGGTGCCGCCATGGACAAGGATCGTCTCGCCGGGGGCGACCATGCCGCGTTCAAACACATTGTGCCACACGGTGAACAGGGTTTCGGGCATGGCGGCAGCCTCGGCCAGCGAAAGTCCGGTGGGAACCTGCAGGCACTGCGCCGCTTCGGCAATGCAGTATTCGGCATAGCCGCCACCCGCCACCAGCGCGCAGACCGGCGTTCCGATGAAGGGCCAGGTCACGCCTTCGCCCATCGCCACGACCTGTCCGGCAACTTCCAGCCCCGGCAGCGGCGAGGCATCGGGCGGCGCAGGATAGAACCCCTGCCGCTGGACCACGTCGGGCCGGTTGACGCCGGCAAAGGCCACCTTCAGCAGAACCTGCCCCGGCCCCGGTTGCGGCACGGGGACGGTTTCCGGGCGCAGCACTTCGGGACCGCCGGGCCCATCCCAGCCGATCGCGGTCATCGTTGCCGGAATGGCTCTCGTCATCTTGCCCCTGCTACCCCTTCGTGGAAAATGGCGAATACCAATTTGTCTTCCGGTAGCCGACACTGGGCGTTGACAGCAAGGCAATGCGGCGCCCATTGTGCCCGCTATGGACCTAGATGATCGCCCTCGCCCACAAGGGGATCTGGCCAGCAGGCTGGCGGCAGAGCCGCTCGATTCGCTCTCGCACGACGAACTGAACGCGCGCATCCTTCTGCTGGAAGCCGAGATCGCGCGCACCGCCGCGCACCGCGACAGGGCCAGCGCGCATCGCCTTGCGGCAGAGGCGCTGTTCCGCACGCCGCCACCATCAGGCTCCGCCGGATGAACGCGCGCGCCCTTCCCTTTGCCGAAGGGCGTCACCATATCGCAGCGGGTGCGGATGCCTTTCGGGCATCTGTCTTCACACGCACTCGTGGTTTAGCCAGGGTTAATACCGCGTGTGCACTCTCCCTCTCCGGGAACCCACCGGCGCAAGCCAGAAAGTAGCCGCAACATGCCCAGTTTCGCCCAGAGCCTCGAAAAAACGCTGCACACCGCGCTCGCCAACGCGTCCGAGCGCAGCCACGAGTATGCGACGCTGGAGCATCTGCTGCTCGCCCTGATCGACGATCCCGATGCCGCGCAGGTCATGCAGGCCTGCGGGGTGGACCTTGGCGATCTGGGCGATGTCGTGCGACAGTATCTCGATCAGGAATACCAGTCGCTCAAGACGCAGGAAAAGGCCGATCCCCAGCCGACCGCCGGGTTCCAGCGCGTGATCCAGCGCGCCATCCTGCATGTCCAGTCTTCGGGCAAGGACACCGTCACCGGCGCCAACGTGCTGGTCGCGCTGTTCTCCGAGCGGGACAGCTATGCCGTCTATTTCCTCCAGCAGCAGGACATGAGCCGCCTCGATGCCGTCAGCTTCATCAGCCACGGCATCGGCAAGGGTGGCCGACAGGTCGAAGGCCGCACGCCCAAGGGCGCCGAGGAAGAAGCACCCAAGCAGGAAGACAAGGCCGACGCCAAGGGCCAGAAGAAGGAAACCGCGCTCGACCAGTTCTGCGTCAACCTCAACGAAAAGGCGCTTGCCGGCAAGGTCGATCCGCTGATCGGGCGCGGGCCGGAAGTGGACCGCACGATCCAGATCCTGTGCCGCCGGTCGAAGAACAACCCGCTCTATGTGGGCGATCCGGGCGTGGGCAAGACCGCGATTGCCGAGGGCCTTGCCCGCAAGATCGTGGAAGGCGACGTTCCCGAAGTGCTGGCCGATGCGGTGATCTATTCGCTCGACATGGGCAGCCTGCTGGCTGGAACGCGCTATCGCGGCGATTTCGAGGAACGTCTGAAGCAGGTGGTGGCCGAACTGGAAAAGATGCCGCACGCCGTTCTGTTCATCGACGAAATCCACACCGTGATCGGTGCAGGCGCGACCAGCGGCGGCGCCATGGACGCTTCCAACCTGCTCAAGCCCGCGCTTTCGGGCGGGACGATCCGCTGCATCGGCTCGACCACCTACAAGGAGTTCCGCAACCACTTCGAGAAGGACCGCGCCCTGCTGCGCCGGTTCCAGAAGATCGACGTGAACGAGCCGACGATCGAGGACACGATCAAGATCCTCAAAGGTCTGCGCACCGCGTTCGAGGAACACCACAAGGTGAAATACACGCCCGATGCGATCAAGACCGCGGTCGAGCTTTCGGCGCGCTACATCAACGACCGCAAGCTGCCCGACAAGGCCATCGACGTGATCGACGAAGTGGGCGCCATGCAGATGCTGGTGCCGCCTTCAAAGCGCAAGAAGACCATCACCGCGCGCGAGATCGAACAGGTCATCGCCACGATGGCGCGCATCCCGCCCAAGTCGGTGTCGAGCGACGACAAGAAGGTGCTCGAACATCTGGAGCGCGATCTCAAGCGGCTCGTCTTCGGGCAGGACAAGGCCATCGAGGTGCTATCCAGCGCGATGAAGCTGAGCCGCGCGGGCCTGCGCGATCCCGACAAGCCGATCGGTTCGTTCCTGTTCTCCGGCCCCACCGGCGTCGGCAAGACCGAGGTCGCCCGCAGCCTTGCCCAGATCATGGGCATTCCGCTGCAACGCTTCGACATGTCGGAATACATGGAGCGCCACTCGGTCTCGCGCCTGATCGGCGCGCCGCCGGGCTATGTCGGCTTCGATCAGGGCGGCCTGCTTACCGATGCGATCGACCAGCAGCCGCACTGCGTCCTGCTGCTCGACGAGATCGAGAAGGCGCACCCCGATCTGTTCAACATCCTGCTTCAGGTGATGGACAACGGGCGGCTGACCGATCACCACGGCAAGACCGTGGATTTCCGCAATGTCGTGCTCATCATGACCACCAATGCGGGCGCTTCGGACATGGCGCGTCAGGGCATCGGCTTCGGCGACGTGTCCAAGGCCGATGCGGGCGACGAGGCGGTGAAGAAGATGTTCACCCCGGAGTTCCGCAACCGGCTCGATGCCATCGTGCCCTTCGGCTACCTGCCGCCTGAAGTGGTCAGCCGCGTGGTCGACAAGTTCGTGCTCCAGCTCGAACTGCAACTGGCCGAGCAGAACGTGCACATCCAGTTCGATTCGGATGCGCGCGGCTGGCTGGCCAGAAAGGGCTATGACAAACTCTACGGCGCCCGCCCGATGGCCCGCCTGATTCAGGAAAAGGTCAAGAAGCCGCTGGCCGAAGAACTGCTGTTCGGCAAGCTGGCCAATGGCGGCGAGGTCCACGTCAGCCTCAAGGACGATGCGCTGTCCTTCGAACTGACCCCGGCCGCGCCGAAGCTGGTCAAGAAGAAGGCGAAGAAGGGCAAGGCCGGTTCTGCGGCAACCGAAGAGCCAAGCGCCGACGAAACCGAATAAGCCTTTGCCTGATCTCAGGGATCAAGGCCCGTCCTTGCCGGGACGGGCCTTTTTCTTGCACCAGAGTTGCGCCGCGCAACTTCACGGCCTGATGGGCACTGGAACGCCTCGCGCGCTCCCGCCATGGTCTGCGCGATGAAACCGCCCTTCTCCTGGCTCAGACCCGAACCGACAGGGCTTTACATTGTCCCTGCCGATGCGTGGATCGATCCTGCGCGGGCGGTGGATATCGCGCTTGTCACGCATGGCCATGCCGATCATGCCCGCGCCGGTCATCGACAGACCATCTCCACGCCTGAAACGCTGGCGATCATGAGCCTGCGCTATGGCGTGGGTGAAACGGGCGCGCGCGCGGTCGTCTATGGCGAGAGGATCAGCCTCGGCGGCGGCGTCAGCGCAACCTTCCTGCCCGCAGGCCACGTGCTCGGCTCCGCGCAAATCCTGCTGGAACACGCCGGAGAGCGGGTGATCGTGACCGGCGACTACAAGCGCCGCCCCGATCCCACCTGCGCGCCTTTCGCGGTCACGCCGTGCGATGTCTTCGTGACCGAGGCCACCTTCGGCCTGCCGGTCTTTCGCCATCCGCCAATCGGCGAGGAGATCGCAAGGCTGCTGGCCGCGCGCGAGAACGAACAGGGCCGCTGCATCCTCGTGGGCGCCTATGCCCTGGGCAAGGCGCAGCGCGTGATCGCCGAACTGCGCGCCGCCGGATACCGCGAAACTATCTGGCTTCATGGCGCGATGGAGAGAATGTGCCGGCTCTATCAGGAGCACGGGGTTGACCTCGGCAATCTCAGGCCGGTGGCGGGCGTGCCCAGGGCAGCGCTGGCCAACGCCATCGTCATTTGCCCGCCATCGGCACTCAACGACCGCTGGAGCTGCCGCCTGCCCGATCCGATCACCGCCATGGCATCGGGCTGGATGCGCGTGCGCCAGCGCGTGCGCCAACGCGGCGTTGAGCTGCCGCTCGTCATTTCCGACCATGCCGACTGGGACGAACTGACCCAGACAATCGCGCAAGTGAACCCGGCCGAAACATGGATCACCCACGGCCGTGAGGAAGCCCTTCTGCGCTGGTGCGAACTGACCCAGCGAAAGGCCCGCGCGCTGGCGCTGGTCGGCTACGAGGACGAGAGCGACTGATGGAGCGTTTCGCCGCCCTGCTCGATGCGCTGCTCCTCACACCGTCGCGCAATGCCAAGCTTGCCCTGCTGGCCGCCTACCTGCGCGAGACGCCGGATCCCGACCGTGGCTGGGCGCTCGCGGCGCTGACGGACGGGCTGGACTTCCCCGCCGTGAAAGCCAGCCTGATCCGCAGCATGATGGCTGAGCGTGTCGATCCGGTGCTCTGGGCGCTGAGCCGGGAATATGTAGGCGATACGGCCGAGACCGCCAGCCTGCTCTGGCCCGATCCGGTGAGCGAGCCTCTGCCCGCACCGGGCGTGGCCGAGGTCGTCGCAGCACTGGGCGAGGCATCCCGCAGCACCGCGCCTGCGGTTCTGGCAGACCTGCTTGACCGTCTTGACACCAGGGGTCGCCATGCACTGCTGAAACTTGCCACGGGCGCCATGCGCGTCGGCATTTCCACGCGGCTTGCCAAGGTTGCCTTCGCGCAGGCTTTCGGGGTGAGCGTGGAGGAGGTGGAAGAATACTGGCACGGCCAGACCCCGCCCTATGCGCCGCTCTTCGCATGGGCCGACAGGGGCGCACCACCGCCGCGCACCGATCTGCTGCCGCTGTTCCGCCCGTTCATGCTGGCTCACCCGCTCGAAGCCGAAACGTTGAACCTTTCGGAATACGCGGCCGAATGGAAATGGGACGGCATCCGGGTGCAGATCGCGCATGTATCAGGCGAAACCCGCGTCTATTCGCGCAGCGGCGATGACATTTCCGCCACGTTCCCGGAAATTGCCGCAGCCCTTTCCACCCCTTGCGTGCTTGATGGCGAACTGCTGGTGCGCGGCGTGCATCAGCGCGGCACGGCGGGTGGCGCGGCCAGTTTCAACGCCCTGCAACAGCGTCTTGGCCGCAAGAGAGTGTCGAACGTCATGCTGGCCGATTATCCCGCCTTCGTGCGCCTTTATGACCTGCTGATCGAGAATGGCGAGGATCTGCGCGAAAGGCCATGGGATCAGCGCCGCGCCCGGCTGGAAGCGCTGGCCGCGCGCCTTGACGCCACCCGTTTCGACATCTCGCCGGTAATCCCTGCGCGCGATTTCGACGAACTTTCCGAAATCCGCGCCCGCGCGCGCGACGAGGCGATCGAGGGCGTGATGCTCAAGCGGCGCGACAGCCCCTATGTTGCGGGCCGCCGCGCCGGGTTGTGGTTCAAGTGGAAGCGCGATCCGCTGCTGATCGATTGCGTGCTGATGTATGCGCAGCGCGGGAGCGGCAAGCGCTCCTCGTTCTATTCCGATTTCACTTTCGGCTGCTGGAACGGCGATCCCGATCAGGGAGCGGAACTGCTGCCCGTGGGCAAGGCCTATTTCGGGTTCACCGATGCGGAACTGAAACTGCTCGACCGGCACGTGCGCCAGCACACCGTGGCCAAGTTCGGCCCGGTGCGCGAAACGGACAAGTCGCTGGTGTTCGAGATTGCCTTCGATTCGGTCCATGCCAGCAAGCGCCACAAGTCCGGCCTTGCCATGCGTTTTCCCCGCATCAACCGTATCCGCACCGACAAGCCCGCGCACGAGGCGGACCGGCTGGAAACGCTGCGCGCGATGATTGCCCCGGAGAATGCGCTTGACCGGGATCAATGATGGCTGGCGCAACGCAGGGCACAGCCAAGGCTCCCGATCCCCTGAACGCGAAAGGCGCGATCCCTTGGCCAGCGATGTTGCAGAAGCTCCGGCGAAATCCCCCTATGACCGCATTGGCGGCAAGGAGATGCTGCGCCGGATCACCGACCGGTTCTATGATCTCATGGAATCCGATCCTGCCTACAAGGCGCTGCGCGCGATGCACGCGCCCGATCTTGCCCCGATGCGCGAATCGCTGGCTGGTTTTCTGGCCGGATGGTGCGGCGGCCCCCGCGACTGGTTCGAGGCCAATCCCGGCAAGTGCATGATGTCGATGCACAAGCCCTTCCCGATCACCCGAAAGACCGCCGGGCAATGGGCCGATTGCATGACCCGCGCCATTGCAGATGTTGCCCCGCCCGACAGCGAGATTGCCGAGGCCATGGCGGACGTGCTTTCGCGCATGGCAAAGGGGATGGCGCGGGATTGATCCGCCATTCGCGCAATTCCCAACCGCGCGCCGAAGGGCTAAGCCCCGGCGCGTGATTCTTTCCGACCAACAGCGCCGCCTCTTTGCCGCCGCGCTTGCAGCTCTGGCAGGCTTTGTCGATGCCGTGGGCTTCATCGTCGGCCATGGCTATTTCGTGTCCTTCATGTCGGGCAACACAACCCGGCTCGGTGTCGCGCTGGGCACATCCGTGCGCGATGCGCTGGTGCCCGCGCTGCTGATCGCAGGATTCGTCGCGGGCGTGGCTGGAGGGGCGCTGCTGGTCGAACGCGCCGGGCGCTGGCGCAAGGTTGCAGTGCTGGCGCTGGTTGCGGCGCTGCTGGCAATCGCCGCAGCGGGGCAGGTGCTGCAATGGCCCGTGGTGATGATGGCCGCGCTGGTGCTCGCCATGGGCGCGCTCAACAACACCTTCCAGCGCGATGGCGAAGTGGCGGTGGGCCTCACCTACATGACCGGCGCACTGGTGAAGCTGGGCATCGGCATTGCCCGCCTGCTTGGCGGCAAGCGCGATGCCTCGGCGGCGCTGTCATGGGCCTTGCTGTGGGGCGGACTGCTGGCAGGCGCGGTTCTGGGCGCGTTTGTTCAGGACCGCGCACCGCTGGCAAGCCTCGGCATGGCCTCGGCCTGGGCGGCGGCGATGGTGGCCGTGGCCCTGCGCCTTCCGCCCGAATGAAGTGCAGTTCGAGAACGCGCTAGAGATGCATCCCGCCCGAAGCCTCGATCACCTGGCCGGTGATCCATGCGCCATCCGGCCCGGCCAGCATGGCAACCACGCGTGCGATGTCATCGGGCTGCCCTACCCGGCCCAGCGCCGCCATGCCTGCCAGATACTGCACCGTTGCCGGATCATTGAACAGGTCGGGCGCAAAGTCGGTGATCGTGGCTCCCGGCGCCACCGCGTTGACGGTGATCCCCCGCGCGCCCAGTTCCGCGGCGAGCGATAGGGTGAAGTGGTTCACCGCCGCCTTGCTCATGGCATAGGCAATGCACGAAGCATAAGCCACCTGCGCCACCATGGACGACAGGTTGATGATGCGTCCGCCGTCGCGGATGCGCAAAAGTGCGGCTTTCGTGACAAGGAACGGCCCCTTGGCGTTCACGGCCATCTGCCGGTCGAACGTGTCGGCATCGGTCTGGGCCAGCGTTGCCATCATGCCGATCCCGGCATTGTTGACAAGGATGTCGAGGCCATCGGCCTGTGCATCGAACTGAGCGAACATCTCCTCGATCTGCGCCTGATCGCTGACATCGGCCTGAAGCGCAAAGCCGCTGCCGCCTGAGGCCACTATGGCATCGACAACCTCCTGCGCGGCGGCCGCATCGTGGCGGTAATTGATCGCCACGCGCGCTCCGTCTGCGGCCAGCCTTCGGGCTATGGCCCGACCGATCCCGCGCGATCCGCCCGTCACGAGCGCCGTCCTGCCTGCCAATGGTCCGGTCATGTCGCTATCCTCTCTCTTGCGAGGCCCACACCTAGACCGGGGGGCTGGCGGAGCAAGCGCGCAAAAGGCTAGGGTCCGAAACCCGTCACGACAGGGGAATGCGCAGAAGCTTCTCGCGCGAAGTTGCGCCGCGCAACATTTCCACCTGCGATGGCGCAACTTCAAGGGCGCGGGCAACGAGCTGGAGCACCGCGGCGGTTGCCTTGCCATCCTCCGGCTTGGCCCTGACCTTCACGACAACACGCCCGTCCTCGATCGCGATGGCTTCGCTTTTCGCGCCCGGCGTCACTCGCACGGCAAGGCGGCCATCGCCATCGGCCATGGCGCGCAGACAGTGCGGTTCCGGCAGTTGTGTCCTCGGCCGTGCCAAGGCTCAGTGACCTGCGTTCACCGCCAGCTTGTGCGCCTGCCCGTTGCGCACATAGTGCTGCACGCCGCGTTGCATCTCGGTGATGGCCGCATCGTTGAGATCGCGCATGTAGCTGGCCGGGCGGCCGCTCCACAACTGGCGGGAAAGCACGCGCTTGCCGCCCGTCAGCATGGCGCCCGCCGCCAGCATCCCGTCGCTTTCGATATGCGCGCCGCTCATCACGATGGCGCCCAGCCCCACGAAACCGCGATCCTCGATCACGCAGCCGTGAACCATGGCCAGATGGCCCACCAGCACGTCCTCGCCGATGATCGTGGGATAGCCTTCCGGCTTTCCGGGGGCAGGACTGTCAACATGGATCACGCTGCCGTCCTGGATGTTGGTGCGCGCACCGATGCGGATGAAGTTCACATCGCCGCGCAGGACGCAGTTATACCAGATGGACACGTCCGGCCCGATCTCGACATCGCCGATAATCCGGCAGCCCGGCGCGATGAAGGCGCTTTCGTGAATGCGCGGGGTCTTGCCGCCAAAGGGAATGATCGAAACATCAGCGCGGGTCATTGCAGGAATCAGGCTCCCATGAGGCGGGCGGCGTGAGCCGCGTGATAAGTCAGCACGCCGGAACATCCCGCGCGCTTGAACGCCAGCAGCGTTTCCAGAACCATGGCGTTGCGGTCGGCCGCGCCTGCCGCGACAGCCGCCTCGATCATCGCGTATTCGCCGCTGACCTGATAGGCGAATACGGGCACCGCAAAGGCTTCCTTCACCCGCATGACCACATCAAGATAGGGCAGACCGGGCTTGACCATCACGCTGTCGGCGCCCTCGGCAAGGTCCATCTCCACCTCGCGAAGGGCTTCCTCGGCATTGGCCGGGTCCATCTGGTAGGTCTTCTTGTTGCCTTTCAGCAGCCCGCTGGACCCCACTGCATCGCGGAACGGGCCATAAAACGCCGAGGCATACTTGGCCGCATAGGCCATGATCTGGACATTGGCGTGGCCTTCGGTTTCCAGCGCCTCGCGGATTGCGCCCACGCGGCCGTCCATCATGTCGGACGGGGCAATCACATCGGCTCCGGCAGCGGCCTGATTGAGGCTCTGCCCGACCAGCACTTCGACCGTGGCATCGTTGAGGACATAGCCTTCAGCATCGATCAGCCCGTCCTGCCCATGGCTGGTATAGGGATCGAGCGCGACATCGGTGAGCACGCCGATATCATCGCCGCAAGCCTGCTTGATCGCTCGGATCGCACGGCACATCAGGTTATCGGGGTTGAGCGCTTCCCTGCCGTCCTCGCTGCGCCGTTCGGGCTGGGTATTGGGAAACAGCGCGAGGCAGGGAATGCCCAGTGCCACGGCTTCCTTGGCCCGCGCCACGATGCCATCGACCGACCAGCGCGAAACACCGGGAAGCGAGCCGATCGGCTCTTCAACCCCGGTTCCCTCGGTCACGAACAGCGGCCAGATGAGATCGGCGGGCGTTACCTGCACTTCACGATGCAGGGCGCGGCTCCATGCCGTTGCACGGGTGCGGCGCAGGCGAGTCAGCGGATAGCGTGTCATCACTCGCTGGCGTAGCGAGTGGCCGGGCCATCTGCAATCCTTGTGCGCGGACCACTACTCTGGACCGGCCATCCCCCGGCGCCGCAATTCGCCGGCGTCAGCGCAGCCTTGCCGCCGGAATGGCCGTAACCTGCGCCAACTTGGCCCGGAAAGCGGCCAATTGGGCCGGATCAACCGTGGCGCGGCGAGTGATTGCGCCAAACGAAAGCGGGTTCACCGTCTGGCCGCCGCGATACATCTCGTAATGCAGGTGCGCGCCGGTGGAAAGGCCCGTAGAGCCGACATAGCCGATAACCTGTCCGCGCCGCACGGCCATGCCGGGGGCCACGGCAATGCGGCTCATGTGGGCATAGCCGGTGCCGATGCCGCCGCCGTGGTCAAGCCGCACGAAATTGCCGTGTCCGCCGTGCCACCCGGCAAAGCTGACCCGCCCATCGGTTGCGGCATAGACGGGCGCGCCCCACCCGGCGGCAAAATCCACCCCGGCATGCATTCGCACGTAGCCCAGAATCGGGTGCCGCCTTGCGCCGTAATACGATGTGATGTGCCCGTTGACCGGAGCACCAAGGAAACTTTCGGTCTGCTCCGCCCCTTCGGCCATGCCCTGCGGCGAATAGAACGCGCCGTCATTGCCCCAGCGCAGCAATTGCAGCAGCGGCTTTCCGGCGCGGACCACCCCGGCATAGATGAGGTCGCCCGGCTGCTGCTGGCCATCGGCGGCGCGCCGGTTGGCAAAGACCAGATCGAACTCGTCGCCCGGCGCGATTTCCTCGAAGGCCATGTGCTCGTCGATGGTGCGCAGGTAATCCTGCACCGTGGCAGGAGGGGCGCCGGCTGCGCGTGCCGAACGGTACAGGCTGGGCCCCACGATGCCGCGAATGCGCAGCGGCGCCGTATCGACGGGAATGGCGTTCGCCACCAGCAAAAGGCCACCGCCGCTGCGCTTCACCTCAAGCGCGAGGTCGAAGCGGGGACGGAACGAAAGCGCTTCCAGCGGGCGGGGCTGCGCCGGGCTGCTGCGCGCTCCAAGACGGATGTTGAAGCGCGTGCCTGCCGGGATCGTGCCCGGCTTCACTTGCGCGCCAACCAGATCAAGCACGCGCACGATATCGGCTGAGGCAAGCCCCGCGCGTTGCAGCATGCGCGGAAAACTGTCGCCCGCACCCAAAGTGGCAACAAGATCGATGCTGGGCCGTTCGGGCGCAGCCGCCAGCGGGATCACCGCAGCCGTGGGGTTCATGCGGCGGCCGTTGTCGGCCCCCAGCGCCAGCGGGCGGATACCCTGCACACGCAGTTCGGCCAGCGCCGCATCATCAAGCACGCTGGTCGGCGCGGCCTGCAAGGGTGCGAAATCGGGCAACATCAGCACGGCGGCGGCACCCAGGCCGAGCATCGTGGCAAAGCCCCGGAACCAGCGCGCGCTGCCTACATCCTCGGCCAGATCGGGGACCAGATCGGCTTTGGCGAACCAGCGTTCGACCGGCACCATCCGTGCACGCCAGAGCCTTTCCAGCGCGGCGATGGCTGCGCTGCGCCGGTGCGGAGGCAGGGGCGCGGCGGCACTGCGCGCGCGCGGCGGTGTGGTGCGCAGGCCGAAGCTGCTCCCCCCGCCCGCCCCCGCGAGCGCCACCATCTGATCGCGCGCTGTGAACACCTTGCGTCCTGTAGCCTGCCAGCCCCATAGCCTCTTTGGCACCGGACTGCACGGACAAGGTTAATCTTGGGTGAAACCGGCCCGATTCAGCGCCTTCCGCCGCACATGCAGCACGCGAAAAAAGGGGCGGGAGATTGCCCCCGCCCCGCTTTGCTGCTTGCCAGCAAGACCGTTTCAGGCCGGCTGCGGGCTGGCCGGGCCGCCGAACTTGCGTCCGGCGCGCGGCACGGCAGAGCCATGCGCGGCCACCGGGCGCGGCGAACCGCCATTGTTCCGGGGCCGGTCGATCCTGCCGTTGTCGAGCAGTTCCTTGATCTCCTCGCCGGTCAGCGTCTCGTATTCGAGCAGCGCCTGCGCCAGAAGATGCAGCTTGTCCTCGTTGGTCTTCAAAAGTTCGGTCGCGCGGGCATGGGCGCCATCGACAAGCGCGCGGATCTCGCTGTCGATCAGCTTGTTGGTCTCGTCCGAGACGAACAGGCGCTGCGAACCGCCCATGCCCAGATAGCCTTCCTGCTGATCCTCATACTGGAGCGGACCGAGCTTGTCCGACATGCCCCACTTCGTGACCATCGAGCGCGCCAGCGAGGTGGCATACTGGATGTCCGAGGACGCGCCCGACGACACCTTGTCATGGCCGAAGATGATTTCCTCGGCCACGCGGCCACCCATGGCCACCGAAAGGTTCGCGTGCATCTTGTCGCGGTGGTAGGAATAGCTGTCGCGTTCGGGCAGGCGCATGACCATGCCCAGCGCGCGCCCGCGCGGGATGATCGTGGCCTTGTGGATCGGATCGGAAGCAGGCTCGAACACCGAGACGATGGCATGGCCCGCCTCGTGATAGGCGGTCATCTTCTTCTCGTCTTCGGTCATGACCATCGAGCGGCGCTCCGCCCCCATCATGACCTTGTCCTTGGCGTCCTCGAACTCCTGCATGGCCACAAGCCGCTTGTTGCGCCGCGCGGCCAGAAGCGCTGCCTCGTTGACAAGATTGGCAAGATCCGCACCCGAAAAACCGGGCGTGCCGCGCGCAATGACGCGCGGGTTCACGTCAGGCGCCAGCGGCACCTTCTTCATGTGAACCGACAAGATCTTCTCACGGCCATCGATATCGGGGATCGGCACGACGACCTGGCGGTCGAACCGGCCGGGACGCAGCAGCGCCGGGTCAAGCACATCGGGCCGGTTGGTGGCGGCGATGATGATGATGCCCTCGTTGGCCTCGAAGCCGTCCATCTCGACCAGAAGCTGGTTCAGCGTCTGCTCGCGCTCGTCGTTCGAATTGCCGAGGCCGTGGCCGCGATGACGGCCCACCGCGTCGATTTCGTCGATGAAGACGATGCAGGGCGCGTTCTTCTTGGCCTGTTCGAACATGTCGCGCACGCGGCTTGCGCCCACGCCAACGAACATTTCCACGAAGTCCGAGCCGGAAATGGTGAAGAATGGCACGCCCGCCTCGCCCGCGATGGCGCGCGCCAGCAGGGTCTTGCCCGTGCCGGGGCTGCCGACCAGCAGCGCACCCTTGGGGATCTGCCCACCCAGCTTGGAGAAGCGCGACGGATCGCGCAGGAACTCGACGATTTCCTGCAACTCCTCGCGCGCTTCGTCGATCCCGGCCACATCATCGAAGGTGACGCGGCCCGAACGCTCGGTCAGGAGCTTGGCCTTGGACTTGCCAAATCCCATCGCGCCCGAACCGCCGCCCTTCTGCATCTGGCGCAGCGCGAAGAAGGCCACGCCCAGAATCAGCAGGAACGGCAGCGAATTGGCGATGATCCACATCAGCATGTTGGGCTGTTCGGCCGCCTTGCCCGCGTATTGCACCCCATTGTCCTGCAACAGGCGCGGCAGATCGGAATCGCCGGGCACGGGAATGGTGGTGAACTGCCCCCCGTTCTTCATGGTGCCGACGATGCGATCCGGGGCGATTTCCACCGACCGGACCAGCCCTTCGGCCACCTGCGAACGGAACGCCGAATAGGGGATGGTTGTCGATGCCTGTTCGACGCGCGAACCGAACATCGAGACAACCAGCAGAAGCGCAAGGAAGATACCGCCCCACACAAGGAGGCTCTTCATCCACGGGTTGCCCTGAGGGGAATCATCGTTCATCGCGGGTCTTTCCGGTTCGCGCCGCCTGATGCGCCGCATTCGCTTGGCTCAATGTAGGCCGGACTGGGTGAATCGCAATATAAGGACGCTCCCCTTTTTCCTCGACCTGTCCCGAAGGCGCAAACCCTCTGCCGCATGGGAAGGGAAGGGCGAATCGGAAGGGAAAGGATCGTCAGGCGAACGTATCATCAGCGGCGATGCGCGGGCGCGCGGGTAAAGCGCCAGATGCCCCGCCGGGCATCTCCCTTCACCCCGCCAAGCGTCGCCACCCCGCCAGCCGCCATCGCCGTGCGCCATCGCGCCAGTTCGGCCCCGCGCGGTGGCGGCGCGCCGAACCGCGCCAGCACCCGCTCCAGCAGGCGCAGGCACAGCGCCGTCGGCAGATCGACGGGACAGGCAAGTTCAATCGCCTGCCCTGCGTCCGTCTCCGCCGCAACCTCGGCCCAGAGGCGGTCCGCCATCCATTCGAGCGCGGCATCGGCATCGGCAAGGTGCGCCGCACTGGCGGCCATGCCGTTGCAATCGAACAGCGCGGCCGATGTCATGGCGTCACGGATGCGCACCCGCTCATGGCGCGGATCGCGGTTGGAGGGATCATCGACCGCGACCAGCCCCGCAGCCTGCACCAACCCGGCCAGCTCGGCCCGCCGCCACGACAGCAGCGGACGGATCAGCGGCAGGCGGATCGATCGATGGCCGCCCACCCCCGGCACCGGCGCCACGGCGCGCATGGCGGCAAGCCCGCGTAGCCCCGCCCCGCGATTGAGGCGCATGACCATGGTTTCCGCCTGATCGTCGGCATGATGCGCCGTGACCAGCGCGGCCAGCCCTTCGCGTTCGCACCATCCGCCCAAAGCGCCATAGCGCGCCGCGCGCGCGCGCTCCTGAATGGCCGCGCCCTTCGTCAGCGAGACCTTCAACGTCTGGTGCGCAATGCCAAGTCGGGCGCAGTGCGCACCAACCATGGCCGCTTCGCCTGCGCTTTCAGGGCGCAAACCGTGATCGACCGTCGCGACGCGAAAGTTGCGCGGCGCAACTTCTTGCATGAGGAGCATGAGCGCGAGGCTGTCCGCCCCGCCCGAAACCGCCAGACCTACAGGGCCTTCCGGGGCAAGCGCCTGCCACTGCGCGGCAAAGCGCGCGGCGGCAGCCTTCAGCCTATCTCCGGCTCCATTGATCCCGTTCCTTCATCTGCCCGCACATCATCCGGTCACTTGCACTTCACCGACGCGCGCGCGGCATCATACTGGCTCTTCAGCCGCCCTGCCGCTTCGGCCGGATAGGTGGCAGCAAACTCGGCAAAAGCGCCGCAAGCCTTCTCAGTGTCCTTCAGACGCACCATGGCAATGCCGAGATAGAGCAGGCTGTCGGCCGCCCGCGCGCCCTTCTTGTCGGCAAGATAATTCTGGAGGAAGAACTGCGCCGCCGTGCCCGGCTTGCCATCGTCAAGCCATGCCCGGCCCAGCAGGTTGCGCCCGTAGCTGATCATGTTGTGGCGCGGATAGCGATCAACATAGATCTGCAACTGCTGCTGCGCTTCGGGATAGAACTTGGCCTCCCACAGGCGGAAGCCATAGGTGTATTCGTCAAGCCCGGCATCGGCGGTTGCGGGCTTTTCAATCGCCTGAACAGCCGCAACCCGTGCCGCAGAAGGCTGCGCGGGCTTTGGCGCGGCTGTCTGCGCTGCCGCCGGGGCCTGCGCGCCCGTCGCTGCGGGCCGGACGCCTGCCGGGGCGCTGGCAGCAGTCGGAGCGGGCGCGGCAGACGGCACGGCAACGGGTTCGGGCGGGGTTGCCGCTGCCTCAAGCCGCGTCAGCCGCTCTTCCAGCCGTGCGGTGCGGTTCTGTCCTTCCTCGACCTGCGCGGTCAGTCGCATCATCTGGGCCTCAACCGCATCGAGCCGGGCAAGAATGTCCGTCACTGCCGAAGAGGCGGGCGCGCCTGCCGGAGCGGCGGCAGGCTGGCCAGGCGTGATTTCGGGAACGAAGGTCTTGCCCGCGCCATCGGGGAAGACCTTGCGCTGAAGGGCGCGGATTTCCGCTTCCATGCGGCGCAGGCGCAACTCAGGATCGGTCTGGGCAGTGGTGGTGGTTCGGGTCGTGGCGGACTGCGCCATGACCGGCAGAACTGCCGGACCTGCAATGCCAAGAGCAAGGACGCCAAGCGCAACTGCGCCGCGGAAGTTCAAGATCATCGTCGTTCCCGTAATGCACAATGCGCGCACGACTGGCGCATTGCGGCACGTTTCATTGCGCCCCCGTGAATGCCCCAGCCTTGCGGGCAAGTCGAGATGGCGTCAGTCCAAAGCGGTGGAAGGAGGTGCGCTTTCGGCAGATGGCGCGGCCGCCGATCCGCCTGCGGGCACGGCTGCGCCCGCAGCCCCGTCGGGCGCAGGATTAGCGCGCGGCGGCGCCCGGCGGACCGGGTTCGCGCGCGGGGCCGCGGCCGTCTGCCCCTGCAACGCGGCTGCTGCCGGTGCTTGTGCCGATGTCGATGCCGCTGGCACACCGGCGGCGGGCGCTGCGGCACGGGCCAGCAGCGCGGCGGCGCTCACCTGAACGTCCTTCACGATACCTTCCTTTTCGGCAAGCCGGGGAACCGGCTGCCCTCCGATCGTGATCGTGAGGGCATCGGGCCTTCCCGTCCATACCATCGGGTTCTGAGCCTGTTCGGGCACGGTCCAGCTTTCGCCCATGGCAAGCTGTTTCTGGAGAAGCTGCTGGCCCTGACCGTCGTAGAACTTCACCCAGATCCGGTCCTCGGTGGCGGTGAACACCACCGGCCCTGCGGGCGCCGGTGCGGGGGCGGGGGCGGGGGCGGGCGCGGGCTTTGCCGGGGCTGCCTGCGATGCCTGCGGGCCGATCAGCGCGGGAAGTTCCGCCGAGGGCAAGTAGTAGCTGCGCCAGAACACCAGCCCGCCCAGCGCGATGGCAAGCACCAGCACCGCCGCAAGCCACGCGGTCAGCCGCGAAGGTGTCTTGGCGGGATCGCCCACCTCGAACTGGTTTATGACCCTTTCGACCGGGGCCGGGGCCAGCCGATCCAGTTCGGCGCGCATGGCCTCGCCGATCGCCTTTTCGTCCAGGCCGACCGCGCGAGCATAGCTGCGCGCAAAGCCGAGCGCATAGGGCCGACCCGGCAGGGTTGAAAGATCGCCACTTTCGAGCGCTTCAAGATGGCGCGAGGTAACGCGCGTCAGCGCCGAGAGCTGCTTGATGTCGAGCCCGGCCGCCTCGCGGGCAGCGCGCAGGGTTTCTGCAACCGAGGGCCTTGCCGGCTCGCCCGCAGGAACTGCCACGGAATCGTCGTTGGAAATATCCTGCAGACCGTCGGCTTCAGCCAAGGACGCGACTCCCATTCTCATATTCTTGCAATGTTGTGCAAAGCTTGCATTGCAACCCTTTGTTAAGGGTTCGCGGCAATCCCGCGAATGTCAATGCAATTCCGCAGGAAATGGCGCATTTCGGCGGCAAATTGCCTGCCGAAGGGCGTCAGTCGCACTCGATCCCGCGCTCTGCCGCCCATTCGGACAGGGTGGCGCGCAGATCTTCGGGAGGTTCCGACAGCCAGCCCGACATGGCGGTGCGGATTTCATTGACATCCACCTTGCGCACCAGTTCCTTGACCGGGCCGACCGCCGCCGGGGTGATCGACAGGCGGGTGATGCCAAGGCCCAGCAAGGCCAGCGCCTCAAGCCGCCTACCTCCCATTTCGCCGCAGACCGTCACATCGGTGCCGAACGGCGCAAGCGTGTTCACCACCCGGCGCAGGAAACGCAGGATCGCGGGGCTGAGCCAGTCATAGCGTTCGGCCAGCTTGGGATTGGCGCGATCGGCAGCAAACAGGAACTGCGTGAGATCATTGGTGCCGATCGATAGGAACGACAGACGCGGCGCCAGCAGATCAAGCGTTTCGGCCAGTGCCGGCACTTCCAGCATCGCGCCATAACGGATGGCTTCGGGCAGGAGCTTCTTCTGCTTGCGCAGGAAGGCAAGCTGCCCGTCGAAAACGGCCTTGGCCGCATCGAACTCCCACGGCTCCGTCACCATCGGGAACATGACATGGAGCGTGCGCCCCCCCGCCGCTTCGAGCAAGGCCCGCGCCTGAACCTTGAGCAGGCCGTCGCGCTCAAGCGCCACGCGCAGCGCGCGCCAGCCCATGGCGGGGTTCTCCTCGGCCTCGCCGTCATTGTGGCGCAGATAGGGCAGAACCTTGTCACCGCCGATGTCCACGGTGCGGAACACTACCGGCCGGTCGCCCGCCGCCTCCATCACATCACGGTAGAGCCGGGTCTGCCGCTCGCGCGAGGGCAGCGTTGCCGAGACGAGGAACTGGAACTCGGTGCGGAACAGGCCGATGCCGTCGGCACCCGTCAAGCCCAGCATCGGCGTATCGTCGCGCAGGCCCGCGTTCATCATCACGCTGATGCGCGTGCCGTCGCGGGTGAACGGCTCCACGTCGCGCATCTTGGCATATTGCGCCTGCCGTTCGCGGTTGCGGGCAAAGCGGGCCTCGAACGCCTCGACCAGCGAGGGCGCCGGACGCACGTCGACCACGCCCTGATCGCCGTCAAGCAGCAACTGGTCGCCTTCGCGCACCTTGCCGCGCAGTGCGCGCAGCCGCCCGATCACGGGGATGCCCATGGCGCGCGCCACGATGACCACGTGCGAGGTGAGCGAGCCTTCTTCAAGGATCACGCCCTTCAGTCGCCTGCGGTCGTATTCGAGCAGCTCTGCCGGGCCAAGGTTGCGCGCAATCAGGATGGCATCGCCCTTCAGGCCCATGCTGGCAGCCGTGCCCAGCTGGCCTGAAACAATGCGCAGGAGCCGGTTCGACAGATCTTCCAGATCGTGCATCCGGTCAGCCAGCAGCGGATCGTCGATCTGGCGCATGCGCATCCGGGTGCGCTGCTGGACACGCTCGATCGCGGCTTCCGCGGTCAGCCCGGAATCGATCGCCTCGTTGATGCGGCGCGACCAGCCCTCGTCGTAGGCGAACATGCGGTAGGTTTCGAGCACTTCCTCGTGCTCTCCGCCAACACCGAACTCGGCCTGGCTCGCCATTCGGTCGATCTGTTCGCGCATCTTGTCGAAGGCCAGATAGACGCGCTGGCGCTCGGCCTCGGTATCTTCGGCCACGACGTGTTCGATGGTGACGCGCGGCTGGTGGAACACGGCCACCCCGCTGGCAAGACCCTTCACCAGCGTCAGGCCCTTGAGCCGGTCAGGCCCGGTAAGATGCGCGGGCACGCCCAGCACCTCGTCGCCATCGATCAGCTCGGCATTGGCGATAAGCTCGGACAGGACCATCGCCACGGTCTGAAGCGCCTCGATCTCCACCTCTTCATAGCGGCGCGGCTCGACATGCTGCACCGCCACCACGCCCACCGCGCGTTCGCGCCGCACAATGGGAACGCCCGCAAAGGAATGGAACTTTTCCTCGCCGGTTTCGGGCCTGAAGGCAAAATCGGGGTGGGCGGCCGCTTCGGCCAGGTTCAGCGTTTCGACATTGCCCGCAATCGTGCCGACCAGACCTTCGCCCACGGCCAGCCGGGTAACGTGGACCGCCGCCTGATTGAGGCCGCGCGTGGCGAAAAGTTCCAGCATCCCTTCGCGCAGGAGATAGATCGAGCAGACCTCGGAATCGAGGTTCTCGCCGATCACTTCGACGATCTGGTTCAGCTTGGCCTGCGCTCCGGCGCGCGAGGCCATGACCTCATGCAGGGAGGTCAGGATCTGTCGGGCGGACTTTACGGCGCTGAGCATGAGCCAAGGATTAGCCCACTGCGGAGCATTTGGGAATGTGGCGCGAAGACCGAAGTGGAAGAGTCGGCATCACTGGCGCGCATCACACCGCGGCACGCGGTGCCGCGCAATTCGCCGCGCCTGATGCAGGGCCAGCCCCAATGCAGAAGAGCCGCCCTTGGCGGGCGGCTCCACGTGATAGCCGTCATGCGTAGCTGTCATGCGACGCAAGGGCCATCGCAGGCCCTCGGATGGATCAAGGCCCTCAGTGCAGACGGGCAAGCTCTTCCTTGATCCTCAGCTTCTTGCGCTTGAGTTGGGCTACCAGCGCTTCATCGGGGAGGGGCCGGGACATCTCTGTCTGGATCTGCTTTTCAAGCCCGGCGTGCTTCATCTGGAGTGCGCTGATATGCGTCGATTCCATGCGTTTTCCTCCTTCAGGGTGATGCCCCCAACTGCGGCAGCCGCCCTTGCGGCAGGGGTGATGAAACTATCCCCCCGACTCGTTCCGGCGGCGCGTTGTCATGCTCCCACAATCGCCGTATCTTGCAAGCCAAACCGCGCCGGACCGTGCCGGTTTACGGGTTCGACCGTAAGAGGAGCAGAGCTTAACGTGACCGAAGAGGAAATGCGCAAGCGGCTGGCGGCGCTGACGATCGAGCACCGCGACCTTGATGCCGCTATCGATGCGCTCACTTCGGCAGGCGCGCACGACCAGCTGCAGATCGCCCGTCTGAAAAAGCGGAAATTGCTGCTGAAAGACCAGATCGCGATGATCGAGGACTACCTCATACCAGATATAATCGCATGATTTATAAAGGTATTTTTAAGGTTTCGGTAACGGCTGGCCTGTCCCGTTAAGAAACGATCATGAATTGGGACAAGCCATTGTGCGCAATGCCTGTTGGCGAATGCCATCCTTCGGGCTTATGCGCTGTTCATGGCTCTGCTGCCCAGCCTGAACCCGCGCATCGTCGAAGCGCTCTATGCCGAAGCCCTTGGCCTTGCCGAAGCCGTGCGCGCGCGCTTTGAAACGCTGCGCCAGGATATCACGGCAAGCCATGACGAAACCGGCGACGGCGATCTGCGCCGGGTGCAGGTAAGCTGCGAGGCGCTGCGCACGACCACGCGGGTCATGCACTGCCTTGCCTGGCTGCTCAATCACCGTGCCCACTTCGCTGGAGAGCTTTCCGAGCTGCAACTGCGCCGCCACGGACGCCTGATCGCCAATTTTCCAGCCAGCGATTCAGCGCTCGTGGCGGGCCTGCCGGATGATGCGCAGGCGCTGGTGCACGAAAGCGAGCGTCTCTACGAACGTATCCAGCGGCTTGAACAGGCATGGCGCGCCCAACCTGCGACGGGCGGGGCAAGCGCGGTGGAACGCCTTCGCGAAAGGCTGGCGCGTTCGGTCGGCGAAGCACCGAACGCGGCCTGACCTGCCCTGTCAGGAAGTGCGGCGTGAGCGGACCTGTCAGTTTTCGGGCGGTTGCATGGCAGGCCCGCAATCCCCATACCGCAGGTCATGGCTCAGATGCCCCCCATACCCGACCGCAGCGAATGGCCCGTGGGCCGCGCCGAACAGCTTGAACCGCTCGTCCGGCGGGTGCTGGCTCCCAATCCCTCGCCCTATACCTTCACCGGCACCCAGACCTACATCGTCGGTGCGGGCAGCGATGTCGCCGTGATCGATCCCGGCCCCTACGGCATGGACCATGTGGCCGGCTCTGAAAGCCAGGGTCATCTCGAAGCGATCCTTGCCGCCGTGGGCGATGCGAAGGTCATTGCCATCGTCTGCACGCACACCCACCGCGATCACAGTCCCGCCTCGCGCCCGTTACAGGCGGCCACCGGCGCGCCGATCATTGGGTGCGCCGCGCTTGCGATGGACGATGACGGCCCGCGCGCCGATGCCGCCTTCGATGCTGATTACGCGCCCGACCGGGTGCTGGCCGATGGCGAACGCATTGCCGGCGATGGCTGGACGCTCGAAGCCGTGGCAACGCCGGGACACACCAGCAATCACCTTTGCTACAGCGTGGTCGAAAGCGGCGCGCTGTTCACGGGCGATCATGTCATGGGCTGGTCCACCTCGGTCGTCTCGCCGCCCGATGGCGACATGGCCGCCTACATGGCCAGCCTCCAGAAGCTGCACGACCGCGAGGACCGCGTGCTCTATCCGGCGCATGGGCCGCAGATCGACAATCCGCGCCAGCTCGTGCGCGGCATGCTGGGCCACCGGCGCCAGCGCGAACGCCAGATCCTGCGCCTTCTCGAAGACGGCGGCCCTCATGCCATCGGCGAGTTCGTAAGCGCCATGTACAGGGGGCTGGACGCGCGCCTGCACGGCGCGGCCGGACGTTCGGTGCTGGCGCACCTGATCGATCTTGAACGTCAGGGCCGGGTGCGGATGGCGGACGAGCGCTGGATGATGGCGTCATGACCCGCGATCCGGCCACCGTTTCGCCATCGCGATCGGCCCGCCTGCCGTGGGTGCTTTTTGTGGCGGCGCTGGCCGCTGCGGCCTATTTCGGCTGGCGGGCGCACAAGGCCGAAACCATCGTCGATCCCATTGCAACCGGGCTGGTCTCGTTCAGGCATCACAACAAGCTGGTGGTCCTGACAGCGCAATTCGCGCCGATTGCCAAGAACGATGACACGCGCGTCTTCGGTCTGGTCAGTTCGCGGCAGGTGGCCGTAATCCCCGCCACGGTGCGCTACTACGTCGATCTCGAAAAGGTTGGTGCGGACCGGCTGGCGTGGGACGCGGCCAGCCAGACCCTGTCGGTCAGGCTGCCGAAGATCGGCATCGACGAGCCCCAGCTCGACGAAGCGCGCGCCGAATATCTGCGCAACGGCCTGTGGGTGACGAACGATGCCCAGGAAAAGCTGACACGTGCCAACAGCCTTCAGGCCGCCAGCAAGGTGCGCATCGCCGCCATCGACGCGAAGATGATCGAACTGGCGCAAGGGGCTGCGCGCGAGGCGATCCGGCTCAATCTCGAAGGCCCGCTCAGGCTGGCCGGATTCCGTCAGGCGAAAGTCGCCATCACGTTCGACTGATGCTTGTTGCGGGCGCGCGCCAACCGCGCGGTTGCAACGTGCAGGTCTGAAGTATGGCAAGAGTGTTGCGGGACGCTGGCCAAGCCCCTAAGTCCACACCCGTCCCGGCGCGGTCTGCCGGGCCAGAGGAACCGAGCGCGATGACAGCCCAGCCCACCAATCTTTCCGGCCTTGATCTGCGCGCCGAGATCGACCGTTTGCGCAAGGAGCGCAACGCGGTGATCCTCGCGCACTATTATCAGCGCCCGGAAATCCAGGATCTGGCCGATTTCGTGGGCGACAGCCTCGAACTTTCGCGCAAGGCAGCGGCTACCGATGCCGAGGTCATCGCGTTCTGCGGCGTGAAGTTCATGGCCGATACCGCCAAGATCCTTTCGCCCGACAAGATCGTGGTCCTGCCCGATCTGAAGGCCGGATGCAGCCTTGAGGATTCGTGCCCGCCCGACAAGTTCAAGGCTTTCCGCGAAGCGCACCCCGATCATATCGCGCTGACCTACATCAACTGTTCGACCGAGGTTAAGGCGCTGTCGGACGTGATCGTCACCTCGTCGAGCGCCGAGACGATCCTTGCCCAGATCCCGAAGGACCAGAAGATCATCTTCGGACCGGACCGGCACCTTGGCGGCTATCTCAACCGCAAGTTCGGGCGCGAGATGCTGCTCTGGCCGGGCGTGTGCATCGTGCACGAGGCATTTTCGGAAACGGAACTGCTCAAGCTCAAGGCCAAGCACCCTGAGGCCCCCGTGGCCGCGCACCCCGAATGCCCGCCGCACATCCTCGATCATGCCGATTATGTCGGCTCGACCAGCGGCATCCTGAACTATGCCAAGGAAATGCCGGGCGATACGCTGATCGTGGCGACCGAGCCGCACATCATCCACCAGATGGAACTGGCCATACCGGGCAAGACCTTCATCGGTGCGCCCGGCGCGGACGGCAACTGCAACTGCAACATCTGCCCCTACATGGCGCTGAACACGCTGGAAAAGCTCTACCTCGCCCTGCGCGATCTCCAGCCGCGCATCGAGATGGACGAAACCCTGCGCCTCGCCGCCAAGAAAAGCCTCGACCGTATGCTGGAAATGGCCAGCGGCACCGTGGGCATGGGCGATCTGGGGGCAAAGCCTTTCGGGGGCTGAATCAGCCCGCCTTCCCCTCGCCCGCCCTTGCCATGACCAGCGCCGCGCCCACCAGTGCCATGCCGATGGCATCGGGCAGGGCGAGCACTTCGGCGAAGGCCAGCCAGCCGACCAGCACCGATATCGCCGGCTGCGTCAGCAGCACCAGACCCACGACCAGCGGCGCAAAGTGGCGAAGCGAATAGACGAGAAGGCCCTGTCCCACGATCTGGCTGGCCAGCATCAGGCCGATCACCGGCCACCAGTTCGTCGGCCACACCGGTTCGCCCAGCGCAAGCGCGGTGCCCAGCATTACCGGGCATCCGGCAAGGCTTGACCAGAACAGCAGGCTCCACGATCCGAAGCGGGCGCGAATGCCCTGCACCAGCAGGATATAGACGACATAGAACAGCCCGGCGAGGATGCAGAACAGGTCTCCGGCAAAGGTGCGCGCATCGATTTCCATCGACCGCCCCAGCAGCAGCCCCGCACCGCCCAGCGCCATCGCCACCGCGGCATATTCGCGCCGAAGTGGCCGGCCATGCGGGCGGCGGTGCATAGTCACCAGCCCCCAGACCATCAGGATCACGCTGCCGGAATTGCCGAACAGGGTGGCATTGCCCAGCCGGGTCCGTTCGATCCCGACATGCCAGCTTGCCAGATCGAGTGCGAAGACCACGCCCGCGGCAATGATGATCCACCAGTCCCTGCGGGCATAGCCCCACATCGGTTCGCGCATCGTTCGGGCAAACAGGGCAAACAGGGCAAGCAGCGGCAAGGCCAGCGCCAGCCGCCAGAACCCGGCGGAAACCGGGCCGCTGTCGGCAATCCGCACGAACCATGGCCCCAGCGCCAGCGCGACATTGCCCGTCAGCAGGGCAAGGAAATGGCGTGCAGTGGGCCGGAGAGACGATTGGCGGTCCGGCCCGCCCCGATCGGCTACGCCCTGATCCGCCAAGTCAATATCCGAAATGCCATGATCGGACATGTCATGATCTTTCGGGGCCACGTCACTTGAATTGCGCATGGCCGCCCCCTAATCCCGTTGCAAAGCGAAACCCAGAGGTTTCGCATCGCAACCCCTGCAACAGGCCCCTACCATGCACGAACCGCTGTTCCAGCCCCTGAATCTTGGTGCAATCACCGCGCCAAACCGGATCATCATGGCACCGCTCACGCGCGGCCGCGCCAAGACCGATGGCGTGCCCACGCCGATCATGGCCGAATACTACCGCCAGCGCGCCAGCGCCGGGCTGATCATTTCCGAGGCGACCGGCATCAGCCGCGAAGGGCTGGGCTGGCCCAGCGCGCCGGGCATCTGGACCGATGCGCAGACCGAGGCATGGAAGCCGGTGACGGAGTCCGTGCACAAGGCTGGCGGGCGCATCATCATGCAGCTCTGGCATATGGGCCGGATCGTCCACCCCAGCTTTCTGGGCGGCGAACCGCCGGTTTCGGCTTCGGCCACGCAGGCGCCGGGACAGGCTCACACCCCGCAGGGCAAGCAGGATTTCGCCGTGGCGCGGCCCCTGCGGCTGGATGAAATGCCGCGTCTGGTAGATGACTATGGCCACGCCGCCGAAAACGCGAAGAAGGCAGGCTTCGATGGCGTGCAGCTTCATGCCGCCAACGGATACCTGATCGACCAGTTCCTGCGTGATGGCACCAACCTGCGCGACGATGATTACGGTGGCAGCCCGCAGAACCGCGTGCGTCTCATGCGCGAGATCATGGAGCGGCTGATCGCCATCTGGGGCCGTGAGCGGGCTTCTATCCGCCTTTCGCCCAATGGCGATTCGCAAGGGGTGGATGACAGCAATCCGGCCGCCACCTTCGGCGAGGCCGCGCGCGTCCTGCAGGAACTTGGCGTTGCCTTCGTGGAACTGCGCCAGCCGGGGCCGGACGGCACCTTCGGCGCCACCGAGGTGCCCAAGCAGGATGGCGTGATCCGCGCGATCTACAAGGGGCCGCTGGTGCTCAACAGCGATTATACGCCAGAGCAGGCCGCCGCCGATGTGGCATCGGGCCGGGCCGATGCCATCAGCTTCGGCCGTCCGTTCATTTCCAACCCCGATCTGGTCGAACGCATCCGCACCGGCGCGCACATCAATCCGAACAAGGGCGTGCCGCAAACGTGGTATTTCCCCGGCGAGCACGGCTATATCGATTACCCGACCCTGGCCGAGGAAGCGGCGGCCGCCTGAGCGGGCGCGCAGCCTGACAGCCATTGTCGCTTGCAAGGAGTAGATTGCCGCATGGTGCCCAGATCATGGCTGTTCGTCCCCGGCGACAGCGAGCGCAAGCTGGCAAAAGCCATCGAGACCGGCGCACATGCGGTGATCATCGATCTTGAAGATGCGGTGGCCGTGCCTGCCAAAGCGCAGGCCCGCGAACTGGCGCGCAACTGGCTTGCGGTCCATCGCCAGCAGCTGACGCAAAGCCGCCCGGTTGCCCGCTGGGTGCGGATCAATGCCTTCGATACCGATCTGTGGCGCGAGGATCTGGCCGAGGTCATGGCCGGCGCACCCGACGGGGTGATGCTGCCCAAGTGCGAAGGCCCCGAACAGATCCGCCAGCTCGCCGCCGAAATCTATGAGCAGGAACAACGGCACCGGATTGCCATCGGCTCTACCCGCATCCTCCCGCTGGTAAGCGAGACGGCCCGATCGGCGCTGACCATTCCATCCTACATCGATGTGGAAACGCCGCGCCTTGCCGGGCTTACATGGGGCGCGGAAGACCTGTCGGCCGTTCTTGGTGCAAGCCGCAAGCGCGATGCGAAGGGGGCATGGACCGATGTCTTCAGCTTCATTCGCGCGCAATGCCTGCTGACCGCACATGCACGCGGCATCTGGGCAATCGATACCCTGCATGACGATTTCCGCGCCGCCGCGGCAACCAGGCGCGCCGCACAGGCAGCCCGCGCCGATGGCTTTTCCGGGATGCTGGCAATCCACCCTTCGCAAGTGCCGATCATCAATGCCGCCTTCGCGCCCAGCGAGGCGGAACTGGCCGAAGCGCGGGCCATCCTCGATCTGTTCGAACAGAACCCCAATGCCGGAACGCTGCAATACAAGGGGCGCATGATCGACCAGCCCCACATCCGGCTGGCGCGCCAGCTACTCGGCCTGGGCTGATCCCTGCGCGGCGGCGCCGGGCGCATCGGCCGCTGCGGCTTCGGCAGCCTCGCTTGGCGTGGCCGATGCCTTCTTGGCCGGGGCAGGTCTGGCAGGAGCCATCGGCGGCGCGGCAGTCGACGTGTCAAGATCGATCATCGCGTCGGAGATCGAACCGGGCAGCACTTCCCCGCCCTCGGCAACGGTCTTGGTTTCATCCGGCTGCTTGCCGCATCCGGTGAGCAGCAGGGCCGCACCCGAAAGGGCAAGAATGATGCTGGTCCGGTTCATGCAGGCTCCGATGGATTGACAGATGTTTGCCCTTCGGCAGCGACCGGGCACGGCGTGTCTAGCCTTTCGAGAAAGCGGCCCATGTGGGCCAGAAGCGCTTCGTCCCACCGGTCTTGCGAAACTTCTTGGCCCAGCGCGGCAAGGCTGGTGACGCCGTATTCCTCGATACCGCAGGGCACAATGCCGCCGAAATGGGAAAGATCGGGCGCAAGGTTCACCGAAAAGCCGTGCATTGTCACCCAGCGGCGGATGCGCACGCCGATGGCGCCGATCTTCGCCTCGCGCCCGTCGGCACCGTGGGTCCAGATGCCCACGCGGCCTTCGGCGCGCCACGATGCAACGCCGAAATCGGCCAGTGTATCGATGACCCAGCCTTCGAGCGCATGGACGAAACCGCGCACGTCGCGCGCGCGCCTGCGCAGGTCGAGCAGGACATATCCCACCCGCTGTCCCGGACCATGATAGGTATAGCGCCCGCCGCGCCCGGCCTCGACCACCTCGAAACGCGGATCAAGCAGTTCATCGGGCGATGCGCTGGTCCCGGCGGTATAGACAGGCGGGTGTTCGAGCAGCCAGATCAGTTCGCGCGCCGTGCCATCGGCGATGGCGGCATTGCGCAGCGCCATGGCGTCGAGCGCCTGACGATAGGGAACCTGCGCCGTTTCGCGGCGGATTTCGATGGTCTGCGGATCGGCCATGCGCATCGGCATGGCGCACATGGGCCGCCGCTTCAAGAGCATCTATCGCAGGGTTCGACAGGAACCCGTCCGCGCTGCTAGAGAGCGCAGCATGATGCCCCGTCTCGACGCCAGCCTTGCCTGGAAGAACGCCAGCCGCCTCGTGGCTGCCAACCGCGAAATGCTGCTCGCCATTGCCGGCGTGTTCTTTCTGCTGCCCAGTCTTGCCTTCTCGGTCTTCGTGCCCGAACCGCAGATGGCGGCAGGCACTCCGCCGCGCGCCATGATGGAACGGCTGGCCGAGGCATGGACAGCCTCGCTGCCGCTCCTGATCGTTGTCACCCTGTTGCAGATGGCTGGCACCGTGACCATGCTGATCGTGATGACCGATCCTGCACGGCCAACGGTGCGGCAGGCCATCCGGCAGGGTTTCCGCGCACTTGGCCCCTATGTGCTGGCCCAGATCATCGTTGGCGGCGCGCTGGGCATGGCCTTTTTGGTGCTGGTAAGCGCTGCATCGCTGACAGGCATTCAGGCCGTGGGTGCCATCGTCGTTCTGGCGGCCTTTCTCGCCATGATCTGGTGCAGCCTGCGCATGGCGCTGGTTGCCCCGGTGCTGGCGATCGAGGCCGAGCGCAACCCCGTGCAGGCACTGAAGCGCTCGTGGGAACTGACCCGCGGCAACTCCGGCCGGATGCTGGGGTTCTTTCTCCTCGCCGGGCTGCTCTTCGCGGTGATCTACGGCTTGCTGATGATGGTCGTCGGCGTGGTGCTGGTGCTGACCACATCGGGCGGATTGCAGCAGGTGCTGACCGCCGCGGTCTCCAGCGCGCTCACCTCAGGGGCGCTGGTCTATTTCGTGGCGATGCTGGCCGCAGTCTATCGCCAGCTTGCCGGAGAGCCTGCAAGCGGGGTGCACGACATCTTCGGCTAGGGCACGTCTCGCCGGGCGCTCAGTCCTTCCAGCCCCAACTGATGACGCAGGGCGGCACGTTGGCCAGTTCCAGACCCTTGTCGATTCGGGGGAAATACTTGCCCATCAGCTCGCGCGCCCGCGCGGTGTACTGATAGACCAGAAACGCGCCGCCAGGGCGCAGCACCCGGTGCGTTGCCGCCATGATCGCAGGGCCGACACCTTCGGGCAGGGTCGAAAAGGGCAGGCCCGAAAGCACGTAATCGGCCTGCTCGAACCCGTTGGCGCGGATGATCTCCTCGACTTCGGCCGCCGAACCGTGAACGGCCACGAACCGGCTGTCGCCGATGGTCTTCTGCAGATAGGCGATGAAATCGGGATTGGTGTCGATCACGATCAGCATCCCGTCGCGCCGGAGCTTTTCGAGAACCGGCCTGCAGAATGTGCCGACGCCCGGCCCATATTCGACGAACAGACGGCATTCGTCCCAGTTGACCACCGAAAGGACGTGCTCGATCGTCCGGCGCGAGGAGGGCAGGATCGCGCCGACCATGGCCGGATGCTTGAGGAAGCCCTTGAAAAAGATGCCGGCCGGACCGAACATGCGCTCGGCCTTGCGCCTGACCCGCCGGATCAGGGGTTCACGCGCCACCTGGGTCGATGTCATTGCGGAAAAAAGTCCTCTTCCGGTCGGTGTTGCCCTGCGAGTCGCAAATTTGTCATTGCATTGCAAGCCGCGCGCGCCCGGCCTACCCAGTCCGGATGAACCAATGGTGGACAACGATGCAGGACGAGGAATGAGCACAGGCGTCGACCGTTTGCCGAAAGAGCGCATGGCGCTTCTGTTTGCGGTCATGCTGGTGACGGCGGCGGGCAATACCGCGATGCAGTCGGTCATGCCTTCGATCGGAACAAGGCTTGGCGTGGCCGATGTCTGGGTCAGCCTTGCCTATTCGTGGTCGGCCCTGCTCTGGGTCATGCTCGCACCGTTCTGGGCGCGCCGCTCCGATCGGCGCGGACGAAAGGCAATGATGGCGCTGGGGGTGATCGGCTTCATCCTCTCGTTCGGCTTTTGCGGTGCGGTCCTGCATTTCGGGCTGGACGGCTGGTTCGGCGCGGCCCTCACCATGGGGCTGTTCGCGCTGTTCCGCTCGTTCTATGGCCTGCTGGGTTCGGCAGCGCCGCCTGCGGTTCAGGCCTATGTGGCAAGCCGCACCGGACGGGCGGACCGCACCAAGGCGCTGTCGCTGGTCGCATCGAGTTTCGGCCTTGGCACCGTGCTCGGACCGGCGCTGGCGCCGCTGATGATCCTGCCCGGCCTTGGGCTGGTAGGGCCGTTCATCATCTTTTCGGTGCTTGGCGTGATTGTGCTGATCCTGCTGCGCACCCGCCTGCCTGACGATGACCCCCGGTTTGCCGGACGCGGCGCGGTCATGGCCGAACCGTTCAGCGCATCGTCCAACCCGCGTCTGGTCGAGGACGAACCGGAAGAGACAGGCGAAGAACCCGATGGGTCCGAAACACCGCACCGGGCCATCGAGCGCCTGCGCTGGACAGACCGGCGGCTGCGTCCGTGGATGCTGGCGGGGCTTTTCGGCGGCCATGCACAGGCCATGCTGCTGGGAGTGATCGGATTTCTGCTTCTCGACCGGCTGGGCCTGCGCGGTGATCCCGATGCGGGTGCCGGGCCAGTGGGGCTGGTGCTGATGTCCGGGGCGGTAGCCACCCTGCTGGCGCAGTGGGGCCTGATCCCGATGCTGGGGCTTGGCCCGCGCACCTCAACCCTGTGGGGCATGGGGCTGGCCGCGCTCGGCATTGTGCCCATAGCCACGGGCGACGACCTGCACACCATCGCGGTCGGCTTCGCGGTCGCCTCGCTGGGCTTCGGGCTGTTCCGGCCCGGCTTCACATCCGGGGCCAGCCTTGCGGTCAGCCCGCTGGAACAGGGACAGGCGGCGGGGATCGTCGCCTCGGTCAACGGGGCGGCCTACATTGCGGCCCCCGCGATCGGCGTTTGGCTCTACAGCCACTCGCAATGGCTGGCATGGGGCGTCATGGAGGCGCTGGCCCTGATCGTGGTCCTGCTCTCGCTCATGGCCGTGCGCCGCGAATTCGGCTGAACCTTGGCAACTGCGTCCTAGCCGATCCGCGATGCCGTGGCCTTTGCCGCCCGGTTGTGCAGCTGCACCGAAATGACCAGCAGCAGGTTGAGCACGACCGTCTGATAGAAGAAATACCAGACCGGGCTGCCCGCGATCATCGCCAGACCCAGCACGATGGCGCGCGGATTGGGGCCAAGCAGCTTCAGAAAATCCAGCAGGGGCTTCTGTTCGCGCGCAACCTCGGCACGGATCGCATCCAGCCGCGCCACATTCTTTTCTGCCGTTGCCGCTCTAACCGCTTCGTCGATCTGGCGGGCATAGGGCGTCATACCGGCGGCAAGGACGAGATAGGCACGCGCCACGGGTTCCAGCAGGCGGGCAAACCAGCCGCGAGAACCGAACAGGCCCGATCCCCCTTCCTTCGCATTGTTCAGCCAGGGAACGCCATAGGTCCAGTATTGATAGAAGCGGCGCTGCACCTCGACGTGGTTCGACTGCACAATGTGCGAGGCCCCGGCGGCAAGCGTCCAGGCCCATGCCTCGCCCGATCCGATCTGGCGGGTCAGGACCAAGGCAAGCAGCACGTAAAGGACAATATGGCTGACATAGTCGCAGATCCCGTCGACCATCTCGCCGATGGGGCTTGATCTGCCAGTGATCCGGGCAAGGTCGCCATCAGCCCCGTCCACCACGTGCCAGCTCATGTGCAGGGCCATGCCCAGCATCGCGCCCCACGGCCAGCCAAGCCGCCACGTGCCGCCGGTTGCGTCCATGTTGAAATAGACCACGCCTGCGGCCACAACCAGCAGACCGCCGAATATGGAAACCATGTTCGGCGTTGCCGGGGTATGCGCCAGCGCCTTGGCCAGCCGCCATGCCAGCGGATGGTAGAGGTGATAGTTCAGCCTGTCCTGCAATTCACGCGGACGCATGGGGCGCTTCGGCAGCGCGGCGCGCGCCGCGCCTGCATCGCCCGCTCCGGCCTGAGAACCCGCGCCTGCCTGAGAATCTGCGCCTGCCTGAGAATCTGCGCCTGCCTGAGAATCTGCGCCTGACTGTGTCACCGATCACCTTTCATGTGGGGCTGTGCGCATACATCAAGGCGGGCATCCATGCCAAATCCTGCACACGCCGGACGCATTCATACAGCTTCGGTTCACGAAAACGACGCAATCAGCGAACCGAAGTTGGGGCAAACTGTTGCCGAAAGGTAGCATCTTGTCGCTATTAACGCGGTAAGTTACTTGCCGAAGGCGTGTGCGGGTGGCATCGGGCGCGCGAAACTGCGAAACCGGGAACCTGATGTATCAATCGCCCACCTCGGCCCTGAAGGCGGACGCCCGGATCCGTTGCCTCTTTCTCATGGGTTCATGGGTGGGCGGCGGTGCCGAACGAGTCACGGCCAAGCTGATGGAGCGGGTCGACACGTCCCGGTTCGACCTTCGGCTCGGCCTGCTGCGGGCCAGCGGCCACTATCTCGATTCGATCGATCCGGCGCGCGTGATCGTCGCCCCGCAATCGGAAGAGCACTTCCGCTTCGAGGGCGAGAACCGCGCCCTGTTCAAGCCCGCCACCTTGACGAAGGCCGCCTTCCATGGCCCGGCCGCGTTCCGCCACATCATCGAACAGGTCCAGCCCGACGTGGTGATGAGCTTCTTCAAGGGCACGGCCCTTCTCACCTGGCTGGCCATGCGCGGCCTGTCATCAAGGCCGCGGTGGATCATTCGCGAAGGCAACAATGTCCTCGCCGTGGCTGACCGGGAATCGCCCAACGCGCTCATCAAGTCGCTTTCGCTGCGTCTGACACGACATGTCTATCGCAAGGCCGATGCGATTCTCACCAACTCGTCCGACATGGCCTGCGGCCTTGTCGGTGACCTGCGGCTTGGCGCCACACAGGTCAGGATGATCAACAACCCGATCGACCTGGAAGCAATCGCCGCCGCTGTCGCCCAGCCCGTGGACGGGCTTCCCGAACGGCCCTTCATCGTCAACGTGGGCAGGCTTGCCTATCAGAAAGGGCAGGATACGCTGCTTTCGGCCTACGCCAGCAGCGGCCTGTGGCGCACCCACGATCTGGTCCTTCTGGGCGAAGGCCCCTGTCTGGGCGAGTTGCAGGCACTGGCGTCCACGCTGGGCGTTGCCAGCCATGTGCGCTTCACCGGCTTTGTGGCCAATCCCTATGCATGGATGGCGCGGGCGGACCTCATGGTGCAGCCCTCGCGCTGGGAAGGCTTCCCGACGGCCCTTGCCGAAGGGCTGGCCTGCGGCGTTCCGGTTGTCCATGCCGATTGCAGCTACGGCCCGCGCGACATTGTCGAACCGGGCATATCGGGCGAGATCGTACCGGTCGATGATGCCGCAACGCTGGCGCGCGTGATGGCACGGATGATCGCCGATCCTGCGCATCGCGCCCGTCTGATCGCGGCGGGAAAGGCGCGCGTCCAGCGTTTCGCGGTCGATGCCATGGTGGCGCACTACGAAACCCTGTTCGCGGAGTTCGGCGCCGAACGGGCGGCGGCAAGGCTGGGCCTTGGCCGCTCCGAATGGCCGATTTCCGCAGGGTTGCTGCGCGAAGGCAATCTCCCGGCCTGACGATGCGCGGAGATGGATTTGCCGCCGCTGTCTGCTCTGCGGCACTGCAAGCGCACTGGCGTCGGCAGCCCGTTTGCAGTAAGGGCATCGTCATGAGTGCCGGGCCATGATTGCCGGGGGGTGGTGCAGGAAGCGCACCAGTGTGTGAAAAACCGCACGAAAGGGCAGGAACCCCATGCTCCAGCCACTCAACGCGCTTGACCGGACGCAAACTTCTTGCTTTTGGCGCGCGATTTCACAATGACGTGACATTGAGACGCGTTGCGTCTGTCTGAAGGGATCGTAGTTCATGAAGCCAATCAAGGTCGCCGTGATCGGCGTGGGCAACTGCGCCAGTTCGCTGGTGCAGGGTGTTGCCTACTACCGCAACAACAATTCGTCGCAGGGGCTCATCCACGACCGGATCGGCGGCTATGGCGCCGGCGACGTTGATTTCGTGCTCGGCATCGATGTCGACGCGCGCAAGGTCGGCAAGGATATTGCCGAAGCCATCTTCGCCGCGCCGAACAACACCACCGTGTTCCAGCCCAATGTGCCCCTCACCGGCGGCAAGGTCATCATGGGCCGCGTGTCGGACGGCGTTGCCCCGCACATGACCACGGTTGGCGAAAAGGGCTTCATCGTGGCCGACGAACCGGAAGCCACGCAGGCCGACATCGTGAAGGCTCTCAAGGATTCGGGCGCGGAAGTCCTCCTCAACTTCCTCCCCGTCGGTTCGCAGGAAGCCACCGAATTCTACATGGAATGCGCGCTTGAAGCCGGCGTTGCCGTCGTCAACTGCATGCCCGTTTTCATCGCCTCGACTCCGGAATGGGAAGCGCGCTTCCGCGAAAAGCGCATCCCCATCGTGGGCGACGATATCAAGGCCCAGGTCGGTGCCACGATCGTGCACCGCGTGCTGTCCAGCCTCTTCGCCGCCCGCGGCGTGAACGTGGAGCGCACCTACCAGCTCAACACCGGCGGCAACACCGATTTCATGAACATGCTCGATCGTCAGCGTCTGGGCAGCAAGAAGGAATCGAAGACCGAAGCCGTGCAGGCCATGCTGGCCCAACGCCTCGACGACGAGAACATCCACGTCGGTCCTTCGGACTATGTTCCCTGGCAGAAGGACAACAAGCTGTGCTTCCTGCGCCTCGAAGGCGCCCAGTGGGGCAATGTTCCGATGAACCTCGAACTGCGCCTTTCGGTTGAGGACAGCCCGAACTCGGCAGCCTGCGTGATGGATGCCATCCGCTGCTGCAAGGTGGCGCTTGACCGCGGCGAAGGTGGTGCTCTGATCGGCCCGTCGGCCTATTTCTGCAAGCACCCGCCGCAGCAGTTCAACGACGACGTCGCCGCGCAGATGGTCGAGGAATACGCCTCGGTCGAAAAGCTCGCCGCCGAATAAGCGCGTCGCCACGCGCGCAAGCGAAAGCGGCCGGCCGGGCGATTGTCTGGCCGGCCGTTTCGTTTGAACACCGCCCCTTCCTTTTCGCCGGATCGTCTCATGGATGCCCTCATCATCGCTGCCGGTTATGGCAGCCGCCTTGCCGAACTTTCCCCATCCAAGCCGCTCACCCCGGTTGCGGGAATGCCGCTGATCGAGATCGGCGTGCGGCAGGCCATGCTGGCCGGGGTCACGCGCGTGATCGTGGTGACAGGGCACCGTGCCGACATGCTGGAATCCTTCCTCGCCGGGCTTTCGCTGCGCGCAGGGATCGAGATCATCCCGGTCCGCCTGTCCGACTGGTCGACACCCAATGGCCACTCGGTCATGGCAGGCGCCACGCGGTGCGAAGGCAATTACCTTCTGATGATGGCCGACCACATCTTCGAGGCCGACATCCTTGCCCGACTGATGCAGGAAGACCGGCCGACGCGCGGGGTTACGCTGGCCATCGATCGCCGCATCGACAATCCGCTGGTCGATCCTGACGATGCCACGTGGGTCAGGCTTGACGATGAAGGCCGCATCACCGCCATCGGCAAGACGATCAGCCCCTATGATGCGGTTGACTGCGGGGCATTTCTGGCAACGCCCGAACTGGCGGTGGCCATCCGCGAGGCCATTGCCGATGGCAGGCCCGGATCGCTTTCCGACGGGATGCAGCGGCTTGCCGACAAGGGCCGCGCCGGAACCATGGACATCGAGGATGCGTGGTGGATGGACGTGGACGATCCGCGCGCTCACGCCTTGGCCGAGGAACTGGCCCCCTGGCACCTTGCGCAGACTTTCGCCATGGCAGGCATCATGCCCCCGCAGATTGCCGACAGCGAGCGCTGATCCGCGGCGGCGTCAGGGGTAGCGCAGGCTGATCCGGGTCGAAAGGCCGGTCTTGGCGATGTGCAACCGCACCGAACGGAACGAGGGAATGCTCGCCACAGTTGGCGGATTGTTGGAAAAGCCGAAACCTTCCTCCGGCAGGCCAAGCATGCCGCTGCGGTTGATCCGGCCGCTGGCATCCTCGTCGTGATAGACGGCGATGGCATAAATGCCGGGCTTGGGCACAAACAGGCACATGCGGGTTTCCGGCGCCGTCGCATCAACCCGCCCCACATAGAGCGAACCCTTCTTGGCGAGGAACTTGCGCGGCTCGTCGGCATAGAGCGTGACCGCCATCAGGCCATTGCCATTACGCACGCCGTCGATCGTGATATTGATCCAGGTGTCGCTGGCAGGCCCGGCGCAGTTGGGCGTTGCCGCCGCAGCGCTTGATCCCCAGGCGGTCAGGGCCGCCACGATGGCAACAGGAATGGCCGCCGCGGCGCGCCAACGTCTCGGCTTGGTCATAATCAAAAGGCCCCGAATCCAACGTGATACTATGGCAGCATTCTGCCAGCGGCGTTCAAATAAGCGCGGTTCTTCCAACCTTTCCGCACCCGTGCGTGCCGGACACATACCGACAGTTTCGCTGATCGTTAAGTATGAATGTCGCACTGAATAGCCGCTGAACCCTTTGGTTGGCGGCGGTTCAGCACAGGGCAGAGGCGCGCAGATCGCCCCGGATCGGGTCATTCCGTGTGGATAAGGATGGCGCAAATGCTTGTTAGGCCGATTCGCCACAGGTAAGCGCTGAACCTGTGGGGTGGCCGTTTGCAGGCACCGATGCGTGCATCCATGAACCCTGCCACCCGATGCAGGAAGATGCGCGCCGATGACACCGTTGATTGCCCCTTCCATTCTGTCGGCAGACTTCGCCCGGCTTGGCGAGGAAGTGCGCGCCATCGACGAAGCCGGGGCCGACTGGATCCATGTCGACGTGATGGACGGGCATTTCGTGCCCAACATCACCATCGGCCCCATGGTGGTAAAGGCGCTGCGCCCCCACAGCGCCAAGCCGTTCGACGTGCACCTCATGATCTCGCCGGTGGACGCCTATCTTGAAGCCTTTGCCCAAGCAGGGGCCGATATCATCACCGTCCACCCCGAAGCAGGCCCGCACATCCACCGCACGGTGCAGGCGATCAAGGCATTGGGCAAGAAGGCGGGTGTCTCGCTCAATCCGGGAACCCCGGCCAAGATGCTCGATTACCTGATCGACGATGTGGACCTCGTTCTGGTGATGAGCGTCAATCCCGGTTTCGGCGGGCAGAGCTTCATCTCCAGCCAGCTTCGCAAGATCGAGGCCGTGCGCAAGATGATCGACAAGTCGGGCCGGGATATTCATCTTGAGGTCGATGGCGGGGTTGATACCAAGACCATCCGCTCGTGCGTGGATGCCGGGGCCGATGTGCTGGTGGCCGGCACCGCGTCCTTCCGGGGCGGGCCATCGCAATACCGGGCAAACATTGCTGCATTGAAGGCGCTGGGCTGATATGCAGCAAGGCGGCTTCCCCGATGCCGGAAGTCGTCCTGCGGCCGCACCCGGCGCTGGCGCAGGTCAGGCCGCAGATCGGCGCGCAGTGCCCTTGCGCCCAGAGATGGAGGAACCGCTGGCCGAACCGACCGACAGCCCTCTTTCCGCTCCCCGATCCGCAGCCGCGTCCGCGCCGGGCATGGAAGCGCCCCTGATCGCCCCGCCCCAGATCGAAGCAGGCGTAATCGAACCCGGCCGGGCGCTTGCTCTGGCCGACTTTGCGCCGCCCTCGCTCGGCGCAGGAGACCGGCTGCTGCGCTTCGCCTACGGGATCGGGCTTGCCCAGCCCTTCCGCAAGCGCGGCAAGACCCGGCTGACCGCCACCGTCCTTGCCCCGCTTGCGGGCGATCCCGCCGCGGGCAAGGCCCTGCGCGCCGGGCATTTCCTGATCCATGGCTACAAATCGCCGATTGCCGATACGGCCTTTGCCGGCCCCCGCCTTGCCCCGGCCTTTGAACGCATGGTGCATGGCTTTCGCTGGCTGCGTGATCTGGAAGCAGGGGGTCCGCGTCCGCAATGCGCGCAGGTGGCCGAACGCATCCTTGCCACGTGGCTTGCCGCCAACCCTTCCCCTGATCCAACGCCTGCGTGGAGCATCGGCAATGTCGGCCACCGCCTGCTCAACTGGATGGTCCATGCTCCGCTGATCCTTTCGGGGCAGGATCGCGCCTTTCGCAACAAGGTTCTGCACACCATCGAGGATACGGCGCGCTGGCTTGACCGCAGGGTAAGCAAGGCCGACGACCATCTGGGCGAAGTGGCGGGCTGGTGCGGCCTTGTCGCCACGGGGCTGATCATGGCCGACGGCAAGCCACGGCGCCTCTTTGCCGAAGCAGGGCTGGTGCGCGCGCTGGGCGAACTGGTCAGCGATGACGGGGGCGTCCTCTCGCGCAGCCCGCTTTGCCAGATCGAGGCGATCGAACTGCTCATCGGCCTGCGCGCCTGCTACGAAGCAGTGCGCGCCGAACCTCTGCCCCAGATCCAGACCATGCTGACCCTGCTGGTCCCGCCGCTGCTGGCGCTGCTGCACGGCGATGGCGGCCTTGGCAACTGGCAGGGCGCAGGCGCCCTCGATGCAGAGCGGATCGAGGCTCTGGTGAAGGCCAGCGGCATCCGCACACGGCCTTTGCGCGATGCGCGCCAGTGGGGATACCAGCGCGTCAGCGCCGGCAAGGCCGTGCTGCAATTCGATGCCGGGCCGCCGCCGGTTGCGCGCCACGCCCGCGATGGCTGTGCGTCAACCCTTGCCTTCGAGTTCAGTCACGGCAGGGAACGCCTGATCGTCAACTGCGGGGGCGCTGCCTTTGCGGGCGGGCTGATTCCGTTGAGGCTGGAACAGGGCCTGCGCGCCACTGCCGCACATTCCACCCTGACGATCGAGGATTTCAATTCCACGGCCGTGCTCATCAATGGCCGCCTCGGTTCGGGGGTTTCCGAAGTCGAGGTTGACCGGCGCACACTGGCTGCAACCGGTGCCGGTCCCGGCGCCACGCGGGTCGAGGCCAGCCACAACGGCTATGTCAGCCGCTTCGGCCTCACCCACCGGCGCATCCTGATCCTGCGCGATGATGGCACCGAACTGCGCGGCGAGGATCTGCTCGTCCCGACCGGGCGCAAGGGGAAGCGCGGCATGATCAACGTTGCCTTGCGCTTCCATCTCGGCCCGCATATCGAGCTGTCCGCCAGCGCGGACGGGAAAGGCGTAACGCTTGCCCTGCCGGATGGCAGCCTGTGGCAGTTCCGTTCGGGCCGCGATCCGGTGTCGATCGAGGAAAGCCTCTGGGCCGATGGCGCCGGGCGTCCCGTGGGCACGCGGCAACTTGTCGTCATCGCCAAGATTCCCCGCAGCGGAGAGAGCTTCTCCTGGCTGCTCAAGAAGATGCGATAGATAGGAAATCCACGTGAGCGAGATTACGATCAAGCGGGCGCTGCTCTCGGTGTCCGACAAATCGGGGCTGGTCGAACTGGGCAAGGCGCTTGCCGCGCGCTGTGTCGAACTGCTCTCGACAGGGGGCACCGCCAAAGCGCTGCGCGATGCCGGCCTTGCCGTGAAGGACGTGTCCGAACACACCGGCTTTCCCGAAATGATGGATGGCCGGGTCAAGACGCTGCACCCGATGATCCACGGCGGGCTGCTGGCTGTGCGCGACAATCCCGAACATGCCGCCGCCATGGCGCAGCACGGGATCGGAGCGATCGATCTGGTCGTGGTGAACCTCTACCCCTTCGAGGCCACCGTGGCCAAGGGCGCCGCGCGCGATGAAGTGATCGAGAACATCGACATCGGCGGCCCTTCGATGGTCCGTTCGGCGGCCAAGAACCACGATTACGTGACGATCCTGACCGACGCGGCCGACTATGCCGACTTTCTGGCACAGCTCGATGAAACCGGCGGCGCTACCACGCTGGCCTTCCGCCGCCGCATGGCCGCCAAGGCCTATGCTGCCACGGCGGCCTATGATGCGGCTATTTCGCAGTGGTTCGCCACGGTCGATCAGGGCGAACATTTTCCCCCCGTCCTCGCCAGCGCGCACAGCCGCGTCACCACGCTGCGCTATGGCGAAAATCCTCATCAGGACGCCGCCCTCTACGTGCCGCGCAACCCCTCCGTCATCGGTCTGCCGCAGGCAGTGCAGGTGCAGGGCAAGGAACTGTCCTACAACAACTACAATGATGCCAATGCCGCGCTCGAACTCGTGGCCGAGTTTGCCGGCGGCAAGCCGACCGTGGTCATCGTGAAGCACGCCAACCCCTGCGGCGTCGCCACGGCCGAAACGCTGGCCGATGCGTGGAAGGCTGCGCTCGAATGCGACTCGGTTTCGGCCTTTGGCGGGATCGTTGCCACCAACGTGCCGCTCGACGGCCCGACAGCCAGTGCCATCTGCGAGATCTTCACCGAGGTGGTGGTTGCCCCCGGCGCCGACGAGGCGGCAAAGGAAGCCTTCGCCCGCAAGAAGAACCTGCGCCTGCTTCTGGTGGATGCGCTTCCGGATGCAAACCGCAAGGGTCTTGTCACCGTGCCCATCGCAGGCGGGCTGCTCGTGCAGGATCGCGATGCGGGCAGGATCGACCCGGCCGATCTCAAGGTCGTGACCAGGCGCGCGCCGACGCAGCAGGAACTGGCCGATGCGCTCTTTGCCTGGACCGTGGCCAAGCACGTGAAATCGAACGCGATCGTCTATGCCAAGGACGGCGTGACCGCAGGCATTGGCGCGGGGCAGATGAACCGGCGCGATTCCTCGCGCATTGCCGCCGCCAAGGCCAGGGAAGCGGCCGAAACGCATGGCTTTGCCGCTGTGCGCACGGTGGGTTCTGCGGTGGCTTCGGATGCCTTCTTCCCCTTTGCCGATGGCCTCATGGCAGCGGTCGAAGCGGGCGCAACCTGCGTGATCCAGCCGGGCGGTTCGATCCGCGATGAAGATGTCATCAAGGCTGCGGACGAGGCGGGCCTTGCCATGGTCTTCACCGGAAGACGTCACTTCCGCCACTGATCGCGAGGCTCACCCCGCCTGGGGCAAGCGCAAGAAGGGCCGGTTCCCCTGCGGGAGCCGGCCCTCTTTCATGCCTCCGCGATGCCGAAGCGATCAGCGGCTGAAAAATCAGCGGTAGAAGATATGGCTGTCGACGCGGGCCATGCGGGTCTTGCCCCAGCGCGGCGAGACATGGGCCGCGTGGAAGAACATGGCGCCTTCGACGGGGCTTTTCCACGAACCTTCATCGGCAATCACCGCGATGCGCGCGGCCGTGTGCCAGGCGCGGCTGCTGCGATCGATGGCAGGCATGGCATTGCCGCGCACGAACGAGAACTGCGAGGGCTGATAGACCACGCCGCAATAGGACGAGGGGAAGCGGCCCGAATTGGCGCGGGCCACGATCACGCGGGCCACGGCAAGCTGGCCTGCGAGGGATTCGCTCTTGGCTTCAAAGAACACCGCGCCGGCAAGGCACTCAAGCTCGTTCGAAAGCGTGGCGGGAATGTCGGTTTCTGCAACCAGCTCGGCAAGCGAAGCGGCATCGGCTTCGTCGTTGTCGTCATCGGCGGTCTGGCTGACCGGCTGAACGACGGGCTGGGAGATGAATGTCGCCACCGAGGCGACCGGGGCATTGATGCCCTGAGCGGCGGCATGGGAACCGGCCGTGCTGAAAAGCGTTGTGATGAATGTCGCAGCAATGCTCAGTGAAGCTGCGAACTTGAAACGGTTGCTCATCCTGTATCGTCATTGGGCGGTGAACTTCCGTCCATGGCGCGACGCCGGTTGTGATTGGGCGCTGTCCGACATTGCGGGATCAGCACTCGTCAAAACGGGCATCGAAGGGCCATGGCAGTTGCCCCCCGTCTGCGTGCCAGTGCATCGGGCCTTGCTGCCTTCCGTCACCGCCTGCGCAAAATTGGTAGCGCGCCCTTAATTGCCGGGGCGCGAGAGTCAACCCGCGTTCAGGCGGCAGACAGGGTTTCGCGGATGAACCGTTCCCGATCCGCGACAGTCAGTTCGACAATCCACATATCGGGATCCTGCTGCACGCGCCGGTCCAGATAGGGTTGGATTTCATTAAGGTTATCAAATGCTTGTGATGTAACCTCGCACCATTTGCGGGTTCCGTCAAGCTGCGGCATCCGGTCAAGAACCGTGCCAGCGCCTTGATTGTCAAGGATAACCACCAGAATTGTTCCGGCCTCTCGCTCGCCCTTGTTGAGCACCATACCGAAGCCGCCGAGCGCCTGCGCGCTGCGGATCATTGCATTCACTTCAAGGTGTGCGGGAAGGCGCGCGTCCACGCGGACAGATCAGGCGAGTGCCCGGCGCAGGCCGGCATTGTAGCCTTCAAGGCTGGAAAGCGGGATGCGCGAACGCTGGAAGGTGCCCGTGCCGCGGCCGACTTCATCGCCATCTTCGTCGACGAGGCGCGCTTCGGCCACCAGCACGCGCCGCCGCCCCGAAACCCAGCGTCCCTCGGCGATCACCCGCCCGCCATTGATCGGCTTGGTGAAGAACAGGTTGAACGAGGTCGTCAGCAGGAAACGGTCCGTGACCAGCGTGTTGGCCGCATAGAAGGCAGCATCGTCGAGCATCTTGAAATAGATCGTGCCATGCGCCGCACCGGCCGCGTGAAAGCACGATGGCGTCACATCGAAGACGATGCGCGAGGCGCCCTCGCCAACAATCTCCAGACGCGAGGCGAACAGCCCGTTGACCGGGGCGGAGGCATATAGCCCTTCAAGCGCCCGCCAGTGCAGGGCGGCGCTGGCATTGGCGTGGGCGCCAGCTTGGGGTTCAGGCGGCATCACGATCGATGACGTTGACGAGAAGGCCGAACAGCGCTTCGGCATCGGGCGCCGAAACCAACCGTTCATGCATGCGTTCGTCGCGCATCATCCGCGAAATCGCCGCCAGCGCCTGAAGATGCGTGGCACCGGCCTGCGTGGGGGAAAGCAGGCCGAAGACGCAATCGACGGGCATTCCGTCGGCAGAGGCGAACTCGACCGGGCTTTCCAGCCGGAAGAACGCCGCAACCGGCCGCTCCAGCCCGTCCACGCGGGCATGGGGGATGGCCACACCCCGGCCAAAGCCCGTGCTTCCAAGCTTTTCGCGTTCCTCGATCCCGTCCATCACGGTGGCGACATCAAGCCCATAGACCGCAGCAAAGCAGGCCGCGAGATCGGCAAGGATCTGCTGCTTGGTATCGGCCCGGACAACGCGGACAGCCGAAGGATCAAGGGTGAACAATGCCGACATCAATTCGCAGCGTATCACTAGTGTGCAAATGCCCGGTGAACCGGGCCATGGGGAAATTGGCGCGCGGGCCAGTCATTCCGGTCCCGGCGGGCAGTGCCGGGCACATGCGCCCGATTGCTGGCAAAGGCAAGTGCAAAGCGGTTCACAACGAAGCCGCAACAATCGGGAAACCATCCGGCCACTGCCGGCCGACAGACCCGATGGCCGGATGGCAGTTGTCGTCCTTTGCCATCCGGGCATCATCAGGGTCTTTGCCGCCTTACTTCGGCTCCACCCAGCCGATCGATCCGTCACCGCGGCGATAGACCATGTTGTGTACACCGGTGCCCGCGTTCTTGAACAGCAGCGCATTGGTGTTGCGCAGGTCCAGCATCATCACTGCATCCGAAACGGTAGCCGTGGGAACATCGACGCGCGTTTCGGCAATCACCAGCGGGGCATCGGCCGGCTCTTCCTCGCCCGCCTCATCGTGGACGAACACGGTATAGGCCGCTTCCTGGAAATCGAAATTGGCCTCGTCGGTCTTGCGGGCATGATCGGCCCCTTCGTGGCGGTCCTTGATACGGCGGCGATAGCGGCGAAGCTGCTTCTCGATCTTCTCGGCCGACTGGTCGAGCGCGACATGTGCATCCTGCGCCACCGCGCTGCCCTTGAGGATCAGGCCCTGCGTCACATGTGTCACGATGTCACATCGGAATCCGCCGTGCGGCGCCTTCCCCAGCGTGACGTGCGAGGAAAGCGCTCGGGAAAAGTGCTTGTCGACAATGGCGCCAAGGCGCTGTTCGGCATGGGTCTGCAAGGCAGCGCCGGTATCGACCTGGTGTCCCGAAACGCGAATATCCATAAACAACTTCTCCTGTCACTCTGGCAAGCCGCCCGCCCGCGCGCTTCAGCGCGACCAGATCGGCTCGCTGAAGCCCGCCATGAACTCGGCATGACGGGCCAGCTCCTCGGCGCTCGCGGAATGCGGGCGCGGGGAACGGTAGGTGCGGACGGTGGCAGAAGCGGCCATGACGGTCTCTTCACGGGCCACGACAGAGGCACCTTGCGCTGCGGTCTGTGCCGCAAGTTCAAGGCCGATCTGCCTGCCGCCCTGCAATTCGACATAAAGCTGCGCGAGCAGTTCGGCATCGAGCAGCGCCCCGTGCTTGGTGCGGTGGCTGCGGTCTATGCCATAACGTGAGCACAGCGCATCGAGACTGAGCTTTGCGCCGGGGTGCTTGCGGCGGGCGATGGCCACGGTATCGACCATGCGTTCCCGGCTTACGGGCACGCGCCCGCACAGTTCCAGCTCGTGATTGATAAAGCCGAAATCGAACCCGGCATTGTGCGCGACCATCGGCGAATCGCCGATGAAATCGAGGAACGCATCGGCCTCCTCGGCAAACTTCGGCTTGTCGGAAAGGAACGTGATCGACAGGCCATGCACGGCCTCGGCCTCGGCGGGCATATCGCGTTCGGGATTGAAATAGCGATGGAATACCGCACCGGTCGGCACCCGGTTGACCATCTCGATGCAGCCGATCTCGACCAGCCGATCCCCGCTCTTCGGGTCCAGCCCGGTCGTCTCGGTATCGAAAACGATCTCACGCATCACAGGATATGTGGACCCGCAAAGAAGGGCTGGCAAGAGGCGGCGCCTTCACGCCTTCGGGTTTTTTTCGCGGATCGCCGCAACCAGCGCGGCAACCTGCGCCCGCGTCTCGTCAAGGGTGACACCGGTGTCGATCACATGATCGGCCCATGCGCGCTTTTCCGCATCCGGCACCTGAAGAGACAGGATATGCGCGAACTTTTCGGGCGTCATGCCGGGCCGCGCAAGCACGCGCTGGCGCTGAACTTCGGCCGGGGCCGAAACCACCATCACCGCATCGAGATCGCGCCCGTGGCCCTTCTCGTAAAGCAGCGGAATATCGAAAACGACGAGTGGCTCGCCCATGTGCTCGATCATGAAGGCCTCGCGCAGCTGCGCCACCGCCGGGTGCACGATTGCCTCCAGCCGCTTCAGCGCCTCGACATCGCCGAAGACACGCGCGCCCAGTTCCTGCCGTTTCACGCCTTCAGGGCCGGTAGTGCCGGGAAAGGCCGCTTCGATCGCCCCCACCAGATGTCCGCCCGGCCCCTGGAGATGATGCACCGCGGCATCGGCATCGAACACCGGCACCCCCAGTTCGCGCAGCATCATCGCCACGGCCGACTTGCCCATGCCGATCGATCCGGTCAGCCCAAGAACGAAAGGCCGGCTCATGCCTCAATCCTCACGCCTGACCCCTCATGCCCGAAGTATCCTTTCGCGCAGTTCGGTGTCGGCATCGCCACGCGGCGGCAGCGCACCGAAAAAGCGCCGAAACGCATGGTCGGCCTGCCCGATCAGCATGGAAAGCCCGTCGATCGTGCGGAAACCAGCAGCCTTTGCCGCCTTGAGAAAGGCCGTTTCCAGCGGGCTGGTGACAATATCATAGAACACCGATCCCGGCGGGGCATGGCTCAGGTCAAAGGTCAGCGCAGGCTGCCCCGTCATGCCCAGCGACGAGGCATTGACCACGAGATCAAGACATCCCTCTCGGTCATCGAAAGCAAAATCGGTGGCATCGGCAAAGTGATCGAGCGGGGCAACGTGGTGTTCGCCGCCCGGATCCAGCTCGTCGAGCAGCGCCCGCGCCTTGTCCACGTTGCGCCCCGCCAGCACGATGACCATGTGCGCATCGGCCAGTGCGGCGATGATCGCGCGCGCCGCTCCGCCCGTGCCCAGCACCCGCGCCATGCGGAAATAGTGCGTGCAATCCAGCTCTGCGCGCAGCGGTTCCAGGAATCCCGGCGCATCTGTATTGTATCCCACCAGCGCACCGTCTTCGGGCACGATCGTGTTCACCGCACCGATCCTTTGCGCCAGCGGATCGAGCCGGTCGAGCAGGGGAATGACAGCCTGCTTGTGCGGCATCGTCACATTGCAGCCGCGCCAGTGCGGATCGGCACGCCGCGCGGCAAGATAATCGGCCAGTCCTTCCGCCTTGACGTGCGCGCGGTCATAACGCCCTTCAAGACCCAGCTTTTCCAGCCAGCAGCCATGAATCACGGGCGATTTCGATTGCGCGATCGGATCGCCGATCACTTCGGCATAAGGCACGCTCATGCGGCAAGCGCTCCCTCAAGGCGCAGCGCGGCAAGCAGCGGCAGCAGCGGCATTCCCAGAACCGTAAAGTGACTTCCCTCGATCGTCTCGAACAATTGCACACCGCGCGCTTCCATCCGGAACACGCCCACACACCCGGCCACGGCGGGCCACTCGCTGTCGAGATAGCTCTGGATAAACTGTGAGGAAAGCGTCCTGACCTTGAGCGTTGCGGTCTCGCAGGTTTTCCACACCCGGCCCCCGTCGCGCATCAGCACGGCAGCGGAATGGAGCTTCATCTCCTTGCCGGAGAAGAAGGCAAGGTGTTCGGCCGCGTTCTCGCGGCTGAGGGGCTTGTCGAACTGGCGCCCCGCCACCTCGACGAGCGAATCCCCGCCAAGCACCAGCCTGCCGGGCATGGCCGCCGAAACTGCCAGCGCCTTGGCCTCGGCCAGAACCTGCGCCACCTCGCACCCCGGCACGCCCAGAAGTTCGCGCTTGATCGCATGTTCATCCACATCCGATCCGCGCGCCTCGAACGGCACGCCCGCAGCCTCCAGCATCATCTTGCGCGAGGCGCTCTGGCTCGCGAGGATCAGGGTCATATCGGCTTTGCTCCATCGCCGCTGCCACCGGCCGCGGCGCGTTCGTTGTAGAGGTTGATGACGGCCGCGGCCGTCTCCTCGATGGAACGGCGCGAAACGTCGATTACCGGCCAGCCGTTATCGGCAAACATGCGGCGTGCAAACTGCACCTCGCGCGTGACCTGTTCATTGTCGACATAGGCTGTCTCCGGTGCCTGGTTGAGCGACAGCAAGCGGTTGCGGCGGACCGCAATCAGGCGTTCCGGACTCGTCGTCAGCCCCACCACCAGCGGCCTGCGCAGCGAAAACAGCATGGGCGGAGGCGGGCTTTCGACCACGATCGGGATGTTCGCAACCTTGTAGCCGCGATTGGCAAGATAGATCGAGGTCGGCGTCTTGGAACTGCGCGAGACGCCTGCCAGCACGATGTCGGCCTCTTCCCAGTTTTCCCAGTTCACGCCGTCGTCGTGGGCGATCGTGAACTGTATCGCTTCGACCCTGCGAAAATAGGCTTCGTCCATCACATGCTGGCGGCCGGGGCGTCCCTTGACCGGCAGGCCAAGCTGCTGTTCCAGCGCATCCGATACCGCATCAAGCGCTGCCACATGCGGCAGGCCCAGCGCGATGCAGCGCTGCTCCAGCCGTTCGCGGGTTTCAGGATTGACCAGCGTATAGAGCACCAGCCCCGGATTGGCGGCGATTTCGCCCATGATCCGGTCCAGATGCTGCATCGATCGGACCATCGGCCAGAAATGGCGCACCACATCCGCACCATCGAACTGTGCCAGCGCAGCCTTCGCGATCATTTCCAGCGTTTCGCCGGTGGAATCGGATAGGAGGTGCAGGTGCAGGCGCTGCATGGGCGGGCTGTCCAAAGGGTTCTGCCGCAGGGTCGGGATGATCCTGTGGAAACAGCACCGATAAACCACGGGACAGGATCAGGGACAAGTTCCGGCCGTGGATTCGCCCGCGATGCGAGTCCTCTTCAGCGCCACTTGTGGACAGGTGGAAAGGCTTTTCCCCAGCCTGTGGAGAGCGATGACAACTTTGCGTTGACTCATGCACTGTCCAGAGTCGCACACACCGAAAAGTGTGGAAGCGGACTCACAAATCGGGCAGACCAGCGCAATCCCCGGTTTCCACAGGGCCAACAAACATCTTCAACCTGATTCAATAAGAATCTTATTTAGTGGATTGGACGAAAGCGCACGATGCCCGGCCCCCTGCTCGATACCCTTCGCGGTGCCAATCTCTCCCGGCGGCCGGTCTGGCTCATGCGGCAGGCAGGGCGTTATCTGCCCGAATACCGCGAACTGCGCAGCCAGAAGGGCGGTTTTCTCGCGCTCGTCTATGATACCGATGCCGCTGCCGAAGTGACGGTGCAGCCCATCCGCCGCTTCGGCTTCGATGGCGCAATCCTGTTTTCTGACATCCTGATCGTGCCCTATGCGATGGGGCAGGATCTCAGGTTCCTCGTCGGCGAAGGACCGGACCTTTCCCCCCGCCTCCTCGATGTGGCGCTGGATAGCCTTGTCGCGGTGCCTGAGCGCCTTTCCCCCATCTACGAGACGGTTGCCAAGGTGAAGGCGCAGCTGTCCCCTGAAACGACCCTGCTGGGCTTTGCCGGCAGCCCGTGGACTGTCGCCACCTACATGGTTGCAGGCGAAGGCAGCCGCGATCATCACGATACCCGCGCCCTTGCCTATCGCGATCCGGGCGCATTCCAGGCAATCATCGATGCCATCACGCAGGTGACGATCGAATACCTTTCCGGCCAGGTCGAAGCCGGCGCCGAAGGGCTGCAACTGTTCGATTCATGGTCGGGCAGCCTTGCCCCTGCCGAGTTCGAACGCTGGGTCATTGCCCCCAACGCGAAGATCGCCGCCGAAATGCAGCGCCGCTATCCGCACGTTCCGGTGATCGGCTTCCCCAAGGGCGCGGGCGAGAAACTGGCCGCCTATGCCCGTGAAACCGGCGTCAATGCCGTGGGTGTCGACGAGACGATCGACCCGCTCTGGGCAGCGCGCGAAATGCCTGCGGGAATGCCCGTGCAGGGCAATCTCGATCCGCTGCTGCTGCTGGCCGGCGGACCGGAGCTTGAACGCCAGACGATCCGCGTCCTCGAAGCCTTTGCCGATCGTCCGCACGTGTTCAACCTTGGCCACGGCATCGGCCAGCACACTCCCATCGGGAATGTGGAGGCCCTGCTCGGAATCGTGCGGGGCTGGTCGCACTGAACCCTTTCGGGGCACTTGCAAACTGCTCGTCATCGGCCGAAATAGCGCGCGGGGGCGCACAGGCAGACGAGAGCGCAACTCATGCAGCAGGTATTGGCGATGCTCTATCTCTGGCTCAAGGCGGGCCATGTCATCTTCGTGATCTTCTGGATGGCGGGCCTGTTCATGCTGCCGCGCTTCTTCGTCTATCATCAGGAAGCTCTGCCAGGTTCGCCGGAAAACGCGATCTGGGTGGACCGCGAGGCCAAGCTGATGAAGATCATCATGTGGCCTTCGCTGGTGGTGGTCTGGGTTCTGGGCCTTGGCCTTGCGATGGATATCGGCGCGTTCCAGCAGGGCTGGTTCCATCTGAAGCTGGCTCTCGTGCTGGTTCTCACCGCCTACCAGTTCTGGCTGGCACACTATGCGCAGCTCCTCGCTTCCGGCGTGCGCAGGCTGTCGGGCAAGAAGCTGCGGCTGCTCAACGAAATCCCCGGCATTGCGGCGGCGGTCATTGTCATCATGGTGATCGTGAAGCCCTTCTGAGCAGACGCCATTTTCCGGCTGCGGGCGGCCTGATCCGTGCCTGATTGACTAAGCCTGCGCGCGGGCATATGCCCTTCCGCGCCGGAACGTGATGCGCTGCCCAAAGCCGCAGCCGCCCTCTCGCTTTCTCCAAGCCCCTAAGAGGTTTCCGGCCATCTCAGCATTCCCTTGGGAACAAAAGAAATGCACCTGAAAGAACTGAAAAAGAAGACCCCGGCAGAGCTGGTCCAGATGGCCGAAGAGCTTGAGGTCGAAGGCGCCAGCACGATGCGGCGGCAGGATCTGATGTTCGCCATCCTCAAGGAAATGGCGGAAGACGGCGAGGAAATCCTCGGCATCGGCACGATCGAGGTTCTGCCCGACGGCTTCGGCTTTCTGCGCAGCCCGGAGGCGAACTATCTTGCCGGGCCTGACGACATCTATGTTTCGCCCAACCAGGTCCGCAAGTGGGGCCTGCGCACCGGCGATACCGTGGAAGGCGAAGTGCGCGCGCCCAAGGATGGCGAACGCTATTTCTCGATCACGCGCCTCATCAAGGTCAACTTCGATGATCCTGAGGCCGTGCGCCACCGCGTGAACTTCGACAACCTGACCCCGCTCTACCCGAACGAGCGCCTCAAGCTCGATACGCTCGATCCCACGGTCAAGGACAAGTCCGCGCGCGTGATCGATCTTGTCAGCCCGCAGGGCAAGGGCCAGCGCGCGCTGATCGTGGCCCCGCCGCGCACCGGCAAGACCGTGCTGCTCCAGAACATCGCCAAGGCCATTACCGACAACCACCCCGAAGTCTTCCTGATCGTGCTTCTGGTTGACGAGCGCCCGGAAGAAGTCACCGACATGCAGCGCAGCGTGAAGGGCGAGGTCATTTCCTCGACTTTCGACGAACCGGCCTCGCGCCACGTGCAGGTGGCCGAAATGGTCATCGAGAAAGCCAAGCGTCTGGTCGAACACAAGCGCGACGTGGTGATCCTGCTCGATTCGATCACGCGCCTTGGCCGCGCCTACAACACCGTCGTTCCCTCTTCCGGCAAGGTTCTGACCGGCGGTGTCGATGCCAATGCGCTCCAGCGTCCCAAGCGCTTCTTCGGCGCGGCGCGCAACATCGAGGAAGGCGGCTCGCTCTCGATCATCGCCACCGCGCTGATCGATACCGGCAGCCGCATGGACGAAGTGATCTTCGAAGAGTTCAAGGGCACCGGCAACTCGGAAATCGTGCTTGATCGCAAGGTGGCCGACAAGCGCATCTTCCCTGCGCTCGACGTGGGCAAGAGCGGCACCCGCAAGGAAGAACTGCTGGTGCCCAAGGACCAGCTTTCCAAGATGTGGGTGCTGCGCCGCATCCTCATGCAGATGGGCACGGTCGATGCCATGGAGTTCCTGCTCGACAAGATGAAGGATTCCAAGACCAACGAGGATTTCTTCGCCACGATGAACCAGTAAGCGAAAGGCCCGGAACGCGATCCGGGCCTTTTTTGCATAGAGGCTTAGGTTCTGGCTGGTCGTCAGGCGAGCCGTTGGGTCACTGCTTCAGGCAGCCGCCCGGCGCAGCCGGTCGTTGATGGCAAGTCCGATGCCGTGATCGGGAACCGGCGCCACGGCGATTCTGGGCTGTGCTGCCGCGGCAGCGATATGCAGGCAGGCATAGAGCCGGGCGGCTGCCTCGGCGAGGTCTCCTGCCGACGAGAGCGAGACATCCCCCGGCACATCGCCGAAGCCGATCATGAACTCGTCCACGCCGCTCGTGGCGGCATCAAGGCGGACCGGCTTTCCGGGGGCATAGTGACTGGCAAGCTGGCCGGGGGCCTCGATGCGCGCGCTTGTCATTGCGGCAGAGGGGCCGCCCAGCACTTCGGCAATCGCGGCTTCGGTGATCGGTCCGGGGCGCAGCAGGCTCCATGTCCCGTCCTCGCGCAGGCCGACGATCGTGGATTCGATGCCCTGCCGCGTTTCGCCGCCATCAAGGATCAGGTCCACCCTGCCCCCCAGCGATGCCGCGACATGCGCAGCGCTGGTCGGGCTGACGCCGCCGCTGCGATTCGCCGATGGAGCGGCCAGCGGCAATCCACAGGTTTTCAACAGGCTCTGGATGACCGGATGGGCAGGACAGCGCACCGCCACGGTGGGCAGTCCGGCACTGACTGCGGGGGTAATGTGTGCGCCGTCTCGCAGGGGCAGGACCATGGTCAGCGCGCCTGGCCAGAACGCCTGTGCCAGCGCTCTTGCCCGGTCATCGAGCACGGCGATTTCGCCCGCTGCCGTAACGTCCGGCAAATGCACGATCAGCGGGTTGAAATCGGGTCTGCCCTTTGCGCGGTAGATGCCGGCTACTGCCATGGCATCGTCGGCACGGGCGGCAAGGCCATAGACGGTTTCGGTGGGAACGGCGACAGTGCCCCCGGTCGCGATCACGCGCGCCGCTTCGGCAAGGCCCTTGGCATCGGCAGGCTGCACTTTCGAAGGCTTTGTCGGCTCCATTCGTGGCGCTATAGGGTCCAAGCCGGCCCGCGCCAAGCGCCGCGCGCGTGCACGGGAATGCTGACTGGAGAGGACCGATGACCTTTACCCCGCCAACCGCCGATCAGATCCTGGCAATCAAGGTCAGCGCCGGTATCGACGAACTTGCGCAGCATGAGCGTTTTTCAGCGGCAACGCCCGATCTGGTCGAAGCGATCGTCGAAGGCGTCGGTGCCTTTGCCGCGGGTGAATGGGCACCCTTGCACCGCGCGGGCGATCAGGTGGGGGCAAAGTGCGTGGACGGCACCGTGACCCTGCCGCCCGGCTATGTCGATGCCTACCGGGCCTTTGTCGAGCAGGGCTGGAACTCCATTGCCGGTTCGGCCGAATACGGCGGACAGGGCCTGCCTTTCACGCTGGCCACCGTGGCGCTGGAAACGCTGGGCGCGGCCAACATGGGCTTCACGCTTCTGCCGATGCTGACGGTCGGTGCGATCGAGGCACTGGAGCATCACGGCAGCGAAGCGCAAAAGGCGCTCTACCTGCCAAAACTCATCAGCGGTGAATGGTCGGGCACGATGAACCTGACCGAGCCGCAGGCTGGTTCGGATGTGGGCGCTCTGCGCACCACCGCCACGCCGATCACCGAAGGGCCGCATGCAGGCAAATACCGGATCAGCGGCACCAAGATCTACATCACCTTCGGCGAGCATGATGCCGCGCAGAACATCATTCATCTCGTTCTGGCGCGCACGCCCGGCGCACCCGAAGGATCGCGCGGGATCTCGCTGTTCATCGTGCCCAAGTTCCACGTGGAACAGGATGGCTCCATCGGTGCGCGCAACGATGTGCGCTGCGTGTCCATAGAACACAAGCTGGGCATCCATGCCTCGCCCACCTGCGTCATGTCCTATGGCGATAACGGTGAATGCATCGGCGAGATGGTCGGTCACGAAAATGGCGGGCTTCGCGCAATGTTCACCATGATGAACTCGGCGCGGATCAATGTGGGCAGCCAGGGCGTGCAGATTGCCGAACGCGCGTTCCAGCAGGCGGTGGCCTATGCACAGGACCGGGTGCAGTCCGCGCGCGCCGGTTCGCCCGACAAGACGCCGGTGCCGATCATCGAACATCCCGACGTGCGCCGGATGCTGATGCGGATGCGCGCACTGACCGAAGGCAGCCGCGCGTTGCTCTACTACACCGCCGGGCAGGTCGATCGCGGCGCGCTGGGCAATGCGGATGCGCAGAAGCGCGCCGAACTTCTGGTGCCCATGCTCAAGGCATGGGGCACCGACATCGGCTGCGAAGTGGCCAGCCTTGGCATCCAGGTGCACGGCGGCATGGGCTTCATCGAGGAAACCGGCGCTGCCCAGCATTACCGTGATGCCCGCATCGCGCCGATCTATGAAGGCACCAACGGCATTCAGGCGGCCGATCTTGTCACCCGCAAGCTGGGCTACGATGAAGGCGGCGTGCTGCAAGCGCTCATGGCTGAAATTGCGGCCGAGATGGAGGACGTGCCCGAAGTGGCCGCGCTTGCCCGCGATGCCGCCGCGATCGGCCAGTGGATGAGCACAACCGCATCGCTCGATGACAAGCTGGCAGGATCAGTGCCCTTCACCACGATGTGCGCCGTGGCCGTGGCCGGATGGCAGCTTGCCCGCCAGTCGCGCGCCTCGGATCTGCACGGCAAGATCGCCGTGACCAGGTTCTTCAACCGGGTGATCGTGCCCGAAGCGCGTGGTCTGGGATCTTCGGCCATGGCGGGGGCGGCCCTGCTCTATGATCTTGCCAGCGATGCCCTGCCGCGATGAGCACGCGGGCATGACCGAGGAGCTTCTGGCGCGCATCGCGGCCGCGCTCGAACGGATTGCTCCGCCCGCCCGCGCCAGTGCCGACTGGCAGGCCTTCCCCGCCTATGTCTGGGATGGCAGGGCCGCGCGCGGGATTGCCGTGCTCGAAGCGCCTGCGCTCGATCTCATGCAGGGGATCGACAAGCAGAAGGAGGCCGTGGTCACGAATGTGGACCGGCTGGCGCGCGGTGCAGCCGCACACGACATGCTGCTGTGGGGCGCGCGCGGCATGGGCAAGTCGGCGCTTTTGCGCGCCGCCACGCTTGCCGCGCAGATGGCGCATGGCGGCACCATCGCGCTGGTGCAGGCCAACCCCGATGCCGGGCTTGCTGATCTGTTCGCCGCACTGGGTGGCGTGGACCGGCGCTTCCTCGTGTTCCTTGATGATCTCGGTTTCGATGCCTCCGATTCATCAGGTGCGCGCAAGCTGCGGTCATGGCTTGAAGGCGGGGTTGAGGCGCGCCCGGCCAATGTCCGGCTTGCGGTCACGTCCAATCGCCGCGCCATCGTGGAACGCCACCTTTCGGAACAGGATGATCCGATCAATCCCCGCGATGTGGTCGATGATCGTCTGGCGCTGGCCGATCGCTTCGGTCTCAGCCTCGGCTTCCACAATTGCACGCAGGACGATTATCTCGCCATCATCGCGGGTTATGCGCAGCATTTCGGCCTCGCGTGGGACCAAGCCGATGCGCTGGAGTGGTCAAAGCGCCGGGGCGGGCGTTCGGGCCGGGTGGCGTGGCAATATGTCAACGAACTGGCAGGACGGGCCGGCCGTTCGCTCTGACCGCCCGCTGTCATCAGCGACATCAGCCTGCCGGGTTCGCCATAGCCGGGTCTTGCGTGGGTTTCATGATCAGCTTGCCCGTGCCCTTGGGCTGGGGCGGCGGCGTGGCCTTGGGTAGCGGCTTGATTTCCGGCGCGGGTTCGGCGCCGGGCGCGATGACCCGCCAGATCACGCCACCGGTATCGTCGCTCACAAGCAGCGCGCCGTCCTTTGCGAAGGCGACCCATGTGGGGCGGCCCCTTGCCTTTTCATCCTTGGTGAGAAAGCCGGTGAGGACCGGAACCGGCGGTTCCGGCAGGGCATTGCCCATGGCGTCGAACTTCACGAAGACCACATCGTAGCCCGACAGCGGGCGCCGGTTCCACGAACCGTGCCGCGCCACGAAGGCGCCCTGACGGAACGTTTCGCCCATGCGGTTGCCAGCCCTGGCAAAGGCCAGCCCCAAGGGCGCGACATGCGCGCCAAGGCCGTATTCGGGCTTGCGCACGTAGTCCATCAGGTATTGCGGCATGGGCGCCTTGACGCGCCAGTCGATGTTCTTCTTCCAGTATGCCCACGGCCAGCCATAGTTGCCGCCAAAGGGCACGTTGGTGAGGTAATCGGGCACCAGATCAGGGCCGAGCATGTCGCGCTCGTTCACCGTGGTCCACAGCTCCTCGCTGTTGGGGTTGAAATCAAGCCCGTTGGGATTGCGCAGCCCGCCCGCATATTCGCGCGAACGCTTTTTGGCGAAGTCGTACTCGTGGATGGTGGCGCGCCCGCGCTCTTCCTCGATCCCGTTTTCGGCGATGTTCGAAGCCGAACCCACGGTGATGAACAGCCGTTCCCCATCCGGCGTGAGCAGGATGTTGCGCGCCCAGTGGTTGCCGCCGCCGGGCAGGTCCATCAGCTTTTCCGGCGTTCCCGAAAGCGCGGTCTGGCCCGGCGTGAAGGCGAAGGAGAGGACCGCATTGTGATTGGCCACCAGCAGGCGGCCATCGCGCCATGCCATGCCGAAGGGGGAATCGAGCGCGGGATGTTCCATCACGAAGCGCTGCTCGGCCTTCCCGTCGCCATCGCCGTCGCGCAGCAGCACGATCTTGTTGGGCGAAGGCCCGCCCGCCCCCACCTTCTTGAACAGGTATCCCATGACCGCGCCCGTGATCCCGCCCACGTTGCGCGGCGGCGAATTGGTTTCGGCCACCAGCACATCGCCATTGGGCAGGGTGAAGATCGTGCGCGGATGCTCAAGCCTGTCGGCAAAGCGCGTGACCTGAAGCCCTGCCGCCGCCACGGGCGCTTCGCCATCCTTCCAGCCGATGGGATCGGCGGTCCGCACCGTGGGAATGGTCTGCTCGTCGGGTTCGGCAAGCTTCGGCTTCGGGCCGGTGGTCTCTTCCACCGAGAACTCGGCGGCAGGTCCGCGCACGGACCATACAACCCATGCTCCGAGGAGAGCGGCAATCACGCCAAGCGTGACGAGGATGTTCTTGAGAAGGTTCATGGCGCGCGAAACTAGGGCTGTCGGGCCGATAGGGCAATGGCCTGAACGAGGGTTTGGGACCAAGGCTTCAGGTGCAAGGCGACATTGCCGCAGCGCTGCGCTATGGGCCGAAGGATGTTCACTTTTGCTCCCACTCAGGGCCAGACCAAGGCCCAGCTTCACGCCGATCTAGTCGAAGCCGCACGCGCTCTGATTGCAGGCGAGACCGATGGCATCGCCAACATGGCCAACCTGGCGGCGCTGATCTGGCAGTTCCTTCCCGATCTCAACTGGGCGGGCTTCTATCGCGCGGTGGGCGGTGAACTCGTGCTCGGCCCGTTCATCGGCAAGCCGGCGTGCATCCGCATTCCCTTTGGCAAGGGCGTGTGCGGGGCAGCGGCAAGCAGCGGCAAGACGCAACTCGTGCCCGATGTCCATGCCTTTCCCGGCCATATCGCCTGCGACAGCGCAAGCCGGTCGGAACTGGTGGTGCCGGTGATCCGCGATGGCACGGTGATTGCGGTGATCGATCTCGACAGCCCCCTGTCCGCCCGCTTCGACGAGGACGACGCTGAAGGCATCGAGGCGCTGGCGCGCGTCATCGCCGCGTCGATCTGAATCCACGCTTCCGGCACGGTCTGACCCGATTCGGGACAGGGGCTGACTCTGGCCTGACCGGAACCTTGGTTTTCTGCGGCTTGTGATGGTAAGTTTGCGGTTAACGTCACGTTTCGTGTTCACGACTCCCACAGGGGGGAACCGCACAATGCTTCGCCGTCTTGCTTTCAGTGCCGCCGCGCTCTGCGCCGCCGCCTCGCCCGCTTTCGCGCAGGCCGGACCGGTCTATTATCCGCCTATGGCCGGGCCTCCCTGGCCAACCACGGTCATGGTGCCGCAGGCGGCAGCACCGCAGACCGGCGCAGCGCCCATGGCGGCTTACCCTTATCCCTATTCCATGCCGGTCTATCAGCCGGTCGTGGCTGCACCGGTTGCGCCCTCCTCTTCCGGCCCGGCGCCGGCCGCCTCTGCCCAGGCCTATCCGCCGGTCAATCCTCAGGCCTATCCCGCTCCCGATCCGCGCTGGGCCGAAATGACCGAGCGTTGCCGCAAGGTCTATGGTGATCGCGGCATTGGCGGGGGGCTGATCGGCGGGGTTCTGGGCGGCATAGCGGGCAACCGCATCGCATCGGGCAACCGCCTCTTGGGAACGGTGGTTGGCGGGGTTGCCGGCGCTGCCGTGGGCGCGGTGATCGACAAGGCCGAAGACAAGGCGCTGCGGCGCGAATGCGATGCCTACTTCGCGGCCGCCCAGCAGGGCGGAGCCTATGGTTATCCGGGTGCCTACCCCGGCTATGCGCCCTATGGCTACATGATGGTTCCGGTCATGACCGGCCCGCAGCAGCCTTGCGTGGAGACGACAACGGTGACGGAAAAGTGGGTGGACGTTCCGACCCGCCGCCGGTTTGCGCCGCGCCGCGCGCCGGTTATCCGGGAAAAGCGGATCAAGGACAAGCGCGTCTATACCGGCTGAGGGGGCCGGCCCGGCCCTAGGCCCTGACCTTGCCCCAAATGAAAATGGCCCGCCTTCCCCTGTGGAAAGCGGGCCATTTCCTGTCTCGGCCGTCGTTCAGAGCTTGCGCCCGATCAGCTCCTTCATGATTTCATTCGTGCCGCCGAAGATCCGGGTCACGCGCGCCCCGCGCCATGCACGGGCGATGGCATATTCGTTCATGTAGCCTGCGCCGCCATGAAGCTGGAGGCACTTGTCCATCACTTCCCACTGGAGTTCGGTGTGCCAGAGCTTGGCCGCCGCGCCCTCTTCCGGGGTCAGTTCGCGGCGCAGATGGCGGGCCAGCGCCCAGTCAAGATGCGCCCAACCCACCTGCAGCTTGGCCTTGAGATCGGCAAGCGTGAAGCGCGTGTTCTGGAAATCGAGGATCGGCTTGCCGAATGCCTTGCGCTCGCGAGTGAACTCCACCGTATCGTCAAAGGCCTTCTGCGCCGATGCCTGTGCACTGACCGCAATCGACAGGCGCTCCTGCGGCAGTTCGCTCATCAGGTAGATGAAGCCCTTGCCCTCTTCGCCAAGGCAGTTGGTGATGGGAACCCGCACGTCCTCGAAGAACAGTTCGGAAGTGTCGGCCTCGTCCTGTCCGATCTTGTCAAGGTTGCGGCCGCGCTTGAAGCCTTCGCGGTCGGCTTCGACGAGGACGATCGACACCCCCTTCCATGCGGGCTGAATCTCGGTATCGGTCTTGCAGCACACCAGAATCAGATCGGCGTTCTGGCCATTGGTGATGTAAGTCTTCGACCCGTTGATGACGTAGTGGTTGCCGTCCTTCCTGGCCGTGGTCTTCATGCCCTGAAGATCCGATCCGGTGCCGGGTTCAGTCATGGCGATGGCCGTGATGATTTCTCCCGAAACCATCTTGGGCAGCCACTTCTTCTTCTGTTCTTCCGAACCGTAGGAAACGATGTAGTTCACCACGATATCGGACTGGAGCGAAAAGCCGGTTGCAACGCGGCCGTAGTAGGCGCTTTCCTCGTCGACGATCGCGTTGTAGCCGAAGTCGAGTCCGAGGCCGCCGTATTCTTCCGGCACGGTCGGGCACAGCATGCCGAGCGCCCCGGCCTTGGGCCAGATATCCTTGGGCACGATTCCCGCCTCGGCCCATTCATTTGCGTGCGGGGCCACTTCGTCCTGCAGAAAGCGGCGGACGGTCTGACGGAAGGCTTCGTGATCTTCGTTGTAGGCGGTGCGCGGAATCAGGTCGAGCGACATGGCCAGTTCTCTCCGGGTCAGGTTGTTTTGCCGCAGCCTAAGCGCGGCATGGCCTCCCGGTCAACGACAATTTAATCGGCTAATTAATGCCCCATCGTGCAGGGCAATCCGCCGCTATGCCGCTGGCGCTCCGTGGTGTGTCGTGCCCTAGAACTCGCCGCCCGTCAGCCGCTGGCAGATCAGGTCGAGCTGGTCGAGATTGCGGTAACGGATCACCACGGCCCCACTGGTCGGATCGGCGTCGGGCTGAATGGAAACCTTCAGACCGAGAAAATCTTCCAGATGCTGCTGGATTGCGGCCAGATCGGCCGCACCGACCGAATCCTTGCCGGCGCGGGCCTGACGGCGGCCCCCGGTGCCTTCCGGCCGCGAAGCCTTGCGCACCAGCTTTTCGGCATCGCGCACCGACATGTCCCTGGCCATGATTTCACGGGCCAGCTTTTCCGGCTCAGGCGCATTGATGAGCGCTCTGGCATGGCCCATCGAAAGCCCGCCCTGCATCACCATATCGAGAACGGCATCGGGCAGGCCGAGCAAGCGCATCATGTTGGCGACATGGCTGCGCGACTTGTCGACGAACTTGGCAATCTCGGCCTGGCTCAGCCCCTCGGTCTCGGCAAGGCGCTGATAGGCCCGTGCCTCTTCCACCGGGTTCAGATCCTCGCGCTGAAGGTTCTCGATCAGGGCAAGCGCGGCAACATCGCGATCCTCCAGCTTGCGGACGATGGCGGGAATCTCGTGCACCCGCGCCTTCTGGGCCGCGCGCCAGCGCCGCTCGCCCGCGACAAGCTGATAGCGTCCGCCAGCAAGGGGGCGCACGACGACAGGCTGGATCACCCCGCGCGCGGCAATGGATTGCGCCAGTTCTTCCAGCGCCTCCTCATCGAAATGGCGGCGGGGCTGATCGGGGTGCGGCTCAATCGCGGCAACAGCCAGCAGGGCGAGGCCGCCATCGCGCGCGCTGGCAGCGGCGCTTTCGCCCGAAACCGAGATGCGGGCAATCGGCTCCTCGCGGCGCACCTCGCCCATGAGCGCGCCAAGCCCCCTGCCCAGACCAGTCCGTCTTGCCGGTGACTTCACTGCCTCTTCGCCGCTCACGCTGCAATCCTCCGTTCCGGAAGCCGTCCGATCAGTTCGCGGGCAAGCTTCATGTAAGCCTGCGATCCGGGGCAGGCGTGGTCATAGATCAGGGCGGGAAGCCCGTGGCTGGGCGCTTCCGAAAGGCGCACGTTGCGCGGGATGACGCTTTCGAAGACGAGATCGCGCAGGCACGACCGGACATCTTCGGCAACCTGATCTGTCAGCCGGTTGCGGCGGTCATACATGGTCAGGACAATTCCCAGAATGCCGAGATCGGGATTGAACCGCTCCTGCACCCGCTCCACCGTCTGGAGAAGCTGGCTCAATCCTTCCAGCGCGAAGAACTCGCATTGCAAGGGCACGAGAATCGTGTCGGCAGCGGTCAGGGCATTCAGCGTCAGCAGGCCAAGCGATGGCGGGCAATCAATCAGGCAGATGTCATGGCCGGTATCATCGCCCAGCACCTGGCGCAGGCGATGCGTGCGATCCTCGACACTGACCAGTTCGACTTCGGCGCCTGAAAGATCGACCGTTGCCGGAACGATGTCCAGCCCCGGAATGCGGGTATGCATCAGGCATTCGTGCACAGGTGTCTGATCGATCAGCACATCGTAGGATGATCGTTCGCGGTCGCTGGCGGAAATGCCGATACCGGTAGAGCAATTGCCCTGCGGATCGAGATCGATGAGCAGCGATTTCCAGCCTGTGGCAGCAAGCGCCGTGGCGATGTTGATGGCGGTTGTCGTCTTGCCAACCCCGCCCTTCTGGTTGGCAACAGCAATCGTGATCATGCGCGCCTGCCTTTGCCTGTGGAGATCTTCTCGCTGCCGATGCGCCTGCCCACGAGATGACCGACGATGATCCCGGCCTGTGGATCGGTCAGGGATTGTTCCACGTGGAACATGTGATTCCATGATTCGGGAAGCATTTCCAATTCCTGCGCTGCCCTGGCCCCTTTGGGCAACAGCCAGAGCGTGGCGGGTGTGGATAAGCGGGCGGAAAGTGTCACAAGCCTGTCCAAGGGAGCGAAGGCCCGCGCCGAGATTGCCGCGTAAGTGGTGGTCGGCAGGTCCTCCACGCGCGAGAGGATAACCTGCGCATTGGCAAGGCCCAGCAACCTTGCCGCACGCTCAAGCCACTCGGTCCGAAGGCGGCGCGAATCGACCAGCGCAACGGGACGATCGGGCTGAAGTGCCGCTATGACGAGGCCGGGAAATCCCGCGCCCGTGCCGAGATCGAGCCATGTGCCATCGGGCACTGTTTCACGTGAAACATGGAGCAACTGGGCCGAATCGACGATATGCCTGACCCACGCATGGGGGAGCGTGCCGCGCGCAACGAGGTTCTGGCGCTGGTTCTCTTCTTCAAGCAGGGAAACGAGCTGACGCAACCGCGCCATCCCCGCATCATCCACTCCAAGCGTGTCGCGCAGCCACTCCTGCGCTTCGTCCTCGCTGGAAAGAGCCGTGGTCATGCCGCCAGCCCTTCGCTCGCGCGGCGCCGTGCGTGAACCAGCAGGCTGGCGAGCGCTGCGGGGGTAATGCCTGCGATGCGGCCCGCGGCGGCCAGCGTATCGGGTTGTGCCCGTTCCAGCCGCTCCACCATTTCGCGCGAAAGGCCGGGAACTTCGGCAAACGGAAAGCCCTCGCCCAAAGGCACCGCGTCCGAGGCGCGCAGGTCGCGCAGCTCGGCATCCTGCCGTGCCAGATAGGGGGCATAGGCGGCGTCTTCCTCCACCTCTTCGACAAGCAGGGGATCGAAGGCTTCATCGCCGATCCATGGACGCAGAGCCTCAAGCGTTACTTCGGGAAAGCGCAGCCATTCCATCAGGCTTCGGCGCGCGCCATCACTGCGCACCGCCATTCCGGCGCGATTGAGGTCGGTCGGTGTTGCCATCGTGGAAAGCGCGGTTTCCAGCCGCTCGCGCTGGGCGAGGCGCGCCTCGAACCAGCGTCTGCGCTCTTCGCCAATGCAGCCTACGGCAAGGCCGATGGGGGTCAGGCGCGACGAGGCATTGTTGGCGCGCAGACGCAGCCGATACTCCGCGCGTGCCGTCAACATCCGGTAGGGTTCGCTCACGCCGTGCAAGGTCAGGTCGTCGATCATCACCGCCATGTAGGAATTGGCACGATCCAGTTCGGGAGCGTCCCGCCCCAGAACCGCAGCGGCAGCATTCATGCCCGCGATCAGGCCCTGCGCCGCCGCTTCCTCATAGCCAGTGGTGCCATTGATCTGCCCCGCGCAGTAGAGGCCCGGAATGGCCTTGACTTCAAGACTGCGGCGCAGGGCGCGCGGATCGATATGATCGTATTCCACCGCATAGCCCGGCATGGTGATGACCGCCTGTTCCAGCCCCGCCATCGAGCGGATCATGGCGATCTGCACATCGGTGGGAAGCGAGGTGGATACGCCGTTGGGATAGACGGTGTGGTCGTCCAGCCCCTCCGGTTCCAGAAAGACCTGATGCCCGTCGCGATCCCCGAAGCGGTGGATCTTGTCTTCGATCGACGGGCAGTAGCGCGGACCTTGCGCCCCAATGGCGCCTGTAAACAGGGGGGAGCGGTCAAGCCCGTTGCGGATGATCTCGTGCGTTCGTTCGTTGGTGCGGGCAATCGCGCAGAAGACCTGGGGCAGCGGCCGCGCCGGGGTGAGCGGAGACATGGTCCACGCATCGGGGTCGCTGGGCTGTTCGGGCAGGCGCGCCCAGTCAATCGTCCGGCCATCAAGACGTGGCGGCGTGCCGGTCTTGAGCCGGGCCATTGGCAGATCGGCCGCGCGCAACTGTATGGCCAGCCTGTGAGCAGAGTTCTCGCCAATGCGGCCACCGTCCATGCGCTCCTCGCCCCGGAACAGCCGACCGCCGAGGAAGGTGCCCGTGCAAAGAACCACGGCCCTGCCGAGAAGGCGCGTGCCATCCGCAAGGTCGATCCCGGCAGCCCTGCCCTGCTCCATGTGGAGCGCGGCTGCTTCTCCGCCGATAACGGTCAGGTTCGGCTCTGCGGCGATCATCTGCTGGATCGCCACCTTGAACCGCTTGCGGTCAGCCTGCACGCGGGGGCCCTGGACCGCGCTGCCTTTGGAACGGTTGAGCATCCGGTAATGGATTGCTCCGGCATCGGCGGCACGCGCAATCAGGCCATCCAAGGCATCCACTTCGCGCACAAGATGGCCCTTGCCAAGACCGCCTATCGCGGGGTTGCAGCTCATGGCGCCGATGGTGGCAGGATCAAAGGAAACCAGCGCAGTGCGCGCGCCCATGCGCGCTGCCACGGCGGCGGCTTCGACGCCGGCGTGTCCGCCGCCGATCACGATCAGGTCGAACTGGTGCATGGGTGCCGCGTTACGCGAACTGGCGATTCCCGTCAAAGACTCAGCAGGGCGTGTTTCACGTGAAACACATCTACTTGCCGATGCAGAAGCGCCCGAAGAGCGTATCGAGCATGTCTTCGGTGCTGGTCCGGCCGATCAGGGCATCAAGCGCGCGGCGCGCCAAGCGCAGGTTTTCTGCAACCAGCAGCGGATCGGCCTCGCCCATCGCCTGATGCAGGCACTGCGCCACATCGCCCAGCAGCGCATGCTGGCGCTGGTTGAGAGCGGCCTGCCCCGGTGCGGGCAGAGACTGGCGGGCATGGGCAACGAGTGCGGCGCGCAGATCTGCCAAGCCCTTGCCTGTCCGCGCCGAAACGGAGATGGCTTTTGCCGACTTTCGCGGTGCCGCCGGATCATCAGACCGGGCAGAAACTTCCCAGACCGGGCAGCCTTGCGGCCCTTCGTCTTCGGGGCCGAGCCAGAGAACGAGGTCTGCCTTTTCGGCCGCGGCGCGCGCACGGGCTATGCCGATGCGCTCTATCTCGCCCGCGCCCTCATCGCGCAGACCTGCGGTGTCGACAAAGACGAAGGGCACGCCATCGAGCGCGCAGGCATGAACCAGCACATCGCGCGTGGTGCCGGGTTCCGCCGCGGTGATGGCGGCTTCCTGTTCAATGAGGGCATTGAACAGAGTGGACTTTCCGGCATTGGGCGGACCTGCAAGGACGACACGGAAGCCTTCCTTCAGCGGTTCGGCGCGCGGGCGGCCGAGCCACTGATCAAGACTGCACACAAGTGCTGCGCAACCTTTGGCAAAGCCATCGGGAAGTGCGCCTGCCCCTTCCCCGGCATCGCCCCCTTCCCCGGCATCGCCCCCTTCCCCGACATCATCCTCGTCCGAAAAGTCGAGTGCGGCTTCCAGCCGGGCGGAGAGCCGGAGCAGCGCGGTGCGCCAGTGTTCGGCCTCACGGGAAAGCGCGCCTTCGGCCATCGCCAGCGCAGCGCGGCGTTGCAGTTCGGTTTCGGCCGAAAGGAGATCGGCAAGACCTTCGGCTTCGGCGAGATCGATGCGGCCGTTGGCAAAGGCGCGGCGCGTGAACTCGCCCGCCTGGGCGCGGCGCAGGCCGGGCATTGCGGCAAGCGCGGATTCGACAGCGGCAACAACCGCGCGGCCTCCGTGCAGATGCAGTTCGGCGCAGTCCTCTCCGGTAGCGGTGCCGGGGCCGGGAAGCCACAGGACCATGGTGCGATCGAGGTGGGTTCCATCGCGCGGGTCGGCCAGTGTTGCCAGCATGGCGCGGCGCGGCGCGGGCAGTTTTCCGGCAAGCGCTGCAAGTGCCGTTCCGGCATCCGGGCCGCTGATGCGGATCACCGCGATGCCCGCAGGCGGCGGGCCGGAAGAAAGGGCGAAGATCGTATCGGTCACTGCGGCCGCTTACACGATCCGGCAGGCAACGTCAGTCCTTGGCCTTTTTTGAACCGGCGCCGCCCATTGCCCCCATCGCGCCCTGCTCCATGAAGTTCTGGAACAGCTTGAGGCCAAGCTCGCCCATCGGCGCGATCTGCTTGGCGAAGGATTGCAGCTGGTCGAGGCTGCTTGCGCCCTGCATGGCCTTGGCCACGGTATCGACATAGACATCGTTGGCGCGCGAGACATCGGGCAGGCCGAGAAAGCGTCGCGCTTCCTCCGGGGTGCAATCGACTTCGACGGTGACTTTCATCGGTTCTTCCCTTTGCGCCCCGGATTGGCGGGCGGATTTCATGGCCCGGCGGCTGCAAGACTGTCATGCGTGCTTGGCAAAGTCCATGGCCGAGGCCAACATGGGAATCGACCAACCCCTTTCAATTGCAGGATGAATGACGATGGGTGAGAAGATTACGTTTCCCGCGCTTGATGGCGAAGGCGACATTCCCGGCTTTCTGGCGACTCCCGAAGGGCCGGTGCGCGCGGCGATCATCGTGGTGCCGGAAATCTTCGGTGTGAATCCCGGCATTCGCCACAAGTGCAAGGTCTGGGCCGATCAGGGCTACATGGCGCTGGCGCCCGACATCTTCTGGCGCTTTGCGCCCGGTGTCGAACTTGATCCCGATGTGCCCGATCAGATGCAGGAAGCCTTCGGCTATTTCGGCCAGTATGATCCGGACAAGGGCGTGCAGGACATCGAGGCTGCGATCCGCTTTCTGCGCGGGTATGAAGGGATCGACAAGGTCGGGCTGGTCGGTTTCTGCCTTGGCGGGCGCATGGCCTACATGGCCGCAACGCGCACCGACATCGATGCTTCGGTCGGCTATTACGGGGTCATGATCGACCAGATGCTGAATGAAGCCCATGCCATCGCCAATCCGCTGATGCTGCACATTCCCACGGCCGACCATTTCGTGGGCCCGGAAGCGCAGAAGGCCATCCACGATGCACTTGATCCGCACCCCAAGGTGACGCTGTTCGATTACGAAGGGCTGGACCACGGCTTTGCCGCCGAGATGGGCCATCGCCGCGACGAGGCGGGTGCGGAACTGGCCGATCGGCGCACGCGCGATTTCTTTGCCCAGCATCTTGGCTGAGATTTGCATAGGGGAGTTGCGCCCGGTCAATGCCGGCGCGCGGCTCCCCTGCCCCATGCAGGGCATGAACAACGGGAGAATGCGATGAAACTCGGTCTGGCTGCCTGGCACCGATACATGTTGAGCGGCGATACGGCGCTGCTGGAGGAACTGGTGGCCGATGACGCGGTGTTTCATTCGCCCGTGGTCCATTCGCCGCAGGAGGGGCGCGAGAAGGTGCTGATGTATCTGACCGCGGCGGGTCAGGTCTTCGGCAATGGCACGTTCCGCTATGTCCGTGAACTGGTCGACGGGCCGGAGGCCTGCCTTGAGTTCGAATGCGAGATGGACGCGATCAAGGTCAACGGGATCGACCTGATCCGCTTCGATCTGGAAGGACGGATCGTGGACTTCAAGGTCATGGTGCGGCCGCTCAAAGCGATCAACAAGGTCTGGGAGCTGATGGCGATCCAGCTTGAGAATACCTGACACGAAAAAGCCCCGGTTTGTGGCCGGGGCTTTCAAGGTTTTGATTTCGTTTGAAAATCAGCCGTCGTAATCGGCTCCGAGCGAAGTGTTGCGCACAGGCGCCGCAGCGGTGATGCGCAGCGCTTCGGCCGACTGCGAGAGCGAGCCGATTTCATCGACTTCATCATCGTCGTCGGGCAGGACGCGCTGGAGCGACTGGATCAGGTTTTCCCGAAGAACTTCGGGACGCACGGTTTCTTCGGCGATTTCACGCAGCGCAACGACGGGGTTCTTGTCGCGGTCACGATCGATGGTGAGTTCGGCGCCGCCCGAAATCGCACGGGCGCGCTCAGCCGCCAGCAGCACGAGATCGAAACGGTTGGGAACCTTGTCGACGCAATCTTCGACGGTAACGCGCGCCATCAGGGCACTCCGATATGCAAAAGGGTGTGGAAAGTGCGGCAGCTAGGCCGGGGGTGTGGAAAAGTCAAGGATTCGTGGCTGCTGATTACTCATCCCCACCGCCATAGGCCGCGCGCAGATCATCAGGGGCGAGGTCGGAGAAGCGGGTGATGCGCGATTCGAAGCGCAGGCGCACCTTGCCGGTCGAGCCGTGGCGCTGCTTGGCCACGATCAGTTCGGCAAGGCCGAAGACGCGCTCCATTTCGGCCCGCCATGCGGCGTGGGCTTCCTGCACCTTGGGGTCGTCGTCGCTGCCCTGCGGCACCTTGGGTTCCTTGGCGGCGACGTAATAGTCTTCGCGGAACACGAACCAGACCATGTCGGCGTCCTGTTCGATCGAGCCGGATTCGCGCAGGTCCGAAAGCATCGGGCGCTTGTCGTCGCGCTGTTCGACCGCGCGGGAAAGCTGCGAGAGTGCGATCACCGGCACCGAGAGTTCCTTGGCCAGCGTCTTCAGCCCGCGCGAGATTTCGGAGATTTCGTTGACGCGGTTGTCGCTGCGCCCCGATCCCTGAAGAAGCTGGAGATAGTCGACGATGATGAGGCCGATGTCATGGCGGCGCTTGAGCCTGCGCGCGCGGGCGCGCAGTGCGCCGATCGTCAGTGCGGGGGTATCGTCGATATAGAGCGGAAGCTCGGCCAGGCGCTGGCTGGCGAAGGACAGCTGCTGGAACTCGTCACGGCTGATGCGCCCCATGCGCAGCGATTCGGAGCTGATGCCCGACTGTTCGGCAAGGATGCGCGTGGCAAGCTGGTCGGCGCTCATTTCGAGGCTGAAGAAGGCGACCGCGGCGCCCACCGAATCCTTTGCGGCGATGCCATCGGCCATGTCGCGGCGCAGGCGGTCGGCGGCGTTGAAGGCGATATTGGTGACGAGCGAGGTCTTGCCCATGCCGGGACGCCCGGCAAGGATGATGAGGTCGGAATCGTGCAGGCCGCCGATCTTCTCGTTGACCGAGGTGAGACCCGTCGTCTTGCCGGAGATGTGGCCGCCCGAAAGCAGCGCCTTCTCGATCATTTCGAGCGAGGCGCGGGTGGCCTGCGCGAAAGTCTGCGCCTCGCTGCCGGTCTGTGCACCCTCGGCCACGGCATAGAGCGCGGCTTCGGCCTTCTCGACCTGTTCGAGCGGGGCCACGGCCTCGCTGGTGTCGAGCGCGCCTTCGACGAGATTGCGGCCGACCGATATCAGTTCGCGCAGCAGCGCAAGGTCATAGATCTGCTGGGCCAGTTCGCGCGGGGCGAGCAGGCCCTGCCCATCCGCGGTAAGCCGGGCAAGATAGGCCGTGCCGCCCAGTTCCTTCAGCCCTTCGTCGGTTTCGAAGTAGGGCTTGAGAGTGACGGGCGTGACCACTGCCTTGCGATCGATCAGGGTCTGGATGCGGTCGAACACGCGGCCGTGGACGGCGGCAAAGAAATGCTCTGCCTTGAGTGGGGTCTGCAATTCTTCAAGGATGCGGTTGTCGATCAGCACCGCCCCCAGAAAGGCGGCTTCGGCCTCGACGTTGGAGGGCAGGGCGCGGATCTCTGCAGGTTCGCGGGTGAGGATGGCTTCGCTGGCGGACATGGCGCGCATAGTGCCCCACCCGGCGCGCGGCGGCAATGGACAGGCCCTGTGGATAGCGGGGAGTGGATAGCGGGGAGTGGATGGCGGGGTGGCGTTCTCGCGGATTGCCCCGCCTTGCCTGCTTCTTGCCCACTTCACCGGCCCCGCCCCCTTGCCTGCCCCGCCTGCGTCTGCAAGACAGGGCTTTCCTATGGCCGACCCGCGCATCTCCCATATCGAACTGGACGAAGCGACGATCATCTGGCGCAATGCCGATATCGAGCAGGAACGCCGCATCGCGATCTTCGACCTGATCGAGGAGAATACCTTCAAGCCCTTGCGCGCGTTCGAGGCCGGGCACGAGGGGCCGTATCGCCTGCGGCTTTCGGTGGATGACGGGCGGCTGGTGCTGGCGGTTTCGGATGAGGCGGGCAACCCGCTGGAAACGGTGATTCTGGGCCTTGGCCGGTTCCGCCGCCCGATCCGCGAGTATTTTGCCATCTGCGACAGCTATTATCAGGCGATCCGCAAGGCGACGGCAATGGAGATCGAGACCATCGACATGGCCCGGCGCGGCATTCACAACGACGCTGCCGACATGCTGCTGGAACGGCTTGAGGGCAAGATCGAGACCGATTTTCCCACTGCCCGCCGCCTCTTTACCCTGATCTGCGTGCTGCATATCAGGGGCTGAACCTTTCGATTCTCACCGGGGCGCGATCTTTTCGGACATGGCCAGAAAACGCACGCGATCACGCCAGCCCAATGTGCTGCGTCGGCGTCTGCTGGCGGCGCTGCTGCTGGCCGTGCTGATCGGGGCGGGGGTGGCATGGTGGAAGGCGCGCACCTGGCAGCCCGACCGCCGCGACTATCCTGTGCAGGGCCTCTGGCTGAGCGATGACGATGGCCCGGTCGACTGGCGGCTGCTGCGCGCGGCCGGTGCGGACTTTGCCTATCTCACCGCGAGCGAGGGCACCGACACCCGCGACCGGGCCTTTGCCGAGGGCGTGGAAGCCGCGCGGGCGCGGGGCATGAAGGTGGGCGCGGTCCACGTTTACGACCTGTGCGCCCCGGCCGATGCACAGGCCGCCAATTTCGTGACCGTGGTGCCGCGCGACAAGCGCTTCCTGCCGCCTGCGATCCGGCTCGACATCCAGTCGCGCACCTGCCCCGAAGTGCCCGGCGAGGCCCAGATGCAGAGCGAGCTGACCACGTTCCTCAATCAGGTGGAAAAGCACACCGAACAGCCGGTGATCCTGATGGTTTCGGCAGCGCTGGAAAAGCGGTTCCACCTTGCCGCGCGGATCGACCGCAATATCTGGCTGGAGCAGGATTTCATTGCGCCCGCCTATGCCGGGCGGCCGTGGGTGATGTGGACGGCGACGCGGCGGCTGCGGCTCGACGGGGCGAGCGGGCCTGTGCACTGGGTGGTGGTGATGCCATGAAGGAAGATCTGATCGCCGCCAAGCGCGATGCGCTGATTGCGGCGGCGCGCCAGGCCATGGGCACGGCCTATGCCCCATATTCCGGCTTTCATGTGGGCGCGGCGCTGCTGTTCGACGATGGCGCGATCCTGACCGGCGCCAATTTCGAGAATGCAAGCTATGGCCTTTCGCTGTGCGCGGAGACGGTGGCCTGTTCCATCGCGGCCCATGCCGGAAGGCGCGGCGGTCTGGTGGCGGTGGCGGTGATCGGCGGGCCGGCGGGCGCGGTGGAAGCCGCCATCAGCCCTTGCGGACGGTGCCGCCAGGTGGTGAACGAACTGGCCGCGCTTGGCGGGACGGACCCGCTCATCCTGTGTGTGGGGGCGCACGAAGTGGTGGAAATGCCGCTTTCGGTGCTCTTGCCCAATGCCTTCGGGCCAGCCAATCTGGCCTGACGTTTTTCGGGGACTTTCGATTTGGCCATACTTTCCGACAAGTGGATCCGCGACAAGGCGCTTAACGAGGGCATGATCGAGCCGTTCATCGACGGGCAGTGCCGCACCCATGACAATGGCGAGCGCTGCATCAGCTATGGCCTTTCATCGTATGGCTATGACGCGCGCGTTGCCCCGGAGTTCAAGATCTTCACCAATGTCGATTCGGCCATTGTCGATCCCAAGAACTTCGACGGCGCCAGCCTTGTCGACCGGGAGACCGATGTCTGCGTGATCCCGCCCAATTCCTTTGCGCTGGCCCGGACGGTGGAATATTTCCGCGTGCCGCGCGATGTGCTGGTGATCTGCCTTGGCAAGAGCACTTATGCACGCTGCGGGATCATCGTGAACGTGACGCCGCTGGAGCCGGGCTGGGAAGGCCATGTGACGCTGGAGTTTTCCAACACCACTCCCCTGCCCGCGCGGATCTATGCCAATGAAGGCGCGTGCCAGTTCCTGTTCCTGCAAGGAAACGAGCCGTGCGAGGTCAGCTATGCCGACCGCGCCGGCAAATACATGGGCCAGCGCGGGGTGACGCTGCCCCGCCTGTAAGCCCGTGCCAGCGCCGCATGGCACGCATTTAACCCCGCGCTTAAACCGGGTTGCAATCGACGGCGAACTCGCCAACCATGGCGCCGCAACGAGAACATGCGGAGAGGTTCATGGAAAAGGCGCAAAGGCCCTATGACATCGTCGTTTATGGCGCGACGGGGTTCACCGGGCGGCTGGTGGCGGAATATCTTGCGCGCCATTACGGACAGGAAGGGCCGCGCTGGGCCATGGCAGGGCGTTCGGCCGCCAAGCTGGCCGAGGTGCGCGAACTGATCGATGCGCCCAAGAACACGCCGCTCATCGTGGCGGACGCGGCCGATCCGGCCAGCCTTGCCGCTATGGTCGGACAGACGCGGGTGGTGGTGACGACGGTCGGGCCTTACCAGCTTTATGGTGAACCGCTGCTGGCCGCCTGCATTGCGGCGGGAACCGATTATGCCGACCTGTGCGGCGAGCCGGTTTGGATGCGCCAGATGATCGACCGCCATGGCGAAGAGGCAAAGCGGACGGGCGCGCGCATCTGCTTTTCATCGGGCTTCGATTCGATTCCCTTCGATCTGGGCGTGCTCATGCTCCAGAAGGAAGCGGTGGCGCGCTTTGGCCGCCCTGCCCCGCGCGTGAAAGGCCGGGTGCGCGGCATGAAGGGCGGCGCTTCGGGCGGGACGGCGGCCAGCCTCAAGGCGACGCTGGCGGCGCTGGGGCGCGATCCTTCGCTGATCCCGCTGATGCAGAGCGCGTTCTGCCTCACGCCCGGCTTTGAAGGTCCGCCCCAGCCTGCGGGCGACGCGGTTCAGCACGACGATGCGCTGGAGAGCTGGGAAGCACCGTTCATCATGGCTGCGATCAACACCAAGAACGTGCATCGCACCAATGCCCTGCTGGGGCATCCCTGGGGGACGGACTTCGTCTATGACGAGATGGTGCTGACCGGGCCGGGCGAACAAGGCAAGGCCATTGCCGAACACATGGCCAGAACCCCCATGATCGGTCGGCCTGACGATCCGCAGCCGGGCGAAGGCCCTTCGAAGGAGGAGCGCGAGACGGGCTTTTACGATGTGCTTTTCGTGGGCGAGATGCCGGACGGGCAGGTGGTGCGCTATGGCGTGAAGGGGCGCTATGATCCCGGCTATGGATCGACCAGCAGGATGCTGGCCGAGACCGGAATTGCCCTGCTTTCAGCCAAGGCCGGTGGCGGCATCGGCACGCCGGGGGCCATTCTGGGCGAGGCGCTGGTGGAGCGGCTGCGCGCCCATGCGGAAATCAGCCTCGCGCCGGAATAGACGCGCGGCCCTGGCGGTCAATGACCCTTCCTGAGCGCGGCCACGCAGGCAGCGCGGTCCACGTCGCGGCCGTCGCCGCGGCGGGCGTCGACATACGTTGCGGTCGGCTTGCCGCCGCCGGGGGGCGGGTAGAGATAGACATCGAGGATGCAGGCCGTGCCGCTCCATTGCAGCTTGCGCGTGTCGTCCTCGATCACGTCGAGCCGGGGCGTGCCGAACTGGCGGCCAAGCTGGAGCGCATCGGCGCCGATCACCCCTTCAAGGCCGGGGATCATCTGCACCTGCGCGGTGGGGCGCTGGATCTGGCCGGGGCGCGGCTGGGCAACCCGGCCCGGCGGCGGGGTGGAACGGACCTGCGAGGTCTTGCCCATGGGCGCGGCCCCGCCCGCACCGCAGGCCGCCAGAAACAGGGCGGGGACGAGGGCGAGGGCGGAGAAAGGGACGGGGAAATGGCGCAAGGTCATGGCTGCGGGGATGCCGCCGCGCGGCCCGACGGTCAACCGGTCAGGATGCGGCATCACGCGGCGTGACGCCGAGCCGGGGCGTCCGGGCGCATCGGCCACCCTTTGCCTCGCGGCGCTTGCTGCACTGCGGCCAAACCGCTAGGCCCGCGCAACGTCTGATCGATAACGGAGCCATCCCCGAATGTCCGAGCCGCTTTACGATGTGATTGCCATTGGCAACGCGATTGTCGATGTCATGGCCCCTTGCGAGGATGCCGACATCGAGAAGCTGGGTCTGGCCAAGGGCGGGATGACACTGGTCGATACGGCGCGGGCGCACGAACTTTACGATGCCATGGGCCCCGCGCGCGAGATTTCGGGCGGATCGGCGGCCAATACGCTGGCCGGTCTGGCGGCGCTAGGCGCGAAGTGCGCCTTCATCGGACAGGTGGCTGACGATCAGCTTGGCGAGGTTTTCGCCCATGACATCCGTGCTGGCGGCATTGCCTTTGCCACGCCCGCCCGCGCCGACGAGCCGCCGACGGCGCGCTGCCTGATCTTTGTGACGCCCGATGGCCAGCGCACGATGAACACGTTCCTTGGCGCCTCGCAGTTCCTGCCTGCCGAAGCACTGGATGAAGGCGCGATTGCGGCTGCGCAGGTGCTGTATCTCGAAGGCTATCTGTGGGACCCGGAAGAGCCGCGCAAGGCCATGCGCCGTGCGATTGCCGCTGCGCGCAATGCGGGCCGCAAGGTGGCCTTCACGCTTTCCGATGCTTTCGTGATTTCGCGCCATGGCGATGATTTCCGGGCGCTGATCGCCGATGGCCAGATCGACATCCTCTTCGCCAACGAGCACGAACTGGCCGCGCTGACAGGGAACGACGATTTCGAGAGGGGTCTGGCGGAACTGTCCGCCAAGGTGCCGACGGTGGTGGTCACGCGCAGCGAAAAGGGCGCCCACGCGGTGAGCGGGGGCGAACATGCGCAGGTTCCCGCCGAACCGGTGGCCAAGGTGGTGGATACGACCGGCGCTGGCGATCTGTTTGCCGCCGGGTTCCTGTTCGGCTTCGTGCGCGGCAAGCCTTTGGCGGAATGCCTCAGGCTGGGCGCAGTCTGCGCGGCGGAGGTCATCTCGCACTATGGCGCGCGGCCGGAAGCCGATCTGAAGGAACTGGTGGCGGAGCGCCTCGGCGCCTGAGGGCAGCCGATGGCGATGCCCCTTTCGGGCAGGGGATAAATCGGCGGCGCTCGCTTGTCTCGCCCTGCCCTCGCCGCCACATTGCACGCCATGGCCAACCGCCCGCCTGCGCGCCCCCGGCAGACCGCTCCGACCGGAGTGGTCAAGGCCGTGCTTGGCCCGACCAATACCGGCAAGACTCATCTGGCGATCGAGCGGCTCTGCGCCCATTCATCGGGCGCCATCGGGTTTCCGCTGCGCCTGCTGGCGCGCGAGGTCTATGACCGGGTCTGTGCGATCAAGGGGGCAGAGCGGGTTGCGCTGATTACCGGCGAGGAACGGATCGAGCCGAAGGACGCGCGATGGCTGCTGTGCACTGCCGAGGCCATGCCCGCCCGGCCCGATCTGGCCTTCGTGGCGCTGGATGAGGCGCAGCTTTCGGCCGACCCCGAACGCGGCCATGTCTTCACTGATCGCCTGCTCCACACCCGCGGGCGAGAGGAGACGATGCTGCTCGGCTCATCCAGCCTTGAGCCCATGGTCAGGGCGCTGGTGCCCGAAGCCGAGATCGTGACGCGCCCGCGCTTTTCCACGCTCAGCCACGTGGGCGCAAAGAAGCTTTCGCGCATTCCGCCGCGCAGCGCCATCGTGGCCTTCAGTGCCGAACAGGTCTATGTCATGGCGGAAATGCTGCGCCGCTTCCGCGGCGGGGCGGCGGTGGTGATGGGCGCGCTTTCGCCCCAGACGCGCAATGCCCAGGTGGCGATGTATCAGGCGGGCGAGGTCGATTACCTTGTCGCCACCGACGCGGTGGGCATGGGGCTGAACCTTGATGTGCATCATGTGGCCTTCGCCGGGCTTGCGAAATACGACGGATACCGCCAGCGCCGTCTGACGCCTGCCGAAATGGCCCAGATCGCCGGGCGCGCCGGGCGTCATCAGCGCGACGGGACTTTCGGCACGCTGGCGGGCACCGGCGGGCGCGATCCGGCATTCACGCCGGAAGAAATCCACGCGATCGAAGAGCACCGGTTTGCCCCCCTCACGCGCCTGTTCTGGCGCGAAGCGGAGCCGCGCTGCGACAGTCTGGCGACGCTGATCGAGGATCTGGAATGCCCCCCTCCCCGGCCCGAACTGGCGATGCCCCCGCAGGCCATCGATCTGGCCGTGCTGAAACTTCTGGCCGAGGATGCCGAAGTGGCGGCCAGCGTGCGCGGGCCACGCGCGGTGCAGCGCTTCTGGGAGGTGTGCCGCCTGCCCGATTTCCGGCAGCAGGGTGCCGAAACCCACGCCCGCTTTGTCGGCCGGTTATGGCAGGATCTGCGCGGCGGCTATCTGGGGGCCGATTATGTGGCGCAGGCGATTGCCCAGCTCGACAATCCTTCGGGCGATATCGACACGCTTCAGGCGCGCATCGCGGCGATCCGTTCATGGGCCTATATCGCCCAGCGGCCCGACTGGGTGCTGGCAAAGGACGAGATGTCGGCCCGCGCGCGAGCGGTGGAGGCCCGGCTTTCGGATGCCCTGCACGCCAGGCTGACCGAACGCTTCGTCAACCGCCGCACCTCGGTGCTGATGCGCAAGGCCGGGGCGGACGCAGGGCTGCTGCCTGTGCGTCTATCGGATGAGGGCGCGCTGCTGGTGGACGAGGAGGCGATCGGCCATATCGAGGGATTTCGCTTCATCGTCGATCCGCTGGCGCGGGCGGCCGACCGCAAGCTGCTGCTGGCGGCGGCCGAGCGTCACCTTCCCGCTCTGCTTGAGGCGCGCGCAGCGGGACTGATCGCCGCAGCGCAAGGCGATGAAGGGCTGGTATTCGAGGATACCGCGCTGGTCTGGCAGGAAGGCGTGGTGGCGCGGCTCGAACGGGGGCGGCGGATGCTTGAGCCTCGCCTTCGGCTCGATCCGGCGCTTGACCGGCTGGCGCCTGCCGTCAGGGCGCGGGTGGTGCAGGCGCTCGATGCGTGGCTCGATATCCAGCACCGGCGCCACATCGCGAGCCTGCTCGCGCTGGACGAGCAGAGCCGTGAACCCGACGCCGGACCGGAACTGCGCGCACTGCTGCTGCATCTGGTCGAAGCGGGCGGCGTTCTGTCGCGCGAGGATTCGGGGCTGGAACGGCTCGACCCGGTGCAGCGGTCACGGCTGAAGGCGCTGGGTGTGCGCATCGGGGCGCTCGATCTTTATGTTCCGGCCGCATTGCGGCCGGCGGCCATCCATGCCTGGCACCGGCTGGCGCGGCTGTGGTGCGGCGCAGCCAGCCCGCCACCCCCATTGCCGCCCGAAGCGATGCAGCCCGTGGTGCATGGCACGATTGCGCCCGCCGGTTATCGCCGCTTCGGCAAGGAAGCCCTGCGGGTCGATCTGGCGGAAAAGCTGCTTCAGGCCGCGCACCGGGTCAGGCTGGGCACCAAGGCGCGGCGGGTGGCGCTTGATCCGGGCATGGCGCGTTCGATGAACCTTTCAACGGCTGGCTATGCCGCCCTGCTGCGCGCGGGCGGCTTTCGCGTGCGTGTGGCCCCTGCCCTGCCCGAACGCGCATACGGACCGCCGCTCCCGCCGCTGTGGGAATGGCGGCCGCGGCGCGCGGCACGAGGCGTGACAGGAAACGGGGCAGAAAGCGGGGCCGGTGATCGGGTGGGGCCGGCACGCAACAATGCAGGCAAACGGCCGCCCGCGCAGGCGGAGCGAAAGGCCCCGGATGGCGCCTTTGCCGCGCTGGCTGGGCTGCTTGTGCGCTAGGGCGGATCGGGCCGGATACCGCATGGGGCGGGTCTGGCGGTAGAGGAGGAAGACGGCCTTTGCGGATCGACAAGTTCCTTTGGTTCACGCGCTTTGCCGGCAGCCGCGGTCTGGCGCAGGACTGGGTGGGCGCGGGCCATATCCGCATCAATGGCAGGCGGATCGAGCGGTGCAGCGCAGGCGTGAAGACGGGCGACGTCCTGGTCCTGCCGATGCGCAGCCGGGTGACGGTAATCGAGGTGCTGGCGATCCCGGCACGGCGCGGACCGGCGCTGGAAGCGCAAGCCTGCTACCGTGTGCTCGACCCGACCAGTGATGATGCGCTTGACCTTCCCGCCCAAGTGCCTCTAGCACGGCCTCAAACAGACACCTGAGGGATCAATTCGCCATGACGTATGTTGTCACCGACGCCTGCATCCGCTGCAAGTTCATGGATTGCGTCGAGGTCTGCCCCGTTGACTGCTTCTACGAGGGCGAGAACATGCTGGTGATCAACCCCAGCGAATGCATCGACTGCGGCGTCTGCGAGCCGGAGTGCCCGGCAGAGGCGATTCTCCCCGATACCGAATCCGGTCTGGAGCAGTGGCTTGAGCTGAATGCCAAGTATTCGGCGGAATGGCCCAATATCACTGCCAAGAAGGACCCGCCCGCCGATGCCGACGAGCACAAGGGCGAAGAGGGCAAGTTCGAGAAGTATTTCTCGGCAGAACCTGGTGAAGGCGACTGATTCGCCCCGCTTTTCCTGACCTCCGCCGGGGCGCTCCGCAATGGCGCCGGGCAATGCCGCCTTCGCTGCCACGGCGCGCCTGATGCATCCGGTCCGGAGGCATGTGCCGCCTCATGCTGCGCTGCCGCGCGATCAGGGGTGGCAATTTTGTTGCTGAACTGCTATATGATCGGCCAAGCGCCGGTGGGCTTTCGCCTGTCCGGCGTCTTTTCACCACGAAAACGGCAGGACAAAACAGGCAATCGGATCGCAAGCCCTGCATGACCGACCTCATGGCGCGCGATTGCCATGGCGTTTGCCCCATGCATTTCCCCCAAGGTCTTGCCCTTCCTTGTCGCCCGTCCTGCCTGCGTCGAAAGGATTACCAATGGCAGCCAAGGCTCTTGCCTTCGATGTTGGGGACTACGTCGTTTATCCGAAGCATGGTGTCGGCCGGGTGGTCGAACTTCAGGACGAAGAAATTGCCGGCATGAAGTTGCAGCTCTATGTGCTGCGCTTCGAAAAGGAGCGCATGACGCTGCGCGTTCCGGTCAACAAGGTTGAAGCCATCGGCATGCGCAAGCTGTCTTCGGACAAGACGCTGCGCGAGGCACTCGACACCCTCAAGGGCAAGCCCAAGGTGAAGCGCACCATGTGGTCGCGCCGCGCGCAGGAATACGAAGCGAAGATCAATTCGGGCGATCTGGTCTCGATCGCGGAGGTGACCCGCGACCTGTTCCGCGCCGACGACCAGCCCGAACAGTCCTATTCCGAACGCCAGATTTTCGAAGCGGCATCCTCGCGCCTTGCCCGCGAGCTGGCGGCGATGGAAAAGACCGACGAGCCGACCGCGCTCAAGAAGATCCTGGCAATCCTCAACGAACACGCGCCCAAGTATTACGAAACCGCCTGATCGGGCGGTTTCGGCTCTGGCGCCGCAAAGGGGCCTCCGGGAAACCGGGGGCCTTTTTTGTGCCCCGGACGACCGACAACAGGCTGGTTGGGACGTCCGACAGGCGCATCATGACAATCGACTGGCGACATGGCCCGAATCATCGTCGCGTGTTATCTGGATAACACACCAAGGATTGCGGGGAGAAAGCACACCATGTTCCGGAATGTCGTCCGTGCCGTCACCACCGTTGCCGCCCTGGGGCTGACGGCGACGCTTGCCGCCTGCGATTCAGGCTCGGTTTCCTTCAATGGCGAAAAGGGTGTGCCGCTGGACAAGCTCGACCAGAGCGGCCCCGCGCCAACCGCGATTGCCCTGCTTGGGCCAGACAACGTGCGCGTGGTTCGCGGCGACAGTCTTGCGATCAGCGTCGAGGGCGAGGGTGCCGACCGCCTGCGCTTCGCGCTGGGCAAAGGGCAGCTTGGCATTGCCCGCGAGGGCTGGAAGATCGGCCAGGAGGCGCGTCCGGCGACGATCACGGTCACGCTGCCCATGCTGAAGGATCTGGTCCTGGCCGGATCGGGCGAGATCATTGCCGATGAGCTGCGCGGCGAGGAAGCGAAGATCGTTATTGCCGGAACCGGCCTCGTCGAAGCGCGCGCGATCGATGCCGGAAAGCTTGGCGTCGATGTGGTCGGATCGGGCACGCTGCGCGCGGCGGGCAAGGCCAGGACGCTGGACATGACCGTGGCCGGCAGCGGCGATGCGGAAATGGACGGACTGAACGTGGATGAAGCGAAAGTGGATGTGGCCGGTTCGGGCCGCTCGCGTTTTGCTTCGAACGGCACGGTCAAGGCCAACATCATGGGATCGGGCGAAGTGCGCGTGTTCGGCCGCGCCACCTGCAAGATCAGCGCCATGGGATCGGGCAAGCTGATCTGCGAGAATGGCGTTGCCGATGAAGCCTCCGCCACCCCTGCAACCGGGAAATAGGCCTGAAGCGATCAGGCCTGCTGGATGTAGACACGCATCGCGTGGGCTTCGGCCTCGATCCTGTCGAGCCGGTGCTTCACCAGATCGCCGATCGAGACGAAGGCGACCATCTGGCCGCCTTCCACCACGGGCAGGTGGCGGAAGCGGCGCTGCGTCATCAGCGCAAGGGCTTCCATCACCGAGGTCTGCGGGGACACGGTGACGACCGGCGCAGTCATCATGTCGCGCACCTTCATGTGCAGGGCCGCTTCGCCGTGCCTGTGTAGCGAACGGATCATGTCGCGTTCGGAGAAGATCCCGGCCACCGCGCTGCTGCCATCTTCCACCGGAAGCGCGCCGATGCGATGGCGGGCCAGCATGTCTATCGCCTCGGAAACCTGTGCGTCGGCGTGGACGCTCCACACTTCGCCGCGTCCGGCAATGACTTGCGCAATCGTCATGGCATCCTCCTCTGGTGGAATGCGGACCTTGCGCCTTCGGGCGTCTTTTCGGGCCGCCTGATCTCCACTAGGGATCATGCCAGTTTGTGGCCGGTTGTCAAAGCGGATGCCGGTCCCCATTGGGTTCCGGCCCGTTTCATGGCGGGCAAGGGATTCGATCATGCAGGGATTCGATCATGCACGGCCGTTCACCGCTCGATGATCCGCACAATGCCGCCTTCGCCTGGGCGCGCTATCGCCTCATCATGAAGGGCATGGCATGGTTCAGCACGGCCGTGGTGGCGGTGGTTCTGGCCGTGCTCCATGCGCTGATCGGCTTTGTCTCGATCCACCTCTACATTGCCAGCGCGCTGGGTGTGTGGCTTACGATCATGCTGATGGCCGCGCTCATGGGGCTGATGTTCCTGTCGAGCGGAACCGGCCATGACGAGAGCATCGAAGACCGTCTGGAGACCGAACGCAACCGCTGAAAGGCACCGTGCAGGTTGGGACATTGAGGTTTCGGCCCTTCGCGCCTATCTTTGCGCCGATGACCGACACCGCCCTCACTTCACCTGTCTCGCTTGCTCCCAGTGCCGCCGCACGCGTCGCCGCGATCGCGGCAAGGCAGGGAAAGCCTGCGATCCTGCGTCTTTCGGTCGAGGGCGGAGGCTGTTCGGGCTTCCAGTACAAGTTCGGGCTGGCCGATGCGCCTGAAGAGGGCGACACGATTGCCGAGACCGACGGGGTGCGGCTGGTTGTGGACGAAGTGAGCCTTGGCCTCCTGGAAGGCAGTGTGGTGGAATATGTCGAATCGCTGGGCGGTGCGGCCTTCCGGGTCACCAATCCGCAGGCGGCATCCGGCTGCGGCTGCGGCGCCTCCTTTGCCATCTGATGGCTGGTCTGGCGTTGCGGCTGCTGCCATAGGCGGTCCTGCCACTGCGGAAATGCCGGACAAATGACGATCAAGGTTGCCAGCTTCAACATCAACGGGATCAAGGCCCGCCTGCCGCGGCTGCTGGAGTGGCTTGAGGAAACCCGGCCTGCGGTGGCCTGCCTTCAGGAAATCAAGACCCAGGACGAAGGCTTTCCCGCCGCCGAGTTCGAGAAGATCGGCTATCAGGCGATCTGGCATGGCCAGAAGGGTTTCAACGGCGTTGCCATCCTCGCCGACGGGGAAACCCCCGTCGAAGTGCAGCGTGGCCTTGCCGGAGAGCCTGAAGACGAGCATTCGCGCTATCTCGAAGCCGATGTGAAGGGCTTGCGCGTGGTGTGCATCTACCTGCCCAACGGCAACCCGCAGCCCGGACCCAAGTTCGATTACAAGCTGCGCTGGATGGAGCGGCTGCGTGCGCGGATGCGCCAGATTTCCGCCGAGGAAGTGCCCGCGCTGGTGATCGGCGATTACAACGTCATTCCTGAAGACAAGGACACTTTTTCGGTGAAGGCCATGGCCGACGACGCGCTCATGCAGCCCGAATCGCGCGATGCCTACCGGCGCCTCATCAACGATGGCTGGACCGATGCGATCGACCTGCACCATCCGCAGGGCGGGATCTGGACCTTCTGGGACTATCAGGCGGGTGCATGGCAGCGCGACCATGGTTTTCGCATCGACCATGCGCTGCTTTCGCCCGAACTGGCCGACCGCCTGGTGGCCGCAGGCGTGGACAAGGCCTATCGCGGGCGCGAAAAGGCCAGCGACCACGCGCCGGTCTGGGTTGAACTGCGCACCTGACAGACCGGTGCCGCCATCCTTTTGTCGCAGCTAGGGAACGGTTGGCAGAATTGCCCGTGTGGCGCGCGAAAGCCTGTGCAGGGCGTCACCGCGTGTTAAGGTGTTTTTCGGCATGGGCCGGAACATCGACAAGTGGTGAAAGCTATCCGATGGGCCTGTTCAAGCCTGATCTGTTCCGTTCACTGGCCCTGGGCTTCCTACTGGGCGCCGCTGTCATGGCGGTGACGGCCGGGACAACCGCGCTGGCAACGCCGGACGCGGAAACCACGCTGACGCACACTGTCGCGGACTGACATGCCCCGCCCCGGCCTGCACGCAATTCTGGCGGCGGGAATCGGGATCATCTTTGCGCCGCAGGCACCACAGGCAAAGGAAAGCCTTCCCGAAGGCGCAATGGCAACGCCGCCCGCCGCAGTCGAGGCGCGCGAGGCACCCGGCCGCAAGCAGGCGATCTTCGCGGGCGGATGCTTCTGGGGCATCGAGGCGGTGTTCAGCCATCTGAAGGGCGTGACCAGCGTTGTTTCAGGCTATCACGGCGGCGAGAAGCGGGACGCCATCTATGATGTGGTCGGAACCGGGCGCACCGGCCATGCCGAGGCGGTGCGCGTCACCTATGACCCGGCGGTGATCCGCTATGACCAGTTGCTGCGCGTGTTCTTCGCGGTTGGCGCAAACCCCACCCAGCTCAACTATCAGGGACCGGACAAGGGCCCGCAATACCGCAATGCGCTGGTGCCGCTTGGAGTGGAGCAGAAGCGCGTCGCGGCAGGCTATCTGGCGCAGTTGCGGCGGCTGGACCTGTGGAAGAAGCCGATCGTGACCGGGGTGGAGCCTTACCGGGCGTTCTACCCGGCCGAGGCCTATCATCAGGACTTTGCCGACCGGAACCCCGATCACGGCTATATCAAGCGCTGGGACGTGCCCAAGCTGCGCGCGTTGAAGGCGCTGTTTCCCGATCTCTACAAACCGGACTTCACGCGCAACTGATTTGCGCAATGCGCCCGATCTGCCTATCAGGTGGCAATGTCCGGCCACAACCATCACGATTTTGCAGGCGAACGGTTGATCGCCGCCGCGCGCGAGGCGCTGGTGGCATCGGGCGAACAATGGACCGAGATGCGCGCCGACGTGTTCGAGGCGCTTGCCGGGCGCGAACGTCCGGCCTCTGCCTATGACATCGCCGAAGCGGTGGGCGCGCGGCGCGGCAAGCGCGTGGCGGCCAATTCGGTCTATCGCATCCTTGACCTGTTCGTGCGGAGCAATCTGGCCCGCCGGGTGGAAAGCGCCAATGCCTATGTCGCCAACAGCCATCCCGGCTGCCGCCATGACTGCATTTTCCTTATCTGCGACTTGTGCGGCAAGGCCGTGCACAGCGATGACGATGCCCTGACGGGGGCCTTGCGCCTGGCGGCGCAGGCGGCAGGCTTTGCCGAAGTCCGGCCGGTGGTGGAAATCCGCGGCCACTGCGCGGATTGCGCGGCAGGCGACTAGGCAATCGGGGCGCACGGCCGGTATCTTGCCCGTCGGGCCGGAAACCTGCCTATGGGGGAGGGCAGCTTGCACGATCAGAGCCACGCGCCGCACCAGATGCCGACGCGCAAGCAGTTTGTCGCGGTGATTTCCGGCAATGCGCTGGAGTTCTACGATTTCCTGAGCTTCAGCTTCTTTGCGGTGAATCTTTCGCGGGTGATGTTTCCCGCAGACGGCGCGCATACCGCCTTGCTGCTGACCTTGATGACCGCAGGCGCGGGATTTGGCGCAAGGCCGCTGGGCGCGATCCTGTTCGGACTGCTGGGTGACCGGATCGGGCGGCGGCCGACCATGCTGGCAACCTTTGCGCTGATGGGAGTGAGTGCGCTGGGGCTGGCGCTGACACCCGGCCATGCGGCCATCGGCATCTGGGCGCCGGTTCTGGTGGTGGCGTTCCGCCTGCTGCAAGGGCTGGCTGCGGGCGGTGACGTGGGGCCGACAACTGCTTTCCTTGCCGAAAGCGCACCGCCTGAACGGCGCGGCCTGCTGATCGCGCTGCAACTGGTGGCCATGCGCATCGGCGTGCTGGCCAGCGGCATGGTGGGGCTGGTGCTGGCCAGTCTGCTGACCCCGGCGCAGCTTGATGCCTATGGCTGGCGCATTGCCTTTGCGCTGGGCGCGGCCATCGTTCCGCTGGCATTTATCCTGCGGCGCAGACTGGGCGAGACCCTGCACCTGCCGGAACAGGGTGCGCATGTGGTGCGCGAACTGGATCTGCGGGCCTATGTGGCCGCCATGCTGGGGGTGTTCGGGTTCCTTCTGGCAGGCGCGACCGGCGATTTCCTGTTTGTCTATGCCGTCACCTTTCTCAAGCTGCCCGTTACCAACAGCTACCTGTTGCAGATGGCGGCGGCGGCAACCCAGATCGTGGGGTTGCTGGCGGGCGGATGGCTGGGCGACCGGATCGGGCGGCAGCGGGTGAACCTTGCCGTGGCGCTGCTGGCGGCGGCGGTTTCGCTGCCGCTGTTCCGCTGGGGCATTGCCGCAGGCGCCGCGCCGGGCCAGCTTGCCCTGGCCGCGGCCCTGCTGCTGCTGCTTGCCACGGTATCGGCGGCGGTGGCCTATGCCGCCTTTGTCGAGATCACGCCAAAGCGCCACCGGGCCGGGCTGGTGGGCATCGGCTACGGCGTGGTTGTGGCGATTACCTTCGGGCTGACCCCCGTGCTGCTGACCCGCTACATGGCGCGCACCGGCGATCTGGCGGCGCCGGGATATGCCTTCGTGCTGGCGGCGGTGCTGCTGGTGATCTCGGCGCTGCTGATGCAGCGTTTCGGCCCCCGTCCGATGGGGCAGGGTGCAGGCGCGGGGCGCGGCGCTGCATGAACAGGTTCGACAGTGTCATTTCATCGGTGTAAGGGCAGTGGGATGAGTTCAGAACCGGCAACGCCGCTGCTAGACACGGTCAAGACCCCAGACGATCTTCGCAAGCTTGCGCCTTCGCAGCTTCGCCAGCTTTCCGACGAGCTGCGCGCCGAAATGATTTCCGCCGTAGGCACCACGGGCGGGCATCTCGGTTCGGGGCTGGGCGTGGTCGAACTGACCGTGGCGATCCACTATGTTTTCAACACGCCCGAAGACCGGCTGGTGTGGGACGTGGGCCATCAGGCCTATCCGCACAAGATCATAACCGGGCGGCGCGACCGTATCCGCACGCTGCGGCAGGGCGGCGGGCTTTCGGGCTTCACCAAGCGCAGCGAAAGCGAATACGATCCTTTCGGCACCGCGCATTCCAGCACGTCGATCTCGGCGGCGCTGGGTTTTGCCCTTGCCAACAAGATGCAGGACAAGCCGGGGCGCGGCATCGCGGTGATCGGCGATGGCGCGATGAGCGCGGGCATGGCCTACGAGGCGATGAACAATGCGGGCGAGGCGGGCAACCGGCTCGTCGTGATCCTTAACGACAACGACATGTCGATCGCGCCGCCAGTGGGCGGGCTTTCGGCCTATCTCGCTCGCCTTGTTTCGTCGCGTCAGTTCCTTGGCCTGCGGGAAATTGCCCGCAAGCTTTCACGCCATTTGCCGCGCCCGCTGCATCAGGCCGCCCGCAAGACCGACGAGTTCGCGCGCGGAATGGCCATGGGCGGCACCCTGTTCGAGGAACTGGGCTTCTACTATGTGGGGCCGCTTGACGGGCACAATCTCGACCAGCTCATCCCGGTGCTGGAGAACGTGCGCGATGCTGCCGAAGGGCCGTGCCTCGTCCACGTGGTGACGCAGAAGGGCAAGGGCTATGCCCCTGCCGAACAGGCCGCCGACAAGTATCACGGCGTGCAGAAGTTCGATGTCGTCACGGGCGAACAGGTCAAGGCCAAGGCTTCGGCCCCTGCCTATCAGAACGTCTTCGGCGAAACGCTGGCCAAGCTGGCCGAGAGCGACCCGAAGATCTGCGCGATTACCGCAGCGATGCCGAGCGGAACCGGCGTGGACAAGTTTGCCAAGGCCCATCCCGCGCGCACTTTCGATGTTGGCATTGCCGAACAGCACGCGGTGACATTCGCCGCCGGCCTCGCCGCCGAAGGCATGCGCCCGTTCTGCGCAATCTATTCCACCTTCCTGCAACGCGCCTTCGATCAGGTGGTGCATGACGTGGCGATCCAGAACCTGCCCGTGCGTTTCGCGATTGACCGCGCGGGGCTGGTGGGCGCCGATGGCGCAACCCATGCCGGTTCGTTCGACATCACTTATCTGGCAACCCTGCCGAACATGGTGGTCATGGCGGCGGCCGACGAAGCCGAACTGGTTCACATGACCTATACCGCCGCCTGCCACGACAGCGGCCCCATTGCCTTCCGCTATCCGCGCGGCAACGGCACCGGGGTGCCTCTGCCTGAAGAGCCGGAGCGTCTGGAGATCGGCAAGGGCCGCATCGTGCGTGCGGGCAGCAAGGTGGCGCTGCTTTCGCTGGGCACCCGGCTGGCCGAAGCGCTCAAGGCTGCGGACCAGCTTGAAGCCAAGGGTCTGTCCACGACCGTGGCGGACCTGCGCTTTGCCAAGCCGCTCGACGAGGCGCTGATCCGCCAGTTGATGACCACCCATGAAGTGGTCGTCACGATCGAGGAAGGATCGATCGGCGGGCTGGGCGCGCATGTGCTGACGATGGCGAGCGACGAGGGCCTGACCGATGGCGGTCTGAAGATTCGCACGATGCGCCTGCCCGACGTGTTTCAGGACCACGATACGCCTGAGCGGCAGTATGATGCGGCAGGTCTCAACGCGCCGCACATCGTTGATACCGTGCTAAAGGCGCTGCGTCACAACTCTGCCGGGGTCAGCGAAGCGCGGGCCTGAACCTGCGCGTCAGGCGGTGCAGGCAGGAAAAAGGCCGCCGGAGCATATCCGGCGGCCTTTTTCGTTCGCTGATCGGGCGGCTCGCTTTCAGCCGATCCACATCCACAACCCGGCGGGGATGCCGAAGAAGTGATAGTGCGCCCAGGTGATGAGGAACCACGCCACCAGCGCCAGCAGCCAGATTTCGCGCAGCGCGCCGAGCCGGTTCCACCGCGGCCAGAAGCTGGTGCGGCGCTGCCAGGGGGCGAACTCGCGGCTGTTGCCCGCCAGCTTGCGCTTGTCTTGCAGGTGTGATCCGACCAGCGCCAGCACGATCATCCCGGTCATGAAGATGATGACCCGGAATGTGGGTGCGGCAATGATGTGGCCCAGCGCCCAGAGCGCGATGCCCCACATCATCGGATGGCGCGTGATCGAATAGACCCCCATCGGGATGACGGTCCCAAGACCGGCGTTGTTCTGCCCCGGCAGGGCCGGATTGCGCACGAACGAGGGGAAGAGCAGCGCCATGGCAACGATCGTCAGCACGCTGGCGAGGATCCACGGGACAAGCGCGGTCCCATCCCACAGCGCAAGGCCGCTGGCCGAACGATCAAACGCAACCATGGCCCAGACGAACGTGCCGAGCGAAACGGCGGAGTAGAATATGAGAAAGCCCTGCGCCCCCATGGCCGAGGCCAGACTGCGCCGCAGCGGGCCAGACATGGCAAAGTGGCTGACAACAAAAATGGTTGTGGCCACCAGAAGGTGGATCAGCGCGTAGTCCATCGTTCTATTCTCTGCGACGTGCCCGTTCAAAGCGGGGTTTGTTTGGTTCCTTCCGCTAAACGAAAGTGAGGCGCCCGGCAACTTTCCCCAAGGACCAATTCTCTCCGTTCCGAAAGTTTCGAACCCTCACTCAACGCCGTGCATAAGCCTTTTCAGCGGGATCGCTATGAGCAGCAGCACAGCGCCGATGCCGACCGAAATCCAGCCGATGGTGCTGAACACGCCGACATAGGTTTCAAGGCTGACCTTGAGGTTGGTGACCTGACCGCCCACCGTCTCGACGCTGGCGACCTGGGCGACCATCCCGGCAACATATTGCGCCACGGCGATGGAGAGGAACCAGACACCCATCATCATCCCCACGATGCGCGCCATCGAAAGCTTGGTAATCATCGAGAGGCCCACCGGCGAAATGCACAGCTCTGCCATCGAATGAACCAGATAGAGCCCCGCCAGCCAGACCAGACCGACCTTGAACTGCGCATCTGCGAACTGCGCCCCCCAGACCAGCAGCAGGAAGCCGCCGCCCACGCCCATGAGCGCGATGGCGAACTTGACCGGGATCGATGGTTCGATCCCGCGCCGGGCCATGGCATTCCACATCAGGCTGAACAGCGGGGCCAGCGTGACGATGAACAGCGCGTTGAAGATCTGCGTCTGCCCGGCGGGCATGACATAGACCTCATCGTTGCCGAAGCCCTGGCTGCGGGCATAGACCATGCCGCCAAAGCCTGCCGCCATGACGATACCGAAGGCAAGGCCCATGCGCCGCTTCGTCTCGGCCGTTTCGCCATTGCCGAAAAAGCGGGTGAGCAGCCAGCCAAGACCGCCCAGCAGCACCGCGAAGAACAGGTAATAGCTCGCGGGCGCGCTGCGGAACAAGGCGAAGAGCGGCCGCGTCCAGCCCACTTCGAGCACGGTGTTGCGTTCGGCAAAGAGCGTGAGCGAGGAGCCGGCCTGTTCGAACAGGGTCCAGAACACGGTGTTGAACACGATCAGCACCATGGCCGCCAGCATCATCTGGAACTCCACCCGGCTGCCTGCGGCAAAGGCCCAGACGAGGATGGCAGGCACCGCCACCAGGAAGGTGCCGAACATCATCTTGCCCATGATCGGCAGGCCGAGGAAGTAGCCGATCAGACCTTCGCCCGCCTGCGGCGGCACATAGGCCATGAGGTTGGTGAACAGGAAGAAGAACAGCGGAATGCACACCATTGCTGCGCCGTAGATCAGCCAGTCCTTGCGCGGATCGGCCCCGGCTGGTCGCTCGCCATAGCCATCGAGGCGCCCGCCATCGAACTGGAACAGCAGCCACGAAAATGTCATGCCCAGCGCGGCAAGGCCGAAACCTGCCCACCAGCCCACGCTTTCGGCCAGGATCGGGCAGAAGAACTGCGAGATCAGCGAGCCGAGGTTGATGCCCATGTAGAAGATGGTGAAGCCTGCATCACGCCTCCGGTCGCCATCGGCATAGAGCGTGCCGACGATGGTGGAGATGTTGGGCTTGAAGAAGCCGTTGCCGATGGTGACGAGCGAAAGGCCGATCAGCAGGATGGCGATGTGCAGTTCGGAACGCTCGCCATCAGACTGGAAACCGCCGGGCGCAACGCGCTTGGCCTCTGTGCCGTCGGCGGCTTTCAGCGAGACCGACTTGTCCTCGTTGCCGACGATTTCGAGCTTCTGCCCCGCCATTTCGAGCGAGCGCACTTCCTTGCCGCCCGTTTCGGTGACGGTCACTTCATAGCGCTGGCCTTCGATCAGGGCATAGGGCTTGGCCGCCTCGCCGCCGAAGCACAGCATGAAATAGCCGATCGCCATCATGACCGCGCCGAACTTCACCGAACGCTTCGAGCCGAGATAGCGGTCGGCCACGAGCCCGCCGATCAGCGGGGTCAGATAGACCAGCGCGGTAAACCCGCCATAGATTCCGGTGCTGGTCCGGTCGTTGAACAGGAAATGCTTGGCCAGATAGAGCGTCAGGATCGCCCGCATTCCGTAATAGCCGAAGCGTTCCCACATCTCGGTGGTGAAGAGGCGCTTGAGCTGCGGCGGATGACCGAACCATTCTCCGGCGGCCCCTTGTTGAGGGAGCGGGCCACTGGCGTTGGTGGTGTTGGGGGCGGCTGACGTATTTTCCTGAGCCATGCGGGCGAGCGTTCTCGTCTTGGTGCGCGGGTTGATTGGCGCCCGCGCCTCTCCCGCGCGGACGTCCTCGATTACTGCGCTCTAAAGCGCTGTGCGGGCTTGGCAAGAAACTATTTTCAATCGTTACCAGTCTGGTGCGAACCGGAACATCTGTAGCGTGGCAAAAGGTGCAGGTTCCGGCACGAAGGAATGCCATTGTGCGGAAGGCTGTATTATGGCAGCAAAACACCATGAACGCGCCGAGGATTCAGCCCGCCCGCCCGGTCTATCTGCGTCTGCGCGACGAGATCTGCGCCGCGATCCTTGATGGGCGCTATGCCGAAGGCGACATGCTGCCCTCCGTCCGGGCGCTTGCCCGGCAGCACGGGGCCAATCCGCTCACCGTGGCCAAAGCCTACCAGCAGTTTCAGGAGGAAGGGCTGGTAACGGTCCAGCGCGGCATCGGCATGTTCGTGGTGTCGGGTGCGGCCGAAACCCTTCGCGCGCGCGAGCGTGAACGTTTCCTTCGGGAGGAGTGGCCGCAGATCGCGGCGCGAATGCGCCGACTTGGGCTGGTGGCGGCTGACCTTGTCTGAGGTGCGTGCAAGCGCCCGAACCGGACGGTATTTCGCGGCAAATTATCCTATCAACCGATTGTAATGATCCAATAACCATGGCAGGATCATCAATCGCGTCCTTACGGGGGTTCGGGCGCGGGGATCAGCGTAAGAATTGGGGGGTGTCCGGCCGGACACCTGGCGGAGGGATAAGCATGATCAGATCGGAGCTGCTGCAGGCGCTCGCCAAGGAAAGTCCCGGATTGCGCAGCGAGGAGATCGAGCGCGTGGTCGACGTTTTCTTCGACGAGATCGCAAAGCGGCTGGCCGAAGGCGGCCGGGTTGAACTGCGCGGCTTCGGCGCCTTCTCCACGCGCGAGCGCGATGCCCGCAAGGGGCGCAACCCGCGCACCGGCGAGACGGTCGAGGTTCCAGGCAAGCGCGTCCCCTATTTCAAGGCCGGCAAGGAAATGCGTCAGCGGCTGAACGCCGATTGAGCCTTTGCCCAGCCTCAAGCCATTGAAGCGTAGCCAGCGAAGATCGGCAAAGCCGGGCTGAACCGGTCTTCGCAGGTTTGGCATCGCTGGGCAGTGCCGCTTGCGCGATGGCCCCGGCCTGTGGCAGGCGCAGCTTGCGCAAGCGGACGTGGCGGAATGGTAGACGCCGGGGACTTAAAATCCCTTGAGCCTTGCTCGTGCGGGTTCGAGTCCCGCCGTCCGCACCATTGCCGTCATGGCGGGGCTGGCCGTTCCGGCAGTTGGCCAGGTCCGAGCCGTCAACGCTCGACGAGCGAGAAGGCGCCCCAGAGCGACGGGTCGGCGCCATCGGGAAACCGGCGATCCGCCATCATGCCGAGCATGGCCTTGCGCAGCGCCGCGGCACGGCCCAGCCCGCGGTCATGCGCCATGATCGTGGCGATGCTCAGGCGGCTTGCGGCATCGTCGCGCACGGGCCAGAGCGAAACAAGCAGATTGGCCGCGCCTGCCTGAAGAAAGGCGCGGGCAAGGCCGGAATAGGTTGCCGAGCCGGCTTCGCGTTCGGCGCCGCTGTTGCAGGCGGAAAGGATCACCCATTCGGCATCGATGCGCAGCGAAGCGATTTCCGATGCCGTCAGCAGCGCATCCTCGCCGCTGCCGGGCTGGGGGGTAAGCACCAGCGCCGGTTCGGCAAGGCCCGCAAACGCACCCGCCATGATCCCGTGCGTGGCAAAGACCATCGTGCGATAGCCGCCCAGATCGGCCGTCTTGAGCCGGGCTTCGGTGGCCTGCGCCCCGGTAAGCAGGAGCTGGCGTTCCCGTCCGAGCGTGCGGGCCAGTTCGCGCAGTTCCGTTTCGGCCCCGGCCAGCGGCGGCAGGGCGGCAATATCAAGCGCGGGCGCTGAAAGGCCGCGCAGGGCAGCATCCTTTCCGGCATTGCCCGAAAGCAGCGGCGCACCGATCCCGGCAAAGCCCCCCTTGCGCGGCGCCTGATATGCGGGCGCGATCATCGCGGGACGGAAACTGAAGGCGAAGCGGCGGACCAGATAAGGCAGTTTGCCAAGCGGCAGGCGGCCAAGCTGGGCATCGTCCATGGTCCCGTGCAGCAGGACCGCGGGCGGCACCGAAAGGATGGGACCGGCGCTGAGCAGTTCGATCTCTTCGATCCCGGCAAGTGCTGTCAGCGTTGCCGGGGGCAGAATGGCATTGCCCAGGACAAGCGCGGCCTTGCGATCGAAGGCGGGCCGGGATGGCCCCGGTGTCAGGCTGAGCCGCACTTGCGCGGCCGCGCGCTTCATGGCCGGGATCGAAAGATCGGCTTCGCCCCATGCGGTGCCATCGCGGCGCACGACAAGCGAAACGAGGCGGTTGTCGGTGGGGATGATGAGCAGGAGCGCACGGTTCGGGGCAAGCGATGCCTGCGCTTCGGCCAGCGTGCGCACTTCTGGTTCGCCCAGGTGTGCGGACTGCGCGCCGTCCCTTGCCAGTGCGGCGTAGATCGCGCGGAAACCCGCTTCGGCCCTTGCCAGTCGTGCGGCCAGCGCCTCGGCTTCGGGGCTTTCGTGTTCGCTCGCCAGATTGCGCGCGGTGCGCAGGGCTTCGGCCTCTTCGGCAAGGCGCTCTGCCTCGGCCAGACGTTCGGCAGTGGCCGGATCGCGCAGGGCAAGGCGGCGCGCCACGCTGGCCGCGCTGGCCGAAACATCGGACCAGGCCATATACTGGGCCGCAGCGAAGGCGCTTTGCGTGTCGCCCGCGCGCAGCGCAATGGCGGCATAGCGCGAAAGGTTGACGCGATTGCGCGAGATATAGTCGGCTCGCTCGGCCGGGGTGCGATCAGCGGCGTGCATCTGCCTGCGCATGGCAGCGAACACGGGATCGACCGCCGCCTTTGCCGCCGCCGCATCGGCAGGATCGAACGAGCGCAGCAAGGCCGTGACCAGTTCGCTGTTCTGCCGCACCCGCGATTCCACCGGCAGCTTGCGCGCGGCTTCAAGCCCGGCGTCAAGCTGTTCGCGTGCCTCGGCCCACCGTCCGGCATTGATGAGGACTGAAAGCCGCGCCTGCCGCACGATCTCGCGCGAGACACGGGCTGATGGACCGGCCGCGGCAAAGCGCTGGTCTGCTGCCCCAAGATGGCGCAGAGCCAGATCGAGCGCGCTGTTTTCGAACGCCTGCCGGGCCTGTTCAAGCGCGATGTTCCCGGCCAGTTCGGCATGGGCAGGTTGGGGCAGGGTGACGGCCAGCGCTTCGGCCTTGCCGATCAGGGCGGCAGCCTCTTCGCGCTGTTCCTGCTTGAAGACGATGCGCGCCAGTTCATAGAGCGTCTCGGCCACCTGCTCGTCGCGGGCCTTGCCCTGAAGCGCATGGCGCAGCACGGCCTCGGCCTGACCCAGCCGCAGCACGTCGACCAGTTCCTCGGCATAGGCAAGGGTGGCGCGGTGCACGACATCGGGGTTGTCGGGCGCATGTTCGAGGGCGATTTCGTGAGCGCGGCGGCTTGCTGCCAGTGCTTCGTCAAAGCGCCCGGCATAGGACAGAAGCGTGCTTTGCCGCGCCAGCGCCGCGACGAGGGCCGGTGCCGTCATGCCGTCGGGCCTCATCAGCAAAATGGCAGCGCTGAGCCGGTCAAGCGCGGCCGCCAGATCACCGCCGCGTTCTGCCGCTTGCGATGCGACGATGAGCGCTTCAGGCGATTGCGCTGTCTCTTCGGCAGGCTGCGCCGCGCTCTGGGCGGCAAGGGGCGCTCCGCACATGCCCGTCAACAAGGCAAGGGCAGGTGCGCCCTTCATCAGCGCGCGCGCCATCCATTCTGCCCGGCGCCCGCCAGCGACCTTCATCACGCTTGATCCCCCGTTTGCCCGCCGCCAGCGGGCTGTCGATCCCGATGCCTGCCTGCCGCATCGAACCGCCTGCGGTAAAGATGCAATCTTGCGTGAAGGCACCCCAATACTGAACAAGGTGACAATTGCCGTTAGCCCAGACATGGCAATCCTTGTCACTTGAGCGTGCCCGGCGCGATGCGCAATCGAGGCGGACCATTTCCACATCGGGGGTCCGAACTCATGAAAATCCGCCGTCCGGCCATTCAGCAACTGGCTCTGGAGGCAGGCAGGATCGCGCTGTTCAGCGCGCCATGCGCCGTGCTGTCCATGCCTGCTCCGGCCTTTGCGCAGAGTGCCGGCATTACCGGCGATGCGGCCATTGCAGGCAGACCCGCGCAGCTTCTGGGGGTGGGCTTCGAGGATCTTTCCGGCGACGGCAACACCATCGCTGCCACCGTCCGCATGGATGCGACGACCTATCGCGCCTATCGCGTCACGGCCACGGGGTTCGAGGCTTTGCCGGGCGTCAGCGGCGATGCCTATGTCCTGGCGCGCGGCGTTTCAGACAATGGCAGCGTCATCGTCGGCTCGTCGGCGGCCACCTTTTCGAGCCGTGGCAGCGCGGTTGTCTGGGAGGGCACCACGCTCACGGTGCTCGACCATCTGTCGAGCGCCGCGGCAACGCAGAACAGCGTGGCCTACGCTGTTTCCGGCAATGGCCGGGTGATCGTGGGGGCCAGCGCGGCGACTGGCGGAGGTCTGCGGGCAGTGCGGTGGACCGACAAGGGTGCGCCGCAAGACCTTCAGGGCACGGCGAACTTCTCCAGCTCTTCCGCCCGCAGCACCAGCCGCGATGGCAGCGTGATCGTGGGCGAGGCCAACAGCACCCGGCTGGCCAACGAGGCCTTCGTCTGGACGGCCGAGGGCGGCATGGTCGGTCTTGGGGTCTTGCCGGGCGATGCCGGTGGGGCATTCCCGGCGAGCTTCGCCGCAGATGTATCGGCAGATGGTTCCACGGTCGTCGGGTTCTCCAAGGGTGGCAACGGCGACAACAGTCAGGCCATCAAGTGGACCCGCGCGGGCGGCATGACGGGGCTGGGCTTCCTGCCTTCCGGCCAGTCGAGCCGCGCGCTGGGCGTCAATGCCGATGGCAGCGTGATCGTGGGCTATTCCACCCGCCCGTCGAGCGTGGTGCCAAGCATTCAGGATACGGTTGCCGTGCGCTGGACGGCAAGCGGCATCCAGACCATTGCCGACTGGCTGAGCGCCAACAGCGTGGCCGTGGGATCGAACACCTTCACCGAAGCAACGGCCGTCAGCGACGATGGCCGCGTGGTGATCGGCGAAGGCCAGATCAACGGGACCACGCAGCAGTTCATCGCGCGCATCGTCGCCCCGGCCAGCGACGGAACGACAGATGGCGGATCGACCGGCGGCGGAAGCACGGGCGGCGGAACGACGGATGGGGGATCAAGCGGGGGAACGACCGATGGATCGACTGGCGGATCGACTGATGGATCGGCCGGGGGCGGTTCCACCGGCGGCGGGGGCTTCATCGGCATGCTCGATTATCTCCAGTCGGTCTCGCAGAGCGGCGGGGTGACGTTCCAGAACGTCATAAATGCCGCCAGCGTCACCCTTTTCGGGGCGCATCATCGCCCGCTGACGGATTTTGCGCAGGATGGCAGAACCTGCGCCTGGGCAACCGGCGACATCGCGGGCAGCAGCCGCAACAACCGGCGCAACTACAGCGCCGAGCTGGGCCTGTGCCACGATTTCGGCGAGACGGTGCGCGTGGGCATCGGCGGCGGCGCGGATCGCACCGAACTTGATCTTGCGCTGGGCGGCCGCACCGTGATGGACGGCTGGCACATGGTTGGCGAGATCGACGTGAAGCCCGCAAATGGCCCGGTGGTGCTGAGCGTGCTGGGATATTACGGCGACTGGCGCGTGAACATCGACCGCGCCTATGCCAATGCCGCCACGATCGACCATTCGCGCGGGCGCACCAAGGCGCGCGTCTGGGCGGTGCGCGGAAGGATCGACTGGCAGGATGCGCTGTCGCTGGGCGAGGGGGCAGGCATTTCGCCCTATCTGGCCTATACCCACCTTGATGCCAGCATGGACGGCTATACCGAAACCGGTGGCGGCTTTCCGCTCACGCTTGGCAAGACCGGTGCCCGTCTTGACGAGACGCGGCTGGGGGCGGCGGCGGCCTTCCGTCTGGGCAAGATGACGCGCCTGCGCGCGGCAGGTGAATGGGTTCACCGCTTTGGCGAGGCGCGGCCCGCGCTTGCGGGGACAATTATCGGTGTCGGCGCCTTTGCAACGGTTGCGCCCGGTCAGCAACGCGATTGGGGGCGGCTTGGCCTTGACCTCGACTTTGCGCTGGGACGGGGCGTGCTGCTGAACCTTTCGGGGCATGTCATGGCCGGGCAGGGCGAGGACGCGCGTGCGGGTGGAAGCGTGAGCCTGCGTATTGCCTTCTGAGTGTCTCGCCTTCTGAGTGTCTGGCCTTCCGGGCGCAAGGCCAGACATTCCCCGACGCACTGGCCGTGGCGTGGGCTTGCCACGGCCTCGTGGCTTAAGGTTGCCTGAGGCGGGACTGTGTCACAATTCCGTCGCAGCTTTAATATTTCCGCCATCGAACTGTCGCTCCACCGTCAAACAATGCGCCTAGCGCGCCCCTAGACAAGGATTTTCCCAAGGGGGGCTTACCAATGCTTCGTTCGCTTCGTGCCGCTGATCGCGGCCAGACGTTCCTGCGCGCGCTTCTGCTGGGCACAACCGCGCTCGCCTTCACCGCAACCGCCAGCGCGCAGGAAGCGCCCGAAGGCGAGGAGGAGCAGCCCGGCATCGTGGTGACGGGACAGCGCCCGATCGCCGAATCCGAAGCCGCCGCGCTTCAGGTGCAGAAGAATTCCGATTCGCTCGTGACGGTGCTTTCGGCCGACAGCGCGGGCCGTCTGCCCGACCAGAACATCGCGCAGGCCACCGGCCGTCTGCCGGGCGTGGCGGTTGAGCGCGATCAGGGCCAGGCCCGCTACATCAGCCTGCGCGGCGCGCCGAACTACTGGACCACGCTGAGCTTCGACGGGATCAACGTCGTCAGTCCCGAAGGCCGCGATGCGCGCTTCGATTCGATCCCATCGGCCATTGCCAAGCAGGTGATCGTTTCAAAGGCGGTGACGCCCGACATGCCGGGCGAGACGGTTTCGGGCAACGTCAACGTCATCACCCGCTCTGCCTTCGATTTTCCGGGACTGCACGTTCAGGGCAAGGCCGGGATCGGCTATGCCGAACTGGGCGACCGCCGCGAATACGAAGGCTCGCTGGTGCTGTCCGACCGCTTCAAGGCAGGCGACGGCGAGATCGGCATTCTCGTTTCGGGCACGTTCTTCGAACGCAACATGATTACCGACAACTTCGAAACCGACTGGGAGCGCGTTTCGCAGGACCAGCGCCCCGGCAATGGCACCCGCTTCTGGGCGCGTGAAACCGAGAACAAGCTCTATCGCCTGACGCGGCGCAACTGGTCGGCATCGGGCCGTCTGGACTGGAAGCCCAACGACGATCACATGATTTCGGTGCGTTCGGTCTATACGATCTTCACCGACGACGAGGCGCGCGACAACTACATCTTCGATCTCGACGACCGGCAGAGCGATCTGGCCACCAGCTCGGCTGCCTGCCCGATCACGGTCAACACCACGCCCACCACCACGGGCTATGCCGATGTCTGCATCGGCAACACGCCGCTGACGGGCACAGTCTATGGCATCGACATCAACCAGCGTTCGACATTGCGCGCCTTCCGCCAGTCGATCTTCACCAACACGCTGGAAGGCACGCACGATTTCGGTGATGGCTGGAAGGTCAACTGGCTGGGCAACTACACCGAATCGAAGGATGACCGCTCGGTCGTGGGTGAGGCGCGTTGGGACAGCCCTTCGACCCGCACCCTGCGTCCGACGGTGGTCTATGATTTCACCAATCCGCTGCGCAGCACGCCGCAACTGTTCACCACGGTGCAGCTTTCCAGCCCGACCCGCTACACCGCCGGAACACCGGTCACGGCCATCGATACATTCACCAAGCCGCTGACCTCGCTGCGCGTGCTTGATGCGGTGGATACGACCAAGGCCTATACCGGACGCCTGATCGTTTCGAAGGATGCCGAGTTTCTTGGCAGCAACGCCACCTTCAAGGTCGGCTTCCAGTTCGACCAGCGCACCAAGGTGGCCGACGAGAACCAGATCCTCGTGAACACGGCTGCCGGCTTTACGGCCATCGGCATCCCCACGAACTACAACGATTTCTCGATCGATCAGGCCTTCCTCGGCAAGATTCCGATGGGTTACACCTTCCGCTACTTCGACACCGCGAAGATGCGCCAGGTTTCGGAAGCCGCGCGCGGCGCCTTTGCCTTCACGCCCAACACGGGCAACAACTACGACGTGCGCGAGCAGGTCTATGCCGGTTTTGCCATGGGCACCCTGCGCTATGACTGGGGCTCGATCGTCGGCGGGGTTCGCGTGGAACACCTGAAGAACCGTGGCATCGCGCAGGCAACCTTCGGCAATGCCGCCACGCTCGTGACCGCCGAGGCGAGCCAGACGCTTGCTTTCCCCAGTCTTCATGTGAACTACGACGTGGCCGACGACAAGAAGCTGCGCCTCTCGTTCAACAGCGGTGCCGCGCGCGCAGACTATGACCTGCTGCGTCCGAACGTGGTGGTGAACGATGCCAACCTCACGATTTCCGGCGGCAATCCGGCCGTGAAGCCGGAACGCGCCTATGGCGTGGACGCATACTTCGAATGGTATGTGAAGCCGCAGGGCTACCTGATGGCGGGTCTGTTCTACAAGGACGTGAAGGACGTGCTCTATACCCAGCGCCGCACCTTCAACTCGACTGCGCTGAACTTCGATGGCGTTGACCGTTCGCAGTATGCCTTCAGCGGCATCACCAATGGCGGCAACGGCCGCGTCTATGGCTTTGAACTGGCAGCCCAGCTCCAGATCGAACCCTGGACCGAACAGATTGGCCTGCCCGCGTGGATGGGCGGTTTCGGCATCAGCGCGAACCTGACCTACAACAACAGCGCTGTCACCAAGCCCGCCATCCTGAACGCGGCCGGGGCAATCGTGGTGCCAAACCGCAAGGTGCGCCTGCCCGGCACGTCCGACTGGGTTTACAACGCAGGCTTCTATTACGAGAAGTATGGCCTGACCCTGCGCCTCCAGTATCAGCGCCGCAGCGCATGGCTTGATGGCTATGCCGACGATCTGACCGATGCGGGCGATACCTACTGGGCGGCGGACGACGAGATGGATTTCTCGGCGCGCTATGCCGTGACGAAGAACTTCGAGGTGTTCTTCGATGCCTCGAACCTGCTCAACCAGCCGGGCCGTCGCTATTCCGAACCGGGCAACCTGCTGACGGCAACGGGAACGCCGACTCCGCACACCGACATCTACACCATCGAATATGAACGCTTCGGCCGTCGCTACATGGCCGGCGTGCGGTTCAACTTCTGATGCTGCGGGCGGTGTTGAACATGGCAGGACCGGGGGCAATGCTGCCGGTCCTCGCCCTCTCGCTGGCAGGCTGCGCCACCATGGCCGGGCAGCCCGGCCCGGTCTATCCGGCGGTGGACGTGCAGGCTTCGGGCGAAACCGTCCCGGTGGGCACTGGCGGGGCCGCCGATGCAGCCGATGATCCGGCGATCTGGCGCAATGCGGCAAACCCCGCAGCCAGCCTGATCGTGGGCACCGACAAGAAGGCCGGGCTTTACGTCTATGGTCTGGATGGCCGGGTGCGCGATTACAACGCGGCCGGGCTGCTGAACAATGTGGACCTGCGCGAAGTGGCGCCGGGGCGCATTCTGGTGGCCGCCAGCGACCGCACCGATCGCGCCGTGCCGAAAATTGCGCTGTTCCTGCTGGATGGCCAGACCGGCAAGCTGACCCCGCTGGGCGCGCAGGCGTTTCTGCCTGCGGGCCATGCTCCGGCCGAAGCCTATGGCTTCTGCATGGGCAAGGGGCTGGCAGAAGGCGAACTGGCGCGGGCCTATGTCGTGCTCAAGGACGGCGAAGTGGCGGAAAGCCGCCTGATCGATGCGGATGGCGCACTTCGCGCGCAGTATGTGCGTTCGGTCAGGTTCGCCACGCAGTCCGAAGGCTGCGTGGTGGATGATCGCACGGGCACGCTGTTCGTTGCCGAAGAGGACGTCGGCATCTGGAAGGTCGATCTGAAGGCGCCGACGCTCGCCGCCGAGGCATTTGCCATGGTCGGCGCGGACAAGGGGCTGGCGGCCGATGTCGAAGGGCTGGCCCTGGCGCCCGATGGCGCAAGCGGGGGCTATCTCGTGGCGTCGAGCCAGGGCGATAATGCCTATGTCCTGCTCGATCTGGGAACCGGTGCGCTCAAGGGTCGCTTCCGCATTGCCGCGGGCCGGTTCGGCGCGACAAGCGAGACCGATGGCATCGAACTGGCCCTGGGCGATTTCGGCCCCGATTTTCCGGCCGGGCTGTTCGTTGCGCAGGATGGCGATAATGCTCCTGCCGCGCAGAACTTCAAGCTGGTGCGCTGGGACGAAGTTCTCGATCGTATTAGCAGGAAGTAATACGCTTAAATTGTTGTCAATCCCCTTGTGGTAACTCCCCGGTAGGGCTTGGTTATTAGGATCAGGTCCGCCGGGGAATCGCATTCAGGCCCGGCTGGCTTGACGGCACATCAAGGGGATGAAGGGCTTGGCCCACGACGACGAAACGCGAGGCGCCGGACAGGACGGGGCCGGAAATGGCGGCGAAAAACGCGCCGCGCCGCGCTTTACCCTGCTGATCCGTGCCGCCAAGCTGATTGTCGACGACAGCGCCGAGTTCCTTTGCGTGATTCGCGATGCTTCGGCCACAGGACTGAAGATCCGCATGTTCACCCCGCTCCCGCCCTATCGCTCGCTGGCCGTTGAAATGAGCAATGGCGAGCGTTTCCCTGTGGAACTGGTCTGGACGCAGGACGAGTTCGCGGGCTTCCGTTTCACCCGCGAGGTCGACATCGAGCGCCTGCTGGATGAAGCGCACGGTGCCTATCCCAAGCGGCAGGTGCGGCTGCGGGTTCAGCTTGATGCCCTGCTGCATTCGGGCGGCGAAGTGGTGCGCGTGGCCTTTCAGGACATTTCACAGCAGGGCGCCTGCATCGAGTGCGACAAGTGGCTCTTGATGAACGAACTGGTCCGCATCGAGACCAGCCTGCTGCCGCCGATCTACGCAAAGGTGCGCTGGCGCAGCCACCCGCGCTATGGCCTGCTGTTCGAGCAGACCTTCAAGCTCGACGAACTGGCCCGGATCGCCGCGCCGCTGCAAGGCGGCGAGCACGGCGGCGATATCCTCACCCCGCCGGACCCGCACCTGCCCGGAAAACGTTTCGGCGAGGGCTGATTGCGTTTTCACGGCTGCCGGAGCGCGCGTTAACCGTGTCTTAGCCAATTTCCTTCACCTCCCTGCAAAGACGAAAATGCCTTTGTGATGGGGGGTTTCGATGGTTAACGCGACCGGTTCAGTCAGTGGTGATTCTGGTGCAACGCCCGCGGGTTCGCCCAACCGCAAGGTTGATGTGGCAATCATCGGTGCCGGTCCTGCTGGCCTGACGGCTGGCTACCTGCTGACGCAGCGCGGCTTTTCGGTGGCGATCATCGAGAAAGACCCGATCTATGTTGGCGGGATCAGCCGCACGGTCGAGCACGAGGGCTATCGCTTCGACATTGGCGGGCATCGCTTCTTCTCGAAATCGCAGCAGGTAGTGGACCTCTGGAACGAGATTCTGCCGGATGACTTTATCCAGCGCCCGCGCATGAGCCGCATCTATTACGAGGGCAAGTTCTATTCCTATCCCTTGCGCGCCTTCGAGGCCCTGTGGAATCTCGGTGTCGTGCGTTCGGCCCTGTGCATGGCCAGCTTTGCCAAGGCCAAGGCCTTTCCCAATCGTAATGTGAAAAGCTTCGAGGACTGGACCGTCAACCAGTTCGGGCACAAGCTCTATTCGATCTTCTTCAAGACCTATACCGAGAAGGTCTGGGGGATGCCCTGCGACGAGATGAGCGCCGACTGGGCCGCGCAGCGCATCAAGGGGCTTTCGCTGTGGGGCGCGGTGGTTGACGGGCTGAAGCGAAGCCTTGGCCTCAACAAGCGCCCGAACGACGGCATGCAGACCAAGACCTTGCTGGAAACCTTCCGCTATCCCCGCCTTGGGCCAGGCATGATGTGGGACGCCGCGCGCGACAAGATCGTGGCTACCGGCAAGGGCGAGGTGCTGATGGGCCATGCCATGAGGCAGCTTGCCGCGGACGGCAAGGGCGGGTGGCGGCTTTCCGCGACCGGGCCGCAGGGCGATGTGGTGATCGAGGCGTCCCATGCCATAAGCTCTGCGCCGATGCGGGAACTGGCCGCGCGGCTCCATCCCCTGCCGCAGGCCACGCTTGAGGCGAGCCGCCTGAAATACCGCGATTTCCTTACCGTAGCACTGAAGATCCGTTCAGAAGAGCTGTTCCCCGATAACTGGATCTACATTCACGACAGCAAGGTCAGGGTTGGCCGCATCCAGAACTTCCGGTCATGGTCGCCCGAAATGGTCCCCGATCCGAGTGTGGCCTGCGTGGGGCTGGAATACTTCTGCTTCGAAGGCGACGACCTGTGGGATTGCTCCGACGATGATCTGGTCGAACTGGCGAAGAGGGAAATGGCCATTCTTGGCCTTGTCAGCCCCGAAAGGGTGATCGGCGGCGTGGTCGTGCGGCAGGAAAAGGCCTATCCGGTCTATGACGACGAATATGCCGCCAATGTTGCGGCGATGCGTGCCGAACTTGAAGCCGCACACCCGACCCTGCACATGGTGGGGCGCAACGGGATGCATCGCTACAACAATCAGGATCACGCGATGATGACCGCGATGCTGACGGTGGAGAACATCGCGGCGGGCGCACGCATCTATGACACCTGGTGCGTGAACGAGGATGCCGAGTATCACGAGGCTGGCGATGAAGGTTCGCAGCGAGCCATCCCGGCACGGGCTGCGCTGAGCGAGGATCAGGCCGCTGCCCTCGCGTCGGTTCGCGCTGTTCCGGAACGCATCGTGCCAGACAAGCCGCAAGCCTCCTCGAAGGCGGCATAGACCGCCCGCATAACCGGATGCGCCTGCCATGCCTGAGATGATCCTGCCGATGATCGACCGTCTGCGCCGCGTGATGATCCTGCGCTATCTTGTGGCCAGTGTCGGCGCGCTGGCGGTTGATATGGGTGCGTTCCTGATCCTGCTGGCCGCAGGCATGATGCCGGCACTGGCATCGGCTTTCGCCTATGGGCTGGGCATCGGCGCGCACTGGCTCCTGTCGAGCCGCGCCGTGTTCTCGGCAAGCGTTGCGGCAGATCGCGGCGCGCGCAACCGCCAGAAGGCACTGTTCGTCGGCTCGGCCCTCGTTGGTCTGGCGCTCACGACCATGATTGTCGGCGCCGGTTCCGCGCTGGGACTGGACTCGCGGCTGGCGAAGATCGTGGCGATCGGCGCCAGCTTCGTGGCGACGTGGCTGCTACGCAAACAGGTGGTGTTCCGGTGATGACCGCGCCAAACGGGCGCGCGGTGCCGTGGTCCGGCGTTCTGGTGATCTGGCTTGTCACGTCGCTTGCGATGCTGGGTATCTTGTGGGGCAGACTTGACGTGGCCTCCTTCAGCGATGCCGACGATGCCCTTCGCCTTCAGCAGGTGCGCGATTGGCTGGCCGGGCAAAGCTGGTTCGATGTAACCCAATACCGCGTCGCGCCTCCGGCGGGCGTTCCGATGCACTGGACCCGCATCGTCGATCTGCCGATTGCGGCGCTGATCGTTATGTTGCGCCCCCTCCTCGGAACCGCGCAGGCCGAAGTCATCGCCAGTATTGCGGTTCCGTTGCTGACGCTGCTTGCCACCATGATGCTGGCCGCAAACCTTGCGGCCCGGCGCTTCGGCCCGCAGGCCGGCCTGGTGGCGGCGCTGCTGGTCACGTTCGCCTTGCCCGTGTCGATCCGGATGATGCCGCTGCGCATCGATCATCATGCCTGGCAGTATTTTCTGGCTTTGGCCGCATTCGGGTCGATCACGGGCGGACGGCCCGGCCGGGGCGGCGCGCTGGCAGGACTGGCGCTTGCCGCCTCGCTGGCCATCTCGCTGGAGGCGCTGCCCCTAGCGATGGTTTTTGCCGGTGTCTGCACACTGCGCCTGTGGCGCGGCGATGGGCGATGGCTTGGCGCGTTCATGGCCGGTCTTGCCCTTGGTGCTGTCGCCCTTTTCCTTGGCACGCGCGGCCTGAACGATCTTGCCGATCATTGCGATGCCCTTTCGCCCGTTCATCTGGCGGTGCTGTTGTGGGCGGCGGCTGGCTGCGCTCTGGTTTTGCCGCGTCTTCGCCGTCATCCGCCGATGCTGTCCCTGCTGGTGCTCGGCCTGTTCGGCGCGGGCGCTGCGGCCATAATGGGCCTGCGCGCACCCCAGTGTCTGGGAGCCGATGCCTTTGCCGCACTTGATCCTATCGTGAGAAGCGTGTGGCTCGATGCCATCACCGAAGGTTTGCCGGTGTGGCGACAAAGTGCGGCAGTCGCGTTCACGGCCTTGCTGCCGCCGCTGCTGGGATTGATCGCCTGCTGGCGGTTGTGGCGGCGCGCCCCGGATGCAGTGGCCCGCCAGGAAATGATCGACATGGCTCTGCTGCTTGCCGGGGCCACGCTTATCGGCACGCTGGTGCTGCGCGTATCAGGCGTCGCGTGCCTGTTCGCGGCAGTTCCCGCCGCCTGGCAGGTGCAGGAGCAGCTTGCCCGATGGTCGGCAGAGAGACTGCTGCTGCGCCGGATGCTGAGGGTGCCGCTGATCGTGGGGCTGCTGATGCCCTGGGCTTATGCAATCGCGCCTTACGCCGTTACGCGTCCATCGCCCCCTGCGCGGGACAAGGCGCCGATGCCCTGCAATTTTCGTGCGCTCGCCCCGACGATGGCCGCAATGCCCCGAACGACGGTTCTGGCTGGCCTCGATCTGGGCCCGGCCCTGCTTGCAACAAGCCCGCACAATGTCGTGGCAACCGGCCACCATCGCGGCAATGCAGCGATGCGTGATCTCATCATTGCGTTCCTTGGGCCTGATCATGGCGCAAGACGCATCATGCAGAAATATGGCGCGACGCTAGTGCTGACCTGTCCGGCTGGCCGGGAGACCCAGCGCTACATCAAGATGGCCCCCGATGGCTTCATGGCGCATCTTGCGCAGGACAAGGCGCCGCAATGGCTGGTGCCGGTTGATGTGCCCCCGGCCAGCGGCATCAGGGTATGGCGTCTGCGCTGATCGGCCCCGCGGCCGTCCGGAACTGAGCCAGAGGCAGGCCCGATAACCCGCGACTGCGGCGCCCGCGTCTGGCGGTGGTTGTTCGGTCTGCGGAGCCTTGCCTGAGAAAAAGAAAGGGCGGGGTTCGTGAGAACCCCGCCCGATCTGTTGCCCGGATCTGCGCTATCAGAAGCGCATGCGAGCCGACATCGTGAAGCGACGACCGATCGCGTCGTAGAGCGACGGGAACGTGTTGCCGCTGTTGAACGAGGTCGAACCGATCGTGTTGCCCACTTCCGGCGGCTTCTTGTCGAACAGGTTCTCGACGAGGACCGCGAAGCGGATGTCCTTGGTCACATCGAAGCCAATGTTCAGATCGAAGTAGTCGAACGCATCGATCGAACGGTAGGCCGGAACGATGATGCGCGGATCGGTCGATCCGAAGCTGCCCACGGTGCCGGCGGTCGGCGGCGTGGTCGGCGTCGCACCGGTGCGCGGTTCGTAGTTGACCGCACCGATGTGGCGCCACAGCAGCGAGACGTCGATCTGCTTGTAGGCACCGGTCAGGCGCGTGTTCCAGGTCCACTCAGGCAGCACCGGGTCGCACGAGACGCTGTAGAAGCCGACGCATTCACGGATGAACGAGTTCGGGTTCGACTGGAAGCGGCTCTTGTCGGTGTAGTTGCCGGTGACGCCCAGACCCAGACGGAAGTCGCCGAACTGGCGGTCATAGGTGAGGGTGAAGTCGTAGCCTTCGGTTTCCAGGAAGCCTTGGTTGGTCGAAAGCAGGACGACACCGCCGGTGGTGGCCGGCGAACCCGACAGACCGCCGGTGAGCGGGTTGCGGCGGATCAGCTGGCAGCGCGGATCGGCAGGGTTGGACTGACCGAAGCAGCCGTTCAGGATGTCACCCACGGTCGGCGAGGTGATCGCGCCCGTAACGCGGATGCGATACCAGTCGATCGTGGCGCTGAGGCCCGGAACGAACGACGGCGTGAACACCGCACCGAGGGTGAGCGTGCGTGCACGTTCGGGCGCGAGGTTCGGGTTGCCGGTGGTCGTCACGTTGATCTGGCCAGCGATCGGAGCGGGGATGTTGCCCAGCGTTGCTGCGGTCAGACCGACAGCCTGAAGCTGTGCGGTGCAGAGCGCGACCGTGGTCGGATTGGTGACAGCGCCCTGGCAGGGGTCGGCTGCAAGGTTGTTCAGCACCACGTTCTGCGGGGTGAACAGTTCACCGATGTTCGGAGCGCGAACGGCGCGGGTGTAGGCGCCGCGGAACTTGATGTCGCGCACCGGCGCCCAGCTACCGCCAACCTTCCACGTGGTATTGCCACCGGTGGTCGAATAGTCGGCATAACGGATGCCGGCTTCGAGCGTCAGGTTGTGGAAGAAGGGACGTTCGGTGACGAGCGGGGCGATCAGTTCGCCGAAGAACTCGGTCGAGTGGAAGCCACCGTCGACGGTCAGGAACGCACCGCCAGCGCCGAGGATTTCACCTGCCTGCTGGTTGGGAAGGTCGCCCAGCTGGCGTCCGGCATAACGGCGGTATTCCACACCGGCCGCGATGCCGATCGGGCTGTCGGAGAACGGGCTGCTGAAGCCGAGATCACCCGACACGAGGCCCTGTGCCGAAGCAAATTCGGTGTTCGTGGTCTGCGTGGTGGGAACGCCGACGAAGGCGAGCATCTGCGGCGTGATCGAGCCGGCAGCACCGAACAGGTTGATCGGGGTGCAGCCGGTTGCCGAACCGGCGGGGCAGCCACGCAGGGCCTGCTGCACGCGGCTGCGCAGCGCGGTGCCGGTGTTGACGGCCTTGCGCTCTGCTTCGCCATACTGGCCGAATACATCCCAGTTCAGGGTGTCGGTCAGCTTGCCGCGGACGCCAGCGGTGACCTGGAACAGGTTCGTGGTGAAGGTGCCGACACGCGGACCGGTTTCCACGAAGCGGCGGGCGACGATTGCAGTGATTTCCTGACCCGCGGCAACGGCGGCGCCGCAATCGGCGATGCCTGCGAACGAGCAGAGCTGCGTGCGCTGCGTGGGCGTCAGGAACTGGTTGTTCAGCGGAAGCTGGAACTGTTCGGTGAAAGTGCCGGTCGGAGCGAGGTTCTGCACCACCTTCGAGCGGGTGAACATCGCTTCGCTGTAGACTTCGATGTTGTCCGCCACTTCGTAGTGGGCAGCCGCATAGACGCTCCACCGATCCAGCGGGGTCTGGTAGTAGTTCAGCGGGTTGAAGTTGTAGTCCGCAAGGCCGGGCGCGATCGTGCCGGTTGCCGGATCGAACTGGGCACCGCCCGAACGGGTGGGATCCTGGGCGGTGGTGGGCAGCGGGAAGAACAGCGATGCCGGGACAGCCGTGGCCGAACCCTGCGGCAGACCGCGAACGGCCGAGGCATTGCACTCGCCGTTGGTGCGCTGGCTGGTCGGGCAGGTCGACGCACGCGAAACGGTGCCGATGTCGCGCGAACCCTGGAGCACGGGCTTGGTGTTGGTGTAGCTGATGCCAAGCACCGCGTTGCCCGCGCCGCCGCCGAGATCGGCGCCGGTGGTAAGGTCGATGCGGTAGCTCTGGCCATCGCCGCGTTCGCTCACGCCATACTGGCCTGCAACTTCGAAGCCGGTGAAGTCACGGCGCGTGACGAAGTTGACGACGCCCGCGATGGCGTCGGCACCATAGTTCGTCACCGCGCCGCCGGTCAGCACGTCGGTGCGCTGGACGAGCGCCACGGGCACTACGTTGAGGTCGACCACGTTGCCCAGCGTCGAGGGAACCACGCGGCGGCCATTGAGCAGGACGAGGTTGCGGTTGGTGCCAAGGCCACGCAGGTTGAAGCTGGCGATGCCGTTGGCGCCGTTGTTAACGCCGGGGTTGATGCCCGCGGTGGTGCCGGGAAGCTGGCGCAGCACCTGCTCGACCGAAATCGCGCCGCGGCGGCTGATTTCTTCGGCGCCGATCACGGCGACGGGGCTGGACTGTTCCAGATCCGGACGGTTGATGCGCGAACCTGTAACGACGATGGTTGCGGTGGCGGAGGCTTCCGCGGTGGCGTCATCGGCCTGCGCTTCCTGCGCAAACGACGGCGCGGCGGCAATGGCCACGCCCAGCGCGAGCGTGGCAGTGCCAAGCCGCAGAGCTTGCTGTTGGAGTTTCTTCACGTGTCAGTCCCTCTGTTTTGGCAGGATCGGCTGCCTGCTTTCAGATCGCTTTCGGATGGCGGGGTTGCTCGCGCTTGCCTGCCCCTGGCAGTAGACCGCGCGGCCGACATCCTACTCGGATAGGGCTGCATGGCGGATTTCCGCGCGGTAATGAAAGGGCAATTCAACGCGCGATTATAATTCCGGGACAGGGTGTAACCATGATGCAACATGCGCCCGAAAGGGCATGCTGCGCCCCGGAATCCCAAGGAATTGGCGCACGAAAAGTTGTTGCGAAAAAGTCGCTCTGGAGTTGCCAATACTTTCAGTTGAAACGGCTTTGGTGAAACGGGCTTGCTGAATCGCGCGGTTGGCCCGCGCCAAGTCGGAAACGGCGGAGCATCGGTCCGGCAATGGCCGTGCCCGTGCGGTCGTTGTGAGATGACCTGCGCAGTGCGGTCCTTGACCTGCCAAGGCGCGATATGTCTGTGGCAGAATGGTTACACATCAAACGAAACTACTTACTTAAGATATAGACAGTATTGCTTGATTGTGTCCGGGTGGCATTAGGACTGCACGAACTCCGCGAAGCCTTCCAGTTTGCGTCCGATTTCCGAATCGCCGCGCAGGTGCTGGCAAAACAGGGGCTGGAGTGCGGAAGGACAGCCATGCCCCGCGCCTGTCTGCCTTCGACCGGTACAATCGGAACAGGGACTGAAAACTGTGAAATCCAGCAAGACCACCATTCGCGCCGGAGGTATTTCGGCGCGGGCACTCGCCCTTGCAGGCAGTGCTGTTGCCGTGCTCGGCGCAACCTCTGCGGCAGCGCAGGACGCCGCGGCCGACGCTTCCGCGAACGAAACCATTGTCGTGACCGGTTCGCGCATCGTCCAGCCAAACCTGAAGTCGACCTCGCCAATCGCGGTGACGTCGGCCGAGGAGATCAACGAAACCGGCTTCACCCGTCTGGAAGACGTGCTGGTCCAGTTGCCGCAGATCGAAGCCTCGCAGAATGCGTTCATCTCGAACGGCGCAACGGGCACGGCCACGCTTGACCTGCGTGGTCTGGGCTCGGTCCGCACGCTGGTGCTGGTCAACGGCCGTCGTCTCCAGCCCGGTTCGACCAACTCGGTCGCTGCCGACATCAACCAGATCCCGGCCGCGCTCGTGCAGCGGGTCGATGTACTTACTGGCGGCGCCTCGTCGGTTTACGGCGCAGATGCCGTGGCCGGTGTGGTCAACTTCATCATGGACGACAAGTTCGAGGGCTTCCAGCTCGATGTCGGCCAGTCCTACTACATGCACAACAATGGCGATACCTTCGTCACCGATCGCGCCAAGGCGCGCGGTTTCGCCGTGCCGACTGATACCACCTTCGACGGACGTCAGATCAACATCGACATGACCATCGGCGGCAAGTTTGCCGAAGGCCGCGGCCATGCCGTTGCCTACGCCACCTATCGCAAGATCGATCCGATCCTTCAGGGTTCGCGCGATCACTCCGCCTGTGCGCTCAATGCCGCTGGCACGGCCTGCGGCGGCTCATTCACGACGCCGGTGGCCAACTTCGACCTCTACCCCCGCATCGGCGGCGACACCGATTTCTCCTACAATGCGTTCCTCACGCCCAGCGCGAACGGCACCTTGGTAGATGCTTCGGACAACATCTACAACTTCGCCCCGGTCAACTACTTCCAGCGTCCCGATGAGCGCTACTCGCTCGGCGCCTTCGTCAACTACGAAGTTTCGCCCGCGTTCAAGCCCTATGCGGAAGTCATGTTCATGAGCAACCGCTCGGTTGCCCAGATCGCCGAATCCGGCACGTTCTACGTCGATCAATACGATTTCTCGTGCGCGACCGGAAACCCGGCGATCACCGCAGCCCAGCTTGCCCAGCTCTGCAATCCGGCCACCTACACCAATGGCGCCGGCGCTTCGCCGGCTTCGATCGACGGCTTCTCGGCCTACATCGGCAAGCGCAACAGCGAAGGCGGCGGTCGCCAGAACATCATCCAGCACGATTCGTTCCGTTTCGTGGGTGGTGCGCGCGGTGAGATCAGCAGCAACTGGAGCTATGACGCCTACATCCAGTATGGCCAGTCGTCGCTTTCGGACAGCTATCTGAATGACTTCCTGCTGTCCAAGGTGGAAGACGCGATCTACGCGGGCACCTACAAGGTGTGGCAGCAGGGTGCGGTGACGCCGGAGTTCGCCCAGACGCTGAGCGCAACGGCAACCCGCACGGGCGTGACCAAGGAGTTCCTCGCCTCGGCCTATGTCACCGGCAATCTCGGTTTCGGCATCGCCAACGATCCGATTTCGACCGTCTTCGGTGCGGAATACCGCAACAACATCTACCGCACGGTTTCCGACCAGCTCTACGAGGAAGGTCTGCTTGCCGGTCAGGGTGGTCCAACTCCGTCGATTTCGGGCAAGTTCGATGTCGTCGAACTGTTTACCGAAGCCAACGTGCCGCTGCTGCAGGATCTGTCGTTCGCCCGCGATCTGCGCGCCGAACTGGGCTACCGCTTCTCGCAGTATTCCGTTGCTGGCGGCGGCTCGTTCGACACGCACACCTTCAAGGCTCAGTTGAACTGGGAAGTGAACGATTTCCTGCGTCTGCGTGGTGGTTTCAACCGTGCCGTTCGCGCGCCGAACGCACCGGAACTGTTCACCCCCGTTAGCCTGGGGCTGTGGTCGGGCACCGATCCTTGCGCCGGTTCGGCCCCGGTCTTCACGGCCGCCCAGTGTGCCAATACGGGTGTTTCGGCTGCACAGTATGGGAACATTTCGGCCAACGCGGCGGCGCAGTATAACGCCCAGTATGCCGGGAACCTCAACCTGCGCCCTGAAAAGGCGGACAGCTACACCGCCGGTTTCGTGGTGACGCCTGCCCGCAACATCAGCTTTGCGGTCGACTACTACCGGATCAAGATGTCCGATGTGATCGGGATCTATCCGCCGGAGCAGCTCCTGCGTGATTGCGCCCTCACTGGCGATCAGGCGCTGTGCAGCCGCATCGTGCGCAATGCCGCAGGCAACCTGTGGCAGGGCCAGCAGGGCTATGTCATCTCGCCCAACGTCAACCTTGCCGGGCGTGACTTCCAGGGTCTCGACGTCGCCGCCACCTCGCGGTTCAATGTCGGTAACGGATCGATCACGGTCGGGCTGACCGGTTCCTACGTGCTCAAGAAGCAGTTCCAGGATGCGCCGACGACGACGCCTTATGACTGCAAGGGCACGTTCAGCGCGGTCTGCTTCGTCTCGCCCCGCTGGCGGCACACGCTGCGCGTCTCCTACAAGGCGCCGGAAGTGTTCACCGTAACCGGCAAGTGGCGTTTCATGAGCGAAGTGCAGGGTCCGGCTGCCAACGGCAAGAGCAGCATTCCGGCCTACAGCTGGTTCGACCTCTCGGTCGCCGCCGATGTTACCGACAATCTGTCGCTGTCGCTTGCGGCCAACAACATCTTCGACCGCAATCCGCCGCTCGTGGGCAGTGCTTACTCGTCGAACGGCAATACCTTTGCCGGCTTCTACGACACGCTCGGTCGCTACGTGTCGATCAACGCCTCCCTGCGCTTCTGATCCAGGGATTGGCGCAGTCCAGAACGGAGGAGGCGGTAGCAACGCTACCGCCTCCTTTGTTTATGCGCTGATGCCGCTATGGCTGCGCTGAGGGGCGATCAGGCGCCTGTCTGAATAAGGCGCGGTCTTCAGCCGCCGCTGTTGCCCGGTTGCGGACCACCCGCAGCCCCGCGCTGCTGGCGGATGATCTCGCCGTTGGCGACGCGCTCGTCATCCCACTCCTTTTGCGTCTTGCACACGCGCCGGGTCGAAAGGCGCGAGCCTGTCACCTTGAAATACTTGCAGATCATCTCCCCCTCGTCCTGCTTTGCAGGGGGAAGATCGCGCTCTTCAGGCGGTGTGGCACAAAGAGCGCCCGAACTGGTTATGAGCAGCAGGGCAATGGCGGATCTGAGCATGATCGTGGTCCTGTCCATGAAAATTGCGGCAAGGTGGAAAGTCCGGCCCGATCCGGGTAGCGCCGCGCATCCCCGAAGTGTCTGTTCCGGACCCTATTTCACGCGTGTGACTGCCTGAAAGCCCGTTCTTCCTTCGATCCGCAGACGATAGCCGAACATGCCGCCGTCACGGATGGTCACAGCCTGCCCTTCTCGCAGGCGGCCAGCCAGAGTGCCGTTCGAGGATGTCTGCCAGACTTGCCCGTTGTCGAGTGTCAGCGTGGCAAAGCCGAGCTTGGGATCGAAGCTGGTTGCGACGACGGTCGCACTGATCGACGCGCGATCCTCCGGCCTGATGCGTTGCGGCTTGCCGAAGGTATCGGTGCTGGCTGCCGCGGGGGAAGAGGCATCAGCGGCCATGGCTGCCGAGCCTTGCTCCGCTGAAGGGGCAATTGCATCATAGCAGGCCAGCCGTGCGCCCGGATCGGCAATCGCGCGGCAGCGAGCAAGCGGATCGGCCGCCACCGCCTGCGTTTGTGGAAGAAGGATCGCCGCGAACAGCACCAGGCCCGGTCCTGTCCTGAAGGGCAATCGTGCGTGAAACATCCTCAATCTCCCTGTGCGTCAATCCGCCCGTGCATTGCGCATCGGTTTGGTATTCAACCCGTTCCCTCGCCACCGGCACTGCCAAGCAGCAGCAGCGGGTCCAGCCGGGCTTCGCGCCATTTGACCGACCAGTGCAGATGCGGGCCGGTGGCGCGGCCGGTGCTGCCGATGCGCCCCAGGGGATCGCCGCGGCGCACCGTGTCGCCTTCTTTCACCAGCAGCGCGGAACTGTGCAGGAAGGCGCTGTTCAGCCCCATGCCGTGATCGAGCATGAGCAGATGGCCTTCGAGGCTGAACGGCTTGTCGGCGGCGGCAAGGATCACGAGGCCATCGGCCGGGGCAACATAGACGGTGCCGGCGCCGCCTGCGATATCGAGCCCGGAATGATAGGCCGCCGGCTCGCCCCTGTAGATGCGCTGCGCGCCGAAGCGACCGGAAAAGCGCCCCGGTGCGGGCCGGATGAAATCCTGTCGCCATCCTTCGGCCGCCGTCTCGCGGCTGCGCGCCGCGCCGATGCGGGCAAGTTCGGCCTGCCGCAGGCGCAGATAGTCCTCGTCGGTCACGCCGCCGGGCTTGCGCGCCACGTTGATGTGTTCGATCTGCCATGCGCGCGGGGCGATGGCGAGTTCGCGAATCACGCTGCGCCCGTCTGCCATGGTGAGGGAAAGCGCGTGGGTGGCGCCAGCGTCACGGTCAAACGCGGCGATGAAGCTGCCATCGGGCGCAAACGGCAGCGCCTTGCCGCCGAGGGCAAGCGCGCGCACGCCTGACTGCACCTTTCCGCGCATCCAGCCGCCCTGCGTCAACCGGCTGGCCGGATCGATGGTGACGGGGGCGGCGGGAGCCGCCGCGCCTGATTTCCCTCGCAGGGCGGATGTGGCCAGTGCCGCCGCCGAGCCGCCCAGAAAGGCGCGGCGCTCCATCATTTCAGCCTTCAAGATGGCGGCGGGTGGATATCTCCGCCGTGGCATAGGCTTCCTGCCTGCGGGCGCACCAGTAGCGCAGCGCATCGAGCGGGATCTGAACGCCCGAAACGGCGCAGATCACGTGATCCCCGGCAGAAAGCTGCCGGAAGCCGCCGGGTAGATAATGGAGCCGCGCAAGACGGCCTGAATGGGACATGAGCATGACTTCAATGTAGCAACCGGGCGCGTTCAGAACAATTCCTGCTGGCCTGCGGCAGGTGCTGCGGTGCGCGATTTTGCGGCAGGGCGTGGCGGCGGTGCGCTTGCGGTGCTGACATCCAGCAGGCCATCGGCAAACTCCAGCCGCAAGGCGGCGTGCGATGCCGCTGCCGCGCGCGTGCGCATGACCTGTCCATCGGGCGCGGTGACGAGGACATAGCCGCGTTGCAGCGGCGCTCTGGGATCGAGCGAGCGGCGCAGCCGGTCGAGCGCATCGACCTTGCCGCGCGCATGTTCGATGCGCTGGAGCAGAACTTCCGGGCGCAGGCGGCGCGCGGCAAGGCGTTCGGCCTCCCGTTCAAGCCGCGCGGAAAGCAGGGCGGGGCGCAAGGCTCCGGCATGGCGGGCAAGCAGCGATGCGGCAATTTCGGTGCGATGGATCAGCGCGCGGCGCAGGCGATCGGCCAGATCATCGACGCGCTGGGCCTGGGCCTGGAGCAGGCTTTGCGGCGGGGGCAGGCGCTGGCTGCGCGCTTCGAGACGTTCCCTGGCCTGCGCCAGCTGGCGCGCAAGGGCGCGGCGCTGGCGGGCGTTGAGATCGGCAACGAAGGTGGCCAGCTCGGCATGGACGGGCACAGCCAGTTCGGCCGCGGCGGTGGGCGTGGGTGCGCGCAGGTCTGCGGCGAAATCGCACAGGGTGGTGTCGGTTTCGTGCCCCACGGCACTGATGATCGGGATGGTGCATTCGGCGACCGCGCGCACCACCTCTTCCTCGTTGAAGCACCAAAGATCCTCGATCGAACCGCCTCCGCGCGCGACGATCACCAGATCGGGGCGGGGAATGGGGCCGCCCGGCGCAATGGCGGAAAAGCCGCGCACCGCATTGGCGATCTGCGCGCCCGCGCCTTGCCCCTGCACCAGCACCGGCCAGACCACGACACGGGTGGGAAAGCGGTCGGAAAGGCGATGCAGGATGTCGCGGATCACCGCGCCGGTGGGCGAGGTGACGACGCCGATGACGCGCGGCAGGAAGGGCAGGGGCTGCTTGCGGCCTGCATCGAACAGCCCTTCTGCCTCCAGCCGCGCCTTGAGCTTTGCCAGCAGTGCCAGCAGCGCCCCTTCGCCCGCAATTTCCATGCGGTCGATCACGATCTGGTAGTTGGAGCGGCCGGGATAGGTGGTAAGCTTGCCCGTGGCGATCACTTCCACGCCATCTTCGGGGCGGAAGTTCAGCCGCTGTGCATTGCCGCGCCACATCACGCCATCCAGGCGTGCGTTCTCGTCCTTGAGGCTGCAATAGAGGTGGCCCGATGCCGCGCGCTTCACGCCCGAAAGTTCGCCGCGCACCCGCACGAAGCCGAAGCGGTCCTCGACCGTGCGCTTGAGCAGCGCCGAAATCTCGGAGATGGACAGGGCCGGAGCGTTGTCGCCGGCCGATTCCCTCGCTAGGAGCCCGCCCGAACCATCGCTGTCATCGTCGTCATAGGGCGCGGAAGGGAATGCCATGAATATCCTGCTGCTGGGATCGGGTGGGCGCGAACATGCCCTTAGCTGGAAACTGGCGCAATCGCCGCGTTGCACCGCGCTGTGGGCTTCGCCGGGAAATCCGGGCATTGCCGAACACGCAAGGCTTGTGGCGCTTGACCTGACCGACCATGCCGCCGTGGTGAGTTTCTGCGAGGCGCAGCATATCGGTCTTGTCGTGGTTGGCCCGGAAGCCCCGCTGGTGGATGGCCTTGCGGATTCGCTGCGCGCAGCGGGCTTTGCCGTGTTCGGGCCGAGCCGTGCGGCCGCCCAGCTTGAAGGATCGAAGGGCTTCACCAAGGATCTGTGCGCCCGCGCCGGCATCCCGACGGCAGGCTATGTGCGGGCAAAGTCGCTTGAAGAAGCACGCGCGGCGCTGGCCGATTTCGGCGCGCCGGTGGTCATAAAGGCCGATGGGCTGGCGGCGGGCAAGGGCGTGGTCGTGGCCATGACCATGGCCGAGGCCGAAGCCGCGGTGGATCACATGTTCGACGGGGCCTTCGGCGCGGCGGGCACCGAAGTGGTGATCGAGGAGTTCCTGACCGGCGAGGAGGCAAGCTTCTTTGCGCTCACCGATGGGGCCACCATCGTGCCGTTCGGTTCGGCACAGGATCACAAGCGCGTGGGCGATGGCGATACCGGCCCCAATACCGGCGGCATGGGCGCCTACAGCCCGGCGCGGGTCTTGACGCCAGAGCTTGAGGCGGCCGCCATGACGCAGATCATCGCGCCCACGGTGAAGGCCATGGCGGATCAGGGAACGCCCTATTCCGGTGTGCTCTATGCGGGCCTGATGCTGACCGCGCAGGGGCCGAAGCTGATCGAATACAACGCCCGCTTCGGCGATCCGGAATGCCAGGTGCTGATGATGCGCCTCGAAAGCGATCTGGTGGAACTGCTCCATGCCTGTGCCGACAACCGGCTTTCCGGCATCCAGCCGCCGCGCTTTTCCGCCGACGTGGCCATGACCGTGGTCATGGCCGCCGAGGGCTATCCCGGAACGCCGAAGAAGGGCGGGCGGATAGATCATATTCCCGCCGCCGAAGCGGGCGGGGCCAAGGTGTTCCACGCGGGCACCGCGCTTTCGGCCGATGGGGTGCTCACCGCCAGTGGCGGGCGCGTGCTCAACGTGACGGCGCGCGGGCCAAGCGTGAAGGCGGCGCGCGATGCCGCCTATGCCGCGGTCGATGCCATCAGCTTTCCCGAAGGCTTCTGCCGCCGCGACATCGGCTGGCGCGAGATCGAGCGCGAGGAGGCGGGGGCATAGCCGCCTTCCCCCTCGCGTATCGCATCCTTCAGATCACGCCTTTCTGGGCCATCTCGGCCAGTTCCGCCTCGCCAAGGCCCAGAAGATCGCCGTAGATCTCGGCATTGTGCTGGCCTACCTTTGAGGGCGCGGGGCGGCGCACCGATCCGGGGGTCGCCGAGAACTTGGGAAAGCTGGACTGCATTTTCAGCTTGCCGAAGCGTTCGGTTTCCACCTCGATGATCGCCTCGCGCGCCTGAAAGTGCGGGTCGGCGATCATGTCGGGCGCGCGATAGACGCGGCCAGCGGGAATCGAGTATTCGATCATCAGCGCATCGACTTCATCCACCGTCAGCGTGGCCGTCCAGCGGTTGATAAGCTCGTCGAGCTCCTCCTGGTGCTCGCCGCGCGCCAGATGCGTGGCATAGCGCGGATCATCTCCCAGTTCGGGGCGGCCCATGGCCTCGGCCAGCCGCTTCCACAGCGAATCCTTGTTGGCGCCGATCATGAATTCGCCGTCCTTGCACTTGTAGACGTTGGACGGCGCAATGCCCTTGAGCACCGAGCCTGAGCGTTCCCGGATGTAGCCGGTGCGGTCATATTCGGGCACCAGCCCTTCCATGACCTGAAGCACCGATTCGTAAAGCGCGGCGTCGATCACCTGCCCGCGCCCGCTGCGGCTGCGTTCGTGCAGCGCCGCCAGCACGCCCATGCAGCCATAGGTGGCGGTCAGCGTATCCCCGATGGAAATGCCCATGCGCGAAGGCGCGCGGTCAGGCTCGCCCACGATATAGCGCCAACCGCCCATGGCCTCGCCGATGCCGCCGAACCCGGCGCGGTTCGAATAGGGACCGGTCTGGCCATAGCCCGACATGCGCGCGATGATGAGGCCGGGGTGCTCTGCCAGCAGCACGTCGGGACCAAGACCCCACTTTTCCATCGTGCCGGGCTTGAAGTTCTCGATCACCACATCGGCGTGGGCAATCAGCCGCTTCACCAGCGCCTGTCCTTCGGGAATGCGCAGGTTGGCGCTGACCGAACGCTTGTTGCGCGCGATCACTTCCCACTGCACCTTCTCGCTGCCCTGGCCCCAGTCGCGCATGGGGTCGCCAGTTACCGGCGGTTCGACCTTGATGACATCCGCGCCCATGTCGCCCAGCAACTGACCGCAGAACGGGCCGGCCAGAAGCTGGCCCAGTTCAACCACGCGAATGTCGCGCAAGGGTCCGGGGTTTGCTGTTTCCATGGTCATTCTGCGGCCTCCAGCAGCGGCCATTCGGGCTGGATTGGCGCGGGCAGGCCGGTTTCGGCAAGGCAGTTGGCGCGCAGCGTCTCGATACCGGGGCCATAGTTGAACAGCGGCAGTTCGCCGCGCGCGGCGCGCAGTTCTTCCCGCAGGGCTTCGGTTGCAGCGGCATCGACCATGCCCGCCCCATCGGCGACGACGCCATAGGCGCGCGCGCCTGCGGGCGTGACGAGCCCCTGCACGATTTCCTTGCCCACAAGAGCCGGATCGCGCGCAAGCGGATCGCCCCAGCCGCCGCCGCCCCAGGTGATGAAGTGCAGCATGTCGCCCGCTTCCACCTCAAGGTCTTCCACCTTGTTGCCGACGATGGTCTGGCTGCCATCGGGCTTTTCCAGAATCTTGCGCGCGCGCGCACCCGGCTCGCCGCCGTTCACGCCCCATGGCGGCACGAACCAGCGATCATCGTGAATGGCGATCACGCCCTTCGACAGGAAGCGATAGGTCATGCGGATGCCGTTGCCACCGCGATGAAGACCCGCGCCGCCCGAATCCGGCTCGCATTCGTAGCGTTCGATCACCATCGGGAAGTAGCGCTCCAGAAACTCGTTGGGCACATTGGTGAAGCCCGGCCAGAGCGAGTGGCCATCCGGCCCGTCGCCCATCGGGCGACCGGGGATGCCGCCGAAGCCGATCTGGAAAAGCTGGAACCATTCCCCGCCCTTGCCCGGACGCTCATCGTTGCCCGCGTAGAACAGGTGGGGGCTGGACGAAAATCCGGCGGCGTTGAGGAACTCCGGCGTCTTCTGCCCCAGAAGGCCGCCGAGGATGTCGAAGATGCGGCCCAGCGCATGAGTGCGGCCCGAAAGCGCGGCGGGGAACTTCGGCTTGAGCAGCGATCCTTCGGGGATGCGAACATCGATCAGGTCATAGAACCCGTCGTTGAACAGGATCTGCGGGTCGAAGACCATGATCATGTAGATGCCGAAGAACATCTTGAACATGTTTTCGTTGAGGAAGAAGTTGATCGAGGCGACCGACTGCGGATCGGTGCCCGCGAAATCAAGGACGACCTTCTCGCCCTCGCGCCACATGGTGCACTTGATCCTGTAGGGGCCGAAGCCCATGCCGTCGTCGCAGATGTAATCCTCGAAGCTGACCGGTTCTTCGGCAATGGCCATGCCGATCAGCGCCTTCATCGCGCGGTGGTTGCGGGCCAGCAGTTCCTGCGTGGCCGAAACATAGACATCGTCGCCAAAGCGTTCCGCCATTTCGATCACGCGGCGTGCGGCCACGCGGCACGAGGCGATCAGCGCGTTGAGGTCGGCCGCGCACCAGTCGGGCTTGCGGGTCTGGTGCATGACGAGGCGGATGAGATCGGCGTTGTATTCGCCCTTCTTCCAGATCTTCACGGGCGGGATGCGCACGCCTTCCTCGAAGATCGAGCGCGCGTTGATCGGCATCGAGCCGACGACCTTCCCGCCGATGTCGGACTGGTGGCCGAACATCGAGGTATAGGCGATGAGGCGTCCGTCCTTGAACACGGGCAGCAGCACCAGCCAGTCGTTCGAATGGCTGATCGCGCCGCCCACCGAATAGGGATCGGACAGGAAGATCATGTCGCCGTCTTCAAGGGTGCCTTCGTAGTTTTCCAGAAAGCCGCCGATGAAGCTGCCGAACTGGCCGACGATCATCTTGCCGGTGTGATCGGCAATGAGCGGGAAGGCATCGCCCTGTTCGCGGATGCCGGGAGACATCGCGGTGCGCACGAGGGTTGCGTCCATCTCGATGCGCGCGTTCCTCAGCGCGTTCTCGATGATGTCGAGCGTGACCGGATCGATGGGAACGCGGTTGAAAGGGGTGGTATTGGTCTGGACGATGGTTGCAGGCATGTCTCGCTCCCTCAGGCCAGATTGATCAGGATGTTGCCGACATGGTCGACGGTGCCGACGCAGCCCGCCTCGATCAGCGTGGTCGAATCCATTTCACAGACGATGGCGGGGCCGGGGATCACGTCTCCGGCGCGCAGTTTGGCTCTGTCATAGATGACGGCGGCCTGTTCGCGCCCGTCCATCCACAAGGTGTGATCGCGCATCTTGGCGGCGGCAGGGTTGCCATCGCCCTTTTCCAGTTCGGCGGCCGGCAGATCAAGCGCGCGGCCCATGGCCACTGCGCGCAGGTTCACGATCTCGTGCGGGGTGTCCATGTTGAAGGTGAACAGGCGCTTGTGCTCGGCATCGAAGCGGGCAAGGATTCCGGCGATGCCATCCGCGTTCAGCACATCGGCGGTGATCGTCAGTGGCACTTCGAACGCCTGCCCGGCATAGCGCACGTCAACCTCGAAAGTTGTGGTGATTTCGTCTGCGGGCACGCCGTCTGCCAGCAGTTCGGCGCGGGTTTGCGCGGCCATTTCATCAAGAATGGCGATGAGATCAGCCGCTTCGGTCTGCGTGGCAAGGCGGCTGAACGAGCGGGCGGTTTCGGTGCGCATGCGGGTGGTGGCATCGCCCAGCGCGCAGAGCACGCCGGGACTGACCGGCGAGATCGCGGGCCATGATCCCATGAGGCGCGCCACTGCATTGACGTGGAGCGGCCCCGCCCCGCC
>NZ_QGHL01000004.1 GCF_003171715.1 Novosphingobium meiothermophilum | reverse complement strand
CCGTAACGCCAATCCGCTCGCCCAAGGCTGCCTCCAAAAGACAGCCTTGAATCAACGCCCGAGCCAACAGTCAAGCTTTGTCCACGAAACCTAGACGCCGATCACCCCGCTAACGGGGTCCCTTTTGCACGCCGGTCCCCATTTACCTTCTCACGTGACGGATCAAGACCGGAGTGGAGCTGCTCACGCGCCTTGTCGCGGCGGCGGCGTGCTTCGCTCAGGCTGATCTCGGGGTAGGTGCCAATTGCCAGCTTCTTCTCCTTGCCCAGCATGCGGTATTTGAGCCGCCACAGCTTGCTGCCGTTGGGCTGGACCTCGAGATAGAAGCCCGGAAAAACCCGCGATCTTGTAAGGCTTCTCGCGCGGCTTGGTATTGCGCACCGCGGCTTCGGAAAGCGGCATCGTGTCATCCTCGAATCAAGGAGCCCCCAGCGCATGGGGGCCTCACAACGGCGCCAGGGGCTCTGTCACTGCCAAGGCCCCAAAAGGTCCGGATTAAGGCAGATATGAGTGGCACCGAGCGGCCTGGTAAGGCGGAAAATATCCCGGATTTCTGCGCGTTACAACGATCTCGGTGGATGCCGGTGGACGGCCATGTGGAGCGGGTAGCGGGAATCGAACCCGCATAACTAGCTTGGAAGGCTAGGGCTTTACCACTAAGCTATACCCGCTTGCGCCGCGGGGCGTTTGCCCCATTCGCGTGGTGCCGTGCGCTTGCCACGCGATAGGCTGCTTCGTCAACCTTGCAGTTTCAACACCGGATGCATGCCTGTTGACACTCATGCAATAAGATATATCGTAGATGCAATAGAAATATCTCGAAAGGGTTCCAATGCCTTCCAGTCGTGCGATCGTGCCCACTGCTCATGCCAGCCGCTATCTCCAGCAGTTGTGCAAGCATTGGGGACACAAGTTTGCGGTCGAGTTTGATTCCGCCAGTGGCCGGGTCGCATTGCCGTTTGGCCCGCTAGACCTGAAAGCCACGGGAGAGGCGCTCGAACTGACTTGCCGGATCGAGGGCGAAGGCGATCTGGCGCGGATGCAGCAGGTCGTGGCCGACCATCTCAATCGCTTTGCCCATCGCGAAGGGGAGCTGCGCTTTGACTGGCACACCCTCGACTGAGTTTTCATTCATAGAATGAATGCCTGCCAATCAAAACCAGTTCTTTGCCGCAGGGTTCAGGCAAGGCTAAGCCGCGCAGACGCAATGCGCGGCAAACGGATGGGAGAAACAAATGCGGCTGGCAACATTGAACGATGGTTCGCGTGACGGGCGTCTGGTGGTGGTGGCCCCCGATGGGGCCACATGCGCAGGCGCTCCCTTCGCAACGCTCCAGCAGGCCATCGAGCAGTGGGAGACCGCCGCGCCCGCGCTTGCCGCCATCGATCACTTTCCCGAACCGCTTGACCCTGCGCAAGTTCTCGCGCCGCTTCCGCGTGCATGGCAATGGCTGGATGGCTCTGCATTCCAGAGCCACGGCGACCTGATGGATGCGGTGATCGGCATTGCCAAGCCGAAGGTTGATTTTCCCCTGATGTATCAGGGCATGTCGGACACCTTTCTTGCCCCGCTTGCTGATGCACGGTTCCCGTCTGAGGATCTGGGGATCGATTTCGAAGGCGAGTTCGGCGTGATCGTCGATGCCGTGCCGATGGGCACGAGCGCGGCCGATGCCTTGGCGCACATCAGGTTGATCGTACAGATCAACGACTGGTCGCTGCGCGCGCTTGCCGGGCCGGAGATGAAAACCGGGTTCGGCTGGGTAGGGGCAAAGCCTGCAAGTGCGATGGCGCCTTTTGCGGTGACGCCCGATGAACTGGGCGACGCCTGGGCTGACGGCCGGGTTTGCCTCGATCTGCTGGTCGACTGGAACGGCAAGCGGTTTGGCGCGGCCAATGGCCGGGCAATGGGCTATGGCTTCCATGAGCTGGTCGCCCATGCCGCCCGCACGCGCGATCTGGTTGCGGGAACGGTGATCGGTTCGGGCACCGTATCCAATGCGAACTTCCGCGAGATCGGTTCATCCTGCATTGCCGAGCGGCGGGGCATCGAAGTGCTGGACGAGGGCGAGGCGAAGACCGCCTTCATGGCATTTGGCGATACCGTGCGGATGGAAGCCGTCGATGCGAAGGGGAGGGCACCGTTTGGTGTCCTGAACCAACGGGTGGTGCGCGCCTGAAAGGGCATCCGGGCTTGCCGATCTTTCGATAATTGTTATAGCGCATAGCGAAATCGGAGGATCTCATGGCCGTTGAAACGAGTCTGCCGCAATCCACTCTGGCCCACACCGCGCTCGACCGGTTCCTGCGCCCGCAATCGGTCGCCGTGGTTGGCGCATCGGACAAACCCGGCGCTTTGGGGGCCACGATCCTCACCAATCTTGATCGCAACGGCTATGCCGGCGCGGTTTATCCGGTCAATCCGAAGCGCGACGAGATCATGGGGCGGCGGTGCCATGCCTCGGTCGATGACCTGCCCGAAGGGGTGGACGTGGCGGTTCTGGCTATCCCGCGCGGCGGCGTGCTTGATGCGGTAAAGGGGCTGGCAGCGCGCAAGTGCGGCGGCGTGGTGATCTTCTCGGCCGGGTTTGCAGAAGGCGGCGAGGATGGCCTTGCCGAACAGCGCGAAATCGCCCGCATCGCGCAGGAAGCGGGCATGGTGGTCGAAGGGCCGAACTGTCTGGGCCTTGTGAACTATGTCGATCGCATTCCGCTGACCTTTGTGGAAACGAATGCCGTGCCGCCGGGCGACCGGCGCGCCATCGGCATCGTCTCGCAATCGGGCGCAATGGCAGCCGTCCTCGGCACCATGCTGCTCAGCCGAGATTGCGGCGTCTCCTATTCCGTCTCCACCGGAAACGAGGCGGCGAGCGGCGTGGAAGACTATGTCGACTGGCTGGTTGATCAGGACGATACCCACGTCATAGCGATGATCGTGGAGCAGTTCCGCAAGCCGCAGGCATTTCTGGCTGCGGCGCGCCGTGCCCGCGCGGCGGGCAAGCCCGTCGTGCTGCTGCATCCCGGCAAGTCGAGTGCGGCACGCGAATCGGCGGCAACGCATACCGGTGCCATGGCGGGCGATTACAAGCTCATGCGCGCGATGGTGGCGCGTGCGGGTGTCATCTTTGCCGAGACGCTGGAAGAACTGGGCGACATCGCGGAAATCGCGGTGCGCTGTCCGGTGCTGCCGTCGGGCAGGACTGCGGTTCTGGGCGAATCGGGCGCTTTCAAGGCGTTGACGCTGGATCTGGCGGAGGAACTGGATCTGCCGCTGGCCGATCTGCGTGATGCCGATTCGCCGCTGCTGCGCGCGGCCTTGCCGCCGTTCGTGCCGGTTTCCAATCCGCTCGACATTACCGCGCAGGGCCTGTCCGAGCCTGCGATCTATACCCGCTGCATCGAAGCCCTGCTGGGGGATGACCGCGTGGGCACCGTGCTGGCCGGGATCATTCAGGCAGAGCCGATCACTTGCGCGATCAAGTTCCCGGCCATCCTTGCCGCAGTGGAAGGGAAAACATTGCCCAAGCCGGTGATCTTCGCCGGGCTTGATGAAGGCGCCGATGTTCCGGCTGAACGCATCGCTGCCCTGCGGGCGGCAGGCGTGCCGTGGTTCCCCACGACCGAACGCGCATTGCGCGCCATCACGCGGCTGACACACTGGGCGGCACAGGATCTTTCCGCCAATGATCTGCTACCCACGCCCCTGCCGGGACTGGCGCAGGTGCACGGGGTTATTCCCGAATACCGGGCGAAGGATCTGCTGGGGCCGCTTGGCGTGAACTTCCCCAAGGGCCGATTCGCTGCCAGCGCGGATGCTGCGGTCGCGGCGGCCGATGCCGTGGGCTACCCGGTGGCGATGAAGGCGCAGGCTGCTGCCCTCGGTCACAAAAGCGATGCGGGCGGGGTGATCCTGAACCTTGCCGATGCCGAGGCCGTGCGTGCCGCATGGGTGCGCATTCACGAGAGCGTTGCGGCCTATTCTGCCTCCATCCGGCTCGACGGCGTGCTGATCGAGGCGATGGGAAAGCGCGGTATGGAGATGATCGTCGGCGCCAAAAACGATCCCGAATGGGGGCCGGTGGTGCTCGCAGGCTTTGGCGGCGTGACGGCCGAAGTCCTTCAGGATGTGCGGCTGCTGACGGCTGACCTCACGCAGGCGGCGGTAGAGGCGGAACTGTTGAAGCTGAAAAGCGCCGCTTTGCTCACCGGCTATCGCGGCGCGCCCGCGCTCGATGTTCCGGCGCTTGCCGCGTTGATCGTCAAGGTCGGACAGGTCCTGCGCGCCGAACCTTCGATCCGTGAGATTGACCTCAACCCCGTGATCCTTCACCCCATGGGCGAAGGCGTTGTGGCGCTGGATGCGCTGATGCTGGTGGATTGACCAAGTCCGCCGGGACGCACTGAACCGGCGGCGACCGGTCGGGTCGGTCCTGAGTGCGTCAGTGCCCCGGAAAATCCATAAGCGAATCGACCGCAAGACCTGCATCACGCAGGCGCGCCGCACCATGCAGGTCGGGCAGATCAATCACGAACAGCGCATGAGTCACGCTGGCCCCTGCGCTGCGCAGGAGTTCTGTTGCGGCAAGCGCCGTCCCGCCCGTTGCAATCAGGTCATCGACGATCACGATGCGCTGGCCGGGATGAAGGGCGGACGGGTCGATCTCCAGCCGGTCGCGTCCGTATTCCAGTGCATAGTCGATGCCCAAGGTCGGCACGGGCAATTTGCCCGGTTTGCGCACCGGGATGAAGCCAAGCCCCATCCGGGCTGCCACTGCCGCACCGAAAATGAATCCGCGCGCCTCCATGCCCGCAATGGCCTGTGCGCCCGCACCGCTCGCTCTGTCGGCCAGATGGCCGATCGTGGCGGCAAGCCCTTCACCGTGCGCGATCAGCGTGGTGATATCGCGGAAAAGGATGCCGGGGGCGGGAAAGTCCGGCACGGTGCGGACAAGCTGCTTGAGATCATCGGGCGTCATGGCAGATGGGATGCTATCGCCGGATGCGAAAAAGGCCACCGTTTCCGGTGGCCTTTGTTCGTTTTGCCATTCTGGCGAAAGATGCCTCAGGCAGCCTTCTTGTCGGCCCAGACATTCTTCTTGGCAAGATAGGCCAGAACGGTTGCCGCCAGGAGGAAGCCCAGCACGGCCCAGCCGGTCTGCTTGCGCTTGTCCTGCTTGGGCTCTGCCGCCCAGATGAGGAACGCAGCCACGTCCTTCGACATCTGATCCACCGTTGCCTTGGTGCCATCGGCATAGGCGACCTGATCGTCGCTGGCGATGGGCTGCGGCATGGCAAGGTTCAGGTTGGCGAAGTAGGGGTTGTAGTAGAGGCCGTCGGGAGTCTTGGCGTCCGGGAACTTCTTCAGAAGTTCGGCGGGCTGCTCCTGATAGCCGGTCAGCAGCGAATAGACATAGGCACCGCCGTTGTGGCGCGCCTTGGTGATGAGCGAGAGATCCGGCGGCACACCCTGACCGGCGTAATAGACGACCGGGATGTAGTCGGACGGGATGTTGTCACGCTCGCCGCGCTCGCCGGTCTTCTCGTCGAAGGTCGGCTGCTTGGTGCCCCACTGCTTGGCAATGGCCTTCACTTCGGCCTCTGAATAGCCAAGCTCGGCAAGATCGCGGAAGGCCACGTGGCGCATCGAGTGGCAGGTGGAGCAGACTTCCTTGTAGACCTGGAAGCCGCGCTGGAGCTGCTGCTTGTCGAACTTGCCGAAGGGACCGTCGCTGGCGAACTTCACGTCCTTGGGGTGGAGGTGAAATTCGTGCTCGGCGGTCGCCGGGGCAGGTTCCTTGATCGCGGTGTAGGCGCCGTTGCCGAACGACCAGAGCAGCGCGACGGCGAAGAAAAGGCCGACAAGGGGGCCAAAAAGACGGACCATGAGGGTTCTCTTTCTCTTACGCTTCGTGGCTGTCAGGCAGCTGCAGGGTTGGCGTTGAGCACGGCGCTCTCGTCCTTGCCGAGGACGGCTTCGGTGATCGAGAACGGAAGCGGTTCCGGCTTCTCGATCGACGAGACGATCGGCAGGATGATGAGGAAGTGCGCGAAGTAATAGAGCGAGGCAAGCTGGCTCAGCATCACGTAGGGCTCCTGAGCCGGCGCGCCGCCGCAGTAGAACAGCACGGCCATCGCAGGGATCAGACCGAACCAGAAGAACTTGCGGAACAGCGGACGGTAGTGGCCCGAACGCACCGGCGAGGTATCCAGCCAGGGCAGGAAGAACCACACCAGGATCGCGCCGAACATGGCCAGCACGCCCATCAGCTTGGCGGGGATGAAGAAGAAGTCATACGTGAAGGCGCGCAGGATCGCGTAGAACGGCCAGAAATACCATTCCGGAACGATGTGCGCAGGCGTCGAAAGCGGGTTGGCCGGGATGTAATTGTCCGGATGACCCAGCGCGTTGGGCGCAAAGAACAGCACCGCGCAATAGATCAGCAGGAACACGCCGAGGCCGAAACCGTCCTTTGCGGTGTAGTAGGGATGGAACGGAACCGTGTCTGATTCCTGCTTCACTTCCACGCCGGTCGGGTTCGACGAGCCGGGAATGTGAAGCGCCCAGATGTGCAGGATGATGACACCCGCAATCACGAAGGGCAGGAGGAAGTGCAGGCTGAAGAAGCGGTTCAGCGCGGCGTTATCGGGCGCGAAGCCGCCCAGCAGCCACACCTGAAGCGGTTCGCCCACAACCGGGATCGCGCCGAACAGGCCGGTGATGACCTTGGCACCCCAGAACGACATCTGGCCCCAGGGCAGCACATAGCCCATGAAGGCGGTTGCCATCATCAGCAGGAAGATGACCACGCCCAGCAGCCAGATCATTTCGCGTGGCGCCTTGTACGAGGAGTAGAAGAAGCCGCGGAAGATGTGGAGATAGACGACCACGAAGAAGGCCGAAGCGCCGTTGGCATGCGCATAGCGCAGCATCCAGCCCCAGTTCACGTCGCGCATGATATGCTCGGTCGAATCGAAGGCCACCAGAGCATTGGGCGCATAGTGCATGGCCAGGATGACGCCGGTGACGATCTGGAGCACGAGGCAGAACCCGGCGAGCACGCCGAAGTTCCACATGTAGTTCAGATTGCGGGGAACCGGATAGCCGGCACCCACGGCATTGTAGACGAAACGGGGCAGGGGCAGCTTCTCGTCAAGCCACTGCATCAGGCCGTTCGACGGCTTGTATTCGTTTGCCCAGGCAAAGCTCATGTTTCCTGTCCTCAGCCGATCTTCACGACAGTGTCGGAAATGAATGCATATTCGGGCACCTCAAGGTTCTTGGGTGCCGGACCCTTGCGGATGCGGGCGGCGGTATCATAGTGCGAACCGTGGCAGGGGCAGAAATATCCGCCGAACTCGCCCTTCACTTCGCCTTCGCCCGCGCCCAGCGGCACACAGCCGAGGTGGGTGCACACGCCCATGGTGATGAGCCAGTTGGTCTTGCCGGCCTTGGTCCGCTCTTCCAGCGTCTGCGGATCGCGCAGCGAGGCAACATCGACCTTTTCGGCCGAGGCGATTTCTTCCGGCGTCAGGTTGCGGATGAACACCGGCTGCTTGCGGAACACTGCCTTGATCGCCTGGCCCGGCTGGATGGCCGAGATGTCGATTTCGGTCGAGCTCTGCGCCAGCACGTCTGCCGATGGCGCCATTTGACTCACCAGCGGGACCAGGACAGCAAGGCCGCCCACGCCCGCAAAACTCACCGCCGCGATATTGATGAAATCGCGTCGGCGCACGCCCTCTCCGGTCATGTCCGGAGTGTTGATGCTCGCCTGATCAGCCATTGATATTCCCTGCCTGATGCCGCCGCACACGCGGATCGCGCGCGGTCCGACTTGCCCTTTTTCGGTAATGCAAAGGATCGTATCAGCCGGTCCTTGCATCACCCCGGAGCCAGACACGCGCGCCTGCGCGGCACCAGCCCCCACTCGGCGCGCCTGATAGACGCAAAGCCACGGCTTTGCCAACAGGCATTTTGGTGTGGGAAACACCCCTTGTTTGCGCCTCTTTCAGCCCCGGTGGCGCAGATCGTCACGATCGGGACATGCCCTCGAAACCCGCGCCGTCGGGCCAGTCAGGTCCGGCGATTCCCATGACCTTGAACAGGGCGCCCATCTGTCCCTCGCCGGTCAGGCGTTCATGCGCCGCCGCGATGGCAGCGGCCTGATCGGGTGCATGTGCGCACAGTGCCCTTGCCCGCGCATCGATGCCCAGTGCCTTCAGCCAGCGTCCCTGCTCGACCGTCCCCAGCGAGTGCGCACCGCGGGCGCGGGCAATGGGCGCCAGCGCCGAAAAATCGACATGCGCGGTAAGGTCTGCTTCGCCCGGACTGGAAAAGACATCGACCTTGCGATGGGCGCGCACGGCCTGAAGGCTTGAGCCGAGACGCGGCTCGGCATGGCCATAGTCGATGAAAAGTGCCGCGCCGCCCTGCCGCGCCAGTCTGCCCGCCACTTCATTGACGACCGCTGCCGATGCAGGCGATGTTTCGATGATGGCGCCTTCTGGCGCCGTGGCAAGGCTGGCGGGCACGGCGGCTTCCATTGGCGCGGTTCCGGCAACGGCGGCGAGCCTGCCCTGATGGATTCCCACCATGCGTTCGCGCCAGCCGTGTGCGGTGCGGACGAGCTGGCGCACCGGCAGGGCATCGAGGAACTCGTTGGCCACGAGCAGGATCGGGCCATCGGTCGGCAGGGTCGAGAGATCATCATGCCAGACCGCATCGGGATGCCGTTCCAGTTGCAGCGCCTTCAGTGCCGTGCTGGTTTCGACAAAATGGGGCCGGGGATTGAGACCGTAGCGGCCTGCGGCGCGCAGTGCGTCCCGCGCGAGAGTTCCTCGGCCCGGCCCCAGTTCCACGTAATGCACACGCTCGTCCCGTCCGGCGCGGGTCCAGATGTCAGCCATCCACAGGCCGATCAGTTCGCCGAACATCTGGCTGATTTCAGGCGCGGTGATGAAATCGCCGGTCACGCCGAAAGGATCGCGGCTGGCGTAATAATGGGCGTTCGATTCCGCCATGTAGTGGGCAATGCTGATAGGGCCGGTATTGGCGATCAGCCGGAGGAAGGTATCGAGCAGCGGCGGCTTCACGCGGCGGCTGATCCTTGCGCGGAGAGCGGCTTGCGCAGCAGGGCGCGCAGCAGGAAGAACAGCCCCACCGCCATCATCGGCACGGTCAGCCACTGGCCCATGGAAAACCCCGTGCGCATGGCGAAATCGAGGAGCTGCGCGTCTGGTTCGCGGTAGAACTCCACCGTGAAGCGGGCCAGCGCATAGCCAAAGGTGAAGGTGCCCACCAGCAGCCCCGGCCGCCAGCGGGCCTTGGTTTTCCAGAACAGGAACAGCAGCACGATGAGCAGGACAAGCCCTTCGAGCGCGGCTTCATAAAGCTGGCTGGGATGGCGGGCGACCGGGCCGCCGCCGGGGAAGATCATGGCCCAGGGAACGCCCGACCCTGCCTCGCGCCCCCACAACTCGCCGTTCATGAAATTGGCCAGTCGCCCGAAAAGCAGGCCAGCGGGCACGCAGACCGCGATGTAATCGCACACCCGCACGAAATCGAGCCGCGCCCGCCACGAGACCCAGGCGATGGCCACCACCGTCCCGATCAGGCCGCCGTGGAAACTCATGCCGCCCTCCCACAGCTTCACGAGGTTCTGCGGCTCGGTCAGCAGTTCGGGGGCATAGAACACCGCATAGCCCAGTCGTCCGCCCAGAATGATGCCCAGCGTGGCGTAGAAGAACAGGTCGTCGGCGTGGCGCTGGGCCATGGGGGCGCCGGGTGCGCGCAACATTCTGGACAAATGCCAGTAACCCAGCACGATCCCCGCCAGATAGGCCAGTGAATACCACTTCAGAGCGAAGAAGCCGAGATCGAGCGCAATCGGTGAAACGCCCAGATCCACCCAGCGAATCGGGCCAGATGCCGCTGCCGATGCAGTGGACGTTACGGCAAGCGCGGTTGCCGTTGACACTAGTGACAGCAAGCGGTGAACTCCCTACAACTTCCTGAACGGACCCGTTTTCGTGCAGCCCTGCGGGCACTTTGCGCTATCGTAATGGCACGGGAAAAGGGACACAGGCAAACCCGAAAAGGCGCGCGTCACGATGTGCCTGCGGGTGAGGAGAAATGAAAGGGCAACATGAAGACCGAACTGGACCTTGCCATGGACAGCGCATTCAATGCGCTCACTGCCGAAGGCGCCATGTTCCACACGGTTCCGATCCACCGGTTCGGCCGGGATCTGCCGATGATCGCTGCCGCGCCGCCGCACCTGCCTGCCTATTTCGCCTATTTCTGCGCCACGCATGGCGACAAGACCTTCATCGTCGATGGCGACATACGCCTGAGCTTTGCCGACATCTACAAGGCGGCAAGGCATGTCGCGGGCGGACTGGTGGAAGGGCTTGCCCTGAACAAGGGCGACCGCGTGGGCATTGCCGCGCGCAATTCGTCGAACTGGGTCATTGCCTACATGGCCGTGCTGATGGCCGGAGGCTGCGCCACGCTCCTCAACGGCTGGTGGCAGGGCGAGGAACTGGCGGCAGGCATCGATCTGGTGGAATGCCGCTATGTCATTGCCGATGCGGCGCGCGCGGCGCGCCTTGAGGGCCATGCCCATGGCGCGCAGGTTCTGCCGATGCAGCACGACTGCGCATATACCGAAGGGCTTGCCGCACTTCTGGCCGGGGGCGGCGGCATGACCACGATCCTGCCCGAACTGACGGGGGATGATCTGGCCACGGTGCTCTTTACCTCAGGGTCCACCGGCATGGCCAAGGGCGCCTATTCCGACCATCGCGCAGTGGTTCAGGGCACGATGAACTACGTTGCGCAATCGGCCGCGATGCTGGCGATCCTGACCGCGCGGGGCGAGGCACCCGCACCGGATGTCCAGCCTACCACGCTGGTCAACGTGCCGCTGTTCCACGTGACCGGCGAAGTGCCGGTGTTCCTCCAGTCGTTCGCGCTGGGGCGCAAGCTGGTGCTCATGCCCAAGTGGGATGCGGTGGAGGCCATGCGCCTGATCGAGCGCGAGAAAGTGACCTACTTCGTCGGCGTGCCGCTGATGAGCTTCGAGATCGCTACCCATCCCGACCGGGACAAGTATGACCTTTCCACCTGCGTATCGTTTGCCGCTGGCGGCGCGCCGCGCCCGGTGGAGCACGTCGACCGCATCCGCAAGGCCCTGCCCCATGCCTTCCCGCTGCTGGGCTATGGCCTGACCGAGACGAACGGCGTGGGCTGCGGCAACCTCAACGAGAACTATCTGGCCAAGCCCGGAAGCACCGGCACCGCATCGCGGCCGCTGGTCGATCTGGCGATCCTTGATGATGCGGGCAATCCGCTGCCGCAGGGCGAGGTGGGCGAAGTCTCGATCCGGTCGATCGCCAATTTTCTGGGTTACTGGAACAACGAGAAGGCCACGCGCGAGGCGATCATGCCCGATGGCTACTTCCGCACGGGCGATCTGGGCTATCTTGACGCCGAAGGCTATCTGTTCATCGTCGATCGCAAGAAGGACATCATCATCCGCGGCGGCGAGAACATTTCCTGCATCGAGGTGGAAAGCGCGATCTACGCCCACCCCGCCATTGCCGAGGCCAGCGTGTTCGGCCTTCCCGACGAGAAGCTGGGCGAGGTGCCGGCCGCGGTCTATCTCGTCAAGGAAGGGCAGAGCGTGACGCCCGACGAGCTGACCGCCTTTCTCAAGGAGCACATCGCGCCGTTCAAGGTGCCGGTGCGGTTCTGGCAGGTGGACGAGGCCCTGCCGCGCCTTGGCACCGAAAAGGTGGACAAGCGCACCCTGCGCGATCGCTATACCAGGGAATGGCTGGCCGCCTGACCGGGCCTTGCCCCGAAGGTAATCTTGTTGGACGGCGCGAATGCAGGCTTTAAAGGGGGAGCATGATGCTCCCCCGGATTGCCAATCAGCGCGCCATAATCGATCGGCGCGCCCTTGCCGATGCAGTGGCCGCCGCCTTTGCCGAACAGGGCGAGAAATCCCGCTCCGCCGTCGTCGAACTGCTGCGCGAGGCGCTTGAGGCGGGGCGGACGGAAATTGCCCGCAGGCTTGAGGCAAGGCCTTCGGCGGGGACGGAATGCGCGCAGGCGCAGGCATTTCTGGTCGATCAGCTGGTGCGCGTGATCTACGATCATGTCGTTACCCGGCTCTACCGTGCCAGCAACCGTTCGATGGGCGAGCGGATCGCCGTGATTGCCGTCGGCGGCTACGGGCGCGGCGAGATGGCCCCGCATTCGGATGTGGACATTGCCTTTGTCACGCCGATCAAGCCCACCTCATGGTGCGAGCAGGTCATCGAGGCGGTTCTCTATTTTCTTTGGGATCTGGGCCTGAAGGTCGGCCATTCCAGCCGCTCGCTCGACGAGGTGGTGCGCATGGCGCGCAGCGACCTGACGATCCGCACCGCCATGCTCGAAGGTCGCTATGTCTGGGGCGACCGCGAGCTTTACGATATGGCGGCCGCGCGCTTCTGGGCCGAAGTGGTCAACGGCACCGAAAAGCAGTTCGTGGCCGAAAAGCTGCAGGAGCGCAACGAACGCCACAAGCGGCTGGGCGACAGCCGTTATGTGGTCGAACCGAACGTGAAGGAAGGCAAGGGCGGCCTGCGCGATCTGCACACGCTCTACTGGATCGGCAAGTACATCCACAAGGTGCGCGACGCCTCGGAACTGGTGGATGTCGGCCTGCTGACCGCGGAGGAATACCGCGCCTTCCGCAAGGCCGAGAACTTCTTCTGGGCCGTGCGCTGCCACCTTCACATGCTGACGAAGCGGGCTGAAGACCGCCTGACCTTCGATCTCCAGCGCGAGGTGGCCATGCGCATGAACTTTGCCGACCGCCCCGGCAAGAGCGCGGTCGAGCGGTTCATGCAGTATTTCTTCCTCCAGGCCAAACAGGTCGGTTCGCTGACCGGGGTGTTTCTTGCGCAGCTTGATGGCCAGTTTGCGAGGCAGAAGCGCGGGTTCTTTGCAGCCCTTCGCGCGCGTCCGCGCAGGATCGGGGCCTTCGTGCTGGAAGGCGGCAAGCTGGGCGTGCCCAACGACAGCGTGTTCCAGCAAGACCCGGTGCGCCTGCTGGAGATGTTCGCCATCGCCGCCGAGCAGAAGGTGGAGATCCATCCCGAAGCCATGCGCATCGCGCGCCGCGATGCCGGGCTGATCGACGCCGCCGTGCGCAAGGATCCCAAAGCCAACGCCCTGTTCATGGAAGTTCTCACCAGCCGCAACGATCCCGAAACGGTTCTGCGCTGGATGAACGAGGCAGGAGTGTTCGGGCGCTTCATTCCCGACTTCGGTCGGGTCGTCGCGCAGATGCAGTTCGACATGTATCATCACTACACGGTCGACGAGCATACGATCCGCGCCATCGGCCTGCTCGCCCGGATCGAGAAGGGCGAGGCGCGCGAAGATCATCCGCTGGCGAGCGAAGTGGTGGGCAAGGTCGCCTCGCGCCGGGTGCTCTATCTGGCAACGCTGCTCCACGACATCGCCAAGGGCCGCAAGGGCGATCATTCGGTCCTGGGCGCGGAAGTTGCGCTCAAGCTCTGCCCGCGCCTTGGCCTTTCGCCGGCCGAGACCGAGCTTGTGGCATGGTTGGTGCGCTGGCACCTGCTGATGAGCGCGACCGCCTTCAAGCGCGATCTGGCCGATTACAAGACCATCGCCGACTTCGTGAATCTGGTGCAGAGCCAGGAGCGCCTGCGCCTGCTGCTGGTGCTGACCGTGGTCGACATCCGCGCGGTGGGGCCGGGGGTCTGGAACTCGTGGAAGCGCCAGCTTCTCAGCGATCTGTTCATTTCCGCCGAAGAAATGCTGCGGCTGGGCCACAAGCAGCACGGCCGCGCCGAGCGCATCGCTGCCAAGAAGAAGGCCGTGGCCGCGCTTCTGAAGGAACGCGACGCGCTGATCGGCACGGTCGGCAAGCAGTTGGGCGATGCCTACTGGATTGCCGAGCCGGAAGACATCATCGCGCTCAACCTCCAGCAGATGGATGCGGCGCTGGGCGAGCCGCTCTCGGTCGAGGCTCACTGGTATCCGGCGCGGGGGGCAACGCTTGTCACCGTGCTGGCGGCGGACCATCCGGGGCTGTTCTATCGCATTGCGGGGGGCATACACCTTGCCGGCGGCAACATCATCGACGCACGAATCCATACCGCACGCAATGGCACGGCGGTCGACAACTTCCTTGTGCAGGATCCGCTGGGGCGCCCGCTCAACGAGGCCAGCCAGATCGCCCGGCTCAAGAATGCCATTGCCGATGCGCTGGCCAACCGCGTGAAGCTGGTGCCGCAGCTTGCGGCCCGCCCGCTCGCGCGGCCGCGCGCCGATGCGTTCGACGTGCGCCCCATCGTCATCTTCGACAACAAGGCTTCGAACCGCTTTACCGTGATCGAGGTCGGTGCGCGCGACCGGCCCGCGCTGCTCAACCGGCTGGCGCGGGCGCTGTTCGAGACGCGGCTGATCGTGCATTCGGCCCACATCGCCACCTACGGCGAGCGCGCGGTGGACACGTTCTACGTCACCGATGTGCTGGGCGAGAAGATCACCGAGACCAACCGGATGAAGACGATCGAGAAGAAGCTGCTGGAGGCCGCCGAGGACCGCAAGGTCAAGGCTGCGGCCTGATCAGGCGCCGGGTTGCCCTTGCTGCAATCCGGCGAACTGGTCGTAGGCCTCGACCGCCTGCGCCGCATACATGAGGCTTGGCCCGGCCCCCATGTAGAGCGCCATGCCCATGGTTTCCATCACTTCATCGCGTGATGCGCCCTGATCGAGCGCGGCCTTGGCGTGAAAGGCAATGCACCCATCGCAGCGGATGGCCACCGCAATCGCCAGCGCGATGAGTTCCTTGGTTCGGCCGTCCAGCGCGCCGGGCCTTGTTGCTGCCTGCGCCATGCTGGAAAAAGCCTTCATCACATCCGGAGAGCCGAGGCGCACCTGCTTGATGGCGCCCGAAAGCTCGGCTGCCATCTGCGGCCAGTCCTTGTGATGGTTTGCAGGGTGATTTGCAGCAGGCATCGCAGGGGTGTCCTTCAGGTCTTGAGGTGGGTGATCTGCCGCGCCACAAGCCAGCTTACCGGAAAGGCGAGCAGGAAGCCCGCAGCGGCGGCAAGCGCGATGGGCTGCATCCCGTCCAGTCCTGCGGCCAGCACGGCAGTGATGCCGGCCCCCATGAGCGTGGTGGCAATGACGGTGTGCAGGATCATCATCAGGCGAAACATGGCGCAGTCTTCCTTGCATGGAGCAGGGATCACGAGACCCTCTATAAAAGCATGTGCTAATATGAATTGACCCACGTCAATCGAGGCGAAGCTGGAACGCGCAAGCGCAGGATCCGCAAGGACGGGACTCGCAAGGATGGTGCGCAATCCCTATTTGACGGTGGATGCAGGATGCGGAGTATCTTTCGGGGCGGCTGCTGCTGGCGATGCCGGGCATGGCCGATGAGCGATTCGATCATGCGGTGATCGCGATGTGCGTGCACGACGAGCATGGCGCGCTGGGCATCGGCATAGGCCGGGTGCGCGACGGTCTGACGCTGCATGGCTTGCTTGAGGACGTGGGGATCGATCCGGGGCAGGCCCCCGATGTGCCGGTGCTCGATGGCGGGCCGGTGGAGACTGCGCGCGGGTTCGTGCTGCATACCGGAGACTGGGGCGGCGAAGGGACTGTCGTCGTCAATCCGCTGTGCAGCCTTTCGGCCTCGCTCGATGTGCTGCGGGCCATCGCCGAGGGGCGCGGGCCGAGCCGGTTCATCGTTGCGCTGGGCTATGCCGGCTGGGGCGCGGGCCAGCTTGAAGGGGAAATGCGCCAGCACGGCTGGTATGCGGCCAAGGGCGATCCCGAAATCCTATTCGCCACGCCCACCGGGCGGCGCTGGACGCAGACATGGAAGCGCGAGGGAATAGACCCCGCGCACCTTGCGGCGCAGACCGGAAGCGCCTGAGCGCGTGGCTGTTTGCAGGCTGCGGTTGTCCTGCCTCTTTCTGTATCCGGCAGGTCTGGCCGCCCCGTTGCAAACATGCCGCGCGCGTTCTAAATGAAAGGCAACATCGAGAGTTGGGGTGACGCTCCAACGCCAACCTGCCGATCCGGGCAAGGTGGCACCCGCTTCAGGACACTGGAAAGGGGATGTGGCCGATCCGGCAACCAAACGGACACGGACACTGCGGCAGCGTCATCTCTCTCAGCTTGAAAGAGAGACGCCAAGACAGTGCCGATCAGGATTGCCGACAATCTGCCTGCCCGCCGCACCCTCGAAGCCGAGGGCGTGATCGTGATGGCTGAAACCGAGGCCGCCCGGCAGGACATCCGCCCGATGCGGATCGCTCTGCTCAATCTCATGCCCGACAAGATCACCACTGAAACCCAGATCGCAAGGCTGCTGGGCGCAACGCCCTTGCAGGTGGAACTGGAACTGGTGCGTATCTCCGATCATGTCAGCAAGAACACCTCTGCCGGGCACATCTCCGCGTTCTACCGGCCGTGGGAGGAAGTGCGGCAGGAAAAGTTCGATGGGCTGATCGTTACCGGCGCACCGGTCGAGACGATCCCTTTCGAGGAGGTGAGCTACTGGGACGAGCTGCGCCGCATCTTCGACTGGTCGCAGACCCATGTGCATCGCACGCTTTCCATCTGCTGGGGCGCAATGGCCGCACTGCATCATTTTCATGGCGTGGAGAAGCACGCGCTGGAGGCCAAGGCATCGGGCGTTTTCCGCCATGTCAACCGTGCGCCGGCCAGCCCGTGGATGCGGGGCCTGCCCGACGCCTTCGATGTCCCCGTATCACGCTGGAGCGAAGTGCGCCGCGAGGACTTGCCGGAGGGACATGGCCTTGCGGTGCTGGCCGACAGCGAGGAAACCGGGCTGTGCCTCATTGATGATCCGGCCATGCGCACCCTGCACATGTTCAATCATCTGGAATACGATACGCTGACCCTTGCAGGCGAATATGCGCGCGACGAGGGGCGCTATCTGCCCCGGCACTATTTCCCCGGTGATGATCCGCATGCCCGCCCGGTCAATTCGTGGCGCGGCCATGGCCATCTGCTCTACGGCAACTGGGTGAACGAGACCTATCAGACCACGCCCTATGATTTGGCCGACATAGGGCGCTGATCGGGGCAACAGAAAGGGGGCTGGCGGGCGGCGCTGCCGTGCACCCTTGCCTTTGTGCGCCGCTTCGCCTAACGGCCCCAGCTTCAACCGACACGGATTCGATGATCGGCCTGGCCACAAGGGCTGCCAAGGCAGATCGGACGCGTCGCATTACAGGAGACGAAAATGCCCAAGCTCAAGACCAAGAGCGGCGTGAAGAAGCGCTTCAAGCTCACGGCCTCCGGCAAGGTGAAGCACGGCGTTGCCGGAAAGCGCCACCGCCTGATCAGCCACAACGCCAAGTATATCCGTCAGAACCGCGGCACTGAAGTGATCTCCGACGCCGATGCGAAGGTGATCAAGAAGTGGGCGCCCTACGGGCTGAACTGAGGAGCGCTGACCAATGAGCCGTATCAAGCGTGGTGTAACCACCCGTGCAAAGCACAAGCGGATTCTGGAACAGGCGAAGGGCTTCCGCGGCCGTCGCAAGAATACCATCCGCGTTGCCCGTCAGGCCGTCGAAAAGGCCGGCCAGTATGCCTATCGTGACCGCAAGGTTAAGAAGCGCAACTTCCGCGCCCTGTGGATCCAGCGCATCAACGCCGCCGTGCGCGCCGAAGGGCTGACCTACTCGCAGTTCATCCACGGCGCGAAGCTCGCCGGGATCGAACTCGATCGCAAGGCCATGGCCGATCTGGCCATGAATGAAGGCGCGATCTTCAACGCGGTCATCGCACAGGCCAAGGCGGCGCTGCCCGCCTGAGGCGACGGCGCGCTTTGCACCTGTTGAAAGGGGCGGATTTCTTCGGAAGTCCGCCCTTTTTCGTTGCGGATCGCGCGGCCGCGATGCAAGCTGGCCTGAAGCAGCAAGCACAACGGGACGGGGCGCACACTTCTTGACAGCGAGGGACTGTTCTGTCCGGGTTCGCTTCCACCGGCCTCCCGCGCCGCTCGCCCGCTATTTCACAACCTTCTATTTGACCGAAATCCATGTCGGGTCCGGCGGGCGCGTCACGGACCATCTTCACCCGGAATGGGCCAGTCTGCGCGTCTTTCAGGGCGACTTTCCCGATTCCCGGCTGCCGGGGCAGCCCCTGCTTGCCGGGGCCGGCGCCAATTTCACCGGTCCGACGAGCACGACCCTGAGGTTCACGATCGGCACGGCGCGTTCATGGGGCATCGGGTTTCTGCCCCTGGGCTGGGCGCGGTTCATCGGGCAACCGGCCAGCCTTCATGCCGACCGCGTCTATAACCTCAAGGACCAGCCTTTCCTTCAGGCCTTCGTGCCGCTTGCAGAAGCACTGTTCGGCACGGATGCGGATGAGGACGCCGAACTGGCGCGGATCAGTGCCTTCTTCACACAGGCCCTCGCGGCGGGCGAACATGAGGACGATCCGCGCATAATGGCCTGCCATGCCGCGCTGGTCGATCCGGAAATAGCCACAGTGGGCGCCATGGCCGAGGCTGCGTGCCTGCCAGCGCACACGCTGGAGCGCCTTTGCCGCCGCCATTTCGGCTTTGCGCCGCGGCTGCTGCTGCGGCGCCAGCGGTTTATGCGCAGCCTGGTGCAGTATCTTCTCGATCCCTCGCTCAAGTGGATCGGGGCCATTGACAGTCACTATCACGATCAGGCGCAGTTCGTGCGCGATTTCCACCGGTTCATGGGGATGAGCCCGCGCGAATATGCGGCGTGCGCCAAACCCGTCGTCGGTGAAGTGATGCGTGCAAGGCAGGCGTTCGTGGGCAATGCTGTCCAGGCGCTGCATTCCCCCTCGTCGCGATAACTCCACACTTTGATTCCTGCGCATTTGCGGCTAGCGGCTGCGCGCATGGAAAACCTCGATCAACATCAGGCTGAAACGCTTGCCGCCATCGCCGAGGCTGCGACGGTGCAGGCCATCGAAGCGATCCGCGTATCGGCGCTGGGCAAGCAGGGCTGGGTCAGCGCGCTGCTGAAGTCTCTTGGCGGGATGACGCGGGAGCAGCGCCACAGCGAAGGCCCGAAGATCCACGCCGCGCGCGAAGCCGTGACGGCCGCGCTGAGCGAGCGCAAGGCCGCGCTTGAACATGCCGCGCTTGAAGCGCGCCTTGCTGCCGAAACGGTGGACCTTTCGCTTCCCGCATCCGAAACGCCGCGAGGTTCGGTCCATCCGGTCAGCCAGGTCATGGACGAACTGGCGGAAATCTTCGCCGACATGGGCTTTGCCGTGGCAAGCGGCCCTGAAATCGAAGACGACTGGCACAATTTCACCGCGCTGAACATGCCGGAAACGCATCCTGCGCGCGCCATGCACGATACCTTCTATTTCCCGGACAGGGACGCGGAAGGCCGTTCGATGCTGCTGCGCACGCATACCTCGCCGGTGCAGATCCGGGCCATGCTGGACCAGGGTGCGCCCTTGCGCGTGATCGCGCCGGGGCGGGTCTATCGCTCGGACAGCGATGCCACGCACACGCCGATGTTCCACCAGATCGAAGGGCTGGTGATCGACAAGGGCATTCACCTCGGCCACCTGAAGTGGACGCTCGAAACTTTCCTGAAGGCGTTTTTCGAACGCGACGATATCGTCCTGCGCCTGCGCCCCAGCTATTTCCCCTTCACCGAACCTTCGGTCGAGGTCGATGTCGGCTATACGCTGGTGGGCGGCAAGCGCGTGGTCGGCGGCAGCGGCGATGCGCCGGATGGCGGCTGGATGGAAGTCCTTGGATCAGGCATGGTCAACCGCAAGGTCATCGCGTTCGGCGGGCTTGATCCGGACGAATGGCAGGGTTTTGCCTTCGGCACCGGTGTGGACCGTCTGGCCATGCTGAAATACGGCATGGACGACTTGCGCGCCTTCTTCGACGGCGATGCGCGGTGGCTGGGCCATTACGGCTTTGGCGCATTGGACGTTCCGACCCTTTCAGGCGGTGTGGGAGTGCGCGCATGAAGTTCTCGCTCTCTTGGCTCAAGTCGGTCCTCGATACCAAGGCCGATGCCCGGCAGATTGCCGAAAAGCTGACCTCGCTTGGTCTGGAAATCGAAAGCGTCGAGGATGCTTCGGCGGCGCTGACGAAGTTTCGCATTGCCCGCGTGCTGACCGCGGAAAAGCACCCGCAGGCCGACAAGCTGCAAGTCCTCTCGGTCGATCTGGGAGACGGTTCGCCGCTTCAGGTCGTGTGCGGTGCGCCCAATGCGCGTGCGGGCCTTGTCGGCGTGCTCGGCCTGCCGGGCGCGGTGGTTCCCGCCAACGGCATGGAACTGCGCAAGTCCGCCATTCGCGGTGTCGAATCCAACGGCATGATGTGCTCCACGCGCGAGCTGTGCCTTGGCGAGGACCATGACGGGATCATCGAACTGCCGGCCGATGCGCCGGTGGGCACGAGCTTTGCCGACTATCTCGGTTCCGATCCGGTGTTCGATGTGGCGATCACGCCCAACCGCCCCGATTGCATGGGGGTTTACGGCATCGCCCGCGATCTGGCGGCGGCGGGTCTGGGCGTATTGAAGCCGATCACGGCGGTGCCGGTTGCTGGCAGCTTTGCCTGTCCGGTCGAAGTGCGCACCGATGATCCCGAAGGCTGCCCGGCGTTCTACGGCCGCGTCATCCGCGGGGTGAAGAACGGCCCCAGCCCGCAGTGGTTGCAGGACTTTCTGAAAAGTGCGGGCCAGCGCCCGATCTCGGCTCTGGTGGACATCACCAATTTCGTGATGCTCGGCTATGGCCGTCCGGCCCATGCCTATGACCTTGCCCGGCTGACCGGCGCGGTCGTGGCCCGCAAGGCGCGCGAGGGTGAAACCTGCCTTGCGCTGAACGGCAAGGAATACGCGCTCCAGCCCTTCATGACGGTGATTGCCGATGATTCCGGCGTGCATGACATTGCCGGGATCATGGGTGGCGAACATTCGGGCTGCACCGAGGAGACACGCGACGTTCTGCTGGAAGTGGCCTATTTCGATCCGCCCTCGATCGCCCGCACAGGGCAGGCGCTGGCGCTGGCTTCGGACGCGCGCGGGCGGTTCGAGCGGGGCGTCGATCCGGCGTTCCTCGATACCGGCATGGACCTGCTCACCAGCCTGATCCTTGACATCTGCGGCGGCGAGGCGAGCGAAGTGGTGCGTGCGGGGCAGCCACCGCTGACGCGCCGGACCGTTGCCTATGATCCGGCGCTTGCGGGAACGCTGGGCGGCGTCGATGTGGGTGCGGGCGAGCAGAAGCGCATCCTTGCAGCGCTGGGCTTTGCCGTGGCCGAGGACTGGACGGTCACGGTCCCGACATGGCGGCCCGATGTGGACGGCGCGCCCGACATCGTGGAAGAGGTAATCCGCGTGCACGGGCTTGATGCGGTGCCCTCCACCCCGCTGCCCCGCGCCGATGGCGTGGCGCGCCCCACGGCAACGGCTGCGCAAATGACCGAGCGGCGCCTGCGCCGTGCGGCGGCTGCGCGGGGTCTGCATGAAGCGGTGACTTGGTCGTTCCTGCCGGAGCGCGAGGCGGCCCACTTTGCCGATGGCCAGCCCTTGTGGACCCTGGCCAATCCGATTTCGGAAGATCTCAAGGTCATGCGGCCTTCGCTGCTGCCGGGACTGCTTGTGGCGGCGCAGCGCAATCTGCATCGCGGTGCCAGCGCCGTGCGCCTGTTCGAGATCGGCCGCCGCTATCTGCGCGGGGAGGGCGGCGCGAGCGACGAGAAGCCGAGCCTCGCCGTGGTGCTGGCAGGCGATGCCGTGCCGCGCGGCTGGGATGCCAGAGTGAACGGCGGCAAGGCGCGTGCCTTCGATGCGTTCGACGCCAAGGCCGAGACGCTTGCGCTGCTGGCGGAAGCGGGCGCGCCTGTGGACAACCTGCAAGTGATGGGCGAGGCCGGGGCGCAGTTCCATCCCGGCCAGTCGGCAACGCTGCGCTTGGGGCCGAAGCAGGTTCTGGCGCGTTTCGGCATGCTTCATCCCGCCACCGCAAAGGCGTTCGATCTGGATGGGCCGGTGGCCGTGGCGGAACTGTTCCTTGATCGCATTCCGGCAAGGAAGGGCGCGGGCACCTTTGCCCGTTCGCACTTTGCGCCGCCCGCGTTGCAGGCGGTGAAGCGCGATTTTGCCTTCCTTGTCGATGCCGGGGTTCCGGCCGCCGATCTTCTGCGCGCGGTGAGAGGTGCGGACAAGCAGGCCATCGTCGGTGCGCGCGTGTTCGACGATTTCCGCGGCGCGGGCGTGCCCGAAGGGCAGAAGAGCCTTGCCATCGAGATCACGCTCCAGCCGGTCGAGAAATCGTTCGACGAAGCTGCGCTTAAGGCGCTTTCGGACAAGGTCGTGGCGGCGGCTGCCAAGTTGGGAGGCGTTCTGCGGGGATGAGCGAGGCGCTTGTCACCATCGGCGAAACCAGCGCCTCTGGGGGGCTGACCGCGCGGATCAATCCGCTGGGTGCCGAGCTGTGGTCGCTGACCGATGGTGAAGGCCGCGAATACATGACCGATGCAGACCCCGCGTTCTGGTCGGGCCATGCGCCGCTGCTCTTTCCGATCATCGGAGCGCTGGCGGAGAACACCTTGCGGCTTGACGGGCACGCCTTCACCATGGCCAAGCACGGATTTGCCCGGCGCAGCATGTTCGCGCCGGTTCAGGTCGAAGCCGCAGCAGCCCGCTTCCGGCTGACCGATTCGCCTGAAACGCGGGCGGTCTATCCTTTCGGTTTCGTGCTGGAAGCGGCCTATCGCATCGCGGGGATGACGCTGCACACCTGCGTAAGTGTATTCAATCCCAACGCGAAGGTCCTGCCGTTCAGTTTCGGTTTCCATCCCGCATTCGCGTGGCCGCTGCCGGGTGGTGCCGAAAAGCACGCCCACAAGCTGGTGTTTGCCGCCGAGGAGGCAGCGCAGCTTCGGCAGGTTGCCCCCGGAACCGGCGTTCTCCTTCCCCGCACGGTTCCCAGCCCCGCACAGGGGCGCGAACTGGTGCTGCATGAAGACCTGTTCCGCGCCGATGCGCTGATCTGGGAAAAGGTGGCCAGCCGGTCGCTGTCCTATGGCGCAGAAGGCGGGGCATGGCTGGACATTGCCTTTCCGGACATGCCATCGCTGGGCGTGTGGCAGGTTCCCGGCGCGCGCTATGTCTGCATCGAACCGTGGGCGGGCCATGCCGACCCTGAGGGCTTTGCCGGAGATTTCCGGGAAAAGCCCGGCATCGTCCTGCTTGCGCCGGGCGAAACCCGCAGCTTCTGCATGGACGTAACCGTCCGCCCGCGCTAACCGCGCGAGCCATGTCCAATCGCCGCACCTTCGCCATCATTTCCCACCCCGACGCGGGCAAGACCACGCTGACCGAGAAACTCCTGCTGCAAGGCGGGGCGATCCATCTGGCGGGCGAAGTCAAGGCGCGCGGCGCGGCCCGGCGTGCCAGATCGGACTGGATGAAGATCGAGCAGCAGCGCGGGATCTCGGTCACGTCCTCGGTCATGACGTTCCAGAAGGACGGCATCGTCTTCAACCTGCTGGATACGCCGGGCCACGAGGACTTTTCCGAAGATACCTACCGCACGCTGACTGCGGTCGATTCGGCGATCATGGTGATCGATGCTGCCAAGGGCATCGAGCCGCAGACGCGCAAGCTCTTTGAGGTCTGCCGGATGCGCTCGGTGCCGATCATCACCTTTGTCAACAAGGTGGACCGCGAAGGCCGCAGCGTGTTCGAGACGCTCGACGAAGTGGCCGATGCGCTGGCGCTGGACGTGGTGCCGATGTCATGGCCGATCGGCATGGGCGGCGTGTTTCAGGGCGTCATGAACTTTGCCGACGAGACCATCGCCCGGCCCGAAGGCGACAGCCGCGAGTTTCTTGGCAAGCGCGAGCCCGCCACGGACATACCGGAGGACATTGCCGAGGAAATCGAACTGGCCCGCGCCGGCTATCCCCAGTTCGATATCGAGGCCTATCGCCACGGCGATCTGACACCCGTCTATTTCGGATCGGCGCTGAAGAACTTCGGCGTGGCCGAACTGATCGATGCGATTGCGAAATACGCGCCTCCACCGCGTCCGCAGTCTTCGGACAGCGGCGTGGTGGATCCTGCCCGGCCCGACGTGACCGGGTTCATCTTCAAGGTGCAGGCCAACATGGACCCCCAGCACCGCGACCGCATTGCCTTCATGCGCATGGTTTCGGGCACATTCCGGCGGGGGATGAAGCTGACGCCTTCGGGCCTCGGCAAGCCGATTGCCGTGCATTCGCCGATCCTGTTCTTCGCGCAGGACCGCGAGATTGCCGATACGGCCGAGGCTGGCGACATCATCGGCATTCCCAACCACGGCACCTTGCGTGTGGGCGATACGCTATCGGAGAAGAACGACCTGCGCTTTACCGGCCTGCCCAACTTCGCCCCGGAAATCCTGCGCCGCGTGGTGCTGAAAGACCCGACCAAGACCAAGCAGTTGCGCAAGGCGCTGGACGATCTTTCTGAAGAGGGCGTGATCCAGGTGTTCTACCCGGAGATCGGTTCGCAATGGATCGTGGGCGTGGTCGGCCAGCTTCAGCTTGATGTGCTCGTCTCGCGGCTTGAGGCGGAATACAAGGTCGAGGCCGTGCTGGAGCCATCGCCGTTCGATACCGCGCGCTGGGTGCGGGGCAGCGACATGGCGCTGAAGGCCTTCGCCGATTTCAACATGGCGAACCTTGCCAAGGACCGTGATGGCGATCCGGTATTCATGGCGCGTTCGGCGTGGGACGTGGGCTATCAGCAGGAGCGCAATCCCGATCTGGTCTTTTCGGCCACGAAGGAACGGTGATTGCAGCTATCGCTTTGGGGGAGTGAAGCGGTGAGGGGTTGAAACCGGAAGGCATCGGGCGCAGTTAGCCTGCCATGCAACTTCTCGGCCCGACCTCGAACACTTTCATCTCGCAGCGCCTGCGGCTTCACTATGTGGATTGGGGCAATGCGGACAAGCCGCCGCTGCTTCTGGTCCACGGCGGGCGTGACCACTGTCGTTCGTGGGACTGGACCGCCGAGGCGCTGCGCGAGGACTGGCACATCATCGCCATGGATCATCGCGGCCATGGCGACAGCGAATGGACATCGGACGGCAACTACCGCACGATGGATCTGGTCTATGACGTGGCCCAGCTTGTCCATCAGCTCGATCTGGCGCCGGTGACGATCGTGGCGCATTCGTGGGGGGCCAATACCAGCCTGCGCTATGCCGGGCTGTTCCCGGAGAACGTGCGCAAGGTCGTGGCGATCGAGGGCCTGTTTCCCACGCCTGAGCGCGAGGCGCTGATCAAGAACGTGCCCTTTGCCCGGCGCGTGCGCGAGTTCATCGGCGAGAAGCGCAAGGCCGCAGGGCGTCTGCCGCGCCGCTATCCCACGCTTGAAGATGCCTATGCGCGCATGAAGAGCGAGAACCCCTATCTCACCGATGCGCAGGCCCGGCACCTGACCCTGCACGGCATCAACCGCAACGAGGATGGCACCTTCAGCTGGAAGTTCGATCCGCACCTCAATGTCGATGGCGCGCCCTATGACATCAGCATCGAGCAGCGCAACGAACTGTGGAGCGCCATCACCTGTCCGACGCTGCTGCTGAACGGCGCGGATTCCTGGGCAGGCAATCCCGAACGCAACGGTATGGCCGCCTATTTCCGCAATGCCGAGGTGGTCGAGTTCGAGAATGCGGGCCACTGGCTGCACCACGACCAGTTCGACCGGTTCATCGCCAAGCTCAAGGACTTCCTCTGAACGGCCCGCGCGCAGGATTGCGGTGAAGCTCAAGGTCGCCAGCTACAACATCCACAAGGGGGTCGGTCTTGACCGGCAGCGCGACCCTGACCGGATCCTCACGGTGCTGCGCGAGATGGATGCCGACGTGATCGCCTTGCAGGAGGCCGATCTGCGCTTTGGACAGCGCGAGGCGGTTATTCCGCGCGCGATGCTGGACGATCACAGCCCGTGGATGGCGGTCGAAACCGGTCACTACGATCGCGCCCGCACGGCCGCGAGCATGGGCTGGCATGGCAATGCCCTGCTGGTGAGGCGCGGGATCGAGGTTGTCGACGCCAGTCCTGTCGTCCTGCCGACGATCGAGCCGCGCGGCGCCCTTTCGGCAACGCTGCGCCTTGGCAGCGAACTCGTCCACGTGGTGGGGATGCATCTCGACCTGTCCGGGCTTCGCCGCCGCCAGCAGGTGCGGGCGGTTTGCCGCCATGTCGAAGCCTTGCAGGATGATGCTCATGTCGTGATGATGGGCGATCTCAACGAATGGTCGGCTTCGCGCGGCGCGCTCGGCGCCTTTCCGGCCGCAATGCGCGTTCTGGCGCCGGGCCGCAGCTTTCCTGCACGGCGCCCGATTGCCCAGCTTGATCGCATCGTCATCAGCAGCGGCCTGCATGTGGAAGCGGCAGGCGTGCACCACAGCCCGCTAGCTGCGGTCGGTTCGGACCACCTGCCGGTCTGGGCGGAGCTGGAACTGCCCTTAAAAAACGCAAAGCCGACTGCCTAAAAAACAGGCACGCCGCGTGCGTTGCACAAGTTTCAGGCGCGTCCGGCACATCCCACGACATTTGCGAACCCGCAAAAGCCCGAATCCGGCAAATTACGGATCTGGCACGCCCCTTGCTTAACCTTTGATGCCGGCGGGTCGCCCGGCGTGAGGGCAACGAAAAGGGGGCATGAATGAAGTTCATCATCGCCATCATCAAGCCGTTCAAGCTCGACGAGGTGCGCGAAGCGCTGTCGGCCTTGGGCGTTGCCGGGATGACGGTGTCCGAGGTGAAGGGCTTCGGACGGCAGAAGGGCCAGACCGAAATCTATCGCGGTGCTGAATACTCGACCAACATGCTGCCGAAGGTGAAGATCGAGATCGCCGCAAGCGACGATCTCGCGCCGCAGATCGTCGAGACGATCCAGCAGGCCGCCAGCACCGAGGCCATCGGGGACGGCAAGGTGTTCGTGCTCGATCTGGCATCGGCCACGCGCATCCGCACCGGCGAAACCGGGGACACCGCGCTGTGACGGCGTTTTCCAAATCCGACTTCAGGGGGACAGACATGCTCCGCAAATTGATCGGTGGCCTGGCGGGAACAGGTGCCACTTTGCTTGCGGCTTCGGCCGCCCATGCGCAGGAAGCTGCCGCAGCAACCGTCGACAAGGGCGATACGGCCTGGATGATGGTTTCGACCGTGCTCGTGCTGATGATGATCCTGCCGGGCCTTGCGCTCTTCTATGGCGGCCTGACGCGGTCCAAGAACATGCTTTCCACGATGACCCAGATCGGCGCGGTGACATGCCTTGCCATGCTGATGTGGGTCATGTTCGGCTATGGCCTTGCCTTCGGGCCTGAAGGCAACGCCTTCATCAGCTGGGGCAAGTTCTTCCTCTCCGGCGTCGATGCATCGAGCCAGGCGGCGACCTTCACCGACGGCGTCGAGATCCCTGAATACGTGTTCATCTGCTTCCAGATGACTTTCGCTGCCATCACGGTCGCGCTGGTGCTCGGATCGGTGGTCGAACGCATGAAGTTTTCCGCCACCATGGCCTTTGCGGCAGTGTGGCTGACGATCGTCTATTTCCCGATTGCCCACATGGTCTGGGCGGGCGGCGGCCTGTTCTTCGAAATGGGTGCGCTCGATTTCGCCGGCGGCACCGTGGTGCACATCAACGCAGGCGTTTCGGCGCTGGTTGCCTGCCTTATCCTGGGCAAGCGCATCGGCTATCAGAAGGATATCATGGCCCCGCACTCGCTGACCCTGACTGGCGTCGGCACGGGTCTGCTGTGGGTGGGCTGGTTCGGGTTCAACGCCGGTTCGGCGCTTGAAGCCAACGGTTCGGCAGCGCTTGCCATGATCAACACCTTTGTCGCCACGGCGTCTGCCGGTCTGTTCTGGATGCTGGCCGAGCGCATGTCCGGCCACAAGGGTTCGGCGCTGGGCTTCTGTTCTGGCATCATCGCCGGTCTGGTCGCGGTGACGCCTGCTGCCGGCAACTCCGGTCCGTTCGGTGCCATCGTTCTGGGCGCCATCGCCTCGCTGGTCTGCTTCTACCTCGTCACGGTGGTCAAGCCGAAGCTTGGTTATGACGACGCGCTCGACGCCTTCGGCATCCACGGTGTTGGCGGGATGATCGGCGCGATCGGCACCGGCATCGTCTATTCGCCCTCGCTCGGCGGCCCTGGCGGCGCAGATTTCGACATGGGCGCCCAGCTCGTGACCCAGATCAGCGCGACCGTGGCCACCATCGTGTGGGCCGCCATCGGCACCACGATCGCCATGTATGTCGCCAAGGCGCTGACCGGCCTGCGTGTGAGCGAAGAGGTCGAGCGTGAAGGTCTCGATCTCGGCGAACACGGCGAGCGTGCCTACAACATGTAAGTTTTGTCCGAATTGGCGGGGCGGGGGGGCCAGATCCTCTCCCTCTCATCCTCCCACCCCGCCAAACCTTGTTCCTCCTGCGAACAGACTAAGGCCGGAAGCGCTAGCCCGCTTCCGGCCCTTTTTTCGTTCCGGCCGGGGCGGCTTTTTTGGCGGCATCGCCTTGCCCGCAGGTTCGGCAAACTCTAAGGCGCGGCCATGGCAGACGCACCGCTTCCCCCTGCTCCCCGGCCAAAGGACTGGATCCTCGGCATTCACGCCTATGTCCCCGGCAAATCGACCGGCAAGGACGGGCAGGTGCTGACCAAGCTTTCGGCAAATGAAAACCCGCTGGGGACGAGCGCGGCAGCGCTGGAGGCGCGCCTTGCTGCTGGCGATCCGGCGCGCTATCCCGACCCTGACAGCAAGGAACTGCGCGCGGCCATCGGTGCGGTCCACGGGATTGATCCGGCGCGCATCGTCATGGGCACCGGTTCCGACGAACTGCTCAACCTCGCCGCGCAGGCTTATGCCGGACCGGGCGATGAAGTCCTTTACGTGCGCTATGGCTTTTCGGTCTATGATATTGCCGCGCGCCGTTGCGGGGCCACTCCGATCATCGCGCCCGATGCCGATTACGGCACCGATGTGGATGCGCTGCTGGCCTGCGTTACCGGGCAGACGCGCGTGGTGTTTCTTGCCAATCCCAACAATCCGACGGGAAGCTGGCTGCCGCGCGCCGAGATTGCCCGGCTTCATGCCGGCTTGCGGCCGGACATCCTGCTCGTGCTCGACGGTGCCTATGCCGAATATCTCGATCCCGAAGAGGATGACGGCGCGCTGGCCCTTTCGCAGAGCGCGGGCAATGTGCTCGTTACGCGCACCTTCTCGAAGATCTATGGCCTTGCCGGTGAGCGCATTGGCTGGGGCACTGCCGATCCTGCCATCGTCGACATGCTCAACCGCATTCGCGGACCCTTCAATATCTCGTTGACGGGGCAGGCAGCCGGAGTTGCGGCTATGCGCGATCAGGCTTTCGTCGAGGCATCGCGCCGCCACAATCGCGCGGTGCGCGAACGCTTTGTTGGCAAGCTTGAAGCGCTGGGCAACCACGGTGTGCGTCCACTGCCAAGCCGGGCGAACTTCGTGCTGATCCTGTTCGAAGGCGCGCTGAGCGCGGAGCAGGTTTATACGGGACTGATGGACCACGGTTACATCACGCGCTGGCTGCCGGGGCAGGGCCTGCCGCAGGCGCTGCGCATCACCATCGGCACCGAGGCGCAGATGGACGAGATTGCCGAGGCCATCCGGCAGATGTGCGAGGCGGCAAAGTGAGTGACGCGCCCTTCCGGCAGATCACCATAGTCGGGCTGGGCCTGCTTGGCGGCTCGATCGGCCTTGCCGTTCAGGCATTTCTGCCGGGCGCAAGGGTAGTTGGATATGATGCCGATCCTGTGGTGCGAAGCGCGGCAAAGGCGCGGGGGCTGGCGCACCGGATTGCCGATGATGCGCATGGAGCTGCACAGGGATCGGACCTTGTCATCTTCTGCGTTCCGGTTGGCGCGATGGGAGCAGCGGCCCGCGCGATTGCACCGGGGCTGTCGTCCGAAGCGCTGGTCAGCGATGTCGGATCATCCAAGGCAACCGTTGCTGCGGCGCTGGCTGAGGCTCTGCCAGGGCATCACATCATCCCCGCGCACCCCGTAGCCGGGACCGAGCGCAGCGGCCCCGATGCAGGCTTTGCCGCGCTGTTCCGCAATCGCTGGTGCATTGTGACGCCCCCGGCCGATGCGGATCCCGGCCTGTGTGCGCGCCTGATCGCCTTCTGGGAGGGGCTAGGTGCGCGGGTCGAGACGATGGACGCCGACCATCACGACAAGGTGCTGGCCGTGACCAGCCACTTGCCGCACCTGATTGCCTACACCATCGTTGGCACTGCATCCGATCTTGAACAGGTGACGCAAAGTGAAGTCATCAAGTATTCGGCTGGGGGCTTTCGCGATTTCACGCGCATTGCCGCATCCGATCCGACGATGTGGCGCGATGTCTTTCTTTCGAACCGCGATGCGGTGCTGGAAATGCTCCAGCGTTTCACCGAGGATCTGACCGAATTGCAGAAGGCCATCCGCAAGGGCGATGGTGCGTTCCTGTTCGATCACTTCACGCGCACCCGTGCGATCCGGCGGGGCATCATCGAGATGGGGCAGGACGACGCGCGGCCCGACTTCGGCCGTTCCGATCATCAACCCGAAGGCTGATCCGCCGCTTCAGCCGTTTGGCGCGCTGCCATCTAGCGCCTTGCCGTTGAGCGCATTGATCGCGGCTTCGACGCGGGCTTCGATTTCCTCTCTGGGCAGGCCCGGCGGGATTTCCTCGGCAAAGCGGTAGCGCACGGTGCCCGGCCGCTTCCACGTGCGGTGGTAGAGCGGCCCGCTGTCGACCGCCACCGGGATCACCGGCAGGCCGAGCAGCTTGTAGAGACCCGCAAACCCTGATTGCAGGGCGCGTCGCTGGCCATGCGGCACGCGCGTTCCTTCGGGAAAGATGATGAGCGGGCGCCCTTCGGCCATGAGCCGCCGCGCTTCGGCCAGCATGGTGCGCAAGGCTCTGGCCCCGGCATCGCGCTCTACCGCGATCAGGCCGTAGTTGCGTCCGGCAAGACCCCAGCCGGGGATTGCCATGAGTTCGGCCTTGGCGAAGACCACGGGCAGGCGGAAAAGCCAGGGCAGGTCGATGGCCTCGAAGAAGGCTTCGTGGCGGATGGCATAGAGCACGCCCGGCTTGAATGCCGGGTTTTCGAGTTCCACCCGGATGCCAAGAAGCACGCGGCAACACAGCCGGTGCCAGCCGCCCCAGCCGCGCACGATCGCGCGGAAGACCGGCCGCGAGATTGACATGGTCAGCAGCGAGCCGAGCACGAACAGCACCGAACCGCCATAGAAGGCAGCATAGAAGGCAAGACTGCGCACGACAGAGAAAAGGCCGCCCATCGTTACCAGCCGATCATCCACGCGACGAGCCGCGCAACCAGTTTGTTGTATTCCATGAACAGGATCTTGAAGGTGGGGCGGGAGGCAACGGCATCGCGCACGATGACAAGGCTGGAAGGCGCTTCTGCCGCCAGATCGAAGGCGGCGCGGCGCATGTGCCAGTCGGTTGTGACGAGGCGGATAGAGCGCAGGTTGTTCTGCCTGATCCAGCGTGCTGTTTCGATTGCATTGGTGCGGGTGTCGACCGCGTCATAGCCAAGCGTGATGCAGCAGGCCATGAGGCGGTCCGGAACGTCGTATTCGGCGGCGAATTCGCGCGGGCGCACTTCGCGGTCAACCCCTGAGACAAGCAGTTTGCCCGCGTAGCCCTTTTCGATCACGGCAAGCGCGCGGGGAATGCGGCCGCTGCCCCCGGTAAGCGCGACCACGCCATCGCTGCGCACCGGTTCGATCACCGGCCGCGGCAGGAAGATGGCAAACCAGCAGAAGCCGAGCGCCCAGGCGATCAGCAGCAGCGACAGGAGCCGCCGAAAGATGCCGCGGCGTGTCACAGCATTCGTCTCAGTGCCGCAAGGACAGAGAAACGCGCGGTCAGCACCGCAAGGAGGACGCCCGCCAGCGGAATGCAGGCAATCGCCAGCCAGTCGCCCCAGCCAAGCCCTCCCAGCGACATCAGACCGGAGCCGAGTGCGGCAAACTGGCGTCCCAGCAGAAGCGTGGTGACCGTGCCAAGCAGCAGGCCGCCGATCCCGCCCGCAGCGGCATCCACCGCCATCGAGCGCTGAAAGATCCGCGCGATCTGGGCATCGGTGCCGCCCAGCATATGGACGATCTCGATGGTGGCGCGATGGTTGCCCAGTGCATTGCGCGAGGCGAGCAGCACGGTTGCCACGGTAGCGAAGGCCAGCAGGGCAATGAGGCCGCCAGTGAGCCATTGCAGCGCGCTGATCGCCTCGAAGACCGGGCCGAGCCATGCCGCCTGCGCATCGACCCGTGCCGCGGGTGCACGGGCGACAACCGCGTCGCGCAAAGCCCTGATCCGTGCAGCACTTGCTTTTTCGGCAAGGCGCACGTCGATGAGCGCAGGCACCGGCAGGGCATTCACATCATCGCCTGCCGCCGTGCCGAGCCATGGTTCGACCAGTGCGTCGAGTTCGTGCTGCGGCACCAGCCGCGCCGAGACGACGCCTGGCACCTCGCGGATCGCGGCGAGTGCGGCCCGTGCCTGCCGGTCGCGCTCGCTGGGGGCGCCGTGGACAATCTGCACCGTGACGCCGCCCGCCACGTCGGCGCTGGCGATGCGCGCGGTATTGCGCAGGGCAAGGCCGCAGGCAGTGGCAACCACGGTAAGCCCGATCATGATGGCAATGACCCATGGCATCGGACCGGAAAGCCTGCCTTGCGGAAGCAGGCGGTTCTCGGCGCGCAGGGCTTCGCGCCAGTCGCTTTTGCGCCCGGCGTGCAGGAACCCTTCGAGCAGGGGAGGCGGGCCTTTGCGCCAGATCATGCGCGGGGCAGCCCCGTGGCTTGTCCGGCGGGGCTGCGATCAAGGCCCTGCACGGGCACGGTGCGCCGGGGTGGATAGCGCAGCGCGCCAGTCGGATCGGCAAGGCGCCCCTTGTCGAGCCGCATGATCAGCGAATCGGGCACCTTGCGGATGAGGTGAGCGTCGTGGGTGGCCACGACGACGGTGGTGCCAAGCCGGTTCAGAGCTTCGAACAGACGCAGCAGTTTCAGGGCCATTTCGGGATCGACGTTGCCGGTGGGTTCGTCGGCCACCAGCATGTCGGGCCGCCCGATTACGGCGCGGGCGATGGCGACGCGCTGCTGTTCTCCGCCCGAAAGCGTTGCCGGGCGCGCGTGGCTTCGATCCCCCAGTTCGACCCATTCGAGCATATCGCTGACGGGGCGAACGATCTCGCTTTCCGGCAGGCCCGCGACCCGCAGCGGCAGGGCGACATTGTCGAATGCCGACAGATGCGGCACCAGCCGGAAATCCTGAAAGACCACGCCCAGCCTGCGGCGCAGGTCGGGCAGGCGTTCGCGCGGCAGGGTGATGGCATCGGTGCCGAACATGCGGATCAGCCCGCGCGAAGGCCGCTGGGCCAGATAGAGGAGCTTGAGCAGGCTGGTCTTGCCGGCGCCCGATGCGCCGGTGAGAAAATAGAAGCGGCCCGAAAACAGGGTGAAACTGATATCGGTCAGCACTTCCTTGCCGGTGCCATAGCGCAGCCCGACATTGTCGAAGTGGACAATCTCTGCATCATCGGTGTTGCTCATCAGACAGAGACTGTACCTGTTTGCCGCATGGTGTTGGTTATGCCCGATCGGCTATACGCGGCAATCCATGTGGAAAAAAGGCCGCTGGCGCGTTTCTGCCGGGTCGAAGCTATTGTTTCGACAGGCATGACCATGCTTTACCGCAAGCATGATTATTGCGTGCCCCGCCTGTTCGACGCGCTATGTCGTTCCTGACAGCGCCATTGGCGTAGATGGCCGGACGGTGCGTTGCGCCAAATGTCGGCATTCCTGGTTCCAGCACGGCCCGGAAATGCCCGAAGCGGCGGTGGCAGCGGCCGCTGAACCCGCCGCCGCAGCACCTGCCGAAAGCACCGCGACGGCTCAGCAGGCACCGGAACCCGCATCAGTATCCCCACCTGAGGCCGCCACAGAGCCGCCCATGCCGCCCGCGCGGCCCGAACCGGCGGTGCAGGCCCGCTATCGCACCGCGGCCGATGCCGTGCCCGACCTGCCGCATTCTCCCTTCGAGCATGAGCCGCCCTTTCGCCCGCGACGCAATCCCGCGAAAATGTGGACCATCGGCGCGGTAGCCTTTGCACTGACGGTGACGGGGCTGAGCGCGGCGGTCTATACCTATGGCGTGCCGCAATGGCTTCCGGGCACGGGCCAGACGTTTGGCGCGGACCGGCCTGATCTGAAGCTTTCTTTCCCGGCAGAGAAGCAGGACCGCCGCAAGTTGCCGAACGGCACGGAATACTTCGGCGCCAGCGGGACGGTGACGAATACCGGAAAGCAGGTCCGCGCGCTCCCGCAGATTCTCATCGTGCTGCGCGATTCGCGCGACAAGGTGGTCAAGACCTGGGAGGTTCCGCCCCCGCAGGACGAGCTGGCCCCCGGTGAAAGCGTCACGATCAACGCCGCCGTAACCGACGTGCCGCGCTCGGCCAAGTTTGCCGAAATCGGCTGGAAACCCGATTGACCGGCGATTTGCCAACGCGGTTGCCGAAAAAAGTCGGCAAGCATGTTGCGCGGGCCAAACTCCTTTGCTAGGGGCGCGCTCCTACCCCACCACGGGGCGCCGGGCAGAGCCTGAGCATCCCGTCTGATTTTGCGGTCGTGGCGGAATTGGTAGACGCGCAACGTTGAGGTCGTTGTGGGCGAAAGCCCGTGGAAGTTCGAGTCTTCTCGACCGCACCATCATCCCTTGAAGCGGTGATCCTTGCCTTCGGGCGCCCGGAATGATCCGGGCGCTCCGGGCATCGTGTGGCGTCAGGCCATTGCCATCAGGCTGGCATTGCCGCCTGCGGCTGTGGTGTTGATCGAAAGGGAAACTTCGGCCAGCAGCATGGCATCATCATCTGCCGGGGCAAGCAACGGCACGATCGGGCCATCGAGCGCGGCCAGCGCCTGCTGGAAGGCAAGGGTGAAGGCCGCGTCGCCATCAACCAGCGCGCGGGCATAGGGGGCAAGGGCCTGCCAGCCGGGTTCGGCCACGACCGGCGTTCCGCCAAGCCGGGTGACGCGCGCCTCAAGCGCCTTGAGGCGCGCCGCATCCTGCGCGGCGATCAGCACTTTGCCGACCGGGCGCAGGGCGTGGACGTTGCGTTCGCCCACTGGGCCTGCCAGTTCGCGTTCGCCCGGCAGCAGCGCAGGCGCCGCAGCGGCCGAAGCAACGAGGCGGCGCAGATAAAGCGGGCCGCCGGCCTTGGGCCCGGTGCCGGACAGGCCATGCCCGCCAAAGGGCTGCACGCCCACGACCGCGCCGATCACATTGCGATTGACGTAGATGTTCCCCGCGTGGGCACGGGCAGTGATGCGGGCCACGGTTTCATCCAGGCGAGTGTGCAGGCCGAAGGTGAGACCATAACCCCAGCCGTTGATCGTATCGACGAGCGCGTCCATATTCTCGCGCCGGAAGCGGATCACGTGCAGCACGGGGCCGAAGACCTCGCCGGTCAGCAGTGCCGGATCCGCCAGTTCAATGATCGTCGGGGCAACGAAGGTGCCACGCGCCGTTTCAGGGCCAGGCGGCAGACGATGGACCGGGCAGCCCGCCGCCTGCATCCGCGCGACATGGGCTTCAATGCTGGCGCGGGCATCGGCGGTGATGACCGGGCCGATATCGGACGAAAGGCGATCGGTCGGGCCGACCGACAGTTCGTTCATCGCCCCGCGGAGCATGGCAAGGACATGATCGGCGACATCTTCTTGCAGGCACAGCACGCGCAGCGCCGAACAGCGCTGGCCCGCGCTGTCGAAGGCCGAGGCGATGACATCGGCCACGACCTGTTCGGCAAGGGCCGAACTGTCGACGATCATCGCGTTCTGGCCCCCCGTTTCGGCAATGAGCGGAATGGGCCGCCCTGTGGCGGACAGTCTTCCGGCAAGCTGGCGCTGGATCAGCCGGCCGACCTCGGTTGAGCCGGTGAAGAGCACGGCTGCGGTTTCGGGCGCGGCCACCAGCGCGGCCCCGATGGTGCCATCGCCCGGCAGCAGGATCAGTGCATTTTCGGGCACGCCTGATTCGTGCAACAACCGCACGGCCTCTGCCGCGATCAGCGGGGTTTCCTCGGCAGGCTTGGCGAGCACGGCATTGCCCGCCATCAGGGCCGCGGCAACTTGGCCGGTGAAGATCGCCAGCGGGAAGTTCCACGGGCTGATGCACACGGCAGCACCAAGCGGTGCGGCCCCCGCGAGCATGGGTGCCTGCGCGGCATAGTAGCGCAGGAAATCGACCGCCTCGCGCACTTCGGCCACGGCATTGGCAACCGATTTTCCTGCCTCGCGCACGAGCAGCGCGATCAGTTCGGGCATCATGGCCTGCATCCGGTCGGCGGCACGTTCAAGCACGATGGCGCGCGCAGCGGGCGGGGTGGCGGACCAGCGCGAAGCGGCGGCAAGGCGCGCTGCGGCGGCGGCCGCCTGCGGCAGGGCCTCGCGCACGGTTCCGACGCGATCGGCATGGTTGGCGGGGTTTAGGACAGGGCGCGCATCTGCCGAAGGGAGATCGGCCCCCGGCACTGCATGGCGCGGGATACGTGCGGCGGCGGCAAAACGCTCTGCCAGATGGCGAAGCGTTGCCTCGTCCGAAAGATCAAGCCCGGCGCTGTTGCGCCGATCGGGATAGAGCGCGCGGGGCAGCGCGATCAGTGGATGGGGCGCACCTTGCTCTGCCATGGCGCAGACTTCGGCTACCGGATCGGCAATGATGGCTTCCACTGGAATATCGGGATTGGCGATGCGGTTGACGAAGGACGAGTTAGCTCCGTTTTCCAGCAGGCGGCGGACGAGGTAGGCGAGCAGCGTTTCATGCGTTCCGACGGGCGCATAGATACGGCACGGGCGGTTCAGTTTCTCCGGGCCGACGACTTCGTCATAAAGCGCCTCGCCCATGCCGTGCAGGCACTGGAACTCGTAATCGCCGGTGCGAAATCCGGTTCCGAGTATTTCGTCGGCCATGGTCTTGATGGTGGCAAGGGTCTGCGCGTTGTGCGTGGCGAACTGCGGAAACACAGCATCCCTCGCACCAAGCAGGCGCCGGGCGCATGCGATATAGGCAACGTCGGTATGGATCTTGCGGGTATAGACCGGGAAATCGGCCTGCCCATCAACCTGCGCGCGCTTGATCTCGGCATCCCAGTAGGCCCCCTTGACGAGGCGGACCATGATGCGTCGGCCGGTGCGGCGGGCAAGATCGATGATCCAGTCGATCACGAAGGGGCAACGCTTGCCATAAGCCTGCACCACGAAGCCCAGCCCGTTCCAGCCTGCAAGCGCAGGATCGGCGGCAAGCGCTTCAAGCAGATCGAGCGAGAGTTCCAGCCGGTCGGCCTCTTCCGCATCGATATTGAGACCGATGTCGTAATGCAGCGCGAGGCTGCACAGAGCCTTCACGCGCGGCAGCAGCTCGGCCATGACGCGTTCCTGCTGCGCGCGGGCATAGCGCGGGTGCAGCGCGGACAGCTTGATCGATATGCCCGGTCCATCGTGAATGCCGCGCCCGGCACAGGCGGCGCCGATGGCGTGGATCGCAGCTTCATAATCTGCGTAATAGCGTGCGGCATCGGCGGCCGTCATCGCCGCTTCGCCCAGCATGTCGTAGCTGTAGCGGAACCCGCGCGCTTCCATTGGCCGGGCGCGATCGAGCGCTTCGGCGATGGTCTCGCCGGTGACGAACTGTTCGCCCATCATGCGCATGGCCAGATCAACCCCGCGCCGGATGACCGGTTCGCCAGCGCGGGCGATGAGGCGCGTGAGCGCGGCGCCAAGGCCGGTGTCGTCGACGCTGCCGGTCTGCAAGGTTTCGGTCAGTTTGCCGGTGATGACGAGGCCCCATGTTGCGGCATTGACGAACAGCGAACGGTCCGCTCCCAGATGGGCAAGCCAGTCTCCGCCAGCGATCTTGTCGCGGATAAGATCATCGCGCGTATCATTGTCGGGGATGCGCAGCAGCGCTTCGGCAAGACACATCAGGGCGATGCCTTCCTGTGTGGAAAGCGCGTATTCCTGAACCAGCTGATCGACCCCGTGCCCGCGTGGGCGAGCGCGCAGCGCCTCGACCAGCGAGCGGGCAAGCGTCTGGGCAGAGGCGCGCAGCGCATCGGGCAGGAGCGCTTCGGGCAGCAGCGCGGCCATGCATTCGTGCTCGGACCTGCGGGTGGCTGCCGTGATCGCGGCTCGCAAGGGCGTGTGGGCATCGGCAAGGACGGGGGCGAACTTCGAGAAAGGCCCATCGGAAAAAGGAGCGTGGGAGAAAGGGCCGTGGGAGAAGGGGGCGTGGATCGTCATGCCCGCCAGAATATCATGTGCCGATGCGCCGTTCTGCCCAATGAGATGGCATAGAGCAGGCAATATGCCTATAATTTTCGCCAGAATGATAATGGAGAAGGACAATGAGCGCAGCAGAAAGGCAACTTGACCAGTTTGATCGCAGGATCATTGATCTGCTGGTGCGCGATGGGCGAATGGCGGTGACGGAACTGGCCGAAAAGGTCGGTCTTTCGAAGACGCCATGTCAGGTGCGGCTGAAGCGGCTGATCGATGATGGCGTGATCCGGGGCTTTCGCGCCGTGGTGGACATGGCGCGGCTGGGGCTGGAGCATGTGGCCTTTACCGAGGTGAAGCTTTCGGACACGCGCGAGCAGGCGCTGGCAGAGTTCAACCGCGGCGTGATGGCCATTCCGGAAATCGAGGAAGCCCACATGATCGCGGGCAACTTCGATTACCTGCTGAAAGTGCGCACGGCCGACATTCGCCGGTTCCGCATGGTTCTGGGGGAGAAGATATCAACCCTGCCCCATGTGGCGAACACCAGCACTTTCGTGGTGATGGAGCCGGTCAAGGAACAGTCGGCGCGGGCGTGACGGCGGGTGCGGCAGCGGGCTTCAGGAAACCTTTGACTTCGAGCCAGCGCAGCATGAGGGCGGGCCACTGCGAGGTGGTGCTGGCCGGGCTGCCCAGACCATAACCGTGACCGCCGGATTCGAAGAGGTGAAACTCGATGGACTTGCCCGCCTTGCGGTAGCTGTCGATGAGCGCTGTCTGACCCCCGGCCATGGGGATCAGAAAATCGTCGGCGGCAATGGCCACGAACATCGGTGGGGCATTTTCGGGCACATTCATGCTGTGCATTCCGGGGTAGATCGGCGCGGCGAAGGCAGGCATGTCTGCCCCGGCCTTTTCCACCACGGTGCGGGTGAGAAATCCGCCGGCCGAAAAGCCCATGAAGCCGATGCGAGCCGGATCGATGCCGTAGCTGGCCGCATTTGCGCGGACATGACGTAGTGCAGCAAGGCCATCGGCAAGCGCATCGGGCGGTGTGTCGGCGGGCGGGGAGAAGGGGGTCTTCTCTCCGCGCATCACACGGCCAATGATGTCGACGAACTCGGCCTGCGAGGGCGGTGTCGGCAGGGTGCGATATTTCAGGACAAAGGTGGCAATACCCCTGTTGGCAAACCAGCGGGCGACGTCCCAGCCTTCCTTTTCGATGGCCAGCCCCAAAAAGCCGCCGCCCGGCGCGATGATCACCGCAGCGCCGGTTCCGGGGCCGACCGGCAGAACCGGCGTGAGCGTGGGCCGGGTGACATTGCGCACGGCAACCTTGCCACCTTCCAGATGCCACACTTCGCGTTGGGGCGTGGATGTCGGCACCGGAAGCGCAATCGCACCGGTCTGGTTCGGGGTGGCAATGGTCTCGCGGCTGAGAGCAGGGCCATCCTGCCCCGATGCAGGCTGTGCGATCAGCGCAAGCGACAGGGCGAGAGTGGCCATCAGGGCGACTGGCTTCATGGCGCGGCGTGTTCCGGCATTCTGGCTGAACATCAGGCTTGTCCCGGTTCAGGCTGCTGCGGCGTGACGATGAACCAGGTGATGAGGGCAACAGCCATGCCGATCGCCCCGGCGATCACGAACGCGCCCTGCATCGTGCCACTGATCGTGCGGGCAAGGCTGACGAGCAGGGGCGAGGCGAACTGGCCGAGGAAGAATGCGGATGTCCAAACGCCCATCCCGCGCCCCCGGTGTTCGAAGGGCAGATAGCTTTGCGCCCAGGCGATCAGCGTGGGCACGGCCATGCCTGCGCCGGTCTGCTGCAGGGCCATGCCTGCAACCATGCCCTTCCAGTCAGTCGCCATGCCAATCACGCCCAGGCCCGATCCGAGAAGAAGCAGGAATACCGCAAGCTGAACGCGCGGTCCGAAGCGGGTGGTGGCCCAGAAGATCACTGCCCCGACGATGACGAACATGCTGGGGATGGTGGTGAGGCGGCCGATTTCAGCCGGATCGGATACGCCCAGTTCCTTCCACACCATCCCGCCGTTGATGATGAAGACGTAGTACAGAATGCCGCCCAGCAGCGTGACCGTGCCGAACAGAAGTACGCCTGCCCATGGGAAGGGGGTGCTGGCGCTGGCCCCGATGCCGAGCATCTTGCGCGCGGTCTCATCGTTTTCCGGCTCGTAGATGAAGGCGAGCATGGCGGCGAAGACGGCAAAACCTACCGCATAGATCAGGAAAACCGCGTTCCAGCTTATCGCGGCGAGATAGCCAGAGGTGAAGATGACCGCGCTGCCGAAGAACGGGCCGAGCACGCCCTGAAGCGTCAGCCAACGGCGGCGTCCGGCCTCGTTCCAGTAATCGCCGATCAGGGTGTTGACCGTGGTGAGGATGGCCGCCTCTGCCACGCCCAGCAGGAGCCGCGAGGCGTAGATCTGGTCAAGGTCATCGAGGAACATCGGCATCAGGCCGACAAAGCCGTAGAGCGCGGTGGAGGCGAGCAGCAGTTTGCGCCGGCCAAAGCGATCGACCATCAAGCCTGCAAACAGCGCAAGGATTGCCACGGTCAATCCCGGCGCGGAAACCATGGCGGGAACCTTGGTCAGGGCCGAAGGATCATCGGCAAAATGCGCGATCATGGCGGGAACGGCCGGGAACATCGAGACGATGGCAATGATCGGCAGGAAGCCCGTGAGGACGATTGTGAGGCCCTGCGCAACGCCCGGCTGGCGCCCTGATCCGGCAGAGACGATGGCGGAATCAGTCATGGAAACTCTCCCCGCGTGCCCTGACACAGGCAGTTCACGCGCCCATTATTAGAACCAACATTCTTAATTGGTATCAAGCGCCGGGCAAGCTGAGTCAAGCTAATCCGTTGCATGGCCCATCATCAATTTTGCAAATGAAAGGGCATAAAAATTACTTGCTTGGTGAATTGAAGGTGCGAACGTAAGCATCACCAGCGAAAATCAACCTTGTACGAGAGGGCTTGCCAACCGTTGCGGCGGTGGCGGAGCATTGCCATGAAGAAACTGGATATCCTGATCATCGGTGCTGGCATCGGCGGGCTTTCGGCGGCCATCGCGTTGTGCCGCAAGGGGTTTGCCGTTACCGCGATAGAGCGCGATCCGACCTGGTCGGTCTATGGTGTGGGCATCATTCAGCAGTCGAACGTGCTGCGCGCGATGGACCAGCTTTGCGTGCTGGACAGCTTCATGGATGCAGCCTGCGGCTTCGACGCGGTAGAGATTTTCACCCCTGATGGCACCAAGGTGGCGCGGGTTCCCTCGCCGCGACTGGTGGAGGGGCGTCCGGCCAACGTCGGCATAGGTCGCCGGGCCTTGCAGAAGGTGCTGGGCGATAATGCCAAAGCCCTGGGCACCGAACTGCGGCTGGGCGTGACGGCCGAGGCCATCGAGGACGATGGCGCGAAGGTCCATGTGCGCTTTTCCGACGGGTCGAGCGGCAGCTATGATCTGGTGATCGGCGCTGACGGGGTCTATTCGCAGACGCGCGAAATGATCCTGCCGGAGGCTGGAAAGCCGCAGTTTACCGGCCAATCGGTGTGGCGCTACAACTTCCCGCGCGCCGAAGGGCTGGATGCGCTTCAGGTCTATAACGGGCCGACCGGTGTTGGCCTCGTGCCGATGAGCGCGGACCTGATGTACATGTATGTGACAACGCCGGAACCGGACAATCCGCGCTATCCCAAGGAAGGCCTTGCGGCGGCGATGCGGGCCAAGCTGGTCAACTGTTCGGCGCAGATCCGCGAACTGGCAGAGCAGATCACCGACGATGACGGCGTGGTCTATCGCCCGCTGGAAGGGATGCTGGTGCGCGGCGACTGGAGCAAGGGCCGCGTTGGCCTGTTGGGCGATGCGGTTCATGCCACGACGCCGCATCTTGGCCAGGGCGCAGGCATGGCGATCGAAGACGGGATCGTGCTGGCCGAGGAACTGGAGCGCAGCGACGACGTGGAGGCCGCACTCAGGGCCTACCGTGACCGCCGCTTCGAACGCTGCCGCTACATCGTGGAGAGCAGTCTGGCCATCTGCATGGGGCAGCTTGGCAAGGCGCCGCCCGTCGACAACCACAAGGCCACTGCCGAGATGTTCGCAGTGGTCTCGCAACCGATCTGATGCTGTCCGTTTCCATGACGGGCACGTCAATTCAAGCATTCTGAATCAAGACCATAGGGATGACCACCATGAGCCGCGTGACCGAGATTCGCTATGTCGGGTATGGCGTGAAAGAGTTCGACGCCGAGAAGGCCTATTACCGCGATTTCTGGGGGCTGGAACCGGTGGGCGAGACTCATGGCATGGCGTGGTTCAAGGCGCAGGGTCATGACGAGCATCACGTGGTCCAGCTTCGCAAGGCGGACGAAAACCGCATCGATGTGATCGCGCTGGCGGCCGACAGCCGCGCAGACGTGGATACGCTTTGCGCGCGGGTGAAGGACGCCGGGTGCAAGGTAGTGAGCGAGCCTGCCGAACTGGCATCGCCGGGCGGCGGATACGGCTTCCGCTTCTTCTCGCCAGACGGGATGCTGTTCGAGATTTCCAGCGATGTGGCCAAGGGCGCCAAGCGCGACCTGGCGCGCTGGGAGGGCGTGCCGGTGAAGATCAGCCACATCGTGCTGCACAGCCCCGATCATCAGGCGCTGGTGAAGTTCTTCTGCGACGTTCTGGGCTTCAAGATTTCCGATTGGCTGGGCGACTTCATGTGCTTCCTGCGCTGCAATTCGGCGCATCACCGCATTGCCATCCTGCCCGGACCGCCGTGCCTCAACCATGTGGCTTACGACATGCTGAGCGTGGACGACATGATGCGCGGCATCCATCGCATGAAGATCAAGGGCGTGGACATTGGCTGGGGGCCGGGTCGGCACACCGCAGGCAACAACACCTTCAGCTATTTCGTCACGCCGGGCGGCTTCACGACCGAATATACCTCGGAACTCGAAGAGGTCGATTTCGAGACCCACCAGTACAAGGTGCACACGCCCGCTCCGATGGTCATGGATCAGTGGGGCATCGGCACTGGCGGGCCGCAGACCCTGCCGCATCCCGCAGCGAATCCGGGCCTGTTCCAGACCCCCGAACTTGCAGTCGAGGGCTGAGGCATGGCGCTTTACGAACCGTTCCCGAACTATATCTGGAACCTCTCGGTTTCCATCGCGATGGAAAGCGGTGGGCTGATCGGCGAAATCGTCGACATGTGCCAGCCGATCATCGAAGCGGCGGCCAATGGGGGCGATGCAGGAACCCCGGTGTTCATGAAGCAGTGGTCGGCCTTTGGCGACAAGCTGATCGAACTGGCCGCCGAGGACGAGGCCAAGGGGCGACTGTTCTCTGCTTCGAACAAGCTGGAGCGTGCAGCGCTTTACCTGCTGGTGGCCGAGCGCATGCAGGGCCATGGCGCACCGGGACGCAAGGAGACCTATGCCAGGGCGCTGGATGCCTTTGCAAAGTCCACCGCTTTCGGACAGATCAACCGCGAACGGGTGGAAATCCCGCTGAGCACGGGCACGATGCCTGCGCTCTATACCCGCGCTGCGGGGCCGGGGCCGCATCCGGTGGTGGTTTATTGCAATGGTCTCGATAGCTGCAAGGAACTCCTTTACTGGAGCCGCCTGCCCGAAGCGCTGGCGCGGCGCGGCGTTTCCACGCTCTGCGTCGATCAGCCCGGTTCAGGCGAAGCGCTGAGGCTTCAGGGCCTGCCGGTCGATCCGCATTCGGAAAACTGGGCAAGCAAGGCGGTGGACTGGCTGGAACAGCAGCCCGACGTGGACCCCAGCCGCATCGGCATGACCGGGATTTCGCTGGGCGGGCACTTTGCGCCGCGCGCGGTCGCCTATGAGCCGCGTTTCGCATCGGGCGCGGTGTGGGGTGCGAACCACAACTGGCGCGAGGTGCAGGACAAGCGCCTGAAGCGCGAAGGCGAAAACCCCGTTCCGCATTACTGGGCGCACGTCATGTGGGCTTTCGGCGCCAAGGACATGGACGACTTCATGGCGAAGTCGACCGACATGAACCTCAACGGACACATGGACCGGATCAAGGTGCCCTTCCTGGTGACGCACGGGGCGCATGATCGGCAGATCAGCGTTTCCTATGCCGACGACCTCTATGACCAGCTGATCAATTCGCCGCGCCGGGAGAAGGTGATCTTCACCGCACGCGAAGGCGGGGTCGAGCACGTGGGCGCCGACAACATGTCCTACGGGCGTGATCTCATTGCCGACTGGTTCGCCGAGACGCTGGGGGGGCGCACTGCCTAGATGGAGGCGAGTGCCTACATTCGCCGGGAAACCCTGATCAGCATTGCTGTCAACGTGGTGTTGAGTGCGGGCTTCTTTCTGGCGGTGTTCGGGCTGCGCGGACCCGTGCCTGTTTGGGGCAGCGGGGGTTATGTGCTCGATTTCGGGCCGCAGGGCTTCATGATCGGATTGATGGCTACGCTGGTGCCCGGCCTGCTGGCGCGCAAGGCGCGGACAGCGGGCAAGGTCATGGCCATGGACGGGGCATCGGCCTTGCCCGGCGCGATTGCCGTTCGCGCAATCCTGTGCGGCTTGATCGGAGCAGCAGTGGGTGTTGCAGCTTCGGCAATTCCGCTCCGGGCCATCGCCGTGCCTGCTCTTGACTGGTTGACGGCCCTGATTGCCAAATTGCTGTTTGGTGCCATGCTTGCCTTCACCGTCACGCCCGCTGGCCTTCGTGCTGAACTGATAAAGCGCTGAAGCCGCGCGAGAGAGGAATGACATGACTCGCCGTTTTGTTGATCTTTCGATCTATCTTGAAAACGAGGTGATTACCGATCCGCCGTTCATGCGGCCGAAGATCGAATACCAGAAGCATGGCGAGACGCTGCCGGAACTGGGATTCTTCTTTCCGGGTGTGACCGCCGAAGACACGCCCGACAGCGCAGGCTTTGCCGCGGTCGAGAACGTGACGCTGACCACGCACAACGGCACCCATCTGGATGCCCCGTGGCACTTCCACCCGACGATGAACGGCGGCGAGCGGGCCATCACCATCGACGAAGTGCCGCTTGAGTGGTGCTTCCAGCCGGGTGTGAAGCTGGACTTCCGGCACTTTCCCGATGGTTACGTTGTTACCGCGCAGGACGTGGAAGACGAACTGAAGCGGATTGGGCACGAACTGAAGCCGCTGGAAATCGTGCTGGTGAACACGGCCGCAGGCATGGCGGTAGGCAACCCGAACTATGTGAGCATTGGCTGCGGCATGGGCTATGAGGCGACGATGTATCTGACATCGCGCGGGGTGCGCGTGACCGGCACCGATGCCTGGAGCTGGGACGCGCCGTTTGTCCACACGGCCGAAAAGGTCAAGGAAACCGGCGATACATCGCTGATCTGGGAAGGGCACAAGGCCGGGCGCGACATTGGCTATTGCCACCTGGAAAAGCTGCACAACCTTGAGGTTCTGCCGCCCAGCGGATTTACCGTGAGCTGCTTCCCGCACAAGATCAGGGGCGCCTCTGCGGGCTGGACGCGCGCTGTGGCGATCTTCGAGGAGTGATCGCTTCCAGGTCCTGCGGCGCCACTTCGCGCCACTCGCCCGGAGCGAGGCCGGCAAGTGTCCATGGCCCGATCTGCCAGCGGACGAGGCGCAGCGTGGGGTGGCCGACGGCTGCGGTCATCCGCCGGACCTGACGGTTGCGGCCTTCGCGGATGGTGAGGCGCAGCCAGCTGTCCGGCACGGTCTTGCGCACACGGATGGGCGGATCGCGCGGCCAGAGCGCGGGGTCTGCGATCTGTTCCACCTTTGCGGGCAGGCTCATCCCGTCCCTGAGGCGAACGCCGCTGCGCAGCGCATCGAGCGCGGCGGTATCAGGCACGCCTTCGACCTGAACGAGATAGGTCTTTGGCAGCTTGTGGCGCGGATCGGCGATGCGGGCCTGAAGGGCGCCATCGTCGGTCAGGAGCAGGAGGCCCTCGCTGTCATGATCGAGGCGGCCTGCGGGATAGACGCCGGGTTGCCGGATGAAGGCGGCAAGCGTGGGGCGGGGCGGCCCGGTGCGTTCATCGGTGAACTGGCACAGGACGCCGTAGGGCTTGTTGAACGCGATGAGAGCCATGGCCCCGCTTAGGCGGGCTTGCCCTGTGCGGCAATTGCCCGGCGGAAGGCGGGACGCTGTTCAAGGCGGGCGAAGTAGGCGCGCATGGTATCGGACACGAACTCTTCCAGCCCGACCGACAGGGCAAGCATCAGGGCGTAGCCCACGGAAATGTCGGCCATCGTGAAGCGATCCGCCGCGGCATAATGCGGTCCCATCATGGTTTCGGCATTGCGCAGGCGCGAGCCGAACCATTCGGCATAGTCGCGCGCGATTTCGGGGCGGCGCTCTTCGGGACGGGCAAAGACCGCGTAACGCAGGTGGATGGTCTGCGGGAAGGTGAGCGTGGCCTCGCCCATCACGAGAAAGTTGAGATAGGCGGCATAGCCATTCTCGTGCGGAGCCACGGCAAGATCGGTGGGGCCGTATTTCGTAGCGAGATAGTGCGGGATTGCCACGCTTTCGGTGAGGCGCAGGTCATCGTCGAACAGAACGGGGATGGTGCCCAGCGGATTGAGATCATGCATCCCCTCGTGCCGCTTGCGCGGGGGGAAGGGCAGCACATGGAGCGCATAGGGCAGGCCCATCTCTTCAAGCGCCCAGAGCGCACGGAACGAGCGGGCATTGTGGCAGTGATAGAGCGTGAGCATGGGCGCAAGCATGGTGGCCCAAGGGGTTGTTGCGCAAGCACCAGTTCCTGACGATTGAGCGCGGCCGGACGAAATGTATCCGGCAACAGTTCGATACGCTCACGAAAAGCCGGGTTCAGCCTGAGCGGTCCATATCGCGCGCCGGGCCGTTACTTACATCAGGGAGAATAAGCGATGCGTCTGCCTTCTGTGCTGCTGGTGCCTGCACTGGCTCTTGGTCTGGCGCATCCCGCCGCGGCGCAGAGCGCGCCGGACCGGCCCGCGCCGGGTGCGCCGCCTGCTGGGCAGATGCCGCCCCAGCCGCAGGGCTGGACCATGACGGTGGGGGTTGCGCCGGTATTCGGCATGGCATGGCAGGGATCGAAGGATACCGCGCTTTCGATCTTTCCGGACCTGCGCATCAACTACAAGGACACGCTGTTTCTATCGGTGCAGGATGGCCTTGGCTGGAATGCGGTGAATCGCGACGGCTGGAAGGCCGGGCCGATCGTGCGTTCGCGCTTCGGGCGAAACGAGGACGATGGCGGATCACCGTTTCTGGTGGCTGGTGGCAGCGATGCCCTGCGCGGCATGGGCGACATCGGCATTGCTGGTGAAGCCGGTGCATTCGTGGAAAAGCGTTTCGGCGCGAAGCGGCAGTGGCGCGCACGGGCCGAAGTGCGGCAGGGATTTGGCGCGCATGAAGGCCTGGTGGGCGATGTGCTGATCAATTACTCTGGCCGCGAGGGCAAGCTGCTCTATTCCTTCGGGCCGCGTGCAACCTTTGCCACGGCGGATTACATGCAGACCTATTTCGGGGTGGATGCGGCGCAATCGGCAAGGACTGGCCTTGGGGTTTCGCGCCCTGATGGCGGGCTTGTTTCGGTGGGGTTGGGGGCAAACCTGATCCGCCCGCTGGACCGGCGGCGCGCGGTGGCGCTGTTTGCCGGGGTGGACCGGCTGGGCGGAGCGCCGGCGGGCAGTTCTCTGATCCGCGAACGTGGCCAGCGGATGCAGTATGCCGTGGGGCTGGGCTATTCGTTCCGCTTCGGTCTGTGATCCGGCGCGGACTGACCGCCATGCCTGAGGTCAGTTTATCGTGATGACCCCATCGACGGCGCGCCATTCCTGCGGGCCTATCAGGTGCCTGTGGGCAATGCGGACGGAGTGGATGGCGGCTTCGATTTCGCGCCGCCAGTGATCGAGAAAGCCGTTCAGGCGCGGAAAGCGCGGGGCGAGATCATACTGCTGGAACGCGAACATCTGAAGCAGGCTGGGGTGATCGGGCAGGTAATAGTGGATCTGGATGGTGGTAAGGCCATAGCCTTCCATCTGGAGGCGGATGTCTTCGTTCCCGATCACGCGTTCCATACTTTTCCTTCCTTCGTCCGGAAGGAGCATCGGCCGTGAGGAGCGCGATGCTCCAACCCATGCAGAACGTCTGAATGACAACGCTAATGTGACGAGGAAACCTGAAAAGGCGCTTAACCGTCAAGAGGGGCGAATGGCGTATGGTCCGTTCAGGATGAAGTTACAGCAGAAACCTGTTCGCACCTGGCCCTGGTGCCCGCGCTTTCATCGCCCTTGCCGAGCAGGCTGACCGCGAGGAAGCCGCCCACGACGAGCACGACGAAGCCGACGGTGACGAGGCCGAGATACCTGTCGATGAAGCGCTTGATCCGCGCGCCGAACAGACGGAAGAGCACGCCCACGATCATGAAGCTGATCGAACGGCTGACGAGGCTGGCCACGATGAAGGGCACCAGGGGCATGGCGATGAAGCCCGCGGTGATCGTGAGCAGCTTGAACGGGATGGGCGTGGCGCCCTTGGCGATGATGATGGCAACCCCGGTCTCGCGCAGGTAGCAGGCGGCCTTGGGGAAACTTTCGGTGAGGCCAAGCGCGGCGAGGAGCTGCGTGCCGACGGTATCGTAGAGTCCATAGCCGATGGCATAGCCGAGCAGGCCGCCCATGACCGAGGCCAGCGTGGCAATGGCCGCAAAGCGCACCGCCTTTTTCGGTTCGGCGAGGCACATCAGGCCCAGCAGCGGATGCGGCGGGACGGGAAAGAAGCTCGCCTCCATGAACGCGAACAAGCCCAGCCACCAACCGGCATGGGGATGCGCGGCCTTGGCCATGGTCCAGTTGTAGAGGCGGCGAAGCATCGGCGTTCCTGCGATTATTGCGGCGCAGCGTTTAGGGGAGAGCACGGGAAAGCGCCAGTCAGTTTGCGATTAACCGGATTGGCACTTTTCTGTTGACATTCGCGCGTTCTTTCGGTACATAACAGGAACATCGCGAAGAGACGAGTCGCCGCACTCAATGCGCGGCCGCAGGCGCGGTGCAATTCACGAAGACCCAATTTCTGGAAGGATGGTCAGCATGGCCAAGCCGACTGTGCAGCGGCGCGCGAAGACTTTGCGCGCAAGGGTGGGTGCTGCGCCACAGGCGCAGCCAGCAAGAACGGGCAAGCCATGGAAGGCCGGGTTTCTGGCGGTGCTTGCGGAAACGTCGAATGTTTCGGCGGCGGCAGCCGCCGCAGGGGTGACGCCTTCGCGCGTTTACAAGGAGAAGCGCAGCGATGCCGATTTCGCGGCGCGCTGGCGAGAGGCTCTTTGCGAGGGTTACGATCTGCTGGAGATCGAGGTTCTGCACCGGCTGCGCTTTGGCGAGCCGAAGGAGGGCGGCGCGAAGTTCGACAATGCCACCGCGCTGCGTCTGCTTTCGCAGCACCGCGAGACCGTGGCGCGCGAGCGGGCCATCCGCGAGAACGCCGACGTTGAGGTGGTGCGCCGGTCGATCCATGCCAAGCTGCTGGCGATCCGCGACGAAGTGCTCCGGCAGCGGCAGACGCACGCAGCGGAAGCCTGTGCGGATGCGTGAGCGCTGCCAGCTGGGGTGGGTTCCTGATGCCAGCGCGGAACAGATCAGCGCCTTCGTGCAAGGACTGGAAGAACGGGAGATCATCGAATGGCCTTATGACTGGCGCACCTGGGCCAGGGCCAGCCAACTGGCGCCGCAGGGCGACTGGCGGGTGTGGCTGGTGCTGGCCGGGCGCGGGTTCGGCAAGACGCGGCTGGGCGCGGAATGGGTGCGCGGCATTGCCGAAAGCCAGCCAGATGCGCGCATTGCGCTGGTGGGCGCATCGCTGCACGAAGCGCGCAGCGTGATGGTGGAGGGTGAAAGCGGGCTGCTTTCAATCGGTGCGCCATGGCGGCGGCCCGTGTTCGAAAGTTCGATGCGGCGGCTGGTCTGGCCGAATGGCGCGCAGGCTTTCCTCTATTCCGCGGGCGAGCCGGAAGCCCTGCGCGGGGCGCAGCACAGCCATGCCTGGTGCGACGAGATTGCCAAGTGGCAGAGCGCATCGAACCGGGCCATGGCCGCTTGGGACAACCTGCTGATGGGCCTGAGGCTGGGCGGCGATCCGCGCGTGGTGGCAACCACGACGCCGCGCGCGGTGCCGCTGGTGATGCGCCTTCTGGCAGGCGACGAAGATGTGGCCGTGACGCGCGGCTGCACCTTTGACAACGCGGCAAACCTGCCCGCGCGTTTCATCGAGGCCATGCGCCGCAATTATGGCGGATCGGCGCTGGGGCGGCAGGAACTGCTGGGTGAACTGATCGAGGATGTGGCGGGCGCCCTGTGGACCCGCGGCCTGATCGAGGCCGCGCGCGAGGAGGCAAGCGCCGCCATGACGCGCGTGGTGATTGGCGTGGACCCGCCGACGAGCGCACATGGCGATGCCTGCGGGATCGTGGTCTGCGGCATTGGCGATGACCGGATCGGGCGGGTTCTGGCCGACTGTTCGATAGAGCAAGCCAGCCCCGAACGCTGGGCGGCGGCCGTGGCGAATGCGGCGCGCGCATGGTCGGCCGACCGGGTGGTGGCCGAGGCGAACCAGGGCGGCGAGATGGTGCGCGCGGTGCTGCGGGCAGCCGGGGCGCATCTGCCCTTGCGGCTTGTCCATGCCCGGCGCGGCAAGGCGGCGCGGGCCGAGCCGGTGGCGGCGCTCTATGAAGCCGGGCGGGTGCGGCACGTGGGCATGTTTGCACGGCTGGAGGACGAGCTGTGCGGCCTTATGCCGGGCGGCGAATATCGCGGTCCGGGGCGATCGCCCGACCGCGCCGATGCCTGCGTCTGGGCGCTGACCGAGCTTATGCTGGGGCAGCAGGCAGAGCCGCGCATCTGGTTCGACTAGGTTGCGCTTGCCGGTGGCGGGCTGACTTTTCCATTCTTGCGAAAGGGACATCATGTCGTTCTTTCAATCGCTTGCGGCTGCGTTCAAGGGCGAGGCGGTGACGCCGCGCGCACCGCTGGGGCGCAGTTTCATTTCCCCCTGGATTGCCGCTGCCGACTGGCGCGGGGAGCCTTCGCGCCCGGAGTTCAGCCGGGGACCGAGCAACTATGCAGCGGCGGCGCGCGAAGCCTATCTGCGCAATCCGGTGGCGCAGCGCGCGGTGCGGATCGTGGCGGAGGGGGTTGGCTCTGCGCCGGTCAGGGCATCGCACCCCGAACTGCTCGCGCTGGTGAGCGAGACAAGCGCCGGGCAGCCGCTGCTGGAGACGCTTGCGGCGCACCTTATGCTGCATGGCAATGCCTTTGTGCAGGTGCTGCGCGATGCCGAGGGCATCCCGGTGGAACTCTTCGCGCTGCGGCCTGAGCGGGTGACCGTGATCCCCGATGCGGCGGGATGGCCCGCTGCCTTCGCCTACAAGGTGGGCGAGAAGACAATGCGGATCGATGCCGTTGACGATCTTGGCCGGGCGAACCTTATCCATGTGAGGCATTTCCACCCTTCGGACGATCACTATGGCGCGGGCTGTCTGGAGGCGGCCGAGGAAGCCGTGGCAATTCATAACGCCGCGGCGCGGTGGAACCGGTCGCTGCTGGAGAATGCGGCGCGGCCTTCGGGCGCGCTGGTCTATGATCCGGGCGAGCCGGGTGCGGCGCTGACGGCGGACCAGTTCGAACGGATCAAGAGCGAACTGAGCGCGGCCTATTCGGGCATGGGCAATGCCGGGCGCCCCATGCTGCTGGAGGGCGGGCTGCGCTGGCAGGCACTGGCGCTGACGCCTGCGGACATGGACTTTGCCACGCTCAAGGCGGCCGCAGCACGCGACATTGCCCTGGCGTTTGGCGTGCCGCCGATGCTGCTGGGGATCCCCGGCGACAATACTTACGCCAACTATCGCGAGGCCAACCGCGCGCTCTGGCGGCTGACACTGCTGCCGGTGGCGGGCAAGATCCTGAGCGCGCTGGCCGAGGGGCTGCGCCCGTGGTTTGCCGGGGCCAGCCTGATCGTCGACTTTGACCGGGTGCCTGCGCTGGGCGAAGACCGCGAACGCCTTTGGGCGCAGGTGACGGCGGCCGATTTCCTGACGGGCGAGGAGAAGCGGGCGCTTCTGGGCATCGAACAGGTGCAGGCATGACCCGCGAGGACATGCTGGCACGGCTCATCGCGCAGGCCGGTGATGAGGGAACCGATCTTGTCACGCTGCGGGCCATTGTCGAGGAGGCATCGGACATGGGCGCGGTGCGGGCCCTGACCCGCATGGGGCTTGGCGATGATGATGCCCACAGCGATCTGGCGGAACTGCGCCAGCTTCTGGGGGCGTGGCGCGATGCCAAGGCGAGCGCGTGGAAGGCGGCCATCGGCTGGGTGGTGCGTGGCGTTCTGGCGCTGCTGCTGTTTGCCATCGCGGTGCGGCTGGGTTCGGCGGAGCTGGTGCGATGACGGGGCCGATCCGGTTTGCGGGCTATGCCGCGATCTTCCGCAAGCGTGACAGCGGCGGGGACACGATCATGCCGGGCGCCTTCAGGGGCAGTCTGGATCGGCGCCTTGCCCAGGGGTTGCGGCTTCCGCTGTTGTGGCAGCACCGGCCCGACCAGCAGATCGGCTGGATCGAAAGCGCAGGCGAGGATGAACGCGGCCTGCGCGTGGTGGCGCGGGTGGATGCCGCCGATTCCGCTCCTGCGAAGGCGTTGCGGCAGGGCGCGGTGGACGGGCTTTCGTTCGGATACCGCGTGCTTGACGGGCGCGCCCTGCCGGGCGGGCGCGAACTGAAGGCGGTTGAGATCATCGAAGTGAGCCTGGTGACGCGCCCCATGCAGCCGCTGGCGCGCGTGCATTACGTGGAAAGCGGCAAGGCGGCCGCAGCCGCCTGAGCCTTGACCGGCAGGACGGCAAGGCCCGGAGCAGCCCGATCCCGACATAATGGAAGTCCCCCTCAGGCCGACCTTTGCGGCGACCTGTTTCATGCAGAAAGGACGTTGAGCCACATGGAAAATCTTGACATCGAAACCAAGGCGGACGCGCTGAGCGCTTCGTTCGACATTGCCGCACGGCAGGAAACGCACGACGCCGCCATTGCCGCGCTGCGCAGCGAAGTGGAGGAAGTGAAGGGCCGTCTGGAGCGGTTCGGCCGGGCAGCAGTGCGGCCCATGCTTGACGGTGCGGCCGATGCGATGCGCGATGTTTCCGGCTTTATCGATGGCTATGTGCGTCATGGCCGCGAGACCGAGCTGAAGGCGCTTACCGGAACGACGGGTGCGGATGGCGGGTTTGCCGTTCCGCAGCAGATCGATACGCTGATTGCGCGCCGACTGACCGAAATCAGCCCTATCCGCGGCGTGGCAAGCGTGGTGCGCACCGGGACTTCGGGTTTTCGCCGCTTGATCTCGACCGGTGGTGCGGCGTCCGGGTGGGTCAGCGAGACGGGCGCACGGCCCGAAACCGACAGCCCGAAGCTGGCCGAGATCGTGCCGCCCAGCGGAGAACTTTATGCCAACCCTTCGGCCACGCAGGCCATGCTGGATGATGCGGCCTTTGACGTGGAAGGCTGGCTGGCCAATGAAATCGCGACCGAGTTTGCCCGCGCGGAAGGCGCTGCTTTCGTGAATGGCAGCGGGGTGAACCAGCCGCGCGGTTTCCTGAATGCGCCGACGAGTGCAGCGGGCGATGCGGCGCGCGCCTTTGGCAGCTTGCAGTTCATCGGATCGGGCCATGCAACTGGGTTTGATGCCGCCCCCGAACTGAAGCTGATCGATCTGGTGTTCCAGCTCAAGGCGCCGCTGCGGCAGGGCGCGGTCTGGGTAATGAACTCGGCCACGCTGGCGGTGATCCGCAAGCTCAGGACCGCCGATGGCGCGTTCCTGTGGCAGCCGGGCATGATCGAGGGGCAGCCCGATCGCCTGCTCGGCTATCCGGTGATCGAGGCAGAGGACATGCCGGATGTGGCCGCCAATGCCTGCCCGATCGCATTTGGCAACTTCCGTGCCGGATACCTGATTGCCGAGCGTCAGCAGACGACGATCCTGCGCGATCCCTATACCAACAAGCCCTATGTCCAGTTCTATGCCACGCGCCGTGTTGGCGGTCAGGTGATGGACAGCGACGCGATCAAGCTGCTGCGTATCGCAGCCTGATGGTGACGGCCTGCGGCCGCGCGGCGGCGCTGTCGCAGGCCGCCCTTTCCTTCCCATTGACCGGAGATTGCCATGATGCGGGCAATTGTTGCGCCGCCGGTGCTGGCTTCGGCGGCGCTGAGCGAACTCAAGGCCTGGCTGGGAATCAGCCGGTCAGCCGAAGATGCCGAACTGCTGGCGCTGCTGCGCAGCGCGCTGGACCTGTGCGAGGGCTTTACCGGCACGATGCCGCTGAACGCCGGATGCGAGGACGTGCTGGCCGCGAGCAGCGCATGGCAGACGCTGGGCGCGCGGCCGGTGCGCTCGATAACCGCCCTTGCCGCACTCGACCAGAGCGGCGGGCGCATTGCGCTGGCGGCGAGTGACTATGAACTGGACATCGACGCCGAGGGACGCGGGCGGATCAGGCTGTTGCGGCCGATCGAACAGCGCCGGGTGGCGGCGACATATGTGGCCGGTCTGGCCGAGGACTGGCCAGACCTGCCCGAAGCGATCCGGCAGGGCGTGATCCGGCTGGCTGCGCACCAGCACCGTGCGCGGGACGACGAGAAGAAGTCTGCCGCCTGGCCTCCTGCGGCAATCGCGGCGCTGTGGCGCCCCTGGCGGCGGATGCGGCTGGCATGATCGCGGCGCAGGCGCAGCAGATCGGGCCGCTGATGCAGCGGCTGGTCGAGAAGGCCGAGGCGCTGGCGAAGGCGCGGGCGGTGATGATGGCGCGGCGGCGCGATGCCCGGCGGTGGCGCAAGGCGGGCCTGCTCTGGCCGCTGTTTGGAGAGGACTAGCGCGATGGAAATCCCGTTTCGCAGTGTTCTGATTGACTGGCTGGCCAGCGATCCGGTTCTTTCCGGTGCGCTCAACGCCGTGGTTGAGGAAGCGCCCTTGCGCACCGCGCTGCCGTGGCTGGCGCTGACGGCGAGCGCAAGCAGCAACTGGGGCACCAAGACGCAGGCCGGGCGCGAGATCAGGGTGGCGCTGGAACTGAACTTTCGCAGCGACGATCCGCTGGGCGGCGCGGCGCTGGTGGCCGCGATCGAGGCGCGGGTGGAGGCGCTGCCCGCCGATCAATCTGCCGCCGGACTTCATGTGGCAAGCCTTGGCCTGCTGAAAGCGCGGGCCGAGCAGCGCGGCGAGGCGCTGCGCGCGGTGGTGCTGGAATACCGGGCGCGCGTGCTGGCCGCCTGAAACCCCGTTCATTCAAAGGAGAACCGACATGGCAGCCCAGAAGGGAAGCGCCTTTCTGCTGAAGATCAGCGATGGCGCGGCAGTGCCGACCTACAATACCGTGGCCGGCCTGCGCACGACGCAGATGTCGATCAATGGCGAGGCGGTGGTGATTACCAGCAAGGATTCAGGCGGCTGGCGCGAACTGCTTTCCGGAGCAGGGACGCGCTCGGTGACGGTCAGCGCGGCGGGGATCTTCCTGGGCAGCACCGCAGAAGCGCAGGTGCGCGGCCACGCGCTGGCGGGGACGATTGCCGACTATGAACTGTCGTTCGAGGGGGGCGAGAAGATGCGGGGCAGGTTCCTTGTCCAGCGGCTTGACTATTCGGGCGATTTCAATGGCGAGCGCAACTACACCATGACACTCGAAAGTTCGGGTCTGGTGGCGCAGGTCTGATGACGGGCGCGGCAAACCCGCACCGGGGCGAAGCGGTGCTTGTGATCGGCGGCCAGCCGCTGGTGCTGCGCCCGACATTCGGCGCGCTGGTGGCCGCCGAGGAGGAACTTGGCCCGCTGTTCGCGCTTGTCGAGAGGGCCAGTGCGGGGCAGCTCCGCCTTGGCGAGATGGTGGCCCTGTTCTGGCACACCCTGCGCGAGCGTGAGGGGCTGGAGCGCCCAGATTTTGCGGAGGCCGTGGCGCGTGAGGGGCTTGCCGCCTGCACTCCGGCGCTGCGCGCGCTGATCCTGCAAATCCTGAAGGGTGGCGGGTGAGCGGGCGGTTCGGCGCGGTGGCGGCGCGGCTTTCGGGCCATACCGCACTGCTGCTGGGCTGGACGCCAGACACGTTCTGGGCGGCAACGCCGGAAGAATTGACCACGATCATGATGGCTCTGCGCCCACCGGAAGGCGCGGCGGTGGACCGCAGCACAATCGACAGACTGATGGAGCAAGACCGTGGCGGATGAACTCGATACGCTGATGATCGACGTGCGCGCGAACACTTCGGGCTTTGCCGCCGACATTGCGCAGATGCGCGGCAGTTTCGATTCGATCCTGGTAGAAGGTTTCGGGCGGGCCGGGGATACGCTGGAACGCGGCCTGCTGAGCGCAATACGGCGCGGATCGCTGGGCTTCGAGGATCTGCGGCGGGTGGCGTTGAACGTGGTGGGCGACATTGCCGCGCAGGCAGTGAGTGCAGGGATCGGCGCGCTGGGCGGTGCGGGAGCAGCAGGGCAGCCGGGCGGGATCGGCGGCCTGCTTTCGGGGCTGATCGGATCGATCTTCGGCCTGCCGGGGCGGGCAACCGGCGGTCCGGTGGCGCCGGGGCGGGGATACCTGGTGGGGGAACGGGGGCCGGAACTTTTCGTTCCGACATCGGCCGGGCGCATCGAACCTTCGCCGGGCGCCGGGAAGGGACGAGATGTGAATGTCTCGATCCGCATTGTCAGCCCGCAAGGCAGCAGCCAGCCCGAAAGCCTGCGCCGTTCCGGCAGGCAGGTGGCGCAGGCCGTTCGCCGCGCGCTGAGCGATTTCTGACGGCGGGGAAAGACCATGGCATACTGGCTGGCCAAGCACCGCACGGTGCAGCAGACCGACGTGATCCAGCGCTTCGATCCGCGCTTCTGGATGGTGAACTTTCCCCGCCCCGCCATGGCATCGGTGGTGACAACCGCGCCCGATGCGCTGCGGGTGGATGCGGTGTTCCGCAAGGCGGATGATCTAGTTGGCCTGATCTGGGAATCCGAAGACAAGTGGGACCATCCGCTTCTGGCCTACGATACCGACCGCGATTATTCGCGGCTGACGCTTTCGTTCCGCTGGCGATCGGGGGGTGTGCTGCCGCTGGATGCGGTGAACGGGCCGACACTGACCATCGAGGGGCGCGATGCGGCGGGCAATGCGCGGTCCTGGTATGTGCGGCTGTGGAACTATGCCGAAGGATCGCCCACCGATGCGCGGGTGACACTGCGGTTTTCAGCGCTGGACGGGGGCTTCATCCTGCCTGCCGAGGCGGACAGGGTGCATCCCGCAGACATCGACCGCATGTTCATTTCGCTGGTGGCGCCGGGATATGGTGCGGGCAATGCCGCGCCCTTCGCTGCTTCGGTGGCGGGCTGGGCCGAACTTTCCGACATGGTTTGCAGCGGACATCAGCCGATGCTGACCATCGGTGACGTGATGGTGCCGCCGCACGGGCTGGCCATGTGCACGGGATATGACGACGCCTACAATCTTGCTCCGGCGCGGCTGCTGCGCGAGATTCGCGGTCTGGGGTATCGCGGCAGCATCAACCACTACATCGGGATGAGCCACTTCTATGCGATGGGGCCCGACGGTGCTGACGGCTTCGTGGTCGATCCTGCCCTGCCCGCCATGAACCCTGCGGCCGAACGCTGGCACAAGGCATTCCTCGCCGAGGCGAAGGCGACGGGATACACGGTGATCGCATCGCAATCCTACGAACTGCTGGCGCAGAACTGCCCGCAGGAGTGGCAGCAACGGGCATGGAACGGCGATCCGGCATGGACCGGCTGGGAGCCTCCTTCGGCGCTGCTTTCGCCCGCCAATGCGCAAGCCATGGCATGGGTGCGCAAGGTGGGTGTGGCCCTCGTCCAGATGATGCAGGAAGCGGGGCTGCCTGTGCGGCATCAGGTGGGCGAACCCTGGTGGTGGGTCACGCACGACCGGCGCATCTGCATCTATGACGATGCGGCAAAGGCCGCGTTCGGCGGCAATCCGGTGCACATTCCCGATCTGGGGGCGAGCCTTTCCGGCGCGCAGAAGGCGCTGCTGGATCAGGCCGGGGCGATCCTTGCGCAATCGACGGCAGACCTTGCAGCTGCGGTCAGGGCGGCGGCGGGGCCGGAGGGGGCGGAAACCCTGCTGCTGGCGTTTCTGCCCACCGTTCTCGACCCGGTCACGCCTGAGGCCCTTCGCGCCAACCTTCCGCCGGGCTGGGCATCGCCTGCCTTCGATATACTCCAGCTTGAGGACTATGACTGGGTCACAACCGGCAAGGATGCCCTGCGCCGACAGGCGCGATCCCTTGCGGAGACGCGGCTGGGCTATCCGCGCGAGCGCCAGCATTACCTTTCGGGCTTTGTGCTGGCGGCGCAGAATGCGGCCGAGGAATGGGCGCATATCGATGCCGCTGCAAGCGAGGCGTTGGCGCTGGGGGTGGCGGAGACCTTCATCTGGGCGCTCCCCCAGGTTTCGCGCGACGGCTTTACCCGGATTCCCGACACGAGCGGAGGCGAGACGATGCAATCTTTCGACGAAGTCCTGTTCCCGCTGGCGCTGGGGCGGGATGCTTCGGTGACGCCGGAGTTTTCGACAAATGTGACGATCACGGCATCGGGCTTCGAACGGCGCAACAGTCTGTGGTCGGACGCGCGCCTGCGTTTTGACGTGGGGCCGGGGGTGAGATCGGAAGCCGAGCTTGGCGAACTCATCGCGTTCTTTCGTGCCCGGCGCGGGCAGGCGCGGGGGTTCCGCCTGCGTGATCCGTCCGACTTCAGTTCGAACGGCATGACTGGTGTGCCGACGCCAACCGATCAACTGCTGGGGATTGGCGATGGCGCGACATCGCGCTTTGCGCTGGTCAAGCATTATGGCGATGCCCCGGACGCGCAGCGCCGCCGCATCACGCGGCCGCGCGCCGAATCGCTGCGGGTCAGCGTCGCCGGTGTCGAGACGGGTGACTTCACGCTTGATCCGCTGGGCATGGTGGTGCTGGCAATTGCGCCGCCCGGTGGCGCAGAGGTTTGCGCGGGTTTCCTGTTCGACGTGCCCGTGCGCTTTGCCGAGGACCGGCTGGACATTTCCGGAGCGGAGTTCGCAGCGGGAGAGGCCCCAAGCGTGCCGCTGGTCGAGCTGCGGGAGGACGCATGAGCCGGGCGTGGTTCAGCCAGCCGCTGGAGACCGTGGCGGTATGGTGGCGGATCGAACGGTGCGACGGTGTGGCGCTGGGACTGACCAGCCATGACCGCGATCTGGTGTTCGCGGGCCTGCGTCACCGCACGGCGCCCGGCATGGTGCCATCGGCCGTGCGCCGTTCGGCAACGCTGGAGCCGGATAGCGCCGAGGTGGCAGGGGCGATCAGCCATGACGCGATCAGCGAGGCGGACCTAGCGGCGGGGCGGTTTGACGGTGCGCGCGTTTCGATGGGGCTGGTGGACTGGGAAACGCTGGAGAGCGAAAGCCTGTTCGCCGGAACCATTGGCGCAGTCACGAGCGAAGGCGGGCGGTTTTCTGCGGAACTGGCATCGATCAAGCAGAAGCTGGCTGTCGATCTCGTTCCGAGAACGTCGCCGACCTGCCGGGCAGAGTTCTGCGGAAAGGGATGCACGCTTTCGGCCGCAAGGTTCATGCACGAGGTCATGCTGTCTGCCGTGAGTGCGGATCGCCAGTGGGTGCAGGTTGATGGGCCTGCGGCACAGGATCTTGCCTTTGGCTGGATTCGCATGATCGATGGCAGCGATGCCGGCATTACCCTGCGCGTGCAGGCGGTGAGTGACGGCTGGCTGGTGCTGGACCGTCCGCTCGGCGAGGATTGCGGGCCGGGGGACCGGCTGCTGGTTCGCGAGGGGTGCGACCAGACCCTTGCCACATGTTCCGCAAGGTTTGGCAATGCGGTGAACTTTCAGGGCGAACCGTTTCTGCCGGGCAACGATCTGCTCACCCGCTACCCGGCTCCATCGGCATGAATGCGGCCCTTGCGGAGGCAGCCCTCGAACTGGTTGGCGTGCCCTTCCGGCTGCATGGGCGCGACCCGGCATCTGGCCTTGATTGCGTTGGGGTGGTGGCGGAAGCCCTGCGCAGAACGGGACGCACTGTTTGCACGCCTGAAGGCTACGCCTTGCGGGCTTCATCGGTTGCGCGGTTTCTGACCTGTGCCGACCAGAGCGGGCTGGAGCGGATCGATGCGGAGGGCGATGTGCTCTTGTGCATGGCCAACCCGATACAGCCACATCTGCTCGTCGCGGTGCCGGACGGCTTTGTTCATGCCCATGCCTCGCTTGGCCGTGTGGCCTTCATGCCGCCGCCGCTGGAGTGGCCGGTGATTGTGCAATGGCGTCTGACGTGACGGATTGAGGGAGTTTTCATGGCAACACTGATCCTGTCAGCCGTTGGCACAGTATTTGGTGGACCGCTGGGCGGAGCCTTGGGGGCGCTGATCGGACAGCAGTTCGATGCAGCGCTGATCGGACGGCGCAAGGTGGAAGGACCAAGGCTCAAGGAGCTTTCGGTGCAGACTTCCAGCTATGGTTCGCCGCTGCCGCTCCATTTCGGCACGGTGCGCGCCTCCGGCAGTGTGATCTGGGCCACCGAACTGATCGAGCGCGCGGAGCGTTCGGGCGGCGGCAAGGGACGGCCTTCGGTGACAAGCTACAGCTACTCGGCCTCCTTCGCGGTGGCCGTTGCCAGCCGACCCATTGCGGGGATCGGGCGCATCTGGGCCGATGGCAATCTGCTGCGAGGGGGCGAAGGCGATCTGAAGGTTGCAGGCAAGCTGCGAATCCACACGGGTCATGGCGATCAGGCGCCCGATCCACTTCTGGTGCAGGCCGAAGGGCCCGCGCTGAACCCGGCCTATCGGCACACGGCCTATGCCGTGTTCGAAGATTTGGACCTCGCCGAGTTCGGCAACAGGCTGCCATCCCTGACATTCGAGATTATCGCCGATGCCTCTGGCGTGACGGCAGCCGATGTGTGCCGTGCCATCGACCCGATCGTTGAAAGCGCTGACCTTGAGGGCACTCCTATCACCGGCTTTTCGCTGGAGCGCGGCGGCGCCAGCGAAGCAATCGGGGTTCTGGGCGAAATTGTGCCGATGTCCTGCATCGTCCGGGATGCGCGGATCGTTCTGCAACGGGCCGAAGTGCCGCACGAACAGCCGCTGCCGGTCCTGCCCGAAGCCTGCGCCGGCGGCGACAGGGCTGAAGATGCTCTGACTTCGGGATGGACCCGCAAGCGCGAGGCCATGCCCGCGACGGCCCAGTGTGCGGTTCGCTATTATGACACTGCGCGCGACTATCAACCGGGATTGCAGCGCAGCGTTGGTCGCCACGTGCGCGGCGACGTGGCGGTGATTGAAATGCCAGTGGTGATGACGGCCGACGAGGCGGCAGGCGTTGCCAATCGTGCGGCTCTGCGCAGAACGCGGGCGCGCGACACCTTGCGCTACCGGATTTCCGAAATCGACCAGCGGTTTGCGGCTGGTGCTTTGGTGCGCACGACGGTTGCCGGCGGGATCTGGCGCGTGGAAGAGTGGGAATGGCTGGCCGATGGCGTGCTGCTGGATCTGGTTTCGGTGCCGGTCGACCTGCCAATGGGGCAGCCCGGCGATCCCGGCCGGGCCAATGTGCCGCTGGACGTGCCGGTCCCACCTACGCAGGCGGTTGCGCTGGAACTTCCCTGGAATGGACATGGCGATGCCAATCAGACGATCGTTCGGGCAGCGGCCACGGCATCGACAGCCGGATGGCGCGGTGCAGCGCTATATGCACGCCAGCCCGACGAGGCACTGCTGCCGCTTGGTTCGACCGGGCGCAGCCGCGCGGTCATGGGCAGGATTCCAGAAAGCCTGCCAGCCGCATCTCCGCTGATCTTCGACAGGCGCAACAGCTTGCTGGTGGAACTGGCCGGACCCGATCTGATGCTCGACAATGCCACATGGGCGCAGCTGATGCAGGGTGCCAATCTGGCGCTCATCGGAAACGAGCTTGTCCAGTTTGCCACGGCGGAAAGGGTTGGCGGCAGGACATGGAAGCTGCGTGGCTTCCTGCGGGGGCGCGGGGGCACTGAAGATGCAACGTCGAGCCATCTGGCCGGCGAACCGTTCGTTCTTATCGATGATCGCCTCACGGTGCTTGATCCAGCCCTGATTGGTGGAAGTGCTCCGGCCATGCTGGCGGCGATCGGTCTGGGCGATGCCGACGCCGTGACCAGTCGGGTCATCAATGCGGGGCTTTCCTTGCGGCCGCTGTCACCCGTTCACGGCAAGGCGACGATCAAGCCGGATGGTGGCCTTGAGCTGACATGGACCAGACGGGCGCGTGGCAGCTGGGCATGGCTCGACCTTGTTGACGTGCCGTTGAACGAACCGCAGGAATCATGGGAGGTGCGGTTCGGTGCGTCCGGTCAGACTGTCGCTTTCTGGACGAGTTCGGCCCCGCAATTACGGCTTGATGCCGCGACCTTTGCCGGGATCACTGCCGAGGCGCCATCGGGCATGTTCGAAGTCCGGCAGATTGGTCGCAGTTCACTGTCCGCACCGCTGCTGGTTCCCCTGCCTGCCTGATTGCACAAGACTTGGAGGTTTCATCTCATGCCGGATCAGATGTTCTATTCCGCCGCAACTCCGCGCCTTGCACTGCCGCTCCTCTTTGCCGGACAGGCCCAGAAGGAGGCGACCGTCAACGAGGCGCTCTCAATGCTGGACCTTGCTGTCGGTGCGGTAGTGCAGGGCGTTCGTAGCACGGTGCCTTCAGGCCCGCAGATCGGGCAGATGTGGCTTGTCGGGCAGGGGGGCGAAGCAGACTTTGCCACACATGACGGACATCTTGCTGGTTGGACCGAAGGAGGCTGGCGCTTTATCGTTCCGTTTGCTGGCATGTGTGTCCATGATCTGGAAGCGGGCGCGATGCGCCTGTTCGACGGGAGCTGGAAAATTGCCTCTGTGCCATCAACGCCCTCCGGCGGGTCTTTTGTGGACGGCGAAGCGCGCGCTGCAATCACGGCATTGATTGCTTCCCTGCAATCAATCGGGGTGTTTCCGGGAAGTTGACCGGAACCAATTCGGGGCCTCTGCATTCAAAGGCGACATGACGGCATGAACTGAACAGAGTTGCACTGCACAATGGACATGATTCGTTGTTTTTGTGCAACACTATGGGTGTTTGTCTGCTTGCATGACCACTTTGGAACCGGTAGACAACGGCCACGACGTGGCATGATGTCGCAAAAAGGGGAAACGATAATGCGGAAACTGGTCCTTGGCGTAGCCTTGGCCTCGAGCGCCTTGGCATCGCCGGCACTTGCACGGAACGATTCCTGGTATGTCGAAGCCGATGCTGGCGCGATGATTGTGGAAGACATCACCAGCCTGACGGGTGTTGGCCAGAACGGTCTTCTCAACTCCCGCACGGGTTATGATTTCGGCGGAATCGTGGGTTACGATTTCGGCGGCTTCCGCCTTGAAAGCGAAGTCAGCTATCGTCGTGCAAAGGCCGAGTCGTTCAACGACGGCGTGCGCACTTATGACCGCGCGATCGCGGGCAATGCGAATGCACTCAGCTTCATGGTCAACGGCCTGCTGGATTTCGGTCCTGATGATGGACTCCAGGGCTTCGTCGGTGGCGGCGTGGGCGTCAGCCGCGCAAGCATCCGCGTTGACACGCCTTCCAACCTTACCGATCTGAACGATTCGGATACGGGCTTTGCATGGCAGGCCCTCGCAGGTGTCCGTGCGCCGATCAGCAACTCGGTGGATGTCGGTCTGAAGTATCGCTTCTTCAATCAGAACCGCATCGACCTGGTAAATGCCGGCGGAACGAATGCGCGCACCAAGCTGCGCACGCACTCGCTGATGGGCACGCTGACCTACAACTTTGGTGGTGCGGCTCCGGTGGAAGAGGCTGCGCCTCCGCCGCCTCCGCCGCCCCCGCCGCCCCCGCCGCCTCCGCCGCCTCCGCCGCCTCCGCCGCCGCCTGCGGTGGTCTGCAACAAGGGTCCCTACATCGTGTTCTTCGACTGGGATAAGTCGGACATCACGCCGGAAGCCGCAAGCATCCTCGACAACGCCGTTACCGCTTATGGCAACTGCGCGAATGTTCCGATCATGCTTGCTGGCTATGCCGACCGTTCGGGCACGCCGAAGTACAACCTTGGCCTTTCGCAGCGTCGTAACGCTTCGGTTCAGGCTTATCTGACCTCGCGTGGCATCCCTGCCAGCGCGATCACCAGCAAGGCCTTCGGTGAAGCCAACCCGCGCGTTCCGACTGCGGATGGCGTTCGCGAGCTTCAGAACCGCCGGGTGGAAATCACCTACGGTCCGGGTTCGGGCATGTAATCTCCGGGTGAACCGGAAAATGGAACAAGGGGCCGGAGCAATCCGGCCCCTTTTCTGTTATGAATGGCATGATCCGCAAACCGGAGATCCAGGGATGACTTTGAAGACCGCAGGTATTTGGCTGCTGACTTTGCCTATGCTTCAGGCGTGCGCACACGCGCCGCGCATGCCGGCCTCTGTGCCGATTGCGACGGCCGCTCTCAAGGATGCGAGCGGAGCGGCCATCGGCGAGGTGAAAATCATGCGTGAAGGAGACCAAGCCAGATTGATTGTCGAGGCAGCGGGTCTTTCGTCAGGTCTGCATGGCCTGCATTTCCATGAGTTTGGCAGATGCGACGGGCCGTCGTTCGCTTCGGCCGGGGGCCATCTCAATCCGGCGGGGCGTCAGCATGGCATGCTTAATGCGGCAGGGCCGCATGTCGGCGATCTTCCCAATCTGCTTGCTGAGCCCAATGGCAAGGCAACAATGAACACGCAGCTTGCCATAGCGCCATCGGCGCTGGTTGCCGCCTTGTTCGACGCTGACGGAACCGCGGTCGTGATCCATGCGGGACCCGACGATTACAAGACGGATCCCAGCGGCAACAGTGGCGGGCGCATTGCCTGCGGCGTGCTCGTCGCAGCCTCCTGATGAACGGATGCGGCGGTTCTAGACCGGCTCTCCGGCTGCACGGGCGCGGTCTTCGAGGCTTGCCTGTGCGGTCGGGACGGACCTGATTGCAAAGAGCAGCAGTGCGAGACCGATGGGCACGGCAACAAGCGTAGAAAGAACGCCCTTGGCCAGATCATCGTTGTTGGTGGCTGAAACATAGCCAGCCATGAACGGCCCCAGCGCCAGGCCGACAAGGGTCGTGGCCAGAAAGAATGTGGCCGTCGCCGTCCCGCGCATTCGCGGCAGCACAAGCATCTGGCTGGTGGCCGCAGCGCCGCCAAGCGCGCTGCTCGACATGACATGCGCGATGAACGCATAGGCGAGGAAGGCGACGAAGGAATCGGTGGTGTATGCCCCGATCATTGGGAGGATCGGCGCCAGAAGCCCGAACAGGGTGACATAGAGCCGTCCGGCTGGGCCGCGCGCAAACAGGGCATCGGCGACACGCCCGCCAATGATCACGCCCAGAAATCCGGCAAGGGCGCCCGTCCCGCCAATTGTCAGGCCAAGGTCGGCCTTGGCGATGCCGAAGACCCGTTCCGCATAGGGTGCGCCCCAATAGGACGAGGCATAGGACATGAAGGCGACCATGCCATAGCCGAGCGTGGTGCACAGGAAGGCCGGGGTTCCCCAGATCAGCCTGAAAGTGGGCAGGTCGGTCGCTCTCAGGGCAGAGGCCCAACTGAAGACGGCATAGATTCCGACTGCAAGAAAGATCCACTGCTGCATCGTGCCGCGTCCAAGCACTGCTGAAAGCAGCCATACCGCCCCGGCAAGCACGCCTGCGATTGCCAAATTGATTGCCAAGGCACCAAGGCCGCGCCGCGCGGCGCCAATCAGGGTAAGGGGTGGAATGACGTTGAGCAGTTCGCTGGCAAACCCCTTGAAGGGTTCGGGCGATTGCCTTGATACCAATCCGTCAATCGCCCCGCGTATCGGCTCACGGATGGTCATCACCCACAGTGCCAACAGAACGCCGGGAAGGCCGACAGCCATGAACGCTGCCTGCCAGCCCACCAGGCCCATGGGACCGCCATCAGGATAGGCGCTGTTCCATGCTTCCAGGATGTAGCCGCCAATGAACAGCGAAAGGCCGCCGCCGAGAAAGAGGCCGGAGGAATAGATTGCCAGCGCCGTGGCCCGAAGGCGTTGCGGGAAATAGTCGGAAATCAGAGAATAGGCGGCCGGGCTTGCGGTTGCTTCGCCCACCCCCACGCCGATGCGCGCCAGCGTAAGTTGCGTGCCGGTCTTCGAAAGGCCCGAAACGGCGGTCATGACCGACCAGACGGCGAGGCCCGTGGTCATCAGGCGGACGCGATGCCAGTTGTCGGCAAGCCGCCCAAGCGGGATGCCGAAAAGCGAATAGAACACGGCAAAGGCCGTGCCGTAAAGAAAGCCCAGATCCGCGTCAGTCAACGAAAGATCACGCTTGATGTCGTTCGCGAGGATCGAGAGAATCTGCCGGTCAACAAAGTTCAGGATGTAAACCAGCACCAGAATGAACAGCACATACCAGCTGTAGGCGCTGGCTTCCTGCGGCGCTGCCCGGCCATTTCCTTCAGTCTTCGCCGTATCTGGTGCCGTCATGCAATCCTGCCTCTTCAAATCCCGCGCGCCGCAGCCGGCAACTGTCGCAAACCCCGCAAGCCGTGCCGCCGGGCAGGGGGTCATAACAAGACCAGCTTTGCGCAGCATCCAGCCCCAGCCGCTTCGCTTCCTGGGCAATCTGCGACTTTTTCAGATGCTGTAGCGGTGCGTGAACAGTCACCGTTCCGCCCTCGCTGCCAAGCTTGGTGGCAACCCGCGCGAGATTGCCGAACCCCTCGATGAACTCTGGCCGACAATCAGGATAACCGGAATAATCCAGCGCGTTGACGCCGATGAACAGATCCTTCGCCCCGGCCGCTTCTGCCCAAGCCAGCGCCAGCGAGAGAAAGACCAGGTTCCTGGCCGGGACATACGTCACCGGGATGTCGTCGGTCAGACCTTCTTTGGGAACCGCGATATTGTCGGTCAGCGCTGATCCGCCGAACTGGCGCAGGTCCAGCGGCAGGATCACGTGCCGCTTCACGCCCAGCCTTTCCGCAATCACGCGGGCCGCATCCAGTTCAATGCGGTGACGCTGGTTGTAGTCGATGGTCAGGGCAAGGATTTCAAAGCCCTGTTCGCGGGCAAGCGCGGCGCAGACCATCGAATCGAGACCGCCTGACAGCAGGACTACGGCAAGCGGCGGGGCGGATCGAGGATGACGGGGATCGGACTGAAGGTCGGGCATTGCCATTTGGCTAGCCGCGCCAATCCTTCGATGCAATGGTCTCGCGTGTAACTTTGTGCTGCCCGCTTCAGCGGCACGGACCGATCCTGCGCGCCTCGGCAGTGAAGTTGAAGGGCAGCCCTGTTCTTATACCCTGAGTATCGAGCCGGATGAGACGCGCGTTCTCTAGCCTGAGGCTGGTATGGCCGTAACCATTGGTCGGGCAGGTGTAGTGAACGGTCACGAGGCCGGGCGTATCGTCGACAATGAACCTCCGGCAGGTTTCGCCCTGATGGCGGATCTGGATCAGTTCGCGCCCACTGTCGACACAGATGCGGAAGGTTTCGGCTTCATCGCGGGCGCGCACCTCCCACATGCCCGGCTCGATCCTGTCGAGCATGGCCATGGCTGGACCCTGGGCCAGACCGCTTGCCGCAGCAAATCCCGCGATCAGGAAACCACAAAGGGTGATCGAACGCCTGATGAGCGCCGGATTGCCAAGTGCTGCCTTCATCATGTCCGCAACCTCGCACATAGAAGCGGTTGGGGCTGTGATGCCAATCATTGCCGGCGCATGTCGGTGCGCTGCTGCACGTTTTAAAGCGGAAAGGTGCCATGGCCGCATGAAAAATGCTGTCATATGCCGCTTCGGTCCCGTTCACCACATGAACCGGCCCGGATGATCTGACGCAGTCAGGGGAGGTCGATCGCGAATTCCTTGGAGCAGAAGGCGCAATCGACCACGATCAGCCCTGCCTCGTTCTTCATTTCGGCAATCTCGGCGGCGCCGAACCGGCTCAGGATATTGCGGTAGTGCTCGATCGTGCAGCGACAGCCGCGCTTCAGCGGGCGGTCCGCGTGAATCCGGATCTCGCGTTCCTCATGGAACAGCCGCCAGACCACGGTTTCGAGATCAATGTCCCGATCAACGAGTTCTTCCGGCTTGACCGATCCGCCCAGCGCGACAACATGCTCCCACTCCGGATGATCAAGCTGCACGTGAAGGCGCTCGCGCCCCTCTTCGCCTTCCGGGAGATGCTGCAAGAGCAGCCCTCCGGCGACACAGCCTGTCGGCGTGTTGCTCACGCCTACGCGAATGAGCGTGGGCACCTGTTCGGACTGGAAGAAGTAATTCTCGCATGCCTGCGCGAGCGACGCGCCTTCAAGCGGGACGACCCCCTGATAACGCTGTTCGGTCACGGCCAGATCGAAGGTGATCGCCAGATAGCCTTCGCCGAAAAGCGAAAACAGCGATGGGGATGGCCCAAGTTCGTCGAGCCGCGCGCGATCGTGGCGCACATGGCCGCGCACTTCGCCGTTGCGATAGTCGCAGACGAGCAGGTCGATGACGCCGTCCTGGGTCTGCGCCTGCATGGTGAGCTGGCTGTCCTGATCCTTCAGCAGCGATCCCAGCAAGGCCGTAATGGTCAGCGCTTCGGAAAGCACCTGCCTTATCGGCCCCGGATAGGCATGGGCGGAAAGGACCGTGTCGAGAACCGGCCCCAGCCTGACCACGCGCCCGCGCGCGTTGCGGTCCGGCAGGGTGAATTGCAGCACCTGGTCAAACCCGGTGGAAGACTGAGCCTGTTCTGTCACGCGCGCGTGTCCCTTCGGTTTCCCGTGAGAGCCATGGTTCTAAAGCTGGCCGAAAACCCAGCGCAGCACCGATTTCTGGGCGTGGATGCGATTCTCGGCCTCGTCCCAGACGACCGATTGCGGTCCGTCGATGACGGCATCGGTCACTTCCTCGCCGCGGTGCGCGGGCAAGCAGTGCAGGAAGATGGCATCGGGCTTTGCCGCAGCCATCAGCGCTTCGTCGACCTGGTAGGGGGCCATGGCGGCAAGTTTCGCCTCGGCATGGGCCTGCCCCATTGAGATCCACGTGTCGGTCACGATCACGTCTGCACCCCGCACGGCTTCGGCCGGGTTGCGCACGACATTCACGTTTGTGCCGCCACGCCGCGCCTCTTCGATGAAGCGCGCGTCCGATTCGTAGCCTTCGGGCACGCCGATGCGGACATTGAACTTCATCAGCCCGGCCGCCTCGATGATCGAGTTGAGCACGTTGTTGCCATCGCCCAGCCATGCCACCTCAAGGCCGGGCAGGGCCTTGCCGTGTTCGATCACGGTCAGCAGATCGGCCATGATCTGGCACGGGTGCGAAAGATCGGTAAGGCCGTTGATGACAGGCACGGTTGCATGGCGCGCCAGTTCCTCGACCTTGGCATGATCGTCGGTGCGCAGCATGATTGCATCGGCCATGCGGCTGAGCACACGCGCCGTGTCGGCAATGGTTTCGCCGCGCCCCAACTGTGTTGTTCCGGCATCGAGCACCAGTGCCGAGCCGCCGAGCTGGCGCATCGCGATATCGAACGAGACGCGCGTGCGGGTGGAGTTCTTCTCGAACACCATGGCCAGAACGTGGCCTGCCAGCGGCGCGTCGGAATCGGGCCTGCCCTTGGGCCATGCCTTGCGGGCCTGCTTGCGGTCGATCGCGTCTGCAAGCATGGCAGCCACCGCATTGCCGCCCGCATCGACAAGGTTGAGAAAGTGTCTCGTCACGATGCCGCGACCTCCGGCTGATAGCTGGCGGCAGCGGCCGAGAGCCGCTCCATGAACTCGTCGATGTGGCTGTCGTCGATCACCAGTGGCGGGATCACGCGCACGGTGTTGTCACCGGCAGAGACGGTGAGCAGATGATGATTGTCGCGCATATGGGCCACGAAGGGTCGCGGTTCGACATGCATCATCAGACCCAGCATCAGCCCGCGCCCGCGCACTCCCTTGAACAGGTCGGGATAGTTGCCGATGAACTGTTCCATCCGGGTGCGCAGGCGTTCGCCCTTGGCGCGCACATCGGCAAGGAACGCTTCGTTCGCTACCACGTCAAGCACGGCCTCGCCCGCAGCCATGGCCAGAGGGTTGCCCCCGTAAGTGCTGCCGTGGGTTCCGGCCACCATGCCGCGCGCTGCCTTTTCGGTGGCAAGGCAGGCGCCCATCGGAAACCCGCCGCCGATGCCCTTGGCTGTGGCCATGACATCGGGAATGACCCCATACTGTTCGTAGGCATAGAGCGTTCCGGTGCGCGCCACGCCGCACTGCACTTCATCAAAGATCAGCACGAGATCGTGTTCGTCGCAAAGCGCGCGAAGCCCCCGCAGGAAGGCGTCGGAGGCATCGCGGATGCCGCCTTCGCCCTGGATCGGTTCGACCAGAAAACCGGCGGTGTTCGGCCCCATGGCGGCCTTTGCGCCTTCCAGATCGTCGAAATCGACGTATTTGAAACCTTCCAGCAGAGGGAGGAAGCCCTTGTGCATCTTTTCCTGATTGGATGCGCTGATCGTGGCCATGGTGCGGCCATGGAAGGCGTTCTTGAAGGTAATCAGTTCGTATTTGTGGTCATTGCCCACCGACGAATGATAGGCGCGCGCCGTCTTGATCGCGCACTCCACGGCTTCCGCGCCCGAATTGGTGAAGAACACCGTATCGGCAAAGGTCAGGTCCACAAGACGCTGCGCGAGATGTTCACCCTGCGGGCTGCCATAAAGGTTCGAAACGTGCATCAGCGTTGCCGCCTGACGTTGAATCGCGCCGATCAGATGCTCATTCGAGTGGCCAAGCAGGTTGACCGCGATGCCGCTGGCGAAATCGAGGTAGCGGGTGCCATCCTCGGAAATCAGGTGGCAATGCTCGCCTCGCACCGGACGCACGCCGCACCGGGGATAGACGGGCATCAGCGGGGTGATCGACATAAGGCTCTCCTGGTTTCTCAAGAAGCGTCCGGATGGCGGCCATACAATGCCTTGTCCGGATGGAAAAAGGGGAATCGCAAACGACGAATGGCGGCCCCTCAAGTCCCTTTCAAGGGACTCCGGGACCGCCATCTGTGCGCGTATGTGCTTGCAGGCCGCCGGTCAGCTTACCGGAAGCGATGCAATCGGGATCAACCCTGAATCGGCACCAGGTTGACCGCCGAATGCTTGCCTCGTCGATCCACTTCGAGGTCAAACTCCAGCTTGTCGCCTTCGTTCAGTTCGCGCAGGCCCGACCGCTCGACCGCGCTGATGTGCACGAAGGCATCGGGCTGGCCATCATCACGCGTGATGAAGCCAAAGCCTTTCATCGCGTTGAAGAACTTTACCGTGCCGGTGGCCTTTTCGCCGGTAAGCTGGCGCTGCGGGGCAGCGGGCTTTGCCGCCACCGGGATCACGTCGCCCACAACCTGTAGATCGGCTGCGGAAACCTTGCCGCCGCGGTCAACGAGGTTGAACTCAAGCTGCTGCCCTTCGGCCAGACCTTCGAGGCCCGCGCGCTCGACCGCGCTGATGTGCACGAACACATCTTCGCCGCCGTCTTCACGCTGGATGAAGCCGAAACCCTTCTGGCTGTTGAAGAACTTGACGACGCCCTTGCCCGTGCCGACGACCTGGGCAGGCATGCCGCCGCCGCGCGGGCCGCCGAAGCCGCCACCGCCACCGCGTGGGCCGCCGAAGCCGCCACCGCCGCCACCGAAACCGCCACGGTCGCCACCGCCAAAGCCGCCGCGATCACCGCCGCCGAAACCGCCACCGCGATTGCCGTATCCGCCACGATCACCGCCGCCGAAACCGCCACGGTCGCCAAAGCCACCGCCAAAGCCGCCACCGCCGTAGGGATCGAAACCACCCTCGTCGCCAAATCCGTCGCGCTTGTCTCTGCCGCGACCGCGCCGCCCTCTGTCAAAACCCATAGAAATCAATAGACCTTCAATCCGCCCCAACCTTCACGGCACCGCAAGCCGGACGCGGGAGCCGGCGGCGCGACGAGGGAATCGGCTTGCGGCCTGTGACAGCCGAAAACCTTCCTTTGCCCTTTAGACTATAAAGCAAAATCGCCGGACCGCTAACGGAATCGACAAAGGTTGCGCATTTGATCGCGAAAACTGTGGCTTTCGTGCCGATTTGAACAATTCGCGGCTCTTCGTCGTCGTTTCTTGACGGAACCCGGCTGCCTCGTCGGGGGCGCCTGCTCTTGCCCATCAGGCAGGCTTTGGGCACAAGCGGGATGAAGATCGAGACTTCAGACGGATGCCCGCCCATGTTCCGCAAGATTGACGACAAGACCTATGCCAGCCCGCAGATCACGCTGGCCGAAGTGGCTTATGCCAAGGCGCTGGGCATCGGACTCATCATCAACAACCGGCCCGAAGGCGAATCGGACGATCAGACACCCGGATCCGAGATCGAGGCGGCAGCGCGCGATGCAGGCATTGCCTATGTGGCGATCCCCGTCTCGCACGCAGGGTTTTCTATGCCGCAGGTGGAAGCGATGCAGAAAGCGCTGGCCGATGCGGGCGATGCGCCGGTTCTTGCCTATTGCCGATCGGGAACCCGTTCCACGCTGCTGTGGGCGCTTGCGCAGGCACGGTCGGGAATGAACCCTGACGAGATTGCCGCCAAGGCGGCCGGTGCAGGCTACGACATCGCGCCGGTCCGGGCCACGGTCGACATGCTGGCCGCTCAGGCCCAGTAGCATCCGCACTGAAGCATCGCTTCATGCCATCCAGCGCCGCTTAGGATTGCAGCAGGATCATTCGCCTCGATCATGAAGCCACTTGCAACCCTTCAGGAAGTGCCTCTGCACCAGATCCCGGCCCTTGGCATGGCCTTGCAGGCGCTTGGGTCGCTCGTGGCGATACTGGCGCTGTTCTGGATTGCCCGTAAACTTCGTCTTGGGGGTGATCCGCGCATCCTTGGCGAGGAGCAGGCGCGCGCGCTTGCCGATGCGGCGATCTGCGGCTTCGATGCGCAGGCGCTGGTGATCGACCGGGCAGGCATCGGCGCCCTTGTCCGCGACGGGGAGGGGCGCGTCCTGCTGATCCGCCGGCACGGCAGCAATTTTGCTGCGCGGCAGCTCACCAGCCACGCGGGTGTCCGGCTCGATGGACGGTTTCTCACGCTGTCGACGGATGACCGGCACTTTGGCACGATCACGCTTGATCTGGGCGAACAGGCGCCTGTCTGGGCCGCCAGTCTGCGCCGTCTGGGAGCAGGCATGGCATGAAGCCGGTCGATGTCGTCACCTATGCGGTGCCGTTCTTCGTGATCCTCGTCCTTGCCGAGATGATCTGGGCGGCGCGGCGTGCGCCTGAAAAGTATGAGCCGCGCGATACCCTGACCAGCCTCGCGCTGGGGCTGGGCAGCACGCTTGCCGGTGCGCTTGGCGCAGGGACGGTCATGGCGGCGGCCATGTGGCTTTACGATCACCGCATCGCCACTGTGCCGTTTGCCTGGTGGGCGTGGATTGCGTGCTTCGTGCTTGACGATTTCAACTACTACTCTGCGCACCGCACAGGCCACCGTGTCCGCTGGTTCTGGGCGAGCCACGTCAACCACCATTCGAGCCAGCACTACAACCTGTCCACCGCCCTGCGGCAGACTTGGACGGGTTTCATCGCGCTGTCTTTTGCCTTCCGGATATGGCCCGCGTTCCTTGGGTTCCATCCTGCGATGATCCTCACCGTGGGCGGCGCGAATCTGGTCTATCAGTTCTGGATCCATACCGAAGCGGTCGGACGGATGCCCCGTTGGTTCGAGGCGGTGTTCAACACGCCGTCGCATCACCGGGTCCATCATGCCACCAACCCGCTCTATCTCGATCGCAACTATGCCGGCGCGCTGATCGTCTGGGACCGCCTGTTCGGCACTTTCCAGCGCGAGGATGATGGCATCCCGATCCGCTATGGCATTGTCCGGCAGCTTGGCAGCTTCAACCTCCTGCATGCGGCCTTTCATGAATGGCGCAGTCTGCTGGCCGATCTCTGGCATGCGCCATTCAGGCACAAGCTGTCATACCTGCTGCGCCCTCCCGGCTGGAGCCATGATGGCAGCCGCGAAGGCAGCGACGCTATCCGGGCGCGCTGGCAGGCCCTTCAGAGCGGGGGTGATAACGTGATGACCGTGGTAAAGGAGCAAGGCTCCGGCATGGCCTGACGCGTCCGGTCCGGGCCGGAATCCAAGGCGCTTGCCCTTTTCCAGCCACTGCGATAGGAGCGCGCCTCGCTTTTCGCCGGATGCGGGCGTGGCGGAACTGGTAGACGCGCTGGATTTAGGTTCCAGTATCGCAAGATGTGGGGGTTCGAGTCCCTTCGCCCGCACCAGTCCGCGCGCCGCCATCCGAACATTTTTTGTCCGAACGGTTTTTCCCGCGTCGACAGGCGCGCGACATACGAGAAAGTTGGATCAGGATGCAGATCGTCGAAACCACCAACGAAGGCCTGAAGCGCGCCTACACCGTCACCATCCCCGCAGCCGACATTGCGGCAAGGGTCGAAGGTGAAGTCAGGAAGATTGCGCCGCAGGTGCGCATGCCCGGCTTCCGTCCCGGCAAGGTTCCCGCCAACCTCGTGCGCAAGATGCACGGCCCCGCGCTCCATCAGGAAGCGCTGCAAACGTCGATCCGCGCCGCGATGGACAAGCTTGTGGCTGACCACAAGCTGCGCCCCGCCATGCAGCCTGCCGTTGCGCTGGGCGAAGGCTATGACGAAGGCAAGGACGCCGAACTGACCGTCGAACTGGAAGTCCTGCCGGAAATCAAGGCTCCCGCGCTCGATGGCCTGAAGCTGGAAAAGCTGGTGGTGCCTGTCACCGATGCCGAAGTCGATGAAGCCATTGCCCGGATCGGGCAGGGCCAGAAGTCGTTCACCGAAGCGAAGAAGGGCGCGAAGGCCAAGGAAGGCGACCAGATCATCATCGATTTCGTGGGCAAGCTGGATGGCGTGGCCTTCGAAGGCGGCAGCGCGGAAGATGCGCCGCTCGAACTGGGCGCCGGGCGCTTCATCCCCGGTTTTGAAGAGCAGCTCGTCGGCGTGAAGGCCGGTGAGGAAAAGACCATCACCGTCACGTTCCCGGCAGACTATCCGGCCGAGAACCTCAAGGGCAAGGAAGCCACCTTCGACGTTACGGTCAAGGCGGTAAAGGTGCCGGGCGAGTTCGAGGCCAACGACGAGTTTGCCAAGATGCTCGGCCTTGAAAGTCTTGAGCAGCTCAAGACGCTCCTGCGCGGCCAGCTTGAACAGGAAACTGCCGGTCTGACCCGCACGCAGATGAAGCGCGCCCTGCTCGATCAGCTGGCTGCCGGGCATGATTTCGCGGTGCCGCCCTCGATGGTCGAGGCCGAGTTCGAACAGATCTGGACCCAGCTTCAGCAGGAAGCGGCCCGCGAGGAAAACCCCGAAGAGGCCCTGAAGGAAATCGAGGCCGAGAAGGACGATTACCGCAAGATCGCCGAACGCCGCGTGCGTCTTGGCCTGCTCCTGTCCGAAATCGGCCAGGCCAACGGCGTGCAGGTCACGCAGCAGGAAATGGAAATGCTGATCCGTCAGGCCGCGCAGCAGTATCGCGAGCAGGACCGCCAGCGTTTTGTCGAATATGTCCGTTCCGAGCCGCTCGCCGCCGCGCAGCTGCGTGCGCCGCTCTATGAGGACAAGGTCGTCGACTTCCTGTTCGACAAGGCCGAAGTGACCGAACGCGAAGTGACCCGCGAGGAGCTTCAGGCCGCCATTGAGGCGGAAGAAGGCGCGGTTGCCGAAGCCAAGCCCGCCAAGAAGGCTCCGGCCAAGAAGAAGGCCGCGGCCGCCAAGGACGAGGAACCGGCCGCCGAAGCTGCCCCAGCGGGTGAAGGCGAAGCCGAAGCGCCGAAAAAGAAGGCCGCTCCCAAGAAGAAGGCGGCAGAAGCGGCAGAAGATGCCCCTGCCACCGAGGAAGCGCCTGCCCCCAAGAAGAAGGCTGCGCCGCGCAAGAAAGCCGAAGGCTGATTCCGGCAATCTGATCCTTTCCGGCCTGCATCGGGCCGGTTATCCGAACGCCCCGGCATGCACCCCGCATGTCGGGGCGTTCTGCATGCGCTGAGCCACACGTCTGGCTGCGCTGGTGAGCACCTTGACAGGGTGTATTCAGGTTCCATAATGATAGCGCTATCTAACCGATGGCCATAAGCCAGGCCAGCGCATTCGGGAGAGGCGCGATGATCAAGAGTGGCATGGACGAACGCCTTGCATTGGCTTTCGATCGGTGCAGATCTGTCCGGTCACGCATCGCATCTCCCATAAAATCCATTTTGAACAACATTTTGTGTCGCCTCGCGGAATGTGGGTCGTTGCGTTGTCCAATCTGGGAAAGGCCTTTCGGTTGCGGGAAAGATTGCGCCGAAGCGCGCGGCGCTGCTCCCCAATCCTTTTGGCCGCACATTCTTTGTGGCGCTGGATCGCACACGGGTAGGCGGACAAATGTGAGCGCTACATAATTTGTTGCAAATGCGGGCCGCGAATGATCGGCCGCATCACCGGGAGAGCAGAATGTCCGATAGGCCGTCACTTGATATCCGTGCGCTGACCCGGCGCGAGCACCTGGCGCTGCTGGCATCGGGCGCCGTTGCAGCCTGCGGCGGCGGGGGCAGCGGTTCGGGGGCAGGACCGATCACCCTGCCATCCCCGGTGCCCGCGCCTTCGCCAAGCCCCACCCCTTCGCCTACACCCACCCCGACCCCCACCCCAACCCCAACTTCGTCAGCAGGTGTGCACACTTTGGCCGCTGCGCGCGGGCGCCGCTTTGGATCGGCCGTGGCGTGGTCCGCGCCGAATGCGGATGCGGGCAGTTTCGCCAATCCGAACTATGCCGCCATGCTTGAGCGCGATTGCGGCGTGCTGGTGGCGGAAAACGAGTTGAAGTGGGAGTTCATCCGCCCCGGCGCGACAACCTACAACTTCACGCGCTTCGACGAGATGCTGGCCTATGCCGAATCGAAATCGATGCTTATGCGCGGGCACACGCTGCTGTGGTATGTGGAGGAGCGCTTTCCCGGCTGGGCGCGCGGCTACAGTGCAAGCGCAACCCCCAATGTTACCGATCTGGTGCGCGGCCATATCGAGACGGTGATCCGCCGCTATGGCAATCGCATCTATAGCTGGGACGTGGTCAACGAGGCGATTGATCCGGCAACCGGCCAGCTTCGCTCCAACAGCTTCTCGCGGCTGGCGGGCGAGGATACCAGCCTCATCGACCTTGCCTTCCGCACCGCGCGCGCCGAAGCGCCGAACGCGCAGCTTGTCTATAATGACTACATGGACTGGGGCGGGGGCGATGCGCCGCGTCACCGCGAGGGCGTTCTCAACCTTCTCAGGGGGTTCCGTGATCGCAACGTGCCGGTCGATGCCTTGGGCATTCAGGGGCACATCGGCTTCTATTCCAGCCAGCCTGCGCGCGATATCGTCGATGCCCGGCGCGATTCGTGGGTTGCTTTCCTCAACGAAGTCGTCGCGCTGGGATATGATCTGGTCCTGACCGAACTGGATGTGAACGATGTCGGCCGCAACGGCAGCACTGCGGTGCGCGACGAGGATTCGGCAACGCTTGTGCGGGGCTATCTCGATATCCTTCTCAGCTATCGCCAGTGCCGGGATGTGCTCGTCTGGGGCATGTCCGATCGCTATAGCTGGTTGCAGAGCTTTGCACCGCGCAGCGATGGCCAGCCGCAGCGCCCGTGCCCCTATGACCGCGATTTTCAGGTAAAGCCGATGCGACAGGCGATCATCGATGCCATCGCGGCCGCGCCTGCTCTCGCCGCACCGGCCTAGGCGTTTGCGTGCCCGTCATTCGCCCCAGCGCTTCAGGGAAGGCGCGGGCACCGCAGCCGAGCGGGCGCGTTCATAAGCCGCGCCTGCTTCAAGCACGCGCCTGTCGTCCCACTTCGTGCCGATGAATGACAAGCCGATGGGCAGGCCCTCAACCGCGCCCATCGGCACCGAAAGATGCGGGTATCCGGCAATCGCTGCCAGGCTGCCCGCGCCCACGCTGGTGAAGTGGTCGCCCAGAACAAGGTCGATCGGCCAAGCCGGGCCATCGGTGGGCGCGATGAGCAGGGATGCGCGGTGTTCCTGCAACAGGCGGTCAATTCCCTCAGGCCCGGCAAGGCGCAGCGCGTTGGCGCGCGCCTGTGCATAGGCGCTCGTGTCGGTCGCGGCTTCGGCCGCTTCGAAGATGTCCTGCCCGAACCAGCGCAGTTCTTCGGGGTGGGCCTTGTTGAAGGCAATGAGATCCGCCAGCGAGCGCGGCCCGCCGCTTCCGGGGAGGGAACGCAGGTAGCGGCCCATGTCCTCGCGCAGTTCGTGCAGCAGCACGGCATATTCATCGCGCCCCATTTCGGGCGCGGGATCGAAGGATATGTCCACCAGTTCCGCACCAGCCTTGCGCAGGTCTGCCAGCGCCTGCTCGAACAGGGCCAGCAAGGCCGGATGGCTTCCCGCCTGCTTGCGCATGACGCCCAGCCGCACACCCTTGAGGCTGGCCGTGGCAAGGCCGGCGGCAAAGTCTGTCTTGCGCCGGTCTGCTTCGGCTGTTGCAGAATCGGCTGGATCGGTGCCCGCGAGCGCGTTCATCAGCAACGCCGCATCGGCCACGCTGCGTGTCATCGGGCCTGCGGTATCCTGGCTGTGGCTGATCGGGACGATGTGAGTCCGGCTGATCATCCCGACCGTGGGCTTGAATCCGACCACGCCATTGACCGAGGCCGGGCAGGTGATCGAACCATCGGTCTCGGTGCCGATGGCCGCCCATGCCAGCCCTGCGGCAACGGCCGCGCCGCTGCCGGAAGATGAACCGCATGGCGAGCGGTCGATGGCATGGGGATTGCGGGTCTGTCCGCCAAGCGCGCTCCAGCCGCTCGACGAGGAACTCGACCGGATGTTCGCCCACTCCGAAAGGTTGGTCTTGCCAAGGATGACAACGCCGGAACGGCGCAGACGCGCCACAAGCGGCGCATCCCGCCCCGTGACGTTATCCTTCAGGGCAAGACTGCCCGCAGTCGTCGCCATCGGGCCTGCAACCTCGATATTGTCCTTCACCAGCACCGGCTTGCCCGCCAGAGGCCCCTTGATTGCTGCTGCCGTGCGCTCCTCGCTGCGGGCCTGCGGGTTGATCGTCAGCACGGCGTGCAGCATCGGCCCGGCATCGTCGATTGCAGCGATTCTTGCCAGGTAGTCGTCAACGGTCTGGCCTGCGGCGCTTGTGCCTGAAAGACCAAGGAACAGCGCGGCGGCCAAGCGACGGGTATTCATAGCATTCCCCCATGTTCCCGCGCCTCGGCCCTGTGCCCGTGTGCGTCTGGCGCGCGGCATGTGTTTGTCTTGCAGGTTGCAGACCGCGCGGTTTGCCGCAACGCCCTTGTTCTGCCCCCTTGTTTCGAAGCCTTGTTTCGGGACCTTGTTTGACACCCCCGCCACGCAAATCCCCCGATTTGCGGTTAACGCCCTTGAACATCCGGTCATGTCACGCGACATAGACGGCCTAACCATATGAGGATTCCCATGCTCGACCTGTTCGGCGCCCATGGCGCCCCCACTTTTGGCAATCAGGGAAAGTTCACCACCGATCCCGTCACCGGCGCACTGATTCCGGTTGTGGTCGAACAATCGAGCCGCGGCGAACGCAGCTTCGATATCTATTCGCGCCTGCTGCGCGAACGCATCATTTTCGTCACCGGCGAAATCGAGGACCACATGGCCTCGGTCATCATCGCCCAGCTTCTGTTCCTTGAGTCGGAAAACCCCTCCAAGGACATCTCGATGTACATCAACTCGCCCGGCGGCGTGGTGACGGCGGGTCTGGCGATCTACGACACCATGCAATACATCCGCCCGCGCGTGTCCACGGTGTGCATCGGGCAGGCCGCGTCGATGGGTTCGTTCCTTCTGGCCGCGGGCGAGCCGGGCATGCGCATTGCCCTGCCGAATGCGCGAATCATGATCCACCAGCCTTCGGGCGGTGCGCGCGGCATGGCTTCCGACATCGAGATTCAGGCGCGCGAGATCCTGCGCATCCGCAAGCGCATGAACGATCTCTACGTGAAGTTCACCGCCCGCCCGCTCGACGAGATCGAGAAGGCGATGGACCGCGATACCTTCCTGGAGGCAGAGGAAGCGCTGAAGTTCGGTCTGGTGGACAAGGTGTTCGAATCGCGCCCCGCAACCGATGCCGTTGGACATGAAGAAGGCTCCGGCGGCGCACCGGAATGATGCAACGCCCCTTTTCGGCCGTGCTTTCCCGTTGCAAGAAAGGCACTGGCCGGTAAGGGCCTGTTACCTGTTTTCGAGTCCGGTTGATTAATGCCCTTGCGGTAGTAGGATAGCCGGACCCGCTCCTTGTGAAGGAGCGCCTGGGATGAACGAATGACCAAGCTTTCCGGATCGGATACCAAGAGCACCCTCTACTGCAGCTTCTGCGGCAAATCGCAGCACGAGGTGCGAAAGCTCATCGCCGGACCGACCGTGTTCATCTGCGATGAATGCGTCGAACTGTGCAACGACATCATCCGTGAAGAGACCAAGGCCGGGATCGCCGGAAAGAAGGATGGCGGCGTTCCCACCCCGCGCGACATCTTCGAGACTCTGAACGATTACGTGATCGGGCAGGACCGCGCCAAGCGCGTGCTTTCGGTCGCCGTCCACAACCATTACAAGCGCCTCAAGCACAGCGGCAAGGGCGGCGATGTCGAACTCCAGAAGTCGAACATCCTGCTTGTCGGGCCGACCGGTTCGGGCAAGACCCTGCTGGCGCAGACGCTGGCGAAAACCTTTGATGTGCCCTTCACCATGGCCGACGCCACCACGCTGACCGAAGCCGGTTACGTGGGCGAGGACGTGGAGAACATCATCCTCAAGCTGCTTCAGGCGTCCGACTACAACGTCGAGAAGGCGCAGCACGGGATCGTTTATATCGACGAGATCGACAAGATCAGCCGCAAGGCCGAAAACCCCTCGATCACGCGTGACGTTTCGGGCGAAGGCGTGCAGCAGGCACTGCTCAAGCTGATGGAAGGCACCACGGCCTCGGTTCCGCCGCAGGGTGGCCGCAAGCATCCGCAGCAGGAGTTCCTGCAGGTCGATACCACGAACATCCTGTTCATCTGCGGCGGTGCCTTTGCCGGTCTGGACAAGATCATCGCCGATCGTCTGCAGAAGCGCTCGATCGGTTTCGGGGCGCATGTCGCCGATCCGGAAAAGCGCCGCGTGGGCGAACTTCTCCAGAAGTCGGAACCGGAAGATCTGCTCAAGTTCGGGCTGATTCCTGAGTTCGTCGGTCGTTTGCCGGTGATTGCCACCCTTAACGATCTCGACATCGAGGCGCTGGTCAAGATCCTCAAGGAACCCAAGAACGCGCTCATCAAACAGTATGCCAAGCTGTTCGAACTGGAAGATGTTACGCTGACCTTCACCGACGACGCGCTTGAGGCGATCGCCAGGAAGGCCATCGAACGCAAGACGGGCGCCCGCGGTCTTCGTTCGATCGTCGAAGGCTTGCTGCTCGACACCATGTTCGACGTGCCGACCGAAACCGACATCACCGAGGTCGTTGTCGACAAGGACGTGGTCGAAGGCCGCAAGGAGCCGATCCGCGTGCACAAGGCCAAGGAAGAAGCGGCCTGATAGCGCTGCGCACTGACAAGGCGCGCTGAGCCGGGCACGCCTCGGAAACATCGCTTGATCGCGCACCGCACAAGGGGCGGCCATCGCACGGTGGCCGCCCTTTTCCCGTGCGCGATTCGCGAAAAAAGAGGCGCGCCGCCGGCAGGCAGCGCGCCTTCATGAATGTGACCCCGGCCGAAGGGAACGAGATAGCCGGAAAGTCAGGGGAGGAACCGGGTCGGAGGGGTAGATCAAACCCGGTCGGAACGTCTCCGCTCCGGGAAATGGAGCCTTGGAGGACAAATTGCGACGTGTCCCTTGGGGCTATGTCTGCAAGGTCAGGGGGCTGCGGTCATCCGCCTCAGACCGTATGGTCATCCAGCAAGACGCACTCGTGGCCATTGATCGTCTCGATCTGCACGGTGGGATGGCCAATGCCGAACTCATGTTCCAGTTCGTGCGCAAGCTGATGCAGGAACCCGTCGCCGGGATGGCCGCCGGGCATGACAAGGTGCGCGGTAAGCGCGGTCTCGGTCGTGCTCATCGGCCAGATGTGCAGATCGTGCACTGCCTCAACTCCATTCAGCCCTTCTAGGAAACTGCGCACGAGGCGTTCGTCGATATTGCCGGGAACGCCCAGCAGGCTCATCCGCAGCGAATCTTTCAGCAGGCCCCACGTGCTCCAGGCAATCACACCCACGATGACGAGGCTTGTTGCCGGATCGATCCATTGCGCGCCCGTAAGGGTGATGAGAAGGCCCGCCACGACAACGCCTGCCGAAACCGCAGCATCCGCCGCCATGTGCAGATAGGCTCCGCGGATATTGAGATCATGGTGGCGGCCACGCATGAACATGAGCGCGGTTGCGGTATTTATGACAATGCCGATGGCCGCCACGATCATCACCGTTGTCCCGGCCACGGGTTCCGGTTCGAACAGGCGGCGAATCGTCTCCACAAGGATCGCGCCCAGCGCCATCATCAGGAAGGCGGCATTGCCCAGCGCGGCAAGGATCGAACTTGATTTGAAGCCGTAGGTGAAACGCGCGGACGGGGGGCGCCGGGTCAGCACGCTGGCGATCCAGGCAATGACCAGACCGAGCACGTCCGAAAGGTTATGGCCCGCATCGGCGATCAGCGCCATCGAACCTGAGATGAACCCGTATGCCGCCTCGACGATCACGAAGCCAAGGTTCAACCCGATCCCGATGGCAAAGGCCCGGCCAAAGCTGGCCGGAGCGTGCCCATGCCCATGATGCCCATGATCGTGAAGTGTATGGTGATGGCCAGCGGACATTGGCTTGTTCTAGCGCCTTGGTCTTGCAGTGGAAACATGCGATGCGCCAGGGGGCCTGTAAGCCGGGTTCTGTAGCGCCGACGGTATGCCCAAGGTTTCCCTTTGGCGGGCACCGTATCGGCACTGGCAGCCATTCCTCTAGGCGGACCGTTGCCGGAACGCTCAAGCAATCAACCCGGACTGCTGGCCCGAAACCGGCCTGCCCCGAAAGGCGCGCAGTCCCTATTCGATCTTGCTCCGGGTGGGGTTTGCCGTGCCGCTTCCGTTGCCGGAAAGCGCGGTGCGCTCTTGCCGCACCCTTTCACCCTTACCTTCCTGATCCTGCGATCCTGAAAGGCGGTCTGCTCTCTGTGGCACTTTCCCTTGACCCTTTGCCCCGACTTTCGTCGCAGCCGCAGGCCCGGCGGGCGTTACCCGCCACCCTTGTTTCGTGGAGCCCGGACTTTCCTCGGTGTCGTCAAGACAACGCGGCTGCCCGGCCCCCTGGCGCAGCGCTACCTAGCATGACCCAGATCGCGTTCCAACAGCAGTTCGAACAGGAGCGCGCCGATCTGCCCGTCCACTTCACCGTCGATCCGTTGCGGCCGCCAGCGGCGCTGAAACGCCCGCACCGCGGCCTTCTGGTCCGAGATGTCATAGCCGAACCGTTCGAGCGCGAGGAAGAAGGCGGCTTCGTTGTCGTAAAGCAGCCGCATGGAAAGCTTGGGCGTTGGCAGACACAGCCGGTGGCGCGCCAGCAGTTCCCACGGGAACAGTTCGCCCGGATCTTCCTTGCGCGCCGGAGCCACATCGGAATGGCCGACCACGTTCGCGCGCGGCACATTGTGGCGCTTCATGATATCCGCCAGCAGCGGCAGCAGTGCCTCGATCTGGGCGTCGGGGAAGGGGCGGTAGCCGAACTCGTGGCCGGGGTTGACCAGTTCTATGCCCACGCTGGCCGAGTTCACATCGGTTATGCCGCGCCAGCTTGCCCGCCCGGCATGCCACGCGCGCTTGTCTTCGTCGACAAGGGCGGTGACGGTGCCGTCCTCGTCGATCAGATAGTGCGCCGACACTTCCGCCGCGGGATCGCACAGCCGGTCCAGCGCGGCATGCGCCGATTCCATGCCGGTGTAATGCAGCACGACCATGCTGACCGGCAGCTTGCGCTCGTTCCAGTTGGGCGAGGGAATCTCGCGGTGGACGAGCCAGCGGCGCATCGTTCGGCCCTCAGCCTCAGCCGACCGGAAGCACCGCGCCCATGACGAGGCTTTCCGGCGTCACATGCACCTGCACGCCTCCCCCTGCGGCTGCGGTCAGTTGCTGGACCATGGCGGCCGGTGCCGTGCGGCTGGACAGTTCGGCAGCGGGCAGGGTGCCTTCCAGCGCCTGTCCGATCGCCGGGTCAAACGCCACGCGCTGTCCGGCGGCGCGCACCACGATTTCGGCAACGCCGCCGCGCACTTCGGCGCCAATGTCGAGCGTGCCGCCGCGCACCAGTGCATCCAGCCCGATCAGGGCAAGGTTCAGGAGCGTCTTGACGGCGGGCTTCGACAGCGCGTCGACGCCAAAGAGCCAGTTCACGCTGACCCGCGCATTGCCGCCCACCAGCGCATCGACCAGTGCCTGCGCCTCGCTCACCGGCACAGTGTCGCCAAAGCCGCCCGCCGCACCGAAGGCAAGGCGGAAGAACTTCAGCTTGTCGGCCGATGCCTTCGCGCTCTGCTCCAGCAGTTCGAAGCAGCGCTGGCGCATTTCGGGGTCTTTCTCCTCGGCAAGGAGTTCCAGCCCGTTGGAAAGGGCGCCCACGGGGCTGAGCAGGTCGTGGCAGAGGCGCGAGCAGAGCAGGCTGGCAAGATCGAGCGAGTTGGAAGACATGATCAGGGTATACGCCTTGTCAGGAGATCTGGATCAGGAAATCGGAATGGTGCTGCTTGACGCCTGTGGGCAGCCATTGCGTCGTCCGCGCAGGGCCATGCCGCAGCCCGTGCAGGGGGCGGCATCATGGCGGGGCAAGCAACGAAATGTGTCATCTTCGCTCTCAGCCTTAGCCTTGCGCAATGCGATAGGAAAGCGCTTCGAAGCCGTCAGGGCCATCGCGCCAACACGTAGTGGTCCACTGGCCCATGCCGGAATGGGCCAGGATAATCCACACCCGGCCGTCGTGCGCGGCGCTGGCCACATCCGTTGCCGAAGGCCGGCCAAGTCCGTTGGGATGCGAATGAAAGTATCCCAGAACCTGCGGTCCGCCTTCGCGCGCGGTCCGATGCGCCGCGATCAGCGCGGCCGGATCAATCTCGAAATGATCGCTGGGCTGCGTGGCCACATTGGCGGCAGGCACGGCAGCATCGATAACATGGCCGCTGCCAAGCAGAAGGCCGCAGGCCTCGTGCGGCACTGCGGCGCGCGCGCAGGCCACCATGGCTTCAAGGCAGTGATGGCTGATCGAAAGGATCATCGCGCCGGTCTGGCGTCATGGCGAGTGGCTGGCAAGCGTGTGGTGTGTCGCGATCATCCGCCATTCAGCGATTTGTGATAATACAGCAGGCCGCGTCCTGCGCGAAGCAGAAGGCAGGCAGGGAGGAGCAGAATGATGGCGCCACGAATCCGTATCCCACTCACAGCCATTCTGGCAGTGTGCAGCTTTGCGATCTCGGCCCATGCGGAACCTGCAAGACCGGGAGTGTCCGGCCCTGGCAGCAAGGCGTCCACCCCTTTTGCGGATGCGCCTGCCGCGGCTAGGGGCAGCCATGTTTCGCCCGCGAAGCAGAGCCAGCAGGCCACCTTTGGCGAACGGGTGAATGCCGGACCGCCCAAGGCGCCTCCGCGTGACGGGCAGGAACCATCCCGGACCGAGCGCGGGACCGGAAAGTCGGCCGGGCAGCCGCAGGCGGCGCCTCAGCGGGATTGAGCCGGGCCATCGGTGCGGCTTGAACCGCACCGGCCTCTTTCCCATATCGGCGGCGATGGGGGGCGCCGATACGATCATTTCCGGAACCGTTCCTGCCGGTGGCCAGCGGCTCGACAAGGCGCTGGCCGATGCATCGGGGCTTTCGCGCGAACGGGTGAAGGCTCTGCTGGGCGAGGGGCGGATCAGCCTTGGCGGCAAAGTGGCGGTGCAGGCGTCGATCAAGCCCGCCGAAGGCACCGCTTTCGAAATCCGCGTGCCGCAGGCCGCGCCTGCCGAAGCGCTGGCCCAGGATATTCCGCTGGTCGTCGTCCACGAGGACGAGGCGCTGATCGTGGTGGACAAGCCCGCGGGGCTGGTCGTCCATCCCGCCGCGGGCAATCCCGACGGCACGCTCGTCAACGCGCTCCTGCATCATTGCCGGGGGCAGCTTTCGGGTATTGGCGGGGTGGCGCGGCCGGGGATCGTGCACCGGATCGACAAGGATACTTCGGGCCTGCTGGTCGTCGCCAAGACCGACGCCGCGCACGAAGGACTGGCACGGCAGTTTGCCGATCATTCGATCGTCCGCGCCTACAGATGCGTGACGGCGGGGGTGCCGAAGCCGCCCGCCGGCACGGTGCGCGGGGCAATTGCCCGGTCAAGCCACGACCGCAAGAAGATGGCCTTGGTCGAGGACGGACCGCATGGCCCGGCAAGGGGCAAGCACGCTGTCACGCACTATCGCATGCTTGCCGCACTTGATGGGGCCGCGCCTGATGGAGCCGCGCTGGTGGAATGTCGGCTAGAAACCGGGCGAACCCATCAGGTGCGCGTTCACCTTGCGTCAATCGGCCATCCGCTATTGGGCGATCCCGTCTATGGACGCACACCCTCAAAGCTTCGGCCTTTGTTGCAGCGACTCGGCTTCCACCGTCAGGCGCTTCATGCGGCCGAACTGGGGTTCATCCATCCGATCAGCGGCAAGGCGCTGCACTTCATCAGCCCGACGCCCGTCGACATGCGGGAACTTGTCGTCGAATTGTGCGCTGACGGGCAGGATGCAAAAGTCATGGCGATGCTGTAGAGTTCAGACATGGAGTCGGTCGTTCGAAGGCTCCGCAATGTGTGGTCCCGCCAACGGTCGCCCAGCAGGGGGCCGGACCATGGGAACCGACGCGATGAAAGGAATGTTCAGGTGAGTGAGGAAAAGACCGCGTTGACCGTCCCCGCCCTCGGCGGGGAAGCCAGCCTCAACCGCTACCTTGCCGAAATCCGCAAGTTTCCGGTGCTGACGGCCGAGCAGGAATACATGCTCGCCAAGCGTTTCCAGGAGCATCAGGATCCTGAAGCTGCCGCTCAACTGGTGACGAGCCATTTGCGCCTCGTGGCCAAGATCGCCATGGGATATCGCGGCTATGGCCTGCCGGTGAGCGAACTCATTTCCGAAGGCAACATCGGCCTGATGCAGGGCGTCAAGAAGTTCGAGCCGGACCGGGGTTTCCGTCTGGCCACTTACGCCATGTGGTGGATCAAGGCTTCGATTCAGGAGTTCATCCTGCGCTCGTGGAGCCTCGTGAAGATGGGCACCACTGCCGCGCAGAAGAAGCTCTTCTTCAACCTGCGGCGCATGAAGAAAAACCTCGAAGCCTTCGAGGACTCCGATCTTCACCCCGATGACGTGAAGAAGATTGCAACCGATCTCGGCGTGCCTGAGCAGGAAGTGATCAACATGAACCGGCGCATGATGATGGGCGGCGATGCCTCGCTCAACGTCTCCATGCGCGAGGACGGGGAAGGTTCGTGGCAGGACTGGCTGACCGACGACCGCCCGCTTCAGGATGAAACCGTTGCCGAGGCCGAGGAGGCCCGTTACCGGCATGAACTGCTGGTCGAGGCCATGGGCAGCCTGAACGAGCGCGAGCGCCACATTCTTACCGATCGCCGCCTGATCGATGAACCGAAGACCCTCGAAGAACTGAGCCAGGTCTATAACGTAAGCCGCGAACGCGTCCGCCAGATCGAGGTGCGCGCCTTCGAGAAGCTCCAGAAGGCGATCCAGCGCATCGCGGTCGAACGCAAGCTCCTCCCGGCCTGATCCGACTCGGGCGTTGGCGTGCCGCTGCGGTCCGATCTGCGCCAGTAATTGGCGATAAGCCGGGGCGCTTATATTCATAATGGACTAAAAATGACGGCCGGATCATACCCGGCCGTCAGGCATTTTTGCGCCTCGGCCAATTGCGCGCCACGCCAGAGAGAACGTGTGCTCCGTCACATTTCTGTGCTGCTGGGAATGATAGAACAGCAACGTTCAGTATTGAGGATGCCTGTTGGCGTGTTGGTTTTCATCTCGTTAACAATGATTGCCACCAATCTGGCACTGAGGCAGCCTCAAAACTGAGCAGAAGAAAGATTTTTCGGGTTCGCAATCGGAAGTTTGGAAGGTGAGTCATCTCAGACTTGCCTGCGGATGCTTTCATTGGGGGCACGAAATTGAAGAAGCCTTTGTTCGCCACTTTTGCTGGCGTCGCCGCGTTTGGTGTGTCCGCTTCGGCCGTTCAGGCGCAGCAGGCTACTCCCTCTTTTGATCCAAGTTCGACGCAAACCCGCGATCAGTTGCAGTTGCCCGTGGCGAAGCCGCAGGCCCCGGAGGCAAGTGTCCGCGTGCGCTCCGACGGGTTCGAGCCCGGTCCCTGTCCTATCGCTGAAAGCGACATTCGCGCTGCGATCTCTGCGGTGGAGATTACCGGTCCGGGCGGAGCGACCCTGCCGCCGGAAATTGCCCGCCTTGTTGGCGGCATAACGCCGGCTTCGGGCGAGCAGCCGATCCGTCAGGTCTGCGATCTGCGCGATGAAGTGCAAATGCGGCTGCGAGCAGCGCGCTACGTCGCCAGTGTGCAGATTCCGCAGCAGCGCATCGATAGCGGTGTGCTCAAGCTCGAAGTGGTGTCGGGTCGCATCGTCGAAATGCGCGTGCGCGGCGATGTCGGTCCTTATCAGGCGCTGTTGCAGCGCCGGATCGAACGGTTGCAGGCAATCGACCCCCTCAATGAAGCCGAGGCGGAGCGTATCCTGCTGTTGGCGAACGATATTCCCGGACTCACGGTGGAACTGTCGCTCAGCCCAGCAAGCGGCCGTCCGGGCGATCTGGTTGGCGAACTTTCGGTGGCCTATCGTTCATTCTCCCTGCTCGCCAACCTTCAGAACTACAATGCCTCGTTCCTCGGTCGTGAAACCGGGCTGCTTCATGCCGAGTTCTACGGGTTGCTCGGACAGGGCGATGTCACGTCTATCACGGGGCAGAGCACGTTCGACTTCAAGGAACAGCGCATTGCTTCGCTGCGCCATGCCATGACGCTCAACAGCGCCGGGACTACGCTTGAACTGCGCGGCACGATTGCCGAGGCGCGCCCTGATCTGCCTGGCCTTGATCAGCGCACGCTTTCGGCTGTGGCGGGTATCGGCTTTTCCCACCCCTTGCTGCGCACCGTTACCGATCGGGTGAAGATCAGCGGTGGTTTCGAATATTCCCTGCAACGCTCCAAGTTCTTCCAGCCCAACGGTGTTTCCAGCCCGCTGACACGCGACCGTATCTCCGCGCTTTACCTGCGCCTTGATGGATCGCGTTCGGAACTCGACGTAACCGGCCAACAGATCGGAGGGGTCAGCGCTTCGCTCGAATTGCGGCGCGGCATCGACGTGTTCGGCGCCTCGCATCAGGGTGATGTGGTTGATCTTTATGGCATTTCCCGGCCCGATGGCAGTTCGCTTGCGACCGTTGTGCGCGCCAGCATCGATGGCTTCTACAAGTTCGGGCCGGTCTTCGAAATGGCCGCCAAGGTCAATGGCCAGTGGGCCAACCGCGCGCTCCTTAACTATGATACCTATGCCATCGGCAACTTCACTATTGGCCGCGGCTATGATCCGGGTGCCAATACCGGTGATCGTGCGATCGGCTTCGTGGTCGAACCGCGGATCAACTTCAAGCTCGACGAGAAGGTGAACGGGCAGCTCTACGGCTTCTATGAAGGCGTCCGGCTGTGGAACATCGGCGCCAACGCTACCGAACGTCGCCGCTATATCGCATCGCTGGGCGGCGGGGCGCGCTTCTCTCTGGCGCAGACAATGCGCCTCGACGTGACCTACACCCATGCCCTGGACCGGCCGCTGCTGACGGGGGCGCTTTCACGGCGGCCTGAAGACCGGGTCCTCGTTTCGATGACTTTCCAGTTCGTGCCGTTCGGCCTCTGAATATTCCAGGAGACTTCCGATGAATGCAGCTCTGAACGGCACGCGGCGCGCTCTCCGTCTCGGCACCGGCCTTGCTACCTGCGTTTCCTGCATGGTCTTCGCGCAGTCCGCGCTTGCGCAATCCATGCCTGAACTTTCGAATGCGGGCGGTGCCAGCATCAGTCTTGGCGGCAATACGCTTTCGATCGATGCGCTTGCGGCAGATCGCGTGATCAACTGGCAGACCTTCAGCGTCGCGTCCGGCAACACGGTCAGCTTCACGTCCACGGACGGAATTGGCAATGCGGTTGCCACGCCGGTCACGGTCATCAACCGCGTGATCGGCAAGGATGTGGGCGGCACCACAACCTTTTTCCCGTCGCTCATCAACGGAAGCATCACCGCAACCGACAACATCTCGTTGTGGCTCATCAACCCGTCGGGGGTGCTGTTCGGTGCAAGCGGCGCCTTCAATGGCGGAAGCCTTGTGGTATCGACGCTGGACTTCAAGGGCGCACCTCCCGGAACCCAGGTCTTCGGACCGGGCGATCGCACGGTTACGCTTGCAAGCCGGGACGTGGTGATTGATCCAGGCAGTGCACTTGCGGCGGTGGAACTGAAGCTCGAAGGAGGCGCAGGCGCGCTGCGTTCGTCGGGTTCGGTGCTGCTGTTGGGCGAACAGGTCACGGTTGGCAAGACCGTTGCGGCTCAGGATGATGTCTATGTCGTGGCGGCCAGCGATGTGCGCATCACCTCGCGCGCGGGCAGCCCCGTTGGCTACGCCTTTGCCAAGGGCACCCGGCTGAACGGTGCGCAGGTGCTGGCTTCGGGCAACGTCGAAGGGCGTAGCATCGTGCTGGCAGCCTCTAACGGGACCAGCGCACTGGCGGATCTGCTGCAAGTCGAAGCCGGTAGCCGGCTGACCGTGACGCAGGACGGCGGAAGCATCACGCTCCTCACTGCCGCCCAGCCTGTCACCCTCGGTGATCCGGCGACGGGGGCCAACATCGTAAGCCGGGGCGTCCTGCGATCGCTGGCGGATAATGCCGATGTCACTGTCCAGTCCAATGCGAGCGCGCTTGTCGAACGCATTGAAACAAGCGGAAACGTTCTCGTCCGGTCAGGTGCTGGAGCATCCGACACCGTAACGGCAGGCACGATCCGTTCCGGCGGCAATGTCGAACTTCGCGCAACCGGTGATCTGGTTCTCGGCACCAGTGGCACCCAGGCGATCATTGCCGACGGCAAGATTACCTTGCGCTCCAACGCCGATATCGTGCGCGGCGCAGGATCGACCACTCTGGCGATCCGGTCGCATGATGATCCACTTCTCGCCGATGGCACCATGTTCATTTCGGCGCAGAACGTCGATCTCGGAAATGCCAGCCTCGCGGGCGGCAGCAACGGCTCCGCTTCCGTCACGATCTTTGCGAACGGCGGCGAGATTGCCATCGGATCCGCCATCGCAAGCCGCTTCAGCGCCACGGCTGCCACGACATTCGCGGCAACCGGCCTGATCCGTGCCAACAACTCGGCAGTGGGGGCAGGCACGGCACTTTCGATCAGCGCGGCAGATGGGATCGAACTGGGGACGGCGCAGACGACCGGCACCGATCAGGACATCTCGCTCAATACCGCAGGCACGCTCGCAGCGAACAGCATCAGCGCCAGCCGTAATGTTATCATCGGCAATTCCTTGAATCCGGTGGGGCTTGTCGATGCTGGCACGCTCACCGCGCAGAACGGCAACCTCACGGTCATCGCAGACGAGATCGATGTTGGCAGCGCGTCGGCCGGGCAATCGGTGAACCTGCGTTCGGATGGCGATATTGCGGTCAGCGGCGGGTTGATTGCCGGGACGGCGGCGATGTCGACGGGCAACATCACGGTCAGCGGCATCACGGGCTCGCGCGCCGCTTCGTTTGCGGCGGGCGCTGTCAATGCCACCACGGGGCAGGCTACTGTCCGGGCGGATGCGCAGACGATCGGTTCGCTGCGTTCGGCGACGGCATCGACGCTTGATGCGACCGGTGCAGTATCGCTGGGTTCGGCGACGGTTGGCGGCAACCTTGCCGTCACCTCGACAGGCGGCGACATTTCGCTGGGCACCAGCGGGGCGCAGAGCATCGTGGCCAATGGCCGGGTGACGATTACCGCCACGGCGGGTGCGATCGGGCGCGGTGCAGGGTCGAGTGCGCTGACGGTGCGCTCGAATGACGATGATCTTGGTGCGGCCGACAGCCTCACGCTGCGCGCGGGCAATGCCGTGGCGCTGGGCAATGCGGCGCTGAACGGCGGCCGGACCGGGACGGCTGCGGTATCGGTCAGGTCGGACACGGCAGGGGTGGCGCTGGGATCGGCGCTGGGATCGAGCTTTGCCGGTTCTGCGGCGACGACCTTTGCGGCGAGCGGGTCGATCCTCGCCAACACGGCGACGGCCACCGGCGGCGACACGATTGCCATTACCGGGCTTGGCGGCATCGACGTGCAGACGGTGCGCACCGGCGGCGGCTCCGGTCAGAATATCGTGCTGACCAGCAACGGGCCGATCAGTGCCACGACGCTCGATGCGCAGAACAATCTGACCATTGCGAGCCTTGCCAATCCCGCGGCCAGCCTCACGGCCACGACGCTGACCGCGCGCGACGGTTCGATCAGCGCCTTTGCCGGATCGATGGCGCTGGGCAGCGCGTCGGCCGGGCAATCGGTGAACCTGCGTTCGGATGGCGATATTGCGGTCAGCGGCGGGTTGATTGCCGGGACGGCGGCGATGTCGACGGGCAACATCACGGTCAGCGGCATCACGGGCTCGCGCGCCGCTTCGTTTGCGGCGGGCGCTGTCAATGCCACCACGGGGCAGGCTACTGTCCGGGCGGATGCGCAGACGATCGGTTCGCTGCGTTCGGCGACGGCATCGACGCTTGATGCGACCGGTGCAGTATCGCTGGGTTCGGCGACGGTTGGCGGCAACCTTGCCGTCACCTCGACAGGCGGCGACATTTCGCTGGGCACCAGCGGGGCGCAGAGCATCGTGGCCAATGGCCGGGTGACGATTACCGCCACGGCGGGTGCGATCGGGCGCGGTGCAGGGTCGAGTGCGCTGACGGTGCGCTCGAATGACGATGATCTTGGTGCGGCCGACAGCCTCACGCTGCGCGCGGGCAATGCCGTGGCGCTGGGCAATGCGGCGCTGAACGGCGGCCGGACCGGGACGGCTGCGGTATCGGTCAGGTCGGACACGGCAGGGGTGGCGCTGGGATCGGCGCTGGGATCGAGCTTTGCCGGTTCTGCGGCGACGACCTTTGCGGCGAGCGGGTCGATCCTCGCCAACACGGCGACGGCCACCGGCGGCGACACGATTGCCATTACCGGGCTTGGCGGCATCGACGTGCAGACGGTGCGCACCGGCGGCGGCTCCGGTCAGAATATCGTGCTGACCAGCAACGGGCCGATCAGTGCCACGACGCTCGATGCGCAGAACAATCTGATCATTGCGAGCCTTGCCAATCCCGCGGCCAGCCTCACGGCCACGACGCTGACCGCGCGCGACGGTTCGATCAGCGCCTTTGCCGGATCGATGGCGCTGGGCAGCGCGTCAGCCGGGCAATCGGTGAACCTGCGTTCCAACGGCGCCATCGGCGTGACCGGCAGTGTCACCGCCGGAACCGACCTTGCCGTGGCAGGCCTCACAAACGCGCGCGCGGCATCCTTCAGTGCCGCACAGGCCACCGCAACCGGCGGCATGCTCGACATAAAGGCGGCCTTGGTGAATATCGGCAACGCCACATCGGGTGCCGATACGCTGATCGATGGTGCCACGGTGGTGCTTGGTCGGGCGACGGCGGGAACGCTTCCGGCATCCGGCAATCTGGTAATCACGGCCAGCGGCGACATCACGCTTGGCACCGCGGCCGGCGCATTGATTTCGGCTTCGGGCGGAGTCTCGATGACCAGTTCCGGAGGCTCGATCCTGCGCGGCGCGGGGGCCTCGAACCTCACGATCCGATCCAACAGTGACGGTGCTGGCAGCGGCCCGCTTGCCCTGACCGCAACGACGGGTGCTATCGCGCTTGACGGAGCGACGCTCAAGGGAGGCACGGCAGGTCAATCGGCCATCACGCTCAACTCGGGTGCAGATACGCTGTTCAGCGTAGCCGATGGCGCAGGCTTTACCGCCACTACCGGAGGCAACTTCACCAGCACCGGCAGCATCAAGGCGGCAGGTGCGGCACAGATTGCCGCAACGGGTGCTGCAAGCATTGCCCAGGTCGAAACCACCGGCGCGGGCAACGCCATTTCGGTGACGGCTGCGAGCGCCGACATTGGCCGCGTGGCATCTGCGGGCGATTACTCCGTTGCGGCCACCGGCAACATCGCGCTGGGCCGTGCAGGTGCGCTTTCGCAGGCAGCGGCAGGGCTGGTGAACATCTCTGCCGGAGGAAACATCAGTCAGGGTGCGGCCAGCCTCACGCTGACGGCCAACAGTGATGGCGCAGGTGCAGAAACCCTCGCGCTTTCAGCGGGAGGAACGATCGGGCTTGGCGGCGCCTGGCTGGTTGGAGGGACAGGCGCGCAGGCATCGGCGGTCTCGGTCACGTCTGGCGGCAACGCCGTTGTCGATCGCATCACTTCGGCGGCTCTCACGGTCAGTTCCGGAGGATCGTTCACTTCGGACAACCGCATCGATGCTGTGGGCGATGCCGTGATCACGGCCAGCGGCGCGGTTACGCTGAACCAGATCTTCGCGTCGGGAAGCGGACATGACCTTTCCATCACCACGCCGGGGGCGGTGAATGTCTTCAGCGCAGGGGCTGCACGCAATCTGACCATCGGCGGGTCGGCTGGCGGCAATGTCGCGTCGGTCGTGGCAGGAAATCTCTTCGCAGTCAGCGGCAGCGTCAGGGTCCGCGCCACAAGTTCGGACATCACCGATATCTATGCCGGCAATAACGTGACCGTATCGGGCGCCAGCGCGATCATCGGCAATGTGGCGGCAGGTCTCAGCAATCCGGGCGGCAGCCTGAGCATCAACGCAACGGGCAACGTGACTCTGGGCAAGACTGCGGGCAACACGCAGCTGGCCACGGGGGCAATCACCGTCAATGCGGGCGGATCGATCACCAAGGGCGATGCCGGACTGCTCACGCTGACGGCCAACAGCGACGGCACTGGCGCAGAGGCAATGACACTGAACGCCGGCGGCGCAATCGCGCTGGCGGGCGCAAGGCTGAATGGCGGCACGGCGCAGCAGTCGGCTGTCTCGCTTTCCGCAGGCAGTTCCATCCGCATCGAGCGTGCGACATCCGCAGCGTTCACGGCGACAGCCGGAACTTCCTTCACCGCGGACAACGACATTGTCGCTCTGGGCAATGCCGCGATAACCGCTGGCGGGCCTGTTGCTCTGAGGGCCGTAACAGCCAATGGCGCAAACAACGATATCACCGTGGTGACACCGGGAGCGGTTGCGGCGCTCTCGCTGACGGCTGCCCGCAACGTGACGGTCGAAGGGCCTTCTGGCAGCAGCGCAGCCTCGTTCACTGCGGGCAGCGTAACCGCGACGGCAGGCGCAATCAGCGTGCGCGCAGGTGCGACCGACATCGGGTCGGCGACATCGGGCACCAATACGACCGTTTCGGGAACGACCGCAGCGCTGGGTATCGTCTCTTCCGGCGGAAACTACACGGTTTCCACTACGGGCGACGTGACGCTCGGCAAGTTTGCCGGTCAGACCCAGTCAGCGCGCGGCGCCATCGCAATCACGAGCACTGGCGGCTCGATCCGGCAGGGAGCAACCGGGCTGCTCACCATGACGGCCAACAGCGATGGAGTCGGCACCGAAACACTTGCGCTTTCGGCTGGAAGCGCGATTGCCCTGGGAGGCGCGCAGCTGAACGGCGGAACCAACCGTCAGTCTGCGGTCAATCTCACCTCCGTTGGCAATACCGAGATCGCCGGCGCAAATGCTTCTGCGTTCACGGCAACCGCCGGAACTGCATCCGCGCAGGCAGCCTTCACTGCCAACCGCGCCGTGCGGGCCGCCACGAACATGACGATCACGGCCAATGGCAAGGTGACGCTTGGCGATGGCGGTTCGGCAGGAAATGCGGTGCGCATCTCCGCGCGCGATGCGACCATCGGCGACGATCTGAGCGCCGCCACGATCGAGCTGTTCAACACGGCTCCATCGGGCAGCACGATCATTGGCGGCACGGCCGAATCCATTGCGGGTAACTTCGTGCTCGACCGCAACGAGGCAGCCCGCCTCAAGGCGACCGGCACGCTGACGCTCGGTGCGGATGCTGCGCATGATGTCGAGATCCGTCAGGTGAACTTCACCGTTCCCAGCACGGTTCAGGTGCTGGCACGGGGCAAGCGTATCGACGTCACCGGACGCATCACCTTCGATGCCGACACCGTGCTCAAGCTGGGCAGCTTCGGCGCCGCGGCGGCCGACCAGACCTCGATCATCCGCCTGAATTCGCAGGCGGGCGGCGCGATCTACAGCCCAGGCGGTGTGCTTGAACTCTCCGCGGCGAACATCGCGGCAGGCAACAACGAGTTTGGAACGGCGCTCAATGCGCAGGCAAGCGGAACCGGGGCCGGAACCGGCTCGATTGCCGAGGCGATCAAGCTGAATCTCAATCCGGGCAGCCCGCTCTACACTTCCGCCAATGGCGGCGGGGCCGCCATGATCGAGACTGGCTCGATGAAGGTGACGTTCTCCGGTTTCGCGATGTTCCAGAACACGAACAACATCGATGGCTCGAAGGGAGCGATCAACCTGCTCTCCACCGGGGTCACGCTGGGCGGCGGCAATGCGCTGGCGCTCGATATCGTCAGCGGAGCAGCGCAGCCGGTCTTCGCGCTGTTCGGTTCGGTCAACGGCATCGTCAACGCGGCAACCGCCCTGCTCGGCAATCCGCCGATCGGACGATACACCAACGTCAGCGCATCGCGCATCAATGGCTGCATCATCGGCGGTGGCAGCTGCAACTCTGTCCAGAACCTGACCCCGTCGCTGACCGGCCTGGAGAACATCCGGACCACGATCTTCACCGTGAAGCCTGACTTCGTGGTGCCGTTCGATCCTCTGGTCGGCACAAACAATGATGCCCTGTTCGACGACGTCGGTTCGTTCGGTCTGGGCGAACTTCCCATGACTCCGATTGAATGCAGCGATCCCAACGGAAGCTGCGACGTGCAGAAGAAGGATGGCAAGTGATGAAGCGCGCGTTCCTGGCCTCGCTGTCCGTGCTGGCGCTTGCAGTCACTGCAAGCCCCGTGGCCGCCAAATCGCCCGAATTGCCGGATCAACTCGAACTTGGCCGCAATGGCGCGGGCAACCCCTGCGTCGCCACGCCGCTGTGGAAGGAGGATGCCTTCAAGGGCAGCTATACCTTCACCTGCCGCGGCGCCAGCGCCAACCGCTATCTGGGGATCGTTCGCACGGTCCGGGCTGGCGATATCGGCAAGGTTGATGGCCTGCTTGATTGCGGTCCGGGCATGGCCGTGACCATTCCCGGAGTGGGGCCGGCCAACGCGCGGCGCTGCTTTGACCGGCAGCTTGGTCAGGAGACGATCGAAACCCGTTTCAGCCGCAATGGCAGGGTCTATACCTCCAGCGCCATCCCGTTGGCGCAGGGGCCTGCGGAAGAGGCGCTGCGCTTCCTGTCCGGCGTGGCCGCGCCCAATCAGGACCGCACCAGAACAACCACTGCCGCGGTGGAAATCGGCGTTCTTGCTCCTTCGCCAGCGGTGAAGGGCAGCACCGCCGGGGCCGTGGCCAACGCCGAGGATGCCTTGCAGCAGGGATTGCGGCTGGTGCGTCAGGGCCTGCACCTTGATGCAGCGCGCATTGTCAGCGATGCGTTGGCGCGTCTGCCGCAAGACACCGCGCCTGCCACGCGGATCGACCTGCTGCTCCTGGCGGGCCTCGCCGACTCCAACCTGCGCTTCTTCGATTCGTCCGACGATTATTTCGCCCGTGCAAATGCGCTTCTCGCACAGAACGCCGGTATTCCGGGGGCAGATGTTCTTCAGGCGAAGAGCCGCAACTATGCTGCACTGCACCTCATCAACAAGCGCGAGTTTGGCATTGCCGCCACCGCACTGGAAGCGGGATCGGGCGCTGCGGTATCAGCCGATCAGCCGCTGCTGGATGCCCGTTCGGTGCAGAAGCTGAACGAAGCGGCAAAGAACGCCAGCTCCGGATCGTCCTTGGCTTCGGCATGGGACAATCGCACCAGGACCTCGCTGGTGATCGATGCCCAGGCAGGCTGGGCGCGGAGCGTTGCCCTGCTTGGCCAGAACCGTCCTGAAGAGGCCGCCGCGGCGCTTCGTCTCGCGGATGCAAGCTATGGTGCCCTGCGCGAGCAGCCAATCCCGCAGCAGCAACTGCTGTGGCTTGCGGCCCGGATCGAGCGCCAGCGTGCGCGCCTCCAGTTGCGCGCCGGTGACCGCACCGCCGCTCTTGCTTCGCTCGACAAGGCCATTGGCTATCTGCGTCTGGCCGAGGATGCCGGGGACAATGGTCCGGCGCTTGCACAGGTTCAGCTCGAGCGCGCGGCCGTCCTTTCGGGTGGCGGCGCATCGAGCGAGGAAGTCCTCGCGCAATTCGACGAAGCGGTGACGAGCCTCATCTCCGCGGAGGCGGATGTGGGCGGATTGCCGGCCCAGACGCGCAGTTATCTCGATGCGCTGGTGGTTGATGCTGCGCGGCGGCCCGACGGCAAGTCGCCGGAGCGCTTTTTCCGCGCAATGCAGGCGGCCGCCACTCCGGCGATCGCGCGCCAGTTCGTGGAACTGCAATCGCTTGTGTCGGCTGATCCCGTGCTTGCGGCGAAAGTGCAGGACCGACAGGAGGTCGAGCGCGAGATCAACCGGCTGCGCTTCGAGATCGCATCGGGTGGGGATGCAGCGAAGATTGCGGATCTGACTGCGCGCCGTGCCGAACTGGAGAACCGCTCGCTGGCGCTCCAGAACGAACTCAGCGCCAATGGCTCGTTCCGGCAGGTGGTTGATACGCCTGCCACGGTCGAGGAAATCCGTGCCGTGCTGAAGCCGGGCGAGGGCTATCTCAAGCTCAGCAAGGTGGGCGGATATGTCTTCGGTGCGGTGATTGATGCTTCCGGCACGCAGATCTATCGTGTGGCGCGTCCCGCCGTGGAAGTCGATCCGCTGGTGAGTGCCGTTCGCGAAACGATCACTGGCGGCGGCGCCAAGGTGCCGGTCTTCTCGGTCGCGGGTTCCAGCGCGCTTTACAAGCTGCTGGTTGGCCCTGCTGCGAAGCGCATTGCTGGCTACTCCTCGCTTGTCATCGATGCCTCAGGCGTCCTCGATGCGCTGCCCGCAGGCGTGCTGGTTATGGATGATGCATCGACGGCAGCGTTCGCCAAGTCGCGCCGCAAGGACCAGTATGACTACACGAATGTCAGCTTCCTCGCTCGCAAGCTCTCGCTTTCGACGGCGTTGTCGCCACGTTCGCTGATCGTCTCGCGCAATCTGGCTCCTTCGAAGGCGCCCTATCCGTTCATCGGATTTGCCCAGCATCAGCCCGTGCCGATGGAGGCAAACCTTGGCGGGATGATGGTGAGCATCGGCACCAACTGCGAAGTCGAGCTTCAGAAGGTGGCGGAACTCAGCCGCATGGTCCAGCCGATCGATGCGGTTGAGTTGCAGCAGGCAAGCGCGGCACTGGGCGTGTCGGGCGCGCCTGAAGTCATCGGTGCAGCCTTTACCGACACCGCCGTGCGCAGCCGCACCGATCTTGACCAGTTCCAGGTGCTGCACTTTGCCACTCACGGCCTCACCGAGGGTCAGTGGGCATGCTCCAAGGCACCGCCCGCGCTCGTCACCAGTCTGGGCGAGGCCAATTCGGACGGCATCCTGTCATTTGACGAAGTGGCCCAGCTTCGCCTCGATGCCAATCTGGTCGTGCTGTCGGCCTGCGATACCGCCGCCGGCGTCAGCAGCCGGGCTGGCCGTGCCGCCGGGCAGGAGCAGGTGGGTGCCTCGCTCGACGGGCTGGTGCGCGCCTTCCTTGCCGCGCGGGCGCAGGCGGTGCTGTCCACCTACTGGCCGATCTCCGATGCGGGCGAAAGCGTTGAGCTGATCACCAGCTTCTACGGCAATGCCCGCAACGACACCATTGGCGCGGCACTGCAAAAGGCGCAGGTAGCCCTGATGAGCAAGCGCAACAGTTCGCACCCGCTCTATTGGGGGGCCTTCGTGCTGGTCGGCGATGCGCAGAAGTCTTTGCTGACAGGCGCGGCGAAGATGGCGGCACAGGCAAGCGTTGTCCCGGCCGTGGCGGCGCAGTCCGTGGCAGTCAGCGCGGAACCGGCAAACAATGCCGGGGCAAGTCCTGCGGCAACGCGCTGAAGAACCGGGGCCCTGGGCGGGGCTTGCACCTCGTCCGGGGTTTCACGCGGCGCGCATGTGTGATCTGGCGCATTCCCGCGCAGGATCGGCCGGGGTAGAAGGTACAGGATGAGCAGGCCGGCGGCACGCATATCCGATCCCCATGTCTGCCCGATGGTTTCGGGCACGGTGCCCCATGTCGGCGGGCCGATCATGCCCCCGTGCGCCTTCAACGTGCTTACCGGGATGCTGCCTCAGGCCAGAATTGGCGACAAGGCCGTGTGCAACGGACCGCCCGATGTTATCGCGCTTGGCTCTTTCACCGTCTTGGTCAAGGGAATGCCCGCCGCGCGCATGGGCGACATCACCGCGCATGGCGGCGTCATTGTCATGGGGCAGCCAAACGTGCTGATCGGCGATGCGGGGACGGCCAGTCTTTCGGCTATTGGCAAGTCGCTGGTCAATCTGCCGATCGGCGCTGAGGGTGAGGGCACGTCGTTTGCCGATATGGCGAAGGCCATGATCGCATCGGCGAAGGAGGGCAAGCCCTTCTGCGAACAGTGCAGCAAGAGCTGATCCGGGCTACGGCATGGACCCGGTCTGGTATGCCATCATCGATTGCGCACAGGATCCCAGACTTGTAGATCTGGTGCGGTCCTGCCGCGAGCATCTGTGTCTGTTCAAGGGGCGCGATCTTGATCCGCGCTTGCTGGCCGCCTCGCCATGGCTCGTGCGAATAGACGCAGCCGAACCTCTGCTGGGGGTGTGGCAACAGCACGGACATGGCGCAAGCTGGGGGCTTATGGTGCTCTCGGACATGTCGATCGAACGGCTTCAACGCCACTTCCGGCGATTTCTGCAAGCCCGCTTGCCCGATGGCATGCTTGCCCTGTTCCGCTTCTACGATCCGCGCGTTTTCAATACCTTCATCCGCGCGGCGACACCTGAGGAGCGCGTGCCCTGGTTTTCCGGGGTGCAGCAGTTCTCGGTGGAGGCCAACGGTGGCTCGGCCGTGCATCATTACCGGCTGGTCGAGGGGAGATTGTTCGATGGCGCAAATCTCGTCGGGTGACGAAAAGGTGCCGCTCTGGCGGCAATGGTCGGCCATTGTCGGTGGCCTGCTCGTCGCGTCAGGATGGATAGCCCTTGTCATCGCGCTTGCGCCTGCGCTGATGGGCGATGGCAGCAATCTCTGGCGCTATGCCATGTTCATGCTCATGATCTATGTGCCTCTGCTGCCGATTGCCCTGATCGGCGGCTGGCTCTGTCGCAGCCAGGTGTTGCGTGCAGGGCAATCGCCGGGCGTCTGGATGGCGGCAGGCATCCTGATCGGAGGCGGCGGCGTTGCGGCATCGCTGCTGATGTCCTGGCTCAACGGCGGCGTGGTGGAAGGCAGCGGCATGACCGGCTTCGGGCTGCTTGTCGTGCTGGGGATGATGCTCACACTGGTTCAGGCCTCGATGGAGGAAGTGCTGTTTCGCGGCTGGCTTCAGCCGATCCTCGCTGAACAACGGGGCGCCATAGCAGGCGTTCTGGGAAGTGCGCTGCTGTTTGCGCTGTTCCACCTCATCGGCGGTGCGCGGGCGCCGGTGACGCTGGTGTTCATCATGCTGGCGGGCGTTCTGTTCGGGCTGTTGACGCAGCGCACAGGCGGTATTGCGGCATCCGTTGGCGCGCACGCGGCCTGGAATATCACCGAAGGGTCGGTTTTCGGGCTGGTTCCCAATCCGGGAACGGACCTGTTCGGCTCGGTCCTCGATTTCGACATTGCGGGGCCACCGATCTGGGGAGGCAGCGATGAGGGACTGAACGCTAGCGTCGGCACCTTGATGGTGATGGCGGCGCTGGTCCTGCCGTTTCTTGCAACGGTTCGGCCCCGGGGCGGCAAGCCTGCCCAGCCCGGCCTTGCGGTCTAGAGCGCGCGCTGGCTTCGCGCGGTGTCGATGCGGTCGCGTTCCTTCAGGAAGGCTTGCAGGGCCGCTCCATCCAGCCGCTTGCGGCTCGCTTCGTCGGTCGGGATGCTCAAGGGATCGACGCGTTCGCCGTCGATGTGGACTTCGTAATGCAGGTGCGGCCCGGTCGAGCGTCCGGTTGTGCCGACGTCACCGATGCGCTGCCCCTGCATGACGCGAACGCCTGCAGCAATGCCCGGCGCAAAGACGTTCTGGTGCAGGTAATAGGTCTCCCAGCCGTTGTCGTGGCGCAGGATGGTGAGGTTGCCGTTGGCGCCCTTCATCGCGGCAAATGCGATTGTGCCATCGGCAGCGGCAAAGATGGGCGTTCCGATGGGGGCGGCAAAATCGGTCCCGCCATGCAGTTTGTTGTAGTGCAGCACGGGATGGAAGCGCATCCCGAACTTGGAGGTGATCCGGGCGCCATCAACAGGAGTGCGCATCAGGCCGCGCTTGGTGGTCGCTCCGTTGCCGTCAAACCAGCCGGCATCCTCGCCGGGGGGATGGAAACGGTAGAGCGCGAGGCTTTTCTTCGGCGTGGTCAGCTGCGCAAAGAGCAGCCGCGGCGGGCCGACAGGCTCGTCGCGCCCGTTGACCTCCTGATCGTAGGCCACCTCAAAGACATCGCCGGGTGCCACTTCCGAGGCGAGGTTGAAGTCATACGAGAAGGCGTTGATGAACTCAGGGATCAGGGTGTCGACAAGGCCCGCAGTAACGGCAGAAGTGTAGAAGCTCTCGCTGTCGATCTCTCCGCGCAGAACCTGAATGCGATGAGTGACATCGGCGGCCAGTGGCGTGACGGTAAAGCTGCCGTCATCGCTGCGGCCCAGCATGACGCCCGATCCATCCACGCGCGAGGCGCGCAATTGCCGGAGCAGTCCGCCAGTGGCTCCTTCGCCGGGCGCGATGACGAGGATGGCATGGATCTCTCCTCCGCCGCCAAGGTAGGGCGCTGCCGCGATGGCAGCGGCTGTGGCATCGTCAAGTCTCACGCCCGCCTCGACCAGGGCCGTGGCGAGCTGCTCAGGGCTGGTCAGGTTGAGTGCGCGTTCCTGCATTCCGGTGCCGGTCTCGGCTGCGGTGGGAACCGTGGTTTCAGGCGTGGGAACGCGGGTGAGCCATGCCGCCAGCGCCGTGCCTGCAAGGATCGCTGCCGAACCGGCAAGCGCGATTGCGAAACGCATGTCGCGGGGCTTTGGCCGCGCAGCAGAAGGGGCCGCATTTGCTGGTCCGCTCGCGCCGGTGTCTGCCGGAAGCGGCGACGCCAGCGCCTCTTTCCAGAACGCCGTGCCGCTTGCGGACCGATTGCCTGCGTCCGGAGCAGAGACGGGGTCTTTTGGCGAAGTTCGGCCCGCAACCCATTGCTTCGGATCGAAACTGTCGTCGTTCATGGCAAATCTCGTCTCGAACCGGGGCAATTGCCGTGAAATATTCACGCATGGCTATAACCACGCTTTTGCAAAGGGTGAAGCTGTGCTTAACAGTATCGTGCTGATTATCGGGGGTGCGGATGTCGTTCGGAAGTCGTGTCGCATGGCGCGAAGGGCAGTTTCTTCGGCCCCAGCACTTTCAACAGGCCGATCGCGCCATGCGCTGGCAATTGCGCATGCGGTCGGATTCGCTGCGTCCTCATCCATGGGGGCTGACAGAGGTCGAGATTGACGAGGATCTTGCCGCAATCGGCAAGCTGACTCTCATCAAGGCCAGGGGCGTCATGCCTGATGGCACGGCCTTTTCCATTCCCGACGACATGGCCCCGCCTCCACCGCTCGACCTGCCGCTCGATACCCGCGACGCCGTTATCTATCTTACCCTGCCCGCCGCCCAGACGGGTGCGCAGGAGTTCGACGAGGCGGGGACCGCCGGCCCTGATATCCGCTTTCTCGTGGAAGAGCACGAGATTGCCGATGCCTTTTCGCAGGACCGCAGCCAGGAGCCGATCGAGGTGGCGCGGCCCAACCTGCGGCTGGGGGTAACGCGCGATCAGACCTACGGGCGCATCCTGTGCGGGCTGGTCCAGATCCGCGAGATGCAGGGGCGCAAGGTCATGTTCGATGACCGTTACATTCCCCCGCTGCTGGATGTCCGTGCCTCGCGGCCCTTGCGGCATGGGCTGGTGGATATTCTCGGCCGGTGCGAGCAGCGCGCCGACGAACTTGCGCTGCGTGCGGTTGAAGCAACCGATGGCGGCGCGGAAACCTTCGCCAGTTTCCTGCTGCTGCAAGCGCTCAACCGCTGGATTCCGGTGCTCCGTCACCTCGATTCGCTGCCAATGGTGCACCCCGAACGGCTCTATCAGGAACTTGCAAGCCTTGCGGGCGAGATCGCCACGCTGATCCGGCCGGAGCGCAAGGCGCCAACGCTGCCGCCTTACGATCACGAGAACCTGCGCCTTGCCTTCGAACCTCTGTTCGATCTCCTGCAATCCATGCTGTCGGCGGTGTTCGATCGTTCGGCGGTGCAACTGCCGCTGGAAGCCATGGGACCGGGTGCATGGACTTCGACGATCACCGACCGCAACCTTTACCAGCATGGTTATTTCTATCTGGCGGTGCGTGCAGCGGCTTCGCTGGACGAAGTTCGCCAGATGTTTCCGGCCGTTGCCAAGATCGGCGCTGTCGAGAAGATGCGCCAGATCGTAGATTCCGCCTTGCCGGGGGTGCCCTTGCGGCACACGCCCACGCCGCCTTCACAGCTTCGGGTTCTGCCGGGCTTCGTCTATTTCGAACTTGATCGCGGCGTGCCTGACTGGAGCGATTTCGCCACGGCCACCGCGCTTGGCCTGCATGTCGCCGGTGACTGGCCGCAGCTGCGCATGGAGCTATGGTGTGTGAAGCGGGCGGCACGATGATCTTCGATTCGAAGGAGGCTGCGGCATGAGCGGGGACGGTTCTTCCGACAACGGCAACCGGACGGTATTCCGACCCTCGCCCCTGGCAGGAATGCGGGGCGGATCGGCTGGCAGCGGCCAGCCGGCGTCTGGTCAGCCTCCTGTCGCTCAGCCGCCTTCAGGGGGTGTTTCGTGGGGGGCGCCGCCGCCAATTCCGCAGACACCGCCTGCCCAGCCATCAGCCCCGCCGCAGGGCTATGGTGCGCCGCCCGCCGGTTTTGGCGAGCCGCCGCCCTCGTTTGCCGCGCCGACCCCGGTCACGGGTGTCAACCGCCGTCTCAACGATGATGATATTCCGGTGCCCTCGCGCCCGCGTGATACGCGCAGCCCGCTGGTGATCGAGGCAGGCACTGTGCTGGCGCTGGCGGCATCGGTCCGTTCGGGCCGGGCGCGTATCGCCCTGCCCGATCTGCACCGCGAGGCAATGGAAGCGGTGGCAGCTTATGATCGCGCCATCGCGCCGCTCTATCCCGAAGAGACGCGGATGCGCGCGCGCTATGCAATCTGCGCCACGATCGATGATATCGCCCAGAACCTTCCCGGCATTGGCGGTGATGGTGCGGAATGGGCGCGGCGCAGTCTCGTGGTAAGCTTCTTCCGCGAGAACATTGGCGGTGATCGTTTCTGGCAACTGGTCGATGATCTGCTGGCGCGGCCGGGCCAGAACGCAGAACTGATCGAGCTTTATGCCGATTGTCTTGCCGCCGGGTTCGAAGGGCGATTCCGGGTCATGCCCGACGGCCGCGCGCGTCTGCAGCAGATCCTCACCAATCTCTACGGCGCGCTGGAACATCCACGCTCGCTCTCGCAGACCGAGATCGCCCCGATGTGGCGTGGCGCCGATGCTCCGCTGCGCAAGATCAGTCCGTGGAGCAGGGTTGCACTGGCTGCCGCCGCCGCCGTTGCTCTGCTGCTGGGCATATACATCGTCCTGCGGCTTCTGCTGATGACGGCAGGCACGGATTCGCTGAATGCTGCCAAGGCGCTCATGCCAAGAGAGAATCTGCGACTTTCGCGGGTTGGCGCTGCGCCTCCGCCGCCGCTGGAAAGCGGCCAGCTCATGCGGCTGCGCCAATTTCTCGAACCGGAAATCCGACAGAATCTGGTGGTGGTTGAGGAAGACGGCAGCACCGTTCGCGTGCGCACGACCGTGGGCCAGTTGTTTCGGTCCGGCTCCGACCAGCTTGAACCGGGCAGGGCGGAACTGTTTGCACGCATCGGCCGGGCGGTTGAGGCTGAACCGGGGCAGGTCACGGTCGAAGGCCATTCCGACAGCGACCAGATCAGCGGGCTGGCCTTCCCCGACAATACCGCGCTGTCGCAGGCGCGAGCGCAGACGGTGGCGGGCATCCTCGGTTCGGTCCTGTCCAATCCGGGACGCATCGCGGTGCAAGGCTATGGTGACAGCCGCCCCGTGGCCGACAATGCGACGCCCGACGGCAAGGCGCTCAACCGCCGCGTCGAAATCGTCATCCCGCGTCAGCCCTGAACGAGCGAGGCGAGACCCGTGAAGAAATACTTCGGCAACTGGTGGGTTCTGACAGGGCTTGCGGTCCTGTTCCTCGTTCTCGTGCTGTGTCTTGGCCTGCCCATCTTCGTGCGGATGCTGGCGCCATGGTGGGTGCGGCTCTTGCTGTTCATGCTGGTGGTCTTGCCATGGGGCCTGATCGGCTGGCTGCGTGTGCGCAAGAGCCGCAAGGCCGCTGCGGCCATTGCCGCCGAGCTTTCCGCGCCTGCACCCGGCGATGCCGAAGGTCAGGCGGTCGCCGCGCGCATGGCCGAAGGGCTGGCCGCTTTGCGGGCAGGATCGGGCAAGCGGCGGGACTATCTCTATAACCGTCCCTGGTATGTCATTATCGGGCCTCCGGGTGCAGGCAAGACCACGGCGTTGCTCAATTCGGGGCTGCGCTTTCCACTCTCGGACCAGTCGTTCAAAGGCGTTGGCGGCACGCGCAACCTTGATTTCTGGTTCGCAGATGAAGCGGTCATGGTCGATACTGCGGGCCGCTACACCACGCAGGATTCCGATAGCGCCGCGGATGCAAAGGGCTGGACCAGTTTCCTTGCCTTGATGAAGAAGCACCGTCCGCTCTCGCCGGTGAACGGCGTTATCGTGGCGATCGGCGTTGACGAGCTGCTTCAGGCAGACAGGGCAGGGCTTGATCGCCATGCCGCACTGGTGCGCCGCCGGCTTGCGGAAGTGCGCGCCACGCTTGAAGTTGCGGTCCCCGTCTATCTGCTGCTCACCAAGGCAGACCTCATCGCCGGTTTTGCCGAGTTTTACGACGATCTGGATGTCGAGGGACGGCGCGCGGTGCTGGGCGCAACCTTTCCGGTCGAACTCAAGCGACCCGGCAACGACGATCTGGTAGCCGCCTTCGATGCAGTGGTCGCTGCCCAGCAGGCCCGGCAGGCCAAGCGCCTGTTCGAAGAGGTGGATCAGACCCGGCGCAGTCTGATTCTCGGCTTTCCCGCCCAGCTTGGCGCGTTGCGCAACCGTCTCGCCCGTTTCGCCGATGGCGCCTTCCTTTCCGGCGATCAGCCGATCGGCACGCTTCGCGGCTTCTATTTCACCAGCGGCGTGCAGCAGGGCGCACCGCTTGACCGCATTCTGGCAGGGGTTGCCGAAAGCTATCAGAGCGCCACGCGTCCGGCCGAAGGATCGGGCCGCACCTATTTCCTGAACCGCGTGCTCACCGAAGTCGTGTTCGGCGAGGCGGGGCTGGTCGAGGCCGATCCTGCTGCCCGGCGGCGCCAGCAGGCCCGCACAACGGCAGGGATCATTGGCGTTGCCGCCGCCGCCACTGCCATCGTGGCGCTATGGGCTGTCAGTTTCTGGCAGAACCGTTCGTTCCAGTCTGCGCTTGGCCAGTCGTCGGCTCAGGCGGCCACGCTGATCCAGCAGACCGGTGTCGATCTGGTCGAAGTGCGCGATACGGATCCGGATCTTGAGCAGGCGCTGGCCTCGCTCAGGGCGCTGCGCAATCTGCCGCAGGGCTATGCCGAGCAGGCTGGCGGAGAGCCGGGAATGTTCATGCGTCTCGGCCTCTACCAGTCGAGCCATGCCGATGCCGCTGTCGAAGCCTATCGGTCGGGCCTGCGCCGCATCCTGCTGCCTCGCCTGCTGTTGCGGCTTGAGCAGTTCATGGCGGCCAATTCCGCCGATCCTATGGCAATCTATCAGCCGCTCAAGGTCTATCTCATGCTGGGCGGGCAGGGGCCGCTAGATCCCGGAACCGTGAAATCGTGGATCGAGGCGGACTGGGCAAACGAGCAGTTCCCCGGTGCCGACCGCGCGCCCGTGCGCAAGGAAATGTCCGATCATCTGGCGGTCCTGCTTGAAGATCAGGGCCTTTCCTCCGAATGGGCGGGGCGCAAGGCGCCGCTGGATGGCGCCATCATCGCCTCGGCGCGGGCCGCGCTCCAGACTCTCAGTCTGGCAGACCGCGCCTATGCGGTGCTGCGCCAAAAGGCGCTGGCCGGGGCGGAACAGCCCTGGCGCGCCAGCGCCGCCATTTCCGCCGGAGATGCCCAGGCTTTCGCCAACGGTGCGGAAGTCATGCAACTTGAAGTGCCCTACTTCTACACCCGCGAGGGCTACGAGAAGGCCTATCTGCCCGGCCTCGTTACGGTTGCGGGCGATCTTCAGAAAGACCTCTGGGTTTTGGGCGAGGGGGCGCAGACAGCGGGTGTGCAGGCCCAAATCGAACAGATCCGCCCCGGCGTCGCCGCGCTCTATGCCCGCGACTATGTGGATGCGTGGGAACGGGTGGCCACCTTGCCGGTTCCGGGCAACCTGTTCGGCGATCTGGCTGTGCTTGGCACCTTTGCCAAGAGTCCCTCGCCGCTCAAGGTTCTCCTGCTCGAACTGCGCAAGAACACCAGCTTCGCAGGCGGTGCCAAGGCGGTGGGCGACATGGCCAGCGCGCGGCTCGAATCCTCGCGCTTCGGCAAGCTGGCACAAGCTGCCGCCGCCACGGCAGCAGGGCCGCAGGTCGATGCCGCAACGGCAATCTCCTCGCATTTCAAGCCGGTCCACGACTATGTGGGCGATGGCAAGGCGCCTGCGCCAATCGATGACTTCGTGGCGGCGATCAAGAAGGCGGGCGAGGCCATCACTTCGGCAAAGCTTGCTGGAGGAGGCATGGGGGCAGATGCGGTGCAGAGCCAGATGGCGATGGCACAGGCCGCCGTTGCCACAAGTGCCGGGGCCGCACCGCCCCAGTTGCAGAACTTCGTGGCGGCTGCTGCCAGCGGTGGTTCTTCGGCCAGCACCGCTGCGGCACAGGGCGCGCTGAGCGAAGCCTATGCCCAATCGGTCTTTCCCGATTGCCAGCTCGCCACGCAGGACCGCTACCCTTTTGTCGGCACCGCCATGGCCGACGCATCGCTGGCTGATGTCCAGCGTGTCTTCGGCCTTGGCGGCACTTTGGACAGTTTCATTCAGGGCCGCATCGTGCCGCTGCTTGATCTGACCGGGCCGGTATGGCGCTGGAATGCGCAGAATCCGCAGACCGCCGCACTCAATCCGGCAACGCCCGAAGAGTTCGTCAAGGCGCGACAACTGCGCGATATCCTTGCCGGTGGCCTCAACGTGAAGATCGAAGCCAAGTCGTTCGGAGCCGGGGTCGATACGGTTGACATGGTGGTTGGCAATACGCGCTATACCTTCGAGCGCGGCTCGCTTGGCATGGCGCGGCCGCTTGCCTGGTCGGCGCAGGGCAATCTGCCGGTGGCCTCGGTTGCGCTCATGGCCGATGGCGCGAAAGTGGGCGGGGTTGAAACCGAAGGCCCTTGGGCCTTGTTCCGCCTGTTCGACGCCGCCCGCAAGGAAAATGCCGGGCCGCTTGCGGTGCTTGCCACTTTCGGGTCGGGCGCGCAGACCGCCGTCTTCAAGATCAGTCTGCCCAACGATCGCAATCCCTTCGGCCGGGGCGGCATCTGGAGCTTCCGATGCCCGACCGCGCTTTGAACCTGAGCGTGGCAAAGGTGCGCCCATGAGCCGCTGGCTATTCGGCAAGCTGCCCGCGCATGGCGATTTCGTGGCGCGCGGGATAGCCGCGGATGCGCGCGAGCGGCTCGACCGGTGGCTGGCGGCAGAAATGGAGCGCGCGCGAGCCCGCTGGAACGCGGAATTCGATTCGCTCTACAATGCCGCGCCGGTGTGGCACTTTGTCGATGGCGATGCGCTGACCGGCTGGAGCGGCGGCATCCTGTGCGCTTCGATGGACCGCGTGGGCCGCCAGTTTCCGCTGATGTTCGCCAGTCCGGCCGGGGATTGCGAAGCGGCGGTTGCAGCATCGGGCGGATGCCTGGCCTTGGTCGGGCAGGCTTTTGCGCAAGGCTGGACGGCGGACCAGTTGATTGCGGCGCCCCTTATCGCCGAAGGCCTCCCATGGCAGCCTTCGAGCGCAGGCTGGGCGCTGGTCGGAGAGGATGGTCCCGTGGCGGAGTGTGGTGGGCCGCACCCGGAAGGGGTGATTGAACGGATGTTGGAGATGGCTGCATGACCGGGACGTTCCGCATCGAAGACTTTGCCTTCAGTCATGTCGGCAACGTGCGCAGCCAGAACGAGGACAGCCACTTCGCTGATGGTGCGGCAGGGGTTTGGGTCGTGGCCGATGGCATGGGTGGCCACACCAACGGCAAACTTGCCTCCGAGGCGCTGGTCGCTGCGGTGGCGGCAGTGCGCCTGCCCGAAAGCATCGATGAGGCCTGCGAGGTGCTGGCGCAGGCGATCCATTCCGCCAACACCGCGATATATGGCCACGCACAGGCCGAAGGCGTGCAGATGGGCACGACCGTGGTTGCGCTCATCGTGCGGGGCGACGAGTTCGCGGTGCTCTGGGCAGGAGACAGCCGCGCCTACCTTCAGCGCGACGGAGTGCTGGTGCAACTCACCCGCGACCACACGCAGGTGCAGGAAATGGTCGATCGGGGGCTGCTGGATCCCGCGGATGTGGAAGACCACCCGATGAAGCATGTGCTTTCGCGCGCAGTGGGTGTGCAGGAAGCGCTTGAGATCGACGCGATCCGGGACACAATGGTTTCCAGAGATCTGTTCCTGCTGTGCAGTGACGGACTTTACGGCGTGGTCGGCGAAGCGCAGATTGCGCAGATAATGCACGAACGCGGCATGGCCGCAGGCGAGGCGCTGATCGAAGCCAGCCTTGCGGCAGGGGCACCGGACAACGTCACGGTCACGCTTGTCGGCGTCAACGAGCCGACCCTTCTGGTTCTCAACGGAGCATCATCGTGAGCGAGAACAACGGCCAGAACGGCGAGGGCGAACCGCGCACGATCTTCAACCCGCAGCCTTTGCCCGGAGGCGGCGATGCCGCATCGGCCTCCGCCGGTGGCTGGGGTGTTCCGCCCGTTCCCGAAAGCGTGCCGCAGGCTGCGCCGCCAACGCCCGGCTGGCCGCAGGCGGAACCGCCGCCTGCAACGCCTGAGCCATCTGCACCCGAACCATCTGCGCAACAGCCAGCCGCGCCGCAAGTGGCGGCCCCTCTGCCGCCCGAACCACTGGCCGAAACCGCGTTTCCCGGTGGCACCGCATTCCCGCTTGCCGGAACGGAGCCGCGCGAGGTGCGCGAAGGGGATGTTCTCAACCATCTCTATCAGGTTCGCCGTTTCATCGCGCGCGGCGGGATGGGGCAGGTGTTCGAGGGCGTGAACATCAACAACGAGGACGAGCGGGTCGCGATCAAAGTGATCCTGCCCCATCTCGCCCGCGATCCCAATGTCCTTGCGATGTTCCGCAAGGAGGCTCGCACCCTCACCCGGTTGAGCCATCCGGCACTCGTGCAGTATCGCACGCTTGCCATGGAGCCGCAGCTTGGCGTGTTCTACATCGTCACCGAATATATCGACGGCAGGAACCTGTCCGATGTCCTCTCGACAATCGAGGCCACTCCCGCGCAACTGCTCTCGTTGATCCGCACGCTGGCCGAAGGACTGAGCGTGGCCCACGAACTGGGCGCGATCCACCGCGACATTTCCCCCGACAACATCATGCTTGAAGGCGGGCGGCTGGACCGGGCCAAGGTGATCGACTTCGGCATTGCCAAGGATCTCGACGCTGGCAGCCAGACGATCGTGGGCGATGGTTTTGCGGGCAAGCTGAACTATGTCGCCCCTGAGCAGCTTGGCGATTTCGGACGACAGGTGGGGCCGTGGACAGATGTTTACAGCCTTGGCCTGACGATCCTTGCGATCATCAACAAGCGCGATGTCAACATGGGCGGTTCGCTTGTCGATGCAGTGGACAAGCGTCGCGCCGGTCCCGACCTTTCGCCCGTTCCGGCCGAATTGCGCCCCGTTCTGGAGGCCATGCTTCGGCCCGATCCTGCCCAGCGCCTGCGCAGCATGGACGCCGTGCTGGAGGCGCTGGGAGACCGCAAGGGCACCGGGGGAACCTCGTTTGCACCAGTGCAGTCCGCCTCAGCGCCCGCCCCGGCGCCTCTGCGGGAAGCGCCCCCTTCGCAAAAGCCGCCGGCATCGGACGACGCGGGCAACAAGCAGCGCAAAGTGCTGATTGGCGCAGGTGTTGCCGCTGCGGTCGTGCTCTTGGCGGGCATGGGCTACATGCTTGCATCGGGTGACGATGCGGCCGTCCCCGATGCGCCGCCTTCGCTTGCGGCCGCAGCGCCGCCAGCCGATCCGCTAAAGGCCGCACAGGCCGCGCTTGAGGGGGGGCTTTCGGTAGTTTCCTGTTCCTGGCTTGATGTCAGCGACCTTCAGGTTCAGGGCAATGATGTGGCTCTTGCGGTGAAGGGTGTGGCGGGCCGCCCGGTCGAGGCGCAGAATGCCATCGGGCAGTTGCTTTCGGCCAGGGGGTTGCGGGCAGCCTCGATCGATTTCAGCGAGGTTTCGCAGATCAGACCCAGCGATTGCGGCCCCGTCGAAGCGTTCCACCGCATTCGTGGCAAAGGCGCTTCGCACCTGTCGGTGCCGCAGACCAAATGGGAGCTCGCTCCTCTTCCCGCCGATGATCCCGATGCGGGCAAGCTTGGCGTTCCGGTGGTGATCGAGTTCGATCTGAACGGGGTTTCAGGCGATATCGCCATCGTCACGCTCGATGACAAAGGTATCATGGAGGTCACGCCGCTTCCGCCTGCCATGCTGGAGCAGATCAAGGTCGGCCCTGATCGCTACCGCCTGAGGATCACCACTACGCACAACGGCTGGAGCGGTATTTTCCTGCTCTACGGACGTGGTCCGTTCGATCCGGGTCTGCTCAACAGCACCACGGCAACGCGCACGGGCAACTGGGAGCAGCGCTTCCTTGCTGCGGCTCAGACGCAAGGGTGGCAATCGGATACGATCTGGTATCGTGCGGTTGACGAACAGCCCGACTGAAGCGCGAAGCCTCGTGATCGCCATGGCGTCGCCGGGTCATCGTTGCCGGGCGATTTCCTCGTAAGCCTTGCGGAACTCCTTTGCGAAGACTTCCATGAAGGCTTCGTCGGAGCCTTGGGCCACCCCGCTGAACTCCCTCTCGTAGGCAGCCCAGAGCGCGGCATCCTTTGCGCCGGGAAGAATGCGCGAGAGAATGCCGCCCTGTTCGGCGCGCGCACGGATCGCGCGCGGGCTGAACCGGTCGAGCGTTGCCCGCAAGGCTCCCTGCATCGCCTTCAGTGTCGCCATCTGGTGCGCCTGAAGATCCTTGAACGCATCTTCCACCGCGCGTTCGCTGTCCATGAAGCCGCGCTGGGGAGCGTTGAGCAACTGTTCCAGCGCCTGCTCCGGCGTTCTGGCAAACTTCAGCGGATTGTTACCGTCGAACTCAAGGCTGGTGCCTTGCGCGCCGAGCTGGCTTTTGGCGCGCGCCCGCGCCTCCAGCATGACCACCATGCCCGCAACAAGGCGGCGCAGCAGATTTCCGGCGACACCCAGAGTCTGGACTTCGCCCGACTGCAAACGTTCCAGGCTGATCCCGGCGCTCTGGGCAAAGGCGGCAAGGGAGCCTCCTGCGGCTGCGCCCGTCTGCGGCACGGCGGAGGTGGGTGATGCTGCATGGGATGGGGCGGCGGGGGGTGGTGTCGGCTGGAAGGCAGGGGCCACCGCAGCAGGCGTGTGGACCTGCGGCGCGGTGAAAGCCGGTGGCGGTGAAGGGCTCGCCGCGCCAAAGCCGCCGCGCGCCCAGTCGACAACATTGGACTGGGAAAACTTGCCCCAGATGTCGTCGGCAGCAGGTGGCGGGGGCGGTGCGGCTGGGCTGGACCAGTCCGAGGCAGGCTTGGGCGGGGCAGGCGGCGGTGCGCCCCAGGGCGATCCTCCCGCAGGTGCGGGCGTTGACGCAGACGCTGGATTGGACCATCCCCCGGTGGACGGAGCGGGGGCCGCTCCCGGTGGCGGTCCCCAGCCCGACGGCGCAGGTGCCGCGCCGCCCGCTGCGGGCGCCGGTGACGGCCCCCACCCGCTGCCTGAAGCCGCTCCAGTGGCCGCAGGTGCGACGCCCGCCGCCGGCGGGGCTGCCCAGCTTTGCGACATCGGGCCGGTGCCGGAAATGGCCGATCCGGTCGGGCGCTTGTCCCACGCGGAGGCGGCAACGGGCGGCGCGGCTTGCGCCTCGTTGCCAGAGGTCCAGCCCTTCCAGTTCGCCGGTGCAGGATTGCTGTTTCGCTCGGCAGCCTGAGCAGCAGCGGCATCATCGAGTGCCGCAACGATTTCGAACGGCCCGATGCGAATGACATCGCCCGGTGCGATGAGGTGCGGCCCTGCTAGCCGCGCGGCTTGCCCGTCGATGAAAGTGCCGTTGGTGCTGTGATCGATCAGTTCATAGTGGCCGCCTGCAAAGCGCACTTCGCAGTGGCGTGACGAAATATGGAGCGACGGATCGGGCAGGCACCAGTCCGAGGTTGCTGCCCGGCCGATCAGCGCGCCGCGGCGATCAAGCACAAGGGACAGCGGCGAGCCGTTGTCCAGCCGTTCGGCATTGCGGATGGTTAGAGTAAGAGGCACGGACCAGACCTAAACTGTCGGCGGCAAATTGTCATCATGCACCGCGAGGCGGAAAGGAAGGTGTCGCACCGATGGTCTGCGCGGTCAGCCGGGCGGTTCAGCTTCCGGCGAGGATCGCCTCGCCCAGCGCCAGACTTGCCGCAATGGCCTGTGAGGGATCGGCACTGGCAAAGGCTGCGGTCAGCACTGCTCCTGCCGCCAGTTTTGCGCAGACATCGGGCGGGGGTTGCACCGCGGGGAGATCTTCCTCCGAGATCGATCCGCCTGAAAGGAAGATCGCCTGGCAAAGCAGTGCCTGCGGGCTTTCGTCATCAAGCGTTTCGCCCAGTGTGGCGGCTGCGCGCCGCAATGTGTCGGACGGATTGTCGATCCAGCGCAATGCGGCGACAGTGGCCGGATCCGTCCGGGCAATGCCGATCTCGATCAGGCTTCGCGTTGCCCAGATCACGCATTCGTAACGGGGCATGGCATGGGCCAGAAAACTGGCCGCGTCGCTGGCCTCGCCAGCCTCGCGCAGCCGGGCGAACCAGTCGGACGGTGCCATGCCTTGCGCTTCCGGCGCCACGGTGCGGGGATTGACCACGCGGGCAAGCTGTGCCGCGTCGGTCCAGGTGGAAAGTGTCCAGTTGCCCATCGTGCGTCCCGATCGCGTTTGTCAGTTGATCTTCACCAGACTGCCCTTTGCAGTCAGGATTCCCGATGCCTCGACATTGGTCATCGCGCCCTTCAGCTTGGCCGTTGCGGCGCCTTCCATCTTGAGCTGGGTCGTCGAGATCTTCACCGAGGTGGGATCGATGGTGATCGTGCTGCCGCCGCATTTCAGGGTGATCTTGGTGGCGGCGGTGATCTCGATTGAGGAACCGGAGGTAATCTTGATCTTCTTGGTCACGTCGAGCGTGTCGTTCGACTTGATCGCAACCTTGCGATCCTTGTTGACCGTGATCGTCTCGGTGCCCTTGACTTCCTCCTTGCGGTTTCCCTCGATCAGGATCTCTTCGTTCTTGCCGACGCGCTCCTTGCGGTTCTTGCCGACACTGATTTCCACGTCACGGCCAACCTTGTGGGTCTCGTTGTGCCGCACCCGTGTGTTCATGTCCCGCTCGGCGTGAAGGAAGACTTCCTCCTTCCCGGTGGCATCCTCGAAGCGCAGTTCGTTTGCGCCGGGTGCCTTGGTGTCAAGTTCCTCGGCTTCCGGCAGCGCCTGACCGCTGGTGCGCTTGTAGGTCTTGGTCCGCCACAGGGCCTTGGTCTTGTGGTCAGGCAGCTTGTAAACGGGCATGTGGCTGGCATTGAAAACCCTGCCGACCACGATTGGCCGGTCCGGGTTGCCGTTGATGAAATCGACCAGAACTTCATGCCCGATGCGCGGAATGATGATGTTGCCAAGCCCGCCGGTCTGGGAAACGCGGACCCAGCAGCTTGACTTGTCATCGAGCTTGCCCTGACGATCCCAGTGGAACTGCACCTTGATCCGCCCGAACTCGTCGACGTGGATTTCCTCGCCGGGCGGTCCGGTGACGACCGCCGTTTCGGGGCCGCGCGCCGAAGGACGGGGTGTTGCCATAGGGGCGCGGTAGTTCACGTCGTGAGGGATCGTGGTGAACTCGACGAAGGTCTGCCCGGCGCTGCCGCCCGAACGGTATTGTTCGGTGGCCAGCACGGTCCGGCAGCGCACGATCAGGTATTTGCGGTTGAAGCGGCTGATCGGATGCCCCTTCAGCTGGAGGTGATAGCCAGTTTCGATCCCGGCATAGGTGCTTGTGCCTTCATAGCGCAGGCGCTGGGCGCGGCGGCTCTCCAGAACCACGGTGCTGAGCGCCTGTCCTGCGGGTTCCTGATAGTAGCGGCCCGGCCAGTTGTAGATTTCGATCGAATCGAGCGGATGCGCGCTCTTGTCGGTGGCTTCGGCCTGGCGCGGGCGCGTTGGCTGCTTGAAGTCGTAGTCGCGCATGGTCACGCGCGATTCGCCCCCGGTCGAGGCACGTTCGTGCCATGACTGGATGAAGATCCCCGCAGAGCCGCCCCGGCTCGTCGAATCCACCAGAGCCGCGGAATCCGAAACCGGATTGTAGGTCATCGGCCCTGCCGGCATCGTTACGTGGCAGCCGGGCTTGTCGCAGATCACCATCGTGTGGGCCGATGGCCCGTGCTGGTAATAGTAATAGAGCCCTTCTTCTTCCATGAGACGCGAGACGAAATCGAAATCGCTTTCGCCATACTGCACGCAATAGGCCAGCTGACGCGTCCCGCCCGAAGCCTTGACCTCGAAGGCAATGGAACAGCCACCCAGCACGGACTTGATGATCTCTATGACGGGCTTGTTCTGGAATATCCGGTAGTTGCTGCCCTGATCGTGCAGCTGCGCAGCGGGTGCCAGCATCAGGCGATAGACAAATCCTGCGCCCTCGATCTCCTCCACGTATTCGGCATCCACCACGATGCCGTGAAAATGGCGCAGCAACTGGCCATCCAGCCTGCTCTCGATTGCCGCAGGCTTGCCCAGATTGGGCAGAAGCTGAAGTTCGTCGAGCGAGAGCACTTCAAGTGTGATGGCGAAGTGCTGGCTCAGGCCCTCGAAGGCGTCGAGCCGGACCAGCCTGAGTTGTTCGGCACCATTTCCAAGCCGCAAGGCAAGGGCGGTCTGTCGCATCGGACCATCAGCCAAGTCTGTTCCCCTACCAAAGAGGTGACGGCATTGCTGCCGCAGCGATGCGACCGGTTTGCTGGTTTATCAGCTTCTCGTCTGTGATTGTCGTCACCGCTACCAGATGGCGCGGCTGTTATGAAGCGTCTATTCCGCAAGAGACGGCAGTCTTGAATAGGGGTGAACTTATCCGGGGAGTATTGCCGGAAAGTTCGGACTTGGCAGACCGATTGTCTCGTAGTGGCACCGATTTGCCGGTTCTTCGGGAAATGCGGGTTTGCGGTGCAGGAATCGTTTGCGACGCTGGTTGATGACCTGTAGATGTGTTGGAAAGATTTAACCAAAGGCGTCGCGTATTCAGGCCCGGATGTGCCGGGACAGACAACGGCTCCCCGTTCATTATCGGGGTAAGCCCGTCATTGAGGTGCGCTATGGTGTTCAAGATCATCGCTTCGGGCGTTCTCATCACGCTCCCGACCATCGCTTCGGCACAGGCCGGTCCTGTCGCGACCAAGTCCAGCAACCAGATTACCTGCGAACTGACCGGCGACTGCGACGCCTTCAATCAGGAACTTGCAACCGAAGACCGCAAGGAAAGCCGCGGCCTGCGAGTGGACCTTCCCGGCGCTCCGGCGCGCAAGGTGCTTCCGCCTGCTCCGGGCTATGCCGCGCCGCGCGCGCCTGCTCCCGTGGCATCGGGGCAGCGCACGTATGTTGCCGCGCCTGCCGTCACGCGCGCCGCACCTGGGCGATCCACCCTGTCGATCAACTTTGCTTCGGGTTCGGCAGAGATCCTTGCAGGCAGCCGGGCACAGGCACAGGCGCTCGTCGATGCGCTGAAGTCGCCAGCAGCGGCGGGCAAGCGGTTCATCGTGGCGGGCCATACCGACTCGGTTGGCGGGCGTGAATACAACCTTGAGCTCTCGCGCCGCCGCGCCGAAGCGCTGACCAGCTTTCTGGTCGAGAACGGCGTTGAGCGTTCGCGTCTCCAGCCGGAAGGCTACGGTTTCGACAAGCCTGTCCCAGGCCTGAGCGCACGTGCGGCGGCCAACCGCCGTGTCGAGATCGTGAAGGTCGACTGAGCCGGAAGCAAAGGGGGGTGAAGGGGGACGCAGCGAATGGCGCTTGATATTGCGGCACTGGTTGCTCCCCTTTCCGATGAGGCGCCCTCCGGACCCGATCTTTCCTATGATGACGCGCGCATTGAGATAGAAGGCGCGTTCGAGCGTCCCGTCAGCGATGAAGGGGGCGAATCCGATGTCGACTGGCGCAAGGTCATCGACCAGATCCTCGTTCAGGCAGAGCAGACCCGCGACATCTGGCTGCCGGTCTATCTTATCCGCGCGGCCGTTTTCGCCCGTCGGTTTGATCTTGTTGTCGAAGCAGCGCAATGGCTTGCCGCCCTGCTGGAAGAACGCTGGGCGGATCTTCATCCACAACTCGACGAATACGGCTTCATCGGCCGCAAGTCTCCGTGCGAATCGCTGACCCGGATCGTCGATTTTCTGGGGCCACTGGGCCGTGTGCCGCTGCTGGAGCATCCGCGCTTCGGCCGTTTTTCCTGCGATGATATCGAGCGTTTCGCCGAGCAGGGCAGCAGTGCCGAGGGTTTTGGCCCGTTTCGCGCCACGCTCGATGCAACCGATGCGGCGCAGGTGGAGGCGCTGGTCGAGCGGTTTGCCGCACTTTGCACTGCCTTCAAGCGGATCGATGGCGTGCTGACCAGCAACGCCGAAGGTGACACGGCAACCAATTTCAAGCCGACCCACGATAAGCTTGAGCGTTTTCGCAAGGCGCTGGCCACAGTCCTGCCGGGACAAGCGGCAGAGCCTTCCGACGTTGCCGCGCCGACTTCGGAAGAAGCGGTTGCGAGCATGTCGGCAACAGCGGCGGGGGCAGTCGTTTCAGCCGCTCCGGCGGGTGCCGTATTCAGCGGCGCGGTCCGCAGCCGCGATGATGTGGTGCGGGCGCTTGATGCGATCTGCCTCTATTACGAGACGGCAGAGCCGGGCAGCCCGGTGCCCTTGCTGCTCAAGCGCGCGCGGGCCTGGACGAACCTCGATTTCCTGAGCGTGCTCGAAGATATCGCGCCGGGCGGCATGGATGAGGCAACGCGGGTGCTGCGTTTCAGCCGGGAGGCAGGGCAGGGTGATGGTGCCGCTGCCGCATCGGGTGGTTGGGATGAACCGGCTGACTCGTCGTCGGAGTGGTAGAGATTTGAGATGTCCCTGATGGCATCAAGCGGGCGATGCGCCGAAGATGCCGGATTGTGATTTTCCGCACCGAACCTTGGGGGGAAGTGCAGGACATGGAATGAGTGGGTTCCCGGAGCGGATGGCTGCGGGGTGTCGGCGGGTCCGGCAAAGGAGGCGAGTATGGCGAAGAGTGGTCAGCGGTTCATCAAGGAAAACAGGGCGCCACGGGTCCATATCGAATATGAAGTCGAGACTTACGGCTCGAAGCAGAAGGTCGAACTGCCTTTCGTAATGGGCGTCATGTCCGACCTTTCGGGCAAGAGCCTTGTCGAGAAGAAGGCGCTGAACGAGCGTGACTTTCTCGAGTTCGACATGGACAACTTCGAGCAGCGCATGGCGGCGATCGCGCCGCGCGCCGCCTTCAATGTCGACAACACGCTGACCGGCGAAGGCAAGATCTCGGTCGACCTCACGTTCAAGTCGATGGAAGATTTCTCGCCCGGCGCGATCGCCAAGGCGGTCCCGGCGCTTGCGCAGCTTCTGGAGGCGCGCGAGCAGCTCAATGATCTCATGCTCTACATGGATGGCAAGGACGGCGCGCAGGACCTGCTTGACCAGCTGCTCAAGGATCCCGCGCTGATGAAAGCCATGTCTGCCGCTGGCAAGGGGCCACAGGGCGGAGCGTCGGGCGAAGGCGAGGGTTGATCGCGGGCCGTGTGCAGGCGGAAGCCGATTGAGGGAAATCACCACCACGGCGGGCGGTCGTGGCAGGCAGACAGGATGGCGTGAAATGGCAACGGAACAGGTTCAGGGCGCAAGTGCGGCAACCCAAACGGAGTTCGCTCCCGATGATTTTGCTGCACTGCTGCGCAAGGAGTTCAAGCCGAGCGACGATGCACGCGCCAACCGCATCGAGCAGGCGGTTTCGACACTCGCACAGCAGGCGCTGGCTGATGTATCGGTCATTGGCGATGACGTGTTCAGCACCATGGATGCGCTGCGCGCAGCACTCGACCGCAAGCTGACCGAACAGGTCAACGAGATTATCCATCACCCCGATTTCCAGAGCCTCGAAAGCGCTTGGCGCGGGCTGAACTATCTGGTGATGAACACGTCGACCGGCAAAGATCTGAAGATCCGCGTGCTGAATGTCGGCAAGGACGAATGCCGCAAGATGTTCCGGCAGTATCGCGATGCGGCATGGGATCAGAGCCCGCTGTTCAAGAAGGTTTACGAAGCCGAGTTCGGCCAGCTTGGCGGGCAGCCCTACGGCGCCTTCGTGTGCGATTATGCATTCGATCATTCCGCGCCCGATCTGGAGGTGATGAAGGGGCTGGCAAAGATCGGTGCGGCGGCTCACGCCCCGTTCATTGCCGGGGCGGCGCCCGGCCTCATGGGCATGCAGAGCTGGACCGAACTTTCCAACCCGCGCGATCTTGCCAAGCTGTTCGATGCGACGGACTATGCCGCGTGGCGTTCCTTCCGCGACAGCCCCGACAGCCGCTATCTGGCGCTCGCCATGCCGCGCTTTCTGGGCCGTGCAATTTACGGTGCGAAGTCAGAACCGGTCGAGGAGTTTGCCTTCGAGGAGGACACTGGCGGCGATCACGAGAAGCATCTGTGGATCAATGCCGCATACGCCATGGGCACGCGCATTACCGAGGCATTCAGCACCTGGGGCTGGTGCAGCCGTATCCGCGGGGTCGAGAGTGGTGGCACGGTGGAAGGGCTGCCACTTGCCATGTTCCCCACGGACGATGGCGGGGTCGACATGAAGTGCCCCACCGAGATTGCCATCTCGGACCGCCGCGAGGCCGAGCTGTCCAAGGCAGGCCTTATGGCGATGATACACCGCAAGGGCACCGATCAGGCAACCTTCATCGGGGCGCAGACGGTGAACAACCCGGCCGTCTATGATGATCCTGCCGCCACGGCTTCGGCCAACCTTTCGGCGCGTCTGCCCTACATCTTCTCAAGCTGCCGGTTCGCGCACTATCTCAAGTGCATGGTCCGCGACTGGATTGGCGGCACCCGCACCGAACGCCAGATCGAGCAGGATCTCCAGAGCTGGATTTCCAATTACATCGATGGCCAGCCTGAAAGTTCGACCGAAGAAACCAAGGCGCGCCTGCCGCTCAAGGATGCCCGGATCGAAGTTGTTCCTGATGAAGCCAATCCCGGTTACTTCAAGGGCAAGTTCCTGTTCATTCCGCATTATCAGCTTGAAGGCATGGATGTTTCGCTGAGCATGGTCTCCAAGCTGCCCAATTCTGGCGGTTAGTGCATAATGTCACATGATCCGGTCGGCTCCGGGTGTATCTGTGTCATGACGACACGAGCATCGGAGCTGGCCTGCAGGAAGGCCACGAACAAGGCAGACCTGGCGAGGACCAACCTGACAATGGCCAGACCCTTCGGGTGACGGCCGCCGATTTTTGAGTGCCAACCAGTCTTTTGAGGCTGAACGTCGTTCGGGTTCGCAACCTGTTGATCGAGTTATAGGAGACGGATCGTGGCAACTGACATCTTTCTGAAGCTGACGAATATCAAGGGCGAGTCGAAGGACGAAAAGCACAAGGGCGAGATCGACATCGAGAACTTCTCGTGGGGTCTTTCCAACGGCGGTGACTGGGCGACCGGTGGCGGCGGTGGTTCGGGCAAGGTTTCGTTCAACGACCTGACCATCCAGAAGCGTTGTGATCTTTCCACACCGGCGCTGATGCAGGCTTGCGCCAAGGGCGATCACATCGCCGAGGGCGTGCTCACCGTTCGCAAGGCGGGCGGCAAGCAGGAAGAATACTACAAGATCTCGCTCAAGAACATTCTGGTGTCGAGCATTGCCAACACCGGCACCGATGGCAGCAACCCGATGGAATCGGTCTCGCTGAACTTCGGCGAGATCAAGTTCGACTACAAGGAGCAGACCGACAAGGGCGGCCTTGGCGGCGTTGCCAAGTTTGGCTGGGATCTCAAGGCCAACAAGTCGCTTTGATCGTGTGCGCCCGGCTTTCGGGCCGGGTGCGGAATGTCGGGACTGGGGGTGGTCGATATGGCAGATCCGGACACCTTGCTGCGCGAGGGCGATCTGGACGGGGCGCGCAGCGCTCTCGTCGAGGTCGTTCGGGCGCGTCCGGGCGACGACAAGGCCCGCATGTTCCTGTTCCAGCTGCTGTGCGTGACTGGCGAATGGGACAAGGCCCGCAAGCAGTTGCAGGCGCTCGTTCAGGTAGCCGGGAACGCGCAGATGCTGGCCGTGACCTACAATCAGGCCATCGATGCCGAGTGCGCGCGCGCCGATGTGTTCGCCGGAAAAGCCGATATGCCGGTGCTGGTGGGCATGGGCGGCTGGGTGGAAGGCGTGGCCCGCGCGCTTACGCTCCAGTCGAGAGGCCGCCATGCCGAAGCCGAAGCCGTGCGCGAGGAGGCATTCGCCGAGGCCCCGGACACGCCGGGGGTCCTCGACGGGCGCCGCTTCGACTGGATCGCCGATGCTGACACGCGGTTCGGCCCCACGTTCGAAGCGATTGTTGCGGGCCGCTATGGCCTCATCCCCTTCGATGCGGTGGTCTCGATCACGTCCGATGGGCCTGAGGATCTTCGCGATACTGTCTGGTATCCCGTGCAGCTTGCGCTGAAATCGGGCCAATCGATCGCGGCATTTCTTCCCGCGCGCTATCCGGGCACCGAAGCGGCGCAATCACCCGCCTTGCGGCTGGGCCGCGAAACCGACTGGGTCGATGCCGAGCATGACGGCGTGGCCATGCAGTCCGGACTTGGCCAGCGGTTGTGGACCCTGTCTGGCGGAGAAGACGCGGGCCTTCTCGAATTGCGCAAGCTCACCTTCGATTGATGGCGCGCAATCCTGCCCAGCCGGTTCTCAATCCCACGCTTTTCGACAAGCTGGTGGCTGGCAACGAAATCGGCGGGATGCGCGGCGAGGAACTGGAGCAGGCCGAAGAGCGCCGCGAAGCCCTGCGATTCCTCTCCGTTCCGGCGCTTGAGCGCTTCAACGAAACCGCCTTGCGCGCCACCGTGCGCCGCGAACTTGGCTGGCTGCTCAACACCACCAATCTTGAGGCAAGCGTCGATCTTGAAGCCTATCCGCAGGTGCGGACCAGCGTTCTCAACTATGGCGTTGCCGATCTGGCGGGCAAGTCGCTGAGCAGCCGTGCGGTCCTGCGCCGTGCGCGCGAGATTCGCGATGCCGTGCGTGCATTCGAACCCCGAATCGATCCGGCAACGCTTCACGTCGAACTGTCCGGAAAGGTCGAGCGCGAAAACGCGCTGACTTTCGTGATCGAGGCGGACGTGCGTTCGGCGGTGCGGGCCGTGCCGATCAAGTTGCGCACCGATGTCGAGGCCGATTCCTCGGCTGTGACCGTGCGGGAGTAGGGAAATGGACCCGCGTCTCCTGCGCTTCTACAACGAGGAGCTGACCTATCTGCGCGAATCTGCGCGCGAGTTCGGGGAGGAGCACGAGACTGTCGCCGCGCGGCTGGGACTGAAAACCCCTAACGATCCGGATCCTTACGTTGAGCGGCTGCTTGAAGGGGTGGCCTACCTTTCGGCAAGGGTCCAGCTCAAGCTGTCGGATCAGTATCCTGAGTTTACCCAGCATCTGCTTTCCGCCGTTCAGCCGCACTATCTTGCGCCCGTTCCCTCCATCTGCATCGCGGGTTTCGAGCCGAAGGAAGGTGATCCGCTTCTGGCCGAGGGCTATGAAGTGCCGCGCCAGACCGAACTTGTGGCGACAAGTGATGAGCCCGGAGCCAGCCCAGTCACTTTCCGCACGGGTCACGCGGTCCGGCTCTACCCGTTGCGCATCGTCGAGGCCGAGTATCTGGGCTCGCGCACGGCGGTCGCCAGTTTTGCCGCAAGTGCCGGAGCACGCGCCGAAGCGGGACTGCGCCTGCGCTTCGAGGGGGTTGGCGCGATCCCGCTCGAAAACCTCGCCATTGCCGATCTGCCGCTTTACCTTGATGGTTCAGAAACCATTCCCGGCGAGCTTTATCGCCAGATCATCGGCGAGACGGTGGCGGTGCTCGCCAAGCCGGCATCATCGGCATCGGCGGTTCCGGTGCAATTGTCCGTGCCGGTCCAGGCCGGTTTTGACCAAGACGAGGCTTTGCTGCCGCCGGAGGAACGCTCCTTTCGCGGCTATCGCCTGCTGACGGAATATTTCGCCTGTCCGGAGCGCTTTCTGTTTGCCGTGCTGCGGGGGCTGGACCGGGCCTTTGCCAATGCAGCGGGCGGCGCGGTCGATGTCGTGCTCCTGTTCAGTCGCAATGCACCTGCCTTGGCCGGAGCGGTTTCGCCGGCCAATTTCCGGCTTTTTGCAACGCCTGCGATCAATCTCTTCGAGAAGCAGCTTGGCCGGGTTCAGGTCGATCAGGCCGAGCATGAGTTCCTGCTGATGCCGGATCGCACCCGGCCTGTCGATTTCGAGGTCTGGCGCATTCTCGATGTTTCCGCGCACATGCGCGAGGCAACCGATCCGCGGCCGGTCGCACCGCTCTATGCGCTGGGCGCCCTGCTTTATGACTGGCGCGATGCGCTCTTCTTTGTGCCCCGGCTCAAGCTGCGCCGTCTGTCCACGCGCGAGCAACGCCGCCTTCGCCGCGACGACTATACTGGCACCGAAACCTGGATATCCCTGACCGCTGCGGGCAATCCCGAACGCATCGCCGACATCAAGGAGCTGGCGGTTCGTGCGCTTGTCACCAATCGCGAACTGGCTGCGAAGCTGGCATTCCGGGGAACCGAACATTTCATTCCACCCGGCGGTCCGGTCCGCGCGGTCAGCGTGCTGCGCAGTCCTAGCAAACCGCGCCCGCCACTGGGGCTTGATGATGCCGCCTGGCGGATCATCGCGCATCTTACCCCCAACTACGCCTCGCTCGTTCCCGAAGACGGGAACGATCCGGCCATGCTGCGCGATCACCTTGCGCTTTACGGACCGCGCGACAATGCCGCGCTGCGGCGGCAGATCGACGGAATCATTTCGGTCAGTTCGCGCCCGGTGGTGCGGCGCGTGCCGGGGCGCGGGGCCATGGCCGTTGCGCGCGGCAGCCGCGTTACGCTCACGCTTGATGATGCGTCGTTCGACAACGCGCGCCTGTTCCTGTTTTCTGCCGTGGTCGAGCGGTTTCTGGCAGAGTTCACGTCCGTCAACAGCTTCACAGAAACGATCGTCCGCACGCCGGGCGAAGGAACGATAATGTCATGGCCGCCCCGGATCGGACGCAAGCACACGATCTGATCGACTGGTCGGCCCTTGCGGTCGATCTGAAGCGCAGCGGGCTGTTTGCCGTGCTGCGCCGGGCGGAGGCTGCGGCAGCGGCAAAGCCGCGCATTGGTGAAGCACGGCAACCTGCGCATTCCATTGTCGATTTGGCGCAGGAGCCTTCGCTCGGTTTTGCCGCTCAGACACTTTCCCGGATCGAGTTCCATCACGGCAGGCCACGCCTTTATGGCGAGTGGCTCGGCCTTCTGGGGCCGATGGGGCCGATGCCGATCCATCTCACCGAGTTTGCGGTCTATGAACGCCGTTATGCGGCCAAGCAGCCTTTCCTGGACTGGCTGAACACCATTTCCGGGCGGATGCTGCAACTTTTCTATCGTGCCTGGGCGGAATCGCAGCCTGCCGCACAGGCTGACCGGCCGGGCGATGATCGCTTTGCCGCATGGCTTGGCGCACTTTCGGGCGCAAGCGAGGGCGCGCGCGAGGACAGCAGCTTCCATGCGCGCGCACGGCTGCACTACGCTTCGGTCTTTGCCGGGCCGCGCAGCGCGGTGGTGATCGAGGATGCGCTGGGGCACCTCCTGCGCCAGCCCGCCACAGTGGTGGAGTTCATGCCGCGCTGGCGGGAAATGGAGCGTGAGGATTGCACCCGGCTCGGTCGCAGCTATGCCACGCTGGGGCAGGATGCCGTGCTGGGAAGCCGCATCTACAGTGCGTCGGATGCGTTCCGCGTCATCGTGCGGGCCAACAGCCACGCGGATTATCTCTCGCTCATGCCCGGCGGGACGCGATTTGCCGTCGCTGCCGAGGCAATCGAGGCTTTCAAGCCGACGCATCTTGAGTGGGATCTGTGCGTCGAACTGGCCGACGAACATGCACCTCCGGCGCGGCTGGATGGCAAGACCCGGCTGGGCTGGTCGGGCTGGATCAAGCCAAGAGGTTCCGCGCTGGCCGCCATTGCCCGGCGCCGCCGCAGGCCCGGTTCTGCCACCGGCGCGCAAGCAGCCGATCAGGCCGCCGTTACCGGGCCGATCAGGGCCGATGCCCATTTACGCAAGACCAGTCTCAGAAGAAGGAAACCGGCAGGATGACCGAGATCAGCCGCAGCGCCCTGTTCGGGCGCCTCAACCAGACCGCGCTCAAGGGGATCGAAACAGCCACCGGTTTCTGCAAGATGCGCGGCAACCCCTATGTCGAGCTGGTCCACTGGATCCACGTCCTTTTGCAGGACCCCCAGAACGATATCGCCGCGATCCGCAGCGCCTTTGGTCTTGATGACGAAAGCCTTGCCCGGCAGGTCGTGGCCGCGCTCGATGCCCTGCCGCGCGGGGCAACCTCGATTTCCGATTTCTCGCCCCAGATCGAGGAAGCGATCGAGAAGGGCTGGCTCTATGCCTCGCTCCAGTTCGGGGCGGGACGGGTGCGCACGGGGCATCTGCTTTACGGGATGCTCAAGACCGCAACGCTACGCAACGCCCTGTTTTCGATCAGCGCAGAGTTCCGGAAGGTTCAGGTAGAGCGTCTGGCAAGCGAGTTCGAGGCGGTTTGCGCCCCAAGCCATGAAACGACGCAGGGTGCCGATCTGGCCGGTGGCGGGGCAGGCGGCGAGGCTGGTTCCGGTCCGGTTGGCGATGGCGAGGCGCTGGCCAAGTTCTCGGTCGATCTCACGCAAGCCGCGCGTGATGGCAAGATCGACCGTATCGTGGGGCGCGACAGCGAGATTCGTCAGTGCGTCGATATCCTGCTGCGTCGCCGCCAGAACAATCCGATCCTTGTCGGCGAAGCGGGCGTAGGCAAGACCGCCGTGGTCGAAGGCTTTGCCAAGCGCATCGTCGATGGTGATGTGCCGCCAGCGCTTCAGGGTGTCACCCTGCGTAGCCTCGATATCGGCCTTATGCAGGCTGGGGCCAGCATGAAGGGCGAGTTCGAGAAGCGCCTGCGCCAGGTGATCGACGAGGTTGAGGCCAGCCCCACCCCGATCATCCTTTTCATCGACGAGGCGCACACCCTTATCGGTGCGGGCGGGCAGGCGGGCACGGGCGATGCCGCAAATCTGCTCAAGCCTGCATTGGCCCGCGGCAACCTGCGCACGATTGCGGCCACCACCTATGCCGAATACCGCCAGTATTTCGAGAAAGACCCGGCTCTCACTCGCCGCTTCCAGACGGTGGACGTGGCCGAACCGGAAACCGACAAGGCGGTGGCCATGATCCGCTCGGTCGCGCCGATGATGGAAAAGCACCATAATGTCGTCGTGCTCGACGAAGCGGTCGAGGCGGCGGTCAAGCTTTCGCAGCGTTATGTCCCGGCGCGGCAGTTGCCGGACAAGGCGGTCAGCCTGCTCGATACCGCCTGCGCGCGCGTGGCTGTGTCGCAGCATGCAACTCCGGCGCAGGTCGAGGACCGCAAGCGGCGGCTGGAGCTGCTCGAAGTGGAGCGCGAGATCGCGCTGCGCGAGGCAGGCGGGCAATATACCAGCGGGGAACGCCTGCCCAGGCTGGACGAGGCCATCGCCGAGGCCAGAACGGCGCTCGACGAGGTGAATGCCAAGTGGGAACGCGAGAAGCAGGCGCTTGCCGACGTGGTGGTTGCGCGCGATGCGCTCACCGAAGCGCGCAAGGCCGCAGGCGAAGGGCCAGTCGAGGGTGAGGAATCCCTTAAAGAGGCACTCAAGACTGCCCTTGCCGCCATGGCCGAGGCGCATGGCGACGAGCCGATGGTGTTCGGGGTGGTCGATCAGGATGCAATCGCTGCCGTTGTGGGCGACTGGACGGGTATCCCGATGGGCCGCATGGTCAAGAACGAGATTGAAAGCGTGCTGACCATTGCCGATCAGCTGAAAAAGCGGGTGATCGGGCAGGACCATGCAATGGATTCCATCGCCAAGCGCATCCAGACCAGCCGCGCCAAGCTCGACAATCCGAACAAGCCGGTGGGCGTGTTCATGCTGTGCGGCCCATCGGGCGTCGGCAAGACCGAAACGGCCATGGTCCTGTCCGAACTGCTGTTTTCCGGCGATGACAGCCTCATCGTCATCAACATGAGCGAGTTTCAGGAGGCCCATACCGTCTCGACGCTGAAAGGCGCGCCGGCAGGCTACGTCGGTTACGGGCAGGGCGGTGTTCTCACCGAAGCGGTGCGCAGGCGCCCTTATTCGGTGGTGCTGCTCGACGAAGTGGAAAAGGCCCACCCCGATGTCCACGAGATGTTCTTCCAGGTCTTCGACAAGGGCTTCATGAACGATGCCGAAGGCCGCTACATCGACTTCAAGAACACACTGATCCTGCTGACCAGCAATGTCGGCACAGACCTCATCACCACGATGAGCGAGGATGAGGAGATGAAGCCCGATGCCGAGGCACTGGCAACCGCGCTGCGTCCCGAACTGCTCAAGGTCTTCCCGCCTGCGCTGCTGGGCCGCCTGATCGTCCTGCCCTACTATCCGCTCAGCCCCACGATGCTGCAAGGGATCGTCCGCATCCAGCTTGATCGCATCGTCAAGCGCATCGCCGACAGCCACGGCATCGCCTTCAGCTATGGGCAGGACGTGGTCGACCTCATTGTCTCGCGCTGCAACGAAGTGGCCAGTGGTGGCCGCCTGATCGATGCGATCCTGACCAACACCATGCTGCCCGATCTTTCGATCGAGCTCCTCAACCGGCAGAGGAACGGCGACGAGATCAAGGTGATCGATGTCACCGTTGATGGGGACGGGTTCGGGTATCGGTTCGGGTAAAGGCCATGCACGTGCGTGCATCGTCCGGGAGATTGACATGCGAATGCAGATGAACCTTCTGAAGCCCGGTGCGATGGTCACAACCCGCTTCATGCTTACCCCTGCGAGAGCGCAGAACTGGAAATATGCCGCCACCAATCCCGCCATTGGCGGTGGCATCATGGCAGGCACGGCCATGAAGGTGGTCGATGTGTCGATGAACCCGCCAAGGGCGAGGCTTGAACTTCCGGGGCGTTCGCCACCTGCATTCATAACCTTGAGCGGCGAGGAAATGGCCAGCCTGTTCGAGATGGTGCAAGCCAAGACGGCACCGCCATTGCCGCCTCAGCAGCCGCAGAACCTGTCTGCCACGTTCCAGCGGCTGGCGCAGAAACAGATGGCGGCAAGCGCAGGTGTGGCGGCAATGCGCGAAGCGCGCAAGGCACTGGAAACAGACATGCAGCAGGCACGATTCTGGGGCAACATCGCCGTATTTGCGAATGCCGCCATGCTGCCGCTCAACCTCATGATCAATGCTTTCCAAGCCAAGGCCGCCACGAGCGCCTATCAGGCCGCGGTCAAGGAGCTCTACGCACAGCTTGGCAAGAGCGGGACGCGCCTTGAATCCGGGGCGATCAAGACGTCGCTCTCCGTCATCAAGAAGGCCACGGTCGAAGCGCTGAAATCGAAAGGACTGACCAGCTATGTTCCCGGCGTGAACATGCTCGTCGGTTTTGCCGAGGACAGCGTAGCCTTGTTCCAGACCGCCAGCACAGTCCGCGACGGATCGAACGAGATGCGCCAGTTGATGCGCCAGATGGAAACCAAGATTGCCAATGCCGAGCAGACCTTCCTGAAGATCGGCATCGAAATGGACCGCCTGCTGACCGAGATGCAGCGGCGGGAAAGAACCGCCTGATCCGGCCATGTCCATCGCCAACGCCAAGGCCCGCGCCATAGCGCTCCTCGCCAAGGGCGAAGGTCTGGTGAACTTCATGTATCTCGATTCCAAGAGCCGCGTCACCATCGGCTATGGTACCATGCTTCCCGATGCTGCGTCTGCCACGGCCATTGATTTGCGCCATCCGAACAAGCAGCCGGCAAAGCCTGAGGAAAAGCGCGCGGAATGGGAGCGGCTGCGCAAGATCAGCCCGGCCGGAACGGACCGCAACTACAGCGCGCAATCCTATCGCAAGGATGCCAAGCTGTTCATCATGGAATCTGAGGCCGACCGGCTGCGCCTGCTCAAGCTTGACGGCTTCATTGCCGAACTGCGCATTGCCTATCCCGGTTTCGATACCTTCCCGGAAGATGCGCAGGTGGCCATGATGGACATGGTTTACAATCTTGGCGGTGGCGGGATCACCAAGAAGTTCCCCAAGTTCACCCGTGCGGTAAACAACCCCAAGGGGCCTGACTGGAAGACAGCCGCGCTGGAATCAAATCGCCCGGATCTGTCGCCCGAACGCAACAAGGACGTGAAGGATCTGTTTCTGTCCGCCGCGCGGATTGCCGAAAGCGAGGCGCGCAACCAGCCCGGCAGACCCCTCATGAAGGCGAAGGGCAGGGAGCACAGGTGAGACTGCTCGCAACAGCGATGCTGGCGGCGCTGATCCTTTCCGCCTGCAACACTGGAAAACAGCCTGCTGATCACTCCCCCGCATCAACCGAAAGCCATTCCCCCACGACCGCGACGAACCCGGCTCCGCCCGCCATCGATCCCGCGCTTCTGGGCCAGTGGCAGCCTTATGATACGCAAGCCTTCAAGGTTCTGGGTGCGCTTGCCGTGAAGCCTGATCGCCTCGATTTCGCCAAGGGCCTCGGCCTTCGGATCGTGCCGGCATCGCCGCTGCTCGCCCGTGTCGATCCGGCCGATGGGGCAAAGCCGGTCTGGGGGAAGGATGGCCTGTGCGGTGCGGTGCCAGTGCGAGCGGTTTCCTTTATCCTCGCCGAACCGAAAGTTCTGCGCATTTCGGTTCACGATGTTGCGACCGGGCCGGGGCCGGATGCCGATTTCGATCTCCATCGCTGCCAGACGTTCACCTACGTGCGTGATTGAGCAAGGACACTGCACTTGACGACCCTCGCGAACCCCACTCCCTACGATCGCGTTGCCTATCCCACCACGGTTTTTGCGCAGACGCACCCTGAACGGCTGGCCGTGCTCGCGCGGCTGGCCGGGCTTGATCCGGTGCCGCCTTGCGAGGCGCGCATTCTTGAGATCGGCGGGGGCACCTGCGTCAATCTCATGTCGATGGCGGCCATGTGGCCGGGTTGTGATGCCCATGGCTTCGATCTTTCCACCAATGCCATTGCACGCGGACAAGAGATTGCCGAGGCGGCTGGGCTTGGCAACGTCACGCTGGCGGTTGAAGACATCTGCGAGGCGCATCACCGCTACCCGGCAGGCTCGTTCGACTATGTGATTGCGCACGGCGTCTATGCCTGGGTGCCGCCGCACGTGCGCGAGGCCACGATGAGGCTGGCCGCGCATGTCCTGTCCGACCGGGGCGTGGCCTTCATCAGCTACAACGCCATGCCCGGCGGCCATGTGCGCCAGATCATGCGCGAAATGCTGCTCGATGCCATCGGCGAGATCGACGACCCGGAAGAACGCATTGCCGCCGTGCGCGATTTTCTCGAAAGCTATGCCCGCCCGCAGGATGGCGACGAGCCACTTGCCACCGCGCTTCGCCAGCAGGCCGAGAACATGCTGCAACGCCCCGATGCGGTGCTGTTTCATGACGAGCTTGGCCCCTGCTTCCATCCGCAGCGGCTGCTTGATGTTGCTGCCGCCGGTCATGCCTGCGGCCTTGCGTTCCTGACTGATGCCGGTCGCAACCGCCAGCTTGACGGGTTCCTGCCCGATGGCGCGTCTGTGCCCGATGATCCGGAAGCGGCCGTTCTTCTTGCCGCGTCTCGCGATGACTATGCCTCGCTGCGCTACTTCCGGCAGAGCCTTTTCGTGAAGCGGCAGCACGGCCGCATGATCGACCGGACGATCGATGCCACCCGCATCGCCAACCTGTGGATGTCAACCCGGATGGCACGGCAGGAGGATGGCTCGTTCGTGCATGGCGCCGACAGCATGGTCATCAAGGATGAGGCGCTGGCAGATGCGATCGAGAGGGCGGCGGCGGTCTATCCCCAGCGGGTGCCGGTTGCCAGTATCAGCACCGATCCAGAGCATTTGCGGGTGCTGCTGCAACTTTATATCGAATGGTATGTCAGCCTTTTCACCGCGCCTGCACCCTTTCCGCCCAGCCCTGCTGAGCGGCCGCAATGCAGCCCGCTGGTGCGCGGGATGCTCGAACTGGGCGAGGCGATGCTCTGCACGCTCGATCACGGTGTCCTGAAGATCGAACAGGCAGAACTTCGCGCGCTCCTCAGGGCAGCCGACGGACAGCGCACCATTGCCGAGATCGCCGCGCTGGGCACTGGCATTCCGCCAGAGGATACGCTGGCCGCGCTGACCGCCTGCTGCACCAAGGCATTGATGAAGGTCTAGAGCGCGCTTCCCGCCAGAAAGCCGAGCGCCTGCCGGCCGGGCAGGAAATAGTAGCCTCCGCCGCGCAAGGTCACGTAGCGCTGCACCGGGCACAGGGTGAGCGGCGCATTGCGGCCGTGGATGGTGAATCTCTGCTGCGCTTCGTGTCCGCCGTGGTGCAGGGCAAAGGGATCAGGCTCGGCCTCAAGCCCGTGGAACACCGGTGAGGCAAGCCAGGTCTGCTGGACGAACTCGAACTGGCGCTCAAGATCGGCGTTGAAGCACATGAACAGCGTGCCCTGCGCCGTTTTGCCATCTTTGGCCAGATAGGGGCGTCCGCGCCGCAGCAGGCGGTGGCGGTTGATGACCGAAAGCTCGTCCGGGTCGGTCTGGCCAAGGCTGTCGCGCGGCAGGCTGCGGCGGATGTGCGATCCGAAGGGGCAGCGCAGCCCTTGCGGGTCGGTCTCGCGGAACAGAAAGCCGTTGCGCCGTGCAGCATCCGCGCCGCTGCGGAAGGCCGGGCTGAACGGGTGATCGACCAGCGCCGATCCATCGCGCCAGCGGCCCAGCAGCTTGGCCGCGATCCATTCGCGCGTGCGGTGCAGGTTTGCGTGGTGCGGATTGCTGACATCGCGCTGGCGGCAGACTTCCTCGGCCATGCGGTCAAGCTGGGCGCGGAAGCCCTCGACGTCCTGTTCAAGCTGGCGGATCACCAGATAGCTGCCGTTGCGGCCGAAGTCGCGCGGGCGGATGCGCGTCCGGCCAAAATCGGGAAGCGGTCCGGGCTGGCTGTCGGGCGGCGCGGGCAGGCATTCGTGCCCCGGCATTGCGCGCTCGATCAGCGGTGATGGCGGAAAATAGCCGCGGTTGTCGGCATAGCCGAGGATGAACTCGCCCGGCTCCACGCCATGCACCGGATCGGGGCCGCCATGCCCGCCCGGAAACCCGCGCACCAGGGGTTGCGACACGCCATCGACAAAGCCGAAGGGTTCGGTCGCAAAGGCATCGGTCGTATCCGGCCTGGCATGAACGAAGGCGTGCGCTTCGCCGGGGGCGGACAGTTCCTCGTCGCTGGCATCCCATGCCTTGCGGAAGGCATCGAGGTCGAACATCGTGATCCCGGTGGCAATGCTGGTGACGACCTTCAGGTCTTCAGCCTCGGCCCTTGCCACGATCTGCGCAAAGCGCGCTGCGGTTGCTTCGTCGCGGGCGTAGAGCAGCAGCACGGCGTGGGTTTGATCGTCATTCCAGTCGAGGCTTGCGGGATCGCCCAGCGCGCGCTGGCGGCTGGGATGCGCCATGCCAAGCGCAAAGGCGGGGGCAAACCCCTGTGCGGTCCCCTCTCCCTCCAGCGCCAGTTCCCGTTCCAGCCCCAGAAGGCGCAGCCCTGCCGCCGAAAAGGCGATGTTGCAGACCAGATCCTCGGCCGGTCTGTCGCCAAAGCCGATCATGTCCTCGCGGATCAGTCCTGCCAGCCAGCGCCGGGCGCGTTCACCGGCTGACGCGGCGTCCTGCGCGCCCGACGTGCCGAAGTTCAGGGCAATGACCTTGCTGTGCGGATGGCGGCGCAACCCGCCGAACATCAGCGTCTGGATTTCCTCGTATTGCAGGCCGTAATCGGGGCGCGGCACCGTTCCGAACAGGTCCAGCCAGGCCTCGGCGGCGCTGGGGCACTGCTCCACCCGTTCGCGCCAGACCAGTCCGCTGGCGATCAGCGCGTGTTTGCGCATCGCCGTGCAGGAAAGATCGGGATGGGACGAAAACCAGAAGGGCGTCGGCTGCATCGACCGGCGGGCATAGCGCTTCATCCGGTCGCCATCCTCGGCTCCTTGCCAGAACAGCATCCGCGCCGCCGGAGCGCCTTCGGTATTGCTCCACATCCCGGTCGTGCCCTTGGCGGCCTTGGTGATGAAGTCTTCTAGGTAGCTTTCCCAGCTTCCGTCGTAGTTGCTGCAGAACACCAGTTGCCGCGTTCCCGGCAGCACGATCCAGCGCGCCGCATGGATCGTGCCGATAGAGGCAAGAAAACCCGGACGCATCGCACCGATGCGCGCCATGACTGCCACCACGGTGAAGGCGGCAGGCATGCTCAGCCTGCGGATCCATGCCGGGCGCAGGCGGGTCACGCTGATCATGTGGTTCTGCACCACACCCGGCGCATTCTCGCGCGCCATCATCGCGGCAAGGCTTGCCGCCGACGGAGTGCGGTCCACTGGCCGGTTCGCCATTTCATCGCGTCGCAGCAGCCAGAGCAGGAGCGCGATCAGGGCCGCGCTCAGCACAAGGCCGGGCACAATCGCGCCCGATGCGGCAGCGCCAATGCCCTTGCCTGCAATCAGCAGGCCTGCGGTGATGACCAGCCACGGCATGATGACCAGCGGGAACAGGAACCCCGTGGCCGCGGCCAGTCCGCGCAGGATCCACACCGCGTTCCAGCCGCTGCGGGCAAAGTCCAGCCAGGGCGCCTGCGCGCGGTCGCAGAAGGAAAGCGGTTCCGGTCTGCCTCCGCGCATGGGCGCAAGGTCTGCCTCCAGCCGGTCGGCCACGCGGCGGAACAGTTGCTGCGGGCTAAGGGCCGATGATGCGCCACGCTCTGCCTCGATGATGGCGCGCGCCTTTTCCGCGATGGCGCGGTTGCGCGCAATTGCGCGCACGCTCAATCCCGGAAGGCCGTTGAAGGGCAGGCCGGAAAGATGGCCGAACCAGCGCAGCGGTGATGGGCTGATGCGGTGGCTGTGCCTTGTCAGAAGGGGCAGCACTTCCTCGGCTGATGTGATGCCGCTGGTCAGCGCCAGCACTGGCAGCAGGTCTGCGCCGATGGCATCGACCAGCCGGGGCAGGGCCGCATCCGCCTTGCCGTCCACTGTCGCCTCGATCAGGAGATGTGCCTTGCCGCCTGCCGGATCGGGGGCGATGGCATGGATCGAGAGGAAATGGACCATGCCCGCCGCGCGCAGCCGTGCGGCGATTTCCGGATGCGCAGGATTGCCCAGTTCGCCGATCTTGCGGTCGACATCGGCCGGATCAAAGGTTTCGCAAGCCTCGCCAAACGGGATTGCGATGGTGATGAAGTCCTGCACAAGGCTCACGGCAATGTCCGTCGCTACTGGTAAAGGGCGGTAAAGGGCAGGTCGTCGGGCAGCCCGGCAAAGTTTGTCAGCCTTGCATCGGGGGCCGGAACGATGCGCCCGGCGGTGGCGGCGATGGCCTCTGCCATGATGGTCCACGCCATGCCCCGGCCATAGCACACATGCGGGCCTTCCAGCGGGCCGGAGGTGATGTAGGGCCGCGCCGGATCGGGGGCGAAACGCCCCGGATCGGCAAAGGCGGCCGGATCGCGCGATGCCGCATCGGTCAGCACCACTACCCGGTCCTGCGCGGCAAGGCTGATTGCGCGCCACGTGCCGTCATGGCGCACGGTGCGCATCAGGCGGCTGCCGCCCACCAGCCGCAGCGCCTCGTTCACGGCTGCATCGCGCCGCGCCCATCCATGATCGCGCGCGCTCAGGTGTGTGACCAGTGTGATCCAGTCCAGCCCCGCTTCGGCCCCTTGTGCCGATGCGGCAAACCCGGCGATTTCCGCCAGGGATTTGCCCACGATCAGCACCATCGCGCCGGTCAGCTCGAAGATCAGACTGCGCGCCTGCAGGCGGTAATCGGCCACCTCGGCAAATTGTGGTTCCACCGCGGCCAGCGCGGCCAGAAGGCTGTGCGCCGGGGCCACGCCGGGCAGATCAAACGCCCGGTCGATCGCGGCGAGCGAAGGCTGCGCCATCTGCCGGGAAAGCCATTGCATCCATCCGGGGCTTGTCGTCACCGTTCCAAAGACATGGCCGAACAGCGGCTGAAGCATGAGCAGCATGGTCAGCGATGCGCCCTGTTCGCCTTGCAGACGAAGCCATGGGCCCGGTCGGGAAATGTTGCGCAAGGCCGCCACCAGCCGCACCGGCAGCGGCACACGGTGCGGCGCGGGCACGCCGATGATCCTCCGGGCGATGCGCCATGCGATCAGGAAGGCATATTCGCGCACGAAGTTGATCGGCGCTGCGCCATGTGCCCGCCGCGTCAGCCGATCAAGCACGCGCTCTGCTTCCTCGCGTGCCATGGCGCCGATCCAGTTGCGGAAGGCCGGAGCAAGGTTGGGGGGCACATCACCGGCATTTGCGCCGCGCTGCGCATCCAGCCAGCCCTGCGCCGCATGGAGCAGGCGCAGCCGCACCTGCCGCTTCGCGTCGTTTTCCCCCACGAGATAGCGCGTGCCGGGCAGAACCTGTTCAAGCAGATCATCGTAATGGCGCAGCGAGAACCGTGCCGTATCGCACAGGATTGCGCTCGCCACATCGTGCCGGGCCGCCACGAAGACACGTCCGGGATAGGCGGGCTTTTCCAGCGCCGGGCAGCGCAGCAGCGCGGGCGCTCCCGGTTCGAGCAGCGCCTGCCCGATCCGGGCGAGTTCCGCCTCCGCGCTCATCGCTTGCCAGTGCCCTCCACAGGCACGGCGGCCACGCCGAGGCCCAGGCGCTCCACGGCCACAGCCAGTCCGGCCAGACCAAGCTGGCGCGCACGCGTGGCCAGCATGGCGGGATCGGTCATTCCGGCGGCGGCCACGGTCCGTCCCGTCTTCGCCCGGACTTCGGCGCACAGGACGAGAGCATGAAGTTCATGAACCACGTCCTCGCAGGCGCGGGCATGATCCAGCGCCACGCCGGCCAGCGCCTCGGCCGACGCCGCATCGCCCTGTGCCAACGCAAGGCGGCAACGCGCCTCATGCAGGTAATAGGTGGCCGATGTGCGCACTTTCAGGAAATGGCCTCGCGCGACCGTTTCCTCGACAATCGTCTGCGCTTCGTCGAGCAGGCCCAGATCGATCAGGCACAGCGCCAGCCAGCTTGCGCTGGCCGGTTCGAACCCGTGAAAGCGGTGGCGCAGGCAGTCGGCATAGGCCGCCCGCAGGATCGGCAGGGCCTTGCACAACCGGCCCGCGCGGTAATGCAGATAGCCCCGCGCCAGATCGGCCAGCAGCCGCGAATAGGCGTGGCGATAGCGCCGGGACAGGTTGAGCGCCTCTGCGATCCAGCTCCTTGCCTTGGATGTCTCGCCGAGATCGGTCAGATACCACGCGCCGAAGGCACGGGCCAGAACATGCGGGATGACCACTACCGCGCCGAAAGTCGCGCCGCGCAACCCGTCGTCCAGCCGGTTGCCCAGTCGCTCGATCCTGTCCACGGCCTCGCGGGTCTGGCCCAGCGAGTAGGCGAGATAGGCTCCCACCAGATCGGCATAAGTGCGCCGGGGCAGGCTTTCGTGCGCGTCAAGATCGGCTTCGGCCTGCGCCAGCCAGCGGCTGCCGCGCGTGGGTGCGCCGTCGATCCATTCGATCAGGGCCATGTTGATCCGGGCCACCGTGCGCGCGCCCGGCCCCAGATCGATCGCCCCTTCGGCGAGAGCCAGCATTTCCGCGCGCAGGGATTGTTCCAGCGAAAGCTGTTGCAGCGTGTCGAACACAAGCAGGCCGAAGCGGGCGCGCGCGGCTGGGGCGGCTTCGGGGGGCAGGAGTTCGGCAATGCTCCGCGCGCGGTCGTGCAGCTCCTGCACCGCCTCGATCGCGGCAAGGCCAAGCGCCTGCGTGCAGGCATTCCACAAGTGGCCAAGCGCCTGTTCGAACAGTCCGGCCTTTTCGGCATGGGTGGCAAGTTCGGCGTGGGTGGGGGCAAGCGCGTCCTGCGCGTCGGCCATGCCCGCTTGCAGCATCTCAAGAACGCGTGCGTGCATGGCCCGGCGCCGCTTGCGCGCCATGGCGCGATAGGCCGCCTCCTGCACAAGCTGGTGGGTGAAGCGTGCCTGCCCGGTTCCGGCAAACTCGATCACGCGTGCCTCTATCAGACGAGCAATTGCACCCGCGGGGTTGCGGCAGACGAGCGCGGCCCCCTTTTCCAGACGCTGCAAGGCAAAGACCGGGCCAAGCGCGGCGCAAAACTGGCACAGCCGGTTGGAATCCACATCGAGCGCGGCAAGCCGCGCCGCAAGCAATGCGTCCAGCCGGACCGGAAGCTGGTCATTGACCGGGTCGAGCGTTCGTTCGTGCGCCGAAAGGCCGCTGTCCTGCGCGGTCATGGCAAACTCGTGCAATGCCAGCGGCAAACCTTCGGCACGCTCAATGATGCGTTCCATCGTGCCGTCGTCGAGCGGGGCAAGCCGGTTGATGAGCGAAACCAGCGTCCGCGCCGATGGCGGTGAAAGAGGGCCAAGCGTGATGACCGTGCGGCACATGGCTTGCAGTTTCGGCATCGCTTCGGGGCGACCGGCAAGAATCAGCGCAAGGCCGGGCATGGGGCCTTGTTCTGCCGGGCTGGCAAGATCGTGGCAGATGGCGGCCAGCGCTGACATGCTCTCGCTGTCGATATACTGGACATCGTCCACCAGCAGCAGCACGCGGATGTGCCGTGCTGCCAGCCTTGCCAGACGCAGCACGGTCTGCGTGGCGATATGGTTGCGATCGTCCGGTGTCAGGTGCGCCAGCCAAGCGTCGGTCTTGCCCAGAAGGCCGTCGAGGCAGGCGCTTTCCTGATCCGACATCTGGGCTGCCGCTGCCGGATCGGGTGCAAAGGGGCGCAGCAGATCGATCAGCAGCCGCAGCGGTGCCCCCAAGCACCCGAAGGGCACGGCGGCCATCAGCGCGCTGCCCCGCACCGCCACGAAGGTCACGCCAAGACCTGCCCCCAGCCGCGCCGCCTCCAGAAGCAGCCTGCTCTTGCCGATCCCTGCCTCGCCTATGATGCCCAGCGCGCGGCAATCGTGCGCTTCGGTCGCATCGGGTTCCCGCAAGGCCAGTCTGCGCACTTCGGCATGGACCATGGCAAGTTCCGCCGTGCGGCCGATCAGCGGAACGGTCGCATTGCCCTTGACCGGCAGACTGTCGCTCCCGTCAAGGTTGATCGCAGCCAGCGCGAAAACCGCCTCGCCACGTTCATCCGCGCCGGATGCCACGGTCCCGGCCGGTTCCACCGCACAGGGTTCCGCGATCAGGGAAAGCGCGGTGGCACTTATCGCCACCCCGCCCGGCTTCGCGATCTTCTCGGTCTGGCCTGCAACGTGTGCGGCATGGCCAACCACATCGAGGATGCGGCCGAAATCGTTGTCTTGCTGGCGAAGCAGCACCGGTCCGGAATGAACGCCCACCCGCACCTGCGGGGCGGGAAGAATGCCCATGATCCCGCTTTTCATCAGTTCGTTGATGCGCAGCCCTGCCAGCGCGCCGCGCAGCGCGTGGTCTTCGGCTGCGGGCTGCACGCCGAACACCGCCATCACCCCGTCGCCTTGCACGCGCACCACCAGCCCGCCCAGTTCATGGATGGCCTGCTGGATCAGCAGGATCGACGCATCGAGCAGGTCGCGCGCATCGTCGGGTTCGAGCGAGGCGATCAGTCGGGTCGATCCGACGATGTCGGCAAACAGGATGGTCACGAAACGGATGGAATCGAGGTCGCCCGGCGCTGCACCCGCTGCGGGCAGCGGTTGAACCGGGTCCGGCAGCATCTCCGGTTTTTCGCTTTCGGTGTTGAATCCTGACAAACGCACGATGCGTTGCTGCGCCCCCGCGCAAGACAGCCTGAAGCCCGCACAGGACTGCTTGCCCGATGTAGCTATTCAACTTTGGATAAGGTTCGCAACGAAAATCTTGCGATGGCGGCGTGCCCGTGTGAAACGATTGCATTAACCGCAAGGGCGCTTTCAGCCGTGGCAGCGTGCGTTTACGCGCAGGAATGGCCTGATCGACCCTGCCGGACCTGTCCAAAGGGTCAGGCCAGCCCGATGATCGCATGGCCGTGCGCCATTGCGGTGCCCGCCGGGATGTGGCGCAGGTTGGGGCGGGTAAAACCATCGCGCGCCAGCGGGATCGGCCGTCCGTCCAGCAGATGCCCGTTAAGCGGAACCCCGCCGCGCGAAAGGCGGACCGCCCATCCCCAGCGTCGCCTGCTGGATGTGAGGGCGAGGAAGGCATCGCATTGCAGCATGATGCAGGGCGGGCGCAGGCCGTCGCGCGGGGAAAGCAGGCGCGCCACATCCTCGTCCGACAGCGTGAAGCGGGCAATGTCGCCCTCGTCTTCGCGCGGGATGCTGATGGCGCCTGCTGCGGTGACAATCGAGACCGACGGCCGCAACAGCGCCTCGCCCGCGCGCCGCAGGTCGAGCATCAATGCGCCGGGTCCGGTCTTCCACAGCGTATAACACGCGGCCGTCGGCGAAATGCGCGACGAAGCCTGAAGGGGAGGGCTGTCGGAAGAGGCTGTGCCTGAAGAAACGGACGGGACAGGTTGGACCATGTCCTCTTATGGACGCGTGATCCTTCGCTCGTGCGTTGCCCAGCGCACCGGGTGCTTGTGATAAAAGGCACAATCCATCATGCACAGTGCCGGTAAAGCTGCGGGAATGGATGGATTCGTGCCCGGTTCGAACCTGAAAGTGCCGGACGAGGCATATGCGATTCTGGCGCGGCACGGGCGCCAGCTCCGCGTGCGCAAGGGCCAGGTCATGGTGGCGGTGGGTCTGTCAGCCAACGATGTCTATGTTGTCATCGAAGGCTGCCTCAACGTCTCGCTTGTCTCGGCGCAGGGCCGCGAAACGGTGCTTCGCGCCATCATGCCGGGCGAAATGTTCGGCGAACTGGCCGCCATCGACGGGGAGCCGCGTTCTGCCGATGTCGTTGCGGCCGAAAACAGCACGCTGCTGGTGGTTCCCGGCAATGCCTTCATCGCGCTGATTGAACAGGAGCCGGTGCTGGCGCTGTGGCTCACGCGCTTTCTGGCCTATCAGGTCCGCTATCTCACCAACCGCATCTATGAACTGTCAACCATGGGGGTCGGTCCGCGCCTTCAGGCAGAGCTTTTGCGCCTTGCCGGACAGGCCGGGCCCGATGGCGCGGCGGTGATTGCCCGCATTCCCACCCAGGCCGAACTGGCCGCGCGGATCGGCACCAACCGCGAGACGGTGACGCGCGAGTTTGCCCTGCTGCTGCGCGAAGGGCTGCTCGTGCGCGAAGGGCGGCGCATCGTGGTGCCGTCGGTGGTGCGGCTGGCCGATCGGCTGCACCGCTATTCCCAGACGGCCTGAACGCGCGCGAAGGCAATTGCCAGACCGGCCCCTGCGCGGATAGCGTTCCGGCCATGATCGAAGAGCTGAAAAACCCGCGCACCCCTGATCTGGCGAGTGCACGCCCCACGCGCCGCTTTGGCTGGGTTCTGGTGCGGATCATTGCCGCCTTCCTGTTCTTCTCGGTGGCACAGGTGGTGATCTTCAAGTTCGTTCCGGTGCCGGTTACGCTGACCATGCTGATGGACCCTTTCCCCGTCACGAAGAAATGGGTGCCACTTCAAGAGGTTGACCGCGACATGGTGGATGCCGTCATTTCGGGCGAGGACGGCAAGTTCTGCCTGCACAACGGATTCGATCACGAGGCCATGATGGATGCCTTCCGCCGCAACCAGCGCGGGGGGCGGATCAGGGGCGGCTCCACCATCAGCCAGCAGACCGCCAAGAACGTTTTCCTGTGGCAGGGCGGGGGCTATTTCCGGAAAGGTCTTGAAGCCTGGTATACTGTTCTGATCGAGACGATCTGGGGCAAGCGGCGGATCATGGAAGTCTATCTCAACGTCGCCGAAACCGGCATCGGCACCTATGGGGTGGAAGCAGGCGCGCAGCGCTATTACGGGAAGAGCGCGCGCAGCCTCACCCCGGTGGAGGCCGCCCGCATAGCCGCGGTCCTGCCTCTGCCCAAGAAGCGCGAAGTCAACGGCGCGGGCGGTTTCACCCGCCGCCATGGCAATGCCATCGCCCGCCGCGTCAAGGTGGTGAAGAACGAAGCACTCGATTCCTGCGTCTATCGCTGAACATCGTCCAGGCGCCGGGCCACAAAAAAGCCCCCACGGCAAACCGTGGGGGCAGGGTCTGACCACACAGGGATCGGTCTTGATCGATCAGTATTTCTGACCCCAGCGGATGCCGAAGAACTGCGGCTTGATCGGGAAAGTGCGCGCCGAACCGCGGCAGAAAGTGATCGAGCAGAAGGTGTTGCGCGTCAGCTCGCCGCGCTTGTCGAAGGCGTTCTGGAGGAACAGGTCGAGCGTCCAGTTGTTCTTCCTGATCCCTGCCGAGAAGTCGAAGCTGACGAAGCCGGGCGTGGTGCAGGTGCGGTTCGCGGCGGTTTCGGCCTGGGCTTCGGCGACTGTGTCGCAGGTCAGCAGGTTGTTGTTGAACACGTTGAGGTTCTGCGTCGCATTGGTCTGATAGAGCGCCGCGCCCTGGAAATAGACGTCGGCGTCGCCCATCGAGGTATCGTAGCGGATCGATGTTGTGCCCTTGAACTGCGGCTGGCGCGGCAGGCGCGTGCCCGAACGGGCCGCCACTTCGGCCACTGGCGGGTTGCCGAAGGTCGCGCCGGGGGTGCAGGTCTGCAACTGGCTGATCGAAAGATCGGCCGCATTGAAGCGGAAGTTGCAGAAATTGCCCGAAAGCGCGGCGTTGTTGTAGGCGCCGTTGGTCGAAATGGTGAACTTGCCCAGCTTCAGGTCCGCATCGTATTCGATGCCATATACGCGTGCCTTGCCCGCGTTGCCGGTCATCCCGGCGCCCTGCGTGCCTTCGATCACGACGCTATACTGGATATTGTCCCACTTCTCGTAATAGATCGCGGCGTTGAAGCGGAACATGTTGTTCCATGTGCTCTTCAGACCCAGCTCGAAGTTCGTCAGCTCTTCCGACTGGAACGGCGGAACCGTGGCGATGCCCACGTTGCGGATGCGCAAGGGCCGGTTGAAACCGCCGGGGCGGAAGCCGGTGGAATAGTTGGCATAGACCATCTTGGTCGGATCGATCTGCCAATTGAGCGCAATCTTGTGCGTTTCGCCCTGTTCCTTGTAACGGCCAACCTGATCGGGCGCGGCAAGGTTGGTGTTGAGGCATTGCAGACGCTCCGCCGGAAGCGGGATCGGGCAGCCGAATGTGCCTGTCGGCACATAGAGCGAGGTTACGGTATTGCGCGCCGATGCGGCCACCCCGGCAAAGCCCACGACACTGAACTCGGTCCAGAAATAGCGGATGCCTGCGGTCAGCTTCAGGTCGGGCGTGATGTCGTAATGGCCTTCGCCGAAGATGGCGTAGTCCTTCCAGCGCTGGTCCTGTTCGGTCATGTAGAAGGCATCGCCCTTCACGGCAGGGCTGCCGAGGATCATGGTGCCGCCCTGCGCCACGGGAATGCCGAAGCCGGCCGGATTGCTGTCACCGCCCCCGGCGCGGGTATAGCCGACGATCTTGTCGAGCCCGCGCGTGGAGTAGTTGTTGTTCACCTCGTTCTTCTGCTCGTGATAGAAGCCGCCGATGGTGACGTTGAAGGGCCATGATTTAGGCGTGGTCAGACGCACTTCCTGCGTGAACTTCTTTTCCTTGCGCAGGCCGCGGTAATACTGCTGCGGATTGATGAGGGTGTTGCACTTCAGCGTCGCGCCCGATCCGGTGCAGCCGTTGCGGTCGAAGAACTGGAGATAGTTCTCGTAACCGGGGCCGAACCCGTCATAGGTTACGGTGTAATAGGTATAGTCGTTGAGCAGGTTCACTTCGCGGCGGTAGTAGCCGGTGGCAGAAACCAGATCCCAGTCACCGATGTGGCCGTGAATGCTCAGCGCCGCCTGATACCATTTGTCGTCCTGGCGGGTGATGTCATAGTCATGCACCTGCAAGTCGCCCACGCGCGGGTCGAACCCGAAATAGCCGTCGACGATCTGCTTCTGCGCGGTGATCTGGGGCAGGATGTCCCAGCCATCTGCCGGAGACCACAGCACCTGCAGGCGCCCGCCATATTCCTCGATGCCATTGTAGTTGTCCTTGGCAATGGCCGAGTTGTCGAGCGTGTAGTTGGTGTTCGGGTTGTTGTCGCCCAGCGTCAGGGTTGACGATCGGCCATCGTTGAACTTGCCGTTGTTGGGCGTGTTGTCGATGAAGCCGCCGTCCTTGCGGAAGTATCCCATGGCGCGCACGGCCAGCGTATCGCTGACGGGGGTGTTGATGAACGACTGATACTGCCCGCCGAAGGCGCCGGGGCCATACTTGTTCACTTCCACGTCCCAGCCGAACTCGAACTTGTCGAGCTTGGGCTTGTTCGAGATGAAGCGGATCGTGCCTGCCAGCGAGCCTGCGCCATAAAGTGTGCCCTGCGGCCCCGAAAGCGCTTCGATGCGCTCAAGGTCATAGGCGTGGATATCGGGCAGGGCCGTGCCGGTGATCGGAATGTCGTCGATATAATAGCCCACGGATTCGCGCGCGCCGCCTGCCGGCACGATGCCGCGGAAGAAGGGTGTGTTGCGGCCCGGACCGATGCCCGCGAACGTGACCGAAGGCAGCAGCGTGGCAAAGTCGGTCAGACCCTTGACCTGCCGCTGGGCCAGCGTGTCGGCGCTCAGCGCCTGCATCGAGATCGGCACGCGCTGGATGGAGGTGGCCGTGCGCGTGGCCGTCACCACGATATCGCCGAAACCGCCTTCGCTCGTTTCCTGCTGCGGTTCGGCAGCGGGCGCGGCAGCCTGCGGTTCGGCCGGGGCGGCCGCTTCGGCGGCCAGCACGCTCATGGGAAGGGCCATGGTGGAAAGAATGGTGGTGGCGCCAAGCGCCCTCATGATGCGCGGCCTGACCCTGATCTGCTTTTTCATTGCGTGCTACCCCCTTGGTATGTGCTGCGTGGCGTTCCCGCCCTCCCCTGACATCCGTTCCCGTCTTCCGTTCGGCGCCGTTCCCTTGGCGCATCCTTTTATGCTGCGACGCGGCATTCCAGCCCTTGCATGGCGCGGCCGGTGGCGCGTGGACGTGGCGCGCAGGCAAGGCTCTCCCCCGGCCGGAAGACAGCAAGGACTCCGGCCTGCCGCTGCAAAACGGCAGATTTCAGGTGATCGGCATTACCCCTACGATGAGCGCGGCCCTTCGGCCATTCCATGACGCCCGTCCGGGATTGATAATGATGCAGCGCAATATGGAGTCAACGCCCTTTTACGCAGCCGCAACATCCTTTTTCGCTGCCGGGCCGAAACGAAAACGGCGCCCGGATTGCTCCGGACGCCGTCTCTGCGTTGCGCCTCTTGCCGCGAAAATTACCAGGTGCCGGTATTGGCCATGCTCGCCCACGGTTCCTGCGGCGGCAGGTGCCCGTCCTGCAACAGTTCGATCGATATGCCATCGGGGGTTTTCACGAAGGCCATGTGCCCGTCGCGCGGCGGGCGATGGATGATGTGCCCGGCATCCATGATCCGCTGGCAGGTCTCGTAGATGTTGTCGACCCGGTAGGCGAGGTGCCCGAAGTTGCGCCCACCGGTATAGGTTTCGCTCGCAGAACCATCATCAGGCGGCCAGTTGTAGGTGAGTTCCACCTCGGCCACGCCTTCCTCGCCGGGCGCGGCAAGGAAAATCAGCGTGAAACGGCCCTGCTCGCTTGAGAAGCGGCGGACTTCCTTCAGGCCGATCAGTTCGAAAAAGGCGATTGTTGCATCCGGGTCTGTCACCCGGATCATGCTATGGAGAAACTTGGTCACGCGCTGGCCTTCATGTTCAAAAACGGTTCATCGACAAAATAGCACAACCCGCCTCAATCAGGGGCAATTCCGCGCCACAGGGAGATCAAGATGCAAAGCGAAGATAGTCAAACTCCGGCTCAGACCCAAGCCGGTCTCGCCCGCTTTCTTCCGCGGGGCGCAACTTCGCTGGCGCCGGTGGTGATCCTGGCGTTCGGGCTGATCGTCGGTGGCTGGTTTGTCGGTGACGGCTTTCGCCGCGCCAAGGTGGCTGACCGTTCCGTCACGGTGCGCGGGCTTGCCGAACGCGAGGTGACGGCCGATCTTGCCACGTGGACGCTGGCCTATTCGGCCACCGCGCCCGATCTGGCCAGCGCCCAGGCCAGCGTTGACCGCGACAGTCAGGCAATCCGTGCCTTCTTCGATGAATTGGGCTTTCCTGCCGACGCGCTCCAGCCCACCGGGGTCAACGTGCAAAGCTTTACCAACGATGGCGTGGTCAGCTTTACCGTGCGCCAGCGCATGACGCTGCGCACCACCGACATCGACCGCGCCCAGAAGGCGGTCAAGCGTCAGTTCGATCTGGTGCGGCGCGGGGTCATGCTTGAGGAAGGGTCGGGCATGGCCTTCACCTTTACCAAGCTGAACGCGATCAAGCCCGAAATGGTGGCCGCCGCCACCAAGGACGCGCGCGCCGCCGCCGAACAGTTCGCGCGCGACAGCGGCGCATCGGTCGATGGCATCAAGACTGCGAGCCAGGGCTATTTCGAGATCACCGCCCGCGATGGCGACGGCGGCGGCTGGGGTGTGTCCGATACGCCCTACAAGAAGGTCCGCGTTGTCACCACGATCGATTTCTACCTGCGCTGAGCGGGCCTGACCGGCCATTCGCAGCGCCGCGGAAGCCGCGCCTGTTGCATCGCGCACAGGCGCGGCCCATATCGCGCGCTAACGAGGCGTCATGTTCAGCAAGTTGCGTTCCCTTTTCACCGCGCCCGATCCGGGGCCGCAAACCCCGCCCGAACCTGTGGCAAGCGTGCCTGCGGGCCAGCGCGTCTATGCCATTGGCGACATTCACGGGCGGCTCGACCTGTTCGAGCAATTGTTGCAGCGCATCAAGGCGGATGACGCCGCCCGTCCCAGCGCCGAAACCACGCTGATCCTGCTGGGCGATCTGGTCGATCGCGGCCCGGACAGCCGCGGTGTGGTGAGCCGTGCGATGGAACTTGTGGCAGGCGGAAGCGTGCGCGTGCTGGCCGGCAATCACGAGGAAATGATGCTGGGCAGCCTCTCCAGCGAGGAGACTCTGCGCCACTTCCTGCGCCATGGCGGCCGCGAAACGCTGTTCAGCTATGGCCTTCAGCCCGAAGACTATCGCCGCTCCACGATCGAAGAACTCCAGCAGCGCATGGCGGCGCTGGTTCCCGCCGAACATGTTGAATTTCTTCAATCTCTGGAGGATCGTATCGTCATTGGTGACTATGCCTTCGTCCATGCCGGGGTAAGACCGGGCGTTGCGCTCGATGCGCAGAGCCTTTCCGATCTGCGCTGGATCCGGCGCGAGTTTCTCGATCATCCCGGCCCCCACGGGCATGTCATCGTGCATGGCCACACGATCGTTCCCGATCCGGTTGTTCTGCCCGGCCGCATCGGCATCGATACCGGCGCCTTCGCTTCGGGCAAGTTGACGGCGCTGGGCATGGAAGGGAGCGAACGATGGTTCCTCTCGGCGTTCATCGCGGCCGAGGCTGACGAGGCGCCCTGACCGTTTTCGCTTGTGCAGCAATTTTTGCTCGCTGTTGCACTATTGCCACTTCATTCCACTTATTGCCGGCAATCCGCTGCTTCGGCAATAAACGAACAATTGGCCGGGCTGTTCGGGCAATGAGCTTTCCGCCGCCCCGGCCATGGTGTCACCCCGTCGCAATATCGTCATTCTGGTGTCATTTGAGACCGGTTTTGAGGGCGCAGATGGGCGTCTAAAGGCGGTTCCGTCGGGACGGGCATGGCTGATTCTTGCAGTCACAGCCTCCACCGGCCGGGGTCAACCGCGCGGAAGCACGCCCGCGCCACAACCGCGCCATCGCGGCGCAACAACGGGGTTCGAACATGCACCTGAGATTTCTTCTGGCGGCCAGCGCGGCCAGCCTGACGCTTGCTACCGCAATCGCAACGCCGGCCTTTGCCCAGGAAACCACTTCCTCGATCCGTGGCACGGTGACGAACAACGGCACCGCGATCCCGAACGCGCAGGTCACGATTACGCACACCCCGTCGGGCACGGTCAGCACCACCACTTCGGACGCCAGCGGCAACTTCAGCGTCAGTGGCCTGCGTCTGGGCGGTCCGTTCACCGTCGAAGTGACCGCCGAGGGCCTGCCGCAGGCTTCCGTAACGGACATCTACCTCGCCGCCGGCCAGCCCTTCCGTCTGCCGATCGATCTCAAGGGCGATGACGTGATCGTCGTGAGCGCCAACGCGATCCGCAGCACTGCCCGCCTCGATTCGGGCGCAGCCACCGTGCTGTCCGTGCGCGACATCGCAGGCGTCGCCAACGTTAACCGTGACATCCGCAACCTTGCCGCGCGCGACCCGATGGTGAACATCGACCCCACCAACGGCGGTGCCATCTCGATTGCCGGGCAGAACAACCGCTTCAACCGCTTCACTGTTGACGGCATTGCCTTCGGCGACCCGTTCGGTCTGGAAGCGGGTGGCCTCGTTTCCACGCGCGGCCCGGTCCCGCTTGATGCCATCGGCGAGTTTTCGGTCGAAGTCGCCCCGGTCGACATCCAGCAGGGTTTCTTCCAGGGCGGCGCGATCAACACCCAGCTCCGTTCGGGCGGAAACGATTTTACCGCGCTGGCTGCGGCATTCTACCAGAACGACAGCATGCGCGGTAAAACCGCTGCCGGGCTGACGCGTACGGGTCAGTTCAAGTCGCAGATCTACACCGCACAGATCACTGGGCCCATCATCAAGGACAAGCTGTTCTTCGCGGTCACCTACGAACGACTGCGCGATTCCGTGCCGGCAGGCGTGACTCCCGGCCAGCTTGGCATCACCGATGCCCAGATTCAGCAAATCCAGAACATCGGCAACAGCGTTTACAGCTTCGATCCGCTTGGCGTTGCCAGCTCGGTGCCGGAACGTGACGACAAGGTGGTTGCCAAGATCGACTGGAACATTGCGGACGGCCACCGTGCAACCGCAACCTACATTTACAACAAGGGCAACGTCCTCGCCGGAACCACCGGCATCGGTGAACTCACCGCCACGAACCCCACTTTCGCGCTCCAGTCGAACAACTACAATCAGGGCGCGATCAACCACTTCGGCGTGTTCCAGCTGAACGACCAGTGGAGCGACAGCTTCTCGACCCAGGTCCGCGTGTCCTATGCCGATTACAAGCGCCTCCAGCAGCCCTTCGGCGCCACCACGTTCGGCCAGTTCCAGGTCTGCCTTGACGGCACGTCGAGCGCACCGCCGCTGACCTGCCCGGCCGGTATTCGCCGTCTCACCTTCGGTCCGGACATCAGCCGCCAGGCCAACGAACTGGATTCGCAGTCGCTTGCGGTCGAGTTCCAGGCCAAGCTCGAACTGGGCGCCCATACGCTCAAGTGGATCGCCGAGCGCCGCCGTCAGGACATCCGCAATCTCTTCGCACAGCGCGTTTCGGGTGCATGGTATTTTGACTCGGTGGCCGATCTTCAGGCCCGCCGCGCCAACGAAGTCGACTTTGCCGTGCCGCTGCGCGGTGGCATCGACACCGTCACCGCGCTGTTCGAGAACAACAGCTGGACCTTCGGCATGCAGGATACGATCGACGTTACCGATCGTCTGACTGTTACGGCCGGGTTCCGCTGGGATCTGTTCGATTCGCCGGATCGCCCGTTCAACAACACTGCCTTTTTTGACCGTTTCGGCTTCACAAACACCGCGACGCTCAACGGGCGTGAGCTGTTTCAGCCGCGCTTCGGCTTCAACTGGAAGGCGTCAGATCGTCTGAAGGTGCGCGGCTCGGCCGGTCTGTTCGGTGGCGGCAATCCCAACGTTTGGATTTCCAACAACTATTCCAATCCCGGACCGACGCTGGGCCGCGCTCAGGTGCGTCGTGCTGCCGATGGCACCTTCACCATCTCCGGCATTTCGGGTCTGACCAACGCCCAGATTCAGGCGATTGGTGCTGCAACGCTGAACAATGTTTCGGGCGGCACGGGCATTCCGCAGTCGCTTATCGATGCTATCCGCACGACCGGCACCGCCGGTTCGCCCACGAACGCACTTGATCCGAACTTCAAGGTGCCTTCGCAGTGGCGCGTTTCCGGCTCGGTCGATTACGAGGCCGATCTGGGCGGTCTGGGCGACGACTGGAAGTTCGGTGTCGACGTGATCTGGTCGAAGGTCCGCAATGCGCTGACCTGGGTCGATCTGCGCTCGGTGCCGGTGGGCACCCTGCCTGATGGCCGCATCCGTTACGGCGTGCTGCCTGGTCAGGGAACGACCACCAACACCGACATGCTGCTTACCAACACCACGAAGGGCTACAGCTGGAACGTGGTGGCCCGCTTCGACAAGCGCTGGGACAGCGGCTTCCGTCTGGGTGGTTCCTACACCTTCCAGCGAGCGAAGGATCTCAACCCCGGCACGTCCTCGGTTGCCTTCTCGAACTACACCAACGCCACTGCGGGGATTGATCCCAACAATGCGGCCTATGGCATCTCGAACTACCAGCGCGACAATGCCTTCCGCATCGTTGCCGGCTATGATGCCGAACTGTTCGGCGACAACGTCACTCGTTTCGAGCTGTTCTTCAACTCGCAGTCGGGCCAGCGCTACAGCTATACCTTCGCCGATCAGGCCTCCGGCAACAACCGTTCGGCTGTCTTCGGTGTTACCGGAACGAACAACCGGTACCTGATGTACGTCCCGAATGTGTCGTCGCCCACTGCCGACCCGCGCGTGACTTATGCTTCGGGCTTCGATTTTGCCGGCTTCCAGCAGTTCATCCTGAACTCGGAACTGAAGGACTATCAGGGCCAGATCGCTCCGAAGAACATCGGCAAGTCGCCGCGCTGGAACAAGCTTGACCTGTCGGTGCGTCAGGAAGTGCCCTTCGTGTTTGGCGGCAAGATGGAACTGCTGCTCGACGTCGAAAACGTCCTGAACCTGATCGATTCCGATTGGGGCGCCATCAAGCAGGTTGGGTTCCCGTATTACGGAACACTGGTCAACGTGACTTGCAACAACAACACGAACTGCACCCAGTATGTCTATTCGAACCGCTCCGGCACCAGCTTCGTTGCTCCCAACGAGGCCGTGCAGATCAACGGTTCGTTCTGGGGTCTGCGGATCGGCGCACGCGTGAAGTTCTGATCGCGAACGCCAGCGTCTGAAACAGGCAAGCGCGGGAGAGGCAGCTCTCCCGCGCTTTCTTGTGTCCGGGCTGTTCGCGGGGGTTGTGTGGCGGGGGGTTGCGGGTTCAGGCGTCGGGCACTGCCGGATAGCTTTCCAGCACCGGTCCCAGCGCTGCCTTCAGCGGCTCAAGCCAGGGCTCATAGGGTTTCCACGCTTCCAGCCCATCCTTGTAGATGGGCTTGCGCACCTGTTCCGAACTGGCGGTGCGCACCGCGCGTTCGGTGCGGTAGAACTCAAGGCACGCCGGCTCGAACGAAACGCCGATATGATCCAGCAGGCGGCGCACCTCGGCTTCGGTATCGGCCACCATGCTTTCATAGAAAACGCGGTGCACCGTGCCCGGCGCGGCCTTGTCCCATGCGGCCATCATCATCACGTAATCGCGGTAATAGCGGCCGATATCCGCCAGATCATAGGTGAAGGTCTGCCCGCGTGCGAAGTGCTGCTTCCATCCCGAAAAGCAGCACGACATCGGGTGCCGCCTGGCATCCACGATCTTCGCATTGGGCAGGATCAGGCGGATGAGGCCCACGTGCTGCCAGTTGTTGGGCATCTTGTCGATGAAGCGGGGGCGGCTGGTCTGGCGGTGGATGCGCGTGCGCTCGATGTATTCCTCGCCCAGCCGCGTGCGATCGGCCGGAGAAAGCGCGGCGATCATCGCGCCGAAATCGGCAAACTCGCCCTCGTCCACCCGCGATTGCAGGCGCCCGGCAATCATCATCATCTCAGGCAGTTCCATCGTGCCTTCGATCTGCGAATGGCTGGCCATGATCTGTTCAACCAGCGTGGAGCCGGAACGCGGCAGGCCCACCACGAAGATCGGATCCGGGGCAGGGCAGCCGCCCCCTGATCCATCAATGCCCATGCGGGCGATGAAAGGTGCGGTGAAGGTCAGGGCCGCCGCGCGCACTTCGGCCGAAAAGGCATCGGCATCGTGGCGGATCATCGTGCGGCGCAGCGCATTGCCCTTGGCATAATGCGCGAACGAGGCGGCATGATCGCGCGCGTCCTCGAAGGCCTTGCCCAGCGAGAAGTGCAGGTGGAACACGTCCTCGCGGCGGTCGTCTCCGGCGCCTGCCAGCGATGCCAGCGCGGCTTCCATGGCCGCAATGTCGTAGGGGCCAAGCTTCACCGTCTTCAGGTTGGCAAGGCTCCACCATGCTTCGCCCATCGTGGGCTGGCGCGAAACGGCGGCGCGGTAGGCATCGACCGCGCCTGCCTGATCGCCCAGCGTTTTCAGCACATGGCCAAGGTTCTGCCAGACCTGCGGCTGATCGGGCTGCTCGGCCAGAAGCGCGCGGTAGATCTGCGCTGCCCGTTCCTGCTTGCCCAGCCGCACCAGCACCGATGCCAGCAAGAGGCGGTTGCCGGGCGCGGGCACCGGTGAACGGGCCAGCACTTCGGCCTGTTCCAGCGCTTCGGGCAGGCGGTTGGTCTGGAGCAGCAGGCGGATCAGGAAATCGCGCGCCAGATCAAAGCCGGGGGCCAGCGCGACCGCGCGCTCCACCCGTTGCAGGGCCGGAGTCATGTCGCCCCGCCGCCATGCGACTTCGCCATGCAGGCGCAAGGCTGCCGGATCATCAGCCGCGCGCGCCAGCCGCGCCGTCAGCAGGGCATCGGCCGTGTCGAGATCGCCTTCGTTCACCGCATGTGCGGCCTTCAGCAGTTCGGGATCGCGCGATGATGCGTGGATGCCCGAAAGATCGGCGCGCCACGCATCCTCGTCGCGTCCGGCCTTGCGCAATTGCCGCGCCAGCAGGAACCAGCCCGCCGCCACATTGGGCTGCAATCCGGTCAAAGCCTCAAGCGCGGCGATGGCGCGGCGGCTGTCGCCCAGATCGGCCGCCACCTGCCCCAGTTCCCAGAACACCGCCGGGACGCGCGACTGGCCGCACGCCAGCGCATCGAGCCGCGCGAGCGCCTGTCTGCCCTTGCCCATGCGGCGCAGCGCGCGTGCGGCAAGGAACTCTGCCGGAGGAAAGCCCGGTGCCTGCCGCAGCACCCCCTCGGCCTTGCCGAGCGCCACATGGGGCTGTTTTTCCAGCAAGCCTTCCGCCTCGGCCAAAGTGCTGGCGGGCGAGGGCGGCGGGCGGAATTGCTGGATCATTCCGCCAGCCTAGGCCGCAGGCCGCGCATTGGGTGTACGCGATTCAGCGCAAGGGCTGGCGCAATTCGGGCGCGGCATCAACTGGCGCAAGCGGGACAATCCGCAAGCGCTGCCAGAACGGCATCACGGCTGGCAAGTCCGCGCGCAGCAATCCAGCCCGTTGCCTGCGCCACGGCAAAGCTCACGCCATGAAGGTTGCGGCGCTGCTCCACGCCGGGGATCGGGCGCGGAAAGCCCGATGCCATGACCTTCGTGCCATCATCGCCAAGGCGCAGCGTCCCGCACGGCTGGTCCCAGTCCAGCGCCACGCCCAGCACATCGGGCAGGCATCCGGGCCAGCACGGCTGCCCTTCCGCCTCGAACGCGGCCACGATCAGCGCGCCCTGCGCGGCAGCTTCGGCGGCAAGTGCTGCGAAAGCATCGGCATGGACAGGGTTGGCCGTGCCAAGGCTGAGGTTGACCAGATCGCAATCTTCCTCAAGCGCCAGCCTGATGGCGGTGGCGAGCGCGCGCGCCGAAGCGCGCAGACCATCGCGGAACACGCGGATCGGCAGCACCTGCGCATCGCGTGCCAGTTCCTGAATCGCGGCAGTCACGGCGGTGCCGTGGCCCAGCCGGTCAAGCATGTCCGCTTCGCCTTGCAGCACCGTGCCGTCGGCCAGAACGCACAGGCCCGGCAGCAGCCGCGCCGCGTCGATATGCGGGTGCGCGGGATGCACGCCGCTGTCGATCACGGCAATCCGCCTAGCCATGGGCGATGATCTGCGGTTCGATCATCGCCGTGGCCCGTTCAAGGCGGATGACGTGATCGGCAAGGTCAGCAAGCGCGGGCTTGTGGGTAATGACGATCAGTGTGGCATCGGGCAGGGCCTTGCGCAGGCCCTTGGCGACAAGCTGCTCGGTCGCCTCGTCAAGCGCGGCGGTGGGTTCATCAAGGATCAGGACATCGGGCTGGCGCAGCAGTGCGCGGGCAATGGCGATGCGGTGCCGCTCGCCCGCCGAAAGCGCAAGGCCGCGCTCTCCGGTGCGGGTGGCAAGCCCATCTGGCAGGCGCGCGATCAGCCCGTCCAGTCCGGCGGCGCTGGCGGCCCCGGCAATGGCGGCATCACTGGCTCCGGGCCGCGCAAAGGCGATGTTGTCCGCGATCGAGGCATTGAACAGGAAGGGTGCCTGATCCACCAGCAGCACCCGTGCGCGCAGATCGGCCAGCGCCAGATCGCGCAGGTCCATCCCGTCGACGGTCACGCGCCCGGCCACCGGATCCAGCAGACGCACCAGCAGGTCCGCCAGCGTCGACTTGCCCGCGCCTGATGGCCCGATGATGGCGGTGAACGATCCTGCCGGGATGGCAAGGCTTGCCTTGTCGAGCACCGGCTCGCGCCCGTGGTGCATGGTCACGCCCTCAAGCCGGATTTCGCGGCGGACGGCGGGCAGCGGGCAGGGCGCGGGGGCCTCTGTCACTTCGGGCGCGGTATCGAACAGCTCGAAGATGCGCGCCAGCGCCACGCGCGCGGTGGCAAGGCTGGCGGTCAGGCCCATCAGCGCCTGCACCGGGGCCAGCAGACGCCCGTGATAGGTGATGAACGCCACGAGCGCGCCGATGGTCAGGGTGCCATCAATGATCTGCTTTCCGCCATAGAGGATGACAGCGGCGCTGGAGGCGGTCACGATCGTGCCGGGCAGCGCGCCTGCAAGGAACGAAGTGGTCTGCATCCGCAGCATCGTGGCCACGAAACCGCCGTTGGCCGTGGCGAACCGCTCTGCCTCGTGGTTTTCGGCACCCAGCGCATTCACCGTGCGCATTCCCAGGATCGTATCTGCCAGCAGGCTGCCGATATCGGCGCCGCGTTCGCGCATCTGGCGGGTGAGCTGCGTCATCCTGCGCTGGAAGTGCAGGAATGCGCCCACCGCCAGCGGCACCAGCACCGTGCCGACAAGGAACAGCTTCCAGTCAAGCCACAGCATCATGCCCACCGAACCGGCAAGGAACAGCACGTTGCTCAGCACCGAAAGCAGCGTATCGCCTGCCACGCGCTGCACGTCCGAGACATCGCTGTTGAGGCGCGACATGAGATCGCCCAGCCGGAAACTGCCATAGAAGCGCGGGGAAAGGCGTTGCAGGTGGCGCAGCAGCGCGACACGCATGTCGAACAGCATCTGCGCGGACAGCGCGACATAGCGATAGGAGACCAGCGCATTGACCGCAAAGCCTCCCAGCGTTGCGCCGACCATAAGTCCCGCCACGCGCAGCAGCATGTCCCAGTCGCGCTTCATCAGCGCTTCATCGATCATCAACTTGGAAATCCAAGGCTGCGCAAGCGTCAGGCCCGTGGCAAGAAGACTGCCGCAAAGGACCAGCACCAGCCGCGCGGCATAGGGGCTGAGCCACGGCCAGAGCCGCCGGTAGGTGCTCCACGGCGCGATTTTCGGCGCCTCGTTCATGCCGCCCTTTCGCAGCCGAAGGCGGGGCGGCGGACCAGGTCGAAGCCGTGCAGGGCAAAGCGCGGTTCGGATCGCCTTGCCAGCAGCGCGGTGGTCTGGTCGTAGCCGGCCCTCGTGCTGGCATAGTGTTCGTGCCACCAGCGGCCCGTGCCGCCATTGGCGTAGAACGGCAGCGAAAGCTGAAGATGGCGGCGCAGCGCCGCCAGCAGGAGCGAATGATAGTGTTCGGCCAGCAGCGCAGGGTCTTCGCCCCGCGCCAGCGCGCCGATCAGCGCGGCGGCAAGAATGCCCTCGCGCGCGGCCTGGGCGGTGCCATCGCCGCAGATCGGATCAAAGGCAATGGCCGCGGTGCCGCACGCCAGCCAGCCATCGCCCGCCAGCCCGGCCAGCATCCGGGGGCTGGTATCGAACTGCCCGCCAGAGGGGGCCATGCTTTCGATCAGGGGGGCGATCATCGGCGCGCTGGCCGCCAGAACTTCCGGCGCGCCGCCCACCGCCAGCAGCCATGCATCGCCGTGCCCATCGGGGATGAGAAACAGCCAGCCCGCATCCACCGCCTCGATCCAGCAGGTCTGCGCAGGCGCATCCACCCTCAGCCTTACTCGTGCGGTTGAGGAAAGACGCTCTCCAAACCGCAGCACTTCTGCGGCAGGAAAGGGCGGCATGGCATGGATGGCGAAGCTCTTTTGAACGGCCTCGGCTTGTCTGGTCGCTGCCCCTTGTCCAGTGCCGTTTCCGTGGGGAAGCAAATCAAGAACATCTGCAAGGTCGTCTTCCGAGACAACCACCGCGCCGTGGGGCATTGCGCTGGCCTCGGCGCTGCCCCACTTCACCACGCGCCGCGCGATCCGGGGCCTGTCCGCAAACAGGGCGGGCTGGCCGAAGACATCGCGCAGCAGGCTCAGCGCCGCATCGCTGAGCATGATGACCGGGACCGGACGGCGAAGGCCGGGCTCGCGCAGGAACGCGAACCCGGCCCGGTCCAGAAGGTGCGCGGACGTGGCAATCGCGACACCTTGCCCCCTCAGAAGGATCGACGGCGCGGTCACTGCGTGATGATCATCCCCGCGCCCGTGGTATCGTTTCCAAGATCGATGGTCTTGATGTGTTGCAGCGTCTGCGCATCGTACATCTCGATGTCGTAGCTCGCGCCATAGATGTAGAGCATCTTGCCATCGCCCGACATGCCGAACTGGAAGCGCGTGCGGCAGGGGAACTCGGCCTTGTTCTTCACCAGGTTGGTCGTCAGGTCGAGGTGCCAGAACTCGCAGCGCTTGTTGCCGACCTTCTCCTGCGTCACCACGGTCCAGCCTTCCTTCATGTCCTTTGACACTTGCAGGCCAGCCATGCCCCCGCCGACCGGCGCGGGGCCGATGGGGCGGAAATCGAAGGACTTCGTCGCCAGATTGAAGCGGCCGACGCCATAGACCTTGTTGCGGATGTAGGGGTCTTGCGCCGTGAACATCGAGACATACTCGGCCGGGTTGCGCAGGGTTTCCACGCCCCCGCCAAAGCTCACACCTTCGATGCCGGTCGCTTCCGGCTTCGAAAACTCCAGCCGGTCCGTGACCTTCAGGGTGGCCGTATCCACGATCATCACCTTGTCGCGGATCAGGAACATGGTCTTGCCGTCGGGCGACATCATGTAGTTGCCGCGCCCTGCGCCCGTGCGCACGTCTTCTTCGGGCACATCGGCGGTGCGGACCACGGCCTTCTTCGTCAGGTCGATCACGCCAAACATCTGTGGGCTGATGGTCCAGCGGTCCTGAAGCTTCTCGAACCTTTGCAGCATGGTGTAGAAGAATCGGCCCGAAGGATCGGGCACCCCGCCGTTGAAGCGGTAGCGCGTGGTCGGGGTGTTGAGGCTGAAGGAATTGACCACCTTTCTGGTGGCCGTGTCGATCACCTCGATCCCGCTGGTCGTGATCGTGGTGACGTAGATCTTCTTGCTGTCGTTCGACAGGCGCATCGAAGTGGGCAGGCCCGATGCCAGCGTCAGGCGGTCCTTCACCTCGCCGGTCGCCTCGTCGACGATCAGCATCTTGTCCGGGTAGGAACCCATGAACACGGTTGACGCAATGGCCGGCACGGCGCCCGCAGCGATTCCGGTGGTGAGAGCAGCAATCGCAAGACCGAGTTTCTTCATGGCGTGTTCTTCCGCAGGGAGATGATCGAAAGGCGCGGGCATCGAAAGGCGCGGGCGATGCGCGAGCTTTACGGGAAGATGATGTCGAGGCTGCGCCAGTCCTTGGCCGCGGTCGCGCAATTGCTGGCCCAGTCGGGCGAATAGTTGACGTGATCGGGCACCTGCACCGGCCAGAAGCAGGTGACATAGCAATCGTAGATGTCGCGCTCTGCCGGCTGGCACAGACCCGCGGTGCCGCCGCCCGCATCGACTTCCCATCCGGGCGAGAACGAGATCGAGCAGCCCATCGGCGTGTGCATCGGCTTCTGCTGGAGCGCGATCACGTCCTCCTCGGTGGAGGAGATCGTTTCCTCGATCCGCAGTGCCTTCTTGTTGAGGGGTTTCAGGTGCTTCATGACAAGCCCTTTCGTGCAGCAAAGCGTTCAAGAAACTCAGGATTGCGCCGGGCGACCGTGCCGTAGATCTTGAGGCAGGTTTCGGTCCATTCGCGGATCCAGTCGCAGTAATGCAGATTGGCGTGGCCCGTATCGCCATAGCGGACGAAGGCTTCGTGATGGCAGCCGCCCGCACAGAGCGGCCGCGCCCAGCAGGTGGAGCATTCGTATTTCGCGCCCACGTGGCCGCGCGTCAGGAAATCGGTGCGCTTTTCCTTGTCGAGGCCGGTCGTCACATGGCCCAGCACGTGGGTATCGGCATCGGTGAAGCGGTGGCAGGGCGAAAGATCGCCCGACGGGCTGACGCCGACCAGTCCCAGTCCCGCGCCGCAAGGGTGCGACTTGTTGGTGCCCTGTATCAGTTCGCTGATCGTTTCCGATACGTTGGAAAACCCGTGCATCTCGCCGCGCAAGGCGAAGCTGAGCCATTCCGCCGCGAGTTCGTGGAAGGCGGCAACCACCGTGTCCATGCCATCGGCATCGAGCGTGTAGGCCTGCGCGCCGGAATCCGTTACCGGCGCAAAGCCCACTTCGTGAAAGCCGAGATCGTCCTTCAGATGGCGGTAGATGCGGATCACGTCGGTCACGCCTTCGGTAAGGGTGACGCGGGCGGTGATCGCGCGGGTCTTGTGCCCTGCAATAAGCTTTCTGAGCCGCGGCTCCATCACCGCATAGGAACCCTTGCCGTTCTTGTAGATGCGATGCCGGTCCTGAAGATCGGGCGGGCCATCCATCGAAACCGTCACGCCGATGGCCTGATCGGACAGGAACTGGATGATTTCGTCGGTCAGCAGCGTGGCATTGGTCGTCAGGCTGTAGGTCATGCGTTTGCCGACTGCGGCCGCTGCCTCGTTGGCATAGAGCACCACGTCGCGCAGCAGCTTGAAGTTCATCAGGGTTTCGCCGCCGAAGAAGGTGATGTGCGGCACCTCGCGCTCGCCCGAACTCTTGAGCAGGAAATCGACCGAGGTCTTCGCCGTTTCCAGCGACATGTATTTGGGCTTGCCCGCAGGGGTGGCGATCTTGTCTGCGCCGAACTCGTAGCAATAGGTGCAGGCAAGGTTGCACTGGTTCGTCACGTTCAGCACCAGCGCCTGCAACGGATAGTCCTCAGGCGGGGCCGCAGGGGCCAGCGGCGCTTCGCGGATCTCGTCCGAGACGATGCCGCGCACGGCGCGCAGTTCGCGGATCAGATCTTCGGCATCGGCGCGCGAATAGCCCTTTTCGACCAGCGCGCCCACCATTTCGCCATAGGCCAGCTGCCTTTCGCCCAGTAGCGCCATGACGCTGGCCGCGCCTTCATCCAGCGCGAAAATGGCGCCCGCCGAAGCCAGATAGACGAAGCCCGCGCCTTCCGCTTCGAACAGGTGAATGTCGCCGCGCCGATATTTCGGGGCAAGGGTCGTCGTCACTTGGCCACCTCCGGCTGATCCCAGCGCTTGTAGGCGGGCACCGTCACGACCATGAACGAGCGGCCCTTGAGCGGCTTGCCCAGCGCATCGAACTCGTTCTTGGCAGTAGCGACGACCCAGACTTCGCCGTAATTGTTGCGCCCCCACTTGCGTTCGGGATTGGGGCCGTCGATTGCGGGCGTGAACAGCGCGGTCTGGCTCAGTTTGCCGACATAGTTCACGTCGTCGTCGTAATAGACGGTCTGCATTTCCTCCATCGTCCAGGTCACGTCGATGGGGCCAAGCGCAACATCGTCGGGTGTGTAGGGCTTGCCGTCGAGACCGGCGTCAAAGCCGATGGCATCGAACTGGGCATGGCCGGGCGTGTGCTTTTCGCTCCCGCCAAGCCGGGCAATCGCGGTTTCCGGCGTGACCTTGATGTAATCGACCTTCCTGTAGATCGGCAGCCCGGCCGCCAGCACCGATCCGCCAAGGCCGACATCGTGCGCACCGACCGGGGCATCGGCCGCCACATCGACGCTGAGCACCGCCTGCGTCGGGCTGGCGGAAACGATCTTCGTAACCGTCACGCCCTTGCCCAGATCGATGTCGGCGGGTTTCAGGCCAGCGGGGAAGGCATCGCCGATCAGGGTCAGTGTTGCGCCCTTGGCACCGGCCTTCAGGGCATAGGGCCAGACGGCTGAAACGGTGGGCTCCGCGCTTGCGCGGGTCAGCTTCACGTTGAAGCCGAACTCCTTGTAATCGCCCCAGAACCAGCGGCCTTCGGCCGACTTTCGATCGGACGAGAACAGCATGGTCTCGCGCGTTTCGTGGTCTTCGGGGGCATCGGGCCGCGCGCCTTCAGGCCCGCTCGACGAGGTGCCGCGCCACGAATATCCGGTATAGACCAGCCCCTTGCCCCGGCGCGTGAGGGTGGACCCATCCGCCAGCGACCGTAGCGTGATGGTGGTGGCGTAATCATCCTCGTCACTGGCCGGGGTGACGATCATCTCGCCCGCGTAAAGCCCCTTGCCGGGCAGGAAGGCATTGACCAGCCACTTGCCGCCCAGCTTCGCCGACTGCTGGCGGGCCTGCCATTTCGTCCATTCGGGCGTGACGAGCGGAGCGTGCCTGTTCATGTATTCAAGCGCGACCTCGACTGGCAGCGGCTTGGGCGCGCCATTGGCGGGGACAGGCTGCGTCGGGTCTTCCACCGGCTTTCTGAACTGCGCGTCGGCCTGCGAATACATGGCCACGTGCAGGTTGCGCAGCAGGCTCCATTCCGCCTTGGACCGCCGCCACGACAGCGGCTGGGCAAAGGCATGACAGGCCGCACACGACTGGCGGATCGTTTCGTTGGGAATGTTGGTTTCGTTGATGTTGCGGTGTTCGGGCAGATAGGCGACCGGCTTGGCCTCTTCCGGGGCAAGGCCATGCGTGGCCGAGAGCGAGCGGATCACGCCGCGCGCCTCGGTGGGGGTGAGGGAAAGCCCGTTGAGCGCCGACATGCGCCGGATGACCTGCGCCCAGCCTTCCGGCGTGGTGCGCACCCACGATATGCGGGAAAGGTTCCCCTTCGCATCTGCGGTATGGCATGTGCCGCACTTTTCGACGACCAGTGCATCCTTCACAGGAATGCCGGTTTCACTCTCGACCGGGTTCGAAGGATCGCGCGGCGGCTCCTTGGCGGCCTGCGCCGCCACGATCGAGGCCGGCAGCGCCGTGATCGCAAGAAACCGCCACAAATGGGCGCGGCGCGCGCCTTGGGGCACAGGATGGTCCTGATCGGCGACGGGTTGACGGGTAACTGTTCGGGCCACGCTCATCTTCGCATTTTCCCCCAGATGCCGCGCCGGGACCGGAACGAGTCGAGTGCGGCGACAGGCAAAGACTGGACAGGTGTCAAAAGTTCGTCAACGCCTTTCTTGTGCAAGTGCGAAACAGCGCGGGGAAGGGTTCGGCCATCCGCATGGCGCTGATCCCGGTGGCGGCGGGCTTGCCCTTGATCCCCGGATGATCCACCAGTTGCAGAGTCCCGGCCATACGCGGATCGCGCAGGGCGGATCGCGCAGGGCAGGGCGCACAGGCCCGGCCCGCTTTCGCCGGGCGGAGGGAGTGCCTGCTTGCCCGATTTCGTCCAGCCAGTCACAGCCGCGCCGACCGAGCTGCTTTCGGGCCAGATCCTCTCGGACCAGATGCATTCTGGCCAGCCGCTTGCCGGTCTTGCGGCTGCGGTGCTGGCCGGGCTGATCGTGGGTGTCGAACGTGGCTGGACCCAGCGCGAGAAGCCCGCAGGCGGGCGGGTGGCAGGTATCCGCACCTTCGGCATTCTTGGCCTGATCGGCGGTCTTTCCGGCCTTCTCCCGGATGCGGCTATGGCGGTCCTGCTGGGTGGGGCAGCGCTTGTCATCGCCAGCGGCTATCGAAGCGCGGTGCGCGGGGATCAGCTTTCGGCCACCAGCGCGCTTGCCGCCGTGCTGACGCTGGCGATCGGCTGCGTGGCCACGCGCCTGTCCCCCATGCTTGGCCTTGGCACGGCGGCAGCCAGCTTTGCGCTGCTGCGCGCGCGCCATACCCTGCACGCCTTGCTGCGCGGCCTTGATGAACGCGAGATCGAGGCCGTTGCCCGCTTCCTGCTGGTGGCGCTGGTGGTTCTGCCGCTTCTGCCCGATGCCGAGTTCGGACCTTACGGGGCGTGGAATCCCCGCAAGATCTGGATGGTGGTGGTTATGGTCACGGGCCTCTCCTTCGTGGGCTATGTGCTGGCGCGCAGGATGGGCCAAGGTGAAGAGCAGGGTGAGGGGCGGGGGCAGGGGCGGGGTCAGGGGCGCGGCATCATGATCGTCGCGCTTACCGGGGCGCTGGTTTCATCGACTGCGGTGACGGCCGCCTATGCACGGCGGCTTCAGACCGAACCGGAGGCGCGGGGGGCTCTCATTGCCGGAATTGCCCTGGCGTCGGTGGTCATGTTCATCCGCGTGCAGGTGCTCACCCTCGTGCTGGTCCCGCGTGCATGGCCCAGTCTGGCGCTGGCGCTGGCCCCCGCGGTGATCGCCGCGGTCGGCATGGCCGCGCTTGCCTGGCGGCGGCAGGCAGCGCCCGCGCGGGGCTGTCTGAACCTTGGCAACCCGTTCGACTTCCGCCCCGCGCTTATCCTTGCAGGGTTCGTGGCGGTGCTTTCGCTGGTGGCGCGCTGGGCGCTGGCGCAGTTCGGCGGGCAGGGCATGGCCTTGCTGCTGGCGCTGACGGGGATGATGGATGTCGATGCCGCCGTGCTCACCCTTTCGGGTCTGCCGCGTGCCGCCCTTGGCGATGAACTGGCTGGGATCGTGCTGGCCGGGCCGGTCATTGCCAACACGGTGCTCAAGGGCTTCATGGCCCTTGCGCTTGGCGGCGGCAGACATGGCATGCGCGCCGCCGCGCCGCTGCTGGTGGCCGCTGCTGCATCGGCCATCGCCATCAGCCTTGAATGGTGGACCTGAAGGTCGAGGGAGCCGCGACGGGCCATGGGCTGCGCGGCTCCCCGATGGCGAAGCGGATCAGGTCTTGCTTGCGATCCAGTCGTCGACCCGGCGTTCGAGAATCGACAGCGGCTGCGATCCCGATGCGATCAGCAGATCGTGGAACGCCCTGATATCGAACCTGTCACCCAGCGCGGATTCGGCCTTGCGGCGCAGTTCCATGATCTTGAGCATCCCGATCTTGTAGCCGGTGGCCTGTCCCGGCAGCGTGATGTAGCGGCGCACTTCGGAACGCGCGGTTTCCATCGGCTGGCGGCCGGTCTGGTTCATGTAGGCCACGGCCTCGTCCTCGGTCCAGCCCATGGCATGAATGCCGGTATCGACAACCAGACGTGCGGCCCGGAACAGTTCGGCATCAAGCCGCATGAAATCGGCGGCAATATCGGGAAACGCACCCATTTCCTTGCACAGCGCCTCGGCATAGAGCGCCCAGCCCTCGCTGAAGGCGACATAGCCGGTGACGGCGCGGAACTTCGGCCCGCCCTTCTGGCGCACCTGGATATCGCCCTGCATGTTGTGGCCGGGAACGGCTTCGTGGCACATCAGCGTATAGAGTGCCGCCGGGTCCTCGGTATCACCGACGAGGTGGACAAAAGTGCGCGCAGGCCGCGAACCGTCGGGGCTGGGCGCAGAGGCATGGGCGGCGCCGCCCGGCACTTCGGAAAAGGCGGGTTCGCGCACCACTTCGATGCCATAGGCGGGCAGCGTGCCAAAATAGGGTGCCAGCATCGAGCGGGTCTTGGCGACGAAGGCGTTGGCTTCGGCAAGATAGGCCGCGCGGGCGGCATCGTCATAGGGCTTGGGAGGATAGAGCCTTGCCCGTTCGGCATAGAAGGCATTTCGGTCGGCAAGGCCCGCCTGCCGCGCAAGGGCATCCTGCTCGGCCTCGATCCGGGCGACTTCGGCGCGGCCGATGCGGTGGATCTCCTCGGCGGAAAGATCGGTCGTGGTGTTGAGTTTCAGCGCATTGGCATAGAACGCCGCGCCGCCGGGCAGCGAAACCGCGCCAACCCGGCCGCCGGGGGCCTTGGGCAGGCTGGCCTTGCCCCACGCGATCACGCGGCCATAGGCAGGCTTCAGCGCAAGGATCGCCTGCCGTGCCTGCGCCAGAAGCTTGTCCGCCTCGGCCTGCTCCAGCTTGCCGTTCTTGACGAGTGCGGCAGTCTTGGCCTTGACGTCTGCCCACAGCGCGGCATCGGGGCCCTTGTCGAAGGGAGCGCCGCTGACAAGCTTTTCGCTCCCCGAAATCACCGTCTCCACCTGGAAACGGGGCGCGCGGATCCCGGCGGCCTCGCTCGCCACGGTGCGCGCGATCGCCACATCAAGCACGGCGGGAATGCCGCGCAGGCGGGCGATGTAGTTCTTCAGGTCCGTCACGTCGGCCACGGTGTGCGTGTTGACGAGGAAATCGGGCAACTGGCTGTGCACTGAATAGAGCCGCGAGTAGAGCGGCGGGCGGAACATGCGGTCCTTGTTGGCAAGGGCGGCACGATCTGCCTCAAGCGCCCATATATCGAAGTTCACCTGCGCTTCGGGAGAAAGTCTCGCCCGGTCGAACTGCGCGCGCATCCGTGCCACGCTGTCCTGCCGCCATGCCACCTCGGCATCGGCAGCGGCGTCACTGATGTCGTTCCACTTGTCGCCGCCCTCCTTCATGCCAAGGCGCGTTGCAAGCTGGGGCTGAAGCCTGACCCAAGCGGCAAACTCGGCATCGAGGAAGGCGGTAAGGCGCGCGTCTTCGGTGATTGCGGCACTGGCCGGTGCGGCCATGGGCGCAGTCTGCGCAGATGCGGCAAGGGGCGCGGCCAGCGCGCAGGCAAGCGCCGCAAGACTGGCGGCGATGACAGGTTTCATGCAGGATCCTCTGGCAACATTGGTGGATTGATAGCTTGGCGGCCTTGCCCGGCACGGCGAGATGCGCCTTGCCGGAAACGGCAGGCTTGTGGCGCACTGAGGCCCATCATGGCAACCTGCCTGTCATGCCAGATCGTCGCAAATGAAACCGACCTTGTTGAAAACCGGCCTTGTCGGCAGCGATGGACGGCCATCGATCCTGTTGACGAGCGCCCCCTGATCGTGGCAGGGCGCGACACATTGGCGGGCGTTGCTCCGCCACCATCCGGCACGTGCCAGACCGGCCCGCCGCGGGTGTAGCTCAATGGTAGAGCAGAAGCTTCCCAAGCTTACGACGAGGGTTCGATTCCCTTCACCCGCTCCAGCGCTCCCTTCGCAGGCGCCAGATGCGTCTGGGTGCGCCGGTGCCAGTGCGTTCAGCTTCGGAATATCTTGCCCGGATTGAGCAGGTTATCGGGATCGAGCGCGCGCTTCAGGGTGCGCATCAGGTCCACCGCGTCTTCGCCCAGTTCATCGACAAGGCAGTGCTGCTTGCCCAGCCCCACGCCGTGCTCTCCGGTGCAGGTGCCGTCCATGGCCAGCGCTCGCTTCACCATGCGCTGGTTGAGCGCTTCGACCGCAGCCATTTCTTCGGGCGCTTCGGGGTCGATCGAGAAGATGAGGTGGAAGTTGCCGTCTCCGACATGGCCGACGATGGTGGCAGGCACCGGGCACTGGTCAAGCTCGGCGCGGGTGGCCAGAATGCATTCGGCAAGGCGGCTCATGGGCACGCAGACATCGGTGGTGAGGCCGATGGCGCCGGGACGCAGGTTCACGGCAGCATAATAGGCCTCGTGCCGTGCCCGCCACAGGCGGTTGCGCTCTTCGGCAAGGGTGGCCCACGCAAATGCCCCGCCGCCATTGGCAGTGGCGAGCGCGCGGACGGTTTCCACCTGTTCGGCAACGCCCGCTTCGCTGCCGTGAAACTCGAAAAAGAGGGTGGGCGCTTCGGGCAGGCCCAGTTTCGAGCGCAGGTTTACAGCGCGCACCTGCATGGCATCGAGCAGTTCAATGCGCGCCATCGGCACGCCGCAATGGAACGCCTGCACCACGGTTTCCACCGCGCCGGCAAGGCTTTCGAACGTGCAGGTGGCGGAAAGGATTGCCTCAGGCACGGGGTGGAGCCGCAGCGTGATGGCGGTGATGATTCCCAGCGTGCCTTCCGCGCCGATGTAAAGCCGCGTCAGATCATACCCCGCCGCCGATTTCTTGGCCCGCCGCCCGGTGCGGATGATCTTGCCCTGCGGCGTGACGACTTCGAGGCCCAGCACGGCTTCGCGCATGGTGCCATAGCGAACGGCATTGGTGCCCGATGCGCGGGTGGATGCCATGCCACCGATGGTGGCGTTGGCGCCCGGATCGATCGGGAAGAACAGACCGGTATCGCGCAAGTGCGTGTTCAGCGCCTCGCGCCGGATACCGGGCTGCACGATGCAGTCGAAATCAGCGTGGCTGACCGCGAGCACCCGGTCCATGCGCGACAGATCGAGGCTGACGCCGCCCTCGACCGGCAGCGTGTGTCCTTCAAGCGAGGTGCCCGCGCCATAGGGCACGATGGCCACGCCCGCAGCGCGGCAAAGGTTTACGCAATCGACCACGTCCTGCGTGTTTTGTGCAAACACGACGGCATCGGGCAGCAGGGTCTGGTATTGCGATTCGCTGGCGCCGTGGTGCGCGCGGGCGGCAAGGCCCGTCTCGCACGCCGGGCCGAAGCGGGCTTCGAGCGCCTGCATGAAGCCCTGAGGCACGGGACGGGGCGTGGCGGCAGTCTGCATCTGTTCACCTGGCGGGGTTTGGCACCTTTTTACGGGTCTGCTCCCTTTTGGCTATGGTGCAAATCCGTTCAGCCGCGATAAAGCGCGACGATCCGATCAGGGACATGTCAGCGCGTTGGCATGGCGCTGTTGGCGAGAGTTTGAACAGGGCAGGGATTCGATGATGAACAAGTTCAAGGGGTTTGCAGTTTTCGCGGTGGCCGCCTCGATGCTGGCGGGAGGCAACGCCTTTGCGCAGGACGCAGCCGCAGGCAAGAAGGTGTTCATGCGCTGCGTGGCATGCCATGCGGTGAAGGCTGGCGCTCCCGCCAAGATGGGCCCGAACCTTGCCGGTGTAGTTGGCCGCAAGTCCGGTTCGGCAGCAGGTTTCAAGTATTCGGCCGCCATGCAGAAGGCCAACCTGAAGTGGGATGAAGCCACGCTCGACAAGTGGCTGACCAAGCCCGCGGCCGTCGTTCCCGGCACTTCGATGGCTTTTGCCGGTCTTCCCAATGCGGCTGACCGTGCCAATGTGATTGCCTATCTCAAGAAGCCGGTCGATTAAGGCGTCACGATAGCGAAGGCGGGGTCCGGCTTGTCGAGCCAGCTTGCAAGGCGGGCAAAGACAGCCGGATCCCCTTCGATCTTGGCCGCACCGGACTGAATCTTTGCGGCAAGCGGCGTTCCTGCGAAAAGCGCATCGAGCAGATCGGGGTAATTCACCGTCAGGGTGGCATTGCGCCCTGCGCGCAGACCGGGGCGGTGGATCAGGACGCCCTTGGCGACCGTGATGGTATATTCCGCCTTGCGATCGGCAAAGACAAACCCCAGCGACAGCGCTTGCGTTCCGGCTTTGGCCGGATCGAGACGAACGGCCATGACATCGAAAAGATCGGATGGGGGAAGCAGCTTTGCCATGTCCGATCCGCCGGTCGGGTCCTGCATGGTTACGCCGCGCTCAAGTTCGTCTGCGCCTGTCAGATAGATGTTGCGCCACAGCGCGTTCTCGCTCTGGTAGCCAAGCTGGCGGTAGGTGCGGGCAAGCTGTGCCTTGGCCGGTGCATTGGTGGCATCGGCAAAGATCACCTTGTCGAGCAGTTCGGCGGCCCAGGCGTAATCTCCCTTCGTGAACGCATCCTGCGCCAGCGCCATGACCCGCTGCGCCCCGCCCATGGCCTCGACATAGCGCTTTGCACCGGTTTCGGGCGGCAGAGGGGCAAGATGCACCGGATTGCCATCATACCAGCCCATGTAGAACTGATAGACCGCGCGCGCATTGAAGCTGTATGAACCGTAATAGGGCCGGTCATACCATTCCTGCGCCAGAGCGGGCGGGAGGGTAAGGGTTGCGGCGATCTCCGGCCCGGTCATGCCCTTGTTGATGAGCCGCACCGTCTGATCGTGAAGATAGGCGTAGGCATCGCGGTGCTTGCCCAGATAATCGGTGATCGCGTCTGCGCCGAAGCGCGGCCAGCCATGGCTGGTGATGAGCACTTCGGCGCCCGCAAAGAAGTCCATCGCCTCGGTCAGTCCCTGCGCCCATGCCTTGGCATCGCGGATCACCGCGCCGCGCGGTGTCAGGATGTTGTGCTGGGTGGCGTTGGCGTTCTCGGCCAGATCGGCCACTTTCCAGTCAGGAAAGCCGAGGTTCATTTCCGCTGGTGCTTCGGTGCCGGGGGTCAGCTGAAAGCGAATTCGCACGCCATCGAGGACCAGTTCGGTCCCCGTATCGGCAATCTCGCGGGTTGGCGGCACCAGACTGCGCGTGCCGCCCGCCACCCCCATGCCGATGCCCGAACCCATCGATCCTTCCGGCCCCTTGGGCAGGCCAAGGCCGAACTGATAGCCCGCACGGCGGCCCATGGCAGGCCCGGCAATGACATTCTCGCTGACGGCAGCGCGCAGGAATCCTTGCGGGGCAAGGATCGGGGCGTCCTTGTCCATCACCGCTGCCAGACCCGCAGCGCCGCCGAAATGATCGACGTGGCTGTGGGTGTAGATCATGGCGGTCACAGGCAGCCTTGCGACCTTTTCCGCCACGAGATCATAGGCGGCGGCCGCCGTTTCGGTGGCGGTGAGGGGATCGATCACGATCCAGCCCCTGTCACCGCGCACGAAGGTGATGTTGGCCACATCGAACCCGCGCACCTGCCATATGCGGTCCGTGACCTTGAACAGTCCGGCCTGGCCCATGAGCCGGGCATGGCGCCACAGGCTGGGGTTCACGCTGGGCGGAGCATCGCCCTTGGCAAAGGCGAAGGCGGCGGTGTTCCAGACCGGCTTGCCTGCGGCATCGCGGATCACCGGATCCTTGCGCGTGGCAATGAAGCCGCGCGCGGCGAAATCGAAATCGCGGCGGTCGGCCATGGGCAGTTGTGCCAGCGCGGCGGCCTGCGCCTTGCGCGTTGCTTCGGTCGGCTCGTCTGCCACCGCAGGACGTGCAAACATCATGAGTGCGCTGCACACAAGTGCGCGCCGCAATCCGGATGAAGGCATTCTCTCTCCCGGCTCCAATCGGACGTGGAGCTTTCCGGAACAGAGCATGACCTTAATCGGCCGCTTGGGGAAGGGGCAAAACGCCTCTACCCCGGCGGCGTTTTTGCCTTCACGCCGCGAGCGGATAGGGCGTGATCTGTCCGGCCAGATAGAGCTTCTTGGCCTTGGCGCGGCTCAGCTTGCCGGAACTGGTGCGCGGCAGTGTGCGCGGGGGAACGAGTTCGACCACGCAGTTCATGCCGGTGATCGAGCGCACCTTGTCGCGGATCTGGTCGCGCAGCTTCACCCGTTCCGCGGGATCGGAGACGCGGCAATGCACCAGCACGGCGGGCGCTTCCTCGCCATTTTCGGTTTCGACCGAGAAGGCCGCGATATCGCCCTGATGGAAGCCGGGAAGCTGTTCCACCGCCCATTCGATATCCTGCGGCCAGTGGTTCTTGCCGTTGATGATGATCATGTCCTTGGCGCGGCCGACGATGAACAGATAGCCGTTCTCGTCGACATAGCCCATGTCGCCGGTATCGAGCCAGCCATCGACCATGCAGGCATCGGTTGCTTCGGGATCGCGGAAATAGGAGTGCATGACCGAAGAGCCGCGGCACCAGACCTTGCCGATGTGATGGTGGGCAAGCTGCTGGCCGTTTTCGCCGCGGATGGCCACTTCCATGCCGCGCACGGGCACGCCGCAGTTGACCATGGCGCGATAGCGGGCGGGGCGCGAAAGATCGCGCGGGGTGCCGGAAAGACGCTCTTCCTCGACCAGTTCGACGCGGATGCCCTCGCCCGGCGGCATGATGGTGACGGCAAGCGTGGCCTCGGCAAGGCCATAGCTGGGCAGGAAGGCTTCGGCCTTGAACCCGGCATCGGCAAAGGCATTGACGAAGCCCTGCATCACGTCGGGCCGGATCATGTCCGCGCCGTTGCCCGCCACGCGCCAGCGCGAAAGGTCGAACCGGTCGGCCACATGGGTCTGGCTGGAAATGCGGCGCGCGCAGATGTCATAGCCGAAAGTGGGCGAATAGGAGAGCGTGGTGCCGGTGTTGCGGCTGATGAGATCGAGCCATGCCAGCGGACGCCGGGCAAAATCCTCGGTCTTGAGGAAATCGACCGAAACCCCGTTGGCAATGGGCGAAAGGAAGCAGCCGACCAGGCCCATGTCGTGATACCACGGCAGCCACGAAACGCAGCGGTCGGGATTGTCGATCTTCATGCCGTGCGAATGACCGGCCAGATTGGCCAGCAGCGCCCGGTGGGTTACGGCCACGCCATGCGGGAAGCGGGTGGAGCCGCTGGAATACTGGAGATAGCTGATCGCATCGGGATCGGGCTTGGGCAGGGGCGCTTCGGAAGTATCGCCGGCATGAAACTCGTCCCATGAAAGACCGGCGCAGCCCTGCCGGGCGGCGGCGGCGCCCGCCATTTCGGCGATCTCGCCGGGATAGACGAGCATTTTCGGGTCAGAGCTGGAAAGCTGCACGGCAAGCTGGTCGATGTAGCTTTCCTTGCCGCCGAAGCTGGTGGGCAGGGGCAGCGGCACGGGCCATGCCCCGGCATACATCGCCCCGCAGAAGATGGCGGCGAAATCCGGCCCTGTTTCCGCCACGAGCGCCACCCGATCACCCGGCGCAACGCCCATGGCCATAAGCCTGCGCGCCGCGACCAGCGCATCGGCGCGCAGCTCGGAATAAGGGTAGGGACGGATCAGCGTGCCGCGCGGATCGTGGAAGTTGAAGCCCAGCACACCCTTGGCGGCATAGTCCAGTGCGTCGCAGAATGTCTCGAAATCGGCATAGCGACGCGGCTGGACGTCGATGTTCGGTGTGGGAACGAGAACCGCCTTGTCAGCGATGGCGTCCGAAACGGTCATGCGATACCCCGATTATTCTCTTCTGTCGTCCCGCCGTCCGATCGGGGACGCGGGATGAACGGCCCATGACTGCTCCGCGGCGCCAGGACAATATGCGTCGCGGCATGGCCGTTCTCATTTAGCCGCGACTGTGGCACGAATGTGGCGAATGGATCACAATTCGCAGCATGACCGGTCTCGGCGCGCAGCAGGTGCAAGGCGGCAGGCGCGCGCGCCGCGGCCTCTGGATGCGCCGGGGCTTGAGCAGATGGCGCTTGCCTATGTGGCGCGCTTTGCCACCAGTGCGGGCAAGCTGGGCGCCTATCTGAGGCGCAAGCTGCGCGAACGGGGATGGGAAGGCGATGGGCCGCCCGATGTGACGGCGCTCGTCGCGCGCTTCGTGGCGCTCGGCTATGTCGACGATGCCAGTTTTGCCCTGGGCAAGGCGCAAGGGCTGATGCGGCGCGGGTTCGGCGCGCGCCGGATCGATCAGGCGTTGAGCGCGGCGGGCATTGCCGAATCCCTTCGCGAGGATGCGCGCGGCAGCGAGGCCGAGCGCAGGCGCGCGGCGGTGGTCATGGCGCGCAAGCGGCGCTTCGGACCGTTCGGTCTGGCAAGTCCTGATGTGCGGCCTGACCCGGCGGTTCGGGAAAAACAGCTTGCCGCGCTGTTGCGGGCCGGGCACCCCCTTGCACATGCGCGCGCGGTGGTGAATGCCGTGAACGCGCAAATGCTGGAAGAATGGATCGATGAAGCCGGTGACTAGAACTCCCGCCCGAAGACTCGCCCTCAACACCGCTCTGGCTGCACTGGTGCTGGTGACGGGATGCTCGCCGGGTGCGGCAGGAGCGGGGACCAAGGCTGCGGATGCGGCAAGATCCGCAGCTGTCCATCCGGTCTCAGGGCTTGAGATCGTGCCGGTCACGGTTCTTTCCGGAAAGATCCGCCACGCCTTCAGGGCCGAAGTGGCGCGCAGCCCGCAGGCGCAGGCGCGCGGGTTGATGTTCCGCACGCAGATGGGTGACGACGAGGGGATGATCTTCCCGCGCAATCCGCCCGACCGGGCCGCCTTCTGGATGCGCAACACGGTGATCCCGCTGGATATCATCTTCATCGGGCTGGACGGGCGGATCATGAACATTGCCGCCAACGCCGTGCCTTATGACGAGACGCCGCTGCCTGCGGCGGGGCCGACGCTGGCCGTATTCGAGATCAACGGCGGTCTTGCCGCAAGGCTTGGCATCAAGCCCGGCGACAAGGTTGAATGGTGATGAGCCCAAAGCGCGGCGGCATGGCATCTACCCGCTTGCCGACTCCCCCCCTCAGCGGCTAAGCGCGCCTTACATCAACGGCAGGTATCATGAGCATCCTCGGCAAGATCTTCACGTGGTGGAACGGCGCCACCTTCGGCACCATGCTTGACAGTGCGCGCAACGGCGAACTGGTGGGCACCGATGCGCAGGGCAATCGCTATTACCGCGCAAAGAAGCCCTATCCGAAAGGGCATCCCTTTGCCGGGCGCGAACGCCGCTGGGTGATCTACAACGGTTCCAACGATGCCAGCCGCGTTCCTGCCGAATGGCACGGCTGGCTTCATGGCAGCTTTGATGGCGTGCCGGAAAGCAACCTGCCGCCGCCGCGCATCTGGGAAGCCGAATATACGCCCAATGCCACCGGCACGGTCCGGGCCTATCGCCCGCGCGGCGCGCTTGAACGCGGCGGCAAGCGGGCCGCTGCCACCGGCGATTACGAAGCCTGGTCGCCGGAAGCCTGATGCCGCCGCGCGCGCTGCCGGCAGGGCGCACGCGAATGCGCATGGGCCGCACGGCGCTTGGCACCGCGCTGCTGATGACCGGCGCGCTTGCCCTTGCTGGCTGCGAGGGCAACAAGGCCGCTTCGCCCCCGCCAGAGGCGACCGAAACCGGCGCGGTTGTTGCCGCCGCATCGGGCGTTGCGGTTGAAAGCGACTATGGCACGCCGGTCAGGGACCGGGTGGCAACGCTGGGCTTTCTGAACAAGCGCAACAACATCACGCAAGACATGGTGCTGAAGAGCGGCGAATCGCGGCGCCTCGGCAACGTCATCATCAAGCTGGCAACCTGCGAGAAGACCGCCCCTTGGGAATCGCCGCAGGAAACCGGCGCGTTTGTGCAGGTCTTCGTTGAGGAGGCCACCGCAAGCAACCGCGCACCGGCCTGGCGCAAGGTTTTTTCCGGGTGGCTGTTTGTCAATTCGCCTTCACTCAACGTGGTGGAGCATCCGGTCTATGACGTCTGGGTCAAGGACTGCGCGATGAACTTCCCCGGCGAGGAAGAGCCCATCGCCCCGGCGCGCAGCGCGGCAAAGCCTGCGGGCAGCGCCAGCGGCGCGGCGGCTCCCTCGCCAGCAGCCAGCCCCTCGCCGACGGCTTCGGCCAGCGCGCGTGCCGCGGCAATTTCCCCGTCGGAATAGCGCCGCTGCGCTGCCGAAAGCAGTTGCAGATACTGGCTCTGCGGGATCTCAACCGCGCCCAGCGAAGCAAGGTGCGATGTGCTGAACTGGCAATCGAGCAGTTCGGCGCCGATCCGCCGCAGCGCAGCGACCAGCCATGCCAGCGCGACCTTTGATGCATCCGATTCGCGGCTGAACATCGATTCGCCGCAGAATACCCTGGCAAAGCCCACGCCATAAAGGCCGCCCACAAGCCGCCCTTCGCGCCAGCATTCGATCGAATGCGCATGGCCATGTTCGAACAGGCCGATATAGCTTTCGCGGATGCGCGCGCTGATCCAGCTTTCCTCGGCACCGGGACGCGGCGCGGCGCAGGCATCGATCACCGCTTCGAAAGCGGCGTTGCAGGTCACGCTGAAGCGTTCGCGCCGCAATGTGCGCGCCAGTGATCTGGACAGATGAAAGCCGTCGAGCGGCAGGATTGCCCGCATCCGCGGCTCCACCCAGAAAACCTCAGGATCGTCCCGGCTGTCCGCCATCGGGAAAATCCCGGCACGGTAAGCCTTGAGCAGAAGCTCCGGCGGGATCGAGTGGGGGTCTTGGCGAGCCATATCTGCGAATATCTGTTTCGGTCGGTTGCATCCCTTGCGTCAACCCTATAAGGGGCCAGCCAGCACAGGAGTGTAGCTCAGTTGGTAGAGCATCGGTCTCCAAAACCGAGGGCCGGGGGTTCGAGTCCCTCCACTCCTGCCACCTTCTTATGAAAACTTATGTTTTTCAGGTGTTTGGAGGCGGGTTAGCCTGACGCTTTCTTGAGCGGTTAGCCAGATCGAGTTCGATTACCGGTGTCATGGCCCTCTTTGCGAGGGCTTTTTTGTTGGCGTCCTGCGTGTAGATCGCCACCTGGCGGTCGGTGGTCCAGCCTCCGAGGGCCTTCAGTTCCTGATTGGTGGCGCCGGTTTCGGCGCTTCTTCTGGCGGCGGCTTTGCGCAGGCCGTGGGCCGAGCAGTGGGGCAAGCCAGCCCTGGTGCACCATTCGCGCATCTTGTTGCCCAGCCCGGCGACCGAGAAGGGTTTACCGTAATCGGTGACGAGGAAGGTCTCGGTGCCCGTGACCGGCATTGCTGCGATGGCTTCGAGGAGCTGGGGCGCGGCGGGGAGCCAGACGGTTACGCCAGTGGAGTTTCCGGTTTTCGCGGGCGTGACCTCTATCTGTCCGTCCACCACGTGCCGGTGGCCGAACTTCGAGGCATCGCCGCGGCGTTGGGCCGTCCAGAGGAATATCTCAAGCGCCAGACGCGCCTTGGTGCCGAGCGGCCAGAAATCACGATACTGTTCGATCTCGGCATCGGTCCAGGTGTGGAAGCCCCGGCGCGGCACGGCAATCGCGGCGGCCTGATCGACCGGATTGGGGCGATCAAGATGAAGGACCTTGATGGCATAATCGAACAGGCCCTTGAGTTCGCGCCGCAGGTTGTTGGCCGCACTGGGGCCGCCAATCATCCGGCCCTTTTCATCCGGACGCTTCTGCGCCGCTTTCATGAGCACGGCTTCGATGTGATCGAAGCGCCAGTCGGCGATGCGATACTTGCCGTATTCGCCAATGAACCTGTTGAGGATCAGCCGGGCGGTGCGCTCGGTCTGGGCGGACTTTCCGCCGCGAAAGGTGGCCGAGGCGAAATAGCGGGCAGCGGCCCAGGCGACGGTGCCGTGGGCAGGCTGTGATGTGGCCCGCAAGGGCAGGTCGGCAAGGAACGCCTCAAGCTCGGCCCGGCCCTCGGCCGAATTGGGGTGGGCCTTGAAATAGTGCTGCCTGCCCGCCTTGCGCCAGCGGTAGCGCCGTTTGCCATGGCGATCGACGAAGCTGGAGACGTTAGCGGGCAGTTTTTCCTTGCGCGGCATGGAGCAGAACTTCGTCGAGCGGGTTTGCTGTTGCGCTGAGGCGGAACGACTCGGCGCAGGCTTTCGAGACTATCACGATCTCGCCATCGGGCATGATGCGGATGCTGCCTATATCGACGCCGCCATCGCGCGCGCCCCTGACGGCGCGGGTCACATCGGCCTGGAGGATGCGTGCGCGGGCGCTCATGCCGGATGTCCTTTCATAGCAGATACTTGCATGGGATCGCGGGTGGGTGGTCAATCGCGCAGCCACCAGGGCTGTGGGGGCGGTTCTGGGTCTGCACCGTGGATGGGCTGGGGCGTGCCGCGCCGGTTCTTGAGGGCTTCGAGCCGGGCGAGGGTTCGCAGCCAGCGCTGGCGCGCGGCGCGGCGGGCAATTTCGGCTTCGGCTTCCTTCGGGGTGCAGCCCAATTGCTGCGCGAGTTCGAAGGCCGCGCGGTGGGTGCGGTAGCGTTCGGCCAGACTGGTTGGCTTACGCGGCATCGCCGATCATCCCGCTGGCGCATTTCCGCGCAGCCTGCCGCGCAAGCCGCTGTTCGATCATCGCCTCGCGCTCGCGCTGATGGGCGCCCCACTGGCGGTGATAGGCCCGGTTGGTGAGCGTATCGGCTTCGGCCTGTTCAGCGGCGGTAAGCGGGCGTTCGAGGCGGATGGCATCGAGTTCGGCCAGACGGCGCACCTGATCGGGCACCGGCATCCAGCGTGCCACGGGTGAGCGGGCAGGGCGCGCGCGATCATCAGCCATGGTGGAGCCATCCGATCATCATGCCGAGTGCAGCGCCGCCCAGGTGCAGCGCGATAACCAGGAGGGTTTCGCGCGATGGCGGCGAGATATGCTTCCAGATCATGCGGCTTTCCTTTCTGCGGCGATTTCGGCGCGGATTTCACGGGTGAGGCGGGCGAAGCGGTGAACGGCGGGTGCGCCTTCGTGCAGGCGTTCGAGATGCCAGCGCATGGCCTGCAGGAGGTGCGACTGGCGGAACACCTCATGCGCGCGGTTGCCCCGGCGCAGTTCGGTGCCCACCCGTTCGATCGCGAGATCGATGGCGGCGAGGCGCTGATCGAGGCTGGAGGGTGGCGGCAGGGCGCCGCTGCCATCGACGATCCAGCGCCATTCCGCCGAGATCAGTTCCCAGGCGGCGATATCTTCGTCAGCATCGCCTGCGTCCATCGCACCGCGTTCGATGAGCTTGGGGTAGCCTTCGCGGCGGCGCGCCAGGGCGCCTTCGGCCTGTTCGAGCAGGGCGGCATAGTCCCAGGCATAGAGCGGGGTTTCAGCCCAGTGATCGAGTGCGGCAGGATCGCCCGCGATGACCACCTCGCCGGTGCGGGCGTTTATCGGGTCCATCATGCCGCCCTCTGCTGGCGGGCAATCAGATCGTTGACTTCGCGCACCCATTCGGCGCGCTGGGCGCTGCCTGCGGGCATGAGCGCCGCGCCGCGCCGGAGCAGGGCGAGGACTTCGCCGCGCAGGCGCACCTTGTCCGATGGCGAAGAAGACGGGCGGGACCGGCCGACAATGCGGGTGGCGATGCCGGAGCGAGTGCAATCGGTGCACCAGATGGCGCCGTGCCGCTGGGTCCAGCCCACCGGGGCCTTCGCATCGCGGCTGTGGTGGACGGCGCCGCATTCCGAGCATTCGAAGCTGGCAACCTGGGGAAGCGAGACGGGCTTGCGCTTCATGGCACGTCCTTTCAGATGATCGCGGTTTCGGAGAGGGGGCGGGTGAATACCCAGCAGTAGAAATGCTTTCCGCCGGGCGCGTTGACCGGCTTGCAGGCCACGAACTTGCGGCCCTTGGAGGTTTTCAGGTGGCGGCGCAGATCGTCTTCGGTGGGCGGCACCTGCCCGTGCGCGCGGCAGCGTTCGAAGAACTGGGGCAGGCTGACGGCGATGTATTCATCGGCCTTTCGATGGTTATTAAGTGGCCGTTCCTCGCGCTGGCTCTCGGTCTCGATCTCGACCAGGTAATCGAAAATCTGCCAGAACTTTTCGACCACCGGATGTTCGCTCGACACCACGCGCTGGCGGGCGGCGGTCATCTCGGCAATGAACTTCAGCCCCGCCGCGTGGAGGCCATCGCTGACGGGCAGGAACTGGCGCATGGCGGTGAGCGCGGCGGCAAGCTGGGCATGGTTGCGCAGCAGGCGGATATTGTTGACGCCCGATGCGGCCTGCAGTTCGCCCTGGTAGCGGGCATAGGCATCGGCCCAGGCCTTCATGAACTGTTCTTCGTGGCGCAGCGCGAAAAGGATGAAGCCCGAAAGCTCTTCGGCGGGCCAGCGTTCCAGCCTTTCGGCTGCGGCGCGGGTGGCTTCGGAAAAGCCCGACTTGTCGAAGTGCAGCGACATGATGCGTTCGAGCACCGCGGGCGAGGCGCTGACGGGATCGTTCTGGGCAATGATGATCGATCCGCGAAAGAGCGGCTCGAAGGTTTCCATGCCGCCGTTCTTGACCCCGCGCGAACGGGTGGCGCGGCCGTTGTAGAGGCTTTTGAGTTCCTCCCATTCGAACTTCTTCGAATGGTGCACCGCTTCGTTACGGTCCCCCTCGATCAGCACGACAGGCAGGTTCGATACCTTGCCCAGATTTCGTGCGATGGCGGCCGCCGTGCCTTTGGTGGGATCGAAACCTTCGTAGTTTTCACGCCCCGCCGTTTTCCAGAGGAACTCCAGCACGGTGGATTTGCCCGTGCCGGGCAGGCCCGACATTTCGAGGAAAGCAAGGCTCTTGGTCGATGCGCGGATCTGTTCGGCAAAGAGCGACATGATCCAATAGGCGCAGGTGACAAGGCCGTTCATGCCGAAGGCTTCGATCAGCACGGGAAACCAGCTCACCGGGCGGGCTTCGGCGTCGTATTCGATTTCCAGCAGGCGCTCGGTCGTGGCGAGTTTCAGCGCGCAATCGCCGAAATCGAAGAAATCCTCGTCGTTCAGGCGGAAGACCCGGCCCCGCCGCACGGCATAATCGCCCAGGACATAGACTTCGCGCTTGCGGTCGTAACCGGTGAAATCGAGCGTTTCGACCGTCTTGATCCGCCTGGTCTGGGTGCCCACGATCCGGTCAAGCTGTTCGCCGCTGCCCAGCCATAGCGCGCCTGGCGCCACCGAGATCAGCCGCTTCTTGAACTCGGCCGAGGCCGAAAGCGCGCCGCCGGAAAAGGGGGCCTTCACCTCGTGCCGATCGGTGGGGAAATCGATGCGGATGTAGTAGTGGCTTTCCTCGGTGGCGGGGTTTCGCTGGAAATAGAGGGTGCGGAAAGCGGCCGTGCAGATCCGCTTGATCGTGCCCACCTGCTCGGCGGCTTCCTGCCTTACTTCCCTCGGGTCTTTTCCTTCGTAGGCCGGGTTTTCCTGAAGCTCCTTGACGACTTCATCGATCTTGCGGTGGCTGAACTCGGCCCAGTAGGTTTCGGAATTGAAAATGAAGGGAAACTGGCCGACATTGCCGCCCTTCTGCTGCCACAGCTTGAACGCCTTTTCGAAGGCATCGGTGGCCACCAGCACTTCGCCATTGGCGCGGTATTCGGCCAGGTGCTTTTCTGTCAGCCGGTCGCGGACAAGCAGGTTGTTCCAGTCGAGCTTGTCGTCCTCGCCTTCCGGGCGGGGCTGGGCCGCGCTGGCCTCCCAGCCTTCATCGCGCGCGCGCTTCACGTATTTTCGGCTGTAATCGGCGCCGGCCTTGCCCACATCGAAGGCGAAGATCAGCCGGGGCTGGTGCGTGGGCGCAGGGCCATTGGCAATGGCCTTGCGAAGCTCATCAAGGAACTTTTCCGGCCAGTTGCTCACCGACATGGCCGAAACGGCAAACAGGCCCTTTTCTGCCAGTTCCGATCCGCTGAACGCCTGCCACAGCGCGCTGCAATCGAAGATGCCTTCGGCGATCCAGATTTCCTTTGCGCCGCTCAACTGATCCAGTGTGACATCACGCGGTATCCACACCTGCCCGGAATAGGATTTTCCGGGGGCGAAGCGGGCCTTGCGATCGAACCGGCCGGGCTGATCGATCAGCCTTTCCCACCATGAACCGCCGGGCAGATCGAAGCGCACCGTGGCGCTGGCGATGTTCTTGTCCCGGTCGAAGTAGCTTTCCTGGGTATAGGCGCCGCGCAGCAGGCGCAGATCAAGCCCGCGCGCGTGCAGGAGATAGGCATCGGCAGCGGCATGGGGATTGGCTTCGGTCGCCTCGTGGCGGTTTGACCAGTTGTCGAAGATTTCGGGGTAAAGGTCGCGCACCTCGCCTTCCCACCCGCAGCGGTTCTGGCGGCTGCATCGCAGCACCCAGGGCTTCCTGACGCTGGTGAACAGCTCCTTGCGGCCGCAATTGGGGCATTTTCCCTTCTGGAGCCATTCGCCGCGCGGTTCGGCAAAATGGTAATCGCGCCGGATAGAGGCCAGAACTTCTGTGCGGATATCTTCGCGCATGAAAACGGGGGACTTTCGGAAGGACAAGAGCCGATCTGGCCCTGATCTGGCGGCCCGATCAGCCCGCCGGATCGGGGCGGGCGGCGAGGGCGGCGGCGAGCTGGGCGTTGGCGGCGGCGGCGTGGCTGGCTTCGACCGCATCGGCCACCTGGGCCAGATCGGCGGCAAAGCGGCGAATGCCTGCGGGCGTCATCTCGATGAACAGGCCAAGATGCGTTTCATCCACTGGCCGGTCCATCATGATGCGGATCAGGCCGCCCACGCTGCCCACCAGCGTTTGCCGCGCCATGCAGAAATGCACGCCATCGGGCCGGTTGAAGCAGAACGGGGCGACGGTGACGAAATCAGGATCAGGCTCGCGCCAGATCGGGCCAGAGGGGGGCGGGGCTTCGGGGATCGGGCCATCCGGCTTGTCCGGCGCGCTCACTGGATCACCCCCGCCCCAAGGGCCGGAAGGAGGGAAGGCAGGCTGCGAACGGCCATCCACAGCAGCAGGAAGGCCCCGGCAATCAGCCCCAGCGCGCCCGCATTCTCCGCCACTTCGGCGCGGCGCACACGTTCGATCAGGGCCTTGCGCGCGGCCAGATGCAGATCGGCATGTTCCACCTCGATCACCGCACCGCCATCAAGCCTGACGGTGAACAGCGCGGCGCGCACATCGCGCTCTGCCGAAGCGAGGCAGGCCGCCCTTGTGCGGGTGCGGGAGTGGGTGGGCGAAGGCATGGGCTTTGATCCTTTCAGGCAAGGCGGCGGCGCATCCGGAAAAACGCTTTCCGAAGGGCGCAGCGGGGGGATCGTGCGGGGAGGTGTGTTATTGGCGGGGTGCGAAAGAGCGGTCAGCTCGTGTCGGCGCCCGGCGGCGCGGGATCGGCAGCGCCATCATGGCCGCCCTGGGCCGGAAAGAGATCGGGCTGATCGGCATCGGCTTCGCGCAGCAGTTCCAGCACCTGCTGGCGCGGCATGGGCCGCAGCGGCAGGGTTACGCGCGGATCGGGGATGGCGCTGGGCACGATGCCGTATTCATAGGACAGCGTGGCCAGCCAGGTATGGCCGCACAGCACGTTGCTGCACTGGTAGTAGATCTGGCGGTGCTGCGGGGTCACGGCGCGCGATGACCGGCGCAGGCCCACGCATTCGCAGTGCGGGCACCTGACATGGCCCGAACGATAGGGCCGGTCGGCAATATCGTTGGGCAGCGGCCCGGACTGGGCCGAAGAAGGGGCCGAGGATGGGGCCGGAGGGGTGGCAGGGCGCATGGTCATCCGCGCTCTCCTGCCGGTTCCTGCCGGTCGAGCGCGGCCAGCCCGCGGGTGATGGCGGCCACGGCCTCTTCGCCTTCCTTCCGGGCGCGGCGGCGCAGATCGGGGCAGGGCGATGATGCGGCCTCGATCAGGGCGGAAACCGCCTCGCCGCTTTCCTTGGCGGCTTCAGCGGCCACGCGCACCAGATCGGCATCGGCGGGCGCGGCGGCAATATCCAGCAGCGCGGCATAGACCTGGCCGAAGGGGGCATGATCGCCGCCCGATGCGATGAACGCCTTGTCGAGCCGCAGGGCATCGAGGATGGAAATCTCGCTGTCGGCATCGGGATCAGACCAGTTGCGCACCTGGCGCTCGCTGCGCCCGGTGATCATCGAGCAGCGATCCCACCCGATGCGTGCCGCCACCACGGTGAGCGCGCGATGAAAGGTCAGCGGCTCGCGGCGCTTGGTCATGCACCGGCTCCCATGGCGTCGCCGCGCTGCAAAACGCTGCCGTTTTGGAAAGAGACATGCGCCTCGCCCCGGTCTAGGCCATGCCATGCAGGCGGCGCATGGAGGACTTCGAGGGGATAGATATCGGGGCGAAGAAGATGGCGCGAGATACCGGTGGCGGCTTCGGCTTTCAGGACGAACTCTGCGGGCATCCGCTTGGAACTCTGGACCCATTTCCAGACCGCCGTGCTGGAGCAGCCGACAAGCCGCGCGAGGGCGGATTGTGAACCTGCCTGGTCAACTGCGGCCATCAGGGCTTCGTAAGGCGTCATGTCTGCAACCATGGTGGCAGATATGCCGATTACCAGAGTGGCAGTCAACCACCAATTTCACAGTGTCTAATTGCAACCGTGGTTGTAGAGTGCGCGCATGATCGTGCCGGAACGCCTAAAGGCGGCAATGCAATTGCGCGGATTGAGCCAGTCCGCGCTCGCGCGCGCGGCGAACATCAGTTCCTCGATGGTCAACAAGCTGGCCACCGGCCATGCGCGCGAGACCGCGCATATCTATGCCATTGCCAAGGCGCTGAAATGCTCTCCGGAATACCTTTCGGGCGAAGCCGAGGCGATGAATGCCGATGAGGCTGGCACAGGGCCGGACAGGCGGGCATCGCCCGCAGCAGCCAGCTTCGATGATCTGGCCATGGAAGCGGGCCTTGTGCCAGTGCGGCAGATCGATCTCGCCTATGGGATGGGCGCGTCCTACCTCGACATGGTGGTCGAGGAAGTGACCCAGTTCTTTCCGGCCGGATGGCTGCGCCAGTTCACGGCCTCGCCCGCCTCGAAGCTGTTCTTCGCGCAAGGCGTGGGCGACTCGATGCAGCCGACGCTTGCCCCCGGCGATGTGCTGATCATCGATACCTCGATCGACCGGCTGACCATGGCCGATCAGATCTGGGCGATAACCTTTTGCGGGCTGGGCATGATCAAGCGCCTGCGCCCCACGAAGGATGGCGGCGTGCGCATCATGAGCGACAATCCCAGCGTGCCCGAAGAGGTGGCCTATGACGGCGAACTTACGCTTATCGGCCGGGTCGTCGCGGTGATGCGGAAGATCTGAACGAGCATAGCGATCATGAAGACAATCCCCGTCCTGTTCGCATTCGCTGCTGCGGCAGCCGTGGCTTCCTGTGGTGGCGCTGCGCCAGGCGGGTCTGATGGTGCTTCGGTTGAAACCGAGGGGCGGCGTCTTTCCGGGCCGCTTGAGGCAGAGGCGCAGGCCGCCCGGTCTGCTGCCTGCATGGAGCGCATGGCGCATTACCGCGATCTCGGCGTGTGGAAGCACGGCGGGGCGAAGCCCGGCGTTGCCCGTGCGGCATGGGACATGCTCAAGCCTGCCGAAAAGGATGAGGTCTTTGCGATTGCCGCCTGCATCGCCGCAGGCGGGCAGACCGGCGAGCGTATCGTGACGGTGGCCGAGGAAGGCAACGGCCCGGAAATCGAAACGCGGCGCGTGGCCAATGACCGGGATTTCGCGGGTGCCGGAACGCCAGCCTCGCCCTAAGCCGCCACTTCCATCTCGATCCGGGTTTTCAGGCCGCCTGCGTCCATCGTGTGTTCGGCGCTGGAAATCAGCCAGCGGGTCTGGTCGATCTGGGGCTTGAAGCCACTGGCGGCCACCTGCACCCCCGGCGAAAGGCGCGGATCGCCCCAGGCAAGGCTGGCCGAAAGCGTGGCGGCGGCGCGTTTCAGCCGTTTGCTTTCCGCCTCGGCCGCCGCGCGGGCATCGGCCTGGGTGGCATAGGTCTTTTTCAGCCGCTTGGGGTTCTTTCCGCCGGTGCTGGCGGTGCGGCGCTGGCCCTGATCGGCATCGTGCCATTGCGCTTCGGCCCCGTCCTGCGCGCGTTCGCGCGCGGCGCGCCGCCATTCCGCGCTGCTGCACCGGCTGCGGGTGAGGGTGAGCGCGGGGATGGCCGCGCCCGAAGGCGTGGTGGCCGCGCCCTTGGGCGAAAAGATCAGGCAACCCGCCTTGGTGGTGGCGGCGGCATCGTGGCGGCGGGCCAGATCGCGCAGGAACTGCATCGGGCTTTTCCCCGCCTGTTCGGCCACGGCAATGGCAATGCCCGAAAGATCGGGATGCACCCTGGCGATCAGGCCATGATCGGCGGCAATCGCGGCCACGATGGCGCCGATGGTGGTATCCTTCCACACCCGGTTCTGCCGCTTGCGGAAGCTTTCGGCCAGATCGGCGCTGCGCGCCGTCAGGGTGATGCGATCGGGCGGGCCGCTCCAGCTGGCTTCATCCACCACGAAGCTGCCCTTGTCGATCAGGCCCGGCACAACATCGGTGCCGCGTTCCCAGCCCAGCCACACGCGCAGCCGCGCGCCTTCGGGCGGAATGGCCACGCGGCCCTGCGCATCATCCAGCACGATTTCAAGCTGATCGGCCTCTTCGCCATCGCGTTCGGAAAGGCGCAGCGAAACCAGCACGGGGGCCAGCTTCTGCGTCAGGTCATCCGCGCCCAGCATGACGCGCCACGCGGCCTTGGGCTGGACATAGCCCGAACCGGATTGCGGGCGCGTGTCAGGCGGCAGGGCTTCGAAAGGAATGCTGGCCATCAGGCCACCCGCGTCAGTTCGATGGTGAACTCGTTCACGCGGGCGCGGCCATCTTCCACCAGGTTGTCCTTGCGTTCGGAAATCCGGTCAATCGTGAAATGGCCCAGCACGCGGCCCTGCCCATCCATGAACGGCCAGGCATCGCCGGTTTCGGCCATTTCGGCCAGCGTTTCCAGCGCGCCGAAGCGGCCCAGCACTTCGGGCACGAGCCGCCCGGAAAGGGTGATCCTGTCCGCACCGGGGCCGGTGAACTGGCTGGCGGCCATGGCGCCGAAACGGTCGGTGCGTTCGTGCCGCCATTCGCGGCTGCGATCCAGCGCATCGAAGAGCGCGCTGCTGGTGGTGAAGGCGAACATGCCGATGGCGGCGAGCTGCTGCTGCATGGGGTTATGCCTCCTGTTCTTCGGCCATGGGTCAGAGCCGGTCCTCGAAGCTGCGCAGGCCCTTGCCGCGCTGGGCCTGTTCCACCAGCCTGGCCACGCGCTGCGCCAGCGCGTTCGCATCTTCGCCGGGCTGCTGGTGCACGTGGATTTCCACCTTGGCCGCTGCCGGGGGCGCAGCGGCGGCCACGCGCGCAGGCGCGGGCGATGCCAGCGCCATGGCCCCGGCGCCCGCCATGCGGCCCATGGCGCGCACGGGCCGCCCGCCGCCCTGTTCCAGCCCCATGCCAAGGCCAGCGGTCATGTGCCCGCCCATCTGCATCATCAGGCGTGAAGGGCTTTTGATGCCGAGATAGTTCTTGAAAGCGGTCATGCCGTTCTTCGCCACGGTGATGAGCTTGGCGGCGAGCGCCATGGGATTGATGGCCAGCAGGAGGCCATCCATCATCAACCTGCCGATGGTGCGCAAGCGATCAGGCAGGGCTGAAAGCGCGCCTTCCACGGCGTCCGCGCCCGCGCTGAACCAGCCCTTGATCGTTTCCCAGTTGGAATAGACCAGCCAGGCCAGCCCGGCGATGGCCGCGCCGATCAGGATCACCGGCAGGCTGATGGCCCCGGCAATGCCCGCCATGGCCCCGCCGATGATCGGCAGGGCCGCGCTGAACGCGCCGCCCACCGCCACCACCACCGGCGCCAGCGTGGCAATGGCCGATGCCACCCCCGCCACGCCGATCAGCACCGGACCCAGCACAGCGGCCGCCGCGCCCAGCACCACCACCCATTTGCGCGTGCCGGGAGACATGGCCGAAAACTGGCGGATCAGGCTGGTGAAAGTCTGGATCGCCGGGGTGAGTGCCGGGATCAGTTCCTGCCCGATCACCAGCAAGAGATTGGACCACGCCGATTGCCCGGCGCGAAGCTGGTTTGATGTGCTGCCCGACGTGCGCGCCAGATCGCCCTGGGCATTGGCGGTCTGCGCCATGATGAGGCCCGCGCGCGCCATGATCTTCTGCTGTTCGGTGAGTTCACCGTTCAGCGGCACCAGCCCCATCTTCAGCGCCTGCGCCTTGACCGCAGCCTCGGTCATGAACACGCCGAAATCGCGCAGCGGCTCGCTTTCGCCGGTGAGGCCCGATCGCAGCTTTTGCAGGGCGGTGCCCGGATCGACATTGTAGAAGCTGGCCAGATCCTGCGCGAGCATGGCGAACTGCTGGCTCATTGCCGCAGACCGTGCCGGATCGGCCTGATTGAAGAAGATGCCGAAGGTATTGGCCGCCTGCATCAGTTCCACATTGGTGCGGCCGATGGCATCGCCGGTGCGCTGCGCCCAGGCTTCCATCATCGCCCCGTTCGCCCCGAAGGTGACATGGAAGGCGCTTTTCAGTTCCTCGGCGTCCATGGCGGCAATGAAGGCCTGCCGCCCGAAGGCGACGAGCGGCGCGGTGACGGCGACAGAGGCGGCAGCGCCGGCCTTTCCGGCAGCGGCGGCAATGCCGGAAAAGCGGCCCTCGATCCGGGCAATGCGGGTGAGCCGGTCCTTCTGCCGGTCAAGCTCGCGGTTTACTTCGGCTAGCTGGGCTTCGAGCCGGTTCTGGTGGTTCACAAGGTTGGTCACGTTGCCGCTGGCGCCCGCCATGTCGCGGCCCACGGCCTTCAGTTCGGTCTTGAGGCCGCGCGCCTGGTCCTGAAGCGCGCGGATGGACTGGTTGCCCGCGCGGCTCGCCCCGATGATGTTCCTGAGGCCGCCTGAAAGCTTGTCGATCCCGGTGAACTGGACCAGCAGATTGAGCTTGTTCGACATGGCTTCGCTCCGATGCAGCGCGGCAGGGCCGCCGGTTCAGTCCATCCGGGGCAGGCGGTCCACGGCGCGCGCCTGCCAGTAGATCAGTTCTTCAAGGTCCATTCCGGCCAGTTCCGAAAGCGGCCAGTGAAACACGGCGGCGACATCGGCAATCACTTCGCCGATGGAACCCCAAGCAGCCGGTTGATGGCCGCCTTCATCTCGGCGCTCATAAAAAAACCCTTCACCGCGCCCGCCAGCTCGATCAGGTCATCGCTTTCCATGTCCTCGATCTCGGCGGCGATCAGCGCGGGTTCGGAAATGCGCGGCACCAGCACGATCAGCGCGTTGACATCGGTCTGATAAACATCCTCGATCTTCAGCCCGCGCAGCGCGCCCGCCTTGGGCTTGCGCAGGGTGATCTCGGCAATATCGCCGCCCGCGCGCCGGATCGGCGTGTTCAGCCTGATCTTCACGGTCTGCGCGGCGGCATCTGCCTGGGGGGTGGCATCGGCATCGGTCATCGGCGGGGGCCTTTCTGCTCAACATTGCGGGGATTTCCGGAAACCGGCGGCATGACGCCGAAGGCGGCATCAGTCCGGTTGACCTCAGGAAGGTCTCCCTGCCGGTGGCCCCCGCTGAACCACCGGCAGGAAGCACGTCAGGCGCCGATGGCGGCGCGAATGGCAGCGCGGCGGTCCTGCCCGAAGACGCGGAAAATCCCGCCGATCATGTCGATCTCGATCCATACCGCGCCATCGACCTGGAGCTTGTAGTAGCTGCACACGGCCTTGAAGGTCTGTTCGGTATCATCGCCGGGCTTGGCGCTGCCCATGTCGATTTCCATGGTGCGCCCGCGCGTGATGATTTCGCACGATACCACCTGCCCGGTGGCATCATCCTGATAGGCCCCGGCAAAGCGGTTGAGCGTGGCATCCGCCGCGCCCGCGCCGAACTGGCGGAACAAGTCGCGCACAAGGCCGCCTGCCTTGAACTCCAGCTCGATCTTTTCCAGCCCGAAATCCACCGGCACCGGGCCTGCCATGCCGCCCGCGCGGTAATCTTCCAGTTTCAGCGCCAGCTTGGGCAGGGTCACTTCGGTGACGCGCCCCTTGTAGCTGGTGCCATTCTCGAAAAAGTTCATGTCCTTGAGTTTTGCCGGAAAGCCCATGGTGCAGTTCCTTTGTGGTCAACCGGGCTGATGCCCGCTTCGCGTTCATGCCGCCGGTTTCCTGGGCGGCTCGCGCCGCCGGTTCCGGCGAAGGGGAAAGTCAGGCGCCCTGCGATTGCAGCCCGCCAAGCTGCTGCAAAAGATCGGCATAGTAGCGATCGGTGATGCGCTGGTTCAGTTCCAGCCCTTCAAGCGGGGCAGCAGGCGTGAACTCATAGTCGATCACCAGCTTGCCTGCGGCGAGATCGGCCGCATCGTTGAGCGCTTCATCGAACCATGCCCGCCCGCCGATCAGGCGCTGCTGCGCCACCAGCGCGCGCAGGCGGGCATTGATCGTCTCGATTACGTCCTTCACCAGGAACGCGGTCAGCGGCTTGTCGGCCGCCCACATCAGCCCGGCGGCGATTTCATCCTGAAGCACTTGGCTGGTGCGCACCGCGCTTTCGAAGGAGAACAGCGGTTCGGCGGCGCAGGTGCGGTTGCCCCAGTAGATGAACCCGCCCGCCGGGCTGCGCACCAGCGTGGTGATCTGCGCATCGTTGAGCGCCGAAACATCGGTGGTGGGATCCTGAATATCGAAGAACAGGCTTTTCGAAACGCCGGTGACGCCCAGCACCTCGACATTCGAGATGGTCTTGTGCCAGCCCGTTTCCTCATCGATCCGGGCGCGCAGGCCCAGCGCGCGGGCCACCGCATCGCCCGAAAAATCGCCGGTCCAGTTCGGCCAGATCAGCATCAGTTCGCGCGCGGAGAAATCGGCGCGATAGGCCGCCGCTTCGGCCACGGTATCGCCTTGCGCTGCGGCATAGACCATGCCGCGCAGCTTCTTCGCCACCGGGATCAGCGCGGCCAGCACCTGTTCAGTGTCAAGCCCCGGCGCGCCGATCACGCGGGGGCGCTGGCCAGTGGCGGCTTCTGCCGCCAGCAGGGCATGAAGGCCCGAATAATCGCCCGCCGAACCGATCACGGCATCATCCTGGTCATCGTTGTCGATCGGCACGCGCACCACCACCACGAAGGGGCTGGCCTGATCGTAGATCGCCTCAAGCGCCGGGCGCAGCGTGCCGCCCGTGCCCGCATCGGCAATGGCGCGCCGCACATCGGTGACAAGCACCGGGGTGTTGACCGGAAAGGCCGCATCAAGCGCGGCGGTGGCCGCCCCGGCGGCAGCGCTGGCGGTGCAGACAAGGCCGATCACCCCGGTGGCCACGGGAGAGATCGGGCGGGTGCCGGTGGTCAGCACATTGGTCTTGATGCCGTGCATGAAATGCTCCTTGTTTGGTCAACCGGGCGTTTGGCTTTCGCCCGGACTAATGCCGACTGCGTCATCATGCCGCCGGGCTTGCGGCGGGCTTCGCCGCCGGTTCGGGGATGATGGTTCAGCTCGTGTTTCTGCGGGCGATCGGAATGGTCAGGCGGGTCAGCGCATTGGCCGCGCCCTGGGTGCGGATGCCGGAAATCGTGACCACGGCCTGCCCCTGCGCCAGATCGCCGCCGATCTGCACCTGGGTGAGGGTGAGGCGCGGTTCCCAGCGCGCCAGCGCAATGGCGATGGCCATTGAACACAGAAGCGCGGTGGCCGGTCCCAGCGGGCGGTCGATCAGATCGAACAGCAGGCAGCCGTAATCGCGCCGCATCACCCGGCTGCCCAGCGGCGTGGTGATGATATCGGCGATGGACTGGGCAAGGTGATCGTCGCCCGAAAGCGCCGTGCCGCGATCGCGCGACATGCCGGAAAGGCTGGCCGAACTCATGCCGGAGGCCCGCTTTGCGCAGCGCCTGCGGCAACGCCGGTGTGGCGATGATCCTTCAGGCTTTTCCCGCCGCCGATCACGTCATCGCTGGCGGTCACGGTCTGGCTTACCGAAAGCGCGCCGGTGATCGCCACATCGCCTTGCAGATCGATCCCGCCATCGCTGATTAGCACCGTGGTGGCGCCCGATGGCAGTTCAAGGCGCAGCTCGTGCGCTTCGGGATCATAGCTGATGGCCGCGCCATCGCTGAAGCGCAGCAGCGCCACCGGTTGATCGGTGGGAGGGGGGAAGGCATTGCAATGCAGCCCGCCCACGAAGACTGCGCCCGCCAGTTCGCCGCCGGGGCACAGCAGCAGGCCCTGTTCGCCCACCGCCGGCGGCAGCCAGGCGCGCACATCGCCCATGCGCGGGTGCAGCCAGCGCAGGGGCGGGCTGATGGCATCATCGCCGCCGGTGCCCGCATCATCCAGCCTGACCGTGCAGGTGCCCGCCGCCGGATCGACCGACGCGATCCGCCCTACCCGGATCAGGGCATCGGCATCGGTGGGGGCATCTTCGGGTGTGCGTGGCATGGCGCAGACCATGCCGCGCGCCGCGCGCCGCGCCACCCGGTGCGCGTTGTGCGCGCACCTGCCACAACGCGCGCGGGTGGCAGGATGGCCCGATGGTGCGCCAGTGGCCGGATCAGACGCCCTTGGTCTGGATATAGACCCTTAGGCTATAGTTCTCTGCATTATAAACGGTTACACCCGAAAGCGTGACCGAGGAAATCCCGGTGTTCTCTTCGGCGTTGTTTGCGGCAAAGATCCCGACACCGGCGACAGGGTTGATCCAGCTCGAATGCGGGACAGGCACCAGGTATGTGGCAAATGCGTTGGCTGGAACATCAAGGAACCCCCAGGTTTCCTTAAGGCCATCCGAATAGACCAGATAGCCGCCGTTTTCGGTGATGCTGGAGGAAGCAACGCGCCGAAATGCCGAAGAGTTGTGTCCATCGAGCAGATCGGCATCGAGGCCGCTGCCCGCGCCATCGACATTAAGCAGCAGCGCCAGGATGTTCGCCGCTGTAAACACGCTGGAATTGAGCGGCACATAGCCGAGGCGCGCCGGGATGTTGGTATAGAACTCGGAGCTTTGCCCATCGAGCAGATCGGCATCGAGGCCGCTGCCCGCGCCATCGACGCTGAGCAGCCATCCCAGAATGGCCGAACGCGCAGCCGCAGGCGTAAGCGCGCGGGCGCTGTCAGTGCCGGTCTGCGCTTCGGCGTTGGTCGCCAGTTCAACAATACCCTGCCGTTCGGTGGTGGCCGAAGGCAGCATGAAATCGGTCGATCCGAATGTGATGCTGGCCGCGTTAATATCGGCAAAGACGATATCGAACGCGGCGAGCGCGACCGAGGATGCTGTCTTGTTCAGAATGGGATCAGTCTGACCTGTGCAGGCGAACAGGGTTCCATCGGCAAGATAAAGAGCCAGACTTCGCAGGGCATAGGTATCGCTGCTTTCATCGCGCATCGTCACGTGAAGGGTATCATCGGCGATGACTTCACCGGCAATGGCCGAAAGGCGCTTGATTTCGGATGGCAGCGCCGAAAGCGTCGGCACGGGGGCGGTGAAAGTGGCCGAAATGCCGATCTGCGCAATCGTCACCGGAAGGGTGCCGTTGTTCGCCGCGTTGACCAGGGCCGCGCGGCCCGCCGTGGTCACAACCAGATTGAGAGACATGGCACGGTGCTCCAGAAAGAGGGATCATGAATGGGCCGAATGGCGCGTGCGAAGGGATAAGGCATCAGGCAGCCATCACGCTGACGGTGCGGTCATCGAGACACGGACCAGCACGGCAGCACGCACGCCGCCGCGCAGCCCGATCGAGCCATTGAAGTTCTGCGAGAGCGAAAAGGTGAAGTGGCTGCGCAGCGGCTTGGCGGCTTCGACCGCGCGGATCACTCCATCAATGAATGCCGCGCTGGGCGGTCCGGAACCGCTGGAAAGCGATACTGCCAGGTTGAAGGTATGTGGATCGGCGGGCGGGTCCATCTCCCACCATTCCTTCAGCGAAACGGTGCCGCCGAGACCAGATATGATGGTCTTGACGCTTGAAGCCGTGCCCTTCCGGCGCTGGGCAGGGATGGCGCGGGCAATCTGGGCGCGGCGCACATTCTCGCTCCAGGCCGGATCCCATTCATCCACCGAGACCGCCCAGGCAAGCCATGGGAGCATGGCGGCGGGGCAATCCGCCGGCGACCAGAAGGCCCGATAGGCGGTTTCGATGGCGCCGATCCGGCTTTGTAACAGGGCATCAAACACGCGTTCGAGCGGGGTTGCGTTGGGCGGAAGCAAGCTGATGCACGCATGGTTGTTCGGGGCAGGCATCATGCGTATCCGCCATCGACAAGCGTCACCGATGTGCAGTGCGGCGCTTCGACATTGCTGATGGGGATATCCGCGGCGGGCGCGGTGAGCAGGACATTGTGCATCCCTTCAACCATAAGCGCCCCGATGATCCCCGCGCGCGTTACGGTCCGCCCGATGCCGCGCGCCGAAGCGATGAAGGCATCCAGCGATGCGGCGGCGTTGGCCTGCACAAGACTTTTGTCCGGGCCGGGCCTGAAAACCAGCGTGGCAGTGATCGAAAAGGCAACGATCTGGGCAGATTGAACCGTCACAAGATCAGTGATGGGCCGGATCGTGTCAGCCGACAGCGCATCCTCGACCTTCTCGATGAGGGCAGGGGCTGCCTCTCCATCTCCTGTTCGGGAAAGCACCGTGACAACCACCTCGCCAGGGGCGGGACTGATGGCGCTGGCATCGAGCACATCCGGATCAGCCGAAAGCGCGTGGAAGATATAGGCACCGCGCGGGCCAGCAACCGAATATCCCTCTGGTGCCAGGACAAGACGGCGGCGAAAATCCTCGTCGGTCTCGGTCACGGCAGCCACGCCATTGGCCGGGTCGGCCGCCACGATGATTTCCCGCTTCACGCCCAGCAGGGCGCCAAGCTGATCCAGATCTGCGCCCTGCGCATAGGCGACCATCACCGACCTAAGGCCCGCATTGCGGGCCGCGCGCCAGATCATTTCTCGATAGGCGCCCAATTCGATCAGCTTGATGACCGGATCGCTTTCCAAGGTGGCATCGAAGGTGATGCCCGCCTGCGCAGCCATATCAAGGAACTGGGCCAGCCACTGGCTGCGCAGCGTTTCGAAATCCAGCTCCTCGATCGCCTGGGGGGGCGGCAGGCGTGAAAGATCAACCCCAGTGAAGCTGTTCTGCGATTGTCCCGACATCATTCCTCCGGCGGCGCGTGTCCAATGAACTGCGATGGCAGGTGGCGGCGGTCTGCGCGCAGGCGCAACGCCCGCGCGCTGTAGCTGAGCGCGCCACAACACGGCCGCGATGCGCAATGTGCCGGTCAGCGCCATGATCGGGCCGAAGCGGACCATGGCAGCACTGCCATGCCGAAGGGGAAACCATGATGAGCAGCGTTCCGATCTTTCTGTTTCGCAGGGGCGAGCCGATCATCGTCGGCCACGAGGTTATCTCCGGAGATCCCGATGGCCTTGTGGTCGAAGCCTTGCTCAAGCGAACGACCGGGCAGATCGTTCCTCCGGCAGAAGCGCCGGTGGTGGCGGCATTTGCGGTGAGCTTCACCGCAGCGGTCGGAGATGATCCTGCGCGATGGTTCCTGACTATCCCGGCAGAGGTAAGCGCAAGCCTTGATCCGGGGCATTATGCGGCCGATCTGCGCTTTCTGCGCGATGGCGCAGTCGTGGCGATATCCGGGCCTGCCTTCGTGCGCCTGGCGGAAAGCGTGTGTGGATGACGCCGGGCTTCACGGGAGCGGCCATCGATGCCGGGGGCGCGCCAGTCCTCACCCGCTGGTTCGCGCCTGAACGCGCCATTGCGACCGCATGGTTCGGCCCGGAAGCTGCGATATTCCGTCCTGCGCCGCGCAGGCCCGATCCAGACTCGATACCTGCCGTCATCGCCCCGAAGGGACCGGCAGGACCGCAAGGGCCGAAAGGTGATACCGGCGATACCGGCCCGCAGGGACCGGCAGGGCCGCAAGGGCCGAAGGGTGATACCGGCGATACCGGCCCGCAGGGACCGGCAGGACCGCAAGGGCCGAAGGGTGATACCGGCGATACCGGACCGCAGGGACCAGCAGGGCCGCAGGGACCGAAGGGCGATACCGGCGATACCGGGCCGCAAGGGCCAGCAGGGCCGCAGGGACCGAAGGGTGATACCGGCGATACCGGGCCGCAAGGGCCAGCAGGGCCGCAGGGACCGAAGGGCGATACCGGTGATACCGGGCCGCAAGGGCCAGCAGGGCCGCAGGGACCGAAGGGCGATACCGGTGATACCGGGCCGCAAGGGCCAGCAGGGCCGCAGGGGCCGAAGGGTGATACCGGCGATACCGGCCCGCAGGGACCGGCAGGACCGCAGGGGCCGAAAGGTGATACCGGCGATACAGGCCCGCAGGGACCGGCGGGACCGCAAGGGCCGAAAGGTGATACCGGCGATACCGGCCCGCAGGGACCGGCAGGGCAAGGGGTGCCGACCGGTGGCAGCACCGGCCAGGTGCTGGCGAAGCTGACGGCGGCAGATTACAATACCGGATGGGTTACGCCTGCCACCGGAACGGTTACGAGCGTCGCCGCATCGGGTGGTTCCACTGGCCTGACATTCTCTGGAAGCCCTATAACCAGCAGCGGCACTTTGACGCTTGGTGGAACGCTGGCGCTTGCCAGTGGAGGCACTGGGGCGACAACAGCAAGCGGTGCGCGAACCAATCTTGGCGCCGCGGCATCCGGGGCTGTTGGTTCCAGCGGGCTGACAATGGCGACTGCGCGGCTTCTGGGCCGTAGCACGGCCAGCACCGGCGCCATCGAGGAGATCAGTGTAGGAACAGGGCTGTCACTGTCATCCGGCGTCCTAAGTGCTAACGGCGGCGGCGGAGCCAGTGAATGGACAGAAATTGCCAGCGTAACGCCAACCGGCGTCTCCAGCGTAGACTTCGCCAATCTAAAAACGACAGTCTACAACGACCTGCTGATCGTTTTTGAAGGCTTGAGCCACGACAGCGGTTCAAACACCACTTTCTCCATCGCAATCTCGGCCAATGGAAGCACGTTTGGCAACGCATATGTCATCACCAATTCTGTCGCTGCCACTGCGGTTTTGCACGGCGGACGAATAATTCCGAATTTCCGTGCGAATGCCGGTCTTTCGGCCAGCGGCCCCACCACGATCAATGACCTGGGCCAGGCCGCATCGCTTGCTGCGGCAAATTCGGCGTGGCGCTGCAACGGCGGGATCGATGCCATCCGCATTGCAACAGGCGCGGGCAATTTCGATGCCGGGACGATCCGGCTGCTGGGGAGATAGGCATGGGCAACGCGATCAGGATAGACGCGGCCACGGGTGAGATCGAACGTATAACGGTTGATGCTCAGGCGGCAGTTCCAGAAGCCATCTCGATGCGGCAGGCACGCCTTGCGCTGCTGCGCGCCGGTTTGCTGGAAGTGGTGGATGCCGCAATCGCGGCCCAGAGCGGCGTTGAAGGCGAAGCGGCGCGGATCGAGTGGGAATATGCCGCAGATGTCAGGCGCGACAGTTCGCTTGTGCAAATGCTCGCACCGGTCATCGGATTAAGCGCGGAACAGGTTGATGCCTTGTTTGTAATGGGGGCTGGGCTGTGATGTGAAACTGCCCGCCCCCGCGTTGTCGGCTTCGGGCTGACAACGCCGGGGCGCTGATCGGCGCGCACGCGGGGGGCATGGTGGGCCGTGTCATCATGGGAGCCGCCCGGATCATGAACCTTTCGCCCCATTTCACGCTTGCCGAGATGACCCGTTCGGCCACGGCCGTGCGGCGCGGGATCGACAATACGGCCCCGCCGCCGGTGATCGCGGCGCTGCGCCTGCTGTGCGCCGAGGTGCTTGAGCCGGTGCGCGCGCATTATGGGCGGCCGGTGATCGTCACCAGCGGCTATCGCAGCCCGGCGCTGAACCGCGCGATCGGCGGCAGCGCCAGCAGCCAGCACAGCCTGGGCGAAGCGGCCGATTTCACCGTGGCGGGCATTTCCAACATCGCGGTGTGCCGCTGGATCGAACAGAACCTGCGGTTCGACCAGCTCATCTACGAGTTTGGCGAGGCCGGGTGGGTTCATGCCAGCTTTTCCGCGCGCCGCGCCCGCAACCAGACGCTGACAGCGCGGCGGACGGCAAGCGGGCAGACCACCTATCTGCCGGGGATCGTGGCATGATCGAGGCGTGGCTGAAGCGCAACCTGTGGCGCGCGCTGGCTGGCGCCCTGGCGCTGTGGTGCGCGGGCCTGCTGATCGAGATCCACGGGCTGCCGGTTCTGGGCGGCGGGATCAGGGCAGGGCTGGCCGCCTGCCGCGCCGATCTGGCCGCCATCCGGCGTGCGCAGGCCGAAGCGGGCGCAGCGCAGGCCGCCGTCAATGCGGCAGAGGAGCGGCGCAGCGCCGCCAATGCGAAAAGGAGCGAAACCGATTATGCCCACGATCTTGCGCGCGCGCTGGCTGCTGGCAGCGCTTATGCTGGCAGCAATCGCTGCCCCGCTGGCGGGCTGCGGCCCGAAAGTGATCGAAGCGCGGCCAGCCAAGCCCCTGCCGCCGCCCCAGGTGGCAGTGCCGGGCTTCCTGCAAAGCTGCCCGCCGATCCCTTCGTGGCTGTCAGCCGTGCTGATCTGCAGGCCTGCACCGCCGCCGTGACCTATGCCGTGGCCGCCCACAACTGGGCACAGACCCTGCCGCGCGAGGACGACCGCGCGCCGGAGCGATGAGCGCGCAGGGATAATCCCCCGCAAGGATACGAAGGAAGGGCGCGCCGCATCCGGACCGGCGCGCCCATTTTCATTGGGCGTAAACCACCGATCATCGGGCCGATTCGACCTTCAGTTTCATGCCGAATGCACGCAGCAGGGCAACCAGCGTTTGCAGCGATGGATTGCCGTTTTCGCCCACGGCCTTGTAAAGCCCTGCACGGCTGATGCCGGCCTCGCTGGCGATGCGCGTCATGCCGCGCGCGCGCGCCACGTTGCCCAGCGCATTGGCGATGATCGCGGCATCGCCATCCTCGAACGCGGCATCGAGATAGAGACGGATTTCCTCTTCGCTGGTGAGATGCTCTGCGACATCATAGGTTTTCAGTTCAAGCGCCATGATCAGACTTCTTTCGCAAGCTGGATGGCAAGGGCGATATCGCCGTCCTGCCCCTTCTTCGTGCCGCCACACAACAAAATCACCAGTTCGCCCGCGCGTTCGGTGAAATAGATCCGGTAGCCCGGCCCGAAATCCACCTTCAGTTCGCTGACACCACCCTTCAGGTTGCGGCAAAGGCCGGGATTGCCCAGCGCCAGACGATCAATCCGGATGCGAATGCGAGCAACGGCGGCGCGGTCCTTCAACCCCTCCATCCATCGATCGAACTGCTCAGTTGTCTTGACCGCCCTCATGTTCACTATAATAGACGATGTGGCGGGAATGTCAACTATAGTAAGCAGCCTTCGACGGTGCCTTCGAAGCCGACCGCAACCTCATAGCCGATCCACGTATCCGAGGCAGGCAGGCGTTGCGCCTGCCTCTGGGGTGCGGCCTCTAGTCAGGGGCTTTCAGGCCTTTTTCCACGAGGCGGCGGATGGCCTCTGCGCGAGGGGGAAGGCCGGGTTGCGTTGCACGCCACTGGTCAACGCGGTCGAACCATTCGGAAGGCGCTTTCATTTCAAAGCGCTGCATTGGGCTAGGCTTTTTCATACGTGCGATACGTATCACCCGTTGACAGTGAATGCAAGAATACGTATCTAACGTATCAACCGGGGTGGAAGTCGGAAGCTACCACCCCGGTCTAACCTCAACCGATCACACGGAGATCAGGTCAATGGCTAAGACGCCCTATACACCCGCTTCGCGCGCAAAGGCAGCGCAAAATCCGCATCAGACCGCGAAACTGCGCCTCAGCCGCGAAGACCTGCTGCGCCGCCTGTGGGCAGAACATGCGCCCGACGGGAGCGCGCTGTGATGGGCGCGCGTTACGCGGTGGACCCGCTGGCCCTGATCGGCGCGGCACGCGCAAGCCTGTTCCGCATGGCCGAAAACTGCCTGGACACGCCGCGCATGGGCCATGCGCTGGATCTCGACGTGGTGCGGCTCGATCTGGACGAAGCGATCGACATCATGGCGCCATGCCCGCTGCGCGAGGCAGTCGGCCGCGTGCGGGCCGAGCTGGGCGCGCTGGATGTCCATGATCGCGCCCTTTCGCTCGATGATCTGGGCAGCATCTACCATCTGGCCGAACTGCGGCTTGCCCGCGTGGAACTGGCGCTGATCGAGACCGGCCATGCCGGGCTGGAGAAGGCGGCATGAAGCGCGCCGACCTGGTGATCCGCCATCATCTGAAGCTGCGGCTTCCGACGCGGCCCTGCCGCACGCTGGCCGATGACATGGCGGCCCTGCCTGTCAGCCGCTTCGGGAATATCGATCCCGATCTTGAACTGTTCACCTGGCCCGACATGATCGACCAGACCCGCATCGCCGATCCGGCCACGGCGTTCTGCGGGGCCTTTGCCGATGATGACATGGAAATGGATGACGGGGTCTAGCCTTCCAGCATCTTCAGCGCGGCGTCGGTTATCGCTTCCAGGTCTTCCGGGCCGAAGCCCAGCAGGCGGCGTTCGGGATAGGTTGCGTAGATTTTCCTGCCTGCCGTTGATCCGCCGCCCGTGTTGGCCCCAATCCGGCCAATCGGCACAGTGCGGCCTTCCTGATGGATCAAAGCGATATAGTTCGTGAAGCGGTTCCAGCCATAGCCGACTTCAACATGATCCTGTGAAGTTAGAACCTTGAGGCTTCGGGCCAGCCTGATCTTCGGAAACATCTTCGCGGTGCGGCGGATGCGGCCCTTGCGGTCCTTCATCCGCTTGCGCTTCTTGCGCGGCGCCATGGCGCTGCCATCGGGCTGCACGTTGGCGGCGATGCGGCGGGCATTCAGGCGGCGGGTTTCCTCGCCGATCTTGCGCAGAACCTTGCGCCGCTGGGCGGGGCCAAGCCGGTTGAGATACGCGGCGAGGAAGGGTTCCAGTTCGGCCAGATCATCGGCCATGCCTGATCCTTTCGATCAGGGCGCAGCCGCGCCGGGGACGGGCGCGACCTGCACGGGCGCCGCGCCATTGGCGCGGGTCCATAGCGAGGTGATGGGACCGGCACCGCTGCGCAGCGGTTCGGCATCGGGGAAAAGCGGGGCTTCATCCTGCACTTCCAGATGCCATGCGCCATCCCCCGCCGCGGCGGCGGTGACGATTTCGCGCAGGGGCAGCACCATCTTCACATCGAAGGTGCGTTCATCCAGCACGTCCACCTCGAAGGCGAAGCCGGGGGCATTGGGCTGGGTCACATCGGGCTGCTGGCTGCGCAGCCAATCGACCACGGCGAAGAACAGCGCTTCGGGCGCGTGGGTGAAATCTTCGGCCACCAGCGTGAGCTGGTATTCCAGCGCGAAGCCGCGCTGGCCATTGCACCCCGCGCGCACCTGCCCGGTTTCCACCCAGAGCGCGAGCTTATCAGGATCGCGCGCGTAATCGGGGAACAGCGCGGTGATCGCGGCGCGCAGCAGGGCGGGCTTCTTCATCAGGCAGTGCCTTTCACGCGGCGCGCGGCGCGGCCCGGCCGGGGCGGGGGCGATGCGCTCTTTCGGGCAGGGGCGGCATCCAGCGCGGCCACGGCCAGCGTCAGCCCCGCCACGGCAGCTTTCAGCGCGCGTCCGGATGCGGCGCGATCAGCAGGGGCGGCCATCACCGGCCCTTTCCTTCGCTGCTGGCGCCGGTGCTGGCGTTGATCGCGTTCGTGAGGTTGGCGAGCGCCGTGGCCAGTTCCTTGTCGGTTTCCACGCGCTCGCCATCAATCTTGTCGCGCCGCATCTGCTGCCAGATGAGATAGCCGACAAAGGCCCCGGAAGGGCCGAAATTGGTGATGATCTGCGATAGGATCGTGCTTTCCATCATCAGTCCCACAGGTTCACGGTTGCGAGAACCGGCACGGGCACCGGGATGGTTCCCGCAGCATCGGTGCCGGGCAGATCGGGCAGGATCACGGCTGTGCCTTCGGGCAGGAACGGCCCCAGCACGGCCAGCCCCGGATTGGCATCGAGCGCGGCTTCGACCACGCCGCCCGCCGTGGTGCCCAGCACGCGCCAGCAAATGGCATCGATCGTATCGCCCTGGCGCGCGGTCACGGTGCGGGGCATGGATCGCCTCCCTGCGGCGTTCCGGTGCGGCGGCTGCGCCAGAACCGGCCCGGCGGCCCGCACTTTTCGCGGCCGCGCTGGGTGCGATGGCCAGTGCGTTCCTGATCGGCCGGCACCATCAGCGCGCGGCGCGCCCCGCCCCGGCGCGGGCCATCGTGCCGGGAAAGGCCGCCCACCGCATTGACGGGCCGCGCGCAGAGAAAGGTTCCGCCCGAAGGCCCCGGCGGGGGCGGCAGGCCATGGGCGCAATCATCGCAGAAGCGGATCATCATCAGATCAGCTCCACGGCCACGCGCGGCACGCCCAGGATATCGCGCACGGCCTGGGTGGCGAGCTTGCGGTAATCCTCGGCCGTGAACATCCGGGGTTCGGCGCGGGTCTGGCCATCGGTGGTGGCGGACAGATCGCGGTGCAGCTCTGCCAGTTCGGCCGCCGCGTGAAAGCGCACCGCGCGGGTATAGAGCACGGTCAGCCGGTGCTCGCCGCCGATGGTGCGTTCCGGCTCCACCTCGGCCAGCGCTTCATGGCTGTCGGCCTCGCGCGAGGCGCGCCAGAGCGCCAGTTCCCCTTCGACTGTCAGCAGCGCGCCCTCGATCGCGCCGACAAGCCGCGCGTGCGTGACCTGATCGGACAGGCGCAGCGCCTGGCGCATGGCGGTGACATCGATATCGGGATACCAGCCATCGCCCGCCACGACCGAGGCCGGGGGCGATGCGGGCGATGGTGGCAGCGCGACGAAGGTCATCTTCGGGTTCCAGTTCCAGCGGAGACCGCCGGCATGGCCGCGAAGCGGACATTAGTGCGGTCGACCATCAATTAACGGGGGTGAGGTTGAGCGGCCTTGCGGCGGATGCCTTCGGCCCTCGCCCGCCCCCGGCGCGGGTGGCGCAGCTCGTCAATCAGGGTTCGGGTTCGGGTGCGGGTTGGGGTGCCTTTTTCAGTTCGCGATCAATCGCTTCGATCAGTTTCTTGACGCCTGCCCCCCGATCGAGGGCGAGCGCCTGGGCAAAGCTGGCGCGGGCCTGCGCCAGAAGCGCCGCCCGCCCGCCCGCCAGCGCGCTGGGCGCGGCCGGATCGAAGGCTTCGGCCTCTGCCGCCAGGGCAAGGCCGATGGCCTTGGCCAGCTTGGCGCGGACCTGATCGAAAATATCGTGCCCTTCAACCAGGGCGGCAAAGCGCTGGAGCCATTCGCGGCTGATCGGCGCCGGGGCATTGGCCGCGCGCGGGGCAAGGCCCGCCTCGGCCACCTCTTCGGCAATCAGCGTGGCCGGGGTGCGGCGATAGCGTTCGGGCAGGGCAAGGCCATGCCCCAGCACATGCGCGGCAAGGCGGAAGGCGAGGGTCCAGTCGGCAATATCGAGCGCCCAGATCAGCATGTTGCCCACGATTTCATCCTGCGCGGGCGGGCTGGCGGCGAGCGCGCCTTCCACCCAGGGCAGATACTGGCCGATCATGGTGCGCTTGGCCTCGATCTTGCGTTCGGTGCTCTGGATCTGGCGCAGGCGGTTCATGTCAAGCTGGAGCGCGGCCAGAAGCTGCTGATATTCGGATGCCACCGGGCCGCTTTCGGGCATGGGGCGGGCCGGGGCAGGGTCCGGAAAGCCATCGCGCCAGATCGCATCCCGGCGCGGCTCCGGGCCGGGGATCGCGCCGGGGATCGGGCTGGCCTGCGATGCGAGCTTGCGCTGGAAGCTGGCCTTGGCGGGCGAAATCATGGCTGCGGCTTTCCGTTTCTGCGGCGAAAAGGGGGATGCCCGGCCCGCCAGGAGGAGCAGGCCGGGCACGGGGGCTTTTATGCGTCGTGCGCCTCGATGTTTTCCACCATGCAGGCATATTCGAGGTTTTCGATCACGTAGGCCTCGTTAGAGGACTGATAATCGGTCACGCGGTCGTATTCCGGCTCGTCCTTGATCAGGCGGCGGCGCTTGCCATCCTGATAGTAGATCGAGAGGTTATCGGGCCGGGTGATGAGCACCGTGCCGCCGGGGAAGCCCGGCACGCGCATGGCGGGAAGGCCGCCGAGGCGCTTCGTGCTCATGATGACATCGCGGGCGAGCTGCTCGGTGGGCTTTTCATCGGCGTTGACCATGGGGAAATACTTGTCGTGCAGCAGATCGCTGCCGACGATGGCCACCAGTTCGGTATCGTTCTTCGCCCATTCGGCCAGGAGCGTTTCCTTGGCATCCCAGACCAGCGCATCAAGCGTCCTGTAATCGGCATCGGCATGGCTGCCATAGGTGACCTTGCCCGCCAGATCGCTGCCTTCGTCCATGACACGGGCGGCGTTTTCAAGGCGCATCTTCTGGAGCCATCCCACGTTCACATCCTGAAGCGCGGGATTGGCATCGCGATCGGTGGCGGCCGCCGCGCTGGTGCCGTTGAAGCCGATCAGGATGCGGTCAAGCGCGATGCGCTGCACCACGTTATCGCGCCAGATCGTCTCGAAATCGGGGAACTTGGCCCACATGTCGACCTTGGCATAGCGGGCGGACACGTCGAAGTTGGTCTGCACGCAGGTATAGGTGCGGCCGTCCATCGCCGAAGGATCGATGCCGTTGCGGCGGTTGCCCGCAGCCGTATTGGTGCGGCCCGCGATGGTGGAGCCGATGCCCAGGCCGATCAGTTCGCCCTGCATCTCATCGACCGGCGCGATGTTGATCATCGACAGGAACTGGCTGCTGTCCTGGATGCGCTGCTCAAGGCGCTGCTGCACCGAAGGTTCGACCGTGAACTTGGTGGTCTGCGCGGTGGCGGCATCGATGCCGTTGAGCAGCGCGATCTGGCCGACCATCGCGTTGAACCTGGCCCTGGTTTCGTTCTTCATGGGATTTCCTCAAATCTGGGGGAGGGGTGGGCGCGGGTTTCGGGAAATGGGCGCCGGGCCGATCAGCAATCGGTCCGGGCGGCGTTGACGTTGCCCCCGGTGGCGGCGGCGCGCTGGACAAAGCCCTGCGCATTCGTGCCGGGGACGGCGGCAGGGGTGCCTTCGAGCTTTTCGGCCAGGGCCTTCACATCGGCGGTGAGCCTGGCGATTTCGGCCTTGGTGCCATTCGCCAGTTCGGTCATGCTGGTGGCCATCTGCGTCATCAGCGCGCCGATGGCGGCGAAGCTGGCGGCATCTGGGGCAGGGGCGGCGGGCGCAGGTTCAGCCGGGGCAGGGGCAGCCGGGGCATCCGCTGGCGCCGGGGCGGCAGGGGCCTGCGCGGCAGGCTTGACCAGCCCATCGAAGAACGCCTTGATCGAGGCGAAGACGCCGGTTGGATCAGGATTTTCAGCAGGCTCTTCTGCCAGCACGATCTCGAACTCGGTCGCGGCGGTGAAGAGATTGCCCTTGTCCTGCTTGCGCGCGGCCAGCGGGTTGTTTTCGCCCTGGCTGGCGGCAAACTGGAGCATCTCGGTGCCGAGGCTGGCGGGGCTGTCGGTCACGGCAAGGCCGACGAGATAGGCCTTCCCGGTCTGGGCGAAGTTGGGGTTGATCTCGATCGAGGTGTAGAGCTTCTGCCGGTCCTTGTTGATGGCCAGCAGTTCGTCGGTCACGTCGAGTTCGGCAAAGAGCGCGAGGCGCTTTTCCTTCCGGCCCGCCAGCTCGATCTCGACTTCCTCGGTCTTGAGGCTGAGCACATCGCCATAGGCCTTGAAGGGCTTGTCCGCGGTGATGCCGCGCACGTGCTCCATGTTGATCCGCGCGGCATAGGTTTCGCGGTTATAGGTGGCGGCGGCATCAATCAGCCACTGGCGTTCGATGGTGCGGCCATCGGTGGTCTGGCCTTCCACGGCCACCCGGTAAAATCGCGTCTTCGCCATTGCTTCGGCTCCGGTCCTTTGGTGGGGCCGGTCGCTCGTGCGGGCGCTTCCGGCTGATCTGACAGGTCCACAAAAGACGGGCGCGCTGGCCTATTCGCAACGCGGGCGCGTTGTGCGCGCCAGGGTCACAACACGGCGGGGGCGCGCGGGCGCGGCCAAGCGCCATAGCGTGCACCGCCATGGAGCAGCGCGAAGACCAGGATCAATTGGCGCAGGCCCCATCCGGCGGGGATGAGGCAGGGCGTGCGCCGCGCGGGCCGGGCGAGCACACCCGGCTGAAGGCGCGCGCGCTCTACTGGCGGCACTGGACCATGCAGCAAATCGCCGATGAACTGGCCGTGCCCTATTCGACCGTGGCAAGCTGGAAGACGCGGCACAAGTGGGATGATGCCCCGCCGATCGCGCGGGCGGCCGAAGGCACGCTGGAACGCTATCTGGCGCTGATCGACAAGGACAAGAAAACCGGCAGCGATTACAAGGAGATCGACCTGCTGGGCCGCCAGATGGAGCGCCTGGCCCGCATTGAACGCTATCGCGAAGGCGGCAACGAGGCCGATCTGAACCCGAAGCGCCGCCATGGCGCGCGCGCCGCGAACGCGAAGAAGCAGGAGGCGAAGAACCTTATCACGCCGGAAATGGCGGCAAGGCTGCGCGCCGACATGGAAGGCCAGCTTCATGGCCGGCAGAAGGGATGGCTGCTGACCAGCACCGCGTTCCGCACGCGCATGATCCTGAAATCGCGGCAGATCGGGGCCACCTGGTATTTCGCGCGCGAGCGCTTTCTGGTGGGGCTGGAAACCGGCAAGAACCAGATCTTCATCTCGGCAAGCCGCGCCCAGGCCAACATCTTCCGCGCCTATATCGTGCAGTGGGTGCAGAAGGTGTGCGGCGTCACACTCAAGGGCGATCCCATCGTGGTGCAAAGAGGTGCCGTGCCAGGGAGCGCCGAAGGTGATCCCATCGAGGCATTGGACCCCTTTGAGCTGCACTTCCTGGGCACGAACTATCGCACCGCGCAGGGCTATCACGGCGATGTCATCATCGACGAGTGCTTCTGGATCTATGGCTTTGAAGAACTGTTCAAAGTGGCGAGCGCCATGGCCACGCAGAAGCAATATTCGATCACCCTGTTTTCCACCCCCAGCACCCTGGCGCACGAAGCCTATCCGCTGTGGAGCGGCGCGCGATACAACCGCAGGCGGCCCAAGGCCGATCAGGTGCAGATCGACATCAGCCACGAAGCGCTGAAGGAGGGGCAGCTTGGCGCCGATGGCGTGTGGCGCCAGATCGTGACGATCCACGATGCGGTTGAGGCAGGCTTCGATCTGGTCGATCCCGCGCAGCTTCAGCAGCAGTATTCGCTGGAAGAGTTCGACAACCTGTTCCGCTGCGTTTTCCTGGACGACAGCCAGAGCATGTTTCCCTTCCAGCTCATGCGGCGCTGCATGGTCGATAGCTGGGATGCCTGGGCGCATGACTTCCAGCCCTATGCCCTGCGCCCCTATGAAGGCGAGGTCTGGCTGGGATACGATCCCAATGCCAGCGAGAGCGGAACCGGCGATGATGCCGCGCTGGTGGCCGTGGCGGCCCCGGCAAAGATCGGCGCCAAGTTCCGCGTGCTGGAAAAGAAGCGCCTCAAGGGGCTGGATTTCGCCGCGCAGGCCGAAGCCGTGCGCGAGATGCACGACAAATACAACGTCACCAAGATCGGCATCGATGTGACCGGCGCGGGCAAGGCGGTTCACCAGCTGGTGAGCAAGTGGTTCCCCATGGCCCACGCCATCACCTATTCGGTGGCCACCAAGACCCAGATGGTGCTGAAGGCCAAGAACGTCATCTCATCGGGCAGGCTTGAGTTCGATGCCGGGTGGCTGGACCTGATGCAGGCCTTCATGGCGATCCGCCCCGAAATCACGCGCGGCGGCACCCAGGTGACATACGTGGCGAGCCGCGCGGGCGATACCGGCCACGCCGATCTGGCCTGGGCGGTGATGCACGCGCTCGCTTTCGAACCGCTTGACATTACCGAGCCTGCCAGCGGCGGGACCACCGTGGAGATCTTCGACGATGCCTGAAACCGAAACCGCGCCGCCTGCCGGACATCTGGCCGGAAATCTGGCCGCAGCTCCGGCCGGAAGCCTTCCTGCCGTGACACCTGAACCCGCGCGCGAGGTGGCCTTCACCTTCGGCGATCCGGAAAGCGTGATCGACCGGCGCGAAATCTTCGACATGTTCGAGGTGGCGCACAACAACCGCTGGTATGAACCGCCCGTCAGCCTTGCCGGGCTTGGCCGCGCCTATCGCATGGCCCCCCATCACCAGAGCGCGATCCTCTTGAAGCGCAACCTGCTCACCGCCAGCTTCGTGCCTTCGCGCTGGTTTTCCATGGCCGAGTTCGAGCTGTTCGCGCTCGACTGGCTGGTGATGGGCAATGCCTATCTCGAACGCGCCGACAATCTGGCCGGAAGGCCGCTGGGCCTGCGCTGTTCCAAGGCGGCATGGACGCGGGTGGGGCTGGCGCCGGGGCAGTTCTTCTGGGTGCCGCGCACCGGGTGGATCAGCGATGCCACCGAATACCGGCCGGGCACGATCCTGCACCTCAAAGAACCTGATCCCATGCAGGAAATCTACGGAATGCCCGAATATCTATCGGCGCTGCAATCGGGCCTGCTGAACGAGGCAGCGACGATCTTCCGGCGGCGCTATTACCTCAACGGAAGCCACGCGGGCTTCATCCTCTACCTTTCCGACGAAGGGATGAGCGATGCCAGCATCGAGGCCGTGCGCAAGGCGCTGCGCGGGGCCAAGGGCATGGGCAATTTCCGCAACCTGTTCATCCATTCGCCCAAGGGCAAGCCCGATGGCATCAAGCTGCTGCCCATCGCCGAAGTGGGATCGAAGGACGAGTTCCTGAACATCAAGAGCGTGACCGCCGAAGACCTCCTGGCCGCCCACCGCGTGCCGCCGCAGCTTCTGGGGATCGTGCCCAAGAACACCGGCGGCTTCGGCAACGTGAACGATGCGGCGGCCGTGTTCTATGAAATGGAAATCCTTCCCATCCAGCGCCGGATGCTGGCGATCAACGAATGGCTGGGCGTGGAAGCCGTGCGCTTCGAACGGCCCGCGATTGCGCTGGCGGCGGGATAGGGGAGCACCCCCGCCAAGGCGGGGGAAGGGCTGCTGGAACCAGCCCCTCCCGGCGGACTGGACTTCCGCCGCGAACCGAACGGTCCGGACGCGTCATGCGGCCGAATCGATCCGTCCCGCCTCCCGGCCGGGAGTGGAACGGATAAAGAACATTAAGACGGAGTCCAGTTCCATGTTGAAAGAGTATCCAGACCTTTTGCCAGTAGCGCCGGTCAGGCCGCTTGCGCCCTATATCGGCGGAAAGCGCAATCTGGCCCGGCGCCTGGTGCAGCGGATCAACGCCGTGCCCCACCAGACCTACGCTGAAGTCTTTGTAGGGATGGGCGGCGTTTTCCTGCGGCGCGATCGCAGGCCGAAAGGTGAGGTCATTAATGACTGGTCAGAGGACGTGGCGACATTCTTCCGGGTGGTGCAGCACCATTACGTGCCATTCCTTGATATGATGCGCTTCCAGATCACGAGCCGCGCGGGCTTTGAGAAGCTTTTGGCCATGAACCCGGCATCTCTGACCGACATGCAGCGTTCGGCGCGGTTCCTTTATCTCCAGCGGCTTGCCTTTGGCGGGAAAGTGAACGGGCGCGGCTTCGGCGTTGTGCTGGGCAGCGGCGCGCGCTTCGATGTAACCAAGATCGCGCCAATGATCGAGGCGGTCCATGAGAGGCTCGCCGGGGTCATCATCGAGCGGCTGCCATGGCGGGAGTTCATCGATCGGTATGACCGTCCGGGGACTCTGTTCTATCTAGATCCGCCCTACTACGGCTGCGAGACCGACTATGGCCGCGACATGTTCGGGCGCGATGAGTTCGAGGTGATGGCCGACAAGCTGCGAGCCATTCGCGGGCGGTTCATCCTGTCGCTCAACGATCATCCAGCAGTGCGGCGAATATTCGATGGCTTCGCGATCGAAGAGGCGAAAGTGCGTTATCAGGTGGGCGGCATGGACAATTCGAAAATAGCCGGCGAGGTGATCATCTCGAACTGACGAAAGGTCGCGGGGGGCGCCCCCCGCCATCAACCGGCCATAATCAGACGTTCGGGTCGAAGTGGACGCCACCACTTGGGAGCCGCCAGGTTGCCGCTGGACCGCGATTTCTGAACTGCTATGCTGCTGCACTGGACGCTGCATTGGCCGCTGCAGTTGCCGCTGGACCGCGATTTCTGAACTGCTATGCTCCAGTCGGTCTATCTTTCTGCCGACGAAACGTTGCCGCTGGACCGCGATTTCTGAACTGCTATGCTACGGCCGCGATGGTTTCCTCACCTCCGGCCGTTGCCGCTGGACCGCGATTTCTGAACTGCTATGCTTAGCCGGAACCGGACAGGGTGCCTGCATCAGTTGCCGCTGGACCGCGATTTCTGAACTGCTATGCTAGCCGATGCCATCCGCCGCTATCAGGTGGAGTTGCCGCTGGACCGCGATTTCTGAACTGCTATGCTGTGGGCCTCATCACCGGCAATCCCCAAGCAGTTGCCGCTGGACCGCGATTTCTGAACTGCTATGCTTATCCTCCAGCACGCTCCGGAGCTGCGCTTGTTGCCGCTGGACCGCGATTTCTGAACTGCTATGCTTCCATCGGGCATTGATATGACCCGCGACAAGTTGCCGCTGGACCGCGATTTCTGAACTGCTATGCTCGGGCGGCTTGGAGTTTCCGGCAATGCCAAGTTGCCGCTGGACCGCGATTTCTGAACTGCTATGCTTTGAATGGATTGTCATGATGCAGTTCTTTCGTTGCCGCTGGACCGCGATTTCTGAACTGCTATGCTTATAAAGTTCCGACAGTCTTGATAGACACAGTTGCCGCTGGACCGCGATTTCTGAACTGCTATGCTAGCCGGTCATGCAGCAAGGTTTCGGCGACAGTTGCCGCTGGACCGCGATTTCTGAACTGCTATGCTGTGCTGATCCTCGACAGTTTCAGCCACGCAGTTGCCGCTGGACCGCGATTTCTGAACTGCTATGCTGTCACGCCATCACTCCACATAGATCGGATCGTTGCCGCTGGACCGCGATTTCTGAACTGCTATGCTCCAAGCCGCGTAGCGTGCGGCCATTCGTGCGTTGCCGCTGGACCGCGATTTCTGAACTGCTATGCTAAGCCGGTCATGCAGCAAGGTTTCGGCGAGAGTTGCCGCTGGACCGCGATTTCTGAACTGCTATGCTGCTCCTGCTCCTTGGCCAACTTTTCCTGCCGTTGCCGCTGGACCGCGATTTCTGAACTGCTATGCTACGCGAAGCAGGCCGAAGCCGACATCGCCAGTTGCCGCTGGACCGCGATTTCTGAACTGCTATGCTTTGGTGATCTGGACAGCACGGGCGTGCTGAGTTGCCGCTGGACCGCGATTTCTGAACTGCTATGCTCCACGCCATGCAGGCCCATGGGGCACTTCAGTTGCCGCTGGACCGCGATTTCTGAACTGCTATGCTGGTGCAGCGTGTTGACGCATCTGTTCCGATGTTGCCGCTGGACCGCGATTTCTGAACTGCTATGCTTCTATGACTTGGGCAACAATGCCACCACGGTTGCCGCTGGACCGCGATTTCTGAACTGCTATGCTTGGTGGAGAGCTTTGCCGATGGCACAGGCGGTTGCCGCTGGACCGCGATTTCTGAACTGCTATGCTGATCGATGCCATTCGCATCGCGTGCGGCGCGTTGCCGCTGGACCGCGATTTCTGAACTGCTATGCTCAGATCAGGAAGGACGCCGAACAGTTCGCCGTTGCCGCTGGACCGCGATTTCTGAACTGCTATGCTTGGCGTCGATGTAGGTGCCCTCGCGCGACAGTTGCCGCTGGACCGCGATTTCTGAACTGCTATGCTACCAGCTGCAACAAGACGGGGCGGAGTTCGGTTGCCGCTGGACCGCGATTTCTGAACTGCTATGCTGCCGATCAGATCTGGGCGCTCACCTTCTGCGTTGCCGCTGGACCGCGATTTCTGAACTGCTATGCTCCGCGTCCCAAAGGCCCAGTTCGCGCAGGCGTTGCCGCTGGACCGCGATTTCTGAACTGCTATGCTATCATCTCGCACTGATGAAAGGTCAGCGCCGTTGCCGCTGGACCGCGATTTCTGAACTGCTATGCTGGATGTCGATACAACTCTTTGACGGGAAAGAGAAAAATCGGCATCCAGTAGTGCAAATCCCGCAGCGAATCGTCAGAATAGTGCAAGTTGAGCAGGATTTTGGCGTTGGCGCCGACGCCTTTGGCCATTGAAGCGGATGATGTTCTCATATTGTCGGTCGGTGAAGCTGAGAATGTGCACGTCGCCTTTTTCCGGCAGGTTTGACTCGATTCGCCGCACATGGGCTTCGAACTGTTCTTTTCCAGAGCAGAACCTTGCGTAGATAGAAAGCTGGCTCATCTCGAAGCCTTCATCAAGCAGATACTCGCGGAACTGTGTCGCCGCGCGGGCCTCTTCACGCGTTCGCACCGGAAGATCGAACATCACCAGTATCCACATCAGCCGATACCCGCTGAGTTGGGAGCCTTCCTCACGCATCATGCCTTTCCGGCATCACGTATTCCCCGACAGGATGACGGGTGGAAATCGCACGCCAACCGAGTGCCGTGGGCGGTGTGAAGAGCGCCAGGGACAGCCGACCCAGTTCGAAACTTGCCGCGAGCGATTGGGCCAGGCGCTGAATGGCGACCGAGAGGGGCGATGTCATTCCCGCAAGATCAACATCAGTTGCAAGCAGGGCAGCAAGTCGGGCCTTTGTCGCTCCATCGAGGACGTCCTGACCTTCATTCACCAGTTGATGAACCACGGCATCGACAAAGGGTCTGAAAGGTTCCATCAGGTCATCGGCAAGCGCAAAGGTATTCAGCCGGTTGGCGTGATGCACACCGATTGTGGGGTGCAACCCGGAAGCGAGGACCGCACGGGCCGTGGCCGCGCGAAGCACAGTGTAGCCATAGTTCAGGAGGGCGTTCACACCACCTGATGAGCGATCCCGCCGGAAGTCCGGCCCCATCAGGACTGGCCAGTAACGACGGGCAGCCTGAGCCTCAAGATTGTCGGGATCGCCAGAGCGCACTCGCCGCGCTAGCAGGCCAAGGGCTTCGCCTTCCTGCCGCCCGCATGCCGATAGCAGGCTGGCCTGACAAGCGATCTTGGCAACGACCAGCGCCTTCCATGCCTGTTTGCTGAGCGGCAGTGGAGCGTTCCACTGCGCCCGCATCCGAGCATTTTGGGCGTGGTGCCCTTCTACCGGCAAGATCCAAGCCACGGGGGCATGGTTGGCGGCACACAGGACCATGACCGCGCCCCGTTCGGCAAGTCTCACAGCGAGGCTGGTGGTCCATGTTACCCCGTGAGCGTGGACAATCAGGGCCGCCACATCATCCAGAGCGATCCGGCCGAGTTCCCGTTCGCCAAGCATGACGATGACGAAGCCGCGGTGCGCGCGTAGGTGCACGTTGTCGGTAGTAATGTCAACTATACGGTCCATGATCTGCTCCGCCGCATGGTTGCAGGACGCGATCATGCCGTGCCAAGGTTGGCATCCGGTTAAGCAGCCCGGTTCAGTCTTCGCGCGGCCCCGGATCGTGGACTTTTCCTAGTTCGTCGATCCGCACCTGCCGCGCGCGCATCTTCTTCAGTCCGCTCGCAACAGTGGTGACATAACGGAACGGATCGGCAGGGTCGGTATCACGCGTCTTTAGCGGCCCGGCTTCGTTATGTGGGGCGAAGGTGATCGAGCCATTGGCAGAAAACTTGACCACACGCATGATCTTGCCTGGGTCGCCATCGTGTTCAACCGCAACGAGATCATTCTGCCGCAGGCTAAGCACCTTCTTCGCGGCAGGGTGGGGGCGGTGATAGACTTGGCTCGGCTGATGTGCATCGAACAGCGATACTATGCCGGAATGTTCGATGCCGTCCCGGTCCTTCCACCGCGTGATCCATTTGCCATCAGGAAGCCGCCAGACATCGAAACGCGCATTGGCATCGCCCTTTACACCCTTATAGGCGTGTCCTGTTCGATCACGGATCGGAATCACGTTGAGCGCTTCGGTCAACCGTATGCGCCGGATGCCCTGATAAGGGCCGTCCCTTCGCGAAAAGTCGCGCAGCGCCTTTTCAAAGTCCTTGCCGGTTGCGCCCCGCGTGGCTTCAAACAACGCGCCCTGCAGTGCCGGGTCGGGTATTCTTTCCGGATCGGTCAGGTCTTCGGGCTTGAGGGCCAGCAGCGGCTTTCGCGTGACCACGATCGGCATGCCCTTGGCATTGCGCCTTCCGGTGAAGCCATAGGCCGTATCGTTGTGCAGGCGGCCTGAGGTGCTGTCTCGCCCTGGAAGGGGACGCCCCTTGCGCCCATGATCCGGCTTGTGACTGACAACAGCGGCCATGATGCGGCCCTGCAGTTCCTCGCGGAAGCCTGGCCATGGCGGTGGCAGATCGGCAAAGAGCCGGTCAAGATCCTGCTCTTCCGCGCGTGCTGCCGCTCTAGCAACCTGCTGGATCATTGCCGGAGTTGTGGCACCAACCACCGCAGCATCAATGGCATGGTGGCGGTGATCAAGCCGGTTCTTGGGTGCGTTGCTGTGCGGGTTCAGAACCCAGTTGTGATCGGGCAGGATGTCATTCAGTCCCCACAGTCGGCGGAGCATCGCCGTCAACCGGCCAGTCACGGCATAGACCCGCCGTCCCTCATCGGGTGTATAGAGAGCGGAAAGATACTGCGCCGCAATGCGCGAAAGATACTGGGTGTCGGTAAGCTGGCGAGCGATGAAGCCACCATCCCGGTCCACCCGTTCCATCGCATCGGGGCCAAAGCGCCATTGCTTGGACCGATGCATGCGAGCGACCTGCTCCTGGATCAAGGGCCAGCGCGTCGTTTGCCCCCATTGTTCCCATGGGGTGCGGTTTCCTTTCTGCCGATTGCAGTGGTTATGCGCGACAACCTTGTTCGCGGCGCTGTCATCAAGGCAACGCGAATAGGGAACAATGTGATCGATATCGGCTGATCCGCTCATCAGCATCTCGATCGAAATGGGTTCGGCGCAATAGGGGCACCGCCGGTCAAGTGGATTGGAGGGATTCAGTTCTTCCCATATGCGCAGGAGCATCCGGTTGCTGCCACTGTCGCGCTGGCCGATCTCGCGCAGCTTTTCTGCCCTGGCGCGGGCGGCATCGGTTGTCTGCTTGATCCGGCGCTTGTGGTCGGCCTTCTGCTTTTCGTTCAGCTTCAGCTCACGCGCCAGTTCGACGAAAATGAAATCGGGACGACCGTGCCGTCTGACAAGCGCGTTGATCAGCCGTCGCAACTGGTTCAGTCCGATGTGAACGGTGGGATTGGTAATCTTGCCCCATTGCCGTTCCAGCGGATCGCCGTATTCGTCCTTGCCTGGCGCGATCTCGCGGGAAAGTATCTCCCCGTAGTAGGGAAGCTCATCGTAGCACGCGCCATCGCGAAAGTCGCTGTGGTGGAAGCCTGCACGTCTTGCTGCTTCGGCATAAGTCACCACGTCAGCCTTGAGGTGTTCCAACAGGCGAACGGTGGCAGTAAGGCCAAACCTGCCATGGCCGTCTGGCAGATGCGCATTGGCTACTGCCTCGGCGACATCGCTGGGCAGCGACCATTCCTTTTCGAGCCAGGCCAGCAGGTCTTCGGTGCTTTCCTCGTTCAGCAAGCGGTCGATAACAGACCACTGCTCATCAAGGGAAAGGTGAAACCATCGCCTGCCAAAGCGCGTCTTGTCACTCATCTCGGCACGCACTTCGTCGCCTGCCAGATCCTTCCGGTTCTCGCTTTCCTTGTTGAAGCGTTCACCCTCCTTCAATCTTATGGTGCGCGCGAGGGTGGAGAAAGTGACCTTCTTTTTGTCCTGCAGCTTGAGGATGAGGGCATCGCGTTCGTCGCGCGTCAGCTTGCGGGCAGGGGCGCTTGCACAAACGATCTCAAGCTGGTTGACTTCCTCGTAAAGCCTGCGCTGCTGGAACAGGGGATGGGCTTTGGGCAAGCGCGTTTCATCGCCAGGGATGCCGTGTAACCCGGCGAAAGTGCATGTGCCGACAGCCTGCGGCTTAAGCGGGCGCTGGTGAAAGATGATTCGGTGGATGGCGGATTTCGCCTGTTGGCTCAGCAGATCGGGGTGGTATTGCGATTGCGCGTCCCAGATCTTCTCGAACTCTTCGAGATAGTGTTGCCGATTAGGATAGAAATCATAGCCCTTGACGTCAGGCCGCATGCGCACTCTGCGGGTGTCGCGTGAAGCGAGAAACTCGCCGAGGGTGCGCGCGCCGCTTTTGGCCATCGCCTCATCCAGAACACGAGTGGCGGTGGAAATCAGTCCGCTTTCCTGATCGCCCAATACCCTGTCGGCCTTGCGGTTAGAGCGGAAACCACGACGCTGGTTCAGGTGAAAGATCGCCCTGCCGATCTGATGCGGATCCAGCCGATGATCGAGCGCACGAACCCTCAAGCTGTATGGATCCTCGCGTTCGAGCGCCTTTGCCGCATCCTGTTCTGCGGGGAAAAGGCCATGGGCTTTGAGCGCCTTGATGAGAGCGGATCGACGACCAAGATAACGATCGCGGCGCCGACGCATGGCACGCGCATTCCGGCGATCAACGGCAAGACTTGCCCCGGATTTCGGGTCTCGTCCGTCCGAGAAGATTCTCACGCCGATATCGAGAATGCTGTCGCCTTCATACAGGCACCAACCGATCGAGTTTGTCCCGATATCCAGTCCCAGGCGCTTCTCCATAGGAACTCCTTTCGCCGTATAAATTACGCAGCGACGTGCGCGAATCAATTGTATCTTGAGAAACTTCGTGTATATTGAACTCTTCAGAAATCGCAGGTCCAGTTGTTAACAAGCAGCTTGACTGCACCAAATAAGGCGGGGGCTGCGGCCCTCGCTTTTTTGTTTCAGCGCCACTCGCGTGCCAGTCCTTGATCCATCATCCAGCGGCCAGCGTCGATGCCGTTGACTTTGACGCGCGCCAGCGTGCGTCCGTAAGCATCAATGCCGCGCCGCTCGATCTGGACCGGCCCACCTGCAATGAAACGCGCCAGCGCGGCGCGGGCCTGCTCGCCTCTGGCATGATCGCACCAGGGCGGGTTCCGGCTGTTCCGCAGCCGCGCCAGCGCCGCAGGGGAGCAGCGCGATGATCCCCTCAACTCAGGTGCGTCTATGCCAAGCAGACGCACCCGCTCGCCATCGCAAAGCCGCAGGCTGTCACCATCAGAAACCCGCGCCACACAGACGCTGGCGGCCGCCGCAAGGGTCATGAACGCGCTCATCCTGCCACCCTAACACCCCATTGGCGAAGGTGCCACGCCTCGACCCCACGCGCTGCGCTTGCCCCCACGCCCCGCCTCCTCGCTTCAAGCACTGGAATTGCGCAGATTGACACACTCCAGCTCATCGCCCTCGACTTGATGCCGTCGGCATCTTCCTGCGCGCTTTCGAGAAGTGCGTTCAATTGCAGACCTACGAACGAAAACGAGGAGGCGGGATGCAGCCGATCAAGCGCGGCTTTCCGCCTTGGAAATGGTCATATCGGGAAGCGCATTACATTCATCACATCCTAGCTTCCAGAACTATAAATCACTGTTTTTACGGCATTAAAATGTGATGCTCACAACATCACCTATTCTTACATGTGACCTTACCTTTTCTGAAACCCGCAGAAATCCGCCATTTCTTCGTTCTAAGATGTAATGTCGCGTTTTCATTACCATGTGATGTTGAGGTAATGCCGTTTGTGATGCCTCAAACCCGCAGAAATCCGCCAATGTGATGAATGTAATGCGCTTCCCGACAGGCCCCTGCACTTTTTAAGCCTGCCGCGCGCAGGCGTAGGAGACCGCACAGTCTCTTTAGTTGCGACAGGTGGCTGAAAAGGTTAGCCCATGACTGCTGAACGCCGCAGATTTGCTCGGGCATATTCTACATGGTTAGCCAACATATGGCGCTGAAAAATAGAGATTTTTGCAGTCCCTCCACTCCTGCCACCTTCCCCCATTCGCTGAGAGTTTTCCGGGTATTGCAGGTGATGCAAGGGCCATCGGGCGCTGCACGGGGCATTCATCCTGCCATGCCGGGGCAAAACTGAAGGGGGCGATCCTTGCGGACCGCCCCCTCTTGTTTCGGAACTGTCGGCGCGGGAATTACTGCGCGTCGGTCGTGCCTGCGTCCGTGGGGGCAGGCTGGTCGGTGGGAGTGCCGCCGTCGCTGGGCGCTTCGGTTTCGACCGGGGGCTGCCCGTCGGCCGGGACCGTCTGTGCATGGACGGCGCCGGCTGCGGCAACGGCGAGCAGCGGAGCGAGCGGGAGGAGCAGCATCTTCTTCATGGTTTCAGACCCTTTGTTGCGTGAGCGGAAAGTCAGCGACTTTGCATGAGGACAAGTCCTGAAGGTCCGGACGGGTTCCGTTCTGATACTCACCCTATCGAAAGTTAGGCTCGCTTCATCGCTTGCCCTTGGCGCCCATGCCGATGCGGTGATCCCGATCAGGTGATCGGGCCGATTGCCGCAACCCTTGCCAAGGGGCGGCTTGGCGACTAGATATGGGCGACTTTCCGACATCGGAGTTATCGCTTGCCCCTCCCGGACCTGTCCGGGGCGGCGCTGGCCCCTAGGCGGAAGAGACGAGTTTCAACGCGGCACGCGCCGCAGCAAGCAAGGCACGAGAGCAATGGCGAAGCCCAGCCCCGGCGAGTTCTTCAATCAGGTGAAGGCCGAAGCGCGCAAGGTCGTCTGGCCGACCCGTCAGGAAACCACCACCACGGCGATCTTCGTCGGCATCATGATGCTGCTGCTCGCGGTGTTCTTCCTTGGCATCGATTCGCTGTTCGGCATGATCGTCAAGTTCCTGCTCTCGCTCGCCTGATCGCAAACCCACAGGATCCGAAAGAATACGTCATGGCCCGCTGGTATATCATCCACGCCTATTCCGGTTTCGAGAACAAGGTCCGCGATGCGATCATCGCCGAGGCCGAACGCATCGGCCTTTCGCAGCTTGTCGAGGCGGTGGAAGTGCCCACCGAAACCGTCACCGAAGTGAAGCGCGGCAAGAAGGTGCAGGTCGAGCGCAAGTTCATGCCCGGCTATGTTCTCGCCAAGCTGACGATGAATGACGACATCTACCACCTCGTCAAGAATACCCCGAAGGTGACGGGCTTCCTTGGCACCAACAACAAGCCCCAGCCGATTTCCGACAAGGAAGCCGCGCGCTATTTCGGAACGGTCGAACAGGCCGCTGCGGCACCGCGCAAGGACGTGGCGGTCGATTACGAGATCGGCGATTCGGTCAAGGTCAATGCAGGCCCGTTTGCCTCGTTCAACGGGGTGGTCGAGGAACTGGACTTCGACAAGAGCCGCGTGAAGGTTTCGGTTTCCATCTTCGGCCGCGCAACGCCGGTGGAACTGGGCTTCGAGGAGGTTGAACTGGTCCGCTGAGGCGGCCTTATCCTCGGCCAAATCCATTGCTTTCGCGTGCGGATGGCATTATCCGCGCGCTTCCCTTCGGGCGATTCGCCGGAAGGTTCCGTGCGGGAGTTCCGGTCATCCGGCCGGGGCGATTGACCGCTCACTCTGAGGTTCGGCCCCGTAAGGGGCCTGCCGACAGGAAGAAAGGAGGCCATCGTGGCCAAGAAGATTGAAGGCTATATCAAGCTGCAGGTTGCAGCCGGTGAAGCAAAGCCCGCTCCGCCGATCGGTCCTGCGCTGGGTCAGCGCGGCGTCAACATCATGGAGTTCTGCAAGCAGTTCAACGCTGCCACGCAGGAAATCGAGAAGGGCACGCCGCTGCCCACCGTGATCACGGTCTATGCCGACCGTTCGTTCACCTTCGTCACCAAGACTCCGCCCGCCACGTTCTTCATCAAGAAGGCCGCCGGCATCAAGTCGGGTTCGAAGACCCCCGGCAAGGCTTCGGCCGGCACGATCAAGCGTTCGCAGCTGGCGGAAATCGCCCAGGCCAAGATGAAGGATCTGAACGCGAACGACATCGACGCCGCAACGAAGATCATCGAAGGCTCCGCACGCGCGATGGGCCTCACCGTGGTGGAGGGCTGAGATCATGGCCAAGCAGACCAAGAAGCAGAAGGCCCTCGCCGCCAAGCTGGGTGACAATCAGAAGCTCTATGGCGTCGATGAAGCCATCGCGCTTCTCAAGGACCTGAAGTCCGCCAAGTTCGACGAAACGCTCGAAGTTTCGCTCAACCTCGGCGTCGATCCGCGCCACGCCGACCAGATGGTGCGCGGCATGGTCACGCTGCCTTCGGGCACGGGCAAGGACGTGAAGGTGGCCGTGTTCGCCCGCGGCGACAAGGCTGAAGCCGCGCTTGCCGCCGGTGCCGACAAGGTGGGCGCCGAAGACCTGCTCGAAGACATGCAGGCCGGCAACCTCGATTACGGCCGCGTCATTGCGACGCCCGACATGATGGGCATCGTCGGCCGTCTGGGCAAGGTGCTTGGCCCCAAGGGCCTGATGCCGAACCCCAAGCTGGGCACTGTCACGCCGAACGTGGCCGAAGCGGTCAAGGCGGCCAAGGGCGGCCAGATCGAGTTCCGCGTCGAAAAGGCCGGGATCATCCACGGCGGCATCGGCAAGCTCTCGTTCTCGGATGAGGCGCTGCGCGCCAACTTCGACGCATTCGTCGATGCCATCGTCAAGGCCAAGCCTGCGGGCGCCAAGGGCAAGTATCTGCGCAAGGTGGGTCTGTCCTCGTCGATGGGGCCGGGCCTCAAGATCGACGTGGCGCAGGTGCACGGCGGCTGACGCCAGCCACGCCGTTAACAGGGAAACAGGGCCGGGGAGGGAAACCTCTCTGGCCCTTTTTCTGTGCGGACAACAGGGCTAGAGCGGAAGGCATGGCCGATCCTGAAGCACCGCAAAACCCGGTTACTGCCGCCCGCCTGCAGGTGGAAGCCGTGATCCCGCCGGAAAAGCGCGGTCCCGGCTGGGACCGGCACTGGCGCGAACTGGAAGCCTATGCCGCGGCGGCGGCAAACGGCGCGGAGGGTGACTGGACGGTCAATCCCCGCTGACGCGCGGCGCAGGCGCAAGGTTCGCCCGCGTATAGCATTCCACCACGAGACTGATCGCGCGCCCATCCGCCAGACGCAGGACGGCGCGGTGCGAAAGCACCGTCCCCTGCGGACATTCGGCCATGGCGCCGCGCAGGCTGGCCAGCCGCTGCCGCCGGAAGCCCAGAGGCGCGACGACCTTGCCGAAGGGCGCGTCGGTGGTTGCAAGCCTGTGGTTCATTTCGGTCGTCAGCCGCGATGGCACATACCAGTTGTGCGCGACGGACAGCACCCGGTTGCCGCAGACGAGGCTGACGTGCCGGTAGGCGGCCGTATCGTCGGGGCCGAGGCCAAGCGCTTCACGCACCGCCGGAGAGGCGGCCATGGACGCCTGACGGTCGGCAAGGGCGCGGATGACGGGTGGCTGCGCGATGGTGCGGGCTTCGCACCATCGGCTGAGCGCGATCGTTGCGCTGTCGCTGCTGGCAAGCGTTTGTTCGAAATCGGCAAGGCCGCGCGCGGTGCAGCCGCCAAGGATCAGCCCTGCCAGCAGGGCTGCCTCAGGGCGCAGGAGGCGCATCATCAGGCAGGCGGCGGGCGGTGATGATCTTCACCGGCTGGGCCAGAATCTGGCCGCGCATGATCCCTTCGCCTTCGGTTTCCGAAATCGGTGCTGCAAAGATGGCGCGCACCACGTCCATGCCTTCGATCACCTGACCGAAGGCGGCATAGCCTGCCTTCGCTTCGGGATCGGCGGAATCGGGCTGGGCATCAAGGCCGGGCTGGTCCGATACCATGATCGAGAAATCGCCGGTGGCCGTGCCCGGCGCATAGCGGGCCATGGAAAGCGTTCCGGCCTTGTGGAGAATGCCGGTCTGGTCTGTCGGCTCGTGCGGGATCGGAGCCAGATTGCGCCGGGGATCACCGCGCGTGCCCGCCTGAATGAGGCCATTGGGCTGCTCGCCCCAGTTGAGATGCATGGCGCGGTAGAACGTTGTGCCATCGAAGCGCCGTGTTTCGGCATAGCGCACGAAATTGGTGGCGCTGGCAGGCGCGTGCTTCACGTCGACCGCCACCACGATGCGGCCAGCCTCTGTATCCAGCGCGATGCGCACGGTATCGGGCAAGGGGGCGGTGGATGGCGCAGGATAGGCAGGTGCCGCCGCCGCGCGAGGGGGCGCCACGCGCTTCTTTGCAGGTGCTGCCGCCACCAGCATGACGGCCAGTGGCGCAAGCAGGGATGTCAGCAGAACAGGACGGCGGCTGAGCATGGCGTCAGATCCCCCCGGCAACCGGCGTGCGGCCAAGCGCGACAAGGCCATCTTCCAGCGCCTTGGCAACGGCGCCGAGCGTTTCGGCGCTGACCGAGCGGATGACAAAGTTGGCCCCGGTCCGGCCTTCGCGGAAGAAGGGATAGCTGCCGATCTGGCAGCCTTCGAAAGCCTTTTCGGTTTCGCGCAGGAGATCGGCAATCTCGCTTTCCGCCACCCAGCAGCCAACCGTGGCCGACAGGAGCGGCAGGCCGCCTTCAAGCTGGCCGGTGAGGCCATCGAGCATCTGCGCCGTGATCGCCGGAACGCCTGCCATCAGGAACACGTTGCCGATGCGGATGCCCGGCGCGCCCGAAACGCGGTTTTCGATGAGGTCTGCGCCATCGGGAACCCGCGCCATGCGCAGACGTGCCTCGTTCAGCCCCCCGCGCGGGGCATAGTAGGCTTCGAGAATGGCGCGCGCCTTGGGATGGATCACCACGTCCACGCCCAGCGCGGCTGCCACGGCATCGACCGTTATGTCATCATGTGTGGGGCCGATGCCGCCTGTGGTGAACAGGTAATCGTTGCGCTGGCGCAACGCATTAACCGCCTCGATGATGGCATCCATGTCATCGGGGACGACACGCACTTCACGCAGGCGGATGCCCTGCACGCCAAGCCATGTGGCGATCTGGGCGATGTTCTTGTCCTGGGTGCGGCCGGAGAGGATCTCGTCACCGACCACGACCAGCGCGGCTGTCCATATGCGGGATTCGTCAGTCATCCCCTAAAGGGATAGACCAAGGCCCCGTGCCGCAAAAGCGCTATTGCGCCGCGCGGACATGCTCTTTGTGCGGTCCTGTTCCGGCAACGGCAGGGCGAGCGTGATCGAGTTGCAGCACGCCGTCCTCGATCGGGTCTTCGCGCATCCACGCCACATCGCGCACGTAATCCTGATTGAGCCGCCAGCGCATGTCGCTTGCGCTCTTGGGCAGGAGGTGGCGTGCGCGTTCGATGTAGCCTGAGGAGAAGTCGTAGATGTTGTCCTCGTCAAGGCCGTGGTTGGGTGCCAGCCGCGGCACTGCAATGTCCGCGCCCTTGGCCTTCATCGCATTGAGCACATCGCAGATGTAGCGCGCGTTGATATCGGCGCGCAGTGTCCACGAGGCATTGAGATAGCCGAACACCGCCGCCAGATTGGGCAGGTTCGAGAACATCACGCCCTTGTAGTAATAGCGCTCTGCGAAATCGACCGGAACGCCATCGACGCTGATCGCGATTTTGCCCGCCATGACCATCTTCAGCCCGGTTGCTGTCACGATCACGTCGGCATCGAGATGCTGGCCCGATTTGAGCAGGATACCAGTGGCGTCGAACCGCTCGATCCGGTCGGTCACGACGCTGGCCTTGCCTGCCTTGATCGCTTCGAACAGATCGGCATCGGGCACAAGGCACAGCCGCTGTTCCCACGGGTTGTAGGGCGGGGTGAAAGCCTTGGCGTCGTATTTGTCGCCCAGCAGCGCCTTGAGCCTCTTGGTGAGGAACGCGCGGACCTTGTCGGGCCGGGTGCGAGCGCGCTTGTAGAAGTAGTTCTGGAGCCGCACGTTCTTGAAGCGGGTGATGCGATAGGCGAGATCTTCGGGCAGGATCTTGCGCAGGAAATTGGCCAGCCCATCCTTGGCAGGGCGCGTTGCATACCAAGTGGGCGTGCGTTGCAGCATGGTGACGTGGGCCGCCGTTCTGGCCATCGACGGGACGATCGTGACCGCAGTTGCGCCCGATCCGATCACGACCACCCGCTTGCCCGCATAATCGAAGTTCTCAGGCCAGAACTGCGGATGGACGATCTCGCCCTTGAAATCATCCCGGCCCGGAAACTCGGCTTCGTGGGGGTTGTCGTAATCGTAGTAGCCGGAACCGAGATAGAGCCAGCGGGCGGTCATCCGGCTGCGCTGGCCATCCTCGCTTTCCAGAGTGACGACCCACTGCGCGGCCGCGCTGTCGAAGTCGGCGCTGAGCACCTTGCGGCCAAAGCGGATGTGGCGGCGGATGTCGCGTTCGTCGGCAATGCGGTTGAGGTATTCGAGGATCGCGGGGCCATCGGCGATCGACTTCTCGTGCTTCCACGGCTCGAACACGAAGCCCAGCGTATGCATGTCGGAATCGGACCGGACACCGGGATAACGGAAAAGATCCCAGGTGCCGCCGATCTGGTCGCGGCGTTCGACGATGGCATAGCTGCGGTCCGGGCAGAGCATCTGCATGTGCGCGGCCATGCCGATACCCGAAATCCCGGCGCCAACGATGAGGACATCGTAATCAGGCTGTGCCGCCCTGATGGCGGTCTGCTCTGCACCCACTGCTGCTCTCCCATGTCTATTTACAGAAATGTTAGCACTTTCACATGCGATTGCCAGAGCCTTGCGCATTTGCCAGTGATGCGGGGCATGACCATCATTGCCGCCCGCCGCTACCGCCATGGCCGGATCAGCCTTGATCGGCTTGATCTGTCCGGGCCGCCGGAGACCGACCTGCCGCCCGATGCGTTCGACTGGATAGGGCTGCACGAACCCGATGCGGCGGAGATGGCCATGGTCCAGCGCAAGTATGGCCTGCACCCGCTGGCGGTGGAAGATGCGCTGAACCCGCGCCAGTTGCCCAAGGTGGAGGTCTATGGTTCCGGGCTGTTCGTGGTGGCGCGCACCGCGCAGTTGCAGAACAGTGGGCCGGGTGCAGGCGAGTCTGGAGCAGACGAGGAAATCACCTACGGACAAACCGCCTTGTTCGTGGGGCCGGGCTTTCTGGTCAGCGTGCGCTTTGGCAGCACGCGGGCGCACAGTGCCTTGCGCGCCGAACTGGAAGGACAGGTGGAACGGCTGGCCGAAGGGCCGGACTATGTGCTCCATGCGGTGCTCGATTTCATCGTTGATGGCTATCTGCCGCTGCTCGACCAGCTTGAGGAAATCGCGCAGGAGATGGAGGAGGCGGCCATAGACGTGTTTCCCGAACAGGCCGTGATCCGCCGCATCTTCCGCCTGCGCCGCCAGCTTCGGCGGTTCGAGCGCGTGATCGGCCCGATGGAGGAAATGTGCGCGCGGCTGGTCGAGGCTGATCTGCCGTGCATCGATCCCGCCGCCAGGATCTGGTTTCGCGATGTGCTCGACCATGTCCGCCGGGCGATGGCGCGGATGCGCTCGCTCAAGGAGACGCTGGCGGCCATCGTGGAGACGGCAAGCCTGCTGGAACAGCACCGGCAGGGCGAAATGACGCGGGCGCTGGCCGCATGGGCGGCGATTCTGGCGGTGCCCACGGCGATTGCCGGAATCTATGGCATGAACTTTGCCCACATGCCCGAACTGGAATGGCGCTATGGCTATTTCACGGTCTGGGGGGCGATCCTGCTGATCTGCGGTGGTCTGTGGCTGCGGTTCCGGCGGATCGGCTGGTTGTGATGCCTATTGCCCGACGGTGAGCCGCGTGGGCGGCGGTGGCGGCTTGCGGAAGAAGGGCGCGCGCTTCAGCCAGAGACGCAGCGCTTCCCAATGGATCGCGGCCGTGACCTTGAGAGTTGAAAGCGGATAGCGCACCGCCGCTTTGATAAGGGCCCGATCACTCAGCTCCTCGCGGCGGCCCGTGTGGACTGCGGCCATGACCGGGCCCTTCCCGTCCGAAACGCTGATGCCAATGGCGATGCGCGGGCCGGGAGGCATGACGCGGAAGGCGTAGTGCAGGTCCATCGGCAGGAACGGAGATACGTGGAATGCCTTGCCTGCCTGCTGGTGCAGCACGTTTGCCCCGCTTGCCCCTGTCCCCGCTGCGCTGCGGGCAGGAATCACGTAGTTGTGCCGCTCTCCGAAGGTGTTCGAAACGGCATATATCACCGCCTGCAAGCTGCCATCGGCGCCATGGCAGAACCACATGCTGAGCGGATTGAAGGCATAGCCGAGCAGGCGGGGCATCGTCAGCAGCCTGATGGGGCCGCCGTCGGGCACGATGCCGGCTTCTGCCAGCAGCGCTTCGGCATGATCGCGCAGCGAGCTATTGCGGGCATGGTCGCGGTCATGGAAGGAAATCAGATTGAAGCGGTTGTGCGAGAACAGGCGCAGCCGTGCAGCCAGTTCGCTGATCCGGTCAATATCCAGCAAGAGGTGGAACACCCGGTAACGCAGGGTGTGCAGACACGGCCGCAGCCGCCGGTGCAGGACATTGCCGTGATAGAGCGCGGGCGGCCCGATCATGCCGGTTCAAGCACCCGTTCCGGTGCTGGCCGCGGGAAAACATGGATGCGGCCGGATTCGTTCTCGACCGTCCATGGGCGGCGCAGGTTGCCGAGCTGCTCTGCCACGGCAAGTCCCGCTTGCAGGCCATCCTCGTGGAAGCCCGCGCCGAACCATGCTCCGCAGAACCATGTCCGTCGTCTGCCCTGAAGCGACCAGAGCTTGTGCTGGGCGGCGCTGGCCGCGGTATCGAACACGGGGTGATGATAGGTGCCGCGCCAGTGGACGCTTTCCGGCGCAGGCTCGGTCAGCGGGTTCAGCGTGACGAAGAGATCCTGCCCCGTGCGCAGGGGCTGAAGCCGGTTCATCCAGTATGTCACCGAAAGCTCGTGCTGGCTTTGCGGGCTTGCATGCTGGCCAGCCGCCTCGCCTGCCTTCGGGCAATCGGCGGCATAGTTCCACGCTGACCAGACCTTGCGCCGACGCGGCATGAGGCGGGCATCGCTGTGCAGCACGGCTTCGTTGCGGCGATAGGGGAAAGCGGAAAGGAGGCGGCGCTCCATCGCATCGGCATCTTCCAGCATGGCCAGGGTCTGATCGGCATGGGCAGCCATGACGACATGATCGAAACGCTCCCAGCCGCAGCCGGCATTGATTTCCACGGCATCGGCCAGGCGCCGCACCGCGCGCACCGGAGACTCAAGCCGCACACGATCGGCGAAGGTGGCGCTCATCCGCCGCACATATTCGCGACTGCCGCCATCGACCGTGCGCCAGCGCGGGCGTTCGCGAAACTGGAGCAGGCCGTGGTTCTCGAAGAAGCGGACGAAGGCGGCAGCGGGGTGGCGGGGAATGTCGGCCACCGGTGTGGACCAGATGGCTGCGGCCATGGGATAGAGATGATCGTCGCGGAAGGCGCTGCCGCAGCCCAGCCCGTCGAGATAGTCCCCAAGGCCGAGGTCGCCCATTTCGGGAAGGTCGCGCGGGGCGGCCTTGTAGAAGCGGGCAATGTCGCGCAGCATCGACCAGAAACGCGGCGAGACGAGATTGCGCTTCTGCGCGAACAGGCCGCGCGCATCGCCGGAATATTCGAGCCTGCCCCGGTCGAGCGAGACCGCGAAGGTCATAACCGTCTCGCGCGTGGGCACATCCAGATGGCCGAAGAGCGCGGTGAGATTGGGGTAAGTCCGCTCGTTATAGACGATGAAGCCGGTATCGACCGGAATGATTCCTTCAGGTGCAGCCACCTCTATCGTGTTGCTGTGCCCGCCCAGCCGGTCCGCTGCCTCGAACACGGTCACGCGGTGGCGCTGCGACAGCAGCCATGCAGCGGAAAGCCCCGAAATCCCGCTTCCCACCACGGCAATGTCCAGCGCATCGCTGCCGCTCATCCGTTTCTGTGCCCCCAAAAATGTCCGGTCTGCTGCAACGTCCCTAACGGCACAGCAGGCGTTCAGAAGCGCTCCCGTGCTGACAGCTTGACACACCGCGACCGGCAATGCCTAGCCTTGAGTCATGCCCTTTCTTGCCTCTGCCGCCGCGCTCGTCGAACGTCTGCCCCTGCCCGATGTGCTGACCCGCGCGGGCGTGGATTTCATGTGCAACCAGCGCCGCCGCGAGATCCACCGCGAAAAGCCCGCCGACAGTGCCTTTGCCGCGTGGATGACGCAGCGCCCCGTGGCTGAACATACCGACGCGGCAAACGCGCAGCACTATGAACTGCCGCCCCGGTTCTTCGAACTGAGCCTTGGGCCGAACCGCAAGTATTCATGCTGCCTCTACCCCACCGGCACCGAGACGCTGGAACAGGCCGAACTTGCCGCGCTGGAAGCAACGGCGGACCATGCCGCGCTGGCCGACGGGCAGGACATTCTGGAACTGGGCTGCGGCTGGGGTTCGCTCAGCCTCTACATGGCGGCGCGCTTTCCGCAGGCGCGGATTACGGCGGTGTCCAATTCCCGGCCGCAGGGCGATTACATCAGGGCGAAGGCCGCCGCGCGCGGGATCAGCAACCTGACCGTGCTGACCGCCGACATGAACCATTTCCGCCCCGAAGGCCGGTTCGACCGGGTGGTTTCGGTGGAGATGTTCGAGCACATGGCCAACTGGCGCGAACTGCTGGGCCGCGTGCGCAGCTGGATCAAGCCCGAAGGCCGCCTGTTCCTCCACGTTTTCAGCCATGCACGCTATCCCTACCGGTTCGATGCCGAGGACGGATCAAGCTGGATCGCGCAGTATTTCTTCACCGGCGGGATCATGCCAAGCCATGGCCTGATCCGGGAGTTTTCCGACCTGTTCACGCTGGAACAGGAATGGCGCTGGGAAGGAACGCATTACGCGCGGACCGCGCGCGACTGGCTGGCGCTGTTCGATTCCCGCGCAGCCGAGATCGAACCCGTGCTGCGCGCGGTCTATGGCCGCGATGCGCCCCTGTGGATGCGCCGCTGGCGGCTGTTCTACCTCGCCACGGCGGGTCTGTTCGGCAATAGCGGCGGGCGTGAGTGGGGGGTAAGCCACTGGCGCCTGAAGCCCGCGTAGCAGCGCGCAACGTGGCACCTGCCCGAAGGGGCAGGGGATCGGTCAGATACCGCAATTATGCCATCGCATAAGGGGTTTTGCGGATGGATCATGCGCAAGAAGGCTACGCACCTTAACCTAGGGCAGGGTTTGCATAACCTTTCGGGCGGGCCATGCTGAAGCGGATATCGACTGAAGAAATCAAGCTGGGAATGTTCATTCACAAGCTGGAGGGAAGCTGGTTCAGCCATCCCTTCTGGAAGCGCAAGTTCCTGCTGGATGACCCGGACATGCTGGATGCCCTGCGCGAAAGTGCGGTCCCGGCTGTCATAATCGATACCGCGCGCGGGATGGTGCCCGAAGCGGACAAGGCGCAAGGCGTGCCGCCCGCCGCCGCGCTGCGTCCCGCGGCATCGCCCCCGCACCTTTCCGTTGTGCCGCCGGTGCCGCATCACGGTTTCGCCCATGGCGCCTTTGCCCAGAGCACTTTTGCACGTCCGCGCGCCGCCTTGCCCATCGCCCGCGAGTTCGGCCGGGCCAAGCGCGCGGCCGGCGAAGCGCTGAAGATGGTGAGCCGCACCTTCATCGAAGTGCGGTTGGGCAAGGCGATCAAGGTGCACGATGTGGAACCGGTGCTGGATGCGGTCTATGCTTCGGTCCAGCGCAATCTCTATGCCTTCAACGGGCTGCTGCGCTGCCAGAACGACAGCGAGCCGGTCTATCGTCATTCGCTGGCGGTCAGCGCCCTGATGATCGCGCTGGCGCGGCAGATGAAGCTTTCGCCGCTGGAAATCCGCGATGCCGGGATGGCGGGGCTGCTGATGGACGTGGGCGTGGGGCAGCTCCCGGTCGACCTCAAGAGCGTGGGTGGCGATTACACCCTGCTGCGCGATGATCTGAAGCAGCAGCACGTCCTTCTGGGCTACACCTTCCTCAAGGCGGCGGGCGACATTCCCGATGCGGTGCTGCGCGCAGTGCTGCATCATCACGAAAGGCTGGACGGCAGTGGCTTTCCGCAGGGGCTGACCGCGCCCGTGATCGAGCCGCTGGGGCGCATGGCGGCCATCTGCGACACTTACGATACGCTGATTGCCGCGGGGGAGGAGCGCGCAAGGCTTGATCCTGCCGAGGCCATCCGCACGCTGCGCGCGCAGCCGGACAAGTTTGATGCGGGCATTCTGGAACGCTTTGTCGAGGCGGTGGGGGTCTATCCCATCGGCTCGTTTGTGCGCCTGAGGTCTGGCCGACTGGCGATGGTGGTTGACGAAGACCCCGCCGAAACCGCGCTTCCCACTGTGCGAACGTTCTGGTCGCTGGTGCAGGGCAGAAAGGTGCGGGGCGAAACCATCGCCCTTGCCCATTGTTATGGCGAGGATGCGATCGAGGGCGTGGCCGACCTTTCCGGGCTGGACTTGCCTGAGATCGACAAGCTGCGTTCAGCCTTGCTGGCGGCTGCGTGCCGGGAAGCGCAGTAGCTTCAGCCAGCGATCACGCCGTAAAGATCGTGCGGGTCTGCGTCTTCGACCAGAACCTGTGCGAAATCGCCGGGCTTCAGCGTGGCGGGCACGTTGCGCAGATAGACCGCGCCATCGATTTCCGGGGCGTCGGCCTGTGACCGGGCGGTGGCGCCGATGTCGCCGTCCTCGTCAGGTTCGCCAACCTCATCGACGATGACCTTGATCGTCCGGCCGACCTTGGCCGCAAGCTTGGCAGCGCTGATAGCCTCGGTCCGTTCCATCAGCCGGGCATAGCGTTCTTCCTTCACCGCTTCGGGCACGGGGTTCGGCAGGTCGTTTGCAGCGGCGCCCGCCACGGGTTCGAAGCGGAAACCGCCGACGCGATCAAGCTGTGCCTCATCAAGCCATTCAAGCAGGTATTCGAAATCCGCTTCGGTTTCACCGGGAAAACCGACGACGAAGCTGGAGCGGATGGCGATGTCCGGGCAGACCTCGCGCCAAGCCCTGATGCGATCGAGCACCTTTGCTTCGTTGGCGGGGCGCTTCATCGCGCGCAGCACGCTGGGGCTGGCGTGCTGGAAGGGAATGTCGAGATAAGGCGTAACCAGCCCTTCGGCCATGAGCGGGATCACCGCATCCACGTGGGGATAGGGATAGACATAGTGAAGGCGCACCCACGGGGTTTCGCCTTCAGGTGTGCGAAGCTGGCCGAGTTCGCGGGCAAGATCGGTCATGTGGGTGCGCACCGGGCGGCCTTTCCACAGGCGTTCCTCGTGGCGCACATCCACCCCGTAGGCCGAAGTATCCTGACTGATGACCAGCAGTTCCTTCGTGCCCGCGGCAACCAGCTTTTCCGCCTCGCGCAGAACCGCATCGATGCGGCGGCTGGCAAGTTTGCCGCGCAGCGAGGGGATGATGCAGAAGGCGCAGGCGTGATTGCACCCTTCCGAAATCTTCAGATAGCTGTAGTGCCGCGGCGTCAGCTTCACGTCACCGGGGGCGGCCTGAGGGATAAGGTCGATGTATGGTCCCATGCCCGGCGGCGCGGCTTCGTGCACGGCTTCTACCACCGCTTCATACTGGTGCGCGCCCGTGACGGCGAGAACCTGCGGGAATCTGGCGCGGATGACGTCTGCCTCGTTGCCCATGCAGCCGGTCACGATGACGCGCCCGTTCTCTGCAATTGCCTCGCCGATGGCGGCAAGGCTTTCCTCCTTGGCGGAATCAAGGAAGCCGCAGGTGTTGACCAGCACCACATCGGCGCCCGCATAGTCTGCGCTCATCGCATAGCCATCGGCGCGCAGGCGCGTGAGAATGCGTTCGGAATCGACCAGCGCCTTGGGACAGCCAAGGCTGACCATGCCGACCTTGGGCGCTTCGGGGAGCACGATGGGGGAAGTGTCGCTTGCCATTACCGCGCGGCCCATAGGCCAAAACGAAGCGCGCGTCACCCTTTGCCGCGATCCGGTGCGGGAAGGGTGGAACGAAGTGGCCATGTGCGACGTTGCCAAGCGGCAAGCGCCGGGATAGCAATCGTCGGTGGCGGGGGCAGGAGCGAAAGGCGGGAATGGGTCCGGTCAACTGGATGGGTGTCGTGGTTGCCGCGCTTGCCGCACTGGCGGTGGCGGGCCTCTGGTATGGGCCGATGTTCGGGCGGGCGCGGCTTGAGGAAGTCGGCCCCGGCAGGCTCGGTATCAGGCGTTCGCCCGCACGCACGGCAGTGCTTACCGCCGGGCTGCTCCTGGTGACGGCAGCAATGATGGGGCACATGTTCGCGCGCGTTGGCGCGGCCACCCTTGCGGTGAAGTGGTGGCTCTATCTCATGATGTCGGGCGGGCTGGCGATTGCCTTTGTCATCCCGGCGCTGTGGATCAGCTATGCCCAGCAGCGGATCGGAATGCGGCTGGCGCTGATCGATGCGGGGTTCTGGCTGGCTGGTTACCTTGCGATGGGGCTGGCCTTCATGCTGATGGACCGGTGGGGGTAATCTCCACGATCACGTCGCCGGGTTGCAGGGATTGCGCGCCAGGTTCCCAGAAACCGATCGGGCGGCCTGCCCGCAGGATGCGCAGACCGCGCCCGCCGCTGGCAAGATCGGTCAGCGGGCGACCGACTTCGGCAGGGTCGACGGGGCGCTCCACCAGTTGCACGCGGCCTTCGACCGAAGCCAGATCCGAAAGGTAATCGGCAACATTGGTCCCCTGCGCCGAGCCGGCCATGAGCAGGCCGGTGAAGCGCACCGGGTTGATGACCGTGGTCGCCCCTGCCTGACGGGCGAGCACTTCGTTATCGGCAGCGCGCACCACGGTGCTGATGGGAACATCGGGCGCAAGATGGCGCGCGGTAAGCGTGATGAGGATCGAGGTGTCGTCGCGCCCGCCGGAAACAAGAATGGCGCGTGCCCGGCTGATCTGCACGTCGATCAGCGTGGCATCGCGCGTGGCATCGCCTGCCATGATGTTGCAGCCCAGCTTCGCGGCGGCATCAAGGCGGGCCTCATCCGGATCGATCACGACGATGGCCTGCGGCGCAATGCCGCGCGCGATCAGTTCGGCAACGGCTTCCGATCCCGAAATGCCGAAGCCGAGCACGACAATGTGATCGGTGAGGTTCTTCTGGATCTGCGCCATGCGAAAGCGTTCCCAACTGCGCTTGATGATGAAGTTGTAGGCCGTGCCGACAAAGATGAAGAGCACTGCGAGCCGGATCGGCGTGACGATCACCGCCTCGATCAGGCGCGACCTGTCGCTGACCGGGGCAATGTCGCCAAAGCCCGTGGTGGTGATCGAGATCATCGTGAAATAGACGACATCGAGAAAGCTGATCTGCCCGTCGTGGCTATCGTTCAGACCGGCCCGGTCGAACCAGTGGACCATCACCACGATCATGATGAGGCCGAAAGCCGCGCCAAGCCGCAGCGCAAGGTCGGCCCAGACCGGCACTTTCACCGCACGGCGCAGCAGGTTGCGGGGTGAGGCTGACGTGCGGCGGCGGCGGGTGAGGTCCATCGCGCTAGAGCCGGGGCGGAAGAAAGAGTTCGGGATCGCGCGGCACGTTGTTGCGGCGCACTTCGAAATGGACGGTGGGACGCACGGCTTCCCCGCTCTTGCCGACAAGGGCAATGCGTTCGCGTGCGGCCACCTTGTCGCCTTCCTTCACCGTCATCGTGCCGAGATAGGCATAGGCGGTGATCCACCCCCCGCCATGGTCGATCAGGATCAACTGGCCGAAGCGTTCCGGCTCCTTGCCCGCATAGAGCACGGTTCCGGCAGCAGCGGCGCGAACCTTGGTGCCGTAATGCGCGGAAAGATCGATTCCGTTCGAGGGAATGCCCGCCACCCTTTCGCCAAAACGGGTGACGACCGCACCTTCGGTGGGCCACTGCATGGCAGGTGCATCCGAATCGCGCGGGACAAGCGGAGGGCGCGGCGGGGGGGGCGGGCGCAGCGTGGGCGCGGGGCGGGGCACCGCCTTTGGTGTTTCGGCGGGCGGCGTGGCCGGGGGCGCGGCAGACGAAGGCGCCCCGGATGAAGATGTGGCGGAAGGGGGCAGCGTCTGGCTGGGCTGCGTCCGGATGGGGGTGGGCGCGGCGGCTGATGTCCTCGCAGCCGGGCCTGGGGCAGGTGCGGCGACGGGGCGGGGGGCGCCTTTCGGATCGGGGCGTTTCAGCACCTGTCCGATGCGGATCACATAGGGGCTGGGAATGCCGTTCGCCTCGCCAAGTTCGGCCATGTCCACGCCCCAGCGGCGGGCGATGTCCGCGAAAGTATCACCGGGCTGGACGGTATAGCTCCATGCCACGATGGGGCCGCGCGCCGGTGCTTGCCCGGCAAGCGGAACCGCGATCAGCAGCGCTGCCGCGCCAAGCAGTATCGCAGCCGCAGGCCGCTTCATCCGCTGATCGGCACCAGACGGGTGACTCCGCCCATGTAGGGGTGCAGCGCTTCGGGAACGTCCACCGATCCATCCTCCTGCTGGAAGTTTTCCAAGACTGCCACCAGCGTGCGGCCAACGGCAAGCCCCGAACCGTTGAGCGTGTGGACGAACTCGGTGCCTTTCCCGCCTTCGGGCCGATAGCGGGCGTTCATCCGCCGTGCCTGAAAATCGCCGCAGTTGGAACAGGATGAAATCTCGCGGTAGGCACCCTGTCCCGGCAGCCAGACTTCAAGGTCATAGGTCTTGCGCGCGGTGAAGCTCATGTCGCCGGTGCACAGCAGCATCTTGCGATAGGGCAGGCCCAGTGCCTGAAGAATGCCCTCGGCGCAGGCGGTCATCCGTTCGTGCTCTGCGTCCGAATCCTCAGGACGCGTGATCGAGACCAGTTCCACCTTCTCGAACTGGTGCTGGCGGATGAAGCCGCGGGTATCGCGTCCGGCTGCGCCCGCTTCGGAACGGAAGCAGGGGGTCAGCGCAGTCATGCGCAGGGGCAGTTCGGCCTCGACGAGGATCTGGCCCTGTACGGCGTTGGTCAGGCTGACTTCGGCTGTCGGGATCAGCCAGCGCCGGTCAGTGGTGCGGAACAGGTCTTCGGCAAACTTGGGCAACTGGCCCGTGCCGAACACGGCCTCGTCCTTGACCAGCAGCGGCGGATTGCATTCGATGTAGCCGTTCTTGCCGGTCTGCCAATCCAGCATGAACTGCGCCAGTGCACGGTGCAGGCGCGCCATCTGGCCCTTGAGGAAGGTGAAGCGCGCGCCCGCGATCAGTGCGCCGGTTTCGAAATCAAGGCCCAGCGCAGGGCCGATATCGGCGTGTTCGCGCGGCGTGAAGGCAAAGCTGCGCGGAGTGCCCCAGCGGCTGACTTCGGCATTTGCGGTCTCGTCCGCGCCATCGGGGACATCGGCAGCGGGCAGGTTGGCAATCGCGGCAAGCGCAGCGTTCTGGAGCGCGGTCAGCCGCCGGTCTTCCTCTTCCAGCGCAGGCAGTTCGGTCTTGAGAGCGGCGACTTCGGCCTTGAGCGCTTCGGCGGTGTCCTTTTCGCCCTTGGCCATGGCTGCGCCGATGGCCTTCGATGCCTCGTTGCGGCGGGCCTGCACCTCCTGCATCCGCGTCGCCACGGTGCGGCGTTGCGCATCCATTTCAAGGATCGTGGCGGCTGCGGCCTCCACGCCGCGGCGGGCGAGGGCGGAATCGAAGGCTTGGGGATTTTCGCGGATCTGACGGATATCGTGCATGGGCGCGGCTATGCCGCCTTGGTCGGGCGGTTGCAAGCAAGGCGTTTGCCTGTCCTGTCGCGGATTGATCCGGTGCCGGATCGGTCTGGATCAGGCTTGGGACGCAGCGTCGGCGGGAAGGCGGCCTGCGGCAGCCAGATGCTGTTCGCGCAGGATCGACCAGCAGGCAAGGAACAGTCCGGCGGCAAGCGGGCCAAGCACGATGCCGGAAAAGCCGACGAGGCTGATTCCTCCCAGCGTTGTGACGAGAACGATCCAGTCAGGAATGCCAGTATCGCGCCCGACGAGGATCGGGCGCAGCACGTTATCGACCGAACTGATGACCACGAAGCCGGTGATGAGCACAAACAATCCCTGCCAGAGCGCGCCGGTTGCCAGCAGCCACAGCCCTACCGGCCCCCAGACCGCCACCGTGCCGATGACCGGAATGATCGAGAGGATCACCATCAGCACACCACCGAGCAAGGCCCAGGAAATGCCCGCAATCGCCAGCGTGATGCCGCCCAGCGTGCCCTGGACGATCCCCACCACGCCCGTGCCCTTGATCGTGGCGCGCACGATGCCGAGAAAACGTTCGGCCAGCCGGTCGGCGATGTCGCGTTCGATGGGCACGCTTTCAAGGATGATCTCCCCGATCCTGTGGCCATCGCGCAGGAGAAAGAACACGATGTAGAGCGCGAGCAGGAACGAGAGGACAAAGCCTAGCGCGCTGCCACCGAACGATACCGCCTGCTGCGCGATCAGGCCGGAGCTTTCGAGCAGAAGTTTCTGCACGCGCGCTTGTATGGCTGAAAGGCTGGCCCAGCCGCTGTTGTCGATGGCGTGCTGCGCGGCGGCAGGAAGCGCTGCGTGAATGCGAGCATAGACCTTTGCCAGATCAAGCGGGTTGGCCTGCAGGAAATTGACGAGCTGGACAGCCTCCTGAACCACCATCCAGCCGATCCACAGGGCCGGTGCCAGCACGGCGCAGAAGATGATGAGCAGCGAAAGCAGGGCCGCCGGATTGCGCCGCCCCCCCAGCAGTCTCAGCATCCTGCGATAGAGCGGCTGAAACATGACAGCTGCCAACGCCGACCACAGCAATGTCGTGGCAAAGGGCCAGACCACGCTGGCCATGATGATGCTTACCGTGGCAAGGATCAGCAGGAAGCTGCCTTTTTGCAGGCCGCTCGTGCGGCGCGATGGCTGGCTCATTTCCAGTGGTTCCGGCAGTGCATTGTGTTTCGCGCTTCTCTGGCACGCCTCGGCGCCAATGTCGCCAGCAAAAAGGGCCGAATCACGTGTGGCGTCTCTAGGGGGGGCTTCAGGTCCGCAACAACCCGGCCAGCCAGATGGCTGTTCCATCATTTCCGGTAAGGGAAAGGATGGTGGGCGCGACAGGGATTGAACCTGTGACCCCACCCGTGTGAAGGGTGTGCTCTACCGCTGAGCTACGCGCCCGCCCGTGGCAACCGGCAAGATGGCTGCCCGACAGGGGCGCGCCTCTACGATGGTCTGCGTTGATTGACAAGTGGGGCAATCAAGATATTTGCACCGGCCATGACCGAAGAAAGCCCCTCGCCTGAAACCGCCCCTGCTGTTCCCGTTGCCGCTGCCGGCGCAGATGTGCCGCCGGATCGTCTGGCCATCAATCCGCGCAGCCCCTACTTCGACGCGGAAAAGCTGCGCAGGGGCGTGGGTATCCGCTTCAAGGGCGTGGTGCGCAACAATGTCGAGGAATACTCGATTTCCGAAGGCTGGGTGCGGGTGCAGGCGGGCAAGACCATGGACCGCAAGGGCAACCCGCTGACGATCAAGCTCAATGGCCCGGTCGAGGCTTGGTACGAGGATCTGGGCGAGGACGCGCCGGTCGCCAGAGCCTGATCCTGCGCTTCATCGCGGCAGGAGGCGGCTCCGTTCGCGCGTGACGAGCGCGGTGAGCCATTCCTTGAAGGCGCGCACGCGGGCGAGATTGTGCGTGTCCTTGTGCGTGACCAGCCAGAATGAACGGGTGATGCGCCGTTCCGGCAGGACGGGGACCAGCCACTTGTCAGCATCGCCGATGAAGCAGGGCAGCACGCCGATCCCGGCCCCTGCGGCAATCATCCGGTGCTGGGCAATGATTGATGACGATCGCACATCGGCCGAAAGGTCGGGTTCGATCTCGGCCAGATAGCGCAGTTCCGGTGCATAGAGCAGGTCCGGAATATAGCCGACGAGACGGTGGCCATGTGCCAGTTCGGCGGCGCGCCGGGGCGATCCTTTCTGCGCCAGATAGCCGCGCGTGGCATAGAGCCGGAGCGCATAGTCCGAGAGCTTGCCCGCGATCACCGGTCCGGCGCGCGGGCGCGAGAGCGTGACGGCAATATCGGCCTCGCGCTTCGACGGGCTGAGAAAGCCCGAAGACGCGACGAGGTCGATGACGAGGCGCGGATTGGCATCCACGAAATCGCGCATGGCAGGCGCGACGATCCATGTTCCGAACCCTTCGGAAAGACTGATGCGCAAGGTTCCGGCTATGCCGCCGCCGCCCGCAGCGGTTTCGGCAATGCGGGCGGCTGCCTGATCCATGGCTTCCACTTGCGCCAGCATGGCCTCGCCCGCTTCGGTCAGCACCTGGCCTTCGCGGGTCTGCTCGAACAGCGTCGCACCGATGCGCTGTTCAAGGCGTCGTAGCCGCCGCCCGATGGTGGTGGCATCCACGCCCATGACCGCGGCCGCGCGCGCCAGTTGCCCGGCACGGGCCACGGCGAGGAAGGCCTGAAAATCGTTCCAGTCGCTATGCGGCATTGGCTGTTTCCGGTGGTCTGATCCTGCGCGGCGAAGGCGCCTCCCAACGGGCGGAACCATCCTGCAAGAATGCAGGTGAACCTCGCATATTCACTGGTTGCCTGCAATCCTTCATGGGCGCATGTGGGGTTCAGGCAGTTTTGGCGAGAAGAGGAATCCCATGCGTCTGGTAGATCATTTCATCGTCGGCGGCTCTGGCGGCGCGCCCGCGCGCAAGAGCCCGATCTTCGATCCCAACAATGGCGGCATTCAGGCCGAAGTCGCGCTCGGCACGGCGGAAACGCTTGAGCGTGCGGTGCAGGCTGCACTCAAGGCCCAGCCCGCCTGGGCGGCAACCAATCCGCAGCGCCGCGCTCGCGTGATGTTCCGTTTCAAGGAACTGGTCGAGGCGAACATGGACAGCCTTGCGCACATGCTTTCGTCCGAACACGGCAAGGTGATTGCCGATGCCAAGGGCGACATCCAGCGCGGTCTTGAAGTGGTCGAGTTTGCCTGTGGCATTCCGCATGTGCTGAAGGGCGAATATACGCAGGGCGCAGGCCCCGGCATCGATGTCTATTCGATGCGTCAGCCCATCGGCATCGGCGCGGGCATAACCCCGTTCAACTTCCCTGGCATGATCCCCCTGTGGATGAGCGCGATTGCCATTGCCACGGGCAACGCCTTTATCATCAAGCCGTCCGAGCGCGATCCTTCGGTGCCGGTGCGCCTTGCCGAACTGTTCATCGAGGCGGGCCTGCCTGAGGGCATCTGCCAGGTGGTGCATGGCGACAAGGAAATGGTCGATGCGATCCTCGATCACCCGGCGATCGGTGCGGTCAGCTTCGTCGGTTCGTCGGACATCGCCCACTATGTCTACAATCGCGGGGTTGCCGCCGGAAAGCGCGTGCAGGCGATGGGCGGCGCGAAGAACCACGGCATTGTCATGCCCGATGCCGATCTCGATCAGGTGGTGAACGATCTGTGCGGCGCGGCCTTCGGTTCGGCCGGCGAACGCTGCATGGCGCTGCCCGTGGTCGTGCCGGTTGGCGAAGAGACCGCAGAAAAGCTGCGCGCCAAGCTGATCCCGGCGATCCATGCGCTCAAGGTCGGCATTTCGACCGACCCCGATGCGCACTATGGCCCCGTGGTCACGCAGGCGCACAAGGAAAAGGTCGAAGGCTGGATCGCCAAGTGCGTCGAGGAAGGCGGCGAACTGGTCATCGACGGGCGCGGCTTCAAGCTGCAGGGCCATGAGAACGGCTTCTTTGTCGGCCCGACGCTGATCGACCATGTCACCCCCGACATGGACAGCTATCATAACGAGATCTTCGGCCCCGTGCTCCAGATCGTTCGCGCCGAAAACTTCGAGCAGGCGCTCGAACTGCCGAGCAAGCACCAGTATGGCAACGGCGTTGCGATCTTTACGCGCAATGGCCGTGCCGCGCGCGAGTTCGCGGCAAGGGTCAACGTGGGCATGGTCGGCATCAATGTGCCGATCCCGGTCCCGGTGGCCTATCACACCTTCGGCGGCTGGAAGCGCTCTGCCTTCGGCGACACCAATCAGCACGGCATGGAAGGCGTGAAGTTCTGGACCAAGGTCAAGACCGTTACGCAGCGCTGGCCGGATGGTTCGGTGGATGGCGGCAATGCCTTCGTGATCCCGACGATGGGTTGAGACTGTTCGAAAAGGCTTGCGGAAAGGATGGCTCCGGTGTGCGTTGCAAAGCTGATCTGCAACCGTGCCGGAGTTTTCCCGATGAAGCGTTTTCTGGTTCTTTCCCCCGTCGTCCTGTTCGCACAGGCTTGCGCTTCCCCGCAGGAGAGCGCCGAATTGCCAAGGCAGGCGCAGGCGGGGGTCTGCAACGCCGACAACCTGCAATCGCATGTGGGCCACAAGGCCAGCGCCGCCAGCGGAGAAACGCTGCTTCGTCTCTCTGGTGCGCGCACCCTCCGCTGGGGACCGCCGCGCAGCGCCATGACGATGGATTACCGGGCTGACCGGCTGACGGTGGCCTATGATGATGATTACACGATTGTCCGCATTTCGTGCGGATAACGGCGGGGCGAAGGGATGGCGGGCGACAACCGCCACACATCAGTTCTAAAGGCGCGGGGCTTTTGTCCTGCGCAACGGGAAGAGAGACATGACCGATCAGTTTGGCCTTACCGAAGACCAGATCGCCATTCAGGACATGGCGCGGCGCTTTACCGCCGATGCGATCACGCCGTTTGCCGCACAATGGGATGAAGAGCACCACTTCCCGCGCGAGACGATCAAGGCGGCTGCCGAACTGGGCTTTGCGGCAATCTATGTCAGCGAGGAATCGGGCGGCATCGGGCTTGGCCGTCTGGAAGCGGCGCTCATCATGGAGGCCATGGCTTATGGCTGCCCCACGACCAGCGCCTTCATTTCGATCCACAACATGGCCGCCTGGATGATCGACAGGTTCGGCGGGGATGAACTGAAATCGCGCTATTTGCCCGATCTTGTCACCATGGACCGCATGGCAAGCTATTGCCTGACCGAGCCGGGATCGGGGTCTGATGCGGCGGCGCTGAAAACCACGGCGCGCCGCGATGGCAATGACTACGTGCTCAACGGCACCAAGCAGTTCATTTCGGGCGGCGGGGTGAACGATGTCTATGTGGTGATGGTGCGCACTGGCGAAGACGGCCCGAAGGGCATCTCGTGCGTGGTGGTTGACAAGGACACTCCCGGCGTCAGCTTTGGTGCGCCGGAAAAGAAGCTGGGCTGGAATGCCTCGCCAACCGCGCAGGTCATCTTCGACAATGCCCGCGTGCCGGTGGCCAATCGCGTGGGTGAGGAGGGTGATGGTTTCCGGTTTGCGATGGCCGGGCTTGATGGCGGACGTCTCAACATCGGTGCCTGCTCGCTCGGCGGGGCGCAGCGCTGCCTTGATGAAGCGATCCGCTACGTCAAGGACCGCCGCCAGTTCGGCAAGACGATTGCCGAGTTCCAGAACACCCAGTTCGTGCTGGCCGACATGGCAACCGATCTGGAAGCCGCGCGTGCGCTGCTCTATCTGGCCGCAGCCAAGGTAACGGCCAATGCGCCCGACAAGACCCGGTTTTCCGCCATGGCCAAGAAGCTCTCGACCGACAGCGGCTCCTCGATCGTGGACCGCGCGCTCCAGATGTTCGGTGGCTATGGCTATCTGCGCGATTACCCGATCGAGCGGTTCTGGCGCGATCTGCGCGTGCACCGGATCCTTGAGGGCACCAACGAAGTCATGCGCATGATCGTGGGAAGGGACTTGCTGAAGTGACCGACGACATTCTGGTCCGGCGCGAACGCGCGGCGGGGATCATTTCGCTCAACCGGCCACGGGCGATCCATGCCCTCACGCTCGACATGGTTCACGCCATGACCGCTGCCTTGCTGGAATGGCGCAGCGATCCCGCCGTGGAAGCGGTTCTGATCGACCATCAGGTGGCCGCCGATGGTGATCCCAAGCTTTCGCGCGGGTTCTGTGCCGGCGGTGACATTGCCTTCCTGCGCAATTCGGCGCTCAACGATGGCGGTGCATCGGGCCGCAAGTTCTTCCACGACGAGTATCAGCTCAATCACTTGCTGATGACCTACGGCAAGCCTGTGGTGGCATTCATGGACGGCATCACCATGGGCGGGGGCGTGGGCATTTCCGGGCCTGCAACCTGGCGCGTGGCAACCGAGAACACCAAGCTCGCCATGCCGGAAACCGGGATTGGCCTGTTTCCCGATGTGGGCGGCGGATGGTATCTTTCGCGGCTGAAGGGGCGTCTGGGCCAGTATCTGGCGCTCACCGGCGCGCGGCTTGACGGGGCGGAATGCCTCTGGGCCGGGCTTGCCACGCACTATGTGCCCGCAGCCAATCTGGCCGAAGCCAAGGCGCGCATTGCCGCCGATCCGGGTGCCATCGCGGCGATCCTGCGCGAATTGTCGGCCGTGCCGCCAGAGGCGAAGATTGCCGCCCACGCTGCCGCGATCGAGCGCCTCTTTGCGGCCAACCGCTATGAAGACATTCTTGCCGCGCTTGCCGCCGAGGACAGCGACTTTGCGCGCGATACGCTGGCAACGCTGGCCACAAAAAGCCCGCAGACCTGCAAGGTGGCGCTGCGCCAGCTTGCCACAAGCCTGACGCTGCCCGATTTTGCCGCAAACATGGCAATGGAATACCGGGTGGGCGCGCGGGTGCTGACGCTGCCCGATTTTGCCGAAGGGGTGCGCGCGGTCATCGTCGACAAGGACAACGCGCCAAAATGGAACCCGGCCACTCCCGAAGACGTCACCGACGAACTGCTCGACCAGATCTTTGCGCCGCTTGGCGCCGATGAGGAATGGAAACCGCTATGACCTTTGAAACGATCCTTGTTGAACAGAAGGGTGCCGTCACCCTCATCACGCTCAACCGTCCGCAGGCGCTCAATGCGCTCAACTCGCAGGTTCTGGCCGAACTGATCGAAGCCTTTGCCGCTTTCGAGGCCGATGCTTCGCAGCGCTGCGCGGTGCTGACCGGATCGGGCGAGAAAGCCTTTGCGGCAGGGGCCGACATCAAGGAAATGGCCGAAAAGCCGGCGGCCGATTTCTATAACGAGGACTTCTTCGCGAAGTGGACCAGCCATATCGTCAAGACCACGCGCAAACCGTGGATCGCGGCGGTCAACGGGTTTGCCCTCGGCGGCGGCTGCGAACTGGCGATGATGGCCGATTTCATCATCGCGTCCGACACGGCAAAGTTCGGCCAGCCCGAAATCAAGCTGGGCGTGGCTCCGGGCATGGGCGGATCGCAGCGCCTGACCCGCGCTGTGGGCAAGGCCAAGGCGATGGACATGTGCCTGACCGGCCGCATGATGGACGCTGCCGAGGCGGAGCGTTCCGGGCTTGTCAGCCGCGTGGTGCCGCTTGCCGATCTGGTGGCCGAAGCGCTGAAAGCGGCGGAAACCATCGCCGCGATGCCGCCGATGGCCGCAGTCGCCAACAAGGAAATGGTCAATGCCGCGTTCGAAACGACGCTTGATCAGGGCCTTTTGTTCGAACGCCGCGTGTTCCAGATCCTGACCGCCACCGAGGACAAGGCCGAAGGCATGAAAGCCTTCATCGAAAAGCGTCCTGGCGTCTGGAAGGGGAAGTAAGCCCATGAAAATCGCTTTCATCGGACTTGGCAATATGGGCGGCGGCATGGCCGCAAACCTCGTCAAGGCAGGCCATGATGTTCACGCCTTCGATCTGGCCGAAACTGCGCTGGAACGCGCGAAGGAAAACGGCTGCACCACCTATACCTCGGTCAAGGAAGCGGTGCAGGGGGCTGATGCGGTTGTTTCGATGCTCCCCAACGGGGCCATCGTGAAGTCGGTCTATACGGCGGACGTTATCGGCCACGCGCCCACCACGGCGCTGCTGCTCGATTGCTCGACGATCGATGTGGCAACCGCGCGCGAAGTGGCGGCGGCCGCTGCCCAAGCCGGCTATGCCATGGTCGATGCGCCGGTTTCGGGCGGGATCGCGGCGGCCAACGGCGGCACGCTGACCTTCATGGTCGGCGGCAGCGATGAAGCCTTCGCCCGCGCGCAGCCGATCCTTGCCGCCATGGGCAAGGCCGTGATCCATGCCGGGGCCAGCGGCGCCGGGCAGGCCGCCAAGATCTGCAACAACATGCTGCTGGGCGCCTCGATGGTCGCCACCTGCGAGACATTCGCCATGGCCGAGAAGCTGGGGCTGGACCTCCAGACCTTCTACGACATTTCGTCGAAGGCATCGGGCCAGTGCTGGTCGATGACCTCATATTGCCCGGTTCCGGGTGTGGGGCCGCAGTCGCCCGCCGACAACGGGTATCAGGGCGGTTTCGCCACGGCCCTGATGCTCAAGGATCTGAAGCTGGCCATGGCAGCGGCAAAGGACGCCGGTGCGCAGGTGCCCATGGGCGCGCGTGCCGAAGAACTCTATGCCGCCTTTGCCGAAGCGGGCAACGCGGGGCTCGATTTTTCGGCGATCATCAAGTCGCTCTGAATGCTTGCGCGCCTCCTGTGCGAACAGGGGGCGCGCCGCTTCAGCGGGTCCTGGCCGCAATGATGCGCCCGATGGGGTCATCCGCAAGCGCCGGCTTCAGGCTTGACGGGCGGTTTGCAGCGCCCTTGGCATTGGCGGCATCGGGCCTTGCATAGCTTTGCGAAAGCATCCGCCGTGCGGGTGCGGCCTTCACGTCAACTTCCGGGCGAATGCCCTTCAGAAAATCGGCACCGATCCGCGATTCCGGCAGTTCGGCAGCCTTGGCCACCGGCGCGGACGATCTTGCCGCAAGCAGGGTAAAGCCCTTCTGCTTGCCCGGCTTTTCGGGATAGATGAAGCCGTTCACGGGCCACGCGGTGGTGCCAAGATTGCCGATCGGCGCATACCAGACGCGCACTTGCGACCAGTCGTTTTCCGGTGAAACATCCACCGCGCGCACATCATCCTCGATCTGTCCGCGGCGCCCATCGATGGGCGACCAGTTGGCGTGGCGCAGCAGGACAGTGCGCGAATCGATAACCTTGCTGACCGCAGCGACATGGCCCAGTTCCATCCGGCCATAAGGGGCAAAGCTCATCACCGCGCCGGGTTTGGGCCTGTGGCCACGGGCATAGCGGCCCTCGGCCTGATCCCACCAGGTTAACGCATCGCCATAGATCTGGATGCCCGATACCTGCCGTGCGTAAGGAACGCACTGGAGATAAGGCAGCGATTCGCCGTCATCGGGCTGTTGCGCTGAGATGGCGGCAGAACTGCGGATTTCTGCGGCCTTCGCGCCGGTCCCCAGCAGGGCGGCGGCGCACAGGATGGCAATGCGGCTGGGCGGTGTCCTCATGGAGGGCACTATCCCCTACTTTGGTTATGTCCAGCCTTTCACCCATGGTTAACGCGGGCCTAATCATTCGCCCGCACTTAAACCCGCGCTTGCGTTCACGCGCGGGAGGCGTAACGGGTGAGCCATGCGCCCCCAGGTCATCATCATCGGACGCCCCAACGTGGGCAAATCCACGTTGTTCAACCGTCTTGTCGGCAAGAAGCTGGCCCTGGTGGACGATCAGCCCGGCGTTACCCGGGATCGCCGCTTTGGCGATGCCAACCTGCTTGGTCTGGAGTTCACCATCGTCGATACCGCAGGCTGGGAAGATCTTGATCCCGATACCCTGCCCGGCCGGATGCGCCAGCAGACCGAAGCCTCGCTGGTGGGGGCCGATGTGGCCCTGTTCGTGATCGACGCGCGCGCGGGCGTCACCCCGCTCGATGAGGAAATTGCCCGCTACCTGCGGCAAAGCCGGGTTCCCATCGTGCTCATGGCGAACAAGGCCGAAGGCCGGGCAGGCGATCCCGGCCTTTACGATGCCTTCGCGCTCGGCTTTGGCGAACCGGTGGCATTCTCTGCTGAACACGGACAGGGGCTGGCGGATCTGTTCGAAGCGCTGCGTCCGCATATCGAAGGCAAGCAGGCGGACGAAGACGCCGAAGAGGACGATACGGCTGAGGAGGAGGAGTTCGATCCCGAATCCGTTCTGAAGCTGGCGATCGTGGGCCGCCCCAATGCCGGAAAATCGACGCTTATCAACAAGCTGCTGGGCGAGGATCGCCTGCTTACGGGGCCGGAGGCGGGGATCACCCGCGATTCCATCGCGATTGACTGGCAATGGTTCGATCCCGAACGCGAAGCCTACCGCCCGGTGCGCCTGATCGACACGGCAGGCATGCGCAAGAAGGCGCAAGTGACCGACAAGCTGGAGAAGCTTTCGGTCGCCGATACGCGCCGCGCCATAGACTTCGCCGAAGTCGTCGTGCTTGTGCTCGATGCCACACGCGGGCTTGAACATCAGGATCTCAAGATTGCCTCGATGGTGCTTGAGGAGGGCCGCGCGCTTATCATCGCGATCAACAAGTGGGATGTGGCCGAAGATCCTTCGGCGCTGTTTCAGGGCATTCGCGCCGCTCTCGACGAAGGGCTGGCGCAGGTCAGGGGCGTCCCGCTGCTCGCCATTTCCGGACGCACCGGCAAGGGCCTGGACGATCTCCTCAAGGCTGCCTTCGAGATCCGCGCCGCATGGTCGAAGCGCGTGCCGACCTCGGCGCTCAACCGCTGGTTCGATGATGCACTGGCCGCCAATCCGCCGCCCGCGCCGGGGGGACGCCGCATCAAGCTGCGCTATATCACGCAGGCCAAGACGCGCCCGCCCGGCTTCGTCCTGTTCGGCACCCGGCTGGATCAGTTGCCCGAAAGCTATCGGCGCTACCTTGTCAACGGCATCCGCCGCGAACTGGGCTTCGATGCCGTGCCGATCCGCCTTACGCTGCGCAGCCCGAAGAACCCCTTCGCGAAATAGGATCGCCCATGCCGAACCTTGCACTGCCGCTTGATCGAGGTCTCTTGCCCCAAGGGCTGGTTGGGGCGCTGTGGCGGGGCATCCGGGGCAAGTGTCCGCGTTGCGGCGGCACCCACCTGTTCGCGCGGTTCCTGAAGCCGGTCGAGCGCTGCCGGATGTGCGGGCAGAACTGGACGCTCCACGCGGCTGACGATTTTCCGCCCTATATCGCGATCCTGCTGACCGGGCATATCATGGCCCCGGTCATCATCGAACTGGGCCTGCATACCGGCCTGCCGGGCTGGGCGATGATGCTTGGCGTGGCCGTCATGGCGGTCATGCTGCTGGGAGCTTTCCTTCAACCCGCCAAGGGCGCGGTCATCGCGCTGCAATGGTGGCTTGGCCTTCAGGGGTTTGCTCCGGCACCCGGCAAGGCCGAAGCGGGCGGCGGCCAGCACAAGGGCTGAGGCCGCCCGCCCGCGTCCTTAGAAAACTTCGAACAGCCCGGCCGCGCCCATGCCGCCGCCGACGCACATGGTGACGACGACATACTTTGCCCCCCGGCGCTTGCCCTCGATCAGGGCATGCATGGTGCAGCGCGCACCCGTCATGCCATAGGGGTGCCCGATCGAGATCGAGCCGCCGTTGACGTTGAGCAGGTCATTGGGAATGCCCAGCTTGTCGCGGCAGTAGAGCACCTGCACGGCAAACGCCTCGTTCAGTTCCCACAGGCCGATGTCGTCCATCTTGAGCCCGAAGCGCTGCAACAGCTTGGGAATGGCGAAGACCGGGCCGATGCCCATTTCATCCGGCTCGGTCCCCGCCACGGCCATGCCGACATAGCGGCCCAGCGGGGCAAGGCCGCGCTTGGCGGCGAGCGCGGCTTCCATCACGACCACGGCCGCCGACCCATCGGAAAGCTGGCTGGCATTGCCCGCGGTCACGATGCCGCCTTCAATCACCGGCTTGAGGGCAGCAAGGTTTTCCAGCGTGGTCGAGGGACGATTGCCCTCGTCCCTGGCAAGATGGACATCCTGATACGTGATTTCGCCGGTGTCCTTGTTCTGCACGCCCATCGAGGCATCAACCGACACGATCTCGTCATCGAACTTGCCTGCACCTTGCGCGGCAGCGGTGCGCTGCTGCGATTGCAGGGCGTATTCGTCACAAGCCTCGCGGCTTATGCCATAGCGCTGGCCGACGATCTCGGCGGTTTGCAGCATCGGCATGTAGATGGCCTTGTGCATTGCCATCAGGCTCTTGTCGGGCATGACGCGCATGTCCTTGGTCTGGACGAGGCTGATCGATTCCTGTCCGCCCGCGGCCACCACGTCCATGCGGTCGATCACAACCTGCTTGGCGGCTGTGGCAATCGTCATCAGGCCCGAAGAGCACTGCCGGTCCATGCTCATGCCCGAAACCGTCACGGGAAGGCCCGCGCGCAGTGCCACCTGCCGGGCAATGTTGCCTGCCTGCGCGCCCTGTTGCAGGGCCGCACCCCACAGCACGTCGTCAACCTCGGCAGGGTCGATCCCGGCACGGGCAATCGCGGCTTCCAGCGAGAGCGCCCCCAGCGTGGCGCCGGGGGTAGCGTTGAAGGCGCCCTTGTAGGCGCGCCCGATGGGCGTGCGGGCGGCGGATACGATTACGGCGTCACGCATGGTCATGCTCCTGCTGGGATGGTGTCTTTTCAAGGGAAGTGGCGGCAAGGATCGGATTGCCGCCGAAACGGTCGCGCAGTTCGCGCTTCAGAACCTTGCCGATGGGACTGCGCGGCAGTTCATCAACCACCTCGATCGCGGAAATGCGCTGGGTCTTGCCAAGGCGGCTGTTGGCTTCGGCAAGGATCGTCTGTGGATCGGCTGCGGGATCGGCCAGAACCACAACGGCAAGCGGGGTTTCCCCCCAGACATCCGACGGTACGCCAACCACGGCGGCTTCCTTTACCGCGCTCTGGCGGGTCAGTTCGGCTTCAAGGTCGCTGGGATAGATGTTGAACCCGCCGGAAATGATCATGTCCTTGGCGCGGTCCATCAGGATGAGGAAGCCGTCCTCGTCGAACCGGCCAATGTCGCCATGGCGGATGTAGCGCCGCCCTTCGGCGTCGAACCATTCGACTTCGCGGGTCTTGTCGGGCTTGCCGTGATAGCCGTTCATCATGATCGGCGAATGGCCCACGATCTCGCCCACTTCGCCCTGCGGCAGTTCGTTGCCCGCCTCGTCGATGATCTTCATGATATGGCCGGGGGCCACCTGCCCCACGGTGTGCAGCTTGTCGGGGTGCTTGTGCGCCAGCAGGATCGTGGTGGCGCCGCCTTCGGTCATGCCGTAGCCATCGGTGAGACCGCCGGGCCAGCGCGGGAGGACATCGGCCTTGAGCCATGCCGGAAAGGGCGCGGAAGTGCACGATTTCAGCCGGTAGGATGAAAGATCGAAGCTGTCGAAATCGGGCAGTTCCATGATGCGCCGGTATTGCACGGGCACCAGCATGGCATTGGTCACGCGCTCGCGCTCGGACAGTTCGAGGAACCGGCGCGCATCGAACTTGCGCATCAGCACCACCTTGCCGCCTGCCGTCAGCGCGGGAAGGAAACTGACCAGCGTGGTATTGGAATAGAGCGGGGTCGAACAGATCACCGCCGTATCGTCGTCATATCCTGCAACGATCGTGCGCCGCGCGTATTCATGGCGCATCACATGGCTCTGCACGATGCCCTTGGGGGCGCCGGTGGTGCCAGAAGAATAGATGATGTTGAAAGGATCGCCGGGGGCGGGGACGCGCTCCTGCGGCCTTGCGCCTTCCTCGGCCATCCACGCGCTCAGCGGCTCGCCCGCAGCGCTGTCGTCCAGCGCGATCCGCTTCACACCTGCGGGAAGTGCCTGCCCGCCGATGCGCGCGGCGATTTCACTGTCGAGCAGGAGCACCCGGCTTCCGCTATCGGCCAGCATGGCTACGATGGTTTCCGGCGCTGCGGTGGAGGTAAGGGGGGCGGCCACGGCGCCTGCGCGGATGGCGCCGAGGAACGCCAGCGCGGTCGGCACCGCATTCATTGCCGCGATGGCAACCGGTTCATGGCTTTGCACACCCTCGCGCTGAAGAGCGGCAGCGATGCGGTCGATCAGGGCGTCCATCTGCGCCCAGCTGACCGTGCGCGTCTCATCCGCCAGCGCCACGGCCTTGCCCCGCCGTGCGGCATGGGCGCGCAGGATCACGCTGAGCGGGGTGAAGGGGCTTTCGACGATATCCTCGATCCGCATCGCCAGTCTCCGGTTCAGATCAGCCCGTTCAGTTGAACGTCTCGCCTGCGGCGGCCTTTCGCTCCAGCAGCGGCGCAACCGGCAGGCCGTGCTTTTTCAGGCCCGCAACCACCGTATCCAGACCGATATGATCGGCCCAGAACATCGGGCCGCCGGTCCACGCAGGCCAGCCATAGCCATTCAGCCAGACCGTATCGATGTCGCTCGCGCGCTGCGAGATGCCTTCCTCAAGGATCAGCGCGCCTTCGCTGATCATGGGGTAGAGCAGGCGTTCGCGGATCTCGTCCTTGTCGATCGAGCGCTGGGCTTTGCCTTCCTTCGCGGCGAACTCCGCGATGATCGCCTTCACTTCGTCGGATGGTGTGCGCTGGCGATTCTCGTCGTAGTCGTAGAAGCCCTTCCGGGTTTTCTGGCCCCAGCGGCCTACGGCGCACAGTGCATCGCGCAGGGTTTCGATGCGCGAGGGATCGCGGTGCCAGCCGATGTCCACGCCTGCAAGATCGGCCATCTGCCACGGCCCCATCGGGAAGCCGAACTCCAGCAGGGCCTCGTCCACTTCCCAGTAATTCGCCCCTTCCATGATGAGCGCGTGCGCCTGCGCCTGACGCGGGGAGAGCATCCGGTTGCCGATGAAGCCGTGGCACACGCCGGAGACGACCGGCACCTTTCCGATCTTCACCGAAAGCGCCATGACCGTGGCGAGCACCTGCTTCGAGGTCTTGGCGCCGCGCACCACTTCCAGCAGCTTCATCACGTTGGCGGGCGAGAAGAAGTGCATCCCCAGCACCGATTCCGGGCGGCCAGTGACGCTGGCGATCTCGTCGATGTCGAGATAGCTGGTGTTCGAGGCAAGGATCGCGCCGGGCTTGGCGATGCCGTCGATCTTGCGGAACACGTCCTTCTTCACGTCCATGTTCTCGTAAACCGCCTCGATGATGAGGTCGGCATCGGCCAGCGCGCCGAAATCGAGCGTCGGGGTCAGCCGGGCCATGGCCGCTTCTGCGGCGGCGGCTTCCATCTTCCCGCGCTTGACGGTGTTTTCGTAGTTCCTGCGCATGGTCGCCACGCCGCGGTCGAGCGCTTCCTGTGTCATTTCCACGATGGTTACGGGTATGCCGGCGGTCAGGAAGTTCATGGTGATGCCGCCGCCCATTGTGCCCGCGCCGATCACGCCAACGCGCTCTACCGGCAGAAGCGGGGTGTCGGCGGGAATGTCGTCGATCGTGGCCGCCAGCTTACGGGCCGCTTCGATATGCTCTTTCGCACCGGGGATGGGGTCGGACATCGCATTTGCTCCTTGGGGCTGGGGTTCAGGCGCGGCTTGTCGCCAGCGCGGCATAGATCAGCGTCTTCAACTGACGCCGGATGGGATAGATGAACGAAGGGTAGAGCTGGGTCATGAACACGGCGTGGACCTTCTCCACCGGATCGACGAAGAACGCGGTCGAGAAGATGCCGCCCCAGTAGAACTCGCCCGCCGAGCCGGGCACCAGCGCGCGCGCCGGATCGATCGTCACGCCAAAGCCCAGTCCGAAGCCTGCGCCCGCGTTATAGGCTTCGCTGAAAAGCGCGCGCGAAACCTGCGTCAGGTCAGCCCCGCCGGGCAGGTGGTTGGCCGTCATCAGTTGCAGGGTCTTGGGGCTGAGGATGCGCACGCCATCGGCCGCGCCGCCCCCTGCCAGCATCCGGCAGAACCGGTGATAGTCCTGCGTGGTGGACAGCAGCCCGCCGCCGCCGCTTTCAAAGCGCGGCACCCGGCGCGTTCCGGACTTCTCGGCGGGATCGAACAGTTGCGGCGGTTGCCCGGCCTTGTAGGCCCAGGCATCGGCCAGACGGTGCGCCTTGTCGTCGGGACAATGAAATCCGGTGTCGGTCATGCCCAGCGGATCGAAGATGCGGGTGCGCAGGAACTCGCCCAGGCTCATTCCCGAAAGCCGAGACACGATCACACCCAGCACATCGGTGCCCACCGAATAGTTCCAGCCCTGACCGGGTTCGAACTCAAGCGGGATCTGCGCCAGTTCGGCAATGAAGTGATCGTTGCCGGGAAGGCTGGCGTGGCCATCGAGCCGTCCCTTGCGATAGGCGGCGTCGACATTCGTCCGGTTCTGGATGCCATAGGTCAGCCCTGACTGATGGCTGATGAGGTCGATCATGCGCATCGGCGGGGCGGGGCGGGGCGGAGAGAAGTCAACCTCGCCGCCGCCGCCGGTATAGACGCCCAGCGCCGCGAACTCCGGCAGCACGTTCGTCACCGGATCATCGAGCGCAACCTTGCCTTCCTCGACCAGCATCATGAAAGCGACCGAGGTCAGCGGCTTTGTCATCGAGGCGATGCGGAAGATCGTATCGCCTGCCAGCGGGGTGCCATCGGCCCGCGCCTTGCCGCTGGTGTGGCGATAGACCGCCTCGCCGTCACGCGCGACCAGCACATCATATCCCGGCAGGCGGCCCGGTGCGACATAGGTCTGGTCGAGGAACACGCCGATCCTGTCCAGACGATCCGGTTCAAAGCCCAACGCGGCGGCATCGGCAAGCTGCATGTCGTCTGATCTCCTCACCCGAAAATGGCCACGCTTTGCAGGCCCCGCATCACTTCCACGCCATCGGCATTCCACATCCGCAGCGTCTCGCTCGAAAAGCCGTCGGCCATGTGGTTCGAGGATGTTTCGAGCAGCCACCAGCCATCGGTGGTTTGCGGCGCGTCGCCAAGGATGGTGAGCGACCAGTTCATAGAACTGATCGGCCCCTGACGCTCCATGGCGCGCATCGCCCCCGATGGCAGGGCATCGCCCAGCAGCACCAGTTCGCCGACAGGGTCCAGCCCGCGCCGGTCCTTCAGCCGCGCCCATCGGCGGATCGTGGCGGGGCGGGCATCGCCCCTTGCCGTTCCGCGCCGCAGATCGAGGTTGCGGATGAAGAAATCGCCTTCGGGGGCGGGGATGGGCGGTGCCTCCGCCAACGGGAGAATGGCCTGCTCCTGCCGGGCTGCGACCGCGCCGTTTGCAGGCCGCGCCGCGCCAAAGAGCCACAGGGTGCGGTGGGCAAGCGCGCCTTCGCACAGGATGTCGGTCTGCACCTGGGTCACGCTCCTGCCGCTTCGGATCGGGGTTACGACGATGTCAAGATCGCCGCCCACCGGCGCTATGAAGCCCACTTGCGCGCCGCGCAGCGGGGGCAGATCGGGCATGGCCTTGCGCGCGGCGGCATAGGCCAGGAACGAGGAGGCACCGCCATACATGGTGCGTCCCTGCCACCAGCCCGCTATCCCGCGCAGCGAGCATCGCCCGTCCTTCACGGTGATGCTGGCGGCCAGCTCACCCATGGTTGCCGGTTCGGCCAGCGCGGTCATGCGTCTGGTCCGTGAAAGGCCGCGGTCTTGGCCTGATGTGGGCGGACAGGTTCCTGCAATGCTCTCTCCCGGCGCTGGCGAGGGCGGCTGCGTGCCCCTTCGTGCGACTCTCTGGAAGAAAGTGCTAGTGGAAGTTTACGTAAAGGGAAAGGGGGCGAAATGGCCCCGGCAAAGGGCTGGCCGAGCTGACGCTACGGCATCCTTTGCCTTTGCCGGGCAGAAAATTGCGGTGGTCAGGCAATGGACGGTCGCTGCCGGGGCGTGTCCCTAAGGATTGATTCGCCCGGCCCGTTTCAGTGCACGCTTTCGCTGCTCGCGCGGCGCAAGACCGGCGCCCGCGCAGCGCCGATCGCGAAGACGACGAGCAGCGCATAGCAGGCCAGCGGCACGAGGAACGAGGTGAAGATGCCCGCCGCATCCGTCACCGCGCCTGCCAGTGGCGGGATCAGCGCGCCGCCGATGATGCCGGTGCACAGCAGGCCCGATGTTGCCTCCTCGCTGGCAGAGGAGCGTTCAAGGGTAAGGGTGAAGATCACCGGGAACATGATCGAATTGAACAGGCCGATGGCCAGCGCCACATAACCGGCCGAAACCCCGCCGACGAGGAACAGATAGGCGCACATCCCGGCCGCGATCGCGGCGAACAGCGCCATGAGCCGCGCTGCCGCAAAGCGTGCCAGCAACACGGTGCCGATGGCGCGCCCCACCATGGCGCCGCCCCAGTAGAACGAGACCGCCTTTCCCGCCTGTTCAAGGCTTGCGCCCCAGATCGCCTTGTCGCTGAGATAAAAGGCCATCTGCGTGCCGATGGTGACTTCGGCGCCCACGTAGATGAAAATTGCGCCTGCCCCCAGCACGGCCCAGCGCGAGCCGAACGCCTGCCCCAGCAGCGTGGTAATCCCGCCAGTCGGCTGCGAGGGCGGCGCGGCGGCGGCGATGCGCTTGCGGTTCACCCAGAAGAACGCCAGCAGCACGATCAACAGGCCGCAGATCCAGAAATAGGCGCGGTCGATCCCGGCCAGCGCGGCATCGCGCACTTCCGGCGTCAGCGCCGCGCCATCGGCCACTTCCACGCCTTTGAGGAACAGCGATGCGCCGATTGCCGGGCCAAGGAAGGTGCCGAAGGAATTGAAGGTCTGCGACAGGGTCAGGCGGAAATGGCTGCCTTCCGGCTTGCCCAGCGCGGCGGCAAGGGGGTTGGCCGCAACCTGAAGCACGGTGATGCCCGCGGCCAGCATGAACAGCCCGGCCAGAACCAGCGGGTAGGAGGCGATGTTGGCCGCCGCCAGCATGACAAGGCAGGCCAGTGTCATCGTGGCCAGTGCCAGCAGGATGGCCGGAACCGCGCGCAGCCGCCCGATGATGGCGGCGGCGGGGAAACTCATCACCCCGTATGCGATGAAGAAGGCGAAAGCGGAAAGCTGCGCTTCCAGCGTGCTGAGCGTGAAAACGCCCTTCACTGCGGCCACGAGCGGATCGATCAGCGAGGTGATGAAGCCCCACGCAAGGAACAGGACCGTAACCGCCGCAAAGGCGGCGCGCTGCGATGCGGGGGCCTGCGATTGGTCTGGCCGGGTTGCGGCTGTCGTTCCCTGGGGGCTTGCTGGCACGTCACTCTCCTCCTCGCGGCTGCTGGCGAGCCGCTTCCACACCGGACCCGCCCGGCGTCGCGGGCAGTGTCAGGCAGCATGCATAGCGGGTTATGTGAACGTTTCCAAGAACCGTCTTCAGACGGGCGCGTTCACCCTTGCGCCATCCTGGCGGGAAGCTCGCGGCGCAGCTTGTCGATCAGGCGCTGGACCTTCGGAAGCAGGTGGCGCCGCTGGGGATAGACTGCCCAGATCGGCTCGTCGTCGGGCGTGAACATGTCCAGCACTTCCACCAGCGTTCCTTCCGCGATGGCCCGGCTCACATAGAACTCCGGCAACTGGCACAGGCCCATGCCCGCCACCGCCGCATCGAACACCGCCGCGCCATTGCTGCACCGCCAGCGTCCGCGCGCGCGGATGGTGCGCGGCTCGCCGTCCACCTTGTAGCGCCACACATCCGATGTTGCCGGGATGCATTCGTGCGCATCCAGATCATCGACGGTCTGCGGCGTGCCCCGCTCGGCAAGATAGGCAGGCGAAGCGCAGGTCACGCTGCGGCGCGTGGCAATCTGGGTGCGGATCAGGCGGCTGTCGGGCAGGGTGCCGGTGCGGATCGCCAGGTCATAGCCTTCCGAAACCAGCTCCACCACGCGATTGGACAGATCAAGGTCGAGCGAAAGCTTGGGATATTCCTGCACATAGGCGCGCACGATGGGTGCCACGAAGCGTTCGCCCAGCGCGGTGGGGCAGGTGATGCGCAGATGGCCCTGCGGTTCTCCCTGAAGGTCGAGCATGGCGATTGCCTCGTCGCGCTCGGCAATGAGGCGGCGGAACTGGTCCACCAGCGTGCGCCCGGTATCGGTAAGGCTTACCGCACGGGTGGTGCGATGGAAGAACTGCGCGCCAAGGCTCTGCTCAAGCCGCGCCACCGCCCGGCTGACGTGCGAGGTGGAGGTGCCCAGCCGCTTTGCCGCTGCCACGAAAGTGCCCGCGTCGGCCACGGCCACCACTTCATCGATCCCATCCCAGCGATTGCTCATTGTTCTCGTCTTGCAACAGTGCTTATCTTGCGACCGCATTTATCAGCATAGCCGCAATTATGCTATCGCGCCGCCAGATCAAGGGAGTAGATCGCCATGAAGACCCGCGCCGCCGTTGCCTTTGCGCCCAAGCAACCGCTCGAAATCGTCGAACTCGATCTGGAAGGCCCCAGGGCGGGCGAGGTTCTGGTCGAGATCATGGCCACGGGCGTGTGCCACACCGATGCCTATACGCTCGACGGGTTTGACAGCGAGGGTATTTTCCCCAGCGTGCTTGGCCACGAAGGGGCCGGGATCGTGCGCGAGGTTGGCGCCGGTGTCACCTCGGTCAAGCCCGGCGATCACGTGATCCCGCTCTACACGCCCGAATGCCGCCAGTGCAAAAGCTGCCTTTCGGGCAAGACCAACCTGTGCACCGCGATCCGCGCCACGCAAGGCAAGGGCCTCATGCCTGATGGCACCAGCCGCTTTTCCTACAAGGGGCAGACGATCTATCACTACATGGGCTGCTCCACGTTTTCCAACTTCACCGTCCTGCCCGAAATCGCCGTGGCAAAGATCCGCGAAGACGCGCCGTTCCAGACCTCGTGCTACATCGGCTGCGGCGTGACCACGGGCGTTGGCGCGGTCATCAATACCGCCAAGGTGCAGGTGGGCGATAACGTGGTGGTGTTCGGGCTGGGCGGGATCGGTCTCAACGTGATCCAGGGCGCGCGGCTTGCCGGGGCGAACAGGATCATCGGCGTCGACATCAACCCGGACCGCGAGGAATGGGGCCGCAGGTTCGGCATGACCGCGTTCCTCAACAGCAAGGGCATGAGCCGCGAGGACATCGTGGCGAAGATCGTCGAGATGACCGATGGCGGCGCGGACTACACCTTCGATGCCACCGGCAATACCGAGGTGATGCGCACCGCGCTGGAAGCCTGTCACAGGGGCTGGGGAACCAGCATCATTATTGGTGTTGCCGAAGCGGGCAAGGAAATCAGCACCCGCCCGTTCCAGCTCGTCACCGGGCGCAACTGGCGCGGTACGGCCTTTGGCGGCGCCAAGGGACGCACCGATGTGCCCAAGATCGTCGACATGTACATGACCGGCAAGATCGAGATCGACCCGATGATCACCCACGTCATGGGGCTTGAGGAGATCAACACCGCGTTCGATCTGATGCACGCGGGCAAGTCGATCCGCTCGGTCGTGGTGTTCTGAGCGGCTGTTGAGCCGAACGCAGTCAAGGGCCGGACGAACCCGCGCGTTCGGCTGGCCCTTTGCGTTTCACATGGCGGATATGCCGCCGTCGAGTTTCAGTTCGGCCCCGGTCATGAAGCGGCTTTCATCGCTGGCAAGATAGAGCACGCCTGCCGCGATCTCGTCGGGTTCGCCCACGCGGCCCAGTGGGATCTGGCGGGCGAGCTTGCCCATGACCACCGCCTTTTCGAGGTTGGCGTTCGTGGCAATCCCATCAAGAATGGGTGTGTCGACAAAGGTCGGGTGAACCGAATTGCAGCGGATGTCCCACCCCCGCTTGGCGCAATAGAGCGCGACCGACTTGGTCAGCATCCACACCGCCGCCTTGCTGGCGTTGTAACCGGGCATGGTGTCCGATGCGATAAGGCCCGCGATCGAACTGATGTTGATGATCGAGGCAGGCTGGCTGTCGCGCAGCAGCGGCAGAGCTTTCTGGCAGCCGAGGAATACCGAATCCACATTGATGGCAAAACCGCGGTGCCACTCATCCAGCGTGCAGGTTTCGATATTGCCGCGCACGCCCACGCCCGCATTGTTGACCAGCACCGAAAGCCCGCCCAGCTTTTCGGCAGCCGTGGCGATGGCCTGGTCCCAGTCATCGGCGCTGGTCACATCGTGGCGCAGGGCGAAGGCAGTGCCTGCGCCCAGTTCGGCGTTGATGGCATCGGCCTGTTCGGCAGCGCCATCGCCGTTGATATCGGTCAGCAGAACGCGTGCCCCTTCGTGCGCCAGCAGCCTTGCGTGCGCCGCGCCCAGCCCCTGTGCCGCGCCCGTCACCAGTGCCTTCTTGCCCTGAACCCTGCCCATCGCTTCATCTCCCGCTTTCCGTTTGCGTCAACCAAGCAAGTTGCGCGGCAGGAGGCAAGTGGCGCAAAATGTCAGGCCATGATGCGCGGGGCCAGCAGCATCAGCATCCGCACGTCGATGGCATGGCCTTCGGCGCGCCTTGCCGCGAGAAATCGCTCGATTTCCGTAAGGGCAACCCGGTGCACGGTAATGCCTTCGCCTTCCACGCCGCCGCCTTCGGAAACTTTTTCAAGATCATGCGCGCGAAACAGGGTGAAGGCTTCTGTCACCATGCCCGGCGAGGAATGATATTCCCCAAGCGATTCGATCCGCCCGGCCCGGTAGCCGGTTTCCTCTTCCAGTTCGCGCAGGGCCGCGCTGGCAGCGTCCTCGTGCTCAGTGCCCGCCTCGTCGCCGATCAGCCCGGCGGGAAGTTCGATGCAGGGGCGGCCCAGCGGCACGCGGAACTGTTCGACAAGTATCACGTGGCCATCGTCGACTGCAAGGATCACCGCTGCCTTGATGTTGCGGTTGCGCGAGACATATTCCCACCGCCCGCGCGTCTTGGCGACAATGAAGCGGCCCTGCCACTGCACGGTTTCCGGGTGGTCGCGGTATTCCTCTTCAAGGCTCATAGTTCGATCAGTCTGTCCGGCAGTTCGTTGCTGTCGTCCTGCGCGCGCGGGAAATGTTCGGCCAGAACCTTGCCCACTTCCGCCACCGCGCCAACCATTCCTTCGGCGATCTGCCCGCGGCGCAGCGGATCGATCATTGCCTTCATGGCATGGCCCCAGGTTTCCGGCCGCACCTTTGCCGCAATTCCGGTGTCCGCGATGATCTCGGCATGATGCTCGTCTAGGCTGACATAGATCAGCACGCCGGTATGCCCGGTGGTGCGACTTTCCGCGCCAATGCGAAAGCATGACATGGCGCGAGCGCGGGTGCGTGCATTGCGCACCCGGCGCGGGGTCAGCCACAAGCCAAGCGGGGTGAAGCGCGCAATCAGATAGACGCTTGCAAACTTGAGCGTCGCCACGCTCAGCGCCAGCCCGATCAGCGTGCGTGGCGTCCATTCGAAAGCCCACAGGCCCAGCATGCGCTCTGCCAGCGGGAGATAGAAGCCGGGCGCGATCTCAAGCACGGAAAGCGCCGCGAACGCTGCCAGCGCCGCCCAGATCAGCGCAATGTCATGATAGCTGTCCGAGCGCCGGGTCACGATCGTCACGATCTCGCCCGAAGTGTGCGCCTCGGCGGCAGCCACGGCGTCGCTCACCAGCTTGTGGTCGGCTTCGGTCATTGCGATGCGTGTCACGTCTGTCCTGCCCTACCAGTCGCCAGAGGCGCCGCCGCCCCCGGAATCGCCGCCGCCGAACCCGCCAAAGCCGCCGAATCCGCCGCCGCCGCCACCGCCCCAACCGCCAGAATGGCGGTTGTCGGATGCCGCGCGGGCAATTTCGCTGATGCCCCACAGCACGATTCCCGGATCGATCCCGCTCTTGCGCGCAGCATGGCCGCGCCCGCGTCTTCCAAAGACAAGCATGAACATCACGATGATGAACACCCAGAAGAACGCGCTTGCGAGGACCGAGCCTTCCTCCCGGTCGCCGCCGCGCTTGGCCGCCGCTTCGGCAATCGCCTTGGCATCGGCGGGATTGCGGCTGAGCTGGGCAAGGATCTGCTCCACCCCAGCATTGATTCCGCCGGCATAATCGCCTTCCTTGAAACGCGGGGTGACGGCGCCCGCAAGGATGCGCCCGGCCAGCGCATCGGGCAGATATTCCTCAAGCCCGTAGCCTACCTCGATCCGCACCTTGCGTTCGTTTGGGGCGATCAGGAACAACAGGCCCTGATCGGTCTTCTCGCCGCCGATGCCCCAGGCGCGAAACAGGGCGTTGGCATAGGTTTCCACATCCTGATCGTCCAGCGAGGCAACCGTTGCCACCACCACGGCGCGCCCTGTTTCGGCATTGTAGGCCGAAAGGCGCTGCGCAAGGGCTGCTTCCTCCGCATCGGGAATGATCCCGGCCTGATCCAGCACCGGGCCTTGCGGGCGGGCGGGCAAGGCGGCATGGGCCGCGCCCGCTGCCAGCAGGAACAGCACCGCAATGGCGTGCCAGAATGCCCGCAGGGGGCGGGCCAATCCCATCTTACTGTCCCGCTGCGGGTGCTGCCGGCGCGTTCATGTCGAAATTGACCGTCGGCGCCACTTCGGAACCGGCAGCGGCCTTGAACGGCACCATCGGCTTGGCGCCATGGATCAGCTTTGCACCGATGGCATCGGGGAAGGTGCGGATCGTGGTGTTATAGGCCTGCACTGCCTCGTTGTAGCGGGTGCGGGCCACATTGATGCGGTTTTCCGTGCCTTCAAGCTGCACCATCAGATCGGCAAAGCGCGCCTGGCTTTGCAGTTGCGGATAGTTTTCCACCACCGTGCGAAGCTGGCCCAGAGCCTGGGTAAGCTGGTTCTGCGCGTTCTGGAACTTCTCGAACTCGGCCGGATTGGAAAGATCATCGGTGGTGATGTTGATCGAGGTGGCGCGCGCGCGCGCTTCGGTCACGTTCGTCAGGATCTGCGTTTCCGATGCGGCGGCGCCCTTGGCCGTGGCCACAAGGTTCGGGATCAGATCGGCGCGGCGCTGATAGGCGCTTTCCACGTCGGCCCAGCGTGCCTTGGCCTCCTCCTCGGCAGCCGGGACCGAGTTGATCCCGCAGGCCGAAAGGCTGGCGGCGGCAACAGTGGCAAAGGCAACCTGGCTGAAACGGAGTGCGGCCATCGGCAAAACATCCTTCTTGCTTGCGACCACAGGCGCGGTCGTCTTGCGTCCAGACATAGAGCCAGTCCGTTACGGTTCAAGTATCCGCACGGTTGCAAAAGATTCCGGCTTGCCGTGATCTGCGCCCCGCGCTTAGCTACACTCCGGTCGAATGGTTAATGCATCGGGGGAAAGCATGGGCATGATTGGCGAGTTCAAGACCTTTATTGCACGCGGAAACGTGCTGGATCTGGCGGTCGGTGTGATCATCGGCGCGGCCTTCGGCAAGATCGTCTCATCGCTCACCGATGATGTCATCATGCCGGTCATCAGTGCGGTGACGGGAGGCATTGATTTCAGTCAGAAGTTTGTCGTTCTGGGCAGCATCCCGGCCGACTACAAGGGGGAGATGACCTATGCCGCGCTGAAGGAGGCGGGCGTAGCCATGCTGGGCTGGGGTTCGTTCATCACGGCGATCATCAACTTCCTGATCCTTGCCTTCGTGATCTTCCTGATCGTTCGGCAGGCCAACAAGCTGATGCCGCCACCTGCTGCCGAGCCTGCGGGGCCGAGCGAGGTGGACCTGCTGACGGAAATCCGCGACGCCCTGAAGAAATAGGTGCCAACAGGCTGATCCGCCGGGCCGGATCGGAACGAACAGGGGGCGGGGTGATCTCCGCCCCTTTTCATTTGGCGCGCAATGCCTATATGAAGCCTTGCCGGTTTCGACCGGCTATGACGATAAACTGCGGCGTGCAATAGGCGCAGCGGACCCGGGGGCGGTACCCGGCGGCTCCACCATCACCACCGGCTGGAACAGGCCGGGCCTTGTTGTCGCAAGGGTGTTGATGGGGCCGAACTAGGATCGACGTGTGTTGAAAAGCGCTGTTTTCGTCCGGGCTGAGTAACCCGTTAAAGGCTCAAAACTCACAAGTGCCAACGACAACGAAGCACTTGCTCTCGCTGCATAATTCTAGGGGCTAACGCCCTGACGTTATAAAGCGGAAGCACGGTTCGGACCGAACCGGGTAACAGAATCGGAAACCGGGGGCTGGGGGCGAGCCTAGCAACAGAATCGCCCCACCCGCACAGCGCGTGCCGCGCCGCAAGCGTCAGCCACCAAACCTGCTTTCATCCCTCGTGCGAAGCGGCCATGTCCTTGAGCTGCTTTTCCATGCGCAGCGCATCGAGGATCTTGGCGCCCGCAATGAACACCGCGCCCGTTGCGGCCAGAAACAGCAGCTTGCCGCCAATGCCGGGATACTGCGTAAGGTATGCCTGTCCGCGTTCCACCGCGCCCAGCGAGATCGCGTAGATCACCGCATAGGCTTCAAAGCGGGTCTTGATGACAAACAGGCGACCAAACTTTCGCAGCATCCGGGTTCTCATCCTCTTTTGCAGACAAACGCTGCAACGATCATGCCAGTTCCTGCTTTGCTGGCTTGTTGCTGGTTAACCCGATCTTCACTGTAAAGTGAAGCGACAAGCACCGCGTGAAGGCAGGCCGCGTCCCCATTCGGAACAGTCTCCAGCCTGCTCAGTCCCCGGTTCGTTCAGGCGTCAATCCGCTCAGGCCAGTTCCTCAAGCGCAAGGGCCGAAAGCAGCGCCGCGCGCGCGGCCATGACGGCCTGCGCCAGGACAGGGCTTCCGATATCGGCGGGATCGATCTGTTCGGGCCAGTATGCTGCCACCACCGCTTCGAGCGCGGTGATCTTTGCCTCGTCCAGCAGGAAGCGCCGATCGACCGTGGCCGGATCGGCTACCACCCGCAGGCGCAGACAAGCAGGCCCGCCACCATTGGCCATCGATTGGCGCACATCAACCGGCATGACTCGCCGGATCGGCCCGTTCGCTTCCAGATGCCCTTCGAGCCAGGCCCGAACCGATGGCGTTTCCCACGCTTCCAGAGGGATCACGAGGCCCATCTCGCCCGATGGGAGGGTCAGCAACTGGGCGTTGAACAGATAGCTGCGGATGGCATCGGCAAGGCTCACCGCACTGGCAGGCACCACCACGATTTCGGCTTCGGGCAGGCGCTGGGTGATTGCGGCATAAGTGCCTTCGGGATCAGCAAAGGCCAGTTCGTGGGTGAAGAGCACGCGCTCGTTCGCCACCGCCACAACATCGTTGTGAAATGCGCCTGCGGCAATGGCATCGGGGGATTGCTCCACAAACAGACAGCGCGCCGGATCAAGCCCGTGCAGGCGCGCCACGGCGCGGCTTGCCTGTTCATGCTGGCGCGCCGGAAAGGCGCCGCCACCGGTGCCATAAACGAAGATTTCAAGTCCCGGCGCATCGTGGCGGGCGCACAGCCGCATGTGGTTGGCCGCGCCCTCATCGCCGAAGCAGGCGGGAACCGCATCGTGGACGGCAAAATGCGCCGTGTCGGCAAAGGCCAGCCGCAACTGGCGCGCGGTATCTGCCCATTCGTGTGACCGGTGCGGCATGGTCACAAGATTGGCCGCGGTCAGATGGCAGCGGCCGTCTGCCGTATCGGGCGCGGGGCTGACAGTGGCGGCATTGGCGGTCCACATCGATGACGCCGACCATGCCGCCGCGCGCAGGCGGCGCTGGGCGGTATCGGTCTCGTCAATAACATCAAGGCCCATGGCTGCAAGAAACGCCCGATTGGGCCGCGGCAGCGGGACCAGCAGGCCCTGCATCAGCCCAAGGCCAAGGTTGTGCCGCATCTTGGCCAGCCCCTGCAGCGCGGCCGCGCGGGGATGGGAAACCTCGCCCGCGTTGCTGGCCGAGGCCAGATTGCCAAGGCTGAGACCCGCGTAGTTGTGGCTGGGACCGACAAGGCCGTCGAAGTTGATTTCTGCAAGGGGCATGGAGTTCCTTCTAGCGTTCCACGAACCAGACCTGATCGCCCGCCCTGATGCCCAGCGTGGCGGCGGCCACCGGGTCGATGGTGAGGCCATCAGGCGTTTCGGCAATTTCGGCGAAGGCGCAGCGGAAATCGGCCAGTCTGCCTGCTGCCACCAGCGCCCTTGCCGCGGGGCCATCGCCTTCGGGCGCGCGGACGTGGGCCACGGGCATTTCCCTTGCCTCGCTGATCGAACGCACCTTGTCGGTGCGGGCGGTCATGGTCGGGCCGCCATCGAAGATGTCGACATAGCCTTCGTAGGCAAAGCCTTCTTCCTCCAGCATCCGCATCGCCGCGCGGCCCGAAGGGTGGGGCAGGCCGATGGCCGAGCGCGCGCTTTCGGGCAGCATCGCGACATAGACGGGGTGCTTGGGCATGAGATCGGCAATGAACTGGTTGCCGTTTATCGCATTGAAATAATCGGCTTCCTGAAAGCTCATGCCGAAGAAACGGCCGGCCACGCCGTCCCAGAAGGGCGATCCACCGCGCTCGTCGATCACGCCGCGCAGTTCGGCCAGAATGCGCTCGCCAAAGCGCTGGCGGTGCATGGCGATGAAGAGATAGCGGCTGCGCGCGAGCAGCAGCCCCAGCCCGCCAGCGCGTTCGGCAGGGTGAAGGAACAGGCCGCCGACTTCGCTTGATCCTTCAAGGTCGGTTACGAGATTGAGCATTTCAGCGCGGAAGGTGCGGCCCAGTTCCTTGGAATGCTGGGTGAGCGTGGCGATCCGGTAGGAATAGAAAGGCCACTGGCGACCGACGCTGGTGAAGATCTGGGCCGTGCCGCGCACTTCCCCGGTTTCCGCATTTTCCAGAATGAAAACAAACAGTTCATCGCGCGGATTGAGCGGGTCTGCGGCATCGGGTGTGGCGAAGGCATCGGCGGCGCGGGCCAGTTTTGCCGAAAGTGCGCGGCGATCGGGCGGCAGATTGGTGAAGCCGCCGCCGGCGAGCTTGGCCATTTCATAGAGGGCTTGCAGATCGGCGGTGCGCGCTGCGCGTATGCGGAAAGTCATTGATTTTCCCCGGAAAGACGATGCAGAACCAGCGCCGAAAGCGCCGCGCGCTCAGCCAGCGAGGGCACGATCAGGAACTCCCGGTCCGAATGGATCGCCCCGCCGCGCACGCCCATGGTATCGACCACGGGAACCCCGCAGGCGGCGATATTGTTGCCATCGCAGACCCCGCCCGACGCCTGCCAGCGCACCGGCTGGCCCAGCGCCTCGCCGCATTGCCGGACCAGCGAGAACAGCGATTTTGCCTTTTCCGTCAGAGGTTTGGGAGGGCGCGTCAGCCCTCCATGGAGGTGCACCGAGACTTCGTGCACCTTTTCGAGGTTTTCGACGAGCTTTGCGAGGTTTTCGGCAAGGTCGGCGGCAAGTTCGGCCGAGGCAGGCCGCACATTGAAGCGCAGCACCGCAAGATCGGGCACGACGTTGTTCGCGCTGCCTCCGTCGATCCTTGCCGGGTTGACCGTCAGCCCTTCGCGCTCAAGCGCCTTCAGTTTGAGCGCGAGGTCGGCGGCGGCGAGAATCGCGTTGCGCCCATCTTGCGGATTGCGACCGGCGTGGGCCGAGCGGCCGCGGACGACGGCGGCGTAGTTGCCGCTGCCGGGACGCTGGGCGGCAAGCGTGCCATCGGGCAGGGCGGCCGGTTCGTAGGTGAGGGCGGCGGCCTTGCCGCGCGCCAGTTCGGCGATGAGCGGCGCAGAGGCGAGGCTGCCGGTTTCCTCATCCGAATTGATGAGCACGTCATAGCCGATGCCAGCGGCGACGGGGCTGGCCTCGAAGGCACAGAGCGCGGCGAGGATCACCGCGATGCCGCCCTTCATGTCGGCAACGCCGGGGCCGTTCAGCGTCCGGGCATCGAGCCATTGCAGTGACTGGAAGGGGTGTTCGGGTCCGAACACGGTGTCCATGTGGCCGGTGAGGAGATAGCGGCGCGGCGCATCGGGGCGGACCGAAAGGACCAGATGCGCGCCATTGGCGGTTTCATGCCCGGTGCCATCGGCCGCGATGGTGCGCACCGGGGCGGGATTTGCCTTGCGGATCGTGCCGGGCAGGACGGCGAAGGCATCGGCCAGCAGATCCCACTGCCTGGCAAGGCCGGACAGGTTGCCGGTGCCGGTGTTGACCGCGCACCAGCGCTGGACATGGGCAAGCATGGCGGCGCCATCGATCGTTTCGATCAGGCCGCGTTCAGTGGGGGAAAGCTGTTGCATCTGCAACCACACTAACCGCTGGGGCGCGCGGGGTGAACCCCCCGGCGCGGGCAAGGCCAACTTTCGTATTGTTGCCAAGCCCTTTGAAAGCGGGCATAGCGCGAGGTGTTCCTCCCCAGGTCCACCAGATTCGACGCAGGCAGCCCGTGGCTGCGTGCGCGGTTTATGTGAGCGTATGGACATGGGAACTATGAACGGACGTATCGAGCGCCACGGCTTGCAGGTTGACGCGGGCCTTGCCACCTTCATCGACAGTCAGGTTCTGGAACCGCTGGGCCTTGTGCCGGATGCGTTCTGGCAGGGCTTTGCCGCGCTGGTGGACCGTTTCGCCCCCGTGAACCGCGCGCTTCTGGCCAAGCGCGACGCGATGCAGCAGGCCATCGACGACTGGCATCGCGCGCGGGCGGGCAAGCCCATCGACATGGCCGAATACCGGGCCTTCCTGACGCAGATCGGCTATCTTGTGCCGGAGCCGGAAGATTTCCTGATCGGCACGGCCAACGTCGATCCCGAAATTGCCACGATGGCCGGGCCGCAACTGGTGGTGCCGGTGCTGAACGACCGTTTCGTGCTGAATGCCGCCAATGCGCGCTGGGGCAGCCTTTACGATGCGTTTTACGGCACCGATGCGCTGGATGCGCCGCCCGCACGGCCCGGCGGCTATGACAAGGCGCGCGGGGCCGCAGTGGTGGCGGCCGGCCGCGAGTTTCTGGATGCGACCTTCCCGCTGGCGGGCACAAGCTGGAGCGACTGGGACGGCGCGGGCGATCCGCCGCTGGCCGATCCGGCGCAACTGGCAGGCCGCAAATCGGGCGGGCTGCTGCTGGCCAACAACGGGCTGCATGTGGAGATCGTGCTGGACCGCAGCCATCCGGTTGGCGCGGACGACAAGGCGGGCATTGCCGATATCGTGATGGAAGCGGCGCTGACGACCATCGTCGATCTGGAAGATTCGGTGGCGGCGGTGGATGCCGAGGACAAGCTGCTGGCCTATCGCAACTGGCTGGGCCTGATGCGCGGCGATCTGGCGGCCAGTTTCGAGAAGGGCGGCCGGACGCTGACGCGCACGCTGGAGGCGGACCGCGAATGGACCGCGACCGGCGGCGCGCCGATGGTGCTGCCGGGCCGCAGCCTGCTGTTCGTGCGCAACGTGGGCCACCTGATGACCAACCCGGCGATCCTGCTGCCCGATGGCGGCGAGATTCCCGAAGGAATCATGGACGCGGTGATTACGAGTGCGATTGCCTGCCACGATCTGAAGGGGCTGGGCCGCTATCGCAACAGCCGCGCGGGCAGCGTCTATATTGTGAAGCCCAAGATGCATGGGCCGGAAGAATGCGGCTTTGCCAACGACCTGTTCGATGCGGTGGAAGACCTGCTGGGCCTTGCCCGCCACACGGTGAAGGTGGGCGTGATGGACGAGGAGCGCCGCACATCGGCCAACCTTGCCGCGTGCATCCACGCGGTGAAGGACCGGGTGGTGTTCATCAACACTGGCTTCCTTGACCGCACCGGCGACGAGATTCACACTTCGATGCAGGCGGGCGCGATGATCCGCAAGGGCGCGATCAAGGGTTCGGGCTGGATCGCGGCCTATGAGAAGCGCAACGTGTGCATCGGATTGCGCCACGGGCTTTCGGGCAAGGCGCAGATCGGCAAGGGCATGTGGGCCGCCCCCGACATGATGCACGACATGCTGGAGCAGAAGGTGGCGCACCCGAAGACGGGCGCCAATACTGCCTGGGTGCCTTCGCCCACGGCCGCGACGCTTCATGCCATGCATTATCATCAGGTTCCGGTCTTTGCGCTGCGCGAAGAGGTGGCGAAGGAGCCGGTGCCGGGCCTTGACGCGCTGCTGACGATCCCGCTGGCCGAAGGGACCAACTGGTCTGCCGAGGAAGTGCGCGAGGAACTGGACAACAACGCGCAAGGGCTGCTCGGCTATGTCGTGCGCTGGATCGATCAGGGGGTTGGCTGTTCCAAGGTGCCCGACATCAACGACGTGGGCCTTATGGAAGACCGGGCGACCTTGCGCATTTCCAGCCAGCACATGGCCAACTGGCTGCTGCACGGGGTGGCCAGCGCCGAGCAGGTGATGGACAGCCTGAAGCGCATGGCGGCCAAGGTGGATGCGCAGAACGCGGACGATCCGCTGTATGAACCGATGGCGGGGCGCTGGGTGGAAAGTTTTGCCTTCCGCGCGGCCTGCGATCTGGTGTTCAAGGGCGTGGAGCAGCCCAATGGCTACACCGAGCCGTTGCTGCACGCATGGCGCCTGAAGAAGAAGGCGGCGATGGCCAAGGTGGCCGAGCCTGCCTGAGCGATACGGGGCGGGGCCTTGCGGGCCTGCCCCTATTTCGTCAGCGACCGTGCAATCGCCACGAACTCTTCAACGCCAAGTGTTTCGGCGCGGCGCTGCGAATCGATGCCGAGCGCATCGAGCGCATCGAGCGCGCCGGGCAGGCCCTTGAGCGACTGGCGCAGCATTTTTCGGCGCTGGCCGAAGGCGGCTTCGGTGACGCGTTCAAGCATCCGCGCCGAAACGCCCGCGGGCATGGCGGCCGGTTCCACATGGACGATGGCGGACATGACCTTGGGCGGCGGGGTGAAGGCGCTGCGGTGAACCTTCATGGCAATGCGGGGCGCGGCGCGCCACTGCGCCAGCACGGCAAGGCGGCCATAGGCATCGGTGCCGGGCCGGGCGACGATGCGTTCGGCCACTTCAAGCTGGAACATGAGCGTGAGCGATTTCCACCGGGGCGGCCAGTCCTGCCCTGAAAGCCAGCCGGTGAAAAGCTGCGTGCCGACATTGTAGGGCAGGTTTGCGGCCACGTGCCAGGGCGCATCGAAGAGCGCTTCGGGCGAGATCTTCGTGGCGTCGCCTTCGATGACGGTCAGCTTGCCCGGAAAGGCCTCGGCCAGTTCGGCAAGGGCGGGAAGGCAGCGCCGGTCCATTTCGATGGCGGTGACGTTTGCGCCCGCACGCAAGAGGGCGCGCGTGAGGCCGCCGGGACCGGGGCCGACTTCGAGCACGTTTTGCCCCTTGAGGCTGCCGGGCACGCGCGCGATGCGATCGAGCAGGAGTTCATCGAACAGGAAGTTCTGGCCCAGCGCCTTGGTGGCAAACAGGCCGTGGCGATTGACGACATGGCGCAAGGGCGGGAGTTCGGGGGGCGGAAGGTCTGGCGCCGGAAAATCGGGGGGCGGAAGATCGGTCATCCCTGTGCCCTTCGTGCGGCGCATTCGCCTGCCATGCGCAGCGCCGCAACCGTTGGCCCGACGCGCGCCGTGCCGGTTCCGGCAATGCCGAAGGCGGTGCCGTGATCGGGCGAGGTGCGCACGATCGGCAGGCCCAGCGTGACATTGACCCCTTCATCGAAATCGAGCGCCTTGAGGGGGATGAGCGCCTGATCGTGATACATGCAGATCGCCGCATCATAGCGCTCGCGCGCCTCGGCATGAAACATCGTGTCGGGCGGAAGGGGGCCGAAGGCATCGATTCCGGCTTCGCGCAGCATGGCGACGGCAGGGGCGATGATGGCGGCATCCTCGGTGCCCATGCGCCCATCTTCTCCGGCGTGGGGGTTTAGCCCCGCCACGGCGAGGCGCGGGACGGAAATGCCGAAATCGCGCACGAGCGCGGCGGCGGTGATGGCGGCGCGCCTGCGGACAAGTTCGGGCGTGAGCAGGCCGGGCACTTCGCGCAAGGCGACGTGGACGGTGACGGGCACGACGCGCAGGCTTGGCCCGGCCAGCATCATCACCGCATCTTCGGGCGCGATGGCGCAGGCCTCGGCCACGAACTCGGTCTGTCCCGGATGGGCAAAGCCGACGCGGGCGAGGCGGCTCTTGGCGATGGGACCGGTGACGAGCGCGGATGCGGCGCCTTCGCGCACGAGCCGGGTGGCGGTGGCGAGCGCCCGGAGCGCGAGCGCGGCGCCGGCATCATCGGGCGCGCCGGGGGCATAGGGCAGATCCGCCAGATCGAGGACGGGAAGCGCGGAGCCAAAGCAGGCGGCGGCCTGTTCCGCATCGGTGATCGTCTGCACCGGAACGGTGATGCCGCGCCGGTGTGCGGCCTGTTCGACCACGCGGGCCGAGCCGACCACGAAGAAGGGCGCAAGGGCTTCGGCATCGCTCAGCGCCCAGGCGGCGGCGGCAAGTTCGGGGCCGACGCCGGCGGGATCGCCAATGGAGAGGGCTATGGGCGTGAGCATGAACTGCGCTTCTAGGCGCTTGCCGCCGCGCTGGCGAGCGTTTCGAGCGCTGGCAGAAGTTCGTCGAAATGGTCGATCACGGCATCGGCGCCCAGTTCGTGCGCGGGCAGATCGTTGAAGCCGAAACGCACCGCCACCACCGGCAGGCCCGCATTGCGCGCCGCGCCGATATCGAAGGTTGTATCGCCCACGAAAGCCGCCGGGCCGCCGCCGCAGCGCCGCACCATTTCGTGCAGCATGTCGGGCCGGGGCTTGGATGTGCCGGGGCCGAGCGTATCGCCGCCGATCACGCAGGCGAAGCGGTGCAGCAGGCCAAGTTCCTCGAACAGGCGCAGGGCGAGGCTTTCCTTCTTGTTGGTGGCAATGGCGATCTTCACGCCGCGCGCATCCAGCGCATCGAGCATGGCCGCCCCGCCCGGAAAGAGCGTGGTGCGATGCGCGATGTTGCGGGCGTAGAAGGCGACGAGTTCGGACTGGAGGGTATCGAAGGCCGCTTCATCGACACCGCCCGATTCCAGCAGGGCCGAGCGCAGCATCTGCGCCGCGCCGCCGCCGATGTGGCGCGCGGTCTGATCGAGCGGGACGGGCGGGCGCCCGGCCAGCGCCAGCGCGTGGTTGAGCGCCGTGCCCAGATCGCCCGACGTATCGAGCAGGGTGCCGTCGAGATCGAAGCCGACGATTCGATAGGGAAAATCCGCCATGGCCGGGGCAAGTGGCGCGCCGTTCTGGAAAGCGCAAGATTTGTCTGGCAAGGATGCGGGCATGACTGAACCGACGCCCGTTCAAACGCCGCCTTTCGACCCGCCTCTGGCCGAAACCCCTCTGGCCATCATCGTTCTTGCCGCGGGCAAGGGCACGCGGATGAAAAGCGACCTGCACAAGGTGCTCCACCCCATCGCGGGAAGGCCCATGCTGATGCATCTTCTGGACAGCGCGGCCGCGCTGAACCCGGCGCGGCAGGTGGTGGTGGCGGGCCACGGGCGCGAGCAGCTGGAAAAGGCGCTGGGCGAAAGCGCGACGATTGCCGTGCAGGACCCGCAGCTTGGCACGGCGCACGCGGTGCAGCAGGCGCAAGGCGCGCTGGCGGGCTTTGCCGGGGATGTGCTGATCCTTTATGGCGACGTGCCCTTCGTGCGGGCCGAGACGATGCGCGCGATGATTGCGCGCCTGCACGAGGCGGACGCTCCGGCGGCGGTGGTGCTGGGCTTCGCGCCTGCCGATCCGCTGCAATACGGGCGCGTGATCGCCGAGGGCGGGCGCATCGTGAAAATGGTGGAGCACAAGGACGCGACCGAGGCGGAGCGCGCGTGCCGCATCTGCAATTCCGGCCTGATGGCGCTCAGCAGCGCCGACCTGTTCGGCCTGCTGGCGCGCGTGGGCAACGACAATGCACAGGGCGAATATTACCTGCCCGACGTGGTCAACATTGCCATTGCCGATGGCCGCACCTGCGCGGTGGTGGTGACGGACGATCCCGACGAAGTGGCCGGGATCAACAGCCGGGGCGAGCTGGCCGAGGCCGAGGCGCGCTGGCAGCAGCGCCGCCGGGCGCAGGCCATGGCCGACGGGGCAAGCCTGATCGCGCCCGAAACGGTGTGGTTTGCCTGGGACACGGTGCTGGGCCGCGACGTGGTGATCGAACCGAACGTGGTGTTCGGCCCCGGCGTGCAGGTGGCGGACGGCGTGACCATCCGCGCCTTCTGCCACCTTGAGGGGGCGAGCCTTGCCAGCGGGGTGGAGATCGGTCCCTATGCCCGCCTGCGCCCCGGCGCGCGGCTGGAGGAAAAGGCCAAGATCGGCAACTTCGTGGAAGTGAAGAACGCCGTGCTGCACAAGGGCGCGAAGGCCAACCACCTGACCTATCTGGGCGATGCCGAAGTGGGCGCGGGCGCGAACATCGGCGCGGGCACGATCACCTGCAACTATGACGGATACTTCAAGCACAGGACGGTGATCGGCGAACGCGCCTTCATCGGTTCCAACAGCGCGCTGATTGCGCCGGTGAAGATCGGCGCGGACGCCATCGTGGCCGCCGGAAGCGCGGTTTCACGCGATGTGGCCGATGGCGAACTGCGCATGGTGCGGGCCGAGCAACTGGTGAAGCCCGGCTGGGCCGACCGCTTCCACGATGCGATGAAGAGAAAGAAGGCGGAGAAGACGAAATCTTGACTATATACCGATATCATATCATGATATCGGTATGGCTCGCATTTTGACCGATATTCCGGACGCAGACATTGCCGCCCTTGATGCGCGCGCGGGCGAGCAGGGGCGGTCGCGCGCGGCGCTCATCCGTGAGGCCGTGAGGCTCTATCTCGTGCAAAGCAATGCCGGCAACGACTGGATCGAACGCTATGCAGGGCTTTGGACGGATCGCGGCGATATCGGCGACGGTGTCGAGTATCAGCGGGCGACGCGCGAAGATCGCCGCCCTTACAAAGATCTCTGATCGTGTCGGCCCCATTCTTCGATACAAGCATCGTGATCGACTGGTTGCTGTGCATCCCGCAGGCAACGCAGGAGATCGCGCGCTATCGCAGCCACCGCATCAGCCGGATCGTGTGGACCGAAGTGATGGCCGGGGAAGCGCTGGAAAGGCGTGATCGCCTGCGCGACGCGTTGAGCCATTTCGATTGCGTGGAAATCGATGCGCGGATTGCCGCAGCCGCGGCCGACATCCGCTATCGCAGCAGAATGAAGCTGATGGACGCCTATGTCCTTGCCACGGCGCAGGTTAACGGGGCGATCCTGATTACACGAAATACCAAGGATTTCCCGGCTAACCTGCCCGGTATCCGGGTGCCATACACTCTTTGAACGCCTGAACCCCCTAAGAGAAAGCATTTCCCTCCATGTGCGGAATTATCGGAATTGTTGGCAGGCAGCAGGTGGCGGAGCGGCTCGTGGACGGGCTGCGGCGCATGGAATACCGCGGCTATGACAGCGCGGGCATCTGCACCGTTGAGAACGGCGTGCTGATCCGGCGGCGAGCCGAGGGCAAGCTCAATAACCTTGTGCTGGAACTGGCGCGCAACCCGGCATCGGGCACGATCGGCATTGCCCACACCCGCTGGGCGACGCACGGCGCACCGACCACGAGCAACGCCCACCCCCATGCAACGGACGAAGTGGCGCTGGTGCACAACGGCATCATCGAGAACTTCAAGCCACTGCGCGATGCGCTGATCGCGCGGGGACGCCGGTTCGAGAGCGAGACCGACACCGAAGTGGTGGCGCACCTGGTTTCCGAACAGGTGGAAGCCGGGCTTTCCCCGCAGGATGCAGTGAAGGCCGTGCTGCCGCAACTGCGCGGCGCGTTTGCGCTGGCCATCGCCTTCCGGACGCACGACGACATGCTGATCGGTGCGCGGCTCGGCTCGCCGCTGGTGGTGGGATATGGCGACGGCGAGAACGCGGGCGAGACCTATCTGGGATCCGACGCGCTGGCGCTGGCACCGCTGACGCAGCGCATCACCTATCTGGAGGAAGGCGACTGGGTGGTGGTGACGCGCGAGGGCGCGCAGATCTTCGATGCCGAAAACCGGCCGGTGGAGCGGCCCGTGGTGGCATCGGGCGCGACGGCGGCGGCAATCGAGAAGGGCAATTACCGCCACTTCATGCAGAAGGAGATCTTCGAGCAGCCGGTGGTGGTGGCCCAGACCCTGCGCAGCTATCTGCGCCGGGTGGAGCAGACCGTGGCCCTGCCGCAGATCGACTTCGACCTTGCCAGCATCAACCGCGTGACCATCGTGGCCTGCGGCACCAGCTTCTATGCCGGGATGGTGGCGAAATACTGGTTCGAGCAGTTCGCGCGGCTGCCGGTGGACATCGATGTGGCATCCGAGTTCCGCTATCGCGACCCGGTGCTGGAGCCGGGCGGGCTGGCGCTGTTCATCTCGCAGAGCGGCGAGACGGCCGACACGCTGGCCGCGCTGCGCCACTGCAAGGCGGCGGGGCAGACGATTGCCGTGGTGGTGAACGTGCCGACGAGTTCGATGGCGCGCGAGGCGGACCTGCTGCTGCCCACCCATGCCGGCCCGGAGATCGGCGTGGCATCGACCAAGGCGTTCACCTGCCAGCTTGCCGTGCTGGCGGCGCTGGCGGCACATCTTGCGGTGCGGCGCGGGCGGATGACGCGCGCGGAAGAGGCGGCCATTGTCGAGCAACTGGTGGAAGTGCCCGCCGCGCTGAATGCCGCGCTGGCCCACGACGAGGAAATCGCCGCGATGGCGCACCTGATCGCGCCCGCGCGCGACGTGCTGTATCTGGGGCGCGGGCCGGACTATCCGCTGGCGCTGGAAGGCGCGCTGAAGCTGAAGGAAATCAGCTATATCCATGCCGAGGGCTATGCCAGCGGCGAGATGAAACATGGCCCCATCGCGCTCATCGACGAGGCCGTGCCGGTGATCGTGCTGGCACCATCCGGCCCGCTGTTCGAAAAGACCGTGAGCAACATGCAGGAAGTGCGCGCGCGCGGCGGCAAGGTGGTGCTGATTTCGGATGCCGAAGGGATTGCCGAGGCAGGCGAGGGCTGCCTTGCCACGATCGAGATGCCGCGCGTGCATCCGCTGATCGCGCCGCTGGTCTATGCCGTGCCGGTGCAGCTTCTGGCCTATCACGTGGCCGTGGCCAAGGGCACCGATGTGGACCAGCCGCGCAATCTGGCGAAATCCGTTACGGTGGAATGATGCGCATTGCGCTTTATGAGCCCGAAATTGCCGGAAACGTGGGCGCAGTGCTGCGGCTGGGCGCGTGCTTCGGGGTGGATGTCGATCTGATCGAGCCGATGGGCTTTGCCTGGGATGACCGGCGCGTGCGCCGCGCGGCGATGGATTACATCGACCACGTGGCCTTCGCGCGCCACGATGGTTTTGCCCCGTTCCGCGCAGCAACCGCCCCGGCGCGGCTGGTGCTGTTCACCACCAAGGGCGATTGCCTGCTGCCCGACTTTGCCTTTGCACGCGATGACGTGCTGCTGTTCGGCAAGGAAAGCGCGGGCGTTCCGGCCGAAGTGGCCGCGGCCTGCGATGCGCGGGTGCGCATTCCCATCAGGCCGCAGGTGCGCTCGCTCAACCTTGCGATTTCCACCGCGCTCGCGCTGGGCGAGGCGCTGCGCCAGACCGGCGGCCTGCCAAGCTGACGGCCCGCCAAGCTGACCGCCTACCCGTCGGTCTGCCTGCCATAATGCCGAGTTTCCCGGCCAGTGCGGGATGGGGCAAGGGTTAGACGCAATGCCCTTGCGTCCTTGCTGCATGGGCCAAGACGAACAGGAGAGGCCGCAGATGGACGTTCGCGAGGTGCTGGTGGGCGATGCCCGGCACATGCTGGAGCGATTGCAGGCAGGCACGATCACCAAGGCGCCGCAGTGCGCCAGCCGTCCCGCCTCGATCTATACCGATCCAGCGCTTTTCGCCCGCGAGAAGACGCTGCTGTTCCGGCGCGCGCCTCTGATGCTGGCGGCTTCGTGCGAGCTGCGCCAGCCCGGCGACTGCAAGGTGATGGACGTGGCCGGGGTGCCCCTGCTGCTGGTGCGCGGCAAGGATGGCGTGGTGCGCACGTTCCTCAATGCCTGCACTCATCGCGGCGCGCGGCTGATGCGCGAATGCGGCCACGCAGCGCGGCTGACCTGCCCTTATCATGCCTGGAGTTTCCGGCTGGATGGGAGCCTGCTGGCAATTCCGGCGCGTGAAGCCTTTGGCGAGGTGGAGGCGGAGGAAGGCCGCCTTGTGGCCTTCCCCACGACCGAGCGCGCGGGCCTGATCTGGGCCATTCTCGATCCCGGCGCCGCGCCCGATTTCGATGCCTTTCTGGGCGGATTCGATGCGCTGCTGGCGGGTTTCGGGTTCGAGCGCTGGCATCATTTCGAAAGCCGCACGCTGGAGGGGGCCAACTGGAAGCTGGCGTTCGACGCGCATCTGGAGTTCTATCACCTGCCGGTGCTGCACCGCGCCACCTTCGGTCCGGGGATGAGCAATCTGGCCGAGTATTTCCATTACGGCCCGCACCAGCGGCTGGGGCTGCTGACGCGCGCGGACCACGTGCTGGAACAGGACGACGTGGCGGGGCTTGCCGGGATTGCCGAAAGCGAGTGGCCGCAGGCATCGCTCCTGTTCGGGGAATGGATCATCTTCCCCAACGTTTCGATCAACTGCTTCTACAAGGGCGGGCGCGGGGTCATCATCTCGCAGGTTTTTCCGGGCGCCGAGGTGGGCCAATCGACCACGGTGCAGATCTTCCTGCACGAGAATCCTCCGGCGGGCGAACTGCTGGCCGATGCCCGCGCCATGTCGGACTTCCTGGGGCATGTGGTGGGCGAGGAGGACCTGCCGATGTCGCGCGATCAGCAGGAAGTGCTGGCATCCGGCCTGCTGCCGCGCGTGCGCTTCGGCCGCAACGAGGGCGGGGTGCAGCATTTCCATGCATGGATCGACCGCTTTCTTGGCGCCCCGGACGGGGCGACGCTGGCGCAGATCATGCAGCGGGCCTGACGGACGGGCCCGAACTTCAGCTGTAGAACTCGCTTTCGATCCGGGCGAGCGTTTCGAAGCCATCGGCGATGTGGCGGCGCATGGCGCGTTCGGCGCCTTCGGCATCGCCCGCAAGGATCAGGCCGAGCATGTGCTGGTGATCGGCGTTGGCGGTCTTCAGGCGTTCCTCATCGTAGAAGCTTTCGAACAGCAGGCGGTGGATCGGCACGTTGAGGCGCTGGAGGTGATCGGCAATGACGCGATTGCCCGATCCTTCGACGATGAGACGGTGCCATTCGTTGTTGAGCCGCCCGAAGCGATCGGGGGCACGTTCGCGCACGCTGGCATCGAGCTGGTCCTGAAGCGCTTTCAGCCGATCAAGCAGGGCGCTGCTTGCGCCGAGGGTGAAATCGTGCGCGGCCATGCCTTCGAGCGCCATGCGTGCGCGGTAGATCTGGCGCACTTCATCCAGCGTGGAGGAGCGGACCGAGGCGCCGCGGAACTCCTCTATCTGGACCAGCCCTTCGCCTTCGAGCCGCTTCAGCGCCTCGCGCACCTTGGACCGGCTCGCTCCGGTCTGGCGAATGATGTCCACCTCGACCAGCCGCTGCCCCGGCACGAAGCGCCCGGTGCGGATGCGCTGGCGCACCCAGTCGGCAATTTCGGGGCCATTGGGCGGGCGCTGCGGCGATCCCGGCAGGGTGGGGGTGGGCGCAGGGGACATCGGGCACTCTCCAACAGGGGGAGCGTCCCTTATCGAAGGGTATCGACGAAATTGTCAACAATATCGTCAGCCATTTTTCGGTTGTAAGCGCTTGCGAGTTGAAGGATCACACAAGGCAGAAAGATTGCGGAAACGAATCCGCGAGGGGTGCGGTGCGCTGCAAGGGTGCCAGGAGAAAGGCGTGAAGGGTTCTGCGAAAAGAGCTGCTGCACCGTTTGCACTGGCCGCGATGGCCTGCGTGGCCGCAGCGCTGCCGCAGGGACCGCTGGCGGCGCAGGGCGGCGTGACGACGGCGGCGCGGGAATGGCCCGATGTGGTTCGCACGTCGGCCTATGTCCCCGTGCGCGACGGCACCCGGCTGGCGGTGAACGTCTATCGTCCGGCGCAGGGCGGAGTGGCCGAAGCGGCGCCGCTGCCGGTGATCTTCGCCTTTACCCCCTATCGCGCCCGTTTCCGCGACAAGGACGGCGGGATCGAGGAACTGGCGCTGAACGACCGGCTGGCCCTGCGCAGCCTGATCCGCGCGGGCTATGTGGTGGCAACCGCCGACATCCGCGGCAAGGGCGCATCCTTTGGCCATCGCCGCGGCTTTCAGGACCGGACCGAGGCGATGGACGGCCACGATCTGGTGGAATGGCTGGCGCGCCAGCCCTTTTCGACCGGCAAGGTCGGGATGATCGGCTGCTCCTATCTGGGGGGCACCACGTTCCATACGGCCAGCACCGCGCCGCCTGCGCTGAAGGCGGTGTTCGTGGGCGCGTCCGATCTCGACAAGTATGCCTTCGTGCGGCGCGGCGGCATTCCGGCGCAGTTCAACACCCGGCCCGACGAACCGCCGGAGGTCGATCTGGCGAGCGTTCCGGTGGATGCCGATGCGGACGGGAGCCTTTTGCGCGCGGCAGTGGCAGAGCACAGTGCCAACACGCCGATGGCGGCGCTGTGGTATGGCATGCCCTACAGGGACAGCATATCGGCCTTCACCGGCAATGCGTTCTGGGAAGAAGTGGGCATCTACAATTACCTCGATGCCATCCGACGAGCAGGGATTGCCACCTATTTCTGGAGCAACTGGCAGGACGAGCCGACCGCGCAGGCCCTGCTGAGCGCGGCGAACCTTGCCGGATCGCGGTTCCTGGCAGGTCCGGGCAGCCACTGCGTGCCGCCGCCGGGCTTTGACTTTACCGGCGAGATCATCCGCTATTTCGATCTGCACCTGAAAGGCGCGGCGAACGGCATGGATAAGGCGCCGCGCGCGACCTACTGGGTGGAAGGGCTGGACGGTGCGGGCGGCTATGCAAGGGCCGACCGGTTGCCGGGCGAAGGCAGCCGGGCGCAGGCATGGTATCCGGGCGGCGAGCGCAGCGGCACGGCGCGTTCGGCCAACGACGGCAGCCTGATGCCGGGCAGCGCAGCGGCGAAGCGCGGCAGCGACCGCTTCACGGTGGATTACGCCCTGCCCGACCCCGAATACTTTGCCTTCTGGGCGAAGCCGATGGACGCCCATGGCCTGAGCTATACCAGTGCGCCGCTGGATGCGCCGCTCAGGCTTGAGGGCTTTCCGGTGGCGCATCTGGCGGTTTCGGCCGACCGCACCGATGCGCAGGTCTTTGTCTATCTGGATCAGGTGGACAGGGCGGGCAAGGCCGAGGTCGTTGCCTTCGGGCGGCTGGCGCTTGCGCACCGGATGGAAGGCAAGGCGCCTTACGAGACGATGGGCCTGCCGTTCCATCCGGGGCGAAAGGCCGATGTGCGGCCGGTGCGGCCGGGGCAGGTGGTGAACCTTGCCATCGACATGACGCCGGTGGCGCGCGTGGTGCCGGAAGGGGCGCGGCTGCGCCTGACGATTGCCGGGGCCGATCCGCGCCAGCGCAACCTTGCCGAAATCCGGCAGGCCGCGATGGCGCAGGGCGGGCCGCCGGTCATCACGGTGCATTACGGCGCAGGCCGGGGAACGCGCCTAGATCTGCCGGTGGCGAAGTGAAGCGGTTTTGTTGAAGCGATTGACGTTGGACCAGACGAGAAGCCGCATCTGACGGCTCAGGGAAGGAGCAAGGAACATGAAGGGCAGTTTCGAAGGGGCCGCGAAGGCCATTTTCCAGATCGGTTGCAGCATGATTGCGCTTGGCCTGCCGCTGGCGGCCGCGGCGCAGGACGCGCCGCAGGATGCGCCGGAAAGCGCCGCCACGGCCGATGAGGCAATCATCGTGACCGGCAGCCGCGTGCGCGGACAGGCCCCGGTGGGCGCGGCCATCACCACGCTGGGCCGCAAGGACATAGAGACATCGAGCGCGGTGACGGTGGACCGCATGATCCGCGAAATCCCGCAGGTCTTCGATCTTGGCGTTTCGGAGAACTCGCGCGGGCAATCGGGCGGCAGCGGCAATATCACCTATGGCAACTCGGTGAACCTGCGCGGGATCGGGCCTTATGCCACGCTGATCCTTGTGGATGGGCACCGCGTGACCAACAACAGCCGTTCGATCGATCCTTCGACCATTCCGTCGCTGGGCATCGAGCGGGTGGAAGTGATCGCCGACGGCGCTTCGGCGATCTATGGTTCGGACGCGGTGGCGGGCGTGGTCAACCTGATTCCGCGCCGTTCGCTGGATGGCGGCGAGGTGCTGGCGCGCGCCGGCATCAGCAGCCGGGGCGACTTTCACGAATACACGCTGGGTGCGGCGCTGGGCAAAGTGTTCGAGCGCGGGCAGATCATGGTGGCCTACGAGCATGTCGAACGATCGAACCTTTCGGGCGATGACCGGGCCTTCTTCACCAGCGACCAGCGCCCCTTCGGCGGCGCAGACTACCGCATCGTGCGCTGCGCACCGGGCAACATCAACGCCAATGGCACGACCTATGCCATCCCTGCTGCCGGGGTGACGCAGGCCACGGCTGGCGGTCTGGTGGCGGGCACGCTCAACAAGTGCGACGAACTGGACAATCAGGACCTGATCCCGCGCCAGAAATACGATTCGGTGAACAGCACCGGCCGGTATGAGCTGACCGACTGGCTGGAAGTGTTCTATGACGGGTTCTATTCCAAGCGGTCGTTCTATCGCCAGTCCGCGTTTTCCAATGCGCGGCTGACGGTGCCGCAGACCAATGCCTTCTTCGTGCGGCCCGCTGGCTTTACCGGCACGAGCTATACGCTGGACTACAACTTCCGCAACGATCTGCCCGCCAACGACAGTTCGGGTTATGCCCGTTCATGGCAGATCACGCCGGGCATCAAGGTGAAGCTGCCCGCCAACTGGGAAGCCGAAGCGCTGTTCGGCTATGGCAAGACCAATGACTTTTCCGGCTCCTACAACGGCGTGAACAATGCCGCGCTGAACGCGGCGCTGGCCAGCAGCAATCCGGCGACGGCGTTCGATCCCTATGGCCTTGGCCGCACCAGCCAGGCCGTGCTGGACGGCATTGCCAACCAGATCTTCCTTGCCCCCACCAACGGCCGCCTGCGCACGTATGAAGCGCGCCTCAACGGCAGCCTGTTTGCGCTTCCGGGCGGCGATGTGAAGCTGGCGACCGGCTACGAGCGGCAGGACTTCATCGTGGCGCTGGGCAGCGCCCGCGGCGCACCGACCAATCCGATCGTGTTCCGCAATTTCGGGCGCAAGGTGGATTCGGTCTATGGCGAAGTCTTCGTGCCTGTGTTCGGGCCGGAAAATGCGGTGCCGGGCTTCCGGCGGCTGGAGTTCAATGCTGCCGTCCGTTACGACAAGTATTCTGACGTTGGCGGCACCACCAACCCCAAGTTCGGGGTGAACTGGATGCCGGTGGACGGGGTGAAGCTGCGCGGCAGCTATGGCACATCGTTCCGCGCACCGACGATCCCGGAAATCTACGGCAATTCCAACAACCTGTTTGGCCAGTCCTATCAGAACCCGGCCGGAGGCGCGCCGCTTCAGGGCTATGCGCTTTCGGGTCCGAACCTTGACCTGAAGCCTGAAACGGCGACGTCATGGTCGGTCGGCGTGGACTTCGATCCTGCGCCCAACCTGCATATCGGGCTGACCTACTGGGACGTGAACTACAAGAACCAGGTGCTGGCGAACCTTTCGAACCTGGCCATCCTGGGCACCGAGGACCAGTATGCGGGAACCGGCATCATCCTGCGCGGTGCGGCGGCGGCGGCGCGCGTGCAGCAGCTTCTGGCGCAGGGCGTGACGCTGGCGGCAGGATCGTTCCCCGGCGGCAACCCGGCCAACGTGACGCTGTTCGTTGACGGACGCAGCCAGAACCTTGGCGTTTCGATCACGCGCGGCATCGACTTTACCGCCAACTGGCGGGCCGAGCTGGGCAGCGAGGATGCGCTGACGTTCAATCTGGCGGGCACTTACCTTACCAAATACCGCGTGGCGCTGACGCCGACCGCACCGCTGATCGACCGGCTGAACTTCATCTTCAACCCGCTGAAGTTCCGTGCGCGCGGCAGCGTGACCTGGGATCACGGGCAGTTCAGCGCGCGCATTCTTGCCAACCACGTCAACGGTTATTTCAACAACCTGACGGCGGGCGGGCAGAATGTGAAGAGCTATACGCCGATCGAACTGAACCTGACCTACCGGATCGGCGACCGCAACGCTTCGGGCTTCTTCGAGAAGGGCATGGCGCTGAGCCTTGAGGTGCGCAACCTGTTCGACATCGATCCGCCCTATGTGAACCTTGCGCCCAGCGGCAACGGCAGCGGCGGCTATGACGCCACGGCCAGCGATCCCATCGGGCGTCTGTTCGCGGTCAGCCTGCGCAAGTCGTTCTGACAGAGCGATAGCAATGGGTGACGGGGCGATCTCGATCGTGCTGGCGGGCGATCTCGTGCTTGACGAGCCGGATGCGCCCTACTGGCTGGCCGGGATCGCTCCGGCATTGCAGGCGGCAGACCTTGCGGTGGGCCATCTGGAAGTGCCGCATTCGGCGCGCGGGACCGAGCTGGAAGGCGACGTTCCCGCCCCCGGCGCGCCGCCCGAAAACGTGGCCGCGATTGCGGACGCGGGCTTTCACCTCCTCAGCCTTGCCGGGAATCACATTGCCGATTGCGGGGCCGAAGGGATTGCCGACACGCTGGCGCTGATGAAGGTGGCGGGCCTTGAAGGCGCCGGGGCGGGGCTGAGCCTTGCCGAGGCGCGCAGGCCCGTTGTGGCACAGCGGGGCGGCTGGAAAATCGGCCTGCTCAGCTACAACTGCGTGGGACCGGAAAATGCCTGGGCGGGCGATGCGCGCGCGGGGTGCGCCTATCTGCGGATCGAGACGGCCGATGGTTCGGCCATTGCGCCCGCCGCCGCGCTGGAGCGCGTGACCGCCGAGGCCATCGCCATGTTGCAGGCCGATATTGCCGCGCTGCGGACACGGGCCGATTTCGTGATGGTGGCGCTGCACAAGGGCATCGTCCACACGCCCGCGCGGCTGGCCCCCTATGAGCGCGCGATCAGCCATGCCGCCATCGATGCGGGGGCGGACGTGGTGATCGGCCACCATGCCCATATCGTGCGGGGCATAGAGTTTCACCGCGGCAGGCCGATCTTCCACGGGCTGGGCAACGGCTGCGTCGTTACCAGTGCGCTCAGCCCGGCGCAGGATCATCCGGCGCGGCGCGAATGGGCCGAGCGGCGCAAGGTGCTGTTCGGGTTCGAACCCGATCCCGCCTACAGTCTTGCGCCCTTCCATCCCGAAGCGGTCAACGCCATGCTGGGCAGGCTGGTGCTTCACCCGGATGGCCGGATCGAGGTGGGCATCGTGCCGGTTGACGTGCTGGCGCCGGGGCGCCCGGTTCTGGCCGAGGGAGAAAGAAAAGAGGCCGTGGCCCGCTATATCGAACAGATCACGCTTGCGGCCGGACTGCCTGCCATAACCATTGCCGCCGACGGAACGGTTGCGGCATGAGCAGCTTGCGCAGGGCCGTGATCCTGACCGGCGGCATGGCGTTGCTGGCGGCAACGGGGATAGACGCGGTGGCAGTGGCCGGGCGCCATCTGGGACTGCCGGTGCGTGGCTCCATCGAACTGGTGCAGGTGGCCGTGCTGGTGGCAGGTGCGCTCGCACTGCTGGTGGCAACGCTGGAGCGCGCGCATGCAAGGGTTCACTTGCTGGCCGACCGCATGGGCGCGCGCGCGAAGGACAGGCTTGAGCGCGCATCCGCGCTGCTGGGCGCGCTGTTCTTTGCCGCGCTGCTGGCGGGCGCGGCGTGGATCATGGCCGACCTGTGGGACGGGCACGAGGTGAGCGAGGTTATCGGTGTTCCGTGGCGCTGGATGCGGCTGTTCGGCTGCGTCGTGCTGGGGGCAATCGTGCTGGTGCTGATCGGGCAGGCGCTGCGGGGGCGGCGTCCATGATGCTGGCAACGCCCGAAACCGGCCTGATCGGTGTGGCCGTGCTGTTTGCGCTGCTGCTGGCGGGGCTGCCGATTGGCGTGGCGCTGGGGCTGGTCGGCCTTGGCGGGCTGTGCCTGGTGCTGGGCGTGGAACCCGCGCTCATCAAGGGCGGGGTGGTGCTGGTTGATACGCTGACGCGCTATGAACTGGGCACGCTGCCGCTGTTCATGTTCATGGCGCACCTGTTCTTTTCCTCCGATGCCAGCCGCGACCTGTTCGATGCGGCGGCCAAGATGGTGGGGCACCGGCGCGGGGGCCTTGCCTATGCCTCGGTCGGCGGGTGCGCGGGCTTTGGTGCGATCAACGGATCAAGCCTTGCAACGGCGGCCACCATCGGCCTTGTGGCCCTGCCGGAAATGCGCAAGCGCGGCTATTCCGATGCGCTGGCAACCGGCACAGTGGCGGCGGGCGGCACGCTGGGCCAGATGATCCCGCCATCGGGCGCGCTGATCGTGTTCGGCATCATTGCCGAACAATCGATCGGCAAGCTGTTTACCGCCGCGATCGTGCCCGGCATCACGCAGGCGCTGCTCTATTGCGCGGTGATCTGGCTGGTGGTGCGCCTGCGCCCCCATGCCGCCCCTGCCAGCGAGCGCGCGACATGGGCTGAGCGGCGTGCGGCGCTGGGCCGGGTGGCCGACATGCTGGTGCTGATCGCGCTGGTGATCGGCGGAATCGCGGTGGGCTGGTTCAGCCCTTCGGAAGCGGCATCGATCGGCGCGGCAGGCGCACTGGCAATTGCCGCGTGGCGGCGGCGGCTGAACCGGGCCATGCTGATGAAGGCGTTCGAGGAAACGCTGCGCACGAGCGGGCTGATCCTGATGGTCATCATCGGCGCGCTGGTGTTTTCGGTGTTCGTATCCATCACCGGCGTGACCGATGCGGTGGGCGCATGGGTGACGGGGCTGGGCCTTGGCACGGTGGCGACGCTTCTGCTGGTGGCGCTGATCCTGCTGTTGCTGGGTTCGGTGCTGGACGGCCTTGCGCTGATGCTGCTGACCACGCCGATCCTGCTGCCGGTGGTGGAAGGCGTGGGCATGTCGGCCATCTGGTTCGGCATTTTCCTGTGCCGCGCGATGGAGATCGGCTTTGTCCATCCGCCGCTGGGGATGAACCTCTATGTCATCCAGGGCGTGGCCAAGGACGTGAGCATCAACCGCATCTTCAAGGGGGTGATGCCGTTTCTGGCGAGCGACCTGCTGCACCTTGTCATCCTGATCCTGTTCCCCGCGCTGGCGCTGGGGCTGCCCGAACTGCTTGGAAACTGACCATGATTGCCCACCTTGGACCCAACCTGCCGCACGACCTGTTCGATGCCACCGGGCGCAATGCCGGCGCGCTGCGCTGGAACGTGGACCGCGCCATGCCCGCGGCCGACCGGTGGCTGGAGAGCAAGTTTGCGCCATGGACGCGCTCGGTGGTGCAGGACTGGGCCGATGGCGCGCTCGATCATCTGGAGGCGGTGGTGTTCAGCCGCGCCGACGACAGTGCGCAGCGGCTCTATTACTACATGTGCGAACTGCGCAGGACCGGCGCCGTCAGAGGGCCTGAGCCGCTGATGCTGGACATTGCCAAGATCCCCAGAGCCAGCAGCGTGGCGCGCACCGAGGCGGCGCTGCGGGCGCTGGGGGCAAGGCTGGGCGTGGACGAGGCGGCGCTGCGCGCGGCGATTGCGCGGGGCAATGCCGCGCGCCGGGAAAGCCCTGCGCTTGCTTCTGGGACCGCTCCGGTCTGTCTCATTGCCGGAAGCCTGCTGCCTGATGAGCGCCTGCACCGCGTGGCGGCGCAGGCCGGATGGCGCGCGCAGGGCCGCACGCTGGCCGATGAGTGGACTGACCGCGGGCCGCCGGTGGACGAGACGGGCGATGCCTTTGCCGCGCTTGCCCGCCAGATCCATGCCCGCGCGCTGGATACGCGCGGTTTCCATGACCGCGCTGGCGCGCTGGCGCAGCAGGCGCGCGTTGCCGGGGCAAGGGCGGGACTGCTGTGGCTGATCGAGGAGGACGATACCAGCGTGTGGCACCTGCCCGCGATGCGGGCCGCGCTTGAAGGGCTGGGCCTGCCGGTGATGGTGGCCACCCGGCGCGACTGGCTGTGCCGCGACGGGATTGATCTGGAGATGGGCGCATTCCTTGCCGGAGCCGTGGCATGAAGCTGCTGGCAGGACATCGCGTGGCCGTGCTGGGCGGCATGGCGAACAGGGCGCTGGCGCGCTTTCTGGCATCACTGGGCGCGCAGCTGGGCGGGCCGGTGGAAGGCGCATCCTTCGTGATCGACGACATCGGCCTTGACGGGCTGGGGGGTGTGACGATCCCCGAAAGCGCGGTCCATGTTTCGGTGACGCCGTTCGGTTCCGGTGGGCCGCGTTCGGGCTGGAAGGGCGGCGAACTGGTGGCATCGGCCATGGGCGGGGCCTTGCGCGTGACCGGCGAGCCGGGCCTGCCGCCGGTGAAGGAAGCAGGCGATGCCTGCACGTTCCATGCCGACATGGTGGCGGCATCGGGCGCGCTGGCGGCGCACTATGCGCGCGGCACGCAAGGCCCGAATCAGGGCAAGGGCCAGCATGTTGACGTTTCGATCCAGCAGGTGGCCTTCAGCCGCAATTTCAACGGCGTGCTGGTCTGGCAGTTCGACCGGCGCAAGCTGGTGCGCGTGGGCGGGGCGCTGGCCTATGGCAAGGCGACGGTGCGGGCCATCTGGCGGCTTGCCGATGGCTGGTGCTTCCATTCGCTGATGACGGGGCGGCTGGGCGCGCCTGCCAATCAGGCGCTGTCTGACTGGATGGACGAGGCAGGCGTGCCCAATCCGCTGGCGGGCACCGACTGGCTTTCCTATAACCGTTCGACCCTTCCGGCCGAAACCCGCGCCGTGTGGGAAGCGGCCATCGCCGCGTTCTTCCTGACGCGCACCAAGCACGAGATCGCCACCGAAGGCTTGCGCCGGGGCATCAACGCCTGCGTGGCCAACGAACCGGCCGATGTGCTGGCCGATCCGCATCTGGCCGCGCGCGGGTTCTTTGATACACCGGAGGGATTACCTGAACGCTTTGCATCGTTCCGCGAGGGAACGGCGCAGGTTGCCGCGCCCGCAATCCACACCGGCGCCCGTCCGGGGCCGCTTTCGGGCGTGAGGGTGCTGGACTTTGCCTGGGCGCTGGTGGGTTCGATCACCACCAAGACGCTGGGCGATCTGGGGGCCGAGATCGTGAAGATCGAAACCCGCACCCGGCCCGATCTGGCGCGGCTGGACGTGCAGGTTTCCGCATCGAAGCCCGGAAACTGGGATGACAAGCCGTGGTTTGCGCATCTCAACACATCGAAGCGCAGCCTTTCGCTGAACATGAAGAAGCCGGAGGCGCGCGAACTGATCGACCCGCTGATCGACTGGGCCGATGTGGTGGTCGAGAACTTTTCGCCCGGAACGATGGCCAAGCTGGGGCTGGACTATGACAGTCTTGCGCTGCGCAATCCCGGCATCATCATGGTATCGGGCAGCGTGTTCGGCCAGACCGGGCCAATGGCGCAGGAATGGGGTGTTGATGGCACGGGCGGGGCGCTTTCGGGCCGGACCTATCTGACGGGCTGGCCCGACCGCGATCCGGTGATTCCCGGCGCAGTGCCGTTTGGCGACGTGATCGTGCCCTATGTTATGGCGGCAGGCGTGGCAGGCGCCTTGCAGCACCGGCGCGAGACCGGGCGCGGGTGCCATATCGATGCTTCGATGTATGAAATCTGCGTGCAGCAGATGCGCGATTACCTTGCCATGGCCAAGCGCGGCGAACGGCCGCAGCGCATGGGCAATGCCGATGCCCGCGTGTTCTGGCAGGACGTTCTGCCCGCTGCGGGCGACGACCGCTGGGTGGCAATTTCCTGCCCCTTGCAGGACGATCATGCGCGGCTGCTGGCGCTGACCGGGCCTGACGTGGCGGCATGGACTTCGGTTCGCGAGGATCACGCCATCGCCGCACAGCTTCAGGCCCACGGCATCGCCTGCGGCGTGGTGCAGGACTGCGAGGACATGATCGAGCGGGATGCCCAGCTGATCGGCCGCGGGGCGCTGGTCACGCTGGACCATCCGCTGCTTGGCCCCTTTGGCCACATCGCAACGCCCATCCGCTTTTCGCGCGATGCCTTTGCGCCGTTCCGCGCGCCCGGCATGGGCGAACATGTGCACGAAATTGCGCGCGATCTGTGCGGTCTTTCCGACGAGCGCATCGCGCAGCTTGAACATGCAGGAGTATTCCAGTGAGCAGCGCCCCTACCGCAAACCCATCGGGCCAGCGCAGCCGCAAGGATCTTGCCTGCACGCTGGCGGCCAACGCCTTTCAGAAGCAGTTCGGCGCGGACCTGAAACGCCGCGTGGTGGACGAGGGTGAGCCGTTTGCCATCGTGCAGGCCGATACGCCGCACGAGATCTTTCACGTGATGGACATTCCGATCATCACCAACCAGTGGTGGTCGGCCTATATTTCGGCCAAGCAGCTTTCGAACCACTACTTCGAGGTGATGGCCGAGGCAGGATACCCGAAGAACAGCTGCAAATACTGTTCGCTGGGGCTTGCCTGCACACTGGCGAACGATCCGAAAACGGCGCCGTGGGGGGGCTTGCCCAAGCCCACGGTGCTGGTGGCGCGCATGACATGCGATTGCATCCAGCACGTTTTCGGCCAGTGGGCCGATGCGCTGGGCAGCGAGTTCTTTCCGATGGAAGCGCCCGCATGGGAGCACAAGGACCCGCGCTGGTTCGCCCATTCGAAGGACCAGTGGGAACAGGTTTACGATGCCGACCGCATCGCGCTGGCCGTTTCGGAAATGCGCGATCTGATCTCGCTGCTGGAAAACCGCACGGGCCGCAGGTTCGACGAGGCGAAGCTCCATTACCTGATGGAGCGGATCAACGAGCAGGAAGGCTATATCTGGGAAGCGGCACAGGCCATCGGCAAGGCGCGGCCCTGCCCGGTATCGATTGCCGAGCAGATGCCCAACACGATGATCCCGCAATGGCACCGCGGATCGGACTGGGCGGTGAACCACGCAAGGCGGTTCCGCGACGAGGTGATGGAGCGTATCGCCGCAGGCGAGGGCACGGCCGCCAACGAGAAGATCCGCCTGATGTGGATCGGCGCGGGCGTTTGGCACGATCCCGGTTTCTATCAGGCGCTGGAAGAGCGCATGGGCGCGGTCTTCGTCTGGTCGATGTACATGCCCTTTGCCGGGCCGCAGTATATCCGCGAATTGCAGGGCCGCCCGATGGAGGCGCTGGCCAGCCGCGTCTGTTCGATGAACGAGGTGCTGCACCTGCCGCCGTGGATGAACGGGTGGATGACGAGCGAGGCGGAGCGCTGCGGGATCGACGCCTGCGTGGTGCTGCTGCCACCGGAAAACCGCCTTTCGCAATCGGGCACGAAGATCACCGCCGAGGCGCTGGAAAGCGCGGGCGTGCCGGTGCTGATGATCGATGCCGACATGGTGGATGCGGCCAACTGGGACCATGACCGCATGGTGGGCATGGTGGCGGACTTTCTGGTGCGGCGGGGGCTGGCTTGAGGCTGCGTGCCGCCCCTTTCCCGGCGCTGATGCTGGCGCTGGTGCTGGCTCTGCTGCTGGCAGCCTGCGCGCGCCCGGTGCGGAGCGGGGTGACGGAGCTGGTCTATGCCTCGCCCTACAGCCCCGGCCACCCGTTTTCGAAGGCCGATCAGGAATGGATGGCCTTTGTCGAGAAGCGATCGGCCGGGCGGCTGAAGATCAGGCCGGTATGGTCGGGTGCGCTGCTTTCATCCGACATGTCGATGGAGGAACTGCGCCACGGGGTGGCCGACATCGGCCTGATAACGCCGATCTACGTGCGGGGCGGAACGCATCTCATCCGCATCCAGTCGGGGTTCTATCAGGGCGCGGACAGCGTGGAATCGCAGGTTGCGCTCTATCGCTGCATCGCGGCGGCAAACCCCCAGATCGGGCGCGAACTGGCGGGGCTGAAAGTGCTTGCCGTTCAGGGCGGCACGCTGCCCGGCCTTGTCACGGTGAACCGTCCGGTGAGAAGCCTTGCCGACATCAGGGGCCTGCGCATCCGCGCGCCGACCGAATTGCTGAGCGTGCTGGATTCGCTGGGCGCGGACCCGGTGAACATGCCGATGGGCGAGGTCTATTCGGCCATGGCCAAGGGCGTGATCGACGGGGTTATCGCGCCCGAAGATACCTTCAAGTCCCTGCATTTTGCCGAGATTTCCAGACACTTCTACCAGATCGCGGTGCCGCGCGGCGCCTATCCGGCCCGCGCGATGAGCGAAAAGCGCTGGAACACGCTTTCCGCGCAGGACCGCGCCGTGCTGGACGAGGGGGTTGCCGTGTGGGAGGCAGCGCTGGCGCGGCAGGTGCGCGCCGCGGTGGACAAGGGCAAGGCGGAAGCCGCGGCCTACAAGGTCAGCTTCCACCCTGCCTCGGCGGCGGACCAGCAGCAGTTTGACGCGATCTATCTGCGCGATTCCGAAGCCAATGCGCGCGCTCTGAAAGCCTTTGGCATCGATGGCGAGGCCGCGTTCCGGTCTGCCCGCGCGGCGGTGAAGGGTCGCGACCGGATTTCCTGTGGGAGTGCAACATGAAGCGTCTGATCTGCCTTGTCCTTTCGGTTGCGCTGGGGTCCGCCCCACTGGCCGCCCGGCCGCAGGTAATCGGCGAGCCGGCCGGAACCGGCCCGATGCCCGCCGTGGCCGAGGCGCGCGACGATGCGTCGGGCTATACCATCTATCGGCCCGCAAACTGGCCCGCCGGGCCACTACCGCTGGTGCTGTGGGGCAACGGCGGGTGCCGCAACAACGGCCTTTCGGTGAGCCACTTCCTGCGCGAGATCGCCAGCCACGGCTATCTGGTGATTGCCAATGGCGCGCCGAAGGAGGAGCGCCCGATGGAGGCCGCGCTTCCCCCCGCCGGGCAACCGCGTGCCGCAGGCGGCCCGCCCCCGCGCCCCACGCCCGATGAAACATCGACCAGCCAGATGCTGGCGGCGATCGACTGGGTGGCGGGCAGCGATCTTGCCCCCCATGCCGATCTTTCGCGCATTGCGGTGATGGGCCATTCGTGCGGCGGGTTGCAGGCGCTGGCCGCCGGGGCCGATCCGCGCATCGGCACGGTGGTGGCCTTCAACAGCGGGGTCTATGTCGGCGCGCGCACCGGGTTGAGCGGCGTGGGCATCACCAAGCAGGATCTGAACAAGCTGCACACGCCCGTGGCCTACATCCTCGGCGGGCCTGAGGACATTGCCTATCCCAACGGATCGGACGACGTGGAGCGCATTTCCCACGTGCCGGTGTTCTATGCCAATTCGCCGGTGGGCCACGGCGGCACCTTCGGCCTTGCCAATGGCGGGGATTATGGCCGCATCGGTGCGGCCTGGCTCGACTGGCAACTGAAAGGCAGCAAGACGGCGGGCGCGCTGTTTGCCGGGGCAAATTGCGGCCTGTGCAGGGACAAGACGTGGACAATCGTCCGCAAGCAGTTTCCGGAGAACCCATGAACGATCCTTCCGGCACCGGGCCGCTTTCCGGCATCCGCATCGCCGATTTCAGCCATGTCATGGCAGGGCCTTATGCTTCGCATCTGCTGCGGCTGATGGGGGCCGAGGTCATCAAGATCGAGCCGAAGGGCGGCGACGGTTTTCGCAATTACGGCGCGGACCGGCGCTATGACGGGATGTCGCCAGCGTTCATCGCAGCCAACGCGGGCAAGAAATCGATCGCGCTGGACCTCAAGGATGCGGACGATCTGAACATCGCCAAGGCCATCATCGCGCGCAGCGACGTGGTGCTGGAAAACTTCCGCCCCGGCGTGATGGCGCGGCTGGGGCTGGGATACGAGGCGGTGTGCGACGTGCGCGCCGACATCATCTATTGTTCGGTTTCAGGCTATGGGCAGGACGGCCCGCACCGCGACTGGCCCGCGATCGACAACATCGTGCAGGCCACCAGCGGCATGATGATGCTGAGCGGCGAGGAAGGCGATCCGCCGGTGCGCGTGGGCTTTCCCATCGTGGACACACTGACCGGGCAGACCGCGGCGCTGGCGATCCTCGGCGCGCTGATGCGGCGCGAGCGGCAGGGCAGGGGAAGCAAGCTGGACGTTTCGATGTTCGATGCCAGCCTTGCCTTCATGACATCGGCGCTGACGCCGTTCCTGGTGACGGGCAGGCCGATGACGCGCATGGGCAATACCGGCTACAGCGGACTGCCCACCGCATCGCTGTTTACCGCAGCAGATGGGCGGCAGGTGTCGCTGGGCGTGGTGCAGCCGCCTCAGTTTGCCGCGCTCGCGCGCGTGATGGGGCGCGAGGACTGGCTTGCCGACCCGCGCTTCGACACGCCCGATGCGCGGCGCGCCAATTTTGACGCGATGCACGATGAGCTTTCCGCCGAGTTCCTGAAGGACGGTGCGGCGGCATGGGAACAGCGGCTGAGCGATGCAGGTATCCCCTGCGGCATGGTGCGCCGGGTGGACGAGGCGGCTGCGCTTGCCGGAGATGGCGCACTGGTGGAACTGACCATTCCCGGCCTGCCGCACGAAGAGGTGCGCATTCCCGGCGCGGGTTACAGGGTGGCAGGCGCGCCGAGTGAGGCGATCGCCCCGCCACCGCGCCTTGATGCCGACCGCGAGGCGATTCTGGCATGGCTGGCGCAGGAGCCGCACAGCGCCGCAAAGGTGCGGGCTTGAGCCACATCGTTCTTGCCACCGGCGATCTGGCGCCGGACCGCGATGACTATGACGCCAGCTTTGTGGCCACCGCGCCGCTGCTGCGCGCCGCCGATCTGGTGTTCGGCCAGCTTGAGACGAGCTTTGCAGAAAAGGGCGTGCGCCTGCCGCAGGCGCGCCATGCGGTGCTGGCCCGGCCCGAAGGTGCTGCCGCGCTGGGACGTGCGGGGTTCGATGTGATCTCGATGGCGGGCAATCACGTGATGGACTGGGGGCACGATGCCTTCTTCGAAACGCGCGCCCATATCGAGGCGGCGGGGATGAGCGTGGTGGGCGCAGGCGCGAACATTGCCGAAGCGCGCCGCCCGGTGATCCGCACGCTGGGCGATGGCACGCGCGTGGCGTTTCTGGCCTATTCCAGCATCCTGCCGCATTCCTACTGGGCGGACGAGCGCCGCCCCGGCTGCGCACCGATGCGGGCCTTCACGGTTTACGAGCAGATCGAGCACGATCAGCCCGGAACGCCCGCGCGCATCCACACATACCCCCACCGCGAGGATCTGGCCGCGATGGAGGCCGACATCCGCGCCGCAAGGGCCGAGGCGGACGTGGTGCTGGTTTCGCACCACTGGGGCATCCATTTCGTGCGTGCGGTGATTGCCGATTATCAGCGCGACGTGGCCCGCGCGGCGATTGCGGCGGGGGCCGACGCGATTCTGGGCGGACACGCGCACATCCTGAAAGGGTGCGAACTGATCGGCGGCAAGCCGGTGTTCTATTCGCTGTGCAACTTTGCCACCGACCTGAGGATGGACCCGGCGCACGCGGCATCGAAAAGCTTCAACGAAATCCGCGTTCTGGCCGAGGAATGGGAACCGGACTTCGACAGCCTTTACAACTTTCCCAAGGCGGCGCGGCTTTCCATGATCGCGCGGCTGGAAATTGCGCAGGGCAAGGTTCTGCGCGCAGGGCTGCTGCCGCTGGTGATCGGACGCGATGCGGTGCCCCGTCTGGCACAGCCGGGCAGCGCGGATCATGCCGCCGTGGTCGATTACCTTGCCGCCGTGACCGCAGAGGCCGGGCTTAATGCACGCTATCGGCGGGATGCGGACATGGTGGTGCTGGAAGCGGAAGCATGAGGCTGCGCAGCATGGCCTTTCCGCTGGAAGGCTTTGTCCTCCTTTATCTGCTGGCCTATCTGCCCAACGTGATCGTGACCCGGCTGGTGACGACCACGCCGCACCCCGGCCTTGGCCGCCCGCTGACGGGCCTTGAGACGCTGCCTGCATCGCTCATCATCAACATGGTGCTGACATGGGGCTTCATCTGGCTTTCAGGCTGGCACCGCGATGCCAGCAAGATCGCGCTGGGGCGGTGGCGGGTGCCGTTTCCGACGCGGCACACGTTCCTTTCGGGCATCGGCACGGCGCTGATCCTGTTTACCGTGCCGCTGAGCTTCACCATCCCCGATGTGAGCATTCCGTTCATCCAGCTTATCATGCGAGGCGATATCCTGATCATCGCGCCGCTGGTGGACCTGATGTTCGGGCGACGGGTGCGCTGGTGGAGCTGGACCGCGCTGGCCATGGTGCTGGCGGCGCTGGTCATCACGCTTTCCGACCGGGGCGGGCTGAAGCTGCCGCCCATCGCGATCCTGACGGTGGTGCTTTACACCATCGGCTATTTCCTGCGGCTTTACGTGATGACGAGGATTTCCAAGAGCGGCGATCCGGCATCGGTCAGGCGCTATTTCGTGGAAGAGAAGATCATTGCGCTGCCGCTTTCCGTGGCGATCCTTGCGGCGATTTCGGCCAGCGGGATCGGCGGGCAGTCTGGCGAACTGGCATGGGGATTCATTGCGGTGTGGCGTGATCCGGTGCTGGCCGAACTGTTCTGGATCGGCGTGACGCTGACGGTGATTTCGGTGCTGGCCATCATCATCCTGCTGGACCCGCGCGAGAATGCCTATTGCGTGCCGCTGGAGCGCGCGGCGAGCCTTGTGGCGGGCGTTGGCGGATCGGTGCTGCTGGCGTGGTTCTGGGGCGGGCGGATGCCGCGCAATGCCGAACTGGCGGGCGCGGGCATCCTGATCGGGGCGATCGTGCTGCTTTCGCTGGCCCCCCGCCTTTCCGCGCGCAAGGACTTGCGGGCATGACAGGCGGGGTAAGCGATGTGCTGGCCCGCCACATTGCGGGCGCGCGGTGGGAGACGCTGCCCGATGCGGCGCGCGAGGGCGCGCGGCGGGTGCTGCTGGATGCGGTGGGGGTGATCCATGCCGCCAGCGGGCTGGCCCCGGAAGCCGCACCCTTCATCACGCTGGCCAAGGCGAACGGCGCGGGGCCTTGCGCCATTCTGGGCACGGGGCAAAGGGTGCAGCCGCTGGGCGCGGCGCTGGCCAATGGCGCGCTGGCCCATGCGGTGGATTACGAGGACGCCTTCGACCGCGCGCCAGCGCATCCCAATGCCTCGCTGGTGCCGGTGCTGCTGGCGCTGGCGCAGTCGCGGTCGGCGACCGAGGGCGCGGTTGACGGGCGCCGGTTCCTGACGGCGCTGGCGGTGGGCGGGGACGTGGCCTGCCGCATCGCGTTATCGCTGCGCCAGCCGATGGAGCAGGGGGGATGGTATCCGCCGCCGATCGTGGCCGCCTTTGGCGCGGTGGCGGGTGCGGCCAATCTGCTGGGGCTTGCGCCGCAGCAGGTGAAGGACGCGCTTTCGCTGGTGCTGTGCCAGGCGACGATGCCGGGCGAGATCAAGCACAGCCGCCGCACCGTGCTGCGCGCCGTGCGCGAGGCTTTTCCGGCGCAGGCCGCGTTGACCGCGGCCCTGCTGGCGCGCGAGGGGGTGGCCGGTTTCGAGACGCCGCTTGAAGGCACGGCGGGCTTCTATGCGCTTTATGCGGGCGGGCAGTTTGATGCTGCCGACCTGACCGACCGGCTGGGCGCGCATTACTGGGGCGCGGAGCTGACCTTCAAGCCATGGCCGAGTTGCCGCGGCACGCATCCGTTCATCGAAATGGCGCTGGACCTTGCCGCGCGCCATGCCATCGCGCCCGATGCCATTGCCGGGGTGGAGGTGATGGTGGACGAAGTGCAGGCCATGCTGGTGGAACCGCTGGCACGCAAGCAGGCGCCCGCCGTGGCGATAGATGCGAAGTTTTCCGTGCCGTTCACGGTTGCGCTGGCCTTTGCGCGGGGCCGGGTGGGGCTGGGCGATTTCGGGGCGGACAGCCTTGGCGATCCGGCGGTGCTGGCACTGGCGGCAAAGGTGCGCCCGGTGCATGAGGCACAAGGCCGCTGGCAGCGCGGGGTGGGCGGCGCCATGCGCGTGACCCTGCACGATGGCAGCGTGCACGAAGCCTTCGTTGCCAATGCGCTTGGCTGTCCGGCACGGCCGCTGTCCGATGCGGCGCAGGCCGCGAAGTTCATCGATTGCCTTGCGCGCGGGGCGGTGCCGGTAGCGGCCGAAGCCGCCGAAGCGCTGGCGGCCCGCATCCTTGCGCTCGACACCTGTGCGGACGCGGGGGCGCTGTTCTAGAACAGGGCGCGGATTTCCGCGCGGCGCTGGCTCTGCCAGGGCAGGCCATCGGCTTCGGGATCGTCGGTGGGCTGCGCGGCGGTCATGCTGCGGGTTTCGACCGGGATTGCAGGGACCAGACGGCGCAGCGTTTCGGCAATGGCCTCGGCGCGTTCGGAGGCGACTTCGGGCCGTTCGGCCAGAACCATGCCGCTGACCGTTTCCGGCGTGGTGGCGGCAAAGCCGGTGACAACCAGCTTTTTCGGCCGGGCGGCCCTGATCCATGCCACGGCATTATCGATGAGCCAATCATCATACTGATAGACAAGGAAATCCTTGTCGAACTCGAAATAGACGGGGAACACGCGCTCGGCATAGGGGCCGGGGGGGACGGGGCGCGGCACGCCAAGCGGCGCGATATTGCGCCGGGGCAGGACGAAGCGGCGGCCCGGCAGCCCTTCGGCCGGAAGCATGTGCCGCACGCAGGGCACATCGAGCCGCGAGGTGCGCACCGGATCGAGCACGGGCGAGCCGCAGGGCTGGTCGGCGCTGGCCGCAACCCTGCCTTCGACCAGCATGGCGAAGTTCCAGTCGGGCTTGTAGGGGCTTTCGGTCACGTCCCAGCGGGTGCCGGCTTCGCGGTCATCGCCCAGCCAGCAGCCCGATTTGCGCCCCGCATCGGTATCGCGGTAGATCGGGCAGGCGACAAAGCGCACGAGCGCACCGGTTTCGGCCGCATGGGCCGATGCGCTGGCGATGAGGGCGGCGGTGAAGGCAAGCGTTCTCACAGCACGCTCATCAGATTGACGAGATCCTGCTTTTCCTGCTCGGTATAGCCGATGGCGTAGCGCCGTTCGTAGTAATCGACCACCGCGCGCAAGTCCTTTGCCAGACCGGTGGAGAAATAGGGAGCACGCCCCGCAAGCCCGCGCATGGATTGCAGCGTGATCTTGCCGACATCGGCGCACTTGCCCGAGGTGAGGGCAAAGCCGGGGTCATAGGTATAGATAACCCTGCCATAATGGGGATGGGGCCTGCCAGTGCAGGTCACGCGGAACAATGGCAGATCGAGCCAGGGATCGGCAAAGGGCAGGGTGGTGGTGCCCAGATCGACCTGTCCCGGCGCGACATCGTTGCCCATCTGGCTCATGTTGTGACAGAACACGCAGGAATTGCGGACCGGATTGCCGAAGCCGATGCGCGAGTTGATGCCCGCGGTATCGGTGATGAGAAAGGTCTTTTCGCGGAATATCCGCGCACCGCGCGCGACCGACTGGCGGAACGCCAGCGTTTCCGGCGTGAGCGTGGCGGCATCGGCGGGCGTGATCTTCTCCCAGCCGGAAAACTCGCTCCAGACCGGTTCTCCGATGGAGCCGAGCGCGCCGGGCTGGCTGTCGCGCAGGCGGGCCGGGCCAGCCTTTGCGCCCATGCTGTCGAGTGCGCCGCCGACCTTGCTGACCTGCATCGCGGTGTAGATGCGCAGTTCGAAATCCTGCAACTGGCGGCGCTGCGCAGGGGTGAGACGCCGCAGCATCTGCAGGTGGGTGGCGGCGGCATCCTCCATCTGGAGGCGCAGGTTGCCCGCCCGGTTATCGGCCATGAGGTTGCCCGATTGCGGTTTGCCATCATCGGGATCGAGCGGCAGCGCATAGCCCTGCTTGGGATCATAGGGGAACCCGACCGCAAGCAGATACTTCATGTTCGCCACGGGGCGGGGGCGGCGATAGACCGAGATGCGCCCCGCCTGAGGCCCGTAGTCCGGCCCGGAATTGCAGCCATTGGGATCGCGCACCACCTCGATGGTGAAATCGGGCGTGACCGGCTTGCCGTTGAAACTGGTGACAGGCCAGGGCCGTTCGATGCGGATCAGCCCGCGATCGAGCAGCAGCGAGTGGCTTTCGCGCCGGTCCTGCGGCAGGGTGGGGCAGTTCGACCCATCGTAGGCGGCAAAGAGCGGATCGCGGCCCTGGGTGCGGTCCCACTGGCGGCGCGCGCTGTGGGCCGAAAGGCTCATCGCATCGGCAGGCTGGTGACAGGTGACGCAGGCGCGCCCGTCCTTGCCGAGCGGTTCGAAGAAGGGGTGGCCTGCGGTCTTGAGCGGCCCGCCGACCGTGAGCGTGCGCAGGGTGCCGTGTTCGTTCTCGTAATCGAGCACGGCGGGAAGCACGCGGCCTTCGCCGGGCGCCCACCAGCGATCGGGCGCTTCGCCGCTGCTGGCCGCCACCGAGACGACGGCAGCCAGCGCGGCAAGCGGAAGGGCGAACGACCTTGGCGGGAAGATGCGCATCGGTCTGTTCGCGCCCTTTGCCTCAGTTGCCGAAATCGACCCGCAGACGCACGCCGAAGGTGCGCGGCGCACCATAGATGATGCCGCCATCGGCGCTGGAGCTGTTCTGGATCTGCGAGGCGATGTAGGTCTTGTTGGTGAAGTTGTTCACGAACCCTTCGATCTTGTAGGAGCGGCCCAGATCGAGCGTGAGGCGCGCATCGAAGACATCGCGGCCGGGCACCAGCGTGTTCACGCTGGGGAAGGGCGTTGCATACTGCTTGGACAGGTGCGACCACTGCACGCGCGGGGTTAGCTGCACATCGCCCAGCGCGAAGGCATATTGCACCCCGGCATTGACAGTCCATTCCGGCGAGAAGGGCAGCACGCGGTCCTTGGGCACGAAGCGCAGGTTGGTGGGGCAGCCCGGATCGGTGCCCGGCGCATTGGTATCGGAAATGCAGGCCGAGTTGGCGAACTTGGCATCGAGATAGCCAAGACCGAGGTTGGCCGAGAAACCGCCGAACTGCGCGGTCACTTCAAGTTCGCCGCCCCACGATTTGCCGGCCAGCGCATTCTGCGTGACGGGCAGGCCGCCGACGAGGCTGGAAAGCTGGATGTCCTTGTAATCGGAATAGAACACGTCGCCGTTCACGCGCAGGTGCCGGTCGAGCAGTTCGGTCTTGAAGCCGAGTTCATAGACGAAGTTGCGCTCCGGCAGGAAATCGGGCGTGCTGGGGGTGAGGTTGACGCCGCCTGCCTTGTAGCCCTTGGAGGCGGTGAGATAGAGCATGTTGTTGTCGTCGATGTGGTAGTTCACGCCAAGCTTGCCGGTGAGCTGCTGCGATGTGACCTGGCTGGTGAAGGGCAGGGTGAACCCGGCCCCCGGCACGGCGAAGCGGGTATAGACCTGCTTGTCCCACGAATAGCGCGCGCCCACGATCAGTTCGATGGCATCGGTGGCGAAGTAGTTCACCTGCCCGAACAGCGACTGCGAGGTGTTCTTCGCCTCGGTGATGATGCTGCTGTTGGACTGGACCACGTCGCGCGTGTTGCGGTTGTCGCGCAGCAAGGTGACGGGGATGGTTTCATCCATGATGAAGCCGCCGACGACCCACTGGAGCGGCCCCTTGCCGGTGGAGAGCAGGTTGACTTCGCCGATCAGGGTCTTGAAGCGGGTCTTGCCGTTGCTCATGCGGCCGGGGAAGGTGCGGGTATTGGCCGCACTGGTGGGCAGATTGGCCGGGACCGGCAGCGCGGTGGCGGTGCGGTCGCCGTCGGTCTGGTCGTCGGTCGTGCCGTCCTGCCACGAGATCAGGCCGCGCGCCTGCACGCTGTCGCTCACATCGTAGCGGACCTCGCCGGACAGGCGGTAGCCTTCCTGGTTCTGGAAGGAGAGGCCGTCTTCCTGGATGACGAAGGGATCGTTGCTGACCAGATCGTTGCGGTTCTTCACCGCGTTGTTGTCGGACTTGAGGTTGAAGTATTCGCCGCGCACGTTGACGTTGAGCTTCCCGTCCAGCCCGCGCAGGCGCAGGTTGGCGCGCACGGCATCGAGGTTCATGTTGCCGGGCTGGCTCTGCGCATTGGCGGCAATGTTGCGGGTGAAGCTGTCGCGTTCGTCGTGGATGCCCGCGACGCGCAGGGCCACGTTCTCGCCGCCGATGTTGATGGCCGCGATGCCGCGATAGCGGTCATAGTTGGCGACGGTGAGTTCGCCATAGCCGAAGGTGCGTCCGAACTCCGGTTCGGGCGAGCGGACATAGAGCGCGCCGCCGGTGGAGTTCTGGCCGGTGAGCGTGCCCTGCGGGCCGCGCAGCACCTCGATCGTGCCGATATCGAAGAAGGAATGGCCGATGAACTGTTCGTGCGGGATGAGCTGGCCGTCGATGTAGTAGGCCACGCCGGGGTTCGAGGTGGGAGCGCTCTGCGCGATGCCGACGCCGCGGATGTTGATGAAGGTGGAGCGGTTGAAGGTGTTGATGGCGATCGAGGGCGCAACCTGCTGGATGTCGTTCAGGTTGAGCACGCCGCGCTGTTCGAGCTGTTCGCCGGTGAAGACCGTGGCCGAGATCGGCACGTTCTGGAGGTTCTGCTCGCGTCGTTCGGCAGTGACGATGATGGCGGTGAGGCCGCCGCTGCTTTCGGCATTCTCGGCGCCGCTGTCAGCCGTCTGGGCGAGGACCGGGCTGGCCGGGAGCGTGGAAGCGCCGGCAAGCAGCGCACCGAGCAGGATGGTCCTGCGCGAGGAAGAAACGGTCATAAGGCACCCCTCCGAATTATGCTCTTTCAGATAACAGTTTTCGTAGCGCGGATGTAAGCCCTTGCATAGCCCTTTTTCAGGCGTTTGGGCGGTTTGGCCGGGCGAGTGTTGCGGCAATGGCACAGGTGAACGCGGCGCCCGTTGCCAGCATGAGCGCGAGCGCGACGCGCAAGGGATCGAGCGGCGCGAACATGCCGAGCAGCGTCATGGCAAGGGCGCTGGCCAGCATCTGGAGCGCGCCCGCAAGACTGGTGGCGGTGGCCGCTAGCCCCTCTTCGGCAAAGGCCACGGCATTGAACGCCACCGGCCCGGCCAGCCCCGCGCCAAGGCCGAGCAGCGTGACGGGCGCGATCAGGAGCGCGGCGCCTTCGATCCCGAAGAGCGCAAGGCCAAGCGCGATCAGTGCCCCGCTGGCCGAACTGGCGGTGCCGAGGACCATCGCGCTGGTCCGGCGCTCGACCGGGACGACGAGCCGCGTGCCGAGGATGCTGGCCGCCGCGATCACGAGCAGGCCGCCGCCAGCCTCGCCCGATGACAGGCCGAAACGGTGGACGAGCAGGAACGGCGCGGCGCCGAGGAACATGTAGAGCGCGCTGCTGGCAAGGGCGAGGGTGGCTGAGGTCAGCACGAAGCGGCGATTGCCCGCGAGGCGCAGGTAGGATGCACCAAGCCGCAGGGCCTGGCTGCCGGAGCGGACGGGGGCGCCGGTTTCCGGCAGACGGCGCCGGGCCGCGAGGAAGGTCAGCCCTCCGGCGAGAGCCAGCGCGCCGAATACCGCGCGCCAGCCTGCCAGATCGGCAAGGGCGCCGCCGATGACCGGCGCGATGGCGGGCGAGACGAGCACGATGGTCATGAGCGAGGCCTGCGCGCCCGCCGCCTTCTGCGGGCCGAAGACATCCCCGACCATGACCCGTGCGGTGACGACTCCGCAGGCACCGCCAGCGGCCTGAACCAGCCGGGCAAGGAGCAGCCAGCCGGGCGCAGGGGCCAGGGCGGCGGCGAGCGCTCCGGCCGTGAACAGGGCAAGGCCCGCGAGCATGACCGGGCGGCGGCCCCGCCGGTCTGCCAGCGGCCCGGCGACAAGCTGTCCGGCGGCAAGCCCGGCCAGATAGACGCTGACGGTCTGCTGGGCGCGGGCCTCGCCAATGCCGAAATCCGCCCCGATCAGGGGCAGGGCGGGCACCAGCATGTGAATGGCCATCGACCCCATTGCGGCAATGGCGGCAAGGGTGAGGATGGTGAGCCGGTAGCCGGGCGGGGCGGCGGCATCGTTCATGCCGGGCCGGGCTTTTCCGCGATGCGGCGCGCGATCAGCGTCAGCGCGGCGCAGAGCACGGCAATGCCGAACAACAGCAGCGTGGGCGGCGTGAACGAGCCGGTCTGTTCGCGCAGCCAGCCCATCAGCGGGGGCACGCTGGCCCCGGCCAGGCTGCCGGTCATGTTGATGACGACAATGCCCATGGCCATGCTGCCGGGGCTGAGCAGGCGGGTGGGAATGGCCCAGAAGGCGGCCACGGTGCAGCCCGTGCAGGCCCCGCCGATGACGAGAGCGACAAGCCCGGCAGGCCCGGCGCCGAACAGGTTGGCCGCCAGCAGGCCGCAGCCGCCCAGCAGCGCGGGAATGGCCACGTGCAGGTAGCGTTCACCGGTGCGGTCGGAATGGCGGGCGTTGAGGATGAGGCCGATCCCGCTGGCGGCCCACGGCAGTGCGACGACCAGCCCGGTCTGGGCGGACGTGAGGCCCGACAGGCTTTTCACCACCTGCGGCAACCAGAACATGATGCCGTAGTTCGAGGCAAGGATGCAGAACCAGATGGCGGCGCAGAGCCAGCCGAGCGGGCTGCGCAGCACGGCCCAGCGGTCGGGGTCATGGCTCCTTTCCGCAGGGCCGGAGCGCGGCCTTGCGCCTGCCACGTTACGGCCGATCCAGTCCTGCTCCTGCGCGGTCAGCCAGCGGGCATCGGCCGGGCGATCAGGAAACCAGAACCATGCGAAGAGCGCCAGCGCCAGCGCGGGCAGGGCCTCGATCAGGAACATGAAGCGCCAGCTTGCCATGCCCAGCGGCTGATCGAGATCGAGCAGGAGGCCCGACAGCGGCGCGCCGATCACCTGCGCCACCGAGATCGAGACGATCGGAATGGCAAGGATCGAGGCGCGGAAGCGTTCGGGCGCCCACATGCTGAGATAGAGCATGAGGCCGGAAGACAGTCCGCCTTCGGAAAACCCGATGGCAACGCGCAGGGCATAGAGCTGCCATTCGTTGCTGATGGCCGCCATGAGGCATGAGCATACCCCCCAGGCGGCGGTGATCGTGGCGAGCCAGCGGCGCAGGCCGACCGCTTCGTAGAACAGCACGCTGGGATACTTGGCGATCATGTAGCCCACGAAGAGCACGCCCGCGCCGAAGCCGTATTGCGTGCTGGACAGGCCGAGCGCGCGGTTCATGTCGATGGCGGCGAACCCGACGTTCGTGCGGTCTATCGCGCCGACGAGGATGAAGAGCGCGGCAGGGATCACCAGACGCCGGATGACCTTGCCCCCGACGCTGGCTTCGAGCCGGGAATCTTCGTGAATGTCGATGCTCGTGCTGGCCGCCGTCACATGCTCTCCCCTTCGGACAGGCGCATCCCGCCTGCTGATGATAGCGCTTGCATGGCGCAGCGGCGCTGCTTATGCAACCGTTCATGACCGAACGCGTTCAGGATTTCGACCCCGAAGTTCCAGAGGATTTCGACAGCCCGCATGCCGAATATGCACGGCTGCGCCGCGAATGCCCGGTGGCGCACACCCATGGCCTTGGCGGGTTCTGGGCGCTGACCCGATACGAGGACGTGAAGCGCGCGGCATCGGATTCGGCAACGTTCATCACGTCGGTGCAGAACGTGGTGCCCAAGGTTGCCTTCACCGGGCGCCGTCCGCCGCTGCACCTCGATCCGCCCGAACACACGCCCTACCGGCGCGCGCTCAACCCGCTGCTCTCGCTGGAGCGGTCGGAACAGTTCGCGCCCAAGACCCGCGAACTGGCGCAGCGGCTGCTGGCGCCGATGGTGGCGCGCGGCGGGGGCGACATCTGCGTGGAGTTTTCAAGCTATCTGCCGGTCCATGTCTTCGGCGAATGGATGCGGATGCCCGAAGAGTGGCTGGATACCCTGCACGATGCCGGGCGCGCCTTCATTCTGGCGGTGCATTCCAACAAGCCCGAAACGATGAAGGAAACCTCGCTGAGGCTTTACGACATGGCCCGCGCGCTGATTGCCAAGCGCCATGCCGAGCCGCAGGATCCCGCCATCGATCCGACCAGCGCACTGCTGGAGGCGCGCCACGAGGGCAAGCCCCTGCCCGACGACCTGCTGGTGGGCACCGTGCGGCAGGTGCTGGTGGTGGGCATGGTGGCGCCGATGGTGATGATCGGCAACATCTGCGTGCACCTTTCGCGCGATCAGGCATTGCAGCAGCAGCTTCGGGCCGATCCTTCGCTGATCCCGGCGGCGGTCGAGGAGTTTCTGCGGCTCTACACGCCCTATCGCGGCTTTGCCCGCACGGCGGTGTGCGATGTGGAGATGCGCGGGCGCACGATCCCTGCCGGAGAGGCGATTGCGCTGATCTATGCCTCGGCCAACCGCGACGAGGAGATCTTCCCGGAGCCGGACCGGTTCATCCTCGACCGGCCCAACATTGCCCAGCATCTCGCCTTCGGGCGCGGGCCGCACAATTGCCCCGGCGTGCATCTGGGCCGGATGCAACTGCGCGTGGCGCTGGAGGAAATCCTTGCCGCCACGGCCGGGTTCGACCTTGCCGGCCCTGTCAGCGTCAGCCGCTGGCCCGAAGTGGGCGCGCTTTCGGTGCCGCTGCGCTTTGCCTGAGGGCAGGCCGGGTTTGCGCGGGATGCAACCGGCCCCTTGCAGCCGATTGCAACGGCGCACCCGGAAGGGCTAGCATCCGCCGGATGACCAAGGCCCTGCCGCCCAGCCCCGACACACTTGCCGGAAAAGCGCCGACGCTTGACGATGTGGCCGCGCGCGCCGGCGTTTCCACCGCCACGGTGAGCCGGTATGTGAACAATCCCGCCGTGGTGGCCAAGGCCACCGCCGAACGCATCCGCGCCGCGATTGCCGCCACGGGCTATATCCCCAATCTGCTGGCGGGCGGGCTGGCATCGAGCCGTTCGCGGATGGTGGGGGTGCTGATCCCCTACCTTACCGATTCGATCTTCAACGATACGATGCAGGCCATGGTGGAAGAGCTTTCCGCCGCAGGCATCACGGTGATGATGGGGCTGACCGGCGTTTCGGAGGCGCGCACGGAAGACCTGATCCGCGCCGCCCTGAGCCGGAGGGTGGACGCCATCATCTTTACCGGGCCGATGACCGCGCAGGTGGAAGCCATGGTGCGGCGATCGCCAGCCCTGTTCATTCAGGTGTGGGAGCTGCCCGATGATCCCATCGGCATTGCGGTGGGCTTTTCGCACCATGCGGCCGGGCGCGACATTGCCCGCTTTGTGATGCAGCGCGGGTATCGCAGGCCGCATCTGGTGACGGCCGAGGGCGCGCGCGCGCAGATGAGGCGTGCGGGCTTTGTCGAGGAATGGGCGCGATCGGCAAGCGGCGCCATCAGCGAATCGGATGTGGAGGTGCCTTCGCGCTTCGGCCACGCGCGGCGCATCTTTGCCGAGATCCGGCGCCTGCCCGAACTGCCCGATGTGGTGGTCTGCGGGTCCGACTATCTGGCGCAGGGCGTGATCGTGGAGGCGCTGGCCGCCGGGCTGCGCGTGCCCGACAACATTGCCGTGATCGGTTTCGGCAACAGCTCGATCGCGGGCGAGATGCGGCCCACGATCACTTCGGTTGAGGTGGACGGGGCGCGCATCGCACGCGAGGCGATTGCCGCAATCCGCCGCCACTGCGCGCAGGAACCGCTGGCCGAACGGTGGATCGACGTGGGCTTCCGGCTGGTCGCCCGCGAAAGCGCCTGAGCCGGACCGCGCCCGGTGCGGTTCAGAAGGGGATTTCGGCACCGTCCCATGCAAAGCATTTGCCGCTGTCGGCAGGCGAAAGGCGGCTCATCACATCCAGCAGACAGGCGGCGGAATGCTCGCTCGTGAACAGCCTTTCGGGCGCGACACCGCGCTGGAAGGGACGGGACAGCGGGGTGTCAACCGTGCCGGGATGCAGTGAAACCACCACAGCGGCGGGGTGGAGGCGCCCCATCTCTATCGCGAAATTGCGCACCAGCATGTTGAGCGCGGCCTTGGACGCGCGGTAGGAATGCCACCCGCCCAGCCGGTTGTCGGAGATCGATCCGACGCGCGCCGAGATGGCGGCGAAGACCGGCCGTTCTGCCCGGCGCAGCAGGGGCAGGGCATGTTTGCCGACAAGCGCGGGGCCGATGGCGTTGATCGCGAAGAGTTCGGCCATGGCATCCGCGCCAAGGCCGCGCCACGACTTTTCCGGCCCTTCACCGTTTGCCCGCGTGAGGCGGCCGGTGGCCACGATCACCATGTCGAGCCGGTCGCCCAGCCCTGCGCAGGCCGCCGCGATCGAGGCTTCATCGGTCAGATCGAAGCAGTGCGGGATCACCTTGTCTGCCGGGGCAAGCGCGCGCCGGGCAAGCGCGTGGACTTGCGCCACGTCATCGCGCGCGGCCAGCAACCGGGTGAAAGCCGCGCCAAGGCCCCCGCTGGCGCCAAACACGGCGCAGCGCAGGCCGCCGTCCTGTGTGGTTGTCGGGTCCATGGTGTCGTTCGTGGAGCGCGGCGGGCGCTCCGTCGATACGGACGAAGGCGCTGCGCTGTGTTGCGAGTATAAGACAGGTTGCGCCAGCGCGCGCAAGACACCATGTTGCCCGCTGAACCCAGTTGGGCTGATCCCACGTTGAAAGTTCGATACCGATGGCTTCCACACCCTCCGAAACCGCCACGATGAGCCCGATCACCCTGACCCCGCCCGATCCGGTGCCGGTGGTGGCGCCCGCCGAGGCTGCCGGGCTGGTGCCGGTCTCGCAGGAGAACCGCAGCAAGCTGGAAGCCAAGGTCGATGCCTTTGTGGCCGATCTGATCGCGGTTGATGCGCAAAGCCCGGAGTTCGGCCGCAAGGTCGATCAGCTTACCAACATGGGGCGCAAGGAAATTGCGGCGGCAGCAGGCATGTCGAACCGGTTTCTGGACCGGCCGGTGCGCGCGATGGACAAGGACAACGGCGTGGGGGCCGATCTGGCCGAACTGCGCCGCACGATCGAGGATCTGGACCCCGGCAAGCAGGGCAAGCTTTCCACCGGGCGCAAGTTTCTGGGGATCATCCCCTTCGGCAACAGCCTGAAGCGCTATTTCGACAGCTACACTTCGGCGCAGGGGCACATCAAGGCGATCCTCGACCGGCTTTCATCGGGCAAGGACGAACTGCTGATGGACAATGCCGCGATCGATGTGGAGCGGCAGAAGCTGTGGGAAGCGATGGGCAATCTGGAGCAGATGATCCACATTTCCCGCACGCTCGACGCAAGGCTTGAAGAGGCCGCCGCCGATCTGGATGCCACCGATCCGGCCAAGGCCAAGGCGATCCGTGAATCTGCGCTGTTCTACACCCGCCAGCGCACGCAGGACCTGCTGACGCAGATGGCGGTGACGGTGCAGGGCTATCTCGCGCTCGATCTGGTGAAGAAGAACAATGTCGAACTGGTCAAGGGCGTGGACCGGGCCAGCACCACCACCGTGGCCGCGCTGCGCACCGCCGTGACCGTGGCGCAGGCGATGACCAACCAGCGGCTGGTCTTGCAGCAGATCACCGCGCTCAACACCACGACGGCGAACATGATCGATTCCACCGGCAAGCTCCTGCGCGAGCAGACCGGCAAGATTCACGAGATGGCGGCATCGAGCACGATCCCGCTGGAAACGCTCCAGCGCGCCTTCCAGAACATCTACGACACGATGGACACGATCGATACCTTCAAGCTGAAGGCGCTGGATGCGATGAAGCAGACCGTGGACACGCTTTCGGGCGAGGTCGAGAAGTCGAAAGGCTATATCGCGCGGGCCGAAGGCGCGGCGCAGGCCAAGCTGTCAGGTCCCGAAACCGCGTCGCTGCTGACGCTTGAGGGCTGAGCCACTGATGCCATCTTCCTCGGCACATGAAAGCGACCGGATCATCGCCTCGGCGCGCCAGTCGCTGGCCAACAACCGCGCCGGTGGCCGCCGCAGCATAGGCCGCCGTTCGGCCGAGATGAAGCGCCAGCACTTTGCCCGCAAGGCCGCGCGCATGGCCATGGCAGTGGCGGTGCTGCTGGCCGGCGCAATGGTGGCGGGGCTGGTGCTGGACGGGATCGGCCTGACCGGGGTCATGGTGCTGGGCCTGGCGATCGTGGCGGCGCTCTGGTTCTTCGGCACTTATCCGAAGATGAAGGTGCCCGATCTGGCCGCGCTCAACACCGGTGACGTGCGCACCATGGTGGGCCGGACCGAACTGTGGCTTGAGGCGCAGCGCCCGGCCTTGCCCGCGCCCGCGGTGCAACTGGTTGACCGGATCGGCGTGCAGCTTGACGGGCTGGGCGTGCAACTGGAAGGGCTTGACCCGTCCGAACCCGCCGTTGGCGAAGTGCGCAAGCTGGTGGGCGAACATCTGCCCGGCATGGTCGAAAGCTGGCGCAAGATCCCTGCCCATCTGCGGCGTGAGGAGCGCGGCGGGCGCAATGCCGATCAGCAGCTGGCCGACGGCCTTGGCAAGATCAGTGCCGAGATCGATGCAATCACCCGCCAGCTTGCAGCGGGCGATCTTGATGCCCTTGCCGTGCGCGGGCGCTTTCTGGAATACCGTTACGGCGACGGGCCGGAAGCGGCGCCCTTGATCGAAGCACCGAAGGCACCCTGATGCGCATTGCCATCCCCCATTCGCTCGATCGGGATGAGGCACGCCGCCGCTTGCGCGAGAAAGCGGCGCAGGCTGCCGAAAAGGCCGATGGCATGGCCACCGTTACCACGACCTTTGCCGACGACGATCACATGGTTATGAGCGTATCCGCCATGGGTTATACCCTTGATTGCGGGGTGGAACTGGGCGAGGCGGAACTGGTGGTGGAGGTGGATATTCCGGCCAGCCTCGGCTTTGCGCGCCGCATGATCGAAGGGGTGATCCGGGAAAAAAGCGGCAAGCTGCTGTCCTGAACCGTCAGATCTTCCGTTCCAGTTCGAGCAGTTCCTGCGGCAGGCGCAGCGAGCTGGCGGCAATGCGCGTTTCCAGCAGCAGATAGACGAGCGCCATCATCAGCATGGCAATGGCGAGCGAGAAGGTCAGCCCGGTGAGGTTGCCCGTTTCCAGATCGGTCAGCTCGCCCACGAACAGCGAAGCCACTGTCACGCCGATGGCCAGCCCGGAAATGACCAGCAGCAGCAGCGCGCGTCCGATGAGCTGGATGCGCCTGTCGACATAGCGCAGCTCGATCACCACCATGTCGTGTTCGCGGCCGGTGGTCTGGCCGTGTTGGCCTTGGAGTGTGCGGGACCGGTCGACGATGCGGCCAAGGCGGGTGGTGAGGATGTTCATGATGTTGCCGATGGCGACAAGCACGAATACGGGTGCCAGCGCGAGCTGGATGGTCTGGGCAATCACGCCGGTGTGAACAGGGATCATGCACGTCCTTCAAGGGCTATGGCAATGCCCTGCCATGGACCGGGCGGGCGCTGCAAGCCGGATACGTCTGCGGCATGAAACTGCGGTTGCACCGCCGGGCGGCGGCAAGATCGGATTGCCAGAGCGCAATCTTCGATACGATAGGCTGTCATATCGGCATAAGCTGTGAGACTTGAACGGAATCGATAGAAGGAGGGGAGCAATGGCAAGCCTGGCACCATCGCCGCAGGGCATCGCACCTGCCGCGGCCGCCGCCGCCAATCCGGCGGCAGTGCGAACGCGGCTTCTGGCCATCGATGCGCTGCGCGGGCTGGTGATGCTGTTCATGCTGGTTGACCATGTGCGCGAGACCTTTTTCCTGCACTTGCAGGTGAGCGATCCGGTGGACGCCAACACGACCGATCCGGGGCTGTTCTTCACGCGCCTGCTTTCTACCTTCTGCGCGCCCACATTCGTCGCGCTGACGGGGCTTTCGGCCTGGCTCTATGGCCAGTCGCACACGAAGAAGGAGGTAAGCGAGTTCCTGCTCAAGCGAGGGCTGTTCCTGATCTTCCTTGAACTGACGGTGATCTGCCTTGCCTGGCCGACGCAGACCTTCGCCTTTCCGCCAGCACGGTTCTGGTTGCAGGTGATCTGGGCGATCGGCATTTCGATGGTGGCGCTTTCGGCGCTGATCCATCTGCCGCGCAAAATGCAGTTTGGTCTGGGGCTGGCGATCGTGTGCCTGCACAACCTGCTGGACGGAATCGTTCTGACGCCGCAAGACAGCGGCTATGCGCTCTGGGCGGTGCTGCATCAGCGGTCGGTGATTGATCTCGGCATGGGGCTTACGGCCAAGACCACCTATCCCGTCCTGCCATGGATCGGGGTGATCCTGCTGGGCTATGCTTGCGGCCCGTGGTTTGCCAAGGGCACCGATCCGGCGCAGCGGCTGCGCAGGCTCATCATGCTGGGCACCGGCATGATCGCGGCCTTCGTGCTCATCCGTTATGCCAATGTCTATGGGGACAAGCCGTGGTTCATTGGCGAAACGCCGCTGCGCACGGTGATGAGTTTCCTGGCGCTGACCAAGTATCCGCCTTCGCTGCTGTTCCTGCTGCCAACGGTGGGAACGGGCGTGCTGCTGCTGGCGCTGTTCGAGAAGTATCAGGACGGTGCAATCCTGCCGCATCTGGCCTATCTGGGCGGCGCGCCGATGTTCTTCTACATCCTGCATCTGTATGTGCTGAAGGGCATCTATCACGCCGCCCTGATGCTTTACGGGCCGGTGAAGGGCACCGTTTTCGGCGTGGACAACCTTTCGACCGTGTGGATCTGGGTCTTCGTTCTGATTCCGCCGCTCTACTTCCCCACCCGCTGGTTTGCGGGGCTGAAGCAGCGGCGCAAGGACATCTGGTGGCTCAAGTATCTGTGAGCGGGACATTGCCGGGCCTGCCGTAGCGGCAGGTCAGGAAACAAGGGCCGGTCCGGCAGGTGCGCCGGGCCGGCCCTTTTCGGTGCATCAGGTGCAGCGTGCCAGAGCCTTGCGGAAGGCGGCGAGGACCCACGTCGGCAGGTGCGGTCTGCCTGGCAGGGCAGGCATGAAGGTGCGTTCATGGACGGCGGCACAAACATGCCGGTGTCATGCCAATTTCACAATAATCGTTCGTCTGCCCACACCCTTTCGACGCAAGATTCGTCTGCGGGGGCATAAGCTGAAGCGATAACAATAAACCGCAGGACGGCTCGAACGCAGGTTTCGCTTGCAGCACGTGTAACAATGTTACACGTGCTGGGTGGGATCGAACAACCGCATCAACAAGAGGGGTGAAGTTGCGATGATGAAGATGTCCTCAATAAAGGCCGCGCTGGCAATCGGCGTGGCGACGGGAGCGATGCCCTTTGCCGCCCATGCGCAGAGCGCGGCGGCAGCAGACGAGGAAGCCAAGCCCGCCGAAGAGATGGTGGTGATCGGCCAGCGCCAGCAATATCGCGGTGACGTGCCCCTTTCCGCCCTGCCGCAAAGCGTGCAGGTGATCGACGCCAAGACGCTGCAAAACCTCAACATCACGCGCTTCGATGCCGCGCTTGACCTTTCCAGCGGTGTTTCGCGGCAGAACAACTTTGGCGGCCTGTTCGACGGCTTTGCCATTCGCGGCTTTGCCGGTGACGAGAACTTTGCCGGCGGCGTTCTGGTGAACGGCTTCAACGGTGGACGCGGTTACGGCGGCCCGCGCGATGCTTCGGGCATCGAGAAGATCGAGATCCTCAAAGGCCCCAATGGCGCGGTCTTCGGCCGCGGCGAGCCGGGCGGCACGGTGAGCATCATCACCAAGAAGGCCAAGATCGGCGATGACTTCGGCACCTTCGCGGTTCAGGGCGGAAGCTGGAACACGTTCCGCATCGAGGCCGATTACAACCTTTCGATCGGCGATACCGTGGCGATCCGCCTGAACGGCGCAGCACAGGATGGCGACAGCTTCCGCGATACGGTTCACCAGACGCTTTATGCGGCCAACCCGTCGATCCTGTTTGCACCCAGCAAGGACACCAGCATCTCCTACGAGATGGAGTTCATGCAGAACCGCATCCCATTTGATCGCGGCACGATTGCGGTGAACGGGCAGCTTGGCGTGGTGCCCAATTCCACCTTCTTTGGTGAGCCGGGCGATGGCCCGATGCGCGTGAACGTGCTGGGCCATCAGGTGCAGTTCCAGCAGAAGCTTGGCGGAAACTGGTATTTCCTGGCCGGGTTCGGCTATCGCGAGACCGAGTTCAAGGGCTTTTCGAGCGAGCCTGAGCTTGATCCGATCGGCACGAACCGCCGCCAGACGCTGACCTCGACCGGCACCTTCCTTTCGCGTCAGCGCCGTTCGCGCGATTACAGCACCGACAACCTTGTGGTGCGCGGGGAAATCTCAGGCAAGTTCTATACTGGCGGCATCGCACACCATGTGCTGCTGGGCGCGGACTGGGACCGTTTCCGCATCGACCTGCTACAGCTTCGCGGCCGCCCCGTGAACTATACCGCCGGAACGCCGATCACCGCGGCGAACTATGCCGTCAACATCTTCAATCCGGTCTATGGGCAGACGCTGGCGCTGGGCGCCACGCCGCTGACCAATACCTATGAAACGCAGAAGGCGTGGGGTATCTACTTCCAGGATCAGATGGATTTGACCGACCGCCTGAAGCTGCGCCTTGGCGGCCGCTATGACAATTACCGCCAGACCGTGCTGAACCGGAATACCAACCGGTTCGCCCCGGCTGTGCACCAGACCCAGTTCAACCCCACCGGCGGCGTGCTTTACGAAGTGAGCGACGATATCTCGGTCTTTGCCGGATATGGCGAGGGCTTCCGTCCGAACAGCGGCGTCGATGCGGCCAGCAATCCCTTCCCGGCCGAGCTGAGCAAGTCCTATGAAGTGGGCGTGCGCCTTGGCGAACCGGGCGGTGCGCTGAGCGGCTCGATCGCGGCCTTCACCATGACGAAGAACAACATCCTCACCGCCGATCCCAATCCGGCCAATGCCGGGTTCTCGATTGCTGGCGGCAAGGCCCGTTCGCGCGGGATCGAGATGGACTTCAACGCCAACCTGCCCGGCGATATCACTATCATCGCTACATATGCCTATCTTGATGCCAAGTGGACGACCGCAGCCGGCGACAAGGACTTCGGCCTGACGATCAACCCCGGCGACCGTCTCATCAACATTCCCGAACATGCGGCGAATCTCATCGCGACCAAGGGTTTCATGATCGGCGGGCATCGCGCCACGTTTGGCGGCGGCATCAACTATGTGGGCAAGCGGCTGGGTGAAACCGGTTCGACATTCGAACTGCCCGGCTATGTCATTGCGCGTCTGCTGGCGAGCTTCGAGCCGACCGACAACGTGAAGATCACCGCTGATGTGACCAACCTGTTCGACAAGCAGTTCTACACCGCGTCCTATGCGCGGCTGTGGGTTGCACCCGGCGCCCCGCGCGCCTTCAACGTGCGCGCAAGCTTCTCGTTCTGACAAGGGCCGGCAGGGCTGCCGCGCTTGACGCGATGGCCCTGCCGGTTGGAACGAGAGGACGACATGCGCCGCAGCACTTTTCTGGCATGGCACCGGCGCATTGCCTTGCTGTTTGCGCCGCTGCTGATCCTGCAAGCCCTTACCGGCGCGGTGCTGCTGTTCAGGGCGCCGCTTGACCGGCTGATCGCGGGGCCGCCAGCCGCAGGGCCGGTTCTGCCCGCCGAGAGGCTGGTCGTGGCGGCATCGGCCAGCGGCAAGTGGGTGGAGCGGTTGTGGATGCCCGCAGCACAGGGCGATCTGGCACGGGTCCAGCTTGCCGATGCGGCCGGTGCGCGCAGTCTTGCCGCGATTGATCCGGTTTCCGGCCGGATCCGGCGCGAGGGCGGACTGGCCGCCTTTCCTGCCGAAGCGGCCCTGCAACTGCATTACCGGCTGATGGCCGGGACAACCGGCCTGATGATCGTGGCGATGACGGGCCTTGTGCTGCTGGCCATGGCCGCCACGGGCCTTGCATACTGGTGGCCACGGAACGGACACTGGGCGAAGGCGCTTGCGATCAATCCGCGTCTGCCCTCGCGCATCCGGTTGCGGCACTGGCATCGCAGCATCGGAGTGGTGGCGGCCGTGCTCATCACCGTCAGTGCGGCGACGGGGTTGCTGATGGCGGGGGCCGATCTTGCCGCAGCCATCGCGCCCGGCAAGGCGCTGCCGGCACGGGCAGGGCGCCATTCGCCCGCCGAGGCCGAAGTGCGGCGCGCGATGGCACTGGCAAAGGCAGCCTTTCCGAAGGCCAGGGTGCGCGATCTGCGCTTTTCGCCCGGTGGCATGATGGACGCGAACCTGCTGGCACCCGAACGCAATGCGCTGGCTGTGCATATCGTGAAGGTCGATCTTGCCCAGGGCCGGATCGTGCGCACGATCAGGGCGCAGGACAATCCGGCGCTGTGGATGAAAGTTCTGCCCTATCATGCGGGCGATGCCTTCGGGATCACCGGCAGGCTGGTCCTGCTGATCGAGGCACTGGTGCTGGTGGGGCTGGGCATTTCCGGCCCGGTCATGTGGTGGCAACAAGGGAAGCGGTCGAAATGATAATGCTGTATCACGGGCTTGAGGAACGGGGCCGGGTCTGGGCGCAGATCATGGCAGAGCGCGTTCCGCACCTGCCCTTCCGGCGCTGGGGGCACGATGCAGTCGATCCGGCCGAGGTGCGCTTTCTGGCTGCATGGAACGCACCTGCCGACTTTGTTGCGCAGTTCCCCAATCTTGAAGTGCTGTTCAGCGTGGGTGCGGGGATCGACCAGTTGCCGATTGCCGATCTGCCCCCGCAAGTGCGCGTGGTGCGCATGGTGGAGCAGGGCATCATTACCGGGATGGCCGAATATGTCGCCATGGCCTGCCTTGCCATGCACCGCGATCTGCCGTTCTTCATCAACGAACAGCGCGCGGGGCGCTGGACCTATCGTCATACCCGGCTGGCGGCGGAAACGCGGGTGGGCATCATGGGGCTGGGCGAACTGGGCAAGGCGGCCATCGAGATGCTGAGGCCGCTGGGCTTCACGCTTTCCGGCTGGAGCCGCAGCGCCCACGAGATTCCGGGGGTTGCCTGCCATGCCGGAGCGGAAGGCTTAGAGGCGTTTCTGGCCGGGGCGAACACCTTTGTCTGCCTGCTGCCGCTGACCCAAGAGACACGCGGCATTCTGTGCCGCGAGACCTTCGGGAAGATGCCGCGGGGCAGCGCGGTCATCAATGCCGGGCGCGGCGGGCACCTGGTGGCCGATGACCTGATCGCAGCGCTCGACAGCGGGCGCCTGCGCGCGGCCATGCTGGACGTGACCGACCCGGAGCCGCTGCCCGCAGGCCATCCATTCTACAGCCATCCCGCGATTTTCCTGACGCCCCACGTTGCCGCCGAAACGCGCCACGCGACCGCTGGGGAAGTGCTGGCCGACAATGTCATCCGCCTGCTGGAAGGGGCGCCGCTCGTGGGGGAGGTCGATCGCACACGGGGTTATTGAGGTGCGGCATGCCATGCCGTTGATCCGCCCAAAAAAGCGTGACGCGCCTTGTCGGGGCAAGCCGAACGGGTGCAAGTTCCGCTGCAATGGTGGTGATCTGTGAGCATCGAAACCAGCCTTCCGGCCATGCCGCAAGCATCAGGAACAGGGACCGAGTTGCAGCCATGAGCACCGCCGTTTTCACCCCCAAGTTCATCAGCTTCGATTGCTACGGCACGCTGACCCGCTTCCGCATGACGGAGATGGCCACGCAGTTCTATGCTGATCGCCTGCCCGCCGAAGCGCTGCCTGCTTTCTGCAAGGACTGGGCGGCCTACCGGCTGGACGAGGTGCTTGGCCCGTGGAAGCCCTACCGTGAAGTCATCGCCAATTCGCTTGAGCGCTGCTCGAAGAAGTGGGGCGTTCCCTTCCGCCGGGAAGAGGCTGACGCGGTTTATGAAGCCGTGCCGACGTGGGGCCCGCACGATGACGTGCCGGGCGGCCTTTCGAAAATCTGTGACAAGATCCCGCTGGTGATCCTTTCCAACGCGATGAACAGCCAGATCATGTCGAACGTCGAAAAGCTCGGCGCGACTTTCTACAAGGTCTATACCGCCGAGAGCGCGCAGGCCTACAAGCCGCGGATGCAGGCGTTCGAATACATGTTCGATCAGCTTGGCATGGGGCCGGAAGTGGGGATGCACGTTTCGTCCAGCTTCCGCTATGATCAGAACACCGCGACCGACCTCGGCTTTGGCTGCCGGGTGTTTGTCGGGCGCGGGCATGAGCCTTCGAACGCGAACTACCGCGATGTGGAGATCCCGCACATCGGTGCGCTGCCTGCGGTGGTGGGCCTCTGATGCTTTCGCGACGCGGCCTTCTGGGCGGCCTTGCAGCCGGAGCGGCACTCGCTCCGGCGACGAGGCTTGCCGGAAAGCCGCGCATGGGCGGGCGTGTCCGCGTTGCCGGTATCGTGGCCTCTACGGCCGATACGCTTGACCCTGCGCGCGCGGGCAATTCGAGCGACTACATGCGCATGTTCCTGCTTTACAGCGGGCTGATGCAGTATGACCAGGGGCTGCTGGTCAAGGCAGGGCTGGCCGAATCCATCGAGACGGACGACAATATCAGATGGACCATCCGCCTGCGCCGCGGCGTGCATTTCCATAATGGCAAGGCACTGACGGCCGACGACGTGGTCTATTCGCTGCTGCGCCACCGCGATCCTGCGGTGGGATCGAAGGTGAAGGCGGTTGCCGAACAGTTCGTGAGCGCGCGGCGCATCGGCCCGCTTGAGGTGGAGCTGCGGCTCGTCGGCCCCAATCCAGACATTCCCGTGATCCTTGCCCAGCCGCAGTTCGTCATCGTGGAAAACGGGCGGCGCGATTTCCGCGAGGCGAACGGCACCGGCCCATTCGTTCTCAAAGCCTTTGCGCCGGGCATCCGCACCATCGTGCGGCGCAACCCCAATTACTGGAAGTCCGGCAAGCCCTATCTCGACGAGATCGAGCTGATTGCCATCCCCGATGAACTCTCGCGGGTCAACGCCCTGCTTTCGGGCGATGTGCAGATGGTCATTGCCGTCAGCCCCGGTTCGGTCAAGCGCGTCAGGGCATCAGGATCACATCTGGTCATGGAGACCAAGTCCGGCGTCTATACCGATCTGGTCATGCGCCAGGACAATCCCGTGACCGGGCATCCCGACTTTGCACTGGCGATGAAGTATCTGCTGGACCGCGACCTTATCAAGCGGGCCCTGTTCCGGGGATTTGCGACGATTGCGAACGATCAGCCGATTTCGCCGCTTGATCCCCATTTCAACCCCGCCATCCCGCAGCGTGCCTTCGATCCGGATAGGGCGAGGTTCCTGCTGAAGCGGTCCGGGCTGCTGGGCACGCGCCTGCCGGTCTATGTCTCGCCAGCGGCCACGCAGTCGGTTGATATGGGGTCCATCCTTCAGGAACATGCCGCGCGGATCGGGCTGAATCTTGCGATCAACCGGGTGCCAAGCGATGGCTACTGGTCAACCCACTGGATGAAGCATCCGCTGACCTTCGGGAACATCAACCAGCGGCCCACTGCCGATCTCATGTTCAGCCTGTTCTTCCAGTCGAAGGCGACAGAGAACGAGGCGGGCTGGAAGAACGAACGGTTCGACCGGATGCTGATCGAGGCGCGGCAAGCCCGCGATCCGGCCGTGCGCAAGGCCATCTATGGCGAGATGCAGCTCATGATCCACCAGACCGGCGGGGTGGGCATTCCCGTCTTCATCAGCCTGCTCGACGGGTATGACCGCCGCGTGCGCGGCCTTCAGCCGATACCGATGGGTGGCCTCATGGGCTACAGCTTCGGCGAACACGTGTGGCTTGACGCATGAGCGGGACGGCTCCTGCTGCGCGCTGGCGCGGTCCGGCCCGGCTCGTGGCGCAGCGCGTGGTGCTGGCGCTGTTCACGCTGTTGCTGGTTTCAGCCGTGATCTTCACGATCAGCGGGCTTCTGCCGGGCGATGCCGCGCAGGAACTGCTGGGCCAGGGCGCAACGTCCGAACAGATCGCGGCGCTGCGCCATGAGATGGGGCTCGATCGCCCGGCGGTGGTGCGATACCTTGAATGGTTGCGCGCGATCATTGGCGGCGATCCCGGCATGTCGCTGGTGGCAAACAAGCCCGTGGCCGAGATCATCTCCGAGCGATTGCCCAACACGCTGACGCTGGCCGCGCTGACCACGCTGTTTTCGGTGCCTTTCGCGTTCCTTGTGGGCATCACATCAGCCGTGACGCGGGGGCGGACGACCGACCGCGCGCTCAACATCCTGACGCTGGCGATGGTGGCCCTGCCGGAGTTTCTGGTTGCGACAATCGCGGTGCTGGTCTTCTCGGTGAAGCTGCTGTGGCTGCCTTCGATCACCATCGTGCCGCAGGACCCGACACCCGGAGAGTTCCTGCGGGCCTATGCCATGCCGGTGATGGTGCTGGGCGTGGGGGTGATTGCCCAGCTTGGCCGGATGATCCGCGCCGCGATCATCGCCGAACTGGATCGGCCCTATGTCGAGATGGCCCGGCTCAAGGGCGTTTCGCAGCGGCGCCTGATCTTCCGCCACGTGCTGCCCAATGCCGTTGGCCCGATCGTGAATGCCATGGCGCTGAGCCTTTCCTATCTGTTCGGAGGCGCGATCATCGTGGAGACGATCTTCAGTTATCCGGGCCTTGCCAGCCTGATGGTCAATGCCGTGACATCGCGCGACATGCCGCTGCTTCAGGCCTGCGCCATGATCTTCTGCGCCACCTATCTGCTGCTGGTCCTGATTGCCGATACGGTGGCGATCCTTGCCAATCCGCGCCTGCGACAGGGATGACCATGGACAGCCTCATACGTGCCGCGCGGCGGCTTCCGCTTTCGGGCAAGCTGGGTCTGGGGCTTGTCGTGTTCTGGATCGTGGTGGCCATTGCCGGGCCGTTCGTCGCGCCCTATCCGCCCGGCTCCTTCGTCAACGAAGAGGTCTTTGCCGGATCGAGCGGCAGGTTCCTTCTGGGCAGCGATTTTCTGGGACGCGATGTTCTCAGCCGCCTGCTTTCCGGGGCGCGCTTCACCGTGGGACTTTCCGCGATTGCGGTGGCGATCGCGGCCAGCATCGGCACGGGGCTTGCGCTGTGTGCGGCGGTCGGCCCGCGCTGGCTGGACGAAATCCTCTCGCGGTCGATGGATACGCTCATCTCGATCCCCAGCAAGATCTTCGCGCTGGTCCTTGTGGCGGCCTTCGGATCATCGATCGTGCTGCTGACGCTGATCCTTGCCCTGACCTATGTGCCGGGCAATTTCCGCATTGCCCGTTCGCTTGCGGTGGGGCTGGCGCGGCTGGACTATGTGGAGGTGGCGCGTGCGCGGGGCGAGGGGCGGCTCTATCTGGCGCTGGTGGAAGTCCTGCCGAACATGATGCGGCCGCTGTTTGCCGATATCGGGCTGCGCTTCGTGTTCATCGTGCTGCTGCTTTCTGGGCTTAGCTTCCTTGGACTGGGGCTTCAGCCGCCCGATGCCGATCTGGGATCACTGGTGCGCGAGAACACCTCCGGGCTTGCCGAAGGGGCGCTGGCGATCATTGCGCCGGCGGTGGCCATTGCCAGCCTGACGGTGGGGGTGAATCTCCTGATCGATGCCGCAACGCAGGGGAAGGCCGAATGACGGCGCAGGCGCAAATCGCCCCTTCACAAACAGGTGCGGCACATGTCGAAGTCTGCAACCTGTGCGTGACGGTGCGCGCGCCCGATGGATCGGCGCTGCGCATTGTCGATGACGTATCGTTTGCGATCCCGCGCGGCGAGGTGCTGGCCCTGATCGGGGAATCCGGATCGGGCAAGACGACGATTGCGCTTTCGCTCATGGGATATGCGCGCGGCGGAGCACGGATCGAAGGCCGCATCCGCGTGGGCGATGCAACGCTGGATGGCACGGAGTCCGCGAGCCTTGCCGCCCAGCGCGGCAACCGGATCACCTATGTGGCGCAAAGCGCCGCTGCCGCCTTCAATCCGTCGCGCAGGGTGATGGAACAGGTTATCGAACCGGCGCTGATTCACGGCACGGCAAGCGACGCCGAGGCGCGGCGGCACGCGGTGGAACTGTTCGAGGCGCTCTCTCTGCCCGATCCGGCCGGCATCGGCAGCCGTTATCCGCACGAACTTTCGGGCGGGCAATTGCAGCGCCTGATGGCGGCAATGGCGCTGATAACGCGGCCTGATCTGGTGATCTTCGACGAGCCGACCACCGCGCTTGACGTGACGACGCAGGTGGAAGTGCTGCAAGCCTTCCGCAAGGTCGTGCGCGATCAGGGGGCGACGGGCGTCTATGTCTCGCACGATCTGGCCGTTGTGGCACAGATGGCGGACCGGATCCTTGTGCTGAACCGTGGCAGGGTGCGCGAGCAGGACGCCGTGCGCGCCGTGCTGGAAACCCCGGCAGACGATTACACGCGCACCCTGCTGGCAGCAGCGCGCCCCGTGGTGAAGGCAGCGGTCCCTGCGCCCGCCACGGGCAGCCCGCTGCTGAGCATCGAGGGGATTTGCGCAGGCTATGGTCCGGTTGATCGCGAGGGCCGGGCCGCGCATCCGGTGCTCAGCGATGTGAGCCTGCACATCGGCCGGGGCGCGGCGGTTGGCGTGATCGGCGAATCCGGTTCAGGCAAATCGACCGTGGCGCGCGTGGTGGCGGGCCTTTTGGCGCCAACCGCAGGCACGGTCCTGCTTGACGGGCAGCCGCTGGCACGTTCGCTGAAGGATCGTTCGCGCGAGGAACTGCGGCGCGTCCAGATCGTGTTCCAGAATGCCGACATCGCGCTGAACCCGGCGCATAGCGTTGGCGAGATACTGGGCCGGGTGCTGCGCTTCTACGAGGGGATCAGCGGCCATGCGGCGCGTGCGCGCGTGGCAGAGCTGCTGGACCTCATCAGGCTGCCCGCAGCCGTGGCAACGCGCCGCTGCGACGAGCTTTCGGGCGGGCAGAAGCAGCGCATCAACCTTGCCCGCGCGCTTGCCGCAAAGCCCGACCTGATCCTGTGCGACGAGGTGACATCGGCGCTGGATACCGTGGTGCGCGAGGCCATTCTGGAACTTCTGGCCGAACTGCGGCGCGATCTGGGCGTGGCCTATCTGTTCATCAGCCACGACATCGCCACGGTTCAGGCGCTGTGTGACGAGATTGTGGTGCTTTACAAGGGCACCTGCGTGGAAAGCGGCCCGGCCCGCGCCTATGCGGCACCGCCCTTTCATCCCTACACCGATCTGCTGATTTCCTCTGTGCCGGAACTGCGCACCGACTGGCTTTCGGATGTGGGCCGGAAGGACCCGCCGCGTCTGGCCGCGCCGGACGATGGCGGGGGGCTTTGCCGGTTCCTGCCGCGCTGCCCGGTGGCAATCGCAGGCCGCTGCGACACGGCCTCGCCGCCGTTGCGCCAGCTCGACTCAGGAAACGCAGTGCTGTGTCACCGGTCGCAGGCCGAGCTTGCAGGCTGAGTGATCCGCTGGAACAGGAGCATGTCTTGAAGTTCATTTCCGAGGATGAATCCGCCGCGCTGGTAACGCACGCGATGGCCTTTGCCGCAGCGCGCGAGGCGCTGTGCGCGGTGGTTGAGGGCGCGGTGCTGTTTCCCGCCGTGCTGGCGCATGGCTCCGATGCGGCAAACCGCTTCTCGATCAAATCGGCAGCGACCGCCGCCTTTGCGGGGCTGAAGGTGGGATCGTTCTGGCCTGGCAATCCGGCAATCGGCCTGCCCCGGCACAATTCGGTGATCCTGCTGTTCGACCAGCGCATCGGCCGGATCGAATGGGTGATCGAGGCAGGCAAGGTCAACGCCTATCGCACGGCAGCGGCCGATGCGGTTGCGGCTGATGTGCTGGCGCGGCCCGATGCTTCGGTTCTGGCAATCTTCGGTGCGGGCAATCAGGCGCTGTTCGAATGCCTTGCCATTGCGCGCATCCGGCCCATCACCGAAGTGCTGGTCGTGGCGCGCGATGAGGCGAAGGGCCGCGATTTCGCAGACGCGCTCTCAGCCGAAGGGCTGAACGCTGCACTGGCGGGCGCGAAAGAGGCATGTGCGCGGGCAGACATCATCGTGACCGCGACGCCCGCGCGCGCGCCCTTGTTCGAGGCTGACTGGGTGCGGCCCGGCACGCATGTGGCCAGCATGGGATCGGACGCGGCAGGCAAGCAGGAATTGCCGCCCGCGCTCTTCGAACGGGCGGCTCTGTTCTGCGATCACCCGGCACAGGCCGCGGTCATGGGCGACTTGCAGCACTTTACCGGCGATCGCGCCCGGATCACGGCACTGGGCGATGTGCTGCTGGGCAGGGCCGCGGGGCGGACGTCGCCCGAACAGATCACCGTGTTCGACAGTTCGGGCATCGCCTTGCAGGACCTGACCATCGCGCGCAGCCTGATTGCCGCGAAGGAGGCGCAGGACAGACAGGTTTTCGGATCGGAAAGAGAGAGCGCATGATGACCTTGAAAGCTGGGCAAACGGCGGTGGGTGCGGTGATGGACCTGCGCGCCTATGCCGAGGGGACTGCACCATCGGCAGCCTGGCTGGACGGCCGTGCCGCACCGGCCTTTGCCGACGACAAGGCAGTGGTGTGCGCCTTTGCGCTGCGTGGGACGGGGCAGGTTGCCTTTCTGCCGAGCGACGAGTTCGTGCTTGTGCTGAAAGGCGGGCTGGAGATTGCGGCCGAGGGGACGGCGGCCCTGGTGCTGGGGCCTGACGACTGCTGCGCGCTGCCATACGGTTGCAGTTTTGGCTGGACGGCATCGGACGACCTGCTGGCGCTGGTCTATTCCGCGCCAACAGACCGGGCCGGCAATGTCACGGTGCCGGTAATGATCGACAAGAGCGCACCGCTCAATCCTTCAACCCCGCCAGCGAGCGAGAACCTTCTGGGCGAAGTGCCGACCTGCCGGGGCTTTTCCGACTATGTTTCGGCCAATGCCGAGTTCTGCGCCGGCACATGGGATTCCACGCCCTATCACCGCCGCCAGATTCCTTACCGGCAAGTGGAACTCATGCTGCTGATGGAAGGGGCGGTCACATTCAGCGACGGGAACGGCAGTGTCTCGTTCGGGAAAGGGGATGTCTGCCTGTTCGTGCGCGGCGATGGCTGCGCATGGCTGAGCGAGGAATACGTGAAAAAGGTCTTTGCGACGCAGCGTCCGCTGAGCTGACCACCGGAGCGTGGGGGTGGCGGCACAATATGTCGCGGGTGGCAGCATCTTTCGCACGACCGGTTCGCGCGCTTTGGCCTTTCGGAACAATTTGCCATCCTGAATCCGCTTTATAATCAGGTGCTGCGCCCTTGCCGCATATCGGTTGGCGCGCGCTTGCAGGAGTAGCTGGATATGTCGGGGGCCATGGCGGGAAGCGACAAGCGGGACGTGATCGCGCTGCGGCCGGACCACCTTGAACAGGCGCTGGGCCTGTCGCAGGCGCTCAACTGGCCCTACCGGCTTGAGGACTGGAAGTTCGCGCTTGATCTGGGGCGCGGCTATGCGGTCGAGGCGCAGGGCAAGCTGCTGGGGACCGCGCTGTGGTGGCCTTACGGCAAGGATTTTGCCACGGTCGGGATGATTATCGTCTCTCCCGACGCGCGCCGGCAGGGCATTGGCGCAAGGCTGATGGAAGCCCTGCTGGCCGATGCGGCAGGTCGGCGCATCACCCTTATTTCGACGCAGGACGGCGAGCCGCTCTATACCCGGCTTGGCTTTATGCGCTGCGGCTTCATCACGCAGCATCAGGCTGTCCTGGCCAAGGTGCCGGCGATCGACAGATCGGTGCCGGTCCGTGCAGCCTTGCCGGAGGACCGCGCCGCAATCGATGCGGTGGATGCCCGCGCTGCTGGAATGGACCGGCGCGAACTGCTGGATGCGCTGCTGGGGATTGCCGATACGGTTGTGGTTGAACAAGATGGCGCGATCACCGGCTATGGCTGCGTCAGGCGCTGGGGGCGCGGCGTGGTGATCGGGCCGGTTGTGGCAGCGACCGCCGGTGATGCCAGGGCGATCATCGCCACGCTTGCTTCGGCCCATGAAGGCGATTTCGTGAGGATCGATGTGACAGAGACCAGCGGACTTGCGCCGTGGCTGGAGGAGATCGGCCTGCCCAGGGTTGACCGGGCGCCCATCATGGCACTGGGTGCGCCGCCGCAGGCAGAGCCGGGTGCAATGCTTGTTGCCTTGTCCAACCAGTCGCTTGGCTGAGCCAGCAACCAGAGAAGGTTCGTGATGACCGATACAGCCGTTCGAGATGCCAATGCCGCCATTGCCGCCTCGCTTGAGACGGTGCCGACCCCGGCGCTGATCCTTGATGTGAGCAAGGTTGACCGGAACATTGCCCGGCTGCGCGCGCATCTGGCGCAGCTCGGCACGGGATTCCGGCCGCATGTGAAGACCAGCAAGTCGATTGACGTGGCGCGCAGGCTGTTTCCGGAAGGCGTGGGTCCGATCACCGTCTCCACCCTTGCCGAGGCCGAATATTTCGCCGACGCGGGCTTTGCCGACATTACCTATGCCGTGGGACTGAGCCTTGACCGGATTGCGCGGGCGCGCAGGCTGGTGGTGCGGGGCGTGCGGCTTTCGGTGCTGATCGACACGATCGAGCAGGCGCATGCGCTCGTCTCTGCCGCCGCCGATGGCGAGCCAATGCCCGCCGTGCTGATCGAGATCGACTGCGACGGGCACCGTGGCGGCGTTCTGCCCGATGATCCTGCCCTTCTTGCCATTGCCGAGGTGCTGCACGGCGGCGGGCTGGAACTGGCAGGGGTTCTGACCCATGCCGGGGAATCCTACAATGCGCGCGGCGGCGAGGGGCTGCCTGAAGCGGCCGAAGGCGAACGCGCGGCGGCTGTAGCTGCGGCCGAGCGTTTGCGGGCAGCCGGCCATGCCGCGCCAGTGGTCAGCGTGGGATCGACGCCGACTGCCCATTTCGCGCAGAACCTGAGCGGTGTGACCGAGGTGCGCGCGGGCGTGTTCAGCTTCTTCGACCTGGTCATGCACGGGATCGGCGTGTGCACGCTGGACGACATTGCCGCATCGGTTCTGCTGACGGTGATCGGCCATCGCCCGGAAAAGGGCTGGATCCTGACCGATGGGGGCTGGATGGCCCTTTCGCGCGACCGGGGCACGCAGCGCCATCCGGTGGATCAGGGCTATGGCCTTGTCTGCGACATCGACGGCAATCCCTTTGCCGACGTGATCGTGGAAGATGCCAGCCAGGAGCACGGGATCATCAAGGTGCGGCCCGGCAGCGGCGCCAGCCTGCCTGATCTGCCGATCGGATCGCGAGTGCGGGTTCTGCCAAATCACGCCTGCGCCACCTGCGCGCAGCATGACAGCTATCACGTGGTGGATGGCACGGGCCGCGCGATCACGGGCCAGTGGCAACGGATGCGGGGCTGGTGAGAACACCTTGTTTCATGAGGTCCGCAAGGGCGGAGAAGCCAAAATGAAGATGACATCATACTGGCTCGATTCGGCAAAGCCCTTTGCATCGGCCGCACCCGGCGGCCCGGAGGGCAGGGCCGATGTGGCCGTGGTGGGGGCGGGCTTTACCGGGCTTTCGGCAGCGCTGACGCTGGCGAAGAAGGGGGCCAAGGTCGTCGTCCTGGAAGCCGACCGGGTGGCGGGCGCCGCATCGGGCCGCAATGGCGGCATGTGCAACAACGGCTTTGCGCAGGACTATGGCGGCATGGTTGCCAAGTTCGGGCTGGAACGCGCGAACATGTTCTACCGCGCCTTCGATGCGGGCGTGGATCTGGTCGAACAGATCGTGGCCGAGGAAGGAATCGACTGCCATTTCGGGCGCGTGGGCAAGCTGAAGCTGGCGGCCAAGCCCGAACACTTCGAGAAGATCAAGCGTTCGCAGGAACTGCTGGCCCGCAATGTCGATCCCGAAACGAGCATCGTCATGCCTGCCGATCTGCCATCGGAGGTCGGCTCGGACATTTTTTACGGCGGGATGCTTTATGGCAAGAGCGCCAGCATGCACATGGGCGAATACGGGCAAGGCCTGGCCGAGGCCGTTGTCCGGCGCGGCGGCACGATCTTCGAACGCAATCCGCTGATCGCGATGCGCCGCATTGCGGGTTCGGCATACGAGCTGACCACCCTGCACGGCAGCCTGACCGCCAAGCAGGTGCTGCTTGCCACCGGCACATCGCGGGTGGGGCCGCTGGGCTGGTTTCGTCGGCGCCTTGTGCCGGTTGGGGCCTATCTGATCGCCACCGAACCCTTGCCGACCGAACTGCTCGACCGGCTGACCCCGCGCCGCCGGAATACGGTGGATACGCGCAATTTCGTCAGCTATTTCCGGACCACGCCCGACAACCGCATCCTGTTTGGCGGCCGCGCACGGTTTTCGAGCCGCAGCGATCCGGCCGCCGATGCGAAGAGCGGGGCGATCCTGCGCCGTTCGATGACGCACTTCTTCCCCGAACTTGCCGATGTGCGAATCGATTACTGCTGGGGCGGCATGGTTGACATGACGGGCGACCGGCTGCCGCGCGCGGGAGAGCGCGACGGGTTGTTCTATTCGATGGGCTACAGCGGCCACGGCACGCACATGGCGACCTACATGGGCAGGATCATGGCCGACGTGCTGGACGGCAAGGCCGAGCTGAACCCCTGGCGCGATTTCGACTGGCCCGCCATCCCCGGCTATTTCGGCACACCGTGGTTCCTGCCCTTTGTCGGCGCATACTATCGCTACAAGGACATGGTGGGATGAGCGATCCCGTGGCACAGGCGATTGCGCAGGTCGTGGCTCTTTCCGGCCATGCCTATATCGACGGCGGGTGGGTGGCGCTTTCGGGCGGCGAGCGCCTGCCGGTCATCAATCCGGCAAATGGCGATGTGGTGGCCGAGGTCACGGCCGGGACGGCTGCCGATCTTGATCGGGCCGTGGCTGCGGCACGGGCGGCGTTTCCGGCCTTTTCGCAATCGCCGGCGGCCGAAAGGCTTGCCCTGCTGGAGCGCATTCATGCGCTGATCGTCGACCGTGCCGAGGCTCTGGCGCAGGTGCTCGTGCGCGAGATGGGCGCTGCCATCAGTCATGCGCGCAGCGCCCATGTGCCGTTTGCGCTGGGGCATGTGCAGGCCGCCATAGAGGTGCTGCGCGACTACGATTTCCTGACCATGCGCGGCACCACCGCGATCGTGCGCGAAGCAATTGGCGTGGCTGCGCTCATCACGCCATGGAACTGGCCGCTCTACCAGATCACGGCAAAGGTTGCCCCGGCGCTGGCGGCCGGATGCGCGGTCGTGCTCAAGCCCAGCGAGCTTTCGCCGCTCAGCGCGATGATGTTTGCGCAGATCGTGCATGATGCGGGCGCGCCTGCCGGCGTGTTCAACCTTGTCAACGGCACGGGCAGCGAGGTTGGCGCGGCCATGGCGGCGCATCCCGATATCGACATGATCTCGATCACCGGGTCCAACCGCGCGGGCGTGCTGGTGGCGCAGGGCGCGGCGCCCACGGTAAAGCGGGTGACGCAGGAACTGGGCGGAAAATCGCCCAATGTCCTGCTGCCCGATGCCGATTTCGCACGCGCCGTGCCGCTGGGGGTCATGGCTGCGTTCCGCAATGTCGGCCAATCATGCAGCGCGCCCACCCGCATGATCGTGCCGCGTGCGGCCCTTGCCGAAGTGGAGGCGATTGCGCGCCGCACGGCGGAGGCGATCGTGGTGGGCGATCCGGCAGACGAGGCGACCACCCTTGGCCCCATCGCCAATGCTGCGCAGCATCGGCGCGTGCAGGCAATGATCGCTGTGGGGATCGAGGAAGGGGCAAGGCTGGTCTGCGGCGGTCCGGGCTGTCCCGACGGGCTTGACCACGGCCTGTTCGTGCGGCCCACTATCTTTTCCGACGTTTCCACCGCCATGCGCATTGCGCAGGAGGAAATCTTCGGCCCGGTGCTGGTCATCATCCCATATGACACCGTGGACGAGGCCGTGGCGATTGCCAACGATACCGAATACGGCCTTGGCGGTCATGTGCATGGCGCCGATCTGGCGCTGGCGCGCCGGGTGGCGCTGCGCATCCGCACCGGGCAGGTCCACATCAACAGCCCGGCGTGGGATCCCCATGCCCCGTTCGGCGGCTACAGGCGGTCGGGCAACGGGCGCGAATACGGCCTTTTCGGTTTCGAGGAATACCTTGAGGTCAAGGCCATCCTTGGTTTCGCATGACATCAGCATTCATCGGAGAAGTGTGACATGCCCGCGCCCCTGAGGTTCATCGAGTCCACCCCGGAACTGCCGGCCGCAGCGGATGTGGTCGTCATCGGCGCGGGCGTGATCGGCAGCTTTACCGCCTATTACCTTGCCAGGCGCGGCCTGAAGGTTGCGCTGATCGAAAAGGGCGTGGTGGGCGGCGAGCAATCGAGCCGCAACTGGGGCTGGTGCCGCCAGCAGAACCGCGACGAGCGCGAACTGCCGCTGGCGACCAAGGCGCTCGACCTGTGGGAGGCGTTCGGCAAGGACAGCGGCGAGGAAACCGGCTTTCGCCGCTGCGGGCTGTTCTATGTGAGCAACGACGAGGCCGAGATTGCCACATGGGCGAAGTGGGGCGAATATGCCCGCTCCATCGGCGTGAAGACGCGGATGCTGAACAGTGCGGAGGCGACCGAGAAAGGCAGCTTTACCCGGCAGGTGTGGAAGGGCGGCGTGCATTCCCAGATGGACGGCATTGCCGATCCGGGGCTTGCCGTGCCGGCGGTGGCGCGCGCCATCATGGCGCTGGGCGGAACGGTGCATCAGGCATGCGCTGCACGCGGGATCGAGACGACCGGCGGCGCGGTGAGCGGTGTCGTGACCGAACGCGGCACGATTGCCACGAAGCTGGTGATCCATGCGGGCGGGGCCTGGGCATCATCGTTCATGCGCCAGTTGGGCGTGCGCTTTCCGCAGGCGACGGTGCGCCAGTCGATCCTTGCGGTCGGCACTGGCCACATGAGCCTGCCCGATGCGTTCTACGGCGATTCGATGTCGATCACGCGGCGCGGCGATGCCGCCCATGCGCTGGCCTACAGCGGGCGAGCCAAGGTTGATCCGACGCCTCAATTCCTGCGGTTCCAGAAGCAGTTCATCCCCATGTTCAGGCAGCGCTGGAAAAAGGTTTCGCCCGGCGGCCTGCACGGGCTGCGTGCTGGGCATGAAACGCTGGCGCGCTGGGCGCTGGACCGGCCAACGCCGATGGAGGCCCGCCGCATTCTTGATCCGACGCCCGATCCCAAGACCATCCGCCTTACGATCGAGCGCGTTTCGCGCCTGATTCCCGAAGTGGCGCGCGCACCCGTGGTGGGGACATGGGCCGGATTTGTCGACAGCACTCCCGACGGCGTTCCCGTGATTGGCGAGATTCCGGCGATCCCCGGCTTCATTCTGGCGGCAGGCTTCAGCGGCCACGGCTTTGGCATCGGGCCGGGCGCGGGGCATCTGGTGGCCGATATTGCCACGGGCGAGGAGCCGATTGTCGATCCGCGTCCCTATCGTCTTTCCCGCTTCGATCCGGGAGCGGCGATTGACGTGTCCGAGTTCTGAGCTGTCGAAATCGGCCTGTGCAGCATTTCGCAATATTGTTCCAAATCTTCCTCAAAACCAGCAGCTTCTTTTGAGAGCTGTCGGATAGACATGAGTCTAGCTGGACGACGCTTGTCGTCCATGTTTCGTCACAATGGCGGGAGCACCCGATGGCAGTTCAGGACACGACGCAGATCGTGCTGCGGGAGATGGCGCGGGAGGATATCCACGCGGTTGCCGATCTGTGCTTTGAACAGCAATGGCCCCACCGCGAGGAGGATCTGCAAAAGCTGCTGGCCATCGGCAGCGGTCTGGTTGCCGAAGTGGACGGCAAGATCGTGGGCACGATCATGGCATGGCGCTTTGGCGATGCCTTTGCCATGCTTGGCGTCATCATTGTGGCGATGGCGCATCAGGGCAGGGGGCTTGGCCGCCAGCTTGCCAGCGCCATGATCGATCGGCTGGGCGTGGGCACGGTCATGCTCAACGCCACCGATGAGGGGCTTGGCCTCTATGGCAAGCTGGGCTTTTCCGAGCTGGGCAAGATACGCCAGCATCAGGGGCTGGCCCCGGTGCAGCCGCTGGTGGCGCTTCGCCCCGGTGAGCGGGTCCGCCCCATGGGCGCGGCCGATGCCGATGCGGTCGAGGCGCTTTATTGCTCGGCCACGGGCATGGACCGCAAGGCCCTGCTCGATGCACTGCTGGCCGATGGCAGCGCGGTGGTGCTTTGCCGCGAACATGTCCAGACCGGGTTTGCCGTCATGCGCCGGTTTGGCCGGGGGTGGCTGATCGGCCCCGTGGTTGCGCCCGATCTTGCCGGGGCAAAGGCGCTGGTGGCGCACTGGCTGGGAACGCAGACCGGCAGCTTCTGCCGGATCGATGTGCCCGATGCCAGCGGGCTTGGGGCCTGGCTTGAGGAAGTCGGACTTCCGGCTGTCGGTCAGGTTACGCGCATGGCGCTTGGCCCGGCTCCCGTCCCCGGCCATGATGCCGCCCTCTTTGGTCTTGCTGCACAAGCGCTAGGTTGAACAATGCTGACACTTTCCGACCCCACACTGCTGCGCGAGGCAGCTTTCATCGACGGCGCATGGATCGGGGCTGGCCTCCCCGCCCTTGAAGTGACCAACCCGGCCACGGGAGAGGTGATCGGCACCGTTCCCGATTGCGGCAGGGCTGAGACCGAGGCCGCCATCTCGGCAGCGCAAGCCTCGTGGGGTGAATGGCGCCGCCGCACGGCGGGAGAGCGCGCCGCGCTGCTTGAGGCATGGCATGCGCTGGTGCTGGCCAATATCGATGACCTTGCCCGGATCATGACTGCCGAACAGGGCAAGCCACTGGCCGAGGCGCAGGGCGAAATCCGCTATGCCGCGACGTTCATCAAGTGGTTTGCCGAGGAAGGGCGCCGCGTTGGCGGACGCAACATTCCATCGCCCGAACGCGACCGGCGCATCATTGTGCTGACTGAACCGGTGGGCGTATCGGCAGCGATCACGCCGTGGAACTTTCCGGCTGCCATGATAACGCGCAAGTGCGCCCCGGCGCTTGCGGCGGGTTGCCCGGTGGTTATCAAGCCATCGGAGATGACGCCGTTCACCGCGCTGGCGCTGATCGAACTGGCCGTGCGCGCTGGCTTTCCCAAGGGCACGATCAACCTGCTCACCGGGATGCCGAAGGCCATTGGCGAGGCGATCACGGCAAGCCCGGTGGTGCGCAAGCTCTCGTTCACCGGTTCCACCCGCGTGGGCGCCCTGCTGATGCGGCAGAGCGCCGACACGATCAAGCGGCTGAGCCTTGAACTTGGCGGCAATGCGCCGCTCATCGTGTTCGACGATGCCGATCTTGATCTGGCGGTGAAGGCGGCGATGGCATCGAAGTTCCGCAATGCCGGCCAGACCTGCGTATGCGCCAACCGCATCCTTGTTCATGCACCGATCTATGATGATTTCGCGGCACGTCTGGGGGCAGCGGTTTCGGCGCTCAATGTGGGCAACGGCATGGACGGGGACGCCACCACCGGGCCGCTCATCAACCGGGCCGCTGCCGAGAAGGTGGCCTGCCATGTCGAGGATGCCCTGACCAAGGGGGGCAAGGTGCTGTTTTCGGGCAAGGGGGCGCAAGGCGGCAACTTTGTCCGCCCGGTCGTCATTGCCGAGGCCAATGCCGAGATGCGCCTTGCGCGCGAGGAAACCTTCGGGCCGGTGGCGCCGCTGTTCCGGTTCGAGACGGAGGAAGAGGCCATCGCGCTGGCCAATGATACCGAATACGGCCTTGCCAGCTATTTCTACACGTCCGGCCTCGATCGTGCATTCCGCGTTGCCGAAGCGCTGGAGGCGGGGATGATCGCGCTGAACACCGGATCCATCGCGATGGAAATGGCGCCGTTCGGCGGGGTCAAGCAATCGGGCCTTGGGCGTGAGGGCGGCACGCTTGGCATCGAGGAATACCTTGAAACCAAAGCCTTCCATATCGGCGGTCTCAAAATCTGACGTCTCCGGTCCCGGCATCGCCGGATCCGGCATGAGGCGGCTTCACAGGGGAATCACATGAGCAGCAATATCCGCAAGCACACCATCGCGGTGATCCCCGGTGATGGCATCGGCAAGGAAGTCATGCCCGAAGGCATGCGCGTGCTGGAAAAGGCCGCCGCGCTCTATGGCTTCGAGATCGATCAGAAATGGCACGATTTCTCCTCGTGCGATTACTATGCGCGCCATGGCCGGATGATGCCCGAAAACTGGAAGGAGGAGATCGGCCGTCCGGACGCGATCTTTTTTGGCGCGGTGGGCTGGCCCGATACCGTGCCCGATCACGTCTCGCTGTGGGGATCGATCATCCAGTTCCGCCGCGAATACGACCAGTATGTGAATCTGCGCCCGGTGCGGCTGATGCCGGGCGTGCCCTGCCCGCTGGCCGGGCGCGAGCCGGGTGACATCGATTTCTGGGTGGTGCGCGAGAACACCGAGGGCGAGTATTCGGCCGTGGGCGGCATCATGTTCCCCGGAACCGAGCGCGAACTGGTGATCCAGGAAACGGTGATGACACGCGTGGGGGTTGACCGCGTGCTGCGCTATGCCTTCGATCTGGCGCAAAAGCGCGAGCGAAAGCACCTGACCAGCGCCACCAAGTCGAACGGCATCGCCATCACCATGCCCTATTGGGACGAGCGTGTCGAAGCCATCGGGGCCGAATATCCCGATGTCAGCCACGACAAGTATCATATCGACATCCTGACCGCGCAGTTCGTGCTGAACCCGGACCGCTTCGATGTGGTGGTGGGATCGAACCTGTTCGGCGACATTCTTTCCGACCTTGGCCCTGCCTGCACCGGCACCATCGGCGTTGCTCCATCCGCCAATATCAACCCCGAAGGCAGGCATCCTTCGCTGTTCGAGCCGGTCCATGGTTCGGCGCCCGATATCGCCGGGCAGAACATTGCCAACCCTGTGGGCCAGATCTGGTCGGCGGCCATGATGCTGGAGCATCTGGGCGAGACCGAGGCCGCTGCGGCGATCATGCGCGCGGTGGAGCAGGTTCTGGCCACCCCTTCGGCCCGCACCCGCGATCTCAAGGGCGCGGCCAATACCCAGGAATGCGGCAAGGCCATCGCAGAAGCGCTGGCATAGGCACGAACTGCAAGAGCGCCCGTGCAGGGGGCGACAAGTTCTGCTGCACGGGCGCCGATCCTCAGGGAAACCTGTCGATTGGAACTGTCTTTCGGGCAAAAATGCCGGGCGCGAGTCATACTCTTGTCATGCCGGAACAGCCCGGCGCGCTCATCCGAAAGGCCATCATCGTGCGCAGGATTTCCTCCTATATCTCGGCCGTTATTGCGGTGGCCACTGTCGCCACCGCTCTTGCCTCATCCGCTGCCAGTGCCCACGCGATCTGGTTTGCCCAGCGCGCCAAGCAGCTCGCCATGGTCTATGGCGTTGGGGCGGACGATCTGGATGCGGTCAAGCGGATGCCGCTTGTCACCGCGGTTGCGGGCTACGACGCTGATGGACTTCCGGTAACGGCGACGCTGCGCGCTGCGGGCGCGATTCCGGTGGTTGACAGCGACGAGCCGCTGGCCGTGGTTGCCGCCGCCATGGATTATGGCGTTTGGTCCAAGGATGGCGCCGGTGTGTTTCACAACAAGGGCCATGACGAGATCAAGGACGCCACGGTCAGCGAGCACAATTTCAAGTATGCCGTCCACATCAACCAGTTGCCGAAGAAGGGCGTCCCGCTTGTTCCGGGGCACAAGCTGCAACTGATCCCGGCTGACAATTTCATCCCGCAGTCGATGGGCCAGCCCATCCGCCTTCGTGCCTTTTACGATGGCAAGCCCGCAGCCAACGTGGATATCCTGCATGACTATGTGAACGATCCGGATCAGACGCCGTCGAAGACCGACGCGCAGGGCTATGTCACGCTGCCGGTGCGCAATCAGGGGCTGAACGTGATTGTCGGCATCCTTGTTACCGGATCGGACAATCCGGCCAGATACAGGCAGATGGAACACCGCGCATCGCTGTCATTCGTGCTGCCGCACCTGCCGGAATGAATCCAGATTCGGGGAGAATTGTCATGAATATCAAGAAGATCGCCACAGCACTGGCGGGCCTTTCGCTCATCGCGCTGCCGGTGGGCGCCAGCGCCCATGGTTCGATGAAGCCGCAGCATGGCGGGATCGTCACCATGACGGGCGAAACGGTGATCGAACTGGTCCGCGCGCCCAAGGGTGTGGATGTCTATATCACCGAAGAGGACGAGCCGCTGGCAGCGTCCGGCTTTGCCGGAAAGCTCATCGTGACAGCAGCAGGCGCCAAGGCAGAGACCGCGCTGGTATCGCAGGCCGGCAACAGGATGTCCGCGCCGGGGCTGAAGATCCCGGCGGGCGCGAAGGTGGTCGTCGCGCTGACCGCCAAGGGCAGCGGGGCCAAAACCCTGGCATCCTTCACGGTGAAGTGAGGCCCCGATGGCCCGCCCAGCCGCCCGTCCGCTTCTGCAAGGACTGCTGCGAGGGGCCGGGTGGGCCATCGCGCTGTTCATCATCATCGCGCTGAAATCCGCTGCCTTCGCCCATGGTGTGGGCGAGGACGACCGCGCCTTCATCGAAGGCGCATCGGGCATGGCCATCGGCCCCTACATGTATCTTGGCGCCAAGCACATGGTGACGGGCTACGATCACCTGCTGTTTCTGGTGGGGGTGATCTTCTTTCTCTACCGGCTGAAGGATGTCGGGACATACGTGACGCTGTTCGCCATTGGCCACAGCACAACCCTGCTCATCGGTGTTCTGTTCGACATTCGCGCCAACCCCTACATCGTCGATGCCATCATCGGGCTTTCTGTGGTCTACAAGGCGCTCGACAATCTGGACGCGTTCCGCACCCTGTTCGGCCGTGCGCCCAATCCCAAGGCGGCGGTGCTGATCTTCGGGTTCTTCCACGGCTTCGGCCTTGCCACCAAGCTCCAGGAACTGACCCTTGCCAAGGAGGGGCTGGTGCCCAACCTGATCAGCTTCAACATCGGGGTGGAACTGGGCCAGTTCACCGCACTGGGGGCTATCCTCATCGCGATGAACCTGTGGCGCTCGACCGGCAGTTTCCGGCGCAGCGCGATTGCCGCAAATGCCGCGCTCATGTGCGCGGGCTTTGTTCTCGTGGGCTACCAGCTAACCGGTTATTTCACCAAGACCTGATGAGGCAGATCAATGACCCAGACCATGACCGCAAATCCGGTGGGTTCGATCGAAGCATCGCCCCGCACGCTTGCCAAGGCGACCGGCGGGGCCTTGCTGGCGGCCGCGGCGATTGTCGTGCTGTTCGTGATGCCTGCCGAATACGGGATCGATCCGACGGGCTTTGGCCGCATGATCGGCATTGCCGGCATGGGGGCAGGCAGCAAAGATGAAGCTGCCCCTGCCCCTGGCCCTGCGGAGGCACCGGTTGGCGGCCCTGCGGCTCTGACTGTGCCGACGAAGGATACGATCATTCGCCAAGGCGATTTGCGCAGTGATGAGATGACGATCACCCTTGCGCCGCACAGCGGGCAGGAAGTGAAGGCGCACATGCTGGAAGGGCAGAGCTATGTCTTCGAATGGTCTGCCAAGGGCGGGCCGGTGAAGGTGGATATGCACGGCGAAAGGCCCGATGCCGCCGAGGGCGAGTTCACCAGCTACTGGGCGGAGAAGGCGCTTACGGGTGGCAAGGGCGTGTTCACCGCGCCGTTTGCGGGAACCCACGGCTGGTATTTCCGCAACAAGGGCGAAACGCCCGTGACGGTTACGGTAAAGACGGCGGGCTTCTACAACGATCTGTTCCTGCCGCAGGGATAGGCGCGGCGCTGTCACCCGCAGGCAGGCGCACCCGGCGGGCAAAGTGTCGCGGCATTTTCTGCCGTGCGCATTGCCGCCAAAAGCGGGGCACCGTTCATTCCCCGCCGCATTCGGGCAAACCCGCTTCGGCCGCTGACTTAGGCTGGGCCGCGTGATAGACAACGGACAAGCCAAGATGACCCACCCGACCAATCGCTCCCTCGTCGAAATGGACCGCGATCACCTGATCCATTCGGTGACATCGTTCCGCGGGCATGAACAGCATGGCGCCATCGTGCTGGAAGAGGGCAAGGGCATGTGGCTGACCGATGCGGCGGGCAACACGCTGCTGGATGCCTTTGCCGGGCTGTGGTGCGTGAATGTCGGTTATGGGCAGGAATCGATTGTCGAGGTGGCGGCAGAGCAGATGCGGCGTCTGCCCTATGCCACCGGTTACTTCCACTTCGCCAGCGAACCCGCCATCCGGCTGGCGGCGGAACTGACCGCCGCGGCCCCGGCCGGGCTGGATCACGTGTTCTTCACGCAGGGCGGGTCGGATGCGGTGGACAGCGCGATCCGCTATATCGTTCACTACTGGAACGCGGCCGGGAAGCCTGAGAAGAAGCACTTCATCGCGCTGGAATGGGGCTATCACGGATCGAGCAGCCTTGGCGCGGGGCTGACCGCGCTGGGCAATTTCCATCGCAACTTCGATCTGCCGCGCCCGTGGCAGCATCACATCGCATCGCCCTATCCCTACCGCCATCCGCAGGGCCACGACGATGCGGCGGTGATTGCCTCGACGGTTGTCGCACTGGAAGCGAAGGTTGCGGAGCTGGGCGCCGAGAATGTGGCCGCCTTCTGCTGCGAACCCATTCAGGGTTCGGGCGGGGTGATCGTGCCGCCGCGCGGCTGGCTCAAGGCCCTTCGCGAGGCATGCACCCGGCTGGGCATCCTCATGCTGGTGGATGAGGTCATCACCGGCTTCGGTCGCACCGGGCCGCTGTTCGCCTGCCTCGACGAGGATGTGTCGCCCGATTTCATGACCACGGCCAAGGGACTCACGTCGGGCTATGTGCCGATGGGCGCTATGTTCATGGCCGATCATGTCTATCAGACCATCGCCGATGCAGCCCCGGTCGCTCTGCCCATCGGGCATGGCCAGACCTATTCGGGGCACCCCGTGGCGGCGGCCGTGGCGCTGGAAGTCCTGCGGCTTTACCGCGAAGGCGGCCTGATGGAAAACGGTCGCAAGACCGCCGAACGGCTGGCATGGCACATGGAACGCATCCGCGTGCATCCGCTGGTGGGCGATGTGCGCTATCGCGGGATGCTGGGCGCAATCGAGCTGACGGCCGACAAGGCGACGAAGGCAGGCTTCGATCCGGCGCTTGATATCGGGGGCCGCCTGTCGAAGCTGACATATGCCAACGGGGTTATCGTGCGCTGCTTTGCCAATGCGGTGCTTGGCTTTGCACCGGCGCTGTGTTGCACGATCGAGGAAATGGACATGATCTTCGAACGGGTGGAAAGATCGCTGGACCAGTTGCTTGAACAGCCCGATGTGGCTGCTCTTGTGGCCTGTCACACGGCCTGACCACAGCCGGACAAGGGGGAACTGCCATGCTGCCGGGACCAAAGCTCGACCGGATTGATCTGAAGATCCTGGCCAAGCTCCAGCAGGAGGGGCGAATTACCAACGTGGAACTGGCCGATGCGGTCGGCCTTTCGCCAAGCCCCTGCCTGACGCGGGTGAAGCGGCTGGAGAAGGCGGGTTACATCAGCGGCTATGGCGCCCACGTGAACTTCAACAAGCTGGGCGAATACCTGACGGTTTTTACCGAAGTGACGCTGAGCGAACACCGTCAGGGCGATTTCAGCCGGTTCGAGAACCGCATCGTCAAGCTTGACGAGATCGTCGAATGCCATCTGGTTTCAGGCGGATATGATTATCTCCTGAAGTTCGTGACGCGCGGTGTGTCGCACTATCAGTCGATCATCGAAAGCATGCTGGAAGGCGATTACGGCATCGAGAAGTATTTCTCCTACATCGTCATCAAATCGCCGTTCATCAAACAGAAGTTCCCGATCCAGAGCCTGTTCGGCCAGAACCATGGCTGAGATTGCCGATCCTGTTCCCGATCTGGTGGCCCTGCGCCGCGACATTCACGCGCATCCCGAACTGGGTTTCAGCGAACATCGCACCGCGCGCGTGATCGCAGCGGAACTCGCAAGGCTGGGCCTTGAGGTGCACGAAGGCATCGGCAAGACCGGGGTCGTGGGCGTGCTGAAGGGCAGGCGCAAAGGCACGCGCACGCTTGGCCTGCGCGCCGACATGGATGCCCTGCCCATCCATGAACAGACCAACCTGCCCTGGGCCAGCACCACGCCCGGAACCTTTCACGGCTGCGGGCATGACGGCCATGTCGCCATGCTGCTGGGCGCGGCGCGCGTGCTTGCCGCCGATCCCGATTTTGCCGGGACGCTGAACTTCATCTTCCAGCCCGCCGAGGAAGGGCAGGGCGGCGCGCGCGTGATGATAGAGGAGGGCCTGTTCGAGCGCTTTGCGTGCGATCGCGTCTATGCCCTGCACAACTGGCCGGGGCTTCCGGCGGGCACGATCAGCACGCGCCCCGGACCGATCATGGGCGCGGCCGACAAGTTCCGCATCACGCTGACGGGCAAGGGCGGCCATGCCGCGATCCCGCATGACACCCCCGATGCCATCCTTGCGGCGGCATCGCTGGTGCAGCAGATCAACACGATCGTGGCGCGCGATGTGCCGCCTTCGGCCAACGCGGTGTTATCGGTGACGCAGATTCACGGCGGTCATGCGCACAACGTGATCCCGGCTGAAGTCGTGGTCAGCGGCACGGTGCGCACTTTCGATCCCGCGGTGCAGGACCGGATCGAGGACCGGATGCGCGCGATGCTGAAGGGCATCGAGGCCAGCTTCGAGGTGCAGTGCGCGCTGGATTACGACCGCTATTATCCGGCCACCATCAATGATCCCGCCGCTGCCGCCGACGCGCTGGCGGTTGCCGCCACGGTTGCCCATGCCGAACTGGCGTCCGAACCCGCGCCCACATCCGAAGACTTCTCGTTCATGCTGCAACGGCGGCCCGGTGCCTATATCTGGCTGGGGCAGGGCGCTGCCGATCACGCCGCCCCGCTGCACAATCCGCATTATGATTTCAACGATGCGGTGATGGAAACCGGCATCCGGCTTCATGTCGCGCTGGCGCGGCACTGGCTTGTCTGACGGCCAGGAGCCTGTCCGAAGGCAGGGCTTGTCTGAAGATCAGGCTTTCAGCCGGTCCGCGTGCCAGCGGATATGATCGTCCATGAAGGTGGAGATGAAGTTGTAGCTGTGGTCGTAGCCCGGCTGCATCCTCAGCGTGAGGTCGATACCGGCCGTCTTGCAGGCATTGGCAAGCAGTTCGGGGCGCAACTGTTCGGCCAGAAAGGCATCGGCATCGCCCTGATCCACCAGCACCGCGCCCGCGGGACGCCTGCCATCCTCGATCAGCGCCACGGCATCGTGCCTGCGCCATGCGGCCCGGTCATTGCCCAGATAGCCGCCCAGCGCCTTGTGCCCCCACGGCACCTGTCCCGGTGCAACGATGGGCGCAAAGGCTGAAAGCGAACGGAATCTTTCGGGATGGGTGAGGCCGAGCGTCAGCGCGCCGTGACCGCCCATCGAATGGCCGGTGATGCCCATGCGGCCAAGGTCCACCGGGAAGTTCGCCGCGAGCAGCGCGGGCAGTTCCTTGGCGATATAGTCCCACATGCGGTAATGGGCGGCATAGGGTTCCTGCGTGGCGTTGACATAGAAGCCCGCGCCCAGCCCAAAGTCATAGGCGCCATCGGGATCGTCGGCCACGCCTTCGCCGCGCGGCGATGTGTCGGGCGCCACGAAGACGAGGCCATGTTCTGCACAGGCCCGGCGATACTCGCCCTTGTCGGTGACATTGGCGTGTGTGCAGGTCAGCCCTGAAAGGTAGATGAGCACCGGCAGGTTTTCCTGCTGCGCCGCGGCGGGCGGGAGGAAGACCGAAAAGGTCATCCCCGTGCCCGTCGATGCCGACGCGTGCCGGTAAACGCCCAGCGTTCCGCCATGCGCCTTTGATGTCGATACGGTTTCGATGCTCATCTGCCTGTGTTTTCCTGTGGCCGTGTTTTCCTGTGGCCGTGCTTTCCTGCGCTTGCCGGTCAGGCGATGATATCAAGCGCGCAGAGCTTGTTGCCCGACGGATCGCGCAGATAGGCAAGGTAATAGGGCGAGCCTTCGCGCGGGCCCGGCGGGTCTTCGCAGGCCGTGCCGCCATTGGCGACGCCTGCTGCGTGCCAGGCATTTGCCTGTTCGGGCGACATGCGGAAGCCGATTGTGCCGCCGTTGGCGCCGGTTGCAGGTTCGCCGTTGATGGGCTTGGTCACGATGAACAGGCCGCCGTTGTGCTGATAGATCAGGCGGCCCTTGGGATCGATGATGGCTTCCGGTCCGCCGAAGGCGGCAAAGGTGGCATCGTAGAACTTCTTGGCGGCGTCGATATCGTCGGCGCCCACCATAATGTGGCTGAACATTCGCACTCTCCCTTGGGCAGGTCGTTGCCGCAAAGAGAGCTACGCCATCGCCCGGAGCGGTCAAGCACCCGCGCGGGAAATCTTTATTGCCAATCTGCCTCAGCCGTGGGGATCGATCACGCCCAGCATGGCGACGACGCCCACAACGCCAAGCCCGGCGGCCAGTTCCGAGAGGACCGAAAGGCGCAGACGGCGCATGGCCTGCGGCTGTGCCCGTTCGAGCGCCGGAACCACGCGCCAGCGGTTGTTGGCCGCCAGCGCCAGCATCAGCCCGAACAGGCCGAGCTTGAGCGCCAGCAGCCCATGCCATGGGCCGGGGCGCGGCCAGAGCGATCCGGCAATGGCAAGCGTGTTTGCCATTCCCGTCAGCACCAGCACGGCGACGGCAATGCTGCCGGTGCGGGCAAATGCGGCAAGCGCGGGGATATCCGGCCCGGCGCGCGAGATCGCTCCAAGGGCAAAATCGACCAGTGCGGCAATCCACAGGGCGGCCGCCAGAAGATGCAGCGCATCGGCGGCGCGGTGCAGGCCATGCTCGCTTGCCCCTGCGTGCCCGGTCAAGGCGATGGTGGCAAGCGCGGCGGCCCCTGCCAGCCCCATCACTGGCAAGCGCAGGGCCTTGAACGGGGCCGCTGCCGCTGCGATCACGGCAAAAAGCGCCACCAGGCGCCATTCCATGACCTTGCCGAGCGGCGTTGCGGCCAGCACCATGTCGACCGTTGGCTGATCGAGCGCGGCGATGCCCGTGCCGGTCATCGCGGCGATGCTTTCCAGCGCCCACCAGGCCGAAGCCGCAGCCGCAAGCATCGCCAGCACCGCCATGCCGGTTCGCTCAAGGCCAGACAGCAGGCGGTTTTGCAGCAAGCGGTGCAGGGGCCATCCCGCCACGATCAGGAGCGCGAAGCATGCCGCAGCACGCGACAGGACGAGGCCCTCACTTTCCACCTTTGCGGTTCGCCTTCCGGCCGATCAGCGGACGGTGAAGCTGTATTTGCCTTCGATGCGGTGCTGATCGCCCGCAACCGCGTGCCAAGTCAGGTCATAGCTGCCGGCGGGAAGCGGGCGGGGCAGGGTCACGGTCAGCACCTTGCCGGTAACGGCGGTCTGGAAGCCCTTGATCGGCATGGGGGCGTGGTTTGCCATTCCGGGCATTCCGGTCATGACCAGTTCGATGCCCGAAAGCGGGGCGACGAGATCTTCCGAGAAGGTCAGGGTGAGCTTGGTCGGCTTGGCCACGGCGGTGTTCGCCGCCGGGCTTGACGAGACAAGCTTGGGATGGGCGAGCGCCGGGGTGGCGATGAGGGCGAGTGCCGGTGCGGCAAGGAGCGAGAGAAGACGCATTGGAAGTCCTTTCATCCGGGATCTTGCTGGCTTTACGCAGGGCGCTGGCCGATCCCTCGTGCAAGGCGGAAAAAATTGCCATGAGGGATTTGCCGCATCCGCGCGTATAGGGGGCAGGTGGAACGAGGGTATGGTGGCCATGGCCGATATTGATGAACTTCTTGGGGTGCTGGCCCACCGGGCGGTGCCTCCGGCGCTGGGTTCACTGGAGGGCAGTGTCCTTGCCGGGCTGGCGGAACGGCGCGAGCGGGCAAATGCACGCCGCGCGATGGCGGCCGCGCTGCTGGTGGCCGCGTTCGTGGGCGCGTTCGGCTCGGTCGTGCCATCGGCCCCGGCACAGGCCGAGCCGCTGTTCGGCATTCCGGCGGGCGCGCCATCGCACCTTCTGGCGGACTGATGGCGCCGGTGCTGCGCTATGTGCTGGTGGCGGTGCTTTCCGCCGCGGTTGCGCTGGGGGCCAGCCATCTGGCGCAGGGCTGGATGCCCGCGCGCCACGGCAGCGAACTGCACCAGCTTGTGCACGGAAAGCTGAACCTGACGCCCGACCAGGATCGCGAAATCCGGCGGTTGGAGCAGGACTTCGCCAAGACCCGCAAAGGTCTGGATGCGCGGTTGCGGGCGGCCAACATCGCGCTGGCCAAGGCCATCGAGCGCGAGCACAAGATCGGCCCGCAAGTGACGGGGGCAGTGGATTCATCGCATATGGCGATGGGCGAATTGCAGAAGGCGACGCTGGCCCATGTCTTTGCCATGAGGGCCGTGCTGACCCCGCAGCAGCAGGCGATTTTCGACCGCGAGATCAGCCGCGCGCTGACATCGGCGGACGGACACTAGACGCCCTCGGACGCCGATGAACCGCCCCGGCGATGACCAGGACGACCACGCACTGGTCAGGCGCGCGCTTTCCGGTGAGCAGCAGTCCTATGCCGCCCTGATGGCCCGCCACCGCGAGGCCGTGTTCCGGGTGGCGCGCCATCATACCGGTGACGAGGCCGAGGCGCTTGACCTGACGCAGGAAGCCTTCGTTGCGGCCTTTGCGGCGCTGACTCGGTTTGATCCGGCACGGCCGTTCCGTGCGTGGATCCTGCGCATCACGATCAACAAGTGCCGCGACTGGGCGCGCCGCCGCGCGGTGCGCCGCATGTTGCGCTTTGCGCTGCCTCTGGAAGATGCGCGCGATGTGGCCGATGCCGGGCCTGATCCGGAAGCGGCGGCGATTTCGGCGCGCGAAGTGGCGCGGATCGGCGCGGCGGTGGCAGCGCTTCCGGCAAACCTCAAGACCCCGCTCATCCTGTGCCGTCTGGAAGGGATGAGCATGGCCGAGGCGGCGCAGGTTCTGGGCATCAGCGAAAAGGCGGTGGAAACGCGGATCTATCGCGCCCGCCAGAAGCTTTCCGAAGATTTCATGCGCAAAGCCTGAGGGATCGGCGGCGCGCCCGCGTATCAGCAGGCAATGGACAAGCCGCTTCTTCTCGATCGTCGCCGTCTGCTTGCCGCAGCAGGCGCGCTTGCTGCAACACCCCTTGTGCCCGCATGGGCGCAATCGGGGCATTCCGGCCATGGCGGCGCGGGCCATGCGCGCAAGGCAGGGGCGATGGCCGGGCGCAACACCGGCGGCATGCTTTCGGGCGAGAGCATCGCGCTTTCAATCGGCGCGGCAAGGTTCGGGGTGGGCAGGCGGTCCGCGGCGGCAGTGGCGGTGAACGGTTCGATCCCCGCCCCGCTGATCCGTCTGCGCGAAGGGCAGAACGTGCGCATTGCCGTGACCAATACCCTTGCCGAGCAAAGCTCTATCCACTGGCACGGGCTGCTGGTGCCCTTCCACATGGACGGGGTGCCGGGCGTATCCTTTCCCGGCATCGATCCGGGCGAAACCTTCGTTTACGACTTTCCGATCCTGCATTCTGGCACGTTCTGGTATCATTCGCATTCGGGGATGCAGGAAGCCCTGGGGCTTTACGGCCCGATCGTGATCGACCCGGCCGAGCCTGACGGCGCTGCGCCGTTCGAGCGCGAATATGTGCTGATGCTGGCCGACTGGAGCCCGACCGATCCGCACACGCAGCTGCGCAAGCTCAAGACCATGGGCGGTTATTACAACTGGCAGCGCCAGACCGTTGGCGGGCTGCTGAAGGGCAAGGACCAGAACCTGAAGGAGCGGCTGGAGTGGGCGAAGATGCGCATGGACCCGGCCGACATTTCCGATGTGACAGGGATTACCTATTCCTACGTCATCAATGGCCATGACAGCGAAGCGAACTGGACCGCGCTGTTCGCACCGGGCGAGCGAGTGAAACTGCGGATCATCAACGCTTCATCGATGACCAATTTCAACTTTCGCATACCGGGCCTTGCCATGACCGTGGTGGCGGCTGACGGGTGCGACGTGCAGCCGGTTGAGACCGACGAGTTTCAGATCGGTATTGCCGAGACTTATGACGTGATCGTTCAGCCGAACGAGGCCGCAGCCTTCGCCATCATTGCCGAGGCGATCGACCGTTCGGGGCTGGTGCGCGCCACGCTGGCGCCGCAGATCGGCATGGCAGGGGCAATTCCGCCCAAACGCCGCCGCCCGATCCTGACCATGCGCGACATGGGCATGGACATGAGCGGCATGGACATGGGCCAAGGGGGCGAGATCGATCTTTCCAAGCCCGCGAACGAAAGCATGGACGGCCATTCCATGAAGATGCGTGATCTTTCGCTGGCGCCCGGCGTGAAGCCGGGGCCGGGCGTGGCGACGATTTCTCCGATGCCTGCCGACCGGCTGGCCGACCGGCCGACCGGGCTGGAAGATGTGGAGCACCGCGTGCTGACCTATGCCGACCTGCGATCCCGCAAGCCCAACCCCGACCGCCGCACGCCCAGCCGCCAGATCGATGTGAACCTGACCGCCAACATGGAACGCTACATGTGGTCCATCGACGGGCAGACAATTTCGAGCGGCGGCCAGCCGATTCCGTTTCGCGAAGGCGAAAGGGTGCGCGTGAACCTCATCAATCACACGATGATGCCGCATCCCATTCACCTGCACGGCCACTTCTTCGAACTGGTGACGGGCGAGCCGGGCAACCGCCCCCGCAAGCATACCGTCAATGTGCTGCCCGGCGGCAAGGCGAGCTTCGATCTGACCGCCGATGCCGTGGGCGACTGGGCGTTCCACTGCCACATGCTGCTGCACATGCACGCCGGGATGATGCGCGTGGTGACGGTGCGGGCCGCCGGAGACGCGGCATGAAGCCCGTGTCGTTCGCCGCGCTCTTGACGGCGGCGGGCCTGGTGGCCTCTGCTCCGGCGCTGGCCCAGGATGCCTCCGATCCTCACGCAGGCCACGACATGGGCGCCATGGGCGCCATGGATCATTCCATGCACCAGATGCCCGCTGCCGCTCCGGCAGGCGCGCCAGACCCCCATGCCGGGCACGACATGGGCGCCATGGATCAGGCAGCGCAAAGCGATGAGACTGCCCGGATGGATCATTCGACGCAGACGGATCATTCCGCGCACATGGACCATGCAGCGGCTTTGGCCATTCCCGACAGCGAAGTGGGCAATGCTCCGCCGCCGCCCGTGCCCACCGATCATCCTGCCGATGCCTTCTGGGACAAGGCACGGATGATGCGCGCCCGCGCGGCCCTTTCAAGGGAAGGGGCGTTTTTCGGCAATGCCCTCATCCTTGACCGGATGGAGCACCGCAGCCGCAACGGAAAGGGCGGCTATGCCTGGGAGGCGACCGGCTGGATCGGCAATGATTACGACCGGCTGGCCTTCGACACGCAAGGCGAAGGCACTTATGGCGAGCCGCTGGAGCGCGCCGAAGTGCGGGCGGCATGGCGGCATGCCTTCGATCCTTGGTGGAACTTCGAACTGGGGGTGCGGCAGGACTTTGGCCACGGGCCGGACCGGACCTATGCCGTGGCAGGGTTTCGCGGCCTTGCGCCCTACTGGTTCGAGGTGGGCGCACATGCCTTTGTTTCGAACAAGGGTGACGTGCATCTGCGCATCGATGCCGAGCATGACATGCGGCTTACGCAACGGCTGATCTTCCAGCCCGCCATCGAGATAGACGTGGCGGCGCAGGACGTGCCCGAACTGGGCATCGGGGCAGGCATCGAGAAAATCGAACTGGGCGCGAGGGTGCGCTACGAGTTCGCGCGCGAGTTTGCGCCCTATGTGGGCGTTCACTGGGAACGCAAGCTGGGCCGCACGGCGGGCTTTGCCCGTGCCGATGGCGAATCGCCATCACAGGTCAGCGCGGTGGTGGGCCTGAGGATGTGGTTCTGACGTGGGACGCGGCGGGGCGGCCGCACGAGAGGCAAGTCTCCTAGCGCACGTCCTTCGCCACGGCATCAAGCACGCCGTTCACGAACTTGGCTTCGCGGTCCTCGAAGAAGGCATGGGCCACATCGACATATTCGGTGATGACCGTGGCCACGGGCACGTCCTTGCGGGCGAGCAGTTCATAGGAACCGGCGCGCAGGATCTGGAGCATGGTCTTGTCGAGCCGGGCCAGCGACCAGCCCTTGGCCAGCTTGGCCGAGAGCAGCAGGTCGATCTCGTTGCGGCGGGCATCGACGCCCTTCACCACATCATCGAAGAATGCGACATCGGCCTTGAGGTATTCGACATCCTCGATTTCGGCGCCCAGCCGGTGCTGGTGGAACTCGTCCAGCAGAAGGTGGAGCGGGGTGCGCTCCATGTCGATCTGATAGAGTGCCTGAACGGCAGCGAGCCGCGCGGCGGCGCGGGCCTTTCCGGAAATCTGGGTCACAGGCCAAGCCTCAGTTCGATGGAGCGCGCGTGGGCGGCAAGGCCCTCGGCCTCGGCAAGGGCGATGGCAGCGGGGCCGATTGCGGCAAGCGCCGCATCCGAGGCGGCGATGAAGCTGGTGCGTTTCATGAAATCCAGAACGGAAAGGCCCGACGCGAAGCGCGCACGGCGCCCTGTGGGCAGGACATGGTTCGGCCCGGCAATATAATCGCCGACGGCTTCGGGGGTCATCCGGCCAAGGAACACCGAACCGGCATGGCGGATGCGGTCGAACAGGCTTTGCGGATCGTCGGTGGCGATCTCCACATGTTCAGCGGCCAGCGCATTGGCAAGCGCGGGGGCTTCATCCAGCGAATCTACCACAATGATGACGCCGTGATTGTCCCAGCTTGCCTTGGCGACGCGCGCGGTAGGCAGCATGGCGATCTCGACGCCCACCATGTCTGCCACCTGATCGGCAAAGGCGGCATCATCGGTGATGAGGATGGATTGCGCGACGGGATCATGTTCGGCCTGGCTCAGCAGGTCTGCCGCGATCCACTGCGGATCGTTCCTAGCATCGGCAATGACAAGGATTTCCGAAGGGCCGGCAACCATGTCGATGCCGACAACGCCGAAAAGCTGGCGCTTGGCCTCTGCCACCCAGGCATTGCCGGGGCCGGTGATGACATCGACCGGCCTGATCCGTTCGGTTCCATAGGCAAGCGCGGCAATCGCCTGCGCGCCGCCGACGCGCCACACTTCGTCGGCTCCGGCAAGGTGGGCGGCGGCCAGAACCAGCGGGTTTGCCTCACCCTTGGGCGTGGGAGTGACGACGACCAGCCGCCCGACGCCCGCTACCTTGGCGGGGATGGCGTTCATCAGCAGCGAGGAGGGATAGGCCGCCCGCCCGCCGGGCACATAGAGACCGGCACCGTCCACCGCGCTCCAGCGCGCGCCGAGCCGCATTCCGGCCTCGTCGGTGTAGTCGCGGTTTTCGGGCAACTGGGCGCGGTGATAATCGCGGATGCGCTGCGCGGCGAGTTCCAGCGCGGCGCGCAGATCGGGCTTGAGCGCATCGAAAGCCTCGCGGCACTCCTCGGCGCTGATGCGCCAGCCATCCGCGGCCGGGGCATGGCCATCGAAGCGGGCGGTATATTCGGCCAGCGCATCACCGCCGCGCAGTCGCACGTCCTCAATGATGGTCTGCACATCGCGCGCCACGCTTTCATCGCTTTCGCGCCGGTCCTTGACGAGGCGGGCGAAGTCGCGGGCGAAATCGGGATCGCCGGAGTGGAGGCGCAGCATCAGGCAGCCTGCCTTTCCGCCACGAGCGCGCGGAAGGCATCAACCAGCGCGCCGAGGCGGGCGCTGTCGGTCTTCAAGGCGGCGCGGTTGACGATCAGCCGGGCCGATACGGGCATGATACGGCTGGTTTCGACAAGGCCGTTTTCCTTGAGCGTGCGCCCGGTGGAGACGAGATCGACGATACGGCTGGCAAGGCCCAGCGACGGGGCGAGTTCCATCGCGCCGTTGAGCTTGACCACTTCGGCCTGCACGCCCAGCTTTTCGAAGTGGCGGCGGGTGAGGTTGGGATATTTCGTGGCGACGCGGGCGTGGCTTTCGCGGGCATTGGCCCCGCTTTCCACCATGGCGACGGGTTCCGCCACCGACAGGCGGCAGTGGCCGATATCAAGATCGACCGGCGCATAGAGATCGGCATAATCGAACTCGTCGATCACGTCCGATCCGACAATGCCGGCATGGGCCGCGCCATGGGCCACGAAAGTTGCCACATCAAACGCGCGGACGCGGATGATCTTCACGTCGGGCCGGTTCGTGGCAAAGGACAGCGCACGCGAAGCCTTGTTGAAGAAATCGGCTTCGGGCACGATCCCGGCCTTCTCCAGCAGTGGAAGGGCCTCGTCGAGGATGCGGCCCTTGGGCAGGGCGAAAACGAGCGGTGCGGCGGTGGACATAACCCGCCGCCCATATGGCAGGGCTGCGCAAAGGGCAACCAAATGAACCCGATCATGGAGATCGAAGAAGTCGCAAGAGCCATAGAATGGCAGGCAGATCACGCCGCGAACAACGGTGCGCCCTGCACGGGCCGCGTGGTGCGGGCGCAACTGCGCCTGCTGGACGGGGCAACGCAGGTGGGCAGGCGAATCGCTTCCTGGCCGGGAAAGCCGCTGGAGGACGCGCTGCCGCTGCGGCTTGCGGGCGGACACCATAACCTTGTGCTGACGGGCCGGGATACGCGCCTTGGTCCGGTCTATCGCGGCGAACTGACCGATCAGGCAGAGGTTGATGCGCTGGTGCTGTCGGTCACGCGCGAACATGACGCGGACCTTCTGCCATGGCTAGACGGACCGCCGCAGACCAACGAGGCGGGGCGTTCGGCCTCGATCATGGCTGCGCTGCTGTGGCTTTCGCAGCGGCTGGGGCCGCACTTCGAACTGAACGAACTGGGCGCAAGCGCGGGCGTCAACACGATGATGGAGCGCTTCTTCTTCGATCTGGGCGGGACAAGGGCCGGACCGGAAGAATCGCCCATGCGCATCATACCGGAATGGCGCGGGCCGCCACCGCCGCAGGCAGGGGTTGAAATCACCGGGATCAGAGGGTGCGACCGTGCGCCGGTGAACCTTGCCGATCCGGAAGCGGCGCTGCGGCTCAAGTCCTATGTCTGGGCGGAAGTGACCGAACGGATCGGACGGATCGATGCCGCCATCGCGCTGGCAGGCCGCAAGGCGCCCGACGTGCTGCCGATGGACGCGGCCGAGTTTGTCGCACGGCGTCTTGCCGCGCCGCAGGCAGAAGGCACGACGCGGGTCGTGTTCCACTCCATCGTCTGGCAATATCTGCCGGGGGAAACCCGCACCCGGATCGAGGAAATGATGGCCGCGGCAGGGCAAAGGGCCGACACGACGCGCCGGCTGGCCTGGGTCATGCTCGAAACCAACCGCCAGACCTTCCGCCACGAACTGAGCGTGCGATACTGGCCCGGTGGGGCGGAGCCGCGGATCCTCGGCACCGCCCATGCCCATGGCGCGTGGGTGGAGTGGTTCGGGCTGGACTAGCCAAGAAACCGGTCGAGCGCGGCGTTGACCGCTTGCGGCGCTTCCCACGGCACGAAGTGGCCGCAATCGTGCACCTTTTCGAGCGTGAGATTGGTGACGAGGCGCTCCATCCCGTCAAGGTTACAGGGCGGCAGGGCCATGTCGTCCATCGCCCAGATCACCAGCGTGGGAATGGCGAGCGGGGGCAGCGGAGCATCAGCATAGCCTTCGGGCAGTTCGAAGGGCGCGTCCATCGGCGGCACGGCCATCGGACTGGCGCGATACCAGTTGAGCATGGCAATGGCGGTATCGGGGTTTGCCCAGTCCCGCAGCAGGGCATCGCGTTCGGCATCTTCGAGCGCGGGCGAGCGCTTCCAGTCGAGCGCCTTGAGCAGCAGCGCGCCCAGACCGTGTTCGCGCACCAGCGCATCGTTCGCAGGATCGCGGAAGGCGCGCATGTATTGGCTGGCGGCACGCTGCTGCGGATCGGTCCAGAGCAGGCGGGGGAAGATCACCGGGTGCGGCGCATTGGCGATGACCGCGCGGGTCACGCGCGTGCCTTGGCCTAGCAGGGCAACGCCCCAGGCAATCGCCCCGCCCCAGTCGTGGCCCAGGATGGTGAATTGCCCCACGCCCAGCGCATCGGCGAGCTGGAAGATATCGGCCACCAGTTTGTCGGGGGTATAGTTTTCCACCCCTTCCGGCCTGGACGATCCGCGATAGCCGCGCTGATCGGGCGCGATGCAGCGGAAGCGCGGGGAAAGGTGGGCAATCTGGTGGCGCCAGGTGCGGTGGCTTTCGGGAAAGCCGTGGAGGAAGATCAGGACGGGGGCGTCCCTTGGCCCCGTATCCCACACGTCGAGTTCGATGCCGCTGGCAAGTTTCACAAGGGTCAAGTCGGTCATTCGGGGGCTTCCTCGTTCATGCGTTGGGCATAGCCGGCGGCAACGACCGCGGCCATGCGATCGTGCAGGGCATCCGGTGTGCGGCGCAGTTCGCCGATTTCCTTCTCCATGCCTTCGCCCATGATGATCTCGCGCTCGTCGACCGCGATGGCATCGAGCATCTGGCGCGCGGCCTGATCGGGATCGAGGCCGTTCTCGATGGCGGCATCGCTGATTCCGCGGCGTGAACCATCGGCGGTGACGGCATTGCGCGAAACATCGGTGCGGATCGAGCCGGGTGCAATCACGTGCACCTTGAGGCCAAGACCCGCCACTTCGGCGCGCAGGGCATCGGAATAGCCGAACAGGCCGAACTTGGCCGCGCTGTAGCCGGTGCGCATGGGCGAGCCGACCTTGCCTGCGATGCTCGATACCATGACGATCCTGCCGGACCCGCGTTCGGCCATGCGCGGCAGCATCGCCTGCGTCAGCGCGATGGGCGCGAGCAGATCGACCGCGATGATGCGCTCATAGACCGGAAAGGCCGTGTTCACGGCCAGCGAGCGCTGCGAGATGCCAGCGTTGTTCACCAGCATGTCGACGCGGCCCTGCCATGCCCATGCCTGATCGGCTGCACGGGCAGCGGCGGCATAGTCGGTCGCCTCGAAGGGCAGGACCAGCGCATCACCGCACTGATCGGCAACTTCGGCCAGCGCTGCCTCGTTGCGCCCCGAAAGGACAAGCAGCGCGCCTTCGCGCGCCAGCGCCCTCGCCAGCGCCGCACCGATGCCGGAGGACGCCCCGGTAATCCACACCACCAGCCCCGCAAATGCCATCCGCCTGATTTCCCGTGTCAAGCGAGTCTTAACCGACCCATTAAGGACATGGTGTCAGGCTTCGCGGCCCTACGCCAGTCGTTTTCACGGTGGTTCCTGTTGTGCCGGTCCATTTCACTGTTGCATCTGAACCATGAAACGCCCAATATTAGAAGTAATAATCTAATTTGGAGGGGCGTTTGGAATCTCGCAGATCAGCAATTAAGCTTGGCGTTCTGGGCACCTTGGGCATGTGCGGACCTGCTTCGGCGGCCTCCGGATCAAGGAAGACGGGCGCTGCCTGCAAACCTGAAGCGCACGATGCGGGGCCGTGCTGGCGCGTCGGCATCGAAGGACAGCGCATTGCCGATCTAGGGGATGGCCGGTTCCTGAATCCGGTTCTGGCGGGCGATTATCCCGACCCTTCGGTGCTGAAGGACGGCGACGATTATTACATGACGCACTCGTCGTTCGATTCCGCTCCCGGCCTGCTGATCTGGCATTCGCGCGATCTGGTGAACTGGCGTCCCGTCGGCCCGGCCCTTGCAAAGCCGCTGGGCACGGTATTTGCTGTTGATATTGCCAAACATGACGGGCGGTATTTCATCTACATCCCGTTCATGAAGGCCCCGTGGTCGCCCGATCTGCCGAGCTTTGCGAATACATTCGTCATTCACGCGCCGTCCATGGAGGGGCCATGGAGCGATCCGATTGATCTCAAGGTGGGAGGTCTGATCGATCCCGGCCATGTGGTGGGGGAAGACGGGCACCGCTACGTTTTCTTCAACGATGGCAAGCGCGTGCGCCTTACCGCCGACGGTCTGGCCACGGATGGACCGATCGAGACGGTCTATGAGGCATGGCGTTATCCCGATGACTGGATCACCGAAGCCTTCGCGCCGGAAGGCCCCAAACTTTTCCGCAAGGGGGACTTCTTCTATCTCGTCAACGCTGTCGGCGGGACAAGCGGGCCAGCCACGGGCCACATGATTGTGGCGGCACGATCACGATCGATTCACGGTCCGTGGGAAAACTGTCCGCACAATCCGATCCAGCGTACGCTTTCCCGGAACGAGTTGTGGTGGTCGCGCGGGCACGCAACCTGCGTGGAAGGGCCGGGTGGCAAGTGGTTCATGATCTATCATGGATATGAGAACGGCTATCACACCCTTGGACGGCAGACGCTTCTCGAGCCTGTCGAGTGGACGCCTGACGGCTGGTTCAAGGCCGTTGGCGGTGATCTTTCGGCGCCGCTTGCCAAGCCCCACGGGCAGGCGCAGCATCACGGCATGGCCCATTCGGATTCGTTCGAGACGGATCGTCTGGGCACATTGTGGAGCCTCTATGCCAGCGCACCGGCCGAAGCCGCGCGCGTTGCCATTGGCAGTCGTGCGCTCTCGCTCAGGGCCAAGGGCAATGGCCCTTCGGACGGTGTGGTGATTACCCAGCAGGTCGGCGACCGCAGCTATGAGGTGACTGTCGAAGTTGAACTGCGCGGCAGGGCTTCTGGGGGGCTGCTGCTGTTCTTCGATGACCGGCTGTTCCTTGGCATGGGGATCGACGGCAGCCGGATGACGACGTGGCGCGGGGGCAAGGCATCCTACTGGCCTGAACCAGCCCCCGCCGCACGGCGTATGTTCATGCGCATCACCAATCAGGAGCAGATCGTCACGTTCTACTACAGTCTCGATGGCGAGACGTGGACGCGGCATGGCGTGCGTTCGGAGGTGACGGGCTACAATGCCAACACGATCGATAACCTGCTCAGCCTGCGTCCAGCGCTTTATGCGGCGGGTGAAGGCGAGGTGATGTTCCGCAGCTTCGTTTATCGCGCCCTTGAAACCGGCTCAAATGAATCCGGCTCAAAGCGGTGTGTCTAACAGGTCGAGGATGTTCACCGGGAACACTGGTTCGTGCCAGTTTGCCAGTTCGGTGCGGCTGAACCAGCGGAAGGTGTGGATCAGTTCGCGCTCGATCGCGGTGTGGCCGGAAGTGTCGGGCGTGAAGCTGCGCGTCACCACGCGGAAGAAGCGTTCGTCCGAGGTGATGGGTTCGCCTTCGAGGGTGAGATAGTCATCGGCGCGGCGGGCGATTTCGGGGCCGCAGGTTTCCAGCCGAAGGCCGGTTTCCTCATAGACTTCGCGCAGGGCCGCACTCTGGAAATCCTCGCCCGGATCGCATTCCCCGCCCACACCGCACCAGAACGGGCGGCGGTCCTTCGGCGCGAAGCGGAAGAGGAGAAGCCGGTCGTGCTCGTCTATCAGCAGAATGCGGGCGGCACGGCGGATGCGGCGTCCGCTCGCCGTGCGGTCATTCACCTGTGTTTCATTCACCGGGTGCGCGGGCCTTGATCGCAAGGGCGTGGACGCGCTGTCCGGGCAGATCGCCCAGCGCCTTGTTGACCATGCGCTGACGGTTGACCCGCGACTGGCCGATGAAGGCGGCACTTTCGATTTCCACGGTGAAGTGGGATTCGCCCGTGCCATCATCGCCCATGTGGCCTGAATGCGATGCGCTGTCGTTGATGACGGCGAGGCGGGTGGGGGCAAGGGCTGCTTTCAGCAGCCGTTCGATTTCCTGTGCGATTGGTCCGGTCATGCCTTTTCTTCTAGCGCGTTCGCCGCCATGTGGACAGCCGATGCGAAATGACAGGTTCCATGGGCGCGTGGAAGGCACGGGCCATGTCTGCCAGGCTCCCGGATGCGAGGAGCCGGGCGAGTTCCGCGCGCCGGGCGCGCGCGGGCCGGGATTTGACGGGCCGGGCGACTACCGCTGGTTCTGCCTCGATCATGTGCGCCAGTTCAACGCGGGCTATGATTTCTTTGCGGGGATGACGCCGGAGGAAATCCTGCGCGCGCAATCGCCGATTGCCGGTTGGGAACGCGAGACGCGGGCCTTCCGTCCCGATGCCGGGATCGATGCAGCGCCGCGCTGGGCCGATTTTGCCGATCCGCTTGAGGCAATCGCCCAGAGGGCGCGGGCGCGGCGCGCCGACCACCAGAAGGCAGCCGAAGCGGCGCGGCGCGGCATCAGCCCGGACGAACGCAAGGCCTATGATGCGCTGAAGCTGGATTACGGCGCAGACCGGCGCGCGCTGCGCAGCCGCTATTCCGAACTGGTGCGCAAGTATCACCCTGACCGCAACGGCGGCGACCGCAGCCACGAAGCGCGGTTGCAGGAAGTGGTGGAAGCCTACAACCTGCTGAAGGCCAGCGCGCTGTTCGCATGACCGGCCCCTGCTGCTTTCGCGGCCCTGCCTGAAACTGCCGCATCCTGCCGACGCTGACATCGATTGTTGCCGATTGGCCCCGATCCTGCCATCCCGCTGCGGGACAGTGGCGGTGCGAGAGTGTGATAGGGCACATTTCAGGGGCGGCATTATCGTTACTAGAGGAGCGATCAGCGGAGGGGGCCTTGGCGACCGAGGAGTGCGATACGTTTCTGCGCATAGTGGCTGGTGAAGGGCAGCGCGAGATTCCGCTTGCGCGCCTCGGCCTGTGCGGATTCGGACGCGCACCTTCAAACACGGTGGTCTTGGCCGATAGCCTTGCCTCGCGCGAACATGCCATCATCCGCCGCAATGCCAGCGGGCATTGCACGCTCAACGATCTGGGGAGCACCAACGGAACCTGGCTGAACGGGCGGCCGGTGCAGGGGCCGACACGGCTGCGTTCGGGCGACCGCATCCAGATCGGCCGGTGCGTGATAGAACTGGTCCAGCCCGAAGCCCCCGTCGATCTTTCCGACCCGCTGGCAGGCCAGACGCAGTTTCATGTCGACACTCAGCTTGTCAGCACGCTGGTGATCGACATTCGCGGCTTCACCCGGCTTTCGGCGGCAATGGGCGAGCAGGCGATTGCCGCGCTGATGGCCGAGATCAACCGCGAGGCAGGCGCGATGCTGGATGGCGCCGGGGTATGGTCAACCAAGTTCATCGGCGATGCGATCATGGCGGTCTGGCTGCATCCGGCCAATACGCTTGCCCGGCGCGACGTGGTGACGGTGCTGGATGTGATCAGCGGTTATCAGGAGATTTTCCGCGTGGCCGGGAAGCGCCACCGTCCGCCCGGACTGCTGCGGTTTGGCTGTGGTTACAATGCCGGCATGGCCTCTGTCGGCAACATCGGCCACGGAGGTGCAGCCGATTTCACGGCGATGGGCGAGGCGGTGAACATTGCCTTCCGTCTGGAGACGGCGACCAAGGAGACGGGCTGCGACGTGCTGATTGCGCAGGACGTGTTCCATGCCCTTGGCGATGTCCGTTTCCGTCCCGATCCGCTGATAGAACTCGACATCAAGGGTTACGGGCAACCGATACGTGCGCTCGGCGTGAACTTTGCGCAGATCGGCAGCTTCGTCGAACGCTTTCTGGCGGCCTGAACGGCCTGTCTGGGCAAGGGCTATCGGCTGGTTGCGTCGCACGACTGTCAGATTGCAGATGTAATGTCCCGCCAGACAAGGGTCGGGACGATTGCGCGTGTTGCGGACGGTATTTGCGCTTGTGGTCATCATGGTTTGCGGCCTGCTGCGGCTGATCCTGCCGTTCCGGTGGATCGAGCAGGCAGGCTGGGCCATGGTGCTCGCGGCTTTCAGGATCAGGGTCGAGGTGCATGGCCGCCCGGTGCAGGGCGGGGCAATGCTGCTGGCCAATCACGTATCCTGGATCGACATTGTTGCTCTGGGGCGGACGGTGAAGGCCAGTTTCATAGCCAAGGCGGAAGTGGCGCGCTGGCCGGTCATCGGTGCCGGTGCGCGGCGGATCGGGTGCATCTTCGTTGATCGCAGTGCGCGGATCGGCGCGCTTGCCATCCGCGGGCAGATCGCCGCGCGTCTGGCGCAAGGGCGCAGGGTCGTGCTCTTTCCGGAGGGCACGACCGGGCCGGGCGACCGGGTGCTGCGTTTCCAGAGCAGCCTGATGGGGGCGCAAGCAGACGGCGAGGCGGCCCCTTCAATTGGCCGCATTGCGCAGAAGGCGGCGCCCTTTGTGGTGCAGCCGGTGGGACTGGTCTATCGCACGGCGCGCGACCGGAGGCTGGCAGCATGGCTGGGCGATGCCCTGCTGCTTCCCCATGCGGTCAGGCTTGCCCGCGAAGGCGGCGTAAGGCTGGAAATCTGGTTTGAGGAGCCGTTTTCGGCGACTGACCGCAAGGCCGCCGCGCGCCGCGCCGAAGCGGTCATTGCCGCGCGGCTGGCCGAACGGATTGCCGATCAGGATGCCACGTTGAAGCGGGCCGCATAGCGCGCTGTTATGCGCGCGACCGGCATGACCACGCAGACGTCCACGGTATTGAAGGCGTGGTCGATGAACGCCCCGTCGCCAAAGCAGGCACCCGTGCGCAGGTAGCCCTTGATCAGCGGGGGCAGCGTGAGCATCGCGGCGCGCGGATCGTATTGTCCGGGGGCGAGCAGATCCATGCGCGAGCCAAGCCCGGCATGAACGCGCGGCCGGATCGCTTCTGGGGCGAGGTGGTGGTGATGGAGCCACGAAAGTGGTGCGGCATGAACCGCCGGGTCGGTGCCAGCAAACGAAGCGCAGCCGAACATCAGGGCAATGCGGTTTGCGGCAATGTATTCGGAAATGCCGCGCCAGAGCAGGGCGATGGTTGCGCTGGTGCGATAGGCAGGCAGCACGCATGATCGGCCGAGTTCGAGCAGTTCACCCGCCGGACGCGAAGCGCCACCGATAAGCGGCGAAAGATCGTATTCTCCGGCCGAATAGAAGCCATCGTGCGCGCGGGCCACGCTTTCGCGCAGAAGCCGGTATGTGCCAACGACGTTGGCTGGGTCAGGCGCTGCGCCATCGGCGGCCTCATCGATGACCAGCAGGTGATCGCAAAGGTCATCGTATTTGTCGCGGTCGAGGAGCGGTGCGGCATCGTTGGCCTGCGCAACAGCACCGGCCCCGCGCTCGGCAAAGAACACCGTCCAGCGCAGTTTCTGCACTGCGCGCAGATCGTCGGCATCGCGGGCGAGGCGGACCGTGAGGCGTCGTTCCGGGGACGCAGCGGCCGGTCCTTTGCCCGTTGACGATGTGCGCAGGGATGATGCCGGCAGCACTGCGCTCATGATGATCCTTCCATCCCGCCAAGTTAGCGTGATGGGATGACCGGGGCTTTACAGTTTCATGCCAGCCAGATGTCATCCGGCCATGCCGTGTAATGACGCGGTAACAGGTCATGTCCGGCCAGTTGCTGGCCCAAACGGAACGAGGCCCCGCACGGGGGCCTCGCAGTTGTCAGAGACTGGGGGAAAGTCCGGATCAGGCCGCAGCGGGCGCGGCATCGCGCACCGACTGGTCGACGTGATCGGCAAACTGCTGAAAGTTGTCGACGAACTTCCGGACCAGTTCCTGAGCGGTCTTGTCGTATTCCTCTGCATCCGCCCACGCGCCGCGCGGATCGAGCAGACGGGTTTCCACACCGGGAACCTCGACCGGAACTTCGAAGCCGAAATTGGGATCCTTGCGGAAGGTGGCGTTGTTGAGGCTGCCGTCGAGCGCGGCGTTGAGCAAGGCGCGCGTGGCCTTGATCGGCATGCGCTTGATGCCTGCCATCGTGGCCTTGCCGCCGGACCAGCCGGTGTTGACGAGCCAGCACTTGACCCCGCCCTTGGCGATGCGCTCCTTCAGGAGGTTGCCATAGACCGAGGGATGGCGCGGCATGAAGGGTGCGCCGAAGCAGGTGGAGAAGGTGGCTTCCGGTTCGGTCACGCCAATTTCGGTGCCCGCAACGCGTGCGGTATAGCCCGAAAGGAAGTGATACATTGCCTGATCGGGCGTGAGGCGCGCGATCGGCGGCAGGACGCCATAGGCATCGGCGGTGAGGAAGATGAGGTTTGCCGGAACCGGGCCGAGGTTCTTTTCCGAAGCGTTCGGGATGAAGTCGATCGGGTAGGAGCCGCGGCTGTTTTCGGCAAGGCGGTTGTCATCAAGATCGATCTTGCGCGTGATGGGGTCGATCACGACGTTTTCGAGCACCGTGCCGAACCGCTTGGTCGTGGCGAAGATTTCCGGTTCGGCTTCGGCCGAAAGGCGGATCATCTTGGCATAGCAGCCGCCTTCAAAGTTGAAGACGGCCGTATCGGACCAGCCATGTTCATCATCACCGATGAGCGTGCGGCTGGCATCGGCCGAAAGCGTGGTCTTGCCGGTGCCCGAAAGGCCGAAGAACACGGCGGTCTTGCCATCGGGGCCGACATTGGCCGAGCAGTGCATCGGCATGACGCCCTTGGCCGGAAGGAGGTAATTGAGAATGCCGAAGACCGACTTCTTCATTTCGCCGGCATAGGCCGTGCCGCCGATGAGGATCAGCTTTTCGGTGAAGTTGACCGCGATCACGGTTTCGCTGCGGCAGCCGTGGCGCGCGGGATCGGCGCGGAAGCTGGGCAGGTCGATGATGGTGTATTCGGGAACGAACGAGACGAGCTCTTCGGCCGTGGGACGCACCAGCAGCGTGCGGATGAACAGGTTGTGCCATGCCAGTTCATTGATGACGCGCACGTTGACGCGGTGTTCAGGCTGCGAACCGCCGAACAGATCGGCCACGTAGAGGCGGTTCTTTTCCGACAGCGCCTTGAGGAAATCGGCCTTGAGCGCGGCGAAGTGGTCGGGCGTCATTGCCACGTTGGTCTTGCCCCACCACACGGTGTCCTCGGTCGTCGCATCGCGGACGATGAACTTGTCCTTCGCCGAACGGCCGGTGTGCTTGCCGGTTTCGACCACCAGTGGTCCGTCGACGCAGAGCAGCCCTTCACCGTTGCGGACCGCGTGTTCGACCAGAGGGGCGGTGCCGAGATTGGCGAACAGTTCCGCCGGCTGCGGGAAACCCTGGCTGGCGAGGGATACGTTCAGGCTGGTATCGGACACTTGCGGGCCTCCGGTTGCGGTGCCGAGGCGGTCGCCAGAAAGCGGGCGTCCATCCGGCACACGGTTTGCGAATACGAATGCGCTGATTCTCGAACCGCGCATAGTGCGCTGCATTTGCTGCGTCAAATCCGCAGCGACAATGAAGATTTTTGCGCAGCAAGTTGCGCGGCGTGCAACTTTCGATCTTGTCTGACAACATGGCGCCGCCCCACACTCGCCCCCGCCTTGGGCCGCGCCCTTTGCGCCGCGATGACGCGACGGCCATGGTGAAGGATCATGCGGGCACGTTGCAAGGTGCCGCGCCAGCCGGTATGCCCGATGAGGCAATGGCCAGCACCCAGCCCGCCCGCCCGGATGCCCCCGAAGCTGCGCGCACGATCGCGCTGGTCGATGATGACCGCAACATCCTGACCACGGTTTCGATCGCCCTCCAGACCGAAGGCTTTGCCACCCGGCTCTACAACGATGGCGATACCGCGCTCAAAGCCCTGCTCGACAACCCGCCCGACCTTGCCGTGTGCGACATCAAGATGCCGCGCATGGACGGTCTGGAGCTGCTGCGACGGCTGCGCGAGAAAAGCGATCTGCCGGTGATCTTCCTGACCAGCAAGGACGATGAGGCCGACGAGGCGCTGGGCCTTTCGATGGGGGCCGACGATTACATTGCAAAGCCTTTCAGCCACCGGCTGCTGGTGGCACGGATCCGGGCGATCCTGCGCCGGAGCGAGATCGTGCGGCGCGAGGCGGCGCAGGAGGCGCAGGAAGGCGAACCTCTGCCCGAAGCGATCCGCCGGGGACGTCTGGTCATGGATCCCGCGCGCCATGCCGTGACCTGGAACGGGCAGGCCGTGTCGCTGACCGTGACCGAGTTCCTGATTCTTGAGGCGCTGGCGCTGCGGCCGGGCGTGGTCAAGACGCGCAACCAGCTCATGGATGCGGCCTATCACGACGATGTTTTCGTCGATGACCGCACGATCGACAGCCACATCAAGCGCCTGCGTCGCAAGTTCCGCGCGGTGGATGCAGGCTTCGGCGCGATCGAGACGCTCTATGGTGCAGGCTACAGCTTTGCCGACGAACAATAGCGCCGCGGCTCATCCGTCACGCGACCGGGGGGGCGGACGGCTTCGCCAGTTGTGGCGCATTCGCGGGGTCTCGCTCACCACCCGCATCCTGTTTGTCAACGTGATCGCGCTGGCGTTGCTGGCAGGGGGCTTCTTCTATCTCGACAGCTATCGCAAGCAGCTTATCGAGGAGCGCTTCAAGCTGGCGCGGGCCGAGGCGGAGATCGCCGCCGAAGCGCTGGAAGGGGCAGACGCGGCGCGTCGCCGCCAGTTGCTTGTCCGGATCGGCACCAAGCAGATGCTGCGGCTGCGGCTTTACGACGGGGAGAGTCACCTGCTGGCCGACAGTTTCGCGCTGGCGCCGCCGTCCTTCGCGCTGATCGATCCGGAAAGCGAGCCGTGGTATCAGCAGGCGGCGCGCTGGCTGGATCGGGGGGTGGATTTCATCGTCAATGCGCCTGTGATCGAACGCTACAGCGATACAGCCGAGCGCCCCGCCGGTTCATGGCCCGAAATACAGGCGGCGCGCACCTCCGGCCAGACCGCAGTCTACCTGCGCTATGCGCCCGATCGCACCCCGATCATCACTGCGGCAACCCCGGTGGGCGCACAGGGTGAGGTTCTGCTTTCGCTGCGCAATGCGCTCGACATCACGCAGTCGGTGCGCGATGCGCGCCAGACGCTGGTCATCATCATCGGCCTTGCGCTGCTGCTTTCGGTGCAGCTTTCGCTCTATCTGGCGCGAACCATCGTGCAGCCGCTGCGCGCGCTGGTGCGGGCGGCAGTGCGGGTGCGGCTGGGCCGCGAGCGCGAAGTGGTGGTGCCGCGCCTGCCCGAACGGGGCGATGAAATCGGCCTGCTGGCGCGCGCGGTATCCGACATGACGACCGCGCTGCGCCAGCGCATCGACGCGGTGGAAACCTTTGCTGCCGATGTGGCGCACGAGCTGAAGAACCCGCTGGCATCGCTGTCGAGCGCGCTGGAGACCATGCAGCGCGTGGAGGATGCGGGGCTGCGCCGCCAGCTTGCCGACATTGCCGCCCACGACGTGCAGCGGATCGACCGCCTGATTACCGAAATCGCGGATGCCAGCAGGATCGATGCCGAGCTGAGCCGGGCGACCTTCCTGCCGGTTGATCTGGCAGCGCTTGCCGCGCAGGTGGTGGGCGCGCGCGATGTGCGCACGCGCGGATCGGTGCCGGTCCGCCTGCGCCGCGACGGCGGCGATTGTGTGGTGCCCGGCGATGCCGCGCGGCTTGAGCGCGTTCTGGAAAACCTGCTGGACAATGCGGTCTCGTTCTCGCCGCCAGGAGGCGTGGTGGAAGTGATCGTCTGGGGAGATGGCGAGGCGGCCCATATCGCCGTTGTCGACGAGGGGCCGGGCATTCCTGAGAGCGAGCGCGAGAAGGTGTTCGAGCGGTTCCATTCGGTGCGCCCTGTCGAGGAAGCCTTCGGCGCGCACAGCGGCCTGGGGCTTGCCATTGCCCGCACGATTGCCGAAGCCCACGACGGCACACTGACGATTGCCGACCGGCCGGACGGAAAGCGCGGCGCATGGCTGGTGCTGAGCGTGCCGCTGGATGTTGAGGCCGACGAATGAGCGAAGGTGATGGACTTCGCGCGGCGCAGTTCTCGTGCGTTGCCGTGGGCGGGCGGGGCCTGCTGATTGATGGCGCGCCGGGATCGGGTAAATCGAGCCTGGCCCTGGCCCTGATCGATCGGGGGGCAGTGCTGGTGGGTGATGATGGCGTGATGCTCCGTGCGGCAGACGCAAGGCTGGTGGCGGCGCCGCATCCTGCGATTGCGGGCAAGCTGGAGGTGCGCAACCTGGGCCTTGTGGACTTGCCGGTCTCGGCCCCGGTGCCGGTGGCGCTGGTGATCCGCCTTGACGATGCGGCGGAAAGGTTCATCGAAGCGGCCGAACGGACGCGCCTTCTGGGGGTGGAACTGCCACTGGTGCGGCTGTGGCCGTCCAGCCCGGTTCTGGCCCTGAAGGCGGAGCTGGCGCTGCGCCAGTATGGGCTGGACCACGCCTGACAGGAATGAGTTGGCAATGCGGACTTCCCAAGCCCTGCGGAAGCGCGCAAAGCAGCATGGCAGGGGGCCGGGCGTTCATCCGGACCAATAGGCAGGCACAACGAGATGATCCGCAATCCTTCACCCCAGCGCATCCTGCTCGTGACCGGAATGCTGGGCGCGGGCAAGACGACGGCGCTGCGCACGCTGGAGGATCTGGGCTGGGAAGCCATCGACAATTTCCCGATCCGCCTGCTTGACCGTCTGCTGGAGACCGAACCCGGTTCGGCGCGGAGCGAGGTGGGGATCGAGGCGGGCGCGCCTATGGCCATCGGTTTCGACACGCGCACGCGCGGTTTTGATCCGGCGCGCACCATCCGGCTGGTCAAGGCGCTGTCGCAGCGGCCCGACCTTCAGATCACGACCCTGTTCCTGGATTGCGCAGGCACCGAGCTGGAACGGCGCTACAACGAAACACGCCGTCGCCATCCGATGAGCGAGGACAAGCCCGCCGCCGTGGGCATCGCCGCCGAGCGCGAGCTGCTGGAGCCGCTGCGCCGCTGGGCCGATGTGGTCATCAGCACCACGAACTATACCAGCAATGATCTGCAAGCGGCGATTCGGGCACAGTTCGGTCAGGAAACGGGTGCGCCCACCACGCTGACGATCAGCAGCTTCGGATTTTCGCGCGGCACCCCGCCCCTTGCCGATCTGGTTTTCGACATGCGGTTTCTGGCCAACCCGCACTGGGTTGATGCCCTGCGCCCGCGGACCGGACAGGATGCCGCGGTGGGCGACTACATCCGCACCGATCCCGCATTTGCCGAGGCTTTCAGCCGGATCCGCGATCTGTTGCTGCTGCTGCTGCCGCGCTACGAGGAGCAGGGCAAAGCCTATGTTCATGTGGCTTTCGGCTGCACAGGCGGACGACACCGATCGGTGTTCATGGCCGAACAGATTGCTTCTGCCTTGCGCGACGCGGGATTTTCACCCACATTGCTTCATCGCAACCTCGCGTCGCGACCGGCCGATCTGCTCGAAGGAGCTAAACCGTGAGCAGGACCGGGCGCAGGCAGCGGGGAAGAACAAGGATGGGTGGGACAGCACTGGAAGCCATGCATTTCGATCCCCAATCGTCTTGCGTGCCCAGCCATCGTGCCATTCCGGCGTTTTCGGCCCCGGCTGTTCTGGTCCCGGCGGCCATGGCCGGCAAGGCGGGATGCACGGCCGCACTTCGGAGCCTGTCCCTTTCATGATCGGTCTCATTCTGGTTACACACGGCGCGCTTGCCGACGAGTTCATCCACGCGATGGAGCACGTTGTCGGGCGGCAGACGGATATCATCGGCGTCTGCATCGGCCCCAACGATGACATGGAAAAGCGGCGCAAGGAAATTGCCGACGCCATCCGCCGGGTCGACAGCGGCGAAGGCGTCATCATCCTGACCGACCTGTTCGGCGGCACGCCTTCGAACCTCGCCATTTCGCTGATGCAGGCAGGCCGGATCGAAGTGATCGCCGGGATCAATCTGCCCATGCTCATCAGACTGGCCAAGGCCCGCAACAGCATGGGCGTGAAGGAAGCGACAGCGGCGGCGCGCGATGCCGGGCGCAACTACATAACGATCGCTTCCGAGTTTCTGGGACAGGATGCATGAGATGCCGGAACAGGGCTATGTCACCCGCGAAACCGTGACGATCGTCAACCAGCGGGGCCTCCATGCCCGCGCCAGCGCCAAGTTCGTCAACGCCGTGGCCAAGCTGCCGCAGGGTTTCGACGTGACGGTGAGCAAGGACGGCACCGATGCCAATGGCGGCTCCATCCTGGGGCTGATGATGCTGGGCGCGGCGCGGGGCGATACCGTGGACGTTGCCGTGGCCGGGCCTGAAGGCGAGGCTGACGCGATCCTGATGAAGCTTACCGGCCTTATCAAGGACGGTTTCGGCGAAGACTGATTCGCTTGCCGCAGGCGCATTGCTGCCGCATGGGGGCGCAATGACGCGCAAGATCATCACCGGCTATTCCAACCCGACGGTCAAGTTCGTCCGTTCGCTGCGCGAGAAGAAGCACCGGCGGCGAGAGCGAAAGTTCCTTGCCGAAGGTCTGCGCCTGCTGACAGACGCGCGTGAAGGCGGACGCCTGCCCGAAATGCTGCTGATGGCGCAGGGCCGCGAAGGGCATCCGCTTCTCGACGAACTGGAGACCGAGGTTGCCCGTGCCGGGGGCGAGGTGATCGAACTGCCGCTTGATATCCTGGCCAAGGTGACTGGCAAGGAGAACCCGCAGGCCGTTGCCGGGGTCTTTGCCGAATGGGACACCTCGATCCGGCTGATCGACCGCAACGCCGCCTCCATCTGGCTGGTGGCCCATGCCATGCGCGATCCGGGCAATCTGGGCACGATGCTGCGCACCGCCGATGCAGTGGGCGCCGGCGGGCTGATCCTGATTGATGAATGCGCCGATCCCTTCTCGGTCGAGGCAGTGCGCGCCAGCATGGGGGCGATCTTCACCCGGCAGCTTGCGCAGGTCCGCTGGGACGGGTTTCTGGCCTGGCTTCGCGCCGGAGAGGGGCAACTGGTGGCGGCATCGCTGCGCGATGCAGTTCCCTATCGCGATGCGCCCTATGCCGCGCCGTGCTTTGTCATGGTGGGCAACGAATCGCGCGGCCTGCCGCTTGAATACGAAATGGCCTGCGACCTGCGCGTGACCATGCCCATGAGGGGCAGGGCAGACAGCCTCAATGCCGCAGTCGCTGGCGCAGTGCTGGCCTATGAGGTGCTGGCCCGGCTTGAAGCAGGCCGCGCAGGCTGAACGATTGCGTAGGGTGCGGTTAATCGGCTGCTCAGGCAGGCGGGTATAGCCTGTGCGCATGATGTCAGCCCGCCGCCTTTGCGCAATCGTCACGATCATGGCCGCCACCGCACTGGCAGGCGGCTGCGCGACCGGGAGCGGCAGTGCAGCGGGTCTTGCCGGAACGCAGTGGACCATCGTGAAGATCGATGGCGCCGCCCCCGTCGCGCCAGACCGTGCGATGATGCGCTTCGATGCCGAGCGGCTTTCCGCCCATGTCGGCTGCAATTCCATCGGCGGCGAATACCGCGTCGAAGGCACCCGCTTGCTGGCCGGTCCGCTCATGGCGACCCGGATGTATTGCGAAGGGCCGGTCTGGGCGCAGGAAGAGGCGGTCAATGCGCTGCTGTCTGCTGCGCCTGAAATGGAGCGCCGCGGTTCCGCCATGCGGCTGGTATCGGGCGGGCATGAGCTGCAACTCCAGCTCAAGGCGTCCTGACCGCCGGATCAGTCGCCCGCGATGAAGGCGGTGATGCGCCATGTGCCATCGGCTGGTTCTGCAATCAGGCGGTAGTCTAGCAGGCTGCGCAGTCTGGCCGTTTCGACCCAGCCCTTCTGGCCATTGTCGAGCGTGACCTGTGTTTCCGGCTTGGTCCGGTCGAATGCCATCGGATCGATGCCGACGAGAAACCAGCCGACCGGGCTGATGACCTTGCCTCCGGGTGATTTGCGCAGCGGGGTGGCATCGCCCAGAACCAGCATGGCATGATAGCTGTCGACCGTTTCGGGCACGTTCCAGAACACCCATGGCATTGCCGCCAGCCCGCCTTCGACCGCGCAGCCCAGCGGCAGGATCGCGGCGAGTTCTTGCCAGAGGCCGTTTGCCGGATCGGCAAGGCGCCGCTTCAGTTCGGCAATGCCGCTGCCGCCGCCGTAATCGAGCATGATGTCGGGGGCGGCAAGCGCGACAAGGGCTTCGGCATCGCGGGCGCGGATGGCGTTGCCAAGGCTTTTGCGGAAGGCGGGCCAGCCAGGCTTTGCCGTGCATTCATCCTGCGGCGGGTAAGTGAGGCCCGCCAGCGCCTCTGGCGCGGCTTGATCGGGCGGGGGCGAAATGCCGGGCTTTGGGGCGGGCGTGGGTGCCGGGTCTGGTTCGGGCGGTGCAGCAGCAGAGGCTTGCGCGGCCGCAGCTTTGGCGGCGGGGGATACGGGTGGCTGCGGTGTCCTGTCGCACCCTGCCAGCGCCACAGCACCGACAAGGAGCGCAAGCAAGGGCCGCTGCCATCCGTTCATGGCGCTGTCGGCTCTCCTTCGGCGCTGGCCCTTTCATTTCCGGCAATGGCCGCGAGTGCGGGGGATTCCGCTTCGGCATAGCGCGGCGCGGATTCCACCAGAGGCACTTCCTCGATCTCGCGCTTGCCGATCTCGATATGCTTGTCGCGCAGGCGGCGTCCGGCCGAAAGCACGTTGCGTTCGAAGCTGCCGACGAACTTGTTGTAATTGCTCACCGCGCTGTCCAGCCCGTTGCCCACCCGCTTGAGATGTTCGGCCGCAACGGCCAGTCGGTCATAGAGTTCGCCGCCCATGCGACCGATCTCGCGCGCTTCGCGGGCAAGGCCGTCCTGTCGCCATACCTGCGCGACCGTGCGGGCGATGGCGACAAGGTTGGTCGGGCTGGCCAGCAGCACGCGCCGTTCGAACGCGAAATCCCACAGCGCGGGATCGCGTTCGAGCGCGGCGGCAATGAAGTGTTCGCCGGGCACGAACATAAGGACGTAGTCGGGCGCTTCCTCGAACTGCGACTGGTAGGACTTGGCCCCCAGTGTCTGGATATGGTTGCGCATCGACTGGACGTGGGCATTGAGCGCGATCTTGCGGGTGTCCTCGTCCTCGGCCTCGAACGCATCCTGATAGGCGTTGAGCGAGACCTTGGCATCGATGACCAGCAGCTTGTTGCCGGGCACGCGAACGATGGCATCGGGGCGCAGGCGGCCTTCCTCGGTTTCCACCGAATGTTCGGTGATGAAATCGGTATGTTCGGAAAGGCCGCACTGTTCGAGCACGTTGCGCAGTTGCAGTTCTCCCCAGCGGCCCCGCGTTTTGGGGCCATTGCGCAGCGAATTGCCAAGCTGGGCGGCGGCGGCGCGCACGGCTTCCTGACCATCACGCATCGACTGGATCAGGCCGGTCAACTGGCCGAAGGCATCGACCCGCTGCTTCTCAAGGTTCTGGACCTGTTCTTCATAGCTTTTCAGCCGCTGATCGACCGGAGCAAGGAGCGACTTCAGCCGCTCGGCGCTGGTCTTTTCGCTTTCCTCGAAGCGCGACTGGGCACGGGCGAGGAAGGCTTCCTGTGCCTTCTCCAGCACCTTGTTGCCCGCATTCTCGAACTCCTTGCGCAAGGCATCCTGGGCTTCGACAAGGAGCCGCTTCTGTTCCTCGAAGTTTGCGGCATCAGCCTTCATCCGAGCAAGTTCGGCGCGCAGGGTTTCGCGGCTCGTGCGCGCATCGGACAGTTCCGCGCGCAAGGCGGCGGCATCGGCGGCCTGTTGGCGCGCAGCGGCAAGGGCAGGGGCCAGCTCGTCGCGTTCACGGCGAACGGACTGCAATTCGGCGAGGCTGGCTTCCAGCGCCTTCGTCCGCTCGGCCATGGCGGCCAGATCGACCGTCATCGCCTTGATCGTGCCTTCGTGCGCCCGCGCTTCGGCATCGCGGCTATCGGCCCGCGCACGCCATTCGGCCACCGGGCGCGAGCCGAGAAACCAGCCAATCGCCAGACCGGCAAGGAGAGCAAGGATGACGAGAATCAGCGACTGGTCCACAATGGCTCCGCATCAGAACGAAGCGTGAACTTACAGCCTGCGGATTATTCTGGCAATCGCTCCCTTGCGGTCGGTCCGCAAGGAAGTGCCGATCAGGCCGCCTTGCGCAGCTTTTCCAGCTTCTTCAGCGCCATGTTGCGCTTCAGGCGCGAGAGGTGGTCGATGAAGAGGATGCCTTCGAGGTGGTCCATCTCGTGCTGGAGGCAGGTGGCCAGAAGGCCGTCCATCTGCTCTTCATGAACATTGCCATCGAGATCCTGCCAGCGTGCGCGGATCGTGGCGGGACGTTCCACCTCGGCATAGATTTCCGGAACCGAGAGGCAGCCTTCCTGATAGACGCTGAGTTCTGCCGAAGGATCGAGGATTTCGGGGTTGATGAACACGCGCGGTTCGCGCTTCGTCGGCTGGTGATGATGGTGGTGGCCATCGTGGTTGCAGGCAACCGGTTCGGCGTCAGGGTCTTCCGGCTGAAGATCGATCACCAGCACGCGCAGCGGCACACCCACCTGAATGGCGGCAAGGCCGATACCGGGCGCATCATACATCGTCTCGAACATGTCCTCGACAAGCGTCTTAAGCTCGTCGTCGAACTTTTCGACGGGGACGGAGACCTGCTTGAGGCGCGGGTCGGGAACTTCGATGATTTCGCGGATGGCCATGAGCGGCAGATAGGCAATGTGCGCAGGCTTCGCAAGTATGGCTGCTAGGCCACTGGCCGCCTTGCCCGCAGCGCCTGGGCCAGAGTGCCTTCGTCAAGGTAATCCAGTTCGCCACCCACCGGCAGGCCATGCGCCAATTGCGTGACGCGCACCGCCGCGCCCTCGAGCCGTTCGGCGATGTAATGCGCGGTGGTCTGGCCTTCGAGCGTGGCGTTCATGGCCAGCACCACCTCGTCGATGCCGCCCCGCGCCACCCGATCGAGCAGCGCGCCGATCGCGAGATCTTCGGGGCGCACGCCTTCGAGTGCCGAAAGTCGCCCGCCCAGCACGTGATACTTGCCGGTGAACAGCCGCGCACGGTCCAGCGCCCACAGATCAGCCACTTCCTCGACCACGCAGATCGCGCGGGCATCGCGGCGGGGGTCGGCACAGATGCCGCAGGGGTCGGTGGTATCGACATTGCCGCAGGTGGCGCATTCCACCAGCAGTTCCTGCACCTTGCCCAGCGCATCGAGGAGTTGCGGCAGTGCGGTTTCGCGGCGCTTGATAAGCCAGAGCACGGCGCGCCGGGCCGAACGGGGGCCAAGCCCCGGCAAGCGGGCCAGTGCGCCGGAAAGTGCCTCGATCTCTTGCGATGCCATGACGGCACAGATAGGGCCGGAGCCGACAAACGGAAGGCCATTTGCGATGGTTATGCGCATCATCTTCATGGGAACGCCCGATTTCGCGGTGCCAACGCTGGAAGCTCTGGTCGCCGCAGGGCATGTGGTGGTGGCCGCCTACAGCCAGCCGCCCCGCCCGGCAGGCCGGGGCAAGAAGCTGCAGCCATCGCCCGTGCATCTGGCGGCAGAGGCCCACGGCATCGAAGTGCGCACGCCCGTCTCGCTAAAAGGTGCGCAGGAGCAGGACGCCTTTGCCGCGCTCAGGGCCGATGTGGCTGTGGTGGCCGCCTATGGCCTGATCCTGCCGCAGGCGGTGCTTGATGCGCCGCGCATGGGGTGCCTCAACGTTCACGGATCGATCCTGCCGCGCTGGCGCGGCGCGGCGCCGGTTCAGCGCGCGATCCTTGCCGGTGATGCGATGACCGGGGTGACGATCATGCAGATGGAGCGCGGGCTGGACACCGGGCCGATGCTGGCAAAGGTGGAAACGCCCGTGGACGGGAAGACGGCGGGCGACCTTACCGCGGAACTGGCGGCAAAGGGCGCGGCGCTGATGATCGAGGTTCTGGGCAATCCGGCCGCCTACCCGCCAGTGGCGCAGCCTGAAGAAGGCGTGACCTATGCACACAAGATCGACAAGGCCGAGAGCCGCCTTGATTTTGCGGCCGACGCGCGCGCCGTGGAACGGCAGGTGCGCGCCTTTGCCCCTGCGCCGGGGGCCTTCTTCGAACTGGACGGCGAGCGTTTCCGCGTGCTGGCGGCCGAAGTTGTCGATGGGGCCGGAAACGATGTTGCAGCAGATGCTGGCGTGACGCTTGACGATGGCCTGACGATTGCCTGCGGCAGCGGCGCGATCCGGCCGGTGCTGATCCAGCGAGCCGGAAGGCCCGCGATGGAGACGGCAGCACTCTTGCGCGGACGGACGATCCCGGCAGGAACGCGGCTGGGCTGATGCGCTTTGCCCTGACCCTTGAATGGAACGGCCTGCCCTATATGGGCTTCCAGCGGCAGGCGCATGGTCCCAGCGTGCAGCAGGCGTTGGAAGATGCCATCCACCGCGTAACGGGCGAGACGGTCGTGCTTCATGCCGCCGGGCGCACGGACACCGGCGTTCATGCGCTGGCGATGCGCGCGCATTTCGATCTGGCGCGGCGCTTTGATCCGTTCCGCATGATGGAGGCGCTGAACGCGCATCTGCGACTGGCCGAAGAGGCTGTGGCGGTGCTGGATTGCATCGAAGTGAGCGAAGATTGGCACGCGCGCTTTTCCTGCACCGGGCGCGCGTATGAATACCGCATCGTCAATCGGCGCGCGCCGCTGACGCTGGAGGCAGGGCGTGTCTGGCGCATCACTCGCCCGCTCGATCACGAGGCCATGCACGCCGCGGCGCAGGCGCTGGTCGGGCATCATGATTTCACCACGTTCCGTTCGGTGCATTGCCAGTCGGCCAGCCCGGTGAAGACACTGGACCGGCTGGACGTGCGGCGCGAGGGCGACCGCGTGATCGTCGAGGCAGCGGCGCGCAGCTTCCTGCACCATCAGGTGCGGTCCATGGTGGGCTGCCTTGCGCTGGTGGGACAGGGGCAATGGCGGGTCGATCAGGTGGCCGAGGCGCTGGCCGCGAGAGACCGTTGCAGATTGGGACTTAACGCGCCGCCCGAAGGGCTCTACTTCGTGCGGGCAACATATCCCGGAGAGTAGAAGATGACCGACCTGAACGGCCAGCGCATTGTTTCGCAACTCGATTCTGACGGAACCCTGACCGTTTCGATCGAGGATTTCACGCTTGCAACGCCTACGGGCAGCGAGGTGGTGATCCGGGTCGAGGCGACGCCGATCAATCCGTCCGATCTCGGCCTGCTTTTCGGCCCGGCAGACATTGCCAATGCCGATTTTTCTGGCGGGCGCATCGTGGCGCGGATGCCCGATCCGGCAGTGCGGGCCATGGCGGCGCGGCACGGCATGGCCATGCCCGTGGGCAACGAGGGCGCAGGCACGGTGATCGCTGCGGGCGAAGCGCCTGAGGCGCAGGCCCTGCTGGGCAAGCGCGTCACATGCTTTCCCGGCGGGATGTATGCCACGATTGCCAGGGCGGATGCCGCCATGTGCCTTGAACTGGCAGACGGCATCAGCGCCGAGCAGGGCGCATCGGCCTTCGTCAACCCCCTGACGGCGCTGAGCTTTACCGAAACCATGCACCACCTTGGCCACAAGGCGCTGGTCCATACCGCCGCCGCATCGAACCTTGGGCAGATGCTGGTCAAGATCTGCAAGGCCGATGGCATCCCGCTGGTGAATGTTGTCCGCAGCGAGGCACAGGTGGAGCTTCTGAAGGGAATCGGCGCCGAGCATGTCGTCGATAGTTCGAAGGAGTCGTTCCTCGACGATCTTGCCGCCGCGATCAGTGCCACGAAGGCGACCATGGCCTTCGATGCCATCGGCGGCGGCAAGCTGGTCAGCCAGATCCTGTCGGTGATGGAGCAGGTGGCGAACAGCGGCGCGGCCTATAGCCGCTATGGATCGAACAGCCCCAAGCACGCCTTCATCTATGGCGCGCTCGATCTTTCGCCCACGATCCTCAACCGCAACTTCGGCTTTGTCTGGGATGTTTCGGGCTGGCTTCTCACGCCATGGATGGCCAAGCTGGGGCCACAGGTGGTGGAGCGGATGCGCCGCCGCGTGATGGCCGAACTGACCACCACGTTTGCCAGCCACTACAAGGCGCGGGTAACGCTGGAACAGGCACTGAGCCGCGAGGCCGCGCTGGAATACAATGCCCGGCGCACGGGCGAGAAGTATCTGATCGTGCCGAACGGCTGATCCGCAAAAGAAAAAGGCCCCCGGATGGACGGGGGCCTTTCTTCTTTCACCAGCGCCGGGTTCACTCCCGGTGCGCGACGCTTTCGGGCAGATCCTTGCCAAAGACGCGCTGATAGTATTCGGCCACCAGCACGCGCTCCGTCTCGTCGCACTTGTTGAGGAACGAGAGGCGGAAGGCAAAGCCGACATCGTTGAAGATCTGGCTGTTCTGCGCCCACGAGATGACGGTGCGCGGGCTCATCACGGTGGAAATGTCTCCGTTGATGAAACCCTGCCGCGACAGGTTGGCCACGCGCACCATGTCAGTCACGGTCTTCGGGTCGAGCGTGGGCACCTTCTTGGTGACGATCTCGACTTCGGTTGCCTCAGGCAGGTAGTTTAGCGCGACGACAAGGTTCCAGCGGTCCATCTGGCCCTGGTTGATCGCCTGCGTGCCATGATAAAGGCCCGACGTATCGCCAAGGCCGACGGTGTTGGCCGTGGCGAAAAGGCGGAAGAACTTGTTGGGGCGGATCACCCGGTTCTGGTCGAGCAGGGTGAGCTTGCCTTCGGTTTCCAGCACACGCTGGATCACGAACATCACGTCCGGGCGGCCCGCGTCATATTCGTCGAACACCAGCGCGGTCGGCGTTTGCAGCGCCCAGGGCAGCAGACCTTCGCGGAACTCGGTCACTTGCAGGCCATCGCGCAGGACAATGGCATCGCGGCCCACCAGATCGATGCGGCTGATGTGGGCATCGAGGTTGATGCGGATGCACGGCCAGTTGAGACGCGCGGCCACCTGTTCGATATGCGTCGACTTGCCGGTGCCGTGATAGCCCTGCACCATCACGCGGCGGTTGTAGGCAAAGCCCGCAAGGATCGCCAGCGTGGTATCGGGATCGAACACGTAGGTATCGTCGCGGTCGGGCACGCGCTCGTCTGCCGCCGAGAAGGCGGGAACGTTCATGTCGATATCGATGCCGAATGTTTCGCGGACATCGATTTCGGTGTCTGGCGCGGCGAGCAGCGTCGTCGCGTGGCTGTTCGGAAGTTCGCTCATCGCTGCATCGCCTATACGCGAGGGCGCGGCGCTGCAATAAGCTTTGGCGCAAACCTGTCCGATAGAATGGGAGATCTATTGATGAAACTCTATGGCGCGCTCTTGTCGCCGTTCGTGCGCAAGGTGGCGGTTGTCGCTACGGAAAAGGGGATTTCGTGGGATCTGGCGCGGGGCGGACCGGGCAGCACCGACCCGGAGTTTCTGGCGGCAAGCCCGCTGGGCAAGATTCCGGCGATCGATGACGATGGCTTCACGCTGGCCGATTCGACGGCCATCGCCTTTTATCTCGACGCGCAGTATCCGCAGCCGCGCCTGATACCCGACGATGCGAAGCTGCGCGCCAAGGCGGTTTTCTGGGACGAGTTTGCCGATACCGTGCTGGGCGCATCGGGCCTGAAGATCCTGTTCAACCGGCTGGTCGGTCCGAAACTGCTGAAGGTGGGTGGCGACGAGGCCGTGGCGCTTCAGGGCGAGGCCGAACTGCCGCGCTGGGTGGACTGGTTCGAGAACGAGGTGCCCGATGGCGGCTGGCTGCTGGGCGATGCATTCAGCCTTGCCGACATTGCCGTGGCATCGACGTTCCGCACGCTGGCCTATGTCGGGCATGGTGTCGATGCAGACGCGCGGCCCCGAACGGCGGCATGGTATGCGCGCGTGGCGCAGCGTCCGGCATGGGCAGGCGTCGCCGAACGCGAGGACGTGGTGGCCAAGCGCATCATGGCGCTTTGATGCGCGCTTGCGCATGCTATGCTCGGCCCGCTCCGATTCCGGTTTGCAACCGGACCGGAACGGATGCTTGCAGGAAGGAATGATCCGATGAGCCTGTTTGATTCGATTCTGGGCCAGGTGGCCGGCAATGTTGATGTGAAGAACCTTGCGGCCAAGGTGGGGATCGATCCCGACATGGCCGAAAACGCGATTGCCGCGCTGGCGGCGGGTCATCAGGCCAAGGGTGACACGATCGAGGTTGCTGCCGCCAATTCCGGGCTGGATGCATCCAAGTTGCAGGAAATTGTCGGCCACATCGGCGGTGAAGGCGCGCTCGGCAGCTTTGCTTCGATGCTTGGTCAGAATCCCGATGCTCTTCAGAAGGTTGCGGCTTTCCTTGACAAGGACGGCGACGGCAATCCGATTAACGACATTGCCGGTATGGCCAAGGGCCTGTTCGGCGGTTAACGCGGGGCGATGCTGGATACTGCGCTTTCCCTGCTGATGCTTGCCGCGCTCGCCCTGCTGCTGGGCGCGGCGTTTCTGTGGCGGCGCGGAGAGCGCAAGCGCCCGGCACTGATGTTGACGCTGGCGGGGATCATGGTGATGAACCTCATCATCTGGACCTTGCCGGACAAGTCTGGCGCAACGCTGGCGGGCGCCGCAAAGCAGCCCGCCCTGCCTGATGGGCAATGACCCGGACGGGTCGGGACGGCATTTCCTGACCGGGCGTGACCTTGCGCACAGTTGCGCCGCAAATCCCCTGTTATCGAGACACAGACAGCGCGTGATCCTTGAAGCGCGCTGACCTGACTTCGATTGGACCGCAGCCCGTTTTCGCCGCGTCTCTCGCGGGCTGTGCCAGTCTGGTCGATCAGACGGATGGCGTGCTTCAATCCCTGGCACGGCAGCCGTCCGGACGGGGGCGCTCCTGCAATGCAGGCGCTCCCGTTTCAACTTGCTCCGCATCAAGGCGGCCTCACTTGCTCTGGCATGGCTTGGCCTGCCCTCATTTCCCCATCGTCACATTGCACGGGGTGAAACGCGTTGAGTCAGGGCCGTGCGCGGGTAGCGGCGCACGCCCTAAGCCGCGAGTTGCGGAGAGGCGGAGTGCTGCTTGCAGACTGCGGCAAGCGCTGTGCGATCCGCCAATCAGTATGTGTTGCTGACAATTTTTTGGGGCAAAGGGCTGGGGCAAGCAGAAAGACCGGCGTTTCCGGAAAGGAAAACGGTCTGTCGGGCAGACCTGCGAGGCCGCGATGCTCCGCATGAAGAACCCGGTGCGGCGTTCCCGTCGATCCGGGTCTATCGCCGGGAAGAACCAATGCGCGCTATCGACTATTTTGACCGCGGACATGATCGCAACCCTGATCGGCTTGCCATCATCGACACCGAAACCGGCCTGGAGCTGACTTTCGCACAGACGAAGGAACTGTCTGAACGCATTGCTGCGGCGCTTCAGCGGGGCGGCTTCGAAAACCAGGATCTGCTGGGCCTTTATGGTCCCAACGACGGGATGCTGCTGGTGGTGCTGCTGGCGATGTGGCGCGCCAACGGCAAATGGATCCCGGTGAACACCCGCAACGCCATCGATGCCAATGCCGCCTACATCAACTACGTGCGGCTGAAATGGCTGGTCTATCATTCCTCCAAGGCGGGCGAGGTCGAACAGCTCAAGGCGCTGTGCCCGACCTTGCAGCACTTCGTCTGCCTCGATCGCCGGATGGGGGATGATCCGAGCCTTGAAGAGTTCATGGCCGGCGTCTCGGTGGCCGATTTCGTTGAACCGGAGATCGATGCCTTCGGCAACCTGATGGACATGGTCGGCATTTTCCCGACCGGCGGCACGACCGGCCCATCGAAGGGCGCGAACGTGACCAACCTTGGCTGGGGGACCATGATCGAGACGGCGGCCGACGGCATGGGCGGCCGCACCGATGATCCCGTGGCGCTGGTTTCCGCGCCGATCACCCATGCTGCGGGGCCGATTGCGCTCTCCACGCTCAGCCTTGGCGCAACCCAGGTGATCCTGCCCGGCTTCGATGCCGAGCGCGTGCTGCGCACGATCGCGCAATACAAGGTCACGCACATGTATCTGCCGCCGACGGCGCTCTACCAGTTGCTGGCATCGCCCGAACTTGGCGATCACGATTACTCCTCGCTGAAGATCTTCATCCTCGTTGGCTCGCCATGCAGCCCGGAGAAGCTGCGTCAGGCAGTGGAGGTTTTCGGGCCTGCCATGTGCCAGTCCTACGGACAGGTGGAATGCCCGATGATCGTGGCCTGGTTCCCGCCGGAGGACGTGGCGCGGTTTGCGCGGGAAGCGCCGGAAAAGCTGGCCTCGTGCGGCAAGCCCACGCGTTCCATCAAGGTCAAGCTGCTGGACGACGATGGCCATGAAGTGCCGCTGGGCGAGGCTGGCGAAATCTGCGTGCGCGGCGCGCTGGTGACGCATTCCTATTTCGAGAAGCCCGAAGAGACGGCGGAAATCCGCAAGTTCGGCTGGCACCACACCGGCGATGTCGGCAAGTTCGACAAGGACGGCTATCTCTACATCGTGGATCGCAAGAAGGACATGGTGGTATCGGGCGGATTCAACGTGTTCACCGCCGAAGTGGAGGCCGCCATCACGGAATTGGCGCAGGTGCGCGAAGCCTGCGTTTTCGGCATTCCGCACGAGAAGTGGGGCGAGCAGGTTCACGCCGTGGTCGTGGCGGACGGCATTACCGACGCCGAGATCATCGCCTACGCCAAGGAGCGGCTCGGCGGGGTCAAGGCGCCGAAATCTGTCACGTTTATCGACTCGATTCCCCGGACCGCAGCAGGCAAGATGGACAAGAAGGCGCTGCGCAAACCCTATTGGGGCAATGCCGATCGTATGGTGAACTGATCCGCGAAAAAGCGGGCGGCTTGGAAGAGGTCTGGATATGGGATCGAGGGTCTGGCTGAAGGGATTGCCGCTTGCCGCGGCGCTGCTGGCGCTGGCTGCGTGCAATACCGGCGGTGGCGGCAGCGGTGGATCGATCGCGGCATCGGGCGTGACCGATGCGCTGATTGCCGCCGCGCCCGAAGGGGAATGGCTCAGCTATGGCCGGGACTATGGCGAGCAGCGCTTTTCCCCGCTGACCCAGATCAACGATGGCAATGTGGGCCAGCTTGGCCTTGCCTGGTTCCACGATCTTGAAACCGCGCGCGGGCAGGAAGCCACCCCCCTGATGCACGATGGCACGCTCTACATCTCGACCGCATGGTCGATGGTGAAGGCGTTCGATGCCAGGACCGGGCAGCTAAAGTGGGCCTATGATCCCGAAGTTCCGCGCGAAACGCTGATCCGGGCATGTTGCGATGCGGTGAACCGCGGGGTCGCGCTCTACGGCGACAAGGTGTTCGTGGGCACGCTCGACGGGCGGCTGGTCGCGCTTGACCGGAAGACTGGCAAGGTCGTCTGGTCGAAGGTGGTGGTGCCCAACCAGACCGACTACACCATTACAGGCGCACCGCGCGTGGTGAAGGGCAAGGTCATCCTTGGCAGCGGCGGGTCGGAATACCGCGCGCGCGGCTATATCGCGGCCTATGACGTGGAGACCGGGAACGAGGTGTGGAAGTTCCACACCGTGCCCGGAAATCCGGCAGAGGGCTTCGAGAAGGAAGGCGTCAACCGTAAGGCGATGGAAGCCGCCGCGAAGACCTGGGCCGGAGACTGGTGGACGCTTGGCGGTGGCGGAACGGTCTGGGACGGGATTACCTATGATCCCGCCACCAACCTTGTCCTGTTCGGAACCGGCAATGCCGAGCCGTGGAACCCTGCGGCATCGGGCCGCGATGGCGATGCGCTGTACACCTCGTCGATCGTGGCAGTAAATGCCGACACCGGTGAATATGCCTGGCACTTTCAGGAAACGCCCGAAGACCGCTGGGACTTCGATTCAGCCCAGCAGATCACGCTGGCAGACCTGACCATCGACGGGCAGCAGCGGCACGTGGTGTTGCATGCGCCCAAGAACGGCCATGTCTATGTGCTCGATGCCAAGACCGGCCAGTTCATTTCGGCAACGCCCTTCGTGATGGTCAACTGGGCAACCGGGATCGACCCCAAGACCGGCAAGGCGATCATCAATCCGGCAGCCCGCTATGAAAAGAGTGATGCGCCCTTCTTCAGCCTGCCCGGTGCTGTGGGGGCGCATAGCTGGCAGCCGCAGAGCTTCAGCCCCAAGACGGGCCTGCTCTATCTGCCGGTGAACAATGCAGGCTTCCCCTATGTCGCCGCGAAGAACTGGAAGCCGAGCGACATCGGCTTTCAGACCGGCCTCGATGGTTACGTGACCGCCATGCCAGCCGATCTCAAGGTTCAGGCCGAGGCCAAGGCCGCAACGACCGGGACGCTGGTGGCGTGGGATCCGGTGGCGCGCAAGGCGGCGTGGAAGGTTGAACTGCCCAGCCCTTCGAACGGGGGCATTCTTTCAACTGCTGGCAATCTGGTTTTTCAGGGCACGGCGGGCGGCGATTTCGTTGCCTACAGTGCCGACAAGGGCAAGCAGCTCTGGTCGTTCCCGGCGCAGAGCGGGATCATCGCGGCCCCGATGACCTATGCGATCGACGGCGAACAGTATGTGGCCGTGATGGTCGGCTGGGGCGGGGTGTGGGATGTGGCGACCGGCGTGCTGGCGCACAAGGCGCGCCAGCAGCGCAACATCAGCCGACTGGTGGTTTTCAAGCTGGGCGGCAAGGCCGCGCTGCCGCCGCCGCCGCCGATGAACCAGATGGTGCTTGATCCGCCGCCCTTTACCGGCACCGCCGAGCAGGCAAGGGCCGGCGGCGAACTTTACGGGCGCTATTGCAACGTCTGCCACGGCGATGCCGCGGTGGCGGGTGCGGTGAACCCCGACCTGCGCCATTCGGCCGCGCTCAACACGCCTGATGCGATCCGTTCCATCGTGATCGACGGGGCGCTGAAGCACAACGGCATGGTGTCGTTCAAGTCGGCGCTCAAGGCCGAAGACGCGGACAATATCCGCCACTACCTGATCAAGCGCGCCAACGAGGACAAGGCGCTGGAAAAGAAGAAGGGCTGAGCAGCCCGACCGGGCCGGGACATCGCGCCCCTCCAGTACGGGGGCGAGGTGTCTTGATCCGGCTTGAAAATTGTATGCGTTGCATACTAAGATCAAGGGAAAGCACAGCAGTTTTACGGAGAGGAGTCGGCAATGAACGACATGACCACGATCAGCCGCGTGCAGCCTGAATACTCGCAGGCCGCCAAGGCATTCCTCGCGCGCAAGCCGCAGCTTTTCATCAACAACGAATGGGTCGACAGCAGCCACGGCGAGGTGATCGCGGTGGAAGACCCGTCGAACGGAAAGATTGTCGGCCACATTGTCGATGCCTCGGACCGCGACGTTGACCGGGCGGTGGCCGCCGCGCGCGCCGCGTTCGATGATGGCCGCTGGTCGGGCCTGCCGCCGATGGTGCGCGACCGCACGATGAACCGTCTGGCCGATCTTCTCGAAGCCAACGCCGACCTGTTCGCCGAACTCGAAGCGATCGACAACGGCAAGCCCAAGGGTATGGCGGGCGCGGTCGACATTCCCGGCGCAATCAGCCAGCTTCGTTTCATGGCCGGGTGGGCCAGCAAGGTGGGTGGCGATACGATCCCGCCCTACACGATGCCGGGCGGCATGGTGTTCAGCTACACGGTGAAGGAACCGGTGGGCGTGTGCGCGCAGATCGTGCCGTGGAACTTCCCGCTGCTGATGGCCTGCCTCAAGATCGCGCCCGCGCTGGCGGCGGGCTGCACGCTGGTGCTGAAACCTGCCGAGCAGACCTCGCTCACCGCGCTCAAGCTGGCGGATCTCGTGGTTGAGGCGGGCTTCCCCGCAGGCGTCATCAACATCATCACCGGCAACGGCCATACCGCTGGCGACAGGATGGTGAAGCATCCCGACGTGGACAAGGTGGCCTTCACCGGATCAACCGAGATCGGCAAGGTCATCAACCGCAATGCCACCGACACGCTCAAGCGCGTGACGCTGGAACTGGGCGGGAAAAGCCCCGTGGTGGTCATGCCCGATGTGGACGTGGCGCAGGTGGCGCCCGGCGTTGCGGGCGCGATCTTCTTCAATTCGGGTCAGGTCTGCGTGGCCGGATCGCGGCTCTATGCGCACAGATCGGTGTTCGACAGCGTGCTTGAAGGCATGGCGCAGACCGCGCCGTTCTGGGCGCCGCGCCCTTCGCTTGATCCTGAGGCGCACATGGGGCCGCTGGTCAGCAAGGAGCAGCATGACCGCGTGATGGGCTATATCGAGGCGGGCAAGCGTGATGGCGCCAGCGTCGTGCTCGGCGGCGATGCGCCAAGCGCCGAGGGCGGCTATTACGTGAACCCCACGATCCTTGCCGATGTGAACCCGCAGATGTCGGTCGTGCGCGAGGAAATCTTCGGCCCGGTGGTGGTGGCCCAGCGCTTCGACGATCTGGATGAAGTGGCGAAGATGGCCAACGACACCTGCTTCGGGCTTGGCGCCGGGGTGTGGACGCGCGACATTTCGATAATGCACAAGCTGGCCGCGCGCATCAAGTCGGGCACGGTCTGGGGCAATTGCCACGCCATGATCGATACCGCGCTGCCTTTTGGCGGCTACAAGGAATCCGGTCTGGGCCGCGAACAGGGACGGGCCGGGATCGAAGCCTATCTCGAAACCAAGACCGTCATCATCCAGATGTGAAGCGGCGCCATCCGCGCCGTTCCCGCAAAGGCAGGAATGGCGCGGCTGCCCGATCAGGAGACTGCCAGTGCCCATCGACCTTTCGAAGATCAAGGCGATCGACGTTCACGTTCACGCCGAGGTTTCGTGCCATGATCCCGAAGATCCGGTGATGGGCCAGTTCTTCGATGCCGCCTCGGCCTATTTCAAGGCCCCGCGCGAGCGCCCCAAGATGCCCGAAATCGTGGAAATCTACCGCGAACAGCAGATTGCCTTCTGCATGTTCACCGTGGATGCCGAATGCGGCATGGGCGCCAAGCGCGTCTCGAACTACGAAGTCGCCGAGATCGCGCTCAAGAACGATGACATCTGCATCGCCTTTGCCTCGATCGATCCGCACAAGGGCAAGTATGGCGCCCGCGAGGCGCGCGACCTGATCGAGAACTATGGCGTGCGCGGCTTCAAGTTCCACGGCATTGCCCAGAACTGCCATCCGGCAGACCGCGTGGGCTATCCCATCTACGAGGTGATCGCCGAATATGGTCTTCCGGCGATCTTCCACACCGGCCATTCCGGCATGGGCACCGGGATGCGCGGCGGCGGCGGGATGCGGCTGAAATACGGTCAGCCCATGCTGGTCGATGATGTGGCGGTCGATTTTCCCGACATGAAGATCATCCTTGCGCATCCTTCCTGGCCGTGGGTTGACGAGAGCCTTTCGATGGCGCTGCACAAGGACAACGTGTTCATCGACCTTTCGGGCTGGTCGCCCAAGTATTTCGCGCCGCAGATCATCCAGTATGCCAACACGCAGCTGAAGAAGAAGATGCTGTTCGGTTCGGACTTCCCGCTGATCCACCCGCAGAAGTGGATCGAGGCCGCGCTGAAGGTGGGCTTCAAGGAAGAGGTCATGCCGGGCATCATGAAGGACAATGCCGCGCGCCTGCTGGGTCTGGCCTGAGGGCTGGCGCGATGGCCGATCCCGATGACATCCGCGCATGGCAGCGGCTGGATGCGCAGATCACCACATCGGGCAGGCTTGAGGACAGGGACGTGGCGCGCCTTGCCGACATGGGTGTGCGCCATGTCATCAACCTTGCGCTGGAAACCCATCCCGAAGCGCTGGCGGACGAGGGCGACAAGCTGGCGGCCGCCGGCATTGCCTATACCCATATTCCGGTGCCCTTCGATGCGCCCGACGAAACGCATTTCCGGCGTTTCGTGGCCGCGCTGGAGCAGGGCGCAAAGCCGGTTCACGTGCACTGCATCATGAACTGGCGGGTCTCGGCGTTCTTCTATCGCTATCACCGCGATTGCTGCGGCATGGATGAGCCTGCCGCGCGGGCGATCATGGCACGGCAATGGTCGCCCGATGGCCATGACCGGCCCGAAGCGGCGGTGTGGGCGCAATTCATCGCACGGAGTTGAAGTTGGCAGGTTTTGTTCTGATTCACGGTTCCTGGCATGGTGGCTGGTGCTTTGATCCGGTTGCCGCGATCCTGCGCGCGCGCGGACACGTGGTCGCAGCCCCGACGCTTCCCGGCATGGGAGGTTCGGCCGATGAAATGGCCGCCGTCACCCTTGCCGGATGGGCCGATTTTGCTGCGCAGCATTGCCGCGAGGTGCGCGCGGCCTGTGGCGGGCCGGTGGTGCTGGCGGGCCATTCGCGCGGGGGGCTGGTGGTTTCCACGGCGGCAGAGCGCCACCCCGATGCGATGGATGCGCTGGTCTATATCTGTGCGATGATGCTTCCCGACGGGATGAGCCGCGCCGAGTTCAAGGAACTGGAGGGGCCGAACCCCGCCTTCGATGGCATCATCCGCAAGGTTCATGGCGGCATTGCCACGGAGATCGACCGTGAGAACGCTGCGCCGGTCTTTGCCCAGGTTTCCCCGCCTGATCTGGTGGCGGCCGCCATGGAACGGCTGGTGGCCGAACCGCACGGACCGCGTTCGGAAAAGCTGCAAGTGACGGCGGAGCGCTGGGGCAGCCTGCCGCGCACTTATGTGGAATGCACGCTCGATCGGACCATTCCGATCGACAGCCAGCGCAAGATGCAACAGTTTTCGCCGGGGGCGAAGGTGGTGACACTGGAGGCCGATCACAGCCCCTACCTGTCGAAGCCGGAAGAGCTGGCCGACGCACTGGAAGGGGCCATACCGGGCTGAAGCGAGGGGGCAGGCAATGCGTGAGGTGAGGCTCAGTCCGCAGGGCGATTTCGACAATGCCGCGAAGGCCTATCGGCACATCACCGCGCATCCCCTGACGGCGGCGATGGGCGCCGAGATCACCGGCGTGCATCTGGGCGCAAGCCTTACGGACGAAGCCTTCGACGAGATTGCCGATGCGCTCTGGCGGCACAAGATGGTGTTCCTGCGCGGTCAGCATCTGACCCACGCCGAACACGAAGCCTTCAGCCGCCGCTTCGGCCCGTTTGCCGTCGATGCCTACACGCAAGGGGTGGAGGGGCACCGCAATGTCCACCCGCTCATCAAGGAGGCCGATACCCGAACCAAGGCGCTGTTCGGCAGCGGCTGGCATACCGATTCGCCCTTTCTCGACGAACCGCCTTCGGTGACGATCCTGCGCGCGGTGGAGGTGCCCCCCTATGGCGGCGACACCACCTGGGCTGATACGCAACTGGCCTGGCGGATGCTCAGCCCCGCGATGCAGGCCATGCTGCGGCCGCTGCGGGTGCACATGTCGGCCGAGGCCAACGTGTTCACGCAGGAGCGGATCAGCGGCAAACCGATGGCCTTTGCCAGTGAGGACCGCCGCCGGTCCGCGCTTGCAGGCAATTTTCATCCGCTGGTGCGCACGCACCCCTTCACTGGTCTGCCGTCGCTTTATGTGGACGAGGTCTATGCCGTGGGCATCGAAGGCATGACTGACGCGGAAAGCCGTCCGATACTGGACTTTCTGGTGCGCCATATCACGCAGGCCGGGTTCACCTGCCGCCTGCGCTGGGAGCCGGGCATGATCGCCATGTGGGACAACCGGTCCGCCCTTCACCTTGCGCCCAACGATTACGACGGGTTCCGCCGCGAGATGTATCGCACGACCATGGCGGGCGAGCGCCCGCAATAGCCATCAGTCCCCGAAGAAATTGAGTTCCAGCAGAACGTTGTTGGGGTCTGCCGTGAAAATCTGGCGCAGGCCGATGGCTTCGACCGTGTTGGTCTGGCAATCGAGCCGCATTGCCGTGATCCGTTCAAGCACCGTGTCATAGCCGCTGCAATTGAGCGCGACGTGGTGGATGGCGCCGGTCAGCGAACCGGGCTGCACTTCGCGGTCATAGGCGCGCGGGCAATCGACGGCGTTGATGTGAATGATCGGTCGCCCTGAGGCATCGTGCATCCACTGGGCGTTCTGCGGAGTCAACGGGGGAGGGCCATTGCGCCGCTCAAGACCCAGCAGGGCGCGATAGAACTCGGCGGTTTCGTCCAGCCGGTCGGTGATGATGTTCACATGGTCGAGCGCGTTGACCTGCATCGTTCCTCTCCCCTTGGCCGAACGGCGGCAAGGGCATTGTGCGCCTGCCACCGTCCGATCTCAACCGCGCAAAAGAACGAGGCTCAGCTTTTGAAGACAACCGTCTTGTTGCCGTTGATGAGCGCGCGATCCTCAAGGTGGAGCCGCACCGCTTCGGCAAGAACCCGGCGTTCCACGTCGCGGCCCTTGCGCACGAGATCTTCCGGGCTGTCGGCGTGGGTGACGGCTTCTACATCCTGATGGATGATCGGGCCTTCATCGAGATCGGCGGTAACGTAGTGGCCGGTCGCGCCGATCATCTTCACGCCGCGGGCATGAGCCTGATGATAGGGCTTGGCACCCTTGAAGCTGGGCAGGAACGAGTGGTGGATGTTGATGCAGCGGCCCGAAAGGAACGCGGCCAGATCATCCGAAAGGATCTGCATGTAGCGCGCCAGCACCACCAGTTCCGCGCCGGTTTCGGTAACGATGCGCTTCACTTCGGCTTCCTGCTGCGGCTTCGTGTCCCTGGTGATGGGCAGGTGATGATAAGGCACATCGCCCATCAGCGAGATCGAGAGCGCTTCCTTCGGGTGGTTGCCGATGATGGCCACCACGTCCATCGGCAGTTCGCCGATGCGGGTGCGGTAGAGCAGATCGCCAAGGCAGTGGTCGAACTTGCTGACCATGAGGATGACCTTGCGCTTCACGGCGGTGTCGCGGATGTGCCAGTCCATCGCATACTGGTTCGCCACGGGGGCAAACGACGCGCGGAAATCATCGACCGTTGCCGCGCCGGGGTTGAACACCACGCGCATGAAGAAGCGGCCGCTCAGCGCATCGTCGAACTGCTGGGCTTCCTCGATGTTGCCGCCAGCCTCGAAGAGGTTGCCGGTGACGCGGGCGACGATCCCCGGCTGGTCTTCGCACGACAGCGTCAGAATCAGCGATGCACTCATCAAAATCTCTCCCTCAGGTGTGCGCCGCATAGAGCGCAACATTTGGCATTGCGAATCTCGCGTAAAATTGTATGTGTTGCATACAAGTTTTTCAACGTGTCTTTTTCTAGTCGGGAGAGCAGGTCATGGTGGCACGAAACCTTGAAGAGGTGATCCAGCAGAACGGTAATGTGGTCGATATGCTGCGCAACTCGCAGCTTGGCGCCTATGTCTATCCGGTGGTGGCGCCGGAGTTTTCCAACTGGCGCAGCGAACAGTGGGCATGGCAGCACAGCGCGGTCCTGTTCGACCAGTCGCACCACATGGTGAACCTCTACATCCGCGGCAAGGACGCGCTCAAGCTGCTGTCCGACACCATGATCAACAGCCCCAAGGGCTGGACGGTCAACAAGGCCAAGCAGTATGTGCCCACCACGCCTTATGGCCACGTGATCGGCGATGGCATCATCTTCTGGGAAGAAGAGGAATCATTCACCTACGTCGGCCGTGCGCCTGCATCGAACTGGCTGCGCTATCACGCCGCAACCGGCGGGTATGACTGCGAGATCGAACTCGACGACCGCTCGCCGATGCGTCCGATGGGCAAGCCCGTCCGCCGCAAGGAATGGCGCTTCCAGATCCAGGGGCCGAATGCCTGGGCGGTGATCGAAAAGCTGCATGGCGGCCCGCTCGAACAGCTCAAGTTCTTCAACATGAGCACCATGAACATCGCGGGACGCAAGGTGCGCACGCTGCGCCACGGCATGTCGGGCGCGCCGGGTCTTGAAATCTGGGGGCCTTACGACGAGCAGGAGGAAATCCGCGCCGCGATCCTTGAAGCGGGCAAGGAGTTCGGCCTGATTGCCTGCGGTAGCCGCGCCTATCCCTCGAACACGCTTGAATCGGGCTGGATCCCGTCGCCGCTGCCCGCGATCTACACTGGCGAGAAGCTGAAGGGCTTCCGCGAATGGCTCGGCGCCGACAGCTATGAGGCGACCGGATCGATCGGCGGTTCGTTCGTGTCGGACAACATCGAGGACTACTATCTCAACCCGTGGGAACTGGGCTATGGCGGCTTCGTCAAGTTCGACCATGACTTCCACGGACGCGAGGCGCTGGAAGCACTGAACCCGGCCGAGCAGCGCAAGAAGGTCACGCTGGCCTGGAACCCTGAGGACATGGCCAAGATCATGGCTTCGCTGTTCAACCCCGATGGCGAACAGTACAAGTTCTTTGACGTTCCGCTCGCCAACTATGCCTCGTCGAACTACGACCGCGTGGTCGACGCGGGCGGCAAGACCGTCGGCTTCTCGATGTTCACCGGCTATTCCTACAACGAAAAGCAGGCGCTTTCGCTGGCCACGATCGATCCGGAAATCCCGGTCGGCACCGAACTGCGCGTGGTGTGGGGCGAAGAGAACGGCGGCACCCGCAAGACCACGGTCGAACCGCACAAGCAGATCGAGGTCCGTGCCATCGTCTCGCCGGTCCCCTACAGCCGCGTCGCGCGCGAGAACTACGCCGAAGGCTGGCGCACCGCGCGCTGAGCCTCATTGAACGAAAAGAGCCCGCCCGGATCATCGCAAGGATGGCCGGGCGGGCCGTTCGATCTCCAGAGAGGATCCCGAAAATGGCAAAGGCATCGCTCATCCATCCCAACTGGGACAAGGAACCCGACGGGATCACCGATGGCTTCAGCCTTGAGATGACCGCGAAGGACGAGGCGTCGCTGCGCGATGCCGCGCCGCTCATCCCGGCTGACACGCCCATTGCCATCACCTTCCTGCCCGGCGAAGATGTTGCCGCGCGTGTAGCCGCCACAGTTGCGGTGCGCCAGCTTGGCTTCGAGCCGATGCCCCACTTCTCCGCGCGGCGGATCACGTCCGAGGACGATTTCGAAGGCTACCTGCGCGCCGTGGTTGAACAGGCGGGGGTTGAGCGCTGCTTCATCGTTGCAGGCGATCCGCCCGAACCGGTCGGCCCCTATTTCGACACTTCGGCACTGATTGCCACGGGCGCGTTCGAACGCGCGGGCATCAAGGCCATCGGCATTGGCGGGCATCCCGAAGGCCATCCGAACATGACCGAGGCCGAGTGCTGGGCCGTGCTGGAAAAGAAGGTGGCCGAAATCGAGCGGCGCGGCATGGCTCCGCTGATCGTGACCCAGTTCGGCTTCGATCCCGATGCCTTCCTGCGCTGGCTCAGGGAACTGCGCGCACGCGGCATCGAAGCTCCCGTGCGCATCGGGGTGCCCGGCCCGGCAGGGATCAAGCGCCTGCTGGCCTTTGCCGCGCGTTGCGGCGTTGGCGCCTCCACCGCAGTGCTGAAGAAATACGGAATCTCGGTGACGAACCTGCTCGGCACGGCGGGGCCGGACAAACTGGTTGATGCCTTTGCCAAGGGTTTGGGACCGGAGCACGGCAAGGTGCGCCTCCACTTCTACCCCTTTGGCGGGCTGACCAAGACGCTGGAATGGATCAACGCCTACAACCGCAAGCATGGGCGCAAGCACGGCATCGGGGCATGACCGATTTCGTTCTGGTTCACGGGGCGTGGGGTGGCAGTTTCGTATGGGACCGGCTCAAGGCCGATCTGGTGGCTGCTGGCCACGGCGTGCTTGCCGCTGATCTTACCGGACTTGGCAAGCGCAAGGCCGAGTTTCATCCCGGCATCACGCTGACGACCCACATCGATGATGTCTGTAGCCAGATCGCGCAGGCGGGCTTTGATCGCTTTGTCCTTGTCGGTCATTCATGGGGCGGCATGGTCATCACGGGCGTTGCCACCCGGTTGGGGGCGCGGATTGATGCCATCGTCTATGTCGACGCCTTCCTGCCGCAGGATGGCCAGTCGCTGTGGGATCTGACTGGCGAGTGGGAACACGCGCACTACATCGGCAGCCAGAAGCACAACCCCGGCGCTGTTTCACCGTTGCCGGGTCTGGAAAGCCCGGTGCTTTCGGCCCATCCGCTGCTGACGCTGGTTGAGGCGGTGCGCTTCACCGGCGAGGAGGCGAAGATCCCGCGCCGGGTTTATGTATTTGCCAATGGCTGGCAACCAACGCCGTTTGCGCAATTTGCCGCTGCGGTGCAGGACGATCCGGCGTGGGAATACCACGAAGTGGAAGCCGGGCATTATGTCATGGCGGACCAGCCGGACCAGACGCTGCACATCCTGCTAGGCTGCGCATGAGCTGGCCTGCGCCGCTTATCCTTGCGCCGCAAGGCTCTGCATCCGCTTGAGATAGCGGGCGAGCACGTCGATCTCCAGGTTGACCTTGCGGCCTTCCGCCAGCGTGCCCAGCGTGGTCACTTCGGCGGTATGGGGAATGATGTTCAGCATGAAGTGGCAGGCGCCATCGGGCTGATCGGCCACTTCGTTGACCGTCAGCGACACGCCGTCAACCGTGATCGAGCCTTTGGCGGCAATATAGGGCGCCAGTTCCGCAGGCGCGGAGACGATATACTGCCACGATGCGCCGACCTGCTTCACGCTGACGACTTGGCCCACGGCATCGACATGCCCGGTGACGATATGCCCGCCCAGTTCGTCGCCCAGCTTGAGCGCGGGTTCAAGGTTGAGCGGCGCGCCCACTGTCCACTGTTCGGGCGCGGTGCGCTTGACCGTCTCGCCCGATACATCGACGGCAAACCAGCCTTCACCGGCAACGCCGCCCTTGTCCACCACCGTCAGGCACACGCCCGAACAGGCAATCGAGGCACCGATGGCAATTTTCGCCGGGTCCATCGCGCACGATATGGTCACGCGCCGGTCCCCCTTGTCCTCGATGGCGAGGATATTGCCGACTTCGGTGACGATCCCGGTGAACATGCGAACTCTCCTTCAGCGCACCCGCTCGTAGACATCCAGCGCATCGCTGCCAAGCGTCCTGCGGTCCACGTTGCGCCAGCGGCCATGTGCCTGCGCCAGATCGCCAAGCCCGATATCGCCAATGCAGGCAAGGCCCCGCCCGATCAGGATAGGTGCCCGATAGATGAGGAGGCGGTCCACCATGTCGGCCGCAAGGAAGCTGGCCGCGGTCTGCGCGCCGCCTTCGACAAAGAGATACTGGGCATCGCCAAAGGCGCCGGGTGCGCCGATGTCCGCCACGCGGTGCCAGCCATCGGGCACCTTTTGCCGGGTGAGGGCCATGCGCTGCGGGCTGCGCTGTTCCAGCCCCGGCAGGCGCACGTCGAGCCGGGGGCGATCCGTGCGCAGGGTGCCGCCGCCCACGAGGATGGCATCGGCGCGTGCGCGCTCGGCATGGCAGTGGGCGCGCGCGGCGGCGCCCGTGATCCACTGGCTGGACCCGTCAATCAGCGCAATCCTGCCATCGATCGAACACGCCAGCTTGAGCGTGACGTGCGGGCGGCCAAGCTGGCAGCGTGCAAGGTATCCGGCCAATGAGGCGCGCGCCGCCGCGCAAGGCAGGAGATCGGCGGCAATGCCTTCGGCGCGAAGGGCGGCAATCCCGCTTCCGGCCGTGCGCGGATCGGGGTCTTCCACGCCGATGACCACGCGGGCAAGGCCGCTTTCAAGCACCAGCGACGTGCACGAAGGGCCGCGCGAACTTGCATGGGCGCAAGGTTCAAGCGTGACGTAGAGCGTGGCCCCGGCGGCAGCCTTGCCCGCCATGGCCAGCGCTTCGGCTTCGGCGTGCGGTCTGCCGCCTTGGCGTGTCCAGCCGCGGCCCACCACCTTGCCATCGTGCACGATCACCGCACCGACCGCTGGATTGGGGCGGCTGAGCGGGCGTCCGCGCGCGGCCAGCGCGGCGGCGGCATTCAGCCAGCGCTCGTCTTCGGCAACGCTCATTCGCCCTGGGCGGGAGATCCGCTGCCGGCCTGCGATTGCAGCTTCTTCTGCTCCGCCTCGAAGACCGGGTTCTTCACAAGATGCTTTTCAAGCAGTGCCTTGCGCTCGGCTTCGATCTTTGCATCGATGGCAGCGCGTTCGGCCTTGCCCGCTTCATAAGCCTTGTCGGCATCGATGCCGGTGGCATTGCCTACAGCGCGATACATCTGGCGTATGCGTTCGGCGCTTTCCTCTTCCCGCGCGGCTTCGGCGCGGGCCTTGGCGGTGGCCTCGCGATTTTCGGCAAGGATTTCCGCATCGGTGCGGCCTTCGGCAAGGCTGGGGAAATAGATCAGTTCGGGCGGTCGGGGCAGGCCGCGCCCGCCCTGCTGGCCCATCACATAGAAGATACCGCCGGTAACGGCCAGGGCCAGAAGCATGCCAACGAAGCGATATTCGCTTGGTGCGCCAAGGACTTCCCACAAGTCGATGACTGCGCGGCGCGGAGAGACGTTGCGGAAGAAACCCTTCATGGTCGCCAAGATAGGCGCTTCGCGCCCGTTACGCTAGGCATGAGCATCATCCGAACACCGCATAGAGCGTGCGGCCATGCTGTTTCAGCCAATGGTTGGCCGTCTCGACATCGGCTTCATAGAGCCGGCCGAGATGGGCATGGAAGGCAGGGCTGTGATCGAAATGGCGGATGTGGGCCACTTCGTGCGCGACGACCGAGCGCCGCACGAAATCAGGAGCCATGACGAGCCGCCAGTTGATCCGGATGGTGCCATCGGCCGCACAGCTGCCCCAGCGGCGCTGGGCGCGTGACAGGGCAAGGCGTGGCACGGCCTCTTCGGCGCGGGCGCAGTAGTGCGAAAGGTCATCGGTGCAAACCCGCAAGGCTTCGGCTTCCAGCCAGCGCTGCAAACGCGGGGCCAGCCCTTCGGCAGGGCCGCCAAGGATGATGCTGCCTTCGATTGCCACAGGTCTGCGCGGCGCCCCCTGCTGCCAGTCGATCCGCAGTTCCTGTCCGCGGAAAGGCAGGCTGGCACCCGGTGCGATCGTGGCGGACTGCGGCAGGCGTTCGAGCTGGCCTGCCAGCCAGTCGGCGCGCTGGCGCGCAAAGGCTTCGGCATCGCCCACGCGCCCCCATGCGGGAATGGAAACGCGCGCTTCGCTGCCATCGGGGGCAAGGCGCAGGGTCATGCGCTGGGCGTGGCCAAGCTTGCGGATGACGAGGGGCAGTTCGCGTTCGCCCACAACGATCGTGCGCCGCACCGCGCTGCGCGGCCGTGGCGCTGCCGCCTTGCGGCCTGACGGCGAGGTGTCGGCGCGGCGGAGCCAGTCGAGCATCAGGCGAACCTCACGCATCGAAATGATCGGCTGGCACGATGTGTTCTTCCAGCGGACCGGCCAGTGTTTCACTGATCGCCCTGCCGACCACCGATTGCCCGGCGCGGTGCACCGCATCGCGGTTTCCGCAGACGAGATAGTGCCATTCGGGCAGGGGATCGCCATCGGCGCGCAGGCGATAGGCGCAGGTAACGGGCAGCCACGGCAATTGCCGCGCCAGCTTGGGCGTGAGGCGCAGGCAATCGGGCACATAGGCCCGGCGGTGCCGGTAATCGCTGCACCGCGCGGTCTTCAGATCGAGCAGCTTGCAGGCGACGTTGGTGTGATAGACATCGCCTGTCGCATCGTCTTCCAGCTTGTGCAGGCAGCACTTGCCGCAGCCGTCGCACAGCGCTTCCCACTCCTCGCGGGTGAGAGCCTCTATCGGCTTTTCCCAGAAGCGTGTTTGCGGCATTCAGCGGATCAATGCACCCATCGTGCAAGTTCGGCGGCAACCGCCTTGCCGTCCTTTTCGGCAGGCAGCAGGGCGATCGGTTCACCCTTGGGGCCCATCAGGAAAGCGCCGCGGCTGTGATCCATGAGGTAGGCATCGCTCGTGCCGCCTTCACGGCGCGAATGGAACACGGCCCATTTCTTGGCCACGGCATCGATTTCTGCCTGCGTGCCGGTAAGGCCCACCACTTCGGGGCCGAAGTTGGCGGCAAATCTGCCCACGACTTCGGGGGTGTCGCGCGCGGGATCGATCGTGATGAATATCGGGACCACGCTGCCGGCAAGCCTGGCGTGCTCCTTGCCGAACAGGCGCACCCCTTGCGCGATGTTCAGCAGATCGACCGGACACACATCAGGGCAGAAGGTGTAGCCGAAATAGACCACGCGATACTTGCCCTCGAAATCGCTCCAGCGCACCGGCTTGCCGTCCTTGCCGGTAAGCGTGAAATCGCCGCCGATGGCCGCGCCTGCGAGCGGGGGCGGCTCGGACTGTCCGCTGCCGCACGCGCCCAGCGCGAAGGTGCAGGCTGCGGCAAGGGGAAGGAGCATGGATCTGAAAAGCTTGGTCATGGCGCGGCGGTTCATGCTCTGCTAACCGTGTGCTTGCAAGAGCCGAGTCCGCGCCGCACCGACGTTGCCCGTCATGCCGCGCAACTTGGGGCACGCCCTTCCGGGCAGGAAAGCAGGAGGAACAGATGCTGTCGAACATCCGCAGGCCATTTGCCGCGATTGCGGCGGTTCTGGCTGCGGCCGCGCTTGCGGTGCCCGCACAGGCCCAGTTTTCCGACAGCTACAAGTTCCTCGAAGCCGTCCGCAAGAAGGAAGGCGACAAGGTGACGGAGGCCCTCAACGAGCCGGGCACCCAGATCATCAACACCAAGGATTTCACCACCGGGCAGACCGCGCTGCACATCGTGGTGGCCCGCCGCGACCTGACGTGGGTGCAGTTCCTGCTGGCCAAGGGCGCCAACGTGAACGCGCGCGACAACCGCGGCGTGACGCCGCTGGTGCTGGCATCGGAAATGGGTTTCATCGAAGGGGTGGACGAACTGATCCAGTCCGGGGCGAGGGTGGACGAGGCCAACAATACCGGCGAAACCCCGCTCATCAGCGCGGTGCATCGCCGCGATCTGGCGCTGGTGCGCTTGCTCATCAAGGCCGGGGCCAACCCCGATCGCCCGGACAATTCGGGGCGATCCGCGCGCGATTATGCATCGCTTGACGGAAAAGGCAGCGCGGTTCTGGCCGAGATCGAGCGTTCGACCAAGGAAGCGCAGGGCAATGCGCCCAAGAAGACCTATGGTCCCTCGTTCTGAAACGGGCATGATGAAGGAATGATCGAAGACACCTCGCTTGATGCGCTGCGCCTGCGCCTTGCCCCTGCCATTGCCGAGGCAGCGGCATTCGATGGCTGGAAGCCCGCGGCAGTAGCGGCTGCGGCCGAAATCGAAGGGGTTGATCCCGCGCTTGCCGCCTTTGCCTTTGATGGCGGGGCGATGCAGATGATTGCCGCATGGATCGCGCGGATCGATGCCGACATGGCCCAGGCCCTGCCTGCAAGCCAGCTTGGCAACCTGCCCATCCGCGAGCGCATCCGGCGGCTGGTGCAGTTCCGGCTTGATGCGATCGAGGGCAAGGAGGAGGCGCTGCGCCGCGCGCTTGCCATCATGGCCATGCCGCAGAACGTGGCCGCCGCCGCCCGTCTAGGCTGGTCGAGCGCGGATGCGATGTGGCGGCTCGCCGGAGATACCGCGACCGATTACAATCACTATACCAAGCGGATCACTCTGGCTTCGATCTATGCCGCGACGCTGGCCTATATGGCGCAGGATACGAGCGAGGACCACGAGGACACACGCGCCTTTCTCGATCGCCGGATCGAGAACGTGATGCAGTTCGAAAAGGCCAAGGCACGCTTGCTCAAGCCGCGCGACGAGAGTTTTTCGCTGGTGCGCCTGCTGGGCCGGATGCGCTATCCGGCCGCATGAGCGCGCCCGCTGCGGCGACGGATTTTTGATCTGGCGCAATTTTATTGCGAATGACTTGCAATCACTTCGTTGCTATGGCAGCGGAGACTTGTGACGCTCGATCAACTTCCTATCGGAACTCCTGCGCGAATCGCTCAGGTCGACTGGCCTGCGCTGGTCCCCGAAGAAGCGCGGCGGCTGCGCGCTCTCGGCCTTGATGAGGGGGCGCGGGTCACGCTTGCCTATCGGGGCGTGTTCATCGGCCGTGATCCGCTGGCGGTTGAGATCGGGCGGATGACCGTGGCGATCCGCCGGGTTCATGCCCGCGCCATGCAGGTTGAACCGCTGGCGGAAAAGACTTCGGCATGACGCGCAAGACGACGGTTGCCGCATTGGTGGGCAATCCCAATGCGGGCAAGAGCGCGCTGTTCAACGCGCTCACCGGCGCGCGCCAGAAAATCGCGAACTATCCGGGTGTTACCGTTGAACGCAAGGCAGGCCGCCTGCTGCTGCCTTCGGGTGAGCCGGTGGAACTGGTCGATCTGCCCGGCTCTTACGCGCTGGATGCCGCGAGCCCGGACGAGGAAGTCACCCGCAAGGTCATCATGGGCGAACAGGAAGGGCAGGCGCGGCCCGACGTGATCGTGCTGGTGCTCGACAGTTCCAACCTCGAACAGCACCTTGTCTTTGCGCAGGAAGTGATCGAACTGGGCCGCCCCACGGTGGTGGCGCTCAACATGATCGATCTGGCCGAGCGCGACGGCCTGACGCTTGATCCAGCGGCGCTTGAGGCCGCGCTGGGGGTGCCGGTCATCCCCACAGTGGCCGTTCGCCGCCGAGGCTTGACCGAACTTGCCGCCGCGATTGCCGAGGCGCGCGAGCGGCCCGAAGCGGCCCATCCCGCGCCGCGCCCGCATGTGACCCTGCCCGAACGACGGATGCTGGCGCATCAGATGGCAACCGCGGCGATCCTTTCGGAAACCGCAAGGCACCGCATCCACGCTCGGATGGACAAGGTTCTGCTGCATCCCTGGGCCGGGCCGCCGATCCTGTTTGCGCTGCTGTTCGTGGTGTTTCAGGCAGTGTTCACCTGGGCCACGCCCTTTGCCGACGGGCTGGAAGCGCTGGTCGGCGGGCTGGGCGATCTGGCCAAGCAGACCCTGCCGGAAAGCCTGCTGCGCGATCTCCTGACGGAAGGGGTGATCGCGGGGGTCGGTTCGGTGGTGGTTTTCCTGCCGCAGATCGTGATCCTGTTCTTCTTCATCCTGACGATGGAGGCGACCGGCTACATGGCGCGCGCCGCCTTCCTGATGGATCGCATGATGGCGGGTGTCGGTCTTTCGGGTCGCAGTTTCATTCCGCTTCTGTCCAGCTTTGCCTGCGCCATTCCGGGCATCATGGCCACGCGCAGCATTACCGATCCCAAGGACCGGCTGACGACGATCCTGATTGCTCCCATGATGACCTGTTCGGCACGCCTGCCGGTCTATGCGGTCATCATTGCCGCCTTCATTCCCAATACCAGAGTGGGGCCGGGGGTGGGCTTGCAGGGCCTTGTGCTGTTCTGCCTCTATGTGGCGGGGATCATCGGCGCGATGCTGGTGGCGCTGGTCCTGCGCCGTTCGGTGACGAAAGGCGCGGCTTCGGGGTTCATCATGGAACTGCCGAAGTATCAGCTTCCCACGGTAAAGGATCTGGCACTGGGGCTGTGGCAGCGGGCGTGGATTTTCCTGCGCCGCGCGGGCACGATGATCTTCACCGTGACCATCGCGCTGTGGATCCTCCTGAACTTCCCGCGCGCCGAGCCGGGACAGGACCAGATCGATGCCTCGATTGCGGGCACCATGGCCAACGGGCTTGCCGTCGTGCTTGAGCCGATCGGCTTCAACCGCGACATGAGCCTTGCGATCATCCCGGCCATGGCCGCGCGCGAAGTGGCGGTCAGCTCGCTCGCCACCACCTATGCCGTGGGCGCCGAGGACGAGGAAGAGGCCGCGATGGCGCTGGGCGCGCAGCTCAGGACGCGCTGGACCCTGCCGATGGCGCTGGCTTTCCTTGCTTGGTTCGTGTTCGCGCCGCAGTGCCTTTCCACTATCGCCGTGGCCCGGCGCGAGACGAACGGCTGGAAATGGCCAGCCTTCATGCTCGCCTATCTTTTCGCACTGGCCTATGTGGCGGCGGGCATCACCTACTGGACCGCGATTGCGGCGGGGCTGGGCTGACGGGGCCAATTCCTTCTGGAAAACTCGCGTCCCGGACTCGCCCCGCGCCAAAACCATGCGCTAGGCATTCGGCCAGATCAGAAGGAACCCGATTCTATGGCAGGCAGCGTCAACAAGGTTATCCTTGTCGGAAACCTGGGGGCTGACCCCGAAATCAAGAGCTTCCAGAACGGCGGCCGCATTGCCAACCTGCGCATCGCCACGTCGGAGACGTGGAAGGACCGCGCCACCGGCGAGCGCAAGGAGCGCACCGAATGGCACAATGTCGTCATCAATTCCGATGGCCTTGTGGGCGTTGCCGAACGCTATCTGCGCAAGGGTTCCAAGGTTTACATCGAAGGCCAGCTTCGCACCCGCAAGTGGCAGGACCAGTCGGGCAATGACCGCTATACCACCGAGGTTTCGGTGGGAATGAACGGCAATCTCACCATGCTCGACGGTTCGGGCGGAGCCGGTGGCGGTAGCGGCATGGGCGGCGGTGGTGGCCGTTCTTCGGGCGGTGGCTGGAACGAGGGTGGTTCCGGCGGCGGCGGCTATGGCGGCGGCGCGCGCGGCGGCGCATCGGGCGGCGGTTCTTCCGGCGGCTGGAATCAGGGCGGCGGCAGCAGCTTCGGCGACGATCTCGACGACGACATTCCGTTCTGAGCCGATCACTGGCCGTTCTGAGCCGATCACTGGCTGATCGGACCGTCAGGTGCCGCGCGTATCGCCGTAAAGGTGGATGTGCAGCCGGTCGGTAAAGCGCCAGCCGCGATCCAGCGCTTCTTCCGCCAGCCAGCGCGCACGTTCGCGCAAGGTGGAACTGGCGGTGCCTTCGGGCATCACGAAGAGGTGATCGGGCCGAATGGCGTGGCGGGCCTGAAGCGCGGCGATTTCGGCCAGATCGGCAGGCGCCGAAACCACGAACTTGAACCACGCGCGCGGATCACGCGCCCATTCGTCCAGCCGTTCGGGCACGAGCGCCAGCGCGGCGTCGTTGCCCGAATGGGCCAGCTTGGGGCTGACGTTGAACTGATCGGCCAGATGGTCGAGCGCGGGATGAACCGGGACCGTGCCGTTGGTTTCGATCTCGACATGAAGGTGCGGGCGCGCGGCTTTCAGCAGCGCCACCATGCGCGCGAGCGCCGCACCTTGCAGCAGCGGTTCTCCCCCGGTGATGACCAGCCGGTCTTCCGGATGGGCAAGGACAAGCGCGGCGGCATCTTCCTCTGAAAGGGACACCTGGTTCTCGGCCCGTTCGAAGGCCACTTCGTCGCGGTGGGGTCGGTTGTCGCCCGAAAAGCGCCAGGTATAGGCCGTATCGCACCAGCGGCAGGCCAGATTGCAGCGTGATAGCCGCACGAAAACCGAAGGCCGCCCCATGCCGGGGCCTTCCCCCTGAAGCGAGGAGAAGACCTCCGGCTCGCCGGGGTTGACCGTGGCCAGAACCAGCATCAGGCGCTTCCCACCGCGCGGTCCCTATCCCAGCCGCCTGAGCGCGGCGGTGAGCCGTTCGGCTTCGGCGGCGTGCATCGCATGGTCGGCGCGGGCCTTTTCGACTGCTTCGGGCTTGGCCTTCTCGACGAAGGCGGGATTGGACAGGCGCCCTTCCAGCGCTTTCGCTTCCTTCTGCGCGGTGGCCAGCGCCTTTTCCAGACGCGCCTTTTCGGCCGCAATGTCGATCACGCCTTCAAGCGGCACGATGATATTGGCATCGCCTGCGCCCACTTGCATGGCAGCGCCTGCGGGCGCGCCTTCGAAGCGGATGCCGTTAAGACGGGCAAGGCGTTCGATGGCGGCGGGGGTCGCCTCGATGATTGCGCGGGTCTGCGCCGAAGGTTCGGGCAGGTAGGCATCGAGCTTTGCGCCCGGCGCAATGCCCAGTTCGTTTCTTGCGGTGCGCATGTTCGAAACCAGCGCGATCAGCCACTCGACCTCGCGCTTGGCGGCGGCATCCACCGCTGCTTCGGGTCTGGGCCAATCCGCAACGATCAGTTCGCGTTCCCGATCCCCAAGCGCATGCCACAGTTCTTCGGTGACGAAGGGCATGAAGGGATGGAGCATGACGAGGATCTGATCGAGCACCCAGCCTGCCACGGCCTTTGTCTCGGCATCGAACGAACCCTTGATAAGCTCGATATACCAGTCGCAGAACTGGTCCCACACGAAGTGGTAGATCGCGTTGGCGGCGGCATCGAAGCGCAGGTCGGCCATGGCCTGATCGAGTGCGGCGACGGTTTCCACCACTTCACCGATGATCCACTTGTTGACGGACGAGGTTGCGGCAGGAGCGGCAACTGATGTGCTGCCGGTGATGCCGTTGCTCTGGCAGAAGCGCGCTGCGTTCCACAGCTTGGTGGCGAAGTTGCGGTATCCCTCGACGCGGCGCTCATCCATCTTCACATCGCGGCCCTGGCTTTCCATGGCGCACATGAAGAAGCGCAGCGCATCGGCGCCATACTTGTCGATGAGGCCCAGCGGATCGACCACGTTGCCCTTGGATTTCGACATCTTCTGGCCATCGGCCGCGCGGACAAGGCCGTGCAGGTAAAGCTTCTTCCATGGCACTTCCTTCATGAAGTGCATTCCCTGCATGGCCATGCGCGCATCCCAGAAGAACAGGATGTCGAAGCCGGAAACCAGCAGGTCGTTGGGATAGTGCTTCTTCAAGAGCGGCGCGTCTTCATCCGGCCAGCCAAGCGTGGCGAAGGGCCAGAGGGCGGATGAGAACCACGTGTCGAGGACGTCCTCGTCACGGGTCAGCGTTACGCCCGCGCCTGCTGCGGCCTGGGCTTCTTCTTCGGTTTCGGCAACGTAGCACTCGCCATCCGAGCCATACCAAGCCGGAATCCGGTGCCCCCACCAGAGCTGGCGCGATACGCACCAGGGCTGGATGTTCTCCATCCAGTTGAAGAAGGTCTTTTCCCATGTCTTGGGCACGATCTCGATGGCGCCCGAACGCACGGCTTCGATGGGCGCCTTGGCCAGCGCGGCGGCATCGACATACCACTGGTCGGTCAGCCACGGTTCGATCACCACCCCGCCGCGATCACCGAACGGGGTCTGGATCGTGCGCGGTTCGGCATCGTGCTGAACCGTGTTGCCTTCCTTGTCCTTCGTGACATGCGGGATCAGGAAGCCCTGTTCCTTCATCCGTTCGACCACCAGACGCCTCGCATCGAAACGGTCCAGTCCGATGAACTCGGCGGGCACCAGCCCGTCTGCCGTCTGCACGACGCGGGCTTCGGCATCCAGCATGTTGAGCATCTGCGACGGCGCAATGCCTGCGCGCTTGCCCACTTCAAAATCGTTGAAATCATGCCCCGGCGTGATCTTCACCGCGCCCGAACCCAGTTCCGGGTCGGCATGCTCGTCGGCCACCACCTTGAAACGGCGTCCGGTCAGCGGCTGGAGGATTTCCTTGCCGATGACCGACTGGTAGCGCGCGTCATCGGGATGGACCGCCACGGCCATGTCGGCCAGCATGGTTTCAGGGCGCGTGGTCGCAACTTCGATGTAGTCCAGCCCGTCATCGCGCTTCACGCCGTCTGCCAGCGGATACCTGAAGTGCCAGAAATGGCCCTGCACCTCGCGCGTTTCCACCTCAAGGTCGGAAATCGCGGTCTTCAGCTTGGGGTCCCAGTTCACCAGCCGCTTGTCGCGGTAGATGAGGCCCTGATTGTAGAGGTCGACGAAGACCTTCACCACGGCGCGGGTGAAGTGCGGGTCCATGGTGAACTGCTCTCTGGACCAGTCCATCGAACAGCCGAGGCGGCGAAGCTGGCGCGTGATCGTGCCGCCGCTTTCGCGCTTCCATTCCCACACCTTGTCCACAAAGGCATCGCGCGTGTAATTGATGCGCTTGTCGCCCTTGGCTTCCATCTGGCGTTCGACCACCATCTGCGTGGCAATGCCCGCATGGTCGGTGCCCACCACCCACAGCGCATCCTTGCCGCGCAGGCGTTCATAGCGGATGACCACGTCCTGAAGCGTATTGTCGAGCGCGTGGCCGATGTGAAGCGAGCCGGTGACGTTCGGCGGCGGGTTGACGATGGTGAAGGGCTGGGCATCGGGACGTTCGGGCCGGAACAGCCCGTTCTTCTCCCAATGATCATACCACTTTGCCTCGATTCCCGCAGGCTCGAAGGTCTTTGCAAGTTCGGCTCGATTATGCTCGGTCATGGCGCAGCGCCTTGCCATCCCGCGCCGCCATCGGCAAGCGCACAAAGACGCCATCCCGCGCCGCCATCGGCAAGCTGGTGATGATGTGAGGCATTACGGGAACCGTGGGCGCTGTCATGCCGTTACAACCCACGTGATGCACTTGTCGGCCCGTCCATATTCCCCCATGAAGCTGGCAAGATGCGGGAGTTGACCGATTTCCAGTTCGTCGCCGGTGCCAATGGCGAAACGGCGCTTGCCTTCAGCGGCCCGATGACGGTGGCCTCGCTGGGGCAGGCCGATGCGCGCCTGCGCGCCGCGGGCGATGCCTTTGTCGAGATTGATCTTTCGGCCGTGACGCGGATCGACACGGTCGGCGCGTGGACCGTCTGGCGGCTGGCACGCGATACCGGGGCGCGCATAACCGGATGCAGCGATGAGGCGCAGAAGCTGGTCGATGCGATCCGGCGTGCCGATGCGGGCGCGCCCGAAGTGCCCGAAAGGCGGCTGCCGCTGTTCAGCCGCGTGCCCGCACATGTCGGCATGGTGATGATCGGTCTGGGGCAGGGCGCGGTGCAGGTGCTCGGCTTCATGGGGCAGATCATCCAGACCTGCGGCATCCTGATCCGCCATCCCTCGCGCTTTCGCATGAAGGCGCTGGTGCACCAGATGGAACTGGTGGGGGTCAATGCACTGGCGATCATCGGCTTGATGAGCTTTCTGGTCGGCATCGTGATTGCCCAGCAGGGCGCGGTGCAGCTGCGCCAGTTCGGGGCCGAAATCTATACCGTGAACCTTGTGGGCCGCCTGACCTTGCGCGAACTGGGCGTGCTGATGACGGCGATCATGGTTGCGGGGCGGTCGGGTTCGGCCTTTTCCGCGCAGCTTGGCACGATGAAGCTGACCGAAGAGGTCGATGCCATGCGCACCATCGGTGTCTCGCCGGTAGAGGCGCTGGTGATCCCGCGCATTCTGGCAACCATGATCATGATGCCGCTGCTGGGCTTCTATTCGGCCTTCATCGGCATCATCGGTGGCGCCTTCCTGTCCTCGATGACGCTGGGCATTCCCTTCTTCACCTTCCTTGCCCGCATTCAGGAAGTGGTGCCGCTCTACGATGTGTGGGTAGGGCTGACGAAGGCGCCGGTATTTGGCCTGATCGTGGCGATTGCCGGCTGCTATCAGGGGATGCAGGTGAAGAACAACGCCGAAGAAGTGGGCACGCGCACCACGGCGGCGGTGGTCATGGCGATCTTCATGGTGATCGTGCTGGATGCGTTCTTCGCGGTATTCTTCACCGAGATCGGGTGGGGATGATGGCAGACGCCGACATTTCCATCCGGGTGCGGGGGGTGCGCAACCAGTTTGGCAGCCACGTGATCCACGAAGGGCTGGATCTTGATGTGCGCCGGGGGGAAATCCTTGGCGTGGTGGGCGGATCGGGCAGCGGCAAATCGGTGCTCATGCGCACCATTATCGGCCTTCAGATCCCGCAGGAAGGCGAGGTCGAGGTGCTGGGCCATTCGATCACCGATGCCCGCGACGACCGCGATATCGACATCCGCAGCCGCTGGGGCGTGCTGTTTCAGGGGGGCGCGCTGTTTTCCACGCTGACCGTGGCCGAAAACGTGGAAGTGCCGCTGCGCGAGTTCTACCCTGAAATCACCGACGAACTGCGCCAGGAGATTGCGCGCTACAAGGTTCTGCTGTCGGGCCTTCCGGCAGAGGCGGCGGCAAAGTATCCGGCGGAGCTTTCCGGCGGCATGAAGAAGCGCGCCGGCCTTGCGCGGGCGCTGGCGCTTGATCCGGAACTGCTGTTTCTGGATGAACCGACCGCCGGGCTGGACCCGATCGGGGCGGCGGCCTTCGACCAGCTTATCCTGCGCCTGCAACAGACGCTGGATCTGACCGTGTTCCTCATCACCCACGATCTTGATACGCTTTACGAGATCTGCGACCGGGTGGCGGTGATCGCGGATCGCCGGATCATTGCGGTGGGCACGATCCCGGAACTGCTCGCGCTCGACCATCCGTGGATTCAGGAATACTTCAACGGGCCGCGCGGCCGTGCGGCGCAGGATGCAGCCGAGCGGCACGAGGCGGCCAAGGTCATGGCGATGACACTTTTCCCGCAAGACGGCGATGCGCCAAGCGCGCAGAAGGCATAAGGACAGGACATGGAAACCCGCGCAAACCATATCTGGGTCGGCCTCGTCACGCTGCTGCTGCTGGCGGCGACCGCCTTTCTCACCGTGTGGATCGCCCGGCTCAATCAGGGTTCGCTCAAGGAATACGACATCTTCTTCAAGCAGTCGGTCGATGGTCTTGCCAAGGGATCGGAAGTGGCCTTTTCCGGTGTGCCTTCAGGGCAGGTGAAGACGATCGACCTGTGGGAGCGCGATCCGGAATTCGTGCGCGTGCGCATCGCCGTGGACAAGCGCGTGCCCATCCTGGTTGGCACCACTGCCAGCGTGCAGGGCAGCTTTACCGGTGTTTCGACGATTCAGCTGACCGGCGCGCACAAGGGCGCGCCCCCAATCGAATGCCCAAGGGAAAACCCGCGGGCGACCTGCCCGGAAGGCGTGCCCGTGATCCCGACAAAGCGTTCCGGGCTGGGCGAAATCCTGTCAAACGCGCCGCTGCTGCTGGAAAGGCTGGCCACCCTGACCGAGCGCCTGACCATGGTGCTTTCGGACAAGAACCAGAAGTCGATCGAGAACATCCTTGCCAATACCGACAAGCTGACCGGCAATCTGGCCGATGCCTCGCCCGATGTGAAGCGAACCCTGGCGGAGCTTCAGGCAACCCTGCGGCAGGCCAACTATTCGCTGGCCAGCTTTGAAAAGCTGACCAATTCGGCCGATTCGATGCTGAATGATGAAGGCAATGGTCTGGCACGGCAGCTTCGCCAGACGCTGAAATCGGCGCAGAGTGCGGCGGACGAACTGCAAGGCGCGCTCAGCGAAGCGCGTCCGGCGGCGCGCCAGCTGAACGAGCGCACGCTGCCCGCAGCCGAAGCGGCCATCCGCGATCTTCAGGCCACGACCCGATCCTTGCGCGATGTGACCGAGCGGCTGAACGATCAGGGTGTGGGCGGGTTCGTCGGCGGGGCAAAGCTGCCCGATTACAAGGAATGAGGAGGCGATACGAGATGATCCGCAAAGCATTGGCCGTCGCCAGCCTCTCGGCCGCGCTTGCCGGCTGTGTCAGCCTTGGTCCCAAGATTCCCGATACCTTGCTGGCGCTGACTGCCGAAGCCGCGCCCGCCGCAGGCACCGGGACGAGCGGAACGCTGGCCAGTGCGCTGGTCGTGCTGGAGCCTGCGGCCGAAGCGCGGCTTGCCGTCACGCGGGTGCCGGTGCAGATTGATGATGCGAACCTTGCCTATCTCAAGGGCACGATGTGGGTCGAACGGCCTTCGCGCCTGTTCCAGCGGCTTCTGGCCGAGACGATCCGCGCGCGCGGCAAGCGTCTGGTGATCGAGGGCGATCCGGGCGCGGGCAGTCATCAGCTTGCCGGGCGGCTGCTCGATATGGGGTGGGATGCGCGCAGCCGCATGGTGGTGGTGCGCTACGATGCGGTCCGACAAAGTGGCGGGAAGGTTGAGACCCGGCGCTTTGAGAGCACGGTGCCGGTCGCCGAGGCCGATCCGCGCCTCATCGGCCCGGCGCTGAATCAGGCCGCAAACGACGTTGCGCGGCAGGTGGCCGACTGGGTGGGATAGTTCAGGGTCTGCCTTTAACAGGCCGACCCGCGCTTGCCCCCGTCCTTCGCCAGGCCCGCAAACCGCGCTGCTGCGGCAAATGCTGCGGCGCGCTTTTCCCGCCGGTCCATGGCTTCGGCATCCTTGCCCCAAAGCTCGGCCTGCCAGTCCTCTTCAAGATTGGCCGCATCCCACAGCGCGTCGAGATCGGCATCGGGGCGCAGCGCGGCAAGGCCGATGATGAGCGAGGCGGCAAGGCTGGAGGTGTTGCGCAGCGCGGCAAGGCTGAAAGCATCGAGGCTTTCCAGTTCGGCCCTCAGCCGGGCAAGGGTTTCGGCGGGCTGCGGCTTGTGGATGATGCCCGCAACCCTGACGAAGCGAACCCCCAGCCTGTTTTCCGCATCGGCCAGAAGCGGATCCCACATCAGCCGCTGGCGCGCGGCAAAAGCCTCGTCCGGCTCGGCCCGGTAACACAGGGTGTCGGTTTCCGCATAGGGCAGGATTTCGCCTGCCACCGCATCCGGTGCAGGGGCAACCACATCAAGCGCATAATCGGCCATGTCGCGCAGCACGAAGCGGGCCGGATCGATCTCTTCGGGCTGTGCGGCCCACTCCTCGGCCATGGCTTGGGCCAGTGCGCGCGTCGGCACGGTCTGCGGCTTGCCGCCCACTGTCTTGATGGCCCTGCCATCGAGCCTCACCCCGAAGCCGCCCTCTGCGGCCTCGACTGTCACAACCTTGTAAAAACGCTTCATCTCAGTCCGGCGTCCGCCACTTTCGCGCCAGCAGGCGCGGCACCCAGAAAAACGCGATCATGCCGATCACGCACAGCAGATATCCGGCCACATCAGGAATGGCTGCCAGAATGGCAGGGCCGCGGCCCGTGCCGATCATCACGCCGAGCAGCACCAGCACCGCGCCGCAAAGACGCAGGATCTGCAAGGCCATGAAGCGTCCCGCTGCCGGATCGCTCATGCGATCTGCCCCAGCAAGACGCGCAGGTGGGCAATGTCCGTGGCAACAGCTTCGGCCCCGGCTTCGATCAGTTCGTCGGTTTCGTGATAACCCCAGTCAACCCCGATGGGGCGGACTCCCGCATTGACCGCCATGGCAATGTCATAGACGGTATCCCCGATCATCGCGGTGCGGGCGCGGTCGGCTCCGGCATCGGCGATGCACTGTTCGATCATCGAAGGGTGGGGCTTGGACGGGTGGCGGTCGGCCGTCTGGAGCGATACGAAGTGCCCGGTCAGGCCATGCATCTCAAGGCAATGGGCCAGGCCCCGGTCGGATTTGCCCGTGGCCACGGCCAGTTGCCAGCCGGAATCCGCCAGATCGGCCACCAGCGCGGCAATGCCTTCGTAGAGCGGCTCGGCCACGGCGCCCGAAGCGCGGCGCGCGCGGAAGGCGTCCTTGTAGAGTTCGGTCAGGCTGGCATGATCCTCGTGCGCGCCTTCGGGGTGCAACTGGCGCATGGCCTCGTGCAGCGAAAGGCCGACGACGCGGCGCGTGGCGTGGCGATCGGGCGGGATCAGCCCCGCTGCGCGGAAGGCCGCGTCCATGGCGGCGCAGATATCGGCCTGGCTGTCGACCAGTGTCCCGTCGCAATCGAATATGGCCAGTTTCATGGCGTGATCCTCATGGCACCAGCCGGCGCATCAGTTCGGCAATGGCTGGCGAGCCTTCGGCTTCCAGCCCTGCGGCGATGCGCGCGCGATCCTGTGCAGACTTGTTCTGCGACAGCTTGAAGGTGGGCCGCCATGCCAGAACTTCAAGTTCGAAGCCGATGATCCCGGTCATCATCCGGCGCAGGGTGTCGGCAGGCATCTTGTCCATCGTCCATGGCTGGCCATCGGCAAGGCGCGCTTCATGGGCGGTGGAAACCGCCTCAAGCAGACCGTGCAGCCCGTCCTGATCCATCCGCCGCACCCGGCCTTCCATTTCGAGGGCAACATAGTTCCAGGTCGGCACTTGCGCGGGATCGGCATACCAGCGTGGCGAGACATAGCCATCAGGGCCGTTGACGACGGCCAGCGCGGTCGTCCCGTCAAGATGCCTCGCCAGCGCATTGCCGCGCGACAGGTGAAACTGCACCGCGCCGTCGCCGGTGGAATGAAGTGGCACATGCGCCACGCGCGGCCCATCGGGCGTTGCGGCAAAGATCATCCCGAAACCGATCTCGGCGATCAGCGCCTCGAACAGGTCGCGCTCGTCAAGCCGGAAGGAGGGATTGGGGTGCATCAGCGCGCCTTGCCTCCGGGCGGGCCTGCCGGGCGCGCCGGAGCCTTGCCGACGGCCTTGCGCGGTGACTTGGAAGGTGCCTTTGCCGCGGGCTTGCGGCCCTCCGTCTTTGCGACCGGTTTGGCGCCGGGCTTGGCCGAAGCCGCGCGCTTGCCGGTGGGCTTGCGCGACGTGCTCCCCTCGGAGCGCTTGCGCCGTTCGCCCCGGCGCTCCTTGCGATAGTCCTTTGCGTGCGCCTTGGCCGCGCGCTTCTGCACGGTCTTGTCGTCAAGCAGCTTGGGCGCTTCGAGCGGAAGGTCGCCTTCTTCCTCGTGGAAGCCGAGGCTGGCCATGCTGGCGGCAAAGTGCGCGGGCAAGGGCGCGGTCACGTCGATCAGGTCGCCTTCGGGATGCTCGATGCGCAGGCGGCGGGCATGGAGGTGCATCTTGCGGCTGATCGAGCCGGTCAGAAAAGCGGCCTGCCCGCCGTATTTGCCGTCGCCCACGATCGGATGGCCGATTGCCGCCATGTGGACGCGAAGCTGATGGGTCCGCCCGGTCAGCGGCTGGAGTTCGACCCACGATGCCGCATTGCCCGCGCGGCTGATGATCCGGTAGCGGGTGCGGGCGGACTGGCCCTGGCCGCTTTCGTCGACCATCATCTTCTCGCCGCCGGTGCCGGGCTGCTTGGCAATGGGCAGTTCGATCAGCCCGTCCTTGATCTCTGGCACGCCGACGATCAGCGCCCAGTAGATCTTGCGTGCGGAACGGCCCGAAAAGTGCCGCGAAAAGAATGCCGCGCTGCCCGGCGTGCGCGCCACCAGCAGGACGCCCGACGTATCCTTGTCGAGCCGGTGCACGAGGCGCGGGCGCGGTTCGCCATCGGCGGCAAAGGCATCAAGCAGGCCATCGACATGTTCATGGGTGCCGCTGCCGCCCTGTGTGGCAAGGCCCGGCGGCTTGTTGAGCACGATTGCGGCGCGGTCCTTTTCCAGCACCATTGATTCGGCCAGCCGGATCTGTTCTTCGGTCAGGGGCTTGCGCACGCGCTGCCCTTTGGCTGGCGCGCCCACCGGAGTGGCATTGCCGGGCGGAACGCGCAGCACCTGCCCGGCTTCGAGCCGCGTATCGACATCCGCGCGTTTGCCGTCGAGGCGGATCTGGCCGGTGCGCGCCCAGCGTGAAACCGTGGCAAAACCCACTTGCGGCAGGTGCCGCTTGAACCACCGGTCGAGCCGCGCGCCCGCATCGTCGCGCCCGATGGTGAACTGGCGGACGCTGTCGTCTGGCAGCTTGCCCCGGCTCATGCCGCACCTCGCATCAGCGAAAGGCCGATGAACAGGCCGGCCACACCTGCAACGACCGAACCGAGCGCATAGACGGCGGCAAGGCCATGAAGCCCCCGCTCCACCAGCAGCGCGGTTTCGAGACTGAAGGCGGAAAAGGTCGTGAAACCGCCAAGCACGCCCACGCCAAGCAGGAGGCGCAGGGACTCGCTGCCGCCTTCGCGGGCGAGCCATCCGGCCAGCAGGCCCATGGCCAGACTGCCTACCACGTTGATCGCGAATGTGCCCCACGGAAACACGGTGTTGGGACCGGTCAAGGCGTTGACGGCGCGTCCTGCGTGAAAGCGCAGCATCGCGCCGACACCGCCGCCCAGGGCGACGATGGCGGTGGCGGCAAAGGTGTTGGGAGAACTCATGCGCAGGCCCTTAGACCCTGAGGCGGCAAAATGCACGAGTTTGCTTGCCTTTGGTGGCGGATTTGGTTAGTGGCGCACCCGTTCGGGCCGGTCCTGCACGGATTCGGCACTATTTTCGTTTTCAGAAATCAGGGTGAACCCCGCAAGTTCGGCGGGCTCTCGCCAGCAAGATTGAGGTGTAGCGGTTTATGCAGATTCTCGTGCGCGATAACAACGTCGATCAGGCTTTGCGGGCTCTCAAGAAGAAGCTGCAGCGTGAAGGCGTGTATCGTGAGATGAAGCTGCGCCGCCACTTTGAAAAGCCGTCGGAAAAGCGCGCCCGCGAAAAGGCCGCTGCTGTCCGTCGCGCCCGCAAGATGGAGCGCAAGCGTCAGGAGCGCGACGGCGTCAAGTAAGCGAGAGGCGGGGGCTGCGCCGGTTGCGATGCCCCTTTTCTCCCACTTGCCGTTTCAGCCCGCTTGGGCCAAGAGGGCGCCGGAATCCGGCGCCCTTTTTCGTGGCACCGGGACAGGCCATTCGAATCATCCGGCGCGGCTCAGGAAATGTGCGAGTCGCGGCCGCAGGGGGAAAGCATGTCGGAAATCACCCGCGTTCCGCTCCAGCCCGTTGCCAAGGGCTCGTTGACCAAGATCTGGCTGGGAGTGATCCTCGCCGTGCTGATCGGTTCGGGCGTTGCCTATGGCACCCGCTACAAGGGTATCACGATCCAGACCGTCAAGGCCGGTGAAGGCGGATCGCCCACTCGCGCGGACGTGGCGCTGATTAACTATGTCGGTCGCCTCGCCAACGGCAAGGAGTTCGACCGGGGTGAACGCGCGGTCCTGCCGTTGCAGACCGTGATCCCCGGATTTGCCGAGGGCCTTTCCAAGATGCAGAAGGGCGGCAAGTATGTCCTCGAAATCCCTTCGGACAAGGCCTATGGCGCCGAGGACAAGCGCAACCCGCAGACCGGCGAAGTGGTGATCCCGGCCAATTCCGATCTCGTGTTCGAAGTTGAACTGATCGACTACAAGAACGCCGCTGAGCTTGAGCAGCAGCGCATGATGATGGAGCAGATGCAGCGGATGCAGGGCGGCGCCCCCGGTGCCAATGTTCCGGGCACTGCCGCTCCGGGCGCTCCGCAACCCTGATCGCAGCCGGGCGCCCTTTGCGGGGCGGCCTCGGCTTGAAGCACGCCGTGCGCTCTGGTAGCGCGCGGCGTTCCTTTTTCTCTCGCTAGAGTATCCGACAATGTCCGTAGATACCGCCACCGTGGCGAAGATCGCGTCGCTGGCCCGCATCAAGATGACCGAGGCCGAGATTGACGCGATGGTCCCCGAACTCAACGGCATCCTTGCCTGGGTCGAACAGCTTGGCGAGGTCGACGTGACCGGGATCGAGCCGATGACCGCCGTCATCCCCAACCGGCAGCGCCTGCGCGAGGATGTGGTGAACGCCGATCCGCAGACCGGCGGCGACATGCGCGATGCGGTGCTGGCCAATGCGCCTGCTGCCGAACATGGCTTCTTCGGCGTGCCCAAGGTGATCGAATAATGACCGAACTGACTGATCTGGGCATTGCCGCCCTTCGTGATGGCATTGCCAAGGGTGATTTCACGGCCACCGAAGTGGCCACGGCGTTCAACGCGGCGGTCGAGGCGGCTCAGCCCGCGCTCAACGCCTTCATCGTGACGACGCCGGACAAGGCGCTGGAGGCGGCCGCGAAGGTCGATGCCGATCGCGCGGCGGGCAAGCCGCTGGGCAAGATGGCAGGCGTGCCCATCGGCATGAAGGATCTGTTCGCCACCAAAGGCGTGCAGACTACGGCCGCATCCCATATTCTGGAAGGCTTCGTGCCGCCCTATGAATCGACCGTTTCGCGCAAGCTGTGGGAAGCGGGCGCGGGGATGCTGGGCAAGCTCAACCTCGATCAATTCGCGATGGGCTCCTCGAACGAGACCAGCGCCTTCGGCAATGTCATTTCGCCGTGGCGGCGTCCCGGCGATGCGACGCCGCTGGCGCCCGGCGGCTCGTCAGGCGGCTCGTCGGCTGCGGTGGCGGCGCGCATTGCGCCCGCCGCCACGGGCACCGATACTGGCGGCTCGATCCGCCAGCCCGCCGCTTTCACCGGCATTTCGGGCATCAAGCCCACTTACGGGCGGTGTTCGCGCTGGGGCGTGGTGGCGTTTGCCTCCTCGCTCGATCAGGCGGGCGCCATGGCGCATGACGTGACCGACTGCGCGATCATGCTTGAAGCCATGGCCGGGTTCGACCCCAAGGACTCGACCAGCCTTGATCTGCCCGTGCCCGAATGGACCGCGAACCTTAACGCCGACATGCGCGGCAAGAAGGTGGGCATCCCGCGCGAATACCGCCTTGACGGGATGGACGCGGATGTCGCGAAAAGCTGGGACGATGGAATTGCGTGGATGAAGGACGCGGGCGCCGAGATCGTCGAGATCAGCCTGCCGCACACGAGATACGCGCTGCCCACCTACTACATCATCGCACCGGCCGAGGCGTCCTCGAACCTCGCCCGCTATGACGGTGTGCGCTATGGCCTGCGCGAGCTGCCCGAAGGCGCCGGCTTGCAGGACATGTATGCCGCAACGCGCGCCGCTGGCTTCGGACCGGAAGTGAAGCGCCGGATCATGATCGGCACTTACGTGCTTTCGGCGGGCTTCTATGATGCCTACTACACGCAGGCCCAGAAGGTGCGCACTCTCATCAGCCATGATTTCACCAATGCCTTTCGCGAAGTGGACGTGATCCTCGTGCCGACGGCGCCCTCTTCGGCCTTCGCGCTGGGTGAAAAGAGCGCCGATCCGCTGGAAATGTATCTGAACGACGTGTTCTCGGTTCCGGCCAGCCTTGCGGGGCTGCCGGCCATGTCCGTGCCAGCCGGGCTTGACCGCAACGGGTTGCCGCTTGGCCTTCAGGTCATCGGCAAGGCATTTGACGAACAGGGCGTCCTCAATGCCAGCCTTGCGATCGAACAGCGCGCGCAGTTCTCGGCCCGTCCGGCAAAGTGGTGGTAAGATGAGCGAATATCGTATTCAGGGCGCAACCGGTGAATGGGAGGTCGTGATCGGCCTTGAAGTTCACGCGCAGATAACCACCAACGCCAAGCTCTTTTCCGGCGCGGCGACGGCATTTGGCGCAGAGCCGAACACGCAGGTCAGCCTTGTCGATGCGGCGATGCCGGGAATGCTTCCGGTGCCCAACCGCGAATGCATCCGGCAGGCGGTGCGCACCGGGCTGGCCATCAACGCGAAGATCAACAAGTGGAGCCGGTTCGACCGCAAGAACTACTTCTACGCCGATCTGCCGCAGGGATACCAGATCAGCCAGCTCTATCATCCGCTGGTGGGCGAAGGTTCCATCGAGATACAGCTTGATGACAAGAACCCCGAAAGCACGAAGACCATCGGGATCGAGCGCATCCATGTGGAACAGGACGCGGGCAAGCTGATGCACGATCAGCACCCGACGATGTCCTATGTCGATCTCAACCGGTCGGGCGTGGCGCTGATGGAAATCGTCAGCCGTCCGGACATGCGCTCTCCGGCCGAAGCCGGGGCCTATCTTGCCAAGCTGCGGACGATCCTGCGCTATGTCGGCAGTTGCGATGGCAACATGGATCAGGGATCGATGCGCGCCGACGTGAACGTTTCGGTGCGCCGTCCGGGTGATCCGTTCGGAACGCGCACGGAGACAAAGAACGTCAACTCGGTGCGCTTCGTCATGGCCGTGGTCGAGCAGGAAGCGAAGCGCCAGGTCGCGGTGATCGAGGATGGCGGCACCGTGGTGCAGGAAACGCGCCTCTACGACCCTGACCGGAACGAGACGCGCTCGATGCGCAGCAAGGAAGACGCGCACGATTACCGCTACTTCCCCGATCCTGATCTGCTGCCGCTGGAACTGGACGATGCCTTCCTTGAGGAATGCCGCGCGTCCCTGCCCGAACTGCCCGATGCCAAGCGGCACCGTTATGAAACGGCGCTGGGTCTTTCGGCCTACAATGCAGGCGTGCTGACCGCGGATGTGGAAACCGCCCGCTGGTTCGAGGCGCTATTGGCCGAAACCGCGGCAAGGGCGAAGAAGAGCGAGGCCGAAGTGGCCAAGCAGGCATCGAACTGGCTGATCTCGGAGCTGTTCGGCGCGCTCAACAAGCTGGGAAGGAGTCTTGAAACCTCGCCGGTCAGCCCGGCGGCGGGTGCAGAACTGCTGGCGCTGGTGGCCGATGGCACGATTTCCGGCTCCATCGCCAAGCAGGTGCTGGAGAAGATGCTGGAAAGCGGTGATGGCGCGGCCGCCATTGTCGAGCGCGAGGGCCTGAAGCAGACCTCGGACACGGGCGCGATCGAAGCCGCCATCGACGGCATCCTTGCCGCCAATGCCGACAAGGTCGAGCAGTTCAAGGCAGGCAAGGAAGCCCTGTTCGGCTTCTTTGTCGGCCAGACGATGAAGGCCATGCAGGGCAAGGCCAACCCGCAGCTTGTCAACGAACTGCTGAAGAAGAAGCTGGGCTGATTTCCGCCCGTTTCCCGGCAAAGAGAAGGGGGGAGACCTTGCGGTCATCCCCCCTTTTTGGTTTCAGCGCGGCTTGCGCCTTTCAGGCGCGCGTGCCTTCCATGGGGAAGGTGCCGAACATGCCCGCTGTTACCTTGCCTTCCAGCTTGTCGCCGTCGACCGTGGCGGTGCAATCAAGAGTCATGGGCATGGGCACGGTCATCTTCATCTGCCAGGTGAGGGTGTTGCCATCGACCTTGCCGTTCTCCACTTCCATTGTGCCCATCTGGCCGCTGTTGGAGCCGGTGAAGCTGTCGCCATCGACATTGACGGTGAAGGTGCTGGTCTGATCGCCCATGGGGGTGCGGGTTACACAATTGTAGGTGCCGGCAACGGACATGTCTGCTCTCCCAATCGGTTTGCCAGCGCCAGTCTATCTACAAAAGTGTCAATAGCAAGACGGTGGCGGTAACGAACCTTTGCCGGGGCTGCCGGGAATGGCGCGTGAGAAGCCATCTGTCTCTGGGGCGGCCAGCCCCACGCGCCATTCAGACCGGCAGGAGACCGGGTTATTGCGGGGCCTTCATTTCTTCGACCGGAAGGCCAAACTTCTCAAGCTGCGGCCGCACCTTTTCGGCATCACCAACGACGACCCAGACCATGCCATCGGTGGAAACCTGCGCGCGAAACGCCTTGTCGGCATCGGCCGGGGTCATGGCTTCATAGCGGGTGGCAAGCGTTTCGTAGTAATCGTCGGGCCGACGATAATTCACGATCTTGGCCATGCCGTCGAGCACGGCGGCGCTGGTTTCGAACATGCCCGGCAGTTCGCGGGCGCTGCCCTTGGTGGACCAGTCCAGTTCCTCCTCGGTCACGCCCTTGGTGGTGCTGAACGTGTCGATCTCCCGCTTGATCTCGACCAGAGCATCGCCGGTGCGGTCAGTCTGGACGGGGGCGATGACCTGAAAGCGGGCGCGCTCTTGCGGCTCGGTCACACCGTTGTAGGCGCCATAGGTCCAACCCTTGGCCTCGCGCAGGTTCATGTTGATGCGGCCAAGGAAGTTGCCGCCCAGAATGTCGTTGGCGGTGTTGAGCGCCGTGTTGTCATCCGTGCCCTTGGCGGCAATCACCTTGCCCGCCATGATGAAGGATTGCGGCGAGCCGGGACGGTCCACCAGAATGACGCGGCTCTTCTGCGCCGGGATCGGAACGCTGAAATCCTTGACCGGGCGCGCCATGCGGTTGGCTGGCCAGTTGCCAAAGCTCTGGTCGAGCATATTTACCACGGCATCGAGCGTGGTATCGCCGACCACGAAGATCTTTGCGGTGTCGGGCCGGAACCAGCGCGCGTGGAATGCCTTGAGATCATCGCGGGTCAGCTTGGCCACGGCATCGGGATTGCCAAGGCCGCTGGGCGGCAGGGCGTAGGGATAGTCGCCATAGAGGGTCGGCACCAGCACCCGTGCGGCCAGCGCCTGCGGGTTCTTCATTTCGGCCGAGATCGCGGTGAGCTTCTGCACGCGCACGCGCTCAAGCTCTGCCGGATCGAGCGCGGGCCGGCGCACCACATCGGCCAGCAGGCCCAGCGACGGGGCGAGATTGGGGGAGAGTGCGTTGAGCTGGAACGAGGTGAGATCGGCATTGGCCGAGAGCGAGATCTGCGCCCCCAGCCTTTCGCGTTCACGCGCAAGCGCCGAGCTGCTGAGCTTTTCAGTGCCTTCATCCATCAGGCTGAGCAGCAGCGACTGCGTGCCCAGCGCCGATTTGGGATCGGCGGCATAGCCTGCATCGAAGCTGATCCGCACCGAAACCGTGGGCACTTCGCGGCGCTGCGCGAAATAGACAGGAATGCCGTTCTTCAGCGTGGCACGCTGGATCGTGGGGAAATCAAGTGGGGCAAGTTCGCCCACTTCGGGCAGCTTCGACCGGTCGGCCGGTCCGGTCGAGGCAACCGGCGCGCCCTTCATCGGCAAGTTCGGATCGGCATAGAAGGCGGGTTGGCGGCCCATGGCGTCGGTCGTGTAGAAACCGCCGCGCGCCTCGCCTCCTTCGGTGCGCTGGCCCGGCTCTACGGTGAGCGCGAAGACCGGTCGCGTCAGCCACTTTGCCAGTGCCGCGCGGACATCGGCAGGCTTCATCCTGGCCGTGCGTTCCAGCGCCTTGCGATAATGCGCGGGATCGCCATTGTAGAGGAGACCTTCGGCCAGCGTCGGTGCCTTGCCGGTGAAGCCGCCGGTGCGTTCAAGGCCACGGATCTCGCCAGCCGTGGCGCTGGTGGCCGCACGCAGCAGTTCGTCGGCAGTGGGGCCTTCCTTGATGAAGCGGGCGATTTCGGCATCGAGAGCGGCGGCAACCTTGGCCGGATCCTGCCCCGGCGTGACATCGGCCTTGATGACGAGCTGCCCGGCCTGCGCGAAGATTTCCGCTTCGGCCGATACTGATACGGCGAGCTTCTGCTGGCGCACCAGCGCATCATCAAGCCGCGACGAGGCAAGCCCGCCCAGCACCGATGCGCCCAGTTCCAGCGGCAGGTAATCAGGATTGTCGAGGCCGGGGATGGCCCACATGCGATAGATGCGGGTGGTGGCCACCTGATCCTTGATCGTCTTGGCGAGCGGGGCGGGAAGCGTGGGGACGGGCGCATCGACCGGCTTCACCGCCGGACCGGGCTTGATGTCGCCGAACCACTTGGCAACCTTGGCCTTTGCCGTTGCCACATCGACATCGCCCGCCAGCACGAGAATGGCATTGTTGGGGCCATAATTGTCGCGGAACCACTGTTTCACGTCATCGAGGCTGGCTGAATCGAGGTCTGCCATCGAGCCAATGGTCGAGTGGTGATAGGGGTGGCCGGAGGGATAGAGGTTTTCGAGCTGTTCGTATTCGACAATGCCGAAGGGGTTGTTGTCGCCCTGCCGCTTCTCGTTCTGGACGACGGCGCGCTGGTTATCGAGCACTTCCTGCGTAACCGCGCCGAGCAGGTGGCCCATGCGGTCCGATTCCATCATCAGGACCAGGTCCAGCGCGGCCGTAGGCACGGTCTGGAAATAGTTGGTGCGATCAAACCACGTGGTGCCGTTGAGATCGGTGGCGCCAACCTGCTGGAGCGGGACGAAGAAATCCCCCGGCACGTTTTCAGTGCCGTTGAACATCAGGTGTTCGAACAGGTGGGCAAAACCGGTCTTGCCCCTGGGTTCGTGCTTCGAGCCGACACCATACCACACCGATACGGCCACGACCGGCGCCTTGCGATCGGTGTGGACAAGCACGGTCAGTCCGTTGTCGAGCCTGAAGCTTTCATAGGGGATCTGCACTTTGGCAACCAGATCACCCAGCGGCGCGGGCTTGGCTTCCTGCGCGAAGGAAGGAACGGCAAGCGCGGTGGCGGCGGAGAGGGCAATCAGGCTTGCGGTGATCTTGCGGTGCATGGATATTCCCGAAATTGTTCGTCGCGACAGTCCGGTTGCCATCGTGCTTTCAAGGGGGGCAGGAACGCCGCTGTTGACGATCTTTCCCGTGCGCCCCGCCATATGGGCAGATTTGGCCGGTATCTCGGCAGATTTGGTTTGTGCTGTAACTTTCTAGTGCCCATGATCGCGCGCGCAAGAGGCGCGTGCCCAAGGGGCAGGTGCCATCCCGGCCGTTTCGACCAACGATCATGAGAGTCCGATGAACGTCAAGTTTCTTAGCATTGCCGCCTTGCTCGCCACCGCCGCCGTTCCGGCATTCGCCGCCGATCCGGTGTTCGATCCCGAAGCCGTGCGTGCCCATGTCACCTTTCTGGCCGACGATCTGCTGGAGGGGCGCGATACCGGAACGCGAGGCTATGACATTGCCGCCAATTACGTGGCCAGCCAGTTCATCGCCATGGGGCTGAAGCCTGCCGCGCCCGATGGAACCTTCTTCCAGAAGCTGACCGTGCGCGAGGCGCGGCTTGATGGTCCACCGCAGCTGACGCTGAGCTTCGGTGGAAAGGACACGGTGCTTTCGGATACGGGCCAGGTGCTGGTCCGCCCCAGCCTCGGCGATTCCACGGTTGATGTTTCGGCCCCGCTGGTCTTTGCCGGTTTCGGCTTCGACCGTCCTGACCTTGGCTTTGATGACTATCGCGGGCTGGACGTGAAGGGCAAGATCGTCGTTGTCCTTTCGGGCTTTCCCAAGGGGACGCCCAGCGAACTGGGTGCGCATCTCAATTCCGAAAAGGCGGTCATGGCCATGAAGCGCGGGGCCGTGGCCATGATTACCGTGCCCACCATCGAGGATACGGCGCGCCGCCCGTGGGAGCGCCGCGTGGCCATGTCGGATGGCCCGGCGAAGGGCTGGGTCGGCCCTGATGGCAAGGCGTTCAGCCGGTCGGGCGCAATCAGGGGGACGGCCACGATCAATCCCGATGCCGCTACGCCGCTGTTTGCCGCAGCAGGCAAGCCGCTTGCCAAAGTGCTGGCCGAGGCCGAACGCACCGGCGGGCGGCCGAAGGGCTTTGACCTGAAGGCCAGGGCGCGCCTTGCCTTTGCCAGTAGCTGGAAGGACGTGACGAGCAGCAACGTGGTGGCCATGCTGCCGGGCAGCGATGCGCGCCTTGCCGGGGAGTTCATCGGCATGACGGCGCACCTCGACCATATCGGCGATCACGGCAAGGGCGAGGACAGGATCTACAACGGCGCGATGGACAATGCTTCGGGCGTTGCCACGATGCTGGAGGTCGCGCGCGCCGTGGCGCAGGACAAGCCGCGCCGTTCGGTGCTGTTTGCCGCGCTGACCGGCGAGGAAGGCGGGCTGATCGGCTCCGACTATCTGGCGCGCAACCCGGTGGCGAAGGGTGAACTTGTTGGCCTTGTAAACTTCGACATGCCGATCCTGACCTACCGGTTTTCTGATGTCGTGGCCTTCGGTGCTGAAAACTCCACCATGGGCCCGGTGGTAGCCGAGGCAGCGAAGAAGGCCGGCATCACGCTCTCGCCCGATCCCATGCCGGAAGAAGGGCTGTTCACCCGTTCGGATCATTACCGTTTCGTGCAGCAGGGCGTGCCGGCCGTGTTCATGATGACCGGCTTTGCCGGCCCCGGCGAAAAGGCTTTCCGCGACTTCCTGAAGACTCACTATCATCAGCCGGGTGACGATCTGAAGCTACCCTTCGACTGGCAGGCAGGCGCGCTGTTTGCCAAGGTGAACTACTATACGGTGCAGGCGCTGGCGAACGCCGATCAGCGACCCCTGTGGTATGCGCGCAGCTTCTTCGGCAAGGAGTACGCGCCCAATGCGCCCAAGGCGGCGATGCCCGGCAAGTAGCCTTCGGCCTATCCGGCGGTCACGCTTTGGCAGGGAGTGCGCAGGCAAGTCCTTCGCGCTCCCTCCTTGCGTTCGGTCAAGGAATGCCTCCATTCTGGTGGTGTAGTCTTTTTCGTATGCGCAGCCCTTGTGTTGCGAAAAAGTCACACCATGTCTTGCGCAACAGGAGGACACTCGACCCATGAACCTCGAGAAATTCACCGACCGCGCCAAGGGCTTTCTGCAAGCCGCGCAAACCGTTGCGATCCGCATGAATCATCAGCGGATCACGCCGGATCACATTCTGAAGGCCCTGCTGGAGGACAGCGAGGGCATGGCCAGCGGGCTGATCCAGCGCGCGGGCGGCAATGCCGCCGTGGCGCAGGCCGAAGTGGACAAGGCACTTGCGAAGATCCCGGCGGTGTCCGGTTCCGGCGCACAGCAGACGCCGGGGCTCGACAACGATGCCGTGCGCGTGCTCGATTCGGCCGAACAGATTGCCGCCAAGTCAAACGACAGCTTTGTCACCGTGGAGCGGATGCTGGTTGCGCTGACGCTCGCCACCACCACCTCCGCCGGACAGGCGCTCAAGGCCGCGAACGTGACCGCGCAGGCGCTGGAAGCGGCGATCACGCAGCTTCGCGGCGGCCGCACGGCCGACAGCGCCAGCGCCGAAAACGCCTATGATGCGATGAAGAAATATGCCCGCGACCTGACCGAGGCAGCGCGCGAGGGCAAGCTTGATCCGGTTATCGGACGCGACGAGGAAATCCGTCGCACGGTGCAGATCCTTGCCCGCCGGACCAAGAACAACCCGGCGCTGATTGGTGAGCCGGGCGTTGGCAAGACCGCGATCGCGGAAGGGCTGGCGCTGCGCATCGCCAATGGCGACGTGCCCGACAGCCTCAAGGACCGTCGCCTGATGGCGCTCGACATGGGCGCGTTGATTGCAGGGGCCAAGTATCGCGGCGAGTTCGAGGAGCGGCTCAAGGCCGTGCTCGACGAAGTGAAGGGCGCGGAAGGCGAGATCATCCTGTTCATCGACGAGATGCACACGCTGATCGGGGCGGGCAAGGGCGAGGGCGCAATGGATGCCTCGAACCTGCTCAAGCCGGCGCTGGCGCGGGGCGAACTGCACTGCATCGGCGCGACGACGCTGGATGAATACCAGAAGTATGTCGAGAAGGATCCCGCGCTCCAGCGGCGGTTCCAGCCGGTGTTCGTGGGCGAGCCGACGGTCGAGGATACGATCAGCATTCTGCGCGGCATCAAGGAAAAATACGAAGTGCACCATGGCGTGCGCATTGCCGACAGCGCGATCGTGGCGGCGGCAACACTGTCGAACCGATATATCTCTGACCGCTTCCTGCCCGACAAGGCCATCGACCTGATGGACGAGGCCGCGAGCCGCATCCGCATGGAAGTTGAGAGCAAGCCCGAAGAGATCGAAAAGCTCGATCGGCGCATCATCCAGATGAAGATCGAGGAGATGGCGCTGGCCAAGGAAACCGATGCTGCATCGAAGGACCGGTTGCTTGCCCTGCGCGAGGAACTGGCAAACCTTGAACAGCAGTCAGCCGAACTGACTACGCGCTGGCAGAACGAGCGCGACAAGATTGCCGCCGAGGGCAAGGTCAAGGAAGCGCTTGATGCGGCGCGCAGCGAACTGGAAATGGCGCAGCGCAATGGCGATCTGGCCAAGGCCGGTGAGCTTGCCTATGGCCGCATCCCCGAACTGGAGCGGCAACTGGCCGAAGCGCAGGGCGCAAGCCAGAACGCCATGCTGCGCGAGGAAGTGACCGCCGAGGACATCGCTGCCGTGGTCAGCAAGTGGACTGGCGTGCCGGTCGACCGCATGATGGAAGGCGAGCGCGAGAAGCTGCTGCACATGGAAGAAGCGCTGGGCCAGCGGGTGATCGGGCAGAAGGACGCGGTGCTTGCCGTATCCAAGGCCGTCCGCCGGGCGCGGGCCGGTTTGCAGGATCCGAACCGTCCGCTGGGCAGCTTTCTGTTCCTTGGCCCCACGGGCGTGGGCAAGACCGAACTGACCAAGGCACTGGCCGGCTTTCTGTTCGATGACGACAACGCCATGGTGCGTATCGACATGTCGGAGTTCATGGAGAAGCATTCGGTCAGCCGCCTGATCGGTGCGCCTCCGGGCTATGTCGGCTATGACGAAGGCGGCGTTCTGACCGAAGCGGTGCGCAGGCGACCCTATCAGGTCGTGCTGTTCGACGAGGTGGAAAAGGCCCATGGCGACGTGTTCAACGTGCTGTTGCAGGTGCTCGACGATGGCCGTCTGACCGACGGACAGGGGCGCGTGGTGGATTTCACCAACACGCTCATCATCCTGACCAGCAACCTCGGTAGTCAGTATCTGGCCAATCTGGAGGAAGGACAGGATGTGAGCGCGGTGGAACCGCAGGTCATGGAAGTGGTGCGCAGCCACTTCCGGCCGGAGTTCCTCAACCGGCTGGACGAGATCATCCTGTTCCACCGGCTGGGGCAGGAGCACATGGCCCCGATCGTCGATATCCAGGTGGGCCGCGTGGCCAAGCTGCTCAAGGATCGCAAGATCGTGCTTGACCTTACCGATGCTGCCAAGCGCTGGCTCGGCCGGGTTGGTTACGATCCAGTCTATGGTGCGCGTCCGCTCAAGCGGGCTGTCCAGCGTTACCTGCAGGATCCGCTGGCGGAAAAGCTGCTGGGCGGCGAAATACCCGATGGCAGCACGGTGCGGATCGACGAGGGCGAGGGCGCACTGACCTTTGCCGTGGCCTGATCCGCAAGGATATGCTGGCGCGCCGCATGGCGAGCCTGCAAAAAGGGGGCGGTCCCTAGCGGGGCCGCCCCATTCCTGTGTCGGCGGGGGGTCAGGCCGACAAGTCTGCATCCGGCGCGGGCAGGGAGGGTAGCCTGCGTGCCGATGCAAGAAGCGTTCTGCTTACAGCAGCTTCCACGTGACCGGCACAACGAGGGATGTAGCTCCGGCCGGCGGCGGCGGAACCGATCCGGCGCGCGTTGGCATGGCCAGCGCTTCCTTGTCGAGCGTTGCCGAACCGGACGGCGCAACAAGTTCGGTGCGCTCGATCTGGCCGCTGGCGGTTACATAGACCTTCACCTTGGCGGTGCCTTCCTCGCCGCGCATCTGCGCGGTGCGGGGGTAGGTCTGCTTCGAGGCAATGATCCCGGCAACCTGCCTCTGCCAGTCGCCGGACTGGGCGAAGACCGGCGTGCCGGAAAGAGCGAAAGCGGTAAGGCCGAGGGCAAACTTTGCAATCATTTTCATGGGCTTGTCCTGCACTTTGGAGGTTGGTGGAAAGGGGAAGGGTTCAAAACTCGGACCAGTCATCCTCATCGGTTTTGAGCGCGGCATTGCCCACGACCGGAGCTGGCACGGCGGCAGCACGCCTTGCCGGAACCGCAAGGGCCAGGGGCGGGGCAAGGGTTGCGGTCTGCTGGCCGGAAATCCGGAACCGGCGCAACTGATCGACAAGCGAGAGGGTTTCGGCGGCCAGATTGCGCGTTCCTGCCGAGCTTTCCTCGACCATGGCCGCATTTTGCTGGGTGAAGGCATCCATCGAGCCGACCATGCCGGAGATATCGGCAATGCCCGCAGCCTGCTGGCCGGCAGCTTCGGCGATGGAGTTCACCAGTTCCGAAACCGCACTGACTTCGGCAACGATCTGGCGGAGCGCTTCACCGCTGGATTCGACCAGCGCAACCCCGCTGCTGACTTCATCGGTGCTCTTGGCGATGAGATCGCGGATCGATTTGGCGGCATCGGCCGATCGCTGCGCCAGTGCGCGCACTTCGGTTGCCACCACGGCAAAGCCCTTGCCTGCATCGCCTGCGCGGGCCGCTTCGACACCGGCGTTGAGCGCGAGCAGGTTGGTCTGGAAGGCAATGCCGTCGATCACGCTGACGATCTCGGCCATTTCCTTTGAGCTGCCTTCGATGTTGCGCATGGCGGCGATGGCGCGGTTGGCGGTATCGCCCACGCTGTCAGCGGTGTCGCGGGCAACGGACAGGCGGGCGCTGGTCTGCCGGGCGTTTTCGGCAGTTGTCCTGACCGAGGTGGTGAACTCGTTCAGGGTGCGCGAGGTTTCGGCAAGCGAGGTCGCCTGCTGCTCGGTGCGCATGGCAAGATCGTTTGAGGCGCTGGCGATCTCGTCGGTGCCCAGCTTGATCGTGTTGCAGCCATCGACGATCTTGGCCAGCACCCGTTCGAGCGAGGCGACGGCAGCGTTGTAATCGAGATGCAGCTTGGCCAGAGCACCGCTGCCGTTTTCCTTCACGCGGAATGTCAGATCGCCTTCGGCCAGAGCGGTCAGTCCGGCGCCGATCTCGTCGATCGTGACCTGGGTTTCGCGCGCTCTTGCGATTTCGGCGTCGGCGCGTGCATGGTCCGAGGCGAAGACATCGCGGAACCGGTCAAGCGCGCGGGCAAGCTGGCCCAGTTCGTCGGTCCGTTCGAGCGCTGGCATGACCACGCCATGATCGCCGTCGACCAGTCGCGTGACGGCCTGCGCCATTCCGGACAGAGGCCGTGCCACGCTGCGCATCAGCCACGCGAGCATGACCAGTGTGGCAAGCAGGGCCGCCCCCATGGACACGAAGGTGAAGGTGCGCGCAGAGGCATAGATTGACTGTGCATTGGCAGCGGCGTTGGCGGCATCCTTGCGGTTGGTTTCGATTGCTGCAAGGATCGCATCTTCCAGTGCGTAGAAGCCTTCCAGGCCTTCGCCCGAATGAAGGGCGTGGGCGGCGTCTGTTTCACCGTTCATCACCAGGGATTGCAGCCGGTCGTCCTGTTCGACCAGTGCCGTCCATGCCTGGTGCATGGTGGCCAGCGCTTGTTTCTGCGCCGGGGTCGTGGCCAGTTTGCCGTAGTCTGCAAAGCCGCCCTCAATGGCGCTGCGGGCATTGCGCAGAAGTTTGCGGCCGCGCTCCTGCGCGGCGGGATTGGGCGCGCGCAGCAGTTCATCCTGCTTCAGGCGATATTGCGAGGTGAAGGCGTGGATGTCGCCAAGCGCAGCCGATCCGGGCATCCAGACATCGCGCTGTTCGGCAGCAATCGCGTTGACTTCACCGATCTTGGCGACGGCGAACAGGCCCGTCGCGGCCATGACAGCCAGCAGCACCGCAAACGCGGCGACAAACCGGGCCGTGATATTGAACTTGAGCATTCGCATCCCTCGAAAGCCGGTTGGCACAGGGCCGGGCTTAACGAGGGAACGACAATCATCGGTAAGGCACCGCGCACGTAAAGATGCGCAGGTTAGCCCGGAAGATCCTGCAAGGAATGTTGCCGGGCATTGTCAGCAACCGGGAAAGTTGCCTGCAATCCCGGCACTTGCAAGGGTTAACGCATTCCTGTGCGGCCTCAGCCTGTCGCTTCTTCGGGCCAGTAGAGACGCATCGGGTTGTCGACCAGAAGCTTGCGCTGCAATTCGGCCGTGGGGGCTATGCGCGGAATCATGTCGACCAGGTGGCCGTCGTCTGGGATTTCGGTTTCCATGTTGGGGTGCGGCCAGTCGGTGCCCCACAGCACGCGGTCCTGATAATCGGCCACGAGCGGCGCGACGGCATGGGCAAAGGCGTCCCACGGATCGCCCGCGCCGCCTTCCTTGATTGCATCGAGGCGGTCCGGGCAGGTTGCCTTGAACCATATGTCCTCGCGGCTGTCGAGCAGGCGTCGAAACGCCCTCATGTCGGCGCCATCCGGCCCTTGCCGCACGTCGGGGCGGCCCATGTGATCGACCACCAGCGGCACCGGAATGGCATCCATGAACGGGCGCAGTTCCTCAAGGATATCGGCTTCGAAGTAGATGACCACGTGCCAGCCCACAGGCAGACGCTGCGCGACTTCGAGGAACCTGTCCTTGGGCGCATCATCGACAAGGCGCTTGAGGAAGTTGAAGCGGATGCCGCGAATGCCGCCCTGATGCAGGGCTTCCAGCCCCGCTTCGGAAATGCCGGGATCGACCACCGCGACACCGCGCGCCCGTCCGCCGGACCTGGCGATGGCATCGAGCGTGGCCGCATTGTCGGTTCCGTGGCAGCTTGCCTGAACGATAACGTTGCGCGCAAAGCCCAGATGATCGCGCAGGGCGAAGAGCATGTCAGGTCCGGCGTCCTGCGGCAGATACTTTGCCTTCGGGCTGAACGGGAATTGCGCCATGGGGCCGAAGACGTGGCAATGCGCGTCCACCGCGCCCGGCGGAGGCGTATAGCGGGGCTTGCTGGGATTGGCGTGCCAGCTGATGATGCGTCCGTCGGTGCTCATGCGAATACTACTCCATCCATCAGCTTGCGCGCCGTGCGCAGCAGGGCGGCGGTGCGGACCTCGCCGCTCTCGTCCACTTCGAGAACGCAGCTCATCTCGCCGGTCGGGTGTTCGACTGAAAGCAGCTTGCGGCTGCCTTCGGGGATCGAGGCGACTTCGGCTGCGGGCGAGCCGGGGATGAGGCAGGCCGTTGCCACGCTGACGGCGCCGAGCACGCCGATGGTGGCGTGGGCGCGGTGCGGAATGAAGCTGCGCACCGTAACCGCTCCGCCGTGCCTTGGCGGGGCCACGAGCATCATCTTGGGGACCGATTTTTCCTTCACGTCGCCAAGGTTCATCATCGGCCCGGCGATCAGGCGGATGGCCTCGATCCGTGCCTTCAGGTCTGCCGCAGTGTCCAGCCAGTCACGGTCCTCGTAGCCGGTCACGCCAAGGTCTGCGGCCTTCATCACCACGCAGGGCATGCCGTTGTCGATCAGGGTAACGGGCACGCCGTTTACCACATCCACCGCGTTGCCGCTGGGCAGCAGCGCGCCGCACGATGAACCGGCGGTATCGCGAAACTCCAGCGGGACCGGAGCGTGCGAGCCGGGCACTCCGTCGATCCGCGCATCGCCAGCGTAGGATACACGGCCGCCCGGCGTGCAGACCGTGGCCACCGCGACCTGCCCGGTGTTTTCCATGTAAATGGCAACGCGGGTTTCATCGCCGGTGGGGGCCACAAGGCCGCGTTCGATGGCAAAGGGACCGACGCCTGCAAGGATGTTGCCGCAGTTTTGCGCGTCGGTCACGATAGCCTGATCGACGAAGACCTGAAGGAACAGGTAATCGATATCGATGCCCTCGCGGCTGGACTTCGAGACGACCGCGACCTTGCTGGTCAGCGGATCGGCACCGCCCATGCCGTCAATCTGCCGGGGGTCCGGGCTGCCCATCACGGCCAGCAGCAAGGCATCGCGCGCGGCGGTATCGTGCGGCAGATCGTCCTTCAGGAAATAGCCGCCCTTTGACGTGCCCCCGCGCATCCACATGCACGGCACGCCACCGGTGCCGTCAGACATACCGGAGACCTTCCTTCTCCAGCCGCTCGCGCATCTTGTACATGTCGAGGCCGAGGACGCCTGCGGCCAGTTTTGCGCGCTTTTCACCTTCGTTGGCTTCGCGCAGCCTTGCCGCCTTGAGCACTTCGGCGGCCTTCTCGCGCGGGACGACGCATACGCCGTCATCATCGGCGACGATCACGTCGCCGGGGTTCACCAGGGCGTTGGCACAGACCACGGGGACATTGACGCTGCCCAGCGTGTTCTTGACCGTGCCCTGCGCGCAGATGGCCTTGGACCAGACGGGGAACTGCATTTCGGTGAGATCGCGCACGTCACGCACCCCGGCATCGATCACCAGACCGCGGCAGCCGCGCGCCTGCGCGCTCGTGGCCAGAAGGTCGCCGAAATAGCCGTCTTCGCAAGGGCTTGTCGGCGCGAGCAGGAGGATGTCTCCGCCCTGAAGCTGTTCAATGGCGACATGCACCATCCAGTTGTCGCCCGGAGGCGCGCTGATGGTGACGGCGCTGCCCGCGATGCGCGCGCCGGGATAGATCGGGCGCATGTAGGAGGCGAGCAGGCCGGTGCGCCCCTGCGCTTCGTGGACCGTGGCGACGCCGCAGGCGGCAAGGCCATCGATGACGTCTGGATCGGCACGTTCGATGTTCTGGACGACGATTCCCGACATTTGGCGGCTCCCATGCAAAAACGGATCGTGCGTTCCATGCGACTGCGGGGCGCGGGGAACCAATGCAATTCTTGGCATGAGGCATAAGGAAATACTAAGATGATGGAAATGCAATCTCATTTCATGAATATCCGGCCATTGAGTATCCGACCATGAATCTTCGGCCATGAACATTCGGAACGCCTTCAACATGCGGCATTGGGCGGCCTTTGCCGCCACGGTGCGCCATGGCAGCGTGACGCGCGCTGCGCGGGCGGTGAACCTGACGCAGCCCGCGCTGACGCAGGCGATTGCGCGGCTTGAAGCCGATCTGGGGTGCGCGCTGTTCGAGCGCGGGCCTGCGGGCATGACGCCGACCGAACCGGCGCTGCTTCTGGCCCCGCGCGCAGAGGCGGCGATTGCCCATGTAGGCAGCCCGCGCGTGACGGGCGCGCAATTGCGCGCATTCCTGGCGCTGGCGCGGGCCGGCTCCTATGCCGTGGCGGCAGAAGCGACGGGCCTTTCCTCTGCATCGCTGCACCGTGCAGTGGCGGACCTGTCGGTGGCGCTGGGGCAGCGGCTGGTGGACCGGCGCGGGCGTTCGGTCATGCTGACACCGGCCGGAGAGCGGCGCGCACGCGGCTTCGGTCTGGCGATGGCGGAGCTGCGCAGCGGCCTTGCCGAAGTGGCTGCGTGGCAGGGCAAGGCGGCAGGGCGCATCGTGGTGGGGGCCATGCCGCTCAGCCGGGCGCGGTGGCTGCCGGAAACGATCCTGCGCTTTGCTGCGATCCATCCGGGGGTGGATGTGGCGGTGGTGGAAGGCAGCCATGCCGAGCTGGCCGGGCCGCTCAGGGACGGGGAAGTGGACCTCATGCTCGGCGCGCTCAGGGATGCGGCATCAGTCGACGATCTGCGGCAGGAGGCCGTGTTCGAGGACCGGCCCGCGCTGGTCATGCGCAGCGGGCATCCTCTGCTTTCGCGCGTGATCGACGGGCCGGCGCTGGCAGCGTTTCCGTGGATTCTGCCTGCCAGCGACACGCCGTTGCGCCATTACTGGGAGGGTATGATGCGCGCGGCCGGGGCAGAGCCGCCGCGCGTGGGGATCGAGTGCGGATCGGTGCTGACGGTGCGGCAATTGCTGCTGGGATCTGACGCGCTGACCCTGCTGTCCCCGGCGCAACTGGCGGTGGAACTGGACGCGGGCGTGCTGGCCACGCTGCCGCCGCCGGTGCCGGTGGCGCGGACCATCGGCATCACCACGCGAGAAGGCTGGCGGCCGACCGGCTCGCAGGCGGCGTTCGTGGCAATCCTGCGCGAGGTGGCGAGCGAAGGGTTCGCATAAACTTATACCTGCGGCGATCTTTGCATTTGTTTGGATGGCGGGTCCGACGCAGGACCGGCGGCATGGACAGCATCCCCGATTTCACAATTGCCCTGATAGGCTTCGGTGAGGCCGGGGCGACCTTTGCCAAGGCGGCAGGCTGGCAATCCGCGGCGCTGGCGTTCGATATCGATCCGGCGCGGCGCAAGGCGATGGAAGCGGCGGGCGTGGTGGTCTGCGCCGAGGCGCAGGATGCGCTTGGGGATGCCGATCTCGTGCTCTCGCTGGTCACGGCGGATTCGGCGCTTGCTGCCGCGCATGATTATGCCCCGCTGCTCAAGCCCGGCGCGCTGTGGTGCGACATGAACTCGGTAGCGCCCGATACCAAGCGGTCTGCGGCCGGAGTGATCGATGCCGCAGGCGGGCGCTATGTCGATGTGGCTGTGCTGGCGCCGGTGAACCCGGCACGGATGAATGTGCCGCTGCTGGTTTCCGGACCCCATGCCGCCGAGGCCGCGGCTCGGCTGCGGGCTGCGGGTTTTGCCAATACGCGGGTCGTGGGCGATGACATTGGCCGGGCCAGCGCGATCAAGATGATCCGTTCGGTCATGGTGAAAGGCATCGAGGCGCTGACGGCCGAAATGATGCTGGCGGCAACGAAGGCCGGCGTGGTGGACGAAGTGCTGGCCTCGCTTGATGCAAGCGAGAAGGCGCAGAGCTGGTTCGGCCGCGCCGAATACAACATCGAACGCATGACCACGCATGGGCTGCGGCGCGCCGCCGAGATGGAAGAAAGCGCCAAGACGCTGGAATCGCTGGGAGTTGAACCGGTGATGACCCGTGGCACAGTGCAGCGCCAGCGCGAACTGGCGGGCAGGACATTACCGTTTACCGCAAAGAGGACCGAAGTGGCATGACCATGATTATCGACTGCCACGGCCATTACACCGTGCTGCCAAAGGCGCACGACGAGTGGCGCGAGAAGCAGAAGGCCGCGTTCAAGGCCGGGACCGAGTGTCCGCCCTATCCCGAAATCTCCGACGACGAGATCCGCGAGACGATCGAATCCAACCAGTTGCGCCTGCTGAAGGAGCGCGGCGCGGACATGACGATATTCTCGCCGCGTGCCTCGGCCATGGCTCCGCACGTGGGCGACCAGTCGGTCGCGGTGAAGTGGGCGCAGGTCTGCAACGACCTGATCGCGCGCGTGGTGGGGCTTTACCCCGAAACCTTCGCGGGCGTGTGCATGTTGCCGCAATCGCCCGAAGCCGACATGACCAGTTCGATTGCCGAGCTTGATCGCTGCGTGAACGAACTGGGCTTCATTGGCTGCAATCTCAATCCCGATCCGGGCGGCGGGCATTTCAGACATCCGCCCCTGACGGACGAATACTGGTTCCCGTTCTACGAGAAGATGGTGGAACTGGACGTGCCCGCGATGATCCATGTTTCGGGGTCATGCAACCCGGCCATGCACGCAACCGGCGGATACTATATCGCGGCCGATACCATCGCCTTCATGCAGCTTCTGGAGGGCGACCTGTTCAGCAGGTTCCCGACCCTGCGCTTCATCATCCCGCATGGCGGCGGCGCGGTGCCCTATCACTGGGGGCGCTATCGCGGTCTGGCCGACATGCTCAAGAAGCCATCGCTCGACACGCACCTGATGAACAATATCTATTTCGATACCTGCGTCTATCATCAGCCGGGGATCAACCTGCTGGCAGACGTGATCGAGACCAAGAACATCCTGTTCGGTTCCGAAATGGTGGGCGCGGTGCGCGGGATCGATCCTACGACCGGGCACTATTTCGACGATACCAAACGCTACATCGACGCGCTCGACATCTCGGACGCTGAACGCCACGCGATCTTCGAGGGCAACGCGCGCCGCGTGTTTCCGCGACTCGACGCCAAGCTGAAGGAGAGGGGGCTGTGACACACGACAAGCCCAGGCAGAACATTCACGAATACCTTGCCGAGTTCGAGGATATTCCGGGGACCCGCGTCTTCACGGCGGCCCGTGCGCGCAAGGGTTACTGGATCAACCAGTTCGCGATGAGCCTGATGAAGAGCGAGAACCGAGAGCGCTTCAAGGCCGATGAGCGCGCCTATCTGGATGAATGGAACATCTCCGAACAGGCCAAGCAGGCGATCCTCGCGCGCGATTACAACACCCTGCTTGACCTTGGCGGTAACGTCTATTTCCTGTCCAAGCTGTTCTCGACCGACGGCCTGCCCTTTGCCGAGGCGGTCAGCACGATGACCGACATGACCTGGCCGGAATATCGCCAGATGATGCTTGACGGGGGCCGCTCGCCCGAAGGCAACCGTTCCATAAAGGGAGGCTACTGATGGCCAGGATTACTGCTGGCGTAGGCTCCAGCCACGTTCCGCTGCTGGGTGTCGCTGTCGATCAGGGCAAATGGCAGGACGATTATTTCGGCCCGATCTTCAAGGGCTATGAATGGACGCGCGAGTGGGAAAGGCGCGAGAAACCCGATGTGGTGATCCTTGTCTATAACGATCATGCCTCGGCTTTCGACGCGAATATCATTCCCACGTTCGCCATTGGTTGCGGCGAGCGTTACAAGCCTGCCGACGAAGGCTGGGGGCCGCGCCCGGTGCCGGACGTGGAAGGCCATGCCGACCTCGCCTGGCATATCGCGCAGAGCCTGATCCTCGAAGATTTCGACATGACCATCATCAACGAGATGGACGTGGACCACGGGCTGACCGTGCCGCTTTCGATGATGTTCGGCCAGCCCGAAAAGTGGCCGTGCAAGGTTGTGCCGCTGGCGGTCAACGTCGTTACCTATCCGGTGCCTTCGGGCAACCGCTGCTGGGCGCTGGGCGAGGCGATCGCCCGTGCGGTGGAAAGCTTCCCCGAAGACCTCAACGTGCAGATCTGGGGCACGGGTGGCATGAGCCACCAGCTTCAGGGACCGCGCGCTGGCCTGCTGAACCGCGAATGGGACAATCGCTTCCTCGATATGCTGGAAGCCGACAACGATGAAGTGCGCCACATCCCGCATATCGAATATCTGCGCGAGACCGGATCGGAAGGCATCGAGATGGTCATGTGGCTCATCATGCGCGGCGCGCTGGGCAAGAAGGTGAAGCGCCTAAACCGCCACTATCACATTCCGTGCAGCAACACGGCGATCGGGCACATCGTGCTCGAACCGGCAGACTGAGTTTCAACCCCATCCACCCTCGCCGGGCGGCCACCGTGGCTGCCCGGTCCTTTTTCAAGAAAGGGACAAGACATGCGTATTGCTCTGGCAGGCGCAGGCGCTTTCGGTGAAAAGCATCTCGATGGCCTGAAGAACATCGAAGGCGTCGAGATCGTCTCGATCATCAGCCGCCGGGCCGAACAGGCCGCGGCCGTGGCCGAGAAGTATGGTGCAGGGCATTCGGGCACCGAACTCGACGAGGCACTGGCGCGCGATGATGTGGACGCCGTCATCCTGTGCACACCGACGCAGATGCACGCGGCGCAGGCCATCGCCTGCATGAAGGCGGGCAAGCACGTTCAGGTGGAGATTCCGCTGGCCGACAGCTGGGCGGATTCGCAGGAAGTGCTGCGTGTAGGCCAGGAAACCGGCAAGGTGTGCATGGTGGGCCACACGCGCCGCTTCAATCCGTCGCACCAGTATGTGCACAACCGGATCAAGGCGGGCGAGTTCAACGTCCAGCAGATGGATGTCCAGACCTACTTCTTCCGCCGCAAGAACATGAACGCCAAGGGCGAGCCGCGTTCGTGGACCGATCACCTGCTGTGGCACCATGCTGCGCACACGGTTGACCTTTTCGCCTATCAGACCGGCAAGATCGTGAAGGCCAACGCCATTCAGGGGCCGATCCACCCCGAACTGGGCATTGCCATGGACATGTCGATCCAGCTCAAGAGCGAAACCGGCGCGATCTGCACCTTGTCGCTTTCGTTCAACAACGATGGGCCGCTGGGCACCTTCTTCCGCTACATTGGCGACACGGCAACCTACATCGCGCGCTATGATGATCTGGTGAACGGCAAGGAAGAGCCGATCGACGTTTCCAGGGTGGACGTCAGCATGAACGGCATCGAATTGCAGGACCGCGAGTTCATCGCCGCGATCCGTGAAGGCCGCGAGCCGAACAGCTCCGTCGCCAAGGTGCTCGACTGCTACCGGGTGCTGGGCGAACTTGAACAGCAGCTCGCCGCGGGCTGATTGACGCAAAACGGCCCGCCCGAAACGGCGGGCCTTTCCCGTTCAGGGTATGGTCAAGACTGCGCGCCGAGGCGCGGCATGAAAGCACTTCTTAATCATGATGGCCTAGGCCATCGCCATGCCCCCGATTGCCCTTGATGATGCACCAGCTATTGCCCCGAAGACGCTGGACGTGGGGGGCTGCGTCGGTTCGCCATCTCATCGGGCAAGCTGGCTCGTCATCGCCTGCGGGTTCCTGATCGCACTCCTGATTCTGGCGGCAAGCGGCATAGGTATTTCCGTGACAAATGTCGGGCCATTGCTTGGCCTTGCGATGGCGCTGGTGGGCGCGGAGTTCTATTACACGGCGTATCGCGCCGAAGAACGGATTGCCGCCACCTGCGGGACACTGGCCACCTTGATCGCGGCGGCCCTGCTGGCGGCATTCATCAGCCACGCGAGCCTGAGGCTCGGCGCTGCCAATATTGATGCTGCCCTGAGCGGGGCGGATCTTGCGCTTGGCATCCGTGCGCCCGATATTGTTGCCGCCTTCGCCGCATATCCTGCCTTCGCCCGACTGCTCGGCGTGATCTACAGCACCGCGATGCCGGTCTGCATGGTTCTGGCGCTGGTTCTGGCGGCAGGCGGGCGGCGGGCGCGGGCCTCGGAACTCGTCTTCTCTTTCACGTTCTGCATCGTGCTGGCGGCGACAGTATCCATCGGCTTTCCGGCGCTGGGCAGCACCGTCCATCACGGCATCGAAGGCATTGCCGGTCTGCCGAAGTCAGCCGGGAACTTCCACATGCCGATAGTGGACTATTACCGGAACCATCCCTCCGCGGTTTTCGACCTTGCCAAGGTGGAAGGAATTGTCACTTTCCCGTCGTTTCACATGGTCATGGCCCTCATGGCGCCCTATGCTCTGCGCGGCGCTGGCCTTGCGTCAATGGTCGCGTTTGTCTGGGCGGCTCTGGTCACGGTGTCTTCCATCGTGATCGGCGGGCATTACGTCGTCGATCTGCTGGGCGGCGCTGTTACCTGGGTGGCAGCGATCGGGTGGGCTCGCTCTGCCGACCGCAAGACGCAAGGCACGGCCTGATCCCGGCTTACAGATTGGCCTGATAGAGCGCCAGCATCCGGTCCCACGCACGGTCTGCCTGCGCCTTGTCATAAACCGGTGCATCGATCGTGCACCAGCCGTGCTGGGCGGGATAGACTTCGATCTCCGCCGGGCGGCCTGCGGTGTCGGCTGCGACGCGCAGCTTGGTCTTCTCGTCGGGCGCGCGCGCATCGTCATTTTCGGCGATGGCAATGAGATAGGCGGCATTGGTGCGCGGCAGCAGGTTGATCGGGCTGTCGGGAGAATCGCCCGCCAGACCAGCCCCGTGAAACGATGCAGCGGCGCCCACGCGCACCGGATTGGCAAAAGCGGTGCGCACGGCGAAAGGCCCGCCCATGCAGTAACCGCATGATCCGATGCGCCGCGCGGTATCGACCTCTGCCTGCTGGTCGAGCCATCTGACGAAGGCCGCAGCATCGGCAACCGTTCCGGCGGGCGTGATGGCGGCAATCATCGGCTTCAGTTTTTCCTGCCCGGCAGGCGTGCGCCATTCCATCAGCGAGCCGAGGATCGGTGCGGCAGCGGAGCGGTAATACTGGTTGACCGCCAGCACCGCATAGCCAGAAGCCGCAAGCCTGCTTGCCATGGCCTTGTAAGCATCGCGCAGGCCCGCAATGTCAGGCCACATGATGACGGCGGGATGCCGTCCTTGCGCCGGATGGACGAAGAAGGCATCAGCCTTGCCATCGGCGGTTTCGATTACCACGCTGCGGCTGGCAAGCGGCGTGTCGAGCGCGGCCGCGCAGCCCGGCAGAGCGCCAAGCGTTGCCGCGCCTGCACCCAGCGCGGTGAAGGCACGGCGGCTGAGCAGCCATGCGGCGGCTTCGGTTTCGGTCAGTTCATCGCACATGGGATCGCGGTGCTCCTTCGTGGGCAATGACCGCGAGCCTAATGTGCTGGCGCGGCAAGACAAGCTGTCTTGCCGCATGGTGCCCCGATCAGCGGATCGGGCAATCCGGCGAAAGGCGCATGTCGAGGTAATTGTCGACCGAGCGCATCAGATCATCGAGTTCGTTCTCGAAGAAGTGGTTGGCGCGGGGCACTTCATCGTGGTGGATGGTGATGTGCTTCTGGGTGCGCAGCTTGTCGACCAGCTTCTGCACCGAATTGGGCGTGACCACCGTATCGGCTGCGCCCTGCACGATGATGCCGGATGCGGGGCAGGGGGCAAGGAAGCTGAAATCATACATGTTGGCAGGCGGCGAGACCGAGATGAAACCACGGATTTCGGGGCGTCGCATCAGGAGCTGCATCCCGATGAGCGCGCCGAACGAATAGCCTGCAATCCAGGTGGTGCTGGCTTCCGGGTGGATCGACTGAACCCAGTCGAGCGCGGCGGCGGCATCCGAAAGCTCGCCGATGCCGTTGTCGAACGAACCCTGGCTGCGGCCAACCCCGCGGAAGTTGAAGCGCAGGGTGGCAAAGCCGCGGGCGACGAATGTCTTGTAAAGGGCCTGCGTGATGCGATCGTTCATCGTGCCCCCGGCCTGCGGGTGCGGGTGCAGGATCATGGCGACCGGCGCGCGCGGGCGGGTGGCGGGCTGGAAACGGCCTTCGAGGCGGCCTTCGGGGCCGGGAAAGATGACTGCGGGCATTGCCTGTCCGGTTATCCTGTGTGCTGGCCGCACGGCAAGGGCTGCCGGGGCTTGGGAATTTCGTGCACGCTATATAGAAACGAGCCGCGCGAAAGCAATCTTTGCAGACAAACCGGACCAGCCCCTTGCCATCACATCCCGTCTATCTCGATCATGCCGCGACAACGCCCCTTTTGCCTCAGGCGATGGTGGCGATGCAGGAGGGCTGGTGTCTGTGGGCAAACCCTTCCAGCCCCCATGCTCCGGGCCGTGCGGCGCGCAGCGCGCTCGAAACGGCAAGGGCGCGCATCAAGGCCCTGCTGGGCTGGCAGGGAGAGGTGATCTTCACCAGCGGAGCAAGCGAGGCGCTGGCGCTGGCCATCGGCAGGGCGAAGGTTGCACAGGTGCTGGCTTCGGCGGTTGAGCACGATGCGGCCTTGCGCGTGGCCGGCGATGCGCCGCGCTTGCCGGTGGGACAGGGCGGGCTGATTGATACGGCCGATCTGACTGATCGTCTGGACAAGGGCGGACCGGCGCTGGTGGTTGTCCAGCAGGTCAACAGTGAAACCGGCGTGGTGCAGGACATCGCGGAGGTTGCCGCCATCGCACGCGCGGCAGGCGGGATTGTGCTGTGCGATGCGGCGCAGGGCGCGGGAAAAATCGGCCTGCCCGATGCCGACATGGTGGTCCTGGCGGCGCACAAGTTTGGCGGACCGGTGGGCGTGGGTGCCTTGCTGGTGCGCGATTATGCCTTGCTCGCCCCAGGCGGCGGTCAGGAGCGGGGCTATCGCGGCGGGACCGAAGCTTTGCCGCTGGTTCTGGGCATGGTGGCCGCACTGGAAGCCGGAAACGCATGGATGAAGCGGGCATCGCATTTGCGCGATGGTTTGACGCAGGCCCTTGTGGATTGCGGCGCGGAACTCGTGGCGGCCGCATCGCCGCGCAGCCCCACGATCGCGGCCTACCGGATGCCGGGCAGATCAAGTGCGGCGCAGCTCATCCGTTTCGACGGGGCAGGCATCGCCGTTTCGGCCGGCAGCGCCTGCTCTTCGGGATCGCTCAAGCCCAGCCACGTGCTGACGGCGATGGGTTATCCCCACCCCGGCGAAGTGATCCGCGTGTCCATCGGGCGTGAGACGACCGATGCCGAAATCGCCCGGTTCGTCGAGGTCTGGAAGGAGATCCGCGGGTGATCTACCTCGATTATCAGGCGACCACGCCGCTTGCCCCTGAAGCGCGAGAGGCCATGCTGCCGTGGCTTTGCGGACCGGAAGCCGCAGGGTTTGCCAATCCGCACAGCCCGCACCGTTATGGCCGGGCAGCCGCCGCTGCTGTCGAAGTGGCGCGCGAGCAGGTGGCGGCGCTGCTGCCGCCGGGCGGGCGCGTGGTCTTTACCTCAGGCGCGACCGAGGCAATCAATCTGGCGCTGATCGGTTCGGGACGCCGCAGGCTTGCGGTTTCGGCCATCGAACATGCCGCCGTGCTGGATACAGCGCGCTTCATCGATCCGGCAGTGGCGGTGCTGCCGGTCAATGGCGAAGGGCTGGTTTGCCCTGATGTCGCGATCCCTGATGGAACGGGGCTTGTCGCGGTGATGCAGGTCAACAACGAGATCGGCACGGTGCAGCCGGTTTCGGCGCTGGCGGCACGCGCGAAGGCCATGGGGGCGTTGTTCGCGTGCGATGCGGTGCAGGGGGCGGGCAAGCTTGCTGCGCCAGACGGCGCCGATTTCATCGCCCTGTCGGCGCACAAGCTTTACGGACCCAAGGGCATAGGCGCGCTGTGGGTGCGCGAGGGGGTGAAGCTCGACGCGCTGATCCACGGAGGCGGACAGGAAGGGGGCTTGCGTTCGGGAACGCTTTCGCCCGCGCTTTGCGCGGGCTTCGGTGCGGCCGCAGCGCTGTGCACAAGGCTGTGGGAAACGGATCGGCAGCATGTGGAAAGCCTGTGGCACAAGGCGCGCCAGCTCTTTGCGGGCTGGACGCTCAACGGCAGCGAGACGGCGCGCTGGCGCGGCAACATGAATCTTCGCCTGCCGGGGCTGGATGTGGCGCGGGTGTTGTCGGAATGCCGCAGTGTGGCATTTTCTGCCGGGTCGGCCTGCGCCAGCGGCTCCGGCAGGCCAAGCCATGTCTTGCGCGCCATCGGACTTTCCGACAGGGATAGCAAAAGCGCGATCCGCATCGGTTTCGGACGCTATACGGGGGATGATGAACTGGAACAGGCCGCGGCAGCGATCAACGCTGCGGCGCGCGCGCAGGGAGTCATTTGAGGATGGTCAGCGTCACCTTCATCACCGCCAAGGGCGAGAAGATTTCCGCAAGCGGTGAGCCGGGGCAGCGGCTGCTGGAAGTGGGCCAGATTGCGGGAATGCCGCTTGAAGGCACCTGCGAAGGCCAGATGGCGTGCTCTACCTGCCACGTTATCGTGGCGCCGGAATGGTTCGAGCGTCTGCCCGGCGCCGTCGATGACGAGGAAGACATGCTCGACCTTGCCGCCGGAGTCACGCGCACCAGCCGCCTGTCCTGCCAGATCGAACTGACCGAGGCGCTGGACGGCCTTGTGGTGCATGTCCCGGCCGAAGCCTACGACATGCAGAACCTCTGAGCGTTCTTCGCGGGCCTGCATCTTTGCAGGGTTGCGAAAGGGGGCCGTTGCGGTGAGAGTTTCCACCGCAAGAGGAGAGGCAAGCCATGGCAACGATCAATCTTCCCCGCATCATCCGGGTTGGCGGCGGAACACTGGCCGAATTGCCGCAAGCCATGGCCCAGTGCGGGCTTTCGCGCCCGTTTGTGGTGACGGACCGCTTCCTGGCCGATTCCGGCATGATTGACCGCATGACCGGGCCGCTTGCCGAGGCGGGAATGACGATCACCGTCTTTGCCGATACCGTGCCCGATCCCACCGTGGCAGTGGTGGAGCAGGCGCTGGAGGCCCTGTGCTGGAGCGGCAGCGATTGCGTGATCGGCTTTGGCGGCGGCAGCCCGATGGACACCGCCAAGGCCATTGCCGCGCTCGCGCTTGACGTGCGGCCAGTCCAGACGATGAAGGCGCCCGCCCTCACTGACGCGCCGGGCCTGCCAATCATCGCCGTGCCGACCACGGCGGGCACGGGATCGGAGGCGACGCGCTTCACCATCATCACCGACGAGGCTACCAGCGAGAAGATGCTGTGCGCAGGGCTTGCCTTCCTGCCCACCATTGCGATCGTCGATTTCGAACTGACCATGGCCAAGCCCGCGCGGCTGACGGCCGATACGGGCATAGATTCCCTGACCCATGCGATCGAGGCCTATGTTTCGGTGAAGGCCAATCCCTTCTCCGATGCCATGGCGATTTCAGCGATGAAGCTGATTGCGACCAATATCCGCACCGCATGTGCCGAACCGGCGAACCGCCATGCGCGCGAGGCCATGATGGTGGGTGCGCACCATGCCGGCATCGCCTTTTCCAATGCCAGCGTGGCGCTGGTCCACGGCATGAGCCGCCCGGTGGGGGCCTTCTTCCATGTGCCGCACGGCCTTTCCAATGCCATGCTTTTGCCCGCTATCACCGCTTTTTCCGCGCCTGCGGCGCTTGCGCGCTATGCCGATTGCGCCCGCGCCATGGGCGTTGCGGCAGAAGGCGAGGGCGATAAGGCCGCGGTGGCGCGCCTGCTTGATGAACTGGCCGCGCTGAACCGTGATCTTGCCGTGCCCACGCCGCGCAGCCACGGAATAGACCGAGAGCGCTGGTTTGCCGCCGTGCCGGAAATGGCGCGGCAGGCCATTGCATCGGGATCGCCCGCCAACAATCCGCGCGTGCCCGCTGCGGCCGAAATCGAGCAGCTCTATGCCGAGGTCTATGGCTGAAGGGATGATGCGCGCAGATTGCCGGGGATGCAGGCCATCGGCGGCTTTCGTTATGCTGGCGGGGTTGCTAGCACGCTGGTGCCATGGCGACCGAAACGACAGAACCCGATCCGTTTGACGCAATCGTCGATGCCCCGTTCGATTCCGCGCTGTCGGAGCGCTACCTCGTCTATGCGTTGTCGACAATCACCGCGCGTTCGCTGCCGGACCTGCGCGATGGCCTAAAGCCGGTGCACAGGCGGCTGCTGTGGGCAATGCGGCAGTTGAAGCTGAACCCCAACGACGCCTTCAAGAAATCGGCGCGCGTGGTGGGCGATGTCATCGGCAAGTATCACCCGCATGGCGATGCGTCGGTCTATGATGCGATGGTGCGCCTCGCGCAGGACTGGTCGCTGCGTTACCCGCTGGTCGAAGGGCAGGGCAACTTCGGCAACGTGGATGGCGATAATGCCGCAGCCTATCGCTATACCGAAGCGCGGCTGACCCGCACTGCCATGCAGCTCATGGCAGGGCTGGACGAAGGCACGGTCAACTTCGTGCCGACCTACAACGGCGAGGACGAAGAGCCGGAAATCTTTCCCGGCCTGTTCCCCAACCTGCTGGCGAATGGTTCCAGCGGGATCGCGGTTGGCATGGCCACCAACATTCCCAGCCACAACGTGGCCGAGATCATTGATGCCGCGCTGCTGCTGATCGACAATCCCCATGCCGAGCACAGCCAGTTGATGGACGTGTTCCACGGGCCTGACCTGCCGACCGGCGGCCTGATTGTCGACAGTCCGGCGGTGATTTCCGCAGCCTATGAGAGCGGCAAGGGTTCGATCCGGGTCCGCGCCCGCTTTTCCACCGGCCGCGACGCGGCGGGCAACTGGGAAGAGACGGGGATCGAGAAGCTGGGTGGCGGGCAGTGGCAGCTTGTCGTCTCCGAAATCCCCTACATGGTGCAGAAGAGCAAGCTGATCGAACAGATCGCCCAGCTTATCGCCGACAAGAAGCTGCCGATCCTCGAAGACGTGCGCGATGAAAGCGATGAGCAGATCCGGCTGGTGCTCGTGCCCAAGAGCCGCAACGTCGATCCCGAACTGCTGAAGGAATCGCTCTACCGGCTGACCGACCTTGAGACGCGCTTCGGTCTCAACCTCAATGTGCTCGATTCGCGGCGCACGCCGGGCGTGCTGGGGCTGAAGCTGGTGCTACAGGAATGGGTTATCTCGCAGATCGACATCCTGCTGCGCCGTTCGCGGCATCGGCTCGACAAGATCGCCGCGCGGCTGGAACTGCTTGAAGGCTATATCATTGCCTATCTCAACCTTGACCGGATCATCGAGATCATCCGCACCGAGGATGAACCCAAGCCGGTGATGATGGCCGAGTTCGCGCTGACCGACCGGCAGGCCGAAGCCATTCTCAACATGCGGCTGCGGAGCCTGCGCAAGCTGGAGGAGATGGAACTGCGCCGCGAGCGCGATGATCTTCTGGCCGAGCAGGACGAGTTGCAGAAGCTGCTCGACAGCCCGGCTCGCCAGCGCACCCGGTTGAAGCGCGATCTGGCGGCCCTGCGCAAGGACTATGCCGAGGACACCCCGCTGGGCCGACGCCGCACGACCATTGCCGAAGCCGCGCCGCTGCGCGAGTTCAGCATGGACGCGATGATCGAGAAAGAGCCGGTCACGGTGATCCTTTCGGCGCGCGGCTGGATAAGGGCGGCAAAGGGGCATGTCCCCCTTGATGGAGATTTCAAGTTCAAGGAAGGCGATGGTCCGGCCTTTGCCCTCCACTGCCAGACCACCGACAAGCTGCTGGTGGCGGTGGACAACGGCCGCTTCTACACGCTGGGCGCCGATAAACTGCCGGGCGCGCGCGGCTTTGGCGAGCCGATCCGCACCATGGTGGACATCGATCCCGAAGCGCAGATCGTGGGCGTGACCGTTTACAAGCCCAAGGGACAATTGCTGCTGGCAGCCAATACCGGGCGCGGATTTGCCGCGGAGATGGACGAACTGCTTGCCGAAACCCGAAAGGGGCGCGGCGTTGTTTCGACCAAGCCGGGGGTAAGACTGGTGGTGGTGCGCGAGATTGCCCCCGAACACGACCACGTGGCCGTGATCGGCGAGAACCGCAAACTGGTCATCTTCGCGCTCTCTGAAGTGCCGATCCTCGCCAAGGGGCAAGGCGTGACCTTGCAGCGCTACAAGGATGGCGAGCTTTCGGACGCCACCACGCTGCGGCTTGAAGATGGCCTGTCATGGGCCATGGGCGGCGAGAGCGGACGCACGCGAGTGGAGAAGGACTTGCTGCCGTGGAAGGTGGCGCGCGGTGCGGCCGGGCGCCTGCCGCCCAACGGTTTCCCGCGCGACAACCGGTTCTGAGGTTCTCCTGCTTCAGGCTGCGCGCAGCAGCCTGGGCAGGTTGCCGCTCATTCCGCGCGCTTCGTCCATGAACCAGCGTTTCAGCGGGGAGAAGCGCTGCACCCCGGCCATGCCGAGGCGGCGCACCGCCGAAGGCAGCTTGCCAGGAATGCCGAACAGGCGCGTCAGCACATCGGTGGCGGTGGCAACCATGAAGGTATCGACGGCGCGCCAGCGTTCGTAGCGGGCAAGAAGCTGGGCATCGCCCACGTCCATGCCAAGCCGCACGCCATCGGCCAGCACTTCGACGAGCGCGGCCACATCGCGCAGGCCAAGGTTCAGGCCCTGCCCTGCAATGGGGTGCATTCCGTGGGCGGCATCCCCCACCAGCGCCAGCCGGTCTTCCACCACGCGCACGGTGTGATGGAAGTTGAGCGGATAGGACGAACGCGGGCTGTTGAGTTCGATCCTGCCGAAGATGCCGTGCATCCGGCGCGCCACTTCGCCAAGGAACATGGCATCGGGCATCGCAAGAACAGCGGCGGCATCCTTTTCGGCCACGGTCCAGACCAGCGCCGAACGATGCCCGCCATCGGCATCGTCAAGCAGGGGCAGCAGCGCGAACGGGCCTGCCGGATAGAAGACTTCCCACGCCACGTTCTCATGCGGCTTTTCATGGCGCAGGCCGGTGATGATGGCGCGGTGGCCATATTCCCACTTTGCCGGGGTGAAACCGGCCTCATCGCGCGTGGGAGACTTGCGGCCTTCAGCGGCCACCAGCAGCCGACCCTTGAGCACGCGGCCATCGCGCAGCGTGACAGAAACGCCGTGCTTGCCGCGCTCACGCGCGACGACGTGGCTGTTAGGATGGAAGCGTATGGCCTCTTCGCGCGCGGCGGCGGCATACATGGCAATGCGCAGATCGCGGTTGGCATACATGCGGCCAAGCGAGCCTTCGCCTTCCGCTGGCCGGAAATCGATCCGCCCCGGCTTCATGCCATCGGTCACGGCAATCGCGTCGATCGGACAGCCCTTGTCGGCCAGTTCGTCGGCCATGCCGAGGTTGGTGTAGAGGTTCCAGCTTGCCGTGGAGATGGCCGATGCCCGCCCGTCGAAACCTTCGGCGGTCTGTGCGGCGGGATCGGAATTGTCGACCACGTGGCTGGTGATCCCGGCTCTGGCGAGGCCGATGGCCAGCGTCATCCCGACGAGGCCCCCGCCGAGGATCACCACCTCTGCCTGATCTGCACCTTGTCCTGATTCGTTCACCTGATCGCTCCACACGTGTCGCCGGGGCCAGCATCCAGATCGAGGCAGCGCCCGTCAAATGCACCTTGGGGGATCTTGAGACCGATCAATGCCGCAAGCGTGGGGGCAATGTCCACCGTTTCCACTGCGCTGGGCTGTTCGAAACCGGTCATGCCCTTGCGCCAGAACAGCATCGGCACGCGTCGGTCATAGTCCCACGGGCTGCCGTGGGTTGCAACATAACCGGGTGCCGGTGTGGGGATCGGCACCACGCCGCGCTTGAGAAACACGACGAAATCGCCCGAATGCAGCGGGTTGTAGGACGCGCGCGCGCGCTCGGCGAGGGTCCATGTCTCCGGAGATCCCTTTGGCATGGGCGTGGCGGCGATTTCTGCTGCGGTCAGGACAACCTCCACTTGCGGATCGGCTTCGAGCAGGGCCTTGGCATCGGTCAGCAGGCGTCCCTTGATACCAGGGGCCAGATCGCGGCGCAGCCAGTAGTCGCCTGAAGGCCCGTCGGACAGGACCAGATCCCTGGCCGCAAGGCCGTGGCGTTCGGCCAGCTTTGCCGAAAGGGCGGCGGCAGAAACGGTCGGCGTCACCCGCGCGGCACGATCGAGCGCCTGTTCCTGCAGGCGTTCGGGAAGGTCGAAGCCGCCATGATCGGCGGTGAGCATCACCACATAATCCAGCCCGCGCTTGTCGAGACCGGCGAAGAAATCGGCCAGCGCGGCATCGAGCTGCGCCATCTGGATGCACATTTCCGTGCCTTCGGTGCCGGTGCCGTGGCCGATATAGTCCGTGGCCGAAAGGCTCACAGACAGGACATCGGGAACTTCGTCCCGGCCCAGCTTTTCCTCGTCCACCAGCTTCATCGCCAGATCAAGCGTGGCGCGGTCAAGCCGCGGCGAATTGCGAAAGCCATTGCCATCCCCGGCCTTGAGCGCGAAGCGCCCCGTGCCGACGGTCAGTTCACCCGCCCTGATCGGACGGTCCGCCCGGCGGCAGCCATCCGGAAGCGCAAGCGCCGGCGCGCCCTTGTCGAGGACTTTGGTGATCTCGGCGTTCTGGACCTTCGCGCTGGCGCCGGGTTCGCGTCCGGCCAGCGTGACAAAGCCCTTGCCCTTCCACCAGTAAACCTGATCGATGTCGTGTCCGCCCATCATCAGCGCGCCGCGATCCTTGCCCGAAACGGCAACGTTGCGCGCCGCAGGGTTCGCGCGCTTCATCCAGTCACCCAGTGTCGGCACGAGCAGGTGCACGGGCGATGCCACATAATCGCGCGATGCGGCGCTTCGCTGGCTCACATCCTCGGCGCAATAAACCACATTGGGGCCGACCGTGACGGACTGGTCGATCCACGAATTGGCGATGATGCCGGTGTGCGCCGGCCGGTTTCCAGTGAGAATCGTGGAATGGCCGGGGCAGGTTTCGGTTGCGGCATGGCTCTGGTATCCGGCAGGGAACACCACGCCCTGCGCAAGGCGCGCTATGCCCCCGGTGAAGCGCTGGCGATACTGTGCGAAAAGATCGGACGAGAACTGGTCGATCGCAAGAGCCACGATCAGACGCGGTGCACCTTGCGGCACGGCCTGAGTCACGGGCTGGCTTGCGTCCACCGGTTCTGCGTGCAGCGGCGCGAGGGGCATGGTGCCCGTCATCAGTGTGGCGGCAAGCAGCGGGGCGGCAAAACGGGAAAGGCGCATCACGGCAAACATACTCCTATGGGCAAGCGCGCTGGACTCGGCTGCGGGCCAGCCCTAGGACGCCCATGAGCGACGTGCATGGCCCCGGTCTTGCCCCCGTTCAAGGGGCCAGATGGACTTTCGCCATGGACTTTCGCCCAAAGGAACCTGCTTGGCGTTATGGCACGACCCGAACCGGCCCGGATCAATAGTTTGCGCAGCATAGCGATGTTTGTGACGGCACTGTTGCTGCTGATCGCATTTGGCGCTCCGCTGCGTGCGGAACCCAACCACGTCAGGGCAAGCCTTGTTGCCGAGGGACCGGTCCAGCCGGGCAGAACGGTGACGCTGGCGCTGCTGATGCAGCCCGAAAAGGGGTGGCATGGTTATTGGTCCAATCCCGGCGATGCCGGTTACGGACTGACCCTGAAGTGGGATCTGCCCGGCGGCGCGCAGGTTGGGGCCATGGAGTTTCCGGTTCCGCAGACGCTGCTGATACAGGGGCTGATGAACCATGTTTACGAGCACGATTATGCCGTGCTCGTGCCTTTCACCGCGCCTGCCGAAGCAAGGCAGGGCGAGACGCTGCCCATCCGGGTGAAGGCGCAGTGGCTGGCCTGCACCGACATGATCTGCGTGCCCGAACAGGCTGAGCTTGCGGGCGCCGTCACCATAGGAAGCGGTCCAACCGATCCGCGCTTTGCCGCTTGGCGCGCGGCGCTGCCCGCTCCGCTCGACCGGTCCGGGAGCTTTGCGGTGCAGGGCAAGGCGCTCAGGCTGGCACTGCCGTTTCCGGCGTCAGCACCTCTGGCTGCGCCGCATCTGTTTGTCTCTACCGAGCAGGTCGTGGATTATGCCGCTCCGCAGCGTTTCTTCCGCAATGGCGATACGCTTGTCATCGAAGTGCCGCTTGCTGCGTCGGCAGGGGACGCGGCACGAATAGAGGGCGTGCTGGCCATGGGCCGCGATGCAGGCGGGATCCGTTTTGCGGCTGCTCCCGGCGCGGTTCCCGAAGGCGGCGAGGAACTGGCCGGGGCTGGCGCAGCCAATGCACCGGCCTTTTCGGCAGCAACGCTGGCGCTGGCTGTGCTGGGGGCCTTCGTGGGCGGGCTGATCCTCAACGTGATGCCTTGCGTGTTTCCCATACTCAGCCTCAAGGCCATGGCGCTGGCGCGTGGCAATTCCGACAATGCGCGGGGCGAAGGGCTGGCCTATACCGCCGGGGTCGTGCTGGCATGCCTTGCGCTGGGCGGGGTGATGCTGGCCTTGCGGGCAGGCGGCGAACAGGTCGGCTGGGCGTTCCAGTTACAGGAACCGGGCGTGGTCGCGCTGTTGCTGCTGCTGGCGGTGGCGATCACCGCAAACTTTGCCGGGGTCTATGAAATGCCCGGCCTTTCGGTCGAGCGCGGAGCAGGGCATTCAGGTGCTTTCGGAACCGGGCTGCTGGCGGCCTTCGTGGCAACGCCCTGCACCGGGCCGTTCATGGCTGCTGCCATGGGCGCAGCGCTCGTGCTGCCGGTATGGGCGGCGCTGGGCGTGTTTGCCGCGCTGGGACTGGGGCTGGCGCTGCCATTTCTGCTGCTGGGCTTCGTTCCCGCTCTCAGGCGGCTGCTGCCGCGGCCCGGCGCATGGATGGAGCGTTTCCGCCGCTGGATGACGTTGCCGATGGGGCTGACGGCGCTGGCGCTGGGCTGGCTGGCATGGCGGGTTGGCGGGGCAGACTTTGCGGCCGCTGCCATCGCCCTTGCCGCAGCGGTGCTGGTGGTTCTGGCCTATGCGGGAAGGGCGCAGCGGCAGGGTCGCGCGGTCATGGGGTGGACAATGCCTGCCATGCTGGTGCTTTGCGCGGCGGCCTTTGTCGCAACGCCGCGGCTCGTGCGGGAACAAGTTGCCGGGCAGGACGGTCTTCATGCTGCCCAGCCATTCTCGCAGGCCGGTCTGGCAGAGGCACGCGCCAGCGGAAGACCTGTCTTCGCCTATTTCACGGCTGACTGGTGCCTATCCTGCAAGATCAACGAAAGCACGTCGATCGAGCGCGAAAGCACGCGGGCGGCATTCGAGAAAGCGGGCGTGGTGGTTCTGGTGGGCGACTGGACCCGGCGCGATCCGGCGATCACCGCGTTCCTGACCGAACAGGGCGTTGCCGGGGTGCCGCTTTATCTGTGGTATCCGGCGGGCGGCGGGCAGCCGCGCCAGTTGCCGCAAGTGCTGACGCCGGACATGCTGGCGGCGCTGCCCGGCCAGTGATGCGGGTCTAAAGCGATTGCCCGTCGTCGATGGAGATGAAGGTTCCCGTCACCTGACGCGAGGCGTCCGAGGCAAAGAACAGCATCATGTCGTCCAGCGCGTCGATCTCGGTCAGTCGCTTTCTGGGCCATGAGGCGATCTGCGCCTTGCCGCCTTCGGTATCGAACCATTCGCCATCGATTTCGGTGCGGATGTAGCCGGGCTGGATCACGTTGACGTTTATCCCCTGCCGCGCCCACTCGCGCGCAAACTGCCGACCCAGATGCTGCACGGCAAGCTTCGTGGCCGCATAGGCGGCATCCCCCGTGGCAGTCATCTGCGCGGTGATCGAACCTGTCAGGATGATCCGGCCCCGCTCGGTCTGCTTCGAACCGGCTGCGATCATGCGCCGCGCCCCCTCGCGCGCGGTCAGATAGACACCGTTGAAATTGGTATCGACCACGCGGCGCATGGCATCGGCGGGCAGATCGATCGATCGGCCCGGTTCGACAATGCCCGCATTGGCCACCACGATATCCGGCACCCCGATTCCTGCTTCGGCCGCGTCGAAAGCGCGAATGATCGATGCTTCGTCGGTCACGTCGAGCGGCACGGCCACCGCCCTGCCTCCACCGGCATTGATCTCTTCGGCCAGCGCGGCAATGCGTTCCATCCGGCGCGCACCGATCACAACCGCAGCCCCGGCGGCGGCATAGAGCCGGGCAAAGCGCGCGCCGAGACCCGAAGACGCCCCGGTTATGAGTGCGATGCGGCCTTCCAGCGAATAGCGCGGCTTGTCCATGATCTTCTCCCTTGCCACCCGGCTTGCGGCTCTTGCCTCCGGGCGCTCAGGCGTTTAACCGATCCATTAAGGTGCGCAAGCCCCAGATAAGCATGCCTGAGCAATCCGGGTGCGGGCACGATGCACGCAAAGCGTGATCAGAAACTTTCGGCCGCGCCGGGCGCAAGGCTGCCGGGTGTCCGCTGCGTCGGGTCTTCGGCCTTGGGCGGGGTGACGGGACGCGCGCCCATCAATGCCGCGGCCTCAAGCTGGTCAAGCGCGCGCTGCGCAGCCAGATAGTCGCGCGCGCGGGCCACCCATGTGCTTGCCTGCGCGCTGCCCGGCATTTTCTCGACCTCGGCAATCGTTGCCTCGATCTTGCCTCCAGCCAGAAATGCGCGGGCGCGCGCAAGGCGGCTTTCCGGCGCGGGTGAGGGCGATCCGGCATGGCGGATCACGAAAAGGTCGGAAATCTCGCGTTTGAACGAAGACCAGATGCCTTCGTCATCGCCACTGCCGATCATAGCCGGGGCGAGGGCTTCGAATTCCTCGGACAGTTGCGGCAAAGTCACCGGGTTGGCGGCGGCCGCAATCACGCGGTCAACCGCTGCGCCTTGCAGTTCGCCGAACCGCGCCCGCAATTGCGCTTCGATCCAGCCAAGCGGCTGGCCGCGTTCCACTGCGCGGCGTGCGGCAAATGCCAGCAGCAGCGCTTCGGCATGAGTGGCGTTGCCCGATGCGGCCAGCGCCTGCTGGTTGAGTTCCGCCAGACGCTGCTCAAGCGCGGCGAGGCGAGCGGTGGCCGCAGTAATCTGCGCATCGACCTGCGCCTTGTCGGCTAGGGCCTGCGCGGCAGATGCGCTTGGTGAAGGCGGCGTTACGGGTGAGCTGACGAGATGGGGCACGCCCGACGTGCCCAGTTCAATATCGAACATGCCATTGCGCCAGCCAAGCCATGCCGCGCCCGTGGCGCCAAGCAGCAGGCATCCTGCCACCAGTGCCGCAACCGTCCGACCGCCAAGGCCGCTCCGCTCTGGTGCCATTCGCGGACTGTAGCCGAGATCCTGCATCCGTTTTCGCTTGTCCTGTCGCCCCGAAGTCACACTGTCTGGCACATTCGCGCTGCCAGTTCCAGCAATTCGGCGTCCGTTCTGGCACGAGCGACGGCGACGGCCTTCCAGCCGGCTCCTGCCATTTCGGCAATGCGCGGGGCGAGGCAGGCAAGCTGGACATTCTGCCTTGAAATACAGGATCTTTCGCACTCGTCGGCAAAGTGTCGTGCCGCTTCTCCTGAATGCAGAAGGACGACTGCGCCGCGTGCCAGCACGGCAATTGCCGCATCGGGAAGCGGCCTGCGCTGCGCGGCATAGGCAATAACCGTGGCGATTCGCACACCGGCAGGCGGATCGAGCACGATATGATCGGCACCCGCGATTCGGAGGTAATCGCCCGGCGGCAGCGTGGCGACAACGGGCTGCAAACCGCCCTCTCCAGTGCGGGCGACGGCAAAGCCTGCCTCGCGCGCGGCCTGCGCAGTCGCCTCGCCCACGGCGATTACCGGGACATGGGTGAGGGTTGCGAGCGATGCGCCGCCATGCCGGAAGACATTGGCACTTCCTGCGAGAATGCGGTCGAAACGGGCTGCGGGTGCAGCCCATGCCAGCGGTTCAACGCTGAAGAGGGGAAAGCTGCGGGCATCAAGCCCTCGTTCGCGGGCGGCGCGGCAGGTCGCCGCATTGCCCGGTTCCGGACGGATGACAAGGACGGGCAGATCGTTGCCGGGCTTGCTCATTCGCCGGAAAAGTGGACGCGAATTGCCTCGCCTGCCTGCGTCAGCAGATGTGCGGCAAGGCGTCGGGGGCCTTGTTCATCGGCCGGGGCAAAGGTTTCGGCAGCCTCGACGCGCTCTGCACCATCAGGGCTGAAAATGGCGGCGCGCAGGGTAAGGAGGCCTGCGTCATGCGTGGTCAGCGCGGCGATCGGGCTGTGGCAATTGCCGCCCAGCGCCTTGAGCAGGGCACGTTCGGCCATCACGGCATGGCGCGTTTCGGAATGGTCGATCGCACCCAGCCATGCGCGCACCGCCTCATTGGCTGCAAGGCATTCCACGCCAATCGCGCCCTGGGCCGGTGCCGGGAGCCATTGGTCAGCCGCCAGTGGCGTTCCGACCGCGCTCTGATGGAGGCGTTCAAGCCCGGCTGCGGCCAGCAGCGTCACGTCGGCCTCGCCCGCGGCCAGCTTGCCCAGTCGCGTGGCAACATTGCCGCGAAAGCCCACGATGCGAAGATCGGGCCGCATGTGGAGCATCTGTGCGGCGCGGCGCGGCGCGCTGGTGCCAACCCTTGCGCCCTTTGGAATGGCCGCAATCGACGCGGCCCCGACAAGCACATCGCGCACGTCGGCGCGCGGCAGGATGGCGGCAATGCAGAACGGATCGGGACGCAGGGTCTCGACATCCTTCATCGAATGGACGGAGAAATCGATATCGCCTTCGGCAAGCCACGCGTCCAGTTCCTTGGTCCAGAGCGCCTTGCCGCCGATCTCGGCAAGCGGACGGTCAAGCACCTTGTCGCCGCTGGCAGTCACGGGGACCAGTTCGATCGTGGTTTCGTCCCAGCCATGGGCGGCGCACAGGCGCGCGCGCGTTTCCAAAGCCTGCGCCATGGCGAGCGGGGAATTGCGCGTGCCGAGGCGAAGCGGACGGTCTGGACGAGCCGCAGGGCGGCTTTCGGACAAGGCGTTGTTCATGCTCTGCTTGCCGTAACCGGGATTATCACTAGAGGGAAGCGCCTGATGGCGCTGATCCTTGGCATAGAATCCAGTTGCGATGAAACCGCAGCCGCGGTGATTGACGGCAATGGCGCAGACCTTGCCGCACGAATCGTTGCGCAGCGCATCGCCTCGCAGGACGAGGCGCACCGACCTTATGGCGGCGTGGTGCCTGAAATTGCTGCGCGCGCGCATGTTGAAGTGCTGGCGCCGATGATCGAGGGCGTTCTGGCCGATGCGGGCATCGGACTGGACAAGGTAGATGCCATTGCTGCGACCGCCGGACCGGGCCTGATCGGCGGGGTCATGGTTGGGCTGGTGACGGCCAAGGCACTGGCCATGGCGGCGGACAAGCCGCTGGTGGCGGTCAACCATCTCGAAGGTCACGCGCTATCGCCGCGCCTGGCCGATCCATCGCTGCATTATCCCTATCTGCTGCTGCTGGTTTCCGGCGGGCACTGCCAGATTCTTGAGGTGGCGGGCGTCGGCCGGTATCGCCGCTTGGCCACGACCATTGACGATGCCCTTGGCGAAGCTTTCGACAAGACCGCGAAGATTCTGGGTCTTGGCTATCCGGGCGGCCCTGCGGTTGAACGTCTTGCCCGCGAGGGCGATCCGCGCGCCGTGCCCCTGCCGCGGCCGCTGGTCGGCAGTTCTGAACCGCACTTTTCGTTTGCCGGGCTGAAAAGCGCTGTAATGCGGGCAAGGCAGGCGGGCATTCATGCCGATGCCGATATTGCCGCCTCGTTCCAGCAGGCCGCGCTCGATTGCGTGGTTGATCGCACGCGGGCGGCGCTGGCGGCTGCGGCTCCGCAGATGACTGCGCTGGTCGTGGCGGGCGGGGTGGCGGCCAATGCGGCACTGCGCGGCGCGCTTGAGGCATTGGCGGCCGCGTATGGCCTGCCGCTGATTGCACCGCCGCCGAAACTGTGCACAGACAATGCCGCGATGATCGGATGGGCTGGCGCAGAGCGCTTTGCTCTGGGATACACCGATCCGCTGGATGTGGCGGCGCGGCCGCGCTGGCCGCTTGATGCCAATGCCGCGCCGGTGCGCGGTGCGGGAGTGAAGGCATGAGCGCTGGAATAGGCGTGATCGGTGCGGGCGCATGGGGCACGGCGCTGGCGCAGATGCTGGCAAGCGATGGCCGCGCGGTGCAGCTGTGGGCGCGCGAGGCCGAAGTGGTGGAAGAGATCAACGTCCGCCGCACCAACAGCCTGTACCTGCCTTCCGCACAGCTTGCTGAGGGTATCCGGGCAACGGACGACCTTGCCGAAATGGCCGGTCTGCCGGTGCTTCTGCTGGTGACGCCGGCACAGTTTCTGGCGCGGGTTCTGGGCGAAATCGGATCGGTTCAAGGCGATGTCGTGCTCTGTTCAAAGGGAATCGAGGCAGGCAGCGGCCGTCTTATGGCCGAGGTGGCGCGTGATGCCGCCCCGCGCGCAAGCCTTGCCGTGCTTTCAGGGCCGACCTTCGCGCACGAGGTGGCTGCCGGTCTGCCCACGGCGGTGACACTGGCCTGCGAGGGCGGGGAGACGCAGTGGCAACGGCTTTCGGCGGCCATCGCGCGGCCCACTTTCCGCCCCTATTATTCGGACGATCTGACCGGGGCCGAAATCGGCGGCGCGGTGAAGAACGTGCTCGCGATTGCATGCGGCGTGGTTGACGGGCTGCGGCTGGGGCAGAATGCGCGGGCGGCGCTGATAAGTCGCGGGTTTGCCGAGATGCAGCGTTTCGGTCTGGCGCTTGGCGCGCGGGCAGAGACGCTGGCGGGCCTTTCGGGGCTGGGCGATCTGGTGCTGACGTGCTCGTCCACCTCAAGCCGCAATTTCTCGCTGGGCAAGGCTCTTGGCGAAGGCGCGCGGGCAAGCGATGTGCTGGGGGCAAGAAGCTCTGTGGCCGAAGGTGCCTTTACCGCCCCGGTTCTGGCCGGAATCGCACGCTCGCGCGGGATTTCGATGCCGATCGTCGAAGCGGTGGTGACGCTGCTGGAAGGTTCGGCACCGGCACGCGATGTGGTGGCGGGTCTGCTTGCGCGCCCATTGAGGGCCGAGGCGCAGATGGACGGCGCGCTTGCCTGACAGTCAGCGCACCTCGCAAAAGGACATTGCGGCGCTGGCCAAGGGCGGGCGCACCAATTTCCTTGGCTTCATCCTGCGCCTTGTGGCGCGCATCCCGTTCCTGTTCATCGCCAGCCGTCTTTATGGCGCAGCGGCCATGGGCCGGTTCGCCTCGGCGCTGGTCATGGTGGAATTCGCCGGAATGCTGGCAACGCTGGGCCAGAAGCGCGGACTGGCGCAGCGGCTGGCCGAAGGCGAAGAGCATCCTGCCAATGTGGTGGGCGATGCAGTGCTGCTGGCGCTGGGTCTGGCGCTGGGCATGGCCGCGCTGATCTATGCCTTCCCGCAGTCGATGTATCCGGCGGGCAATTTCACTTTTGCCGATCTGCTGCTGGTGCTTGCGATACCGGGGCTGGCGCTGGGCGATCTGGCGCTGGCGGCGCTGGCCTATCGCTTCGATGTGGCAACCACGGTGCGAGCACGTTCAGTGGTGGAACCCTGGACGATCTCCATTGCGGCGGGCGCGTTCTTCTTCCTGTGGCCGGCATCGGGCCTGAGCCTGGCCTATCTTGCTTCGGTCTGGGCGGCAACGGGCGTTGCCCTGTTCGTGCTGGTGCGCACCTATGGTCTGCCGCGCGGGTGGAAGCCGCATCCCGTTCTGTTGTGGCAGATTGCGCGGCGCAACATTCCGCTGGCCGGAGCCGATGCCGTGGAATGGGGCACACGCAAGCTTGACGTGTTCATCCTGCGCTTCTTCGTGGGCGAGGCGACGGTGGGCATCTATTACTTCGCCCAGCAGATCGCCTCGCTGCCGCAGAAGCTGAAGACCAGCTTCGAACCGGTGCTGGGACCGGTGATAACCCGCAGCATCAAGGACCGCGATTACGCCGCGATTGCCAAGCAGGTCTGCCAGGTGGGCTTCTGGATCGGCGCGGCGCAGATCGGCATTGCACTGGCCCTGGGCATCCCCGGCGAGGGGCTGATGGGCCTTGGCGGACCGGCTTTCGTATCGGGAACAGCGGCGCTGGTGTTCCTCCTGCTGGCCGAGGTCGTGGCATCCAAGGCCGTGGTGAGCGAGGCGGCGCTCGTTTACCTGGCCAGAATGCGCAACCTCTGGATGAGCCTTGTCACGATCACCGTGCAGGCCGTGCTGACCTTCGGGCTGATCCTGCTTGCCCGGCGCGCGGGGTGGGGGCCGATGTATGTGGCCGCCGCCGCATCGCTGGCGCTGGCGCTTTCTCTGGCGTTGGCATCCTCGGTCAAGGCGCGGCTGCTGGCGCGCATCCTTGGCCACCGTATCAGCAACTGGCGCTGGCGTCTGGGCTGGGCGGTCGTGCCTGCCGTGGCCCTGGGAATTGCGGTGAAATGGTTGCCCGAATGGGCCGAACTGGCATTTGGAATCCCGGCGATTCTCGCTATTTACTGTTACATGCTGTGGGTCCGCTCGTTCGGGCCTGATGATCGCGTGCTGTTTCGCAAACAGCAGGCGAACTGATCCGGGGTTGACCCTTTGCGGGTTGTGGACCCGCATTCGGGTTTTGAGCGTTTTCAGGGGGTATTTTCATGCTGGAGCAGTTCGAAGCCAACCAGGCATTGCTGGCGGGCATCGTGCTTGTGGTGGTATTTCTTGTCTGGTGGTTCTGGGGCCGGACCAAACCGACGCCCCGATCGCGCGAATATACTGACGTTCTTTCCGAAGGCGCCGAAAAGGCAGCGCGCAATACCGCGCTGATCGATGCGCCCAGCGCTGCAATGATGGCGGCTCCCCCGGCGGTGCCCGTTCCGGCAGAGGCTCCGCAGGTTCCCGCAACGCAGGCAGAGCCGCTCAAGACCGCAGAGCAGGAAGCACAGGCAGCCAAGCCCGAAGCCGGCCCGGTTGATGATCTGGGCAGGATCAAGGGCATCGGTCCAAAGCTGAAGGCGCTTCTCGCCTCGCTGGGTGTCACCAGCTTTGCCCAGATCGCCGCGTGGACCGATGAGGACATGGCCCGGATCGATGCGCAGCTTGGCGCCTTCGCCGGACGGGCAATGCGCGATAACTGGGTGGAGCAGGCAAGGTTGCTCGCAGCCGGTGATACGGCCGCTTACGAGGCGAAGTTCGGCAAGATCTGAAGCGCCGCCTTCATTCGGCAGCGCTGTCCGATCCTGCTGGCTGGGGCGGTGGAGCATGCCCGGCAGCACGGCATCGCGCCAGAACTTCGCGCACCGGGTTTCCTGTCGGAACCTTGATCATTCCGGCACCTGGCAGCGTGCCCGTGTAGGCCCCGCCCAGCACCTTTGTGCGCGGATCATCGGCTGCAATCATCCCTTGCCAAAGATAGCCGCGATGGCCCGGAACCGATGTGGCATCCACCGGCAGGCGCATGATCCCTTCGCTGCCTACCAGCGCGAACAGCGCCTGCGCTCCAACCGGAGCCGCGGCATGGCGGGTAATGATGAGCACGCCTTCCCGGCAAGTGACGGAGAGAAGCGGCGGTCCGCCCAGCGCGCCGAACGACGCCATCCGGCCATCAAACGAGCCCGACCATGCAGGCGCTGCCGCACCGCCCGCCACTGCGGCCGACGCATCCTCCTCATCCGGCATGGCCATGCGCACGGCATCGGCTGGCGAATCCGTTGGAGACTGAGGCTCCGGCGCACGCGAGCATGCGGCGAGGGCGAGGGCGAGGGCGGTCGTTGCCGCTGAAACAGCTTTCACGTCTGGCTCAGGCGGCGCGCTTCTGGACGGTCAGTTCGAGACCGAGGACCGAAAGGACCGCAACCAGCGTTTCCAGCGTGGGGTTTCCATCTTCGGACAGAGATTTGTAAAGCGCCTGACGGCCAAGGCCCGTCTTGCGGGCAATCTCGCTCATACCTTTGGAGCGCGCAATATTGCCCAGCGCACTGGCAATCTGCCTTGGATCGTTCCCTTCCATTGCCGCTTCAAGATAGAAAAGGATATCCTCTTCCGTCTCCAGATAACTGGACGGGTCAAACGGGCGAAGCTCCATCAGTGCGCTCGATCTCTTCCTTCAGCCGCTTTGCATGGGCAATGTCGGCGTCCTGCGTGCGCTTGTCACCTCCGCAAAGAAGAATGACAAGCTCCTTGCCTCGCTGGAAGAAATACACCCGGTAGCCCGGTCCATAGTCGACGCGAAGTTCATGCACGCCGCCCTTTACGGACTTGCAGTCACCAAAGTTCCCGTCGGCTAGGCGTTCAAGACGAACGACGATCCTTGCCCGTGCTCGCCGGTCCCGCATGGAGCCGAGCCAATTCGTGAAGTCGGGCGTTTCCGACAGCTTGAAGGCATGTCCTTTATAGACGACACTCGGCATTCTGTCAACGCTGCTGCAGTGGGTAGGAATTTCGAATTACTTCCAGGCGCCGCCAGCCATTATCGCCCGGAAGCATTCCTTCCCAGAAGCGCCATCCATTGACTGTAGTTCTGGTAATCGCTGAAGCTGCAGCAGAAGGGCTGGAGAACTCTGCCCCATCATCAGCGAACCACCTACCGTCACGAATCTCTGCGAAGTGCTGAACGCCCTTATATCGTGCTCTTAGCTTTGTGCCGTTCGGCAACACCAACCCACGTGAATAAAACTGTCCTGGATGATTGAATCTGGCTGCTATCAGCTGTGGATCAGTGATCGGTTCAGGTGATTCAGCTTCCAAAACGGAGTCCAAGTTCAACAGCTCGCGCAGCACGTCGTTATGCTCTTGGCCTTCGGTTTTAATCAAGGCAGTCAATGCCTTAAACACATCCAAATCGACATCGACTTGATAAGGTCTCTTAACCATAAAGCTAGCCCGTCTCTGTGCTATAGTCTTGCTAATAGCACTATTAGTCTAGATGTCAGCGCCCCCACTTCGTCTTCTGGCTTTTCCCATACCGCGTCTTGCGGGTGCCCGGTTTGCCTTCGTTGCTGCGGCCGACGATGGGAGCTTTGCGTTCGCCCTCCGGAAGGCCGAGTTCGGTAGCCTCCAGTCGCCGGATCTCGTCGCGCAGGCGGCCGGCTTCCTCGAACTCCAGATCGGCGGCGGCGGCGCGCATCCGCTTTTCCAGATCCTCGATGTAGGCGCGCAGGTTGTGCCCCACGAGGTTGTTGCGTTCATCATCGCCGGTATCGATCACCACGCCGTCGCGGCTGGCGGCATCGGCCACGATATCGTGGATGCTGCGCCTGATCGTCTGCGGGGTGATGCCATGCGCTTCGTTGTAGGCTTGCTGCTTGGCGCGGCGGCGATCGGTTTCGGCAATGGCGCGTTCCATGCTGCCGGTCATCCGGTCGGCATAGAGGATCACGCGGCCATCCACGTTGCGGGCAGCGCGGCCGATGGTCTGGATGAGCGAGGTTTCGCTGCGCAGGAAGCCTTCCTTGTCGGCATCCAGAATGCACACGAGACCGCATTCGGGAATGTCCAGCCCTTCGCGCAGCAGGTTGATGCCCACCAGCACATCATAGACGCCAAGCCGCAAGTCGCGGATCAGTTCGATGCGTTCCAGCGTTTCCACATCGGAATGCATGTAGCGCACGCGAAGGCCAGCCTCGTGCATGAACTCGGTCAGGTCTTCGGCCATGCGCTTGGTCAGCGTGGTGACAAGCGTGCGATAGCCCATGGCGGCGGTTTCGCGGCATTCGTTGATGCAGTCCTGCACCTGATCCTCGACCGGGCGGATGATGACCGGCGGGTCGATCAGGCCGGTGGGGCGGATGACCTGTTCGGCAAAGACCCCGCCCGCCTCTTCCATTTCCCAGCTTCCGGGGGTGGCTGAGACCGCGATCGTCTGCGGGCGCATCGCGTCCCATTCGTTGAAGCGTAAGGGGCGGTTGTCGATGCAGCTTGGCAGGCGGAATCCGTATTCGGCCAGGGTCAGCTTGCGGCGATGGTCGCCGCGCGCCATGGCGCCGATCTGCGGGATGGTCTGGTGGCTTTCATCCACGAAAAGCAGCGCGTTGTCGGGAAGGTATTCGAACAGGGTGGGCGGCGGTTCGCCGGGCAGCCGCCCGGTCAGGAAGCGGCTGTAGTTTTCGATCCCCGCGCACGATCCGGTGGCGGCAATCATTTCCAGATCGAAGTTGGTGCGCTGTTCCAGCCGCTGCGCTTCCAGCAGTTTTCCTTCGGCCACAAGTTCCTTGAGCCGTTCCGACAGTTCGAAGCGGATGGCATCGGATGCCTGCTTCATGGTGGGGCCGGGGGTAACATAGTGCGAGTTGGCATAGACCCGCACCGAGTTAAGCTTCGTTCCCGCCTTGCCGGTCAGCGGATCGAACTCGACGATCTCCTCGATCTCGTCGCCGAAAAAGGAGATGCGCCACGCGGTGTCTTCGTAGTGCGAGGGGAAGATTTCCAGATTGTCGCCGCGCACCCGGAAATTGCCCCGGCTGAAGGCTGCGTCGTTGCGTTTGTATTGCAGCGCCACCAGCTTGCGAATGATCTCGCGGCTGTCGGCCGAAGTGCCCGTCTTCAGATCGAAGATCATGGCCGAATAGGTTTCGACCGAGCCGATGCCGTAGAGGCAGGAAACCGAAGCCACGATAATCACGTCATCGCGTTCGAGCAGCGCGCGGGTGGCCGAATGGCGCATACGGTCGATCGCCTCGTTCACCGAGCTTTCCTTCTCGATGTAGGTATCCGAGCGGGGAACGTAGGCTTCGGGCTGATAGTAGTCGTAGTAGGAGACGAAGTATTCAACCGCGTTTTCGGGAAAGAAGCTCTTCATTTCGCCATAGAGCTGCGCGGCGAGAATCTTGTTGGGGGCAAGGATGAGTGCGGGGCGCTGCGTGGCCTCGATCACTTGGGCCATGGTGAAGGTCTTGCCCGATCCGGTAACGCCCAGCAGCACCTGCGTCTTTTCGTTTGCGCGGATGCCCTCGACCAGATCGGCGATGGCGGTGGGCTGATCGCCCGCAGGCTGATAGTCCGAGACGATGCGGAACGGGATGCCCCCTTCCACCTTTTCCGGCCGCGCCGGACGATGCGGCACGAAGGCGCCGGAAGTATCGGGTTCTTCAAGTCCTCTGCGGATGATGAGTTCGGCCATGGCTGCGATATGGAGAACCGGCCGGACCCATGCAACCGGCGTGACGGCCGGCACTGGCGCATTGCCCGAAAGGTGATAGCCTCAGGGCCGGAACGAGAAATGGAGATGCCGATGCGTGCTGCCCTGTCGTTGATCCCGGTGATGCTGCTGGCTGCGTGCGGCGACGGGCCATCCGTGGATAAGAAAAACGCCAGCACCGCCGAGGTGGCCCAGTCGGTTGCCGATGCGGGCATGAAGCTGAAGCCGGGTCGCTGGGAAATGACGATGAAGTTCGACCGGCTGGAGGTGGAGGGGATGCCGGCCGAAGCCAGGCAGACCATGCAGCAGATGATGGGGCAAAGCCGCAAGTTCGCCTCATGCCTGACCCCGGAAGAGGCGGACAAGCCCGATGGCAGCTTCTTTGGTCAGCAGGGTGAGGATTGCCGCTATGACAGCTTCACCATGGGCGGCGGCAGAATCGATGCCGTGATGACATGCAAGGGCAAGGGCGAGGATGCCGGTTCCTCGGCCAGGATGAAGCTGGCAGGCACCTACAGCGCCGACAGCTATGACATGACGATGGACATGGACGGAACGGCTCCCAACGGGAAGGCCATGTCGATTAGGATGGCGATGGCATCAAGGCACGCAGGCGCCTGCAAGGGCGATGAAACGTCATAATTCTGCATTCTTGACGCATTCTTGAAACAATTGCGCAATTCTGGCGTTCATCGGCGGTTAGACCGATAGGGTTCACGCCATGAAGATGATTGCGCATCACGATTCCGTTTCCCGCGAGGCCGGGCAGGCTTTTGCCCGCCTTTCCCGGCTGCGTGACGAAGTGGCGCGGCGCTTGGTGCTTGCCTTCCAGCCGCGGCCCGAAGGTGTGCGCGGCCCCAAATGGCAGGCGCTGCTGGGTGAACTGCGCACCCCGGTGGAGCATTGGCAGGCCCGCCGCCGCCCCTGCACCGATGTTGTTCCGCCGCAGGCGCCATCGCGCCCGGTGATGCTGCTGCCCGGCTTCGGCACGCATCCGGCGCGCATGAAGCCGCTGGGCCGTGCGCTTGAGGCGGCAGGGCACAGGGTGAGCGACTGGGGCCTCGGCTTCAACTTCGGGCCGAGCGAGGACAGGTTCGGGCGGTTGTGCGAGCGGGTCGTCACCATGGCCCGCAAGGAGGGCGAGCCGCTCGTGCTTGTCGGCTGGAGCCTTGGCGGCATTTTCGCGCGCGAGGTGGCCAAGGCCCATCCCGAAGCGGTGCGCATGGTCATCACCATGGGTACCCCCTTTTCCGGGGACCGGCGCGCCAATAATGCGTGGCGGGCCTATCAGCTCATCGCCGGGCATTCGGTCGATGAACCGCCGATCGGGCAGGACATGTCGGCCAAGCCGCCGGTTCCCACGATCGCGCTGTGGAGCGCGCGCGATGGCATTGTCTCGCCGCGATCATCGTGCGGGCGCAAGGGCGAGCGCGATCTGGCCATACCCATGCGATGCACCCATCTGGGCTTTGCGGCCCACCCCGATGTTGCGGTGATGCTGAAGCGGCTGGTCGCGGCTTTCTGAGGCTTCCTTGCGGACCGGTCCATCTTAATTCGCAGGTGCAGCATTCGCGCGCTTGGCAAAGCCGTTTCATTGTGCAAGCTTCGCACGTGAACGGGATGTGCCTATGAAAACAGCCTCGCCCTCGTCATATGACGAGATGCTCAATGCCGATGGTTCGGTGCGCTCTGCCTACGCAGGATACTGCGAGTGGTACAAGGAGCAGCCCCCTGATCTGTTGCGGCGCAAGGGCAGCGAGGCCGAGGCATTTTTCCGCCGCACCGGGATCACCTTCAATGTCTATGGAAGCGAAGACGCGGAAGAGCGGCTGATTCCGTTCGACATGGTGCCGCGCATCATCACCGCGCAGCAGTGGCGCAAGCTTTCGCGCGGGATCGAACAGCGGGTCAGGGCGCTGAACGCCTTTCTGCACGATCTCTATCACCGGCAGGAAATCGTGCGGTCCGGGCGCCTGCCCGCGCGTCTGCTCAGGGGCAACGAAGCCTTTCTGGCCGAGATGGTCGGCTTCACCCCGCCGGGCGGGGTCTATACCCATATCGTCGGCATCGATCTTGTCCGCACAGGCGAGGACGAGTTCATGGTGCTTGAGGACAATGCCCGCACGCCCAGCGGTGTCTCCTACATGCTGGAGAATCGCGAGACGATGATGGCGATGTTCCCGGAACTGTTCACGCGCGTGCGCGTGCGCGAGGTTTCGGATTATCCGCGCCGTCTTGCGCGCAGCCTTGCGGCCTGTGCGCCGCCCGCGTTCAGCGGCAAGAAGCCGGTGGTCGCGGTGCTGACGCCGGGGGTCTATAACTCCGCCTATTTCGAGCACGCCTTTCTGGCCGACCAGATGGGCGCGGAACTGGTGGAAGGCAGCGATCTGCGCGTCGAAAACGGGCGCATCGCCATGCGCACCACGCGCGGCTACCAGCCGATCGATGTGCTCTATCGCCGGGTGGATGACGAATATCTTGATCCGCTGACCTTCAATCCCAACAGCGTTCTGGGCGTTTCGGGGATCATGGATGTCTATCGCAGCGGCGGCATCACCATTGCCAACGCGCCCGGAACGGGCATTGCCGACGACAAGGCGATCTATTCCTTCATGCCCGAAATCGTCGAGTTCTATACCGGCGAGAAGCCGATCCTGCCGAACGTGCCGACATGGCGCTGCGCCGAACCGGAGGCGCTGAAATACGTGCTCGACAATCTGGCCGAACTGGTGGTGAAGGAAGTCCACGGTTCGGGCGGCTATGGCATGCTGATCGGGCCGACCTCCTCGAAGAAGGAAATCGCCGCCTTCGAGGCCAAGCTGCGGGCCAAGCCGGAAAACTACATCGCCCAGCCGACGCTGGCACTTTCGACCGTGCCGATCCTGACCAAGGCCGGCCTTGCCCCCCGCCATGTGGACCTGAGGCCCTTCGTGCTCGTCAGTCCCAACGGCATCGACATCACGCCGGGCGGGTTAACCCGCGTGGCGCTCAAGAAGGGATCGCTCGTGGTCAATTCGTCGCAGGGTGGCGGGACCAAGGACAGCTGGGTGCTGGACGACTGATATGGCGGAGGATTTCCCGTGCTAGGACGTTCGGCAAACGGCATCTTCTGGCTGTTCCGCTATCTTGAGCGGGCGGAGAACATCTCGCGCCTGATCGAAGCGGGTTTCCGCATGGCGCTCACGCGCGACGTTGCGGACGCTTCGGACGAATGGCGCTCGCTCATCGTCACGCTTGGCCTCCAGCCGGGCTACGAGGCGCGTTACGGGCCTGAATATACCGGCCCGCACGTGTTCAACTATATCCTGCGCGACCGGGACAATACCGGCAGCGTCCTTGCCATGACCGAGATGGCGCGCACCAATGCGCGCATGGTCCGCGCCGGGATCACCCGCGAGGTGTGGGAATCGGTCAACGACGGGTGGATGCAGCTCAAGGAAGCGCTGGCGCGGCCTGTCACCGAGACCCGGCTTGGCGATGTGCTTGATCTGGTGCGGCGGCAGTCCACGCAGGTGCGCGGCGCGATGGAAGGCACCATGCTGCGCAACGAGATCTACAATTTCGCGCGGCTGGGCAGCTTCATAGAACGTGCTGACAACACCGCGCGCATCCTCGATGTGAAGTATTACGTGCTGCTGCCCTCGATCTCCTATGTCGGCTCCAGCCTCGACAACGTGCAGTGGGAAAACGTGCTGCGCTCGGTTGCGGGGGAACGCGCCTATCGCTGGCTCAATGCCGGCCGCATGGACCCGCGCGGGATTGCCGAGTTCCTGATTCTCGACGGGCGTTTTCCGCGCAGTCTGGCCTTCTGCTATTCCAAGCTGCGGTCCAACCTCGCCAGCCTCGCGCGCGAATATGGCAGCGAGATGCACTGCCACGAGATCCTGCGCGATGCCGATTGCCAGTTTCATCAGGCCACGATCGAGGCGATCTTCGAACAGGGCCTGCACGAGTTCATCGGCAAGTTCATCCGCAACAACACGGCCCTCGCGCTCCAGATCCAGCGCGATTACCGCTTTATCGACTAGGCCACCCCGTCCATGCGCCTCGCCATCGATCACACCACCCACTACGTCTTTTCGGAGCCGGTCAGCCATGGCCTTCAGCGACTGCGCCTGAAGCCCAAGTGTTCGTCCGGGCAGCGGGTGCTTGAATGGAACATGCATTTCGACGGCGCGCACATGCAGGTCGAATATGACGATGCCAATCACAACCATGTCACGCTGATTTCGTTCGATCAGGGGGTGAGCGAAGTGACGATCCGCTGCGAAGGCATTGTCGACACGAACGACGAGGCCGGGATCATCGGCAAGCACGCGGGCTTCATGCCGATGTGGCAGTTTCTGGAGCCGACTGAGTTGACGAAGGCAGGGGGGCGGGTGCGCTCGCTTGTTTCAGCGCTGGCGCAGGATGGCAATTCGCTTGCCCTGCTGCATTCGCTTTCGGCGCTGGTGCGCGCGCGGATTGAATATGCCTCCGGCCATACCGATGCCGCGACCCCGGCCGAAGCCGCCATCGCGGCCGGGCGCGGGGTCTGTCAGGACCATGCGCATGTCTTTATTGCCGCAGCGCGGGCGCTTGGCATTCCGGCGCGTTATGTCAGCGGCTACCTGATGATGAACGACCGGGTCGATCAGGATGCAGGCCACGCCTGGGCCGAGGCTCATGTCGAAGGTCTGGGCTGGGTCGGGTTCGATGTTTCCAACGGCATCAGCCCGGATTGCCGCTATGTCCGCGTGGCCACGGGGCGCGACTATCGCGATGCGGCCCCGATCACCGGCATCCGTTACGGCGCGCGTGACGAGACGATGCATGTCAGGCTTGCCGTTGAACAGCAGCGCGTGGAGCAATAAGACAGCCCGATGACGGCAGGGATTCGGGATGAGGCGGGTTCCGGTTCCTGCCTCTGGTCGGCAATATTCGGGGCGGAACGATGACCTATTGCGTTGGAATGGTGCTCGATCGCGGGCTTGTCCTGATGAGCGATACCCGCACCAATTCCGGCGTCGACAATATCTCCACCTTCCGCAAGATGTTCCACTGGTCGGTGCCCGGCGAACGGATCATCACCATCATGACGGCGGGAAATCTCGCCACCACGCAGGCGGTGATCTCGCAGCTTGAGGAACGCAACAAGGCGCCGGGAGAGCGTCGCCCCTCGATCCTTGAGGCGCCCACCATGTTTCAGGTGGCAACCCTGGTCGGCAACCTGCTGAGCGATGTGATCGAACGGCGGCAGGATGGCGGCATGACCGGCGAGGGGCCGCGCTTTACCGCATCGATGATCGTCGCCGGGCAGATCCGGGATATGGAGCCGCGCCTTTTCCTTATCTATCCGGAAGGAAACTTCATCGAGGCGAGCTTCGACACGCCGTTCTTCCAGATCGGCGAAACCAAGTATGGCAGGCCGATCCTGCTGCGCGGCTATGATCGCACGATGTCGTTCGAGGATGCGGTCAAGCTGCTCATGGTCTCGTTCGATTCAACCCTTGCGGCCAACCTTTCGGTCGGCCTGCCGTTCGACCTGATGGTGATGGAGCGTGACCGGTTCACGCCGCTTCACCAGCGCCGCATTCTGGCAAGCGACCCATACTTCAAGTCAATCTCGTCAAGCTGGAGCGAGGCGCTGCGCCAGGCGTTCCATTCGCTGCCTGACTATTCGTTCGACGATCCTGCTTAACGAACCGGTGTGCATTGCGCGCGCAAGGCGCGGCCAGCCTCGGCAAAGCGGCGGCGAATCTGGTTAATGCTTCTGGCCGGGGCCGCCGGTCGGACCTCATCGTGCAGGTCAGACCGGTGCGGTTTTGCGACAAGACGCCGGGAACGCAATGCGGTTGCATCCGTTCCCGAAGTTATCTTCCTAAGGAATAACGTGTATGTTGCGCGGAAAGGGCGCTTCTTTCGGTTCATTCCGAAACTAACCTTTCTGGCTAATTGTTACGTCTCGCGCATTAATGCGCACATGGCTGAACGCGTAACTCTTCATATCCTCGATGGCGACACCGCCCGGCGTGCTCAACTGGCAAGGCTTGCCTTTGCTGCGGGCCATCATGCGGAAATCTATTCCGGTGCCGATGAACTGCTGGCGCACGCGCCTTCGTCCGGTCTGGTGCTCGCACAGGATGAACCGGTGGGTGAGGGCATTGCCCAGCTCATCTCGGCCATGATGCGTGCCGGACAATGGCTGCCCGTGATCGCCATTGCCGAAAAGCCGGAAACGGGTGCGGTCGTGCGGGCGATAAAGGCGGGCGCACTCGATTATCTGGCCATGCCCACCCAGATCGGCCCGCTGAACGAGGCCGTTGCCCATGCCGCCAGAGAAGCCGAAGCCTATCGCGCGCAACGTGCCCGCGCGGCCGAGGCACGCCAGCGCATTGCGCGCCTCTCGCTGCGCGAACGCGAAGTGCTGGACCGGCTTGCCGAAGGGTGCAGCAACAAGGCCATCGCCCGCGATCTGGCTATCAGCCCCCGCACCGTGGAAATCCACCGCATGAAGATGATGGGCAAACTTGGCGCACGGCACGCGGCCGAAGCGGTGCGCCTGCGGCTTGAAGCGGCAGGGCTGGATGATGTCGCGGCCTGAGGCTGCTTGACTGCGTAAAAGGCATCACACCGCTGGGACTGCGATGAGTCCGGAGCTTCAAGCAAGGCTGCACGGTCGCCCCTGAGGCTATCGGCAGAAGGCTTTCAGTTCACCGGTTTCGAAGTGGAAGTGATCGCGGTGCGCCGCGTTGTAATCCGGGCTGAGCACGGTGCCGAACCGCTTGCAGGCACTGTCTCGCACGGTGCGCAGGAAGGCACGGACTTGCGGTGAAGGGCTGTTCCAGTCGTTCAGAACACTGATCCGCCGTCCATCGGCAAGCCGGAATGCCGATACATCAACCGCGTTGGCGGTGGCATGGGCAGAAAGCCGGTTGGTTCCCGCGACATTACGGCAGGAAAAGCTGCCCATGGTTTCGATGCGGACAAGTTCGCTCCCCAGAATCTGGCGCGCCGCACGGTCAACGCCGAACCGCGCCCAGCCCTGAAGCGCGCTTGCCACCGGGCAGGCAACGGGGCCGAGGTTCGACACTTCAAGGCGCCCGCCATCGCTGCTGAGCGAGTTGAGCTTTACCGTGCCGAGCGTGGCACAACCGGGGGAATGATACTGGTCGGGCAAGGGGCTGAAGCTGGCCTGGGTAGCCCCCAGACTGGCATAGCACGCCCGCGCCTGCGGCGAGGTGGACAGGGTTGATCCGGTCGCGCGCATGGGTTCGTTGCGAGGCTGTTCGGGACTGCCCACGCAGCCTGTGACCAAAACGGTCCAGCTCAGCAGGATCAAACCGCGCTTCATCATGACCGAAGCATTGCACTTCATGGTTTTCAGAAGGTTAACACGTGCTTCCGTCCACCGCAAAGCCGCTTGCGCTGGCCTTGGTCATGCATTCGCATAGGCGCTCGCTGGCGGGCTGCATCGCGAGCAGCCGTGATGCTTGGAGCGTCGCCAAAAGGAAAAGGTCTGGAAGGCCGGGTATCTGGTGGGCGGTGACGGGCTCGAACCGCCGACCCTCTCGGTGTAAACGAGATGCTCTACCAACTGAGCTAACCGCCCCCGGCTGCTGCGCTAATGCGCACAAAGCCGGGGGCAGTCAATTGCTGTTTCCGACAATATTTGCGACGCTTGCGCCACAGGCCCGTCAGCAGGGGCGGGCAGTCCATTCGCCGCGCACCCAGTGGTGGGCCTTGTGCTTCCACGGGTCGATCACGATCAGGTTGATCCACCCGTTCTCCACGAGACGGCCAACCGCATCGTGGCGCAGGACGATATCCTGAACCCGCTGCAGGGGCGCCTCGATGATGACCGCAAGACGGCGCGGCGTGTGATAGGGCACGCCATCATCCCGGAACAGCGACTGGCGTGGCAGACCGACGCACAGATCACCGCCGCTGCCCTGCACCACGCCAAAGCCGCCAACGACATTCTGCGTGGTCTTGTCGCCCGCGCCGAACACCTCGTTGTCAATGGTCGAAAACAGATACTGGCAGTTGATCCATTGCGCCACGATCATTGGCGCGGTCATGATGCCCGTCAGCGCGCTGCCGTCCTCGTCCTTCTTCCAGTCATAGCTGTGCAGAAACGCCTGCCCGCCGAGGTCGATCTCGCTGGTAAGCGCGCGCGGTCCGACGACGAAGGCGGCATTGCCCGAAAGCCCCCACTCCGGCCGCACTTCGGCCCAGTGCGCAGCGCCGGTGAGGAGGTCATCGGCGCTGCGCCCAAGCCTTGCGGCGCGCTCCTTGCGCGCGATCTGACCGGCGCGCTCCAGCGCTTCTTCCAGCCGGGCAAGATCGGCGGCATGGCTTGCCGGAACGAGGTGCCGGTCGAAGATCTCGACCGCATCGCGCGTGGTATCGTGCTGGGCGGCAAGGAACCACGTATCGGCAGGCAGCGGAACACCCTGCTGCGCCAGACCATCCCGCACCGCCGGGTCATTGAGAATGGAGGCCATCAGCCGGGCGTTCGGGCCGCCGGGGTGGCCGCCGCAGGCGCCGCAATCGAGGCTGGCCGCGAAGGCATTGTTGGTGGTGCATCCCCCATGGCCGACCAGCGCCACCAGCCGCCCGGTTTCCGGCGAAAGCCCGGTGAGCGTGAACATGCCGCGCGCATAGGCGATGCGCTGGTCGAGCGGAATGGCAGAGCCGCCATCGGCATGGGCGGAATGATCGTGGTCATTGCAGGCAACCGGCGCCAGCACCTGCTTGCGCGCACCGACAAGGCGCTGGTGCAGCGCGTCGGTCAGCCGGGGGGCAAGCGTGCGTGCCAGCATGGCAACGGCAGCGAGAGGCCCGGCGGCCTCTGCCGTGGCAAAGCCGGTTGCACCGCCCTTGGTGGCATCAAGCATGGCCTGCGCATCCAACAGCGCTGCCTGCCGCGCCAGCACCGCATCGGCTTCGGCCTCGCGGCCCTTGGCCGGGCGTTCGGTGACTACGTGGGCCGGCGAGAGCAGCACCGGCAACTGGTTGCGCTGCGGTGCCGAGCAGGCCGGATCGAGCGCAATCGGCAGCCCGAAGAACCCCGCATAACCGAAAGTCTCGATGCGGCCCTGCCGTTCCAGCGCCCGGCGCATAGGTTCCGACCTGACATCGATGCAGAACACGAGCTGGGCATCGGGCCGAAGGGCCGATTGTGGCGCGGTGAGGCGGGCCGATGCGCCTTCAAGCTGCGGCGCAAGCGCAGACAGGAAGCTGGCTTCGGCTGCTTCCTGAAAGATCAGGCCCAGCCGGGCGTCATCCAGGGCGGCAATCTGGCGCAGCTTGGCCTGTGCCTTTGCATCCCACGTTCTGGTCGCATCGGCAGGCAGGCCGAAGTGCGCAAGGAGCGCGGCCTCTAAGGCAGCAGGATCGGTCTGCGGCGTCTCCACCGCCTTGGGGCCAGTGCGGACAGCCCCTTCGACCAGCGCCACCAGCGCCATGAGTTCGGTCATGCTGGCGGGCGCGCCAAGGCTTGCTTCCGGCCCGGCATGATCCTCGCGCCAGCGCAGGTGCGAGGCCCAGCCGGGAAGAGCGGCTGCTAGCCGCCGCAGCCAGGCAAGCCGCGCATCGGGGCCCACGCCATCGCGCTGCGCGGCAAGCAGCAGCATCTCGACAGGATCGGAAGGCGCCTTTGCCAGCCATGCCGCGCCAGTGCCATCAGCCAGCTTCTGCATTGCCGGATCGAACCGCAGAACCTGCGAAAGGCATGCGTAAAGGCCGCGCTCGCGTCCGGGCACCTGAAGCGTGGCCTTGCGATCGAAGAAGGCGGCCAGCCAGCGCGCCAGCACGGCAAGGCCGGGAGAAAGCTCGCGCCGCACGGCCGGTGTGTCGTCTGCCGGCAGTTCGGTAAGGCGCGCGACAAGCAGGTTGTAGGCATTGAGGTCTGGCCCCAGCGAGGCGAATGCCTCATCCAGCCCGCCCAGCGCATCGACCACGGCCTTGCGCATGGCGACATAGTCGATCCGTCCCTCGTTCATCAGTTGCCGCCACTGCACCAGCGACAGCGATGCGCGGGCGCCGAACAGCGCGGCCGCCTGCGGCACGGCATCTTCGAAGGCGAGATCCTCGAAGCCAGAGAGCGGGTTTACGGCAATGGCGCTGTTCAGCGGCCAGAGCGGTGCCACGGTCTGCGCGGCAAGCGCGATTTGGGCAGTGAGTGCGGCGCGTTCATCGGCAAGGCTGGCGGGGATCTGCGCGACAAGGTTTCCGGTGGCAATATTCATGGCATGGATCCTTGGGAAAATGGGCGGTGCAGGGCAGTGCGGGGGAAGGCAGGGACCAGTCAGGGCGCGGGATGGCCTGCATGGAAGAGCCGGGCAAAGAGCGCAGGCGGCAGGGTCAGCTCGCCGCTGGCAATGCCCTGCTGCCAGACCCATCCGGCAAGCAGGAGCGAAAGCAGGCCGAACTGGGCGTAGTCGGGGATCAGAGGGATGGCGGCATTGGCCTGATAGGCTGACACCAGGGCGAGCGCGGCGATGTTGAACCCGATCAACAGGAACGGGGCGGCGAAGACCAGCAGGCCAAGCGGACCGCGACGCGCGCCCTTCAGCGCCACGCCAAGCGCGGCCAGCATGGCGGCAAACGCGAGGCCCAGCGGGAGAATGGCGGCATTCCGGTCTGCCTGCATCAGGGCGAGGGCGGCGATGATCGTCATCAGCGCAACCAGCGCGGGCCAGGGCTTGGCAAGCATCTTGGCCGCATTGTTGCCGGAGGTGGCAGCGGGCACGATGGTGCCAGCCGAACCCAGAAACAGCCATGCCTTGAAAACCCCGTGGGCAACCATGTGCCAGAGTGCGGCAGCATAGGCGCCAAGGCCCACCGTAAGCAGCATGAACCCCATCTGGGCAACCGTGGAGGCAGCAAGCGAGCCCTTCACGTCAACCCGCACCAGCATGATGGCGCTGCCGAACAGTGCCGCGACGACGCCCACGGTGAAGAGCATGGCGCGCGCGATCGGAGCGGCTTCGAGCACTGGCGCAAGGCTGATGAGGAGGAAGCCGCCGGCATTGACGAAACCAGCATGGAGCAGGGCGGAAACCGGCGTGGGTGCCGCGAGCGAGCGCATGAGCCAGGCTGAGAAAGGGGGCAGGGCGCAGCGCGCCATGGCGGCGATGACCAGCAGCACCGCTGCCGCAGTCATCATCGTCGGGTCGAGCGTGGGCGCCGCAGCGGTGATGGCTGCAAGGTTGCTGCTTCCGGCCCCGACCGCAAGCAGGAGCGCAGCCGCCACGAGGGCAAGATCGCCCGCCGCGAAGGAGAGATTGGCCCGGCGGGCAGCCAGACGGGCTTCGCGCCAGTCACCGACATGGCCGATCAGTCCGGCCATCAGTCGTCCGCCCACGATCCATGCGGCAACGAGCAGCAGGATGTCGGCAGCCAGCGCCATCAGGATCGTGGCAATGGCAAGGCCGAGTGCGAGACGCGTGAACGAGCGCGCGCGCGGATCGGCGCGGAGCTGACGGCGGGAAAAGACCAGAACGACGCCGGTGACCAGCACGCTGAGGCTGCTCAGCGCTGCGCCGGGAGCGGAAACGACTGCATGGCCCGTGGCGATTGCGCCAGCCAGCAGGAGGCCAAGGGCGGCTACCGGCAAATCGGCGGCGGAAAGCACGGGGCGGGCAGGCTGGTGCGGCATCGGTGCGGCAAGGCCCGCAGAGATCGTCAACTGGTTCATGGTTGCACCTTCGTGTCCGTTAGGGGGTGAGATTGACTGTGCAGGTGCAGCAGGAAGTCTGATAATGGAAACGAATTATTCAAATATTGAAGATTGACATTTGAAATGATAGACGGTGCCGCATGGCCCTGCGCAATCTCGACATCGACCTGCTTCGCTGCTTCGTGACGATTGCCGATACCGGCAGCTTCACCCGCGCCGGAGAGCGGCTGGGGCGCACCCAGTCTGCCATATCCTTGCAGTTGAAAAGGCTGGAAGAACAGCTTTCGCGCACGCTGTTTGAACGCAGTCCCCGCAAGCTTGTCATCACGCCGGACGGTGAACGTCTGATCGGTCCTGCCCGCCAGATTCTGCGGTTGCACGATGCCACCGTGGCGGAAATGTTCGAACCGGAGATTGCCGGATCGGTGCGCATCGGGGTGCCGGAGGATTTCGCAACCGCACATTTGCCCTCGGTGCTTTCAGCCTTCACCGAGGCGCACCCGCTGGTGGAACTGGAAGTGACCTGCGATCTCACGCTCAACCTTGTCGAGCGGTTTCATGCCGGCCACTTCGATCTGGTGCTGGTGAAGCGTCAGCCAACGCAGGACCGGCAGGAAGGCGTGCGCGTCTGGCGCGAGCCACTCGTCTGGGTGGCGCGCGACCGTCAATCCGCCGCCGATTTCCTGCGGGTGCCGTTGGTCGTTTCGCCCGAACCGTGCGTCTATCGCAAACGTGCGACCGAAGCACTCGATGCAATCGGCAGGCCGTGGCGCGTCGCCTATACCTCCACCAGTCTTGCCGGGAGCCTTTCGGCCGTGCGGGCAGGGCTTGGCATCACCGTTCTGCCGCTGGAGATGGTGCCGGCCAGTCTGGCAGCCGTGGGCGAGGATGCTGGCCTTCCGCCCCTTTACGATACGGAGATTGCGCTGATCGAGGCGCCGGGTCTTTCAGACACCGCGCACCTTCTGGCGCAGCACATCATCGCTGCGCTGGAACGGGGAGCGTGATCGCACCGCCGGGCTGTCCCATTCGGGCAAGCGGCAGGGGCTTCACGCAGCGAAGGGCATCTTCCACCGGGTTGGCACAGCGCGAATGCTGCACGCGCAAGGCCCGCAAGTGCTGTCCGGGCATTGCAGCCGTCTCTTCGCCTTCAGCCGAGATGCGCCAGCGGGACTGTTCGTCGGCACGGTTGGCGCAGACGGTCACGGCCCCGGAGGGAGTGCAGCCTGCGCGGTTGCGGCTGCGCTGGTGGTGAAGGGTGCGGGCGGTTTCCGTCCGGGATGTTTCAGGGGGGAGTCGAAAGGCATGGTGCGGGTCGGATCCGGGGGCTGAGCCAGCAAAAGTCAGGGCGGCCGAGGCAAGGATCATCATCATCGCACATTGCCTTTCACGCAGTGCCCGGCGGCCTTGCGGACCGTGGGCGTTGCCGGAGCGACAGGATGGCCGCCCCGGATGCGCGCAGTTGCCCGGCGGGGCAATCGCGCTTGCCGATTAGTCTGGCGGCGCGCCGGGCCGTGGCTTGCCGGAGCCGGGGTCAGGCTATCCGGCCGCCATTCCATCAAGGCCGCGCACCGCCAGTGCCCCACGGCCAGCAGCCTTTGCCCATGCGCAAACAGGCGGCTGTGTGGCCATGGCGTGCCGCAGACCCGTGGGAAGGGGTGGGGTATGGCCTGCGGCGCGTTTGAAACCGGGGTGGGGGCGGCGCTGAATGGCGGGTCGCCGCCCCCTTGCAAGGTCAGAAGGTCTGGTCGGGCAGCGCCCTTAAGGGGGGTCGCCAAGGGGACTGCTGGAGATCGACCATTTCGGGGCATCCTCTTTGTTCCTTGCTCCACCCTGATGACGCAGCCTTTCCATTGCGTCCAATCGAAAGAACGGTGATAATTTGATAGATTTCTTCTATCGAGGTGCCTGTGCCCACGGTCCGCCAGCTTGAGTATTTCCTGGCCGTTGCCGAACTGCGTCATTTCGGCCGGGCGGCCCATTCCTGCAACGTTTCGCAACCAACGCTGAGCCATCAGTTACGTGCGCTTGAGCAGCGTCTTGGCACGATTCTCATCGACCGGGCGGCGCAAAGCGTGGAATTGACCCCCGTGGGACGCGAAATTGCCGAGCGCGCCAAGCGCGTGATGCTGGAGATTCGCGATATCCGGGCGGTGGCGGCCCGTTCGCGAAAGCAATTGTCGGGAATCGTCCGATTCGGCGTGACGCCCACGCTTGGCCCTTATCTCATGCCCGCGATCATCGGGGCGCTGCACGCCGAGCAGCCCGATCTGCGTCTTTACATCCGTGATGGCATCCCGGCCGAACAGGCGCGCGATCTGGTTTCAGGAAGGCTCGACATGATGGTCGGCCCGGCGCCCGTGATCGGAGAGGATCTGGAAGTCCTGCCCCTATTTTCCGAGCCGATGAGCGTGGTTGCCCCGCGCCAGCACAGGCTGGCCGATGTGTGCCGCATCGACCGGCGGGATCTGGCCGGAGAACGCTTTCTCACGCTCGACCAGCGGCATCACTATCACCAGCTCGTCCAGTCCGTCTGTGCCGAACTGGGGGCGGAAATGCTGCTCGATTACGAAGGGACCAGCCTTGACAGCATCCATCAGATGGTGGGCAGCGGAGTAGGTCTGGCGATTCTGCCGGAACTCTATCTGCGCTCCGAAGTGGGCGGCGATGCCCTCGTCGTGCGCCTGCCGATCGACAACTGGCGATGCTCCCGCGATGTCGTGGCGGCATGGCGCGCCAAATCGGCCAGCGCCGATGATTACCGCGCACTTGCCTTGTGCATCCGCGATCAGGCGCTGTCGCTGCTCGCCTGATCGGCAGGTCCGCCCGCAAGCTGGGGCTTCGTGATGATCCGGTCGCGGGCGGCGCGGATATCGCCTGCCTCGAATTGCAGCGCCAGTCGTTCCCGGTCGTTCGCGCGGAACGCATCTTCCGCGCGGCTGATGGCTTCGGCCGAAAGACCGGCATCGGCCAGCGCAAGCTTTGCCATCTTTACCGCCGATTCCATCACCTCGCGAACGACGGCGTTTACGGGTGCATCGCGCAACTGGATCAGGGAGCGGCGGTCGAAGGCGCGCACGTAAAGCGCCGCGCGCGGGAAAGCCGCGTGCACTGCTGCCACGAGATCGGGCGAAACCTGATCCCTGTCCATGCAGAACAGGATCATTTCGGCCTCGGCAGCGCCTGCCTGCCGCAACACGTCAAGCCGGGTTCCGTCTCCGAAATAGACCTTGGCCCCGAAACTTGCCGCAACGTCGATCATCTCGATGTCGGTGTCGATCATCGTCACCGGGATATTGCTGGCGAGCAGCATCTGCGTCACGCCCTGTCCGAACCGGCCGAAACCGACGACAAGCGCGTTTGCGCCATCGGGCTGGGGGCCATCGCGCTCGCCTTTCGGGCTGTCGGCCTCGCGCCGGAACCGGGCGGTTGCCATCATCAGGAACGGTGTCGTCGCCATTGAAAGTGTGACCACCGCGCCGAACAGGCTTGCGGCTTCGGGTGCGATCAGCAGCGCGTTCTGGGCCTGCGCGAAAAGCACGAAGCCGAACTCGCCCCCCTGGCTGAGCAGCAGACCGAGCGCGAGCGCTCCGCGCCACGCCATGCCGAATGCGCGGCCGATGGCGAAGATGACACCGGCCTTCACCGCGATCAGCGCCAGCGCCATGCCGGCAACGAACAGGGGCCGTTCGGCGATGGCATGAAGGTTCAGCATCATGCCCACGGCAAGGAAGAACAGGCCGAGCAGGACCGAACGGAATGGCTCGACATCGGCTTCAAGTTCGTGCCGATAGGGGCTGTCGGCCAGCATAACGCCTGCCACGAATGCGCCGAGCGCGGTGGAAAGGCCCAGCAGTTCCATGACGGCCGCCGCCGCCATGACCGTGAACAGCGCGGCGGCAACGAACATCTCGCGCTCGCCCATGTTGCCGATCAGGCGGAACATCGGGCGGATGACGAAACGGCCGGCCGCAACCAGTCCGATCAGCGCTCCGGCGGTGTAGAGTGCCAGCAGCCACCCCGGCGGTCCGCCCGCATCGGCCGGGTTGCGGCTCATCGCGCTGATGATGGTGATGAGCGGGATTATCGAGAGATCCTGAAACAGCAGGATGGCAAAGGCGCGTTCGCCGAAGGGGGTGCGCAGGCGGCCGGAGGATTGCAGCATCGGCAGAACCTGCGCGGTTGACGAAAGCGCCAGCGGCAGGCCCAGCGCCAGCGCCGCGCCCCAGCTGAAGCCGGTGGTAAGGCCGATGACGCCTGCCACCGCCAGCCCGCACAAGGCGACCTGCAAGAGGCCCAGGCCGAAGATGTCGCGTTTCATGCGCCAAAGTCGCGCCGGGTTGAGTTCAAGGCCGACAAGAAAGAGCAGCAGCGTGATGCCCAGTTCGGCAATGCCCAGCTTGGCTTCCGGATCGCCCACCAGCCCAAGCGCCTGCGGGCCGACGACGGCGCCCGCCACAAGGTATCCCAGCGTTGCGCCCAATCCCAGCTTGCGGAACAGCAGCACGAACGCGAGCGCGAAGCCCAGAAGGATGAACCCGTCGCGCAACAGGGAGGAATGTTCGGCCATCATCCCTGTTTAGCCCGGCGGCATTTTGCCGCAACCGCCGTTCAGCTTGCGTTGATCTGCACTTGCCGAAAGACTAGCCTCGATGTTCTGAAATGGAGGGGTGAATGCGCAAGGTTCTGTTACTGGGGGCAGCTTTTCCTGTCGCGGCGTTTGCCCAGTCGGTTCAGTCGGCGCAGGGCGATGTATCGCTGACGATCTACAACAACGATCTCGCGCTGGTGCAGGATGTGCGCCAGATGAACCTGCCGCAGGGACGCACCCGGCAGGAGTTCCCCGACGTTTCCGCCGCGATCCGGCCCGAAACGGTCACGCTCAACGCTGGCGGAACCGGAATTGTCGAACAGAACTTCGACTATGATCTGCTGACCCCCGGCAAGCTGATGGACAAGGCCGTGGGGCAGACCGTGACGCTGGTCCGCACCAATCCCGCAACCGGTGCCGAAACCCGCGAAAGCGCCACGATCCTTGCCAACAACGATGGCACCATCGTGCGCGTGGGGGACCGGATCGAAGTGCTGAACACCTATGGTTCGCGGGTGATCTTTCCCAGCCTGCCCGCCGGTCTTCGCGCCCGGCCGACTCTTTCCGTGACGCTTGACACCAGCACTGCGGGCACGCGGCCGGTTTCGCTCAGCTATCTCTCGCGCGGGTTCGGCTGGAAGGCGGATTACGTGGCCCTGTTCGACGAGGCAGCAGGCAAGATCGATGTTCAAGGCTGGATCACGCTGACCAACAACAGCGGCACCACATTCGACAAGGCGAAAGTGCTGCTGGTGGCAGGGGCGGTCGGCAGTGCCAACGGGGGATATGATTCCTACCGGCCCCAGCGCGCGGTCATACCCGGCAACCGCCCCGGCACGCAAAGCGCGAACCGCGAAAGTCTGGGTGATTTCTATGTCTATCCCATCGCCGGACGCACCACCGTGGCCAATGCCCAGCAAAAGCAGGTGAGCTTTCTGGATGTGGCTGGAGCGCCTGCCACCAAGGCATACCTCTATCGCAACAACTGGCTGGCCAACCAGTCTCAGGCGCAAAGTGCCGACACGGTGCTGCGCTTTTCCACCACGCGCGAGGCAGGCCTGGGCGATGCGCTTCCGGCCGGAACGGTGCGCGTTTACATGCGCGATGCACGAGGGCAGCCGCAGTTCATCGGCGAGAACGGCATTGGCCACACTCCCATGGGATCAAGCCTTGCGCTCAAGACGGGCGAGGCTTTCGACGTAAAGGTGCAGCCAACGCTTGAAAAGCGCGAACGCATCGACAGCGGCGAATGGGAGCGCACCGCGCGCTACCGCGTCACCACGCCGGGCAAGGCGCCAGCCGAAGTGACAGTGGATCAGGAAAAGGTCTTCTGGCGCACGATGATGGCCTACAAGGTGACGAACGCCAAGGCGACGCCGGTAACGGTCGAGGTGGTGCAGGCCGGTCTGGATAACTGGTGGCATGACACCCGCGTGCCGAGCGAGAGCATCAAGGGCGAGCAGCTTTCGGCGGACGAGCGGATCTGGCGAGTGCCTGTGCCCGCCAATGGCGAGACTGTCCTCACCGTCCAGTTCGACACGCGGTATTGACCATGGCCCTGCGCCGGGCGCTGTTGCCAGCATTGTTCTTCGTGCTCTCGCCGTCGGCTCTTGCCGAGACGGTGGTCACGTCCGCCGCGCCTGCCAGCGTTTCGGTAAGCGTATATCGCGCGCCTGACCGGGCCAGCGACAGGGCAATGGACCTCGACTGGCTCGAAGGCTATGCCCTTGTCACCGAACGCCGCGAGGTGGAAATCCCGGCGGGCAAGGCCACGATCCGGTTTGAAGGCGTGGCGGCAGGGTTGTTCCCGGAAAGCGCGATCATCACCGGCCTGCCATCCGGCGTGCGCGAGAAGAACCTTGATGCCGATCTGCTCAGCCCCCGCAGCCTTTATGCGCGCATGTTCGGGCGGCCGGTGATCGTGCGGCGCACGCTGCCTGGCAGGGGCGGCGTGCGCGAGGAGCGTGCGATCATCCGTTCTGGCCCCGATGGGGCCGCGATCCTGCAAACCGCCACAGGGTTCGAAGTGGCAAGCTGCGGCGGCCTGAGCGATGAATTGCTCTATTCCGAACGGCCTGTCGATCTTTCTGCACGGCCGACGCTCTCGATCGAGACCGAGAGCGTGGCGGCGCAGCGCGTCACGCTTTCGCTTTCCTATCTGGCCTGGGGTTTCGATTGGCAATCAAACTATGTGGTCCAAATGAATCCCGATGGCCGCACCGCTGATCTTGCGGCATGGGTGACGCTGGCAAGCAGCGATTCCACCAGCTTTGCCAATGCCGATGCTGCCGTGATCGCGGGCAAGGTGAACCGGGAGGATGCGCCGCGCGGAGCGGTTCCGACCGGGGGTGATCTGGTGCTGGAATGCGGCTTGCAGCAGATGGCGCCAGTCTATGATGCGGTGCCCGCGCCGCCTCCGCCACCCGTTGCCATGGCTGCGCCCATGATGGAAATGGCCGAGGTCGTCGTTACGGGAATGCGGGCCAAGGGCATGGATGCGCCGGTGACGGTGCAGCAGGAAGGGCTGGGCGATCTCAAGCTCTATCGCGTGCCGGTGCCCGTCACGGTTTCGGCCCGCGCACAGAAGCAGGTGGCGCTGGCCGAAAAGCCCGGCGTGAAGATGGAAGCGCTCTACCGGGCCGAAGTGTGGGGCGATCAGGTGCAGTCGGTGCGCCAGATGCTGCGCACGCGCAACCGGAGGGAGGATGGTCTGGGGCTGGCCCTGCCGGGCGGGCCGGTGGCGGTGTTCGAGCCTTTCGGCCAGACCATGTTGCTTGTGGGCGAAGGCGGGCTTGAGGACCGTGCGGTGGGCGAAGACGTGGAAATCCTGCTGGACGAGGCAACACAGGTGACGGCTGATGCCACCCTGCTGAACCGGCAGGGCCGCACCGCCACGATCCGGCTGACGGCCCGGAATGCGCGGCAGGTGCCAGTGCGGTTCGAGGCACGGATCGAACGCCAGCCCGGTGCGGCGCTGCGTGCGCAAGGCGCAAGGCTGACGCGCAAGGACGGGCGCGACATCTGGGCAACCACGATCCCCGCAGGTGAGGAGCGCACGCTGGTTTACAGCCTGACCGACCCCGCGCAGTAGCTTGCAATGCGGGCCTGATCAGGTCACGCAAGGATCGCTGGCCAGTTCGCCGAAATAGCGGGCCATGGCATCGGCGGCCTTATCGGAAAGGGTGATGAAGGCGCGGCGGCGGTCGGCGGTGTCTTCGGCACGGCACAGGAGGCCCGCCTTCGTCATCTGGCTGATCCAGCGCAGCGCGGTTGTGGGCGGAACGCCCGATGCGATGCACAGCGACGTGACCGAAACGCGGGTGTGTTCGGCACGCGCGGCGGCAAGATCAAGCAGCATGTCCCAAGCCGGATCGGCAAACAGCTCCCCTTCGAAGAAGCGCGAACGCATCTGCCGCATGCGGATGATCTTGCGCACAAGGCGCGGATCGGGAAGTGAGGGCCGCTGCTGGCGCACGAGCCGCTGCGTGGCGCCATCCTCTGCGCCCGGACGATCGAAGGCAAAGACGGAAAGATCGCCGGGCTGCGTGGGCGCAAGCGGCGCGCCCGAAAGCACTTCAAGCCTGTGCGCGATTTCAGAAACCTGCTGGGTCAGCCGCAAGAGGGACATGCGATCACTTTCGGAAAGCTCGCGCACGCGCGATCCGCCCTGCGTGGCGATCTGGCCCAGCAGATGGCCGAGCGCCACGACCCTGTCCGCACGGCTGGGACTGACAAGAATCTGCGCGGCGGACTGATCGAGGCAGCCGAACACATCATCAAGCGCACCCATGCTGGTGGAAACCACAAGATGCGCCTGCGTGCGCGCTGCCTGCTGATCCAGCCGGGCAAGAGCGGCAAGCTCCGCCCCTTCGGGCACCGGACAATCGACAAGAACAAGATCTCCAAGCGCGCCATCAGGCTCCTTGGCGGCAAGGATTGCCAGATCGGCGCTGCGGGCCACGCGCAAGCCTGCCGCGGCGGCATCTTCTGCCATTTCGCTGCGCAGCCATGCCCGATCGGCAAAGATCGAGACCGCCAGAGGAGCGCACGGCCGCAGCAGGGCAACATCCGCTTCCGGTGAAAGATCGAACCGCGCCAGCCCCTGAGCCATGATCCTGTCCCTAAGCAATTCCACTTATGTGAACATGTGTGGAACAAAAAAGGATCAGGTCAAGCCCATTTTCTGCGATTTTGGATCAATCGATGAAGGGATCACGCACCAGAATGGTATCCTCGCGTTCGGGCGAGGTGCTGACGAGCGCCACCGGGGTTTCGATAAGTTCCTGCACGCGCTGGATATACTTGATCGCCTGCGCGGGCAGATCAGCCCACGAACGTGCCCCTGCGGTGGTGCCGCTCCAGCCGTCCATCTCTTCATAGATCGGCTCAACCTGGGCCTGATCGGCGGCGTGGCTTGGGAAATAGTCCAGCACCTTGCCGCGCAGGCGATAGCCGGTGCAGATCTTCACCTTCTCAAACCCGTCGAGCACATCGAGCTTGGTCAGCGCGATGCCGGTTACGCCGGAGATGGCGCAGGACTGGCGCACCAGCACGGCATCGAACCAGCCGCAGCGCCGCTTGCGCCCCGTAACCGTGCCGAACTCGTGCCCGCGTTCGCCCAGACGCTGGCCGATCTCGTCTTCAAGCTCGGTCGGGAAGGGGCCTGAGCCGACGCGGGTCGTATAGGCCTTGACGATGCCGAGCACGAAACCGGTGGAATTGGGGCCAAGCCCTGATCCCGATGCGGCCGTGCCCGATACCGTGTTCGACGAGGTGACGAAGGGGTAGGTGCCGTGATCGACATCGAGCAGGACGCCCTGCGCCCCTTCGAACAGGATGCGCGCGCCAGCCTTGCGCACCTTCTTCAGGCGTTTCCACACAGGCTGCGCGAATTGCAGCACGAACGGGGCGATTTCCTTGAGCTGCGCGATCAGCGCGACGCGATCGACCGGCGGCTGGCCGAAGCCGGCGCGCAGCGCATCGTGATGGGCGCAGAGCCGGTCAAGCTGCGAATCCAGCGAATCAAGGTGTGCCAGATCGCAGACGCGGATGGCGCGGCGACCGACCTTGTCTTCATAGGCGGGGCCGATGCCGCGCCCGGTGGTGCCGATCTTGCCCGCTCCGGCGGCCTGCTCGCGCAGCCCGTCAAGATCGCGGTGCAGGGGCAGGATCAGGGGGCAATTGTCGGCAATGGCGAAGTTTTCGGGATTGATCTCCACGCCCTGGCCGGTCAGCTTCTCGATTTCGGCCTTGAGCGCCCAGGGATCGAGCACCACGCCATTGCCGATGATCGAGAGGGTGCCGGTGACGATCCCCGAAGGCAGCAGCGAGAGCTTGTAGGTCTGATCGCCCACCACCAGCGTGTGTCCGGCATTGTGCCCGCCCTGAAAGCGCACCACGGCATCGGCACGGCTGGCCAGCCAGTCGACGATCTTGCCCTTGCCTTCATCGCCCCACTGGGCGCCGATCACGGTTACATTGGCCATGGATACACTCCTCCACCCTGCCAGGGTGGATCCAGAAACGCCCTTCGACAGGACTCGGCGTATTGGACGGGATGATGGGAGCCAGGCGCTCCCGATTTCGGTGGGCGCCCTAGTGGCGGATGGCCGGTCAAGTCAAGGCGAAACAAGCCGGGGTGAAAGCCGCCGCGCTGGTGCGCCGGGCATTTCCGCCGGTAGCGCGTGATGCCAAGCGGCGCGATCTTTCCTGCCGTTTTGTGCAGTTAGCGATGCTGCGGGCACGGGTTAGGCTTCGGCAAGAAGTGCAACCCGCGATACGCGGACCGGGACCGAACGGTTCCGACGACCGGAGAGGATTATGCCATGAGCCTGCGAGGACATGTTCCGCCGCCGATGGACGGGCGCGACCCGTCGCACCTGCGCGGCGATGCGATCACGGGGGATCGCTACTATTCGGCCGAGTTCGCGCAGAAGGAATGGGACCATATGTGGACGCGCATCTGGCACATTGCCGGACGCACCGCCGAAATCCCTGAACCGGGCGATTTCCTTGTCCACAACTTCATGAAGGAATCGGTCATTGCGGTCCGGCAGGATGATGGCTCGATCCGCGCGTTCTACAATTCCTGCGGCCATCGCGGAATGCGCATGGTGCATTGCTCCAGTTCGGTCGAGGCGTTTCATTGCCCCTATCATGGCTGGAAGTGGGGGATCGATGGCGTGCTGAAGCACGCGCAGGATGCCGATGTCGATTTCAGCAGAGGCAACCCCTGCGGCAAGTTGAAACTGAAGGAACTGCGCTGCGATACCTGGGGTGGTTTCGTCTGGTATTCCATGTCCGACGACAGCCCGTCGCTGCATGATTTCCTTGAGCCGATGCCCGAACTTTACCGCAACTACCCGATGGAAACGGCGGTGCGCGTGGCGTGGTATCGGATCGAACTGAACGCCAACTGGAAGTTTGTGACCGACAACTTTTCGGAAAGCTACCACACCCGCACCGCGCATCCGCAGGTGCCGCCGTGGATCGATCAGGATGTCGATTCCGCCCGGCACGAAATGTGGCCCAAGGGCCATGGCCGCACGGTGCAGCCGATGCGCCCCTCGCTCACGGACCGGCCCGAAGGGGGCGGCAATGCCATGTTCGAGGCAGAACTGGCCAAGTGGGACATCGATCCCGCCCGCTATGCCACCTATGAAGAGTTTGCCATGCAGGGCTGGCGCGATCTCAAGGCGGCCAAACGGAAGCTGTGGCGCGAGAAGGGCTATCTCCATTACGAACACATGGACGAGGAGGAAATCACCGACAGCCCGCACACGGTGATGTTCCCCAACGTGACGATCAGCTTCCTGCCCGACAACCTGATCCTGTTCCGCAGCGAACCGCATCCCACGGACCCGGAGAAGTGTTATTTCGATCTGTGGTGCATGGCCTTCCCGGTGGAAGGCAAGGCCGAGGTGGAATCGATCATGGCTGGCATCCGTCCCCTGAGGGAAGCACCCGAATGCGAACACCGCGTGTTCGATGGCGGGCGCGGCGTGCCGGAACTGGCCGGGCAGATCGTCTATCAGGACATGGAGCTGGCCGAAGCGATGCAGGCCGGTATGCATTCTCGCGGCTACGGCGATGCCTATCTTTCAGATCAGGAAACCCGCATCCGCTTCTTCCACGAAGTGCTGAACGACTGGATCGAAGGGCGGCAAGGACGGTAGGGGCGGGAGCGAAGGAAAGGGCGGCAGACGAGCCGATGCCATCAGGGGAGCAGCAGCACCAGACAGGCGCCGCTCCCCGCAGCGGCCGAACCGATCTGCACATCGCCGCCATAATCGCGGGCAATTGCGCGGGAGATGGCCAGCCCCAGGCCCGATCCGCCGTTCCCGTCCGAGCCGGTGTGTCCCACGCCGAAAACCGCTTCGTGGTTTTCGGGCGCAAGGCCGGGGCCGTCATCCTCGATCAAAAGGCGCTCACCCGATCCGCCTTGCGCAAAGGTGATGCGCACTTCGCTGGCTGCCCATTTCCCGGCATTGTCAAGCAGGTTGGAAAGGATCTCGCTGAGGTCATCCTCGTCCATGGCCAAGGTTGCATCCGCCGAATGCGCGGCAACGAAGCGCTTGCCGGGATGGCACCTGCGCATGGCATCAAGCAGCGGCGGCAGAACTTCGGCAAGCCTCGCCTGAGGGCGCATTCCCGCCTTCGATCCGCCTGAACGGACACGTGCCAGATGATAGTCGATCTGGCGTTGCATCCGCCCGGACTGGTCGAGAAATACCTTCGCCGCATCGCTTTGCCCGCGTTCGAGCAGCCGTTCGGCTTCGTCGGTGATGACCGCCAGCGGCGTGCGCAGCGAATGGGCAAGCGAACTGGCCTCCACCCGTCCGCGTTCGACGATTTCGGCATTGCGATCGATGTAGGCGTTGAGATCGGAAACGACCGCCTCGATCTCGTCAGGATAGCGCCCGTCGATCCGGCGCCGTTCGCCCTTGCGCAGGGCATCGATGGCGCGCGAAAGCTGGTTGAAGGGGCGCAGTCCGAAAGTGATGATGGCAAGGCCGCTGGCCAGCAGCGCCAGCGCCAGCAGGGCGAGCCACACGGTCAACTCGCGGGTGAAGGCGCTGATGATGCGTTGCAGGTGACGTTCATCGGTGGCGATCACGAAGTGCAGCGGCGGGCCGCCGGGCGCCTCGCGGATAAAGCCATAGACGATCGCCGGCCCGGTTGGTCCGTTGGCTACGCGGTGCAGGATGCTGGGCGAGTGGGCGATATCGTAATCCAGTTCGCCCCGCGTCATCGATGGTGATTTGAGGGTGCCGAAGCCGGGCCGGGTGATCTGCCAGTAGAATCCCGAAAGCGGTTCGGCATAGCGCGGATCGGACAGCGGCCGGGCAAGGTGCGGCCGTCCCTGCGCATCAAGCGATGTCAGCCCGCCAAGTTCGCGGACGTGGACTTCCAGTTCCTCGTGATACTGCGATTCAACATGACCGGTGAACAGCCGGACCGAGGAATACCAGATGCCGCCAATGCCAACCATGACCCACAGCAGGATTGCCAGCAGGAACCTTCCGCGAAGCGAGCCAAGCCGCACCAGTCAAACCTCCAGCCGATAACCAAGCCCGCGAACGGTGCGGATGGCATCGCGCCCGATCTTGCGGCGCAGGCGGCTGATGTGCGCTTCCACGGCGTTGCGGTCGCGTTCGGCTTCCAGCGCATAGAGCTGTTCAAGGATCGCATCCTGCGAGATGATGTGGCCGGGACGCCGCAGGAACAGGTGGAGCAGGGCAAACTCCTTGCGGCTGAGATCGAGCGGCATGCCCCCCAGCGTCGCGCTGCGCGCCACCGGATCGAGCGCGATGCTGCCAGCGCGCACGATGCTCTCGCTTTGCCCCCGTCCCCTGCGCCACAGGGCGTGGAGCCGGGCCATCAGTTCCTCGAATCGCACCGGCTTCACCAGAAAATCGTCGGCCCCGCTGTTCAGGCCTTCAACCTTGTCGCGCCAGTTGCCCCTTGCGGTGAGGATGAGCACGGGCACGGTTTCGGCCTGCGCGCGCCAGAAGCGCAAGAGATCAAGCCCGTCTCCATCGGGCAGGCCGAGGTCGAGGATGACGGCCGCGATCTCGGCCAGATCGGGCCAGTCGCGCGCCGCTTCGGCGCTGCGAACCCAGTCAACCGCCATGCCCGCCGTGGCAAGACGCTCCGACAGGCGTCGGCCCAGTTCGGCATCGTCTTCCACAAGGAGCAGTCGCATGAGGTTCAGGTTCTCGTCCAACGGCATTGGAGATGCCGCATCAATCTGACGCCACCCTGACAGATTGTCAGGCTTGTGTCAGCTTCGCCTGCAAAGTGCGGTGTCATGGAACGCAATACGATCATCGGGGGTGCGGCCTTGGCCGCCGTTGTGCTGGGCGGATTGGGCTGGTGGGCCATGCAGGGCGGATCAGATGCCCCGCCTGCGCAGGAGGCTGCGCCCAAGGCTGGCAGCGGCGAACTGACGGCGGAACAGGTCAGCCGCATGGGCATCACGACCGCGGTGGCAAGCGAAAGCGATACTGCGCAGCTTGGGGTCGTTCCCGCTGTCGTGACTTTGCCCCCGGAGGCGCGCGTGGCCGTTACCGCCCCCTTCGGCGGCACCGTGACGCGGCTTTTCGTGGTCATGGGGCAGGCGGTGACGAAAGGACAGGCGCTTGCCGTGGTCCGCTCGATCGAGCCGGTGCAGTATGGCGCGGCGATGGCACGCGGCGAAGCGCAACTGGCCGTGGCGCGCGCCAATGCCGAACGCGCCAGCCAGCTTGCCCGCGAAGGCATCATTGCCGGCGCCCGCGCCGACGAGGCTCGCGCGGCCCTGCGCGAAGCCGAGGTGGCGGTTTCGGAGAACCGGCGCATCCTTGCCCAGTCCGGTGCGAGCGCGGGCGGCGAAGTCACCCTGCGTGCGCCCATCACCGGCAAGATCGCAGCGGTCGCGGTGCAGACCGGCGGTCCGGTTGACGGACTGACCGCGCCGTTCGTCATCGAGAATACGGCCAGCTTCATGCTCGATCTCCAGATTCCCGAACGGCTTGCCGGGCAGGTGCGTCCCGGAATGGCCGTTGCGCTTGCCGATGGCGGTTCCGAGGCCGTGGAAGGGCAGATCATTTCGGTCGGAAACTCGATCGATCAGGAAACCCGCGCGCTGGTGGCCAAGGCGCGGATCGGATCATCGCCGCTGCTGGTCAGCGGCAAGGGCGTCTCGGTCATCCTCAAGGGGGCAAGCGCGGTCCGCGCCGTCAGCGTGCCTGCTGCTGCCATCTCGCAGATGGGCGGTAAGGATGTTGTCTTTGTGGCCGCGGCGAAGGGCTTTGTCCGCCGCGAGGTGGTTGTCGCGGGGCGCGGGAGCGAGACGGTGACGCTCGCATCGGGGCTGAAGGCAGGCGAGCGTGTGGCCACCTCCGGCCTCGCCGAACTCAAAGTCCTGCTGGGCGGCGAATAAGATGCTGGCAAGACTCGTAGAGAAGGCGCTGGCAGCGCGCTTTGCCGTGTTGGGGCTGGCGCTCGCTCTGGCGGCGTGGGGCGGCTGGTCGTTCATGAACCTCCCGATCGACGCTTTCCCCGATATCAGTTCGACCCAGGTCAAGATCATCCTCAAGGCGCCGGGGATGACCCCGGAAGAGGTCGAGAGCCGGGTCATCACGCCGATCGAGATGGAAATGCTCGGCATTCCGAACCAGACCAACCTGCGTTCGGTGGCCAAATACGCGATTGCCGACATTACCATCGATTTCAAGGACGGCACCGACATCTACTGGGCGCGCAGCCAGGTGGCTGAAAGGCTTTCCAACGTTACCGGCGATCTTCCGGCTACGGTGGATGGCGGCATGGCGCCCATTTCCACGCCGCTTTCGGACATGATCATGTTCACGCTGGAAGGCCCGCAGAGCCTTTCGGAAAAGCGCCGCGTGCTTGACTGGATCGTGCGTCCCGCCTTGCGCACCGTGCCGGGCGTGGCTGACGTCAACGCACTGGGCGGCTTTGCCGAAACCTTCGAAGTTCGCCCCGACACGGCCGCGCTTGCCGCCGCCGGGCTGACGGTGGAAGACCTGCGCACCGCCATCGAAAGCAGCAACCGCAATGACGGTGCGGGCCGCCTCAAGCAGGGTGAGGAAGCGCTGATCGTGCGTGCCGTCGGCGCGATCCGCACACTGGATGATCTCTCCTCGGTTGTCGTCCGCTCGCAGAAGGGCGCCGTCCTGCGTGTGGGTGATGTGGCCAGCGTCGGCATGGGCAGCCTCACCCGCTATGGTGCAGTGTCGAAGAACGGCAAGGGCGAAGCGGTGCAGGGCCTTGTCATCGCGCTGCGCGGCGCGGACGCATCGAAAGTGGTGGATGGCGTCAAGGCGCGGCTTGAGGAAATCAAGCCCAGCCTGCCTGCGGGCATGAGCGTGGACATCTTCTATGATCGCACCGATCTGATCGAAAGCGCGGTCGGCACGGTGGAGAAGGCGCTGATCGAGGCCACGATCCTCGTGGTCGTGCTGCTGCTGCTGTTTCTGGGAGACGTGCGCGCTTCGGTGATCGTGGCGGTTGCCTTGCCGATGGCGGCGCTGCTCACCTTCATTTTCATGCGTTCCATCGGGCTTACCGCCAACCTGATGAGCCTTGGCGGACTGGCCATTGCAGTGGGCATTCTTGTCGATGGCGCGGTGGTGGTGGTGGAAAACGTGGTGGAGCGGCTTTCCGATCCGAAACACCGCTCCAGCGGAAAACTGCACGCGGTATTCATTGCGGCCTCGGAAGTGGCGGTCCCGGTGGCTTCGGGCCTGCTTATCATCGCGCTGGTGTTCATGCCGCTCCTCACGCTGGAAGGGCTTGAGGGCAAGCTGTTCTCGCCAGTTGCGCTGACCATCGTGCTCGCGCTGCTCTCGGCGCTGGTGCTTTCGCTCACGCTCGTGCCGGTGCTGGCCTTCTTCGTGCTGCGCCAGCACGAGGCGCATGGCGAACCCTGGCTGATGCGCCAAGTGGCACCGCGCCATGCCCGCGCGCTGGAATGGGCCTTTGCCAACCGCCGCACGGTAAGCCTGATCGCGGGCGGCTCGCTGCTGCTTGCGGGCGTTGCCTACACCGCTACCGGCAAGACCTTCCTGCCGACCATGGACGAAGGCGCAACGCTCGTTCAGCTTACCAAGCTGCCCAGCGTGAACCTTGAACACAGCGTGGCGGGCGACATGCGCGTGCAGCGCCTGCTGATGGAGAAGGTGCCCGAAATTACCGACGTGATTGCCCGCGTGGGCAGTGACGAACTGGGGCTTGATCCGATGAGCCTCAACGAGACCGACAGCTTCGTGCGTCTGAAGCCGCGCAACGAGTGGCGCAAGCAGGACAAGGACTGGCTGGTCGAACAGATCCGCGAGGCGCTGCATGCCATTCCCGGCATCGAGCCGAGCTTCACCCAGCCCATTGAAATGCGCGTTTCCGAAATGCTGACGGGCGCGCGCGGCGATCTGGCGATCAAGCTCTTCGGCCCCGATCTTGGCGAACTTTCGCGCCTTGCCGGGCAGATCCAGCAGCGGCTCGAAAAGATCAGGGGCACCAGCGAGGCAATCACGGTTGCCAATGACAGCGTGGACTATCTGGAGATCGACATCGACCGCGTAGCCGCAGGCCGGGCAGGGATGCCGGTTGACATGCTTCAGGACATGATGCGCGCCAACGTGGAAGGCGTTCGCGCCGGCGTTGTGGCAGAAGGCGTGCGCCGCGTGCCGGTGGTGATCCGTGGCAACGGCGGCGAGGGGATGGCGCCCGAAGCCTTTGCCGATCAGGTCTATCGCAGCCCTTCGGGCCAGCTTGTGCGGGCCAGCGATGTGGCGCGCGTCAACCGCGTGGAAGGCCCGGTCAAGGTCGAGCACGAGAACGGTTCGCGTTTTGCCATGGTTCAGGCCTTCGTTTCGGGGCGCGATCTGGTGGGCTATGTGGAAGAGGCCAAGGCCGACATTGCCGCTAATGTGAAGCTGCCGCAGGGCTACCGCATCGTTTGGGGCGGACAGTTCGAGAACCAGCAGCGCGCTTCGGCAAGGCTGATGATCGTGCTGCCCTTTGCGGTACTGCTTATCTTTGTTGTGCTTTACCTTACGCTGCGCTCGGTGCGGGCATCGGTGCTGATCCTTGTCAACATTCCCTTCGCAGCAGTTGGCGGCATGATCGCGCTGGCGGTTTCGGGGGAATATCTCTCGGTTCCGGCATCGGTCGGGTTCATCGCGCTGCTCGGCATCGCCGTGCTCAACGGCCTTGTCATGGTCAGCTACTTCCGACAGCTCCGGCAGAACGGCATGCCGCTGGGCGAAGCGGTGCGGGTTGGCGCGGCGCGGCGGCTGCGGCCGGTGCTGATGACCGCGAGCATTGCCGCATTCGGCCTTGTGCCGCTGCTCTTCGCCACGGGGCCGGGTTCGGAAATCCAGAAGCCGCTGGCCATCGTCGTCATCGGCGGGCTGGTCACGGCAACGCTGCTGACGCTGATCCTGCTGCCCATTCTGTACGAACGCTTTGGTGAAAGCGCCGAGGAGCGCGAGGCTGGCGACCGGCTCCATCCGGCAGGAGGTGCAGCATGATCCGTCGGCTTCCGCTTCTTGCGTTGCTGCTGGGAACGGTGGCAGCCCCGCTTGCCGCGCAGAATGCGCTGCCCCCCGAAGCTGCTGTCATCGAGGCAATCGACCAGCAACCCTCGGTGCTTGCTGCCGATGCCCGGCTTGAGGCCGCGCGCGCCGAAGCGCGCACGCTGCGGGGAAGTGCATCCAGTTTCAACTTTCAGGGCACCCATTCGCGGCGCTGGGCGCAAGGGCTGGGGCAGAACGCCATGGCAGAGTTCGACGTGCAGATCACTCGCCCGGTGCGTCTGCCCGGCAAGGGCAGGCTTGACCGTGATGCCGGCGAACTGGGCATCACGTCTGCCGAAAACCGGGCCGAAGATGCCCGTCATCAGGCAGCCACCTTGCTCAATGATCTGTGGTGGGACTGGCTGGGCGCCAGCGCCGAAGCGCGAGTCGATGCGCAGAGCGTGGCCAATTACGAGGCGTCGCTGGCCGCGATCCGCCGCCGTGTGAGCCTGCGCGACATGGCCACGCTCGATGCGGACCAGACCGAGGCCGCGCTGGGCGAAGCGCGCACTCAGGCCGCTCAGTCGCAGGGGCGGGCGGAACTGGCGCGCTCGCGCCTCGCAACCCGGTTTCCTACGCTTCCCTTGCCTGCCGAAGCTCCCGACGCGCCGGTGCCGCAGCTTCCGGCAGAAGCGCTCGACGCGCTTGCCGCGCAGGTGATCGAGCGCAGCCACGAGATTGCCGCGGCCAATGCCGATGCGGAACGCGCGGCCGTCATGGCCGAACGCGCCCGCAAGGACCGACTGGCCGATCCCAGCCTTGGCGTGCGCCTGTTCAGCGAGTTCGGCGGGCTTGAGCGCGGCGCCGGTCTGGTGATTTCTATGCCGTTCGGCGGAACCGGTCGCCGCGCCGAGGCTGATCGCATGGCATCCGAAGGTCAGGCCGCCGATGCGGAACGCGCGGCAGTGCGGATCGACGTGCAGGAAATCGCCATGCGCGACGTGACGCGCGCCAGATCGGCGATGCAGACATGGCAGATGGCGCGCGATGCGCTCAATGCCCAGGTTGCTGCCCTCGCCAAGACCCGGCGCGGGCATCAGCTTGGCGCGATCGACCTTGCCGATGTGCTTCAGGCCGAACGTCTGGCCCATGCAGCCTTCCGCGCCGAGGCGATGGCACGGGCAGAGGCGCACCGGGCCATCAACTGCCTGCTGATCGACAGCCACAACCTGTGGATTGCTGACTAGCAGGGACGATCGTGGGGCTGCAAAGGCGCGGATTGCGCGCCAGCCCTTATGTCTCTAGGCTCGGCGCATGAAGCCTCATCGCGAACTCCATCTCGTATCCCGGATCGGCTGGCTTCGCGCTGCCGTGCTGGGGGCAAATGATGGCATCGTCTCAACCGCCAGCCTCATCATCGGGGTCGCCGCCTCCGGGGCCAATCGTCAGGCGCTTCTGGTGGCGGGCGTTGCCGGTCTGGTTGCCGGCGCGATGTCGATGGCGGCGGGCGAATACGTTTCGGTCAGTTCGCAAGCAGATACCGAGCGCGCGGATCTTGAAAGGGAGCGCGCCGAACTTGCCACAAGCCCCGATCTTGAACATGCCGAACTGGCGGACATTTACGTCGAGCGGGGCGTTGATCCCGAAACGGCGGCAAAGGTCGCCACGCAGATGATGGCGCACGATGCCCTTGGCGCCCATGCGCGCGACGAATTGCACATTACCGAAACGACTGCCGCCCGGCCGGTTGTCGCAGCTTTCGCCTCGGCAGGAACCTTTACCGCAGGGGCTTTTCTGCCCCTGCTGCTGGCGGCCCTGCTGCCGATGGCATGGATGGTTCCGGGCGAAGCGGCTGGTTCCATCCTGTTCCTTGCCGTGCTTGGCGCAGTAGGGGCGAAGGCTGGCGGAGCAGCGCTGCTGCGGCCGGTGATGCGCGTGGTCTTCTGGGGGGCGCTGGCCATGGCGCTCACCGCCCTCATCGGACGGCTTTTCGGCACCGTTGTCTAGGGGGAAACGGATCGAGGCAGCCGCAAGATGGACCGTTCCGGCAAAGCAGACCGCGGTTGAACCACCCGATGCGGGCATTCATTGCCCGGCAGGCACGCCGCCCAGAAGATCATCGAGAAAGCTGGCCACCAGCATTGACTGGCTGCTGACCTGTGCCTTGGCATAGACCTGGCTGAGCTGCGAACGGACAGTTCCGGTGGCTGCCTTTCTGATCTTCGCGATCTCGGCGATCTGGAAGCCCTTGATGGCCAGCATGGCCACCTCGGCCTCGGAAACGGACAGGCCCCATTCGGCAAATTTCATGCTGACATGGGCACCAAGCGCTCCGCGGGCCACACTCAGGGCGTCATCCTTTCGCCTGATATCTTTAGCGAGCCGCTTGCTGTGCCGTATGCCCAGCACGATGCCGGCAACAAGGCCCATCGTGACAAGCCCCTCGACGACAAGTTCCGCCCCCACCGGGGTCCGGCCCAGTTCGACGTAGTCGCTGAAAATGTCGAAGCCGAAGAACAGGGCCGCGATCGATTGAAGGCCGATGACTGCCCGCGAGATCAGCATCTCGCGTCTGTCTGCCGCGGCGCCAGTGAGCCGAGAGAAGTGATGTCCGAACATGCCGCTATCGCTGATCCCGATCGATTTGAGCACCTGCTTATGGGGTAAGCGCATGGCCGACGCTAGGTCTCGATCCGCAAACCCGCCTGAACGCAAAGGAAGGACAAGGCGATGACGGACGAGACTTCGGAGATTTTGAGCAAGGTGCCTGCGGCGACCGCGGGCTTCTGGGTGGTGAAGATCCTCGCAACGACACTGGGCGAGGTCGGCGGCAACCTCATCAGCATGGATATGAACCTTGGCTATTTGACGGCAACCGCGATCCTTTTCGGCCTGTTCGCGGCACTGGCCGTGATCCAGACAGCGGCGCGGCGGTTCCACCCGGCGCTTTACTGGTCAACAATCGTCGCCTCGACCACGGCGGGAACAACGCTGGCCGATTACTGCACCCGCTCGCTCGGAATTGGCTACACCGGAGGCTCGTTGCTGCTGCTCGGCCTCGTGCTGGCCTCGCTCGTCTCGTGGAAGCTGGCGCTTGGCCGCGTGGCGGCAGACCAGATTGCCGAACGCCGGGTGGAAGCCTTCTACTGGATCACCATCACCTTTTCCCAGACGCTGGGAACTGCGCTGGGTGACTGGTTCGCGGACACGGCGGGCTTCGGCTATGGCAGCTCGGCGCTTATCTTCGGCGCGGCGCTCGCGGTCCTGCTTTTCCTGCATTACCGGCGCGCGGTCAGCGGCGTGATCCTGTTCTGGGCGGCCTTCATCCTCACCCGCCCGCTTGGCGCGGTTGTCGGCAACTTCTTCGACAAGGCGGGCGACCACGGCGGGCTTGCCATCAGCCGTCCGCTGATCGTTGCCGTCATTGGCGGGCTGATGATCCTTGCCCTGGGCCTGCTGCCGCAGCGTGCGGGGCATCACGGGTCCTCTGCCGCCTGATCCCGGCAGGACAGGAATTGTGGTCTGATGGCCTCTCCAGGCCGAACCTCGCGCGATGAGGTTCGGCCGGGGAAGAACGATAGTGACCATAGCGGGCAACACAAGCTGATCCGCCGCGCTCCGTGCGGATTCTGCGGCAGGTGCGGCTCAATCGCTGCTTACGCTTCACCCGGCAAACAGATCAACCAACGCGACGTCCTTGGAGCCTAGTCCGCTGTCAACGCTGCGAGCAGGACCGGTTCGGGCACCGGCTTCAACAGCAGCGAACACCCGGCCTCGGCTACCTGCTGCGCGGTTGCCCCGGTGGCGTCACCGCTCATGACGAGGGCGCGCGCGTCCGGGCAGATCTTGTGCACGAGAGCGATGACTTTTGCCCCGCTGTCTTCGCGGCCCAGGTGCCAGTCAGTAATCACCGCCCACGGGCGCAGGCCCTGCGCAAGGGCGTCGGCCACTTCGGCGGAACTGGCACAGGCCCAGACCTGTGCGCCCCTCATGCGCAGTGTCCCGGCCATCGCCTCGCGCGTGTCGACCCGGTCTTCCACAAGCAGCACGATCTGTCGGTCGAGCGTGCGATCGGGATCGGCAGCCTCATGTTCCGGCGTTGCGGAGGCTCGCAGTGTGCCTTCGGGCAGGGTCAGAACGAAGGCACAGCCGCCTGTCCAGCGCGGATCGTGAACCAGTGTGCCATCCATCAGCATGGCCATTTCCCGCGCAATTGCCAGACCCAGCCCCGATCCGTGGCCCAGCCGTCGCGTTCCAGCCCCTTGGGCATAGGGCAGGAACAGGGCTTCGGCTTCTGCCGCCGGGATACCGTTACCATCGTCAAGCACGGCAATCTGCACGCTTTGATCGCGGCGACGCACCAGAACCCGGACACGCGTGCCGTGGGAATGGAGGAGGGCGTTGGTCAGGAGATTGCGCAGGATGCGGGTTAGCAGCGCCGGGTCTGCGTGCACGACCCGATTGCTGCGGGCGATCCGCAGAGCCATGCCTGCCCGGCGCGCGGCCGGCGCCAGTTCATGTTCGAGTGCCTCAAGAATGGAGATGAGCGGCACCGCCCTGCTGCGTGCCTCCATTCGTCCACTTTCAAGGCGCAGGTGTTCGGCCATGCCTTCCAGCATGACCATGGCTTCCTCAAGCCCCCGCTGCACGCCCTCGGCGGCGCGCTCCTGCCGCTCGGCGTCGGGAGCATGCAGCACCTGGCGGAAGAACAGCATGGCCGCCTGCAAGGGCTGGCGCAGATCATGCGAGGCAGCGGCGATGAAGCGCGTGCGCGCATCGCGTTCGGCATGGGTTGCGGCCAGCGCGGCGGTGATGTCGGCCGACATCGCCTCTGCCCGCAGACGCTGGGCAATCGCACTGCGGATCGCATGCTTCAGCACGACAGCCGTGCCGATCATCAGCGCGCCGAAGGCCAGCAGGAAGATGGCGAGGGAATCGGCATAAAGCGTTTCGCTGCGAAAGAAGAACAGCGCCGCCGATCCGAAGATGGCGATCACGCCAAAGGTGATGTTGCCAATCGCTTCGGCCGTGGCCACCACCTGTCCGCTGATCGCGGCGGAATAGAATATGACCATCAGCAGTTGCAGCGGTTCGGATGCGTAGGGCAACAGCATCCATACACTGGCCGCCACGACCACATCGAACAGCACGGCCACGACCTTGCCCAGAGGCGACCAGAAGCGTTCGATCTGTTCGGCATCGGGTTTGCGGATATAGATCAGCAACGGCACGGTCAGCATGATCGCCGTGACAACGCCCATGGAACCCGTCCACGACCATAATACGTGCGGCGGCACCAGCGGGGCGAACAGCGAATGGACATAGGCCAGCGTGCCGGCCACCAGCAGTGTGAGCAATCCCGTCAGCGCAAATTCCATGCGCGATTCAGCAGCGCGGACTTCGCGGTGAATAAGGCCGTCGTCGGGTGTCAAAGCAGGCCGCGCCCGCGCGCTATGGCAACCGCTTCGGTGCGGTTGACCGCGCCCAATGCCGACAGGACCTGCGCGACATGGGCCTTCGCCGTGAAGGGCGAAATGCCTAGTTCCCTTGCAATAAGCTTGTTCGCGCTGCCATTGGCCAGAAGGTGCAGGACCTGCAACTGGCGCTGTGTCAGGCAGCTTTCAACGGCAGGGGCGGTGGGCGCATGGACCGCTGTCTCCAGCGCCAGATTACGCACGGCATCGGGCAGATAGCGCCCTCCGGCCAGAACCAGTCGCAGGGCCGCCTCTACGACTTCAGGGCGTGAAGACTTGGGGAGAAAGCCATGCACGTCCATTTCAAGCGCCATGCGCAGGTGATCCGGGTTTTCGCTGCCGGAAAAGACCACGACCCGCGTTTGCGGGCAGGCCGCTCGCACAGACCGGAGGTTTTCGCGTGGGTCTTCGCCGGGGATATGAAGGTCCAGCAGAAGCAAGTCCACAGTGCCTAGACGGCGCACCCGATCCAGGGCATCGCTACAGGAATGGGCGATGTGAACCTGCGCGTCGAACGCGGCTTCGACCGTCATGCCCATAGCCGATGCGACAATGGGATGGTCATCGCAAATCAGCACCTGCATTACTTGCCCCTGTAATCCGGTGTTGACGGAGGGAATATGGCGTGGGGCAAAAGTTTACAAGAGAAAGCGGGCTATTGTCGTGCAAATCTTCATTCTGGTTATTGCAAGCCGGAAGTCGCCGAATGGCAGTAAATCGCTTAATGGGCTGATGGGATCACGCTCTACTGGTGCGAGGCTTAAGATGGAAGCGTAAAACGGCATGTATCTCTGGATCGAGACTCCATCTATCCCAATGAGATGATTTGATAAAAGCTTTGCTTTTCCGCTCCTGCGCGATCGCAGCCGCGGACTGCGAAACGCAGGTTCAGAACTGCGTGCGCAGGGATACGCTGATGCGCCGGGGCGCGCCGGGGGCATAGGCGCGCGGATTTTCGGCGCCAGGCGCTTCGGCCAGTGCGATATCGTCGATTTCGGCGAAGGTGCCGAAGGTTGCGTAGCGCCGGTTCAGCAGGTTGCGCACCTGCGCCACAAGGCTGAGGCGCGGCGTGAGGCGTAGCGCTCCATCAAGATCGAACACCACATAGGCGGGCGTGCGCGGATTGTCGTTGCCATCATCGCCCGCAAGGAACTGGCCCGAACGCGCACGCATGGTCAGCCCTGCGCTCCACGTGCGCGCATCACGGCCAAGGCGCAGGTTGAGCGCGTGGCGCGGCACTGCGGGCAGCCGGTCTCCCGGCCGCACCGTAATCTCTCCCGCATCGTCTGCGGCCGGATTGGCGGGGCTGGACATGACGAAACCATCGCGAAAGCGCGCATCGGTGAACCCATAGACAAGGCTGGCACGCCAGCCATCGCGGTTCCAGTCGAGCGAGGCTTCGATTCCCTGCCGCCGGGTCTGACCAAGATTGGCAAAATAGGCGCGTCCCCGGATCTGCGAGGCGATCATGCGGATGTCATCGCGCGTATCGGTGCGCCAGGCGTTGAGCCGCCATGCCAGCGTTTGCGCAGCCGCGGCATCGCCATCGGCGGCGCCGGAAAGACCCAGGTGCCAGTTGCGCGCTGTCACCTGCTTCAGGGGGGGATCGGCAATGAAGAAATTGGCCAGCGTGCAGGGAGCATCGGGATCGGCGCAGCTCAGTTCGGCAGGGGTCGGGTTGCGGCTGGTGAGCGAGAAGCCCGCCGCCGCCTTGATGCCGGGAGCCAGTGCATAGTCGAACTCGATCGAAGGGTTGAACCGGTTGAAGGTATGATCCCCGTCAAGCGCGGTTCCCAGCCGGTCGTCCATGCGCACCCGGTTATGCGAGAAGCGCGCCCCGGCCTCGACCGAAAAACCGCGCATGAGCGGAAGTTCGACGCTGGCAAAAACCGCCAGATCATCAACCTTCGAGACGAGGTCGACCGGCTGGATCGCGCCCTCCTCTGAGGCGAGCAGCAGGCCGAGCGGTTCGACCGAACGATCTTCTTCCAGTTCGCCCAGTTCGGTCGAGGCGCGAAAACGGGTGCGGGCATGTTCCCATGCCACGCCCAGCGCGATACGCCGCGTTCCAATGGCGGTCTCGCGCTCATCAAGCCATTGCAGCATCGCGCCCAGCGCATCGGTGCGTTCCTGCCCCCGGTTGAATACCGCCGGATCATCGCCAGCCGGATCGAATGGCACGAAAGCGCCGCCGGAAAGCAGGCGGTCCTCATAGCCATCGTCCTCTTCGCCCACGCAGAGCAGGCCGGGCGCATCATCGCACGGGCCGAAATCGGCAAGATCGCCATTGGCATTGCTGCGGCGCAGATGCTGGTAGTGGGCGCGCAGTTCGATCCGCCCCGACTGTCCGGTTTGCACCCACGGCGCGGCCACAATGCGCGCAAAGCGGGTGCTGGTGGTATCGGGCCGGGTGAACACGGCCGAATATTGCGCATCCAGCAGTTCCACCGGCGAAACGCCGTTGCCGGTCAGCTCGCTTGCCGCGCCAAGGGCGGACAGTTCAATCCCCCATCCTGCGCCGGTATGCACCCCCTTGGCGAAGGCGCGGTAGAGCTGAGAGGGGCTGGCCACGCGCCAGCCCGCATCGCGTCGCGCTTCGGCGGCGACCAGCAGATTGCGTGTCTGCGTGCCTGTGCCAAAGCTGAACGCGCCGCCTGCCATGCCGGTGCTGTCAGCATCGGCCAAGGCGCTCAGACCTGCGAGCGATGCGCCATCGCCCGTCTGGAGCAGGAGCGTGCCAGCCAGTGCATTGCGGCCCAGAACGGGGTTGGCATCGTTCACCTGCGCGCGCACCAGAACGGTATCGGGCACAAGATCGAGCAGCACCACATCGCCGAACGGCTGGTTGAAGCGCACACCATCGAGATAGACCGCCATGCCCTGTTCCGCGCCCTGCAAGGCACTGGCCGAAAAGCCGCGCCACAGGATCTGCGCCTGCCACGGGTTGCCGGCCGCCTCGGCCAGGGTCAGACCGGGAATCGCCCGTTCCAGCGCGCGGCCCAGATCAGGCCGGCCCGACGCATCGAGCGCGGCGCGATCCAGCCCGCGCGCCTCGTCGGTATCGATCAGCCCGCCCGGTGCGCTGACCACGATCTGCGCGTCGCTACCGCCGCGCGCTGCGCCATCGGCGGTCAGGGCATCAGGATCATCGGATGTGGCCAGTGCCGGAACAGGCGCTGCTGTCAGGAGGAAGAGGACGAGAAGATGGCGCGTCATCGGGCTTGCTCCTTTGCAGCTTCACATCGTGAAACGCAGCCCGGCCCAGACAGTGCGCGGCACGCCAAGGTCGATCGAACCGCCCGAGTTGCGCGTGACGATTTCGGTATCGAACAGGTTTTCGCCGCGCAGGACCAAGCTGGCCCCGCCGCCCAGCGGCACCTGCGCGAACAGATCGAGCGTGGTGGCCGCCTTCAGACTGTCGATCTGGAGATCGTCCTCATATTGCTGCCCGACATGGCGCAGCGTTGCGGCAATCTGCCAGCCTGGTGCAGGCGTCAGCGTAAGCGTGCCCGATGCAGCGATGCGCGGGGTCTGGGCCGGGCGCTTTCCGGTAAGCGGCGAGGCCGCACCGTTGCGCAGTTCGGCATCGGTCCAAGCGAGCGAACCATCGAAACGCGCGATGCCCACACTGGCGCTGGCCGTTGCTTCGATCCCGTGGGCGCGGATCTCGTCGACGTTGCGGCGCTGGCGCAGGTTCGTGCCAATGGTGACGTTGGCGATCGCGTTTTCGATCCGGTTATCAAACCCTGTCAGCGAAAGCGCAAAGCCCTCGGCAGGGGTAAGGTCGATGCCTGCTTCGAAGCCCTTTTGCCGTTCGTTGCGCAGCGCCGCATTGGCCTGCGTGGTGACGGGAAAGACGGTGAAGGGGCGGTAAAGTTCATTGAGCGTGGGCTGGCGCAGGCCGGTGTAGGCCGCAGCGCGCAGCGCGACCACCGGGCTTGCCCGCCACAGCGCCCCGCCGCGCCATGTCAGCGTCCAGTCCGCCTGCCGGGCATAGTCGCTGCGGCTGGTGACGGTGCCCGCCGCATTGCGCACTTCGAAATAGCCATCGGCAATCACCGTGCGGTCGGCGCGCAGGCCGCCTGTCAGCACGATCCGTCCCAGCGTCATGTCGTTTTCGGCATAGAGACCGAAATCGCTGTTCACGCCGCCTGCGGTGCGGCGGGCGGTGATGGCGCCGGTGTTGGCGTTGAATGCGGTTTCGCGCATCGTCCCGCTCAGCCGCCGCCAGTCTGCGCCAAGCCGCAAGACATTGCTTTCGCCCAGCGGCGGGCGCACTTCAAGCTTGCCGCCGATACCCTGCGCGGGGGTGGCGAACTGATCGAGGGTGGGGCGGAACGTGGCCGCCGACACAACCACGTTGGAAAAGTCCCGTGCCTGGAAATAGGCCAGCGCATCGAACTGCCAAGCCCCACGGCCCACCAGACGCAGGCTGGCATCCTCACCTTCGGTTGAGGTATCGGCGCCGGCAAAGCGCAGCACCCGGTTGTCGCGATAGACGGCGATGCGGCTTTGCAGTTCCACATCAGGCGCGATCGGCGCGACCGCGCGCACCGCAGTGGACCATGATTCGTATGCGGCGCGCACCGTTGCCGGGACGCGCTGCGCAGGCGGAGTGGTGAAAAAGCCCTTGCCCCGGTCCCAGCGGCCCGAAACCACGACAAAGCCCTGGCCCAGACGCGGCACGATTGCGCCGCTCGCCTCGGTTTCGCCGCGCTGGCTGGCGAGCAATTGTGCCGATACACGCCCCAACGCATCCGGTCCGGCGCTTTCCAGCTCGATCGTTCCCGAAAGCGCGCCCGCGCCAAACGGCCCGGAGCCGCCGCCGCGTGTCACTCGCACCGCGCCCAGCGTATCGGGGGCAAGCGCGGAAAGCGGCACATAGCCGAAGAACGGATCGACCATCGGCACACCATCTAGCAGCACCAGCGCGCGGCTGGTGGCATTGCCGCCCAGCGCCCGCAGGGTGACGCCCTGCGCCGAAGGATTGGACGAGCGGCTGTCCGACCGGCGGAACTGCTGAAATCCCGCAACGTTGGTCAGCACATCCTCGATTCGGCCCGATGCCGCGCGCAGCAGCGCATCGCGCCCCAGCGTGACGGCGGCATAGGCAGGCGTTCCGGGCGTTTCGCCAAGGCCGTTGCCGGTGACAACGATCTGCTCGGCGCGAACGCGTTCGGCGGCATCGTCATCTGCGGGGGCTTCCTGCGCGATCGCCGGCAGGGCGCCAAGGGAAAGGGCGAAGACTCCGGCAAGGATAGCGCCGGTGCGAAAGAACATGTCATCCATCTGCTGCGACTTTCAGGGATACTTCAGCATTTTCAGTATGCCGGCAGCCCTTTGCGGGGATCATGGGCTGCCGGCAAGGGTGCACTTGGATCAGGCAGGCAAAATGCCACCTCAGAAGAAGAGGATGCCGCCCAGTGCAACCGCGTCGCTCTGCGCGCTGTTGCCGGAATGGGCAACCGCCTTGGAGCGGACATATTCCCCGATCAGCGTGACCCACGAGGTCAGCCCGTAGCGCACCTGACCGACGTAGCTGGAATTGACCCTGACAAGGTTCGGATTGGCAAGCCGGTCGGCCATGCTGGCATGATCGAGGCGGCTTTCACCATAGCTGCCGCCGATCGAGAACTTGCCGAAGGTGGCCAAGGCCTGCGCATAGAAGCCCTCGCTCTTGCGGCGGGAAATGCCGGTGCCATTCTGGGCAAGGCCGGTATCGAACAGGCCGAAGACCGTGGTGCCAAGGCCGGTGGCGGTGTAGTAGTAGCCGAGCGCGGTCAGCGGGCCGACCGTGACCTTGCCGCCCACATCCAGCCCCTGTCCGGTGAAGCTGCCGCCTGCTGCCAGATCATGCTTCTGCGTGATGCCCGAAACCCACAGGCGGGTGGCAACATCGCCGAACTTGCCATCATAGGTGAGCTTGCCCTGGAACCCCGGCGCGGAGTTGCTTTCCGCAGGCCCGGTGAGCGAGGACAGCGGCTGGAACACGCCGACAGAGGCCTGAAATCCGCTGAACACGGGCGAGGTATAGGTGATCTGCGGTTGGAAATCGGTGTAGATATAGCCCGATCCGATGCGGCCCAGCGTGGTATTGCCCGGCGCGACATTGCTTCCCGGCGAACCCGAAGACAGCAGCGTGATGTCGTTCAGGATCGCCTCGGACCCGAACAGGCCGATATCGCGCCCGATCTTGAAGGTGCCGATCTCAGGCTTGCCGAAAGTCAGGAAGGTCTGGCGAAAATCGATGCCAGCGGTGGCAAGCGCCGTGGGCTGGCCTCCGTTGTTCGCGCCCAGTGCGCCCCATGCAGTGGAGTTGATGCCCGGATACATGCCGAACGTCGCGCCCACGTCCCAGCCGCCCTGATTGGTGCTGACCGCGATCTTGAGAAAGCCGGGCAGCAGACCATTGCGCACCGCGCTGGAATTGTTGCTGCCAACATTGGCAATGCCGCCCACCACCGCGGTGCGCGCCGATGGCGTATCGGGATTATCGTGGACGTAGAAGCCGTTGACCGAACCGGAGAAGGTGATCGTGGCCGGGCCGACTTCAAGTCCGATGCCGCTTTCGGTCGTGCGGACAAGGCGGGTGGTATCGATAGCGGCCTGCGCGCGCGCGGTGGCATCGCCCGCAGGTGCGGCGGCAGACGCCGGAGCAGCAGGGGCGGGCGAAGGCCGCGCCTCCTCGGCCAGCAGTTCCTGGTATTCCTCGTCGGTCAGGATTCCCTTCTCGTGCAGGCGCTTCAAGAGTTCGGGCGTTCCGGCATGGGCGGGCGATGCCGCAAGGGCGATGGCACCCAGTGCGGCCGAGGCGCAAAGCGCCCTGGTGATCTTCATGATGTTCCCCTCCGTGAAAGGCGTGTCGGTTATCCTGCGACTGGGGGAAACAATGCTGCGCAGCATCGCCGCGCGATATTGGACTTATGGCCTTGGACTTTGGGATGAGACGCAGTGCATTCTTGGCATCTGGTTGCGGTGTCTTGCCGGGCGTTGACCGGTCATTTGCCTATGGCAACGCCCCAAGGTCCTGCGCCCGCCGCAATGGTGCCGACAACCCGGCGTGTGGCAATGTCGATCACGGAAACCGTATCGCTTGCCCCGTTGGCGACGACGGCGCGGCTGCCATCAGGAAGGATCGCCAGATGCCACGGCCGTTCGCCCACGGGCACGTAGCCACTGATCCTGCGGCTCTGCACATCGACGAAGGCCACCGCATCGGCCCGGCCGAGTGCGACAATCGCGGTGCGTCCATCGGGCGTGAAGCGGATGCCGCAGGGCATCACCTTGTAATCGGGAATCCCCGGCGGGGCGAAGTGGATGGTGTCCACCACCTCGCGCGTGGCCACATCGACAACATGCACTGTGCCCGCCATTTCCGCCGCCACCCAGACCTGCGCGCCATCAGCGGTGAACTCGACATGGCGCGGACGGGCATCGGTTTCGGTCTCGTGAACCACGGCGCGCGTGGCCAGATCGATCCACGCGACGGTATTATCCTCCTCGCTCGTGACGAGGAGCCACTTGCCATCGGGGCTTTGCGCCACACCTTCCGGCTCGTCGCCCACGGGCACCTGCCAGGCAACGCGCCGGGTCTTCAGATCGATCGCGGTCACGGCAGCGTTGTCCTCGTTTGCCGCGAACAGCAGGCTGCCATCGTATGATGCAAAGAACTGTTCGGGATCTGCCCCCGAAGGCAGCGTGGCAACCAGCGCGCCATTGGCAGGATTGCGCATCTCGACAGCGTTGTCGGCGCTGGCGGCTACCAGCAGTGTGGCACCATCGCGGGTCAGGGTGATGCCGCGCGGCCGCTTGCCCACCGCCCACTGCGCCACCGCGCGCCCGTTGCCGCCGTCCGCGCCCAGATCGATCACGGTCACGGTGTTGCCGCGCTCGTTGCTGACATAGACCGTCTGCGCCGTTGCCGCCGTGGCCGCGGCAATCACGGCTGTGAGCATTGCGCCCAGCAATGTGGCCGTGCGACGCTGCCATGCGATGCGCGCCGGGCGTCGGGTTGGTTTCATGGTGCCTCTCCACAAGCTTGTCGCCGGCCAGCATAAACCCGGCACGGCCATTGCGGTATGGCACCTTGGCCTAATACCATTGTCCAATATGGGCGCAGCGCGGGGTGTGAAAGGAAGGGCGGGCATGGCGCAGGCGGAATGCGAATCCGCGTTGCCGACCGGCCAAAATGAGCACTTGTCGCAGAGGATGTTTGAGCCATGACCATTTCCTACGGCCGCGCGGCCCTGCTTGCTGCGGCGGCGCTGGCATCGGCCAGCATTGCCACCCGCCTTTCGGCCCATGGTGATGTCACGCCTCAGGCGGTGGACACGTCCGCCCTGCCCGATATTGAGGGCGGAAACGATAACTGGACTGCCGTAAACCCCTATCGCGGCAATGAAAAAGCGATCGAAATCGGCCAGTCCGCTTATGGCCAGAACTGCGCGCGCTGTCATGGGCTGGATGCCATTTCCGGCGGGATTGCACCGGATCTGCGCTATCTTGAACTTGGCGATGCGGGCGATGAATGGTTCGTCGAACGCTTCCGCCACGGATCCAGCCACGATGGAAAGGTCTATATGCCGCCCTTCGGCGAAGTGCTGGGCCAGAAGGCGGGCTGGGCGATCCGGAGCTGGATCGAGACGAAGCATACGGAAGACTGATCGTGCGGCAGGGCTTCAGACGTCGCGATCTGCTTGCCCGGATTGGCGCTGCGGCCGTGATGAGCGCGCTCGCGCCTTCGCGGCTTGTTGCGGCACCGCTGGAAAAGGTCAGGGATCTGGGGGTCTTGCGGGTCGGTCTTTACGCCGACAACCGACCGTGGTCGTGGTCCGATACACCAGGCGGAAGGCCGCTGGGAATTGATGCCGAAATCGCCCGCGCGCTTGCCGAAGCGCTGGGCGTGCGGGCCGACATCCAGCTTTTCCCGGCGGACGAGGATATTTCCGACGATCTGCGCAACGTTGTCTGGCGCGGCGGACTGCTGGGCTTCCAGCCTTGCGACGTGATGCTGCATGTGCCCTTTGACCGGGTGCTGATGCAGCGTGAGAACAATGTCGTGTTCCTTGCCCCTTATTATCGCGAGACCTTCGGTGCGGCCTGCGCGCGCGATGGCGGCAATTGCGAAGCTTCGCCCGCCGCATTCAGGGGGCGGAAGGTGGCGGCCGAACTGGCATCCATCCCTGACTTCTACCTGCTCGGACATGCAGGCGGAGCGCTGGCGAAGGATCTCGTCCATCTGCCGAGCGGCTATGCCGCAGCGGCCAGCGTTGCCGACGGCAGCGCCGATTTCGTGGTTGCGACAAGCGCGCAGATCGAGGCGGTTGTCCACGACTATCCCGGTGCTGGCATAAAGGTGCGCAAAGGCGCCTTGCCGCAGATGATGTCCGCAGGCTGGGATATCGGCATTGCGGTGAAGGAGAACTCCCGCACGCTGGGCTTTGCGCTGGATGCGCAGATCAGCCGGATGATTGCCGATGGGCGCATGGCCGCCCTGTTTGCGCAGCAGGGGGTCGCCTGGCGGCCTGCGCTTGCCGCGCAGGGCTGAGGCCCGGACAGCTTTCAGGGGTTCCGCACCATGTGCGGACAACAGGGGGACGGGGACATCGACTGCGACCGGTGTCCCCCGAACCGCGCACCACGCTGCGCGCATTTCTGCACGGCAGCCCATGACTTTCCGGCATGTGCGGTCCCTCTCATTGCCTGCTTCCTCTCATCCCCCGCTTCCTCTCATCCCAAGGTGCAATTGTGCAGCAATGCGCAGCCGATAGGCTTGATGACGACGATCGGGAAAGCTGTCTGGCCCAAGGCCTGTCGCAACGGCAGCCCGCCCGGCGCGCGGAAGAATATCCCATAACAGGAGGGACAGGATGAAGCGGCGTATCTCCAATTTTATCGCGGGGCTGGCGGCAGCCACCAGTCTGGTCGCTGCCCCGGCCATTGCCGGCGGACCGACCAGTGCGGACATTCTCAATGATGCGGCAACGCCCGGCGATGTCATCAGCTACGGCATGGGCCCGTGGCAGCAGCGCTTCAGCACGCTCGACAAGCTGAACACGCAGAACGTGAAGAAGCTGGTGCCGGTCTTTGCGGCATCGCTGGGCGGTGAAAAGCAGCGCGGGCAGGAGTCGCAGCCGCTGGTCTATGACGGCACGATCTATGTCACCGGGTCGTATTCGCGTCTCTTTGCGTTCGATGCGCGCACGGGCGAGAAGAAGTGGGAATACAACGCCCGCCTGCCCGACGGCATCATGCCCTGCTGCGACGTGGTCAACCGCGGCGCGGCGATCCACGGCGACAAGGTGATCTTCGCGACGCTCGACGCGCGGCTTGTCGCGCTTGACCGGCACACCGGCAAGGTGATCTGGAACAAGAAGACCGGCGACTATCAGGCAGGCTATTCGGCTACTGCCGCGCCGCTCATCGTCAAGGACATGGTCATAACCGGCAATTCCGGCGGCGAGTTCGGCATTGTGGGCGCCGTGCAGGCGCGCAATGTCGAAACCGGCGAACTGATCTGGGAACGCCCGGTGATCGAAGGCCATATCGGCACGCTCAACGGCCAGCCTAACGGCATGACCGGCAAGCTCAATGCGAGCTGGACCGGCGATCTGTGGAAGACCGGCGGCGGCGCCACGTGGCTTGGCGGCACCTATGATCCGGGCACCAACCTTGTCTATTTCGGCACCGGCAATCCGGGACCGTGGAACAGCCACCTGCGCCCCGGCGACAACCTCTATTCCGCTTCGACCCTTGCGATCGATGCCGATACGGGCGTCATCAAGTGGCACTACCAGACCACCCCGCATGATGGCTGGGACTTTGACGGGGTGAACGAGTTCATCCCCTTTGACGCCACGATCAAGGTCAATGGCAAGGACAAGCCCATGAAGCTGGGCGCCAAGGCTGACCGCAACGGCTATTTCTATGTGCTTGACCGCACCAACGGCAAGCTCGTGGGTGCTCACAAGTTCGTGATGCAGACCACCTGGGCCAATGGCATCGATCTGAAGACGGGCCGCCCGAACTATGTGCCCGAAAACCGCCCTGGCGCTCCCACCGCCGATGGCAAGGGCAAGTCGGTCTTTGCATCGCCGTCGTTCCTTGGCGGCAAGAACTGGATGCCGATGGCCTATTCGCAGGACACTGGCCTTTTCTATGTGCCTTCGAACGACTGGGGCATGGACATCTGGAACGAACCCATCGCCTACAAGAAGGGCGCTGCCTATCTGGGGGCGGGCTTCACCATCAAGCCGATCGCCGAAGACCATATCGGCGCACTGCGCGCGATGGACCCGGCCACGGGCAAGATCGTGTGGGAATACCGGAACAAGGCGCCGCTGTGGGGTGGGGTTCTTGCCACGCGCGGCAATCTGGTCTTCACCGGCACGCCCGAAGGCTATCTCAAGGCATTCAATGCCAAGACCGGCGAGGAACTGTGGCAGTTCCAGACCGGATCGGGCGTGGTCGGATCGCCGGTCACATGGGAACAGGACGGCGAACAGTATGTGGCCGTGATGTCGGGCTGGGGCGGCGCGGTGCCGCTCTGGGGCGGCGAAGTGGCCAAGACCTTCAAGGAAATCAGTCAGGGCGGAATGCTCTGGGTGTTCAAGCTGCCACGGCAGTAACAACCCGCCGGATGCGCCATGCCCCTGAGCGGGGGTATGGCGCTCCTCGACCTCCCCGGTTAGGATAACTATGAAGACCGCCACCGCGCCGCATCCGGCCGGACTGACCGCACCGGACGGCGGACAGACCGCGAGGAGCCTCATGCCGCAAAGCATCGTTCCCGAACGCGTCCTGATCGTCGACGATCATTCGCTGGTGCGCGATGGCCTGCGTTCGATCTTCGACGATACCTTTCCCGATTGCACCATTCTTGAGGCCGACAGCCTTGAATCGGCACTGGCCGTGCTGGCCGAAGCAGGCGACGTCGATCTTGTGCTGCTGGATCTCAACATCCCCGATGTGGCGCATCTTTCCGGGCTTGAAGCCCTGCGCGATGCCTTTCCAGCAACCCCGGTGGTGATGGTTTCGGGCGTGACCGACCGCAAGGTGGTGCGCGATGCTCTGGCGGCAGGTGCGGCGGGCTTTGTGCCCAAAAGCCTCAAGCGGGCGGCAATCGTCGAGGCACTGGGGCAAGTGCTTTCGGGCGAAATCTACATGCCCGAACTTGAAGGCGATGATTCCGCCGCGGCCGAGGAAGACCTCATTCGCAGCCGTATCGAAAGCCTGACGCCGCAACAGCGGGTGGTGCTGGGCCATCTGGTTGCAGGCCGCCTCAACAAGCAGATCGCCTATGAACTGGACGTTTCGATGACCACGATCAAGGCGCACGTATCGGCCATTCTCCAGAAGATGAACGTGTTCTCGCGCACGCAGGCCGTCATCATGGCAGGCAAGGTGGGCTTCAGGGGATAGTCTGCACCCCGCGCGGCCCGCGCGTTCACAGCACGTCGAGTTGACGCAGCAGAGCGCGAAGCTGGGCAGGCTTGACCGGCTTGTTCAGCAGCGGCAGCGATTGCGCGGCAAGGCGGGCCTTGGTCTCCTCGCTGCGATCAGCGGTGATGAACACGGCGGGAATGACACGACCGCCAAGCTGCACCGCGCCACGTGCGCGCAGATCGGCCAGCGCTTCCTCGCCCGTCAGCCCGTCATCCAGATGATAGTCCACGATCAGCAGCGCCGGGCCTTGGGCCAGTGCCGCACGGGCTGCCGGATCGGCCGGGCCGCGCGCAACCACGACTTCAAGACCCCAGTTTTCCAGCAGGGCCTCCATGCCTGCAAGGATGGCGGGATCGTTGTCGATCACCAGCACCATGCCACCCATGCGGCCCGCGGCGGCGGCCACCGGCGCCTGTGCCGGTGGCAGCATGACAGGCGCCACCCTTGGCAGCACGATCGAGAAGGCCGCACCCGCGCCCGGTGCCGTATCCAGTTCGATGGCATGGCCCAGCATGCTGGACACGCGCCGCACGATGGCAAGTCCCAGCCCCTTGCCGGGAATCTTCTGCGTCTTGCCCACGCGGCGGAACTCGGCGAAGATCTCCTCGCGGTCGGCCTCGGCAATGCCGGGGCCGGTATCGCGCACGGTCACGCGCACCATTGCGCCAAGGCCACCGGCGCCAGCCTCTTCCGAAACTTCCACCCTCACGCTGCCTGCCTCGGTATAGCGGATGGCGTTCGACACGAAGTTCTGGAGAACACGGCGCAGCAGGCGCGCGTCGGAACGCACCCACAGGCCGGTTTCGGGCACATCGAACGCCAGCCCACCGGCTGCGGCGAGCGGGGCGAACTCCACCCGCAGCGCATTGAGGATTGTGCCAAGGGCATGGTCGCTCACTTCGGGCTGGATCGCACCTGCATCAAGCCGCGAGATTTCAAACAGGGCTTCAAGCAGATCCTCGACCGAATCGAGCGCCGTGCTGGCCTGCTGCACCAGCGCGCGCGGGCGTTCGGGCAGGGCAAGACCGTCCATCGCGGAAACGAACAGGCGCGCGGCATTGAGCGGCTGGAGCAGATCGTGGCTGGCCGCAGCAAGGAAGCTCGTCTTGGAACGATTGGCGGTTTCGGCCTCGTTCTTGGCTTCGACGAGCTGCCGGTTGACCTCGACCAGTTCGGCGGTGCGCTCCTGCACGCGCCGTTCCAGCAGTTCTGCCGTTTCGGTCAGCGACCGTTGCAGGCGCACATGGTCGGTCACGTCATCGAAGGTGAAAACCATCCCGCCATTGTTCAGCGGAACCGAACGGATCACGAAGTTGCGCCCAGCCATGAGGCAGTCGGCGGAAAGCTGCGCTGTCGTGCCTTCGCGCCACGTCAGGGCATCGGGGCATTCCAGCCCCAGCTTCCAGGTGCACCATTCGATCAGTGCGGCGTGGCTGTCGACATGGCGGAGCAGCTCCGCGCTGCTTCCCGAAAGGCCAAGAACCCGCAACAGCCCCTCGTTCCATGCCTGAATGCGGCGCTGCGCATCGAACAGGCAGACGCCTTCGGAGAGCGTATCGAGCGTGGCCTGAAGCGCCAGGTTGCGTTCGGCCAGTTCAAGCGCGCGCTGGCGGGCATCCTCGGCCTTGACCGAGGTGATATCGGTATAGATGCCCACGATCCCGCCATCGCTGGTGCGGATTTCGTTTATCTGGATCCAGCGCCCGTCGCTGAGTGCCTGAACATGCGCGCCCTCGGCGCGGCGATGCCGCTCCACCCGTTCGGCAAGCCAGCGTTCGGGCGCGCTTTGCGATCCGGCCATGGCCCCGGTCTGCGCAAGGCGGCTCGCCAGTTCGCTGAACTCCGGCGCGCTTCCGGCGATATCGGCAAACTCCGGGAAAATGCGCAGGAAAGCCCGGTTGCACAGGACCATGCGGTCTTCCGCGTCGAACAGCGCGAAGCCGTCATCCAGCGATTCGATCGCATCGCGCAACATCACGCGCGCGGCGGTTGCGTCCTCGTTTGCCGCTGCCAGTTCGGCAATCACGCGGTTGAGTTCGGCCATCGTGGTTTCAAGTGCGATCGTGCGGTCACGCACCACCGTTTCGAGCGCAATGGCCGTCTCGAACATTGAGAAGGCGCCGCCTTCCATGTCGACCGAACGTTCCACCCGGTCCATCAGCGCGGCATTGATCTTCTCAAGCTGGCGGATGCGCGCCTGAAGGCGGGCAATCTCGCTTTCGCCCTCGACCGGAGCGGGCGGGAGAATGCCGCCTGAAGGCAGGAGGGCGGAAAGGTTCGCGCTCATCGTCCGATCGCCAGCCCAGTGAAGGTCTGGTTCATATGAGCGGCGCGGAACTGCTCGCCATAGGTGTTGAAACCGAAGACCCGGTTGGCAACATAGCGGCGCGATACGGCCCCGGCCTGCTGGCGGTCCTCGGCGTCGAGCCGGTTGAGCACGCAGTCGAAGCCGATGACATGATCGATCTCGCCCACGCTCGCGCCGATTTCGGCAAACAGATCATCAAGCGCGGCCACGCGGTCCACGGGTTCGCCGATGGACAGGACCACGCCGGTATCGATGGCGCAGTAGAAGGTCAGCGAGCCGTCGTCATTGGCGGTCTGGATCGAACGGACATGGCATTGTCCTCCCGTGCGCACGATTGGCGGATAGGCGGCGAAGAACTGCGCATCGAGTGTCGCAAGCGGGCTTCCGGCAAGCCTGCGGTATTCTTCTGCTGCCGGTGCGGCGTTGATCTCGTGAACGATACGCGCCTGGGCATCGGCTTCGGTTATCACCATCTTGGCGGGGCCGGGGCGGTAGAAGCTCTTGCAGAACACATGCAGCGGCCGCTCGCTGGTCAGCAGCACGACCACGGCGGCATCGGCATGGAAGCGCCCTTCGTGAAGGATCGCGGTATCGCGGAAGGAAAGACCGTCGCCACTTGACCCACCGATAAGCTGGATGTCGCCCAGCGCGTGCTGCGCGGTCATGGTCAGCAATTCTTCGCGGTGGGAAAGCCCGTCGACGAAGAACAGGGCCACCTGATGCGAAGCCCGGTCCGCAGGGGCCGCGGCAACCCGTCCACGCCGCTCCTGCGCGACCAGCTGGCGGATGGCGGCCTGTGCGGAAGCGGGGTCGAACCGGTCGAGATCGTCGAACCGCACCGAAGCCATCGAAAAGGGGCCTTGCGGAAAGCCGATCAGCACCACGCTGCGGGTATCATAACCACGCTCGGTAAGTTCGCCCGCGCTGGTGCAGCCGAACAGCGGCACGTCCGGCAGGCGGTGGAGGAGCGCGGTTTCCAGCGCATCGCGCGGATAGGTGTTGGAGCAGAACAAGAGCGCGCCTGCCAGCTGTCGCTCTCCAAGCTGAGCCTCAAGCTGTTCAGCCAGTTCGGCAACTGCCGCAGCCGGATTATCGGCATGTGATGTGCACGCAACAACGCCCGATTGCGCCTGCGCGAACGCACCGCATCCGTCTGCCGCTTCTGCCCTTTCCAGAGCGCCTTTCGCTGCCATGGCCGACCATCCCCTAGCGACGGGCCTGCCTTCCGGCCCGCTTCTGCTGTGCCGCTGTCCTTATGCGGACATGCGAGCTTGGCCTTGCATCCTATGCCCCGCTGGCCATTGCGCCAAGCACGAAGCGGGGCCGACACCACAAGGTGCCGGCAAGATCAGACAACCTCGGCCACCAGCACACTGGCGCCGCCCGTGGCGAAGTTGGCGATATCGGCTGTTGCGGCCTGCGCCTCAGGGCTGGCCATGGCCTCGGCCATGGCGGCGGCATCAGCGAAGAAGAGCTGGGCCATGCGGTAGTAGGGCGCAGGGCTGCCATCCGGTCCGGGCAGACCCTTCAGCAGCACGATCCTTTCAACGCCGGGAATGCGCGCCGCGATGGGCATGTGGATGCTGTCGTAATAGGCTTCGAACGCCGCCGGATCGGCGGGGGCATGATAGATGACGTTGACGGCTACCTCAGGCATGGCTCTCTCCACGATGCGCGGCGCAATCCTTGCGCTTCTTTCACTGCCTGCGGCGCGGCTGCGGAGCCTTCCCTCCGCACCGCGCCGCGCCCTTTTTGCAAAGGGATGGGTTCAGAAGAAGCCGAGCTTCTTCGGGCTGTAGCTGACCAGCAGATTCTTGGTCTGCTGATAATGGTCAAGCATCATCTTGTGGGTTTCACGCCCGATGCCCGACTGCTTGTAGCCGCCGAACGCCGCGTGGGCGGGATAGGCATGGTAGCAGTTGGTCCAGACGCGGCCGGCCTGAATGCCGCGGCCGATGCGATAGGCGCGGGTTCCATCGCGCGTCCATACGCCCGCACCGAGGCCGTAAAGCGTGTCGTTGGCGATGGCGAGCGCTTCCTCGTCGGTTGAGAACTTCGTGACCGCAAGCACCGGGCCGAAGATTTCCTCCTGAAACACGCGCATCTTGTTGTGCCCTTCAAGCACGGTGGGCTGCACGTAATAGCCCTGCGCCAGATCGCCGTTGTGCGCCGCGCGGCCGCCGCCGGTCAGAACCTTGGCGCCTTCGTCGCGGCCAATCTGGATATAGCCAAGGATCTTCTCCATCTGTTCGGAAGATGCCTGGGCACCGATCATCGTTGCCGGATCGAGCGGGCTGCCCAGCTTGATCGCCTCGACGCGCGCCACTGCCTTTTCGATGAAGCGGTCATAGATCGATTCATGCACCAGCGCTCGGCTGGGGCAGGTGCAGACCTCGCCCTGATTGAGCGCGAACATGGTGAAGCCTTCCAGCGCCTTGTCGAGGAAGTCATCTTCCTCGGCCATCACGTCGGCAAAGAAGATGTTCGGGCTTTTCCCGCCCAGTTCGAGCGTGCACGGGATCAGGTTCTCCGAAGCATACTGCATGATGAGGCGGCCGGTCGAGGTTTCGCCGGTGAACGCGATCTTGGCGATCCGCTTGCTGGTGGCCAGCGGCTTGCCTGCCTCAAGACCGAAGCCGTTGACGACGTTGAGCACGCCTTCCGGCAGGAGATCGGCAATCAGCTCGGCCAGAACTAGGATCGACATCGGGGTCTGTTCGGCAGGCTTGAGCACGACGCAGTTGCCTGCGGCGAGCGCCGGAGCCAGCTTCCAGGCTGCCATCAGAATCGGGAAGTTCCACGGGATGATCTGGCCGACGACGCCCAGCGGTTCGTGGAAGTGATAGGCAACGGTATCGTGATCGATTTCCGCGATGGAGCCTTCCTGCGCACGCACGCAGGCCGCAAAATAGCGGAAATGGTCGATCGCCAGCGGAATGTCCGCCGCGGTCGTCTCGCGGATCGGCTTGCCGTTGTCGATCGTCTCGACCATGGCCAGCAGATCGAGATTCGCCTCCATCCGGTCGGCAATGCGCAGGAGGATGTTCGAACGTTCGGTGGAAGAGGTGCGTCCCCACGCATCCTTGGCAGCGTGGGCGGCATCAAGCGCCAGTTCGATGTCCTCCGCCGTGCCGCGCGCCACCTGGCACACGACCTGCCCGGTCACGGGCGATACGTTGTCGAAATAGGCGCCGCGCACCGGGGCGACCCATTTGCCGCCGATGAAATTGTCGAACCTGTCGCGGATCAGCGACGCGCCTGCGAACTTGCTGAGGGCCTGCTGCAACATCCTCGTTCCTCCAGAAAAACGGATTGTCGTTGAGATCTGGAAGGCAGTGTGCGCCCACGGCGTGCGCGCGCCAATTATACCTTGGGACAAGGTGCCTGAAGCACGACGCATCCGGGCCTCCCGGCGCGTCGGCATCAGATGGCCTGCTTGAAGAAGGCGGGCTTATCGGGATGTGGCTTGCATCGGCCGCCTTCGTGATGGGCAAGCGGGATCAAGCGCCATCACAAAGCGTGGAGAGGCCATCTGCGGTGCAATGACTTTCCTGCCAAGGCATGTTTTGCCAAATTGTTCGCAGAGGGGCCTGGCTGGGGCGGCAGGATTCGAACCTGCGAATGCCGGTACCAAAAACCGGTGCCTTACCGCTTGGCGACGCCCCAACAGAGGGCGCGCTTATAGCGTGCGCGGCGGGTAATGAAAGGGGGATATGCAGAGGTTCGTGCCGAACTTTCGGGCGGCTTTGGCAATCCCTTGTCAGTCGCGACCGTCAAGCCCCGCCGCGGCGAAATCGCCCGCATCATGGCGTTCGGCAATGCCCTTGGCGGCATTGACGAGGCGGCCGCGCTGCACCGCCGGGCGGGCGGCAATCTCGTTCACCCAGCGCCCTACTTGGCTGTATTCTTGCAGCGAAAGAAACGTGGCTGCATCACCATAGGCGCTGCCGAAATAAAGGTTCGCGAGCCACGGAAAGGCCGCAATGTCGGCAATGGTATAGTCGTCTCCTGCAAGGAAGCGGCTTTCGGCAAGGCGCTTGTCCGCCACATCGAACAGGCGCTTGGTCTCCATCGCGTAGCGGTCGATCGCATATTCGATCCTGATCGGCGCGTAGTGATAGAAGTGCCCGAAGCCGCCGCCGATGAACGGCGCCGATCCGACCTGCCAGAACAGCCATGACAGGCATTCGGCCCGTTCCGGCCCGGAGGCGGGAAGGAAGGTGCCGAACTTCTCGGCCAGATGCATCAGGATGGCGCCCGATTCGAACACGCGCACCGGTTCCGGGCCTGATCTGTCCACCAGTGCAGGAATCTTGGAATTGGGGTTGATGCCCACAAAGCCTGAGGTGAACTGATCGCCTTCGGCAATGCGGATGAGCCAGGCATCGTATTCGGCCCCGGTCTGTCCCAGCTCAAGCAGTTCCTCCAGCAGGATCGTTGCCTTCTGGCCGTTGGGAGTGCCGAGCGAATAGAGCTGGAAGGGGTGCTTGCCAACCGGCAGGTCGCGGTCGGTCAGCGCGCCGGAGACGGGACGATTGATGCTGGCGAACTGGCCCCCGTTTGCCTTGTCCCACGTCCACACCTTTGGCGGCACGTATTCTGCCGACATCGTCTTGCTCTCCCTGCCAGACTGGTCAGTTGTATTCGATCACCGCATCGCGCCGCAGATCGCGCAGGTAGGTCTGTGCGCGCTTGTTGACCCGGTCGTCCTCGATCTGGGCCATCATTTCGTCGAAGCTGGGGCCGCTCGCGACCTGCGGGTCGTCGCGTCCGCACAGCATGAGCACCCGAACGCCTTCCTCGATCGAGCCGAAGGGCGGCGTGGTCTGGCCGACGGGCAGGGCAAGAAGCACTTCCTGAAGCGCGCCGGGCAGATCGCGCGCGCGGATCTGGTCGTTCGCCACGACGGTGGCGCCGATCTTCGCGGCTTGTGCATCGGCATCGCCGCAGCCTTTGATCGCCTTCACGGTGCTGGCGAATTCGGCTGCCTTGGCGGTGGCCTGTGCCGGGGTGGTGCCCTTGGCGAACTCGATCGAGATCTGCTTGAGGCTCAGCATTGCATCGCGCGGATCGGCGGTCAGAACCTGACGCTTGTCGATGAGGTAGATGATCGAAAAGCCGCCGCGAATCTCGATCGGGCCAGCAAGCTGGCCGGGGCCCATCGTCCCGGCAGTAGCCGCCAGTTCGGGTGGAAGCTGGCCCAACCTGATCCAGCCGAGATCACCGCCCACGGCGGCCGTCGAGGCTTCGGAATACTGGCGGGCATAGGCGACAAAACTTCCGCCTTCCTGCAACTGTTCGACGATCTTCTGCGCGTTGGCATAGACCTGCGGCTTGTTGATGTCGGTAGCGGAAAGGAAGATTTCACCGATGCGGTATTCTTCGGTGCCTTTTGATGCCTGAAGGCGCTGCATCACCTCCTGCACTTCGCTTTCCGACACGTTCACGAAGGGCTGCACGTTACGGCGCAAAAGGTTCTGCCATGCCAGTTCGCCGCGGATCTGGCGCTTGAGCGATGCGGCGGACGATCCGATGCGATCAAGATACTTTTCCAGCGCTTCGGGGGATTGTCCGAAGTTCTGCGTGGCGACACGCTCATAGGTTGCCTCGACCTGTTCGTCGCTGGCGGGCACATCGGATGCCTTGGCTTCCTGAATCTGCAGCGTCTCGTCGATGAGATTGCGCAGCACCTGCATTCGCAGGCGCTCCTTCTCTTCATCGTCGATCTTGCCGGAATTGGCCGAAACGATCAGGGCGAGCCGCTGCTCCACATCGGTTCCGGTGACGATTTCTCCGTTGATGATGGCCGTCGCGCGGCGCACGTTGGGGTCGTTCTTGCCGAACATCACCGGGTTTTCGGGAATGTTGAGCTGCCCATTGGCGCCCTGTGCCAGCACGGGCGAGGCGCACATGGCAGCCATGGCAACCGCCATCGAGCAATTGCCGAGCGAGCGCATCAGGGTCTTTCGGGAGAAGGTCAGCTTGGACATCATGCTTGAATATCGGTCCTGTCGAACTGGCACGCCTGCGGTTTCAGCAGGCCACCCGGCTCTGTGGGCAGAGGCGGCTTAACCCAAGCTGAGTGGCGCATGGGAAACAAAAGGGCAAGAGACCAAGCGTCACTTCACGCCGAGGTTCTTGAGCGAGAGCGAGATCTGGAACGAGTTGCCGCGCACCGCGTCGCCGATATTCACGTAATCGCGCCGCCAGGTGAACGAAAGATCGAGGCAATCGTCCGTCCACGCAATGCCCAGCCGGTGGCGCAGCATCTGGTAGCCATCGGACATCATCGTCGGGTCATCCTCGCGGTTGGTGAGGTTGATGATGGTCGAGCCGAAGGCCGAGAGCGTGCGGGTGATCGGCGTGCGCACGGCAAAGCGCAGCTCCTCGCGGTCCTGAAGATCCTCGAAGCCGTTTGCGATGTTGCGGTTGAGCTTGAGGTAGCCAGCCTCAAGATAGCGCCGGTGGTTGCCGACGGTCACGTCGAACTCGTGCCGCCGCAGGGCGAAGCTGTCCTTGTCTAGCCGGAAGCGATGGGTGAACTTGACGATATCGGCAAACCGCACCGTGGTGCGCCCGACGATGTCCGAGGCCCGGTTGGTCAGGCCCGTGCCATCGGGAAGGATGGCGTTCTGGCTGGACAGGCGATAGCTCTGCCCGATGGTGGACATGATTTTCAGGCCAGGGCGCTGGAAGGTCCAGTCCACCCCGTAGGTGAAGCGCACACCGTCCTCGATCCGGTCATACCCCGGAAAGCGGTTGAGCGCGAAAAGGTTCACGTCCTCAAGATCGACCGAGCGCGAATCCTCGTTGGGAATCTCGAAGTTGCGCACACCGGGCGTTGCCACGATCTGGAAACGCGGCGTCAGAACCTGCGTGCCGCCGAACGCGCTGCCCGTGAAGGGCCACTTTACGTCAATTGCGGCGGTGGCGATCCCGCGCGTCTGCCAGCCGGGCAGGCCCCGGTAGATTTCCGTCGTCGTCAGCGCATTCTCGTCGCTGTGATAGACATCGCCGCGCACAAGACCGGTCAGCGTCACTTCCTGACCCATGCCGGTTATGGTGCGCAGATCCCACTGGGCGCGGGCAAAGGCGCGCTGGCTGTCCTGTCCGGCGGTGCGCAGGATGGCAAGGCTGTTGGCCTGAAGCTCGAACCGGCCGGGAAGGCCGTCGATGGTCAGGCGGCGGCGATAGTCGATGGCGGGCAAGGCCAGCGGCACCAACCCTTGCGGATCGTTCACCCTTGCTGTCTGCGTTGCCCACCCCGCGATCGAGAGGTAGCTGGCATCGTCGATGCGCTCGAAGTTGATCGATGAGCGCAGACGGTCGTCGCGGCTGATGTCATAGCGACGCAGGAAGGTGCGGTCCGAGGCCAGCCGGCCATAGCCGGTCATGCTCCAGTGCTCGGAAAACTGGAGCTTGCCGTTGGCCTCGATATAGCCGCGCCAGCGCTGCTCGCCAGTGGGCACGGTATTGATCGGCGCGCCCAGCGGAATGCGCGCACTGCGGGTGGCATAGCCCGTGATCTGGAATGCGCCCAGATCGGTCAGATGCCGATACTTGGCCGTAAGCATCGGCAGCGACCCGGTGTAGAATGTGCCGGTCAGCGCCAGATCGCGGTTGTCGGCAATGCGCCAATACCAGGTCTGGCTGACTTCCGCGCCATTGGCCGCACCCAGCCGGAAATCGGGGATCAGCAGCCCGGTTTCCGCGCGAAAGTCCGATGTATGGCCAAGGCCCGGCAGCGGCAGCAGCGGCAGGCCGAACATGCGCAGCGTGGCACCGCGATATTTGACGCGCTTTTCCTTGGCATCGAAATAGACGCGCGCTGCCGTCACTTCCCAGCTCGGCCGTTTGGCGCAGCCCTTGTCGTCCTCGATGGCGCAGCCCGAATAGACCGCGTTTTCCAGCGTCATGTTGCCTTGCGCATCGCGCGATCCGCGCTCTGCCGCCAGCCTGCCGCCAGTGCGCAGCACGACCAGCAGATCCTCGATCGCGCCCGACTTGAACTCGTCGGTCAGTTCAACCTTGTCGGTATAGACGACGTTGCCGTCATCATCGACGAACCGCACATTGCCGGTTGCGACGATCTGGCCGCTCTCACGGTTCCACGTAAGGAGATCGGCGCGCACGGTCTGCTTGTCGTGCCGCAGGACAATATTGCCTTCGGCAAAGACCATTTCGGCATTGCTGTCATAGCGGACCTTGTCCGCCTCGAAGCGCACGACATCGTCAACGCCCGATTCGTCGCCGGGTGCCGCAGCCATGGGGGCATCCTGCGCCAGTGACGGAAGAGCGACGAGGGCGGAAATGCCGACGCCAAGCAGCGTGGCCATGCGCGCGGCGCGCAAGCGACGGTAAGGGGCTTGCGGCTGCGGCCGCCGGGCGGGTTGCATGCGCTTGCCTATCGCACCAGTGCATCCTAACTGCAATTGCACATTTGCGGTGTTGGTCCCGCTTGCGTCGAACTGTGGCACGTTTTCCCTCAGGAGTTCTTGATGAAGGTCGTCTTTCGCACCAGTGATGCCCCGCAGCCTCGCCTGGTCGCCCGCCTCGTGGCGCTCGATGCGCTTCCGGCGAATCTTGATGCGGTGGTGCGCGAAGGCGCGGTCGCAGCGCGTTTCAGTGGCAAGGCCGGGCAGGTCTTCGAGGCATTTGTCGAGAATTCCGGCGGCTTGACGCGGCTTGCGCTGGCCGGGATCGGCAAGCCAGATGCCGATGACCGCATGGCCAATCTGGAGAAGGCAGGTGCCGCGCTCGTCGCCCGTTACCAGACTTCGGGCGAAACCGCGCTGGCGATCGATTTCGCGGGGACGGGGCTGAGCGGGACAGAGGCGGCCGCCGTGCTTTTCGGGGCACGCCTGCGCGGCTGGCGCCACGATGCCTATCGCACGAAGCTGACCGAGGAACAGAAGCCGTCCCTCGCGGAAATCGTGTCGATTGCGGCGCCGGAGGGCACGGCACCCGCCTGGGAGGAGGCCGCCGCACTTGCAGCAGGTGTGGAGTTTGCCCGTGAACTCGTGACCGAACCGGCCAACGTGATCTATCCGGCAAGCTTCGTGGAACGCTGCAAGGCCCGGCTGGAAGGCACCGGCGTCGAGGTGATCGTGCTTGGCCTTGCGGAGATGACCGCTCTTGGCATGGGCGCGCTGCTGGGCGTGGCGCAAGGGTCGGTGCGCGAGCCGAAGCTGCTGGCCATGCGCTGGAAGGGCGCGGAGGCGGCAAAGCCCACGGCCTTCGTCGGCAAGGGCGTGACTTTCGATACGGGCGGCATCTCGATCAAGCCAGCCGCGGGCATGGAAGACATGAAGTGGGACATGGGCGGCGCGGCGGCCGTTGCGGGCGCAATGCTGGCGCTGGCGAAGCGCAGGGCAAAGGCCGATGTCATCGGCGTGTGCGGCCTTGTCGAGAACATGCCCGATGGCAATGCCCAGCGCCCCGGCGATGTCGTGACATCGATGTCGGGCCAGACGGTGGAAGTCATCAATACCGATGCCGAAGGCCGCCTCGTGTTGTGCGATGCGCTGACCTGGGTGCAGAAGGAATATGCGCCCGCGACCATCGTTGATCTGGCTACCTTGACCGGTGCGATGATCATCTCGCTGGGCCATGAATACGGCGGCATGTTCAGCAATGATGATGCCCTTGCCGGACACCTTGATGCGGCGGGCAAGGCCAGCGGCGACAAGCTGTGGCGATTCCCGCTGGGACCGGCCTATGACAAGCTGATCGACAGCCCGATTGCGGACATGAAGAACGTGGGGCCGCGCTATGGCGGCTCGATCACCGCGGCCCAGTTCCTTCAGCGTTTCATCGACAAGGACGTGGCCTGGGCGCATCTCGACATTGCGGGCATGGTCTGGGCCGACAAGCCCGGACAGACCTGGGCCAAGGGCGCAACCGGATATGGCGTGCGCCTGCTGGACCGCTATGTCCGCGACGTGCTGGAGGCATAAGGCGCCTCCATGCCGAAAATGCGGCGCAAGTCCGATCTTCCGACGAAGACCTGCGCCGCCTGCGGCCTGCCGTTCACGTGGCGCAAGAAGTGGGAACGGGACTGGGACAACGTGAAGTTCTGTTCCGACAGGTGCCGCAGCGTGAAGGGCGGCAGGCGCGAAGGTGCAGGCTGATGCGCGTCGACTTCTATCAGCTTACCCGCGATCCTGCCGAACTCGTCCTGCCGCTGATCGCGCGCAACACACTGGCGGCGGGCGAGCGGCTGCTTGTCGTTTCCGAGGATGACCGGCAGTTGCAGCGGGTGAGCGAGGCCCTGTGGACGCGTATTGCCGAAAGCTTCCTTGCACATGGGCGCGCAGGCGATGGACACGAGGACCGCCAGCCGATCCTGCTTTCAGCAAAAGCCGATCCTGCCAACGGTGCCCGCTACATGGCGCTGGCCGACGGGGTCTGGCGCGAAGGCACGTTCGACCGCGTGTTCCTTCTGTTCCCGCCCGCCCGGATCGATGACGCGCGCGGTTGCTGGCGGATGCTGGGCCAGCGCGAAGGCGTGGAGCGGCGCTACTGGCGTCAGGACGGGGGCAAGTGGAAGGAAGGGCCTTGAGCCTGCGCCGAGCGTGGGGAGTGGCCGAACTTGCGCCATGGCACAAAGCCCGCTAGGGGCGCGCGCAATCGCAATCCCTACATCGCAAGGAACATCCCATGGCGGTTACCCGCACCTTTTCGATCATCAAGCCCGACGCCACGCGCCGCAACCTGACCGGCGCTGTCACCAAGATGCTGGAAGAAGCCGGTCTGCGCGTCGTGGCCTCGAAGCGCATCCGCATGACCCGCGAACAGGCAGAAGGCTTTTACGCCGTGCACAAGGAGCGCCCCTTCTTTGGCGAACTGGTCGAGTTCATGATGAGCGAACCGGTGGTGGTGCAGGTGCTGGAAGGTGAAGATGCCGTTGCCCGCAACCGCGAAGTGATGGGCGCGACCAACCCCGCCGATGCGGCACCCGGAACGATCCGCAAGGAACTGGCGCTGTCGATCGGCGAGAACACCGTGCATGGTTCGGATTCGGAAGAGAATGCGGCCATCGAGATCGCTTTCTTCTTCAAGCCGGAAGAGATCGTCGGCTGACCCTCCGCGGTTTTCCGGAGCCGAGAAAAGGCCGGGGCAGTGATGCTCCGGCCTTTTTCATGCGCAAACCTGACGCCCCTAACGAAAGTGAAATGTTGCTCAGGTGCAACGCTCTGTTGAATTGATTGCGATAGTTCAGAACAGAAATTGTATGTTGTGCATACAACGCTAAATCAGGGCGCGTTCCGCACGAGAACGCGCAGGGCCGCATCCGTCGGCTCTTTCTGGGAGGGAAACCTGATGACCAAACTTCGCGCATTGCCGCGCCTGCTCGCGCGCACCAGCCTCATCGCCGGCACCGCCATCGCCCTGGCCCAGCCTGCCTTCGCACAGGAAGCGGCCGATAACAGTGGCGGCAACGAAATCATCGTGACCGCGCAGAAGCGCGCCCAGTCCCTGTCCGATGTGTCGCTGTCTGTTTCTGCGGTGGGCGCCGATCAGCTTGCCGCCAACAACACCTTCACCATCGAGGCGCTGCAAACGCTGGTGCCTTCGATCAGCTTCGGCAACGATTTCAACTTCGCCAAGCTGTTCATCCGCGGCATCGGCCTGTCCAGCTCGCTGCCGGGCGTCGATCCTTCGGTGGCGCTTCACGTTGACGGGGTGGTGGTCAGCCTTGCCCAGGCCCAGCTTGGTTCGATGTTCGATCTTGAGCGCGTCGAAGTGCTGCGCGGGCCGCAGGGCACGCTCTATGGCCGCAACGCCACGGGCGGCGCGGTGAACCTCATCACCGCCAAGCCCACGGACCGTTTCGATGGCTATGTCCGCCAGACCATTGGCGGGGATGCCTTCCTGGTGCAGACCGATGCCGCGATCAGCGGACCGATCACCGAGGGTGTGCGCGGGCGTCTCGCGTTCCAGCGCATCAAGCGCGACGGGTTCGGCGTGAACGAGTTCACCGGCAACCAGATCGACAACATGAACCAGTGGTCGGCGCGCGCTCACCTCGAACTGCTGCCTTCGGACAAGGTCAACATCCTGCTGACCGGCGAGTATCACCGCGAGGATGACCGTTCACTGGCGATCAAGTTCCGCGAAGTGTCGTTCCCCGGCGTGCTGACCGACAACATCGCCAGCAACGACGGGCTGAGCGCGCTGGGCCAGCGTCTCAACGCCGATGGCAGTCAGGCGCGTTTCGCCAGCAACCCACGCAACCTTGCCACCAACTTCGACCCGATCAACGATCGCAAGCAGTGGGCGCTGACCGGCATCGTCACGGTCGAGGCTACCGATGCGATCTCGCTCAAGTCGCTGACCAGCTACCGCAGCTTCGATTCGATCTTCTTCCACGATTTCGACATGTCGACCTATCTGGGCTATCCGCTGGCCCAGACCAACGCCCTGCGCAGCAGTGCCAACCACTGGCAGCCGGTGTTCCAGCACCAGTTCAGCCAGGAGCTTCAGGCCAACGTCGATACCGACCGGTTCCACGGCGTGTTCGGGCTGTTCTATCTGGATGAGCAGATCGAGATCGAAAACCATATCGGCCTTGATGTACTGAACAACACCGATCCGCTGCGCATCCAGTTCGACGGACGGCTCGACGTGAAGGCATGGGCCGGTTTTGCCAACCTTGCCTATGAGCTTTCGGACCAGTTCACCGTGAAGGCAGGCGCCCGCTACAGCTGGGAAGAACGCCGCCTGCGCAACAATACCGGCCTTGGCTCTCCCGCGCTCAACCGGCTCGTGCTTGATCCGCTACAGTGGGATGCCACCAAGAGCTGGAACGACTTTGCGCCGTCGCTGGGCATCGAATACCGGCCGAATGCCGACCTGATGCTCTATGGCAACTGGTCGCGCGGCTTCAAGAGCGGCACTGCCGAGATCGGCTCCACGCGCCGTCTTTCGGCCACGCAGCCGTTGCCGTTTGTCGATCCTGAAAAGGTCGAAGCCTTTGAAGTGGGCGCCAAGTATGCGCAGGGTGGCCTCAGCGCGAACCTTGCCGTGTTCTTCCAGCGGCTGAAGAACGGACAGTTCTCGCTCACCCGTCCGATCCCGGCGCCGCCGTTCTTCACCAGCACGCTGACCAATGCGGCGGTTTCCGAAGCCTATGGCGCCGAGCTTGACCTGCTGTGGCGGGCCACCCCTGCGTTCACGGTTTCCGCTTCGGTGGGCTACCTCGATTCGAAGTTCACGCGCTTTTCCGCTTCCGACCCGCTTGACGCGCGCCTGTTCGCACCGGGCGCGGTGGAATCGCAACTGGTCAAGGATCTTTCGGGCAACCGCACGCGCATGTCGCCCAAGTGGAGCCTCAACCTCAACCCGACTTACGACATCGACGTGAGCAATGGCGGCACGGTGCGCCTTGGCACCAACTTCGCCTTCCGGTCGAAGCAGTATCACACCGAGTTCAACGATGACCGCATGGCGCAGGATGATTACATCCAGCTTGATGCCAACATCATGTATCGCGATCCCAGCCGCAAGTTCTCGGCCAACCTGTGGGTTCGCAACCTGACCAACGAACTGGTCTATGCGGGCAGCTTTGCGGTTTCGACCAGCCGCGCAATCGGTGGCACGCTTATGCCGCCGCGCACCTATGGCATCACGCTGGGTTACGATTTCTGATCGGCGCGCAGGCGATGTGATCCAGTCATCGGGGCTGCCGGTTCAATCTGGCAGCCCCCTTTGCTATTTTGGCTTTGCCATTCAGGGTGGCGGAATACGGGAGATTTGGCCGATGCAGGGCATGGGCGGGGATGATTGTCCCTTCACCTTCAATTTCGATCCGGCAACCTTCAAGGCTGGCGATACGGTCAGCTACAGGATTACCGGCAATCCCATGTTCGAGGGCATGCCCTTTTTGGGCGAACTGGTGGAAGTACACGAGGATTTCGTGGTGATCGCGGGCGATCCCAAAGATCCTTCGGTGCGCTATCGCGCAACGCGCGAAAGCCGACCGCAGGTTGATGCGGACCAGATCTGAAGGCTTGCCGTTGCCGGCAGTATTCCAGCCGGCCAGCTCTCAGGCCGTCTCGAATTCAGGCTTTAAGGGGCTGGCGATACCATGCGGCAAGGCCCCACCATATGGTGCCCAGCGCGGCGAGACCCGTCAGGATCGGCAGGGTGTAGCCCAGACCGCTCGCCAGAACCGCCGCAGCACCCAGCGCGGCAGTTGAGCAACCCAGATCCCAGCCACCTTCGGTCGCCATGTTGAAGCGCAAGGTGCATTGCGAACGCTGCGCCATGGCATAGAGCGGCGAGAGCATGGCGGTTGCCAGCATGGGCGTGACCAGCGCGCCCAGCGCCGTGGCGATGAGCGCTGGCAGGGGAGCCTGCCATGCCACGGCCTTTGCGATCAGCACCGCGGCCCCAAGGCCATAGGCGAGGGCTAGCGAGTGTTGTGCCCGCCCGCCATCGATCAGGCGGCCTATGATGAGGCTTCCGGCCGCCGCACCAAGTCCGGCCAGCGCAAGCGCGCCGCCGAAGTGCTCGAAGCTTTGCCCCAGCGTGACGAACAGCGCGAGGTTCCACACCACCACTCCGCAGCCGGTCTGCAAGCCTTCCGCGAAATAGAGGCGGCGCCCCCTGCGCACCATGGCCGGATCGGCCGTGGTGTCTGCCTCGATCGCCGGGTTTGCCGCGCCAAGAAAGGGCAGGCCGGCCAGAAGCTGTATCAGCGCGATGACGGCAAACCCCGCGAAAGGTCCGGCCCAGCCCAGAAGGAATCCGCCCGTGACCGGCGCGACGATGCCGACGGCGGCATTGGTGGCCTGCTGGATCGATACCTGACGCCCCAGCGCCGCGTTGTCGCCGGCGGCAGAGACATAGGCATGAAACCCGGTCCAGTAGAGCACGCTGCCCAGCCCAGAGACCAGAACATAGGCCGCCAGCACCGGCCCCAGCCCGCCCACGAATGGCAGGAGCAGAAAGCTCAGCGCGCGGATGCCCAAGCCCATGAGCACCACGTTGCGAAGGCCCTGCGCCCGCGCTAGCGGCATCACTGCCGCGCGCAGCACAAAGCGCGAGAGCAGGATGAGCGCGAAGCTCGCCAGCGCTGCAGCAGGCGAAAGGCCCTGCCTGACCAGAAAGCCCACGACAAACAGGCCTCCGCTAGCCTCTACAAACGATTGCAGGGCCGTGTGCGCGTAAACCCGGCGAATGGTGGTGAGCGTCATGGTGCGTCAGAAATCCATCATTGCCGCAAGGCGGCGCGGCGCAACCGCGGCCCAGCTGCGGCGAATCCAGTCGGCGGCATGGTCCCAGTCGACATCGGGGCGGTTGAGGATGAGGCCCGCCCAGCCGCTGGCGCCGTAATAGGCCGGACGGAACCAGACATCGCTGTCCTGCTCCACCAGCGCTGCCAGTTCGTCCTGCCCGCTGGTCTTCACCAGCAGTGCAATGTGCGGCGTGCCGTGGCGCTGATCGTTGAAATAGGCGAAATACTTGCCGCCCACGCGCCATCCGGGGGAGCCGTGACTCTCGCGCTCTTCCACCTCCGGCAGGGCGCTGACGAGGCGGCGCACCTGTTCCAGCAGCCATTCGGCGCTTCGCTCGCGCGAGACCCACACGGCAAGGGTGCGCGAATAGAGCTGGTGTTCGGCAAACAGCACGCGCGCGGCAAGGCTTTCGCCGGTATCGCCCGGAATGATCGCCACGGGTGTCTGTCCAAGGATCGGCCCATCATCGAGTTCGGCGGTAACGAGGTGCACAGTGCAGCCGCCGTGCGAATCGCCTGCCTCGATTGCCCGCTCATGCGTGTGCAGGCCCTTGTATTTTGGAAGCAGCGAAGGGTGGATGTTGAGCATCCGTCCTTCCCAGCGCGCCACGAATGCGGGGCTGAGAATGCGCATGTAGCCCGCAAGCGCGATGTAGCGCGCGCCAGATCGTATGACTTCGGCTTCCATCCGCGCGTCATGGTCGGCGCGAGTCATGCCCTTGTGGGGCAGGACGAAGGTCGGAACACCTTCAGCCGCAGCAAGCTTCAGACCGGAGGCTTCCGGGTTATTGGAAAGCACCAGCACGATTTCGTAGGGGCAGTCTGCCGCGCGGCTGGCATAGAGCAGCGCCGCCATGTTGGTGCCGCTGCCCGAAATGAAGACGGCGACAGGAATCCGCTCAGCCAAGGTGAACGGCTTCCCATGCGGCGCGTGCCGACCATGTTTCGGCGCTGCCGGTAACGGTGCAGCCCTTTTCGCCGCGAACGATCTCGCCCACGCGCCAGACGGTTTCGCCAGCCGCGGCAAGATCGGCGGCAAGCTGATCGGCCCCGTCGGCATCCACGGCAAGGATCATGCCTATGCCGCAGTTGAAGGTGCGGGCCATTTCTTCGGGCTCGATATTGCCCTGCGCCTGGAGGAACGCCATGAGGCGGCTTTGCTCCCAGCTATCGGCATCAATGCGCGCGTGCAGGCCCTGCGGCAGGACGCGCGGCACGTTTTCCAGCAGGCCGCCGCCGGTGATGTGGGCAAGAGCATTGATCCGTCCCGCGCGGATGAAGGGCAGCAGGCTTTTTACATAGATGCGGGTCGGCTCGATCAGGTAATCGATGAGCAGCCGTTCGTTGTCGAACAGGGCGGGCCGCTCCAGCTTCCAGCCCTTGTCTGCGGCAAGGCGGCGGACCAGCGAATAGCCATTGGAGTGAACGCCTGAAGAGGCAAGGCCCAGAAGCACGTTGCCTTGGGCCACGCGATCCCCGGTAAGCTGTTCGCCGCGTTCCACCGCGCCCACGCAGAACCCGGCAAGGTCGTAATCGCCATCGGCATACATGCCGGGCATTTCGGCGGTTTCGCCGCCGATCAGCGCGCAGCCGGCCATGCGGCAGCCTTCGGCAATGCCTGCCACGACGCGCTCGGCCACGCCGTTGTCGAGCCGGCCGGTGGCAAAGTAATCGAGGAAGAACAGGGGTTCTGCGCCCTGCACGATCAGATCGTTGACGCACATGGCAACCAGATCGATGCCGATGTGATCATGCCGGTCATGATCGATCGCCAGTTTGACCTTGGTGCCGACACCGTCATTGCCTGCCACCAGCAGCGGGTCCTTGTAACCTGCTGCCTTGAGATCGAAGAAGCCGCCGAAACCGCCCAGTTCGGCATCGGCACCCGGCCGCGCGGTGGACTTGGCAAGGGGGCCGATGGCCTTCACCAGCGCATTGCCTGCGGCGATGTTTACCCCGGCCTGGGCGTAGCTGTAGCTTTGCGGCTTTTGATCCTGTTCGCTCATGGTTGGCGCGCGTAGCGCTTTCTTGCTTGGATTTCCACTTGCGTTTGGGCAAAAGCACACGCGCAAGGCTGCCTTGCCAACAGCAAAGTTCCCTGTTCCTGCATTTGGTCTGTTTTCTCGGAGTTCCCTTGGCCGCACTGCGCCTGTCTTTCGAAAGCGCGAAGAACCGCAAGGCGCTGGGCATCGGGCTGGCGCTGCTGGCCGGTCTTGGCGGTGTGGCCCTGCTGGCGCAGATCGAGGGCGATCGCGGTATCGCGCCGATTGCCAGCAATGGCGATTTCGAGGTGCGCGGGATCGAGGTCAACGTCAGCGGCGACAATGCCGAGGACGCCCGGAGCAAGGGCTGGCGCGAGGCACAGCGCAAAGGCTGGGTCAAGCTGTGGGAGCAGAGCGGTGGTGGTGGAAGCGCGCCCGCGCTTGATGAAGCCACGATCGATTCGATGGTTTCAGCGGTTGTGGTGGAGCGCGAGCAGATCGGCCCGCGCCGCTATGTCGCGACGCTTGGAGTGATCTTTGATCGGGCGCGCACAGCCGAGCGGCTGGGCATGACCGGGGTTCGGGCGCGCTCGGCGCCGATGCTGGTGATCCCGGTGCTCTATCAGGGCGGCGTCGCCACGGTGTTCGAAACGCGCACGCCCTGGCAAAAGGCGTGGGCCGAGTTCCGCACCGGCAACAGCGCCATCGATTATGTGCGGCCCGCCGGTGCAGGATCGGATTCGCTGCTCCTGACTGCGGGGCAGCTTGACCGCCGCAGTCGCAACTGGTGGCGGTTGATCCTTGATGAGTTCGGTGCGTCCGACGTCATCATGCCCATCGCAAGGCTGGAGCGCAGTTTTCCCGGCGGGCCGGTCACGGGGCGCTTTGCCGCGCGTTACGGTCCCGACAACCGCTATCTGGGAAGTTTCACCCTCACCGCTAAAAGCGAAGCCGATCTGCCCAGGATGCTGGAAGAGGCCATCGCGCGGATCGACCGGATCTACGCACAGGCGCTGGCCGACGGGCTGCTGAAACCCGATCCCACGCTGAACATGGCCATGCAGGTCGATCCAGCCCTGATCGAGCAGACCCTTGCCAAGGCAGGGCCGGTGGCCGCTGTGCCCGGCATGGATACGGCGCAGAACCGCCCTGCGGCTGCGGCAAGCACGGCAGCCGCCGCGGCCGAGCGGACCTTCACCGTCCAGTTCGCCACCGCCGATGCCGCCGCCGTCGATGCGGGCATGGCCGGGATGCGCAGCATTGCCGGCGTGAAGAGCGCCGTTTCCACATCGATCGCCATTGGCGGCACATCGGTCATGCGCGTGACCTATGCGGGCGATCTGGAATCTCTGGCGGCGGCACTGCGGGCGCAGGGCTGGCGCGTGACAGCGGGCGCCGATGCGCTCTCGATCCGGAAATAGGCGCGCTCAGGCGGTTTCTGGTTCATAACGGCAGCCATGTCCTTGCAGATCGCTCTTCCGCTGGTGACGGCGCGCAGCGCCGAGACGGTCGTCATGGGGCCAGGTCTCGTGCCCGTGATCGAAGCCTTGCAGGCATCGGACCGCTGGCCGTTCCGCACCGCGGTGCTTGCCGGACCACCGCGTTCGGGCAAGAGCCTGCTTGCGCGCTGGTTTGCCGAGAGCGGCGCGGGCGAAGCGATCGACAACGCCGATGACCTGCCAGAGGATGAAGTGTTCCATCGCTGGAACCGGGCGCAGACCGAGGGACGCGCGCTCCTGCTTGTCAGCAACCGCGCGCCGGGACAATGGCGGATCGCCTTGCCTGACCTTGCCTCGCGGCTGGGATCGGCGCTGCTGATCGAGATCGGGGCGCCCGACGACGATCTGGTGGCCGGGTTGATTGCGGAACATGCCACGCGCCGCGGGCTGATCCTTGGCGATGCGGTAACTGCCTATCTGCTGCCCCGCGTGGAGCGAAGCCATGCGGAAATCGAGTTGCTGGTTGAAACTATTGACCGGCTCTCTCTTGAGCGTAAGGCGCCCGTTACCATATCGCTGGTACGTGATGCGCTGGAGGAGCGATCGGGGCAGTTCCAGCCGCGCTTGCTTTGATTGGCGGAAAGAGAGAGAACCCACGGCATGTTCAAGGGCCTGATTGCCTATCTCGACTCGATCAGGGCGCGCGATCCGGCGCCCCGGTCGCGCTGGGAAATCCTTCTCTATCCGGGATTGTGGGCGGTGGGTTTCCACCGTGTCGCGCACTGGCTGTTCGAGGCGCGCCTGTTTTTTCTGGCGCGTCTGGTCAATCACTTTGCCCGCTTTGTTACCGCCATCGATATCCATCCTGGCGCGAAGATCGGCAGGCACCTGTTCATCGACCACGGCTTTACCGTGATCGGCGAGACGGCCGAGATTGGCGACAACGTGACGATCTATCAGTGCGTGACGCTGGGCGGGACGAATCCGGCCAATGGCGTGCCGGGCAAGCGCCATCCCACGCTTTGCGACAATACGATTATCGGATCGGGTGCGCAGATTCTGGGGCCGATCACCGTGGGGCCGCGTGCGCGTGTCGGCGCCAATGCGGTTGTGACCGATGATGTGCCGGAAGGGGCGACGATGATCGGCCTCAAGGCGCGTTCCACGCTGGTTCCGGCGGAGACGTGGCTCAAGGAGTTCATCCCCTACGGCACGCCCTGCAAGGAGCCGTGCGAGCCGAATGGCGGAACGCGGATCGATGAACTCGAAACCGAAATCGCCGCGCTCAAGGCGCAGGTCGCAGCGCTGATCGCGGCGCAGACTGAAACCGAGGCTCCCGCGCCCGGACCCGGCACGCTCGGCAGGAGGACACGCCGCTGAGCGTTAGCGGGCCAGATGCCGGGATTTCCGGCACGGTCGTGCCCTTTCCCTATGCGCGCGCAGGCGTGCAGGTGGGCTTTGACCGGGGTGAACTGCTGAAGATCCTCGATCTTTACGGGCGTATGGTCGCCGCTGGCCTCTGGCGCGATTACGCGATGGATTTCGGCAGGGATGCCGCGGTATTTGCCGCGTTTCGCCGCACCGCCGAACGGCCTACCGCCCGCATCGAGAAACGCCCGTCGCTGCGGGCGCGGCAGGGTATGTGGGCGCTGTTTGGCGAGGCGGGGCAGGTTCTCAAGCGGGGGCACGATCTGGCAGGCGTGCTTTCGCCGCTTGAGCGCAAGTTATTGAAGGTGGTGGACGACTAGGATTTGGGCTGGATGAGGAAGTTCATCCAGCAACTGGCCAGCGGCTTTGTGCGGTCCGATTGCCAGGCTTCCGCGCGGACGTTGGCGATACGGCGACCGGCGCGGATCACCTCTCCCCGCGCGAAGGTTTCCACTGTCAGTCCGCCGCGCAGATACTCCACCGAGATGTTGACCGGCTTGATCCGCACGCGCGCATCCTCATCGCCAAGCTCGGCATGAAGCGCCATGATCGCGGCGATTTCCAGAAGGCCCGCAATGGCCCCGCCGTGGAGATAGCCGGGGCGCCCCGTGGCGCGATCGGTGCGGCTCATGGCCAGAAGCGGCGCACCATCGAGCATTCCGTCAATCCGCATTCCCATTGAGCGGGCATAGGGCGGCAGCCTTTCGGCAAGATCGGTCATGCCGCATCTCCCTTTGTGGCGGCCCACGATTCAGGTTCGACCTGAATGAAGATGCCGGCCGCATGGGCCACCGGATCGGCGATATCGCCATCGTGGGCAAGCCCGCGCACAAACGCCATCGAACGCTTCAGGCGGTAGCACTCCGCCCAGGCGAACACTGTCTTGCCGGGCGTTGCCGCGCGGACATAATCCACCCTGAGATCGAGCGTGACCTGCGGGTGAAAGCGGCCGCGCAGCGCCCAGACAGACATCGATGTGGCATTGTCGAGCATCGAGACGATCGGGCCTGAGGCCAATACGCCGGTTTCGGGATCACCTACCAGATCCTCGCGCCAGGGCAGGGCCAGTTCGATCCAGTTCTCGCCATGGCTGCGATACTCCATGCCGATGAACCCGGTGTGCCCGAACTGGCGCATGGAGTGATTGAAAAGGGCCGGGTTGAACGGCGTGTCCGGCGGGATGATCGGGCGTCCGCCCATGGCTTCCGGGGTCTTGTTCATGGATCATCCCTGCCGCAGCAGCGCAGGGATTACAAGCGGTTCAAGCGCGCGGTTAAAGTGCGCTCATTCAGAATGCGCTTCCAGCCAAGGCGTCGATCGCGCCTTGCAGGATCAGCGCGGCCGCATGGGAATCGATGCGGGTGGCGCGCTTGGCGCGGCTGAAATCCTGCTCGATCATGGCGCGTTCGGCGGCCTGCGTGGTCCAGCGTTCATCCCACAGCAGGATCGGCAGGCCAAGGTCGGCAAGGTTGCGGGCCATGGCGCGCGCGCCTTGAGAGCGCGGACTTTCCGATCCGTCCATGTTGAGCGGCAGTCCGATGACCAGCCCGCGCACCTGCCGTTCGGCCACCAGCGCGGCAAGCGTTGCCTTGTCGTCGGTAAAGCGGCCGCGCTGGATGGTCTTGCCCGGAGTGGCAAAGCGCCAGTCCCGGTCGCACAAGGCAACACCGATGGTCCTGGTGCCGGTATCCAGACCGAGCAGCACGCCGCCATCGGGCAGGGCATCACGCATTTCCAGCGCAGACTGCGTAATCATCACGGCCTACTGTCTGCCGGAGCGCGCGGTCTGCCAGGCGGCAACGCGGCGTGCGACATCCGCGCGCAGGTTGGCCCAGAACAGGGGCACGTCATAGACATGGTAATTGTTGCCCGGCAGGACATAGGGGCCAAGATCGGGCGGATCGCCGATGAGCAGCAGGCCGGTTGCCGGATCGCAGCGCGCAGGCACGGCAGCGGGGATCATCTCGCCGCCATCAAGTTCGGCGCTGGGCTTGAGGGTGCCCAGATTGGCCGAAGCAGGAGCCGCACCGCCAAGCCCGCCTGTAAGCGGATTGGTGCAGAGCACGGGGCGCGTGTCCTTGGCTTTCCCGTCAAGCGCCGGACGGCTGCGATAGGCGGCAAGGACCATTTCGGGTTCGGCCGGTTCGGCAAAGCTGGACCAGTTCATGATGCAGCCCGCCTTGTCTGGCCCGGCGCAGGCGGGAAGGCCCATGACCGGAAGATCATGTTCGACCGAGATCGGCCAGCCGATCGGATAGGCGGCAGCCACGCGCGCTGCAAGCGGGGTTCCGGCGATGCGCTCCTTCATCAGCTGCATGAGGTGCAGCGCCCCCTGACTGTGGCCTGCCAGCACGATCGGCTGATCGGCCGGAATCGAGCGGACGAAGGTGTCGAATGCCTGACGCACGTCGAGATAGGCCGCATCAAGCGCCATCTGTCCCTCGGCCTTGTCGGTCAGGAAGGCACCGAAGGCCGCCTGCCGGTAGCGCGGTGCCCAGACCTGCGCCTGGCCGTTGAAGGCCGATGCCATGCCGCGCAGGAAATAGCTGGCGCGCCGGTTGGAATCGGCATCGTTCAGCGGGCCGTTCCAGTGAGCGCGGGCAAGATAGCTGGTCGGGTGAATGAAAAAGACCGCCGCGGCGCCCTGCTTCGCCGCCTCATCGCCCGGAATCTTGGCCGGGCGCCATTGCGAGGGATCGCCTTCTCCCATGCCGGGACGCGAAAACCACATTTCCTTGTGGGTGTAGGCATCCTTCGCCAGTGGCTCAAGGCGGGCATAGGCCGTGCGCGGCACGAAGGCGAAGCGTGTCAGTTCGGCAGACCAGATGCGCAGCACGAACAGCGCCGCGATCACCAGCACGGCCAGAACGGCGATCAGGTAAAGAAACTTGCGGGCCATTTTCAGTGTTCCGTCTGAGGTCGGTTTTCCGTCATGCGGATTGAGGCGGTCTTTGCGAAAGGCGTCGTCACCGGTCCTGTTGCGCGGTATCGAACCGGGCCGGACGGCGGATTTCCGGGCGCAATCTGGTCCAGCTGCGACCCTCGCGCAAGGCTGTCCACCAGGACAGCGGGTTCCAGCTTTCGCTGCCATTGAGCGAGAATGTTACGAATTCGGCCCGCCCGCCGACATTGGCCAGCGGCACCGGACCGCCAAGCCCGCGTTCCTCGATGCTCGCGCGGCTGTCGGCGGAATGGTCGCGGTTGTCGCCCATCAGAAACACGTGGCCTGCGGGCACCACGGTTTCGGGGTAATTGTCGAGCGGCTGATCGGTATGATCGATCACCAGATAGCTGGCGCCGTTCGGCAGGGTTTCGCGAAATGCGGGCAATTCATAGACTTCGCGGCCATCGGCAAGGCGCGTGCGATAGCGCTCGAACATCATGTAGCAAGGGTTGCCATCGCATGAGAGCATGGGATCTGCCGGGATCTGCACGGGCGGTTCGGCCTGCTGGGGAACCAGCCTGCCGTTGAGGATGATCTGCCCGTGGATCACGGCAATGCGGTCTCCGGGCAGGGCGACCACGCGCTTGATGTAGTCCTCGTCTGTGCCGGGCGGCACCGCGATGACGATATCGCCGTATTCGGGGGTCCGTGGCAGCACCCGGCGGTCCGAACGCGGCAGTATGTGGAACGATGCCGAGACCCAGGACCAGCCATAGGGATACTTGGACACGATCAGCCGATCGCCCACCAGCAGGTTGGGCATCATCGAGATCGAGGGGATATAGAACGGCTTGGCAATCAGGCTGTGAAAGGTGACAACGGCCAGCAGCATGAGCGCAAGGCCGCGGATTTCCCCCCACCAGTCAACACCGGTGCCGGGCGGCGGCGGGGCAGGGCTGAGGGATTCGGCCGGATCGTCGGGGGTGGTCGCAGGGTCGGTCAAGCAGGCGGCGCTCCGTCAGGAAGAGGTGCGGCAAAAGGCGAAATGTGCGCAAGCGCGCCCGCCAGCGGACGGGCTTCGATCACCACGAAGGCCTGTGCCCAGGGGTGGTCGTCGGTCAGCGTGAGGTGGACGATGGCCTCGTAACCTTCAGGCGTGATGGCGGCAAGGCGGGCTGCCGCGCCACCCGTGAGCGCCAGTGCAGGCGCGCCGGAGCGGGCATTGACCACGCCGATGTCCTTCATGAACACGCCCGAACGGAACCCCGTTCCCACGGCTTTCGAAAAGGCTTCCTTGGCGGCAAAGCGTTTGGCCAGCGTGCCGGCCATCGTGTGGGGGCGGCGCGCCGCCTTGGCCTGTTCGACTTCGGTGAACACCCGGTCGAGAAAGCGCTGCCCGAACCGTTCCACCGAATTGCGGATGCGTTCGATGTTGCACAGGTCGGAGCCGATGGCGAGGATCATGCCGATGCTCTCAGCAAGCCGCTCTCACCGCGCCGCATCCATCAGCTCGCGCATCCGGCGCACGGCGGCATCAAGGCCCACGAAGATCGCCTCTCCGATCAGATAGTGCCCTATGTTCAGTTCGGCGAGCTGCGGAATGGCCGCGATGGGCTGCACGTTCTCGTAGGTGAGACCGTGCCCGGCATGCGGCTCTATGCCGTTGCGCGCGGCAAGCGCGGCCATGTCGGCAAGGCGCTTCAGTTCCACTGCGCGCGCCTCGCCTTCGGCATGGGCATATTCGCCCGTATGCAGTTCGACCACCGGTGCGCCGAGTTTCATCGCTGCCTCGATCTGGCGTGCTTCCGGGGCGATGAACAGGCTTACGCGAATGCCTGCATCCGACAGGCGCGCGACGATGGGCGCAAGACGATTGTGCTGGCCCGCCGCATCGAGCCCGCCTTCGGTGGTGCGCTCCTCGCGCCGCTCCGGAACGATGCAGGCCGCATGGGGCCTGTGGCGCAGCGCGATTTCGAGCATTTCCTCGGTTGCGGCCATCTCCAGGTTGAGCGGCAGGCTTGTCGCGGCCTGAATGCGGGCAAGGTCTTCGTCGCGGATATGGCGCCGATCCTCGCGCAGGTGCGCCGTGATGCCGTCTCCGCCGACCGCCGCCACGATCTCGGCCGCGCGGACCGGATCGGGGTGGTCGCCGCCGCGCGCGTTGCGGATCGTGGCAACGTGATCGATGTTGACGCCAAGGCGAAGGCGTCCGGGACTCAGGGTGCTCATCAGGGCTTCGACCGGCTGCCGGGCTTCACGGCAGGAGTTGCAGCCAGTTCCGGCGGCAGTTCATCGGCCGCGTAAGTGGGAAAGTTCAGCGCAACGAGCGGGAAGAACGGCACGCCAAGATCGACGCTGCCTGCGGACCGGTCGACAAGTGCTGCTGCGGCAATCACCTGCCCGCCTGCGTCCTCAATCGCGCGGATCGCCTCGCGGCTGGAAAGACCCGTCGTCACCACGTCTTCAACCATCAGCACCTTTTCGCCCGGAGCGAGCGTGAAGCCGCGGCGAAGCTCGAAGGTGCCGGTGGGGCGCTCGACGAACATGGCTTCCACCCCCAGCGCGCGGCCCATTTCGTGCCCGATGATGACGCCCCCCATGGCTGGCGAGACAACCTTCTGGATCTGCTGGCGCAGATCGCGCGGGATCCTCTGCGCCGTCGCCATCGCCAGCCGCGATGCGCGCATCGGGTCCATCAACACGCGCGCGCATTGCAGGTAGTGGGCGCTGTGCCGCCCCGACGACAGCAGGAAATGCCCCTCCAGCAGGGCCTGGCTGGCGCGGAACTCGGCAAGGATTTCATCTTCGAGCATGGGAACTGCCTGACTGGATCGACAACCTGCCCGCAAATGGCCCCTGCCAGCGCATGGGGCAACCCTTTTCGCGCAGACGTGCTCCTTTTGGCGCAGGCACGTTGCGAAGCGTTTCCCTTTGCCCCAAGGGACGGCCTGTCCGCGCTGGAAAAATATCCAAAGGGCGGGTTGAGGCTTGTGGCGGCTACGCGTATAGGCCGGTGCGATCGAGGGACTTAGGGGAAGCGCGAAAGTGCTTTCCTGATGCAGCGCAACAAGCGCGCAAACAGGGAAAAAGCGGAAACTTTGACGATGAGTCTTGCCGATACCGCCCGCAATGCGGGTAAAGTAATCCGGGCCCTTGGCGTCGCTGGCGCGATGACTTTCGGCACGTTGACGATGGGGGCTTCGAGCCTTGCGGCCGCTCCGGCGGCGCCTGTCGCGCAGGCGGCTGCGCCGACGACGGCCGATTCGGCAGCGCCCGCTCCGGCAGCGCCCGCTCCGGCGGCGGCTTCCGCCGATGCGGCGGCTCCCGCTGCCCCGGCAGCCGATGCCGGCTCCTACACCCCGATGGCGCCGACCCCTGGCAAGGGGATGCCGGTGGACAAGGGTTGGACCTTCCAGGACCAGTATTCGCCCGTGGGCGAACAGGGTCTGTGGATGCATGACGTGATCCTGATGCCGATCATCGTCGCGATCTCGATCTTCGTGCTCGTGCTGCTGCTCGTCGTCATGGCCCGCTTCAACAAGCGCGCCAATCCGGTCGCTTCGAAGACCAGCCACAACACCCTGATCGAAGTGGTCTGGACGCTGATCCCGGTGTTGATCCTCGTGGTCATCGCGGTGCCTTCGATCCGCCTGCTCGCCCAGCAGTATGAGCCTGCGCCCAAGGGTGCGCTGACGGTGAAGGTCACGGGCTACCAGTGGTATTGGGGCTATACCTATCCGGACAACGGCGGCTTCGAAGTGATCTCGAACATGCTGCCGGATGAAGAAGCGGTGAAGCGCGGCGAGCCGGGCCAGCTTGCGGTTGACAACCGCATGGTCGTGCCCGCTGGCGAACCGATCCGCATCCAGACCATCGGGTCGGACGTGATCCACGCCTTTGCGGTTCCGTCGCTGTGGTTCAAGCTTGATGCCGTGCCTGGCCGGATCAACGAGAAGATGCTCTTCATCAAGGAGCCCGGCGTCTATTACGGCCAGTGCTCCGAACTGTGCGGTGCTCGTCATGGCTACATGCCGATCGCCATCGAAGCGCTGCCGCGCGACAAGTTCGAGGCGTGGGTGAAGACCCAGCCGGGTGGAACCGTGGGCGGTGCGGAGCAAGCCGCCGCTGCCCCGGCCGCACCCGCCGCCTGACGCGACGTTCATGGACAAGGTTTGAACGAAATGGCTTCCATTCCCGCAAACGAAGGTTTCGATGCGCACGATCATGCGCACGACCACGATCATGATCACAAGCCGGGCTTCTTTGCCCGCTGGTTCATGTCCACCAACCACAAGGACATCGGCACGCTCTATCTGATCTTCGCGATTTTCGCAGGGATCGTGGGCGGCGCGGTGTCGGGCATGATGCGTGCCGAACTGGCGCAGCCGGGCATCCAGTATCTCGGCTATTTTGCCCAGATCCTGGGCACCGCCAATCCCAGCTTCGACCAGCAGCTTCACCTGTGGAACGTGCTGATTACGGCGCACGGTCTCATCATGGTGTTCTTCATGGTCATGCCCGCCATCATCGGCGGGTTCGGCAACTGGTTCGTGCCCATCATGATCGGCGCGCCCGACATGGCCTTCCCGCGCATGAACAACGTGTCGTTCTGGCTTACCTTCGTCGGCTTCCTGTCGCTGATGATCTCGGCCTTCATGCCGGGCGGCACGGGTCAGGGCGCAGGCACCGGCTGGACGGTCTATGCACCGCTGTCCACGTCGGGCTCGGTCGGTCCGGCCGTGGACTTCGCGATCTTCTCGCTGCACCTTTCGGGCGCTGGCTCGATCCTCGGTGCGATCAACTTCATTACCACCATCTTCAACATGCGCGCGCCGGGCATGACCCTGCACAAGATGCCGCTGTTCGTGTGGTCGGTGCTCGTGACCGCGTTCCTGCTCCTGCTGGCGCTGCCGGTGCTCGCTGCCGCCATCACCATGCTGCTGACCGACCGCAACTTCGGCACGACCTTCTTTGATCCTGCCGGCGGTGGTGATCCGGTTCTCTACCAGCACCTGTTCTGGTTCTTCGGCCACCCCGAAGTGTACATCATGATCCTGCCGGGCTTCGGTATCATCAGCCAGATCATCTCGACCTTCTCGAAGAAGCCGGTGTTCGGCTACCTCGGCATGGCCTATGCCATGGTCGCCATCGGCGTTGTCGGGTTCATCGTGTGGGCGCACCACATGTACACCACTGGCCTCGACGTGAACACGAAGATGTATTTCACGGCCGCAACCATGGTGATCGCGGTGCCCACCGGCATCAAGATCTTCTCGTGGATCGCCACGATGTGGGGCGGCAGTCTTGAGTTCAAGTCGCCGATGGTCTGGGCGATCGGGTTCATCTTCCTGTTCACCGTGGGCGGCGTGACCGGCGTCGTGCTGGCCAACGGCGGCGTGGACGACAACCTGCACGACACCTACTACGTCGTTGCGCACTTCCACTACGTGCTGTCGCTCGGTGCGGTGACGTCGCTCTTTGCCGGGTTCTATTACTGGTTCCCGAAGATGAGCGGCCGCATGCACTCGGAGTTCCTGAGCCATCTCCAGTTCTGGATCTTCTTCGTCGGCGTGAACCTGATCTTCTTCCCGATGCACTTCCTGGGTGTTCAGGGCATGCCGCGTCGCTACCCGGACTACGCAGTGGCGTATACCTACTGGAACGAGATCGCCTCGTTCGGCTATGTCATCATGGCCGCGTCGATCGGGGTGTTCTTCATCAACATCCTCTACGCGTTCCTTGCCGGCAAGAAGGCGGAAGCCAACTACTGGGGTGAAGGTGCAACGACGCTGGAATGGACCCTGTCCTCGCCGCCGCCGTTCCACCAGTTCGAAACCCTGCCGGTGATCGACGACAAGGCTCACGCGCACTGAGTCGCTGCATCGATCAGCAGGTTGAAACGAAGGGCCTCCGGAGAAATCCGGGGGCCTTTTGTGTTCATCTGCCAGGTTCAGGTGGCAAGCCAAGGCCGGTGCTGATGACTGCAAGCCAGGCAGTTGTTGCCAGATTCGCATCTCCCCTGAACCCAGTTTTCCTGACCCTTTGTGTGGTGCCGTTTTGCTTCCCTTGAACCTCAAGCCCGTGTAGGGGCAGGGCAATCATGGACTCGTCTACTGGCCTTGCTTCCGCGCCTGCCGCAGGTGTGCCGCTTCCCGCAGACTGGCGCGATTTCTTCGCGTTGACCAAACCGCGGGTGATGACGCTTGTCATCTTCAGCGGGCTGTGCGGCCTGCTTGCAGCGCCGGGAACAATCCATCCGGTGATCGCCTTTACCGCAATCCTGTGCATCGCGGTCGGCGCCGGGGGCGCGGCCGCGCTCAACATGTGGTGGGAAGCCGATATAGATGCCGGCATGAAGCGCACTGCCGCCCGCCCGCTTCCTTCCGGGCGGATGGACCCGACTTCTGCGCGCGATTTCGGTTTTGCGCTGTCGGGTGCGTCGGTCATGGTCATGGGGCTGGGGGTCAACTGGCTGGCGGCCGGAATCCTCGCCTTCTCGATCTTCTATTATGCGTGGATCTACACCGTCTGGCTCAAGCCGCGCACGCCGCAGAACATCGTGATCGGTGGCGGGGCAGGTGCCTTTCCGCCGCTGATCGGATGGGTTGCGGTGACGGGTAACATCACGCTGATGCCCGTGTTGCTGTTCCTCATCATCTTCATGTGGACACCGCCGCACTTCTGGGCGCTCGCGCTGTTCGTGCAGATCGATTACGCCAAGGTCGGCATTCCGATGATGCCGGTTGTCGCGGGCGAAAAATCGACCCGGCGGCAGATCCTGATCTACGCCATCCTGCTGCTGCCAGTCACGCTGGCGCCGTGGCTGATTGGCGGAACGGGCTGGGTCTATGGGATTTCGGCGGTCGTGCTTGGGCTGATATTCGTGGCGCTTTCGATCAAGGTCGGCCTTCGCGAAAGCGTGCCCGATGACCGGATGCTGCCTGAAAAGCGGCTGTTCGGCTATTCCGTGCTCTATCTTTTCGTGCTCTTCGGCATGCTGGCGGGGGACCGGCTTGCCACTGTACAAGGCTGGCAATGATGAATGATCCCCTGAATCCCGGTCCGATCGCGCCGGAACACCTGTCGAAGGAACAGTCCGACCTTTACCGCACCCGCCAGCGCGGGCGGAACAAAGTGCTGGGCATTGTCCTTGGTGCGCTGGCTGTCCTGTTCTTTGCGATTTCCATCGTGAAGATTGCGGCACAGACAGGCGGGGCGAACTGAAATGGCAACGCAGGTGGTTCCCGATACGCGGCGCAATCGCAAGGTGGGCCTGATAGCGGGCGCGTGCGCGCTGGGGATGCTGGGCCTTGGCTATGCCTCGGTTCCGCTTTACCGACTGTTCTGTCAGGTGACAGGATACGGCGGCACGACGCAGCGGGCGGATGCGAAGACGGCTGCGGGCGTGAAAGTGGCGGGCAAGGTCATAACCGTGCGGTTCGACGCCAACGTTGCGCGCGAAATGCCGTGGGACTTCAAGCCGATGCAGGTAAAGCAGGAAGTGCGCATCGGGGAGCGGCAGATTGCCCGGTATCACGCCCGCAACCTTGCCAGCCAGACGGTGACGGGAACCGCGATCTTCAACGTTTCGCCAGAGCAGGCGGGCAAGTATTTCAACAAGATCCAGTGCTTCTGCTTCACCGAGCAGACCTTGCAGCCGGGGCAGGATGTGCCGATGCCGGTGATCTACTATGTGGACCCGGCGATTCTCGATGATCCGGCAGCGAAGAACATCGAGGAAATCACGCTCAGTTATACCTTCAACGAAACCCACGAAAGCCTTGCCGCGCGCAGGAATGCAAAGCCGGCAAAGCTCGTCGAAAAGCCTCTGGACCCGGCGCAAGCCCGGCGATAAAGGCCCAAGGAAACCTGTCCGGGGTATCGTGCCGCGGGCAACCGATTACGACCAGATCAGACTGGGGGAAATGGACAATCATGGCCGGCGCTAAGAACCACGATTACCACATTCTGCCGCCCGACGTGTGGCCTTTCGTCGGCGCGATGTCGGCGCTGACCATGACGAGCGGCGGCGTGCTCTACATGCACAAGATGGCGGGCGGCACGGCTGTCATGCTTCTTGGCCTGCTGGGCGTGATCGTCACATTCTTCTCGTGGTTCGGCAAGATCGTGAAGGAAGCGCATGCGGGCGATCACACCCCGGTGGTCCAGCTTCACCAGCGTTATGGCATGATTCTGTTCATCGCTTCGGAAGTGATGTTCTTCGTCGGCTGGTTCTGGGCTTTCTTCGATTTCTCGCTGTTCCCTTCGCAGCTGGCCGAAGTGGTCGGCGGTCAGTGGCCGCCAAAGGCGATCGAGGCGGTCATGGACCCGTTCGATCTTCCCTTGCTCAACACCCTGATCCTGCTGTGCTCCGGCACCACGCTGACCTGGGCGCACCACGCCCTTATCCATGGCGATCGTGATGGCCTCAAGAAGGGGCTGTGGGCCACTATCATTCTCGGCCTCGTGTTCTCGGCCATTCAGGCTTACGAATATGCCGGTGCGCCCTTTGCGTTCGGCCAGAACACCTTCGGTTCGGCCTTCTACATGGCCACTGGCTTCCACGGCTTCCACGTGATCGTCGGCACGATTTTCCTCATCGTCTGCCTGATCCGCGCCTACAAGGGGCACTTCACCCCGCGTCAGCATTTCGGCTTTGAAGCGGCAGCATGGTATTGGCACTTCGTTGACGTGGTGTGGCTGTTCCTGTTCGTGGCCATCTACGTCTGGGGCAGCTGGGGCTATCCCACTCACTGATGCCTGAAGGCGAAAGCCATCACCAGAAGGGGCAGTCCGGTATCGCCGCGACTGCCCTTTTCGGTTTGTGCCCGCGCTGCGGGGCAAGGGGAGCATGGGCCGGGCCTGCCGCACTTGCGCTCTCATGCAAGGCGTGCGGGCTGGCGCTGGAAGAGCACGAGCCGAGGGGGCGGGCAATGTATCTGGTGGTTCTGCCGGTGACGGCACTGCTGGTGGTTGCGGCCCTGAAGCTGGATGAATGGGTGCAGTTGCCCGTCTGGGCGCTCATCGCACTCTGGGGCTTGGCAGTGCCGCTGGTTATTACCGGTGCGCTGCGTCTTGCCAAGGCAGCGGTGCTGCTGGCGCGGCTGGAAAGGAAAGGGTTGCTCTGATGCGGCGTCTGCCGGTGTTTCCCACGCTGTTCGTCAGCGGCGCGGTTGCAACGATGCTTGGGCTTGGCGTCTGGCAGTTGCAGCGGCTTGACCAAAAGCAGGCTTTGCTCGCGCGCTATGCGGCGGCGATGGAGGATGGCGCGCCGGTTCGCTTTCCTGCCGCCCGCAAGACGGAAGATGCCGCGCAGCACCGGGCGGCAGTGGAGCAGGCACTGTTTCATCGCACTGAAATTGATTGCCGCGTGCCTGCCGGGGAATGGCAGTCCATCGCGGGGCGCAACGCGGCGGGCGAGACGGGCTATGTCCACCTGGTGCAATGTGCGCTTGATGACGGGCGGACCGCCTGGGTTCAGGCAGGATGGACGCGTGGCCCGGATCATCCGGACTGGACCGGCGGCAAGGTGGCCGGAATGATTGCGCCCTACACTGATGGCGTTGCGCGGCTGATTGCCGATCCGCCGGTTGCCGGCTTTGCCGCCAGTGCCCGGCCTGACCCGGCCGACGTGCCCAACAATCATCTGGCCTATGCCGTGCAATGGTTCTTCTTTGCCGGGGTGGCGCTGGTGATCTACGCGCTTGCCTTGCGCAAGCGCCTGCGCGAGCGGGATGGCGGCGCGCAGCGCTGAGCATTGCCCAGAAACCTTGCCACAGACGGCCATCGCCGTTACCTGCGCAAACCCATGAAGTATGTCAGCACCAGGGGGCAGGCACCCTCGCTCGATTTTCAGGGCGTTACGCTCGCAGGTCTTGCCTCGGACGGGGGGCTTTACGTGCCCGAAACATGGCCGCAGTTCTCGGCCGACGAAATCGCGGCAATGGCTGGGCTGCCCTATGCGAAGCTGGCGCAGACCATCATGCTGCCCTTTGTGGGCGATTGTCTGACACCCGAACGGCTGCTGGAACTGTGCGAGCAAGCCTATGGCCGCTTTGCCCACGCGGCAGTAACCCCGCTGAAGCAGCTGGATGAAACCCAGTGGGTGCTTGAACTGTTCCACGGCCCGACGCTGGCGTTCAAGGACGTGGCGCTGCAACTGCTTGGCCTGTTGTTCGAGGAGTTCCTTGCCCGCGGTGACGAGCACATCACTATCGTTGGCGCGACCTCTGGCGATACTGGCTCTGCCGCGATCGATGCGGTTGCAGGGCGTGCCAAGGTTGATATCTTCATGCTTCATCCGCATGGCCGGGTATCGGATGTGCAGCGCCGCCAGATGACCACGGTCATCGCGCCCAATGTCCACAACATCGCCATCGAAGGCAGTTTCGACGATGCGCAGGCGATGGTGAAGCGCATGTTCAACGATGCGGCGATGACGAGCCGATTCGGCATTGCGGCGGTCAACTCGATCAACTGGGCGCGCCTGATGGCGCAGGTCGTCTATTATTTCTACGCTGCGCTTCAGCTTGGCGCGCCGCATCGCAAGGTGGGATTTTCGGTTCCGACCGGCAATTTCGGCGATGTGTTCGCCGGATATGTCGCGGCAAAGATGGGCCTTCCGATCGAGCGCCTGATCGTGGCGACCAATATCAACGACATCCTGCACCGGGCGCTGTCCACCGGCGACTATTCGGCCAGCACGGTTACGCCGACCGCAGCGCCTTCGATGGATATTCAGGTGTCGTCGAACTTCGAGCGGCTGCTGTTTGACGGCTGCGGGCGTGATGGGGCGGCCATGGCGGCGCAGATGAAGCAGTTCGAGACGACCAAGGCCATGCAGCTGACCAATGCGCAGCGCGAATCTGCTGCGGCACTGTTCAGCTCTGCCCGTGCCGATGCGGGGCAGATGGCCAATGCCATGCGCTGGGCGCACGAAGCCTGCGGCGAAGTGCTCGATCCGCACACGGCCATCGGGCTTCATGCTGCGCGCACCGCCGAGGGCATCGCGGCAGGGGTTCCGATCGTCACGCTGGCAACCGCGCACCCGGCCAAGTTCGTGGACGCGGTAGAGCGCGCAACCGGGGTGCGGCCGGGATTGCCCGCGCGCGTGGGGGACCTGTTCGAGCGCGAGGAACGGTATGATCGCCTTCCCGGCGATTACGATGCGGTTGCCGCCTATGTTGCCGAGCGCGCGACGCTGAAAAATGGCTGAACTGGTCCTCCAGCCCACCCTCATGGTTGGCGAGGGCTGGGCGGACTTTGCCCTGATTGATTCGGGGCACGGGCGAAAGCTTGAGCAATACGGGCCGCACCGCTTCATCCGTCCTGAGCCGCAGGCGATGTGGGCGCCACGTCTGGCGGACTGGCGGGCCGATGGCGAGTTTGTTCCGGGGTCCGATGAGGATGGCGGCGGGCGCTGGGTGTTCGATCGGCCGGTGCCGCGCGAGGGCTGGGAACTGGGCTGGAACGAGGTGCGGTTCACCGCTTCGTGCACACCTTTCCGCCATCTGGGCTTCTTCCCCGATATGGCCCCGGTGTGGGACTGGATGGCAGAACGCCTTGCCGGAAAGGCGCAGGCGCAGTGTCTCAACCTGTTCGGCTATACCGGTGTCGGCACGCTGGCGCTTTCCGGCCACGGGCCGGTGACGCATGTCGATGCCTCGAAAAAATCGGTAGCGCAGGCGCGCGCCAATGCCGCCCTGTCCGGGATGGCGGAGCGTCCGGTGCGCTGGATCGTGGACGATGCGGCAAAGTTCACCGCGCGCGAGGTGCGCCGGGGGCGGCGTTATGACGGCATCATCCTTGATCCGCCCAAGTTCGGGCGTGGGCCGGATGGCGAGGTATGGCGGCTGGAAGAAAGCCTGCCGGGGCTGGTGGCCGATTGTGCAAGGCTGCTTGATAGCGAAAGCCGCTTCCTGTTCCTCACGGTCTATGCCGTGCGCATGTCGTCGCTGGCCATTGCCGGGCTGCTGGCCGAGGCGCTGCAAGGCTTGCCCGGAACCATCGAACATGGCGATCTGAGCATTCGCGAGCAGGGCGCGGACGGACGGCACCTGCCGACCGCCATATTCGCGCGCTGGCGCAACTGAAGCGCAAAACGAAAACCCGCCGGTGCGTGGTGGACTCGCCCGCGGCTGAGTGGCAAAGGCCGCGGCCATGACCGACAGCCTGATCCTTGAAGTGGCCAATCTGGAAACCGATGTCCTGACGGGCATCTATTCCGAAGAGACAGGGCGGCCGCAACCGCTGCGCATCACCATGCGCGTGGGTTTGAAGCAGCAGGAGCGCTACACCGCCGATTGTCCGCTTGCGGCCAGCAAGAACTACATGGACCTGAAGTTCGCGGCCACCGAGGGCTTGCCCAAGGGGGTGCATTTCAAGCTGATCGAGGCCGTGGCAGACCACATCATCGAAACGCTGATGTTGCAGGACGACCGGGTGATGTGGGTTGAAGTGAAGATTGTGAAGCTGGCCATCAGCGAGAACGGCGAGGAAATCGGCATCACCTTGCGGCGCGAGCGGAGAACCGCCTGATGCAGCAGCCTCGTCCGCTTGCGCTCATAACCGGCGGATGGCGGCGCATCGGCGGGGCCATTGCCCGCAAGCTGGCCGAAGAAGGATGGGATCTGGCGCTCCATGCGCATCGCCCGTCCACCTTCGATGCCGAGTTCAAGGCCCAGCTTGAATGGCTGGGGGCGGCGGTTTTCCCGGTGTCGGGCGATCTGGATGATCCGGCCGTGCCGCAGCAGCTCCTTGGGGAGGTGATCGGCATGGCCGGGCGGGGCCCCGATCTGCTGGTGAACTGCGCATCGCTGTTTCGCGATGACCGGGTGGAAACGATCACGCCCGAAGAGCTTGATCTGCATTTCCGGGTCAACCTGTTTGCGCCGGTCCTGCTCATGCGCGTCTTTGCCGAGGCAATTGGCGCGGGGGAGACGGGCGGTGCGGTCATCAACATTCTCGACCAGCGCGTGCTCAATCCCGTGCCCGACCAGATCAGCTACACCCTGTCCAAGCAGGCGCTTCATGCGTCGGTGCGCACGCTGGCGCGGGCAATGGCGCCCAAGGTGCGCGTAAACGGAGTGGCCCCCGGCCTGATCCTGCCCACGGCCGATTACGATGCCGAGCAGTGGCGCAGGCTCGAATCGGTGATGCCGCTCAGGCGTTTACCGGGCGCCGACGAGATTGCCGATGCCGTCCACTATCTTGCCACGGCGCGGTCGGTGACGGGGCAGACTTTGTTCGTCGATGCCGGGGCAAGCCTTGAATCCTACCCGCGCGACTTCGTATACATGGGCCGGTGAGCACGCTTGCACTTCCCGGCGCACAGCCCCTGATCGACCGTTTCGCGCGGCGGATCACCTATCTGCGGCTTTCGGTGACGGATCGTTGCGACTTGCGATGCAGCTATTGCATGCCTGAACGCATGCAGTTCCTGCCCAAGGCCGAAGTGCTGAGCCTTGAGGAACTGCACCGGCTTTCGCTGCATTTCATCGCGCGCGGGGTGCGCAAGATCCGGCTGACCGGTGGCGAACCGCTGGTGCGGCGCGACATGCTGGAGCTGGTGCGCGCGCTGGGGCGCAAGGTTGGCGCCGACCACGCTGACGGAGCGCTCGACGAGCTGACCATGACCACCAACGGCACCCGGCTGGCCGAGTTTGCCGATGATCTGGCTGCGGCCGGCATGCGCCGGATCAACGTCTCGCTCGATACGCTGGACCGCGAAACATTCGCCCGGCTTTCGCGGCGCGACATGCTTGCGCAGGTGCTTGAAGGGATTTCCGCGGCCAAGGCGGCAGGTCTGAAGGTCAAGATCAACACCGTGGCGCTCAAGGGCATCAACGAAGCCGAGATCCCCGATCTGGTTGCATGGGCCCATGCCGAGGGCCACGATGTGACGCTGATCGAGGTCATGCCGTTGGGCGAGATCGAGGGCGACCGGTTTGACCATTATCTCCCGCTGGACGGGGTGCGGCGCGCGCTTGAGCGGCGATGGACGCTGAAGCCCAGCGATGCCCGATCAGGCGGGCCTGCGCGCTATGTTGATGTGGCCGAGACGGGTGGCCGTCTGGGGTTCATCACGCCGCTGACGGGCAATTTCTGCGATGGCTGCAACCGGGTTCGCGTGACGGCGACCGGCCAGCTCTACATGTGCCTTGGCGGCGAAGGCCGGGTTGATCTGCGCGCGGCGCTGCGTTCTGCCGATCCCGATGTCGCGCTGGCGGAATGCTTTGCCCGTGCCATGGGCGAGAAACAGGAGCGGCATTCCTTCGTGATCGACCGGCCGGGCGGTGCGCCCGCGGTTTCGCGCCACATGTCGATGACGGGCGGCTGATGGCGCGTCTGGTCTTTCTGGGGCGGCTGGAGGACGTGGCAGGAATGCCGCAGACGGAGGTTCCGCCCGGACCGGTGGAGCAGGTGCTGGCAGCGCTTGCGCCGGAACTGGCCGTGGCCCTGCTGGACGAGAAAGTGCGCATGGCGCTGAATGGGCGGCTGATCGGCGACAGGGGCGCCGTGGTGCTGGGCAAGGGCGACGAACTGGCATTCCTGCCGCCCGTCAGCGGCGGCTGATGGCAGCCGGGGCCGAGATGGCTGATGTTCGCCTTGCGCTCGATCCTTTCGATCCGGCCGCAGAGATTGCCGCGTTCAACGCCGCCCATCCCCATGCCGGGGGCATTGTCACCTTTCTGGGGCAGGTCCGGCTGACAGGCGGGGTCGAGGCGCTGGAACTGAAGCATTATGCGCCGATGACCTTGCCGGGCATGGAAGAGCTTGCCCGCGCCGTGCGTGCACGCTGGCTGCTGGAGGGTCTGTCCATCATTCATCGCAGCGGCGTGATGCGGCCCGGCGATCCGATCGTGCTGGTCTGTGCTGCGGCGCGCCACCGGCGCGATGCCTTTGCGGCTGCCGATTTCGCGATGGACCATCTCAAGAGCCAGTCATGGTTCTGGAAGCGCGAGAAGACCGCCGCGGGCTGGCGCTGGATCGAGCCGCGCGCCGAGGACTTTACCGACCTCGCGCGCTGGGATCACTCGGCCAGCCGCTGACGCAGGGCGGTGATCGCGGCGTCCTGCCGCTGCATCAGGGCTTCAACCTGCTCGCGCGTCGCGCGCACTGCCTTGAGATCAAGGTCCGAACCATCGACAGCGCGGTTGCTCGCCTCGGCTTCAAGCCGGTCAAGATCAGCCAGAGGCAGGGCGGTGCGCGAACGGGCCGTTTCCAGACCTGCCAGCGCGATGGAAGCGATCGACCAGCGCTCACTGCCAGGGGCCGCGCCGGTGGCAGCGCCGACTGCAGCGGTTGCGCCGCTGCGGCGCTGTTCGAACTGGGCGTTTGCCTCGCGGGCGGCGGCAAGCAGGCCGTCGAGCCGCGCGGGCAGATCCGCGCTCAGGCTGGCAGCGCCGTTGGACGCGGGGCGCGGCGTGCTCGTGGTGCGGTATGCCGCTTCGGCAGGACGCCGCATGAGCGAGGGAAACTGGCTCCGGTCAGCGCAGCCGGCCAGCAGTGCCGCAAGGACCACGGGAAGAAATGCGATGGATTCGCACGGGCGGCTCTGGCGCTTGAGGCTGGGCAATGGCATGGCTTGCCCAATAGCACGACCGGCGCTTGCCGCCAGTGGCCTGTGATGGAAGATGAAGGCTTGCGGCAAGGCGGACCCGGTGCCGATCTTCCGCCAGGATCGCCTGATCTTCCGCCAAGATCGCATTGACATGGCGGCCCGCTTTGACTATCCGCGCCACTCTTTCCGGGACCTCGCAGCCAGCGGGGAAACGGCGCGTTGCCCGTTGTCAGCGATTCGCAGGCGTAGGGCGCCTCATTTGGAATCGCCCTTGGGAAACCGCGGGCTTTTGGAACGGATAGCAGGAACCATGTTCGCAATCGTGCGCACGGGCGGCAAGCAGTATCGGGTCGCCGCCGGAGACAAGATCGCGGTCGAGAAGCTGGCAGGTGAAGCCGGCGACAAGATCACGCTGGGTGATGTGCTTCTCGCAGGAGAAGGCGATTCGCTGGCAGATGCCGCCAAGGTCACTGTTTCGGCAGAGATCATTGCGCAGGCCAAGTCGGAAAAGGTGATCGTGTTCAAGAAGCGCCGTCGCCACAACTATCGCCGCCGCAACGGTCATCGCCAGCAGATGACGCTGCTGCGCATCCTTTCGGTCGCCTGAGCGCAAACGGTATTCGGAGTAATCTGAGATGGCACACAAGAAAGCAGGCGGCTCTTCGCGCAACGGTCGCGACTCAGCGGGCCGCCGCCTCGGCGTGAAGAAGTTCGGCGGCCAGGAAGTGGTCGGCGGCAACATCATCATCCGCCAGCGCGGCACGCGCGTCTATCCGGGTGCGAACGTGGGCATGGGCAAGGACCACACCCTGTTTGCGCTGACCGAAGGCCGCGTCCGCTTCCACGCGGGCAAGCTTGGCCGCAAATACGTGTCGGTCGACATGGTAGCCGAAGCGGCTGAATAACCGGATGGTCATTCACAGGGCCATCCCGATGGGGTGGCCCCGCCAGCGCCTGCACGCTGGCCGATAGAGGGAGAGGGCCCCGCCCATCTCCCTCTTTTCATGTCTCCCTCATCCTTCAACCCCGCGCCTGTATGATGCCGCGCGTTCGGCGCATGCCGGATGCGATCTGGCGCAGGGCGCAATACGGCTGTCATTTCCGCTGCTTAGATGCGCGGGCGAGAGGGCCGACGAGGAGACGAGTTATGTTCATTCGCAGCGAACGCCTGTTCCTGCGGCCCGCATGGCCAGAGGACAGGACGGACTTTGAGGCTCTTGGCAGCAATCTGCGTTGGCCTGAGGCGAACCTCACCGAACCGCGCCTGCCGCGTCTTCTGGTGACGCTGCCGGGCGCAGCAGGATCGCGTATCATCGGCATGGCCGGGCTTTGCACAGGTGGACCGGCGGCAGAAGAGGAAGCACCGGAACTGGCCTGCTGGATCGCGCCTGTCTGGCGTGGCCGCGGGTTCGGGGGCGAGGCGGCACGCGCCCTGCTGCCACTGGCACGCACGCTGGGGCATCGGCGCATCATCGCCTTTCCGCGCAGCGGCGATCGCTCATCGCTGCGGATGTTGGAAAAGGCCGGTTTCCGTGCGATTGCCCGCCCTGAAGCGGCCGGGCTGACGACGCTGCTTGGCGCTCAGGCCCATGTCATCGATCTGATGCCGCCCGTTGACTGCGACGGCCCGGAAGATGGCGGGTTCGAGCCGATGCGACGTGCCGCCTGAGGCCGACTGGCGCCGATCTTCCGGTTCCGGGCTCTTGCTGTGATCCCTATCGGGGCATCACGGCATCGGGAAAGGCGCTGTCCGCCTTGCCGATAAGGGCGCGGTCGTCGTGGTTCCAGGGATGGAAGCCGGGCAGGAAGTAGCTGAGCCATGCCGGGAAGATGCGGCGGATGACGCCCGGCTTCCACAGCAGATAAGCGGCGAGCTTCCACTTCCACTTGGCGCCGGTGAGGCCATCCTGCGCCAGCAGTTCCAGTGTGTCTTCCACCCGGTGCGTGATGAACCGCTTGGTCACGACAATCATCATCAGGCTCTTGACCTTCCAGCGTTTCCACCGGCTCCAGTTGCGTGTGGCGTGGAGCCAGGTGTCATAGGCAACGCCCTTGTGCTCGATCTCCTCGATCGCGTGCCAGCGCCACATGTCGGCGGCTTCCTGCTCGGCCCCGGCGAAATGGGCCGGGTTGGCAAGAAACTCGTGCGCCATCATGGCAGTGTAGTGTTCCAGCGCCATCGTTGCGGCAAGGTTGAGGATGACGGGGCGATCCTTCGTCAGCGCCAGCAGTTCCTCCACCCGCTTGTCAATGGCTGCCATGTCGTATCCGGCATTTTCCGCGGCGCGGTTGAAGGCGATATGTTCGCGCGTGTGGTTGATTTCCTGCTTCACGAAGGCGCGGATTTCGGCTTCGAGCTTGGGCGGCACGCCATCGCGGTGCGCTTTTACCGCTTCGATGAAGAAGGCTTCGCCGCGCGGGAAGGTGGCGGACAGCGCATTGTGCCATGCCGTGGCGACGGGATCGTTGTTCAACCACCAGCGTCCGGCCGGTTCATTGCGCCCGAAGCGCCGGTCGCGTATCGTGATCGCCAGATCGGCGGGGGTAGGGGCCGTTCTGGCCAAGGGAGCGGTGCGCGCGCCCTTGTCGGAAGAGTCGCTGCGCTTTAGGGCGAAGGGTGGGGTCATGGCGGTCATGAGCCGTAATTCAGGCAAACTTACACAAATGTCAATAAGGAAGCGTCTCCCACCTGAGGAAAGCCGCATGGCCGCGCTGGAGGCTGCGCGCGGGTTGCTGGTGGAGGCAGGGCCGCAGGCGGTCACGCTCAAGGCTGTGGCTGGCCGGATCGGCCGCACCCATGCCAATCTCCTGCATCATTTCGGTTCTGCCGCGGGCTTGCAGAAAGCGCTTGCCAAGCACCTTGCCGAGACGATCTGCGCCACGATCCGCGAGGCGGTGATCGCCAGCCGTTCGGGCATCGGATCGCCGCGCGATGTGGTGGACCTGACCTTCGATGCCTTCGACAAGGAAGGGGCAGGCGCACTGGCATCGTGGATGCTGCTTTCGGGCAACGAGGATGCGCTTGATCCCATTGTCGATACGATCCACGATCTGGTGGTCGATCTTGACGAATATCAGTCGGGCACGCAGCGCAGCACCACGCTGGCGCTCACGCTCATGGCGCTGGGCGATGCGTTGATGGGTGGCCCGCTGGCGCAGGCGCTTGAATTGCCGCGCGATGCTGCGCGCGACAGGGCAGAGCAGATGCTGGTGGAAGGGATCCTTGCCGCTCAGGCTACGCCTGAGGGATGAGCGCCATCCAGCCGGGGACCAGTTCGGGGGGAATATCTTCGACCCGCCGATGATCGACGGCAAGGCCCAGGTCGGGATAGGCGGCGCGCTGCCGCGCCGGGTCTGACTGCGCCAGCGGCACAACCACCAGCCTGCGGTTGACTTTCTGGCGCCAGTTCATCCGCGCGGTGTTTTCCTGCCCGACGTAGCAGCCCTTGGTGAAGCTGACCCCGTTGAGGTCTGCCGCGTTGCACTCAAGCCAGAGCACTTCGCCGCTGCCGAGTTCGGTCGCCCCTTCGGTGACGCCCAGTGAAAGCCGATGCGCCAGCCAAGCGCTGTCTGCCGCCTGATCGCTTGGCGATGCCGGAGCAATCCGGCGCCAGCCTAGCGCCGCAAGACGCGGATCGCACGCGCCCTGACCAGACTGCGGCTGATCATCTTCGGCAGTGGCCCAGAACACGCCCAGTTCATCGGCGCGGGCAATCGCGATCCGGCGGCGCAGGCGGTAAAGCGTGAGGCGTTTGGCGAGCGCTTCGGCCTGCGCTGCCTCGCAGTCGATCAGCAGGGCATCCTTGCCATCGGGCCAGACGAGGAAATCGAACAGAACCTTGCCTTGCGGGGAAAGCAGACCCGCCCAGACCGGCAGGGCGCCGCTGACATCGTTGGTGACGAGCCCTTGCAGGAATGCGCGCACGTCCTCTGCCGGATCGAGCGGTGCAAGACGGATGATGGCGCGCTTAAAGAGGCGTGAGGCAGTGCTGGTCATGGCTGGAAGATAGGCACCGCCACCGCTAAGGGGAAGGGCATGACAACGACTCCGCCCCAGCGCCTGACGATCCGCCGCCCTGATGACTGGCATACCCATCTTCGCGACAAGGACGTGCTGGTGGGCGTTGTGCCCTATACCGCGCGGCAATTCGGCAGGGCCATCGTTATGCCCAACCTGTCCCCGCCGATGACCGATGTGGCGGGGGTTAGGGCCTATCGCGACCGGATTCTGGCAGCTCTGCCTGAAGGGAGCGACTTTACCCCGCTGATGACGCTGTATCTTACCGATTCGACCGATACGGCAGAGGTGGAACGCGGATTTGCCGAAGGCGTCTTCGTTGCGGCAAAGCTCTATCCTGCCCATGCCACGACCGGATCGGCCCACGGGGTGACCGACATCCGCAATATCTATCCGGTGCTTGAAACCATGCAGCGGATCGGAATGCCCTTGCTGATCCATGGCGAAGTGACGGACAGCCATGTCGACATCTTCGACCGCGAGGCCGTGTTCATCGAGCGCACGCTGACGCAGCTCGTGGCCGACATGCCGGCCTTGCGCATCGTGTTCGAACACATCACCACCGAAGAAGCGGCGCAGTTCGTCGAAGGGGGCGGGCCGAACATCGCCGCCACGATCACGCCGCAGCACCTGCATATCAACCGCAATGCCATGCTGGTGGGCGGCATCCGCCCCCATGCGTTCTGCCTTCCCGTGGCCAAGCGCGAAAAGCACCGGCTGGCCTTGCGCAAGTTTGCCACTTCCGGCTGCGAGCGCGTGTTCCTTGGCACGGACACCGCCCCTCATGCCAGGCATCTGAAGGAAACCGCCTGCGGATGTGCGGGGATATTCAACGCCCCCTTCGCGCTGGAAAGCTATGTCACGGTTTTCGACGAGGAGGGCGCGCTTGACCGGTTCGAAGCGTTTGCCTCGCTCAACGGGCCGAAGTTCTACCGGATGCCGGTGAACGAGGGCACGGTGACACTGGAGAAGGCGCCCGTCGAGGTGCCGGAATTGCTGGACTGCAACGGCACCCAGATCGTGCCGTTTCATGCGGGCGAGACGCTGGGCTGGCGGATGGCCTGATCGATCAGGCCGCCGTCTTTGCCCTGCGGGCGCGCTGCGTCATGTCCCAGGTGTAGATCGCGATGGCGGTCCAGATCAGGATGAAGCAGACAAGCCGCGAAGGATCGAGCCTTTCGCCAAATACCGTCAGGCCCAGAATGAAGCTGATGGTGGGCGCTATGAACTGCACGAAGCCGAGCGTGGACAGCGGCAGGCTGCGCGCGGCCACCGTGAACAGCAGCAGCGGCACGGCGGTGACAAGGCCGGATGCGGTGAGCAGCGCGGTAATCTGTCCGCTGGAGCCAAGGCTGGCGCCGGCTGCCGACTGCGCGGCAAGGCCGACGATTGCCACGGCAGGAAGGGTGAGAATCGCGGTCTCGATGGTCAACCCCGGCACTGCGCCGACCGGTGCCTGCTTGCGCACGAACCCGTAGAGCGCAAAGCTCATGGCCAGCGTCAGGGCAAGGGCAAGCGTGTCGAGAGCACCGGCCAGAAGCATGGCTATTCCGATTCCGGCGATCCCCACTGCCGTCCACTGCACCCGGTTCAGCCTTTCACCCAGAAAGGCGGTGCCCAGCAGCACGTTGATGAGCGGGTTGATGTAATAGCCAAGGCTGGTGGCAAGGACATGGCCGCTGTCGATGGCGATGACAAAAAGCAGCCAGTTTCCCCCGATCAGCAACGCGCTGAGTGCCAGCAGTCCCAGGATCCGGCGGTCGCGCGTGGCGCCGAGCAATTCCTGCCAGAGCTTGCGGCGATGGATGATCGCAAGGCACACCGGCAGGGTGAAAAGCACGCGCCAGCCCACCATCTCAAGTGGCGGGACGCCCCGCATGGCGCGAAAGTAGAGCGGCAGCAGACCCCACATGACATAGGCGCCAAGCGCGGCGAGCAGACCAGTGCGGAAGGTGTTCGACATGTGCATCGCGGTGCGCCCTGCCAGTATTGGCCGGGCAGGCCAAGCCTCTAATGCCAAACGGCTGACCGACCGAATGAAACGCTTTGCCGCAATCCGCAAACCTGACAGCGTGGTTGCCAGCCGTTCAGCTTCGATGCGCTAAACCTGAACCATCGCAATTGAGACCAGAGCCATACCAGATCACGGACGGGGCAAGGGTCTTCGCAATGATGAGGAGAAGGACCATGTTCAAGATCGGGAACGCTGCACTGGCCCTCGCCGCTGCTGCCAGCGCCGCCGCAACCCTTGCCGCTGCTCCGGCTGCTGCCGCTCCCTTGCCGCAGGCGCACTTCGGTGCGTCCGCTGGTGCGGATATGGGCACGACATGGAATGGCTGGCGCGATGATCGGCGCGGCTGGAATGATGGCCGCTGGGATAACCGCCGCTGGGACGATCGCCGCTGGGATGATCGCAGGGGCTGGGATGACCGCCGCGGCTGGCGCGACAACCGCAATGCGTGGCGCGGTGACGATGGCCGCTATTACTGCCGTCGTTCGGACGGAACCGTCGGCCTGCTTATCGGCGGAGCAGCGGGCGCCGTGATAGGCAGCGAAGTTGCCGGGCGTCGCGGTGACAGAACGCTGGGCGCAGTGCTTGGCGCTGCGGGCGGCGCCCTGCTCGGCCGCGAGATTGACCGCGGCGGATCGCGCTGCCGCTGATCGCGCATGACTGAGCTTCCGGCCCGGACGCCTGCCTCTCCCCATGCGTCCGGGCCATGCCGACCGCCCTTCGGGTCGCTCTGAACGGTCGGAAGAAAGCGCATCGCGCCTCTCCTCCGGGTGCGGTGCGCTTTCGCTTTTCTTAACCATGTGCGGCTAGACGGCTGCCATGCGCATTCTGCACTTCTCCGCCGCGCTGCTGAGCATGGGGCTTGCTGCCTGCAACAGCGAGCCAGCGATGGAGCAGAGCGCGGCGCTTGACCCGGTCATGACCGAGGCGCTGCATGGCCAGTTGATGGTCGATCCCGATCTCAGCCAGCAGAACATGGCAAATCAGGCAATCATTCCGGGCGGCCCGGTCGATCCGGCCTTGCCGCTGCCAGATTGATCCTGCGTTGCCCTGGCCGCCGTTGCCATGGCCATGGCCATGGGCGGCGCGTTGGCTACTCGCTGCGCAGGCCCACGCCGATGCTGGCGCGCGGCTGGTCCATTTCGGTCGATGCAACCGGGTAGGCGCAGTAATCGGCAGCATAATAGGCGCTGGGGCGGTGATTGCCCGAAAGCCCCACACCGCCGAAGGGCGCGGCCGAGGATGCACCGTTCGTGGGCCGGTTCCAGTTGACCACGCCTGCGCGGATATTGGCCCAGAAGCGGTTGTAATCCTGCGCATTGCCGCCGATCAGCGAAGCCGAAAGGCCGAAGCGGGTATTGTTGGCCTCGGCGATGGCTTCGTCGAAATCATCGACCCTGACCACTTGCAGCAAGGGGCCGAACAGTTCGACATCGGGGCGTTCGGCCACGTCGGTCACGTCGATGATGGCGGGTGAAAGGAAGGGCAGTCCCGGCTGGAGCCGGACCATGTGCTTGATCGGCCGCCCACCGGAAGACAGCAGATAGACGAAGCTTTCGGTCAGCCCGTCTGCGGTGCGATTGTCAATGACCGGCCCCATGAAAGGCGCAGGTTCATCGAAGGGCGCGCCGACGATGATCCGGTCGGCCAGACGTTTCACTTCGCCCACGATCGCATCGTAGAGCGATGACTTGACGATCATTCGCCGGGCCGCGCTGCACCGCTGGCCGGCGCTGGTAAAGGCGGATTGCACGATCAGCGTGGCTGCATCCTCGATCTTGGGCGTGTCCCAGACCACGATCGGGTTGTTTCCGCCCATTTCCAGCGCCACGATCTTGCCGGGATTGGCGGCAAGCTTGCGGTTGATGGCAATGCCGACATGGGCCGAACCCGTGAACAGCACGCCATCGATACCATCATGCGCGACGAGTGCCTGCCCTTCCTGCGGCCCGCCGATCAGCACCTGCACCACGGCTGCCGATATGCCCGCCCGATGGAAGCACTGCGCGAGCAGTTCGCCGGTTGCAGGGGTCTTTTCCGATGGCTTGAAGATCACCGCGTTGCCCGCGATCAGCGCGGGAACGATGTGGCCGTTGGGCAAGTGGGCGGGGAAATTGTAAGGGCCAAGCACCGCCAAGACCCCGTGGGGCTTGTGGCGCAGCGCGGCGGTTCCCTGCAATGCCGAATCCAGTTTGCGCTGCGCGGTGCGCTCCGCATAGGCGCGGATCGATATCTCGACCTTGTTGACCACGCTTTCAACTTCGGTCCGCGCCTCCCACATGGGCTTGCCGGTTTCGCGCGCGATCATGGTGGCCAGCTTTTCGGCATCCTTGCGCACTTCGTTGGCAAAGCGCCGCACGAGTTCGATGCGGGTTGCCAGGGGCTGCGCGGCCCACGCTGGCCAGGCGCGGCGCGCGCGTGCCACCACGTCATCGACATCACCGGTCTTGCCCCGCCAGATCTCGGCGCCGGTGGCGGGTTCAAACGAGACGATTTCGGCAGTTGCCACGGAAATATGCCTGCTTTTCTCTGTTACTGCCAAGGGGGCGGACCCGCATTCTTCCGGATCGCGCCATTCTGACTGATAGCGTTACACCTGTTACCGATTGGAAAACAGTGCCCCGCGCAACCGGCCAGTGGATCGACCGGCCAGCGGCGCAACCCGCCGGTGGAAACGTGGCCATCCCGCCAACCCCGCCGCAGAGGCTTTTCAGCCTCCATGCCCGGCCGGTTCGGGCCGTTTGCCCATTGCTTCTCCCATCTCTCTTACGGCCACGATCTTGGCGTCAAGCCTCGACCAGTCGTCATTGGCTGCAATCGGTTGCCAGATCGCCTCGACCTCATGGATCAGCATGGACTGCGCTTCCGGCCCCGACCAGTAAGGATGATTGCTGCTTATGGTGTGATAGGGAGCCAGCGCCTCCTTCAGGGCCTGTTCTTCCGCAGACGAGCCGAACGGCCCTCGTCCGCCGCGATGGCGGAAGAAGAAGGCGTCCGGCCCGATGTTCTGCCTCGCCATGACCTGTTCGCAGACCCCGATCATGGCCGTATCCTCCTCAAGCCCGCGCGGCACCAGCCCCAGCCGCCAGCACCATCGCCGCGCCATGGCCTGCTGATAGAGCTGCGGATAGCGATTCAGCGCCTCGATCAGCGGCGCAGCCTCGACCAGCGAGCGCAGCGCAACCGCAAGCTGGCCGCAGTTCCAGTGGATCGCTTCGGGCTGGCGGCCATAGGCATACAGGCCCCCGTGATCGAAATAGGCGGCGGTGAAGCCCGGCTCCCACGCCGGAAGCCAGCGCCACGGGCCATAGTCGAAGCTTTCGCCGGTCACGTTCATGTTGTCGGAATTGAGCACGCCGTGAACGAAGCCCGCCACCATGTAGCTGGCGGCCATGTCGGCCATGCGCTCGACCACCTGATTGAAAAAGCGGATCGCGGGATGAGTGTCTTCAGTCATGGCCGGGCCGGGGAAGTTGGCGAGACAGTAGCCGACCAGTTGCGCCATCTCGTCCTCGCACTGGAGCGCGGCGAGGCGCTGGAACGTGCCGATGCGGATGTGACCATGACTGAGGCGCACCAGCACTGCCGAACGGGTGGGCGATGGTTCATCGCCGCGCCAGAGCGATTCGCCGGTTTCGATCACCGAGAGCGTGCGGCTGGTGTTGACGCCAAGCGCTTCGAGCATTTCGGTGGCGAGGATTTCGCGCACCGCGCCTTTCAGCGTCAGTCGCCCGTCGCCCGCGCGGCTCCATGGCGTTTGGCCGGAGCCCTTGGTGCCAAGATCCATCAGGCGTCCGCCCGCATCGAGCATCTGCGCGAAGGTGAAGCCGCGCCCGTCGCCCAGATCGGAGTTGTAAACGCGGAACTGGTGGCCGTGATACCGCAGCGCCAGCGGCCCCGGCAGATTATCCGGAAGGGGTTCGAACCGGCCGAAGTGGCGCACCCATTCCTCGTCGGAAAACGATGCAAGGCCAACTTGCGCGGCCGCCCGGTCATTGCGCCAGCGCAGCCGGGTTTCGGGAAAGTCTGCCGCGCTGACCCGGTCTCCGATCCAGTCTGCCAGCGCCAGAATGCGTGGAGAAGGGCGATAGGGAGCGGCTGCTGCGGGGGAAGGAGGAGAGATCGCGTCTTGCGGCTGCGCTGTCATCCGGCAATAGTGGGGCAGCACCCGCCTGCAGGCAAGCAGGCTTCACCGGATTTGACGCGGAATAACGATCAATCATGGCCGATTTCGAAGATCGCTACTGGACGAGCAGCGACGGACTGCGCCTGCATTTTCGCCATTACGATGGCGATGCGGCCCGCCCGCCGGTCATCTGCCTGCCCGGACTTACGCGCAATGCTCGCGATTTCGAGGATCTGGCCGCATCGCTGGCAGGCTCATGGCGGGTGCTGTGCCCCGAAATGCGCGGGCGCGGTGACAGTGACTATGCCAAGGATCCGATGACCTACACGCCGCTGCACTACCTTCAGGACGTGGAGGCGCTGCTGGTGCAGGAAGGCATCGAACGGTTCGTGGCGATCGGCACTTCGCTGGGCGGTCTGCTGACCATGCTTCTTGCCGCGACAAATCCCCAGCGCATCGCCGCTGCCGTTCTCAACGATATCGGCCCTGAGGTGTCACCCGCCGGGCTTGAGCGCATTCGCGGCTATGTGGGGCAGGGGCGCAATTTCGAGACATGGATGCACGCGGCCCGCGCGCTTCAGGAAAGCAGCGGCGACGTCTATCCCGACTGGGACATCCACCAGTGGCTGCGCCATGCCAAGCGCATCATGGTTCTGGGGACGGGAGGGCGTATTTCCTTCGACTACGACATGAAGATCGCCGAGCCGTTCGAAGCGCCCGAAGGCGCAACCCCGCAGGTTGACATGTGGCCGATGTTCGATGCCCTTGCCACCCGGCCGCTGCTGGTTCTGCGGGGCGAGACATCGGACATCCTCTCGGCCGAAACCGCGCAGAAGATGGCCGCGCGCGAGGGGGTTGAACTCGTGACATTGCCGCGCATCGGCCATGCGCCGACGCTGGACGAGCCTGAAAGCATGGCGGCCATCGGCCGGTTGCTCGACCGGGTATGAGCGATGGGGCCGGGCAGGGGCCGATCAGGCTCCTGCATTTGCACTCCACGTTCGATGCCGGCGGCAAGGAACGCCGTGTCGTTGCCCTGATGAACCGCTGGGCAAGGCCGCCCTACGCCAACCGGCTTGAGCATCACATCGTGTCCGCCGTGCCTTCGGCAATGGGGGCGAAGGCCCTGATCGAAAAGCACGTAAGGGCGTTCTTTCCTTTCGGCTTTCCCCCGCTTGCGGGCAAGCTGCGCATTGCCCGGCTGCAACGGCTTGCCCGCGCTATGCATGGCTTCGATCTGATCCTGACCTATAACTGGGGGGCTATGGATGCCGTCATGGCCCATGCGGTGTTTGCCCCATCCATGGGCCTTGCGCCACTGATCCATCATGAGGACGGGTTCAATGCGGATGAGGCTGGCGGGCTGAAACGCAGCCGCAACTGGTATCGCATGATCGCGCTCTCGCGCGCCAGCGGCCTCATCGTGCCGTCGCGTCAGCTTGAGGATATCGCGCTCAGGACATGGCGCCAGCCTCAGGCGCGGGTGCAGCGCATTTCCAACGGGATCGACATTGCGCTCTATGCCCGAAAACCCCGGCCCGATGCGCTGCCGCGCGTGGTCAAGCGGCCGGGCGAGCGGTGGCTGGGCACGCTGGCCGGGCTGCGGGCGGTCAAGAACCTGCCGCGCATGGTGCGCGCCATGCGCGATCTTCCGCCCGAATGGCACCTTGTCATTCTGGGAGAAGGGCCTGAGCGCGATGCCATTCTGGCAGAAGCGATGCGGCTTGATCTTGGCCACAGGGTGCATCTGCCCGGCCACGTTGCCGATCCTTCGGCAGCGGTTGGGCTGTTTGATCTGTTCGCGCTTTCGTCTGACAGCGAGCAGGCGCCGCTTTCGGTGATCGAGGCCATGGCGGCGGGCCTTGCCATCGCCAGCCCTGCCGTGGGCGATGTGCCGGAGATGGTGGCCGAGAAGAACCGCCCCTTCATCGTGGCGCCGGGTGACGAGGGGGCCCTTGCCCGCGCGATTGCGGCGCTGGCGGCGGATGATACGCTTCGGGAAAGCATCGGCAAGGCCAACCGCGCACGGGCTGCGGCAGAGTTTGATGAAGCGGCCATGGCCCGGCGTTATGCCGAGGTCTATGCACGGGTTCTGCCGCAAAAGTCCTTCTGATCGGAGCGCGGCGCCACGCGTTGCCCGGCGTCCGCGCATTCCCTGCGCTTCAGCAAGGGTTCACGCAGTGGGGGCAAACAAGCAATTCGGTTGAAAAGGCAGCCCCATCCGCTAAACACCGCGCCAGACAAACGCTAGCAATCTTCCACGTCCCTACCCGAAAGCGAAGCCTTGGCTCTCCGTCCTGATCGCCCGCAATCCCGCTCCGAACAACTTGCCGACCGTTCGGCCACGCAGGCCGATGCCTTCCTGAGGGAAGTGGACGATGCCCTGCGCGAGGATCAGGTTCTTACCTCGCTGCAAAAGTATGGCAAACCAGTTGGTGCAGCCATTGCGGCGGGGCTGCTCGGCCTTGCCGGATGGCTGTGGTATGACCATCACACCAAGACCGTCGCCGGTGAACAGGGCGAAGTGCTGACGCAGGCGATCGACAAGCTCGAACTGCGCAACCTGAAGGCTGCGTCCGATGATGTCGCCCCGCTCGCCAAGGATGGCACACCCGGATACAAGGCAGCCGCCCGTGTGCTTCAGGCCGGCATTCTCTCTGAACAGGGCAAGACAGCCGAGGCCGCCAAGGCTTTTGCCGCCATTGCCGCCGATGCTGCGGCACCGCAGGCCTACCGTGATCTTGCCACGATCCGCGAGGTTTCCCTCACCTTCGACCAGATCGGCGCGGAAAAGGTGGTGGAACGCCTCAAGCCGCTCGCCGTGCCGGGCAATCCGTGGTTCGGCAGCGCGGGCGAACTTGTTGGCATGGCCTATCTCAAGCAGGGCAAGACCGAACTGGCCGGTGCGCTTTTCGCGCAGATTGCCAAGGACAAGACCGTGCCTGATTCGCTCAGGCGGCGCACCCGGCAGATGGCCGGCGCACTGGGCGTTGATGCCGTTGAAGATCCGGGGTTGCAGGTTTCGGTAGAACCAGCCGCCGCCCCGGCAAAGTAAGATTCAGGGAATCCGAGCCATGACTTCCAACTCCTCGTTTCGCCGCGCTTCGCTCGCCAGCGTGCTCGTGCTGGCGCTTGCGCTGTCGGTTGGCGGTTGCGGCAAGAACAAGGGCAAGATCACGCCGACCGTGGGCGCACGCCAGCCGATCCTTTCCAAGATCGAGGCGGGCACCAAGGTGGACGATTCGATCGCGTCCATGGCAGTGGTGCTGCCCGCGCCGGTCGTGAATGACGAGTTCGCGCAAGGGGGCGGCAATGCCGCCAAGTCCTATGGCCATGTTGCCATCGGCAATGCGCCGGTGCGCGTCTGGAGCGCGGGTATTCGCGGCTCCTCGCCCAAGCAGCGCCTTGCCGCATCGCCGGTGATCGGCGGCGGCAGGCTCTATGTCATGGATACCGACGGCACGGTTCATGCCTTCAACGCGCAGACCGGCGCACGTATCTGGCAAACCTCGTTCCGCGCCGACAAGCAGAACGCGACGTCCACTTTCGGCGGGGGCGCTGCTTTCGACGATGGCATGGTCTATGTCACCAACGGCGTTGGCGAGGTTGGCGCAATCGATGCCGCCACGGGCGCGGTAAAATGGCGGGTGAAGCCTGCCGGGCCGATGCGCGGTTCGCCCACGGTTGCCTTCGGACAGGTCATGGTCATGACGCAGGATAACCAGATCATCGCGCTCAATGCCGATGACGGCGCGGTCCTGTGGAACGAGAATGCCTCGGTAGGCCAGACCAACGTGTTTGGCGTTGCGTCTCCGGCAGCGGGGCAGGGCACTATCGTGGCCGGTTACTCGTCGGGCGAACTGGTTGCCTATCGCTATGAAAACGGGCGTGAACTCTGGGCCGATGCGCTGGCGCGCACCAGCATCGCCACCTCGGTTTCCACACTGACGGACATCGACGCCGATCCGATCATCGAGCGCGGGCGCGTCTATGCTCTGGGGCAGGGCGGGCGCATGGCCGCCTATGAACTCGTCACCGGCCAGCGCATCTGGGAACTGAACCTTGCGGGGATTTCCACCCCGGCCATCGCGGGCGACTGGATCTTCACCCTGACCGACGAGGCCAAGCTGCTGTGCATCGCCAAGTCCAACGGCAAGGTCCGCTGGCTGATCCAGTTGCAGCGTTACAAGAACGAGAAGAAAAAGAAGAACCAGATCTTCTGGACCGGGCCGGTTCTCGCCGGAAACCGTCTCTGGCTGGCCAATTCGCGCGGCGAGATCATGACCGCTTCGGCAACGGACGGCACCGTCAGCCCCTTTGCCAAGGTCGGCTCCGGGGTGAGCCTTGCGCCGGTCGTCGCCAACCAGACGCTCTACATTCTGGATGACGGCGGCAAGGTCACCGCCTTCCGCTGATCGCAAACGCTTTCCTAACGCTTGGGGTTTATGGCTCGCGTGCATGAGCGCGCGTCCTTCCGATCGTCCGGCCCCGCCGCCGTCCGATGTTTCTGCCGGTGTCGGCCTTGCCGGGCTGGCAGGGCTGACCTTCTGGGTGCTGGTGTGCCGCTACTGGCCGCAGATCGTTGATGGGTTGGGCCTTGATGCACCGCGCGCGGTGATGGACGGCCCCGGCGCGGCCATGCTGGCGCTGGTCTTTTCGGGAAGCGCGATGGTGGGCTGGTCATTGCTGGTCGACAAGGTCCACCTGCGGCCGTCGACCGGGATCGACTGGAACCACCCCCGCCCCTTGCGCGATGTGCTCGACATTTCGATCACCAAGATCGCCGGCTTGTGGGCAACCTGGACTATCATCGCTTTCGTCTATTGCCTGGCGCGCTGGTATTGGCGCGGGCAATACCTGTTCGCCATGGAGGTGCTGGAAAGCGCGGTGCCTTTCCTGTTCCTTGGCGCCATTCCCTATGTGCTCTGGCTTGATCGTGTTCTCGTCAACCCGCGCGATGGCGCATGGCATTTTGGTGCCATGCTTATCGGGCGCGAACCGTGGGATCCGGCCGAGGTCAAGCGGCACTGGCTGGCCTGGCTGGTCAAGGGGTTCTTCTGCGCGTTCATGATCTCGATCGTGCCGGGCGGTTTCGGCGAGGTCGTCGGGTCTGACTGGAGCGGCGCACTGGCTGATCCGGTGCGGCTGGCGGGCCTGCTGATCGAGACGATGTTCATGATCGACGTGCAGATTGCCATGGTCGGCTACCTCGTCACCATGAAGCCGCTCGATGCGCAGATACGCACCGCCAACCCGCACCTTTCGGCGTGGGTGGCCGCGCTCATCTGCTATCCGCCGTTCATCCTCATGGGTGGCGGCGATGTGCTCGATTACCACCATAACGGTGCGGAATGGCCCTTCTGGCTTCAGGGGCACGATGTGCTGTTGTGGATCTGGGCCGGTGCGCTGGTATTCCTGACCGGCATCTACGCCTGGGCGACAGTGGCCTTCGGCCTGCGCTTCTCCAATCTCACCTATCGCGGCGTCCTCACCAACGGGCCTTATGCCTTCACCCGCCACCCGGCCTATCTGTCGAAGAATGCCTATTGGTGGCTGGCCACGCTGCCCTTCCTCACCACGAGCGGATCGATGGTGGATGCCATCCGCAACACCGTGCTCCTGGCCATTGTCAGCGGCATCTATTACTGGCGCGCGCGCACCGAGGAAAAACACCTGCTGGCCGAGGATGCGAAGTATCGCGAATACCACGCGTGGATGGCCGAACACGGCCCGATTACGCGGGTTCTGCGCCGGTTGGCCCGCGCCATCACCCCGCGGCGGCCGGTGATCCAGCCTGCCGAATAGCGGTCAGAAGCTCTTTTCGCCGTAAACCTGCGAAAGATCGCCACCCCATGGGCCGTTGTAGAGATCGAGCAGGCGCTGCGCCGGAACCTTGCCGGTTGCCACGATTTCATCGAGCGGCTGGAGATAGCCGGTTTCATTGTCGCCCGCATCGTTGAGCCGGGCGCGCGCCGAAAGGCCGCTGCGCGCAATCTCCAGCACTTTGCCTGCAATATCGCGCAGCGTTCCGCCGCCCCCGCTGAACGAATCGGGCAGCGGGGCATCAAGGCCCAGCTTCGGCACTTCGGCGCGCAGGCGTTCGCGCCCTTCCATGTCCCAGCCTTTGACCAGATCCCACGCGGCATCAAGCGCGCCCTGATCGTACAGCAGGCCCACCCACAGCGCGGGCAGCGCGCAGATCCGGCTCCACGGTCCGCCATCCGCGCCGCGCATCTCAAGGAAGGATTTGAGCCGCACTTCGGGAAAGGCGGTGGAAAGATGGTCGTTCCAGTCGGCCAGTGTCGGTTTCTCGCCGGGCAGGACGGACAGTTTGCCATCAAGGAAATCGCGGAACGAAAGCCCGGCCGCGTCGATATACTTGCCGTCGCGAAACACGAAATACATCGGCACGTCGAGCATGTAGTCGACATAGCGTTCGTAGCCGAAGCCATCCTCGAACACGAACGAGAGCATTCCGGTGCGCGCCGGATCGGTATCGGTCCAGATATGGCTGCGATAGGACAGAAAACCGTTGGGCTTGCCTTCAAGGAAGGGCGAATTGGCGAACAGCGCCGTTGCCAGCGGTTGCAAGGCAAGGCTGACGCGGAACTTCTGCACCATGTCGGCCTCGCTCGAATAATCGAGGTTGGTCTGGATCGTGCAGGTGCGCAACATCATGTCGAGGCCCATCGAACCCACGCGCGGCATGTGCCGCAGCATGATGTCATAGCGGCCCTTGGGCATGATCGGCAGTTCTTCGCGGGTCTTGTCGGGCCAGAGGCCAAGGCCGAGATAAGCAAGGCCGAGCCGGTCGCCGATGGTCTTGACCTGGGCAAGATGGCGCCCGGTTTCGGCGCAGGTCTGGTGCAGGTTTTCCAGCGGCGCGCCGGAAAGTTCAAGCTGGCCCGCCGGTTCAAGGCTCACCGTGCCATCCGGACCGGACATGGCGATCACATTGTCGCCCTCCATGATCGGGGACCAGCCATAATCGCCAAGTGCCAGCAGCAGATCACGGATTCCGCCGGGCTCGGCATAGGACGGCGCGCGCCGATCATCCTTGCGATAGACGAACTTCTCGTGCTCGGTCCCGATGCGCCAGCGCGCCTGAGGCTTTTCGCCCTTCTGCATGGGCGCGACAAGCATGTCGCGGCTTTCGATGACGGGATCGTTGCGATCTGAAACTTGCCGCGTGCTCATGCCCGCGCAGTTAATCCGTCAGACAGGTTTATGCCAGTGCAATTCTTGGCACATGATATTGCACGCCAGCAAGAAATGTCGCGCACCGCCGCAACGGCACCCGGCGATCAGCCGCCCGGCCAGTCGCCGTTCAGCCCCATCCACAGCGCCATTGCGGCAATCGCGGCCGTTTCGGCGCGCAGGATGCGCGGGCCGAGGCCGATCGGAACCGCCGCACCGTGCGCGCGGATGGCGGCGCGCTCCGCCTCGTCAAATCCGCCTTCCGGTCCGACCAGCAGCGCAGCCGGTCCGCGATTTGCGGCGAAGGCTTCGGCCGCGGGCATGCCGCCGTTCTCATCGGCAAAAAACAGGATGCGGCCTTGCGGCCAGCCCTTCAGCAAGGCGTCGAGCTTCACTGCCTCGTCAATGGCGGGCAGGGCAGTGCGCGCGCATTGCTCTGCCGCTTCCACCACGATCGTGCGGGCCCGTTCGGGGTTCAGCTTGTCGGCCACGCAGCGCCGGGTGATAACCGGGACAATCCCGGCCACGCCCAGTTCGGTTGCTTTCTCCAGAACCAGATCGAAGTTCGGCTTCTTGATAAGTGCAGCGCACAGCTGGAAATCGGGCACCGCCTCGCGCGGGCGCAGCAGGTGTTCCACTGCCAGCAGAACATCGCGCTTGCCGGTTTCGGTAACTTGCGAAAGCCATTCGCCGGTCTGGTCATCGCACAGGATCACCGCATCGCCGGGGCTGATCCGCATGACCTTTGCCAGATAATGCGCCTGTCCCCCCGTGATGCCGAGCATCAGCCCTTCCGTCAGCGGCGTATCGACGAAGAGGCGCGGCGCCGATTTGGGCGGCCATGCAGGAACGGCTGGCATGTGCGGGGCAGACATGATTTCGCCCCTAGCGCAAATTGCCCGGTGCGGTAAGGCTGGCCGGCATGATCGAGACCGCAACCGGTGCCATCGTTCCCGACAGCGAGCACAGGGGCCTTGTTGCCCGTCTGCCCCAGCCATGGCGCAATTTCGCGCTGCTGGCGCGGTTTGACCGGCCGATTGGCTGGTGGCTGCTGTTCTGGCCCTGCGCCTGGGGCCTCTTTCTTGGCGGAGGAACCACTCGCTTGAGCGTGCTGGCATGGATGCTGCTGGGCGCCATCGCCATGCGCGGAGCGGGCTGCGTCTATAACGATATCGTCGATGCCGATCTTGATGCCAGAGTTGCCCGCACGGCCGCCCGGCCAATCGCCAGCGGTGCGGTGAGCAAGCGCGCGGCGTGGGGATGGCTGCTTGCGCTGTGCGCGGTGGGACTTCTGGTCCTGCTGCAACTGCGGCGGGAAGCGCAGCTTGTTGCGCTGGGCAGCCTTGCGCTGGTGGCCATCTATCCCTTCATGAAGCGCATCACCGGTTGGCCGCAGGCGTGGCTGGGCCTTGTCTTTACATGGGGCGCGCCGGTGGGATGGGTCGAGGCTGCCGGCCTTGAGCGGCTTGCTCCGCTCGTCGCGCTCTATGCCGGCTGCTGGGCATGGTGCATGGCCTATGACACGATCTACGCCCTTCAGGACCGCGAGGACGACGCTCTGGTGGGCATCGGGTCATCCGCGCTGTCGTTCGGAAGGCATGTGCGCGCGGGTGTGGGTGCGCTCTATGCGCTGGCGCTGACGGGGTGGAGTGGTGCGGTATGGCTGGTGCGGCCCGATCCCGTGGCCATGGCGGCGCTGCTGCCGGTGGCGCTGCATCTGGGCTGGCAGGTTGTCACGCTGCGCGAGGACGGGGGCGATGCTCTGGCAAAGTTCCGGTCGAACCGTTTTGCCGGGCTTCTGATGGCAGCAGCCTGCTATGTGGTGGGCGCTGCCTGACCGCCGAAGAGCGCTTCGTGCCGTGCGCAGATGGCAGGCCACAGCCCTGCCGCCTCCGGAAGATCAAGGCCGAAGTCGCGCCTGAGGCAAGCGATCAGGTCATTGGCATCAGCCAGTTCATGCCGGGTTTCTCCCCCGGGGGTGATCCTGCTCAGGACCTTGCCGCGCAGCATCAGCAAGGTATCGGCATGGCGGCGCTGGATGCTGAGATTCTGCACGAAGACCGAGGAAGGATCGGTGCATTGCCAACGGCATAGCGCCGAAAGCTGGCCTTCGTTCGCCGGTTCTGCGGCGAAGTCATAACTCATCATAGTCTCGCCGGGGGTCACAGTCAGCCGCCACAGGTCGTCATCCGTGCGCGAGAGCGCGACCGGCAAGGGTGCCTGCATCCAGCAGCCTTGCCTGAGGGGCACGGGCGAGGCAATCCAGCTTCCGAAGCCGACATCAACCAGCCACGTGCCATCGCACGCGACCAGCAGGCACAGATGCGTGCCCATGGCTGCTTCGCCGCGAACCTGCCGCATCACCGCCCCGCTCACGCGCATGACCTCGAAGCCAATGGCCATAAGTGCCGCTGCCAGCAGTCCGTTGTGTTCGTAGCACCAGCCGCCACGGCGCGCTTCGACCAGCTTGGCAAAGGCGGCATCCTGATCGGTGGTCAGCGTGCGGCCCAATTGCACGTCGATGTTCTCGAAAGGGATGGACTGCACATGCGCCTGCACCAGCGCGTGCAAGGTTTCCGAATCGAGTCGCGGGGTGGCGGAAAAGCCGATGCGGGCAAGATAGGCGGAAAGCTGCTGCGGCGTTAGCGGGGCAGGGGCGACCATGGGCGTTTGCCTTCTCGTCAGCCTGCGGCTTCAAGCAGTTCCACCGCCCCGCCAAGGTCCACGCTGACCAGCCGGGAGACACCGCGTTCAACCATGGTGACACCGAACAAACGGTGCATCCGGCTCATCGTCACGGCATTGTGCGTGACGATGAGATAGCGCGTGCTCGTCTCCGCGACCATGGCGTCGAGCAGATCGCAGAAGCGTTCGATGTTGGCATCATCAAGCGGCGCATCCACCTCGTCCAGCACGCAGATCGGCGCAGGGTTGGTGAGGAAAAGCGCGAAGATCAGCGCCACCGCGGTCAACGCCTGCTCTCCGCCTGAAAGAAGTGTGAGCGATTGCAGGCGCTTGCCCGGCGGTTGTGCGAAGATTTCTAGGCCCGCTTCAAGCGGATCGTCGCTGTCCACCAGCGCCAGGTGGGCTTCACCGCCGCCGAACAGCCGCGCAAAGAGGCGGCGGAAGTGACCGTCCACTGCCTCGAAGGCCGCGCGCAGACGCTCGCGCCCTTCGCGGTTGAGATTGCCGATGGAGCCTCGGAGCCGGTGCACCGCTTCGGTAAGTTCGGCCTGTTCGGCAATGCTGGTGCCGTGCCGTTCCTCGGCTTCGGCGAGTTCGTCTGCGGCCACCAGATTGACCGGGCCAATCCGTTCGCGCTCTGCCGCAAGGCGGTCCATAGCGGCTGATTCCGCGCCAGCGGTGCCAATCTCGGCACTGGCAAAATCGAAGCGTTCGGGCAGGAGCGGTGGCGGGCACTGGAAGCGCTCGCCCGATATTCCCGCCATTTCCTGTCGCCGGGCGTCCTCGTTCTCGGCGCGGGCGACGGCGCCGGCACGTGTCTCGCGCGCGGTGGCCAGCGCCTCGTTGGCTGAAGAAAGTGCGCTATCTGCCTGTTTTGCAGTGCTTTCGGCGCGCGCCAGCGCGGCCTCGGCAGCGGCCAGATCGCTGGCAAGGCGGGCGCGAATGCTCTCTCCCTGCTCGATCTCGGCGATCAGGCCCTTTGGCTTCTCCGCGCAGATTGCGCGTTCTGCCTCCAGTTCTTCGCGTCGTCCGGTCATTTCGGCAAGACGCTTGGCGGCATCGCCCGCGCGGGCCTGCCATGCGCGAATGTCGCCTTTCAGGCTCGCGACACGCTCCTTTTCGGCCGAGATCTGCTGCTCAAGCGAAGCCACGGCGGCGACTGCGGCCTGCAGCGCAGTGCGGGCAGCATCGTTGCGTGCGCGCGCAGCGTCCAGTGCAGCGCGCCCACCGTTGGGATCGGGCAGGGTGGCGCGGGCATCCTCCGCCGCCTGAAGTTCGCTTTCGGCGTTGTGGCGCTGCTCGGCAAGATCGGCCTCGGCCAAGGCAATTTCCTGCCGCTTCTGTTCCAGCCTTGCGCGCGCGGCCTCTGCCGCATCGAGCGCGCGCAGGGCAGAGCGTTCGGCATCGGCGGCGCTGGACAGCGTCCTTTCCTGTTCGCCAAGCGCGGCGGAAACCGTGGCAAGGCTTCGGGAGACAGTTTCGAGTGCAGCCTGCGCGCCATGCACGGCCGCCTGCCGATCTGGCAGCAGAGCCTGGAGTTCGGCCAGCCGGTTATCCGATTCGAGGGCGGCGGCTTCGGCCGCACCTTCGCCCCGTGCCACGAAGCCGTCCCAGCGCCGCAGCCTTCCCGCTTGCGTCACCAGCCACTCGCCGGGGTTGAGCGCCTGTCCTTCATCGGCAGGCGCGACGCGCACCAGCGCAAGGCGGGCGGCCAGTTCAGGCGGGCATTGGGGGATATGGTGCGCAAGCGAATCGGCCAGCGGCGCCGGAGCGGGTGCGCCGGTCCAGAAGCGGCCTTCGGTATCGGCGGGGGCGGGCCCGGTCGCAGCCGCGGCATCGCGGCCCAGAACGGCGGCAAGCGCGCGCTCAAATCCCGGATTGGCGCGGCACTGGGCAATAGCGGTCTGGCTGAGGCCCTTGGCCGCGCGGGCCTTGTCGCGGGCGGCCTTGTCACGCGCGAGCGCTTCGGCTTCGCGCTCCACGCCGGAAAGTTCGGCGCGGGCTTCGGCCAGTGCATTGCCTGCACGGTCACGCTCGGCAGAAAGCGCTTCGCGTTGCCGGGCAAGTTCGGCGCGCTGTGCGGTGGCGGCGGCGGTGGCGGCGGCGGCATCGGCGCGCTGGGCTTCGGCTTCGGCGATGCGGGCAGCCGGATCAGCTTCGCCGGAAAGGGCACTTGCCTGCCGGGATAGCCGCTCGGCCTCGGCGTCGAGGCGAAGCAGGCGCTGCCGGGCAGCGGCGACGGCGGCTTCGGCCACGCGCCATTCGGCCTCGATCCCGGCCTGTTCGGCCACGCGCTGGGCAAGGGCAAGTTCTGCGGCGCGGGCCGCACGATCGGCATCCTCGGCAGCGGCAGACAGGATCGGACGACGTGCGGTCTGCGTTGCCAGAGCGGCTTCGGCAGCGGCAAGATCCTGTTCGAGCCGGGCCATGGCGGCGGCGGCATCCTCGGTCAGCCGGTCGGCGCTGGCGCGGTCCTGTTCGATCCGGGCAAGCTGGCGCTCGATGTCGGCCACACGCTGTTCTGCCGCTTCGAGCTGCGCGCTGAGCGAGGCCATGCGCTGGCCGTGCGCGGCAGCATCCTGACGGCGATCGAACAGTTCGTCGCGCGCCTCGGCAAGGGCGGCTGCGGCCTTGTGCTGCGCGGACTGCGCTTCGTTTGCCAGCAAGGCAGCGGCCTTGACCGCATCCTCTGCGGCGCTGGCCTGCTTGCGCGCGGCATCGGCGGCGACAGCAGCATCGCGCCAGCGGGCAAAGACGAGCCGTGCCTCGGCAAGGCGGATCTTTTCGCTGACCGCCTTGTAGCGCTCAGCCGCGCGGGCCTGACGACGCAGGCTGGCGATCTGGCTTTCAAGGCCGGAAAGCATGTCTTCAAGCCGGGCGAGATTGGCTTCGGTTGCGCGCAGCTTCTGTTCGGCATCGCGCCGCCGCACATGCAGCCCGGCAATGCCTGCCGCTTCTTCCAGCATCATGCGCCGTTCGGTGGGCTTGGCGGCGATGACAGCGGCAATGCGGCCCTGACTGACCAGTGCCGGGCTGTGCGCACCGGTTGCGGCATCGGCAAAGACCAGCGCCACGTCCTTGGCCCGCACGTCGCGGCCATTGACGCGATAGGCGCTGCCTGCACCGCGTTCGATGCGCCGCACCACTTCCAGTTCGCCCCCGAAGGGACCGGCCGGATCGGTCTCGGCCGTGAGCATGACTTCGGCAAAGGCCCGCGCGGGGCGGGTGGCGGTGCCTGCGAAGATCACGTCTTCCATGCCGCCGCCGCGCAGCGATTTGGCCGAGCTTTCGCCCATGACCCAGCGGATCGCTTCGAGCAGGTTCGACTTTCCGCAGCCATTGGGACCGACAACTCCGGTCAGCCCCGGTTCGATGCGCAGTTCGGCAGGCTCGACGAAGCTCTTGAAACCGGTGAGTTTCAAGCGCTTGAAATGCATCTTCAGCGTTCCCCGGCCACGCTTCCCGGCCGCTTAGCGAGCGCCGGCCTTCTGGAGCATGGGTTCAAGCTCGGCCCAGGTCGCAACGCCGGTCTTGTTGCCATTGAGGAAGAAAGTGGGGGTGCCGGTGATGTCGTACTCCTTGCCCCACTGCTCGTTGAGGTTGGCCAGCTTGGTCGCGCGGTCGCTGTCGGCAAGGCAGGACGCGCCCTGCGCCGCCGCAACCCCGCGCGAGGCGAAAAACTCGGTCATTCCGGAAACCTGCGCGATGCCGCCAAAGCGCTTTTCGGGCGGCAGGTTGGCAACCTGCTGGAAGGCCGCTTCGTTCTGCTGGAGATTCTTGAACATGTTGGGCTGCCAGCCCCAGAACTGTTCAGCCAGCGGGATCACCGCTTCGGGCGTGCTGCAGGTGGCGAGCAGGACCGAGGGCATATCGAGCGCATTGAGCAGGAACAGGCGCAGCTCGAACGACACGCGGCCCGATGCGATGTATTCATCGCGCAGCGCCGGGAAGCCTTTTTCCGAAAACTCCGCACAGTGCGAGCATGAAAGCGCCCCGAACTCGATCAGCTTGATCGGGGCATCCGGGTTGCCCATCAGGTAGCCGCCTTCGGGCGTTGCCATGAAAGTTTCGGTCCACGATTTGCCTGCGGGCGGCGCAATCCGGGCAATTGGTTCAGCCGAGACGGTCTGGCTGGTGGCGGCGTCCTTCTTGTCGCACGCGGCAAGGCCGAGGGTGAGCGGCAGGGTAGCAAGCAGGAGAGCGCGGGCGAACTTCATCGTCTGGATAATCCCGTGATTTGGCAGGTGCGGCGCGGACGCTAGCGGATTGTCGGGCCGGATTGAAGGGGCAGGGCAGAAAGTCTGCCCCGCAGGCATGTGCGCGGTGCTATTTCGTGCGGGCCATGAGCTGCGGACGAAGCGTGGCCCAGTTGTGCGTTCCGGCCAGCAGGATTCCGTCTAGCATGAAGCTGGGCGTTCCGGTGACGCCCTGCCTGTCCACCGCCTGCTGCGTCTGTTCGGCCAGGCGCTTTGCCAGCGACTCGTTGCCAAGGCAGCGGTCGAGCGCGGGCCGGTCCATGCCGCGTGCGGCCATGAACTCGTAGAACCTGAAATCGGCGGCAATCGCACGGGTGCGGCTGGCGAAGGGACCGGTGCTCCAGCGCTGGCGCTGGGCTTCGGTAGAGTTGGCCAGCGGCTGGATCCATGTCGACTGCGCGCGCATGAAGGCCGTGTGCAGGGTGAAGAAGCGATTGGCGGGCGCGCAATTGGTGATGAGGGCCACGGTCATGTCCACCGGATCGCGCACGAAGTTGCGAATCTCGATTGCGCCCTTGCCGGGGCCGACCATGCCCAGCTTCAGTTCGCCTTCGGATTCGATCTCGAACTGGGCGCAGTGCGGGCAGGTGTAGCTGACATACTCAACAAGGCGCAGCGCTGCCGCAGGATTGCCGAGCACCCGGTTTCCTTCGGGCGTGGTCGTGACCGTGGCGTTCCAGTTGGGACGCGCCCCGGCATTGGGCAGGGGCTTGCGCGCCGGCTGGGCCGCGCCCGTGCCCGAACAGATCAGCGCCGCAGCAGCAAAGGTGATGATGGCGATCTTGCGGATCATGACTGGTTCTTTCCCCCGGTTGCGCTGTCGAGACTGCGCGCCAGCGATTCGAGTACGGCGCGCAGTTCGGGATCGCCGATATCGCGCAGCGAATCCCCAAGTTCCATCGGAATCGGTTTGAGCGATGGGGGCGCGGTGCGCGGACCATCCTTGGGGCGCGGCGCATGAACCGCGCCTTGCCGCAGCTTTATGCGCGCCACCGCGTTGTAGCCGAAGAAGCGGTTTACCCGGTCGATGATTTCCGGGATCACGTGCTGGATCAGCGGGGCATGGGCCGGGCTGACAACCAGTTGCAGGATGCCTTCGGACTTTTCGCCCGGCGGGAAGCGGATCGATTCCGGCATGCAGTGGCGCGCGTGGCGTTCACCCACGATTTCCGGCCACCGCGTGACCACGCTGGACTGCACGAAGCCGAAGCGACGAAACGCCGTGCGCCCGATGGCGGGCATGAGGTCTGCAATCTGGCGCGCCTCGCCGCCGCGCGGCCGTTCATAGGGTCTTGCGGCAGGCTGCGTGGCGACACGCGCGGCCTTGCGCGGCCGTTGTGTGGTGTTCCTGTCCGCGTCCGAAGGGGTGCTTTTCATCCTGCCAAGCGCCATGCCATAGGTAAGCCATGCAAGCCAGAGAGGATGCCGTGGATACGCACGCAAAGCGCGATCACGCCATGATGCGGCCAGAGGCAATCGCCCCCCGGTTGCTGTCATGGTATGATGTGCACGCGCGACGGCTGCCGTGGCGCACGCTTCCTGCCGACAGGGCAAGAACCGGGTTGTCGCCCGATCCCTATCGCGTGTGGCTTTCCGAAGTGATGCTGCAACAGACCACCGTGGCGGCGGTGGGACCATATTTTGCAAGGTTTACCGAGCGCTGGCCCACGGTGAATGATCTGGCCGCGGCGGACGATGCCGAAGTCATGGCGGCGTGGGCGGGTCTTGGCTATTATGCCCGCGCGCGTAATCTGCTGGCCTGCGCAAGGGCGGTTGCGGCCATGGGCGGGGCCTTTCCCGATACCGAGGAGGCGTTGCGCGCGCTTCCCGGCCTTGGCGAATATACCGCAGCCGCAGTGGCGGCGATTGCCTTTGGACGGCGCGCGGTGGTGGTGGACGCCAACGTGGAGCGCGTGGTGGCGCGTCTGTTCGGCGTTGATGAACCACTGCCTGCTGGCAGGGCAGCCATCCGCTTTGCCGCAGGTCAGATCACGCCGGAAACCCGCGCGGGCGATTTTGCGCAGGCCATGATGGACCTTGGCGCCACGATCTGCACCGCGCGCAGCCCGCGCTGCATGCTGTGCCCGATCAGGGCGGCGTGTCGTGGCCATGCCGATGGCGCGCCCGAACGCCTGCCGGTGAAGGCGGCGAAGAAGCCCAAGCCGGTGCGACAGGGCCGGGCCTACTGGATCGAGGAGGATGGGCGGGTCCTGCTGGTGCGCAGGCCGGGGCGCGGAATGCTGGGCGGCATGCGCGCCTTGCCCGACGATCATTGGTCGGCCCGTCAGGATGGTGCGGCCACGCTGGAAGGAGCGTGGAAGCCGGGCGGGATTGTGCGGCATTCATTCACGCACTTTGATCTGGAACTGCAATTGCTGCTTGGCGAAGCGCCACAAGCGGTTAGTCTGCCGGGTGCCGAGTGGTGGCCGCTTGCCGAGATCGAGGCGGCAGGTCTGCCCACCGTTTTTGCCAAGGCCGCGCGGTTGGCGCTTGCGGCAAGAACCAACAATGAGAGGACAGACTGAAAGATGGCGCACATTATGGTGACGCGCAGAAGACTGCTGGGTTCGCTGGGCGCGCTGGCCGGAACGGCAGCACTGCCGCACATGGCCCTGGCCAGCGCTGCGGCCGAGGCCCGCTTTCCGGCGGTCACGGCAATGCTGGAACGGTATGTGGGAACCGGGCGGCTGGCAGGGATGATCGCCTCGATCGGATGGGGCGCAGGCGAGGCGCCGCTCGGCATCGCGCGCGGATCGCTGGCGCGCGGGGCACCCCAGCCGGTTGGCATGGACAGCCTGTTCCGCATCTATTCCATGACCAAGCCGATCACCGGCATGGCTGCCATGATGCTGGTCGACGAGGGCAAGCTGCGGCTGGACCAGCCGATTTCCGATCTTCTGCCCGCCTACGCGAAGATGATGGTGCAGGCCGTGCCCGATGGATCGCTCACCGATCTGCGGCCTGCGCGTGCGCAGATTACGGTCCGGCACCTGCTGACTCATACGGCGGGGCTTGGCTATTCGATCATCCAGAAAGGGCCGATCAAGGACGCCTACATCCGTGCCGGTCTGGTGCCGGGGCAGGCCAGCCGCGTGCGCGTGCCCGGAGTCGACGCACCAAAGCCACTGCGCAGTCTGGCCGAGTTTGCCGATGTCCTTGCCACGATGCCCCTGGTTTACGAGCCGGGATCGACCTGGAGCTATTCCGTTGGCCTCGATCTTCTGGGCCGGGTGATCGAGGTGGCATCGGGCAAGCCGTTCGATGCTTTTCTGGACGAGCGGATCTTTGCGCCCTGCGGGATGACATCAACCTGGTTTCGTGTGCCCGAAGCAGAGGCGGGGCGGCTTTCCACCAACTATGGCGTGGTGGGGGGCGTGCTGGTGCCGATCGATCCGGCGCCCGCTTCGGTCTATCTCGAATCACCGCCCTGGCCGTTCGGCGGTTCCGGTCTGGTTTCCAGTCCGCGCGACTATGACCGGTTCCAGCGGATGCTGCTGGGATACGGCACGATTGAAGGGCGGCAGGTGATGAGCGAGGCAGCCGTGCGGCTGGGGACAAGCAATCTCTTGCCGGAAGGCACCGATCTGTCTCGCGCGTTCATTCGCGGTAGCGGGTTCGGTGCGGGCGGATCAGTGGGCCTTGGCGATGATGCGGGAACCTATGGCTGGGCGGGGGCGGCCGGGACCGTGGGCTTCGTCAACTTCCGCATCGGGCTGCGGGCCGGGTGCTATACGCAATACATGCCATCGGAAGCCTATCCGGTGCACAGCGAGTTTCCCAAGGCCGTGCTGGCCGATGTGATGACGAGAAAGGCCGCAGCCTGATGGATAGCGTGATGACACCCCCCGCATTTGCCTTTGGTGGTGGCGGGCTTGACCGGGCCGACCACGTGCGCGCCGATCCCGACCGGCTGGCCAGCTTGATGAACTGGCGGGCAAGGCTGCTGAAGCTGGATGGCATCGATCCGGTGATTGCGCCGGACGGCGGGCTGCAATGGGGCACGCTGGCCGATGCCGACCCCGAAGCGGAAATGGTGTTCCTTGGACTTGCCGATGATGGACGTGGATGCTTTGCCGAAGTGACTCCGCGCATCGTGGGCAGCGTTGCGCCGCCCAATCCCCGGTTGTGGGCGGCCATGAGCACGCTTTCAGCGGCCGATCTGGCGATCTATGGCGGTGCACGCAGCCTGGTGGACTGGCACGCGCGGCATCGTTTCTGTGCCATGTGCAGCGCCCCCACGCGGCTGGTGAAGGGCGGCTGGCAGCGCCTGTGCACGAACGAGTTGTGCAAGGCAGAGCATTACCCCCGTGTCGATCCGGTCACGATCATGACGGTGGAATGCGATGGCGAACTGCTGCTGGGCCGCCAGCCGCGCTTTCCGCCGCGGCGCTATTCGGCGCTGGCCGGTTTCGTCGAGCCGGGTGAAGGGCTGGAGGATGCCGTGCGGCGCGAGGTTCTGGAGGAGGCAGGCGTGAAGGTGGGCGAGGTGCGCTATGTCGCCAGCCAGCCCTGGCCGTTCCCGTCCTCGCTGATGATCGCCTGCCATGCCTATGCCACCGACAAGGCGCTGACCATCGACACCACGGAACTGGACGATGCGCACTGGTTCACGCGCGAGGAAGTGCGCCATGCCATGACCGGCGCCGAGGATGCAGCCTTCATCGCGCCGCCGCCCTTCGCAATTGCGCATCACCTGCTCAAATGGTGGCTGGCCCAATGAGCGCCGGGGCCTTGCGCGCTCCGGCGCAAGTGACGCTCGATATCTGGTCTGACGTGATGTGTCCGTGGTGCGCGATCGGCCTCAGGCAGCTTGACCGGGCGCTTGCCGCGATGGCGGACGAAGTGTCGGCAAAGGTGCGCTTTCACCCGTTCGAGCTGAACCCCGACATGCCGGAGGAGGGCGAGGAGCAGGGCGCGCACATCCAGCGCAAGTATGGCCGCACGCCCCAGCAATCAGCGGGCGTGCGCGAAGCGTTGAAGGCTGCGGCACAGCGGGCGGGCTATTCCTTCGACTATGCCGGAGAGGGTGAGGCGCCGCCCGCCATGATGTGGAATACCCGGCTCGCGCATCGGCTGCTGACCTGGGCGCTGCGCGATTTCGGCCCTGAGCGGCAGATGCGGTTGAAGCGCGCGCTGTTCGATGCGCACTTTCAGGCACGGCGCAATGTCTCTGACCCGGAAGTTCTGGCGGAAATTGCAGAAACCGCGGGATTGCCACGCATCGATGCCCTGAAGGCGATGATCGACCCCGAAATCGACGCGATGGTCACGGCTGGCGAGCGGCAGGCGTGGGACTGGAACGTGACCGGGGTTCCCGCCGTGGTCATCAACGGCAAGCTGATCGTGCCCGGCGCGCAGGAACCGGAGGTTTACGCCGATCTCATCAGGAAGGTTCTGGCGCGCGAGGCGGCCGGAAAAGCCTGAACCGTTTCAGCCTTCCCCTTCAACCAGCGACAAGCAGGCCGGCCGACGCAAGGGCGTCAATCTCTGCACTTTCGAGTTCCCATTGCTCCAGCGCGGCCATCCCACCTTCGCCCGGCAGCGAGGGCATTGCCTGCAATGCACCGGGCGTGCGTGAAAGACGCGGTGCAGGGGCGGGCTGGCGGGCATCATCCGGGCCGACATGGACGCCGCGTTCGATGTTGGCGGGATGGCTCAGGGCTTCCTGCGGCGAGAGCACCGGGCTGACGCAGGCGTCGATTCCCTGAAACGCCGCTATCCACTCATCGCGCGTCCGGGTGCGGATGATGGCGGCAACCGTGGCCCCGCGTTCTTCCCAATGCGCGGGGTTGAGGTGATCGGCATAGTCGGACGGATCAAGCCCGATGGTCTTGACAAACAGCGCGTGGAACTGCGGTTCGAGAGCGCCGACAGCGATGTGGCGACCGTCTGCCGTTTCGTAGCACCGATAGAAATAGGCGCTGCCGTCGAGCAGGTTGCCGCCGCGCCCCTGCCGCCAGATGCCCATGCGCGACCAGGCGAAGACTTGCGTCATCAGCAGCGATGCGCCGTCGATCATGGCGGCATCGATCACCTGCCCCCGGCCGCTCGTGCCGCGTTCGACAAGTGCGGCAAGGATTCCGGCCACCATCGTCATGCCGCCGCCGCCGAAGTTTCCGACAAGGTTGAGCGGAGGTTGGGGGGGGCGGTCGGGCTGTCCAATCAGATAAAGGGCGCCGGTCATCGCAAGATAGTTGATGTCGTGCCCGGCCGCCTGTGCAAGCGGACCGGTCTGGCCCCAGCCGGTCATGCGGGCGTAGATCAGGCGCGGGTTGTCTTCCATGAGATCAGCAGGGCCAAGGCCCAGCCGCTCCATCGTGCCGGGCCTGAAGCCTTCGATCAGCACATCGGCGTGCGAAGCCAGCTTGCGGGCAAAAGCCAGCCCTTGCTCGGCCTTCAGGTCCAGCGCGATCGCCCGGCGGTTGCGGTTGAGATAGTTGTAGCGTTCATCGCCGCCAGCCACCGACGTGTGGTCAAGGCGTTCGACCCGCACGACTTGCGCGCCGAAGTCGGCCAGCACCATTGCGCCGAAGGGCGTGGGGCCAAGCCCTGCCAGTTCCAGAACGCGGATTCCGGCAAGCGGCCCCTTGGCGGGTGCGGCATCGGGCATCGCGCCAGCATCCTCGCAATCGCATTCGCTGGATCGGGCGGAATGGCTGGATCGAGAAGGAGGCCCGGCGGTGTCCATCAATGTGCGTCTCCCATGTGCGCCGCGCATCTGCCTGAAGCGTTTGTGATCCAGCGCGGTCCTGCGCGCGTCTTACCATTGGTTGGAAATTATACCAGAGCGTATCCAGAAAGTGTGGCAACCGCAGGGGACGCATCCAGCCGCAGCGAAGCGGTCATCTCCACGGGCCTTGCATCGCCGTTTTTCACGATCCCACGCTTTGACGGCCGAAATTGGCATATCCGTCAGTGCGGCTGGACGATTGGGGAAATGGCACTCATGCGCGATTGACTTTGAATACTGATGAGTAGATATTTCTTATGAGTGGTATTATCCCGGTGGAATAATGCCTGATCGCGACCGGCAAGGAATGACATGAACGCTCCGAAGATCACCGACCGTCCCTTTGCGCCAGAGGCCATCGATCGCGTGCTGCTGCGGCAGGGTGTGAACGAGGCGAACATTCCCGCGCTGCTGATGGTTCTGGTCCAGCTTACCGGCGACAGGCGGTATCTTGAGCCGCCTTATGCTCCGCAGCGCGGCAAGGGGCTGGACGACAACGACACCGGCGGTCTGCCCGATGAGGTGCAGGCGCAGATCCGCGATGCTGCGTGGGATGCGATCACCGCGTGGATCGATGGCCGCGAACCGGCGCTGCCACGTCCGGCCAATGCCGATCTGGCGGCGATGCTCGCTGTTGCCATGACCGAACCGGTGCCCGCCGAATATGGCGACATCATCGCCGCGACCATGCACTTCGATCCCGTGCCGGAGCCTGCCCGTCTGGCAAGACCGCTGAAGGCAATCATTATCGGGGCAGGTATTTCGGGCATGGTGGCCGCAGTGCGGCTTCGGGAAATGGGCATCGAACATGTGATCTTCGAGAAGAATGCCGAGTTCGGCGGGACCTGGTGGGAGAACCGTTATCCGGGCTGCGGTGTCGATACGCCCAACCTTACCTATACCTTCTCGTTCCGTCCGAATGACTGGTCGGCCTTCTTCCCCTTGCGTGACGAGATCGAGAACTACCTCCTCGAAACGGCGAGAGAGACGGGGCTTTATGACCGCGTCCGCTTCAGCACCAAGGTAGAGCGTGCAGAGTGGCTGGCGGATCGCAACCAGTGGCAGGTTACGGTGCGGCTTGCCGATGGAACGCATGAAGTTCACCACGCCGACATCGTGATGAGCGCGGTCGGCATCCTCAACATGCCGTTGGTGCCCGATATCAAGGGCCTTTCGGGTTTTGCAGGCAGGGTCGTCCACACCAGCGACTGGCCGCAGGATATTGATCTCAAGGGCAAGCGTGTCGCCGTGGTGGGCAATGGCGCTTCGGCAATGCAGGTTGTTCCGGCCATTGCCGACGACGTTGCCGAGCTGACCCTGTTTGCCCGGTCCAAGCAATGGGCCGCGCCATTCCCGCAGTTCCGCAAGCCGGTTCCGGTGGGCGTTCGCTATCTCATGCAGGCCGTGCCGCTTTACCGGGCATGGGTGGAGCAGCGGCTTTCGTGGACGTTCAACGACCGCGTTCACGGCACCCTTTTCCGTGATCCCGAATGGCCCGCGCCCGACCGCGCGGTCAATGCCATCAACGACGGGCACCGCGAGTTCTTCACGCGCTATGTCCGCGAGGAGCTTGGCGAGCGGCAGGATCTGCTGCCGCTGGTGCTTCCCGACTATCCGCCCTTTGCCAAGCGGATGCTGCTCGACAACGGCTGGTATCGCACTTTGCGCAAGCCCCATGTGAAGCTGGTGCCGCAAAGGCTGGCCGAGGTGCGGGGATCAACGCTGGTCGCACAGGACGGGTCCGAGACCGAGGCCGACGTGCTGATCCTTGCCACGGGGTTCCAGGCCGCCAATGTCCTTGGCTCTTACGACGTGATCGGACGGGATGGCCGCGATCTTCATGCCTTCTGGGAAGGCGACAACGCGGCGGCCTATCTGGGCACGCTGGTCCCCGGATTTCCCAATTTCTTCATCCTGCTTGGCCCCAATGTCGGCTCTGGCCATGGCGGCAGCATGATCCGCAACATCGAGAACCAGGCGCACTACGCGATGCGCGTTATCGAGGCGCTGGCGCGGTCCGGCGCCGAAGCGGTCGAAGTGCAGGAAGAGGTCTATGCCGATTACAAGGCGAAGATCGATGCCGCACACGAAAAGCTGGTCTGGACCCATCCGGGGGCGACAAACTGGTATCGCAATTCGCGCGGGCGCGTGGTGGCGATCACGCCGTGGCGCAATGATGCCTTCTGGAGAATGACGCGCGAGGCAAACCCGGACGATCTGGTCTTTACAGGAACGCTGGAGGACAAGGCCGGGCGCGCCGCCTGATCCGAACCTGATCTTGCCGGGGGAGAGGAGTTGCATGGAACCACAAGCTGCAATTGTGCCGCTCGATACCTCGGACCCGGCACTGATCCCCGATCCCTGGACAACCTTCGCCGCCCTGCGGGAACACGATCCGTTCCATTGGTCGAAATACGGCTACTGGGTGGTTTCCCGCCACGAACATGTGCGCGATGTGCTGATGAACCGAAGGGATTTCGGCACCGGAGACTTCGCCGCAAATCTGCGGCTGTTCTACGGGCCTGATTTCGATGTGCTGGCCAATCCGGCCTATCGCTGGCTGTCCGAAGTTTTCATCATGCAGGATCCGCCCCAGCACACGCGCATCCGTAATCTGGTGGTTGGTTCGCTGACGGCAAAGCGGGTGCGCGCCATGGAGCCGCGCATCCGCGAGATTGCCGCCGAACTGACTGACGGCTTCAGGGCACAAGGGGCGATCGATCTCATTACGGGGTTTGCCTACAAGTTCCCGGTCATGGTCATCTGCGATCTCATGGGCATCGATTACGAAGCGCCTGAAATGGCAGACCTTATTGCCGCGATTCCAGAGGCCTTCACGGTTTTCGAGGCGCGCATCCTCAGCCCGGAAGAGCTGGCGCTGGCCAACCGGCGGATTGGCGAGCTTGAGGCGTTCTTCGAAGCCCAGTTCGCCGACCGGCTCGCCCATCCGCGCGATGACCTGCTGACCGCGCTGGCGCGCACCGGGCAGGAACCGGGCGGGCTTTCAGTGCACGAGGCGATCACCGTGGCCATCGGCCTGTTCGGCGCGGGCTTCGAGACCACCGCGAACATCATTGGCAACGGACTTCATGCGTTGCACGCGCACCCTGCGCAGTGGGCGCGGCTGGTGGCTGATCCGGCGGAAATGGCGCCGGGGGCTTGCGAGGAAGCGCTGCGCCATCAAAGTTCGCTCATCGCCACTTATCGCACCGCGCTTGCCGATACCGCGATCTGTGGCCATCCCGTGCGTGCGGGAGAGCGGGTTCTGACGCTGATCGGCGCGGCGAACCGCGATCCGCGCAAGTTTGCCGATCCCGATACCTTCGATATCGGGCGCACCGATGCCGAGCACCTGACATTTGGCGGCGGTATCCATTTCTGCGTGGGGGCAGAACTGGCACGGATCGAGACGCGGGTGGCTTTCGAACATCTCGCGCGCGAATTGCCGCACATGCGGGTCGATACGGCCAGCGCGCAGTGGCGGGACAATTTCCTGTTCCGGGGCCTGACCTCGCTCCATGCTGCGTGGGATGATGCCGCGTGAAGCGTGTGGTCATCAACGCGCTGGACGGCATCAATGCGCTGGAGATTGAGGAGCAGGCACCGCTGCCCGAACCCGGCCCCGGCGAAGTGCGCTTGCGGGTGGGCGCGGCAGGTCTCGGCTTTGTCGATGGCTTGCTGATTTCGGGAAAATACCAGTGGAAGCCGCCCTTGCCCTTCGTTCCGGGCGGCGAAATTGCCGGAACAGTCGATGCCGTGGGAGATGGCGTTGCATCATGGATGCCCGGCCAGAAAGCTGCTGCATGGCTGATGGGCGGAGGGTTGGCGGATTACTGCGTGGTGCCTTCGGCCTCGCTCGTTGCCGTTCCCGAAGGATTGAGCGCTGCGACCGCGGCTTCTGTCCTGCTTGATTATGCCACGGCAGACTATGCGCTGAACGTGCGGGGCGCCTTGCGGACCGGTGAAACCGTGTTCGTGCTGGGGGCCAATGGCGGGGTTGGCGGTGCCGCCATGGCGATTGCGAAGGCGGAGGGCGCGCGGGTGATCGCCGGCGTATCGGGTGCGGAACGGCGCGAACCTGCCATGGCGCGCGGAGCGCATGCCACTGTCGATCTGTCTCAGGCCGATTGGCGCGCGCAGCTGCGCACGGTTCTTGATGGCGCGGCGCCCGATCTGGTGGTGGACCCCCTTGGCGGCGACTACACCGAGCCAGCCTTTCGTTCGCTGGCCAAGGACGGAAGGCATCTGGTGGTGGGCTTTGCAGCGGGAGGGATACCGGCGCTGCCGGTCAACCTTGCCCTCCTCAAGAACGCGGCGCTTGTGGGCGTTGACGTTCGCCATTTTGCCGAGGGCGACAGCGCGAACTTCAGATCGCGCCTTTCGCACCTTCTCCGGCGTTGCGAAAGCGGCGAACTGCCAGCGCCGCCGATTGCATCATATCCGCTTTCCCGGACGAAGGACGCCTTTCTTGCGCTTTCGCGGCGGGGCCGGGGCGGGAAGCTGGTGGTGGTGCCCGATGGAGCCTGAAGCATATTCGCTGTGCTGCGTCGTCGGCTGGCGTGAAGACCGCGCATGAGCGTCCAGCGCTACGTTTCGCAGGGACGCTGCGGACGGTTTCATCGCAAGACAAATCTTTAATTGACCCACATTCTAAAATTGCTACCAATCAGTATAAGCAAAGCAAGTGGTGGGAGAGCGGCAATGGTCACGGCCTCACAGGTCATCCTCACGGCAACCGAACGCGTCACCTTGGGTGTGCCGGCAGCAGAAGCAGTTGCGCAGGAAGCAGCCGCACGCGCGGCGCGGCGCGTGTTCATCTTGGCGAGCAGCTTCCTCAACCGGCATACCGACGAAATCCGCCGGATCGAAGCCGCACTTGGCGATCGTCATGCCGCCACGCATGATGGTATCCAGCCCCATGCCCCGCGCAGAGATGTGCTGGCAGCGGCAAATGCGGCGCGCGCTGCCGGTGCCGATCTGGTCGTGACCGTCGGCGGCGGTTCCGTGACGGATGCGGGCAAGATCCTGCTGATTTGCCTCAAGCACAACATCACCACGATCGAACAGTTTGACGACTATCGCGTGCGTGTCGACGAAGCCGGAGCCATGATCATTCCCGATTTTGCCGGGCCGGACGTGCGCGCCATCTGCGTGCCCACCACGCTTTCGGGCGGAGAGTTCAATCCGCTTTCGGGCGCGACGGATGAGGCGATCAAGCTCAAGCAGGCCTACACCCAGCGTGACATGGTTCCCGTCTGCGTCGTGCTTGATCCGGCGATCACCGTGCACACTCCCGAATGGCTATGGCTTTCAACCGGCGTGCGCTCGGTCGATCATGCAACGGAAACGCTGGCATCGTTCCTGTCGAACGATTTCTGTGACGGTATTGCCGATAGCGCGCTCCGGCTTCTGGCCGAGGGCCTGCCAGCGGTTAAGGCCGATCCGGGCAATCTTGATGCCCGGCTCAAGTGCCAGATCGGCGCTTGGCAATCGATGATCCCGATCATCGGCGGCGTGCCCATGGGGGCAAGCCATGCCATCGGTCATGTCCTCGGCGGCACTTGCGATGTTCCGCATGGCTACACTTCGTGCGTGATGTCGCCGTTTGTTCAGGCGTTCAACCTTCCGGTCAATGCCGAACGGCAGAAGCGCATCAGCGCCTGTCTGGGCGATGCGTCGCGGCCGGCGTCCGAACTGCTGGACAAGCTGATACGCGGGCTGGGGATGCCGCGCAGTCTGAAGGAGGTCGGCGTCGGCGAGGACAAGCTGAAGCTCGTTTCGGAATATACGCTGGAGGACATCTGGGGACGCACCAATCCGCGCCCGATCCGGACCGCCGACGATGTGATGGAAATCTTGCGGACCGCGATGGGCTGATGCAGAACGCGGCCGACATCATCGACATTGCGGACTTCATGGAAAAGCCCAGAAAAAAGCGCGCGGCAGCCCAGCTCAAGGACGAGATCACCGCCTACAAGCGGCGCAGGATACTTGAGGAAGCCAGCCACTTTTTCTTCGCCAAGGGATACGAGGCGACGACACTGGATTCCGTGGCCGAGCAGCTTAACGTGACCAAGCCGTTCATCTATTCGTATTACAAGAACAAGGGTGAACTGCTTTACGAGATCTGCCAGACGGGCATCCGCCTTTCGCTGACTGCGCTGGAGGAAGCGCTTAGCGTCGAAGGTTCGGCAAGCGAGCAGCTAAAGATCGTGGTTGAGCGCGTTGCGCGGATCATCATCGAGAACCAGCGCTACGTGACGGTCTATCTGCGCGAGGAAAAGTCGCTCCATCCCGATGATGCAAGGCGCATCCGCGACCTTCGGCATGCTTTCGACACACGGCTGGCGGCCTTGCTGGAAAGAGGCAAGCGCAGCGGCGAGTTCGACGTCATGCACCCCTCGCGCACGGCAATCTGGATTTCCGGCCTGCTGAGCTGGATCGCGCTGTGGTATCACGAGGGCGGGCGCTGGTCGGCTACCGAAGTGGTGATGGACGCGATCACCATGGTGCAGAAGATGGTCAAGCCGGAAGGAAGCGGCCATGCCTGATGACAAGTCCCACGCCGATCCGCGCGTTCTGGATCGCCGCAAGTGCGTGCTGCGTTATCTTGTTGATGATTATGCCGCTTCGCAGCCCGACGCGGTCTATGCCGTGTTCGAGGATGGCGGCCAGTGGACCTATTCGGAACTGCGCGATCTGATCGTGCGCAAGGCTGCCGGGCTGCAAAGGCTGGGCGTGAAGCGCGGCGATCACGTCGCGGTGTGGCTTCCCAACGGGCGCGAGGCACTCATTACCTTTTACGCGATCAATTACCTTGGCGGCGTATTCGTGCCGTTCAACACAGCCTATCGCGGGTCCATTCTCGAACACGTTCTGGCGAACTCGGACGCCAGTGTTCTCGTCGCCCATGGAGGCCTGCTTGACCGACTGGAAGGGATCGATACCGCCGGGGTGAACACGATCGTCCAGGTGGGCGAGGGGGCCGCTCCTGCCCACTTCGCCGTTCACGCCTTTGCCACGGTGAATGGGGCGGAAGCGGACCTTGCTCCGCTCGACGCCCCGATCGAGCCTTGGGATACCCAGTCGATCATCTACACATCGGGCACCACCGGGCCTTCTAAGGGCGTGCTTTCGTCCTACCTGCATCTCTATACCAATGCCGGCCCGGAAAGCTGGCATTTCGTGACCGGCGAGGATCGCTTCCTCGTGAACATGCCGGTTTTCCACATCGGCGGGCTGGGCATTCCCTTCGTCATGCTGGCGCGTGGCGGCTCGATTGCCCTGATGGAGAACTTTTCGACCGACACGTTCTGGGATTTCGTGCGCCGCACCGGCTGCACGGTGATCTTCCTGCTGGGCGTAATGGCGACATTCCTCATCAAGCGCCCGCCCGGACCGGAAGACCGCAGCCACGGCGTGCGCAAGGCGTTCATGGTGCCGCTGACAGAGGCGGCCGGACCGTTCCATGAACGTTTCGGCATCGATGTCTACACGATCTTCAACATGACCGAGATATCCTCTCCGATCGTGTCCGAACCCAATCCGGTCAGGCTTGGCACCTGCGGCAAAGTGCGCGCAGGGGTCGAGGTCCGGCTCGTCGATGCCAATGACTGCGAGGTGGCGGTGGGCGCCGTTGGCGAGATGATCGTGCGGACGGATCGGCCCTGGGCCATGAACAGCGGCTATCACAAGAACCCGGAAGCAACGGCACGCGCGTGGCGCAATGGCTGGTTCCACACCGGCGACGCTTTCCGCCGTGACGAGGAAGGTTACTTCTATTTCGTCGACCGGGTGAAGGACGCAATCCGCAGACGAGGGGAGAACATCTCCTCGTTCGAGGTCGAAAGCGATGTGACGGCCCATCCCCATGTGCGCGAGGCGGCCGTCATCGGTGTGCCAAGCGAATATTCGGAAGACGAGGTCATGGCAGTGATCGCGCCGGTGCCTGGGGCCGAGATCGACCCTGTGGAACTGTCCGAGTTTCTGGCGGCAAGAATGCCCTATTTCATGGTGCCGCGTTATATCCGCATCATGCCAGAACTGCCCAAGACGCCCACCGCCAAGGTCATGAAGGCCGAACTGCGCGCCGAAGGCATCACGCCCGATACATGGGATCGCGAAAAGGCAGGGCTGCGGCTGAAGAAGGAGCGGCTCTAGACGCTGGTGTTCTCTTGATATCTGTCGTGAAGGTAAAGCAGATCAGGCATTCCAGCCGATCTGCGCTTGGTGCAATTGCGCCATGATACCGCGAACATGGCGCGCCCGGCAGGACTCGAACCTGCTGCCTCAAGATTAGAAGTCTCGCGCTCTATCCAGATGAGCTACGGGCGCGCACCGGATGCCCCATAAGCATCCTTTGCGGATCATGCAAACCGGGTTAGCAAGTGCAGCCATGACCGATCCCCAGCTTTCGCGCATCGACGGCACTTCGGGCGCGCGCCGCCACTTTCGCTATTTCGACTATGTGATGGCCTCGTTCGTGGCCATCCTTCTGCTGTCGAACCTTATTGGTGCGTCCAAGCTGGCGCAGGTAGGGGGCTTCACCTTCGGCGCGGGGATCCTCTTCTTTCCCGTGTCCTACGTCATTGGCGATGTGCTGACCGAGGTCTATGGCTATGCCAATGCGCGGCGCTGCGTGTGGATGGGCTTCTTCGCCATGGTCTTCATGGCGTTCATGAGTTTCGTGGTCGTGGCCATGCCCCCGGCGCCGGGCTGGGATGGGCAGGCGGCCTATGAAAGCGTGTTCGGATCGACGTGGCGAATCGTGATTGCGTCGGTTGCAGCCTTCTGGGCGGGCGAGTTCGTCAATTCGTTCGTGCTGGCGCGCATGAAGGTGCTGACAGGTGGCAAGTATCTGTGGAGCCGCACGATCGGATCGACCGTGTTCGGACAGGCGGTGGACAGCCTCATCTTCTATCCGGTCGCCTTCCTCGGCATCTGGACGGTCGATCAGGTGCTGACGGTGATGGTGACGAACTGGGCGCTGAAGGTCGCCTGGGAGGCAGGCTTGACGCCGTTGACCTACATCGTGGTGGGATGGCTCAAGCGGCGCGAGGGGGCGGACGTTTTCGACACCGATACCGACTTCTCGCCCTTCGCCAAGGCGCCTTCGGTCTGATCCGTGCAAGGCCCCCTGCGCCCCGGCATTGTGTGGGCGCAGGGATCGCTTTCCTGCGAGAGGGGCGCCGTGCTTCCTGCCCGGCCGTCCGGTCAGTCCGCGATCAGGCCGATCAGGACATAGACGATCAGGGCCGAGCCGAGGCCGAGCAGGGTGGCAAGGGCGAAGGCCACACGAACGAGCGTGACATCGATGCTGAAATAGTTGGCGATGCCGGCACAGACGCCCATGAGCTTGCCGCGCGCCTTGTCGAGGCGGAAGCCGCGCGAGGTGGTGAGGGGCCGAGGGGCTGCATCATCAAAACGAAGCTGGGACATCAGATCATCTCCTGCATTGCGGCAGCAGGGGCTGCCGGGGTCTGGCCGGGGCTGGCCGGGTTGTGGACAGTGCCTGCGATGAGTGCGAGGCTGAGGGAAAGGGCGCCAAAAGCGCTGCCAAGCTGACCGAGCACGGCGCGCATCAGATCAGCCCTTGCGCTGCGGGCGCGGCATTGCCGGACGGGGTGGCGGGAACGCTGACGGTTCCGGCGATGAGCGCGAGGCTGAGGGCGAATGCGCTGAGAGCGGCGGCGATGCGGTTGGTGTATTCGGTCATGGTGCGGGTCCTCATGTGCAAGTGGTTCAAGCCGTTCTGGCCTATGCCGACCCAAACGCATGGGGCGTGCCAAACTTGAAAAATGGCTGGAATCCGGGCTTTTCTGCGATCATCTGGGTTAATTTGGCAAATTCAGATGCTGAAAAATGGCAAATATTCCCAATTATTCGCAATGGGGTAATCTGGCAGTGGCGAGAGCCATGCGGGGATGGCGATTGCAGCTTGCAATTTTCCGGCAAGGCGCCTATTTGCGCCTCATCCCGACATTGTGAAAGCAAGGTCAGGCTGGGGCCATCTGGTTCCGGCACGGACCTGCTTTTGCCATTCGGCCAGTTGGAGCTTGCATGACCGATCTTGCGCGTATCACCGAGGTTATCGAACCGGAGGCGAAGGCCCTTGGCTTTGATCTCGTGCGCGTGCCCTATTTCAAGGGCGGCGAGATCGGCGACGAGGAGCACACGCTTCAGGTGATGGCCGAGCGGCCGGAAACCGGCCAGCTCGTGATCGAGGATTGTGCAGCGCTTTCGCACCGCATTTCCGACCGTTTCGATGCGTTGGAAGAGCAGGGCGAGGTGCTGATCGCGGATGCCTATCGCCTCGAGGTGTCCTCGCCGGGCATCGATCGCCCGCTGACCCGGCCGAAAGACTTCGCGGCCTGGATCGGCCATGAAGCCCGGATCGAGCTTTCCGAACTGCTTGACGGACGCAAGCGTTATCGCGGTGATCTCAAGGGATTTGATGCCGCGAGCCAGACAATTTCCATAGAGGACGACGGCGTGGTGTTCACCGTGCCCTTTGCCCTTGTTGCCAATGCCAAGCTGATCCTGACGGACCGGCTTATCGCCGCTTCCCGGCCGCTCGATACGAGTGGTGCGGACGAAATACTCGAAGAACAGGAAGACTGACCCATGGCCAGTGCGATTTCCGCAAACCGCGCCGAACTGCTTGCGATCGCCAACGCGGTTGCCACCGAGAAGATGATCGACAAGTCGGTTGTCATCGAGGCGATGGAAGAGGCGATCCAGAAGTCGGCGCGCAACCGCTATGGCGCCGAGAACGACATCCGCGCCAAGCTTGATCCCCGCACCGGCGACCTGCGCCTTTGGCGTGTGGTGGAAGTGGTCGATGTGGTCGAAGACTACTTCAAGCAGGTCGATCTCAAGCAGGCCGAGAAGCTGCAACCGGGCGCGAAGATCGGCGATTTCATCGTCGATCCCCTGCCGCCGGTCGATCTGGGGCGCATCGATGCCCAGTCTGCCAAGCAGGTGATCTTCCAGAAGGTCCGCGATGCCGAGCGTGACCGCCAGTATGACGAGTTCAAGGACCGTGTCGGCGAAGTCATCACCGGGGTCATCAAGTCGGTCGAGTTCGGCCACGTGATCGTGAACCTCGGCCGGGCCGAAGGCGTGATCCGGCGTGACCAGCAGATCCCGCGTGAAGTGCCGCGCGTGGGCGAGCGTGTGCGCGCGCTGATCCTCAAGGTCGAGCGGCAGAACCGCGGCCCGCAGATCTTCCTCTCGCGCGCGCATCCTGAGTTCATGAAGAAGCTCTTCGCGCAGGAAGTGCCCGAAATCTACGACGGCATCATCGAGATCAAGGCCGCCGCACGCGATCCGGGCAGCCGTGCCAAGATCGGCGTCATCAGCCGGGATTCGAGTATCGACCCGGTCGGTGCCTGCGTCGGCATGAAGGGCAGCCGCGTGCAGGCCGTGGTGCAGGAACTTCAGGGCGAGAAGATCGACATCATCCCCTGGAGCGAGGATACCGCCACTTTCGTGGTCAACGCATTGCAGCCCGCCACGGTCAGCCGCGTTGTCATCGACGAGGAAGAAGGGCGGATCGAGGTGGTCGTGCCCGACGATCAGCTCAGCCTTGCCATCGGCCGTCGCGGCCAGAATGTGCGTCTGGCATCGTCGCTGACCGGATCGGCCATCGACATCATGACCGAGGCCGAGGCTTCGGAAAAGCGCCAGAAGGAGTTCGCCGAACGCTCGAAGATGTTCGAGGAGGAACTCGACGTCGACGAGACGCTTTCGCAATTGCTGGTGGCCGAAGGGTTCACCGAGCTGGAGGAAGTGGCCTATATCGAGATGGCCGAACTGGCCGCGATCGAGGGCTTCGACGAGGAACTGGCCGAAGAGCTCCAGAGCCGCGCGGTCGAGGCGATCGAGCGGCGCGAGGAAGCGCTGCGCGAACAGCGCCGCGCGCTGGGCGTGGAAGATGCGCTGGCCGACCTGCCGCACCTGACCGAGGCCATGCTGGTCACGCTGGGCAAGGCGGGGATCAAGACGCTCGATGATCTGGCCGATCTTGCGACTGACGAACTCATCGCCAAGAAGCGCACCGAGCAGCGCCGCCGTAACGACAAGGGGCCGCGCGAAAAGGGCGACCGTCCGGAGCGTGCCGAAGACAAGGGTGGCGTGCTGGGCGAATATGGCCTGAGCGAAGAGCAGGGCAACGAGATCATCATGGCCGCGCGTGCGCACTGGTTTGAAGACGAGCCGGGGTTCGCCGACGAACCCGCAGCTGAGGAGGCCGCCGATGCGGAGTCCTCACAATGAGCCGCTGAGTTCCGACAGCGTTGACGCCTTGCCGGCGGGGAAGGCCCCGCCGGAACGGAAATGCGTGCTGACCGGGCGACATGATTCGCGCGGGCAGTTGATCCGCCTTGCGATTTCGCCCGACGGTCTGGTTCTGCCCGATGTCATGGCGCGTGCGCCGGGGCGGGGGGCATGGCTTGGGGTCTCCCGGCCGGAGCTGGAGAAGGCTTTGGCCAATGGCAAGCTGCGGGGAGCGCTCGCCCGCGCCTTCAAGGGGGCGCCGCTGACCATTCCTGCCGATCTGGCCGATCGTATCGAACAGGCGCTTCGCCGTCTGGTGACGGACCGGCTCGGCATTGAGCTGCGCGCAGGCAACATGTTGCTTGGAACGGAAAAGATCGCGCAGGGTTGCAGATCCGGGGCGGTGACGTTCCTTGGACATGCCTGCGACGCCGGCAGCGATGGACCCAACAAGCTGGCGCAGGCATGGCGGGTCGGCGAAGGCGCTGAAGGTTCGGGCCTCAAGGGCGCAATCTTGCCGCTGGACCGCGCGGCGCTGTCTGTGGCATTGGGCCGCGACAACGTCGTTCACTTTGCGCTGACCGATCCTGCCGCTGCCGAAAGGCTGAAGGCATTGCTTCAGCGTCTGATGCATTTTCTCGGCAACGAGACTGAAGCCGCCAATCCTCCATCGGACGGGGCGGCAAACGACGATATTGATACGAAGGGCGAATGAGTTCGATGAGCGATAGCGACAAGAAGCCGACGCTGGGCCGCAGGCCGCTGGGCCTGAAGACGGCGGTAGAGGCCGGAGAGGTCAAGCAGACCTTCAGCCACGGTCGCACCAACAAGGTGGTGGTCGAAGTGAAGCGGCGCAAGCTGATGGGGCGTCCGGGCGAGGCCGCACCAACGGCCGCGCCCGCGACTCCTGCGCCGCAGCCCGCGCCGGTCGCTCCCCCTCCGCCGCCCCCGCCGCCGCCTCCGCCGCCTTCGGCAACCCGCGAGACGCGCCAGGAAATGCAGGCCCGTCTGCTGCGCGAGGCGGAAGAAGCACGCCTTGCCGCGCTTGAGGCTGCCAACCGGCGCGAGCAGGAAGAGCGTCAGCGCGCCATCGAGGAAGAGCGCCGCCGTGCCGAAGAAAAGGCCCGTGCAGAGGCTGAAGCGGCCAAGACCGAGAATCCCGCGTCAGGTTCTGCCGATGTGGAGGCGCCTGCCCCGACAGCGCAGCCGGAGGTTGCACCCACGGCGGGTGATGGCACCACTGCACCCAAGGCAGCCGCCGAAGCCGACAATCTTCAGCCGGATTCCGGCAAGCCTGATGGCGGTCGATCCGACGGGACGCAGCCGGGATCCGCGAAAGCCGAGGCGCCGGTCATCCCCGCGCCGCGCCGTTTCACGCCGGTTGCGCCATCGGCCCCGGCCAAGCGCCCTGAACCCGCCGCCAAGAAGCCGACCAGCGTGCCGCGTGACCGCAAGGTTGAGGATCGCCGTGGCGGCAAGCTGACCGTGACCCGCGCGCTGAACGAGGACGAAGGCGCTCGTGCCCGCTCGCTCGCCGCGCTGAAGCGTGCCCGCGAGAAGGAGCGCCGGGCGCACTATGCAGGCCAGTCGCAGCCGCGCGAAAAGCAGGTGCGTGATGTGGTGGTGCCTGATGCGATCACCGTTCAGGAACTGGCGAACCGCATGGCCGAAAAGGCGGCCGATCTGGTCAAGGCCCTGTTCAAGATGGGCATGATGGTGACGATCAACCAGACCATCGATCAGGACACCGCGGAACTGCTCGTGACCGAGTTCGGCCACAACATCCAGCGCGTGAGCGAGAGCGATGCGGACATCGACACTTCGGCCGACGTCGATCCCGAAGACACGCTGAAGCCGCGTCCGCCGGTTGTCACGATCATGGGCCATGTCGACCACGGCAAGACCTCGCTGCTGGATGCGCTGCGCGGAACCGATGTGGTGCGCGGTGAGGCCGGCGGCATCACGCAGCATATCGGCGCCTATCAGATCAAGACAAAAAGCGGCGATCTCATCACCTTCCTTGATACGCCGGGCCACGAAGCCTTCACCGAAATGCGCATGCGCGGGGCCAATGTCACCGATATCGTCATCCTTGTGGTGGCGGGCGATGACGGGCTGATGCCGCAGACGATCGAGGCGATCAACCACACCAAGGCGGCCGGTGTGCCAATGATCGTGGCGATCACCAAGTCGGACAAGCCGGAGTTCAACCCCCAGAAGATCCGCGAGCGACTGCTGGAGCACGAAGTTATCGTCGAGGCGATGTCGGGCGACGTGCAGGATGTCGAGGTTTCGGCCAAGACCGGTGCAGGGCTTGACGAGCTGATCGAGAAGATCCTGCTTCAGGCCGAACTCATGGAACTCAAGGCCAATCCCGACCGGGCGGCCGAAGCCACCGTGATCGAGGCCAAGCTCGACAAGGGCAAGGGTCCGCTGGCAACCGTGCTTATCAATCGCGGCACGCTCAAGGTTGGCGACATTTTCGTGGTTGGCACCCAGTCGGGCCGCGTTCGCGCGATGCTGGACGACAAGGGCCGTCAGGTGAAGGTCGCTCCGCCTTCGCTGCCGGTCGAGGTGCTGGGCATCGGCGGCGTGCCGATGGCCGGCGATACGCTGACGGTTGTCGAAAGCGAGGCACGGGCCCGTGAAGTGGCGGCTTACCGTCAGGAACGCGCCACGGCCAAGCGCACCGCACAGGCGCCTGCCAGCCTTGAGAACATGTTCTCCGCACTGGCCGCCAAGAACACGGTCAAGGAGTATCCGCTGGTTATCCGCGCCGACGTGCAGGGTTCGGTCGAGGCGATCGTCAATGCGCTGAACAAGATCTCCACCGACGAGATCAAGGTTCGCATCCTTGCCTCTGGCGTGGGCGCGATCACCGAAAGCGACGTGAACCTTGCACAGGCCAGCGGTGCACCGATCGTCGGCTTCCATGTCCGTCCGAACGCCAAGGCGCGCGAGCTGATCGAGCGCAACAAGGTGCGGATGAAATACTTCGACGTGATCTATCAGCTCACCGACGATATCCGTTCTGAAATGGCGGGCGAACTGGGACCGGAGGCAATCGAAACGGTTGTCGGCCGTGCCGAGGTCAAGGAAGTCTTCCCGGCAGGCAAGAAGGACAAGGCGGCCGGTCTGCTCGTGGTCGAAGGGGCCATCCGCAAGGGCATCCATGCGCGCCTTACCCGCAACGATGTCATCGTCAGCCGGACGATCATCGCATCGCTGCGCCGTTTCAAGGACGACGTGCCGGAGGTGCGCGCGGGCCTCGAATGCGGTGTGGTGCTACAGGACACCAACGACATCAAGCCGGGCGACCAGCTTGAAGTCTTCGAAGTCGAGATGCGCGAACGCACCCTGTAAGGCCCATTCCGCGAAGCCGCGATCCGCACTGGTTCCCTCCTGCCTGCGGGAGGGAACCCGGATGTCAGCGCTTCCGGGCCTTGCGGCGCAATGGAGGCTCGCATGGCCCGTTATGTTGCCCTGTTCGGTTCCATCAATGTCGGTGGCAACCGCCTGTCTATGGCAGACATGCGCTGGGCATTCGAGCGCGAGGGGCTGAGCGGCATCGAAACCGTGATCGCAAGCGGCAACCTGCTGTTCGACCATGACGAGCGCCCGCTCGACGGGCTGGAAGACCTGTTCAGCCACGTGATGCTGGACCGCTTCAATATCAGGAGCTTCGTGGCCGTGCGTGATCGTGCGGCGATTGCCGAGGCGGTAGAGGGCAATCCTTTCACCGGCATCGGCAAGGACAATCTGGTCCACACGATGTTTCTGGAGCGCCAGCCCGAAAGGGCAGCTTTCGACAGGCTGGCTGCGGACCAGGCGATGCGCGGGCTGGAGAAACTGGCAATCGGCGAACGCAGCATCTATATTGATTTTGCGAACGGCGTTGCCGAAAGCAAGCTGACCGGAGCCTTCATCGAGCGACGGCTCGGTTGCCGGGGAACCGCCCGAAACGTGCGTTCCATCGCGCGCATTCTTTCGAAGATGAGTTGAATTTGGCCAGGCATCAGACGTCCCCCGAAACCCGTTCCGTGCGCCTTCTCAAGGTGGGCGAGCAGGTGCGCCATATCCTGTCGGAGCTGCTGACGCGCCAGCAGGTGCATGACGATGTGCTGACGGCGCATACCGTTTCCGTAACCGAAGTGCGCATGTCGCCCGACCTGCGTCATGCCACGGTGTTCGTGAAGGCGCTGCTGGGACAGGACGAGGACATCGTGCTCAAGGCGTTGCGGGTCAATACTGCCTTTTTCCAGCGCGAGGTGGCGCAGCGGCTGAGGCTGAAATACGCTGCGCGGATCAAGTTCCTTGCCGATGAAAGCTTCGACGAGGCCTCCCGCATCGAGCAGCTGCTGTCCGATCCCAAGGTCCGCCGCGACCTTGATGCGGAAGACGGCGACGACACCTGAAACAGGGCTGCGGCCCGGCGGTTCAGCCCGGCACCATCTGGGCCTTGATGGTAATCGTGACGGTTTTGCCCACGATCAGGCGATAGGCCGCCATGCCGAAATCGGTGCGGTCGATGCGGGTCTGTGCGCTGAACTGGATCGGTTCGCGGCCCGATGCCGAGGCAGGTGGTTCGGCAAAGCTGACATCCAGCACGACCGGCCGAGTCACCCCGCGCGCGGTGAGATCGCCTTCCACTATGGCCGTTGCTGGGCCGGTCATCGTCATTCGCCGCCCGCTGAAACGCACCGTGGGATGGCGCGCCACGTCGAAGAAGTTTTCGCCTTTCAGGCGTTCAAGCGTGAGCGGATCGCCCGCTTCAAGGGCGGAAGCATCGAGCGTGACATCCATGCGGATCGTATCGAGGCGGGCAGGGACGAGTTCTATGCCGCCGCTGACCTTTGGAAAGCGGGCCGTCTTGCTGGCAAGGCCGAAGAAGTTCACCTTGGCGGCGACATCGCTCTGGCGTGGATCGAGCTGGTAACGTAGTGCATTGCTGCCACTGGCCGTTGCCACGCCCGCCTGCACAAGCGCGGCGGCCATCAGGCTGAGGCCGATGATGCTCCTGATTGCTGCTGGCTTCGGCATAAGGCACATCCCGTGGACCAAGTGACCTGTCGAATAATCGCTTCTGCCCTCTGGCGTTCCGGTGCGCCGCGATTATGGCAGTCGGGCGATGGCCAAACTCTATTTCTACTACGCCAGCATGAATGCGGGCAAATCGACGAACCTGTTGCAGGCGGACTTCAACTACCGCGAACGCGGCATGGCCACGATGCTGTGGACCGCTGCCATCGACGACCGCGGCAGAGACCGTGCGATCGAAAGCCGGATCGGATTGAACGCCGAAGCCCATCGCTTCGGCAGCGATACCGACATGTGGGCGGCGGTGAAAGCTGCCCATCTGATACAGCCGCTCTCATGCGTTCTGGTCGATGAGGCGCAGTTCCTGACCAAACGGCAAGTCTGGCAACTGGCGCGCCTTGCCGATGAGGCGGGCATCCCTGTGCTGTGCTATGGCCTGAGAACCGATTTTCAGGGAGAACTCTTCGAAGGCTCGGCCGCATTGCTGGCCATTGCCGACACGCTGGTGGAACTCAAGGCGGTGTGCCACTGCGGCCGGAAGGCGACGATGAACCTTCGCGTGGACGAAAGCGGCGGTGCGGTGCGGGCGGGCGCACAGACCGAGATCGGCGGCAATGACCGCTATGTCGCGCTTTGCCGCAAGCACTTTTCGGAGGCGCTGGCATGACGGCGGACGATGGCCTTCATGTGCCGCTGGCGGACGGCGAACTGCGGCTGGAAGTGCTGGACGAACAGCACCGCGAAGGCTTGCGCGCGGCCTGCGCCGAGGATGCCGAAATCTGGGAAATCTATCCCTTCAGCTATAGGGGCGAGGCATTCGATCCGCAGTTTGACAGCCTTCTGGCCAGTGGCCGCGCGCGTCGGCCCTATGCGATATTTTCCGGCGAGGAACTGGTGGGCATGACGGCATGGATCGAGAATGGAATGCCGGGCTGGTCCATCGAGATTGGCAACAGCTATATCGTGCCCCGCCTGCGCGGCACCGGTTTCAACGGGCGGCTCAAACGGCTCATGCTGGATCATGCCTTTGCCCGCGGGCTGGAACGGGTGGTTTTCAAGGTGGACGTGATGAACCTGCGCAGCCGGGCAGCGGTTGCCAAGCTGGGCTGTATGGAAGAAGGGATCATGCGCCGCGAACGCAGGACATGGACGGGCCGGGTGCGCGATACCGTGCTCTATTCCATCCTGCGCGATGAGTGGCAGGAGAAGCGGGCATGAATCCCGAAAGCCTTGCATGGCAGATCGCCACTATTGCCGTGCCGATGGTTCTGGCGATCGTGTTTCACGAAGTGGCGCATGGCTGGGTGGCCCGCGCACTGGGCGATCCGACAGCGGCGGAGCAGAACCGGTTGAGCCTCAATCCGCTGCGCCATGTCGATCCCTTCGGCACGATCATCCTGCCGGGCCTTCTCAAGCTGTCGGGCGCGCCAGTATTCGGCTGGGCCAAGCCCGTTCCGGTTGATTTCCGGCGCCTGCGCAATCCGCGCTGGGGCATGGTGCTGGTGGCCGCCGCAGGCCCCGCCGCGAACTTCGTGCTCGCGGCGCTGGCTGCGGTTTGCCTTGGCCTTATGGCATCGGCATCAGGGCTGCCTGCGCGGTTCGTGGCGGAGAACCTGCTCAACTTCCTGTTCATCAACCTGTTTCTGGGTGCCTTCAACCTGCTGCCGATCCCCCCGTTTGACGGATCGCGCATCGTCATGGGCGTCTTGCCGGGGCCGCTTGCACGCGGTTATGCCCGGCTTGAACCGTTCGGTCTGCTCATCGTGTTTGGCTTGCTGGTGATCCTGCCGTGGTTCGCGCCCGATCTGCAACTGGTGCAGCGCCTCATCGGCCCGCCGGTGCAGTGGATGAGCGAAGAGCTTGCCGCGCTGGCCAATCTTTTTGCCGGCCCGGGGCAGCGCTGATCGTGGTGGATGGCTGGATCGTTCTCGACAAGCCGCTTGGCCTCGGCTCGACGCAGGGCGTCGGCGCGGTAAAGCGTAACCTGCGCGAGGCGGGATATGGCAAGTGCAAGGTCGGCCATGGCGGCACGCTTGATCCACTGGCCACCGGCGTCCTGCCGATTGCCGTGGGTGAGGCGACCAAGCTGTGCGGCCGGATGCTGGATGCGACCAAGGTCTATGCCTTTACCGTCCGGTTCGGAACCGAGACCGATACGCTCGACCTTGAAGGCAAGGCCATTGCCGAAAGCGCGGAGCGGCCATCGTGGGCGACGGTTCAGGCGGTCTTGCCGCGCTTCACCGGCACGATCAGCCAAGTGCCGCCCGCGTTCTCGGCCCTGATGGTCGATGGCGAGCGGGCCTATGATCTGGCTCGCAAGGGAGAGGTCTTCGCGCTGAAATCGCGCGAGGTGACGGTGCATTCGCTGGTCGCCGCGCCACCTCAGGGGGGCGAGCCACTTGAGGAACTGACCCTGACCGCCAGAGTTTCCAAGGGCACCTACATCCGCAGCCTTGCCCGCGATCTGGCGCGGGCGCTGGGCACGGTGGGCCATGTTGCCATGCTGCGCCGCATGAAGGCCGGCCCGTTTGCCATCGAACAGGCGATTTCGCTGGACAAACTGAACGAACTGGGCCAAGGGGCGGCCCTTGAACACATTCTCTTGCCGCTGGAGGCAGGGCTGGTCGACATCCCGGCTCTCTCCCTCGATCCCGAGCAGGCAAGGGCGGTCCGTCAGGGCCGCGTTCTGGCGGGATTGCCCTTCGAGGACGGGCTTTACTGGGCGAAAGCAGGCCGTGTGCCGCTGGCGCTGGTAGAGGTTTTGGGCGGAAGCCTGAAGGTCCAGAGGGGGTTCAACCTTTCCGATGTCGCGGAGTGAGAAGACATGTCGATTACCGCCGAGAAGAAGCAGGAAGTCATTGCCAGCAACGCCCGCGCCGCAGGCGATACCGGTTCGCCTGAAGTGCAGGTGGCAATCCTGACCGCTCGCATTCAGACGCTGACCGAGCATTTCAAGTCCCACCACAAGGACAACCACTCGCGTCGCGGCCTGCTGATGATGGTGAACAAGCGCCGTTCGCTCCTCGATTACCTTAAGAGGAAAGATGTGGAGCGTTACAACGCGCTGATCCAGAAGCTCGGTCTTCGCAAGTAACCAGCGGAGCGGCCCCAAGCGGGCCGCTTTTGCTTTCTGGGAGTATCGCGCGAAAAGTGGGAACCGGTTTTCACTCGTCGCGATGCGACCGAAAATGAAGGCGGCTTTGCAATTCGGCGAAGCGCCTTGTGGGCAGGATCAAATGCCCCGCACCGGACCGGGACGGTATTTGCCCGGCAGCAAACCCCGCTCGCAATAGGGCGCGCGGGCTGAAGGATGTAAAATGTTCGACGTCAAAACCGTATCGCTGGAGTGGGGCGGAAAGACCCTCACTCTGGAAACCGGCCGCATTGCCCGTCAGGCTGACGGCGCGGTCCTCGCCACTTATGGCGAAACTGTGGTCCTTTGCGCCGTCACGGCCGCCAAGTCGGTCAAGGAAGGGCAGGACTTCTTCCCGCTGACCGTCCACTATCAGGAAAAGTATTCGGCTGCGGGGCGCATCCCCGGCGGCTTCTTCAAGCGCGAACGCGGCGCGACGGAAAAGGAAACGCTGGTTTCCCGCCTGATCGACCGTCCGGTCCGGCCGCTGTTCCCCGAAGGTTTCTATAACGAGATCAACGTCATCGCCCAGGTGCTGAGCTATGACGGCGAAACCGAACCCGATATCGTGGCGATGATTGCCGCATCGGCTGCGCTGACCATTTCGGGCGTGCCGTTCATGGGTCCGATCGGCGCGGCGCGTGTCGGCTATGTCGATGGCGAATACGTGCTAAATCCGAAGCAGGATGCAGCGCTTGAACAGGGCCGCCTCGACCTCGTTGTCGCGGCAACCGATTCGGCCGTGATGATGGTTGAATCCGAAGCCAAGGAACTGACCGAGGAAGAAATGCTTGGCGCGGTCATGTTTGCGCATGACGAATGCCGCAAGGTTATCGGCGCGATCATCGAGCTTGCCGAAAAGGCTGCCAAGGATCCCTGGGAAATCGACCTGACGGACAACACCGCCGAGATCAAGGCGAAGCTCAAGGAGCTGGTCGGTGCCGATGTCGCCGCCGCCTACAGGCTGACCGACAAGTCGGCGCGTTCGAACGCGCTGAACGAGGCCCGCGCCAAGGCAAAGGCCGCGTTTGCGGATGAAACCCCGCAGACGCAGATGGTCGCAATCAAGACGATGAAGAAGGTGGAAGCCGACATCGTGCGCACCGCGATCCTCAAGGATGGCCAGCGCATTGACGGGCGCACCACCACGCAGGTCCGCCCGATCGAGGCGATGGTGGGCTTCCTGCCCCGCACCCACGGTTCGGCGCTGTTCACGCGCGGAGAAACGCAGACCATCTGCACGACCACGTTGGGGACCAAGGACGCCGAGCAGATGATCGACGGCCTTGAGGGCCTGCGCTACGAAAGCTTCATGCTCCACTACAACTTCCCGCCCTATTCGGTTGGTGAAGTTGGCCGTTTTGGCGCTCCGGGCCGTCGCGAAGTGGGCCATGGCAAGCTGGCATGGCGTGCGCTGCACCCCGTGCTGCCGAGCAAGGAAGAGTTTCCCTACACCATCCGCGTCCTTTCCGACGTGACCGAATCCAACGGCTCGTCCTCGATGGCCACCGTCTGCGGCGGCTGCCTCTCGATGATGGATGCGGGCGTTCCGGTGAAGCGTCCGGTTTCGGGCATTGCCATGGGCCTCATCCTTGAAGGCAGCGAGTTTGCGGTGCTTTCCGATATTCTCGGCGACGAGGACCACCTCGGCGACATGGACTTCAAGGTGGCGGGCACGTCCGAAGGCATCACCACGATGCAGATGGACATCAAGGTTGCCGGTATCACCCGCGAGATTTTCGAGGTGGCGCTGCGTCAGGCCAAGGAAGGCCGTGCTCACATTCTGAACGAGATGACCAAGGCGCTGGGCGAAGCGCGCACCGAACTTTCGGCGCACGCCCCCCGCATCGAGACCATCACGATCGACAAGTCGAAGATCCGCGATGTCATAGGCACCGGCGGCAAGGTCATCCGCGAGATCGTGGCGACCACTGGCGCGAAGGTCGACATTGACGACGAAGGGATCATCAAGATCTCCTCGTCCGATCTGGCGCAGATCGAAGCGGCCAAGAACTGGATTCTCGGCATTGTCGAGGAAGCCGAACCGGGCAAGATCTACAAGGGCAAGGTCGTCAACATCGTCGACTTCGGTGCCTTCGTGAACTTCATGGGTGGCAAGGACGGTCTGGTCCACGTTTCCGAAATGAAGAACGAGCGCGTCGAAAAGCCGACCGATGTCGTTTCGGAAGGTCAGGAAGTCTATGTGAAGGTCCTTGAGATCGACCCGCGCGGCAAGGTTCGCCTGTCGATGCGGGTGGTCGATCAGGAAACCGGTGCCGAACTGGAAGACACCCGTCCGCCGCGCGAGCCGAAGGGCGAGCGTGGCGACCGTGGCGGCGATCGCCGCGGACCGCGCGGTGATCGTGGTGGCAGGGGCGGCGATCGCGGCCCGCGCCGCGAAGGGGGCGATCGCCCGCGCCGTGACCGCGATGATGGCCCTGCTCCCGATCACATGCCGGCGTTCCTCAAGTCTGACGACTGAGGACCGCGCCAGCGATCAGACGAACGAGGCTCCGCCGCAAGGCGGGGCCTTTTTCGTTTCGGCATGGCCGCGCTGGAAAATGACGGGTTTCGTCAAACAGATGTAACGCACGGGGTGCAGGCGCGGGGGCGTCCAAGCATCGTTGCCGGAGAATGATCGCGCCATGAAACTGTTCAAGCTTGCGGTGCTCACCGCCGTTGCACTCTCGCCGGTTCCGGCGCTGGCCCATGGCGATCACGGGCAGGTGCTGGAAGCGCCTGCGCAGCGCGGCAAGGCGAAGGGCGCGCGCCAGTGGCTTGCGGGCGATCATCACATTCACAGCGAATTCAGCGTCGATTACGAGAAGGATCCCGCCAATCCCGATGGTCCGCCCATTGCCCTGCTGGGTCGGGACGGGCGCTATTCCATCCGCAAGAATGCCGAAATGGCGCGCAGCTTCGGGCTTTCTTGGATGGTATCGACCGATCACGGCGGGCCGAACCATTCGCGCGTGAACCACGATCTGGCCTATCCGGCGCTACTCGAATCGCGCAAGGCCGTGCCCGAAGTGCTCCAGTTCTTCGGGATGGAACTTGATCCGCCCAATGGCGATCATGCCAGCCTGATCGTGCCGCACAGCGCGGGCGAACGCTCGCAGCTGTTCGAGATCGAAAAGGGCTATTCCCGGCGCGAACCATGGCCCGCCGATCCTGCCTTCGATGAACCTTCGCACATGCTCTCCGCTCTTCGCGCCATGAAGGCGCAGCCCCTCCCGCCGCTGGTCTTTGCCAACCATCCTTCCCGTTCGGCCAAGGCGCTGGATGCTTATGGCCGCTATGATCCGGCCGAACTGCGCGACTGGAACGATACCGCACCAGAGGTTGCCGTGGGCATGGAAGGCGCGCCCGGCCATCAGGCCAGCGCGTTCAAGCCCGATGGTGGGATCGATCCCGAAGGACGGCGCGGTGGCTACAAGCAGGTGCCGACGCGCGGCGGCTTTGATCCCATGACCGCGATTACCGGGGGCTTCTGGGATGCCATGCTGGCCGAAGGGCGCCGCTGGTGGATCACGGCCACGTCGGATTCGCACTTCAACTGGCGCGAGGGCGGCAACGACTTCTGGCCGGGCGAATATTCCAAGACCTATGTGCTGGCTCGCAAGGACTATGCCGATATCGTCGATGGCTTGCGGCATGGCCGCATCTTCGTGACGACGGGTGATCTGGTGTCGGCGGTCGATGTCGCGGTGCGGCCTGCGGGCGCGAAGGGCAGGGCGGGAATCGGCGAGGAACTGGCCGTGCGCAAGGGCCAGCCCCTCCTGATCGAAATCCGCGTCCGCGATCCGAAGCGATTCAATGCCGGAGGACGTGATCCGATGGTGCGCCGGATCGATCTCATTGGCGGTCCGGTGACCGGCCCCGCAGCAAACCGTACTGCCGACCGTGCGCCGCAGACGAGTGTCATTGCCCGCTTCACTGCGGCGGACTGGCAGGTTGCAGGTGAGGATATCGTGGTGCGTTATCGCCTGCCGGAATTCAGCGGACCGATGTATCTTCGCGTGCGGGGCACCAATACCGACGAACTGGAGCCGGAAATCGATCCGGCAGGGGAGAATCCCTGGGACGATCTGTGGTTCTACGCCAATCCCGTCTTCGTCAGCATCAGGCCCTGAGACGTCGAAGCAGATCCGGCCCATTCAGGCCGCTGCAAGGGCAGATGTCATGCGGCGTCCTGGATGGGTGAGGGTGCTTGTCCCGCGAGGAGGATTTGGTTTCGGCCGGCCTGTTTGGCGGCGTAGAGGGCCTCGTCGGCGGCTTTGAGGGCTTCGCTTCTTCCGGGATAGGCGTTCAG
>NZ_QGHL01000016.1 GCF_003171715.1 Novosphingobium meiothermophilum | reverse complement strand
CCAAGCGTCCTTTCATCCAAAACCTGTGAGCGCGACATAATTTGCGCTTACGTAAACGTCAACCGCGATTCCGGCTTTCTGTTTGCAGCGGGCCGGTGTGCGCCGGGCATGTTCCCGAACGAAGTCCCATGCCTCGCCATCACGATGCAAAAAGGGGCGCCGGTTGCCCAGCGCCCCTTTGGTTCATTGCCGCCGGTAGAAGGTCAGGCGACCTTGCGCACTTCGGCAACGATCTTCTTGGCGGCATCGCCCAGATCGTTGGCAGGCACGATCGGCAGGCCCGAATTGGCAAGAATGTCCTTACCCTGCTGCACGTTGGTGCCTTCGAGGCGCACGACGAGCGGAACCGAAAGGTTCACTTCCTTGGCCGCGGCAACGATGCCTTCGGCAATGATGTCGCACTTCATGATCCCGCCGAAGATGTTGACGAGAATGCCCTTCACCGCCGGATCCTTGAGGATGATCTTGAACGCGGCCGTGACCTTTTCCTTGCTGGCGCCGCCGCCCACGTCGAGGAAGTTGGCCGGAAACTCGCCGTTCAGCTTGATGATGTCCATCGTGGCCATGGCGAGGCCCGCGCCGTTCACCATGCAGCCGATGTTGCCATCAAGCTTGATGTAGGCAAGATCATACTTGCTGGCTTCGATTTCGGCCGGATCTTCCTCGGTCTCGTCACGCAGGGCGACAACTTCGGGGTGACGGTAGAGCGCGTTCGAATCGAAGCTCATCTTGGTGTCGAGCACCAGCAGCTTGCCATCGTTGGTTTCAACCAGCGGGTTGATTTCGAGCATCGAGCAATCGAGAGCCATGAACGCGGTGTAAAGCTGTTCAGCGAGCTTGGCGGCCTGCTTGTTGAGATCGCCCGAAAGCTTGAGCGCGAAAGCCACGGCGCGGCCATGATGCGGCATGAAGCCTTCGGCCGGGTCGATCACGATGGTGGTGATCTTTTCAGGCGTGGAGTGAGCCACTTCCTCGATGTCCATGCCGCCCTCGGTCGACACGATCATGGCAACGCGGCCCGTAGCGCGATCGACGACCATCGAGAGGTAGTATTCCTTGGCGATATCAACGCCATCGGTGACATAGAGGCGGTTGACCTGCTTGCCCGCTTCACCGGTCTGGATGGTGACGAGCGTGTTGCCGAGCATTTCCTTGGCGTGGGCTTCCACTTCCTCGATGCTCTTGGCAAGACGCACACCGCCTTTGGCATCGGCGGGCAGTTCCTTGAACTTGCCCTTGCCGCGGCCACCGGCGTGGATCTGCGCCTTTACGACATAGAGCGGTCCGGGAAGCTGCTTTGCCGCAGCAACGGCTTCCTCGACGGTGAGCGCAGCGATGCCGGCCGGAATGCCCACGCCATACTTTGCGAGCAGTTCCTTGGCCTGATATTCATGGACGTTCATGCGTTTTCCCCGCTTTGAATGGCCCTGCCGGACCAACAGGCGCGCCGCCAGTGGCGCAAAGGTATGCGCCGCCAATGGCGCTTTGAGTCGCTATGCCTTAAGCACAGCGGGCAAGGCTTGAAAAGGGGCGTAAATGCGAGGTTGGAAGCTATCTTTGATAACACCTCGCAATTGCAGCGGCCCGGCTGCTACCCGGATCACGAGCGCCAGATGATCGACTACGATCGCCTTCACGCCATAATTCGCGCTGCCGGGCAGATGGCGCTTTCCCTTTGGCCGGGACACGGACATGCGCCGCAAGTCTGGGAGAAGACACCGGGCAGCCCGGTCAGTGATGCCGATATGGCAGTAGATGCTTTTCTGAAGCGCGAACTGGGCGCGCTCCTGCCATCGGCGGGATGGCTTTCGGAGGAGACGGTCGATCATCCCGAACGGCTTGCGCGCGGGTTGTGCTGGCTCGTCGATCCGATCGACGGGACGCGCGATTTCGTCAACGGCCGCCCCGGCTGGGCGGTGTCAGTCGCGCTCATCAGCGAGCGGCGCCCGCTGATCGGAGTGCTGAGCGCCCCGGCACGAGGCGAATACTGGTGCGCGATCGCCGGGCAGGGTGCCACCCGCAACGCCACGCCGATCAGGGCCAGCAACCGCACCGCGCTGGCCGGCGCGCGGGTTCCGACCGACGCACTTCCGCCGGAGGATGCGGACCTTGTCATGGTGGACAAGCCCAATTCCATAGCGCTGCGAATCGCCATGGTTGGGGCAGACGAGGCGGACCTTCTGGCTACGCTGCGCTGGGGTTATGAATGGGACATCGCCGCTGCCACGCTGATCGCGCGCGAAGCGGGGGCGGCTGTTTCCGATGCCTTTGGCCACCCGCTGGCCTACAACAAACGTGATCCGCGCGCCTTCGGCCTGCTGGTGACAGCACCAGCCATACACGCCGCAGCGGTCGAGCGGCTGGCCGAGCGGGCCGCGAAGCTGGCCTGACCGCGCCGCATCGCGGGCAGCCCGCCCTGTGTTGCGCGGCCCTCAGTCAAAGTCCTCGGTATCGATTGTCGGCAGCATCGCGCCTGCATAGCGGTGCCCCGATACCGTGTGCTGGTTGATGAGCGCGTCGATCTCTGCTGCGACGGCAGCGGGGATCTCCCAGTCCCATCGGGCGATATTCTCTTCAAGATGTGCGATCTTGCCAGTGCCCGGAATGGCCACGACATGCTCTCCGCGTGAAAGCACCCAGGCAAGCGAGAGCTGCGCGGGCGTTACCCCTTCGCGTTCGGCAATGCGGTTGAAGGCAAGCGCCAGTGCGTGGTTTTTCGGCCAGTTCTCTGCCGAAAAGCGCGGCATTGCGCGGCGGATGTCCTTTTCCTCAAGCGCGGCCGGATCATGCACCCCATTGGCCAGCACCCCGCGTGCGACCGGGGAGAAAGCAACGAAAGTGGTGCCAAGTTCGCGGCAGGCATGCAGCACGGCGATTTCCGCCTGACGCGTCCAGGGGGAATACTCCGTCTGCATCGCGGCGACGGGATGGACCGAGGCGGCCCTGCGCAGCGTATCAGCCGACATTTCCGAAAGGCCAATGCCGCCGATCTTTCCCTCCCTCACCAGATCCGCGAGCGCGCCGACAGATTCCTCGATCGGCACCGAAAAATCGAGCCGGTGCAGGTAGTAAAGATCGATGTGATCGGTTTGCAGCAGGCGCAGCGACACTTCCAGTTCGCTGCGGATCGTGGCCGGGCTGCAATCGATGCCGCGCTTGTCGCCGCTGGCGAAGATGCCCATCTTTGAAGCAAGGAAGACCTTGTCGCGCCGCCCTTTGAGCGCCTCGCCGACGAGAGTTTCGTTGTGGCCGAGGCCATAGAGCCGCGCCGTATCGAAATGATCGTAGCCGATATCGATGGCGCGGTGGAGCAGGCGGATGCCGTCCGCATCGCTGGGTCGGCCGCCATAGGCCCAGCTCAGCGACATGCAGCCCAGTCCGATCGGGTTGGTGGCATGGCCATTGATGCGGCGGCGGCCCAGAGGCATGGCGGATCTCCTTGTTGCGGGCAGGCCGATGCCAGCGCCGACCGGCATCGGTCAACAGGCAAACGCTGCTGGCCCGAAACAAGGCGGCACCGCTTCCGGCAAGGGAAGGCGGTGCCGCGATGCCTTTGCCGGATCTGAAGCGTTACTGGCCGCGGCGCGCGGCGTTCACGTCATCCTGCGTGATGGGCACGATCTTGATCTCGACCCGGCGGTTGGCCGAGCGCCCCTCTTCGGTGGCATTCGAGGCAATCGGCTGCGTCTCGCCAAAGCCCTGGCTGCGAATGCGCGAATAGCCCACCCCGCGCGAGATCAGGTAATCGGCAACCGCCCGCGCGCGGCGCTCCGAAAGGGCCTGGTTGTAGGCGTCGGACCCGGTTGAGTCGGTGTGACCGTAAACGTCGATCAGCGAGTTGGGATACTGCACGAGCGACTGGGCAATCCGGTCGAGCACATCGCGGAAGCTCGGCCGGATCGCCGAACTGTCGACATCGAAGGTGACGCCGTTGGGCAGGTTGACGAGAATGGCCTGACCGTCATCGGTCTCGGTCACGTCGATGCCGGTGCCTGCGGTCTGTTCGCGCAGTTCCTTGATCTGCTTGTCCTTCTGGTAGCCGATGACGCTACCGGCAACGCCGCCGATGCCAGCGCCCACGATACGGCCGGTCTTGCCGCCGATCAGCCCGCCCAGAAGCGCGCCGCCCAGCGCGCCGCCGATACCGCCGATGGCCGTGCGCGAAACCTTCTGTTCGCCGGTATTGGGATCGGTGACGCAGGCAGACAGGCTGACCAGCGAGACCGCACACAGGCCCGACATCATGATTCGACCAAACTTCATTTCCTGTCCCCTTTGGTTCGGCATCCTGCACCGCAGATTAGCGCCGTAACGCGGCAATGACAGTGACAAATACGCCCGCTTCGACTGAACAGTTCCCGAACGACACTTGCAGCGTTACGACATCCCTGCCCGAAATCTGCGCTATTCGCCTTTGCCGCGAAATCTGTTAGGGGCCGCGGTGTGACACCTTTCCCCTGGTCTGACGTCTTCGTGATCCTCGGTCTGGTCGTGATCAATGGCCTGTTTTCCATGGCGGAACTGGCGATTGTCTCGGCCCGCCCAGCCCGGTTGCGCGTGGCTGCCGACGAAGGCAGCGCCGGTGCGCGCGTGGCGCTGGCGCTTGCCGCGGATCCCGGCAAGTTCCTTTCGACCGTGCAGATCGGCATCACGCTGGTAGGGATCGTGGCAGGCGCCTATTCAGGCGCAAGCCTTGGCGAACCAACCGGCGAGCGGCTGGCCGCGTGGGGTTTTCCGGCGCGCTATGCAGGCGATGCGGGCTTTGCCGTGGTCATTGCCATTACCACCTATCTCAGTCTCGTGGTGGGCGAACTCGTGCCCAAGCAGCTTGCCTTGCGCGCCGCCGAACCGATTGCCGTGATCGCCGCGCCTGCCATGGCATTCATGTCGCGCATGACGGCACCGGTGGTCTGGCTGCTCGACCGGTCATCGGGCCTCGTCATCCGCATCTTCGGCCAGCGCAAGGCCGGGGAGCACGAGGTGACGGCCGAAGAACTGCACATGATCTTTGCCGAGGCCACGCGATCAGGCGTGATCGAGGAGGAAGAGCGCGCCCTGATGAGCGGCATCATGCGGCTTGCCGAACGCCCGGTGCGCGAAGTGATGACCCCGCGCACGGAACTGCACTGGATCGAGCGCCGTGCCCCCGAAACGGAATTGCGCGCCGCAATCGAGGATAGCCCCCATTCGCTGCTGCTCGTGGCTGATGGTTCGGTGGACCGGATTGTGGGTGTGGTGAAGGTGCGCGACGTGCTTTCCACGCTCCTGCGCGGGCGCAAGGTGCAGCTTGGACGGCTGATGAAAAAGCCGGCGATCGTGCCCGATCAGCTCGATACCATGGATGCGCTGGGCCTGATCCAGCAGGCCGAAGTCGCCCTTGCGCTTGTCCATGATGAATATGGCCATCTTGAAGGCATTGTCACCCCGGCGGATCTGCTGGCCGCCATTGCCGGAAACTTCGTGGCGCATTCCGATGCCGGTGACGAGCCGATGGTCGTCGAGCGCGAGGATGGCTCGCTCCTCATTTCAGGTGCGCTTCCCGCCGATGCGCTGGCGGATCGGCTTGGGATCGAGCTTTCCGACGACCGCGAGTTTGCCACCACGGCGGGCTACTGCCTGTCCGTGATGAAGCGCCTTCCCGGCGAAGGCGATCATTTCCACGATCAGGGCTGGCGCTTCGAGGTGGTCGACATGGACGGCCGCAAGATCGACAAGCTGCTGGTGAGCCGTGCCGATGCGGTGCCGGTCGCCGAAGGCAATGAATAGTTCGCAAGACCTTGCGCGCCTTGCGCCCTGCGCGCCTCCTGCCCTGCCTTCCTCCTTTCCTTGCAGACCGGTTCCGGACAGCTGGAGCAGAAGTCTGGTGGGGGAATCGGGCTGCACGGTCTATCGGACCATGGACCCCCATCTCGGCGAACTCTATCTCAAGCATGGCGAAGGGGTCTTTGCCCACGACGTTGCGGCCGAGCACGAGCGGCTTGTGTGGCTTGGCGCTTTGTGGCCGGTGCCCGAAGTAGCCGGTTTTCATCACGAGCGCGACCACGCATGGCTGATGACACACGCATTGCGCGGGCGAACCGCCTGGGAGGTGCTGAGTGATCCGGATGCTGATGCCGAAGCGCTCAGCTTCAGCTTCGGCCGCTTTCTTGACCGCCTTCATGGCATACCGGCGAATGCCTGTCCCTTCGATGCAAGCCACTCAGGCAGAATGGAAATTGCCCGCGAAAGGATCGCCCGTGGCGAGGTCGACGAGGGTGATTTCGATGATGCCCGAAAGGGATGGAGCGCAGCACAGGTCTGGTCAGAACTCCAGTCGCTCTTGCCCATCCGCGCCGACACAGTGGTTACGCATGGCGATTTCTCGCTGGACAATCTGCTGATGGAGGACGGCCGGATCACCGGCTGCATCGATGTCGGACGATGCGGATTAGCCGACCGATACCAAGATCTGGCAATCATGTGGAACTGTCTTGGCGAGTTTGGCGGTCGATGCCAGTCGGCGTTCCTCAGGGGATACGGGCTGGATTCGCCTGATGACCGCAGGCTTTCGTTCTTCCTCCTGCTCGACGAACTTTTCTGACAGCAGAACGGGGGCACCCTGAAGGGCGCCCCCGGATCATGCGCTCAGACTGGAAGGATCAGCGCGGCAGTTCGCTCACGCCCATCAGTGCTTCGTCCACCGCACGTGCGCACTGGCGGCCTTCGCGGATAGCCCAGACGACGAGGCTCTGCCCGCGCCGCATGTCGCCGCAGGAGAACACGTTCTCGACGCTGGTCTTGTAGTCGATCACGTTGCCCTTCACGTTGCCGCGGGCGTCCAGTTCCACCCCGGCCTGTTCCAGCAGACCCTGCTTGCGCGGGCCGACAAAGCCCATGGCGAGAAGGATCAGGTCCGCCTTGAGCGTGAACTCGCTGCCGGGCACTTCCTGCATCTTGCCATCGACCCATTCGACGCGCACGCACTCAAGACCCGATACGTCATTCTCGCCGATCACACGCTTCGTCAGCACCGCGAACTCGCGCTCGCAGCCTTCTTCGTGGCTGGAGGACGTGCGCAGCTTCAGCGGCCAGTTCGGCCAGGACAGGGCCTTGTCTTCCTTTTCCGGCGGCTTGGGCATGATTTCAAGCTGAGTGACGGAAAGCGCGCCCTGACGGTTCGAGGTGCCCACACAGTCCGAACCGGTATCGCCGCCGCCGATCACCACAACGTGCTTGCCCGTTGCCAGGAGCGAGCCGCGCGGTGCGGCGCGCAGTTCATCGTCGCCCGCATTGCGCTTGTTCTGCTGGGTAAGGAACTCCATTGCCATGCGCACGCCGGGAAGCTCTGCACCCGGAATGTTGAGGCCGCGCGGCTCTTCGGCCCCGCCCGCCAGCACCACGGCATCGAAGTTCTCGCGCAGCGAGGAGAACGAGACGGTCACACCCACTTCCACGCTGGTGCGGAACTGGACGCCTTCGGCCTCCATCTGCATCGCGCGGCGGTTGATATGGGTCTTTTCCATCTTGAAATCGGGAATGCCGTAGCGAAGCAGCCCGCCGATGCGGTCATTCTTCTCGAACACCGTGACCGAGTGGCCCGCGCGGGCAAGCTGCTGCGCACAGGCAAGGCCAGCCGGGCCGGAGCCGACGATCGCCACCGACTTGCCGGTCTTCCTCGCAGGGATCTGCGGCTCGATCCAGCCTTCCTTCCATCCGCGATCGACGATGGCGCATTCGATCGACTTGATCGTGACGGGCTGGTCAATGATGTTGAGCGTGCATGCCGCCTCGCAGGGCGCAGGGCAGATGCGACCCGTGAACTCCGGGAAGTTGTTGGTCGAATGCAGGTTGATGAGCGCATCGCGCCAGTCACTCTCATAGACCAGATGGTTCCAGTCCGGGATCTGGTTGTTCACCGGACAGCCATTGTGGCAATAGGGTATCCCGCAGTTCATGCAGCGCGCCGCCTGGCCCTTCAGCCCGGCATCGTCGTGCGGAATCACGAACTCGCGGTAGTGCTTCAGACGTTCGGCAGGCGCATCATACTTGCGGTCCTGACGGTCGATTTCGAGAAAGCCGGTTGCCTTACCCATTGTATTTCAATCCTTACTCAGCCGCGACCGAAGCGGCGGCGAGGCGCTCGGCCTCCATCTGGCGGAGCGCGCGCGCATAGTCACGCGGCATGACCTTGACGAACCTGGGCAGCGCTTCGGCCCAGTTGTCGAGGATTTCGCGGGCGCGCTTGCTGCCGGTGTAGAGGTGGTGGCGTTCGACCAGCACCCGCAGGCGCTCGGCATCGTGATAGAGCATGTCGCCCATGCCATAGTCATAGACATCGACGCCGCGCTGCTGCGGACGGCCAGCCCCGTCATCTTCATCGCGTTCAGGCGACACAGGCAGGACATCGACCATCGCGCCGTTGACGAGCTGACCGAAGTTTCCTTCGGCATCATAGACATAGGCAACGCCGCCCGACATGCCCGCCGCAAAGTTGCGCCCGGTCTTGCCCAGCACCACCACAACGCCGCCGGTCATGTATTCGCAGCCATGATCGCCGGTGCCCTCGACCACTGCGACCGCGCCGGAATTGCGCACCGCGAAGCGTTCACCGGCAACGCCGTTGAAATAGGCTTCGCCCGCGATGGCACCATAGAGCACGGTGTTGCCGACAATGATGTTCTCGGTCGGATCGCGTTCGACATGCGACGGCTGGCGCACGATCACGCGGCCGCCTGACAGGCCCTTGCCGACATAGTCGTTGGCATCGCCCACCAGGTCCAGCGTGACGCCATGCGCAAGGAACGCACCGAACGACTGACCGGCCACACCCTTGAAGGCGATGTGGATGGTGTTGTCGGGCAGGCCCCTGTGTCCATACCGGCGGGCCACTTCGCCCGAAAGCATGGCGCCGACGGTCCGGTTGACGTTGATCACCTTGCGCTCAAGCCGGACCGGTTCGCCCTTTTCCAGCGCGGGAGCGCTGGCAGCGATGAGATCGTTGTCGAGCGCGGCCTCAAGGCCGTGATCCTGCGTCTCGCTCCAGTTGAGGGTGGTGCCCGGAACCGGATCGACCTTGTGCAGCAGACGCGAAAGATCGACGCCCTGCGCCTTCCAGTGCGAAACCGCCTTCTTCACATCGAGACGATCCACGCGGCCGACCATTTCGGCAACCGTGCGGAAGCCCATTTCGGCCATGATCGCGCGCAGTTCCTCGGCCACGAAGAAGAAGTAGTTGATGACGTGTTCCGGCTGGCCGGTGAAGCGTGCGCGCAGCACCGGATCCTGCGTGGCCACACCCACCGGGCAGGTGTTGAGGTGGCACTTGCGCATCATGATGCAGCCTGCCGCGATGAGCGGCGCGGTCGCAAAGCCGAACTCGTCCGCGCCCAGAAGCGCCGCCACGGCAACGTCGCGGCCCGTGCGCAGGCCGCCATCGGCCTGCACGCAGATGCGGCTGCGCAGATTGTTGAGGAGGAGCGTCTGCTGGGTTTCGGCAAGACCGATTTCCCACGGCGATCCGGCATGGGTGAGCGAGGTCAGCGGCGATGCGCCTGTGCCGCCTTCATAGCCGGAAATCGTGACATGATCGGCCCGCGCCTTGGAAACGCCCGCCGCCACGGTGCCCACGCCCACTTCGGACACCAGCTTGACCGAGATGCGCGCCGAGGGATTCACGTTCTTGAGATCGTGAATGAGCTGCGCAAGGTCTTCGATCGAATAGATGTCGTGGTGCGGCGGCGGCGAGATCAGCCCGACGCCCGGCGTGGAGTGCCGGGTCTTGCCGATGGTCTTGTCAACCTTGTCGCCCGGAAGCTGGCCGCCCTCGCCGGGCTTTGCGCCCTGCGCCATCTTGATCTGCACGTCATCGGCATTGACGAGGTATTCGGTGGTCACGCCGAAGCGGCCCGATGCCACCTGCTTGATTGCCGAGCGCATCGAATCGCCATTGGGCAGCAGCTTGAAGCGCGCAGGATCCTCGCCGCCCTCGCCGGTGTTCGACTTGCCGCCGATGCGGTTCATCGCCAGCGCCAGCGTGGTGTGCGCCTCCCACGAGATCGAGCCATAGCTCATCGCACCGGTGGCAAAGCGCTTGACGATCTCGCTGGCAGGCTCGACCTCGTCAAGCGGCACCGGCTGATCCGCCTTCTTCAGTTCCATCAGCCCGCGGATGGTCAGCATCCGCTCCGACTGATCATTGATCGACTGGGCAAACTCCTGATACTTTTCAGGGATATTGCCGCGCACAGCATGCTGGAGGTTGGCGATATTGCCCGCCGTCCAGGCATGTTCCTCGCCGCGCAGGCGCAGCTGATACATGCCGCCCACGTCGAGCATCTTCCGGTAGATCGGATTGTCGCCATAGGCCGCGGCATGGCGGCGCACGCTTTCCTCGGCGATTTCCTTGAGGCCCACGCCTTCGATAGTGGTGGCCGTGCCCGTGAAATAGGCGTTCACGAACTCGGTCGACAGGCCGACGGCATCGAAGATCTGCGCACCGCAATAGGACTGGTAGGTCGAGATGCCCATCTTGGACATGACCTTGAGGATGCCCTTGCCGATGGCCTTGATGTAGTTCTTCTGCACTTCCTTGGTGGTGAGGGGCAGTTCCTTTTCAACCCGGATCGCCTCCAGCGTTTCGAAGGCGAGATAGGGGTTGATCGCCTCGGCGCCGTAACCTGCCAGCACGCAGAAGTGGTGCACTTCGCGCGCTTCGCCGGTTTCCACGACCAGCCCGGTCTGCATCCGCAGGCCCTGCCGCACGAGGTGATGATGCACCGCCGCCGTTGCCAGCAGCGCGGGCATGGGGATGCGGTTCTCGTTCTGCGCGCGGTCCGAAAGGATCAGGATGTTCTTGTCGGCCAGCACGGCTTCGGTGGCCGCCCAGCACATTTCCTTGATCGCCATTTCCAGACCATCGGCCCCGGTGCTGGCATCCCAGGTCGTGTCGATCGTGGCGGTGCGGAATGCGCCATCGAGCGCGGCCTCGACCGAGCGGATCTTGGCCACGTCCTCGTTCGTCAGGATCGGCTGATCCACTTCGAGCCGCTTGTGGCTGCCCGCGTCATGGCCCAGCAGGTTCGGGCGCGGCCCGATCATGCTGACAAGGCTCATGACCAGTTCCTCGCGGATCGGGTCGATCGGCGGGTTGGTCACCTGCGCGAAGTTCTGCTTGAAGTAATCGTAGAGCAGGCGCGAACGCTTGGAGAGCACCGCGATGGGGGTATCGGTTCCCATTGAACCGATCGGATCGTCACCGGCAACTGCCATCGGCTCAAGGAACTTGGTGATGTCTTCCTGCGTATAGCCGAATGCCTGCTGGCGATCGAGCAGCGAGGTGGTTTCCACCGGCAGGGCCGCCAGTTCAGGCTCCACCACGTCAAGCTCCTTGAGCTTGTATTGCGCCGAGTTCAGCCATTCCTCGTAAGGTTCGGCCCCGGCCAGCTCGGCCTTGATTTCCTCGTCTTCGATGATCTTGCCCTGCTCCATGTCGATCAGGAGCATGCGGCCCGGCTGGAGGCGCCACTTGCGCACGATGTCTTCCTCGCGGAAGGGCAGGACGCCGCTTTCCGAAGCCATGCAGATCAGATCATCGCGCGTGATCGAGAAGCGCGCGGGGCGCAGGCCGTTGCGGTCCAGCGTGGCGCCGATCTGGCGGCCATCGGTGAAGGCAACGGCGGCTGGGCCGTCCCACGGCTCCATCAGTGCGGCGTGGTATTCGTAGAACGCACGGCGCTTGGCATCCATCAGCGGGTTGCCTGCCCAGGCTTCGGGGATCAGCATCATCACCGCGTGGGCAAGGCTGTAACCGCCCGCCAGCAGCAGTTCGAGCGCATTGTCGAGACAGGCGGTATCCGACTGACCATGCGGGATCAGCGGCCACATCTTGTCGAGGTCCGGCCCCAGAAGGTCGGATTCCATCGTGCGGCGGCGCGCGTTCATCCAGTTCACGTTGCCGCGCACGGTGTTGATTTCACCGTTGTGGGCCACGAAACGGAAGGGATGCGCCAGTTTCCAGCTGGGGAAGGTGTTGGTGCTGAAACGCTGGTGGACCAGACCCAGAGCCGAAACGCAATCCGGATCGCGAAGATCGTCGTAGAACGAGCCGACCTGATTGGCCAGCAGCAGCCCCTTGTAAACGATGGTGCGGGTGGAGAAGCTGGGCATGTAAAGCTGGGTCACGCCCGGCAGCCCGTGCTTTTCGGCCATGGCCGCCAGCGGGTTCTGCGTCTGCTTGCGGATGGCAAGCAGCTTGCGTTCGAACGCGGCCTGATCGGGCGTGTTCGCGCCGCGCTTGATGAAGCACTGGCGGATAACCGGCATCGAATCGATCACGGTCTTGCCAAGGCCGTCGAGCGTGACCGGCACATCGCGCCAGCCAATCAGTTCCTGGCCTTCCTTGGCGATGAACTTCTCGAAGAACTCGGTCACGAACAGGCGCGAGGCTTCGTCCTGCGGCATGAAACACATGGCCACGGCATAATCGCCCGGCTGGGGCAATTCCTTGCCTTCCGAGGCGGCCCACTTGCGGAACAGCGGATCGGGAATCTGGATCAGCAGGCCCGCGCCGTCACCCAGCAGCGGATCGGCGCCAACCGCACCGCGATGATCGAGATTGCGCAGAATCTCAAGGGCCTGATCCACGATGGCATGGCTTTTGATGCCTTTGATGTGGGCAATGAAACCAACCCCACAGGCATCATGCTCGTTGCGCGGATCGTAAAGGCCCTGAACCGGCGGAAATCCCATCTCGATGATCGTCCTACATCCAAAAAGAGGAAAGAGCGCGCGAATCACGCCGCCGGAAAGGCGACGAAAGTTGCGCGGAATGCCCCAATGACTGCAGGAAAGTTATTTTGCAACCGCGCAAGGCCATCAAGCAGGCGGTTAAACCGGGAAATACTTATGCGACATGGCACAAAGTGCCGATTTTGCGGGCTTTCCCGGCACAAACCTGCACCACAGGCCACGGCTGCGAAACAGGCCGGACCTGCCCGGAACCCTGCGCTGACCCTGGCTTCCGGCCCGGCAGGCCGAAAGGATCAGCCCTGCGCCGTCATCCGCTGGAGCGTTGCGAGGGCGGCGCGCAGGGCACGGTCGGCCTCTTCCGGATCGGGCTGGAGGCTTGCCGGTGCCGGGACCGCGTGATCCGCGAAGGGATCGACCGGCTGGCTCATCAGCGGATCGAGCGGGCTGGCCGGCGCCGCCTTGCCGGGAGCGGCCAGAGGCGAGCCCTGAACCGCTAGGATCGAAGGACGCTCGAACGGACGGGCCGCCCCCGGTCCCGCAATCCCGGCCTGGGAGAAGGACGCTTCGCCATCGGCCTCGCCGGGAAAGACGACCACGGGTTCCGCGGCTTCCCCTGCTTCGGCGGCATCGGCATTCTCTTCGGCGGTCAACATGGCCGTCGTCTTGTGGCGCAGCGAGGCAAGGCCGACATCAAGCAGCGAAGGATAGCGGTCTTCGGCCACGTCGGGTTCGGCAGTGCCAGCATCCCATGCATCGCCAGCTTCGGTTGCTTCTGCCGTTTCTTCCGCTTCGCCGGCCTCTTCGCGCGCAGCCGGGGCCTGTTCGCGCAGCTTGGCGGGTTTGACCGACAGCGGCGAGAAGGAAGTGGAAGCACCATCGGGCGCACGCAGGAACCGGTCGAGACCGGGGAGCGCGTCATCCTCGTCGGCATACTGAAGGTCGTCGACAAGCGACAGCGGCTGCATAGCAGCCGGGCGCAGGGGCACGACGCGCCCGTCTGCGTCATGGGCGGGTTCGCCTTCCGACTGCGTGAACGCGGTAAGGCCGCCCGCATGGCCCGGCAGACGCGCAATGCCGGCAGCAGGCTGCACCGCAGGAGCAGCGATGGTAAAGGCCGGCTGCGCAGATGCCTCAGGCTGAACCGGCGCGGCAGGAACCGTCTGCTCCGGTTCGGCCTGCGTTTCCACGGACGGAACCACAATGTCGGTGTGCCCGGCGGCATCGTCGCGGCGCTGCGACGGGGCTTCGGCAACGCTTGGCGAAAGGATCGGGGACAGCGCGGGAGCAAGAGCCGGCGCTGCCTGGGCAGCCACCGACGGGCGCTGCTTTGCCGTGGCGATGGCGAGGGCGAGCCGCTCGGTGAGCTGGACCAGCCCCAGCTTGTCGAGCGGCGCGCGCGCAATTGGTGTGGCGGCATCGGCCGGAGCCTGAAACAGCGGCTTTGCAATCAGCGGCGCTGCTGTGGGAACGGCCGGGGCTGGCTCTGCCTCGACGGTCTGGGCCGCAGTAACCTCAACCGGCTTTGGCGCGGGCGCGGGCGCGGACGCAGTCGGCACGCCAATCGGCCCCTGCGGTGCGGGTTCGGTCTGCGCCGAATCACCGTGCGCGGCGTGCATCAGTGCATCGAGATCAAGCGGATCGGCCTTGATGCCGGGATTGTGCGGCATCTGCGGCTGCACCGCGTTCCGAAGGGTCTGTTGCAGAGCCTGCGCATCGCGTTCCCACGGAAGCAGATCATCCACCGTGAAAGCGGGGGCGGCATTCTCGTGCGCCGCAACCTCGTGTGCCGAAACGGGCGCGGTATGGCTGTCATCCAGCACCAGCGCATCATCGGCTGCCATCGCGCCTGCGGCAGGGGCCGCAAAGGGTCCGGCAATCTCGTCGAGAAGGTCAAGATCCTCGCGCGGGTTGAGCGGACGGCGGTGATTGGCTTCGAAACGGGTGGCGGAAGCATCGGCACCAACGCTATCGGCCGTATCGGGCAGAGCGGCTTCCTCATGCGCGGAATAAACGGCAGGCTTGCGCACCGATGCCTGACCGACGCCGCGGTTGCGGACCGGAGCCTGCACCTTGCCGCGCGCCAGCATCCTGCCCGCCATCAGGCCGATTGCGCCACCCAGACCGAACATGACCAGCGCGGTCAGTGCGCGCACCGTGAAGCCCAGCGGCGGCCGGGCAGGGGGGAAGATATCGGGAATGCCCAGCGCCACGACCGGGCCTTCCAGCAGCGATGGTGCCAGTGCGAAACTTCCCAGCCCGAAGAAGGTGGCGAACCAAAGCGCCGTCACTGCCGGGAACATGGGGTGCGCGGCAATGGGCTTCGCGGCCTGCTTCGGCTTGTTGTTGCGCGTGGTCTCGGTCACTGCGATCTGTCCTGTTTCCTGCCTCGCCCTGCCGCTGCCATGCCGGATCCGGTCATGCGGCCACGGAGGTCAATCGTGCCTTGGCTAGCAGGGCTTGGTAAACAGCTTGATAACGCCTCGCGTTGATTGCCCAGTCATGGTGTTCCCGCACGAAAGCGCGGGCGGTTTCGCGCTGCTGCTGCCACGCGCCGCGCGCGGCAAGCAAGGCCGAAACGGCTTCGCCAAGGGCCGCCGGATCATCCGCGGCAAACAGGGTTCCGGTAGAACCATGCCGGATCAGTTCGCGGTGTCCCCCGACATCGGATGCCGCAACCAGTTTACCCTGCGCCATGGCCTCAAGCGGCTTGAGCGGTGTCACCAGTTCGGTAAGCCGCATGGCCTTGCGCGGATAGCAAACAACATCGACCAGCGAATAATAGCGGTCCACCTGATCGTGCGGCACCCGCCCGACAAAGCGGATGGCTGCGGCAGCCGGGCTGGCCTGGGCACGGACGCGAAGGTCAGCATCGGCCGGGCCGCCGCCCACCAGCAGCAGCCGTGCATCGGGCACGCGTGCCGTTATGGCCGGCATGGCGGCAATCAGATCGTCCAGCCCTTCATAGGGATAGAAACTTCCCAGAAAGCCGATCACTGGTCCGGCACCCAGCCCCAGTTCCTGCGCCAGCGCATGATCGCGCGGCAGCGGCTCACCGAACATTTCCAGATCGACGCCATTGGGCATGATCGTGATCTTTTCCGGCGCGAAGCCGCGCGCCACCAGATCCTGCCGCAGTCCTTCGCAGATCGTCACCACCCGGTCGGCGGCGGCCACCACATCGCTCTCCAGCGTGCGTGTGAGCCAGTATTTTGCCGAGCCTTCGCGGCCCGTGCCGTTTCCGACGGCAGCATCCTCCCAGAAGGCGCGGATTTCATAGACCACCGGAAGGCCAAGCCTGCGCGCCGCGCGGATTGCCGCAAGGCCGCACAGGGCAGGCGAATGGGCGTGGAGCACATCGGGCCGCCATTCCCGCGCAACCTCGACGATGCGATCGGCAAGCGCAGCCACTTCGGCCCATTCGCGCACCAGCGGCAGACCGCCCGGCGTGCCCGGCGTGCGATAGAAGCGCAGCCCATCGATTTCTTCAGGGCCGGAGGCGGAGAGCGCGGCGCTGCCAGGCTTTGCATTGGCGGGCGCGGCATGGCGCTGCCCGGTCAGCCCGCGCACATCCAGCCCCAAGGCCTCCTGCGCCTTCAGGATCGCGCGGGTGCGGAAGGTATAGCCGCTGTGCAGCGGCAGCGAATGATCGAGGACGTGCAGGATGCGGGTCATTTCCCGCTTCCTGCCAGACAAGGCTTAACGCCGCGTCAACCTCGATCGGGTAGCCAGCGTGCAGCCATGATCGACAAGTTCACCGTCTTCCTGCCGCATCTGCTGCTGGCGATTGCCATCTGGCGGCTGTTGAAGCGCGACGATCTTGATGATGATCCCTCGCTGCCCAAACGCCGGGCGCCCTTCCGCCAGTCGCGTGTGCACGATGCAGCGGCCGGGCCGGATCGCGGCAATGCTTGACCTGTTCCTGCTGACCTTCGTTGCGGCCTTTCTGGCGGCAGGCTTCAGGCGGCCGTTCATCTTCGTGCTTGCCTATACCTATATCGATATCGTCTCCCCCCAGAAGGTCAGCTGGGGTATCCTTGCCCAGATCCCGATCTCGCTGATCGCCTTTCTGCTGGCGTTCGGCGCGTGGTTCGTGGCCGAGGACAAGAACGGCACGCGCTTCTCGCTGCGCCAGTTCCTGATGCTGGCGCTGCTGGTCTATTGCGGGATAGCCACGCAACGCGCGGACTTTCCGGTGGAGGCCGCCGAAAAATGGTCATGGGTGTGGAAGGCGCTCGTCTTTGCCATGTTCCTGCCGCTGACCCTGCGCACGCGCCTGCGGATCGAGGCGCTGACGCTGGTCATGGTGCTGTCGATCGGGGTCATCGTGATCGGCGGCGGCATCAAGACCCTGACCGGCGGCGGCGGCTATGGCACGCTGCGGCTTCTGGTCGATAACAACACCGGCCTTTATGAAAGCTCGATCATTTCGGCCGTGGCAATTGCGGTCATCCCGCTGGCGCTTTGGCTGTCGCGGTTCGGCACGATCTTTCCGCCCGAATGGCGGGTAAAGGTGTTTGCCTGGGCGCTGTGCTTCTCGTGCGCCCTGATGCCGATCGGCACCGGCGCGCGCACGGGGCTTGTCTGCGTGGTGGTGCTGGCTGCGCTGATTCTGCGCACGGCCAAGCGGCGGGTCATGATCGTATCGCTCATGGCGGTGGGCGCTCTTGTCGCGGTGCCGCTGCTGCCAGCCGATTTCGTTGCGCGGATGAGCACGATCCGCAACCACCAGTCCGATGAATCCGCGTCCACCCGCGTGGCGGTGTGGAAATGGACGCTCGAATATGTCGAACGCCATCCGTTTGGCGGAGGCTTCGATGCCTATCGGCAGAACAGGGTCGAATACAACGCCGTGACCGCTCGTCAGGCGGGCGACAACAATACCGCGCTTGAATACCGCCCCGTGGTGGACGAGGCGCGGGCCTATCATTCCAGCTATTTCGAGATGCTGGGCGAACACGGCTGGCCGGGGCTGGGCATGTGGCTGGCACTGCACCTGCTGGGCCTGTGGCAGATGGAAGTGCTGCGACGGCGCTATCGCAAGGAGGAAAGCGAAGCCTTCCGCTGGGTCGGCCCGCTGGCAGAGGCGCTGCAACAGGCGCAGTTGATCTATCTTGTGGGATCGACCTTTGTCGGCATCGCGTTCCAGCCCTTCTGCTACATGCTGGTCGGTCTGCAATGCGGGTTGTGGGCCTATATCCAGCGCGTGCGCACTGCGCAGCCTGTGCCGTTCCGCCCCAATCCCGCCTTCACAGCCGCACCGGCCACTATTTAATCACACGCTTAAATCGGCTTGCACATCGCCGGGCTTGTCGCCATCGTGCTGCCTGAACGAACCAGCAGGAGCACGCGCAGACATGGCAAGATTCGTCCCCGCCGAACAGATCAAGGGCATGGTTGGCGAGGTGGTCGGCACATCGCCATGGATCGAGATCACGCAGGAGCGAGTCAACAAGTTCGCCGAGGCAACCGGCGACTTCCAGTTCATCCATGTCGACCCCGAAAAGGCGAAACTCACCCCCTTTGGCGGGCCGATCGCGCACGGCTTCCTCACTCTCTCGCTGATCCCGCTGCTGACGATGGAAAGCGATTGTCCGCGGCCCGAACATATCAGGATGGGGGTCAACTATGGCGGCAACCGCACCCGCTTTCTTGCACCCGTCCGCGTGGGCAAGCGCATTCGCGGCGTTTTCCGGCTGCTCGACATGGAGGAGAAGCGCCCCGGCCAGTGGCAGCAGACGATGGAGATCACGGTGGAGATCGAAGGCGAGGCCAAGCCCGCGCTTCAGTGTGAGTGGATCACCCAGTTCTTCGTGTGAAGGCAGCGACGTGGCGGAAAATGATCCGGCGAAGATGATGGCCCAGATGGCGCATGATCGTGCCGGTCCGGCCCCGCGCAAGGCCGGGTGACAGCAGCAGGCCGCGCGCGAGCATGTCGATCCGGGGATCGATCCAGCTCGCCAGACCATGTTCGACAAGGGCCCGCGCGCGCAGCCTGCGGTCTTGCACCATGGCCAGTTCACGCCGCAGGATCTGCGCGCCGAGGCTGTGGATCCGGGCCGCGCGCTGGTCGGTCAGGCTGCCTTCGTGCCGGCGGTAGAGATAGAGATCTTCGCTGAGCGTGACGAAGCGGAAACTGCGCGCCGCACGCAGCCAGAAGTCATAGTCCTCAACCCCGAACAGGGCCTCGTCATAGCCTGCCAGAGCATGGGTCACGACCGCGCGGTAGAGAAAGGCGGCGCCGATCCGGTTGCCCAGCAGGATCTCGCTTGCCGGGCCGACCTTCTGGTAACCGATCACGCGACCCTCAGCGTCGATAACGCTGTAATCGGCATGGGCAATGGCCGCATCGGGATCGGCATCGAGCGCGGCAACCAGCCGTTCCAGCATATGCGGACGGGCGATGTTGTCATCGGATGTCCAGGTGTGCAGTTCGCCGCGCGCCGCGGCAAAGCCGGTGTTCAGCGCGCCGGGCAGGCCCTTGTTGGGGCGGTTGGTGATGATCCGCACGCGCCGGTCGGCCCGCGCATGGCGCGCGAGGATTGCCGGTGTCGCATCGGTGGAGCCATCGTCCACGCAGATCAGTTCGAAGTCGGTGAAGGTCTGGCCGAGGATCGAGGCGATGGCCTCATCCAGAAAGGCAGCACCGTTGTGAACGGGCAGGATCACGCTGACGCGCGGGGCGCGTTCGTGCTCAGCCGGTTCGGCCCGCGCAAGCACGGGCGCATCCACGCATTGCTCGTCTGGTGTCGCCGTTCTGCTCATCGCTGCAAGACATGCCCAACCGGGGCGAACCGTTGGTTGCCCCCGCATTGCACAATGTTTCACAGCGTCAAACGTGCCCTTTGGCCGCAGTCAAAGCGCCGCACCGTCCCGCGACGGGACCATTCCGCGCGGGTCTGTAAACGGGGCATGCCCCTTGCCCTTGCAAAAGGAGGGCTGACCCCGCGCGGCCGACCGGACGCGCGGGCCCGAAGGCCCGAATCAGGCGACGACCGACAGCTTGCGGCCCTTGGCCTTCTTGTCGAATTTGCCGATCCATTTCTCGATCACGGGCGCAATGGCCGTGCGCCAGCGCGAACCGTTGAAGATGCCGTAATGGCCCACTTCCGGGGCGAGCAGATAGTGCTTCATCTCCTCCGGCAGGTTCGGCGTGACCTTCAGCGCTGCCTTGGTCTGGCCAATGCCCGAAATGTCGTCGCGTTCACCCTCGATGCACAGGATGGCGGTGTCGGTGATGGCGCCCAGATCGACCGCGTGTCCGCGATGGACGAACTCGCCCTTGGGCAGGGCGTGGCGCTGGAACACCACGTCCACCGTCTGGAGATAGAACTCCGCCGGAAGGTCGCAGACGGCGCGGTATTCGTCGTAGAACGCCTTGGTCGCCTCGGCGCTCTCGTCGGCGCCTTCGTTCATGTGCTGGAACAGCTTGTAGTGGCTCATCATGTGGCTGCCGAGGTTCATCGACATGAAGCTGGCAAGCTGCACGAAGCCCGGATAGACGCGCCGCCCCTCGCCGGGATAGTTGGCCGGAACCGTGGTGATGACATTGTGCTTGAACCACACATAGGGCTTGGTGATAGCGTGGTCATTCACCGCCGTGGGGCTTTCGCGGGTATCGATCGGGCCGCCCATCATGGTGAGTGTAACCGGACGGCAGGGATGCTTCTGCGCCCCCATGATCGCGGTGGCGGCAAGGGCCGGGACCGACGGCTGGCACACCGCCATCATGTGCGCGCCTTCGCCGATATGTTCGAGAAAACCGATCAGGTAATCGATGTAGTCGTCCAGATCGAAAACGCCCTCGGCCAGCGGCACCAGCTTCGCATCGGCCCAGTCGGTGATATAGACGACGCAGCGCTCCAGCATCCGCTCCACCGTGCCGCGCAGCAGCGTGGCATAGTGCCCGCTCATGGGCGCGACGATCAGCAGACGCGGCGCATCCTTGGGCAGACCCTCGTGGGTGAACATCTTGAGATCGCCGAAGGGGCGCGTGATGACCGTGGTTTCCTTCACCGCATGGGCATGGCCATCGACATGCACCACCTTGATCCCGAAAGCAGGCTTGCCGCGCGGCGCCGCCGCATGTGCGAAGACATCAAGCGCGTTGGCGATCGTCTGCGAAGGGCCGATCCCGGCAAAGGGATTGCGCGGATCGGTGAGTGCATCGGCCATCATCGAAGCCCAGGCACTGCTGGCGTTCATCAGGGAACGCTGGATCTCATAAGCCTTGTAGAGCACTGCGAGCACCTTTTTTCATTTTCAACCGCCGCATGGCGGACGTTGCCCTGCAAAGTGCCGCGATTCGCGCATTTGTGCAATGCAACAATGCACCCGTCACGCAAGCGCCCCCTTTCGGCCCGGCCTGCCTTGGGCTAGGCGTCGGCCATGGACGCGCAGACCCCGAACCCGCAATCCCACCCTCAGGGCCAGACCGAACCGGCACCCAAGGCCCGCAGCCTCGGCCCGCTGCGCATGGTCTGGGCCGAAGCGGCGCGCTATCCGGGGCGGGTTGTTGCCGCCGCCACCGCGCTGGTTGTCACTTCGGCGGCAACGCTGGCGATCCCTTCCGGCTTCCGCCTGATCGTCGACAAGGGCTTTGCCGCCGGTGCCGATGTCAATGAACTGGGCCGCTGGTTCCAGTATCTCTTGTTGATCGTGCTGGTTCTGGCCATCGGCACTGCCTGCCGCTTTTATTTCGTGTCTTGGCTGGGCGAGCGCGTGGTGGCCGATGTTCGCCTCAAGGTTCAGGCCAACCTCCTGCGTCTGCCACCCTCGTTCTACGAGACGAACAGCCCCAAGGAAATCGCCTCGCGCATGACCTCGGATACCGCGATCATCGAACAGGTCGTGGGAACCACGGTTTCGGTTGCGCTGCGCAATACCATTACCGCCATCGGCGGGGTAGGCTATCTGCTCTATCTCGCGCCGAAGCTGACGGCGATCCTCCTGCTGGGCATTCCGCTGGTGGTGGTTCCCATCGTGGTCATCGGCCGCCGCCTGCGCAATGTGGCCCGTTCAAGCCAGGACCGGGTCGCCGGAATCGGCGTGATCGTTTCGGAAGTGCTGGGCGCGATGAAGATCGTGCAGGCGTTCGGGCAGGAAAGCCGCGAACTCGCCCGCTTCGGAGAGAAGGTCGAAGCCACCTTCCAGACCGCCCTGCGGCGCATCTCGATCCGCGCCGGGATGACGGCCATCGTCATTCTGCTGATCTTCGGCGGCATTACCATGCTGGTGTGGGAAGGGGCCATCGGGGTGGCCGAAGGGACCATCAGCGGAGGCACGATCTTTGCCATCGTGATCACCGCCGGGCTTGTGGCGGGCGCGCTGGGCGCCTTGTCCGAGGTTTACGGCGATCTACTGCGCGGCGCGGGTGCGGCAGGACGCCTCAATGAACTGCTGCGCGAAGAGCCGGACATCGCCCCACCCGCCCGGCCTACCGTCCTGCCGGTGCCGCCACGCGGCCAACTCGCGTTCCAGAACGTGTCGTTCCGCTATCCCTCGCGCCCCGAAGTGCTGGCGCTCGACGATTTCACGCTCACCGTCGAACCCGGCGAAACCGTGGCGATCGTCGGTCCTTCGGGGGCGGGCAAATCCACCCTGTTTCTGCTGGCCCAGCGCTTCTATGATCCTCACGGCGGCACTGTGCGCATCGATGGCGTGCCGCTGACCAGCGCCGATCCTGCCGAGATCCGCGCTCGCACCGCGCTTGTCCCGCAGGATGCCACGCTGTTTTCGGCCTCCGCGCGCGACAACCTGCGCTATGGCCGATGGGACGCCAGCGACGAGGAGATCTGGGAAGCCGCGCGTGCTGCCAATGCAGAACAGTTCCTGCGCGAACTGCCGCAAGGGCTTGATACTTTCCTGGGCGAAGACGGAACCCGGCTTTCCGGCGGACAGCGCCAGCGCATCGCCATTGCCCGCGCGGTGCTGCGCAATGCCCCGATCCTGCTGCTCGACGAGGCGACTTCGGCGCTCGATGCCGAAAGCGAACGGCTGGTGCAGGATGCGCTGGACCGGCTGATGAAGGACCGCACCACGCTTGTCATCGCGCACCGGCTGGCCACGATCCGCGCGGCCGACCGCATCGTGGTGATGGAATCCGGGCGCATCGTCGAGCAGGGCACCCATGCCAGCCTGACCGCCGCCGATGGCCTCTACGCCCGCCTCGCGCGGCTCCAGTTCGATGGACTGGCCGCATAGTCCTTGACTTCGTGCTGCACCGCGGCAAACCCCGAAAGCCATTATGGATACGATCGTCACCGCCATTCTGCTCGGCATTGTCGAGGGCCTCACCGAGTTCATCCCGGTCTCCTCGACCGGGCACCTCATCCTTGCCACCGAGCTTTTCGGCTATGACGCGCAGCAGTGGGCCACCTTCAACGTGGTGATCCAGCTTGGCGCGATTCTGGCCGTGGTGGTGCAATACTGGCGCACCTTCTGGGCCGTGGGCATGGGCCTTTTGCGCCTTGAGCCGATCTCGCTGCGCTTCCTGCGCAACCTTTTGGTCGCCTTCCTGCCTTCCGCCATCCTTGGCCTTGCGCTCAAGAAGCACATCAACGTTCTGCTGGGCAGCCCTGCGGTGGTGTGCTGGGCGCTGATCGTGGGCGGCATTGCCATTCTGGCGATCGAGAAGCTGGCGAAGCCTGGCGAGCCGACAGGCATCGGCGAACTCCCGGTGAAACAGGCGCTAGGCGTTGGCATCGTGCAGTGTCTTTCGATGGTGCCCGGCGTCAGCCGTTCGGGCGCCACGATCATGGGGGCGCTGGCCATGGGCATTGAACGGCGCACGGCGGCCGAGTTCAGTTTCTTCCTTGCCATACCCACCATGCTGGGTGCCACGACGCTTGAATTGCTCGACAGCCGCGAGGCCCTGATGAGCGGCACGATGGGCGTGGGCTGGTCGGAAATCGCGGTGGGCTTTGCCGTGTCGTTCGTGGTGGCGCTGGCGGTGATCCGGCTCTTTGTTGCCTATGTCAGCCGTGCGGGTTTCAAGCCGTTTGCATGGTATCGCATCGCCGCCGGTGCGGCGGCGCTTGTCTGGCTGGGCCTGCGCTGAAGCGCCGCGCCGCTACACCGGCACGGCGCCCGAATGGCGGCCGCCGCGCAAGTGATATTCCAGCGTTCCCCGGTGCAGCACATCGTCCACGTCGATCACGGCGGTATTGGCATAGGTGAAGCCGGGGCCAAGGCTGCGGTAAAGGCGGTCGAAATCACGCTCCACCGTCTGCCGGTAGAGATCGGCGAAGCTTTCGATCACGAAGTAGGTGGGCTGAAGATCATCGATCACGTAATCGGTGCGCATCACCCGGTCGACGTTGAGCATGATGCGGTTGGGTGATTGCCCTTCAAGTGCGAACACCGCCTCGCGCGGGCCGGACAGGATGCCCGCGCCATAGACGCGCAGGTGCCCGTCCTCGATCACCAGCCCGAACTCGACCGTGTACCAATAGAGCGCGCCCAGCGCCTTCAGCCGGTTGTAACGCATCGCCTTCCAGCCCGCGCGGCCATATTCCTGCATGTAATCGGCATAGGTCGGGTCGGCCAGCATGGGCACATGGCCGAACACGTCGTGGAACACGTCGGGTTCCTGGATGTAGTCGAGCGTTTCGGCTGAACGGATGAAGTTGCCCGCCGGGAAGCGGCGGTTGGCAAGATGCCAGAAGAACACGTGATCGGGGATCAGCATGGGCACGGGCACCACGCTCCACCCGGTGAGCGCGCCGAGCTGCTGCGACAGCTGCGCGAAATCGGGCACTCCGCCACGGCCGAGGTCAAGCCGCTCAAGCCCGTCAAGGAATGCCCTGCATGCCCGGCCCGGAAGAAGGCGCATCTGCCGCGCGAACAGTTCATCCCAGATGGCATGTTCCTGTGCCGAATAGCGCCGCTGGGCAGGCTCCAGCCAGTCAGCCCCCACCCGCTCAGGGCGTTTCAGCGGTGCCGTATAGATACCTTCCGCCATATCGGGCAGGCGCGAAAAGTCGGAGGATGCGGGCGTGCAGGTCATCGTCGGCAGGTCATGGTCGGGCGGTGCGGGTGACATCTTGATATGGTTTCCATTGCAACCAATAGCACGCCTGCGCGTTTCCGGCAAATCGCGGCGGCGGGTTGTGCAGGCTTGACTTCGCCGCGATTCTATCCCAACGGCCCCACCCTGTGACGGCGGCGTGGAAACGCGCCGCCACATTCGTTTTCAGATTCGCGCGCGAAAGTTCAGGATAGAGCCATGGCAAAGCCCACCACCGTCAAGATCCGTCTGGTCTCGACCGCTGACACCGGCTTCTTCTACGTGACCAAGAAGAACCCCCGCAACACCACCGAAAAGATGACCTTCCGCAAGTATGACCCGGTCGTGCGCAAGCACGTCGAGTTCAAGGAAGCGAAGATCAAGTAAGCGCGCCTGCGCCTCTCCTCCCGCCGGGCCGACCCCGCCCCACCCAAGGAACCGGGCAGGTTTGCGCGGGTGTGGCTGACGGGGGTCCGGTTCACGGGGAGTTCAACGCCGAAACTGCAAGGAACGGCGATGAACACGATTTTTTCCAGACTTCGCAGAATGGGCCGCCCCGTCGCGGCCCTTTCGCTTGTGCTCGCCCCGGCAGGCGCCATGGTGCTGCCGCAGCCCCTTGCCGCGCAGGCTCCGCAGACCGACATCGACCGGGCCGTGGCCGCGCTGCGCGGGATTACCACCCTGCGGGCCAATTTCGTGCAGACAGACCGCACCGGCCAGTCCGTTTCGGGTGTGCTCACGCTCAAGCGCCCCGGCAAGGTCCGCTTCCAGTATGAAAAGGGTGTGCCGCTGCTCATCGTGGGTGATGGCAAGGCACTTACCATGATCGATTACGAGGTGCGGCAGGTGCAGCGCTGGCCCATCGGCAACAGCCCGCTGGGCGCGCTGCTCGATCCCCAGAAGGACGTTGCGCGATTTGCCCAGCAGATCCCGACGGGCGCAAGCGGCGTCGTCAGCCTGCGTGTGCGCGATCCCAAGCACCCCGAATATGGCACGATCACCATGATCTTCGCGCGCAATGGCGCTGCGCCGGGCGGATTGCAGCTTGATTCGTGGGTCGCCACCGATGCGCAGAACAAGCAGACCACCGTGCGCCTTTCGGGCCATGAATATGGCGTGGCGGTGGATGACAAGACGTTCCGGTGGACTGATCCCCGCCCTGCATCGCGGCGCTGAGGAACGTTTCCTGACCGGCCGTTCGCATCGTGCGACAAGTTGCGACAAGCCTGACGGGGCTGTTCATCGGGTGGAAAGCGTTCATGGCCTAAACCGTTCGTGACGAGGCGGTCGAGACGGGTTTCCCCCCTGTTGCCCGGTCTCCTGAAGGCCTCTCGTCAAGCGTGACGAACGCGAATGGAACCCTCGGACCAATGCCCCCGGTCCGAGGGTTTTGTTCTTCCCGATCATCACCGGCCGTCCCGCCAGCCCTAACCCCATCCTGTCTGGTCCACATCCCGTCTGGTAAAGCCGCGCCCGCATACCTAAAGCAGGGCGCATGATCTCGATTGCCACATGGAACATCAATTCGGTCCGCCTGCGCGCCGATCAGGTCGAACGCTTTCTCGCGCAGGAATCGCCCGATGTCCTGTGCCTTCAGGAGATCAAGTGCGCCGAGACCGCGTTCCCGCACGAAGTGTTCGAGAAGCTGGGATATGTTCACCGGGCAGTGCACGGGCAGAAGGGCTATCACGGCGTGGCCACTGTCAGCCGCATACCGCTGCGCGATGTCAGCAGGCATGACTGGCAGGACAATGGCGAGGCGCGGCACATCGGCGTGGAACTGCTGGGGCCGGGTCAGGGGCTTGTTCTGGAGAATGTCTACATCCCCGCCGGCGGCGATGTGGCCGACCGCGAGGTGAACCCCAAGTTCGGCCAGAAGCTGGACTTTCTTGAACGCATGACCCGCTGGGCCGAACGGATTGACCGGCCGACGCTGATCGTGGGCGATTTCAACATCGCGCCGCTGGAATGCGATGTCTATGATCACAAGGCGCTGCTGAAGGTGGTAAGCCACACGCCGGTAGAGGTCGAAACGCTTCAGCGCTTTGCCGATGCCCATGGCTGGGTCGATCTGGGGCGCAAACACATCCCCGCGCCGGAACGCAACTATTCGTGGTGGTCCTACCGCTCCTACTGGCGCAACAAGGATCAGGGACGGCGGCTTGACCACATGTGGGCCTCGCCTGAGGTTGCCGCGCAAAGCCGCGCCCACCGCTTCATCGAGGAGACACGGCGCTGGGACCAGCCTTCGGACCATGTGCCGCTGATGACCGAGCTGGACCTGTGAGCGAGGCGCGCAATGTTGCCCGCGCGCTTGATGCGCTGCGCCATGGCTGGGCCATCCGGGTAACGGGGGAAGGCGGCGCGCTTGATCTGCTGCCTGCCGAAACGGCCTTTGTTCAGCCCGGCATCTATGCGGCGCGGCTGCTGATTTCGGCCGCGCGCGCGGCCACGCTGAAACTTGCCAACCAGCGCGATGCCGCCATTCCCCATGCGCCGGTGATGATCCGCGGGGCCGAACCGTTCAGCCTTGCCGCTGCGCGCAACCTTGCCGATCCCGCCCAAGACCTTGGCAGCCCCTTGCGCGGCCCGTTCAAGGCAGACCCGATCACCGCGCAGGAAGCCGCCATCGCCGCGATGGACATGGCGCGGCTGGCGGGCATTCTGCCTGCGTTCCTGATCGCAACCGGGGTGGAGATTGCGGCAGAGGTTTCCGCAACTGATCTTGCGGCTTTCAAGGATCCGCTGAACCTGACGATACAGGCCCGCGCGCGGCTGCCGGTGCACGCATGCGAACATGCCGAAATCATCGCCTTTCGCGCGCGTGATGACCTGCGCGAACATGTCGCGCTCGTCCTTGGCACGCAGACCAGCGAACGCGCCCCGCTGGTGCGGCTGCATAGTGAATGCCTGACCGGCGACGTGCTGGGCAGCCTGAAGTGCGACTGCGGCCCGCAGCTTGATGCAGCCCTTGCCCGCATGGCCGAGGAAGCCAACGCGGGCGGCTGGGGCGTGCTGCTCTACCTGCGGCAGGAAGGGCGGGGCATCGGCCTCATCAACAAGCTGCGCGCCTATGAATTGCAGGATCAGGGCTTCGATACGGTGGACGCGAACGAGCGGCTTGGCCTGCCCAGCGAAGCGCGCGATTTCCCGGTTGCGGCGCGGATGCTCGATCTGCTGGGCGTTTCCTCGCTGCGCCTGCTCACGAACAATCCGCAGAAGGTGAAGACCTTGCAGGATCTGGGGCTTGAGGTGACGGAACGTGTGGCACACCAGCTTCCCGCCAACCCGCACAACCGGCGCTATCTTGAAACCAAGCGTGACCGGACCGGGCATCTGCTGCGCTGACGCGGGGGCAATGCCCCCGCGCCCCCGGATCAGACCGGCGCGCCCGATATGGCCAGCAGCACCAGCGCTGCGACAACCCCGGAAAAGACCAGCGCCCGGCCAATATCCTTCAGGGTGAACCCGTCGATGTGGTCGGCGCGGAACTTGCGGTAGCCGCGCTCGGCTGCGGGATTGCTGGCCACCAGCGCCACATCCATGGCGCTGGCCTGGCGGCGGAACCAGGTAATGAGCAAGGCCTGCTCTTCGGGCGTGACATCGGGGTAGGTGGTCAGCAGCGCCTCGACATGGGCACGGCGAGCATCGACCGCAGATGCGATCGTGGGATCGTTGGACATGATTGATTTCCTGACATGCGTTTCATCAGCGCCCGAAGGCGCAGCGGCAGGTCAGGCAAGAGGCGGTGCGCGGGGGGCCGGCCGCAGCAGCAGCGGCGCCGGAGCTGGCGGCGCGGTCTGCGGCGGCCAGAAAGAGGCGGTCTGCCGCGCGAGGGGCGCTGCAACGGGGGCCGCCATTGCAGGCATCTGCGGCGGCGGAGGCGCAATCGGCAGCATGGCCCGCTGCACGCCGGTATTGCGCTGCGGTGCCACGGCCAGTTCGGTAGTTGCCGCGCTGAAGGCTGAACCGCTGCGCGCCTGCAACGGCGCCTCGAAGGGCATGGTTGCGTGCGCCAGCACCGTCAGCGCCAGCACAAAGGCCCAGAAACGGCCGATGATGTTCGCAGGAAGGCGGCTCAGCACGCGTCCAAGGTAGGCATGCAGGCCGGTGGCTGCAAGATCAGCGCTTTTCGAACGGCTTCAGCCCGTTGCCCAGCGAGTTGTTGCCAATGGCCAGCTTGTCGCCCGACCAGTCGGCCACGAAGACCGAACCCCACGGCACACCGGGCGCGAAGCGCGCTTCGTTGCCAACCACGGCAAGCCCCGCAGAGGAATAGACCCGGCCTTCTGCGGCGAGCGCGATGAAGGCGCTGTGGTTCTCCTTGTCCTTGCCCTGCACGAAAACGTTATCGGCAATCCGCCCGGTTGCGCCCGCGGGCAGGTCGATCATGTAGTTTGTGGTCTTGCCGGCGCTGTCATCGAAGCTCGATTCGCTGACATCGATGCGCGCGGCACGGCTCTTCACGTAATGACCTCCGCGCCCCGCCTCGAACCGGCTGCGGCGCACTGTCAGGCTGCCATAGTCGCCCAGATAGATCGAATGGGCGCAGGAAAGCCCGCGGTCGCAGCGCCCAAGGCGCGTGAAGGTAGATTTCTCGATCAGCACCGCGCCAGTCGGATCGTTGGCCGAAAGGATGCCCTGCTCGCTGTCGCGGAACCAGGTCTGCCGCACGGTGAGGTTGCCGCGTTCGAGCCGGATGCCCGCGCCGTTGGCATCGGGCACGCGCACGTTCTGGAAGATCAGCCCCTCTACCCGCGTCGAACGCCCGCGCACGACCAGCGTGGCCTTGCCTTCGCAGGCCGCGCCATCGAACACGGTCTGGCCCGGAACCTGTGCGACAAAACCCACATCGCCCGCCTGCTGCACCGCGCAATCGCGATAGACGCCTGGCTCGATCTGGATGGTGCCCGTTCCATCGCCGATGGAATTGACCGCATCCTGCAGGGCGGCAAACCGCTTGCCGCTTTCAACCACGGTATAAGGGCTGCGCGCGCCCGCCTGCGCCAGCAGCGCCGTTGCCGGGATTGCGGCGAGCGCGGCAACACCCAGCGCCAGAACGGCCAGACGCTGGCCTCTGTGGCGGCGTTCGCGCAGGGCGAAGGGATTGAGCGCTGAAGGCGTGGGCATCTGTTGGTTCCGCTCCCGGCAATGATCCGTGCCCGGTCTATCGGCAAATGATTGACAGGCCCTTTCGTTCCGGCGTCACAACCTGCACCTGAGGCGCTCAACCCTCCTTCGGCGGACGTCCCCGGCGCGGGCCTTCGGTTTCGGGCAATTTCACCCCGCGCCGTGCCAAGGCCTCGCGCAGCAGGACTTCGATCTGGGCATTGGCCGAGCGCAGATCGGCCGCCGCCATGCGCTCGATCGCGGCGAAGAGCGCCGGATCGAGCCGCAGGGGAAAAGCCTTTCGGGGCGCCTGTGCCACGCTTGCGGCCGCCTACTGATAAAGGGTTCCGGTATTCACCACCGGCTGCGTCTCGCGCTCGCCGCACAGCACGACCATGAGGTTCGAGACCATGGCGGCGCGGCGCTCGTCATCCAGTTCGACCACCTGCCGGGCCGAAAGCTGTTCAAGCGCCATCTCGACCATCGAAACCGCGCCTTCCACCAGCTTGCGCCGGGCCGAGATCACCGCTTCGGCCTGCTGGCGGCGCAACATGGCGCCTGCGATTTCGGGGGCATAGGCAAGGTGGGTCAGCCCGCATTCGTCCACCGTGATGCCCGCAAGCTTGAGCCGCTCATTCAGCTCGGCGCGCAGTTCGGCGTTGATCTGGTCATGGTGGCCGCGCAGCGTCACTTCGTGATGCTCGATGTCGTCATAGGGATAACGCGAGCCGATCGAGCGCACCGCGCTTTCGATCTGGACGATCACGAATGCCTTGTAGTCGTCCACATCGAACAGCGCCTGCGCCGTATCGGAAACGCGCCAGACCACGTTTGCGGCAATCTCGATGGGGTTGCCGCGCAGATCGTTGACCTTGAGCTTTTCGGAGACGACGTTGTTGGCACGCACCGAAATCTTGGTCTTGCCCATCCACGGCCAGACCCAGCGCAGCCCGTTGCTGCGGTCCGTGCCGCGATAGGAGCCGAACAGGGTTATCGCCGCCGCCTGATTGGGCTGGATCATGTAGAAGCCCGAAGCAATCAGCACCACTGCGGCCGGGCCAAGGAAGATCGTCGAAACAAAGCTCCACGCCTCGGTTTCCGGTCCCTCGCTTGCGGCAAAGCCCAGGATGCGCGCCGCCGTGAGCACCACGATCACGAGCATCAGGATGAGCATGGCATAGCCATTGGCAGCCCACGCGGTGCTTTCCACGCTGGCGGAATGGGTCTTGGCGGACGACATCACGTTTCCCCTCGAAAAACTGATATCATATTAATATCAGATTCGAGCGGTGGCGCAAGCAGATCTGGAAAGTGCCGGAAGAAGGGCCTTCAATCCCCGCCGACGCGCTCGATATCGGCGCCCATCAGCGAAAGTTTCTCCTCAAGCCGCTCGTATCCGCGATCGAGATGGTAGAGGCGGTGGACCTGTGTTTCCCCTTCGGCGGCAAGGCCCGCGATCACCAGGCTCATCGAGGCGCGCAGGTCGGTGGCCATGACTTCAGCCCCGGTCAGACGTTCAACCCCGTGGACCACGGCGGTGCGGCCCTTGGTTTCGATCCGTGCGCCCATGCGGTTCAGTTCTGGCACATGCATGTAGCGGTTTTCGAAGATCGTCTCGGTCAGCACCGAAGAACCTTTGGCAAGGCACAGCATCGCCATGAGCTGGGCCTGCATGTCGGTGGCGAAACCGGGATAGGGCGCGGTGGAGATGGTCACGGGTCGCAAGGGGCCTTCGGCGGCCACGAACAGCCCGCCCTTGCGCGGCTCGACATGGACGCCCGCATCGCGCAGCGCCTGCACGGTGGCTTCCATGTCCTCGATCCGCGCGCCCTGAAGCATCACCTCGCCGCCGGTGATCGCGGCCGCGCAGGCATAGGAGCCGGCCTCGATCCGGTCGGGCATGACCATGTAGGTTGCGCCGTGCAGCCGATCGACCCCGTGGATCACGAGGTCCGATGTGCCGATACCCTCGATCTGCGCTCCCATCGCCACCAGCAGGTTGCAAAGGTCGACGATTTCCGGTTCGCGCGCGGCATTGTGCAGGGTCGATTTGCCCTTCGCCAGAACGGCGGCCATCAGCGCGTTCTCGGTCGCGCCAACCGAGACGACAGGGAACGAATAGCGCCCGCCCGGCAACCCGCCATCGGGCGCAATCGCCCGCACATAGCCTGCGGCCAGTTCGATCTTCGCACCAAAGGCTTCAAGCGCCTTGAGGTGCAGGTCGATCGGGCGGTTGCCGATGGCGCAGCCTCCCGGCAGCGAGACCGTGGCTTCGCCCGCACGGGCCAGCATGGGGCCAAGCACGAGGATCGACGCGCGCATCTTGCGCACCAGATCATAAGGGGCAACCGTGGATGTGAGACGGGTGGCCTGAAGCGTCATCACGCGGCCGAAATCTTCGGGCCGCGCGCCGGCAATCGAGGTCGAGATGCCGAACTGGTTCATCAGATGCTGGAACCCGTCGATGTCGGCAAGCCGTGGCAGGTTGCGCAGCGTCAGCGGCTCTTCGGTCAGGAGCGCACAGGGCAGAAGGGTGAGGGCCGAGTTCTTTGCGCCGGAAACCGGCACGGTGCCAGAGAGGCGTTTGCCGCCGCGGATGATGATCTTGTCCATCGCGGCGGTTTAGCCGGTTTGCAATCCTGTGCAAGCATGAGACCGGTCCGCGCGGGCATGGCGGGCATGGCGAGCGGGCATGACATGTGCTGTCAGGGGTCTGTCCCTGCCTTGACATTTTCCCTTAGTAATTGTGCAGTGCATCACGACAGCGCGGCAAAGTTTGGGCAAGACTGGAAAAATGACGAATACGCTCCCCGTTTCCCCGGCCGCATCCTCGGCCGTTTCTCCGGTGCGCAAGCCGATCCGCAAGGCTGTCTTTCCGGTCGCGGGCCTTGGCACGCGCTTCCTGCCGGCAACGAAGGCCATCCCCAAGGAAATGCTGCCCATAATCGATCGCCCGCTGATCCAGTATGCGGTGGATGAAGCGCGCGAGGCGGGGATCGAGCAGCTCATCTTCGTGACCGGGCGCGGCAAGACCGCGATTGTCGAGCATTTCGACACGGCCTACGAGCTTGAGCACACGATGTCGGATCGCGGCAAGGCGCTTGATGTGCTGGCACCCACGCGCATCCAGCCGGGCAATCTCGTTACCGTGCGCCAGCAGGTGCCGATGGGGCTGGGCCATGCCATCTGGTGCGCCAGGGCCGTGGTGGGCGATGAGCCCTTCGCCATCTTCCTGCCCGATGAGATGATGGTGGGATCACCTGGTTGCATGAAGCAGATGGTCGATGCCTACGAAGCGCTGGGCGGCAATCTCATCTCGGTGCTGGAAGTGCCCGAAGACGAAGTCTCAAGCTATGGCGTGATCGCCCCCGGCGCACGGATCAGCGAGAACATCACCGAAGTGACCGGGCTGGTCGAGAAGCCAAAGCGCGAGGATGCGCCGTCGAACCTCATCATTTCGGGCCGCTACATTCTTCAGCCCGAAGTCATGCGCACACTGGAGGATCAGGGCACCGGCGCGGGCGGCGAAATCCAGTTGACCGATGCCATGGCGCGGATGATCGGCCAGCAGCCTTTCCACGCCGTGACCTTTGCAGGCAGGCGCTTCGATTGCGGCAGCAAGACCGGCTTTGTCGAGGCAACGCTGTCGCTGGCGCTGGAACGGCCCGACATGGCCGACGAGGTCCGCGCCATCATGAAGCGGTTGCTGGCCACCGGCTGACGGCGCGTTCGCGCATCCGGTGCGCAGGCACGAAGTGCTTCAGGGCGCCCTGAGATAGGCAAGGCACATGCGGCCCAGTTCGCGCTTGAGGACATCCCAGTCATAATCGTGCGCGGCCTCGCCCGATGAGCCGAGACTGAGTTGACGGGCAAGCGTTGCAAACACGATCTTGTAGGCCGAGTTGGCCTTGATCTCGTGGTCGGTTCCGCCAAAGCTGGCGCGGTAACGCAGCATGGCCTCCATGCCGCGGGCGGTTGCGCGCAGGGCGTGGTCCTTGCCCGGCTTCGAAACCAGCGGATCGAACGAGGCTCGCTCCATCGCAAGGCGCAGCAAGGGGGCGTTCACGCGCAGCACTTCGGCATAGCCCGCAACATAACGCGGCATGAACTCGTCAATCGTGGGTGATTGCGCCAGAACTTCCTCGACCATCGCCTCTTCCGCTTGCGCGAGATCCTCAAGCGCCCGGGCGATGACCGCACGCACGAGGTTGTCCTTGCTCTGGAAACGCAGATAGATTGAACCGATCGAGACATTGCCGCGCGCGTTCACATCCTGAAGGGTAAAGTCCTCGCTGCCCCGTTCCAGCATCAGTTCGCGGGCGGCCGCGAGCATCCGTTCCAGCGACGCCTTGCTGCGCCCCTGCTGGGGTGTCCGGCTGACATTCTCCACGGCCAGAGTGCTGTCTTCGCCCGCTTTCTTCACGCCACGCGCCATCGTGCCCGCCTGCTGTTGAAACTGTCGTTCTAGTATGACTGCGGCCTTCCTTGCACGATTGACAGTAAAGGTAAAGCCGCCCCGCAAACCCGAACCCGCCTTGACTGTATCGCAGGCCCTTGACCACGCGCATTTAAGAAATAGAATATGACTTCTAAAATTGAACGGGAGTTTGCGGATGCGGCGTTTGCGAATGGGCATGATCGGTGGCGGGCCGGGGGCATTCATCGGCCCGGTGCATCGCTTTGCCGCCGAACTGGACCGAGAGATCGAACTCGTCGCGGGCGTCTTTTCCAGCGATCCGCAGCGCAGCACGGCCGCAGGCGATGCCTACCGGATCGATCCTGCGCGCGCCTACCCATCGCTCGATGCCATGTTCCGTGCCGAAGCCGGACGGAGTGACGGCATCGATTTCGTCGCGGTCGTCACCCCCAATCACAACCACCTGCCCTCGGCGCGGGCCGCGCTTGAGGCGGGGCTTCCTGTCATCACCGACAAGCCGCTGACGGCAACACTGGCTGAAGCCCATGCGCTGGCCGATCTCGTCACGGCGGCCGGAAAACCCTTTGCCGTGACCTATACCTATTCCGGATACCCGCTTGTGCGCGAAGCCCGCGCCCGGATTGCGGCGGGAGAGATCGGCACGGTGCGCAAGGTCGTGGTCGAATATCCGCAAGGCTGGCTTGCGGGCGAAGCGGTGGGCAAGCAGGCCGAATGGCGGGTCGATCCCGCGCGCGCCGGACTGGGCGGGTGCATCGGCGACATTGGTGTCCATGCCTTCCAGTTGGCCGAGTTTGTCACGGGCCTGCGCGTGCGTGAGCTGCTGGCCGATCTTGCCGCCGTGGTGCCGGGGCGCCTGCTCGACGATGACTGCTCGATTCTCCTGCGCTTTGACAATGGCGCGCGCGGTGTCCTCCTCGCCAGCCAGATCGAGGTGGGCGAGCTGAACGGCCTGCGCATTCGTGTCTATGGCGACAGGGGCGGCATCCTCTGGAAGCAGGAAGAGCCGAACACCCTCACCATCAACCGGCTCGATGGCACCTGCACGCTTGTGCGATCTGGCACCGGAGTGCTGGGCGCGGATGCCGCAGTCCGCACGCGCACACCGGGCGGCCATCCCGAAGGCTATCTCGAAGCCTTCGCCAACCTCTACCGCGATTTCGCCGCGCTCGTGCGCGGCGAAGCTGCGCCGCTCCTGCCCGGCATCGCCGATGGCGTGCGCGGCATGGCCTTCATCGACACCGCCGTTTCGGCCAGCCGCGACCGCGCAGGCTGGGTCACGCTCGAATCCTGAAGGAAATCCGCCATGAAGACGATCAAAGGCCCCGGAATCTTCCTTGCCCAGTTTGCGGGCGATGCCGCCCCCTTCAACAGCCTTGAAACCATTGCCGACTGGGCTTCCTCGCTCGGCTACAAGGGCATCCAGATTCCAAGCTGGGATGCGCGGCTGTTCGATCTGGAAAAGGCCGCAACCAGCCAGACCTACTGCGACGAGATCAAGGGCATGCTTGCCGCCAAGGGGCTGGAGATCACCGAGCTTTCGACCCACCTGCAAGGCCAGCTTGTAGCCGTGCACCCCGCCTTCGATGCGCAGTTCGACGGTTTTGCGCCTTCCGCAGTCCATGGCAATCCGGCGGCCCGGCAGGAATGGGCCGTGCAGCAGATGAAGTTCGCGGCCAGAGCCAGCGCCAATCTGGGACTGACGGCTCACGCCTCGTTTTCCGGCGCATTCGCATGGCCCTATTTCTATCCTTGGCCCGCGCGGCCCGCAGGGCTGGTCGAGGACGCGTTCGACGAACTGGCGCGTCGCTGGAAACCGATCCTCGATGTCTTCGACGAGAATGGCGTCGATATCGCCTACGAAATCCATCCGGGCGAGGATCTGCACGACGGTGTCACTTTCGAGATGTTCCTTTCGCGCGTCGGCAATCATCCGCGCGCCAACATCCTCTACGATCCCAGCCACTTCGTGCTGCAACAGCTTGATTACCTCGCCTTCATCGACATCTATCACGAACGCATCAAATGCTTCCACGTGAAGGACGCCGAGTTCCGCCCGAATGGTCGTTCGGGGGTCTATGGCGGCTATCAGTCGTGGGTCGATCGTCCCGGCCGCTTCCGCTCTCTGGGCGATGGACAGGTGGATTTTGCCGGTATCTTCAGCAAGATGGCCGCCAATGACTATGCCGGTTGGGCCGTGCTGGAATGGGAATGTGCGCTGAAGCACCCTGAAGTGGGCGCGGCAGAGGGCGCTCCTTTCATCGATCGCCACATCATCCGCGTGACCGAACACGCCTTTGATGATTTCGCCGCGGGCGGCGCAGATCGCGCGCTCAACGCAAGGCTCATGGGCATCGGCTGATTGCCATGGCCTGATCTCTGGCCGCAGGTTTGCCTGCAAGAGGCGCCGTCAGGTCCACCCAGACGGCGCCTTTCTGTTGCGCGGCCATGCCGACAATGCCGCATCGGCTGCAAAGTTTCGCTTTGCACCTTTGCAAGTTTACCGTGGACACCATTGCCAATCCAAGCCATCGCGGCCCTTGATGGTGGGAATCCACCAAGAGGCACAATCGCAGGAGCATAGT
>NZ_QGHL01000011.1 GCF_003171715.1 Novosphingobium meiothermophilum | reverse complement strand
GGCGCTGTAGCGCTTTCTCGTCGTCTTCATTCCCGTGCCAGTCCTTCAGGTCGGGAGTAGCTTAACACCCTGTCCAGAAAACCGGCACCACCTCAGACCGACGCGATGCGGATGGCTGTATGGGCGCGACGGCTTGCATTGTCGTGCACAGCTTCCAACCTTACTATGAACGCACCGGACACTGGCAGGCGCTAGCATGGTAGGTGCACGATCACCTGCCCATCAATGCCGGCCTCACCTTCTTTCCAAAGCTCGCCGCGTTCAACATCTCGTGGCATGAGAGGCCAATCCGGAGCATCTACAGCTACGTGTCCCCCAAAGGTTGGCTGACCAAGCCAGGCATGGAAAACTACGACGGGTTACATGCCGCGGAATATTGCGCATGGATCGAGGAAGCGGGAGTGGGGCAGTGAACGTAGACAAGATCATCTCGGCGCTGCCCGGAATGTCGCATCAGGAGCGTGATCGCGTCCGGGCTAATGCGGAGAAACTTCGAGATACCGGAAATGCGGACCAGAAATTGGCTGCTTCCAAGGTTGTTGACGCTCTTGGTGAACTCGAAGCGGCAGAGCATAAGGCTCTTGTAGATCGCCTAAACGGCCTGGAGATCTCGGCTCGTGTGGTTGAGGCCTTTCAGATGAACCCAATGTCTGAGACTGAAGCCAAGATCATTCAGGTCTTGCTGGATAATCCCGGTTCAACATCGACCGAACTTTCGCAGGCCCTCGGATGGGGCGCCCAGTCATGGCACATGCATTTCGGCACGATGTGCGCCAATCGTGCGATATACCTCTGGCCCGCACCAAAGTCGGAAGTGCGTCCAGCCGACTTTTACAGCGGAATTCTCGCGGATCTGTCGTCGGACAATCGATGGACCTTGAAGCCTGATGTTACGGCTGCATTGTCAGAACTTGGGCTTCGCGTGCGAAACTGAGGTTGTGTCCACAGGCGCCCGACGCAGCAATAATTGAGGCAGACGGGCAGCGGGCACCTCCGGTTCTCCACCCACTTCCCTGCCGTGATTAGAGCCAAAAGGTTCGGTTGAAGTTGATCGGAAAAACCCAGTAAATCCGTCACTTTTCCAGACCGAACCTTTTCAGCAGAGGTTCGGGTGAAAAGAGACAAAAGCCGATCAGAGACCGATTTTGGCGTGTCCGTCAGTCTCTGGGGTTCGGTCGCAATCAGCAAAACGGCGCGGAAGCTAGGGATTTTCTGACCCCGGAAGGCCCATCTCATTGATTCGCATTGAGATGTTGGCGGAGAGGGTGGAACCGAACCCGCAGAAGTCTCCCGTTTTTCAGGCCGATTGGCGTAGTGCGCCATTGGCATACCCATCTAGGGACGCATTGGCACACCTTTGCGCACCGTGACAGGAGGCTGTGACATGAACCGCTTCCGATCCCTCATCGCCAAGTGGCGATGCACTCTCGCCCATCGGCTCTGGCCCACGGTCTTCAACGACCTCAGTGAAGCTCACGAGGACCTCAAGTATGCTCGGACCCGCCAGCGGGATCTCGACGGTAAACTCAGAGAAGCCCGCAGCGCCCTCTCGGGGCACAACCCGGACGCAGCCAAGCTCGGAGGCCCTGCCCCTGCGCGCTTCCTTGGCGTCACCCGCTACCCCGGTGGGACGGTCCGTGAGGACGCCCTAACGTTCCAAGAGGTCTCCGTTGCGGGGACCGGGCTGACCGTAAGCCTCCTCCCCGGCGATGGCATCTCGATCCGCGACCGAGCCGGCAAGGCGCTCGTGGCTATGAAAGTGGCCGACGGGAAGACGACCCTCACGCTTCCCTGACAATTAAGTTCCATTCTTCGGGGAGCCCGGAGGGCGATCCTCATGTATTCACTAAGGAGACTTGTGTGTTCACTAAGATACTTTGTGACGCCCGCGTGGCCGTCTGCCTAGTCTTCCTTCTGGGAGTTCTCGCTGCCTTCTCTCCGTTCTGGGGATTGGTGACCGAGCTGAGCATCGGCCAGTGGGAAGCCTTGTTCGGAGTGTTCTCTCTGGTCTCCCTTGCGGTGGTCTTAAAGGTGTCTGGGAGCCAGTGCGGATGAGCAAGTCAGAGGCACGTCATGCAGAGATTGCCTGCATACAAAAGGAGCTCCGCAAACGGATAACCACACTCCACAATTCAGCGGCACTCCCTGGTGGAAGCGCCCGAGCTTCCATGAAGGAACGTATCCGAGCCGATGAGCTTGGCAATTTCTTGGGATGGTTGAGGGAGAGGCACCCATGGTTGAAACAAGAGATCTGATCCGACGCCAGCTGGATCTGGAAGCTGAGGCTCACTCCCTCGGCGCCACCCGCTACCGTCAGAACCGCCCGCTCCCCTGGCGAACCGGCGAGGACCTCAACGGCCCCGATGAGGAAGCCAACCTGCCTCCCGGCCAGGCCCTCCTCAAGCAGACCGTGAAGCCCACTGCCGACCTCCTGAGAGAGAAGCTCGAAGCTGCCAACTCGGGAGCCGCCGGTCGCCGGCACTCGGCAATCAAGTGGCTGGAGGTCGCCTCCCCTGAAGAGGTCGCCTATCTGGCCGGCCGCGTGGCGCTCAACGCCTCGGTCTCCCGGTCGACGTTCCAGACCACCTCCCGCCAGCTGGGCGAGGCCATCATCGACCACGTCGAGATGGTCGTGTTCTCGAAGGAGAATAAGCCCGGCTACCGTGGCCTGGTCAAGGCGCAGCAAGCCAAGGGGCGCGTGAGTGCCAAGCGTCAGCGGGCTATTCGTGAGCTCCTCGAGAAGGAGGGGGCGCGGGAGAAGATCTCCACCAAGGAGAAGATCCACCTGGGGTCCTTCGCCCTCGACTGCCTTATCGAAGCCACGGGTTTCTTTGCAGTCGACCTGACGGCCGTCAACGCCCGCGACAAGGTCTACATGATCCGGCCCACCGAGGCGGTCGAGCACTGGCTCGAACAGCAACACGCCCGCTGCGAGCTCCTCGACCCGATGCTGATGCCGATGGTCGTCCGGCCGCGCCGGTGGCGCACCCCGTTCACCGGAGGCTACCTCGGCAAGGTGACCGGCAAGCGCCTCGTAAAGGCCCCCGGCAAGGACTACCAGGACCGGTTGCGGGACACCGACCTGTCCCTGGTCTACGAGGCGGTCAACCATATCCAGGAGACCCCTTGGCAGATCAATCGGGACATCCTGCGGACCATCCGTGAGGTCTGGGATAGTGGCGGCTCCATCGCCGGCCTCCCCGCCCGAGACGACACACCCCTGCCCCCGCGCATCGAAGGCATGGAGACCGACACGGAGGCCCTGAGGACCTGGAAGCGGGAAGCCGCACAGATCCACGAGGCCAACGCAAACCTCCGTGCGCGTCGCCTGGGTCTCCAGCAGCGCCTTTGGCTGGCCGAGAGGTTCGTCGACGAGGAAGCCTTCTGGTTCCCTCACAACATGGACTTCCGGGGCCGCATCTACCCCATCCCGGCGACCGGGCTGCACCCGCAGTCCGATGACATCGGGAAGGCGCTGCTGCGCTTCGCCGAGGGCAAGCCTCTGGGCGAGAGCGGGGCCTACTGGCTGGCGGTCCATATCGCCAACCTGTTCGGGGTCGACAAGGTCTCCTTTGCGGAGCGCCACCAGTGGACCTGGGACCACGTTGCGGACATTGTTGACAGCGCGTTGTTCCCCCTCGACGGTCGCCGCTTCTGGGCCACCGCGGATAGCCCGTGGATGGCCCTTGCGGCCTGTATCGAGTTCGCAGGGTTCCTCAACGAGGGCCCCGGCTTCGTCTCGCATCTGCCGATCCCGCTGGACGGGTCCAACTCCGGCCTCCAGCACTTCAGCGCGCTCCTTCGAGATCCGGTAGGGGGCGCTGCGGTGAACCTGGTGCCGGCCGAGGTGCCTCAGGACGTCTACCGCACGGTCTCCGCAAGGGCCCAAGAGGTCGTCGATGGTGAGCCGACCATCACCATCAAGCGCCGGACGAAGGACGGCGAGGAGTATGAGGAGACCATCACGAACCCTTGGCTGGGCGGGAAGGTTACCCGCAAGATTGCCAAGCGACCGACCATGACGTTCGTCTACTCGGCGACCCGCTTCGGAATGCAGGACATGATCCTCCAGACCCTCCGGGAGATCGACGCCGAGAACGCAGCGCGGGGTGAGCCGCCTCACCTCGGAGGTGCCGACAACTACCAAGCGGCCCTCTACCTCAGCCATGTGCTATTCAGGGCGGTGTCCGAAATTGTGAGTGCTGCTTCGGACGCGATGGACTGGCTGCGGAAGGTCGCCAAGGTGGCTTCTGACGCCAACGTGGCGCTCGAGTGGACGACTCCTGACGGGCTCCTGGTTCGTCAGGCCTACCGCGTGACCTATGGTGAGCGAGTCAAGGTCCACTGGCAGGGCCGCCCGATCAAGGTGACGCTCGCTGTCGAGAGCTCTGCGCTCGATGGGCGAGGTCAGGCGAACGGCATCGCGCCGAACTACGTTCACTCGATGGACGCTGCGCATCTGCGGGCGGTCGGTCGAGGGGCGAAAGCGGCCGGCATCGGCAGCCTTGCAGTTATTCACGACAGCTTCGGGACCCACGCCGCGGACACCGACAGGTTGGTCACGATACTGAGGGAGACGTTTGTCCAGCAATATGAGAAGGACCACTTGGCGGAGCTCTATGCGGAGGTCTGCCGCCAGCTGCCGCCGGAATGGGCGGCCGAGGTTCCACTACCGCCGGAGAAGGGCACACTGGATCTGACCCAGGTCAAATCTTCGCGCTATCTCTTTGCCTGATAATCACGCTTTCCTGAGGATAGGGGAAGCGTTAATTAAGTTCCACTCTTCGGGGACAGAAGCTCCCCGGCACTGGTCAGGAGAAAGACCATCCACACTCTTCACCGATCATGGGAGGCCAAGCCGGCCTCCCTTCGCTTCGCCATAGCGGCCTCCGTGTCCGCTGCTCGTGTCCGTGAGCCAGCCCTGAGCCTCCTTGACCGGCTCCAATACATCCCCGCCGACCTCCAGATCGAGACCCTTGCGGCCGCCTTGGTGATCGTCGCCAACGCCGCCGGCTTGGACGCCCACGACCTCGTGAGCCGCGCCAAGAGGCAGCAGGGGAGCATCGAGGGGGTCGAGACGGACGTCCTAGCTCTCGCGGAATACGCGAAGGGGGAACTTCGTGACCCGCGCAATTGACCACCTTCTCGACGAGGCCGCCGATCAGCTGGCCGAAGACGGCATCGTCGACACCTTCATCGCCATGCGCCTGGCGGCCGAGGGCTACTCACTCCAGGCGCTCGACAACGATCTCGCCGACCGCCCCGCCGGTCACTGAGGAGAACACCTTGCTTCGCGACAAACGATCCGACTACCCGAAGGCCGTGACGCCCCGTGGCGTCGCCATTTTCCCGGCCCTCACCCGCCCCGATTTCAAGTTCAAGACCGAGTTCGGGGAATATCACTGCCGCCTCCGCCTGAGCCCCGACGCTCCGGGCCTTGACGACCTCATCGCGCAGGCCGAGGCGATCCTCGACGAAGCCTTCGAGGCCAAGAAGGCTGAGCTCACCCGCCAGAAGAAGGGTGCGCTGCTCAAGCAACTCTACAAGATCGACATTCTGAAGCCCGAACTCGACCGCGAGAGCGGCGAGGAAACCGGCTTCGTGGTCCTCCGTGCCTCGGCCAACGCCGGCGGCAAGAAGAAGGACGGCTCGATCTGGAAGGGCCGTATCGACCTGTTCAATCGCAAGGGCGAGCAGCTGAAGAACCCGCTGGAAATCGGCAGCGGCTCGGAGCTCAAGCTCGGCGTCCGCATCATGGACTACGAGACCGACGGCGGCAAGGGCATCGGCGTTCGCTTCGAGCTCGAAGGCGCGCAGCTGCTCAAGGTGGCCTCGGGCGGCGCCCGCACAGCGGCCGACCACGGCTTCGGTGCCGAGGAAGACGGCAATGACATCGAGGACCAGGCCGCCAGCCCTGGCTTCTCGGATGAAGGCGGCAGCGGTGACGCCGGAGACGACGGCGACTTCTAACGGTGCCGGTCAGTCACACATTCTTCCTGCCGATCAAGCCTAATGCGACGCAGCGGTCCCGTGCTACGTGCCGGGGCCGCTTCGCCCAGGTCTACACCGATCCGAAATACAAGATCTGGCGTGACGAGGCGGGCTCCCTCCTGGAGCAAATTGCCTCGTTCGAGGACTTCCGTGAGGTCCAAGACCGGCCTGTCCGGATCATCACAGACATCATCGTAGCTCGGCCCAAGACCACGAAGCTGGCGTATCCCCGAGGGGACATCGACAACTACGAGAAGGGCCTGTGGGACGCCATCACGCACACCGGCAAGTGGTGGCTCGATGACAACCAGATCATCGACAACCAGACCACGAAGCGGTGGGCCAAGGACGGTGAGCTCGAGGGCTACCAAATTACAATCGAGTTTCTATGAGAGCAACGATCCTGCCCGAGGCCGCGCGCCTCATCAAGGACAGCGAGGGCCTGCGCCTTCGCGCCTACCAAGACAGCGTAGGGGTCTGGACGATTGGCTACGGTCACACCGGGCCTGACGTCACGCCGGGCCTCGTGATCTCCAAGCAGCGCGCCGAGGAGCTCTTTGCTCTAGACGTGCAGCGCATGGCGGCCGACGTGTTTCGCCTCGTCAAGAAGGCGACCGACACACAGTTCTCCGCGCTGGTCTGCTTCGCTTTCAACGTAGGCCCAGACATCGACGAGGACACCAAGGCCGAGGGGCTCGGGGACAGCACCCTGCTGAAGCTCCACAACGCTGGCAAGTATGCCGCCGCCGCGGACGAGTTCCGCAAGTGGGTCTTCGCCGGGGGCAAGAAGCTGCCCGGCCTGGTCACCCGCCGCGAACGCGAGCGGGCCCTCTACCTCAAACCGGGAAAACCGCTGAAGTGACCCAATCCCGCATCGAGGTCGTCGCGGCGCATCTGCGCTCACGCGGCCATATCTCCGAAGGCAGTGCCATCATCGAATACGGCCGGTTCCGGCTGTCCGACGTGATCCACCGCCTCCGGCGAGAACGTCAGGATCTCCTCCCTGAAGGGACGGAGATCGTCACCATCCATAAAGAAGACACCAAGGGGGCCCCATATGGCGAATACCACCTCGTCCGCAAAGCGTCGGCACAGCCGCGGAAGAAAGTCCAGGACGCCCGTCTTCGCGAAGCCAATTCGGCGGCCTCTGCGGTATAAGACGGCCCTCGGCCTGGCCTTCGAGGCCCTTGCCGAACGCCTGGGTCTCCCGCCGGTGCCCGCACCGACAATCCTCACGGAAGCGTGGGAAGGGACGAAGGCACGTGGCTGACCCCTTGATCGAAGCAGCACAGCGCTTGTCGAGCGCGGCGGGCCACTCGGCTCGTCTCCTTTCCCAGCGCGACGTGCTCCGCAAGGGAGACATTGCGTTCCCTTCGGCCATCTTCTCGGCCCCCGGTGGGAAGCGTTACATCCTCTCCCTGACCGTTGAGGAGGTGGAGGAACTCTACGACCGGAAGATTGCCGCCGCTGCGGCCGAGCTTCTGGCCGCGCAGGAGGCGCTGCGGTCCGCACAATGAGCCACGAAACAGAGAGCGCATTGCTCTACAAGGGGCCGTGCGAACACTGTGGCTCCTCCGACGCCCGTGCAGTCTACGACGACGGGCACAGCTACTGTTACGCCTGCCCTGAAGAGACCGCGTGGCAGGCAGGGGAAGGGGGAAGGTCTGGCCCGTCTCAGGGTAGTGTTAGCCCCCTTCCCCGAGAGCTCCTCCGGGGCGACCACGCGCCCCTCGGCAAGCGCAAGCTGACCCTGAAGACCGTCCAGCAATACGACTACCGCATCGGTCAGCAGCACGGCGAGAGCGTCCAGATTGCCCCCTACCACGACGCCTCGGGCCGAGTGGTCGCCCAGAAGATCCGTCCCCGTGACAAGGACGGCATCCATTGGGTAGGCAAGAAGAAGGGCATCCTGCCCCTCTTCGGGCAGTCCAAGTTCAAGGCCGGCGGCCGCATGGTCGTCGTCACCGAGGGCGAGCTCGACGCAATGAGCCAAGCGCAGGCCATGGGGAACACCTGGCCGGTCGTATCGGTCCCTGACGGCGCCGCATCGGCCCATAAGGCAATCGCTGAGGCGGCGCACTGGCTCGAGCAGTTCGAGCGCGTGGTCTTCATGTTCGATATGGACGACCCTGGCCAGGAAGCCGCGGTCAAGTGCGCGGCCCTCATCACCCCCGGCAAGGCCTACATCGCCGACCTCCCGCTGAAGGACGCGAGCGATATGCTCCAGGCCGGGCGCGAGAGGGAGATGGTCACGGCTGCGTGGCAGGCCCGCCAGTATCGCCCCGACGGCATCCTCGAGGTGTCGTCATTGCGCGAGAAGGCGATCCGGCCGCCGGAGTATGGTCTCCCCTTCCCGTTCCCGACGTTGACCAAGGCGACCTACGGCATCCGCCGCGGGGAGCTCTATGGCTATGGTGCTGGTGTGGGCTCGGGCAAGACCACCCTGTTCAAGCAGCTGATGCTCTGCACGATGTTTCCGGACATGATCGAGCCGCACGACGGCATCCCGATCATCGCCCCGGAGCCTCGCCGTGTTGGCGCGCTGCTGCTCGAAGAGAACCCGGTCAAGACCATCCGGACCCTTGCCGGTATGCGCATCGGTGCCCGCGTCCATGTGCCCGGTGTCGACTTCGACGGCGAGCGCCTGGCCGAGGCCATCGACGAGATGGACGGCCTGTTCTTCCCCTACAATCACTTTGGGGCGAAGGACTGGTCCTCGATCAAGGAGCGCATCCGCTACATGGTCCTCGGTCTGGGGATCAAGGACATCTTCCTTGACCACCTCACCGCGCTCATCGCGCAGGAGGACGACGACCGCAAGGCGCTGGACGTCATCATGTCGGACCTCGCGAGCATGGTCGAGCAGCACCACTTCACGCTGCACTTTATCTCGCACCTGACCACCCCGACCGGCACGGCCCACGAAGAGGGCGGCCGCGTCCTCGAAAAGCATTTCACCGGCTCCCGCGCCATCGCCCGATGGTCACACAACTTGTTCGCCCTCGAGCGCAACAAGCAGGAGCCAGGCAAACCAACGACATTCCGCATCCTCAAAGAGCGCGAGACGGGGGACGCTACGGGCGTCACGTTCGGCTTGGCCTACGACCGGGAGACCGGGCGGCTCGTGGAGGCGGACCTTGAGGAGAATACCCATGGGTTCCGAGACGAAGGCGCCGGACAAGACTTCTGACGAGGGGTGGACGTATTGGGCGCCCCGCTTCCGTGGTGATGGGCCTCCTGGAGTTTCCGCTTCGACCCATGAGATTGAGTTCGATTGGCTCACTGAGCAGTGCGAGTGGGAAACCGCAGGCCCGGAGGGGGTGACCTGGCTTACGGACTTCGCCTACCGCTATCGACCCAAGGCGGTCCCCCCCGTCTCCCTCAACGAAATCCGCTCGGCCCTCGACGTCCAGATCTCCGGTGACCACTACAAGAACCGCAAGATCCAGCCCGTCGAGTTCATCCACGCCAACAATCTTCCCTTCATTGAGGGCTGCGTGGTCAAGTATGTGACCCGCTGGCGCGAGAAGGGCGGCGTTCCGGACCTCCTGAAGGCCAAGCACTACATTGAGCTCCTGATCGAGCTCGAGGGCCAGAAGGCCGCCGACGAGGTCCGATGAAGACCCTTGGCGGCATCCTCTTGGTCCTCACCTTGTTCATCACCTGGACCCTCGCCGAAACTGCGGTCGATTTCCACCGCGCGGATAACCGAATCGGCTTCCTTGCCGACCTCACCACGCTCGGAGCCGTCCTCTCGGTCGGCCTGACCGGTGCCCTCTACCTCCTCCTTTCCTGACCATAGGAGCTTCTGACATGTCCATCATCCGCGACACCGTCGCGCGCATCATCGCGACCATCAAGCTGATGGACGCCGAGTTCTTCGACCTGGGCCTCGACGCCCTGCTCTCCGAGGCCCTCAAGCTCGACGCCCAGCTGGACGGCTTTATCGAAGCGCAGCATCGCAAGCACCAGGCGGCCAACGACCACTGGCTCGAAAGCTGGGACCGCCAGCAGCGCGTCGCCGATGCCGAGATCAAGGTCCGCGAACAGGCCAATGCGATTGCCGACAAGGCGATTGACGAAATCCAGCGGGCCAAGCGGGTCCGCGACCGGATCAAGGCGCTGGTCGACTGATCCCGATACCCCGCCCGGAAGGATGAACCGGGGAGGAAAGCACCCCTCGGAAAGGGTGTGCCGGGGCTCCCCAACCCACCCCTCAAGGCTCCGGCCGGGGGATAAATTGGCCGAAAGGTTCACCGTATCGGGGACCGGTGGGGCCAACCTGTTTCCCATAGGAGCGCCGATGTTCACCAAGACCCCTATTATCCGCGGTTTCGACGTCATTCGGCCGCTCTACGACCTTCTCGGCGACCGCGGCGTCATCTGCGGCGGCTACGCCCGCTACTGCGCGTCGCCCACCGTCTCCCCGATCCCGGCCGATGACGTTGACGTCTACTGCCACACCGAGGAGGACTTTGCGTTCCTCAAGGGCAGGATCTCGGGACACCTTGGGGTGCAAGTCGAGACCAATCGGGCCATCACCTTCAAGACCTCGACGACCGGCAAGCTCGCCTTTGTTCCGAAGATCCAGCTCATCAAGCCGGTCAAGAAGTTCCGGATGGTGACTGTCGGCTCGGCGGAAGAGGTCATTGGGAACTTTGATTTCACCGTCGTCCGGGCCGCCATTGTGTCCCCGACGGAAGTCCTGGTAGACCATCGGTTTGCTGAGGATGAAGAAGCGAAGCGGCTCCGCCTCATCAACATCCACTGCCCCATTAGCTCGACGCTCCGGTCAATCAAATACGTGGAGAGGGGCTACAACCTTCTCCCGTTCGACCTTCTCGAGCTCTTCCTGGATTGGGACCGGCGCGACGAAGACTACCGCGTGGAGCTCGTCGAAGGGCTCAACGAGCTCAAGATTGCTTACGGCGGCGGGAAGCTGCTGCCCAACGACCGCTTAACGGCCCTTTACGACCTCATCAACGTCGACTGAGCCCCTCAATAGGAGCGCCGATGATCGTCTTCGACATCGAGACGAACGGCCTGCTCGACCAACTCACGGTCATCCACTGCATCAACATGATCGACCGTGAAACGGGCGAGCGCCTTCGTTTCAACAACCACCCCGACCGCGCGGGCCGCCCGCCGGACGGCACGATCCTTGACGGCCTCCGCAGGCTCTCCGAGGCTCCCGAAATCGCCGGGCACAACATCGTCAACTTCGACGTGCCGGCTCTCCAGAAGATCTACCCGACCTTCAAGCCCAAGGGCGAAATCCACGACACGCTGGTCTACTCCCGCGTCGTCTGGACGGACCTCAAGGACATCGACTTCAAGGCCATAAAGCGCCGCAAGCGCCCTGACGATTTCCTGAAGCGGAACCTCACCGGCCGCCACTCGCTCGAGGCTTGGGGATACCGTCTCGTCTCCTACAAGGGCGACTACGGCCCCAAGAAGGAAGCCGAAGGCAAGGCCCTTGGCCTCACCAGGGACGCCCTGGTCGACTACGTCTGGGGCACCTTCAACCCCGAGATGGATGACTACTGCGAGCAGGACTGCGAAGTCACCCTGAAGCTCCTCGAGAAGATCGAGGACCAAGGCTACTCCTACGAAGCCCTCAAGCTCGAGATGGACGTTGCCCAGATCATCGACCTCCAGGAGAAGCACGGCTTCATGCTGGACATCCCGGCGGCCGAGGCACTCGCCGCGGAGATGACCGCAACGCAGGCCGAGCTCGACCGTGAGCTCCGTGCAGCGTTCAAGCCGTGGTATGCCCCGGTCGTCGAGAAAGGTCGCATCGTCACCAAGACGCCGACCCGCAAGGTCTGGCTCAAGGGTGTCACGTCCTCCGGCGAGGTGGTCAAACGCTCGGTCGACGCCGGGTGGGCCCACTGCCCGGTCCAGCTAGTCGAGTTCGAGCCCTCCTCCCGCCAGAAGATAGCGAACCGGCTGACCTCGGTCTACGGGTGGGAGCCCCAGGAGTTCACCCCGAGCGGCCAGCCCAAGATCGACGAAACCACGCTCGATGCTCTCGCTTATCCGGAAGTCTCGCTTCTCAAGGATTACCTGATCGTCAGCAAGGCGCTCGGGTTCCTCGCCACCGGCGAGAAGGCGCTGCTCAAAATGGTGAAGCCCGACGGGCGCATCCACGGCCGCGTCAATTCCAACGGCGCGGTGACCGGACGGATGACCCACTCGGACCCTAACGTGGCGCAAGTCGCCAAGGTGAAGGTCGACAAGGACGGCAACATCCTCAAGGGCATTCGTGGCGGCTACGGCTACGAGCTCCGCTCGCTGTTCACCGTGCCGAAGGGTAAGAAGCTGGTTGGTGTGGACGCCGAGGGCCTCGAGCTCCGGATGCTGTCTCACTACATGGCCCGTTACGACGGCGGCAAGTATGCCGACACGGTCGTCAATGGGGACAAGAAGGACGGCACCGACGTTCACAGCGTCAACCGCGACCTCGTCGGCCTCAACACCCGCGACAACGCGAAGACCTGGAAATACGCCTACCTCTACGGTGCCGGCAATTGGAAGCTCGGCTTCACCGCCTACGAAGACATGGGCGACAACAAGCGCGCTGCGTTCAACGCCAAGTATCCCCCAGGGAAGGCGAAGGACGACGCATTGAGCCGTCTCGGGGCAACCGGCCGCCGCAAGATCGAGCAGGGCCTTCCCGCTCTGGGGGCGCTGCAAGCGGCTGTCCAAGAGAAAGCCAAGACCGGTTACCTCCGCGGCCTCGACGGGCGCAAGCTCCGTGTCCGAGGGATGCACTCCGCCCTCAACACCCTGCTACAGAGCGGTGGGGCCATCGTAATGAAGAAGGCTCTGGTCCTCGCTTACGAGGAGTTCCTCGCTCGTGGCTGGACCCACGGCAAGGAGTTCGCCTTCGTGGCCAATGTTCACGACGAGTTCCAGATCGAAGCAGAGGAGCACCTTGCAGAAGAAATTGGGTCGATTGCGGCGGCTGCGATCCGACGAGCGGGAGAGGCTTTCAACCTCCGCTGCCCGCTTGCCGGCTCGAAAGACATCGGCATCCGCTGGTCGGACACGCACTGAGCGTAAAGGGCGGGACCCCCGGCGGGTCCTGCTCGACAACGCCAGAGGCCGGGCGAAATCCCTGAGCCTCCCCTTCACCATTTCCCTCGACGACATTGTGATCCCCACGCACTGCCCCATCCTTGGCATCCCCATCTTCCAGATGACCGGGAACAAAGGCGGCGGTGCCAACAGCCCCTCGCTCGACAGGATCGAGCCGGAGCTCGGCTACGTGCCGGGGAACACCATCGTCATCTCCAATCGCGCGAACCGACTGAAGTCGGACGCCACCATCGACGAGCTCCGAGCCATCGCCAGCTTCTACGCCACGTTCCGGCGGGGAGTGCGGGTGACCGGGGCATAAGAGGACCTATGCCAAGAAACCGAAACCTCAACCCAGCACAACTCCGGGAGTGGGCGGCGCAGGCCACAGACGCCGAGCTTCGAGATTTCCTGCGGAATGGGCTGATCGACTTGATTGAAGACCTCGAGCAGGACGACTTCTTCGGCACTGAGGGCTTCAACAAGCGGTTCGCATGACCAAGCGAACCCTGGCGACCCTTATCGCCTTCCTATTGTCCCTCGCCGCCGCCTACTGGTTCTTCATCGCCCGCCCGCGCGCCGCCCTCGTGGCGGCCAATACGGCCCGCGTCGGGGCCGTCCAGGCCACAGCGGCCGCAGGGGCATCCCAGGACACCATCAAGATCGTCGTCGACCACCAAGCGGAGGTCGCGAGGATCACGCAACGAACCGTGGAGACCACTCGTGAGATCCTTACTGCACCGGGGGCGGACGCTCCTATTGACCCTGCTCTCCACGCTGCTGGTCTGCGGGCTCTCTGCCTGCACGACGGTCGCGACGACCTACTATGCGCCGAGGTGCTTCACGGAGCTCGTGACGGCGAGCGGCCTGAAGGCTGACACGGCACACGCTGCGCTGCCCGTAGAGGGCACTGCGGGCGCCTGGGTCGCCTATGGGAACCAGGAAGGCGGCAAGCTGGACATCGCCAACGGCCGCGCAAGGGCCATCAACGGCATCGGCGAGACCTGTGAGCGGTGGCAGGAAGAGGCCAAGAAGAAGGCCGAGAAGAAGCCCTGGTGGAGGAGGGTGTTCGGATGACCCCAGACCAAGTCCTCACCGCCGCCAAGAGCATCGGTCAGATCGACGAGATTGGCACCTGGGCGCCTGACGCCGAGAAACCCACCTATCTGGTCCTGACCTCGGCCGACCCGGAGGGGAACGGCATCGACAAGAACCGGATGTTCCTCCGCCTCAGCCGGACGGAGATCAACATTGTGGTCACCGCCCTGCTCTCGCACCACGAGAAGATCCTCACAGACCTCGGAGTGGCCGTTGACGACCCGCACACTGCTCGTTGACGCCGACCTCCTCGCCTACCGATCCTCCGCAGCGACCCAGCGGTCCTACGACTGGAACGGCGACGGCAACAAGTCGACCGCAGCGTCCTTTGACGACGCCAAGGCGGCCGCCGAGGCTGAGCTCGAGCGCCTCATCGACATCCTGAAGCCCGACGAGGTCACCATTTGTCTCTCGGACGACTTCCGGTCGTTCCGCAAGGACCGGATCGACCCCACCTACAAGGAGCTCAGGTCGGCTACCGAGCGCCCGGTCTACCTCTACGAGATCAAGGACTGGATGAGGTCGGAATACACGGTCGAGGAGCGGCCGTGGCTGGAAGCCGACGACGTCATGGGGATCATCGCAACGGACCCTTCGCGGACCGATGAGAGGATCATGGTCTCCGCCGACAAGGACATGATGACCATACCGGGGAAGCTGTATCGGCCCCACGTCCAGAAGGACCCCAAGCGTCCCCTGATCTTTGACATTACGCCGATCCAGGCCATCCGCTTCCACTTCTGGCAGACCATCGTCGGAGACCAGACCGACGGTTATCCTGGCGCCCCCGGCGTTGGCGCCAAGTCGATCTGGGCCGAGAGCGTGCTGGAAGCGGAAGACGAGCTCGAGGCTTGGGAGGACGTCCTGTGCGCCTTCTACTCGAAGGGGCTCGATGAACATGACGCTCTCGTGCAGGCCCGTTTGGCCCGCATTCTGCAACACCAGGATTACGACGGAGTGAGACCAATTCTCTGGCTTCCTCCGTATCTTAGCGAGGCTGAGCGGGAATAGGTCCCCATAGGTGGAGACGTCAGAAGCTCCACATAGCCTCCTATGGTGACCCTGAGGGGAAGGTGACGCCGAGCAATGCTCGCCACCTTCCCCATATTTTTCTGGAAACCGAATGAAGCCCTTTCCGCATACCGCGAAGGAGCTCTTGGAGGCGCTCGAAGAGCTCCAGCCAGAGCCGTCGCCACTCCCTAACGACACCCTGGCCTCCATCATGTTCAAAGCCGGCCGCCGGTCCATCGTGCGCGAACTGCGCCAGTGGAGCGAGCGGTCCATTTCCCCGGTCCTCCGGGAGAAGCGAGGACTAGGCCGTGTGCAGCGTCAAAACCCCTAAGGTCCAGGCGGACCCCAACGCCAACAAGCCCCTCCCCATCATCCGGAACCCCTTTCTCGATGGCTTTGACCCCGCGGGTCAGTTGCGCATCGGCAAGCAGAACCTCCGGATCGACCTGGGCAGCGGAACTCCCGCGTCTTCGGCGCCGGGCTACACCTCGCCCCCGCCCACGGCGGCCGCAGCGCCTATGCGCACCCCGTTCATCCCCGCCGGCCTCCAGGGCTTCGACGCCGTCCGCGCAGGCGCGGCGGAAATCACCCGCAGGAGGGCGATGAACACCGGTGGCTGAGACCAAAGCAACCATCACCGGGATGGCAGCGAAGCGCTATTCAGCGCTCAAGCGCGGCCGTGATAACGTCCTGTCTCAGGCCCGCGAAGCGTCCCGCCTCACGATCCCAGGACTGATCCCTGAAGAGGGCTCCTCGGACCCCCACCAGGTAACCGAACAGCCCTATACGGCCAACGGCGCCCGCCTGGTCAACAACGTCTCGGCCAAGTTGCTGCTGGCCCTCTTCCCTCCTGAGCGTCCGTTCTTCCGCCTCGAGATCAACTCGGCGGTCGCTGACGCCATGGGCGCGAAGCTCGGCGAAGCCAACGCACGTCTCGCCGAGATCTCTCTCCAGGCCCTCACGCTTGCTGAGAAGAGCATGTCGCGCACCATTTGGATGGAGGCAATCCGCCACCTGGTCGTGGCCGGAAACGCCCTCATCTACCAGCCCGACGATGGAAGTCAGATGCGCATGTGGCGCCTGGATCAGTTCGTGGTTCGGCGCGGGAAGAACGGCGCGCTGGTTGAGGCCGTCATCCAGGATGAGATCCGCCCGTCGGAGCTCTCGGATGAAGTCCGGAACACTTGCAACGTCAAGTATGACCCCAGCAAGTCGGACGAAGACAAGCCCGTCAAGCTCTACACCCACGTCTACCTCGAAGGCGACCAGATGGTCCACTACGAGGAGATCAACGGGGTCGAAGTTCCCAAGTCGCGGGGCTCGGTCGACAAGACCAAGGCCGGGTGGCAGGCCCTCAGGTGGCAGGCCGTTCCCGGCTCGGATTATGGCCGCGCCTATGTGACGGAATACGCCGGCGACTTCCTCTCCCTTGAGGACGCCAACAAGTCCATCCTGAAGTTCGCCATCGAAGCGGCCCGTATCGTCCGCCTTGTGGACCCCAACGGCGGCGTTGACGTCGAAGAGCTGGCCTCCGCGGAAAGCGGGGACTTCCTCCACGGCCTCAAGGACCGCGTCCAGACCCTTCAGCTGGACAAGAGCTCCGACTTCCAGATCGTGTGGCAGATGGCTCAGGCCATCGAGCGCCGTCTGGGCCAAGCCTTCCTTCTGACCGCGAACACCATCCGCGACGCCGAGCGCGTCACCGCGGAGGAGATCCGGGCAATCTCGCAGGAACTCGAAGACGCCCTCGGCGGGACCTATACGGTCCTCTCGGCCGAGGTCCAGCGGCCTTACGCCTCGCGTCTCCTCTACATCCTGACGAGGCAGAAGAAGGCCCCCGAGCTCCCCGACGAGGTCGATCTGGTCATCGTTACGGGCTTCAACGCCCTGGGCCAGAACCACGAGAGCGCAGCCTTGGTGGGCTGGCTCACGGATCTTCGGAATATCTTTGGGGACGGGTGGCTCCAGCAGAACATTGAGGGCCGTGAGGTCGCCAACCGCCTTGGCGTGAGCCGTGGTGTGGCCGACGTTGCGAGCCTTCTGCGCGACCCGCAAGACATCGCTGATGAACAGCAGCAGGCGGCCCTGACCCAGGGCGGCATCGCTGCGGCTCCTCAGCTTGCTAAGGGCTTCGTTGACAGCGTCAATGCACCGCCCGTGCAATAACTACGAGGACACCAATGGCAACCAAGAACAGCGAGCCGGCCCCCGAGCCGGTAGTCGAGGCGCCGGAGCCGGCCGCGGTCACGGAAATCGAGACGGTCGAAGAGGTCGAAGACTTCTCGGCCCAAGGCAACGTGGACGTCTACGCCCGCAAGCCGAAGGTCGAGAAGACGAAGGCCGACAACGGCACGGTCATCGAGAATTACCTCTGATCCCGAGCGTAGGAGGCTGCAATGTCTGAGGTAACAATCGACCCCAACAGCCCGTCGCCAACGGCGGCCTCTGCGCCGACCGCAGCGGCCCCGCAGCTGAGCGAAGAGACCCTTCGCCTAGCGACCCTGGGCCGTGGGGAAGCCCCGCCCGAGCCCCCACCCGCCACCGGCCCTGCGGTGAAGGAGCGCCCGGCCGACATCCCGGAGAAGTTCTGGGATGCCGAGAAGGGTGAGATCCGTGTTGACGCTCTGCTGAAGAGCTACACCGAACTCGAGAAGTTCAAGGGCGGAGCTCCGGAGCCGAAGGGCGACGAGCCCCCGGCAGGCGACCAGCCCGCTGATCCGTCCGTGACGGACCCTGTCGATCCCCCAGCTGGCATTGCTCCGGAGCTCTTCTCCGACGCAGCGGCCGAGTTCTCGAACACCGGTGACCTCTCCGAGGAAACCCGCGAGAAGATCATCGCTGGTGGCATCCCGCCGGAACTCCTCGATACCTACCTGGCCGGCGTCAAGGCGCTCAGCGAGCAGCTGACGGCTCGGGTCTACGAGCTATCGGGCGGCCAGGAGCGTTACGCCGCAGCGGTCGAGTGGGCCAAGACGAACTGGACCCCGGCCCAGATCGAGAAGTATAACGCTTCGCTCAACGATCCGGACCTCCGTGATATTGCCGTCAAGGGCCTCTTGGCGGCCGCCGTCCTCCCCGCAGGGGAAGGGCAGCTAACCTTCCCGGCCGGGGGCGCCGCCACCGGCGACCTCTACCACGACAAGGAAGAGTTCACCCGCGACCTCGCCGAGGCCGACGCCAAGAATGACACGCTGGCCCGCAGGGCCGCTGTGGCGAAGCTCGAGCGGTCCAAGAAGGCGGGCACCCTGAAGCACGTTACCCCCCGCAGCGGTCTTCGCCGCTTCGGTTGAAAACACGTCCGGCCCCTCTGTTAGATAATACAGGGCGGATCTCTATCGAACCCCTGATGCCTCTACCGCGACGGCGGCAAGCACACTTCAGGGTGACACAAGCTCTCCTCGGGACGCCGAGATGAGCCGTCACGGCCCGTAGTGGGGCCGGTCTTTCTCCCGCTACAACCTCCACCGGCTACGCCCGGCCAGGAGGGTGCCCGTGGAAGTCGGTGCGTTACCTTGCGGACCAAGAGACAACCTTCGCGTAGGACCGGCTGTGGCCGATAATCCTGACTGACGCTGGGCCTTGAGGAAAAGCGGGACCCAAGAAACCCCACCTCAACAAGTCTGAAAGCAAATGAGCAACAGCATTCCCTCCCGTCCGGCCCTCCGTCAGGGTGGCACGGATGCCTACGAACTCGCCCTCGACGTCCGTGGCGGCGAAGTTCTGACCGCATACAACGCTGCGGTCATCATGGCGGACAAGCACAAGACCCAGGCTCTTGCAGGCGCCAAGTCGGTCAAGTTCCCGGCGTTCTGGAATGCCTCGGCTGAATACCACATCCCCGGCCAGGAGATCACCGGCGGTGCAATCGCGTCGCAGGACATTACCATCTCGCCGGACGACAAGCTGATCTCCTCGGTGTTCGTTTCGGACGTCGACGAGGCACTGTTCGACGTGGAAGTCCGTTCGCCTTACACCGAAGCAATCGGTCGCGAACTCGCCGAGCACCATGACCGCAACGTCATGCGCACGATCCTGCGTGCTGCCCGCTCGGGCGCCCTATTCACCGGCGACACCGGCGGCACGGCCCTGACCAACGCGGCCTTCGCGAACACCGCAACGGCCCTGTTCGACGGCCTGAGCCAGGCCAAGGAGAACATGGACGCCAAGCGCGTCCCGGTCGATACCCAGGCGGTCTATGCCGTCCTGCCGACTGCTCAGTGGTATCTGCTGGCCCGCTCGGACCGCAACCTCAACCGCGACTACAACGGCGGTGTGGCTTCGATCCAGCGCCATCTGCTGACCACGGTCGACGACATCCAGATCTCGAAGTCGAACGTCGCCAACGCCGTGTTTGGTGTTAACAGCACCTCGGATACCTCGATCCCGTCCTACTACCGTCTGGATGCGACGAATGCCCGCGGCATCGTATTCACCGAATACGCTGCGGCCTCGGTCATCGTCCAGGACGTCGGTTTCCAGCTGGTTGACCAGCCCGAGAAGCAGGGTGTCCTGATGATTGGCCGCCGCATGGTCGGCACCCGCGTTCTGCGCAGCAAGTGCGCGGTCGAGCTCAAGATCGCCTAAGGGGCTCTGAGCAGTGGCTACCATCACTTCGCTCGCTGACGACCGTCTGCCGTCGGTGAACACCGACGTTTCGAGCATCGTCAAGACGCTGGCCTTCACCAACGGTGTGGCCGCCAGCGGTGACCAGGTGAACGTCCTCACCTTCCCGCCCAACTTCCGTGAACGCCTTGTCGACGCCATTGTGCGCACCTCGGCGACCCTCGGCGCGGGCTGCACCCTCCAGCTTCGCCTGAACCGCGGCGGCTCCTTCACGGTCCTCACCGCGGCCACCACGGCCGGTGCGGCTTCCAAGGTGGACGCCTCGGCCCAGGCCGGTGTGCCGATCACCCTCCAGGGTGGCGACATCATCGAGCTTCTCGTTGGCGGTGCCAACGTGGCGGCGGCTGCTACGGTGACCGTCGATCTCCTGCTTGCCGGCGCTACCGGCTAAAACCCGCATGGGGTGTCTCTTTCGAGGGGCACCCCATTTTTTCATTTTCTGGAGACCCCGCCCTTGTCGACCCTTATCGCCCCCTCGACGGAGCTCGAGGCGGTCAATCGAATGCTGGCGTCCATCGGCCAGTCTCCCGTCAACACCCTGACGGTGTCCGGCGTCCCCGACGTGGTCGACGCCCTCCAGGTCCTCCGGGATACGCTACGGGACGTTGAGGCCCAGGGCTGGTCGTGGAACACCGACCGCAACTACAGCCTCTCCCCGCAGATCGACGGGACCATCAAGATCCCCTCCGGCGCCATGGAGGTCGACGCATCCACCGTGTCGTCCAACATCGTAGTCCGCCGGAACCCCAACACCAACGAACTCTCGCTCTACGATCTGGATAACCAGACCTACACCTTCACCGCGGCCGTCGAGGTCGAGATCATCTGGGCCTACCCCTTCGAGGACATCCCCCAGACGGCCCGCACCTATGTCTCCATCGCCGCTGCCCGGAAGTTCCAGGCCCAGCGCGTGTCCTCCCCTCTCCTCGACGGATACAACGACCGCGACGAGCAGCGCGCGTGGGACCGCCTGTGGCGCAGCGAGCGGCGCACCCGAGACACCAACAGCTTCCGAGCGAACCCATCGGCCCGGCGGTCCCTGAGGCGCCGCTTCGGCTAACCTGAGGAGGAACTATGTCCCTTGTGACCCGGACGATCCCGTCCCTCAACAACGGCATTTCGCTTCAGCCCCCGATCCTCCGCTCAGCGGACCAGACCGAGGACGAGCTCAATACCTGGGTCGACATCGCCCGCGGCGTCTCTCGTCGTCCCCCGACGCAGCACGTAGCGGACCTTAACGTGACCAATATCGAGGACGCTTTCGTCCACCATATCAACCGCGACAAGAATGAGCGCTACATCGTCGTCATCGCCGACGGCGCTCTCCGCGTGTTCGATGGAGCCACCGGCGAAGAGAAGACGGTGACCGCCCCGTTCGGTTGGGGCTACCTTGCCGGTGCCCCCGCGGGGGCCTTCAAGGCCGTTACGGTCGCCGACTACACCTTCATCGTCAACTCCTCGGTGACGGTCGAACTTGACGACCTTGGCGCCGACACAGCGACCCCGCCCGCAGACCTCCCGAGCCCTGGCGGCACCCTCTCGTGGGGTAGGTTGGTCTCGCTGTGAGGGAGGGCACCTGGTATCTCGACGAGACCCTGTCCGATACGGTAGGTGGCGGCACCGGTGCCAGTGGTGCCCCGCCCGTCGGCAACACCAACCCAACGCTGGCGGCCCCTTACGTCCCCCCGGCGTCTGCTCCGGGCTCCGAGTGCTTCAAGAACGACACCATCCCTGACACCCTCTCCGGGACGGTCCAGCTGGAGAAGGATCTCCCGGCCACCCCGGCCGATGGCCTTCTCTACAAGGTGATGGGCAGCGCGGACAGCAACTTCCAGTCCTACTACGTCATCTCCAAGGGTGGCGTGTGGAACGAGACCCGCGCACCGGGCCTGAAGAACGCCATCAAGTCCACCACCATGCCTCACGCCCTGATCCGCAAGTCGGACGGGACGTTCGAGTTCAAGCCCTTCTGCTGGAAGCCCCGCTCTGTCGGGGACAAGACGAGCAACCCCGCGCCGGCCTTCGTCGGCAAGGTCATCCGCGACGTCTTCTTCTACCAGAACCGCCTGGGCTTTGCGGTGGACGAAGCGGTCGTCATGTCCGTTGTGGGCGACTACGGGAACTTCTGGCGCCGCACGGTCCTCGACGCTCTCGATGCGGACGCCCTCTCGGTCTCCGCAACGACCACTGACGTCGCCCTGTTGGATTACGCAACGGCCTTCAACGACGGCATCATGCTCTTCTCGGCCAAACGGCAGCTCTCGCTGTCGAACGGCCAGAGCGGCACCTCGATCAACTCCATCGAGATCCGGCCGGTCACGGACTACAGCCTCGCTCCCGGAGTGCGGCCTGCGCCTTACGGCGACACGGTCTACTTCGCGGCCGCGGCGGGTGGCTATACATCCATCCTGGAATACACCCGCCTCGACGGACGGGACGCCAAGGACGCCGCCGACATCACCGCGCACGTTCCGGGCCTGATCCCTGAAGGTGTGTCCAAGCTGGTCCCGCTCCACGGGGTCCGTGGCCTGGTCGCCCTTGCCTCGAACTCGACGACCCCTGGCCAAGTCTACACCTACCAGTTCTATTGGGATGCGGACCAGAAGGTCCTGTCCTCGTGGAAGCGGTGGTCCTTTTCCGGCGGTCATGTGATCTCTGGGGACTTTGCGGACGGCCAGCTGACCCTCGTAGTCCGCCGGTCTAACAAGGCCTACCTCGAGAAGATTGATCTCCGCCAGGACGCCGTAGCGCCCCAGCAGGACCACCAGATCTACCTGGACCGGCTCGTCACGCTCACCGGCACCTACAACGCCGGGACCGGCCTGACGACCTTCACGTTCCCTTACGAACCCGATCCGGTTCGTTTGCGGCTCGTGCGGACCAAGGGCCATCCCTACCCGGAGAGCCTGATCGACGGGACGAAGGTTACGGTCTCGGGCACCACGGTCACTGTCGAAGGTAACGAAAGTGCCCACCCGGTCACCGCCGGTGAGGTCTACAAGACGGCCCTCGTCCTGAGCCGCCAGTTCCCGCGCGACTACCAAGGGCGCCCTCTCGAAAGCGGAAGGCTCCAGCTGCGGTCCATGTCGATCACTACGTCGGAGACCCCGTTCTTCACCGTGGAGATCTACCCCTACGGCCGCGATGCGAACCTCGACGACGCCTCGAAGCGTCGCGTCTACAACGTCTCGTCCCAGCGTATCGGCTACAGCGGGTTCCTCCTGGGGGCCCAGGCCTACGCCTCGGACGCCATCCCCTTCAGCGTATCGGCCGAGGCTTCCCGCCTCTCCATCACTCTCGCCAACGACACCCCGTTCGCGAGCAGCTGGGTCAGCGCGGAGTGGGAGGGCCTCTACTTCAACAGGGCATCATAATGGCAAAAGTCGTCTCCCTTGAGCACCTCCCGGACGACACCGTCCGGGGCCTCGTCGAGCATATCGCCACCAACCTCCGCCAAGCGGACATCGACGAGATCCAGGCCTCTGTGGGGGGCGAACCCGCCGAAGCGGTCCGGCAGTCGGTGGCTTGCTCCACCCGCTGCTGGGTCGGCCTTGACCGGACAGGCCTTCCTGTCGTGCTGTTTGGCGTGGCGCCAAGCGTCATCGCCGGCGTGGGCCAGCCCTGGCTTGTGGCCACTGACGCTTCCGGGCGGGAGCGCGTGGCCTTCGCCCGGCTCTCTCGGCCGTATGCCGAGGAGATGCTCGAGGTCTATCCGGTCCTCACCAATTTCGTGGATGTCCGCAACGAGGCCGCCTTGGATTGGCTGGTCTGGGCAGGCTTCCGCTTCATCGACGCCGATCCCCGGCATGGGCCCGAGAAGCGGCCCTTCATCCAGTTTTCAAGGAGCCGATGACGTGTGTGTCCCCGCCGCCATCGGGGCGGCTATCATCGCGGGGGCTACCTCCGCCGTTCAAATCATTTCGCAGAACAAGGCCGCCACGGCTACCAACAAGGCCCTCCAGGCCGCCAACGTCGAGCGAAAGAAGCAGATCGACCAGGCCACTACGGCCGAGATCAACAACCGCCTCCGAGAGATGCGCCGAGAGCAATCCCGCATCCAGGTGGCCGCCGGGGAGGCCGGCCTGAGCCTGTCCTCCGGGTCTATCGAAACGCTCCTGATGGATAGCGCAATGCAGGCCGAGCTCTCCAACAAGACCTCGCTGGCCAACCGAGAGAGCCGCCGCGCTGCCTCGGATGCTGAGACCGCTTCCAAGTTCATCTCCACGCCGAGCACTCTGACGGCCGGGCTGATGATCGGCCTGTCGGCGGCGTCGGCCAAAATGAACGCAAGCAGGAAATCGGGAAGCTAAATGGCTGATCTAGCGAAGACCCAGAGCCCCATCACGGCCCGTCGACGGACCACTGACAACTCCGACTTCACCCTGCCGGCCCGCCGTAGCGTCGATCCCGGCAACGTCGAGGTCAACGCCCCGATTGCCGGGCCGAACCAGAGCAAGGCGCAGGCTCTTGCGCAGCTGCTCGGTGTGGCTTCCGACTTTGGGGACGCCGTCTCGGGCCAGCTGGTCGCAGGCGAGCAGCGCCGAAACCAGCAGGACGCCGCAGCCGGTGCCCTCGCCGGTCAGGCAGGGCAGGCCGATCCCAAGAAGCTCAAGAGCCGGTCCTACGCTGACGCCTACTACACCGCTGGAGCCCAGCGCTCGGCCATTGAAGTCGGCGAGCGGCTCCGGACGAAGATCAATGAGCGCCTGGCTGACGACGAAGACCCGGCAACGCCGGAAGACATCAACGCCCTAATCAATGCCGAGTTCGCCTCGGTGGCGTTGGATGAGAAAGGCCAGCCTCGGGATCTGGGCTCCCCACGCGCCGGCGCCGCGTTGGCCCAGGCTCTCGCCGAGCTCCGCGCGGATCTGGTGCCCAGGGCCCTCGAGGTCATCACCAAGAAGCAGAACGCCAAGCATATCGACAACGTTGCGTTCGTCGCGGCCACCAAGGGTCTCCCCTTGCTCGGTGGTGCGGCGGAAGCCCCGATCCAGGAGATCCAGGTCCCGGCCTCCACGGCCGCGGAAGCGGAGAACCCCGGTCTGGTCGCTCCCCGCCCCATCTCCACAACGGGCCGTATGCCCGTCCGCGGCACCGCCACGTCCGGCTTCACGGCTCACAGGGCCCGCGGTTCGGTCGGTCTGGATCTCGCCGCCCCGCGAGGAACCCAAGTGGAAGCCCCGGCGGAGGGCGTGGTCATCGCAACGGGCCGTGACGCCCGCAGCGGCAACTTCGTGCAAGTCCGTCACCCGGACGGCACGGTAACCAGCTACGCCCACCTGGACAGCATCGCGGTCACCAAGGGTCAGGACCTCTCCGCAGGGGCCCCCATCGGCGCCGTGGGTGAGACCGGCAACGCTTCCGGCCCGCACCTCCACTACCGCGTGAAGGTGCCCAAGGATGGCAAGCTCGTGGACGTCGATCCGGCGACGTTCAAGTTCACCGGGACGACGCAAGGCCAGCCCGCCGAGAACCCGAACCTGAAGCCGGTCGGCGATGCTGCCCCCCCAAGCTACACCCCGAAGTATGACTTCGAGGCGCTGATGTCTCAGATCCCTGACACGGTCCCCCGCGGTGAAGCCAAGGCGGGCCTCATCGACGGCCTGAAGGTCTACGCCAAGCAGTTCGGGAAGCCTGAGATCCTCAGGGGTATCATGTTCTCGACCCGCAAGGATGGCTCCCCCTCTTTCACTCCGTCCGAGATCCGGGACCTCCAGGACGCGGCCGACGTCATCGAGACGAACCGCCGCAACGAAGCCCGCAGGGTCCGCAACGAGAGGTGGGAAGCGAACGCGGACAAGATCCTGACCGAGATCATCAATGACCGCCCGGTAAGCAAGTCGACGCTTCAGCAGTGGGTCGCCAATGGGGACCTCGACCCGAGCTTCGCCAACTCCGTGATCGAAAGTCAGGAGGCCGAGGCCCGTCAAGCAGCCGCCGAGGTCCGCGCCGAGGAACGCCAGGCCCGCTACGAAGCTGATGTCGAATACGACAGGGAGCTCTCCGGTCTCATCGCCCAGCGTCAAGCTGGGGACCTCACCGGCGCCTCCGTCGAGGAGGACCAGCGGCGCCTCCAGCGCGGGGACTTCGGTCCTCCAGGCAAGAGCTCTCTGGCCCGCTTCCGGCAGGCCCGCGCGGCCGCTGCGGCCGGCGCCAAGTTCGCCCTTGAGAGCCCTGAGGCTGCTCAGTGGGGGGCGCGGCTCGGTGAGAAGTTCAAGGTCACGGAGCGAGGCAATGGCTCCCTCCTCGCCCGAGGAACCGGAGCAACCGCAGAGCAGCGTGACGTCGCTCTGTCGGTGTTCCGCCGGGCAATCCAGAACGGCAAGAGCGCCGCAGAGGCCTACACCGAAGCCGTAGCGGCCGGTGACCGCCTCGCAGCGAAGCCTGGGCAGGACCGTGAGGCCGCCCTCAGAGCCCGCGAAGCGGAGCTACAGAAGAACCGATAAGGAGACATGAATGGCCCTGACGCCTCAGGAGCAGGCCGAGCTCGACGCAATCAACGCCGAGCTCGCCGATATTGAGCGTGAGAAGCGCGGCAAGAAGGCGGTCGACACCTTCCAGGTTTCGGCTCAGCGCCCGGCCCCGTCCGGGAAACCCCGCCCTTTCTCGATCTACCGCGCAGGCGTTGGGGCCCTTCGTGATGCCGGCCAAGGCGTCCTGGACACCATCGACGACCTCGGCGACTGGCTAGGTGAGAAAACGAACATCGGCGTTGTGGCGTTCGGGTCGCGGGCAGACAACGGCGTGATTGGCTATCTCCCCTTTGATGAAGCCAAACGGCGGAACATGGACCAGTTGGCGAGCGGCACCGCTCTAGGCACCGGCCGCCTCACCCTCCCGACCCTCGAGGGTGAGGAGAATGCCGGCACCACTGAAAGGGTGGTCCGGGGCATCGGCTCCTTCCTGGTCCCCTTCACGGGCTACCTGAAGGCCACAACGGCCCTCCGCGCTTACGGTGCGCTGGGCCGGGTGGGCCAAGGGCTCGCCGCCGGTGCGCTGGCGGACTTCACACAATACGACCCCCGTGGCGGAAACATTGCGACCGTCCTGAAGGACACCTTCGGGCTCGATAACGCAGCCCTGGACGCTCTTGCCTCTGCCGAAGACGACACCGAGCTCGAGGCCCGCTTCAAGGCCGCAGCCGCTGGCGCCCCTGTGGGTCTCCTCGGTGATGCTGTCTTCGCCACCGGCGGCCGCATTGCGAAGCTCTATCGCGAATGGCGAGGGACCGCTGAGGAAGCCAAGGCGGTCGTTGACAACTTCAAGAAGGGTGCCGTCAAGCTCGACGAAACCCTGCCCCCGAACCAGAACCCCCTGACCGCCCCTGCCGCCGAGGCGGGCCAGCAGGGCGGAGCACGTTCGGAGTTCGATCCGCAGCCCACACGCCCACCGACGGGCGGACCAGGCCCGGCTGAGCCGCGCACCATGGATGAGGTCCTCGACTTCCTCCGGGAGAAGGCCGGCAAGATCGACGTCAATGGCGACACCTTTGTCCGGATGGCTGAAGCCTTGGTCAAGGGCGACCCTGAGAATGCCCTGATGCGCCTGGGGATCGACCCGGCGAAGCTCGACTTCTCGGTCTTCGAGGACCCCGAGCAACTCGCACGTCTCCAGAACGGCCTCCTCGACATCTACGAGCAGATCGGCCGCGGCCTCGGTCGAAGCACTGAGAGGGTCGCCAATGCGGAGCTCATCCGCGGCGCTGAAGCGCTGGCCTCTGATCCTGAGGTCTTCGTGAAGCTCTACGGAGCCACTGAGGGCCTTGGCGAAAAGCTGATGGCCGCTCGGCTGTTCACCGGCGCCCATGCCCACCACATGCTCGCCTTGGCGAAAGAAGCCATGGACGAGATTGGGACCAACGGTGCGGGCATCAAATGGTTCGAGTTCCTCAAGGCCTTCCACCGCCACGCTTACTTCCTGGGCACCCTCCGCGGTGCCGGGTCGGAAGTCGGGCGGGCCCTTCAGTCCCTTCAGGCTCTCGCCAAGGTCAGCCCGTCGAAAGCCGGGAAGGTCATCGACGAAGCCCTCAACGCAGAAGGCAAGGCTCAGGCCGCTGGCTTCTCGAAGATGAGCATTCCGGAGGGGGCCTCCTCCTATGCGGACCTCCTCGGCACCGATGCGGAGAAGCTCCTGGCCCTCAAGCGCCTTGTCGACCTCCGTGGTGACGTTGCGGAACTCACGCGCTCCGTGCGTGAAGGTAACGGCTCCATCTGGCGGCGCGTCAGCGATGCAACGAAGGAGACCATGGGCTCGCTCTTCGGCGTCTCGACGGCCCTCTACAACCTCACCGCGGGTGTGACCTTCCTGGGCCTCAACGGCCTCGGGCGGCTCCTCGCAGTCGGCGCCCGCGGCACCGGTCGGTTGGTCGGCGTGGGCAGCGAAGCCGAGTTCCGGCGCGCTGCGGCGGAAGTCTGGGCTTACGGCGAAGGCGTCCTCGGTGGCTTCCGTGAGGCCTACCGCAACACCCTCGCAGTCCTTGAGCACGAGGCCTACTCTGAGCTCTCACTCAATGCCGACGCCATGGGTCTGACCAAGCTGGCCCGCGGCTTCGCCCGCAAGAGCATCGCGGCGACTGGCGACAAGTCGGTGAGCTTCGAGCGAGCAGACGTGGTCAACAACAAGGCCTTCGCACTGACGGCCTCCGAGACCCGACGCCTCCGCGAGATGGTTGGGCAGATGGAAGGTAGCAACTTCTTCCAGGCAGGCCTCCGTGGTCTCGTCAACGTGCTCGGCTCGTCCATCAACGCCGCCGGCACTCTCTACCGAGCGGGGACCACGCTGTTCATCAATGCCCCTGACGAGTTCGTAGGGACCCTTGCGGCCCGTGCCGGCGCCTACTCGGCCTCGGTGCGTCTCGCCGCGAAGGAAGCCGCAGAGCTTGGCCTCGAAGGCGCTGATCTCGGTCAGTTCATCAAGGCCCGCACGATCCAGCTGTTCGGCGACGGCCCGCGCGGCGCGGTCGCTGGTGGCGCAGACCAGGCGGCTCAACACGCCATCATGCGCGCCGGGGAGGTCGAAGCCCGCGGCGTTCTGTTCCAGGACGATCTCGAGCTCGGCATCAACCGGGTGGTCGCCCAGCTGCAAGCCCGCGGCGGCGGCCTCGCCAGTATCTTCGTGCCGTTCATCAAGACCCCGCTGAGGATCATCGAACGCACCGCTATCGACTTCACCCCGCTCGGGCTGTTCAAGGACCGCATCCGGTCGGCTCTCCTGGAAGGGGGAGCTGCGCGAGATGAGGCTCTGGCCCGGATGTCCCTTGGCATCACCGCGGTCGTGACGGCCTACAACCTGGCCGAGGATCGCCAGATCGTCGGCTATGATGGTGGCTTCCTGTCCACGGCGCGCGACGCCGGGCGACCTAGCTACTCCTTCAAGATTGGCGACGACACCTACGAGTTCTCGAGGGTCGACCCCATCGGGACCTTGCTGGGCATCGGGGCTGACCTGAGGGCCGTAGCGGACGCTAACGAAGACGATCCGGCTGCTTCGGGGACCCTCTCCGAGATGGCTGAGGCAATGATCTGGGCGACGGCAGCGAACGTGCTGTCGAAGTCCTGGCTTCAGTCGATCCGGCAGCTGACTGACCTGGCCGGCGCAACGTCCCCTGAGGACGCCTCGAGCCGCTGGGACAACTTCTTCCGTGGTCTGGCGACCCGTGCAATCCCCGCCTCCGGCATCCAGCGTCAGCTGGTGGCATGGGGCGACGGGCAGCTGAGGGAAGCCGCAAACTTCTCCGATGGTCTCGCCAAGGCGTCTATCGGCGCCGACAGCCTGCCCCTGAAGAGGGACCTGGTCGGACGGCCTATCCCGCAGTCCGGTCTCCAGCGCCTCGCCGGGATCAAGGGGGATGTCCTCCCGAACCCCGAAGAGGACCCACTGGCGGCCGAGATGGAGAGCCTGTCGATGCGCAAGCCCACAGCTGGCAGGACCCAGAAGGGCGTCAAGCTCACCGCTCAGCAGTTCTCGAGATTCCTTGAGATCCGAGGGCGGGAAGTTCGCGACCCGTCTACAGGCAAAACCATGGAGGAGGCGCTCAATGAGCTCGTCCGTCTGCCTGAATACCAAGCACTGCCCAAGGCCGCCCGCATCCGGGAGATCCAGAACGTCGTCGACGGCTACACGGGTCTCGCGGTGGAGGCCTTCACCGATGAGGATAAATCCTTCGCTCTGGCTCGCCTGAGAGTGGAGGTCTTCGACGTGGGTGAGCTTCAAGGCTGGGACCGAGGGACGAAAGAAGCAACCCTACGCGCTGAGGCACAACGCCTCGGCATCCCTGTTCAATAACCGGAGGGGCTAAGGCCCTTTCAACTGAGAAACCATAATGGACAAGAGCACCATTGCGGACGCCTTGGCGCGCTCCGCCGAGTTCCTTTCCGGCATCGCACCGGGCGCGCTGGGGGCCGCAGTGGCATCCCTCTACAAGAAGGGGGCCACTTGGGGCGAGCGCTTCGTGCAGCTGGCCGTCGGTATCGTCGTTTCCTACTTCGCCAAGCAGATCTTGGGCGAGGTCTTCCCGACCGCAGGAGACTTCACGCGCCAAGGGGTCTCCTTCGTGGCCGGTCTGGTCGCCTATGAGGCCATCCCTGGGTTCATCCACAGCTTCGCCACGACCGCCAAGAAGGTCCCCGGCGACGTCTGGGAGAACCTCAAGTTATGGTTCCGGAGGCCGGAGTGAGCCGGGCAAAAGAGAGCGCGCTCGACGCGCTCCACGCCAAGGTGGCCGATGTTCTCACAACGGCCCTTAGCGGCTCCGGAGAAACCGCACCGTCTCCCCAGATGATCTCTCAGGCCATCAAGTTCCTGAAGGACAATGGGGTCGACGCGCCGGCGAAGAGCCGGCGGGTCTCCAACCTGGCCGCCGCTCTGGAAGAGCTAGACCTCGATGAGGTCGCCAACGAGCGCAGGGCTCACTGAGGCCCGCTGAGGCCCCTAACGGCCTCCAGGCTACCCCAATACCTCCCAAGCCCCTCTTCGCTCTGTGGACCCTGTTCCACGGCGTTTCACGGGCTATCCTGATTGTCAGGGAAGACGTATGACCCCAGAAGAGAGGCTGAAGGCCTCCTTCCTCGTGTTTCTAGCTTACGTTTGGGTAAGGGTGCTCCGGCTCCCGAAGCCCACGCGCATCCAGAAGGACATCGCAGAGTTCCTCGCCAACGGCCACCGGCGTCGGTTCATTGCAGCGTTCCGCGGTGTCGGCAAGACCTTCCTCACGGCGGCCTACATCGTCTGGCGGCTGTGGCGGGACCCAGACCTCAAGATCATGGTGGTCAGTGCTAATGAGCGCTTCAGCCACAAGATCGCCGCGTTCATCCATACCCTGATTGGGTCTGAGGATGTGATCTCCATGGAGCCGGTCCCCTGGGCTGAGCTCCAAGCCCGGCCCGGCCAGCGCAATTCAACGTTGGAGTTCGAGGTCGGCCCCGCCGGTCCCTCAAAGGACCCCTCGGTCGCCGCGTTCGGCATCACCGGGCAGATCACCGGCGGCCGCGCCGACGTTCTCCTCTTCGACGACGTCGAGGTCCCCAAGAACTCCGAGACTGAAGCGCTGCGTGAGAAGCTGCGGGACCGCATGGGCGAAGCTGAGGCTATCCTGAAGCCGGGCGGCGAGATCATCGTCCTCGGCACCTTTCAGTCGATGGCCTCGATCTACCGTGGCCTGGGTGAAAAGGGCTTCGAGATGCGGGTGTGGCCAGCGCGCTACCCCACCAAGGAGAAGCTACCCCTCTACGCCAACCTGGCGCCGCTGCTGCGCGCGGACCTCGAGGCCAATCCGGATCTCGGGCGGCCCGTAGCGTCCACGCTAGGTGGCGCCCCGACGGACCCTGACCGCTTCCATGACGCCGACTTGGTGGAACGTGAAGCAGGCTGGGGACGCGCTGGCTTCCAGCTGCAATTCATGCTCGACACCTCTCTGGTCGATGCGGACAAGTTCCCGCTCAAGACCAGCGACCTGATCGTCATGGACGTCCCCGAGGACCTCGCTCCGGCCCGTGTGGTCTGGGGCAGCGGCCCTGAGTTGGTCATCAAGGAGCTCGACAACGTCGGCTTCGATGGCGACCGGATGCACCGGCCGATGTTCCGCAGCCCGGACTTCGAGAAGTTCACAGGCTCGCTCCTGAGCATCGACCCGTCCGGCCGTGGCGCCGACGAGACCGCCTATGTGGTCACCAAGTTCCTCAACGGCTCGGTCTTCGTCCGCCGCTGGGGTGGCTACCGTGACGGCCACAGCGAGGCGACCCTGTCGATGCTGGCCCGCCATGCCTTCGAGGAGAAGGTGGCGGCCATCCAGATCGAAGCCAACTTCGGCGACGGGATGTTCTCCCGCCTGCTCGAGCCCCACCTCCGCCGGATCTACCAGGAGAACGGGAAGGCCCCTCCGCCCATCATCGACCACAAGGTCTCCGGGCAGAAGGAGCTCCGGATCATGGCAGTCGTCCGGCCGGCGCTCCAGCAGCATCGACTGGTCTTTGACACCGCAATGGTCCGCAAGGATCTCCTCGAGGCCCGCAGCGGTGCCGCAGAGGGCGCTCCGTCCACCATGGAGACCTCTGGGCTCTACCAGCTGACGCACCTCACCGAGGCGCGCGGTGCGCTCCGCAAGGACGACCGCATCGACGTCCTCGCCCACGCCCTGACCTATTGGGCGGAATACATGAACGCTGACGCCCTCGAGGCCGAGAAGCGCCGGGAGGCTGAGGCCGCCAAGCGGTTCGAGCAGGAGCTCTTCGGGTCAGCGATCCTCAAGACCGGCCGTAGCGCCCCGCGACGGGCAGCGGGTCGGCGCCGTTAACTGCCTGAAGGAAAGCATAAAAACATGGCAACCATTTCCTCCTACACCGGGAACGGGTCCACCACGCAGTTCGACATCACGTTCACCTACGAGACCGCCGACACGGTCAAGGTGAGGGTCAACAAGGCGGACGTAGCGTTTACCTGGGTCAACCCCTCCAGGGTCCAGGTCTCGCCGGCCCCCGCTGCTGGGTCCCTCGTCGAGATCTATCGAAAGACCGACGTGTCAGCCGCTGCGGTGGACTTTGTGGACGGTGCGGTCCTTCAGGCCGGCGATTTGGACAACGCCTTCCGCCAGGTCCTCCGGCGCTCGGAAGAGCTCGGCTTCGAGTTCGACGCAACGAACGATTGGGTCCAGGACCGGACCGAAGAGATCCTCGCCTCGGCGAGCCAGGTGAGCGCCGACAAGGCGACCGTTGCGGCCGATAAGGCAACCGTTGCGGCTGATAAGGCAGTCGTGGCGGCCGACCGTGTCCAGGTCTCGAATGACAAGGCGACCGTTGCGGCCGACAAGGCGACCGTGGCGGCAGACAAGGCAACCGTCGCGACCGACAAGGCCGCCGTTGCGTCCGATAAGGCCGCCGTCGCTGCTGACCGCGCCCTGGCCGACGCAGCTGCCGCTAATGCTGCGACCCAGCGCGCTGCCGCTGAGGCAGCTGCCGTGGCCTACCAGAGCCAGCAATGGTCCCTGCCGGCCTTCTCGGCACAGTTCCCGAACTTCAACCGGCACTACGCCGGCCTTGCTGGCCATATCGGCTACCCGAACACGAACCTAGTCTCCACGCCGCTTCTCAAGTGGGACCAGGCCGGCGCGTTCTTCATCATGTTGCAGATCCCTCACGAGCGGACCAAGGACAACCGCCGCTACCGGGTGATGGGGACGTCGACGATCATCGCCAGCGCATTCAACCTCTACCATTACGGCGACGACTACTTCACTACGACGCTCCATGACCGCATCCAGTGGAACTCAAAGGGGACCGTTGGGGACACGCTGACGTTGAACGTCGACGTGCAGACCCGTGCGGGCCGTGCTCAGCTGATCGTCGTAACCTGTGATGGCGCTGGTAACTTTGCGATCAACAGCTATGCCCAGGGTGAGGCCAAGATTGCCGGATCAACGCAGACAAGTGCTAACCACCAAATCAATGCCCTGGGAGGGACGCATGTCCTGGTCGGGGACGTTGCCAACAGCGTTGGGACGCTTACCGCACTTGCGGCACCGGATGCTGCCTTCAACGGCGCCATCGCTTTCCACGGCTTTGTCCTCGGCACGGCCGGCGACGATACCAAGTGGCAGGCCATCGCCGAAGGTGCCGACATCGCATCGACACTGACTGGCGCTACCGGCTACAAGCTGTTTCGTGACTACCGGGGCGGCGGCAATCTGTCGACCAAGCTGACCGCAACGGCCCTTAACGACAACACCAGCGCCGGCACAATCTACGGCACGGTGAACCCCGGCGGCACCATTGTCCGCCACAGCGCATCCTCCTGGCTCCACTTCACGCGCCTGCCGGATGGATACGTCCTGTCTCCGGCGGACGACGCGCGGACCGGGTTCGTCGCACTGTCGGGGACCAGTGCGGGCCTTAGCGGGGACGTTATGGTTCGCGTTGTGTCACCTCAGGGTGACGTTCTGGTTCCTCCTTTCCGGCTCTGCCCGGTGGGATCGACCATGGCTCCACTGCTGGAGCTCCCGACCTATCCGGGCTGGGGGTTCCTCGAGTTCTGGGCGACCAGCGATCCGGCCAAGATCTTCCGAATGAACAGCCGCATCGGCTGTGGGGACAAGGCTGCGGTGGTGGGCCAGAGCCAGGCCTACATCGCGCTCAACGCGGCGAACTGCCCTGTGACCCCTTCGGGCCGTGTGTCGTTCTGCTCGTGGATGGGTTCCCGCTCCGATCCAGGCGATACGACCTCCAGCCCGGTTGCCCGCTTCAGCACCTCGGCGCGGCCGCAGCTGTTCGTGATCGAACCCGCGATGACCAACGTCTTCAACGGCGTAACGGCCATGGCGGACCGCATTGAAGAGGTGAATGGCAACCGAGCCATCTGCATCGTCGACCGTGCCATTCCCGGCACGAGTGCGAGGGCGTGGATCAACGACAGCGACCTGACCAGGCTGTGGGCCCGAGACGTCGAAATGGCAGGGGTCTGTGGCAAGGATCTCACCCCGGTCTGGGTGTGGTATACCAGCGACAGCGCCTTCTATCCCGACACGCTCAACGCAGTTGTTCGAGGCACGGGGCCATACAAGTCGGACCACTACTACGGTGACGGGACCTTGCAGAACTCAGGCTATCGCCTGGGGATCTGTCTGCCCACCCGAGCAACGGTGACTAGCGCAGGCCCGACCGACTTCGACAACTTCGGAACCGGACGGACCGGGGCGCAGGCTGGTCAAATCAGCTTCGCTAACAGCTGGCCCACCTTGGCCGCCATTGGTCCCGCAACGACCGACCTGGCAATCGACAACGTGGCCGGCGGGACGACCGCAGGCCCGAGCACGAACCTTGGTGGCCCGCACCAGAGCCAGATCCTCCGGGAAGGCTCCTACCGCCTCGGCTACCGCATGGGTGAAGCCTACCTGCGAGCTCGTGGCCTCTCACCGGTGCCGAACAACTCGTTCCTCGATGCAACCCAGGTGACCATCAACGGTGGCCGAACGGTCATCACGGTCAAGGCCAAGCTGCTCAACTCGAACGGCCGTCTTCAGACCGACAACAACATGGTCCGCATCGACACCCTTGCGGTTGCCGGGGATACCGTGACGATTGACGGCAACGTCATCACCTACGTCGCTTCGGGAGCCTCGGGCCTCCAGGTGAACGTGGCGACCAGCATCGCTGCCCAAGCGACCGCCTTGGCGGCTTGCATCAATGCGAACCTCTCGACGACCCATCGGGCCTACGCATGGAACGCTATGGTCACCATTGACCGGATCGAGAGAGGGCGCCGCCCCGTCCTGTCCCTCACGGGAACGGGCTCAGTTCTCCCCGGTGCCAGCATCGAAGGGTTCGAGCTCAGCAGCGACGGAGGAACCACCTGGAGTCGCACCGGCTTCACGGCGGCCATCACCGACAACGAGACGGTCACCCTGACCAAGACCTCCGGGGCTTGGCCGGCCAACGTCCGCCTCCGGGTCTACTCTGGCGGCCCCTTCAGCTACGGCACGGCTGACGAGCTCAACGCTCGCTACAAGGGCCACCTCTACGATGGGTGCGATGCAGAGAACGGGCTGGGCTTCCCCCTGCTCGGGTTCGAGAGCATCACCATCGCCTAACCCTCATGCTTCCCTGATGGTTCCTTGACGGAGCCGTCAGGGGACATAGGGGTTACCTTAAGGTAGAAGACATAGAGAGAATACCATAGAGGGTAGCCTTAACGGTTCCCTTAAGGCCTCCCTTATGTATCCTTAAGGTTTATATAGGACGATTTCTGAGATTTCAAGACCCCCTGGAGAGGAAAATCTCTCTGGGGTGGTCTTCCCCTTCCCCGCCAAGGGAGGGACATTCGGTCGACCTGAGGGACCATATGTGGTCCTGGAGGGTCGTGCGGCTTCCGTGAAGATCTGGATAGCCCGTGAAACGCCGTGGAACGCCCCTTGGAGGCCGTTGAGGGGCCTCTTGGCTACACGAGTGGCTCTGAACACCTCCCTACGCTCCTGAGGCTTCTGAGGGCATTCTAGGAGGGGGATCGATTTTGGCGCAAAATCCTGTTCGGCCATACAGCGCTGAGCCACTTCGGCATTTCCCCCATAGGGGTAGGCCCCCCCGATCCAGCCCGGCCGATCCAGCAACGTCACACAAGGGGCGGCACGGTGGCTAGGAAAGGCGCGGATAGGGGCGGATTGAATGGCACACTAGGAGCCATTGCGGCACGGTGGGGCCGATAGGGGCCGATATGGGGCAATGGGCTTCGCCTGCCTGGTATGGGCTTGCTTGCTCTTTGGCCTGCCTTTTTTGTCCCTGCCCATATAGGCCTCAGCGCCCTTTACCGGCCCCTCAAGATTTTTTTTCAGGTTTATTGTTTTTCGATATTGACATTTGGTCATGCTTCCATGATAGTCAGGCCATCGAGAGTGACCGGAAACGGAAACGGGAACCCTCGGCGCCTTCCTAAGGCAATCCCATAGCGGCCCCATATCGCCGCCCTAACATCCCCTTGGGAACCCTCGCGGTTCCCGCCCGGTCCGCCCATTGGTGGACGGTGGCGACAAGGTGACAGTCCTACGGTCCGAGTGTGCGCCGCGTAGGGTCCTGCTGCCAGCGTCCCGCCAAACGGTCACACAAAGGGGATTGACAGGGAAGCGTGAGGTTCGCTAAGGGTAAGGCATCAAGTTTGACAGGCGGGGAGAGACCCGCGGTGGCCGCCTACTGCCATCTGTCCAAAGTAGGCCTTGCGGCCCTTCCGAGGTGTTCATCTGCCGGGGTGACCGGTGTGAGTAGATACGAAGTGGAAGGTTCAAGGGGCCAGCGTCCTAATGGGCGTGAAGGGCCGCAAGTGACTAGCCACCGGGACGCCAAATGCGGCCCGGCAATGCGGTCAGGTCAGGGTCTCGCCCTGGCTATGTGCAAGGGAAATCCGCCCGATACGCCGATAGCAAGGCTATAGGTTGGGCGGGGTTTCCATGTGGTCCGGGCGGTTCCCCCTCCCTCCCTCCCGTTCCTCCCGTCCGGGTCACTTGGAAACCTAACGCTTCCCTGAAAGGAACGGTTATGCAAAACTTTCGTGCCGGTGACGGCGTCACCTTCACTCGCTACGGCCAGACCATCCGCGCCACCGTGGTTCAAGAGCCACGCGGTAGCACCTTGATCGTCCGGGAGCATGAGACCGGTCGCCGGTCGTGGTGCCACAAGAACAGCGCCACTCGCGTTCAATAGTCACGCTTTCCAGAAGGAACGGGAAACCATGGCACTCACTCACCTCACCCGCATCGCCTTTGGCATGGCCCGCCCGGACGGCGGGTCTGTCACCCCGGCTGACTGGTCCGCCTTCGAGGCAGACACGGTCGCCGCAACGTTCCCTGACGGCTTCACTGTCCTGCCCTGCTCCGGTGGCTGGCGGGACGCTGCGACTGGCATGACCATCCGTGAGCCGTCAATGGTCGTCGAAGTGGCCCATGACGCATCGCCGGAGACCCTATCGGCAATCCGCACGGTCGCTGGCGTCTACAAGGCGCTTTTCCAGCAAGACGCCGTCATGGTGACCACCGTAGCCGCGCAGGTGGAGTTTTTGTGATGCACCACCTCATCACCAAGGACACCTGCCTCCTGACCCTGGCCGAGCCTTACGACTACCTCTCGGCCGGGGAGGAATACCTTGCGACCCCTCGCGGTTCCTACGTCCGGGTTGACCGGGTCGACGAAAGCTCCGGGACATTCCTGCGGCTCTGGCAATGGGACCGCCTCCTCGACGGGGCCGCTGGCGCGTCCATCACCCCTCATCCGGAAAGGCCCTGACATGACCATCAAACCCGCACCACCTATCCCGGAACACCACCGGCAATGGTTCAAGACGCTGATCGACGCCGCCAAGTCTGACGACCTGGCCCTCATGTCCTGCCTTGACGCCGAGACCGGCGAACCCCGCTCGGTCATCTGCGCGGTCGGGCGCCGCGACGGGGAGTTTGTCTTCACCCCGTTCGGTAACCTCGCGACGGCCGACAATCCGTATGACGCATACATTCCACCGGAGATTTGACATGGCCCACCCCGTTTGCTCCTCTTGCGGGAGCCCTGACGTCGCCGCTGACGCCTACGCAGAGTGGGACCGCTCGAAAGAGAGCTGGGTCCTCCAGAACGTTTTTGACAAGGGCGCTTTCTGCAACGACTGCGGCGGCGAAACCTCCCTCGAATGGGAGGACGACTGACATGCGCCGCGGCTACTATCGGGACCCTCGCATCGGCGGCGGCTCCTATCGCGCCCACCTCGTCCTCGCAGCGGCCACTGCACGGGCCGGAAAGGCGGTCGAGACCCTCGTCGCCGAGACCGGCCACGACCCTTCGAGGACCTTCATCCACAACCTCGGCCACGCGGTCTCCTACGGCCTCGTGGACGACCTCGACAACCGGATCGAGGCTGGCCGTATCGTCTACGGCTAGGGGATGCTCACGCTTTCCTGAAAGGAACGGATATGACCCGCAAGGACTACGAACTCATCGCGGCGGCGGTCTCAGAGGCCCGCGCCGATATGGCCGACCATCCGGGCCGCTTGGCGGGCGCTGCGCAGACCGCACGACGCCTCGCCTCGGCCCTCCGGACCACCAATCCCCGCTTCGACCGCGACCGGTTCCTCGCCGCCTGCGGTGTGGACAGTTGACAGGAGACGACCATGGCCCTGACGCCACCCCTCACTTGGCAGACCGTCGAGACCGCAATGTGCCTCTGGGAAGCCTACTTGACCGCTGACGTCCATCTGGTTGGGGAGCCAAAGGCCCGCCTTGACGTCCTCCGGGAGAAGGAGGGGACCGCCGCGCTCCGCTCGACCATCGCCGATCTGGCTCCGGCCTGTGACGCCGCATGGGACGCCGCAGAGAAGGCCGGGACACAGCACGAACCCTTCGATTGGGAACACTGCCCGCGATGGCTGGCACAGTGGGCCCTCGACAACCTCGAACCGACTGAGGAGGACTGACCATGCCCCGCATCGACCCGACGCCTCACGTCGATTGCCGCTACGGCGCCCCTATGGGTCGCAGGTCGACCAGGACCGGCGACGTCCTGCCCTCTGACCCGCCTCTCTATCTCCGTCGCGTCTACCTTGACAACGGCGGATACGATCCGGGCGGGGCCTATTGGGGTCTCGGCCAGCCCCTCTACTGGTGTGGCAATGCCGATGGCACCGTCGACTTTTTTCTGCGGGCCGGGTCGCGGGCAGAGGCGAAGATCTTGGTCCGAGAGGACTACCCGAACGCCCGCTTTTTCTACTGACAGGAGGCACCCATGACCCTCGCACCTCTTTCCGGAACTATCTGGACCGCCTACGCCACCGATGGCGAGAGCACGATCTGGAGCGAGACCTTCCGCGCGCTGAACCAAGATGAGGCTGACCAATACGCGGTCGCCCTCTTGGCAGAGGCATGGGGCCTCGTTCCTCCCAGCAATCCGGCCGCGTTCAAGCGGCGCTATCTTCTCAGCGTCGATCCTAACGCCAAGCTGGATGCAATTGACGAGTTCCTTGACGACCTCGCCCTCTACCCAGCGCTGTCCGAGCAGGTCGCCAAGCTGAAATCGCGCCTGACTACCGCCTAACCCTCACGCATCCCTGAACAGGAGGTTACCATGATCGAACATTCCGCTGTCCCTGTGTCCCGTGTGAAGCCTATCGAGATGAGGCTCTGGGCTAAGGCGATCTCGCTGAGCCGCACTACGACCGGAAGCTACACCGAGGGCAAGTTCTACGAGGTCTTCCCTGAGGACCACGATGGCCGTGCCGGTGTCCTCTATGGCGACGACCGCTTTGACATCCTCAACGACGATGGCGACCCTATCTGGTGCTCTTGGGCCGACGACCCCGATGTCACCTGGGAACGCCACGAGTTCCCGGTCGGCGTCAACCCCAACTGCATCGGCGAGGGCACCTGACGTGCCTCGCCCCTACCCTCCGGCCCACCTAGCGCCTGACTGCACGGCCTGCGGTGGGGCCGGGAGGCGGCTACCGGTTACGAGGTCCTCGACGGCCTCGACTACCCCCACCGAGGAGGACTGCCTGACCTGTAACGGCCTTGGCGTCGTCCTCTCAGCAATGAGGAAACCATGCCCATCACGCTACTCGCAACCCGCATCCTGAGCGCCGCCCAAGCGGTCCTCGGCCCCCTTCCACGCCACGAGCGCGCCGCCCTCCTGGCAGAGCACGACGAGTTCAAGCGCCTGTCAATCAGCGAGGTCCTCGGACTCGCCCGCTTCCGACCATAGGAGATCTGACCATGCTGACCCCTCCCACCGCAACCCCTGACGACTTCCGCGACCCTATCAAGCGCATCCAGCTTGCCCAGCGCGGCGTCTTCTCCATCGACCAGCCCCGCGAACGCCAGAAAAGGGCCAACCAGCGGGCCCTCGACCTCTACATCGAGGGCGCCTACGTGTTCCTTGGCCACGACCGCAGGGCTGACCACGAGGCTATCGCCGAGGCCCTTGAGGCCGGCAAGGTCGACGGTATCTGGGCCAAGTCGACCGGCGAATACTCGAAGCGCAAGCGTAGCCTCGACCGGGAAATCATCCAGATTGCCCGCAAGTATGGCTACGGCCTCGCTCCGGCGTTCACGGACGCAATCATCACGCTTACCTGACCCTCAGGCAGTCCCGATGAGGACCGTCGGACCACCATCCGGCGGTCTCACCGGCACTGTGCCGGACCATAGGAGAACCACCAATGACCGCAACCGCTACCGCCCCGGCACCCGACGCCGGGACCACCGTCATCGAACCTGTCGGCCACACCAAGGACCCGCTGAGCCTCCCGGTCGGCGCCAAGACGCAATTCCTCAGCTTCACCGATCTCGACGAGCATCCTGACCTTGATACCGGACCTGAAAGCAGCCCGCTGATCGGGGGCCTCTCGGTGAACCGCTATCGAGACTGCCCCATCGAGCGCGCAATCTTCAATCGCGGTGCCTTTACCCCACCCGTTGTCGGGGCTCTGGCCGCTGCCGGTGTGGGAATTGACGACGTCTGTCAGCTGCTTGTGGACACGCCCTGGGCGCGGGCGCGCGACGAGACGGCGTCGCCGTCGGTCCTCTGGCCGCCCTGGCTCAGGACCAAGACGAGGCCGACAATCGTGGCACGTCGGTCATCCTCACCCGCATCATCTGACCACCTATCGGGAGGGCCCCGGCTCTCCCGATCCGCCCGGAGAACCGCAATGACCCTCGAACTCCTCGCAGCGCGGTCCGCAGCTGCCCGTCGGCGCCGTGCCGGGCCCTTGACGATCATCCACGTCTCCGTCGCCAACCTCATAGCCAATCGAGATGGCGCGGACCTCCCGACGTGGATCATCCGGGAACCTGACGGCACCCTCGTCTCCCATGCCCGCGGCATCGAGATCCACGGGCCCTCCATCAACGTTTACGACCCCGGCCGGTTCGAGGGAGGCCCCAGCGCCTTCATCGAGACCTACGCCGAGGTGACGTGGTGCTGACATGCCGGTCCCCGTATGTGACACCAAGGTCCTCGTGACCGCCGTCGTGTCCGCCGTTCTGCTCCTCAACGGGTGCAGTGAGGCGGACCTCGATTGTGTCGAGGTCGACTGCTCCGGCGGTAACTCGACCATCCCCAGCCTTGCTTCGATCCGCCTGCGGGATGACCCCTCGGTCGAGCTCCGCAGGATCGACTGCCTGGGGACCTTCGCCGGTTTGTCCGGTGCGAACATGCCGGACCGGCGCTGGCTCGTTCCATTCTGGAACAGAACAGACGGAGAACAAATGCTTGACGGGGAGGATATTTCCTGTAGGATTTATCCTTCGCGCTTCCCCTAAGGTTAGTCAATCGTTGACAATTTACCGTTAGGGGCCTATGTAAGCCCGGCACGTCCGGGCGCCTGCTTGGACGGAGGGCATCAATGAAACAGGAGAACCACCGTGACCACTGCCACTCAATTGAAGCAGGGGGAACCGGGGGACGGGAAAACAACAATGTCGCAGACGAAACCGATAAAGCTCTCCAGATACGTGAAGCCATTGAGCGCCTTATCGGCGAGCCTCCTCTACCTAGCGGAAGAGGGGAACGACAGACTTACCATTAATCAGGCGGCTTTCTTCCTGATTGCCGCCGCGGCTGACGCCCGTGGCCGCCCGCTTACCCCGTCGGAGATCGTCGAGGGTGCGGGAGGCGTTCTCAACGCCAGCCTCGCGAACACCTACAAAGTCCTCCTGCCGCCGAGCCACAAGGAATACCGAGGCATCGCCCTGGGCTGGCTTCAGCAGGAGGTCGACGAGGATGACCAGCGGCGAAAGCTGCTCCGGCTCACTCCGAAGGGGGTCGCCGTGATGCGCGCCGCCCTGGTCGCCCTCGGCCAGAAACCGAAGGACGAACCCGATGGCGAGACTTCCTGAGCTCAAGCGCAAGGCTTCGGGCATCTACTACCTCGATCTCCGCGCGGACGGCGGCGGGCGCGTGTCTCTCAACACGAGGGACCGCGCCAAGGCGCTTGAGCTCCGGAGAGAGTTCTTGGCAAAGGGGGTCGCCCCTTCTGCGACCGAAAGCTCACGCAATCGGGAACCTCAGGTAACCATGCGTTCCCTTTTCGAGCGCGCGGAGAACACCGTCTGGCACCACTCCCAGGCCAAGAGCCAGGCGACCATCCGGTCCAACATCAAGATCCTCAACAGCCTCATCGGCGACGAGCCGGCGACCGCGATGACCTTCACCCGCCTCGAACAGCTGGTCGACGAGCTCAAGGCTCTCGGCTACGCCCCGGCCACGGTGAAGCGCAAGATGGACGCGGTCTCGAAAGTGCTCCGCATGGCGACCAAGTGGACGGACCCTGACGGGAAGCCGCTGCTGGCCGCCAAGCCGCCCATGCCTACGATCCGCGTGGCCAACACCAAGGATCGAGTTCTCACCCGTGCAGAAGAGGACCAGGTCTTCGCCTGCATCGAGAAACGCCGCCTGGCCGAACCCGGCCGGAACTGGCGACGCTTCGCCGCCCTGATCCGCTTCCTCCTGGACACCGGTGCCCGCCTCGGCGAAGCCCTGGCGACCGGGCCTGAGGATCTGTCGGTGGTCTCCGGGGAGGACGGAGAGGGTGTCTTGCTCGTAACCTTCGCCCGCTACAGGACGAAGAACGACAAGCCCCGCTCCGTCCCTCTCACCGGCGCCGCAAGGGCTGCGCTGGAAGGACTGAAGGATGACCTCGGGATGGTCCGGCTCAAGGACGACCGAGGCAACATCCGGGAGAAGCCGGTCTACTTCCCGATCTCGAACGGGACCGCGTGGTATATGTGGGAGAACATCCGGGAGGACATGAAGCCCCTCGGGTTCAACGTGGACGACGTCACGCTCCACACCATGCGCCATACGTGCCTCACGCGCCTCGCCCAGGGCGGAATGCAGCTGCTCCAGCTGATGCTTTGGGCGGGCCACCAGGACCCGAAGGTGACCACGTCGCGGTATCTGCACTTCCGGCCGTCGGATCTTCTTGGCGGAATTGAGATCCTTCAGGGGTCGAATGGCACCACTAAGGAAAGTCCGATCTTCAGGGAAGGCACTGCTAATCGAGCCGCCTTTGGCACGGTCAGCTTGCAATAATCCTTAGTTTTCCGTGGGATGGCTGGCGGAGAGGGTGGGATTCGAACCCACGGTACGGTTGCCCGTACACCGCATTTCGAGTGCGGCGCATTCGACCACTCTGCCACCTCTCCGTGGTGCCATTCACGCAGCCGCTGGGGCTGCCGGTCGGGGAAGCGCGCCGTTAGCCCAAGATTTATGGCTTGCCAAGTGAAAACCTGCCTTTCGGCTGCGTTCGAACTTCTCAGCTTTTTCTGCCGCTCGGCACACCCGCACGGCGCATGCCCGGCGCAATGCCTGCCTTTGTGGGCGTGGTGCTTGTTTGCGGTGCAGCAGGACACTATATCGGCAACATGCACCGTGCGAGTTTCTTTTCGCCACAAGCCGGACGCGAGATTTCGGCTCCACCCGTTTCATCGGCGCGCTTTGCCATCGGAGACGTGGTGCGCCACCGCATGTTCGGCTTTCGCGGCGTCGTTTTCGACATCGATCCGGTCTTTGCAAACAGCGAAGAATGGTATGAATCGATCCCCGCCGACTTGCGCCCGGTGCGTGACCAGCCCTTCTATCATCTCCTCGCCGAGAATGACGAAAGCAGCTACGTCGCCTACGTCAGCCAGCAGAACCTGCTGGCCGATGCCGATGCCGGCCCGGTCGATCATCCTTCGATCGACGAGATGTTCGAAGGCTTTGCCAATGGTCGCTACCGGCTGAGGCGCAGTCTTTCGCACTGATTGCCACTGACCGCTGCATCAGGGACATGGCCGTCGCTTAACCGGTGCAGGATCAGCTTTTCAGCTTCCAGCCAGAGCGCAGCACCGCGTAAAGCACCACTGCGAATGCAAAATTGAGCACTCCGAGGCCGATGGCGCCGTGAAGGACCGCTTCGTTGGTGCTGCCAATGTCGCTGCGGCCAAGGAAGCCGAAGCGGAAGCCTGAGATCACATAGAAGATGGGGTTGGCCCGGCTGACTGCCTGAAAGGCCGGAGCGAGATTGTCGATCACATAGAACGTACCCGACAACATCGACAGCGGCGTGATGACGAAGTTGGTCACGGCAGCGTTATGGTCGAACTTTTCCGCCCAGATCGATGTCATCACCCCGACAAGCGCCAGAAGGATGGAGCCCATCAGGCCGAACCAGACGACAGCCCATGGATGGGCGATTCGCAGCGATACCCCCGGCCAGAGCAGCATTGCCGCCGCCACTGCCAGCCCCACCAGCACCGCGCGCGTCACGGCCGCGCCGACAAGCGCCGCCATGAGTTCGCCGGTAGAGATCGGGGGCATGAGGTAATCCACGATGGTGCCCTGAATCTTGCCTCCAAGCATCGAGAAGCTGGAGTTGGCGAAGGAATTGTTGATCATGCCCATGGCGATCAGGCCGGGCGCCACGAAGCTGGCGAAGTTCACCCCCAACACCTGTCGGCCGCCGGTTCCCAGCGCCAGCGTGAAGATCATGAGATAGAGGAGTGTCGTGACGGCAGGGGCCCAGATGGTTTGTGTCTGGACCTTGAAGAAGCGTCTGACCTCCTTCATATAGAGGGTCCAGAGCCCCAGCCTGTTGAAACTGC
>NZ_QGHL01000013.1 GCF_003171715.1 Novosphingobium meiothermophilum | reverse complement strand
CAAGGACGAAGACGCCCCCATCTTCCAGGTCGCAGACATCGGCCTCGTCGCAGACCTCTTCTCAGCCGTCCCGGAACTCACAGAAAAGCTGTGAGTTAAGGGCCGCAATGGCCACAAAAGCATCCGAAAAGCCTGAGGGCAGCGCGAACCGGCAAAGCCATGGCCGCGCTGCCCTTCTGGCATCAATCGCCCGTTCTTCGCGGCTGACGCCGACCTATCTCATGCTCGTGGCGCTGGCCACGGCGCTGGCCCACGTTGGCCTGCTGATGGATTCGCCGCCGGTCATCATCGGGGCGATGCTGATTTCCCCGCTGCTTGGCCCGATCATGGGTTTCGGCTTCGGCGTTGCCATCTTCGAACTGGCGCTGCTGCGCCGCGCCGCCAAGGCGCTGGGCGCGGGCATGGTGCTGGCCGTGGTGATCGCCATCGTTCTGACGTGGCTTTCCCCGATTCAGGACGTGACGCCCAGCATCCTTGCGCGCGTGCGGCCCAATCTGCTCGATCTGCTGGTGGCGGTGTTCGGCGGGATCGCGGGGGCCTATGCCACGGTGCGGCGCGAGGCGATCAGCCTTGTGGGCGTGGCCATTGCCACCGCGCTTGTGCCGCCGCTGGCCGTTGTGGGATTTTCCATCGCAACGCTGCGCTTCGACTATGCCTGGGGCGCCTTGCTGCTGTTCATCACCAATGCCACGGCCATTGCCCTGATGGCGACCGTTACCGCGCGCCTGCGCGGCTTTGGCACGCAGCTTTCGCCGCGCCAGAGCTGGGCGCAGACCATCGGCATTTTCGCCACGCTGGTGGCGCTGGCGATACCGCTGGGGCTGCGGCTTGCCGCCAATGTGACCGAGGCAAGAGCGCAATCGGCAATCACGCGCCAATTGCAGGAACTGGCCGGGTCTGGCGCGCGGATCGACCGGCTCGACACCAATCTTGCCGTTACCCCGGCCCAGATCGATGCAGTGGTCATGGCGCCGCGCTACAACGAGGGTTTGCAGGATCGCTTTGCCGACCGGGTGGAAGGGCTGCTGGGGCGCGAGGTGAACGTTAGGCTCGTGCAGATCCGCAGTGGCACGCCCGAAGCCGAAGATGCCCGCCGCGCGCTTGAAGATGCCATAGCCACCGAGCGCACGCGCAAGGAGGAAGTCACGCGCCTGCGCGCCACGCTCGCCCGCCTCGTCGAAGGGGATTCCGGCTCGGTGATGGTCGATGCAGAGCGGCGTTCTGCGCGGGTATTCTCAGCCGGTCCGCTGCCGCCCGCGACGCTGCCGGCACTTGAAATCGCCTTTCCGGGATGGTCGATAAGCTGGAGCGAAGCCACACCGCCAATGCCCGCGTCAACTGCCGCGGCGCCATAGGCAATCAGCCCGGAAGGGGTGGCCCGGCGCTGCTGTGCTTGTCGCTGCTGTGCTTGTCGCTGCTGTGCTTGTCGGCTTTGCGCCGGCCAAAGCGCATGCCGGTTTCAAGGCGCGCGCGAAGCTGGGCGTAATAGGCTTCAAGGAAGGCTCTTTCGTCACCGGAACCGCTGCTCCGGCCGATCTTGCGGCCGATTGCCTCGGCCACGTCCCTTATTGCCTCGGCCCGCTTGTCGCGCAGCACCCGTTCCAGCGCCTGCAATTCGTATTCCCCGTAAACGGCCAGTTCCGCCTCGGTGAAGCGATACCCTGAGCCCGCTTCGGTGGAGTGGCCGCCTGCCGCCTCGCTGATGGACAGGGCCTGTTGCAGGCGGGGTCTGGGCACTTCGATGACCCATGTGCCCGCGATCACGTCGCCGCAGCGCAGCCGGTCGCGGTTGAAGAAGGGGAAGAACGCGAAGATCCCGAACCACACCAGCCCCGCCAGCGCCGCAAGATCGGTGTCTTCGCCTTCAACGGCGGCCGTGATGAAAAACAGCAGCGGCAGGAACAGTTCGATGTCGCGCACCAGATTGCGTGCGATCACCGCCTCGGTGGTCAGTTGTCCGCCGCCTGCACCCCGTGCGCGCGCCGCCACACGGATGCCGCAGATGCGTTTGCCGGGCGTTGCCCCGCGCGGGCCAAGCTCGAAGAACAGGAACCATGCGTTGCGGAACAGGAAGAGCGCCACGATCCATACCACCGCGATGGCTTCTGCCGCGCGTCCGGCAGGGCTGCCGCCGCCGGTGATGTTCAGGCCGATCCCGTCTGCCAGCTTTGCCAGGATCAGGGTTGCGCCGACCATGGCGCCAACGATCATGGCCAGATCGATGAACAGGGCAGCAGCCCGCGCGCCGCGCGATGCAAGCGTGAAATGCAGCGGCACGCCTTCGGGCGAAACGATCACGCGCTGCCGGGTGCTGGCGGGGCTGCGGCTGATCGATGGAGCCATCATTTGCCGCTGCGCCGGAAGGCAAAGAAATAGGCGCACCACAGCACCAGCATCGATCCCCCCACGCCAAGGCGCGATGGCGTTGAATCGACCAGTTGCCGGGCAAAGCCTTCGAGCACAGCGGCCATGACCAGCATCAGCACGACACCGGCCATGACCTGGGCCGAGCGTCGCCCGGCGGCAGCTGCGGCATCCAGCACGGCCATGGTGCCGGGAAAGGCCATGGCGCGGCCGATGTGAAGGCCCGCAGCGCCTGCCAGAAGGATGGCGAAGAGTTCGGTCGTGCCGTGGATGGAAAGCCAGCCGATGAGGTCAAGCAGCAGCCCCTGCCCATGATAGAGCCACAGCAGCGCGCCCAGCAGCGCGGTATTGTGGACCAGCAGCAGCATTGTGGGCAGGCCGAAGGCAAAGCCCAGGGCAAAGCACAGGATCGAGACCTGCGCGTTGTTGCTGAACAGGCTGGCGGCAAACACGCCCATCCCGCCCTGATCCTGATTGCCGAAAAGCGTGCGTTCGAGCACCGCGCGGCTGGCACCGGGCACACGCTCATCGGCAAAGCTGCCGGGCACGAGGGCATAATACCATTCCGGGTTTGCCGCGACGAGCAGCCAGCCAGCCGCCGTGCCCGCAACCATCAGCGCCAGCGCGATGAGCAGTTCGGTGCCCATGGCGCGCACGCTTGCGCTCAACCCGCCGCCGATGAAGCCCTTGAACCATGACCACAAGGATGCGCGCGGCCCATAGACGAGCAGCCAGGCCCGCTGCGTCAGGGCTTCGAGATAGGCGATCAGGGCTGCATCGAGCGAGGTTTCGCGGGCAATGGCCAGACTGGATGCAGCAGTGCGATAGAGCGCGGGCAGGGCAAGCAGGTCCGCATCCGACAGGCGCCGGGTGCGCCCGGCCTCCATGTGCTGGACGATGGCTTCGAGCCGCTTCCAGTCCGCCTCGCGTTCAAGCCGGAACCGGTCGGATCGCAGCCCCGCCTGTTCAGAGGGGCGGGCAAACCAGCCGCCGATCCGCGCGGCAAGGGTGAGGGGCGGGGCGCTCATCCGATGCTTCCCCGACGCTTGATGGCCAGATAGCTGTCGAGCAGCCGCGTGCCGATCTGGTCGTGCCGGGCCTCAAGCACGCGCACCCCCAGATGGCGCAGGCGTTGCAGCACAAGCGCGCGTTCGCGCATCAGGGTGCTGGCCGTGACGGCCTCTGCCGCCGCCTGGAGGCTGGTGGCCGGTGCCGCTGCGATGGCGCCCAGTTCCGCATCGTGCATCACCACGAAGAGCACCAGATGCCGTTCCATCAGTCTGCCCACGTTCTCGACCATCAGTTCGGCGCTGGTCGGATCGGTGAAATCGGAAAAGAGCACGATCAGCGAGCGGCGCTGGAGCCGCGCGGCAAGCGTGGAAAACCCAAGCGTGAAGTTCGCCTCGCCGTGATGATAGTCAAGGCCGGCTGCGGCGCGTTGCAGGCGAAAGAAATCGCGGCTTGAGCCAACGAAGGGCGTTGCCACTTCGGGCCTTGCAGCAAAGCCGAACAGCGCAACCCTGTCATGGGCCTTGAGTGCAACATAGGCGGTGGTGAGCGCGGCCGTCACCGCGCGGTCGATGCGGGGCAGGCCCTCGATCGGCTCGCACATCGCCTGCCCGCAATCGAAGGCGAAGACGATCTGGTTGTTGCGCTCGACTTCGTATTCCTTTGCATAGAGCCGGGCATGGCGGGCCGAGCTTTTCCAGTCTATCCGCCGCCGATCCATGCCGGGTTCGTATTCTGCCAGCGCTTCGAACTGGGTGCCCTCGCCGCGAATGCGCCGGGCGATCAGCCCGAACTGGGCATCGCGCAGGAAGATCTGGAGCGCCGGGCTGCGCACGGGCGCGATATTGGGCCAGACCCGCACCGCAAGATCAAGCAGGCGGCTGGTTTGCCGGTGGGCAAGACCAAGTGGCCCGGACCAGCGCAGCCATACGCGGGCAATCGTGCCGGTGCCCCGCCGCAGCGGGACCAGATCGGCGGTGCCGCTCCATGCCCCGTCGGCAAAGACCAGCGGCAAGGCCACGCGGCCGCCGGCGGCAAGGCGCGGATCGCATTCCAGCGCGGCCCTTGCGACCGTGCGGGAAGTGCCCCGTGTCAGATCGGCCAGTATGACAAGCCGTGCCGCTTCGCCCACTTCGGCATCGCCCGGCGCGATCACGCGCAGGTTCTCCGCCGGTCCTGCAAACAGGCCATCCAGCACGATCAGCACCAGCAGCGCCGCGCCCATGGCGGGCGCTGCGATCCATGCGCCGGGCACCGCCGCAGCCAAAATCAACGCTGCCGGTGCAAGGCCGGCAAGCAGCAGCACCGCGCGTCTGCTGGGCAGCAGGGCGGGCATCCGGTTCAACGCGGGGCGTCCGTCGCTTCGATCAGGGTGCCAACAATCGTCTCGATCTGGCGGCCTTCGATCTCGGCGGCAGGGCTGAGCATGAGGCGATGCCGCAAGGTTGGCGTGGCCATTGCCTTGACATCGTCGGGAATGACGTAGTCCCGGCCATCGAGCGCCGCCCGCGCCCGCGCGGCTCCTGCCAGCAGCATGGCCGCGCGCGGGCTGGCCCCCACCACCAGATCGGCGCTTTCGCGCGTGGCGCGCACCAGCCGCACCACATAATCGACCACGGCATCGGCCATTGTAACGCCCGCGACTGCCCGCTGCGCGGCTGCCAGCATGGCCGCATCCGCCACGGCCCGCACCCCCAGATCGGTTGGCCTTGGCGCACCGCGTCCCTCGCCATAACGGACCACGATGCGCGCTTCCTCCTCGGCCGAAGGGTAATCGACCAGAAGTTTGAACAGGAAGCGGTCAAGCTGGGCTTCGGGCAGGGGATAGACGCCCTGGCTTTCGATGGGGTTCTGCGTTGCCACCACCATGAAGCGTTCGGACAGGGGATGCACCGCTCCATCAAGCGTGACGCGGCGTTCCTGCATGGCTTCAAGCAGGGCGGCCTGCGTCTTGGGCGGCGTGCGGTTGATCTCGTCAGCCAGCAGCAGTTCGTGGAAGATCGGGCCGCGTGTGAGGGTGAACTGGCTGGTCTGGAAGTTGAACAGGTTGGCCCCCAGAACATCGCCCGGCATCAGATCGGGCGTGAACTGGATCCGTCCGAAATCGAGGCCGAGGCTGGTGGCGAAAGACTGGGCGAGAAAGGTCTTGGCCGTGCCGGGCGGTCCTTCAAGCAGGACATGGCCGCCTGCCAGAAGGGCAACCAGCAGGTGATCGACTATCGCGTTCTGCCCGACCACCGCCTTGCCCACTTCGGCGCGGATCGCATCGGCCAGCGCGTGCAGTTCTGCCAGTGTCGCGGGGGGTGTTTCGACGGTCACTTCAGGTGCCTTTCCATCTGCTGGAGGGCGAGCGCCCGCCGCGTTATCTCGTGGGGGTTGCGTGCGCCGCGCAGCGCTGCGGCCGTTGCCGAAAAGCTGCCACCCTGCCAGCCATGGCGAAGCAGCGCGGCATCGATCAGGCGCTCGGTCTCCTGCGCCGACGGCACTTTGGGCAGCCCCAGCAGCAGGGCCAGCCGGTCGCGCATGGCATCGGCATAGGGGCGGCCGACCAGATGCAACCGGCCCGTGCGACGAATGAGACCGGCACTGGAGGCAACCAGCGCCGCCTTGCCGCTGGCGATTTCCGCTTCCGGCACCAGAGCAGGGCCGAACCGGTTGAGTGCGCGCCACGCCACCGCCAGTGCCGCCAGCAGCAGGCACAGCGTGGCCGCAAGGAACGGCGGCTCGAACGCCAGCGTCAGCAGGTTTCGCCTTGCGCCAAAGCCGTTGAAGGTCATGTCGAAGGCAATTGCGCGGGTGCGGTCTCCGGCGGCGGCCAGCACCAGATCACGCGCGAGCATGGCCGTGCCCCGGTCGGCCAGCCCCCAGTTGTCGAGAAGGTCCGGCTCGAACACCAGCACGACCGGGTAAGGTTCGCCAATTTCCTCTCCTCGGCCGGGATTGAGCCCGGCAAGCGCGGGATAGCGGCCGCCATCATCAAGCCATGCCGCCAGCACCTTGCCGCTGCCTGTGCGAACGATGGGGACAAGCCCATTGCCCGATCCGCTTTCGACCTGCCGGTCATCGGGCAGCCTGCCGCGCCTTGTTCCTGCGCGCCAGCCATCGGCGGGCGGGGATGTGCCATTGCCGATCTCCACGCTCACGCTGTCGGCAAAGCCCTGCCACCGGGGCGCTGCTGTTCCGGCAAGCTGCGTCCATCCGCGCTTTGCCTTGGCCGCGTTGAGCGGCACGGCAAACCATTTGGGCGCAACGACAAGGGTCGGCCCGGTCAGGCGCCGCGCCTCCACCAGCTTGGCGATGTCGGCGCCGTCGGCCCCCGGCGGCGGGGTGAGGATGAGGAGACCGGCAAATCCTTCTGCCGCCTGCCGGTTGCGCAGGCGCTGCACCGCCAGACCTTCGTTTTCCAGCATGCGGGCAAGCCCGGCAAAGCCGTTAAGCCCCTTGCCGCCGACATGTCCGCCGCCGTCATTGCCGCTGCCGCCGCTGTCGGTGCCCAGCATCCACAGCACTGCCACGAAGGCAAGCGCCCCTGCCAGCAGGATGCCGATCACGGTCCCGCGCGAAAAGGGGGCTGGCGCTGCGCTCATCGGGGCAGGTCCAGCGGCACTTGCGCGAAGCTGGCATAGGCGGCGCGGGCGGCTTGCCAGTCTTCGGCATCGAGCGGGCGAAGGGCATAGCGCGCGCGTTCAACCAGCCCGGCAATCGTGGCAAAGGCGGTGCGTGCGCCATCCGGAAGGCCGTTCAGCGCGCCGATCTCGCGCGCGGTGCTGGCCGGGCTGAGCCAGTCGGGCCGGGCGCTGGCAATCTGCCCCACGCTGCGCCGCAAAAGCAGGTGCGCGGCTTCGGCAAACAAGCCTTGCGCGGCCAGCCGGTCGGCATCTTCGAGCAAGGCGACGGCTTCTACGTGCGCAGGTGGTGCGTTGGGCGCGGAGGCGGCGCGGCGGGCCTTGCGTGCCTTCCACAGCGGCCAGACCAGCATCCAGACCAGCCAGACAAGCGCCAGTGCCGCCGCCACAAGCAGCAGCCTTTCGATCAGGCTCCAGCTTTCCCCCAGAACGCGGCCCAGCGGCGAAAGCAGCCACTCCAGAAACTCGCCCAGCGACTTGAGCCAGGGAGAGGGGTCGCGCGGGGGATCAGGGGCAAGCGGGGCAAACTGGATATCGCCGGCTTCGCGCATTGCCCGCCACGCGGCATCTGCCGCCGCAGCCTCATCGCCTGCCGAAGTTGCCGCCTGCGGTGCCGTCACGCTCGCAACCTTGCACGGCTCCGGCAGGCGGGCAAGTGCTGTTGCATCCGGGGCGCTATCCCCTGATTCGCTCCATCGGATAGGTGCCGAGCATGCGCAGATCCTTGGCGAAGAAGCCCAGTTCCTCGAAGGCCAGATCCACCGCACGCTCGCCCGGCGCGCCCACGATATCGGCATAGAAGGCCGTGGCGGCAAAGCTTGCGCCGCGCTGGTAGCTTTCCAGCTTTGTCATGTTGACGCCGTTGGTGGCAAAGCCGCCCAGCGCCTTGTAGAGCGCGGCGGGAATGTTGCGCACCTCGAAGACAAACGTCGTCATCGCCGGGCCGCTGATGGTGGCCGGATCGCGCGGGGTTCTTGAAAGGATCACGAAGCGCGTGGTGTTGTCGTGCGCGTCCTCGACGTTGTCCTCGATCACCTTCAGGCCGTAAAGTTCGGCCGCGATGCGCGGGGCAAGCGCCGCCACTTGCGGATCGCCCAGTTCGGCGACATAGGCCGCCGCTCCTGCCGTATCGGCATGGCTCATCGGCACGATCCCGCGCTCGCGCAGATAGAAGCGCGATTGGCCAAGGGCCTGCGGATGGCTGTAGGCTGCGGTGAAGGGGCCATCGCCCAGCGCCATAAGGGCGGCGTGAATCTCCAGAAAATGCTCGCCCACGATGGACAGACCGCTTTCCGGCAGCAGGAAGTGGATGTCGGCCACGCGCCCGTGCTGCGAGTTTTCGATCGGAATGATCGCGCATCCGGCGCGGCCTTCCTTGACCGCATCGAGCGCATCCTCGAACGAGAAGCAGGGCAGCGGCAGGCATCCCGGCAAGGCTTCCATCGCCGCGCGGTGCGAATTGGCCCCCGGCGCGCCCTGAAACGCAACCGCCCGCGCCGGATCGGCAGCGGCCTCGGCAGCCATCTTCTCGACAAGGGCAAGGGCGGGGGCGGGGTAGCTTTGCATGGTCTGCGCGCGTTAGGCTGCTCGGTGCTTGCGGGCAAGTGACAAGACTTTTTTGTGGGCTTTTTGGGTGTCAAATCATCTTGCGCTGCGGCATGGCGCTGACTAGAGCGTGCCCGAACTCGCGCGGGTGCTGGCATTGGGTCGGCGTGCGCCAATGGGGCTCTTAAATGGACGATCGTTTCAATACCATCGCCGGATGGACCTTGTTCGGAGGCATCGTGGCTCTGGGCCTGTCCAGTCTTTCCGGTCACTACTTCCTTGCCGACAAGGCGCATCGCCCCGAAAAGATGGGATACCCGATCGAAGGCGTCGAGGAAGAAGCCGCCGCGGGCGGTGAAGCCGAACTTCCGCTGCCCAACCTTCTGGCCGCCGGTGATGTTGCCAAGGGCGAAGCCGTGTTTGCCAAGTGCAAGGCCTGCCATACCGGCAACGAAGGCGGCGCCAACGGCATCGGTCCCAACCTCTGGGGCATTCTCGGCAAGCCCATCGGCAAGCACGCGGCCGGTTTTGCCTATTCTGCCGATCTCGCCGGCAAGGGCGGAAACTGGGACTTTGCCACCATGAACGAGTGGCTCAAGAACCCCAAGGCATTCGCCGCCGGAACCAAGATGTCGTTTGCCGGTCTCGCCAAGGCCGAAGACCGTGCCAACGTGATCCTCTATCTCAACTCGCTCGGCTCGAACCTGCCGCTGCCTGCTGCGGAAGCCGCGCCTGCGGCGGCCGCTCCGGCCGATGCCGCAGCCGAAGGCGCCGCTGCCAGCGAAGCCGCCGCGGAAGTCCCCGCCGCCGGTTGATCGGGGACCGCACGAAACATCGAAAGGGCGTCCGAACCAGCTTCGGGCGCCCTTTTCGCGTTATGCCGGTTCAGCTGGCCCGACCCTTGAACCCCTGCGCAATGACATACCACTCGGACGAATCCTTGCGGCTGGCGGGGGGCTTGGCGTGCTTCACGGTGGCGAAGTTCTTCTTGAGGATGGCCAGCAGTTCCGCATCCGTCCCGCCTGCAAAGACCTTGGCCACGAAGGCGCCGCCCGGCGCCAGCGTGTTGACAGCAAAGTCCACCGCTGTCTCCACCAGGCCCATCGTGCGCAGGTGATCGGTCTGCTTGTGCCCGACGGTATTGGCGGCCATGTCGGAAATGACCAGATCGGGCGGACCGTCGAGCGCGTCCTGCAGGGCTTGCGGGGCTTCGTCGGCCATGAAGTCCATCTGGAAGATGGTCACGCCCTCGATCGGTTCAGTCGGCAGCAGATCGATTCCCACGATCTTTGCGGCGGGGGATTTTCGGCGCACCACTTGGCTCCACCCGCCCGGCGCGATGCCAAGGTCAACCACCCGCCTTGCTCCCTTGAGCAGGCCGAACTTCTCGTCGAGTTCGAGGAGCTTGAATGCCGCGCGACTACGCCAGCCTTCGGCCTTGGCCTGCTTGACGTAGGGGTCGTTGAGCTGGCGTGAAAGCCAGCGGACCGAGGATGCCGAACGTCCCTTGGCGCTTTTCAGGCGCGCGTCGGGGTTCTTGCCCGAACGGCTCATGCTGTTTCCCGCTTCATGCTGCTTCCGTTCGGTTCGTTGTCGGGCCTTGGGGGCGTCTGGGCGCGCGCGGGTCGGCACCGATGGACATGAGACTGCGCAGGATGCCCTCGCGGATTCCCCGATCGGCAATGCCGAGACGGCGCGCAGGCCAGATGTCGAGAATCGATTCGAGGATCGCGCAGCCCGCCACCACCAGATCGGAACGCTCCCGCCCGATGCAGGGCAGGGCCACGCGCTCGGCCGGGCTCATGGCGGAAAGTCGCCTGCTGATGTCGCGCATCGCCTCGGCCGGAACCACCAGTCCGTCGACCGCACGCCTGTCATACTGGGGCAGGGCAAGATGCAGGCTGGCCAGCGTCGTCACCGTGCCACTGGTCCCCAGCAGACGGATGCCACCGCCATCGCCGGTGGCGCTGCCTCTGAGCGGCGTGACCCTTTGCGCGAACTCGGCGAAACCTTCGTCCACCCGGCGGCGCATTTCGGCATAGGCGGCCGCACGCGCGGCCGGATCATCCGCGATCGGGCCTATGCTTTCAGTAAGCGATACCACGCCCCATGGCACCGATTGCCAGTCAAGGATGCGCGGCACGGTCTCGCCGGTTTCCACCAGCACCATCTCGGTCGATCCGCCGCCGATGTCGAAGATCATGGCCGGGCCGCTGCCCTGCTCCAGCAGGATATGGCAGCCCAGAACGGCAAGCCGCGCCTCTTCCTGCGCGGTGATGATGTTCAGGTGAATGCCGGTTTCGGCCAGAACCCGGTCGATGAAGGCCTGTCCGTTGCTGGCCCGGCGGCAGGCCTCGGTCGCAACCGAGCGGGCAAGGTGGACATTGCGCTTGCGCAGCTTGTCGGCGCATACGTGCAGCGCGGCCAGCGCCCTGTCCATGGCGGCATCGGAAAGCCGCCCCGTCTGCGCCAGACCTTCGCCCAGCCGCACCACACGGCTGAACGCATCGATCACGGTGAAGTGCTCGCCCGAAGGCCGCGCGATCAGCAACCGGCAATTGTTGGTGCCCAGATCGATCGCGGCATAGGCCTGGCGATGGCCTGTTCCGCTGCGGCTTTGCGCAGGCCAGCCCGCTGCATGATCCGAAAGGGAGGGGCGCCCTGAAAGCGGGGCACTCTCGGCAGGAGCCGGACGTTCGCTAAAAGCCGGTTTGCCCGGCGCGCTTGCTTCAGGCCCTGTTCCGGCCCGCGCAGAAGCCCTGCCCCTTGGGGTATTGCCTGCCGTATTCTTGCCGCCACTTCCCGATGGAGGCGGCACGGCCTTGCCGACCAGCTCTGGAGGGGGGCTGTTGCTCCTGACCTTGCCACGCGGCTTGCGAGGCTTCTTGCGCTGCCCCTTCTTGCTGCCGAATCGTGTGCCGTGCCGGCCATCATGCCCACTGCTTTGCCCAGTGGCCGGCGGAATGGAACCCGCCATGGTATCATATTCGCTTATGTTTTCCCGCACAGCCTGATGCCGCCGGGTACTTGCCCGCAATGCTAGCGACGCAACGCTCCGCCCGCAAGGCCGGGAACCCAAAAATGCCGCTTCACCCGCTTGACTCAGGCCGACCTGCCGCCTAGTTGCGCACCCCACACTGCCCCGTCGTCTAATGGCAAGACTACGGATTCTGATTCCGTCTATCGAGGTTCGAATCCTCGCGGGGCATCCATTTACCTACATCTAACGCCTTGAATTCCATCTACTTTCTAGGTGGCCGGTGAGATGTGTTCCCACATTCGTTCCCACGTTGCGGTTTTGCTACATGGCTGCGCCCGCTGCCTCTCCCTTAGGTGTGAAGCGCACGCAGAGGACTGATTCGCTCTGAAATGGCGTCAGATGACTCGGGATAGCCAGACCCAATGGCAAAAGACTCCCACCCCCACCGGGTGGGACCACAGCCCTTACACCCCCGGGTGGTCTCTTGCCTTTCCCGTTCACCGCAAGCCCTACTTGGGAAAGCTGGGAAGCTGGCATGATGCGACAACAGATGGTATTATAATACCATGGCCACACCTGCTTGCAGTATCTGCCAACGCTCTGACCTGACCGCGATTGACGCGGCATTATCGGCTGGCGGCACACTCATTCCCACCTCGGCGCATTTCGGCGTTAGCAAGTCCGCCCTCGGGCGGCACCGGGCCAATTGCCTCGCCCCCAAGCTGAAGGCAGCAGCGAAGGTGGTGGAACCCATCCGTGAAAGCCGTGCGCCGGTTCAGCGGGCCAAAGCGATTCTGACGGGTGAAATGCCAAGCGCAGCGGAGGTGTTGACGCTGACCGGCTTGCTGGATCGGCTGGGCAGGTCGTTGGATCGACTGGAAGGTGCTGCGGACGCAGCTGCAACCGATAACCTGCACTCGGCACTGGCGGCGGTTAGCGGCCAACTTCATCGGGGGGTGGAGGCAGCAGCGAAGTTGCAGGGCCTCTACGCCGAACCGGAGACGCAGCAACAGGCCAAGTTCAGCGTAAATATCGTAATACCCTCACCCACAAGCGAGCGTTGACGACAGAACACCTCAGCCGCTGAACACGTGCCGGCCTTGTTCTGCTCATTGTCCAAGACCTCTTTTCAGTAGGAGGTATCTAGATTCCGGCTGGACGGTCTTATCCGTATAACAGCTTCCGGTAGGCGCATACTCAAGGACTTTTCCGTCCTTAATGTAGAATATGTTGTTACAGCTTATGGTTCCGGAGCTGCACCGCGAGAACGCTGATGCGTTGACATATCCGCCACCGCCATATGCATTTCCGCTCCCGTAGCAGCTAGCATAATCTCCTGAATTTATATAATTTCTAATTTCAACGCCGCCATCAGTCAGAGTCTTTACCAACTTCATAGTGATAAAAAGAGAGTGAGTATCTAGGGCCTCGACGGGAACACCTTTCCAGCTATCTAAATCGACTTGCCTAACCGTAGCGCAAGCAGAAAGCGCAGATATTGAAGCCATCAGCAACATAGCAGTCGGTTTTTTCAACTTGTTGGTCATATTCCCCCCTTTTCCGGATCAACCCCGCCATTGAGCGATTTCGCCGCCGATGGTTCGTTTGGCCTACGATCCCAACGTACGCAAGAGGGAGGCAAACGCAAGGTGGTTCTGTCGGTTTTGTCACCTGTATTGGGCGCAGGGGGTGTTATGTGGAGGCGATCCAGATGTGTAGAAAACACATATAGAACACCCTGACAAAACCGACAGAACTTGCTGGCATCACCACTTGCTGCCCTGTGCCAGCGGGCTGACCTGCCACCGCTTGGAGGGCCGCCCCCCTGCCGCTGAAGGTTGGACCACAACCGGACGAACCCAATCGGCATCTTCCAGCACGGCCAGCACGTTCGCCACGCTCTCGGGCGTATCGCAGCCAGCCCATCCCCTGCGCTGAGCCTCGCGAGAGGTGAATTCCCCGGTGACTTCGCCACGCGACATGCGTGCCGCGATCTGGCGAGCCGGTTCGGCGTAAACGTCATGGGCCGACATGTGATAGACCCGCTTGGCGTGGGAGAGATAGAACCGCGAAGCGGCGATGGCCCGTTCCATCACGGGGCCAGAAACATCGCCCTGGCACCCTTCCACAGCGTGGATGACCAGCGCCACCGTGGCGATAACCTTGGGCTGCTTCATCACATGCTGGCGATAGGCCTCCATCAACTCGGTGTTGCGGGCCTCAGCCAGTTGCTTGGCATACTCCCCCTGCCAGAGCGCCATGGCCGCATCGGACAGCCGGAAATGCGGCAGCGTGGTGCCGAGCATCGAAGCGACCGCGCCGTGGGCAACCGGGTCGTAATCCACAAGCCCCGCGATGGCGTCCTGCCCTGCGGCCCACTTGCCGATGTCGTAAAGCATATCGACCAGATGCGTATGCGCCACCGGGTCGGGCATGGTCATCAGACCGAACCGCTGCACAAAGCCATCGGCCTGCCTACCTTCACGTGCCGCGCCGAGCAGGATGCGAAGCAGCGGTTCCGGCTGGATGTTGCCGATAACCGACACGCAAAGCCGGGGGATGTAAACCGCGCCACGCCCGATGCGGTCCGTTTGGAAGCTGCCACTGCCGGTATGCGCGGCGAGGTAGAACGCTTTGCCGGGCTGATTTTTCGGGTCCGCCATCTGCGCGAACAGGCCGGAGGCTTCATCGTCCAGCACCACCACCGGGCCGCCTTCGGTCAGGGCACTGAGCGCTTCGGGCGTCGCGTTGTTGGTGACGGCCCGGCGCAGCGGCGGTGCGACAGGTTCCGGCGGCACCTGCGCCGGGGGCTTGCCCTTGACCGCCGCTGCCTTCGCCGCCTTCACCTGCACATCATACACGATCTTGTTAGCCTGATACCCGGCCAGCCCGACCTGATGTTCCTGCCGATACCGTTCCTCCACCCGGTTCAGCGCCTCCCGCGCGGGAGCAAGGCCAGGCGTCTTGTGCGAGGAAACCGGGGCGATGTTGAGCGCCCAGCTATTCGGCGTCTCGAACCAAGGCCCGTGTTGCTTGAGCGCCAGTTGCACCTTGCCGCTGAGCAGCGATCCGCACGCGGCCAGCACGTTGGAGGCGACGAATTCGCGGCTCATGGGGATGGAGTCGGCATAGCTAACAACCATGTCGGCCAACACGGCAGGCAGGAACCGTGCCTCCCACGGCAGGACCGGCAGCGGTGCGCGCCCGATCGGTGAAGGGACAGGCCAGCCACCCCCTGCGGATTCACTCCCTGCGTCACCCGTGTTGAAACGAAGCGTCCCGAGGGTGATCGGCGACTTGGTGAAGCCACGGAAGGGACAAGCCGCGCAGACCTGCGGCTTGCACGTCCCAAGGGTTTTGCAAAGCGTGGGGCCATACGCTCTGAGCCGGTCCAGCTTCGCTTGGGTTTCGGCGCGGGAATAGTCCGGGTGCCCCTTGGACCATTCGTGGCACAGCGCCTCGCCCTGAACCGTATGGCGAAGCACCCCGAGGCATGCCCGCCATTCCTCCTCGCCCTGATTCTGGCCCTTGGAATCGCGCATCGCGCCGATGATCGCGCAGCGGTCGGCAACCTGTTCCGCGTCGGAAGGCGGAAAGTCGGTCATGACCGAGACGAGGCCGGTATCGTTCGCGGGCGTCCGCCGGATCGCCAGTTCCCCCTGCCAGCAGCCAAGCAGCGCGTCGGGAATCAGCGGGATGTTGCGCCAGTCCCCAGCTCCGTCCCACTGGTAGGGCTGCCCGGTGCGGGGGTGGATCGAAGGCGGCAACACGTCCTGATCGCTCTTGCCGTCACGCGTGGCGCAACGAAATTCCAGCACCATGCCGTTCGGGCCGTTGATCTTCACGGTTTCCACTGGCGCGCTGCCCGGCGGCAGACGGTAAAGCAGCTTGCCCTTGCCCGAGCGCCCCGAGTTGATCGCCACCGCACCGGGCGCGGCGAACAGTTGGCCAAGGTTGATCCCCCGTGCCAGCAGCCATGCCGCTGCCTCCGCGTCATTGTCGATGTCCAGTGCCATTGTGCCGGAGTAGGCGTGGAGCAGCCCCACGCCCTCCTTCAGCTTTGCCGCCGTATCCGGATCGGTGATCGCGTTGGCACGTTCGTTCCAGCCGCGCGACCGGGGGCCTTTGCTGCCCGCGGCGACCGGGCACAGGGCCATGTCGTGCAGGACATATTCGGCGGCAAGCTGGCCGGTGGCAAAAGCCACCGGCACGTTGATCGGGTCAGGCATGGACCACCTCGCAGGCGGCAAGCGTCTCGTCGATCAGGCGCAGCGTGTATTCCAGCACTTCGACAAGACAAACCATCATCGGCACGCCCTTGGGGAGTGCCAGCCCCACCGTGGCGGCAGGGAGGATGTCTTGCAGCACAGCGTCGGAAAAACGCTTCAGCAGGTCGGGGCGCGCCATCACCTCAAGGCCGGGCACAGCTTCGTACCCGAGCACAAAGGGGATCCACCGGCGAAACACATTTGCCGTCCAAGCTCGACGCTCATGCGCGAAGCAGCCCCCGAGGTAGTCGTCGCCCCCTCCCTTCACCGGATGCCGTTCGTAGTCGAGTACAGCACGTGCGGTTCGGAGCGTGGGGGTAAGCGCTCGCCTTGCGTCGGCGAGCTTGTAGGGGTTTCCCGGAAGCTGCAGGGGGTGTGCCTTCCGGTCCTCATAGGCCTTCTTAAAGGCGGCTGACGGCGCGAGGTTCTTGACCATGGGTTACGCCTCCCCGCCGGTGTTATCGTTGGCAGCATTCGCGAGCCATGCGGCGATGTCGGAACGCCGCCAGCGTGAAGCGCGCCCCAGCTTGACGGGGCGAGGGAACCGGCCCGCCTTCATTTCGGAATAAATCCAGCTATGCCCCATCCTGATTTCGGCAGTGAGGTCGGCAAGGTCGAAGAGCCCGGTGGGCTCCTGCGCGGTGGAAGTGTCAGGCAGCGTCATTTCAGTGACTCCGGCCCGGACGGACTGCCCATGCAGTCCTGATATTCCGGGTCGGCAGTCCAGCTACAGCAGCGGAAGTCGCGCGGATTTAGTCCTTAATTCGGTGAATTGTTTTTGGCTTTGGCCCTGAGCGCGAGATCGCTCCGAACGTTGTCGCACAAGCCAGCCCATTTTGAGTGCGGCACCGCATGGCCGCACGCGCGCCATGCCGTGTCAGCAATGTTAGCCGTGATATTCAAATACGGCTTCGCGCTCGTCACACCTCCCGAACGTGCGCGCCCTTCAATCTCGGCAGCACTTGGCGCTTGGCACTTCCCCGCAACTAGCTTCCACGCATCGACACAGGCTATCAGGAACCGGCGATCCCCGACATTTGGCTTGCGCCCGAGCAGTTGCACGTGTCGGGGCACTTCAGCCCACGACCACATGGGCTTGGCTTCACACCACCACCATTGAAGCGCATCTGCGATCACTTTCAGCAGTAGCTTGCGCTTGCCAATGGCCAGTGATCGCACGGCTGGGATCGCCCAAAGTCTTCTACGCAGCCTCTCCTTTTGCAGCCTGGTGAGCGGTTCCCCGATACCTACAGCAATGGGGATCGGCCTGTTCGGGGCCGGAAGCCCAAGTTTCGCGGCGAGCTTTTCGGCAGCGTTGGGGAGCAAGTCGCGCTCTTCCCGCGTCAGCGCACCTCTACGGGTCCTTTTATACCAGCCACCGAGTACGCCAACGCGCATGGTCGTCATGCTTGCGATGCCATGAGCGATACCACATTGTTTTCGGCGCTTGCGCCAGACAGTAGCGGCGAGACAAACATCCCCCATGCATCCATGAGTGTGCGGCGCATGTCGCGCAGGTCCGTGCGTAGATAGGCTTGCTCGGTCGATGTTCCCACCCGGTGGGCCAGTGCCATTTCCGACACCATCGCCGGAATGGTGGGCATTTTCTCGGCAGCCCAGACGCGAAACGCGGAGCGGAAGCCATGCACCGTCTCAGTGCGGTGGGCGAGACGCATGATCTTGGTCAGCGACATATCCGAGAGAGGGCCACCTTTCGTGCCCGGAAACACAAGGCCTTTACGTGCGTCTTCAGGCGCAAGTCGCTCCAGCAAGGCAATCGCTGCGTTGCTCAGGGTGACGACATGCGCGTCCTTCATCTTCATCATGTCGGCGGGGCGCGACCACGTGCGCGCCTCAAGGTCGATTTGCTCCCACCTAGCCTGTCGCACCTCGCCAGAGCGCGCTGCCGTCAGGATGGCGAACATCATGGCGTTGCGGCTGGCCGACTGCCCCTTGCCCAACTGATCCGCAAAAAATTCGGGCACTTCTGCAAACGGCATTGCGGCAAAGTTTCCGCCGCGGGCTTGGCGTGACAGGCCGGACTTCATTTCGCGGGCATCTGGAAGGGCCTCCGTGCGCCAGCCTTGCGCTTTAGCGAAGGCCAGAACCTGAACAATACGCGCGCGCACCTTCTTGGCCATGACCGGCTTGTCGGTCCAGATTGGCGCCAGCGCCAAGAGGATCTCGGGGGCACCAATGGCGTCGACCGTCAACTTGCCGAGCTTGGGGTTTGCATGTTCTTGAAGTGAGGCGAGGAAAGCCTTGGCGTTCTTTTCCGCTAAACCGGGGGCCAGCGCCTTGTGTGCCGAGGTCACCGCCTCGGCAAACGTGGGGATCACCCGTCGTTCCTTGTCTCGTTCCGCAACGGGGTCGGCCCCAGCTTTGGCCAGCTTACGCAGGGCGGCAGCTTTTTCGCGTGCTTCCGCCAGTGTGAGCGATTTGCGGAGCATAAGAGACGTGGCATCCAACGGATTGTGAGCGCCGAATGCATCGCGGCCAGAGCTGTCAACGTCTGCTGTCCCGAGTCCAATGTCGCGCCGCTTGCCCTGATACTGAACCCTGAGCACGAACGTGCGCGCGCCCGACTCCTTGACGTAAAGAAAGAGGCCATCGCCGTCCGCGTGTCGTCCCGGCTTGGCGTTCTTAACCTTGATCGCCGTCAGCTTGCCCATATGCATCTTGTTCCCACGTTTGTTCCCACACTTTGGGGTGGATGCTGGCGGGAGTCAATGGGGCTTGGCGGACAAGAAATCTAGATAAATACAGTGTTGTTAGCATGTTATGAGAAGGTCACGGGTGAGCGTGGACGTGGATTATAATCCTCGCGGGGCATCCACCTTCTCCCTGATTTTCCGGTTCGTTGTGGGTGCAAGTGCCTCTTGCGCTTTGGCTTTTGCGGCCCGACTTAGTGCGGCATGACAGAAGAAGAAAAGAGGCAGCACGAGCTGACCAGCCGCAAGTTCTACAAGGCCGAGCAGGAAGCCGGTTTTGTCGAGAGCCACTCCCAGGCCACACCCCAGCAGCAGCATCCGGCCTATCGCCTTGCGTTCCGCGACATTGATTTCCTCCTGCGCGAGGAACTTCGCCCGGTGCGCTTCCAGCTTGAACTGCTCAAGCCCGAAATGCTGCTGGAAGAGGCCGGGGTGGGATCAACCCTTGTCATCTATGGTTCCGCGCGCATTCCCGCGCCCGATCAGGCAGCGGCCCTTGTGGCCGCCGCCGATACGCCGGAGCGCCGCGCCATCGCCGAACGGCTTGCCGCCAAGGCGAGCTATGTGGAGCAGGCGCGCAGGCTGGCCTATATCGCCAGCAAGTGCGCCCCCGTCGAGGACGGCAAGCGCCAGTTCGTCGTCTGCTCCGGCGGCGGGCCGTCGATCATGGAGGCTGCCAATCGCGGCGCGCACGAGGCGGGCGCCGAATCGGTTGGTCTCAATATCGTCCTCCCGCATGAACAGGCGCCCAACGCCTTTGTCACGCCGCACCTTTCGTTCCAGTTCCATTACTTTGCGCTGCGCAAGATGCACTTCCTGATCCGCGCGCGCGCGGTGGCGGTGTTTCCGGGCGGTTTCGGCACGCTCGACGAGTTCTTCGAGCTGCTCACGCTGATCCAGACCGGCAAGATGCAGCCGATCCCCATCCTGCTGTTCGGCAAGGACTTCTGGAACCGGATCGTCAATTTCGAGGCCCTGGCGGACGAGGGCGTTATCAATCACGCAGATCTTGACCTGTTCACCCCGGTCGAAACCGCCGAGGAGGCATGGCAGCACATCGTGCGGTTCTACGATCTCGATTGCTGAACGGGGTTCGGCGGATGAAAGGGGCGGCTGAAAGGACGGTGCGCGTTCAGCGCACCGCCTGATGGCCCAGCGGCCCGTTCCCGGCGCCGAAACCGGGGGCGGCCATCATTGCCGCGCGGACGAAATCGCGCGCGTCCTCGACCGCGTCTTCCAGCGATGCACCGCTGGCAAGGAAAGTGGCGATCGCGCTCGACATCGTGCACCCGGTGCCATGGGCATGGCGCGTGACAATGCGCGGGGCGGTCCACACCCTGTCGGCCTTTCCGGGCACGACCAGCCGGTCCGTCACCTCATCGCCTTCGGCATCGCCGCCCTTGGCGATATAGGCGATGCCGCGTGCGCGCAGGGCCGCATCGCCGCCCAGCGCCGCCAGTTCCGGCACATTGGGCGTGGTCAGCGTGGCAATGGCCATCAGCCGCTCGAACCCCGCGATGGTTGCGGCATCGGCCAGAACGGCGCCGCTGGTGGCGACCATCACCGGATCGAACACGATCGGCACGGCAAGGCGCTCCAGCCGGTCGGCAACGACAGCGGCAATCTCCGGCGAGCCGAGCATTCCGATCTTCACGGCATCGACGCCGATGTCGTTTGCGCAGGCATCGATCTGCGCGGCAACCATCGCCGGATCGACAGGCGTTGCCGCGTGGACGCCGGTGGTGTCCTGCGCGGTCAGGGCGCAGATCGCGGTCATGGCATAGCCGCCAAGCATGGTGATGGTCTTGATGTCGGCCTGAATCCCCGCGCCGCCGCCCGAATCGGAACCGGCAATCGAAAGCACGCGAACGGGTTGCATGTCAGCTCCTGAACTTGCGCCGGGTGGCGGGGGGATACTTCGCGTGGAGCGCTCTGGCGCGGGTGGGCCGGTCCATCAGTTCGCCGCCGCAGCCGGGGCAGCGGTCATCGAGTTCTTCCGCACATTGCGCGCAGAAGGTGCACTCCAGCGAACAGATGAACGCACCGGGAGCCTCGGCGGGAAGATCGGCGCCGCACCGCTCGCAATCGGGGCGCATCTCCAGCATCAGGCAGCCTTGCGCACGGCGGCGCAGATCTGTTCGACGACCGCTTCGATTTCGGCGGCATCGTCGCCTTCGGCCATGACACGGATGACCGGTTCGGTCCCCGATGGCCGGATCACCAGCCGGCCCTTGCCCGCAAGCCGGGCCTCGGCTTCGGCGATGGTTTCCTGCACGCGGCTGTCCTCAAGCGGCTTGCCGCCCGCAAAGCGCACGTTCTTCAGGAGCTGGGGGACCGGATCGAACTGGTGGAGCAGTTCGCTCGCGGGCTTGCCGCTCGATACCAGCGCGGAAAGCACCTGCAGCGCAGCCACGGTGCCATCGCCGGTGGTTGCGTGGTCGGTCAGGATCATGTGGCCGGACTGTTCGCCACCCACGTTGAAGCCCCCCGCTTTCATGCGTTCAAGCACATAACGATCGCCCACGGCCGTGCGTTCGAGAGTCAGCCCATGGGCATTGAGATACCGTTCAAGCCCAAGGTTCGACATGACGGTGGCCACCACGCCCCCGCCGCGCAACTGGCCGCGCGCCGCCAGCTGCGTGCCGATCAGCGCCATGATCTGGTCGCCATCCACGGTCTGGCTCTTCTCGTCGACCACGATCAGCCGGTCGGCATCGCCATCAAGCGCAATGCCGATATCGGCGCGCGTTTCGCGGACCTTCGCCTTGATCGCATCAAGGTGGGTGGATCCGACATTGAGGTTGATGTTCTTGCCGTTTGGCTCCACGCCGATGGCAATGACTTCTGCGCCCAGTTCCCACAGCGCCGAAGGCGTGACGTGATAGGCCGCGCCATTGGCGCAATCGAGCACGATCCTCAGACCATCGAGGCGCACATTGTCGGGCAGGCTGCCCTTGACCGCGTGGATATAGCGGCCGCGCGCATCCTCGATCCGGCGGGCGCGGCCCACCTGCGAGGCATCGGCGAGCGGCAGTTCCTGCGACAGCATGGCCTCGATCGCGAATTCGGCCTCGTCGGAAAGCTTGTAGCCATCAGGGCCGAACAGCTTGATGCCATTGTCCTCGAACGGGTTGTGGCTGGCCGAGATCATCACGCCGAGATCGGCCCGCATCGAGCGCGTGAGCATGGCTACCGCCGGTGTCGGCATCGGGCCGAGGAGGACCACGTCCATCCCCACCGAGGTGAAGCCCGCCACCATCGCGCTTTCCATCATGTAGCCCGAAAGGCGCGTGTCCTTGCCGATAACCACGCGGTGGCGATGATCGCCGCGCTGGAAATAGGTGCCCGCTGCCTGCCCCACTTTCATGGCCGTGGCGGCGGTCATCACCCCGGCATTGGTCCGGCCCCGGATGCCATCGGTGCCGAAGAACTTGCGTGCCATCGAACGGCTCTTCCCTTGCTTGCTTGCGCCTCCTGTCAGAGGGCGCACGTTGCCATGCCGTGCGACATAGCTAATGTCATCTCAAGATGACCTTACCGACCAGCGAAAATTCGTCCACCGTGTCGCCAGCGGCACCCTCAATGACTTTGCCGCCCATTGCCCAGGTGCCCGCCGCGTGGACATTTCTGGGTCTGCTGGGCGGTCTGGCGGCAGGGGCAGGCGTGGCCTTTGCCGCGCCGCAGGCCCTGCCGCTCGTGGAAATCTGGGTGCAGCCGGTTGGCGAAATGTGGCTCAGGGCCTTGCAGGCCACCATCGTTCCGCTGGTGGCGGCGCTGCTCTTCACCGGCGTAACGCAGACCGTCGCCACGGCCAGTGCGGGTGCGCTGGCACGGCGCAGTCTGGGGCTGTTCCTGATGGTTCTGGCGTTCAGCGCGGCCATGTCGCTCGTGCTGACGCCCGCGCTCATCGCGCTGCTGCCGATACCCGGCGATGCGGCCGAGGCGCTGCGCCAGACCCTTTCGGGCAAGCAGGCAGGCCCCGTGCCGGGGATCGCCGATTTCCTGCGATCGATCGTGCCCACCAACGTTCTGGATGCTGCCGCCAATGACCGGATGCTGCCACTGATCCTGTTCATGGCCGTCTTCGCGCTTGCCGTCACGCGCATTGCTCCACCGCAGCGCGAAGTGATGAGCGCGTTCTTTGCCGCTATTGCCTCGGCCATGCTGGTGGTGATCGGCTGGGTTCTGGCGCTTGCCCCGCTTGGTGTCTTCGCGCTCAGCCTTTCGGTGGCGGCAAAGAGCGGGACAGCCGTGATCGGCGCGCTGGCGCACTATATCCTGATCGTGGCGCTGGCAGGATCGGGCGTGGTCATCGCCGGTTACGTTCTGGCGGTGGTTCTCGCCCGCAAGCCACTGGGCGGGTTCGCGCGGGCCATGGTGCCGGTTCAGACCTTTGCCCTGTCAACGCAGTCTTCGCTGGCATCGCTGCCTGCCATGCTTGGCGCCTGCCGCAATCTGGGCGTGCGCGAGACGACGTCCGAGTTCGTCATGCCGCTGGCGGTTGCGCTGTTTCGCGCCACCAGCCCGGCGATGAATCTGGCCGTGGCGGTCTATGTGGCGCACCTATACGGCGTGGAATTGACGCCCATGGCGATGATGGCCGGATTTACCGTGGCCATCCTCGTGTCGCTCAGTTCGGTCAGCCTGCCCGGTTCGATCAGCTTCGTTGCCTCGGTGGGGCCGATCGCCATTGCCATGGGGATTCCGGTGGAACCGCTGGCCCTGCTGGTGGCGGTCGAAGTTCTGCCTGATCTCATGCGTACGCTGGGCAATGTGACCATGGATGTTGCCGTCACGGCCGCTGTCGACCGGGCGCAGACGGCGGCCGACATGCATCAGGCGCAACTGCCCTTGCAGGAATAACACGCCCCTGAAACCCGGTTTGAGCCTTTGCCAAGGCAACCAAACCCCTTTTCCCGCGTTGATCGGGCACATGTCCCTTCAATCAGGAAAACACGCAATGTCCATCATCCTGCCACCGCTGCCCTATGCCGAGGACGCACTCGCCCCGGCCATTTCCACGGCCACGATGCAGACGCACCACGGCAAGCATCATCGGGCCTATGTCGACAAGACCAATGCGGCGGTCGAAGGCACCGATCTGGCCGATGCGCGGCTTGAGGCGATCATTTCTGCCGCGCAGGACCGTGGTGACAAGGCGCTGTTCAACAATGCCGCGCAGAGCTGGAACCACGCCTTCTACTGGAACAGCCTTTGCCCCTCAGGCAGCGTGCCTGCCGGGTCTCTTGCTGGGGCGATCGATGCGGCATTCGGCTCGTTTGCCGCACTGAAGGAAGAACTTGCCGGACAGGGCGCCGCGCACTTTGCTTCGGGATGGGTCTGGCTGGTGCAGCGCGATGGCAGGCTTGCCGTCGAACAGACGCATGATGCGCAGACCTTCGCCATCGACGCGGCCAAGCCGCTGCTGGTGATCGACCTGTGGGAGCACGCCTATTACCTCGATCACCGAAACCTGCGGCCCGACTATCTCAAGGCCGTGATCGATCGGCACCTCAACTGGGATTTCGCGGCGGCCAATCTGGCCCGCGAGGGCAACTGGACCTACCCTGCCTGATGAGGCTCGCTCCCCCGCCATGCGGGGGAGCTTCAGTCGAACGTGCCGGACTGAACGGTTTCTTCAAGTTCGCCCATGATCGCAGCATGGGCGACCGCATCGTCCGTGCTGCGGCGCGGAATCTGCCCGTCCTCGATCATCTGGCTGAGCGCGGCGCGGGCACGGCCGACGCGGCTCTTGATCGTTCCCACCGCGCAGCCGCAGATCTGGGCCGCCTCCTCATAGCTGAAGCCGCCCGCGCCCACGAGCAGCAGGGCCTCGCGCCGTTCCGGTGGCAGGGTCAGCAGTGCCCGGTGCAGGTCCGACAGGTGCATCGGATCTTCCTGCGATGCCGGGGCCACAAGCGTGCGTTCGGCCACGCCTTCGTCATAATCGGCACGGAAGCGGTTGCGGCGCATGTCGGTAAGGTAGGCATTGCGCAGGATGACGAAGGTCCAGGCGCGCATCGAGGTGCCCGGTTCGAACCGGGCCTGCGCGGACCAGGCCTTGAGCAGGGCTTCCTGCACCAGATCATCGGCAAGGTCGGCGCGGCCGCAAAGCCCCCGCGCAAAGGCGCGCAGATGCGGGATCACGCCCGTCAGTTCCCGCTTGAACGCCGCCGGATCGATGGCGGGGCGGGGCGGTGCTGCGATGTCGGATTCAGCCATTGGCCGGATCGTCCAGCTTTTCGAGGAGCTGTGCGAAAGTGTCGGGCAAAGGCTCGTCCAGCACGGAATCATAGAGCCGTTTCAACCCGTCGGCCCACGCGGGGGTCTGTGTCCGGGCGCTCTTGCGCCGCGGCTGGGCGGGCTTCATCGGCTGGTCCTTCGTCATGCGCTGTGACAACGCTGCTCCCTCCGGGCACAGATACTCAAAAATGGGCTGCCGCAGGGGCGGCACGGAAAGGCACAATGGCATCCGCCCGTCTTCTCCGCCAGCATCCGAGGCTGACCGATGCCGACAGCAGACTTCGGTTATGGAACGATATTGTGGCCCGTCGGTTCCCGGTTTGCAGCAGAGCGGGGCGCATTTCGTTTGCCTTCGTTGCGCGCATTCGGCCAAGTCGGCAGATCGGGTGAAGGAAAGGACATCGGCAGGCGCAATGGAGAAGCTTCTCGCCCAGAAGAAGCTCGCCCCGCGATGGTATGAGCGGTTTCCGCGGGCGGTGCCGATCGGCATCTTCGTGCTGACCATGACGATCACCCTGCTCAGCGTCTTTGCCATCGAGCGGGCCGAGGCGCAGCGGCAGACAGCGCAGGTTGCCCAGACAGCGCAGGCCGTCGCTGCCGGGCTGGAGCGGCGGTTCAACGCCAATTCGGCCTATCTGCGGTCGAGCGCGGCGCTTTTCGCCACGCAGAAGCTGGTCGAGGCGCCCCTGTTCCGCACGTTCGTGCGCCAGTTGCAACTCGATGGCCGCCTTGCCGGGTCTGACGGCATTGGCTGGGCCTTGCGGATCAACCGCGCCGACATTCCCACTGTCGAGGCCGTCATGCGCAAGGGCGGGGCAGCCGATTTTGCGGTGCGCTCCCTGCCCGGAACCGCAAGGCCGACCGTCGTTCCGGTCATGTTTCTCGAACCCGACAGCGAACGCAACCGGCGGGCCATCGGCTTCGACATGTATTCCGATCCCGTGCGCAGGCAGGCGATGAACCGGGCAGAGCAGACCGGCCAGCCTACCGCGACGGGCAAGGTCGTTCTCCAGCAGGAAGGCGATGGCGAGGCGCCGGGCTTTCTCGTCTATATGCCCGTCTTCACGCTCCAGCCGGATGCCGGCGGGCGCAGGCTGCGGGGCTTTGTCTATTCCCCCTTCAACGGCCAGAGCTTTCTCGAATCGGCCATCGGCAGGGACCAGCTTCAGGGCGCGGGCGTCCGCCTGTTCGATGGCGATGATCGGGCCGCACAGCCGCTTGCGGCGATTGCGCCCGAAGAGATTTCGGGGCGCGTGGTGCGGCGTCCGCTCGATCTGGCGGGGCACGATTTCGTGGTCGAGATCGAGGCCCCGGCCTTTCCGCCGCTTTCGGCCATGTCGGCCCTGACGCTCATGTTCGGCCTTCTGGCGGCAACGCTGCTATTGCTGCTGGCCCGGCTCCTGACCCAGCAGGCGGTCGAGGACAGGATCGCGCTTGCCTGGTTCGAACAGCAATCCTCCATCCGCAATTCGCTGACGCGCGAACTCAACCACCGTGTGAAGAATACGCTCGCCAACGTGCTTTCGATCATTGCCATGACGCGCCGACGGGCGACCGGGCTGGCCGATTTTGCCGATAGTCTGGAAGGGCGGATCCGTGCGCTTTCGGCCACGCATGACCTGCTCACGCAGTCTGACTGGGGGGCAACGCCGGTAGCCAATATCATCCGGGCCGAACTGACCCCTTATGCACAAGGGCTGCACCGGCATGTCGAGATCTGCGGACCGGATGTGGAACTTGCGCCCAATGACGCGCTCTCGCTGGGGCTGGCCATGCACGAGCTGGCGACGAACGCAGCCAAATATGGCGCGCTCAGTGTCGAAAGCGGGCGCGTTTCGATCCGCTGGGAGATGGTGGACGACAGGCTCGTGCGGATCGAATGGACCGAGCAAGGCGGCCCTGTGGTCGATGACGATGTGCGGCGCAAGCGCGGGTTCGGCACCGAACTGATCGAAAAGATCGTGGCGCACGAACTGCGCAGCCCCGTGGACCTGCGCTTCGAACCGGCCGGCGTGCGCTGCACCCTGCTGGTGCCGGTGCGCCGCCGCGGTGACTTTGCGATGCGGCAGCGGCCGGGACGCTGATCGCCGCGGCCGCCGGAATCGTCAGAGCGGCTGGCTTGACCTGAAGAACAGGGCCTGACTGATGGCAGCGCGCACCGTGCGCTCCTGAAACGGCTTTGTCACCAGGTAGGTCGGCTCAGGGCGATCCCCCGTCAGCAGGCGTTCCGGGTAGGCCGTGATGAAGATGACCGGGACCGAGCCGATGCTGAGGATATCGTCCACCGCATCCAGCCCCGAACTGCCATCGGCAAGCTGGATGTCTGCCAGCACCAGGCCCGGCCGGGTGCGCTCGACGATTTCGATCGCCTGCGTGCGGGTTGCTGCCATGCCGCAGATATCATGGCCCAGCGACCGGACAAGATCTTCAAGCTGCATGGAAATCAGCGGTTCGTCCTCGATGATGAGCACCGAGGTGGCTGATTCGCGCTCGATCTCGCCAATCGCGTCCTGCACCAGTTGCTCCACCTCGGCACCATCGCGCCCCATGATGAAGGCGGCTTCATCGATGCTGAAATCCTCCAGCGTCGTCAGCAGCAGCGCCTGACGGTTGGCCGGGGTCATTGCGGAAAGGCGCTCCTGCGCCGCGGCCTCGTGCAGCGAAGGCTCGCCATCGGCATGGTTTGCGGTTTCGAGATGCGCGCTCGACCAGACGCGGTCGAAGACATGGTAGAGACTGGCGCGGCTTTTGCCGATCGTGTCGCGCAGGTCCGCATCGGCCAGCGCCGCTTCAAGCGTAGCCCGGACAAAGGCATCACCGGTTGACTGGCTTCCCGTCAGGGCGCGGGCATAGCGGCGCAGATAAGGCAGTTGGCTGGCGACTTGGGCACCCAGAGACATGCAAACCCTTCCCGAACTGTGTCGCCGTGCTTAACGCGCGAGCAGGCATCCGGTTCCCGGCGTCTTTCCGCCCACTCCTGCCCTGCCCTGCCCTGCGACATGCCATCGGCTTACTTTCGGAAGGGGATCGTCAAAAAAAGTTTGGTGCCGCCGGGAACAATCCTGCGGCCCGCGCATTTCCGCATTGTCACCGCCGAGACCCCCCCTCCCGTCCAAGCGGCTGGTGATACGATCCCGAAAGACCCTCGGCGGTAACGCCGGGGGTCTTTTTACATTTGCAGCGGACTTCGCGCCGATTGCCGATCGAAGCGGCGCGGGGTCACGCCAGCATCAAGTCACAAGTGCCTTTCGTAGATCACGTAAGTCTTGTTGATGTGGCTGTCGATCGCCTCGGCAATGGCGTTCATGCCCTGATTGTCCTCAAGGATCCAGCCGATCTCGCCGCGCGTGGCGCCATAATCGCGCACCGAATTGCGCCGGATGTATTCGATCATCATGAAGGCCAGCTGGCTGGCTAGGCGCGATGCCTGAAGCCGCTTGCGCACGCCCATCAGCGGCACGCGCATGGTGCGCACGCGGGGCTTGCGCAGCCACAGCAGCAGCTTGGCCCAGTTGAACGGGAAGAGACTGCCTCCCATCGGCTTGAGAACCTCGTTCAGGTCGGGCAGGGTCATCATGAAGGCCACCGGCTCGCCTTCATATTCGGCAATCATGATGAGATCCTCGCGCACGATCGGCTTGAACTTCTTGCCGGCGTGGAGGATTTCCGCATCGCTGAACGGCACGAAACCCCAGTTGTCGGACCAGGCATCGTTGAGAATGTCGAGGATCAGGGCCGCCTCAGCCTCGAACTTCGACTTGTCCACGTTGCGGATGCGGATCTTGGCGTTCTTCTCGCCCGATTGCACGATGCGCTGGATCAGCGGCGGAAACTCGCGCGTGATGTCCAGCTCGTAGGTGTGCAGCAGCTTGGCGGGCTGGTAGCCAAGGGCATTGATATAGTCGTCATAGCGCTTTGGCTGGTGCCCCATCATCACCGTTGGCGGCTGGTCGAAGCCCTTGACCAGTTGGCCCGGTTCTTCCCAGATCGACATCGAAAGCGGTGCCAGAACGCGGGTCATGCCCTTGTCGCGCAGCCACTGTTCGGCCCGCGCGATGAGGGCATGGGCAATGCCTTCATCCTCGGCTTCGAGCAGCCCCCAGTTGCCGGTGCCCGGCCCCATGCCCTGCGAAGGGTCCATCGCCGTGGCAAGATGGTCGATATGGGCGGAAATACGCCCCACCACCACGCCATTCCGGCGGGCGAGGAACAGTTGCACGTCGGCATGGGCAAAGAAGGGGTTCTTCGCCGGATTGATAAGCTCTTCGGCTTCCATCCGCAGCGGCGGCACCCAGGCAGGATCGGCGGCATTGAGGCGATAGGCAAGATTGACGAATGCCTTCTGGTCTGCCTTGCCGGAAACGGGAGTGATGATTAGTTCGCCTTGGGCCACGATCTTGCCTTTGTTTGCGGGTAAGCGGTCGGTCCGCCGGGGGAACTGCGGTTCCATCCGGCACATTGTCAAGCTGCGAGGCGTGTGCGTGGGGCGCGCCGCGCAGTCAACAAGCCGGGGCAGCCCGGCCATGAATGGGTCATACTGGATTTTGTGGCATGATTGCGACCGACGCGCTCGAACACCCCGCAGGCACTTCTCAACCGACGCCCACCCTGCCACGAGGGCTGGCAGGCACCCCCGATGATCGGGAGATGCTGCGTGCCGCCGTTGACCTCACGCGCGACATTGCAACGGCCCGGCCCGAAATCTACTGGCCCGACATGCTGGCATCCGCGCTCGTCGGCTATGCTGCGCTCGCGGGCGCCATCCTTGCCGAAAGCCCGCTGGTGGCGGCGATCTGCGGGGTGATTTCGGCGCTGGCGCTCTACCGCGCGCTCCTGTTCATTCATGAGCTGACCCATATCCACAAGAATGCGCTTCCCGGTTTCCGCTTCGGCTGGAACCTTCTGGTGGGCATTCCCATGCTCACGCCATCGCTGATGTATGAAGGCGTGCATACGCTGCATCATGCCCGCACCCGCTATGGCACCGCGGAAGACCCTGAATACTTGCCGCTTGCGCTGATGAAGCCTTGGTCGCTTCCGGTCTTTGCGCTCGTGGCGCTGCTTTTGCCGGTAGGGCTGCTGATCCGCTCGGCTCTGCTCGTGCCGCTGGGCGTCATCATTCCGCCTCTGCGCCGGCTGGTATGGGAGCGGGCCTCGTCGCTTTCGATCAACCCCGATTTCCGCCGCCGCCCGCCCGAAGGCGATTTTGCCCGGATGGTGTTCTGGCAGGAACTGGGGGCTTCGGCGTGGGCGCTGTTCGTGCTGTGGTGGAGCGCGACGCATTCGTGGCGGCCGCTGCTCATTGCCGTGGCCGTCGTTGCGCTCACCGCGCTGCTCAACCAGATCCGCACGCTGGTTGCGCACCTGTGGGAGAACGAGGGCGACGCGATGACCGTGACCGGCCAGTATCTTGATTCGGTCAACGTGCCGCCGCCCGCCCTGCTGGCGCCGCTCTGGGCGCCGGTGGGCCTGCGTTATCACGCGCTGCACCACCTGCTGCCATCCATGCCCTATCACTCGCTGGGCGAGGCGCATCGCCGCCTCAAGGCGCATCTTGGCCTTGGTTCTACCTATGAGCGGGCCAATTATGCAGGGCTTTTCCCGCTGCTGGGGCGGCTGGTGCGCAGCACGATGCTGCCGCGCTGAGACATCGGGCGACGCCTTCGTGAGGCGTTATTCCTCGGTGCGGATCAGCACGGTTTCCCCGATCAGGAAGAACAGGACGAACGGCGCCCAAGCCGCAAGGAACGGCGGATAGGCACCGAAATTGCCCATGGCGAGTGCGGCGTTGTCGAACACGAAATAGGCAAAGCCCAGCGCCATCCCGATGACCGCGCGCACGAACAGGTGCCCCGAACGCGCAAGGCCAAACGCGGCAACCGCGCCCAACAGCGGCATGAGCAGCGCCGAGAGCGGGCCTGACAGCTTGTGCCACCACTTTCCATCAAGTTCGGTGGTGCGGAAACCCGCTTCGCGTATGGCCGCAAGCGAACCGGTCAGTTGCAGCAGTGATTCCGCATCGGGATCGACCCGGCTGATCGTGACCTGCACTGGCTCCACGCCCTTCGCGTAAACCGCATCGCGGCCCAGCGGCGTCTTGCGCGCGCTCTGCACATCGAAGACCACGGGATTGCGCAGGAGCCAGCCGGGGTTGGCATAGCGCGCCGATGGGGCCATCACGATTTCCGTGACCATTCCGGTCGGATCCCGGCGATACCAGCTTACGCCTTCCATGTGCATGGCAGCGCCCGTTCCGGCAATGGTCCGCGCGAACAGGATGTTCGGCCCGTCCTGCAACCAGACATTGGTCTTGGTGCCGGTTTCGGCGGGGATCGGGCCATAGTTCACGTTCTGCCACGCCTTCAGTGTTGCCGTGGCCCGCGTGACGATGCGTTCGTTGAAGCCGAAAGTGATGGCCGATGTGACCGCCGCAACGAGGAACAGCGGGGCCAGCACCTGATGCGCGGAAAGGCCAGCCGCCTTCATGGCGATGACCTCGCTGTTCTGGTTCAGCGTCATCAGCGTGATGATCGTTGCCAGCAGCACCGAATAGGGCAGGAACCGGCTGACGAGCTGGGGCATCCGCAGGCTGACATAGGTGAGGAGTTCGCCTTGCCCGTTGCCCGGCGCTGCCAGAACCTTGCCGCTCTCGCTCAGCAGGTCGAGCATCTGCAACACGAGCACGAGCATGAGCAGCACCGCCACGATGCGCACCGCGAACATCTTGCCGATGTAGATGGCAAGTGTGCGCGAGGGGAAGAACTCAAGCTGCATGGGCTGCGTCCTCGGCATCCTGAGCGGTGATCTCGCCGGGCAGGCGCCGCCGTGCAAAAAGCTTGCGCAGGACCTTGGATATCCGCGCAAAGGCGGTTTCCAGCGCGCCGATCGGCTGGCCGCCCGGCACATAGGCGAGGCGCCAATACATCCACACGATCAGCGCGGCAAAGATCGCGAACGGCCCCCACAAGGCCAGCGCGGGATCAACCCGGCCAAGACTGGCCACGTCCTGACCATACTGGTTGACCTTGTGATAGGCGACAACCAGCACGATCGAAAGGAATACGCCAAGCGCCGAGGTCGAACGCTTGGGCGGCACCGCCAGTGCCACGGCCAGCAGGGGCAGCAGGAACATCATCACCACTTCGACGATGCGGTAGTTGAAACTGGCTTTCGACTGGTTGCGCGCTTCCTCGGAATAGCGCTCGTTCCAGCCAATCTGGAGCAGTTCGGGCAGGAAGTATTCGCGGTCGGCATCGCCGCGCTGGCGGAACTGTTCGATCTTGGGCAGGTCGATCGGCAGATCGTGGCTGGCAAAGGTAAGCACGCGCGGCGAGGTGATGCCCGGACCGTCCTGCACGATCTGCCCGTCGGTCAGCCGCAGGATCACCGTGTCGCGGCTTTCGCGGTTGGCGAAGAACCGGCCTTCACGCGCGGAGATGACCATGACCTGCCCTTCTGCGGTCTGGAGCCGGGCAAAGATGCCGCGCAGATCCCGCCCTTCGTCACGGCTGGATTCCACGCGCAGCGCGGTGCGGTCCTGCAACGAGTTGAACTCACCCACCTTGATCGATGCGCCCAGTGCGCCCGATCGCAGTTCGAACTGCAATTGCTCGTAATAATAGCGCGAAAGCGGCTGGAGATAGCTGACGATCAGCAGGTTGAGCGCGGCGAGCACGATTGCGAAGATATAGGGCACGCGCAGCAGGCGGGTATAGGACAGGCCGACTGCCCGCATCACGTCAAGCTCCGAACTCATTGCCAGCTTGCGGAAGGCAAAGAGAATGCCGAGCATCAGCCCCAGCGGTATCGCAAGGCTGGCATATTCGGGCAGGAGATTGGCCAGCATCTTGAACACCACGCTGACCGGCCCGCCTTCGGTCGCCACGAAATCGAACAGCTTGAGCATCTTGTCGAGCACGAGCAGCGATGCGGCGAGCACGAACACCGAGACCATCGGCACGAACACGAGCCTTGCGATATAGCGGTCGATGGCGGTGAAGAACTTCACGGTGCGGGCGTTATAGGATCTTCAGAAGCGGTGACGGAACCTGCGGCGACGATGCCGACAGTCCGACGGCCGCCATGGCAACGGCCAGATGAACCACCGGTGATCGATCAACCGGTTAGCCGCAAGTTTTGCTGCGGGGAAGGAAAAAGCGGCATCTGCGCCCGCAAGGGGGGCGCGGACTTCAGGCTTTTTCAAGCGTGCATTGCAGCGGGTGCTGGTTCTGCCGGGCGAAATCCATCACCTGGTTGACCTTGGTTTCGGCGATTTCATACGGGTAGATCCCGCAAACGCCCACGCCGCGCTGATGCACATGAAGCATGACACGGGTGGCCTGTTCAAGGTCCATGCCGAAAAAGCGCTTGAGGACCATCACCACGAACTCCATCGGGGTGTAGTCGTCGTTCAGCATGAGCACCTTGAACTGGCTCGGCTTCTTCGGTTTGGCGCGGGTCTTGGTGGCAATGCCGACCTGATCGTCACCGCCGGGCCTGCGCGAATCATCATCCTGCGCGCGGAACGTGCCCTGCATGCGTGCGGCATTGCGCGCGCAGGGGGCGCAAAGGCTCCGATCGGGCTGGAAGTGACGGTGACTGTGCATGATCGCCGCAATATCGCATCGCCGGGCCATCAGCACAAGTGGCACTCGTGGGCAGGATGGTGCCATGGGCGGCAGCTCTGCGACGCGGCATTGTCCCTGACATAGGAAAAGGGGCCACACGCATTGGCATGGCCCCTCTTCCGTATCGCTCGGTCGGGCGCCGTCATGGCGCCCTCGTGGCTCAGGCCGCGCGAATCAGGCGGCCTTCTTGATCTTTTCCATCGCCAGGCTGACGCGGGTCGAGATTGGCTGGAACGCTTCGTTGACCAGCTTGAGCATGGCTTCGCTGTTCTTCGAGCTGGCGGCAACCGCAGCGTCGAAGTTTTTGCGCATCAGGGCCGACTGCTTCTCGAAGAACTCGGTGGGCGACTTGACCGTGGTCAGTTCCTTGACGTCGGCGGTCATGGCTTCGATCGCCGACTTGGCTTCCTCGACATAGCCCTTGGTCATTTCCTGGAGGCCGTTGGCGAGGATCTTCGACGATTCGACCACGGCTTCGACGTTGCCCTTGGCGAACTCGCCGGCATCGCCAAATGCGGCCTTGGCCTTTTCCTGCGCGTCCTTGAGGGCGGCGGTCATCTTTTCGGTCATTTCGGTGGTGGTAGCCATTGCGAACAGTTCCTTTCTGGGCGCCGTCGTTGCTTTGGGGGCGGCGCTGTTTTGCTTCACGCGAGTGGGAGCGGTGAAAGGACGCTTGGTGGCGGGCTTCACCGCAGGCTCCGGTGCCGCCGCCACGGGGGCAGCGGGCTTCGAAGCCTTGGTCTTTGCGCTTGCCGGCTTTGCCACCGCCTCGGCGGCGGGGGCGGGCTTGGCTTTGCGCTTCCTTGCGGGCGCAGTCACCGCTGCGGCATCGGGCGTGGCCGTTTCGGCCACTTCGGATGTCACCGCTTCGGCAACTGGCGCGTCCGCAACCGTGATCGCCGGGGTATCCGGCAGCTTTGCGGTTTCATCCGCCACGAGGGCGGCTGGCGCCGTGCTGTCCTTCACTTCATCGACCATCATTGCGGCTCCTGCTGGCTTGGGCGCTCCAACAGAAGCGCCTTTGCTGCACTGCACAAAATAGGAATCGGGCGCCGTTTGTCAATGTTTTTTGTGCGATGCACAAAATACGAAACCGTTCGTTGATGAAGAGATGCAGCAGATCAGCGCATCTTGACGTAACGGCCCGGCGCGTCCTCGATCACCTTGTCACCCTTGCCGCCGGGAATGCGCTTGCCCTTTGCCGGGATCATCGCCGGGGCCAGCGCCCTGAGCCATTCGATCCAGTCTGGCCACCAGCTTCCCTTTATTTCCCTTGCTCCGGCGACGAACTCTTCCAGCGACGCCGGATCGGCGTCATTCAGCCAATACTGGTATTTTCCGGACGAGGGAGGATTGACGACGCCCGCGATGTGGCCCGACCCGGCCAGCACGAATTTCCACGGGCCGGAAAGGTGCCGCGTGATCTTCCACACGCTGTTCGCTGGTGCAATATGATCCTCGCGGCCCGCCTGAATGTAGCACGGCGTTGCGATGCGGCGCAGATCGATCGGCGTATTGTCGACCGCCAGGGCATCGGGAATGACCATGCGGTTGTCGCGGTAGAGATCGCACAGATAGGCCTGATGCCATTTGGCGGGCAGATTGGTTGTGTCGCCGTTCCAGTGCAGCAGGTCAAACGCGGGATAGTCCTGTCCCAGCAGGTAGTTGTTGACCACGTAGTTCCAGATGAGGTCGGTGCCGCGCAGCGCGTTGAACGTTGCCGCCATGTAGCGTCCGTCAAGGTAGCCGTCGGTCGAAAGGCTTTCGAGCAGCTTGAGGTGCCCGTCATCGATGAAGTTCTTGAGGTCGCCCGCGTCCTCGAAATCGACCTGCGCGGTGAAGAACGTGGCGCTGGCTGCCTTGTCGGCCTCTCCGCGCCGGGCCAGCACGGCAAGCGTGGCGGCAAGCGTGGTGCCCGCCACGCAATAGCCGATGGTGTGGACCGCAGGCACCTTGAGCCTTTCGCGCACATGGTCGATCGCCTCGATCTGGCTGCGCACGTAATCGTCCCAGACCACATCGGCCATGGAGGCATCGGCCGATTTCCATGAAACGACGAACACCGTCACGCCCTGTTCCACGGCCCAGCGGATGAAGCTTTTCTGAGGGTTGAGATCGAGGATGTAGAAGCGGTTGATCCACGGCGGGAAGACCACCAGCGGCACTTCCAGAACCTCGTCCGTGGCGGGGGAATACTGGATGAGCTGGAACAGCGGCGTTTCGTGCACCACTTTGCCCGGCGTCACCGCGATATTGCGTCCCAGTTCGAAAGCGTGGGGATCGGTGTGGGTCAACTGCCCCTTGCGCAGGTCATCGAGCAGGTGCTCCACCCCTTTGACGAGGTTCTCGCCGCGGGTTTCCATCGTGCGTTCGATCACCACGGGGTTGGTGAGGGGAAAGTTTGCCGGCGAAAGCGCATCCGTCACCACTTTCGTGGCGAATACCAGTTGCTCCCGGCGCTCCGGCGAAAGGCCGGGGGCTTCCTGCGCCATCTGCTGCAACCGTTCGGCAAGCAGGAGATAGGTCTGGTGGATCAGGGCAAAGGCGGGTTGCTGCTGCCAGCGCGGGTCGGCAAAGCGCCGGTCCTGTCGAGGCAGGGAAGGGGGCGACGCGGATTCGTTGCTGCCGGTCGCGCCAAGGCCGTTCATGAATTGCCCCATGACCGTGCCCCACAACGCCACGCTTTCGTTCCAGAGCTTTGCCTGGGTTTCGGCATGAGCGATCGGCAGTTGCCCGGCCATGGCGATGAAAGTCTGCGTCCACTTGCCGATGTCACCCAGCCGGTTGAGCACGGGTTCGACATGGCCTGCCTGCTCGGCACTGAAATCCAGCCACATCTTCTGCAACTTGGCGGCCGACATCGCCCAGTGCTGCAATTCGGCCGGATCGGTGCTGATTGCCTCGGCCCCCGGAACCAGCGGGGCGAAGAGCGCGCGCATCGCTTCCCCCTGTTGACGCACCAGATCCTCGAACACGACCGAATCCGCCGCGCCATCCGTTGCCGTCCTGTTCGTCATGCATCGTCCCTGTTGTCGCGCCATTGGCATCGATGGCCCCAATATACACGGCGTATGACAGCTTGTTAGCCGTCGAAGCCGCAAACCACCGGGATGGAAGCACGGTTCCCACCGCCGTGCAATTGGCGTAAGGGCGAGAACAGCGCGGCAATCGTGCCCCGCCTTATCAACGAGTATTCAACCGTGGACGAAGAATTCTACCGCATGAAGCGCCTGCCGCCCTACGTCATTGCCGAAGTCAACGGCATGCGGGCCGCCGCGCGCGCCGCCGGTAGGGATATCATCGACCTCGGCATGGGCAATCCCGATCTGCCGCCGCCCCAGCATGTGATCGACAAGCTGTGCGAAGTGGCGCAAAAGCCCGATGCGCACGGCTATTCGGCATCTTCAGGCATTCCCGGTGTGCGCCGGGCGCAGGCCAATTACTATGCCCGCCGCTTCAATGTGGAACTCGATCCCGAAACCGAAGTGGTCATGACCATGGGATCGAAGGAGGGCCTTGCCAGCCTCGCCACCGCGATCACCGCGCCAGGCGATGTCGTGCTGGCGCCCAATCCCAGCTATCCGATCCATACCTTCGGCTTCATCATCGCCGGGGCGACGATCCGCTCGGTGCCGACAACGCCGGATGACCGCTACTGGGATTCGCTTGACCGGGCGATGAAGTATTCGGTTCCGCGCCCCTCGATCCTGATTGTCAACTATCCGTCCAACCCCACGGCCGAGACGGTGGATCTTGCCTTTTATGAAAGGCTTGTGGCCTGGGCCAAGGAGAACAAGGTCTGGATCCTGTCGGACCTTGCCTATTCGGAACTCTATTTCGACGGCAACCCGACCCGGTCGATCCTTGAAGTGCCCGGCGCCAAGGATGTGGCGATCGAGTTCACCTCGATGTCCAAGACCTTTTCGATGGCGGGCTGGCGCGTGGGCTTCGCAGTGGGCAACCCGCGCCTGATCGCCGCGCTCAAACGGGTGAAGTCCTATCTCGATTACGGTGCGTTCACGCCGATTCAGGCGGCCGCCTGCGCTGCGCTCAACGGTCCGCAGGACATCGTCCAGAAGAACCGCGAACTCTATCAGAAGCGCCGCGACGTGATGGTCGAAGCCTTCGGCCGCGCAGGTTGGGACATTCCCAGCCCCAGGGCCTCGATGTTTGCCTGGGCGCCGCTTCCGCCTGCGCTTATGCATCTGGGCAGTCTGGAGTTTTCCAAGCAGCTTCTCACCCATGCCGAAGTCGCGGTGGCGCCGGGCGTCGGCTATGGCGAAGACGGCGAAGGCTTCGTGCGCATCGCCATGGTGGAGAACGAGCAGCGCCTGCGCCAGGCCGCGCGCAACATCAAGCGCTACCTGCAATCGATGGGCGTCAACGCCTCGGCTGCCTGAGGCGCAACGCAACGCGTGCATCATGGCCCTTCGGCGCTGATCCACCGGAGGGCCATGCATTTCGGCGATCCGTCAAATCACGACGCTGGACCGCCGCTGGGGGCTGGGGCAACCTTGCGCCAAAGCCCCAGCCACGGATGCCCAGGATGACAACCTCCACCAGAAACTTCCACGATCGCGTCACCGTCACCATCGACGATCATCTCGCCCATGTCCTGCTCGACCGGGCGGACAAGATGAACGCGCTGGATGATGCCATGTTCGAAGGCATCGTTGCTGCGGGCCATTTCCTCCATAACGAGCGCGGCGTGCGCGCGGTGGTGCTTTCAGGCGCGGGGCGGTCGTTCTGCGCGGGCCTTGACCTTGCCAGCATGGACCGGACTGATCGCTGGGGCGCAGAGGGCGGCAGTGGCGGTCTGGCCGAACGGACCCACGGCAACGCGAACCGCGCGCAGCAGGCGGCCATGGTCTGGCGCAAGCTGCCGATGCCGGTTGTGGCCGCCGTGCATGGCGTGTGCTTCGGTGGCGGGTTGCAGGTGGCGAGCGGAGCCTGCATCCGCTTCGTTGCGCCAGATGCGCGGCTGGCGGTGATGGAAGTGAAGTGGGGGCTGGTGCCCGACATGGCGGGCTATGCCCTGTGGCGCGGCAACGTGCGCGACGATGTCCTGCGCGAACTCACCTATACCCACCGCGAGTTTTCGGGCGAGGAAGCGGCGCGCTTCGGCTTCGCCACCCATGTCAGCCTCGATCCTCTGGCCGATGCGCTCACGCTCGCCCGCGAAATCGCCCTGAAAAGCCCCAACGCGGTGCGCGGTGCCAAGTCGCTGTCGAACCGCACGCCGGACATGACGGTGGATGAAGTGCTGATGGCCGAATCGCTTGCCCAGCACGAACTGATGTATTCGAAGAACCAGATGGAAGCCGTGCGCGCGGGCATGGAGAAGCGCGTCGGCGTTTTCGTCGACCCGTGATTGTCGGATAAGGGCGCGTGCCAGCGGGCATGGTGCAAGAACCCCTTGCGGCCAGCCCGTGTTCGGGCTAACCGCGCCCAACCACGCAAGACCTGCGATCGAGGCCCGATGGCGGAGTGGTTACGCACCGGACTGCAAATCCGTTTACGCCGGTTCGATTCCGGCTCGGGCCTCCACCCCCTTGTTTAAGTGACAGAGTTCCAAGGGGTTATCCTTTCAATTTGCTAACCATGCGGACGGGGTTAGCAGATTTGCCCTGCCCCCTGTCGTGCTGGAGCGCGTCCATTGCATGGTCGGCGAGCACTTTTTTCTGTGCCTCTTTCGTGTAGCGGATCACTTCGCCCTCCGTGGCATGGCCCGTGATCGACATAATCTCGTTCACCGAGCACCCGGCCTCCGCTAGACGTTTTGCCATTGCCTTTCGAAGCCCGTGCGATGAACATTGCGGCAGGCCCGCTTCATCGCACCTGTCCCGCATCCAGTTACCGAAGCCGTTGGCGGTGAACGGTTTGCCATACTCCGTGACGAGGAACGTCATGTTTTGGCGTGGCGTCCCCTCCAAAACCCTTTTCAGCTCTGGGTGGATAGGGATATCAACCAACGCACCGGTCTTGTCTTGGCAGACGGCGATCCTGTCTCCCTTCACGTGCTGCCAGCCCATCTTAACGGCATCAGATTTACGCTGCCCCGTGTAGAGCATGAGCGCCATGGCGAGCCGCGCCTTAGTGCCGATCGGGTGGTACGCTTCGAATTGGGCGATCTCTTCTTCCGTCCAAGTGTGGAAGCCCTCGGACGAGACTTTCAAGCCGCGCATTCCTAACAAAGGGTTGTGCTGTATCATGTCTATGTCTGCGGCAAAGTTCAGCAGTGTCTTTAGGCGCTTCAAGAGGCTGTTTGCGGCTTGCGGTCGATCTTCCATCTGACCGATCATGGTTTTGATGTGAGATCGCTTAAGGGCCGCGACGGGTAAATCCCTGCACTTCTCTGCAAACCGCTCCAGTATCCGCCGATAATTGCGTTGAGTAGCAGGTGCCAAGTTCAGGAACTCGGGGGCAGTGTAATAGCGCCTCAGAAGATCGCCAAAGCTGCCCGGCACAAGACGGGAAGTGCCGACGCGTGCGATCTGTTGCGCTTCCCCCTCCACCGCCTTTTGATACGCCACCATAAAGGCTTCGGAGTAGATCGGACCTGGCAACGGGACCTTCTTCGATCCGGGCCGATTATAGTAAATCCGCTGCTTTCCATGCCTGTCCAGATAAGCGTGGACATAGGGAGGCCGCTTATACCGGGGCATGGGTAAACACCTGATCCCACGGATTTCCCATCGGGTGGGCCGTAGTCCCGTATTTCGCCTCGGTATGCCTGCGCGTCATGATGCGGAACGTGCCGTCCGGGTGGAGCTTCACGGCGACAGGTTCTTGCCCCATCTTCTCCATCAGTTCCCACATCGCCCGAATGTCGGCGCGATTATGAGTGAGCTTGGAGCGAGCCATCACGCAACTTCCTTCGGATCGGCGTCGAGTGCCCGTTCCAGAATGGCAATCAGTTCGCCGGTGGCGGTGCGATTGTTTGCGATAGCTCGATCTTTCAACCGCGCTTTCAAGTCAGCGGAAAGGCGGATGAGCATCTGTGTCTTGGCCTTCATAGGGTCTCCATCCCACATTGCGATTGTCACACTGATGGAGATCGTATATCTCAGAGATAACATATATGCAATATCTCTGAGATAGCTTTAGATGAGGTGCCTGATGACAGCCGAACGCCGAAAGCCGCAAACGGGCAAGCAACTGCTGTTACGCTTTGCCGAAGGGTCCGATCTGCGGGACCGGCTGGACCAGATCGCAAAGGCTAATGGCAGATCGACGACAGCGGAAGTCCTGCTTCGGCTGGAAGCCAGCTTGCAGGCAGAAGAAAAAACCGGCTTGTCATTCGTGCAGACCATCAAGGCCGCGACTGTAAAAGCGGCGTCTGACGATCCTGATATGGAGGCTCGCATCTCCGAACTCGAAAAGGCCGTGAAGGCGCTGCAGAAAGCGCGATCGTGATCTGGCCCCACGTGTCTCCTTTGAGCCGCAGCGGGAGACCGACAAGCAGGTGGGCAGGACGTAAGCGGGGCGCGTTCTCGCGAAATGGGCTAATCGGGCGGGTTTGTAGGCTCTGATAAGTAAGAGTTATCAGAGGTTAGTTCGACGTTCGGCGTCCGCTAGTCGGTCAGCTTGACCATGATTTACGCTGCCAACATAGCCGAGAATTCCTTCGACCTGATATTCGTTGCCGTTGCGGATGGCGGCCTCGAACTCGACCATCCGCTCTTCAGTCACTTCCAGCACGCCCGATCCGAACGCAATGTTGAAACTCGTTACCCCTCCCGCCGGCGGCTGCGTCTTGTCGGAGTTGAAAGCGAACCCGGCCAACTTTGCTCCGGCGTCAAGCTGCTCGACCGCAGCGCGCACCTGCTCCTCGGAAGGCCCAGAGATGGTGATGTCATCGACATAGACGGTGACAGTCAGCCCATCCGCAAGGACGCTTCTGATGGCACCTCCTAATGCGGACTGAGCAAGCACAACCGAGGCTACGATGGGCGACTGCACGAAGCCGAAAGGAAGGCTGAAATGTCGCCTCGGAGGTTTCTTGTCTACCGTGCTGTCGCACGCCATCTCCCACGCATCCTCGTGCGGCAAGCCAATGACCTTGAGCGCCCTATGAATTTTTGTTCGTGTGATCTGGTCGAAAAAACGCTGTAAATCCAGCGAAGCGAGCCAAGTAGCGTTTCGATGTGATCTAACCGCTGCAACATGTCCGCCTCCCAAAAGGTGAAAATAGTTTGCTGGCGGCTTCCACAAGCCTTCGATAGCCTCTTTGATTGCCGTTCCACGCTTCCTCCCCATCTCAGTGGGGATGTAGACACGGGTGCCGGGCTTAAGCGTGAAATGGTGGTCGTAGAGGTTGCGCACGGTAGTTGGTGACCTCGCCGAGGAACTTCAGAACGTAATATGCGAGTTTGAACGCATTAGCTCCGTATTCCAAGGCGAGGCCACAGTAGTGATTAAAACGCGAGGTTTTCTTCATACCGTGGGTTCTCCCATCAACCCTCGGCTGCCTTGCGCTTGCACGCAGATCACCAACCAAGCAGGCATCATGATGATCCGAAGTCGGTCCATCGTGTTGCCCCGAAGCAGCTTTTCCGGAATTCCGAATTGCCGCAGGAAGAACCTCATACCGAGGGACTGTCTGTATGCTGTCGCTGCGCGGTAATTTCAAGTAGCAGCGTCATGCTCAGGATGCGGTAGGGCGCGGGCAGAGCGGAGACTTACCTACCTACCGTCGATAAGCCGCCAACTGACTAGCTTGCATCCTTGGAACTGCACGTCGGCGACTGCCTTGCCGATGTTCACCCCTCCAAATCCGTTGCGCGCACGAAACTCGATGAGGATGCGCTGCACCCCATTCTCGTCAACGCCCGTCGCGCTTGAACGGATGTGCTCGAAGCTGTCCGGTTCGCGGAGAGACTGTTTCACCTCCCACAGAATGTCGAACATGTAGCGGCTGTCGAGACAGGCAGCTTGAGGGTTCGCGGACTTGGTCTCACCACCTGTCGTCAGATAGCCAAGCAGGAGGAAGCCACCGAGCATAATCGGTGCGAGTGCAATACCCTGTAAGACCTTCAGCCATGTCGGCTTGCCGCTGGTCGGTGATCCTTCGCTACCGGTCATTGCAAGGGCTTCAGGCGGGTTGGACATAACGGTTCTCTCAGGGTGGCCTGTAATCCGTAAGCTAATTCGAGAAAGTTGCCGGTTACTTACTATTTATAGCTATATTAGAAGTGCCTTCCCTCATTAGCATTGAGGCTCCCGGCTAGACCTCCACCGGGAGGCAGCATGGTCGATTTGCGCACGAGGTTCGGCAGACTGGTGAAATCGCACAGGGTGCGCGCTGGGCTGACCCAGGAGGCGCTAGCCGAGCGCGCCAACATCAGCACGGACATGATTTCCAAGATCGAAGGCGGGAGCAGCGGTGCCCGCTTCGCCGTTATCTCTCAGATCGCAAATGCGCTTGAGGTCGATCCCGCCGAATTGTTCACGCCCAACTTGCCTGCGGGTCAGCTTCAACGCGCCGCGCTGACTGATATTGTCAGTCGGTTAGGAAGCCTCAGCGACAGCGACCTGCGCTGGTTGAACGGCGTGATCGAAGCCGCGCTGCGTCCGAAAGGCTGATCGACGCGGGTCATCAGAGGATCACGCCCGCCGCGTTGTCGGTGAACATGTCGCCGTCCCGAATGTAGCGAGCAAGCATGGCGTCGCTCTTATGGCCGGTTTGCGCTCTGATCTTATAGGTGGAAGCCCCGGCCATGGCGGCGCTCGTCGCAAGCCCGGCGCGTAGCGAGTGACCGGAGAAGGCAGCGGGATCGAAGCCTGCTGTCTCCAAGCGCCGTTTGACGATCATGGCGACAGCATCCCCGGAGAGACGATCAGGAGAGATGTGCCCATGCCGATCGATGCTACGAAAGATCGGCCCCTCCTCAATCCCGGCATGGGCAAGCCAGTCTGTGAGGTGACGGACAGGACACCAGCGCGTGCGCCCATGCGGGATGGCGATCTTGCGACCTTGGCCGGTCTGGTCGGTCTTGGACCGTCGTAGATGCAGCACGATCCCCCGGCCAACATGTTCGACATCGCCGCAGTCGAACCCGACGAGTTCGGAGCGACGGAACGCTCCGGCGAACCCGATCAACAACAGTGCCTTGTCCCGCAGATCGATGGGGCGGTCGCCCATGCGCTCAAGCACCGCGAACAGATCGTCGCGCTGCAACGCCCGTGCCTCGCGCTGGGCAGTCCCCTTGGTCCGCCGTATGCCCTGCATCGTGGCTCTGACGATCTCGGATCGGCAGGGATCATCGAAGCCTGAGGCCCGGTGCGCCTTTGCAATTGCCGCCACCCGGCGCTGGATCGTGGCGACAGCATGGGTCTCGGCGAGGGAGGCGAGATAGTCCGCGATGCTTTGCGGCGAGCAGGGAATGTCCCGGCCCGATGCTCGGAAATGCGCCAGATCGGCCGCGTAGGCGCGCTGGGTGCCAGCGGATAGGGAAGAGGAGAGGAAGCGGCGCACCGGGTCTGAGATCGCCTGTGAGGGCGGAGGTGCGGCCCAATTTCCGACGGTGGGTTTGCAATTAATTGCAATCAGATCAGAAAGCACTGATTTCACCATTTTTTGCGTGTCTCCAAGAGGGTGTCTGGCCGACATTTCCGGGACTTCCCGTTAAGGCCGCTGTGCCGGAAATCGGGGGTCACGATCTGCGAAGTCGCGAGCGGGTCAGCCTAACCTCCGCTCTTGCCGGGTGTAGGCTTCGGCCACCTGCTCCTCCCGGCTGGCCAACAAGTCGCCCGACATACCGTGCAGTGCCAGCAGGCGGTCCTCGGCCTGGCTGTGCCCCTCCAGTGTGCCGTCGTGGCGTATGTGCCAGACCCCGACGTTGGGAAGCTCGTTGAGGTGGCGAGAGATCAGCAGGAAGCGGTGACAATGCAGCGGGTCACGCTCCGCACATAGGAGGGCAGGTGTGCATCGGGCAGCGATCTCCAGAACGGTCTTGATCCCCGTGGTGAAGGCGGCGGTCCCGCGCCGCGTCGCGTAATCGGTCGGTCCGCTTCTCGGCCTTCCGCCCAGAACGTCGCCTAAGTGGACATAGGACACCCCAACCCGGTTCAGGCGGCCCCGCAGTTCAGTTTTGCAGAAGTGCTGCCAGCGCGACCAGGGCGATGATCGCACGTCGATGATACAGCCGACGTTGAATTGATCGAGGGCGTAGCTGAACTCGTCCCAGCCGATATTTGAATGCCCAACTGAAAGAACGCTAATCACGATAATGAACCTTGTGAAACAAGGATCATCCTAAGTGGGTTTGTAGATTAAGCCACTATTTTCAACTACTTAATACTTTTTCAACATCACGCATACCGCCGCAATACGAAATCCCAGACCTGCTCCACCTTGCTGTCCCACAATGCTTGCGGATAGGGATTTTCCGGCAGTTCGTTGAGGCGCTGCCTGATCTCGGTCCAGACCGCGCCCCGCGTTTCCTGTCCGCGAACCCAGTCTATCGCGCCGGTCAGGTCGCGCAGCTTTCCCAGCAGAGATCGCGCCACCCGTTTGACATCCTGCTCCTCGGCCTTGGTGAGCTTGGGTTCCGGGTTGGTCAGAAGATCGAAGATCGCCAGCTCCTCTTCCGTCAGTTCCTCACGGGCGGCGCGCTGCTCCTCCTCGTCCATTTCGCCGATGAACGCCTTCAGCGCCTCGAAGAATTGCTCGGCATCAACTGAACCGGCGTTGTAATCGGCGACCAGCTTTTCCAGCCGCTCCACCAGATGCTGCCGCGTGGGATTGGCCTCGGCCATTTTCCGGGCCTTGTCTTCTGCCGCGTCGCGCAGCTTTTCGGCGGTGATTTTCGGGCTGGCGGCGAAGAGATCGGCCAGCTTATCGAAGTCTATGCCGGAGAGGTCCACGCGTCCCTTGGCAGTGTCGCCCTCGACGATGGGCGTCAGGATCGCGACGCCCTCCAGCTTCTCGTCGAGCAGTTCGGCGATGCGGGCGGAGATGGCGGATATATCGACTGGTCCCAGCTTTGCCTTCACCGCGTCGGACAGGGTGTGGAACACGGCAACCGGCCGGAGATAGGGCGCGGCCCGTTCATCGGGCAGCAGCGCCTTATATGCCTTGGTCACGGCGGCGGTCAGGCGCAGAAACTCGCGGCGGCGCTCGTCTGGCGCGATCAGCACTTCCACGGCCTGATTGATGAGCCGAAGCCGGTCGAAATCGCGTACCGACGTGATGGCGTCCGGGTCGATGCCCAGTGGCTGGACGAAGGCTCGCGCCGATCCCAACGCATCTTCAAGGCTGGCGACAAGCGCCTCCTTGTCCTTGATCGGGGTTTCATCGCCCCCGCCGCCCGCATAGATGGCGAGCGCCTTCTGGAGGTTCTGGAACACGCCGACATAATCGACAATGACGCCCGATGTCTTGCCCTCTGCCCGGCGGTTGGCGCGAGCGATGGTCTGCATCAGCGTGTGGTTCTTCATCGGCTTGTCGAGATAGACGGTGCCGATGGTGGGCACGTCGAAGCCGGTGATCCACATTGCGCAGACGAACACGAGCCGTAGCGGATCGTCGGGGTCTTTGAACTTCGCCTCCAAGTCCTCCTTCTGCATCCGCTCGCGGTGGGGGAGGATGTCGAGGCCCTTCTTGCGCAGGTCGTCGATCTCGTTCTGGCCTTGGCTGACCACCACCGCCATGTCGAGTTCGCGCAGCCACATCAGCCGCTCGGCTATTGCCGCGCCCTCCGCCTCATGGGCAATCTTCAGCCGTTCCTCGTCCTGCGCAATCAGGCGGGCGACTGCGGCCCTGACCCGGTCGTGCATGGCGACGGCGGTTGCCTTGTCGATGGCGACGAACATCGCCTTGCCGCGATAGCCCCGCATGGCGAAGTGCAGCGCCACGTCCTCGGCCACCTTGTCCAACCGGTCGGGCGCGGTGATAAGCGTGTACTGCCGCCCGAACTGCTGGCTGAGCTTCTTTTCCTGCTCCTCGTCCAGCATGGCCTCGTCCAGCAGGGCGTCCATCTCCTCCCGAAACTCGTCGGAATGAAGCTGCAACTCCGGCTTTCTCGCCTCGTAGAACAGGGGAACGGTCGCGCCGTCGCGCACGGACTGGGCGAAATCATAGACGGAGACATAATCGCCGAACACCTCGCGGGTGCGGCTTTCCTCGCCCTGGATCAGCGGTGTGCCGGTAAAGCCGATGAAGGAGGCGTTCGGCAGCGCCGCCCGCATATTGGCGGCAAGCTGGTCATACTGGCTGCGGTGGGCTTCGTCGGTCATCACGATGATGTCGGATCGTTCGGACAGCACCGGCATCGGCTCCCTGTCGGCCGTGCTGAACTTCTGGATCAGGGAGAACACATAGCGTTCATTGCCCGCAAGAAGCTCTTTCAGATGGGCGCGGCTTCCCGCCTGCGCCTGATGAATATCCTTGGTGAGCGCGCCCGCCGACGCAAACTGCCCGGCAATCTGGTCGTCCAGCTCGGTGCGGTCGGTGACAATGACGAAGGTGTAATTCCCGCCCAGCCGCCTCAGCACCTTTTCCGCGAACATCACCATGGACAGGCTCTTGCCTGACCCTTGCGTGTGCCAGAACACGCCCAGCCGCCCCTGATTGCTTTCGATATGGCGGACGGCTTCGATGGCGCGGTTGACGCCCAGCACCTGATGATACTTGCCGACGATCTTGCGCAGCCCCCCGCGTACCTCGTCGAACAGCACGAAGCTTTCGATCAGGTCGAGGAAGCGGGCGGGTTCGCAGGTTGCGCGCAGCAGGGTTTCAAGGCTGGGGTCGTCCGGCCCGTCTTCCTCCAGCCGCTTCCACGGCGCGAACACTTCATAGGGAGCATGGGCTGCGCCCATCACCGCTTCCAGTCCGTTCGACAGGATCACGAAGCCATTGGCCGGGAACAGGTGGGGGATGGTGTCGCGATAGTCGCGCAGATTGTTGTCGTAAGCGTCGGCCAGCGGACAGGCAGGGCCTTTCCACTCCGCCAGAAGCAGCGGCAGGCCGTTGACGAAGCCGATGGTGTCCGGCCGCCGCCGGTGCAGCACTCCGTCGATCCAGACCTGACTGGCGACAAGGAAGTGATTGGCGGCAATGTCCCGCCAGTCGATGACGCGGACCAGCAGATCGTCGAACCTGCCGTCATCGCGGCGCACCTGAACGGGAACGCCATTGCGGATCAGCGCCAGCACTTCTCGGTTGGCGGCGACCGGCAGCATCGCCGAACGGTCGCGGGTCAATTCGGCTTCGGCGGTGTTGAGGGCTTCGGCTGGCAGGGCCGGGTTCAGCTTGCGCAACGCCGCCTTCAGATGTGCGGGGAAATACGCCTGCTGGAAACTGGTGCGCCCCGTGGGATTGTCCGGTCCCGGCTGTTCGCCGTGCAGATCGACATGCTGCCAGCCCAGTTGCTGCAACAGGGCAAGCGCGGGTTTTTCGACAAGGCCATCCTCCGACGCGACGATGCCGGTAAGCCCCCGCGCCATGTCAGGCGGCCTCTTCCAGTTGGCGTTCCGCCTTGGCGACGGAAAGCTGGCCGGAGATCAGGCGGGGGAGGAGAAGGTCGCGAGATTTGGCGAGGCGGTGGCTCCCTGCCTGCAAGGTCGCGCAAAGCTCTACCATTGGCCCGACCGTATCCTCAAATCGGCTCGAAATGTCAGATGGTGCCAGCGCGCAGCGATAATCGGCGAGCACGCGGGTATTGGCGCGGGGCATCTTTGTTCCGTTGGAGGTCTGAACCGAATAGGCCACGAAAGCATCGCTGGATGCCGTGGCCAGTGCTTGCGCAGTGAGGCCAGCAACAGGACGCCAAATAATGGCATCCGTCGATGAGATGCCATCGAAGCCCGCCCAGACCACCTTGTGAAAATAGGGGCGGATTTTCCCGAACAGAACATCACCTCGCTGGAAACGCGATTTCAGGCTTGAGACATCCTCGGCCTGCCCATGCTGATCGAGCGTGAAGGACCGTCGCGGCATGTGTTCCAGTCCGACATAAGGAGTGTTGGGAGGCACATCGTCTGGCGACACCGTTTGGCGCACCTCGCGGGCAAGATCGCGAAAGGCACCCCAAGTCCACCCCTCCGGCAGGGGGCCATTGGGTGTGTCGAGGATCGGCACCGCTTCATGGCCCGGGAAACGGAAGCGGACGAACCATTCCTCGAACAGCCCCCGCGCCATCTCCTCCAGCACCGCGATCCGCCGCCGGTTCACCTCGATCAGATCGTCATATGCTCCAAGGATCGACGCGATACGGCGCTGGGTTTCGAGAGGCGGGAGCACAATCGGAAAGTTTGGAAACCGGATCAAAGGAATGCGATCTACGGTGGCCCCCGATTGCCGATTAGCTTCGATAGTCTCTCGCCATTCCTTGCCGAAGAAACTGTAGAACAGAAACCTTGTATCCACTTTGTCCGTGTCAGGTCGGATTAGCGCCATTCGCCGCCCAAGGCATCCATGGAACCCTTCGGGAATGATCGCGTAGCGATTTAGGGTAGCCTCGTAAGTGAATACGATGTCACCGGCGCGGGGGGTCACTCTCTTGGTCCACTTCCCGAAGTCTTTTTCGGCTATGTGTCGGACACTCGACAGGTCTAGGTGGCCGTCATCAGTGACATTCCCAATTCCGAGGAACACGGGACCATCATCCGAAAGTGGCGGCGTAGCGTGCGGGCCGTCATAGATGCCGAGGGCAATGTCTTTGATGGCATGAATAGTCCACTCACTCACGCCAGCACCTCTGCCACATTCGCCGCTATCACATCCTGCAAGCGCGCCGCTTCGGCGTTCAGCCCTTCCAGTTCCTCCTGCAAGGCTTCAAGCCGCTCGCGGAAGTCCTCGTCCTCCACCTGCTCGCCCGGCGCGACGCCGACATAGCGGCCGGGGTTGAGGCTCCAGTCCTGCGCGGCGATCTCGGCACGGGTGGCGACTTTGCACAGGCCGGGCACGTCCCTGTAGCCATCGTCGCCGAACGTGGCCGTCATCGCCGGGCCGCTGCCCGCCTCCAGTTCCTCTTCCTGCCCGCGCCACAGGCGCACGATGTTGCCGATGAACTCGATCTGGTCCGGTGTGAAATCGCGCTGGGCGCGGTTGACCTGACGGAAGATATGCCGTGCATCGATGAACAGCACCTCGTCGGCGCGGGGCGTGCCCTTCTTGCCCTTGTCGAGGAACCACAACGTCACCGGCAGGGTGACAGTGAAGAACATGTTGGGCGATGTGGTGACGATCACGTCCACCGCGCCGGTTTCGATCAGCTTGCGGCGCATCTCGCGCTCCGATCCCCCTGCATCGGAAGCGGAATTGGCCATGACGAAGCCAGCGCGTCCCTTGTCATTGAGCGCGGCGGCGAACAGGCCGATCCACAGATAGTTGGCATTGTTGACCGTGGGGACGCCAAGCGAAAAGCGCGCCTCGACGTGCCCGGCATCATTGACCAGCCGGGACCGATCGACCTCCGACTGGTTGAACGGCGGGTTCGCCATCACGAAATCGAACGCGCCCACCATCTTGTGCGGGTCTTCGTAATAGCTGTTTGCCACCCGCACATCGCCGCTGAGGCCATGCACCGCCAGATTGAGGCGGCACAGCTTCTGCGTGTCCTCCATCTTCTCGGCCCCGTAGATGCTGATCTCGCGGGAAGGGTTCTTGTGGTGCCGCTTCACGAACTCGGCGGAATGGACGAACATGCCGCCCGATCCACAGGCGGGATCGAATATCTTGCCGTGATAGGGTTCGATCACCTCGACGATCAGCTTCACGATGGAACTGGGGGTGAAATACTCGCCGCCCTTCTGCATGAAGGCGGATGCGAACTCGCCCATGAAATACTCGAAGATCAGGCCATAGGCGTCGCCCTCGATCTTCAGCGGGGACAGCAGGCGCAACACTTCGCGCAGCACGCTGTTGGGCAGCGCGCCGTAACCACGCGGCAGCACACCGGCGAGATCGGGGTTATGCTCGGTGATGGCCTCCATCGCCGCGTTGAGCGCCTCGGCAAGGTTCTCCGTTTCCGGCAGGCCCAGCAGGTAGGAGAAGCGGGCATGATCGGGCAGGAACACCGCGCCGTGCCCGTGATAATCCTGCGGCGTGGGCTTAAGGCGGCCCGTGAAGCTCTTCGACAGCTCGGCGTGGACCAGATCGAACCGGGCCTCCATCTGCCGCAGGGCGATCAGGGCGAGGACGGGCTGGGCATACTGGTCAGGACGCAGCGCGGTGTTGGTCCATAGCTGCTCGGCGGTCTTGAACAGACGCCGCGATAGGTCCTGAAGGTCAACAGACAATGATTTCCCCCTGATATTCGGTAACGGTCCCGGTGCCGTTCTTATGGCGCGGCTCTGTCTGATTTGTCGAGGAAGTACTGAGCCAATTGCACGAGGGCATCTTCCTTGCCGACCAAGCCTTTTCCTCGCGGCTCTGCGCCACATGCGATCAGCGCGGCCTCGACATCGGCATATTGCTCGGCAGGGAGACGCAGGAGCACCGAGCGGAGTGGCCCCTGCGATGGTGCGTCTTGCGCCTCCAGAGCCGCTGGCAGGGCGTGCGCAGGTGTTCGAGCCGCGATCCCCAGCTTGGCTTGCATGGCGTGCTGACTGATCCTCTCCGGTTGGTTCGCGACATGGCGTGCGACGATCTGGATTTTGGTCCACCCGATCCGCTCGGCCTGCTCCTCGGTGATGCTGTAATCGGCGAGGAAACCGCCCACCTTCGAAAGGTAGAATAGCGTCCGGCGTTTAACCCCCGCAACCCGTTCCACTTCATACAGGAACGTGGGGTCGTTGCTGTGCGCTGCCCACAGGGCGCGGGCGAAGGCGTGAAAGCTCTTCGTGGGCTTGGCCGCGAGGGCCAGTGCCTCCTGCTGGAGACGGGCGACATCTGGTTTATGCTGAACCGGCAGCATTTGGCGCTCCTGCATCTCGAATGCGCCCAAGCATATCGTCTCGATCCTAACGGATAATTGATTGCAATTAATTGCAATCACAGAAAACAGCGGTTTACCCCTTCCAACACTAATTATGCCCAAACGGTCACGTTTAAGGCTTGGGCAATCTTTTTCTCCTCGGGAGAGGGTATCCGAACAGGGTTCGGAGAACACGCGTAGCGGGAGCGACAGCGACCGGCTCCGCCCTCTTATCGTAAGATAAGAGGAAACATTTCTCTTCTACCAGTTCTCTATAATACCGAAGGTATTTAACCGTGCCTGTTCGGGCTGCATTGATAATCGTTCCCAAAATCGCATTTCACATGCTTTCCGCATCACGCCGAAAGAAGGCTGCCTTACGCCTTCGCGTAAGCGTTCGCGGGCTGCTTTTCATGACCGGGACCGATGCCGTTGAGCGCAGCGTAGAACATGTCCCACGGCATGGCAGCAGACCCGGAGATGTGTTCCTGCAATGCGATCTCGTCCACGCTGATCCATAGTTTTTTCGCTGGGCCATGCCCCATGGCCCGGATCATGAGGAACTCGCTGCAATAATTTTTGAGCCTCGGTAAGGCGCGTCTCGCCAGTTCGGTGGATGACAGGCCCGATGCGACTGCCCACCCGTCCCTGCTGTGGGCCAGCCACTGATCGCAGGGCCAGCCGGGCAGTTTCCGTTGCAGCTTGTGGTCCCGGTTGCGCCACACATACAGAATGTGATGGAGCAGGATGCCAGCGGCCATGTCAGTGCCCGCCAGCTTCCGGCACATGGCGAGCAGGTTGGGGCGCTCCCACAGCGCATTGGCTTGTGCGGCTTTCTCGGCAGATTTTGCGAACGCCTTGGCCTTCTTGTCGGGAACCTTCGCCCCCTTTGCCTTGGTCTTGCCCTTAGCCATCTCAGCCGCGAGCGCAGCCTTGGCCTGTGCCTTTGGCAAGAACGGGATCACTTCGGACATCGGTATTCTCCTTCTCAGTTGATCGGAAGGAGCACCGGACTTAGGAATGCTGTTGCACGTCAGCGTCATCCCGGCGCTCCTGAAGGCCCTCGCCCGGCAAGGCGGGGGCTTTCAATTCAGGGAACGTCAAGGTGACGAGTGCTGATCGTAGCGGGCAGCGGCCAACCTCCAGCTCCGGCCAAGCCGGTTAGCAGGAGCTGAAAGTTCTTTTTTGTTTTCAATAGGGGGGTTATGGGCGGTTAGCAGATATAAGCCATTGACCTTTAGAGGTTGTGGTATATCGGCTCGGGCCTCCAAAATCCTGTCTGGCAGCGCCTGCCGACAGTTGAAAAAATCCCTGATTTCCCCTAGTTTATGGGCATTCGCTGATTGTCAGCGGATGCCCCTGTTCGCCTACAAGTGCGGATGATGGGGGCCTAATTTGGGGGCCTTGCGAAGCCTCCGCAGAATCGAGGCCCCCAATGGCGCTGACCGATACCGCGATCCGAAATGCCAAACCCACAGAAAAGCCGTACAAAGTCGCTGACTCGCAGGGCCTGTATCTGCTGGTCAACCCGAGGGGCAGCAAGCTTTGGCGCGTCAAATACCGCATGAATGGCGTGGAACGGAAATTGGCGTTGGGGTCTTACCCGGAGATCACACTGACCGAGGCGCTGCCGCCCGCAGACAGGTGGCTCACGCCGTCGATCCGAATGTTGCTAAGCGGCAAGCGCGCATCGAGGCGAGCATTCGTGCCAGCAACAGTTTCGCTACCGTGGCCGAGGAACTGATAGAGAAGAAAACGCGCGAGGGGCTGGCGGAGCCGACGCTGGAAAAGATGCCCTGGTTCGTAAAGCTGCTCGGCACGGATTTTGGCAAACGCCCCGTTACCGAGATCGCTCTCCGCAGGAACTTTTGCATGAGCTACGGAAGCACGAGCGGCGGGGCCGCTTCGAAACCGCCAATCTGCTCCGGTCCTTTGTCAGCCGCGTGTTTCGTTATGCGGTCGCGACGGCCCGCGCCGAACGTGATCCTGCCCAACTGCTGATTGGCGCGCTGACCTCGCCGAAGGTCAAGCATTTCGCCCCCATCACCGACCCCACCGAATTTGGTGCGCTGCTGCGCGCCATGCGGATGCAACGCGGCCCAGCGCAGACGCTCGGCCTCCAGCCATCCGTTGAGATCCTCGATGCTGGCAAAGCGGAGGCGGGGCTGAAAGAAGCGCCCCCGGATGGTCTGGACCTGGTTCTCGACCTGACGCTTCTCCCATCCCGCCGCCGGCGAGCAGGCCGTGGGCTCGACCATGTAATGATCGGCCATGACCAGAAAGCAGCGGTTGAACACCCGCTCCTTGCCGACGAACACGGTGGTGACCGCGGTCTTCATGTTGTCATAGATCCCGCGCAGCGGAACGCCGCCGAAGAAGGCAAAGCCACGGGCATGGGCATCGAACACCATCTCCCGCGTCTCGCGGGGATAGGCCCGGACGTAGACCGCCCGCGACGCGCACAGCCGCATGTGCGCCACCTTCAACCGCATCGGCTTGCCGGCGATCTCCACGTCCTCGTGGCTCCAGTCGAACTGGTAGGCCTCGCCGGGCTGGAACAGCAGCGGGATGAACGCCGGGACGCCATCGCCAGCATCCTTGCGCCGTGCTTCCGCCCAGCGCCGGGCGTAGCGCCGCACCGCATCGTAGGATCCCTCGAACCCCTCCCGGCACAGCAGATCATGGATCCGGGTCATCCGCAGCCGGTTACGCCAGTGCCGGGCCTCGTTTTCCGTCAGCAGCGTATCGAGGCGCTCCTGGAACGGCCCAAGCCGGGGCAGCGGTTGGACCGTGCCATGGTAATCGAACGCGCCTTCCGGCGCCCGGATCGCCTTGCGCACCACCTTGCGAGATAGCCGCAGATCCCGCGCAATCGCCTTGATCGCCTTCCCACCCGCGTACTCGCGCCGGATCCGCACGACTGTCTCCACCACCAACATCCCGATCTCGCCACCTGCAACTCCAGGCGGCTCGCTACACCATCGGAATGAGGGGTCCCTTTTAGGTTTCGTGGACAAAGGGTAGCCAGGGTTTGACTGAGGCGAGAGCGACGAAGCCGAGGTAGGATTCCTTGGTTTTGTCGTATCGGGTTGCAACGCGTCGCCAGTTCTTGAGTTTGTTGAAC
>NZ_QGHL01000010.1 GCF_003171715.1 Novosphingobium meiothermophilum | reverse complement strand
AGGCGAGGCCGAGATCGTCGCCGCGCAGTGCCTCAAGGGCCGCATCCAGCCCCACGACATCGCCGCCATGACCCTCTTCCTCGCCTCCGACCAGGCCCGCTTCTGCACCGCTCACGCCTACTGGGTCGATGCAGGGTGGAATTGATCTGATCCGGCATTAAAGCAGACAATTGCCCTGTCGCCGTGAAGCGCGAAGGGCAAGGAGAGGATGGCAGTGAGCGAAACGGTAGCGAAAGGTCCGGCGCGGCAGGTGCTGGCAGCGCAGTGCACGCTGGGCGAAGGCCCGGTATGGGATGCGGCGCGCCAGTGCCTGTGGTTCGTTGATATCAAGCGCCATCAGGTGCACAGTTTTGCGCCCCATTCCGGCGCGCACGAAGTGCATGTCCTTCACGATCAGGTGGGCTGGGTGCTGCCCGCGCACGGCGGAAAGCTGCTGGCGGGCCTGAAGGACGGGCTTTACCGCTTCGATCCTGCCACGGACGAGGCGCGCAAGCTGGCGGATGTTCCGGGCGAGCCGGACGGCAACCGGCTGAACGATGCCTGCACCGATCCGGCGGGCAGGGTGTGGTTCGGATCGATGGACGATGCGGAAAGCGCGCCTTCCGGGCGGTTCTACTGCGCGCATCGCAATGTGGTGGCGGCGCAGGGACCGGAGGCGGTGTGCATCACCAATGGTCCTGCTGTCTCGCCCGATGGGCGGCGCATCTACTTCACCGATACGCTGGCGCGCCGGATCATGGTGGCCGATCTTGATGGCGAAGGACGGTGCGGCGCCCCGCGCCTGTTTGCCGATACCGCGCAGCATTTTCCCGAAGCCTATCCCGACGGGCCGGTGTGCGATGCGCAGGGCTGCGTCTGGACCGGGCTGTGGAACGGCTGGGGCGCGGCGCGCTATTCGCCCGATGGCGAACTGCTGGAAAAGGTGGAACTGCCCGTGGCGAACGTGACCAAGCTGGCCTTTGGCGGGCCTGACCTGACGCAAGCCTTCGTGACCACCGCGCGCAAGGGGCTGGACGCGGCAGCGCTGGCCGCTCAGCCGCAGGCAGGCGATCTTTTCATGTTCGAGGTTGGCGTGCCGGGTGCGCCGCTGGCGCTGGCCGAAGTCTGGGATGGAGACGCGGTATGCTAGGCAAGCGGTTTATGATGCGCGCGGGCCGCGCAATGGTGCTTGGCCCGGCGCTTTGCCTGCTTGCCGGCACTGGTGCGGCCGCGCAGGAGCTGGAAATCAGCGCGGTGTGGACCGATCACGCGGTGATCCAGCGCGGCGCGCCGGTGATCGTGGAGGGCCGTGCTGCGCCGGGTCAGCGCATTTCGGCAAGGCTGGGCAACGAGGCATCGCAGGCGCGCGCCGATGGCACGGGGCGCTTTGCCTTGGCGTTCGCGCCGCGCCCGGCCTCGGCAGAACCGGTGGCGCTGACGCTGGAGGCGGGCGGACGCAGGCTGGAGCGCCGCGATCTGCTGGTGGGTGATGTCTGGCTCTGTTCCGGCCAGTCGAACATGGAGTTTGCGCTGTCGCGCGCGCTGAACGGCGAGGCGGAAGCCGCGCGCGCCGCCGATCCGGCGCTGCGCCTGTTGCAAGTGCCAAAGGGGCAGGCCTTCACGCCCCAGACCGGCTTTGCCGCGCCCGTGCAGTGGACGGCATCGACGCCCGAAAGCGCGGCGGGCTTTTCGGCGGCGTGCTGGTTCATGGCGCGCGAACTGCGCCGCCAGCGCGGCGTGCCGGTGGGTGCGATCCATGCAAGCTGGGGCGGATCGAAGGTGAACCCCTGGCTCGATCCGCAGGCAGGCGCGGCGCTGGCGGGTGCCGACGACATGGCGCTGCTGCGCCTCTATGAAAAGGATCCGCTGGCAGCGGTGACGCGCTTCGCGCCGCGCTGGCAGGACTGGTATCGGGTGCAGGGCAAGGCCGCGCCCTGGGCCGATCCCGATGTGCTGGCATGGCAGCCGGTTCCGGCCATCACTGGCTGGCAGGCATGGCAGGGCACGCCGCTGGCGGCAAACACCATCGCCACGGTCTGGCTGCGGCGGCAGATCGTGCTCGACAAGGCGCAGGCCGAGGCGGCGTCCGGCGCGGCTGCGCGGCTGCATCTTGGCGTGCTCGACGATATGGACATGACCTTCGTCAACGGCCGCGCGGTGGGTAACACCTTCGGCTGGGACGAGGAGCGCGCCTATCGCCTGCCGCCCGGAACCCTGCACGAAGGCGTGAACGAGGTGCTGGTGGCCGTGACCAACACCTATGGCAACGGCGGCTTTGCCAGCGCGCCCGACCGGCTGATGCTGGAACTGGGCGACGGCGCGCGGCTGGCGCTGGTCGATGGCTGGCGCTTTGCCATTGCGCCCGTGGTGGGCGATCCGCCGCGCGCGCCGTGGGATGCCAATGCGGGAATCGGGCTGATGCACAACCGCATGATCGCGCCGCTGGGCCGCTTCGCCATGCAGGGCGCGGCGTGGTATCAGGGGGAAAGCGATGTGGGCACGCCCGATTACGCAGCGCGCATGGCCGGTCTGATTGCAGGCTGGCGCGCGCGGTTTGGCGCAGGCCTGAAGGTTCTGGTGGTGCAACTGGCCAATTATGGCGCGCCGGCAGACCATCCGGTGGCATCCGGCTGGGCGCAGATGCGTGACATGCAGCGCCGCATTGCCGCCGCTGATCCTGCCGCGGCGCTGGTTTCGGCGATTGATCTGGGCGAGCGCACCGACATTCACCCCGCCAACAAGCTGACCCTGGCCGAGCGCCTGGCCATGGCCGCGCAAGGACAGCCCATGCCCATGCCGTTATCGGCGCGGCGCGAGGCGGACGGGCGCGTGCGCATCGGCCTTGCGGGGATTGCGGGCGGCCTGCACGCATGGAGCGCGCAAGGCCCGATCGGCTTTGAACTGTGCGATGCGGCGGCTGCGTGCAGCTTTGCCCGCGCCGCGATCGACGGCGATAGCGTGCTGCTGGAAGGGGATGGCAAGCCAGTGGCCGAAGTGCGTTATGCCTGGGCGGACAATCCGGTGGTCAACCTTTACGATGGCCGGATGCTGCCGGTTCCGGGCTTTTCCCTCCCCGTTTCAGATTAGCGCCGGTTTCCGGTCAACCGGCGGCGCTTGCGGGCGGCGGTGCGTCGGAATCGCGGCGGACAAGCTGGTAATCGAGCGTGGCGTGGCGCGGGCCGCGCGCATCGCCCTGACGCCGCGCGCGGATATCCTGCACCAGCAGGTCAAGCGCGGTTTCGGCCATCTGGCGGATCGGCTGGCGGATCGTGGTGAGTTCGGGCCAGATGGTGGAGGCAAGCGCGGTATCATCGAAGCCGCACACGGTCAGATCCTTGGGCACATCAAGATCATTGCGGTGGGCAGCAGCAACGCAGCCTGCGGCCATATCGTCGTTGGAGGCGAAGATAGCGGTCGGCCGATCGGCGAGGGCCAGCAGTTCCATGGCCGCATCAAGGCCCGAACGGTAGGTGAACTGGCCCTGCTTTACAAGCGCTTCGTCCACCGGAACGCCCGCCTCGCTCATGGCATCGCGGAAACCGGCGAGGCGCAGCGCGCTGGCTGACTGGTGCGGGTTGCCGATGATGAAGCCGATGCGGCGATGGCCCAGATCGAGGATGTGCCGTGTCATGTCGTAGGCGGCCTGATAATCGTCGATCATCACCACGCCGTGCTGGGCCTGCGCCTGTCCGGGGCCGATCAGCATGGCATGGGTGCCCGCGCGGCGCAGGCGGGCAAGAAGCGCGGTATCATCGCACAGCGGCGGCGGCAGCAGGAAACCGTCGATGGCGTTCTCGGCCAGCTTGGCGATCATGCGCGCCTGATCGCGGTCCGGATCGCAGCGTTCGACCACCAGGTGCGCATCAAGTCGGCTGGCTGCATCCATGCAGCCGATCAGCAGTTCGCTGAGATAGGCGGCCGAAGGGTTGGAATAGAGCAGCGCGATGCGCAACTGCGACGCGCCCGCAAGGCTGCGCGCGGCGCGGTTGGGGGCATAGTTGAGTTCGCGGATGGCGGCTTCGACGGCAAGGCGGGTTTCCTCGCGCACGCCGGTGCCGCCGTTGATGACGCGGCTGACCGTCATTGGCGAGCAATCGGCAAGCCGCGCAACGTCGTTGACCGTCGGGCGGCCGGATTGACGCCTTCTTGCGCGCTGTTCGTTCATGGCACCCGGTTCATTTCATTGGATCCCCCGCCCGATGTCCTGCCAGGCTGATGTCCTGACGGTGTGACAATGGCTTGGCAAGCGTTCAATCCCGCAGCCATGCGCATTTTGCACAAATCGCGCAAGATTGGCTCTTGCAAGCCCGCGTCATTGCGATAAAAAGATAGCGCTATCATGACACGTCCTCGGATGCTGGGCGGCATGACCGGGGCTGGCCAAGATGCGGTCAACCGGCTTTACTAAGGTGCGCCGGACGCCTGTTACCTGGGCAGTCTGGCGGCAAGGGGAGAGGACGATGGCTGCAACGCAGCAGAATACGACGAACATGGCGCTGGTGGGCGCGATCGTGGCCGTGGCGACGATTGGCGGCCTGCTGTTCGGTTACGACAGCGGTGCGGTGAATGGCACGCAGTCGGGGCTGAAGGGTGCGTTTGCGCTGGACGAGAACGGGCTGGGCTTCACGGTCGGCTCGCTGCTGGTGGGCTGTGCAGGCGGCGCCTTTCTGGCTGGCCGGCTGGCGGACCGTTTCGGGCGCAAGCGCATCATGGTGCTGGCGGCGGTCCTGTTCCTTGTGGGCGCGCTGATCCAGGGGCTTACCGGCAATCACGCGCTCTTCGTGATCGCGCGGATCATGGGCGGCATGGCGGTGGGCGCGGCCAGCGTGCTTTCGCCCGCCTACATCGCCGAAGTGGCGCCTGCGGCCATCCGCGGCCGGCTGACGAGCGTGCAGCAGGTGATGATCATCACCGGCCTGACGCTGGCCTTCGTGGTCAACTATCTGCTGGCGCAGCAGGCCGGGGATTCGCTGGGCGCGCTGGCGGGCGTGCCGGCATGGCGCTGGATGTATCTGGCGCAGGCGGTTCCGGCGCTGGTGTTCCTTGTGGCATTGCAGTTCATTCCGGAAAGCCCGCGCTATCTTGTCAGCAGCGGGCGCGAGGACGAGGCGCGCGGGGTGCTGACCCGGCTGTTCGGTGCCGAGGAGGCAGAGCGCAAGGTGGCCGAAATCCGCGCTTCCTTTGCCAGCGATCACCGCCCGCGTCTGGCCGATGTGCTGGCCCCCGGCACCGTGCTGCGCCCGATCGTGTGGGCGGGCCTGATTATCGCGCTGTTCCAGCAGTTCGTGGGCATCAACGTGATCTTCTATTACGGCGAAACGCTGTGGAAGCTGGCGGGCGTTTCGGAAAAGGCCGCGCTAGAACGCAATATCGTGTCGGGTCTTGTCTCGATCGCGGCGTGTTTCATCACCATGGCGCTGGTTGACAAGGTGGGCCGCAAGCCGCTCCTGCTGGTGGGTTCGGTGGGCATGGCGCTTTCGCTCGGCGCGATGACCTGGGCCTTCTCGCAAGGCACGCTTGATGCGGCGGGCGCGCTCCAGATGGACCAGGAGCTTGGCCTTGTCGCGGTGATCGCGGCCAACATCTACGTGATCTTCTTCAATGTGAGCTGGGGCCCGGTGATGTGGGTCATGCTGGGCGAGATGTTCCCCAACCAGCTTCGCGGATCGGCGCTCGCGGTGTGCGGTCTGGCGCAGTGGGGGGCAAACTATGCCGTGGTGCAGAGCTTCCCGGCCATGGCGGCGGGGCTGGGCCTTGCCCAGACATATGCCCTCTACACCGGCAGCGCGGTTATCAGCTTCTTCCTGGTGAAGGCGTTCCTGCCCGAAACCAAGGGCAAGGAGCTGGAGCAGATGGAAGGCTGGGGCGGCCACTGAGCTTTGCCCTGCACGGATTGACCTGAAACACGGCCGGGGGGCCGCGCTGCCCCCCGCCAGCATGGAGGATGAAGCGATGCGTTCCATCGCAGGGGGGCTTTGCGCCCTGAAGAGGCGCGCCTTGACGCCGCGTGTCCTGAAAAAGCGGGCCTCGAAGGACTGGGCCTTTCTGCCCGCGATTTCGGCGGCCGCGCTGGCCGTGGCGGGTCTTGCCCTGGCTATGCCCGCCGCCGCGCAGGGCAGCGCGCGCGCCAACGGGCCGGTGGAAGTGCGGCTTGATCCGTCAAGGCCCGGCCCGGTGATCGACCGGCATGTGTTCGGCCAGTTTGCCGAACATCTGGGCACGGGCATCTATGACGGGGTCTGGGTGGGCAGGGATTCGCCCATTCCCAACGTGCGCGGCATCCGCAGCGATGTGGTGGCCGCGCTCAAGGCGCTGAAGGTGCCCAACGTGCGCTGGCCGGGCGGCTGTTTTGCCGACGAATACCACTGGCGCGACGGCATCGGCCCGGCAGACAAGCGCCGCGTGCAGATCAACAGCAACTGGGGCGGGGTGCCCGAACCCAACAGTTTCGGCACGCACGAGTTCATGGACTTTGCCGAGCAGATCGGCGCGGATGCCTATATCTCGGTCAACATCGGATCGGGCACGGCGGCAGAGGCGGCGGCCTGGATCGAATACATGACCGCCGAAAAGGACACGACGCTGGCCAGGGAGCGCGCCGCCAATGGCCATCCCGCGCCGTGGAAGGTGCCGATCCTTGGCCTTGGCAACGAGAACTGGGGCTGCGGCGGGGCCATGTCGGCCACGCACTATGTCGAGGAAATGAAGCGCTTTGCCGCGTTCACGCGCAACTACAACCCGGCGCAGCGTGAAGGTGCGGCGCGCATGAAGCGCATCGCCGTGGGCTGGGACAGCGACAAGCTGGACTATACCGAAGAGGTGATGAAGGCGTGGAAGGACCGCGTCTATTCTTGGGACATCGAAGGCGTTTCGCTGCACAAATACACCACCGGCGGCTGGCCGCCGCACCTGCCGTCAACCGGGTTCGGCCATGACCAGTATGCCGAGGCGATTGCCGATACGCTGACGATGGACAGCCTGATCGCCAAACAGAGCGCGATCATGGACAAGTATGACCCCGAAAAGAAGCTGCTGATCGCGGTGGATGAATGGGGCGCGTGGCTGGAGCCGGCGCCCGGCAGCAATCCCGGTTTCCTCCAGCAGCAGAACTCGATGCGCGATGCGATCATCGCCGCGCTCAACGTCAATATCTTTGCCCGCCATGCCGAGCGCGTGAAGATTGCCAATATCGCGCAGATGGTGAACGTGCTTCAGGCCATGATCCTGACCGATGGCGGCAAGATGGTGCTGACGCCCACCTATCATGCCTTCCGCATGTATGTGCCGTTTCAGGATGCGCGCGTCGTGCCGGTGGCCTTCGATGCAGGGCAATACGTGAACGGCAAGCACCGCCTGCCGCGCGTGGATGCCATGGCGGCAAAGGCCACTGACGGAACGCTGTGGCTCTCGCTGGTCAACGTGGACCCCGCGCGCCCGGCCACGTTCCGTCTGCCGGGCTTTGCCTCGGCCAGCGGCGAAGTTCTGGGCGCGCCGAAGGTGGACAGCGTGAACACCTTCGCCGCGCCCGCGACGGTTGCTCCGCGTGCGGTTTCGGCGCGGGCGAAGGGCGGCGTGCTGAGCATCGAACTGCCGCCGCATTCGGTCAGCGTGGTCAAGGTCATGCCGTGAGGCCGATCAACCGGTTGTGCCCGGCAGCAGCACTGCCGTTCCTCCCGTAGCTGCTGCCACATGACTGCGGCCCGGACCGGGCAAGAACCGGTCCGGGCCGTTTTTTACCGATCGAGCGCGGCCATGGCCCAGTTGACGGCCACCGTCTGCATCACCGGCCGGTTGCCTTCGGCCACGAGTTCGATGATCTTCGCGCCGCTGACCGGGACGGTGACGGAGGCGGGCGCATCGCCCCGCTTCATCCAGCCCGTCCGCATCAGGCGCCTGCCATCGGCATGGACCGAAAAGCGCACGCGCATGGCCGGATCGGCCACCGAATCATCGATGCCCGCCAGCGCGCTGAAGGTGGCAAAGCCGGTGTTGCGCACTTCGATGCGCGAATTGGCCAGCGTGCCGATGGCGCTGTGATAGACCTTGCCCGCCATCTTGGGCGTTTGGGCAAACGGCGTGGCATCGGCCCGCGCGCCGCCCCACCCGCCATAGACGGGGTGTTCGCCATCGCCCCGGCTCGATCGCCACGGCAACATGCCGCGATGCACCAGCGGATCGGCCATGGGATAGACCACGCCATCGACCGCCGGGTTCACAATTGCGGGCTGTTCGGAAAGATAGAACCCCTGCGGGCGCTCGCGCGTGCCGCTGGCGCGGAACAGCAGCGTCTGGTGCGCGGCAAGCCGCAGGGGCAGTTCATCGGTGAAGGTGCGTTCGCCGCTGTCCCACAGGTCGGCCAGCAAGACCGGCCGGTCGGCCCGGTATTTCAGATGCGCCGCGGTGAGCGTTGCCTCCACCGGGCCGCCGGTGCGGTTGAATACGGCAACCGCCTTGGTGCCGTCGGCCAGCGTCTTGACGAAGATCTGCACCGTGGCGCCATCATGGGCCAGCACGGCCTGATTGGCGGCGGCATCCTGATTGAGCGCGATGACCCGTTCATTGCCCAGCACCTCCATGAGCCGGGGCGTGGCCTTGCGCAGATCGAAGCCGATGATGAGCGGTGCATTGAGCATGGCCCAGAGCGCCATGTGCGAGCGCGCCTCGGTGATGTGCGCATCATCGAACGTGCCGCTGCCGATGAACAGCATGTCGGGATCGTTCCAGCTGTTGGGTTTGGCGTATAGCTCGCGCCGCGCGGCGGAATCGAGATTGTGCAGCATTCGCTCCCAGTTGGGCGAGATGTCCTCGCTGGTGCGCGAGAGGTTGCCAAGCGAGCGCGCCCACGAGCGCACATCGGCCGTGCCCCACAGGCAGATCGAAAGGACGAATCCGTTATCGGGCCGGTTGCGGGACAGCGCCCGGCCGACCTGATCGAACAGGGCCTTGACCGCGCCGATATCGGTATTGGCGATCGTGTCGTAATCGATCAGCGGGGCAAGCGCGCGCAACCGGCCCGACCGGACCTGCGGGCTTTCTGCCCCCAGCGCGCGGATGCCGCAGCCATCGACCTTGATGTAATCGAAGTTCCATTCCCCGAAGTAGAGCGCGATGTCCTGATCGATATGGCCGTAAAGCCCGATCTCGCGCTCTGCCTGGGTGCCGGAAGGCTGGCCGGGACCGTTCGGATCGCCATAGATCTGCCCGCAGGAATTGCGGCCGATCTCGCTGTAGATACCGGCTTTCAGGCCCATGGCGTGGAGACGGTCAGTCAAGGGGCGGAAGCTGGTATTGCCATCGGGCGTGGCAGCCGAAGGGAAGGTGTCGGTGCGGATCAGCACGCGGCCATCGGCCTGCCGCCGCTTTGCCCACCAGCCATCGTCTATGTTGATGAAACGGTATCCCTTGGCGGCAAGCCCGGAATCGACGATGACCTGCGCCGAGGCGATGACCTTTTCCTCGTCGATATCGGTGCCGAAGGCGTTCCAGCTGTTCCAGCCCATCGGGGGCAGGGGGGCCGTGCCGCGCGTGGTGACGCTCCATTCGCCCCTTGCCTCAAGCCGCTGGTCTGCTTCAGGCCGCCGGTCGGCCGCCGCCGCGCCCGGTGCACTGCCAAGCGCCGTGGCCGCGAGCAGCGATGCCGCCGCAAGCTGCCGCGCGCTCATTTGCGCGCACCGTGCTGAAGGTGGCGCGAAAAGAAGGGCATGACCTCGTCCTGAAAGCGGAAGGCGACGCGGTTGGTGTGATCGCCTTCGTAAAGGGTGAAGCGGTTGGCGATGCCATAGGCTTCAAGCGTGCGGTGCAGGCGTTCGGTATCGTCCTTGAGGCTGTCCTTGTCGCCCACGTCCATGGCGATGGCGGCATAGCGGCGCAGGTTGCCGACATACTGGTCGACAAAGGCGAGCGGCGCATTGGCCGCCCACCGGGCGAGCACATCGGGCCGTGGCGCGCCCTCGCGGTCGACCGGCAGATCGAGGAACAGCGGCGGATTGCGCGGATTGGGCGACCATGCCGCCGCCGCCGCCAGCGTGGTGCGCGAAATCCACGGCAGGGTGGCCGAATCGGCCGGGCTTTTCATCGCGGCATAGGCGGCCATGGTCTCGGCGCTGATGCCGGCCGATGTGCGCGCCGAAAGGCAGCACGGGCTCATCAGGTAGAGCGCGCCGAACACGTCGGCATGCTTCATGCCGATGCGCGTGGCCCCATATCCGCCCATCGAATGGCCGACCAGCCCGCGGCTTTCGCGGCGCGCGATGGTGCGGTAGCGGCGGTCGATCTCGGCCACCAGATCGTGCGCGATGAAGCGTTCGAAATCGCCCGTGGTGACGGACGATGAATACATCGAGCCGTTGTGCACGGTCTTGCTGTCGGGAAAGACCACGATCATCTCGCGCGCGCCTTCTGGCGCATCACCCTTGGCCAGAAGCCCCCTGGCGAGCGCGCCCTCGATCACCTGCGGCACATGCAGTTCGCCGGTCCATTCGCCCGCGCCGATGGAATAGCCGTGCAGCGCATAGACCACCGGATAACGCCGGGTGCGGTCCCGGCCATAGCTGGGCGGCAGCACGACGAGCACTTCGCGGTCGGCGCTGTCGCCCTCAAGCGCGCCTTCAAGCGCCTTGCCATGCACCATGATCCGTTCGACCGTGACCTTCGGCGCGCCGGGGATGACCGCCGGGGCAGGGGTGGCAACTTGCGCGCTGGCGCAGGACGGCGCGGATAGCGCTCCCAGCAGCAGGGCAGAGAAAGCGGTCAGGCGGGCTTGGGGCATGGCTTGGCTCCGTGTGGTGGGAAAGGGGGTTTCAGTTGCCGCGCAGGGCGCGCGCGATCATGGCCCGGATCGGACCGTAGCCCTCGCCGCGCAGATCCTTCAGAACGCCGCGCTGCGCTTCGGGCAGGTGCGCAAGGGGGTGGCCATCAGGACGGAACACGAAGTGATCGAAGAAGGCGCGGAAAGCCTCGCGCTCGGCCGCGGGGCGTTCGGCAAGGGCGATCATGGCGTGGAGCAGCGACAGCATCGGCGCATCCGGGCCGATGGCGGTGGCATCCCACCAGTAATTCAGCATGACGTTGAGCGGGGAGGCGGCGGCAACTTCGTGCCACCACAGCTTGGGCAGGAACAGTGCATCGCCGGGGCCAAGTTCGACCGTCACGGCCAGATCGCGCACCCTGGCAAAGCGCGGATAGGCAGGATTGGCCGGATCGGCGGCGGCCATGCTCACGGGCTGGCCCGCCATGGTGTGATCGATCGGACCGGGATAGAGACCGGCGATGGCAGCCGGCGGATAGAGCGTGAAGCGGCGCTTTCCAGCCAGCACGCAGGCCACGTTCTCGTAGGCATCGTAATGGCAGGCAACGTGCGAGGCATTGCCGATCCACAGCCGCGCCTCGACCTGCGGGGGCACGACGTTCAGGCGATTGGCTTCGGCAAAGCCCGGCAGATAATGCGAGGCCAGCACCGAACCGGCATAGCAGGTGGGCGCAGTGCCATCCGCAGCATGGCGCAGCATGAGCGCGAACGCCTGCGTCAGCGGCATGGTCTGGCGCGTGAAGTTGAAGCCCGCAAGATCGGCACTGTAGAAATAGCGGCCCGCGACATCGGCGGGCGCGATGAACACCTCCGGCCCGCCGGTGTTTGCCCCTTCAGACCCGGCGCCTGCCTGTTCGAACCGCGCGAGATAGGCCAGCGCGGCTTCGGGCGATGCCGCGCCATGGCCGACAGCGGGAAGCTGGCGGCCGATGGCGCGCATGACCACGGGCCGCCCCTGTTCGATCACGCCGACGCGAAAGGCATCCGGCCCTTGCAGCGCGGGATCATCGCAGGCCAGTTCGCGTAAGCCGCCCATGCTTCAGGCCCAGCCGGCAAGGGCCTTGCCAAGAGGGGCATGGCTTGCGCCCGCGGCGGCGCGCGCACCAAGCGCTTCGTTGCGCCGCCGGGCGAGCGTGCCGATCTGGTGGACCGAGTTGCGGATGGCGATGGCGGCCTGAAGCCAGCCTTTCCGGAATAGTCGGACAATATCCGCATCATCGAGATCCGACAGCGCATCGCCGCTGATCGTGTAAAGCCCGTTGAGCGTGATGCCCGCGCCATCATCGAACCGGAGTTCGATGTCGATCGGTTCGACCAGACGCAGCGCAACGGCCGCATCGATGAAAGCCTGCGTCGGCGGTCCCATGGCCATCAACTGGCCGATGGCCTGCTGCACCTTGCGCATGGCGGGGGTGGCTTCGCCATGCGAATCGAACAGGGCAACCGCTGCGCCATCGGCGAAGCGCGGGTGCGCGCGGTCGATCGCGATACTCGCGTCGGCGGCATAGAAGCCCTGCCGTTGCAGATCGAGCGGAAGGAACGCGGGAAGCCCCGATTCGGCCCCGTCCACCAGCCATTCGCCGATGGTGAAGCCGAACAGGGCGACGAGCGAGAACTGACCGGTTTCGGAAGATTTCGCCAGAAGAACCGGGCAGATGGTGGCTGCATGCGGCACTTCTGCAAGGACGATCTGCACCATGTGCGGGCGCTGGCCTCCCACGGCGTGCATCCGCAGGTCGCGATGCAGCGCGCTGTCGAGCAGTTGCATATCTTCGGCCATCGGTTCCCTCCCTTTTCGTGCGGTCTTTGCTGCGCGGCGCCTTCTGATTGCGCTATCACCAGCGCGCCAGAGGCGAAAACCGGCAGCTTCCGCGTGCCCCTGCGCGGTTATGATGCGAAGTGGATACAGTTTGCAAGGGTTGCGCATTAAGTCGGACAAATAATTCTTGATAGCGCTATCTACTTTGACTAGAAGCAGCACGGCAAGATGGCGCAAGGCACATCGGCGTGGAGAGAGATGACGGGCGGCCCATGACCGCACCGGCGAAGGGTTCCTCTGCATGCACGCTTGTCATGCCTGCCGCGGTTCGCGGCAGGCCGGGTTCCGCCATCTGCCCGGACGGGGGAGCCGTCAGACCTTTGTGAGGGGATCTAGGGTTATGAGTATCGCACGTCTTTCCTCGAAGCGGCTGCGCTGCGGCGCAAGCGCGCTGGGGTTGATGCTGGCGCTGGGCGCGGCCATGCCGGTGCACGCGCAGACGGCCGAGAGCGCGCCCAAGGCCGATGGGGCAGAGCTTGACGAGGCCATCATCGTCACCGGCATTCGCGGATCGCTCCAGCGCAACATGGACATCAAGCGCTCGGCATCGGGCGTGGTCGATGCGATCTCGGCAGAAGACATCGGCAAGTTCCCCGATGCCAACGTGGCCGACGCGCTCCAGCGTCTGCCAGGGATCTCGATCCAGCGTTCGGGTTCGCGCGGCGAAGCAACCGGTGTGACCGTGCGCGGCTTTGGCGGCGACTTCAACGATACCCAGTTCGACGGGCGCCGCCTGTCGACCGCATCGGGCGGCCGCGCGGTGGATTTCACCACGATCGGTTCGGACTTCGTGACTCGCCTGAGCGTGTACAAGACGCCCGACGTGACGCTGGGTTCGGCGGCGATCGGCGCAACCATCGACGTGGCGCTGCCCAAGCCGTTCGACAGCACCGGCACCAAGCTGGTGGCCAAGGCGCAAGGGTCGATCCAGGACCGCAACGGCAACGTGCGACCGTCGGGCGGCGTGCTGGCCAGCACAACCTTTGCCGAGGATACCATGGGCATCCTTGCCTATGCCGCCTATCGCCGGGTCGATACCACGGCCAATCAGGTGTTCATCCCCGGCTGGATCGGCAACCGCTTCTACCAGTGCCAGGCGCAGGCCGCCTGCGCGCCTGCCGATCTGACGCCCGCCAAGAAGACCGTGCTGGGCTGGTTCCCGCAGCAGGTCGGCGCGAACGAGGTGACAACGCAGGACGAGCGTATCGACGGGCGGCTGGCCTATCAGTGGCGGCCCAGCGACACGCTGGAACTGACGCTTGACGGCACCTTCACCCGCCAGACGCTGCGCACCGCCGCCTATGGCTATGGCGCGTGGTTCAACGGCGATGACCTGCGCAACGTGCGTCAGGACAGCAACGGCACGGTGATCGACTTCACCCAGTTCGGCACGCCGATGGATTTCAACGCGGGTCTGACGCGCAACATCAACCAGACCTACATCATCGGCGGCAACCTCAAGTGGGAGGCCACCGACAATCTTTCGTTCGACTTTGACGGCGCGGTTTCCAAGTCGGTGCTCAATCCCGGCCGCAACGGCATCGTCAACAACATGGACATCGGCTATGGCGGCACCAATCCGGGCGGGCCATTCGTTTCCACGCCCTGCACCTTCCCCGACGGCGCCACCGCCAGCACCCCGCCGACGAGCTGCAGCACCTATGGCACCGTTCTGGGCGCCAATACCGGCGTGACGATCCTTGGGCCGAGCAGCAAGTTCCTGCCCAGCATCAAGAATATCGGCCCGGCCGGCGACATCAGCCGCTTTGCCGACAAGTCGATCATGGGCAGCCACGTGATCGTGCGCAATCCCAACTACTTCACCGACCTCGTCAAGCAGTTCAAGGTCGTGGGCAAGTGGGATCAGGATGATCTCAAGGTTCACTTCGGCGTGCGCTATGCCGAGGACGAGTTCTATCAGGAAGGGCAGAACACCTTCGTCAACGGCACGTTCTTCCGCTATGGCGGCTATGGCGCGCCTTCGGGCCGCACTGGCGGCGTGGCGCCGCTGCCATCCAGCATCTTCCAGGGCGACATCAGCACCGCGGGCTTCATCCCCGGCTATCAGGGCAATCTTGCGCCGACGATCGTGAAATACGATCCCGAAGCGGTTTACAGGATCCTTGAGGCCACCGGCGGCGGCACCACGCTTCCGGCCTTCGATCCGGCCAGCGTGCTGGGCGTGACCGAGCGCATCTGGGCCGGTTTCGTGAAGGTCACGTTCGATACCGAACTGGGCGGGATGCCCTTCCACGTGACCACGGGCCTGCGCAACGAATATACCAAGGTCACTTCGAAGGCGATCGGCCGCCTGCCGACCCGGCTCATCACGGTCCTGACCGACCCGACGCTGATTGCCGTGGATTCGTTCACGCCCGAACAGACCATCCGGCGCGAAAGCTCCTACAACTACCTGCTGCCCAGCCTTGACGTGAAACTGGAAATCACGCCCAAGCTGGTGGCGCGCTTCGATGCTTCGCGCACGCTGACCCGTCCGGCGCTGGGCGATCTGCGGCCTACGGTGAACCTTGGCACGCTGCGCCGCGGCAGCCTTGCGGCATCGGGGGGCAATCCCAACCTGCGCCCCTATGTGGCCGACAACTTCGATCTGGCGGCAGAATACTACTATGCCCCCAACTCCTATGCTGCGGTGAACCTGTTCCTGAAGAACATCAGCAACTTCATCGTAGGCGGGGTGAGCACGCAGACGATCAACGGCGTGATCGATCCCTTCACCAACCAGCTTGCCCAGTTCCAGGTCAACGGCCGCGTCAACGGTCCCGACGGCACGGTGAAGGGCGTGGAACTGGCTTTGCAGCACGTGTTCGGCGACAGCGGCTTCGGCTTCAATGCCAACGGCACGCTGGTCAGCACCAATCGCAATTTCGATCCGACCGACATTTCCGGTTCGGCCTTTGCGATCACGGGGCTCGCCAATTCGGCCAACTTCGTCGGCTTCTATGACAAGAACGGTCTGGAAGTGCGCGTTGCGGCCAACTGGCGCGACAGCTATCTGCTGGGTCTGGGCCAGCAGCAGGGCGGCACCTTCGGGGCCGAGCCGGTGAACGTGAACCGCCAGTTCCAGGTGGACGCGAGCGCCAGCTATCAGGTGACGAAGCAGTTCACCGTGTTCGGGGAAGTGACCAACATCAACAACTCGAACTTCAGCACCTATGGGCGCTGGTCCAACATGCCGCTGGAAACCTTCAACTATGGCCGCCGCTTTGTGTTCGGCGCGCGGTTCAACTACTGATGAAGCCATGATGGCAGCGCCGGGTTTGCGCCCGGCGCTGCCATCGGCGCGGGAACGGAGCGGGACTCGGATGGTGCGGCCAGTGCGCGATGTCGTGATTGTCGGCGGCGGAACCGCCGGATGGCTGACAGCGGCAATCATCGCGGCCCGGCACAAGGCGCGCATTGGCCACGATCTGACCGTGACCCTGGTGGAAAGCCCCAATGTGCCGATCATCGGCGTGGGCGAGGGCACCTGGCCGACCATGCGGTCAACGCTGAAGAGCGTGGGCATCTCCGAAACCGATTTCTTCCGCGAATGCGACGCGGCCTTCAAGCAGGGGGCGCTTTTCGCCCGCTGGACCACGGGCGCGCCGGATGATGCCTATTATCACCCGCTGGTGCTGCCGCAGCGCTTCGGCCAGATCAATCTGGCGCCGCACTGGCTTTCGGGCACGCTGCACGCGGACGGCGACAATGGCGAGACGTTCTGCGATGCGGTATGCCCGCAGGGCCGCATCTGCGACGAGAACCTTGCCCCCAAGACCATGGCCAGTGCGGAATACGAGGGGCAGGCCAACTATGCCTACCATCTCGATGCCGGAAGGTTCGCGCCCTTCATGCAGCGCCACTGCACCGAAAGGCTGGGCGTGAAGCATGTGCTGGCCGACATGCTGGAAGTGCATCAGGACGAGCGCGGCGATATCCGCGCGATCACCACGCAGCAGGCGGGCGAGATCACCGGCGATCTTTGGATCGACTGCACGGGAATGCGCAGCCTGTTGCTGGGCGAGACGCTGGGCGTGGGTTTCCGCGACTGCAACGACGTGCTGTTCTGCGATACCGCGCTGGCCGTTCAGGTGCCCTATCCCGATCCGCAGGCCCCTGTGGCAACGCACACCATTTCCACCGCGCAGTCGGCAGGGTGGATCTGGGACATCGGCCTGCCGACGCGGCGCGGGGTGGGGCATGTCTATTCGAGCCGCCACATTTCGCGGGAGGATGCCGAGGCCGAACTGCGCGCCTATATCGGGCCTGCCGCGGATGGGCTTGCGGTGCGCCGGATCGATATCCGTTCCGGCCACCGCGAGCAGTTCTGGAAGAACAACTGCGTGGCCGTGGGGCTGGCGGCAGGCTTCCTTGAACCGCTGGAGGCATCGGCGATCGTGCTGATCGAGCTTTCGGCGAAGATGATTGCCGAACAGCTCCCCCCTGCGCGCGAGGTCATGGACATCGTGGCGAGGCGCTACAACGACAAGACGCATTACCGCTGGGGGCGGATCATCGATTTCCTCAAACTGCACTATGTGCTGAGCAAGCGCCGCGACACGGCGTTCTGGCGCGACAACATGGACCCTGCCAGCATTCCCGAACGCCTTCAGGAACTGCTGGCATTGTGGCAGTTCCAGCCACCCTACATGCACGAGGAGTTCGACCGGGTGGACGAGGTCTTTCCGTCGGCCTCGTATCAGTATGTCCTTTACGGCATGGGTTTTCGCACGGAAGTTTCGGCGCGCGCGCTGGAGCCGGAAGTGCGCGAAGCGCGCCGCGCCCGCCGCGAGAATGCCGATGCCACCGCGCGGCTGCTGGCGGGATTGCCCAGGCACCGCGATCTGATCGAACGCATTGTCAGATATGGGCTGCAACCCGTCTGAACGGCCAAGATTTTGTCGACACGAGCCTGCCGGGTCGCGCCTCGCAGGACAGCACAAGGGAAGAGGATTTCACGTGAACGACCGATCTTTGGCCCCGCGCGGGCCAGGAAGCCTGTGGATTTCGGCGGCGGTGATAGCGCTCGCATCTGCTTCGGCCCATGCGCAGGCCCCCGCTCCCGCAAAGACAGCGGCCCCCGCAGCTTCCGGCCCTGCGGTATCGGGCGCCGTGGTATCGGGCGAAGGCGTATCGCCCCCCGTGGCCGAGGCCGAACAGCTGGCCAGCGCGCTCGTGGCGAAGATGACCATCGATGAAAAGGTGGAGCAACTGCTCAACGTGGCCCCGGCCATCCCGCGCCTTGGCATTCCGGCCTACAACTGGTGGACCGAAAGCCTGCATGGCGCGGGCGGCCCGGTGCCCACGACCAATTTTCCGCAGTCGATCGGGCTGGCGGCCACCTTCGATCCACCGCTGATTCAGGATGTTGCGCGCGTCATCAGCACCGAACTGCGCGGGCTGCACACGCTGGCGCGCATCACCGGCCATCTCGGCAAGATCGGCACGGGGCTGGATACCTGGGCGCCCAATATCAATATCTTCCGCGATCCGCGCTGGGGGCGCGGGCAGGAAACCTATGGCGAAGACCCGTTCCTGACCGCGCAGCTTGGCGTGGCCTATGTGAAGGGCATTCAGGGACCGAACCCGGACCTGCCAGACGTGATCGCCAGCCCCAAGCATTTTGCCGTTCATTCCGGCCCGGAACCGAGCCGCCATATCGACAACATCATGGTGAACCGCCATGATCTGGAGGACACCTATCTGCCCGCGTTCCGCGCCGCGATTGTCGAGGGCAAGGCCGGTTCGATCATGTGCGCCTACAACCGCGTGAACGGCGAACCGGCCTGCGCCAGCGATCTGCTGCTGAAGGAGCATCTTCGCGGGGCGTGGGGCTTCAAGGGCTATGTCGTCTCGGACTGCGATGCCGTGGTCGACATTTACGACAAGCACCACTTTGCCACGGATGCGGCATCGGGCGTTGCGGCGGCGCTGCTGGGCGGGGTGGACAACGAATGCCACACCGGCACGGTGGGCGAAGTGCCCGGCCTTGCCGGACGCTACCGGGAATCGCTCCGGCAGGGCTATATCACCCCCACCGACATCGACCGCGCGCTGGTGCGGCTGTTCTCGGCGCGCTATCGCAACGGCGATCTGACCGGGATGCGCGCACGCCAGCCCAATGCCACGCCGGTAAGCGCGGTGGGCACCGAGGAGGGCTGGCGGCTTTCGCTCGTCTCTGCCGAAAAGAGCCTTGTCCTGCTGAAGAACACCGGCGTCCTGCCGCTGAAGAGCGATGCGCGCATTGCCGTGATCGGGCCGCTGGGCGATGCCACGCGCGTGCTGCGCGGCAACTATTCCTCGCCCAATTCCGCGCCGCCGATATCCGTGGCCGAAGGGCTGAAGCAGGCAATGCCGCAGGCGCAGGTCGTGACCGTGCCCTTTGCTCCTTCGATCACCGACGGCGATCTGGTGACGCCGGGCCATTTCCTGACGCCTGATGGCAAGCCGGGCCTGCGCGCGGCCTATTACAACGCGATCGATCCCGAACGGCCGCGCGGGGAACGGACCTATGCCGCCAAGCCCGCCATGGTGCGCACCGAGGCCACGCTGGCCAGCAGCGCGATGCAGTTCAAGGCCATTGCTCCGGCGCACAAGGTGGTGTGGGACGGATATTTCGTTGCTCCCGAAAGCGGCCTTTACAAGCTGGGGCTGGTGGGCGTGAAGGGCCAGATCGGGCAGGCCGACAAGCCGCTGATCCGTTCCGAGCGCTATTCCAACTGGGGCGAAATGGCGCGCTATGTCGAAGTGGAACTGACCAAGGGCGAGCGTTATCCGCTGCACTTCGATCTGGAAGGCGGCGGTCCGGTGGGACCGGGGCTTTACTGGAAGCGCATCACCCGCGATCCGTGGGGCGATCTGGCGCGGGCAGCGGCCGATGCCGATGTGCTGGTGGCCGTGGTGGGGCTGACCGCCGATCTTGAAGGCGAGGAAATGCCGATCAGGATCGAGGGCTTCGACGGCGGCGACAAGACCAGCCTTGAACTGCCGATGGACCAGCGTGAACTGCTGATCCGGGCAAAGGCGCTGGGCAAGCCGCTGGTGGTTGTCACCATGAACGGCAGTCCGATCAACCTTTCCTGGCCCAAGGACAATGCCGATGCGCTGATCGAGGCATGGTATCCGGGGCAGGCAGGCGGGCTTGCGGTGGGCAACGTGATTGCGGGCAGGACCAATCCTTCGGGGCGCCTGCCGCTCACGTTCTATCGTTCGGTCGATGAGCTGCCGCCGTTCGGCGATTATGCGATGAAGGGGCGCACCTACCGCTATTTCGAAGGCAAGCCGGTCTATCCCTTCGGCTATGGCCTGAGCTATACCAGCTTCGGTTATGGCCCGGTGCGGGTAGAGCCGGTGGGTGGCAGCACGGCGGAGGGCATCCGCGTGACCACCACAGTGACCAACACCGGCACGCGCGCGGGCGAGGAAGTGGTGCAGGCATACCTGCGCTTTCCCGATCAGCCCGGCGCGCCGCGCATTGCCCTGCGCGGCCTTGCGCGCGTGGCGCTGAAGCCGGGCGAGAGCAAGCCGGTGACGCTGCAACTTTCCCCGCGTGATCTTTCGGCGGTGCGCCCCGATGGAACGCGGCAGGTCTTTGCAGGCACCTATCGCATCAGTCTTGGCGGCGGACAGCCGGGCACGGGCCTGCCCACCAGCGAGACGACCTTTGTCGTCGACCGGGTGGTGGATGTTGCCAGATAATGCCGGTGTTCAACAGGCTTGACTGATCGTGGATCGGTCAAGCCCGTGCGGCGGCGAGGCAGCTCCAGCGTGTCAGGCGTCGGCGGCTTGGCGCCTTGGCGCCTTGGCGCACTGATGCAGCAGGCCGACAGTCAGGCCGACGCAGGCTTTCGCCTCAGCCACGCTCCGGCAGGTTGATATCGTTAAGGGCCAGTTCGATCAGGGTTTGCATGGCCTCGCGCGCAGCGGGGGCGTTGCCGTCGGCCACGGCATCGAACAGGCGGCGGTGATCGGGCACGGCATCGCGCGGCAGCTTGCGCTTGCGCTGCTTGTAGATCGTGGTCCAGCGAACGGCGGCCGAAATGGTGCTGGCCAGCGAGATCAGGCCGCGGTTGCCGGTGGCGTCCAGCAAGGCAGCGTGAAAGGTCTGGTCGGCTGCCTGGCCTTCTGCCGTGGCCAGCGTGTGCCGGGCCATTTCCTCAAGCGCGTGGCCCATCTGCGCCAGATGCGCGCCGGTGCGCCGTTTTGCCGCCAGTTCGGCAGCGGCCGGTTCGATGATGAGGCGCAGTTCGAACAGATCGTCGATCGCCTCGCGGCTCGGCTCTCCGGCAAAGGTCCATGCCAGAACATCCGGGTCCAGCACGTGCCAGCGCGAAGGATCGGTGATGCGGGTGCCTGCCTTGGGGCGGCTTTCCACCAGCCCCTTGGCGGCTAGGATACGGATCGCCTCGCGGTAGGCCGTGCGCGAAATGCCGTTGCGTTCGGCAAACTCGACCTCGGTGGTCAGCACGTGGCCGGGCGGATACTGGCCGGTGACGATGGCAATGCCCAGATCGCGCGCGATGCTGCCGTGCAGGCGCAGCGACTTGTCTGATCGGACGTGTCCCGGTTTGTCGCTCTCGTGCTGATCTGCCACGATATCTTCCCTGATCCTGTCAGCCTTCATCGGCCGCAATGGCGGGAAAGTCCAGCATTGCAAACGGCAAAGGCAGGGGCGCACTCATTGCTGTGCGCGCCCCCAATTGTCGGATCAGAAGCGGTTGAGCAGATTTTCCAGCCATTCCTGACGGCCCGAAACCGGCGCAGGGGCCAGATCGCGCGCCACTGCCAGATCGGCGATTTCGGCAAGGCTGGACTGGCGGATGGTCTGGCCAAGTTCACCGTTCCACCCGGCATAGCGTTCGGCGCGGAAGGCATCGAGGCGGCCATCGGCAATGATCGCCTCGGCCCGCAGCAGCGCCCGCGCAATCACGTCAACCCCGCCGATGTGCCCGTGGAACAGATCGACCGCTTCGACCGACTGCCGGCGCACCTTGGCATCGAAGTTGAAGCCGCCGGTGGTGAAGCCGCCCGCGCGCTCGATCTCGATGCAGGCCAGTGTCAGTTCCTCGACCGAGTTGGGGAACTGGTCGGTGTCCCAGCCATTCTGCGGATCGCCGCGGTTGGCATCGATCGAACCGAACACGCCCAGCGCGCCCGCCATGGCGATTTCGTGCTCGAAGGTATGGCCCGAAAGCGTGGCGTGGTTGGCCTCGATGTTGACCTTCACCTCGTTTTCAAGGCCGAAGCGCTTGAGGAAGCCATAGACGGTCTGCGTATCGAAATCATACTGGTGCTTGGTCGGTTCGTGCGGCTTGGGTTCGATGAGAATCGTGCCGGCAAACCCGATCTTGTGCTTGTGCTCGACCACGAGGCTGAGGAAGCGGCCGAAGTTTTCCTGTTCGGTCTTCAGATCGGTGTTGAGGATCGTGTCATAGCCTTCGCGCCCGCCCCACAGGACATAGTTGGCGCCGCCCAGACGATGCGTTGCCTCAAGCGCATCGCGCACCTGCGAGGCGCCCCAGGCATAGACTTCGGGGCGAGGTGAAGTGGCAGCGCCCGCCAGATAGCGCGGATGGCCGAACAGGTTGGCCGTGCCCCACAGCAGCTTGCGGCCATGCGCGGCCTGAAGCTCTTCGAGATGATCGACCGCGCGGGCAAAGCTGGCGCGGAAATCGCCGATGCTTTCGGCAGGGGCCATCACATCGACATCGTGGAAGCAGTAGAACGGCAGGTCGAGCTTTTCGACGAAGGCCAGCGCGGCCTCGCGCTTGGCGCGGGCGGCGGTTTCGTCCTGCGGCATGTTCAGCCAGGGCCGGTCGAACGTGCCCGCGCCGAACACGTCGCTGCCCGGCCAGCAGAAGGTGTGCCACATGCACACGGCAAAGCGCAGGTAATCCTCCATGCGCTTGCCAAAGACCACGCGGTCCTTGTCATACCAGCGATAGGCCAGATCATTGGCGGTTTCAGGGCCTTCGTAGCGGATGGTATCGAAGGCGTCGAAATAGGCAGCAGACATTCAGGCTTACTCCTCAGATGGCGGACAGCGCGGCATAGGCGCTGCGGAAACGGGCGCGCTTGGGGGCAAGCGCATTGGCAAGGGCGGGATCAGGTTCGATCACGGCGCGCACGGGCGGGCGGGTGCAGACATCAGCCGCCGCAGCGCCGGTGGCCGCCATCTGGGCAAGGCGCGCCGCGCCAAGCGCCGGGCCGACCTCGCCGCCGTGCAGATAGACAAGCCGCACGCCCAGCACGCTGGACAGGATGCGCCCCCAGTGGGCCGAGCGCGAGCCACCGCCGATGACGCAAAGTTCCTCGATCGTGGTGCCCGCATTGCGCAGCGCGGCAATTCCGTCGGCATGGGCAAAGGCCACGCCCTCGAGCACGGCCGAGGCGAGGCGCGGGGTGGTGCTTTCGTTGCCGAGACCAAGGAACGCGGCGCGGATGTGCGGATCGTTGTGCGGGGTGCGCTCGCCCGAAAGATAGGGCAGGAACAGTTCCGGCCCGCAGGCCGCGCCCGCCCCTTCGGCCAGGGCGAAGAACTCTGCCGGGCCGGGCACGTTGCAGGCGCGTGCCGCCCAGTCGATGCACGAGGCCGCCGAAAGGTGCACGCTCATCTGGTGCCATACGCCGGGCAGGGCATGGCAGAAGGCATGGACGGCCTGCCCCGGATTGGGACGAAAGGCCGCATTGGCCACGAAGATCACCCCGGACGTGCCGAGCGAGAGCATGCCCTGCCCATCGCACAGCACGCCGACGCCCAGCGCGCCCGCGGCATTGTCGCCCGCGCCGGCCACCACCGGCACCCGGCCCATGCCCCACTGGCGCGCAACGTCATCGCGCAGGGTGCCGGTCACGTCCGGCCCTTCGTAAAGGCGCGGCATGTGCGTGATGTCCAGCCCCGTGGCTGCCAGCATGGCATCGGACCAGCAGCGCTTGTCCACGTCCATCCACAAGGTGCCCGCGCTGTCGGACATGTCGCTTGCCTTTTCGCCGGTCAGGGCAAGGCGCACATAGTCCTTGGGCAGCAGAACGGTGCGGGTGGCGGCAAACACATCGGGTTCGTGCGCGCGCACCCATGCCAGCTTGGGCGCGGTGAAGCCGGGCATGGCGATATTGCCGGTTATCTCGCGCGAGTGCGGCTCGGCCTTTTCCAGCGCGGTGCATTCGGCAAAGCTGCGCCCGTCGTTCCACAGGATTGCGGGGCGCAGCGGCCGGTCATCCGATCCCAGCAGGGTGGCGCCGTGCATCTGCCCGGCAAGGCCGATGGCGGCCACGCCCGCGCGCAGGGCCGGATCGATGCCGAGCACCGCCTTGTGCGCGGCGGCCACCCAGTCGGCCGGGGCCTGTTCGGACCACAGCGGCTGCGGGCGCGATACCACAAGATCGGAGCTGTTCTGGGCCAGAACCTCGCCGCTTGCGGCGGTGACGACCGCCTTCACGCAGCTTGTGCCGACATCGATGCCAAGGAACATGATTGGCCTACTTCTTCGGAGCGAAAGGATCGATGGTCGGGATCGTGCCATCGGGGTTGAACTTCAGTTCCGTCACCTTGACGTTGCGCAGGTGGTTCTTGTTCGAAAGCTGTGTATCGGCATAGAACAGCCACCACTTGCCTTCGTGCTGGACGATCGAATGGTGCGTGGTCCAGCCCTGCACGGGCTTGAGGATGTGCCCCTTGTAGGTGAACGGGCCATAGGGATTGTCGCCGATGGCATAGTTCAGGAAGTGCGTGTCGCCGGTCGAATAGGTGAAGTAATACTTCCCGTCCTTCTTGAAGACCCACGCCGCCTCGAAGAACCGGCGTTCGTGATCGCCGCCAAGGATGGGCTTGCCCGCCTCGTCCAGCAGGACCACGTCGCGCGGGGTTTCGGCAAAAGTCTTCATGTCGGCGCCCATTTTCGCGATCTTGGCCGAAAGCGCGGGCTTGTCGTCCTGCATCAGATCGGTGTCGGACCCGTTGGGATCATACTTGCCGCTGGCCCAGCGCTGAAGCTGGCCGCCCCAGATGCCGCCGAAATACATGTAGTGGGTGCCGTCATCATCGCGGAACACCGCCGGGTCCATCGAGAACGAGCCGGGGATCGGCTCCTTTTCCGGCACGAACGGTCCCATCGGGTTGCTGGCCGTGGCCACACCGATGCGGAAGGCGCCCAGACCGTTCTTGTCCTTCGATTTGTCGCGCGCGGGGAAATAGAGGTAGTAGGTGCCGTCCTTGTAGGCGGCATCGGGCGCCCACATCTGCTGCGAGGCCCACGGCACGTCCTTCACGTCGAGCGCGACCGGGCCGATCGTGACCTTGCCGCCCACCCGGTCCATCATCAGGACGCGGTAATCGCGCATGGCATACTGGTTGCCCAGATCATCGTCGGACGTGGGGGTTTCGATATCGTGCGAGGGATAGACGTAGATCTTGCCGTCGAAGACATGGGCCGAAGGATCGGCGGTGTAGATTTCCGTCACCAGCGGCTGATCGCGGAAGGCCGTGGCGGGAAGGCCGCCGTTGGTGCCTGCGGCTTCGGCCGCCGCTTCGCTGGCGGAAGTGGTCTTGGCCCCTTCGGTGCAGGCGGCGGTGGCAAGCGCGCCTGTGAGGCAAAGCGCGGCGGCAATTGAACGTGCCTTCATCATCGGACATCCCTTTCCTTGCCGGTGATCGCTCTTGGTCGACCATCCGGCTTCGGAATGTGTGATAGCGCTACCTAAACAGGACCGCAATCTGAAATATACGTTCTAATTATGTGGAACGCCTGTCCCTGGCAAGGGGATTCGCGCCGTGCCTAGAGCGTCTGAGCGCCTGCCTGCCATGCGGCGACAAGTGCGGCGGCGCGCTGTCCCACGGCATTGGCTCCATCACCCGGCCGGTAGAGACTGCCGCCAACGCCGATACCGGTCACACCGGCAGCGCGGAACTCGGCCACGTTGGCCGGACCCACGCCGCCGACGGCCCAGATTTCCACCTCGCGCGGGAGCACGTCGCGCAGCGCCCTGACATGGCCGCTGCCCAGCGCCGCGCCGGGAAAGAGCTTGAGCCTGCGCGCACCGGCGGCAAAGGCGGCGAAGGCTTCGGTAGGGGTGAGGAAGCCGGGCAGCACATCCATGCCAAGCGCCAGCGAGCGGGCGATGACTGCCGGATCGACATTGGGCGACACCATGAAGCGACCGCCTGCTGCGGCAAGCCTTTCGGCAAGGGCCGGGCTTGTCACCGTGCCGCCGCCAATGGCCGCGCGGCCGCCCAGCGCCTTTGCCATGGCGGCGATGGCGCCATCGGGATCGGGCGAATTGAAGGGCACCTCGATCAGGCGGATGCCCGCATCGACAAGCGCGCTGGCCACGGCCTCGGCCTCGTGCGGTTCAATGCCGCGCAGGATCGCAACGATGGGCGGTGCGCCTGCGGCCAGTGCTTCATCGATGGTCATTGCGTGCTTCCCTGTGCCATGGCGAGAGCGCCGAGCAGCCCGGCAATGGCCGCTGCCTCTCCGTCAACGGTCTGCGCGGCAATGCCAAGATGGGTCAGCGCGCGCAGATAGAGCGCCGCCAGCGCGCCATCGCCGATTACCGTCACCCCGGCATGACCGGTGCCGAACTGCGCCACTTCCGCCCCGATGAGCAGGCCGGAAATGAAGCCCATCGACCATGCGCGCGGCCGTGCGTCGAGCATCCTTGCCGCCCGCGCCTCGAACAGGGCGCCGCTTACCGGTTCGGTGCAGCGATCAAGGCCGCGGGCAAAGCCTTCGTCGAAAGCAGCCGGAGCGTGCTCGTCGGCACCGGGCGCGACAGGACCGGGCAAGGAGGTATGGCGGGTGATCGCGGCATAGAGTTCGCCGGTGGGCGCGGTGCGAAATCCGGTTATGGCACCATCGCTGATGCCAACCCATTTGCCGTGCGTGCCGGGCAGAGCGAGCAGGTGATCCCCCCGCGCCAGCGCCGGATCGCGCGAGAGCGCGCCGAAGACCTGCGTTTCTTCGCCCCGCATCACTTCGGGAATGCCATCGGCGGTGCGCCATGACAGGCCCGGCAGCACTTCCACCTCAAGTCCGATTACCCTGCGCCGCGCCCGCGCGCGGTGCCACAGCGCGGCATCGGCAGGGCAGGGCGCATAGGAGGCCGGGACAATGCCCGCGGGCGAACCCGCCATCCCGCACAGGGTGATCGTGCCCAGCGGCCCGCCCGCCAGCCAGATCGAGAGCATCCGCGCCAGCACGCGCTCGGCCGGTTCGGTCAGCGCGGTCGTGCCCGGCCCGTCGAGCCGCGCGGCAACCTCGCCCCGTTCGATCAGGAACAGGCGCAGCCGGGTGCTGCCCCAGTCACCAACGACGCGGCGCGTGGAGGATGGCGCGGTAAGGGGCATGGCGGTCAGTCCTCGAAGGCCGCGCAGGTGCGGTGCGTGCCGCACAGGAAGGCATCGGCCACCAGCCGCAGGGGCGCGGCGTCCACCTCGCTCGACCGGCTGGCGACGAGTTCGGCAAAGCGGGCGTAGATCCCGGCATATTCGCGGTCCTCGCGCGTTTGGGTGCAGCCCGGCACTTTCAGCACCGCGCCGCCCTGATGCAGGACAAGCGTGCCCGCATCGGTTTGAACCACGATGTCCCATGTCTGCGGCCCGGTCTGCCGCCAATCGAGGTCCATGCTGACAGGCGTTCCGGCTGCATCGGCAAAGGCAAGATCGGCGGCGATGGGGGCGGCGCGGTTGGCGGGGAAATCCAGCACCGCGCGCGTCAGGAAAAGCGGGCGGGGCAGGATAAGGGTGGCGATGGACAGGGCGTTGATCCCCGGATCGAACACGCCAAGCCCGCCCGGCTGCCAGATCCACGCCTGCCCCGGATGCCAGACGCGCACGTCCTCGCGCCAGGTGATGGCAACGCTGGTGATGGTGCGCCCCGCCAGCCAGGCACGCGCCGGTTCCACCCCCGCGGCAAAGCGCGAATGCCATGCCGCAAACAGGCTTGCCCGGCCTTGTGCGGCTGCATCCTGCAAGGCGGCGACTTCGCCCAGCGTGGCGGCGGGCGGCTTTTCCAGCAGCACGTGAAGCCCGCGTGCCAGCGCCTTGAGCGCAAGTTCGCGGCGCACCTGTGGCGGGGTGCACAGCGCCACGGCATCCACCGCCGGGCCTTGGGCCAGCAGGGCATCGAGCGAGGCAAAGTGCGGCACATCCGCCATTCCGGTGTCCGCCAGCCCTGCACCATCGGGGCTGACCGTTGCGGCCAGCGTGAAATCGGCCGAGGCGGCAATGGCGGGCAGGTGCTGATCGCGCGCGATCTTGCCCAGCCCGACAACGGCAATACGGATCACAGCACGCCCACCTTCAGGGCCTGCGCCGGATCGCCGCCCGCGCGCGCCAGCGGATTGCGGCAGGGCAGGGTGAAGGGGACGGCCGCAATCTCGAACACGTCGCCTTCCTTTGTGCGCAGCCCATCGGTGAAGGACAGCGTGGCCGTGCCGAAGAAGTGGACGTGAATATCGCCCGGCCTGCGGAACAGGTCATACTTGAAGTGGTGGTGCTCCAGATTGGCGATGGTGTGGCTCATGTTGTCTTCACCGGTGAGGAAGGGCTTTTCCCAAACCACCTTGCCATCGCGCAGGATGCGGCTGGTGCCGCGCAGGTCTGCCGGGGTTTCGCCAATCAGCAGTTCCGGGCCAAGGGCGGCGCGGCGCAGCTTGGAATGGGCCAGCCACAGGTAGTTGTGGCGTTCGGTCACGTGATCGGAAAACTCGTTGGCAAGCGCGAAGCCGAGGCGGAACGGCGTGCCATCGGGGCCGATGAGGTAGATGCCCGCCAGTTCCGGCTCTTCGCCGCCATCCTGCGCGAAGGGCGGCATCTCCAGCGGCTCGCCGGGGCCGACAAGCTGCGAACCATCGCCCTTGTAGAACCATTCGGGCTGCTGGCCCACCGTGCCGGGTGCGGGCTTGCCGCCCTCCAGCCCTTCAAGGAACATGCGCATCGAATCGGTCTGATGCGCAGCGGCTGCGGCTTCGCGGTGCATCTTGTCGCGCCCTTCGGCGGAACCGAGATGCGTGAGGCCCGTGCCCGCCAGCAGGAGGTGCGCCGGATCGGGATGATCGATCGGCGCAAGCAGGCGGCCTGCGGCCAGTTCCCTTTCCAGATCGACTCGCTCGCCCGCAAGGCAGCCCATGGCTTCGCGCGCAAGGCTGGTGCCCGCCGCGATGGCGCGCGCGGCCAGTTCGCTGGTGCGCGATATGCCCTGAAGCCGGTGCGCGCACGCAGCATCGGCAAGGATCACGCTGCGGGTGCCATCATCGGCACGGTGCTGCAAAAGACGAAGCGCCATCGGCAATTCTCCCCAGGCCCGCCCTGTCAGAGCGTGAGCGACCCATCGATCAATCGCGGCGCTCCATCGCCGGAACTTTCGTCGCGCAGCACCGGCGGAAGCAGCTCGGCGGCAAGGTTCTGATAGCACACGGGGCGCAGGAAGCGGTCAATCGCCAGACTGCCGACCGAGGTGCCGCGCGCATCCGAGGTGGCGGGGAAGGGGCCGCCATGGACCATGGCATGGCAAACCTCCACCCCGGTGGGCCAGCCATTGGCAAGGATGCGCCCGGCCTTGTCCTCCAGCAGGGGAAGGAGCCGCTGCGCCAGCGCAAGATCGCCCTGATCCATGTGCAGGGTGGCGGTGAGCTGGCCTTCAAGGCCGGAGAGCACGCGGCGCAGTTCGGCCTCGTCGGCGCAGACGACGACGAGCGAGGAAGCGCCGAACACTTCATGCCCCATGGCGGGCTGGGCAAGGAAGGCGGATGCATCGGTGCGCAGCAGCGCGGCCATGCCCTGTGCGGGCGTTCCCGGCGCCCCGCGCGCGACGACTTCGACGTCCGGCAGGCTTTCCAGCGCGGCCACCCCCCCGGCATAGGCGCGGCAGATGCCGGGGGTGAGCATGGTCTGCGCAGGGGCTGCGGCAACGGCGTCGGCAGCCGCTTCAAGGAAGGCGTCCAGCCCATCGCCCGCGATTGCCAGCACGAGGCCGGGATTGGTGCAGAACTGGCCCGCGCCCATGGTGAGCGAGCCGACAAAGGCAGTGCCCAGTTCCGGCCCGCGCGCCTTCAGCGCTTCGGGCAGGAGCAGCACGGGGTTGATGCTCGACATTTCGGCATAGACCGGGATCGGAACGGGCCGCGCCTGTGCCAGATGCAGCAGCGCCAGCCCGCCGCCGCGCGATCCGGTAAAGCCGACCGCGGCAATGCGCGGGTCCGTAACCAGCGCTTCGCCCAGCGCGTGATCAGGCCCGGTGACATGGCCGAACGTGCCCGCAGGCAGGCCGCAGGCGGCAACGGCGCGGGCAATCGCGCCTGCCACCAGATCGCCCGTCTGCGGGTGGGCAGGGTGGCCCTTGACCACGACCGGGCAACCGGCGGCAAGCGCCGAGGCGGTATCCCCGCCAGCGGTGGAGAAGGCGAGCGGAAAGTTCGATGCTCCGAATACCGCGACCGGCCCCAGCGGCACCATGCGCATCCGCAGATCCGGGCGGGGCAGGGGCTGGCGATCGGGCAGGGCGGAATCGATGCGAAGCTGCTGCCACGCGCCCTTGCGCACCACATCGGCAAAGAGGCGAAGCTGGCTCACGGTCCGTCCGCGTTCGCCTTCGAGCCGGGCGCGCGGCAGGCCGCTTTCGGTCATGGCCGCTTCGATCAGCGCATCGCCGATGCCAAGGATTTCATCGGCAATGGTTTCAAGGAACGTGGCGCGCGCGGCAAGGCTGGTGGCGCGATAGACGGGAAAGGCTTCGGCCGCAGCCGCGCAGGCCGCGGCGACATCGGCCGGGCCATGCACCGGAAAGGCGGGGCCGACAGGCTCGCCAGTGGCGGCGGCCATGGCGCGGAAGGTGGCTGGCTTGAGAGACATGGGACGGGAAAACTCCTGAAAGGCAGATCGGTTATGCGCCGGGTTCGGCCGCGTGTTCGATGCTCGTGCGGCAGCCCCAAAGCGCGTAGAACAGGACGTAAAGCTCGCAGGCGGCGGTCAGCAGGAACGAGGTTTGCAGGCCGTAGCTGTCGGCCAGCCAGCCCTGCACGACGACCAGCGCGCCGCCCGCAATCGCCATGATGAGCAGGCCCGATCCCTCTTCCGTCAGCGGACCCAGACCCTTGATGCCCAGCGTGAAGATCGTGGGGAACATGATCGAATGGAACAGGCCGGCAAGGATCAGCGCCCACATGGCAAGCGGGCCGGTGCTGAACACGGTGACGAGCATGACCACGAAGGCCCCCACCGAGAAGGCCGCCAGCACCAGCGCGGCATCGATTTTCTGCATCAAGGCCGATCCGGCAAAGCGCCCCACCATCATCCCGCCCCACAGGAAGGTGAGATAGTGACCCGCCCGTTCGGGCGTGAGCGCGGCAATATCGGGCTGGGTGACGAAATTGACGAAAAGATTGGCAACGCCGATTTCCGCGATGAGATAGATGAAGATCGCCGGAATGCCGAAAACAAGGTTGCGGTGCTTCCACAGGGAAAGGCGCGCGCGCGCTTCCGGGGCAAGGCGCCGCGTGGCGCTGCCCATTGCGGGCAGGGGAAAACGGGCGATGACGAGCGCCAGCACCACCAGCACTGCCGCCACCTGGCCATAGGGCAGGATCACCGATTGCGCATCGGCAAGGCGTTCCGCCTCGGTCAGGATGGTGCCGCTGGCCGATGTGCCGCCCTTGGAGCGGCCAAGAATCAGCCATGCGCCGAACATCGGGGCCAGCATGGTGCCGGCCGAGTTCATCGCCTGCACCAGATTGAGCCGTGCCGAGGCGGTTTCGGGCGGGCCAACCACCGCGACATAGGGATTGGCCGCCACCTGGAGCAGGGTGATGCCGCTGGCGATGACGAAGAGCATGGCGAGCGTGACGCCATAGGAGGGCAGCGCCGCCGCCAGCATCATGCCGAGCGCGCCCGCAGCCATGGTCAGCAGCCCGATGACCAGCGCCTTCTGGTAGCCCAGCTTCTCGATCAGTCGGGCCGAGGGAATCGAGGCGACGAAATAGGCGATGAACCAGACCGATTCGATCAAAGTTGTCTGCGTATAACTCAGGTCGAACACGCTGCGCAGATGCGGCAGCAGCGTGTTGTTGATGACCGTGATGAAGCCCCACATGAAGAACAGGCTGGCCAGCAGGGTCAGCGCCGGGCCATAGTTCGTTCCCGCATTCGCGCCCACGTTCGCCCCCGAAGTGGCTGATTGGGCGGAATTGGGCTGCGGAGCGGCCGCTGGCGGCATGGTCTGGACTTCCTCTCTGCTGCGTGATGCTGGACCGGATTGCATAGCGGCTTGCGCTCGTGGCATTTGTCTGACTATATCGGGCAAGCAGCCGCGTCAATGGGCGCAGCGCTGCGTGTGATGCTTCCGGAAGGACAAGAAGGATGAGGATTGCGGGCTTTGGGCTGCGGGCGGCATTGACGGTGCCTGCGCTGGCGCTGATGCTTTCGCCGCAGGGACTGGTGTCGCAGGCCATGGCGGCAGAGGCGCGGCAGGAAAGCGCCGGCAGGCTGGCCGACGGGACCGAGGCCTTTGCCATCACCCTTTCGGCGGCAAACGGCGTTTCGGCGCGCATCCTCAGCTATGGTGCAACGCTGCAATCGCTGCTGGTGCCGGGGCGCGATGGCAAGGTGGCCGACGTGGTTCTGGGCTATGACGATGTGCAGACCTACGAGGCCAAGCCCAACTTCTTCGGCGTGACGGTGGGCCGCTATGCCAACCGCATTGCCAAGGGGCGCTTCACGCTGGACGGCAAGACCTGGCAACTGGCGCAGAACAACCTCGGCAATGCGCTGCATGGCGGGGAAAAGGGTTTCGACAAGCGCAACTGGCGCATCGTTGCGGTAAAGTCCGGCCCGGTTGCCAGTGTCGAGCTGGCCCATGTCAGCGCTGATGGCGAGGAAGGCTATCCCGGCAGGCTCGACACCAGAGTGACCTACAGCCTCGATGAGCGCGGCAATCTGACCATCGCGTTCGAGGCCAGCACCGACAAGCCCACCATCGTCAACATGACCAACCATGCCCTGTTCGACATGGCGGGCGAAGGTTCGGGCCGGGCCATGGACAACCGGCTTACCATTCCCGCAGCGCGCTATACCCCGGTGGACGAGACGCTGATCCCCACCGGCGAGCTGCGCGCGGTGGCGGGAACCCCGTTCGATTTCACCCGCCCCCGCCGGATTTCAGCATCGCTGCGCGACGGGCGCGACGAGCAGATCCGCATCGGGCGCGGCTATGACCACAACTTTGCGCTCGACAAGGGGCTGACCGCCACGCCGCAGCTTGCCGCAAGGCTTGAGGACCCGGCATCGGGCCGCGTGCTGGAAGTGCTGAGCACGGAACCGGGCGTGCAGTTCTACAGCGGCAACTTTCTTGACGGCACGGTCACGGGCAAGCGCGGCCATGTCTATCGCATGGGCGACGGCATTGCGCTTGAGCCGCAGAAGTTCCCCGATGCGCCCAACCAGCCCGGCTTCATTTCGGCGCGGGTCGATCCGGGCAAGCCCTATCGCCATGTCATGATCTACCGCGTGAGCACGGCCCGCAAGCCGCGCTGACTTTTGCGAAACCCTCTCCAACACCCGAAAGCTGCGATGACCGACTCTTCCCACAAACGCCCCAAGCTTCGCTCCCGTGCGTGGTTCGACAATCCCGACAATGTCGACATGACCTCGCTCTATCTGGAGCGCTATCTCAACTTCGGGCTGAGCCTGGAGGAGCTGCGTTCGGGCAGGCCGATCATCGGCATTGCCCAGACCGGCAGCGATCTTTCGCCCTGCAACCGGCATCATATCGTGCTGGCCGAGCGCGTGCGCGAAGGCATCCGCGAGGCGGGCGGGATCGCGCTGGAAATCCCGGTCCATCCCATTCAGGAAACCGGCAAGCGCCCCACCGCCGCGCTCGATCGCAACCTTGCCTATCTGGGGCTGGTCGAGGCGCTCTATGGCTATCCGATCGACGGGGTGGTGCTGACCACGGGCTGCGACAAGACGACGCCTGCGCTGCTGATGGCCGCGGCCACGGTCAACATTCCGGCCATCGCGCTTTCGGTGGGACCGATGCTGAACGGCTGGTTCAAGGGCGAGCGCACGGGATCGGGCACGATCGTGTGGAAGGGCCGCGAGATGCTGGCCAAGGGCGAGCTGGACGAGGAGGGCTTCATCCGGCTTGTCGCCAGTTCTGCCCCGTCGACCGGCTATTGCAACACGATGGGCACGGCCACGACAATGAACAGCCTGGCCGAGGCGCTGGGCATGATGCTGCCCGGTTCTGCGGCCATCCCCGCGCCCTATCGCGACCGGCAGGAATGCGCATGGCGCACGGGCAAGCGCATTGTCGAAATGGTGCACGAGGACCTCAAGCCTTCCGACGTGATGACGCTGGAGGCGTTCCACAATGCCATCGTGGTCAATTCGGCCATCGGCGGATCGACCAATGCCCCCATCCATCTGGCCGCAATTGCGCGCCACATGGGGGTGGACCTGCCGCTGACCGACTGGCAGCGGCTGGGCCACAAGGTGCCGCTGCTGGTGAACCTGCAACCGGCGGGCGAATATCTGGGCGAGGACTACTACCGCGCGGGCGGCGTGCCCGCGGTGGTCGCGCAGCTTATCGGGCAGGGCCTGATTGCCGAGAACGCCATGACCGTGAACGGCCGCACGATGGGCGAGAACTGCCGCGATGCGAAGATCGAGGACGAGCGGGTGATCCGCCCGTTCGACCGGCCGCTGGTGCAGGATGCAGGCTTCATCGTGCTTTCGGGCAACCTGTTCGATTCCGCGATCATGAAGACCAGCGTCATCAGCGAGGAGTTCCGCCAGCGCTATCTTTCCAACCCCGATGATCCCGATGCCTTCGAAGGCCCCGCCGTGGTGTTCGACGGACCGGAAGACTATCACGCGCGGATCGACGATCCGGCGACGGGCATCACGGCAGAAACTCTTCTGTTCATGCGCGGAACCGGGCCGATCGGCTATCCCGGCTCTGCCGAAGTGGTGAACATGCGCGCGCCCGCCCATCTCATCACCGCCGGGATCAATGCGTTGCCCTGCATTGGCGACGGGCGGCAATCGGGCACATCGGGCAGCCCCTCGATCCTCAACGCCAGCCCGGAAGCGGCCGCCATGGGCGGGCTTGCCCTGTTGAAGACTGGCGACCGCGTGCGCATCGACCTGCGCCGGGGCACGGCCAACATGCTGGTGAGCGACGAGGAGCTGGCCGAGCGCCGCGCCGCGCTTGAGGCGGCGGGCGGCTATCCCTATCCGGCATCGCAGACCCCGTGGCAGGAAATCTACCGCGAGCGCGTCGGCCAGCTTGCCAGCGGCGGCATTCTCGAAGGCATGGAGAAATACCAGCGCATTGCCCAGACCAAGGGCCTGCCAAGGGATAACCATTAATCTTGCCGCTGCGGCAGGCGGAAAAGCATAAAGCGCGTGATTGGATGTCATGCGCCGATTGACTTTGACTTGACGCGGCCGCCGGTCCGATAGCCTTTCCCGATCAGGGGAGGGCCGGGGTCTTGCACGTTCTCGTGACAGGGGCAGGAGGGTTTGTCGGGCGCGCCGTCGTCGCGCGGGCGCTGGCGATGGGCCATGGCGTGACCGGAATCGATGTTCCGGGCGCGCCCGTTCCCGCAGGCGCCACGGCCATCGTCGGCGATCTGGCCGACCGGGCGGTGCGTGACGCCGCGCTGGCGGCGGGGTTCGATGCGCTGATCCATCTGGCGACAGTGCCGGGCGGCGCGGCCGAAACCGATCCGGCGCTGTCGCGGCGGATCAACGTGGATGCCATGTATGATCTGCTGGCAGAGGCCGGAACGCAGCGGCCCGGCCTGCGCGTGGTCTTTGCCAGTTCCATCGCGGTCTTCGGTGATCCGCTGCCCGCGCGGGTGGACGATGCGACGCCGCTGGCGCCGCGCATGATCTATGGCGGACACAAGGCCATGATGGAGCAGGCGATGGCGATGTTCTCGCACCGCGGCCTGATCGACGGGATCAGCCTGCGCCTGCCCGGCATCCTTGCGCGGCCGCAAGGGCCTTCGGGGCTGAAATCGGCGTTCCTGTCCGATCTTTTCCATGCCCTGCGCGCCGGGCGCGAGGCGATCTGCCCGGTCAGCGCGCAAGGCACGATCTGGGCACAATCGCTCGAATGCTGCGCGGCCAATCTGGTCCATGCGCTTGCCTGCAACACCGCGCCGCTGCCGCCGACCCGCGCCCTGACACTGCCTGCGCTGCGCCTGCGCATGGCGGATCTGGCAGACGAGATTGCCCGGCAGTGCGCAGTGTCGCCAGGCCTTGTGCGCTTCGTGCCGGATGCCGCGCTTGAGGCGACGTTCGCCGCGCAGCCGCCGCTTTTCACGCCCGCCGCCGAAGCTGCCGGGTTCTGCCACGATGGCGATGCGGCAAGGCTGGTGGCGCGGGCGCTGGCGGCAATCGAACAGGAGGAAATGGGCGCATGAAGGATGCTGTTGCAGATGTGGGGCTTTCCGATTCCGGCCTTCCGCCGGTGCAGCGGGTGGTCACTGGCCACGATGCGGCGGGGCGCGCGGTGTTCCGGTCAGAGGACGTTTCGCCCACGCGGATGATCCCATCGGGTGATGCGGCATTCCTGCTGATCTGGAGCACGGCCACTGTGCCTGCCGACAACAATGACGAGACCGACGGGCGCGAGCGCGATGCCGGGCTGACACTGGACGGGGGATCGGTCATCCGCATCGTCGATATGCTGCCGGGCGGGGAAAGTCCGATGCACCGCACCAATTCCATCGATTATGGCATCGTGCTGGATGGCGAGGTGGAACTGGAACTGGATGGCGGGGAAAGGCGCACGATCCGCAAGGGCGGGGTGATCGTGCAGCGCGGCACCAATCATCTGTGGCGCAACACCACCGACCGGCCCTGCCGCATCGCCTTTATCCTGATCGAGGCGCCGGCCTATCGGCACGATGGCCAGCCCCTGCCCGAAATCCGGCCGGAGAAAGCATGAAGGCGCTGTTCGATCTTTCCGGCAAGGCTGCGATTGTCACCGGCTCTACCCGCGGGATCGGCCTTGCCATTGCCGAGGCACTGATCGTCGCAGGGGCGCGGGTCGTCATTTCCAGCGAGGATGCAGCCGAAACCGCGCGCGTGGCGGCGCGGCTGGACACGCCCGGCATGGCCTGCGACGTGGCCGACGATGCCGCGCTGGCCCGGCTGGTCGATTTTGGCATGGCCGAACTGGGGCGGCTCGATGTGCTGGTGTGCAATGCCGGGATCACCGGCAGGCCCGGCCCCTTCGCGGATGTCGACATGGACGATTACGCCCGCGTCATGGCCATAAACCTGCGCAGCCAGGTGGTGCTGTGCAACCGGACGCTGCCGCGTATGGCCGCATCGGGCGGCGGCAGCGTGGTGCTGGTGGCCAGTCTGGCCGGGCTGCGCGGCAATGGCCGGATCAATGCCTATGCGCTGGCCAAGGCGGGCGTGGCGCAACTGGCGCGCAATCTGGCGGTGGAATGGGGGCCGCGCGGGGTGCGGGTGAATGCGCTTTCGCCGGGGTTCATCGCCACCGATCTTTCCCGGCCGCTGCTGGATGATGCCGCCTTCATGGCACGGCGCATGGCCATGACCCCGCTGCGCCGCCCCGGAACGCCTGAGGAAGTTGCCGGAGCGGCCGTGTTCCTTGCATCGCCTGCGGGGGCGTTCGTCACGGGGCACAACCTGGTGGTGGATGGCGGCACCCTGATTACCGACGGCAGCTGAAGGTGCGCGGCGCATGGCAAGATGCACATTCTGCAAGTGCAGATTCGCGTTTCGCACTTGCAGCATGAACGCGGGCGACCCATATCCAAGAGGCCTTTCAGGCATCCTCTCCCAAACTTTTCCGGGCCGGCGAAAGCCGGCCCTTTTTTTGTGCGACGCAGAACGGATGGCAACGTATCCGGCTTTGCATTTTACATAACTATTATTATCTGTATTAAAGCAAACAGCCGCACGGGCGGTTTCAGGCCGAAGGCGTTCGGTGATCGGCCAGTTCGGCAAGGGCATCGGGCCGCAGGATGCCGATTGCGCCATAGCGGACCGCGATCATGCCCTGCATTTCAAGCGCGGCCAGATGAAGGTTCACGGTCTTGCGCGAAAGGCCGGTCATTTCTCCCAGCAGTTCCTGGCTGAGGCGCAACACGATTGGTCCATGCGCGGTGGCGGCTGGCGGGCGCCCCTGCGCGGCGGCCAGCAGGCGGGCGGCAATGCGCTGGCGCGGCGGCAGCGAGATGACCTCGGCGGCCATGCGCAGAACGCTGCGCATATTGGCATAGGTGAAGTCGGCAATGGCGCGCCAGATCTCGGCCTGCCGCTGCGCCACACGGTCGAGCGCGGCCTCCGACAGTTCCAGCAGAATGCACGGTTCAACGCAGACCGCCGTGACCAGACGCGGGCCGCCGCTGAAGCGCGTGGCATGGCCCAGCACCGCGCCCGCTTCGGCAAGGCCGATCATCACTTCGCGGTCGCCGGGCGCTGCGCAATAGGAATGGAGCACGCCCGCGATCACCACGAACAGACCGCCGCGGTCATCGCCTTCGGCCTGGGCCCATTCTCCGGCCGCGCGGCGCACCAGCCTGCCCTCGGCCAGCAGCGCTTCGGCAAGCGTGGGCGCATATCCTTGCAGCCAGCGCGCCTGACGCAGCACACCGAGCGCATGGGCGTGATCGGCAGGTTTCATGCCTTCAATTGTAACGAACGTGACAGTCTTCGGCCAGTGCCGGATTTACGCTTGCCAACAGCAAGACGGAGCGGATGGCATGAAGGCAATCAGGATTGGCGGGGCAACAGCGTCCTTTTCGGATACGGCGCTGTCGGTGCCGCAACTGCTGGAAGGCGGCAATCTCGATTATCTGGTGTTCGATTACCTTGCCGAGGGATCGATGGGCATTTTCGGCCGGATGCAGGCCGCCGATCCTGCCGCCGGGTATGGCACCGATTTCCTGACCGTGCATGTCGGCCCCCATCTGGCGCAGATTGCCGAACGGGGCGTGAAGGTCGTGGCCAATGCGGGGGGCGTCAATCCCGCCGGGCTGGCGGCCGCGCTGGAGAAGATGATCGCAGCGGCGGGGCTTGGCCTGAAGGTGGCCTTCGTGGAAGGCGACGATCTGCGCGACCGGATCGGGGAACTGCGCGGCCGCGGCTTTCAGGACATGTTCACCGGAGCGCCCTTGCCCGACCGGATCATCAGCGCCAATGCCTATCTCGGCGCGTTTCCGATTGCGGCTGCGCTTGATGCCGGGGCCGATATCGTGGTGACAGGCCGGGTGGTGGACAGCGCCATCGTGCTGGGGCCGCTGATCCACGCATTCGGCTGGCAGGCGCACGAATATGACCTGCTGGCTGCCGGAACGCTGGCCGGGCACCTGCTGGAATGCGGCGCCCAAGTGACCGGCGGCACTTTCACGGACTGGCAGGACGTGCCCGACTGGGCGAACATCGGCTATCCGGTGGGCGAATGCCATGCCGATGGCACCATGGTGCTGACCAAGCCCGCAGGCACGGGCGGTCTGGTTTCGGTCGGCACGGTGGCCGAACAGCTCCTTTATGAAGTGAGTGATCCGGCCAACTATATCGTGGCCGATGTGCGCTGCGATTTCAGCCAGGTGCGGCTGGAGCAGATCGGGCCTGACCGCGTGCGCGTCAGCGGAGCGCGCGGCCGCCCGCCCACGCCCGATTACAAGGCGTGCATCACCTTCGACAACGGCTGGCGCGCGGTGGCCTATCAGCCAGTCATCGGCGAGGAAGCGCCCGCCAAGGCCCTGCGACAGGCCGAGGCGATCTTTGCCCGCACCCGCCGTCTGCTGGAAATGCAGGGCTTGCCCGGTTTCACGCTGACCGATGCGGTGCTGATCGGCGCAGAGGCGGGATTTGGCGCCCACGCCCTGCCCGGCGGCGCGCGCGAGGTGATTGCCAAGCTTGTGGCCGATCATCCGGACAAGCGCGGCGCCGACCTTTTCGCGCGCGAGCAGTGGGCCGCGATTTCGGGCATGGCGGTGGGCACCTCGATCAATCTGGCTACCACGGTCATGCCGCTGACAGGCATTTTCCTGTGCCTGATCGACCGGCAATCGGTCATGGCGCGCGTGACCTGCGGCGGGGTCACGCAGGAGATTGCCGCCGTGGCAGGGGTGGCCGATGCGGCCCCCGCTTCTCCCCTCCCCCCTCCTCCGTCAGCGCCGGCAGAAGGCAGGGGCGTGACGGTCGATCTGGTGCGGCTGGCCTTTGCCCGCAGCGGCGACAAGGGGCACCTGTTCAACGTGGCGGTGATTGCCCGCAGGCCGGAATATCTCCCGGCCCTGCGCGCCGCGCTGAGTGCAGAGGCGGTGAGCGAATGGTATCGCCATCTTGGCCCCAATGGCGCGCCGCCGCGCGTCGAACGCTTCGAGGCGCCCGGCCTTCATGCGCTGAACTTCGTGGTCCACGATGCGCTGACCGGAGGGATCAATGCCAGCACCCGGCTCGATCCTGCCGCCAAGGGCATGGCCCAGATGCTGCTGCGCTTTCCCGTGCCGATCGACCCCGCCCTGCTGCGTGACGCGGCAGACTGAGCGCCCTTTCACCACTATCGCAGGAGAACCGCCATGGCCGATTACGCCTATCTGATGCAGGGCATCCGCCAGATCGAAACATCCAGCAGCGTGCTGGTCAGTTCGTCGCGCTATCTCAACGATGCGCGCATCCGCGACTGGGTGGCAACGCACCTTCTGCGCCGCAACGGGCCTGATGTGCCGACACCTTCGGATTCCATCCAGCTTGTCCAGATCCTGCGCGAAGTGCAGGACATCGACCGTATCAACGCCCTCTTCGCGGCCGAGCGGGCGAAGAATCCCGCGCTTGATGCGTGGTTTTCCGAAGGCTTTTCCTCAAGCTACACGGTGGACGATCTGGCGCGCTATGGTCCGGAAACGCTGGGCGGCATCTTTCATGCGCAGCTTGCCGATCACCGGATGGAAGTGAACATCGTTCCGCCTTTCATCCCCCGCAACGATTTCGAATACTTCCAGCTGCGCGCCGGGCAGACGCACGATCTGGAACACATCGTGGGCGGCGGCGGGTTCGATTTCATCGGGGAACTGGTGCCCTATTACATGCGGCTGACCAACCTGTTCATGCACCTCAGCCCCGAACTGGCGGGCGAGCTTTCGGTGTTCTCGATCCTTGGTTCCACCCGCATCATCACCCGCGCGGTGCTGCACTACCCGCAGACCTGGCTGATCGCGCAGAACGCGATGGAGCGCGGCGCGCGGGTGGGCCGCCTTTCCGCGCCGATCCACATGATGCGCTACGAGGACGTGTTCCACCTGCCGCTCGACGAGGCGCGCGCCGCGCTGGGCATCAAGGGGGCCGAGTTCGTCGATACCGGCCCTGCCTCGGCGCAGTGGAACTAGGCATCACAGGCCATCACAAAATCAGGAACCGGACCCATGGACATGACCCCGCGCCGCATCCCGACGCTTGCCGAACTGGCCCCCATGCCGGGCCGATACCCCCTGCTGCCCGATCTTTCCGCGCAGCAGCAGCTTGCCCTCCTGTGCCGCACGCTGCACCGCGAAGGCTATGACGATCACATCGCCGGGCACATCACGCTGGCGGCGGGCGATGGCACCTACTTTGTCAACCCGTGGGAACTGGCGTGGGACGAGCTGACCGCATCCGACATCATCCGCGTGGACGGCACCGGCCGCGTCATCGAAGGCGCATGGAACGTGACCCCGGCCATCGGCCTGCACCTTGCCGTGCACCAGCGGCGGCATGATCTGGCGGTGGTGATTCACAACCATTCGCGCTGGGGTTCGGTCTGGTCGGCAGCGGGCCGCATCCCGGCGGTCTATGACCAGACATCGGGCCACGTCGATGAAGACCCGGTGCTCTACGATGAATATGCCGGAACGGTGGACGGCGAAGGCGAGGCGCGCGCCGCAGCCGAAGCCCTTGGCGCGGGCAAGTGGGCCTTGCTCAAGAATCACGGCGTTTTCATCGTTGCGGCCAATGTGCGGCAGGCGCACCTGCGGGCGATCACGCTTGAACATCGCTGCCGTCTGGCTTGGCATGTCGAAGTGCTGGGCCATGGCCAGCCCATCACCAATCCCGAAAGCCTGCGCGTGGCGCAGATGTCGGACCCGCTGGGAATGCCCTTCCTGTGGGAAGCCATGGCCCGCCGCGAGATCAGGCGCGATCCGGCCGTTCTTGAATGATCCGGGCCAGATTGATCGGGCAGGCTGTCATCTGGGCCGATGCAGCCTGCCGGAAGGGCCTCAGAACGCGGCAAGACCGGTGATGGCGCGGCCCAGGATCAGCGCGTGGACATCGTGCGTGCCTTCATAGGTGTTCACCGTCTCAAGATTCACCATGTGGCGGATGACCTGATATTCGCCCGAAATGCCGTTGCCGCCGTGCATGTCGCGCGCCATGCGGGCGATATCCAGCGCCTTGCCCACGTTGTTGCGCTTGACGATCGAGATCATTTCGGGCGCGAACTTTCCGGCATCCATCAGGCGGCCTACCTGAAGCGAGGCGTGAAGGCCCAGCGTGATCTCGGTCAGCATGTCGGCCAGCTTCTTCTGGTAAAGCTGCGTTGCGGCCAGCGGGCGGCCGAACTGGTGGCGATCCAGCCCATATTGCCGCGCCGCGTGATAGCAGAACTCGGCCGCGCCCATGGCCCCCCACGATATGCCGTAGCGCGCGCGGTTGAGGCAGCCGAACGGCCCTTTCAGCCCCTGCACATTGGGCAGGAGCGCCTCTTCCGGCACGAACACATCGTCCATCACGATCATGCCGGTGATCGAGGCGCGCAGCGAAACCTTGTTTTCGATTTTCGGGGCGGACAGGCCCTTCATGCCCTTTTCCAGCACGAAGCCGCGAATGCCGCCGCCGTGGGCCTCGCTCTTCGCCCAGACGACGAACACATCGGCAATGGGCGCGTTGGAAATCCACGTCTTCGACCCGCTGAGCACATAGCCGCCATCAACCTTGCGGGCGTGGGTGCGCATTCCGCCGGGGTCGGACCCGGCATCGGGTTCGGTCAGGCCGAAGCAGCCGATCCATTCGCCGCTCGCCAGTTTCGGCAGATAGCGGCGGCGCTGATCTTCCGAACCATAGGCATGGATCGGGAACATCACGAGGCTGGATTGCACGCTCATCATCGAACGGTAGCCCGAATCGATCCGTTCCACTTCGCGCGCGACAAGCCCGTAGGACACATAGCCCGCACCCGCGCAGCCATAGTCGGCGGGCAGGGTCACGCCCAGCAGGCCCTGTTCACCCATCTCGCGGAAGATTTCGGGATCGGTATGCTCTTCGGCAAAGGCCCTGACCACGCGCGGGGCAAGCCGGTCCGCAGCAAAGGCGCGCGCGGCATCGCGGATCATGCGTTCGTCATCGCTCAACAGGCCGTCAAGGCCCAGCGCGTCCTCCCAGTCGAACGCCACCATACCCGCCATCGAAACGTCTCCGTGTACTCTGAAATCGACCATGGGATTGGCAGGCCCTCAGACGCCGATCAACCCGCATCTGGGGACGCATGGCGGGCGCGGCGCGATCTGTCAAAAAGTGGCGCGCTGCCCCGCCGTCAGACTTCGATCCGCCAGACTTCGAGCTGTCAGACTTCGAGCCGTCAGTTTTCCAGTATCGCGCCGATATGTGCCCGCCCCCGTGCGCGGGCGAGCAGTTCCTGCCTGTGGCGTTCGCGTGCCGAGGCGCGCTGTTCATCGGTGCGTTCGCCGTGGCAGGCCGCACACGATACGCCTTCCTCGTAAAACGGCGAGGCGCGGCCCTCCTCGTTCACCGGGCGGCGGCAGGCGCGGCACAGCACATGGCTGCCCTGCACCAGCCCGTGGCCCACGGTCACGCGCTCGTCGAACACGAAGCATTCGCCGCGCCACAGGCTCTGGTCAGGCGGCACTTCTTCCAGATATTTCAGGATGCCGCCCTTGAGGTGATAGACCTCTTCCACCCCTTCGGCCTTGAGAAAGGCGGTGGACTTCTCGCAGCGGATGCCGCCGGTGCAGAACATCGCCACCCTTGGCGCCCTGCCCTCGCCCAGCAGGCGCTCGCGCTCGCGGCGGAACCATTCGGGAAACTCGCGGAAGGTGCGCGTCTGCGGGTCGATCGCGCGTTCGAAGGTGCCTGCGGCCACTTCGTAATCGTTGCGGGTGTCGATCACGATCGTATCGGGATCGGCGATCAGCGCGTTCCAGTCCTGCGGGGCAACATAGGTGCCCACGCTGGCGCGCGGATCGATGCCGGGCTGGCCCATCGTCACGATCTCGCGCTTCACGCGCACTTTCATGCGGTAGAAAGGCATGGCGGCCGCGCCCGAATACTTGACGTCAAGATCGGCAAAATCGGGCTGGGCGCGCAGGAACCCCACCACATCGGCAATGCCGCTGCCGGGGCCTGCAATCGTGCCGTTCACCCCTTCGTGCGCCACCAGCAACGTGCCCCTGATCGCGCAGCTTCGGCACAGCGCCTCCAGCGCATCGCGCAGGGCGGCAGGATCGGCAACCGGCGCAAAACGATAGAGCGCGGCCACGGTGACGGGCTGATTGGTCTGCATGGCGCGCGCTTTAGGCGCTTGGGGCATGCCTGTGCAACACGCTCGCTCCGCGCGCCTCGATCGGCGCCATCAATCGGCCCTCTCAATCCGCATCGCTCTGGCGCGCGGGTGCGGTTTCGGCAAAGGCGGGCAGTTCCATGCAGGCTGCCTCGATGGCGGGAATGCGCCCGAAATCGAAGCGCGCGCCATAGCGCCGCGCATTGCCAAGCTGGGGCACCAGCAGCACATCGGCCAGCGTGACCTGCGCGCCGAAGCAATAGGGGCCGTCCTGCCCGGCCACAAGCTGGGCGCAGGCTTCAAGCCCGCGTTCGATCACTTCGGCGGCCCAGCGGTTCACCCCGGCTTCGTCCTGCCCCAGCGCGCGCACCATTTTCAGAACCCGCAGGTTCTGCAAGGGATGGATCTCGCAGGCAATGGCCTGGGCAAAGGCGCGGATCCTTGCGCGTTCCAGCGCGGTTCCGGGCAGCAGCGGCGGTTCGGGGTGCGTCTCGTCAAGGTATTCGCAGATCGCCATCGATTGGGTCAGCACTTCGCCGTCCACCACAAGCGAAGGCACCACGCCTTGCGGATTGAGCGCCAGATAGCTGGCGGTGCGCTGTTCGCCGGTGCGCAGATCGTGGGGGGCGCTGTCCCACGCCAGCCCTTTGAGCGCCAGTGCGATGCGCACGCGCCAAGATGCGCTGGAACGCCAGTAGCCATGCAGGACAAGCTCTTGAGACACGGGACGAAACACTCCTTGCACGGGCCGGACGCGGAGGCTTTTCCGGACAGGGGACGTTACCGCCCGTCTCGTGCATTGCAAGCCGCCCTGCCCCGCGGCTAGGCTCCGCCGCGATGACTGCACCCCGCCTCAATCCGCTTTACGCCGCAATGCCGGTGACGATCTTCGAGCACATGTCGGCGCTGGCGCGCAAGACAGGGGCGATCAATCTGGGGCAGGGATTTCCTGATGGACCGCCGCCACCGGCGCTGATCGATGCGCTGGCGCGCGCCGGAGCGGAGCGCTCGCACCAGTATCCGCCCATGGCGGGCCTGCCCGAACTGCGTCGTGCGGTGGCCGCCTTCTATGCCCGCACGCAGGGGCTGGACATGACGGACGAAAGCGTCATCGTCACCTCCGGCGCGACAGAGGCGGTGGCGGCCGCGATCCTTGCCGTGGTTCAGCCGGGCGATGAAGTGCTGCTGTTTGCGCCGGCCTATGATGCCTATGCGCCGCTGGTGCGCCGTGCGGGCGGGGTGCCGGTCTTCGTGCCGCTGGCGCCGCCGCACTGGCGGTATAGCCGCGCCGCGATAGAGGCGGCCATCACCGCCCGCACTCGCGCCATCGTGCTCAATGATCCGCTCAACCCCACGGGCACCGTGGCCAGCGCGGACGATCTCGCCATGCTGGCGCAGCTTTGCCTGCGCCACGATCTTTTCGCCATCTGCGACGAGGTGTGGGAGAACGTGCGCTTCGATGGCCTGCGCCACGCCTCGCTTCTTGCACAGCCGGGCATGGCGGCGCGCGCGGTGAAGATCGGTTCGGCGGGCAAGATCTTTGGCGCAACGGGGTGGAAGGTGGGCTGGATCGTCGCCGCACGCGATGTTGCCGCGGTGATCGGCCGCGCACACCAGTTCCTGACCTTCACTACCCCGCCGATGCTGCAATGGGCCGTGGCCGAAGGGCTGGAACGGCCGGAGATTGCGCAAGGCTGCACCGCGCACTGGGCGCAGACCCGGCTTGCGCTGCTTGAAGGGCTGGCGCGCGAAGGCTTTGCCGTGCTGCCGGGGGCGGCCACCTGGTTTGCCTGCATCGATCTTCCGGCATCGGGCGTGCCGATGGATGACCGCAGCTTCGCCGCGCGCGCCGTGCAAGAAGCGGGCGTTGCCACGATCCCGCTTTCCGCGCTGTGGGAGGGCGATGCCGCCCCCACCCATATCGCCCGCCTGTGCCACTGCAAACCGGAGGCCATGCTGGCCGATGCGGTTCAGCGGCTGGCGCGCTGGCGCGATGCGATTGAGCGCTGAAAGGCTTACTTCTTCACCGCCTTGGCGGCGGCCACCTTGGCGTCCCATTCGTCCCACGCGATGGCGCGGCCCGGATAGGCCACACGCGCAAAAGGCCATTCCCGCGCGATCCAGCCCTGCACCCAGTCATAAAGCGCGGCATCGAAGCCCGCATCGTATTCGGCCTTCGTCACCCACAGGCGCACCATGGCATCATAGCCGGGCACCGGGCTGGGCGAGACATAGACGCTGCCGCGTTCGCGCCTGCCGTCGCTGGTCAGCACGCCATAGGCAAAGGATTTGCGCGCCATGAAGCGGGCCTGTTCGCCCTCCATGTCGGCCATGGCATCGGCATGGGTCAGTCCGGCATGCGGCCACGATGTGCTGCGGGTGAAGGTCTGCTGGAGATGCGCGATCGAGGCCATGTAGGCGTCATAGTCGATCTTCACGAGCGGCGGACCAAGCGGCACCAGCGCAAAGCCCGGACCTTGCGCCAGCACGGGCACGGCGAACCCATCGGGCACGAGCGCAGGTGCCTGAGCCGCAGGAGCGGGTGCGGAAGCGGCATTTGCAGGCGCGCCGGTCTGCGCCGCGGCCGTGCTGCCCGTGAGCACGGCAAGCAAAAGCGCGGTTGCGGTGATTCCTGCCTTCATGCTGCGCGATCTCCCGTGCGGTAACTGCCGCGCCAGCCTTGGGTGCAGCGCGCGCCGCCGCAATACGCCATTCGCGCCGCCGCAGTCAGAGCGGCCAGCACCAGAGGATCAGCGGCGTGCCGAAGATCACCACCAGCAGCGATAGCGGCGCGCCGAGGCGGGCATAATCACCAAACCGGTAGCCGCCGGGGCCGAGCACCAGCGTGTTGCACTGGTGGCCGATGGGGGTAAGAAAATCGCACCCCGCGCCCACCGCCGTGGCAATCAGGAAGGCTTCGGGCCGGTAATGAAGCTGTTCGGCAAAGACGGCCGCGATCGGCGCCATGACCAGCACCGTTGCGGCATTGTTGAGGAACGGGGTGACAGCCATGGCAGCGACCAGGATCAGCGCCACCGCGCCCCATGCCGGAAGCTGGACGGCAAGCTCGGACAGAACCCGCGCGATCACATCGGATGCGCCCGATGTCTGGAGCGATTCGCTCACGGGAATGAGCGCGCCCAGCATGATGAGGATGGGCCATTCCACTGCCTTGTAGGCGGCATCGGCGGGCAGCGCGCCGGTTATCACCGTAAGCCCCGCCGCGGCGAAGAAGGCAAGCGCGGCGGGCATGATGCCGCTGCCTGCGGCCACCATTGCGCCCGCCAGAATGATGATGGGCAGCCAGCGCGACTTGCGCGAGCCAAGCCCGATCTTGCGTTCGGCCAGCGGCAGCGCGCCCAGTTCGGCAAGGCGGGCGGGCATGGTTTCGACCGGGCCTTGCAGCACGATCACGTCGCCCGCCTGAAGCACGGTGTTGCCGGGCTTGTTGGCGATGGTTTCCCCCTCGCGCGAGATGGCGATAAGGTTGATGCCAAGCCGCTCGCGCAGTTCCATGCGCCGCGCCGTGCGCCCGATCAGCGCGGAATCGGCATGGACCACAGCTTCAATCACGCCGATGGAATCGCCCCGGTGGCTGTCATGCCCGGCAAGACCCAGACGGTCCGCGCCGACCACGCGTTCGAGCGTGTTCGGCTCGCCACTCAGGATCAGCACGTCGCCCTTGCCGATGTGGGTGTCGGGGTCCACCTCGCCGCGCATGTCGCCGCGCAGCAGACCGGCCAGTTCGATCTCGCCTTCGTGGCGGGCCAGGAACTGGCGCACGGTCAGCCCGGCGGCTGGCGAACCTTCGGTGACGGTGGCCTCGATCACGTAGTCGGAAATGTTGATCGCCTCGTCCATGCCTTGCGCGGCGCGGCGGTCGGTCGGCAAAAGCCGCCAGCCCACGGCCAGAAACACCAGCCCCAGCGCCAGCAGTCCCAGCCCGGTGGGCAGGTAATCGAACATGTGGAACGGTTCGCCCGTCATTTCCTGCCGCACCCGGCTGACGATGATGTTGGGCGATGTGCCGATCAGCGTGGTCAGTCCGCCCAGCAGCGAGCCGAAAGCCATGGGCATGAGATAGAGCGAGGGCGAAGCCTTGTTGCGCCGCGCCATCTGCACCGCGCCGGGCATGAGCATGGCCAGCGCCCCCACGTTCTTGATGAAACCCGATGCCAGCCCCACCGTGGCCGAAAGCACCAGCATCTGCTGCTGCGGGCGCCGCACGCGCGCCGCCAGCGATTGCAGCAGCGGTTCCACCATGCCCGAACGCTGCACCGCCGCCGACATGACCAGCGCCGAACCCACGATCACCACGATATCATCGGCAAAGCCGGTAAAGGCATCCCTGGGCGAGACCACGCCCAGCGCCACTGCTGCCAGCAGCGCGATCACGGCGGTCACGTCATACCGGAAGCGCCCCCACAGGAACAGGGCCATCATCCCGCCAAGAGTGGCCAGCGAGAGCCATTGGGGCTGTGTCATCGCTCGCCGGTTTAGCCGCAGTTGCGCGCACGCTCAACCGAAACGCAATTCACCCTGCACCGGTTTGGGAGCAATTGGCCGCGGCGGCGCGGGGCTGGCAGGCAGACCTTGTGCGCCCTGCGACGGCGCCATGAGGCAGCGCGCCAGACCTTGCAGCACATAGACCGCATGGCGCTGGCCTCCCCGGTTCGCATGATCGATGGCATAGCCCTTGTAATAGCGGCGCAGCAGGCCCGCCCCCACCAGTTCGGAGACCGCGCGGCTAAGATTGGTCTTGCCCGATGCGCGCACGCGCTCGCGCACTTCCTGTTCGATCAGCGCCGCAGCCCCTGCCGGGTCGGCGGGCATCCGGCCTTCAAGGAGCAGGTCCGAGCGCACCCGCTCTGCCAGCGCGATGCGGCGCGGATCGCGCCCGCCCATCGGGGCCAGACTGTCGCACAGCCAGTCTCTCAGGGTGAACTGCTGCCCGCCGCGCCGCACGAATGGCCCGGCCTCTCCTTGTGCATCGGCCACTTCGGCAATCAGGCTGAGCACCATGAAGGCATAGCGCGGGCGCGAGCTGGCCTGCGACAGGCAATCCAGCAGGCGCGACATCGGCGAAGGTGCAAGCGGTGGCGCAAGAGGGATGGCGGCATGGAACATTTCGTGATTCAAGAAAGCACATAACAGGATTCAAGGGAATCCCCCTCGCGACGGGCGATGCGCGCAATCCAACATTTGTCGGCTATGACACTTTACCGCCGGGCAAAGTGTCACGCGCCATCCTTTGAATCCGGCCGGGAACGGGGCCTCTCCAAAAGTGCAGGGCCTAGCCAAAAGCGCAGGGCGTGCGCAGGCCCTTGTTGACCTCGATCAATCCGCAGCCCCCGCCGCCATGACAAGTTCGCCTCTACCCCGCCACGGAGAGGACAATCATGGCAGACCGCGATCCCGGCGCCCTTCATCAGGCCCGCTGCCCCGGCACAAGCTGGGAAGACATCCTGCGCTCGGACGAAGTGCAGCCCCCCGCCTTCATGACCGAGGACCGCTCGCAGTATCTTGGCTCGGAACCGATCGATGCGGCGCGCTACTACAGCCCCGATTTCTTCCGCGCCGAATGCGAGAAGATGTGGCCCAACGTGTGGCAGTTTGCCGCGCGCGAGGAAGACCTGCCCGAACCCGGCGATTATGTGACCTACGACAATGCCGGGCGGTCCTATCTGCTGGTGCGGCAGGACGATGGCAGTGTGAAGGCGTTCCACAACGTGTGCCTGCATCGCGGGCGCAAGCTCAAGACCGACAGCGGCAGCGCCGACCAGTTCCTCTGCCCCTTCCACGGCTTTTCGTGGAATCCCGACGGATCGCTGCGCAATATTCCCTGCCGCTGGGACTTTCCCCACCTGACCGATCAGAAGATGCAGTTGCCCGAAGCCAGCCTTGCGCAGTGGGGCGGCTATATCTTCGTGCGCGAGAACCCCGAAGGCCCCAGCATCGAGGAATACCTCGATCCCCTGCCGGAGTTCTTCAGGCGCTGGCGCCATGAGGATTGCGTGACAGTGGCCTGGGTGGCCAAGGTGATCCCGGCCAACTGGAAGATCGCGATGGAAGCCTTCATGGAAAGCTACCACGCCTATGTCACGCATCCTCAGCTGATGCCTTTCACCGGCGATGCCAACGCGGCCTATCATGTGCTGGGGCGGCACGTGAACGTGAACTACACTCCCTTCGGCGTCATCAGCCCGCATATCGAGGCGCAGGCAAGGTCCGAGAACTGGCCGCAGCAGCGCATTATCGACGAGTTCCGCAAATACAACGGCCGCAGCGCCGACAACTACGACGCGGACAAGGACAACTACGCCATCGAAGTGCCCGAAGGCCGCAGTGCCCGCGCCGCCCTTGGCGAGAAGATGCGCGAGGTCTCTGAAAAGCAGTATGGCGGCGACTATTCAGGCGTCTCGGAAAGCGAGCTGCTCGATGCGCTGGTCTATAACGTGTTCCCCAACTTCGCGCCGTGGGGCGGGTTCATGCCCAACATCGTCTATCGCTGGCGGCCATGGCCCGATCAGGACAGGTGCCTGATGGAAGTGCGCGTGATCGCCCGCATTCCCGAAGACCAGAGACGCGAGGGGCTGCGCCCGGCGGGCGTGCCGATGCACATGCTGGGCGATGACCAGATCTGGGCCGATGCCCCCGAACTTGGCGTGCTGGGCGCGGTGCTCGATCAGGACAGCGAGAACATGCAGCTTTGCCACGAAGGGCTGAAGGCATCGAAGAATCGGGCGGTGGAGCTGGCCGACTATCAGGAAGTCCGCATCCGCCACATCCACCAGACCCTCGATTACTACCTGAACAAGTGAGGCCGCACCGATGACCGAACTTTACGACAAGTATGCCCGCGCTGCGGAACGGATGCTGCACTTCGTGGAAACGAAGACCACCGATCAGGCCAGCGACGTGATGCGCGTGCCCGTGGCCGATTACCTCAGCCAGGAACGCTTCGATGCCGAGATCGCCCGCATCTTCAAGCGCTTGCCGCTGATGCTGGCGCTGACCATCGAATTGCCGGAAGTGAACGATTACAAGGCGATGGATGTGATGGGCCTGCCCGTGCTCATCACCCGCGGCAAGGATGGCAAGGCGCGCGCGTTCCTCAACGTGTGCAAGCACCGCGCCATGCACCTTGCGCCCGAAGGCAAGGGCAACTGCCGGGCCTTTGCCTGCCAGTATCACGGCTGGACCTATGCCAACGATGGCAAGCTGATCGGCATTGCCGAGGCGAGCACGTTCGGCGATGTCGATCGCTCTACCCTCAACATGACCGAGCTGCCCTGTGACGAGGCAGCGGGCATGATCTTCGTGATCCTTACGCCCGGTCTGCCGATCGACGCGGTGGCGTGGATGGGCGGCATGTATGAGGATTTTGCCGCGCTCCGGCTGGAGACGTGGTATTTCCACAAGAGCCGCAAGATGCAGGGCGCCAACTGGAAGGTGGCCTATGACGGCTATCTCGAAGGCTATCACTTCCAGGCCGCGCACACCAACACCGTGGCCACGCGCAGTCCTTCGAACCGCGCCAGCTATGAAGGGTTCGGCCCGCACATCCGGCTGGGCTTTCCGCAGAACAGCATCACCCGCCTGCATGATCTCCCGCGCGAGGAATGGGGCCGTCAGGAAAACCACGGCTATGATTTCATCCGGATGCTGTTCCCCAACATGAGCTTCTTCCTGGCGCCCGAAATGGGCCAGCTTGCCCAGTTGTTCCCCGGACCCGCCGCCAACCAGAACACCACCGTGATGAACTATATCTTCCCGGTGAAACCCGAAACCGAGGAGGGCCTCGCCGCGCTTGACCGGATGTGCGATTTCTTTTTCGACGTGGTCGAGGAAGAGGACTACTTCCTCGGTCTCAAGGTGCAGAACGGGCTGGAATCAGGCGCGATGACGCACCAGACCTTCGGCCGCAACGAACCGGGCAACCAGTTCTTCCACAAATGGGTGGCCTATTACCTTGACGAAACCGGGCAGACGCCGATGCCGGTGATGAAGGAGTGATCTGCCCCAGGGGCGGATCGGGCCGGGGCATACCGCCATCCCGCCCTCTGCCCTGCGCGTCCGGGCGCTAGTGCCGCACCATCGCGCCGCCATCCACCCACACCCCGTGGCCGGACATGAAACGCGCATCATCGCTGCACAGGAAGGCGATGACATCGGCAATGTCCTCAGGCTGGCCAAGGCGGCGCAGCGCGGCCTTGTTTTCCCAGAAGGTGCGGAACTCAGGCATGTCGGCAAAGGCGGGTGCGGTCATCGGCGTGGCAATGGCGCCGGGCTGCACGCAATTGGCGGTCACACCGAACGGTCCCAGTTCGGCCGCCACCGATTTCGTCAGGCCCAGCACCGCGTGCTTGGAAGCGGCATAGGCGCAAAGCCCTTCGTCGCCATGGCTCGACGTGGTGGAACCGATGGTCACGATCCGCCCGTTGCCCGCCGCCTTCAGCTGCGGCGCGGCTTCGCGGATCAGGCGGAACACGGCCACAAGGTTCACATCGAGCACGCGCAGGAAATAGGCATCGTCGTGCCCTTCCAGCGGATGAAAGGCGCTGATCCCGGCGCAGGGCACCAGCGTATCCAGCCCGCCCATGGCGGCAACCGCAGCCTGAACCAGCCGGGCATTGGCATCGGGCGCGGTCAGATCAGCCACGAAATCGACCTTCGCGCCCGAATCCGGCGCCTGCACGTCGGCGGTGAAAACGGTTGCGCCATCGGCACGCAGCCGCGCGGCGGCAGCGGCCCCGATACCCGATGCCGCCCCCGTGACGATCGCCTTGCGGCCCAGCAGCCGGTCAGAGGCCATCGGCGATCTTCAGCACCAGCTTGCCCGTGTTCGCGCCGGTGAACAGGCGCATGAAGGCATCATAGGCGTTTTCCAGACCTTCCTGCACGTCCTCGTCGATGCGCAGGCGCCCCTCGGCCATCCATCCGGCCATCACCGCCCCGCCTTCGGCAAAGCGCGGCACATAGTCCATGACGAGGTAGCCATAGAGCGTGGCCTGCTGCGCCAGCACCTGCCAAAGGTTGCGCACGCCGATCTTTTCGGGCGAATTGTATTCGCTGATCATGCCGCACAGCACGATGCGCGCATACTTGGCCAGATTGAGCAGTTCGGCGTCCATCACATCGCCGCCCACGTTCTCGAACACCACATCGGCCCCGTTTGGCGCAGCGGCGCGGATTTCGGCGGCCAGTTCGGCCACGCTCTTCGCCCGTCCCTCAGCGGTTTTGTAGTCGATCGCCACGTCGAAGCCGTAATCCTCGATCAGGCGGCGGCACTTGGCCGGGCCACCCGCAATGCCGATCACGCGGCAGCCCATGATCTTGCCGATCTGACCCACGGCCGATCCCACCGCGCCCGCAGCGCCCGAAACCAGCAGGGTTTCCCCCGCCTTGGGCCTTGCCACTTCGGTCAGCCCGAAATAGGCGGTAAGCCCCACGGCACCCATCGCGGAAAGGAACCGCGATGGCGAATCAACCTGGGACACATCAACCTTCATGGTGAAGCCGCCGGCAACGTTTACCGAGTAGTCCTCCAGGCCGTTCATGCCCAGAACCCAGTCGCCCACGGCAAAATCAGGCGATTTCGATGCCGCGACCACACCCACCGTGGTGGCCCGCACCGGATCGCCCAGCGGGATCGGCGGCATGTAGCTGGGGGCATCGTCCATCCATCCGCGCTGCGCGGGATCGAGCGAGGCATAGCAGTTGCGCACCACGAAGCCGCCTTCGGGGGCTTCTGGAACCGGCTGTTCCACCAGCGAAAAGTCTTGCGGAACGGGCGTGCCATGTGGGCGGCGGGCAAGGAGGAATCGGCGGTTTACGGTCATGCGGTCTCTCTCCCGGTCTGTGTTTCGAGGATGCAGCATCGCGCAGGCAGGGCACCTGTAACAAGTGGCAGTTGGTTGAAAGCAGCGTGCGGTGGATGAAGGAGGCGAGCCGTGGCGCAACGACGCCATGCGACCTTGTTCTGAGGGAGGATACCATGAAGACACCAGCCGCGCGGCGCATTGTTGCCGTTGCCCTTGCCAGTTCCGCGCTCGCTTTCTCGCTGCCCGCCTTTGCCGCCGAAGCGGACGAGCCGCAGGGCACCAGCGCGCAGAGCACGGAATCCGAAGCCACGGTGGAAGACAGCGGAGCGATCATCGTTACCGCCCGCCGCCGTTCGGAAACGCTCCAGTCCACTCCGATTGCCATTACCGCCGTCAACACTGCCATGCTGGAAAGCAAGGCCGCGGTGAACATTGGCGATCTGCAGGGCGCGGCTCCCGGCCTGCTCATCACGCAGCAGAACTCCGGCGCGCAGGCGGCCAACATCTCGATCCGCGGCCTGACCTATGCCGATATCGAAAAGTCGCAGACCCCGACCGTGGGTGTGCTTGTCGATGGCGTGGTGATCGGCACCAACACCGGCCAGCTTCAGGACGCCTTCGACGTGGCCCAGCTTGAAGTGCTGCGCGGCCCGCAGGGCACGCTGTTCGGCGCCAACACCATCGGCGGCGTGATCTCGATCACCCGTTCCAAGCCCACGATGGAACCCGGCCTCAAGGCCGAAGTCACTTATGGCCGGTGGAACACGTTCTCGGCCAAGGCAATTGCCAACTACGGCGATGGCGAGACCTGGGGCGTCAAGGCGTGGTATTTCCACAACGAGACCGACGGCTATTATCGCAACGTCACGCGCAATGTCAGCGCGGGCTGGAGCAATGCCGAAAACTACGGCGCGAGCCTGCTGTTCAAGCCCGCCGGTTCGGGCTTCACGGCGCAGCTTACCGTGGCGCAGGTGGAGCAGACCTTCGATCCTGTGGTCAGCAACCTGACCAACAGCACCGAAGTGTTCTGCGCCTTCATTCCGGCGCGCGAATGCAACCGCAACAGCACGACCGATCTCTACACCACCTTCGGCGATGCCGCATCGAGCAACTACAAGGCGCCTGAAGCCACGCTCGAACTCAACTACGATGCGGGCGGGGTCAAGCTGACGTCGATCACCGGCTGGCGCAAGAGCACCGAAGCCCAGACGCAGGACTTCGATGGCTCTTCGGTCGATCTCTACTACGTCGATCGCCGCCAGCACTACGAGCAGTGGAGCCAGGAACTGCGCGCTGCCGGCAACCTCTTCGAAGGCTTCGACTATGTGGTTGGCGGGTTCTACTTCAAGTCGAACTACGACCTGACCCAGTGGTCGCGCGTGTTCGGCTTCAGCCCCAACGTGCCGCCCACGCTGTTTGACCGCAACGCGCAGCGCGTTGAAGGCAAGACCGAAAGCTATGCCTTCTTCGGCGACTTCAACTGGGCCTTTGCCGATGGCTTCCGCCTCTCGTTCGGTGGCCGCTGGAGCCGCGACCGCAAGGAACTGGCCAATGGCTTTGCCCCCAACGTCCTGCTGAACCCCGATACGGTGACGCTGAACGATGTGGTGCTGGTCGGCCGCGGCAAGGCCAGCTTCAGCAAGTTCACGCCCAAGGTTGGCATCGACTGGCGCCCCAACCGCGATACGATGGTCTATGCCTCGTGGTCGCGCGGCTATCGTTCGGGCGGCTTCAGCCCGCGCGCTGCCACCGCGCAGACCGCCAGCACCCCGTTCCAGCCCGAAACCGTCGATGCCTATGAAGTGGGCGTGAAGTTCACGACGCTGGACGGAAGGCTTGATCTCAACCTTGCCGGGTTCATTTCCGACTACAAGGACATGCAGCAGAACCTGACCGTTCCCGGCGGGCCTACCGGCAACCAGACGATCACCGGCAACGTGCCGGGCGGCGCGCTCATCAAGGGTATCGAGTTCGACGGCACCTTCCGCGTGACCAGCAACTTCAAGCTCACCGGCTCGCTGGCGTTCCTCGATTCGCACTTCCGCAATTTCGTCACCTGCGGCGCCTATGCGGGCGGCCCGGTTGCGACCAACGCCTGCGGTGCGGGTCTGGTGCCGTTCGACTATTCGGCCAACCGCCTGATCTATGCGCCCGATTTCACCGCATCGCTCAACGCGGAATACACCTATCCCACCAGCTTTGGCGACATCTCGACGAACGTCGGCTGGCGTCACATCACGCCCTATGACCAGCAGCTCTCGGCCGCTTCGCTGACCCCGACGCTGAACAGCGCGGGGCAGGCAACGCTCATCACCGTGGGCGGCAACGATCCGCGCGTGCGCACCACCACGCAGGATCTGGTCGATGCGTCGCTGACCTTCAACTTCGATCTCAACAACACCAAGGCCTATGTCCGCGTCTTCGGCCGCAACCTGCTGAACGAAAAGACCACCACCCACGCGTTCACCGTGGCGGGCCTCTGGTCGTTCGGCATGGCGCTGGAACCGCGCACCTATGGCGCAACCCTGGGCGTCAAGTTCTGACGCGCAAGGACTGACCTGATCCACCTTGCCTGGGGGTGCGGGGTTGCGGGCGACAAGCCTGCTGCCCCCGCCCCCGGCCCTTTTCATGACCATTCAGGAGTTGCAGGCAATGGCTCGTCTTTCCGGCAAGATCGCCCTTATCACTGGCGGCGCTTCGGTGCCCGGTCTTGGCAGCGCCACGGCCAAGCGCTTTGCCGAAGAAGGTGCCAAGGTGTGGCTGACCGACCGCGACCTTGAAGGCGCGGAGAAGGTGGCCGCCGAGATCCGCGCCGCTGGCGGCGAGGCGCGCGCCATGCTGCACGACGTGACCAACGAAGCGCAGTGGGACGAGGTTTTCGCCGCGATCGAGGCCGAAGACGGCAGGCTCGACGTTTGCGTGAACAACGCCGGGATCGCGGTTCTGCGCCCGATCGAGGACATGACCAGCGCCGACTGGGCGTTGCAGAACGCGGTCAACCTCGACAGCGTGTTTCAGGGCACCAAGCGCGCCGTGAAGCTGATGCGCAAGGCGGGCATCAAGGGATCAATCATCAACATCTCGTCCGTTGCGGGCCTTATCGGCGTGCCTGCCTGCGGGGCCTATGCCGCATCGAAGGGCGGCGTGCGCATGTTTTCCAAGACCATCGCGGTCGAAGTGGCCAAGGACGGCATCCGCGTGAACTCGGTCCACCCCGGCATGATCCTCACGAACATCCAGGGCGTGGCGCAGGAAGACAATGCCGAGAACTACGATGCAACGCTGGCGCTCGTGCCGATGGGCTACATGGGCGATCCGCTGGACATCGCCAACATGAACCTGTTCCTTGCCTCGGATGAAAGCCGCTATGTCACTGGCACCGAACTGGTGGTCGATGGCGGGATGACCGCGCTCTGATCGCTCGCGCCTGCGCCCCTTGATGACAGGGGCGCAGAGCGCATGGTCCTTGCCGGTTCAGGCGGTCCAGCGGATCGCGTTTTCCACCAGCTGCCGGTAGTGCGGATCATCGTAGGCCGAAGGGCCATCACCGGGCTGGAGATAGACGAGGCGGCTGTTCAGCGCCTGCCGCGCCCAGCCGATCAGGTTCGATCCCGGCGGATGGTCCCAGCCTTTGCGGCTGAACATTTCGCCCTTCACCGCCAGTTCGGCCGACCAGAAGTGATCCCGGTCGAACGCGGCGGATGAACGCAGCAGCGGCGTTGCCCCGGCGGGGGCGACTTGCGCAAGATAAAGCTCGTCCGTCAGGGTAAAGCGTTCGGGCAAGCCTTGCGTGACCGGGTGGCCCGGCTCAACCGTGATTTCATGCGTTACATCGTGGCAATAGCCGCTGTCGGGCACGGGGCGGCCCTGCCATGTGCCGGGATGGTAGAAAAACTGGCCGCCCAGGCATTCGTGATATTCCGCCCATGTCGGCCAGCCCGCCAGCGCATGGTGCAGCGCCACCACACCCGTGCCCTGTTCAAGCAGCGCGCGAAAGCCTGCCTTCAGCGCGGCATCGGGTTCGCGGTAGAGCGGTGCGCCCTCTCCCGCCTCGAAATCCAGCCCCGGCATGTCGTAAAGCACGAGCACATCAAAGCCGCGCATGCCTTCGGGGTTCATCAGGCGCGCGGCGGCGGGCTGATCGACCATCGTGGCCGAAATCCCCTCCATCGCCTGAAACATGGCGTCAAAGGCGGTGCGATCGAACGGATGGCCGCGCACCGCCACAAGGCACTGCAAGGCGGCGCGGTGCTTTATAATTGGCATGACACATCGCCCCCCACCCGCACGATGACCTTGCCCACGGCCTTGCCCGACAGCATCCGGTCATAGGCGACCAGCGTGTTTTCAAGCCCTTCGGTCTCGTCAAGGTTCACGGCCAGCCTGCCTTCATCCACCCACTGGCGCAAGGTGGGCAGGAACTCGGCCCCGCGGTGCAGGAAATCGGGAATGAAGAACCCCTCGATGCGCAGGCGCCGCATCAGCACCTGATCGAAGCGCGCCGGGCCGGGCAGCGGCGCATCGTTGTCATAGGCGGCGACCATGCCGCACACCGCCACGCGCCCGTAATGCGCCATGTTGGGAAGGACGGCATCGAGCAGCGGCCCGCCGACATTGTCGAAATAGGCGTGGACCCCGCCATCCACTTCGGCCAGCCGCGCGGCAACATCTTCGTTCTTGTAGTCGATGGCCATGTCGACGCCGAGGGTTTCGGTCAGATAGCGGCACTTGTCCGGGCCGCCCGCAATGCCGATCACGCGCGCGCCCAGATTGCGCCCGACCTGACAGGCAAGGCTGCCGGTGGCCCCGGCAGCCGCCGAGACGACCAGCCATTCGCCCGCCTTGATCGCGGACACTTCCTTCACGCCGACATAGGCCGTCCACGCATTCATCCCCAGCGCGCCGAAGTGCTGGCGGATGTCGGCCACGCTTTCATCCACCACTTCCAGACCGGCAAGGCCCGGCGCCATGGTGGCATAATCGGCCCATTGCCCGAACCCGCGGACCAGCGCACCTTCGGGAAAGGCGGGGTCGCGCGTCTCGCTCACCCGGCCAAGGACAAGTCCGGCCATTTTCGAACCCAGCGGCAGCGGCGGCTGATAGCCGTCGGTGCGCGGGCTCATCCACATGCGCGTGCCCGCATCCATCGAAAGCCAGCCGGTCTTCACCCGCACCTCGCCTTCGGCAAGCGGGGCCAGCGTTTCGGTCTGCAGGCTGAGCGCGGCGGCAAAGTCGGACCCGTGCGGGTGACGGTCGAGCCGCCAGAAACGGTTTACGGTCATGATGGCATTTCCTCTCGGCTCTGTTGGGTGCCGCCATGCTTGCGCCCGCTCACCTCTCCAAAAGGACAGTCTGGCCATTGTTGCAGTGGGCGGCTGCGAAACCTGCACATATGCCGGTTTCAATAAGCATTCTACGTCTCGACAAGCCTTTCAGAGGGAGGATACCTTGAAGATCTCCGCCAAATCGTGGCTGCTTGCGTCCTGCATTCTGGGCAGCGCAGCCATTGTTCCCGCAGGCGCGGCCCATGCGCAGGATGCAGCACAGGATGCAGCCTCAAGCGGCGGCCTTGAGGAAATCATCGTTACCGCCCGCAAGCGCGAGGAATCGGTCCAGACCGTGCCCGTTGCCGTGATGGCCATTTCCGAAAAGGTCATCCAGCAGCGCGACATCACCTCGATCGAGAAGATCGCGGCGGCCACCCCCAATCTCAACGTTGGCCGCGCCTCGAACGGTTCGGGCGCGCAGCTTACCCTTCGCGGCATCGGTTCATCGTCAACCTCGATCGGCATCGAGCAGTCGGTCGCCGTGGTGGTGGACGGCGCCTATTACGGGCAGGGCCGCATCATCAACGAAGGCTTCTTCGATCTCAAGCGCGTCGAAGTGCTGAAAGGTCCGCAGGCGCTGTTCTTCGGCAAGAACGCCACCGCGGGCGTCATCAGCCTTGCCACCAACGATCCGGGGCAGGACCGCGAGTTCATCGCGCGTGCAGCCTACGAGTTCCGTTCGCGCCAGTATCAGGGCGAACTGATTGCATCGGGACCGCTGACCGATACGCTTGGCCTGCGCGTGGCGGTGCGCGGCTCGCTGATGGACGGCGGCTATTACCGCAACGTGTCGGTGAACCGCACCTACACCACGGTTGACATCCGCAACCTCTTGGCAGGCGGCAGCGGCAATCCCATCGGCCACGTGGCAACGCCTGCGCCCGAACGCCAGCCCGGCGAGAAGGAGTTCCTGGGCAGGGTCACGCTGAAATACACCCCGACCGATCGCCTCAGCATGGTGCTCAAGGGTTCCTACAACTACAACCACGTCAACAATTCCTCGTGGAACTACGTGGCGTATAACTGCGGGCTTGCCAGCGGCGTGAGCCAGCTAACCGGCTATGCCTGCGGCACCGATTTCGTCACCCACCAGAACAACATGCCGGCGGACATTGCGGCCAACTTCCCCTTCGCGAAGAAGGACGGCGCGCTCTACAACCGCTACCGTTCGTGGGCGATCAACAGCGCCATCACCTATGATCTCGACAACGTGACGATCAGTTCGGTGACGAACTACAACACCAACAACAACCGCTGGACCTGCGCCTGCGATTTCCAGAGCAGCAACAACGGCACCTGGGCCACCGAGAACAGCACCTGGAAGGCATTCAGCCAGGAACTGCGCGCGCAGACCGCGTTCGACGGGCCGATCAACCTGATGGTTGGCGGTCTTTATCAGAAGACCAAGCGCGACTTCGATCAGTATGTGATGTTCGCGGGACTGCGCGACGATCAGGCATCGCCCGCCAACCGCTTCGTCGCTTCGGCCAAGACGAGCTTCACCGACGGCGAAACCGCGGCGCTTTTCGGGCAGGTGAACTGGGAGCTGGTCGACAAGCTCGAACTGGCAGGCGGCGTGCGCTATACGCATGAAACCAAGAAGAGCTTCTTCACCCAGCCTTACAACAACCTGGGCGTGCAGGGCATCTTCCGCGACCGGAATGACCCGGATGGTCTGGGCGAAGTGCGCGCCAATCAGGTCTTCAATGACTGGTCGCCCGAAGTCACCCTGACGTGGAAGCCGCAGCAGGGCATCCTCGTCTATGGTGCCTACAAGACGGCCTACAAGTCGGGCGGGTTCTCGAACGGGGGGATCAACTCCAAGTTCTCGAACGATCCGCTGGCCGACCTGACGTTCAATCCGGAAAAGGCGCGCGGCTTTGAAGCAGGGATCAAGACCACGCTGGCCGACAACCAGCTTCGCCTGAACCTCGTGGGCTTCACCTATGCCTACGATGATCTGCAGGTCGATTTCTTCAACTCGCCGATCTTTGCCTTCCAGACCCTGACCGCCAATGCCCGCACCAAGGGTGTGGAAGTGGATTTCGAGTTCGCGCCGCGCAATGTGCCCGGCCTGAATGTCCATGGCTCGGTCAACTACACCCACGCCCGCTACACCAGCTTCCCGCAGGCCCCGTGCTATGCCGGGCAGACCCCGGCGCAGGGCTGCACGCTGATCGGCGGGCTGGATGCGCGCCAGAACCTCAATGGACGTCCGCTCTCGGTCGCGCCGGAATGGACGGGTGCCTTCGGTGTCGGGTATGAAACCCCGGTCAGCGATGGCTACAAGTTCGGCCTGAACGTCGATACCCGCTTCTCGTCGAGCTACCTCGCCTCCGGCTTCGGCAACCCCTTCTCGCGGCAGGGCAAGTACGCCGTGCTTGATGCGGGCGTGCGCTTTGCCGCCGAGGACGACAACTGGCAGATCGCGGTGATCGGCAAGAACCTGACCAACCGCTTCGTCGTGACCGGCGTTGTCGATGGTCCTTCGACCGGTGGCGGCACCGGCACCGCTGGCGGCATCCGCGCCGACCAGCTCGGCTTCGGCAACCTGCCGCGCACGGTGCAGGTGCAGGTGACGAAGCGCTTCTGATCGCGTTCGCGCAGCGCCCGGCACGATGGGCGCCGCGGGATGGACAAGGGGGGCGGGAGCCAGATGGCTCTCGCCCCATTTTTTTGCCACCCCCTTGCTTGATTCAATATTTCAAGTATATTGCAATTATCGAATCAAGGGACACGGTCATGGACACTGCAAAAGTCGTCAAGGCACTGGCCGCGCTGGCACAGGAGCACCGCCTCGCCGCCTTCCGCCTGCTTGTGCAGGCAGGGCCGGATGGTCTTGCAGCAGGTGCGCTGGCCGAAGCGCTGGGCATCAAACCTTCCGCGCTCAGCTTCCATATCACCCAGCTTGCCTATGCGGGTCTGGTCACCCAGCGCCGCAGCGGGCGCTGGGTCATCTATGCCGCCGATTACGGCGTGATGGACCAGGTCATGGGCTTCCTGACCGAAAACTGCTGCGCCGGTGCCGCCTGCGCCCCGGCAGGCACATGCACAGCCGAAACTTCAAGCGAAAGGAATGACTGATGAAGCGTTTCCATGTTCATGTCGGCGTAGCTGATATCGACGCCTCGATTGCGTTCTACACCGGCCTGTTCGATGCGCCGCCCAGCGTGGTCAAGGACGACTATGCCAAGTGGATGCTTGAAGATCCGCGCATCAATTTCGCCGTATCGCTGCGCAATGGCAGGCCACAGGGAATCGAGCATGTCGGCCTGCAGGTCGATAGCGCGGCCGAGCTTGCCGAGGTCCAGTCGCGCCTCGTCAGTGCCAAGGCGCCGGTGGTCAATGAAGGCGCGGCAACCTGCTGCTATGCCAAGTCGCGCAAGAGCTGGATTGCCGACCCCGACGGGGTTGTCTGGGAAGCGTTTCTCACCGAAGGCAGCAGCACGATCTATGGCGATAGCCCCGATCTTGCCGCGCTTGTCTCAGCCAGCGCTCCGGCCAGCGCCTGCTGCTGACGGGAAGGCACTGCGGCTCCGGGGGCGCGTGCCCCCGGAAAAAGCCCCTGATTTCCAGCTAGGATGTGTTCAGCAGCCCTTGGGGGCGTGCTGGCGGTGGATGTTGCGGAAGGTGCGCGTCTTGAACAGCCACTGGCCGTCCACTTTCACGCAGGTATCCTCATAGACCCCGCGGTCGCGCATGGTCGTGCCGTTCTGGTCATAGACTTCGGAGGTATAGCTGCGCATCACGGCGGTATCGCCCGTGACCTCGATCGAGCCGGGCCATGCCTCGAACATGATGCCGGGGAAGTTCTTCATGGCTTCCACCCACATTGCCCGGATCGCATCGCGGCCCCTTGTCGTGCCAAGTTCCGGATAATCGGGCAGCGACCATTCGGCATCCTGCGCCCAGGTTGCCGCCCAGGCATCGGCATCGCACCGGGTCACGGCATCGGCATAGGTTTCAAGCAGCTCGCGGATGGCGAGGCGGTCTTCGGCGGGGCCGGTAAAGGGCATGGTCGTTCTCTCCCGATAGTGGTTTCGGCGGGCAAGGTAACGCGCCGCCGCGCCATCGGAACCTGCGCTTTGAGCGAGTTCAGAGCACGACCGGCAGTTCATCCATGCCGGGGGCCGCGTCGGGCACGCAGACCTCGATCTGCCCGCCTTCCACGCGCACGGGAAATGTGCGCAGATCCTTGTAGGCCCCGCCGATGCAGCGCCCCGTGGCCATTTCAAAGCGCGCGCCGTGCAGCGGGCACATGACGGCCCCGCGCCGGATGCGGCCGGTGGAAAGCAGCGCGGCCTGATGGGTGCAGCGATCGTTCACCGCATGAAAGCCATCGTCGGTCCTGGCCACGAGCACGTGCCATCCGCCCACTTTTGCGGCAAGCTTGCCCTCTGCCGGAAAGTCGCTCTCGCTCAGAAGGGGGTGCCAGGTATCGCTCACGTCGCAAAGTCCTCAGGAAATACGGATGGTTCTGACCGGTTTGCCGCCATCCCAGCCTTTGGCGGCCTGCGCCACCATGGCATAGAAATCAAGCAGGCTTGTGGTCGGGGTGTAAAGCTCGGTCATCGCGCCCAGCGTGGCCGATGTGTCGGCAAAGGCGAAGACGAAACCGTCGGTCATCTCGGCACGCAGCGCGCAGGCTGCGCCAGCGGCGGCAAAGCGGGCAATGGCCGCGTCCACGTCGTCCACGAAGATCGCCAGATGGTGCATCCCCCAGCGCCCCGATCCTTCGGGGTAGAGATCGCGGAACGGCGAAGGGCCGGGATTGTTCTGCGCCACGAACTCCACCATCACTTCGCCCCATTGCCCATAGGCCGAGGTATGATCGAGCGGGCGCTCCACCCCGCGATGCACCGCGCGCGCCAGCGGGATATTGTCGGCCACGAAGAACGGCCCTGAGCCGTAGAGCCGGTGATGCGCCAGCGCGGCTTCGCGCACGTCCTCGACAAAGAAGGCGATCTGCCGAACCGGCAGCCCCCCGATGGTCTTGGCGCTCATATCGAAGCTCCGCCATCCACGCGGAACTCGGCCCCCGTGGCAAAGGCGCTGGCATCGCTGGCGAGATAGACCGCGATTGCGGCGATTTCCTCCGGCTTGCCAAGGCGGCCCACCGGGTGAACATCCACGAAGCTGCGGTAAAGCGCTTCCGGGTTGTCGCTCTGCGCCAGGACCTTGTCGATGATGGGCGTGTGGATCGCGCCGGGGTGGATCGAATTGCAGCGAATGCCATAGCCTTTTTGCGCAAAGTGCAGTGCGCAGGATTTGGTCATCAAGGTGACTGCGGCCTTGGCGGCATTGTAGGCGCACAGGTTGGCCGATGCTTTCACCCCCGAAAGCGAGGACATGTTGATGATCGAGCCGCCATGCGCCTTCATCTTCGGCAGGGCAGCCTGAATGCCCATGAACACGCCCAGCACATCGATGTCCAGCTCGTGCCGGAACTGCGCCAGCGTCAGGTCTTCGACCGAACCGAGCGTGGTGATCCCGGCATTGTTGACCAGCACATCGATCCGCGCGATCGGGGCAACCGCCGCAGCCCACGATTCCTCGCGCGTCACATCCAGTTCCACGAACCGGGCGCCGATGTCCGCAGCCAGCGCATTGCCGCCCGCCACATCGATATCGGCCACGATCACGCTGGCCCCTTCGGCGGCATAGGCGCGGGCAATCGCCTCGCCCAGTCCCGATGCCCCGCCGGTGACGAACGCGGTCTTTCCTGCAAGCACGGCCATGGCTTTGCCCTCCCCGTTCAGATCAGGACCAGCGTCTTGCCGGTCGTGCGCCCGCTCATCAGGTCGATGAAGGCTTCGGGCAGCTTCTCCAGCCCTTCGCGCAGGTTCTCCAGCGGCTTGAGCTTGCCCTCGGCAAACAGACGGTCAAGCATGGCCTGCGCCTCGCCCAGCACTTCGGGGTGATCGTAGGTGATGAACCCGCGCATGGTCAGCCGGTTGACCACGAGTTGCCAGAGGTTGCGGTTGCCGTGCGGATTGTCGGCATCGTTATACTGCGCGATCATGCCGCACACCGCCACGCGGCCATGCAGGCGCATCAGCGGCAGCACGGCGTCCAGCGTTTCGCCGCCCACATTGTCGAAATAGACATCGATTCCCTCTGGCGCGGCCTCGGCAATCGCGGCGGCGAGATCGGGCACAGCCTTGTAGTCGATCGCCACATCAGCGCCCAGATCGCGCACGATCTGCGCCTTGGCCGGGCCGCCCGCAAGGCCGATCACACGGCAACCTGCGGCCTTGGCCAGTTGCACCACGGTGCTGCCCGTGGCCCCTGCCGCGGCGCTTACCAGCACGGTTTCACCAGCCCTTGCCTTGCCGATCTCGAACAGGCCGACCCATGCCGTCAGCCCCACCGGGCCAAGCGCGCCCATGTAGTGCTGCAAGGGCACGCCGGGCGCGGCATTCACCTTTTCGATGCCCAGTGCATCGGCGCCCACCACATAGTATTCCGACCAGACCGCGAATGTGCGCACCAATGTGCCGACGGGAAAATCGGGATTGTGCGATTCCACCACCTCGCCCAGTGACATGCCGTTGATCGGCGCCCCCAGCGCCACCGGCGGCAGATAGCTTGGCCGGTCATCCAGAAAGCCCCGGATGGCCGGATCGCACGAACAGACGCGCATCTTCACCAGAATCTCGCCGGGGCCGGGCACCGGGCGGGGCGCCTCCTTCAGCGCAAAGTCTTCGGGCACGGGCACGCCCACCGGACGGCGGGCCAAGGTGATCTGGCGGGTGACGGATGCTGTCATTTTCGGCAAGTCCTCTCTCTTGCCAGAACCCATAGCGCGCCCGCGCCCGGCGCAGCGCTAGTCATATCGCTAGGTTTCGGATGCGCGCGCATGGTTGATCTTCCATGGCACCGCGAGAGAGGGTTTTTTGCCATGACCATGACTGCACAGGAAATGATCCAGTTCGTCGATGATCTCTATGCCGCCACCGGCACGGGGGACTGGGAAAAGGCGGCCTCGATGCTGACCGACGATTTCTTCGTTACCGAAGCGCCCGGCCTGCCGATGGAAGGCGTCTATCGCGGCAAGAATGCGCTTCAGGAGCTTTACGTCAAGGTCATGGGGCTGGTGGATGTGGTGGCGCTGAACCGGGTGGAAACGACTGCGGGCAAGGACCACGCCGTGACGATCCTGTCATTCCAGTTTGCCGATCCTTCGCTGCCACCCGCCGAACTGTGCGAACTGTTCCGCTTCCGCGATGGCAAGTGCTGCGAGATCAAGCCCTATTACTTCGACCACGCGGTGTTCCGCGCTGCCGCCGAAGCCAAGGCCAAGGCCGACGCCTGAACCGGCTGATGCGAAAAACGCCGGGCAGCAGCGCCTGCCGCATCCCGGCGTTTCCTGATGCCAACGTGCGCGCCGCGCCTTATCCGCGTGCGGGCGCCGCGGCAAAGGCGTCTGCCAGCGCCGTGTGGACCGCCTTGGCCTTGTATTCCACATCATAGAGGCAGCCGCGCGCCACTTCGCCATCGCTGCGCGGTTCGAAGCCCTGAAGCCACGAGAAGGTATCGACGAGGCCCCACGCCAGCACATCGCGAAGCTGCGCATAGCTGAACATCATGTCGCAATAGGCGCGGGTGGTTTCGGCCACCACCCGGTCGCGCAGCGCCACATCGGCAGGCAGGGTGCGGTCGCGCACGTCGAATTCGGTGATGACAAGGCCATAGCCCATCCCCACCACCTCATCGATGAAGCGCCGCCATTCGCGCTGGTGCGCCGCGCTTGGCACGGGCGCAATGAGATGCGACTGCACGCCCAGCGCATCGACCGGGGTGCCCCGCTTGCGGAAACCTTCGAGCAGCTTCAGCACTCCCTTGCGGTGCGCCTCGTTGCCCGGCTCCCAGCTCATGTAGTCGTTATAGACCAGCTCCACCCCCGGCGCGGCCCGGCGCGCGGTGTGAAAGGCAAGATCAACCAGCGTCTCGGTGCCGCCGATCGCCTGCGACAGCGCGGTCTGCGCCAATGATCCGTCTTCGGGCAGGACGGTTTCGTTGACCACGTCATAGGAACCGATCCGGTCCTTGTAGCGCGCGCACACGGTTTCGATGTGGTTCGTCATCATGTCGGCGGCGGCGGTGGCCGGACGGCTGCCGAAATCGTGCGTCTCCATCCAGCCCGGCATCCACTTCGGACGATGCCAGAGAAGCGTGTGGCCGCGCAGCGCCATGCGCTTTTCCGCAGCATATCCCGCAATGCCATCGAAGGCACCAAAATCGAACCGGGTGGCCGAAGGTCGGATCGCCTGCCACTTCATTTCATTTTCGGCCACCAGCACGCCGCATTCGCGTTCGAGCAGGGCGGCATAGGCCGGGTTGCGCCAGCTTCCGCCGCCGCCGCCCGCCACCGCCGAGCCAAAGCGCATGCCCCTGGCCGTGGCCAGCCTGTGCAAGGATGGCGCATCGGCCTCGCGCGCCATGAGCGGCGAGGCGGCAAGCCCTGCGGCCATCGTGCCAAGCAGCGTCGAGCCCCACTTCAGGCTGTCGCGTCGGGTAAGGGTCATTGCTTCACTCCGTTGCATCTTGCGGGCTAGTCCGGTTGCGGATGGGCGGCGCCATCAGGGCGCGACACCCTTGAGAACATAGACCCCTGCCACTTCCACCGTCTGGCGGGCGCCGCCCAGATGGAGCGCCACCACGGCTTCACCCTTGGCAATGCCGATGGGCGACTGCGTCTTGAGCTGGACCAGCTTCCAGTTCGGACCGATGGGCAGGACGTTGTCGGCAAAGCCGTCATAAGGCGGCGCGTTCTGCTGCACGCGGATGCCGATCCGCGCAGTGCCGTCGGCTGCCTCTGTGGCCGTGGCGCGTGCCAACACGGCCACGATCATCACGTCGTCCTCGGCGATGGCATCGGCAATCGGCACGATCAGCCCGGCATCGTGCGCGGTCTCGATCTTTTGCGGCATGACCAGTTGCAGGGCCTTGCCGCCGGGGGCGCCGCTGGCATTCACCACCTTGCCCGCAAGCCCCGGACCATAGACGGGCCAGGTATCGAACGCGGTTGCGTTGCTCACAAGCTGGCCTTTGCCTGCAAGCTGGGTGGGCAGCGGTGGCGGCGCCCCGGCATTGCCGCCACCAAGGTTGGCCACGATGCTGGCCGCGCCTTCCACCACGATAGTCTGCCCGATCTCGATGGTCTGCCTGGCTCCGGCAAGCTGGAAGGCCACCACCGCTTCACCGGCGGCAATCGCGCGGTCGGCAATCGCGGTCACTTCGTAGAGCTTCCATTCGGTGCCGATGGTCAGGCGGTTGTCGGCAAAGCCGCCGAAGGGCGCCACGTTCTGCTGCACGCGAATGCCCAGCACGCCCTGTCCGTCGGGCGTTTCGGCCTTCACGGTGCGGGCATGGAAGGCCACGGTGATGCGCTGGCCGGGCTTGATCGCCGCTTCGATCGGAGCGTTGGCAGCCACTTCCCACAGTTCCGCGCCGCGCCGAGCGGTCTTGATCTGCAAGGCACCGCCGCCGGGCAGATCGGCGGCCTTCACCGGCTTGCTTGCAACACCGGGGCCATAGACCTGCCAATCGAGGTTCGAGGGATCGTTGATGAGGTTGCCCGGCAGCGCATCATCCAGCGCCTGAAGTTCGGGCGTGCGTTGTGTGGCAGCCACCAGCAGCGGCGCTGCCAGCATGCACAGGGCAGCGGCGGCAAGATTGCGCATCCGGCGCGGGCGCAAGGGGCGTGTCGTCATCGTCGGCGTCTCCCTCATTCGGTCAGGCCCATGGCCGCGCGCATTCCGGGCAGCCACTGGCCGCGCTTGCTGTCATAAAGCGGGAAAGTGTTGGTATAGGCCCATGCACAGGTGCCCACGCCCAGCCCGGCCCATCCGGCGCGCACTGTCTGCATGTAGAGCACGCGCTGCGCTGCGGGGATCTTGTCGATCGCGCCGAACTCGCCGATGAAGGGCGTCTTGCCGGTGCGGGCGATATAGGCGCGCATGGTTTCCACATCGCGGGCAAGCTGGGCGGCATCGGCCGCACTGCCATAAGTGCGGCCCATCGGCGGCGCGGGGTTCACCCACTCCGCCCCCTGATGGGTGAACTCGAACGGATCGTAATAGTGGACCGTGGGCACGATGTGCGGATCATCGGGCAATTCCAGCGTGGCGAGCGAGCCGATGCCGCTCCAGTTCTCGCCCCCCACGATCACCGGGCGATCGGGGTTGCTCTCGCGGATGGCGGCCAGCGCGGGCCTCAGCGTTTCCACCAGATTGGCATTGGTCAGCTTGTCGTGCGGCTCGTTGGCGATTTCGAACCAGAGGTGCGCGCGCGGCTCTGCGGCAAAACGGCGCGCCACCTGCCGCCAGATCCCGGCCAGCCTTTCGCGCTCGCCCGCGGGATCGCGCATCAGTGCCTCGAAATTGTGATCGTTGAGGATCACGTTCAGCCCGGCCTTGCGCGCAAGGCCGACGACATGCGCCACCCGTTCCATGAACTTGGGGTCGATCCCGCCTTCCTTGTCCAGATGCGCGCTCCAGCGCACCGGGATGCGCACGGTCTGGAAACCGGCGCGCGCGATGATGGCAAAATCATCATCGGCAATGGCGCGGCCCCATTCACCCTCGCGCGGAGGCTCCAGATGGTTGCCCATGTTGATGCAGGCACCCACCGGAAGCGCGCTTGTGCCCTGGACATCATGCTGCGCAAATGCTGCACCAGAAAGGTGCAGCAAAGTGATTGCTGTCAGTGCCTTGAATGCCGTTTTCCGTTTCATTGCCGTGCTCCTCAACCCATGCGGCCTGTTATCGGCCCTTCAGGAAATGCTGCGCCCCTTCATCGCCACCCTGCATCGACCCAGTAGGCGTGAGCGGTGCAGAAGCGGGCCTGGTCGGAGGCGAGGAAGAGGGCCATGGCGGCGATGTCGTGGGGCTGGATACGGCCCTTGAGGCACTGCGCGGCGACGATCTCGGCCTCGCCA
>NZ_QGHL01000014.1 GCF_003171715.1 Novosphingobium meiothermophilum | reverse complement strand
GCCGGATCGCCGCTCGTCGTAACGCCGCAGCAAAACGCATCATCAAACCCAGTGACCGCTAACTGAAACGGGTGCGGCCTTCACCGGATGGATACACTAGGTTTGCACCGAGTTCAGATCTTCTCCGCCGCATTTTGTAGAGAACTGGAAGAAACTGCCGTTCCCCACTCGTTCCTTGAAACTACCCCTGCTAAGTGAGAGCCATCAGAAACCACATTGCAAGTCTTGGATGGTCTGGCGGTCGCGTCGGGTTGGCTAAACACTCTGGCGGCGCGATCCAATGCTGCAACCAGCAGGGGTCCGATCAAAGCAGCACCCGAGTCCGAAAGGCAGAGCGGGGATCGGCGAGGTGAGACGGCCTCGTAAGCAACTGCTAAGCCCCCGGCTGTCTCGGACCGGAAGCGCTCGTAACGCAATGGCTGGCTCCGAAGGACATCTGTTAAGCGGGAGGGCCGGACTGCCTCTGCTGCGGCGGGGGCAGTCGTCCTATGCCCGCGAAGCCCGACTTCACCAACGGTCATCACAGCTTCCCCTGCTAACATGCGAGGGGCCTCGAACAGCTCCATACATCGCAAAACAGCTGAAAATCGGCGGCGGCCGGAAAGTCGACCAAATTCTGCAAAAATTCTTCGCCCTCCGGCCTGCCCGGTATCTTACCGGTTGGGCCGTGACGGCTCGACCAATTGCCAATGCCCGTCGAGATCGGCATCGCTTGCCCAGTGAAGGCCTCAGCGACCACCAAACAGCGCCTTGAGCCATGCCCAGAGCCTGCGCGCATACGAACTCCGCGCCCGCGCGGCGAAATAGGCTTCACGTGCGGTATGTTCCCTCAGACGCCCTTGCTGGACTTCGGCATCGTTCCATTGACCTGCCCAATGGATCTCGCCGTCGCGGATTACGTAGTGTGAGCGGCACGGCCGCTGCCAACTACCCACTGAGGGCCAGAGCGAAGGGCCCCGGCGACCGGCCACGACCGACCATGCCGTCGGCCCAAGCGGTGTTCGAATTTTGTTGCCGCAACCGCAGGCACAAAGATGCGCGGCTGTCCGGTACTTCTCGGAGACGTAGAGAACGTTGGGCTCAAGCTCTTTCGGCATGAACTCGACACGGCGCAGCTCAATCCTCATCGCCCTGCCTCACAGCGTGCATGTCACCAAGTTCGAAAAGTAGATTATAGAGCGGCTCGTCATCGACATAGAAGCCGAGATGCTTCTTGTAGAGGATCACGGCGAGGCTCGCGTTCAACGCGTTCAGCTCGGCAATTTGGATGTTCGCCTTGTAGATGTCGTCTTGCGCATCATGCGTCGGAGCGAGCTGCATTGCCTTTATCTCCGCGCCGCGGTCACGTGGGAAATGCGTCACACGCATGCTGCCCTTGATCGATCCGTTGCGACGCGCCAGCCCCATACCAACGTCGATGAACGAGATCCCCTTCGCGATCAGCAGATCTATGATGGCGGCGCGCGCGGTACCTTTGTCGACGCAGACGAAAGCAAATGTGACGCCATCCAGCTCCTCATGGCTATCGGCATCGATAAACTTCGTCTCAATCTTCAGACCATGTCGGAAATTCTCGTAACGAGCCGCGAAGACTTCCGCCTTCGGCAGTCCGAGCTCGGCGACGTCAAGACGGCCGGGCGACCGGTAGGCGTTGTGGACGTGGTAGCCGTCGGCATCATAGCCGCGAACCTCGCGCGTCGGCGTCTTTACCATAAAATCCAGAACGTAGCCGCCGGTTCCGCCAAGGCCGATGATGGCGACGATTTCGTCCCTGAATGCTGCAGCAAGATCGCTGATCTCTGCGCGGGCTGTCAGCATGTCCCTAAACTTGAATACGCTGTTGTCGGCCCCCTCGCCATAGACGTGGAACGTGAGCGGCGTGACGTCGTACAGCTCCATGGCGGGACCGGAGATGATCGCCACGTAGCGCTCGATCTTGTCGAAGAAATCTACGTAGTCGTCATTCGGCTTGTTCGAAAACTGGCGCTCGACTGTGACCAAGGGTTCCGTCTTGCTGAGCGGCACGCTGTGCGGCGTGTCGCCGAGATTGGGAATCGGCCGGCCGTCGAGACCGTGAGGCACTCCGCCCGCGAATGAAACCTGATGGTTCTGCTGCTGGACCCTCGCTTCGTCAATGAATACCAGAAGGGTTGCGATTGCTCCCCACTTCAGGGCGCGTTGCTCATCGAGGTAGGGGATATCCCGCACAACGAGATAGTTGCTGTCGAATGTGACGGCATATCCCCGCTCGACCAAGCGCCGGATGTCGTGGTTACGACTGACCAGTGTCGGTAACATTGAATTCCATCCCGTCCTTCACCTTCACCGATGCGCCAGGCGCCAAGATCCCTTCGTGCTTCTTTCCTTCGCCCTTGCGGTAGGTCACCGAGTAGGTGCGCTCAGGATGCTGCGGGAAATCCGGGAACTCGAGCGTCACCACCTCGGCGTAGCTGATTTTCGAGCCTTTCGGCCATTCGTGCGGCGTTGCCTCGACGATGATTGTCACCGTCTTGTCCTTGCCTTTCTTGTTGTCGTCATCGTCCAGTTCAGCCATTTCAAATTCTCCAAAAGTGGCTGTTTTGTCGGCTAGTATGAAAACTGCGCCGCCGACGTCCCGCAGTTCATCTCGCGATCCGACCATCGAGCGAGGTTCGGTGTCGCAATATGAAAAGTATGGCGAAACCGAGTTCGGTTGTCAAGTACGTCGCGTTAGGTTAAGACCGAACAGAACGTTTGTAAGGAGGATCAATGGCATCGGCGCTCGGAACGAAAATCAACGAGCTGCGCCGCGGAAAGGGTTTGACCCTCGAAGAGCTTGCAAAGGCAACCGGCAGCTCGAAAAGCTATATGTGGGAGATTGAAAACAAGGATGTAGCAAGGCCATCGGCCGAGAAGCTTGATCGTATCGCGGCGGCTTTAGGCGTCACTGCCGACTATCTGATCGACGCCACCGCGGCCGCGCCAACTGACGACATCCATGATCGCGCCTTTTTTCGAAAATTCCAAAAGGCGGATCCGGCGGTGAAGGACAAAATAAAAAAAATCCTCGACGTGCTTGATGAGGACGACTGACCCGACCAGTCACCGGGGTTGGGCGGTAATGCTCAGCCAGATGTGGGGCCCGCATTTCCCCGTGTCCGTGGAACGCATAGCAATGGAGTACACAACGCGCTTCACCGATCCGGTGCTTAAGATCGTGGAAGCCGACGTTCCGACTTTTGAGGGTGCGCTCTATCCGTTGAGGAAGAAGGGTGGTTGGGCGATTCTCTTCAATCCCACCATCACTTCGCCGGGCCGTATCAATTACACCCAGGCCCACGAGCTCGGGCACTATTTCGCACATCGGGAGCATGCGCCTGCCGGCTTTGAATGCGGCCAGCGCGATGTGCTCGGAGAAGCCGGCCAAGCCGCTCTGCGCCAGCAGGAGCGTGAAGCTGACGAGTTCGCATCGTATCTCTTAATGCCATTGGACGACTTTCGGGCCCAGGTCGCATCCGCGGCGATGAGCCTGGATCTGCTGCGCCATTGCGCCGATCGCTATGGGGTCTCTTATACGGCGGCTGCATTAAAGTGGATCGAAGCCACCGAGCGGTGCGCTGCAGTCGTCGTCGCCACCAATGGCTTTATTTCTTGGTGCCGGCGGAGCAAGGCGGCCGAACGAGCACGAATCTACTATCCCTCGGGCATGGAACTGCCAGCCAGGTCCGTTGCCGCCCTTGGCGGTACAGCGCAGCGGAACGAAGGGACGGTCCTACCGCCTGGCGTTTGGCATTCGGCAGCGGTTCGCGAGATCGCGATCTTCGCCGACCGCTACGAGATGACGATCTCGCTCCTTGTTTTCGACCATGATCGTATGGCAGGCGACGGCTGGCAGGACGAGGAGGTCGAAGATGCATTGGACCGATTTGAATCGTCTGTCGCCCCGCGCCGAATATTTGACTGACTTCTCAGCGCACCAATGACCAAAAAAACGGCGCGTCCGAAACGGCACCATTTCATTCCGCAAATGATGCTTCGGCATTTCGCCGATGACGACGGTCAATTATGGTTCTGGCGCCGCGATCTGATGCCGGGCGATACTCGTAAGACGAGCACTCAGAACCTGTTTGTGGAGAAGGATTTATATACCTTCGTCCAAGGCAACGGTGAGAAGGATGTTGCGCTTGAGACCTTCTTTTCGAACTTGGAAGGTGTTGGCGCGGCTTTTATAAATGGCCTCGCGGCAATCGTCAGGGGCGGCCGGGAACCAGAACTCGATGCCGGCGCATGGGAGTTTTGGAGTCATTTCTTCTATTTTCATCTAAAGCGGACGCCGGGAGCGATTGCCGCGTTTGCCGAGCAGATGAACTTCGATGAGCTCGTTCGGCAAACCGCCGCCAAGATCAAGGCGATCCGATTGGAGACAGGTGGAGATGCCAACGAGGAGAACCTCGAGGAAAAGATTCGGAAGAATGCGACCGTGATGGCCCAAGCGGCCAAACCAAGCGCAGAGGTTCTTGCGGCGTTCGAACAGATGGGTCTAGCCATCTACAAGGTAGCAAATTCTCGAAAAAGCTTCATCGTCACCGATGTCCCCGGCGCCACCGCCCGCTTCAAGCTGCCTGACGGCAGCATGTCGAAACCAACCCTATTTGTACCCCTGACATGGGATATCGCTGTGGGCCAACTTGCTGGGGGCCGGCGCGTCGAGGTAGTCACAGTGGATGCAGATCAAGTTAGGCGGATGAATGAGGCGTCGGCTGCACGCTCGCTGGTGATTGCCGGCCGCTCAGCCGAACTCATAGGCTCTTTAGCAAAGATGGTGCCTTACCGCGGTGTGGAACGCCTTGAGGAAGCACAGCGAGGCGCGTCGTAATGGACAAACGCCACGGCGGTGAAATCTCCGTCAGCGATGATTGAATGTTGGTCAAGCGTTGAGCGATGACGGCTATTTTAAGGAGCTCGGCTACTGATGTCCGGGGAAATCATCCAGTACCAGACGGAAGACGGAGTCACCGTCATTCGCCTTCGGGCGAGGGACGGCAGTGTCTGGCTGAGCCAGGCCGAAATGGCCGAGCTGTTCCAGACCACCAAACAGAGCATCAGCCTCCATGTTCGGAACATCCTTGAAGATGGTGAGCTGGAGGAATCGGCAACTGTCAAAGAAAACTTGACAGTTCAGACCGAGGGAAAACGCAAGGTTTCCCGTCAGATCCTGCTCTACAACCTGCAAATGATCCTCGCGGTCGGCTTCCGCGTGCGTTCGCTGCGGGGCATGCAGTTCAGGCGCTGGGCGTCAGAGGCGCTGAGCGAGTATCTGGTCAAGGGCTTCGTCATGGACGACGAGCGCCTGAAAGAGCCGGACAACGACTATTTCGAAGAGCTGCTCGCCCGGATCCGCGACATTCGTGCGTCGGAAAAGCTGTTCTACAAGAAGGTGCTCGATATCTACGCCACCGCCGTGGACTATGATCCCAAGGCCGAGACGAGCCAGCAGTTCTTCCAGACGGTGCAGAATAAGATGCACCACGCTGCCCATGGCCAGACGGCAGCGGAAACCAAACTGGCCCGCGCCGATGCCGCCAAGCCGATGATGGGGCTGACCAGCTGGCCCGGCGAGAAGCGGGGGCGCCTGCCCACCAAGCAGGATGCGCAGATCGCCAAGAACTATCTGCAGGATGAGGAGATAGAGACGCTGAACCGCATCACCGTCGCCTTCCTGGAATTTGCCGAGGCCATGGCGAAGAACCGCAAGCCGATGCACATGGCCGACTGGATCGCCAAGCTGGACGACTTCCTCAAGCTGGGCGATCACCCGCTGCTCGATGGCGCGGGCCGGGTTTCCGCCAAACACGCGCAGCGCCATGTCGATGCCGAATACGACCGTTGGCACAGCCGCGCTATCAACGCGCCGAGTGCCGTGGAGCAGCATTTCATCGAGGCGACCGCCAAGGTGAAAAAACTGGCCGCTGACAAGCCTGCCAAGGGCAAGGGCGGTGCGAAATGATCCCTGAGGGGTGGCAAGAAGCGACAGCGGAAGAGCTATGCAGCCGCATACCTCCTGCGTGCCGTTTTTCAATGCCGCGCAAGTGAAGACAATAGACTAGGTCTTTGTTGCAATGGCGACTTTTCGCAACGCCTCAACCTGCTCTTCTCGCTGCGACATGAGCCGTTCGCCTTCTTGCGAGATGAGATCACCAAAGTTGAGCTTTGCTTCTCGGTACAAATAGAACAGCGCGCCGCAGCTGATTGGATCGAAGCGCCATTCTGATGTGGCGAGTTGCAGGAGGCGCTCAAACAGGAAGGCACGCTCGTTGTCGGTGGTGGTGGCCAGTGCCGCACGGATCATCCATGCGGGGGCGGCGCGCAGCTCAAGGCGAGACACGTGCCAGACAGGCACCGCGATAAGCAGGATCGCGAGCAGGAAACCGATGGTACCGGAGAGGATTGGCTCTTCCGCGTGAAGCCCTGCTGCCAACGTGATCGACAACAGCATCAAGCTGGCAGTGAGCATGCTGGACACGACAATTCCGGTCCAGCGCCAATGGCGGATAACGGAAAACGCGACCCGCTCGATCACGGTAGTCGCCGGACGCGCGATGAAGGGCAGGCCGGACGCAGCGCGCTGGTTGGTGGTCATACTGGGCCTTTCGAATACCGATGACTCCGGACCTCGTCAGCTTTGAGACGCCAGACCAGAGCTAGAGTGCCTACCAAGGATCCATTCCGCTGCCGGTCGAACCCGGCGCATGATGATCATGGCCACGATGGGGATGATGGTCGTCCCAGCGATCCAGATTCTGGCCGAAGGGATTGCCGCCGACATCGACACCGCCGATTCCCGGCCCGGTCATGGGGAGCCCGGTGGCAGGGTTCATGGAGACGCCCTCGTCCACGGAGGGCTGCGGAGGGTCGCTAGATCCTGTGAATAGATCGGTCAGCCATTGGAACAGTCGCATCGGGTTTCTCCAGTAGATGAGGGGCTTCGACGGCTCGATTGCGCTGGAGCTGCCCTCATGTTCACACTTTCACATGCGCACAATCACACATGCCCACATCGCCACACCCCCTTTTTCTCCCCTCCCGGCCAAGGGATCGACTAGCGCCCAATCGGGCTCTCGCCGTACTTGCGCAGGACGTCGTCAAAGGCTTCGGCCATCAGGTCTTGAAGGCTGAGACCATTGCGCCGGGCACAGGTGTGCAGAGCGAGCGACAGCTCGGGCGCGAAGTAGCCGGAGATCGCCTTGCGGCCGACGCGGCTCGGCGGAGTCGGGACCTGAGCGACGACAGATGCTGGTGCGGTTGACGGGGGCGCCGCACCGTCATCCTTGGGCGTGCGGTCGGCAAGGTTGGCGAAGCGGTTCATGCGGATTTCCTCTCGTGGGCATGAGACTGTGAGCGTGTGGACATGTGGAGCTGTTCACATGCCCACATGTGAAGCTGTTCGATCTCGCTCGCCGCCTTTCCGCTAGGATCGAGTTCGAACACGGTCTGCCCGCCAGCGACTGCATGACGATAGGCGGCGCGGTCCGGCAGGATGATCGGACACGTCTGACCGCCGAACCCTGCCACCAGCTCGCGAGCGTCGGCATAGATGTGCGGCGCGTGGGGAGGCCCGGCGGTGAACACGACGAAGGCGGGGCGCGCCAGCAGCTCAACCAAACGGATTGTGGTGCGCATCGCGGCAAGGTCGAAGGCACTGGGGCGGCACGGGATGAGCACCAGATCGGCACACTCGGCAGCCTTGCTGGCGGTAAGGTCCGCGTGGGGCGGGGTGTCGATCACGATCAGCTCAGCACCCTGTTGGGCGGCCGCCGCGATTTTGGCCGGGATGCGCGGCGGGGCGCTGTCGATCACCTCGGGGGGCGTGCCCTGCCGCCAATCGGCCCATTGCGACGCGCTGGCCTGCGGATCAGTATCGATCAACAGGCTGATCCGCCCCGCTCGGGTGGCCGCCGCAGCGAGGTGGATGGCGAGCGTGGTTTTTCCAGCGCCACCCTTCTGACTGATGATGGCGACGGTTCGGGTGTGGGGATGTGAAGGCGTGGTCATGTGGATGCGTCCTCATGTTCACATGTGGGCATGTGAGGGTGTGCGATTGTGGTCATGCGTGGATGTCGACATGGTCAGCGACCCCGCTCGAGGTCGCGGCCTGGCTCGATGTCTCGCTCGAGCCCGACTTCGCGGCCACGGCTCGGTACCAGTTCAAGCTCACGCTCCTTGTTCTCCAGCACCATTCGAGCGAATGCGGGGCCACCGATAGCGGCCAGCATGCGGTGCTCATCCGTCATGCGGCGGTCCTGCTTCGGCTGATCTGGCGCGGTCTCGAGCGCGCTGGTCTTGGCGCCGGAGCGTGCCTCGACCTGCCGCTCGACCCGGTCGGGGTTGTCGGTCACGAGCGTCGCGTTCTCCGCGATCCGGGTCACGGCGACCAGGAACGAGGCCGAGGTGTTGAGCATCCGCTCGCGCTCGGACATCATGATGATGCCGTTCTGCGCGGTCATCCCCTGCGCGACGTGGACGTTGATGGCGTAGGCGAGGTCGAGCCGTTCGAGCATCGGATCGCCGCGCGGAAGATCGTGCAGCTTGCCGTCGCTCGCCGTCACAGTGATGGTATCGCCATCGATCCGCGCGACATGGGCAATGTCGCCATTGAGCAGCCCGCGCGCCCCATCCTTGGCGGTCCAGCGGATGCGGTCGCCCTGGTGGAGGTCAATCTCCTTGCGCTCGAAGATAGTGACCGCATCGTGTTTGAGGTTGCGGGGCAGACGGTCCGGATCGAAGCGCTGCACTTCGCCATTGGGCATGGCTAGCTCGACCTTACCGTCCTTGATGCCGATGACCGTTCCCCGCTCACCGCGGGCCAAGCCCTGTCTGGTCAGGTTGGTCTCGAAGGCAACAACGCGCCCCTCGTGGTAGCCCTTCAACTGCCGCGCGCCTTCGCGGGTGACGGTGACCCGGTCGAGCACCTCGAGCTTGATCCCCCTCGCACCAATCTGGCCGCGCTCGATCAGCGAGGCCTGCGCAGCGGCATTGCCCGCGCTACGCATCGCACGCCCGGCCGCGAGCAGGATTGTGTTGTCGCGCTGCTCCTTGGGCAGGTCGGCCCACATATCGGCGGCGATGCCCGCGATCTTGCCCGGCGCAACTTCGATGGTCGCAGGTTTGAGTGCGGCGAAGGCTTGGGCGACATCACCCTTTTCGAGCGCGCGGTTGATAGCCTGCATCTGCGGGGTCTGCGCCCGCAGGTTCTCGGTGATCGGGCTTTGCCTGAGATCTTGCTGTTGAAGCTGGGCAAAGGGCTTGCCCGCCTCGATGGCCGGCAGTTGCTTCACGTCGCCGGCGAGCACCAGCTTGCCCACGTCCATCTGGTTGGTGAGGGTGATCAGCCGCGCGAGCCGATCCGTGCCGATCTGACTCGCCTCATCCACCATCACCAGCGCACCGGACAGCTCCGCCCTTGCCGCTGCCACCTTATCCGCGCTGGCACTGCCATCGATGACACGGGCATACCGGGCCAGAAAGGCATCGACGGTCGATGCCGGACTGGCCGTCTTCTCCCCAAACTCCCGTGCGATCCGGCCCACATGGGACAGCGCGACGACCTGCCGCCCCTCCTCACGCGCAATGGCTGCGACCGGAGCCAGCGCCGCCGACTTCCCCACACCCGCGCCGCCCTGAACCAGATGAATGCGGTCTTTGGAGGTGAGGATCGCGACGCCAGCCTGCTCCTGCCCGGCATTGAGTCGGCGAAGTCCGATGGCCCGTGCCTGTTCCTGCAATCGCGCGACGATGCCGTCCTTGTCCGCAATCGGCTGCACGCTGTCCTTGCCCGCTTGCGCGAGGGCGATGACCTTCGTCTCCATGGCCAGCGCCTGTTCGGTGGTCAGCATGCAGTCACGATCCGCAGAAGCGCTGCCGACCAACAGCCCGCGCTGCTGCAACAGATCGATCCGCGCTTCGATCATGTCGACGGTGACCGGTCCCTGCCGTTCAAGCGCTGTCCGGATCAAATCGTTGCGGGAGAACGCCGCCTCGCGTTCGCTCAACTCCCGCGCCGCCGACGCCACCGCCTGCGCTGCGGCAAAGGCTTTTGGTTCGAGGCGTCCGAGCCGCTCCGGAACCAGCGGGTCGCCATCCTTCGGGGTCAGCCCCATGACGCTGGCAATCGCCATGCCGCGCTCGCCGATCCCGCGAATGCCGTCGACGACCCGCGACCAAACCGTCTGTTCGCCTGCCGCGCGTGCCATGGCGTGTTCGATCAGCCAAGCCGGATCGAAGCCGATTGCGCGAGCGGTTTCTTTCCAAGCGGCGACCTGCCGCGCCGCATCCGGCGCCAGCTCCTTCCCGCGCCTTGTCGATAGCGCCGCCAATTCGCGTTCGCGGGCACTGCCCCGGTCCTCCTTGGCCAGTTCGGCAAGAATTTCGGCGCGGCGGGTCGAGAACGCTTCGACCGCATCCCGGGTCACGCCCTTGATCTCGAATGCGCCATCAATGGCATTGCGAGCAGGCACGGTTTCGTAGCCTAAAGCCTCGACGCGGCTGCGCAGTTCGGCATTGTGCACCGCCGACAGGACGTGCTGGGCGCGGTAGAGCTCGTCATTGCGCACCGCATGCCATTTGCCATCCGAGGCCTTCGTCGCGTTGGCGATGACAGCATGGATGTGCATCTGCGGTTCGCCGTTCCTGTTCACGTCATGCAGGAATGTCGCAGCGATCAGGTTGCCGGTGCGCTCCGGCACCTGCCGTCCTTGCGCTGCATCCCACACCCGCGCTTCGACGATGTTCTTCTCCGCCCAGCGCAATGTCGCGGTCACAGAGTCCTTCAACGCCTCGACCAGACGCTTGTCGCCGCCGAGCATCGCCACCAGCGACACGGACTTCGACGCCGAGAAGGTCAGGTCAACGCCGGGGCGGTGCACGCCGTCCTTCCCGGCAATCACCGATCCGTCTGGCAGGTTTCCTTCGAGCACGGCTGCAAAGGTCTGTTCCTCGACCTTGCCGGTTAGGGCCAACGCCTCGGCACCCGTGCCGAACCACGCGCTGGCATCCTGCGTCTGGTCAGCGGTGTAGTAGTTGTCGGCCGAGTAATACTCCGCTGCCGATGAGGCCGATCCGACCGAGGCGAGCGTAATCATCGCCGGTCCTCGTGGGCAATGACGCGCAGCCCGAGATCGCGCTCCTGCTCGGGGACCCTGCAATCGGTGACACCATATTTGCGGGCGATCAGCCGACACATTTTCGCAGGGTGGTCGATCAGCTTGCCTGACTGCCAGACCGACCAGCCATCGAACTGGGTAGGCAGGATTGTTGCGATGAGCGCGCCCATGAGGAGCATCAAACCGCCACATGCCGACAGAAACTTCAGCGACAGAAAGCGGTTGTCGCCGAGGTAGATGGATCTCATCTGCCGCGGTTCGCTGGCGAGTGCGATCGACTTGTCGAGCTGTTCGGAGATCTTCGCGAGGTGCGGCTCGAGCGCGCCGAGAAGGTTCGGCGCAAGGTCTTCGAAGGCAGCGAGGAGCTGCTCGGCCCTCTTGTAGAACGGCGAGAGACTGGCCTGATCCTGCTCCCGGAAATGGGCGAGGAGTTTCTCCTGGGCGATGCGATTGGCCTCTTCGCCTCCGTTCCACTTCTCGGTCAGCTTGCCAAGCATTCGGGCATTGTCCGCCTGCGCCCGGTCCAGCTCCATCACCAGTTCGCGCAGCTGGTGCACCAGCCCGCTGACAGTCGCATCTAGCTTCGGTGCAGCTTCGGTCTGGAAGGTTGGCCGCCCCGCGTCGTGCGCCTCGATCAGCTCATGGATTGCTTTGCGCAAAAGCTCGGGCCGACTGAGCGATTTTGCCTGCGCAACCCTGTCGAGGGCGGCAAGGACACGGTCCTCTACGGCAACATTGACCTGTGCCATCAGACCCTCCCCAGGATTGCGAGGAGATCGACGCGTCTAGAAGCTAAGTGACTGATATAGGCTCGTTCTAGAAGACCTTGCTGCTGCGCGCCACAGCTTTGGATTGCTTTTTGGGCGCCCCTAGAACAGCGCCTAGGGCCTAGAACGGCTGATTTCTGCGGGTTTGCGCACACCTCGCCACCGCTCGAATTCAGCGTGGAGTGTGCACTTCTATATGCGCTGCTTCGTGACTGACGGTCTGATGGCGGGGAGTCATGACGTGGCTTGGCATTTCCTGCAGGGTGCCACCGGCCGAACAGCCGGAAAGTGATTATCGCGTTCTGCACGGGGTTCATGTGATGTCTCCGCCGAATATGTTGGTGTCTCCGGCCCGGTCGAAATCCAAACTCGACATCAGGGTCGCTGGAGGCTCCGCCTCCCGGCTCAGTGCAGCGCAGTAGCGCTGGTAAAAGCCGTAGCTGAGCCGCTCGAACGGTGCGGCATCCGCGATCGTCTGGACGATTGGCAGGGGATCATCGGCGGTGGGTGCGCCACGGAGTGACCGCAGAATGACCGCCCTCTCGTAGGCGTGAAGGACGAAGTCACAGAAAGCGGCCCCGTCCAGCCTCGTCAGCACGCCAGCAATGACCTGGGCGTCTGGAGTGGTACAATGCTGCCCGACCAGTTGCCTGACCGGATCGTGCCAATGGTCGAAATGGCTAACCCAGCTTTCCAGCCACACAGGCCAAAGGACCTGGCCGTCAGGAACTGAAAGTTGGTCGCAGACCACGTCGGCAGTGAGATCGTACATCCCCTCGAATAGCGCTGGCAGGGCAGCAAAGATCGGCTGCGGGTCAATGTCGCGCATCAGGATCGCGGCGGCATGACGCCAGCTCAAAACGGGGTCTCGCCCGGGCTTGTAGGACGGCCACCAGATGTTGCCCGCCTCCAGCTCTGCCCAAAGGCTTGTGGTTCGCGTTCCTGTCATGGCTGCACCTCCCCCGAGAGCTTCGCCAAGGCCGACAGACATGCACCCGCAAAGCTCTGGCCGGCTCTGGGGGCTGACAGCTCCGGTTCGAACTGAAGGTCCGGCAAGATCCCTTCTGGATAGCCCTTGGCAGCCTTGATCATGGGCAAGAGGCTGGAGGCGTTCCGCAGCAGCCCGCTTAGGCATTTCCTGCCTGACCGCGCTCGGTAGCGGTGATCGCTTGGCAATCGCGCATTGCGGTCGATGACGAGGAGGCAGAGGGCCGCGCGCTCGCGACCCAGCCTTTCGCAGGCCTCTGCCCAGGCCGGCTGCGACACATTGTGCCAGCGGCAGGCGATCGCCGATGCATCGACGATGTCTGGCCAGCCCGGTGCCCGATCGGATGGCAGGAGGCTTCGATAGTCTGCGCTTGCAAGACTTGCAGCCAAGGCCGGGGAGACCTCGTCCGACCGGTCAGCACCGGTCGCGCGCTTACGGTTTTTGAACGAGTCTTTGACAGGTATATTGGGTGCGAAGATTTCTTCCGTCCGGTGGGAAGATTTCGTGTCACCAGAGGGAAGTTTTGGCTGCACCAACAGCGCCTCGAGCATGGCCTTCAAAGCTTCCAGCTTCTCGGCAGAGCTGATGCGGGACACGCGCCCGCGAGGCAGAATCCGTTCTGCTTCCTCGATCAACGAAGCCGCCTGCGTCGCGCGGATCTCCCTGCCGAGCATGACAATCTCATGCCGCAGTGAAGCCATCGCCCGCTCATGCAGCTCCATCGCCTCTAGCCGGGCTTTCCACCGGCCAAAGCCATCGATGAGCGGGCGAAGGCTGATCCCAGCGAGGCTGACGATGACGCCGTCACGGCGCTGACCAGTTCGGCGTGCATGAGGAACATGGGTCCGCTCAATGAACCCGCCGCGCTCCAGCTCGGCTTCGGCATTGTGCAGGACCTTCGTCGAGATCCGCAGCGTCTGAGCCGTGGTCTGCGGTTGCTCCCACACCCCGCAAATCCTGCCAGGCTCAAAGTCGGACGACCGGCAGCCGAGCAGGTAGTGCTTCAGGACGCGCACTGCGGTCGCCGACAGGCGTTCCTCGCGGCGGGACCCTGGCGCGATCTTCTCGATCAGATCAGCCAGACTGAAGTGAGTGACGCCGGGTGGAAGCCCGTTATGTGCCAAGGAGATGCTCATGAAGCACCTCCCGCAAGGTTTGCCCTTGCACCCGATTCGCGGGTCGCGTAAATGGGAAGAATAGCCTCTACGCTATCGAAATGACCGCTGTGAAGGGTGCCAGCCCTTCCGGCGGTTTTTCGTTTGCGCCATCGGTCTGGAGGGTCGGAAATCCGTGTTATGTGCACATACTGTGCACCGAGCCGATTTTTCCGAGTCGGCGCAAACGGCCAACTCCCTGATTTTACTTGAAGAATCTGGCGCACCCGACAGGATTCGAACCTGTGACCTCTGCCTTCGGAGGGCAACGCTCTATCCAGCTGAGCTACGGGTGCCAGGGCCAGAGGCGCACCTAGCAGCGCTGCGGCGTGGTTGCCAGCGATTTTCTGCGCCGCTTTGACCGACTGTGCGCAGGTGTTTAGCAATTTGGTAGCAGCCGCAGGCGTAGCTCTGCGAGCCATGCAGACACCTTCCGCCCCGACCAGCGATTCGACCGGCCGTTCCAGCGCTGCCACCAGCAATCGGCAGATCGCGTTCGGTCAGGCGGCGGGCAATGCCATGTCGATGAAATGGGCAGCCTTGCTTGATGCATCGGCCGTGGTCTGCTCGCTCGCAGGGCTTCAGCCAGAAACCCGCAAGCCCGAAGTGCGCAATTTTCCCGCGATCATGCGCGATACGGGCGGCTGGCGCTATGAGCTGGCGCAGCAGGGGGTGGACGACCTTGCTGCGATCATGGAGCCGGGCCTTGCCGCCCTGCTCGCAGTGTCGGCACGCGGGGTATCGCCGGCAGCGGCCGCAACCGCGCTCTGGCACGAGTTCGTCACCGCGCGCGCGGCGCTTCTGGCGCTGATCCCGCCGCTGGGCATCAAGCGCCTGTCCTGACCGGAAAGATAACCAGGGGCCGACGGGCGCAGGTTACTGGCCCCAGACGGCGCAGGCCGGATCAAGGCTGACCAGCTGGCGGCGCAGGGCAGTGCGGGCCAGCCGTTCGACCTCGGCCTTGCGGCGCGCGGCGGCCAGCGGCAAGATCGGCGCAGGCCGCAGGATTTCCGCGTCATAGCCATCGGCCACGATCACCCCGCAGGCATCCGGCAGGAAATCCGCCGTTTCCAGCGCCGCACGATCGAGATGCGGGGCAAGGCCCCAGTAGAACCGGTCGCAATGGTCAAGATAGTCCGTCCACTTGGCATCGCCGAGCAGATCGGCACGGCTGACCTTGATCTCGACGATCACCACCTGCCCCCTGGCATCAATCCCCATGATATCGGCGCGCCTTCCCGAACGCAGCGGCATTTCCGCAAGGCACCAGATATCGTTGCGCGCGAACAGGCGGCAGATTCCCCGCGCCACGGCGCGGGCATCGCACAAAGTCACATCACGGCTGGCCGGAATCGATTCGCTCATCCCGGCAGAGTAAGAACAAAAATCGAACAGGTAAAGCGATCAGGCTATCACCACGGGCCAACCGTCTGCACGAACAGCCACGCGCCGGTTGCCACCAGCAGGGCCGCCGCCACCATGCGCACGACATCGAGCGGGACGCGCCGGATAAGGGCATTGCCGAAGACGACCGCGGGCACATTGGCCAGCATCATGCCCAGCGTGGTGCCCGCCGTGACGGCCAGTGCATCGTTGAACCGCGCACCGAGGGCAATAGTGGCAATCTGCGTCTTGTCGCCCATCTCGACCAGAAAGAAGGCGACAAGCGTGGCAAGGAATGCGCCTCTGCCGCTGGTCTGCGGGGCTTCTTCCTCGTCCAGCTTGTCGGGCACCAGTGTCCACAGGCCCATGGCCACGAAACCCACGGCAATGGCCAGCCGGAACCACATGCCATCGAGAAACGCCGCAGCCGTTGCCCCCAGCAGCGCGGCGAGGAAATGGTTGGCCAGCGTGGCCGCCAGAATGCCCAGAACGATGGGCAAGGGCCGTTTGAAACGCGCGGCCAGCACGATGGCAAGCAACTGCGTCTTGTCGCCGATTTCAGCGAGGGCGACGATCGCGGTCGAGGTTGTGAAGGCTTCGAGCATGACCCGCGCCGTAAACCTGCACGAAGGGGCTGGCAATCGGGTGCAAAGCCTGTCATAAACTCTACTGATTTGATAGATATTGGGGATCGAGATGGTTCGGCGTCATGCTCTGATCGTGTCAGCGCTGGGCACTCTTGCGGGGCTGGGCATCAGCGCCCCTGCCGCGGCACAAGGCGAGTCGCTGAGCGTTTCCGCATCGGCGCGCCTGCGCTTCGAAACGATCGACGGCCAGTTCCGCCCTGCGCCTGCGCCGCAAAGCGACACCATGCTTTCGCTGCGCAGCGAACTGGCGCTCACCTATGACGCGGGGGCGGTGCGGTTCGCGGCCGAGATGTGGGATGCAAGGGCATGGGGGCAGAACCCGCTGTCATCCGCCAGCACCGCCGAAGTGAATGCCTTCGAACTGATCCAGGCCAATGTGCAGGTGCCATTGGCCCATGGCGGCCTGCTCCGGCTGGGCCGGTTCACGCTCGATCTGGGCAATCGCCGCATGGTTTCACGCCAGCGTTTCCGCAATACCACCAATGCCTTCACCGGCGCGCACCTTGCGCTGGGGGGAACGGGTGCGGGAGCAGGCAGGCTTGATCTCATGCTGGCGCTGCCCCACCAGCGCCTGCCCGATGACCGCGAGGGCATTCTGGCGGACCGGGTGAAGTGGGACCGCGAAAGCTTCGATGTTGTCTTCTTCGGGGCGCACGGCAGCTTGCCCGAAGTGCTGGGGGGCACCTTGCAGCCATTCGCCTTCGGCTTGATCGAGCGGGACAGTCCGCGCCTTGCCACGGCCAACCGCCGCATCGGCACTTTCGGAGTGCGCCATTTCCGCGCTCCGGCCGAAGGGCGCTGGGATCACGATCTTGAGGCCGCGCTGCAACTGGGCAAGGCGCGCCGGTCAACGCTTGCCAGCGATACGGCCGATCTGGAGGTGCGGGCATGGTTCATCCATGCCGAAGCTGGCCGCACGCTGCCAACGGCATGGCGCCCGCGCATCGTCGCTGCCTTCGACGCCGCCAGCGGTGATGGCGGAAAGCCGGGACGCTTCACCCGCTTCGACCCGCTTTATTCGGCACGCCGGTTCGAGTTCGGGCCAAACGGCCTTTACGGCCCTTTCCGCCGCAGCAACATCATCGCACCCTCGGCCCGGCTGGAAGTGACGCCATCGCCGCGCACCGATGCGTTCATCGCCTGGCGCACGGCCTGGGCTGAAAACGTGCGCGATACCTTCGGCGCCACCGGGGTGCGCGATCCGCAAGGCGTGACAGGCCCGCTCGCGGGACATCAGATCGAGGGGCGCGTGCGGCACTGGATCGTGCCGAAGCTGCTGCAGGTGGATGCAGGGGCGGCGCTACTGCTGAAACGCGGAGTGCTGCGCGATGCGCCCAATGCGCCTGCCACGGGCAATGCCCGCTATGGTTATGTGGATCTCATCCTCTCGCTCTGACGGCGGGCCACCGCGGCAAGGATCGCCCGCTTGCGCGCGGCGCTGGCGGCGGGCCATTCGCTGATCTCGCCGATGGTGCGTGCGCAGCCTGCGCACAGTCCGTCGTGCGGCGCAATGCGGCACACGCCGGTGCAGGGGCTGGCGGGTGCGGGCATGGTCAGCGCGCTGATCTTTCTGCCGCAAGGCGCGTCATCAGCAGGGCGGCGCGCTTCGCCTGCGTCCACAGGCTGGGCACATCCACTGTTTCGCCGGGGGCATGATCGCCGGTGGAATAGGGACCAAGCCCCACCAGCCCGTCAATGTATTGCGCCACGAAACTTATGTCGCCCGCGCCCCGCTTCATCGGATCGAGCGGCTCCATCGCGGGCAGGCCCAGGGCGGCGTTCACCGCGTTGAGCCGGGCCAGCAGGGCCTTGTTGCCCTCGGTCGGGGCCATGGGCGGATAGCCTTCGCTGAAGGTGATGCGTGCCGCCGTCACGCCGGGATAGGGGCGCTGCGTGATGGCTTCCATCCTCGCCATCGCCGCCCGGTTCTGTTCTGGCGAAAGCGTGCGCAGATCACCGCGCGCCACCGCCTTGCCGGCGATGATGTTGGTCTTGCCCTGTGCCGAAACATGGGCCTTGTCCTGCGCCACGTCCGCCTCGGCCCCGCCCGCAATCAGGCCGACATTGAGCGTGAGGTTGGGTTGGGGCAGTTCCTCGCGGAAGGCAGTGATGATCCTTGCGGCGGCATAGATCGCGCCATCACCAGCCAGCTCGCTCCACACGCCGCTGGAATGGCCCGATTGCGCCTCGACCGTCAGTTCCCAGCTTTGCGAGGAGCGCCGCGCGATGGAGCCCATGTCCCTGCCATCGACGCGGCTCAACCCTTCGAAATCGAGCGCCACATCCGCGGCCCTGGCTGCCGCCACCAGATCGGCGCGGGCCACGTCAGTCGGCGATCCGGCCTCTTCCTCATCGCCGGTCAGAAAGACCTCGATGTTGGCGCCTTTGAGCGTGCCTGCCGCCTGCATCGCGCGCACGGCCGCAAGGATCACCGCAATGCCGCCCTTGTCATCGCCCACGCCGGGACCGATGGCCTTGTCATCTTTGAGCGTGAAGGTCTGAAAGGAGGAATCCGGTTCGAACACGGTATCAAGATGACCGATCAGCAGAAGCCGCTTTGCGCCCTTGCGCCCCTTGTGGGTCAGCACCAGATGGCCTGCGCGGCCGGTGTGTTCCATGGGAATCCAGCGCGGAACGAAGCCCAGCGCGGCAAACTCAGGGATCACCAGATCGCGCACCTTGCGCACGCCTTCCAGATTGCGGCTGCCCGAGTTCTGGTTGACCAGCGTTTCAAGGAACTTCAGCGTGCGGGTCTGCTCGGCATCGATCGTGGCGATCATGCGGGCTTCCGGTCCGCTTTCCGGCCCCTTTGCCATGGCCTGAACCGCACTGCACGACAGCGCCAGAGCACTGGCAATCCCCAAGACGATCCGCATGATGCCCTCCTTTGCGAAAGGGTGTTGGCCCCGGCCCGCAGCCTATGCAACCTCCTTTTTCGTGCAATTTCCTTGCCTTTTGCCAAGGCCCTGCTTATGTGCACCGCAACAGGACCGGTGGCAGGCCTTATCTGCTGCAATCCGGGTGCTGGCGTGAGAGCCTGCCGCGATGGCACTGGTTCCGCTCCGGATGAACGGTCCCTGCCCCGCCCGCTTCCCCTTTCACGCACGGGTCGCACGATCGACCCCGCTCGTGTCCATGCGGCACTTGCGCCCAGCGAACTCCCCATGCGCGCCGGCACCCTGCCGGTGCGCCCATGAAAGCATTTCATAATGTCCTATTTTTCCGACCTCGGCCTTGCCGAACCCATCCTGCGCGCGCTTGAATCGAAGGGCTACAACGACCCGACGCCGATCCAGCGCCAGGCCATTCCCGCCCTGCTTGAGGGCCGTGACCTGCTTGGCATCGCACAGACCGGCACGGGCAAGACCGCTGCGTTCTCGCTGCCTTCGCTGCACCGGCTCGCGGCCGATCCAAAGCCGCGCAAGCCCGCTTCGTGCCGGATGCTCGTGCTCTCGCCCACGCGCGAGCTTGCCGCCCAGATTGCCGACAACATGAAGGGCTATGCAAAGAACCTCAACATGACGGTCGATTGCGTGTTCGGCGGCGTGCCCGTGGGCAAGCAGGCGCGACGTCTGGTGCCCGGCGTCGATGTGCTCGTCGCCACGCCCGGCCGCCTGCTCGACCTGATCGACCAGCGCGCGCTGACCCTTTCGCGCACCGAGATCTTCGTGCTCGACGAAGCCGACCAGATGATGGACCTGGGCTTCATCCATGCGCTCAAGCGGGTGGCCAACCTCCTGCCCAAGACCCGCCAGAGCCTGTTCTTCTCGGCCACTATGCCCAAGACGATCGAGGATCTGGGCAAGCAGTTCATCGTCAACCCGGTGCGCGTCGAAGTGGCGCCGCAATCGACCACGGCAGAACGCGTCGAACAGTATGTGACCTTCATCAACCAGGCTGAAAAGCAGGCGCTGCTCACGCTGCGCATCCGCGCCCTGCTGGCATCGAAGGAACTGGACCGGGCGCTGGTGTTCACCCGCACCAAGCACGGGGCAGACCGCGTGGTGCGCCACCTTTCCGCCGCCGGAATCGACGCGCGCGCCATCCATGGCAACAAGAGCCAGGCCCAGCGCACCGCCGCGCTCGAAGCCTTCCGGCAGGGTTCGTGCCCGGTGCTCGTTGCCACCGACATCGCGGCACGCGGGATCGACGTTTCGGGCGTGTCCCACGTTTTCAACTTCGAACTGCCCAACGTGCCCGAACAGTATGTCCACCGCATCGGCCGCACCGCACGCGCCGGAGCGGACGGCATGGCCATCAGCTTCTGCGCGCCCGACGAGAAGCCTTATCTCAAGGACATCGAGAAGCTGACGCGCGTGAAGATTGCCGCCCTGCCGCTGCCCGAAAACTTCACGACCGAAGCGGCACGCCTGCCAGCGCCCAGCCGCAAGCCCGAAGAACAGGAACGCGACGCCCGCCGCGATGCACGCGATGCACGCGGCAATGGCGGACGGGGCGGCGATGGCCGAACCGGTCGGCAGAGCCATGGCGGACGCGCGCAAGGCCGTGATGGCCGTCCGCGCGACACCAGCCCGCGTCAGGAACGCCGGGATGCAGATCGCACCCATGATCGCGGCCCGGTGCGCAACCCCGTGCTCGATACCACCGCCAACGGCGGCGAGCGTGACGGCGGCAAGCCGCGCAGCTTCCGCCCGCGCGGCGCCCCCGGTGTCGGCGCGCACAAGCACAAGGTGCGCCGCGCGGGCTGATGACCCGCCGCCGCACCGGCCCCTTTGCATGGCAGCCTTGCCCCAAGGCAGGGCTGTCATCCCGGCGCAAACCTTGGCATAGCACCGCGCGATGGAAAGCGTTCTTGCCTCGGCCCTTGCAATGACCGTGATCGTTGCCGTGCGCTATCTTGCCACAAGCGGCCTTTTCGCATGGCTGACCCGGCGCGTGCGGCCCGGCCATTATCGCGGTCTTGAGGCGCAGATCCGTTCGGAAATCGGCTGGAGCCTTGCCACGGCGGCCATCTATGGCGTGCCGGCAGGCATTGTGGCGTGGGGCTGGCAACAGCACGGCTGGACCCGCATCTATTCCGATCCGCAGGCGCTGCCGCTGTGGTGGATGCCCCTGTCGCTGCTGCTCTATCTGTTCATCCACGATACCTGGTTCTACTGGACCCATCGCTGGATGCACCGGCCAGCCGTGTTCCGGCACATTCACGCCATTCACCACGCCAGCCGCCCGCCCACGGCTTGGGCGGCGATGAACTTCCATCCGGCAGAGGCGGCGATTGTCTCGCTGCTCATCCCTGTGCTCGTGTTCTTCATCCCCATCCACATCGCCGTTCTGGGGCTGGTTCTGCTCATCATGACCGTGATGGGCGTGACCAATCACATGGGCTGGGAAATGTTTCCGCGCCGGCTCGTTCATGGCGCAGCAGGCCAGTGGCTGATAACCGCCAGCCACCACCACCGCCATCACGAACAATACCGCTGCAACTACGGTCTCTATTTCCGCTTCTGGGACCGGTTGTGCGGAACCGACAAGGGACTGTCCAAGCCATGAACCGCCGCCTTGCCCCGATCGCCGCCATCGCCATGCTGGCGGGCAATGCCCCTGCTCCCACCACGATCACGGTGGACGTCACCGGCCTGCGCAACGACAAGGGCATGGTCTATCTGTGCATGACCGCCAATGCCAGGCTGTTTCCCGAAGGCTGCGACAAGGATCCGGCGCGCCGCATCGCCTCGATCAGGGCAGGCGAGGAAGGCCCGCTGGTGCTGCGCGATGTCATGCCGGGGCGCTATGCCATCGTCCTGTTGCATGACGAAAACGGCAACAAGAAGATGGACAAGGCACTGTTCCTGCCCAAGGAAGGCTTCGGCTTCTCGCGCGATGCGCCGGTCAAGATGTCTCCGCCCAAGTTCGATGCCGCCGCCATCGACGTGACCGGCGCGCCGATGCGCATAAAGATGAAGGTCCGTTACCTGTGACTGTTGCCGCTTGCCGCGATGACCGCCCCTTGCGCTCGATGCTCTACATGCCCGCCAGCAACGCGCGGGCCATGGCCAAGGCGCGCAGTCTTGATTGCGATGCGGTTTGCCTTGATCTCGAAGATGCCGTTGCTCCCGAAGCCAAGGCCGATGCGCGCGCCGCGCTGGTGGCCGAAGCGCAGGCGGGCGGTTTCGGGCACCGGCGCCTGATTGCCCGGATCAACGGGCTGGCAACGCCATGGGGCAGCGCTGATCTTGCTGCCCTTGCCGCTGCCCCGGTCGAGGCGGTGCTTGCCCCCAAGGTTGATGATGCGGCCGATGTTCAGGCGCTTTCGGCCGCGATGGACGCGGCAGGTTTCGATGCCGCCGTTGCCTTGTGGGTCATGATCGAAACGCCGCGCGCGGTGCTGGCGCTGGAACGGATTGCCGATTGCGCCGCAACGACGCGGCTTGCCGGGATGGTGCTTGGCCTCAACGATCTGGCCAAGGACAGCGGCATGGCCCAGTTGCCGGGCCGCGCCGCTTTCGTGCCGGTGCTGACAATGGCAGTGCTGGCCGCGCGCGCCAACGGTCTCGTCGTGCTCGACGGGGTATGCAACGCAATCGACGATGAAGGCAGGCTCGAAGCCGAATGCGTGCAGGCGCGCGATTCGGGTTTCGATGGCAAGACGCTGATCCACCCCGCGCAGATTGCCGTGTGCAACCGCGTTTTCGCGCCCGGTAATGCCGATATAGCCGAAGCGGAGGCAATCGTTGCAGCCTTTGCCAACCCCGCCAATGCCGGCAAGGGTGCGCTGCGCGTCAACGGCAAAATGGCGGAATTGCTGCATCTTGCGCAGGCGCAGCGCCTGCTGGCGCGGGCGGCGGCCATCGCCGCGCGTTAACCAGTCGGAAGCCTTGTTGGCGCAACTTAAGCACTTCTTCACGAAGTTGCGCCAGACCTGATCCGGTAAGAAGGGGATCAGGAAAAGCTGATGGATACGTTGCGCGGATTTGATCGGGACGCCAGCCTCGATCTGGACAGGGAAGCCGAACTCGATCTTTCCGGCTTCGAACATGTCACGCGCGAACCCGATGCGCCCGAAGACGACGCAGCCAGCGAACCGCCGCCCTTGTTGGGGCAGGACGAACGCCGGATGCAGGTGCGCGCCTACAATTACTGGGCCAGCCTGCTGGGCACGGATGCCTTCCCCTCGGTCACTTCGTTCCTCGAAGGCGATCATCCTGACTTTTCCGAAAATCTCGTGCTGCTCCATTTCGACAACGGCATCGAGGATCCGGCGATCACCTTCCTTGGCGCAAGGCTGGCCGAGGAATGCGGCACCCGCAGCGCCATCCAGCGCCTGAGCGATGTGCCCGGACGCTCGCTGCTTTCGCGCATCACCGACCACTATCTCCAGATCATCGCCAATCAGGCGCCGATCGGGTTCGAGGCGGAGTTCGTGAACCAGCACGGCCGCACCGTGCTCTATCGCGGCATCCTCCTGCCGTTCTCGTCCAATGGCAGCGCCATCGATTACATCATGGGCGCCATCAACTGGAAGGAAGTGGCCGATCAGGCGACGACCGACGAACTGCTCCTGGAAATCGAACAGGCGCTTGAAAACGCTCCGGCAAGGAAACTGCCGCGCCGCCCGCTGATCGAGGCGGGTGACATCTGGGCCGACGGCCCGGCATCGGCCGATGCCGCGCCTGATCTCGACAGCTTTCCCGCGCCCGCCTTCGGCCTTGACGACGACATCTTCCCGCTGTCCGGCAAGGCATCCGATACAGGTGCGGGCAATGCAGGCGCCGGGACAGAACCCGAAGCGCTGGCCGACTGGCTGGCCGCAGCGCGCGAACTTGCCAATGCCGCCCATTCCAGCGAAGACCGCACCCGCGCGACTCTCTATGCCGCCATCGGCCGCGCATGGGACTTTGCGCTGGCCGCACAGGATGCGCCGGGAGACTTTGCCGAACTGCTGGCCGATGCGGGCCTGACGATGCAGGAGCGGGCGCCGATGACCCCGGTGGTCAAGCTCGTGTTCGGTGCCGATTACGACAAGACGCGGCTGACCGAATATGCCACCGCGCTTACCCATGCACAGCGCATCGGCCTTGGCCGGGGCCAGCTCGCCGCCTATCTTTCCGATGCGCCCGGCGGCCTCAAGGGTGTGGTCAACGCCGAGCGCCGCCTGCGCCGCGAGGATGCGGGCAAGGCACTGGCCCGGCGCGCGCCCGAAGCTCTGGCCGAAACGCTGCGCAGCCTGCCCACGCGCAAGGTGGCCGGGATCGCCGTGCCCGAAAGCTGCGAATTCGCGCTGGTCATGGTCCGCCGTCTGGAGAACGGGGAAGTGGTGGCGCTGGGCGAAGTGCATGACGATGCGGCGCTGATTGAACGCGCCGCGCGCCACCTTGTCGGCTGAGTCCCCCTGCCGGAATGACCTGACCTGAGAGGCGCTTTGCCCTGCGGGCAGGAGCCTGCTAGCCCTGCTGCCATGACGGAAGCGGCAAAGGGCAGACGACGCATGGGCTGGATCGGCTGGACAGTGCTCAGCCTCGTGCTGCTTGGCGCGCTCAGCCATGCCGCATGGCGCCATGCCATGCGCAACAATGCGGTCGCCGTGCTCGACGGGGCCGACCGGCTGCTGAGCGGCGGCGATGGTGCGATCCGTCTTTCTGCAAGCGCCCGCTATGGTGCGGACCCGGCACAGAAGCTGGAAATGTTTGTGCCCGCAGACGCGCAAGGCCCGCTGCCCGTGCTGGTGTTCATTCATGGCGGCGGCTGGTCGAGCGGCGATCCGCACGATTACCGCTTCATCGCCCGCACCTTCTGCGCGCAGGGTTATGCCGTGGTTCTGGCAGGCTACCGGCTCTATCCGGCGGCACGGTTTCCGGCCATGCTCGAAGATGGCGCGGCCGCGCTGCGCTGGGTGCACGAGAATGCCGCGAAGGGCGGGGGCGATCCGTCACGCCTTGCCCTGATGGGCCATTCGGCGGGTGCCTACAATGCGGTCATGCTCACGCTCGATCCGCAGTGGCTGCGCGGCGTGGGGCTTGATCCGGCAATGATCGGCGGCACGGTCTCGCTGGCAGGCCCTTTCGATTTCCTCCCCTTTGATACGCCCGCCACGATCCACAGCTTCGGCAAGGCGGCGGACCCTGCCGCAACCCAGCCGGTCAATTTCGTGCGCGCCGATGCCCCGCCGCTGCTGCTGGTCACGGGCGACGAGGACACGCGCGTCAAGCCGCGCAATTCGCGCCGTCTGGCCCGGCTCCTGACCGAGGCCGGCGCCCCTACCGCGCCTGTCATCCTCGAAGGCGTAGGCCATGAACGCATCATCATGATGCTGGCGCGCCCGTTCTCGCGCGATACACGCCTGCTTGATGCCGTGCTGCCCTTCCTGCGCCGGGCAACCTCGGCCCGCCAAGCGCCTGCTTCAGTTGCGGTTCAGGCACCCGGCGCCTAAGGTCGGGGCTGTGACGGAACGCGCCATCCCCCCCGCCGCACGCCCGGCCACACTGATCCCGCGCGCAATTGGCCGCCTGCTGGCATTGATCGCGGCGCTTTCGCTGTGCGTGCAACCGGCGGCGGCGCAATCGGTGCTGCGCGATGCCGAAACCGAAGCCCTGTTCCGCGATGCCTCGGCGCCGATCTTCCGCGCCGCCGGGTTCAATCCGCAGGCGATAGACCTCGTTCTGCTCAACGATGGTTCGATCAATGCCTTCGTTGCGGGCGGGCAGGCCATCTACATCCATTCCGGGCTGGTCGGCGCGGCGGATGACGTGAACGAACTGCAAGGCGTCATCGCGCACGAGCTTGGCCATATCACCGGCGGGCACATCGTGCGCTTCGATGAAGGGCTGAAGCCCGCCACCGGCATCACCGTGCTTTCGCTGCTGCTGGGCGGGCTTGCCGCTGCCGCTGGATCGGCCGAGGCGGCAATGGGCGTGTTCATGGCCGGGCAGCAGGCCGCCATGGGCAAGTTCCTTGCCTTCAGCCGCGCGCAGGAATCCTCCGCCGATGCCGCTGGAGCCAAGTTTCTTGCCGATGCGGGCATTTCCGGACGCGGTTCGATCGAGTTCTTCAAGAAACTCCAGAACCTTGAATACCGCTATGGCTACAGCGCGCGCAGCAACCCCGATGCCGAGTTCTACCGCACCCACCCGATGACGGCAGACCGCCTTGCCACCCTGCTCGATACCTATCAGCAGGATCCTGCGTGGAACAAGCCCTCGCCGCCCGATCTTCAGGCGCGGTTCCTGCGCGTCAAGGCCAAGCTTTACGGCTATCTTGCCGACCCGCAGGACACGCTGCGCGCCTACCCCGAATATCTGACCGATGTTCCCGCGCGCTACGCCCGCGCCTATGCCTTTCACAAGGACGCCTATCCCGACAAGGCGCTTGCCGAATCGCGCGCGCTCATCGCCAGCGATCCCGACAATCCCTACTTCCTCGAACTGGAAGGCCAGATCCTGCTTGAATCGGGACGTCCGGCCGAGGCGATTGCTCCCCTGCGAAAGGCCGTGGCGCTCACCGACAATGCGCCGCTCATTGCCACCACGCTTGGCCATGCGCTGATCGCGACCGACGACCAGGCCAACTATGCCGAAGCCGAAAAGGTGCTGCGCGCCGCCATTGTGCGCGACAAGGAAAACCCCTTTGCCTGGTATCAGCTTGGCGTGGTCTATGAAGCGCGCGGCGACAGCGCGCGGGCGCGCCTTGCCAGCGCCGAACAGCAATTGATGACCGGGCAGATCCCCGCCGCGCTGCGCAGCGCCGAAGCCGCCGAATCCGCGCTGCCCAAGGGCACGCCCGACTGGCTGCGCGCGCAGGATATCGCCATGTCTGCGCGGGCCATGATGGAACGCCAGCGCAGATCGCGCTAAGGCTGACGAGAATGACCGACCACCAGCCCCGCCGCTTCGGCCTTTTCGCCGCCACTGCCGCCATGTTCGCCGTTGCCGGTGCCGTGGCCGGCTGGTGGTTCCAGCAGCACCGCGCCGGATCGCCCGATGCGGCAGATGCGCAGCTTGAAGCAAGCCTGGCAAGCGCCGGGATCAGCAGCAAGGAGCGCGCCGCCATCGAAAGCCTTGTGCGCGCCTATATCCTCGATCATCCCGAAGTCCTGCCCGAAGCGATGGAACGCCTGCATCGCCGCGATGCCGAAAGCCGGCTGGCGCCCATGCGCGCCGAGGTGGAGAAGCCCTTTCCCGGCGCAATTCTGGGCAATCCGAAGGGGCGCGTGACACTGGTCGAGTTCACCGACTTTGCCTGCGGCTACTGCCGCCAGAGCGTGAAAGCGATCGAGGCGCTCGTGGCCGCCAATCCCGATCTCAGGGTGGTGGTGCGCGAACTGCCGATCATCGCCCCCGAAAGCGAGGATGCCGCGCGCATGGCGCTCGCCGCGGCGGCGCAGGGCAAGTATCCGGCCTATCATGCGGCCATGTTCGCTGGCGAACGCCCATCGCCGTCCAGCATCGCCGCCGCCGCCACTGCCGCAGGTCTCGATCTGGCCGCCGCGCGCACTGCCTCGGCGCGCGCGGATGTGACCGCCGAATTGCAGCGCAACCTCGAAATCGCGCGCGAACTTGGCATCAACGGGACGCCCGCCTGGATCATCGGCGGGCGCATCATCAACGGCGCGGTTCCGGCCGCCGATCTCCAGTCGGCCATCGATGCGGCCCGCACGGGCAAGGCGCTCTAGCGCTGGGCTGAACCAGTCGTTACAACCAGCGCCATGGCAGCCCTGCCGTTCAGACCCACGCCGTTCTTCGGCAACAAGAACCGCGCGTTCTGGCGCCTGCAGTTCCTTGGCTGGGGCGGCGCGATGCTGCTGCGCGCGATGTCCTCGATCGCCAACGGCCAGCCGTGGTCGTTCCTTGTCATCGTGGTGATCGCCACGATCACGGGCTTTTCGATCTCGCTGATCCTCTCGGTGATCTACCGGGCGCTCATCAACCGCCGACCGCTGATTACCTGGGGCATTACCGCGTTCGCGCTGTCGGTGGCGGTGGGGCTTTATGCCTTCATCGATTCATGGGTCATCAGCCTTTACCGGCAGGGCAGCGATGCCAGCTTCGCGCAGCTTTTCCTTGGCGTGTTCTACCTCGATCTCACGCTGCTGATTTCGTGGACGGGGCTTTACTACGCGATCAACTTCTTCCTGCAGGTGGAAGAACAGAACGATCAGCTCATGCGGCTGGAAGCACAGGCCACCAGCGCGCAACTGGCGATGCTGCGCTATCAGCTCAACCCGCACTTCCTGTTCAACACGCTGAACTCCATTTCCACGCTGGTCCTGCTCAAGCAGACGGAACCGGCCAATGCCATGCTTTCGCGCCTGTCCTCGTTCCTGCGCTACACCCTCGTCAACGAGCCGACGGCGCGCGTGACGGTGGCGCAGGAGATCGAGACGCTCAAGCTCTACCTCGACATCGAGCGGATGCGCTTCGAGGATCGCCTGCGCACCGATTTCCGCATCGATGATGCCGTGATGAACGCGCTCATGCCGTCGCTGCTGCTGCAACCGCTGGTGGAAAACGCCATCAAGTATGCGGTCAGCCCGCTGGAATACGGGGCAGAGATCACGGTCGAGGCGGAACTTGTCGGCCCGATGCTGCGCGTCAGGGTTTCGGATACCGGGCCGGGTCTGCCTGCGGGCACCGACCCTGCCAGCGTCTTTGGCGCCAGCAGCGATTCCACCGGCATCGGCCTTGCCAACATCCGCGACCGGCTGCTTCAGGCTTATGGCGAAAACCAGCGCTTCGAGATTTCCAACCGGCCCGAAGGGGGCTTCCAGGTCGTGCTCGAATTGCCTTTCGAGGCAAAGGCACCGCCCGCTGCCGCAGCGCCCGGCATGATCGCATCGCGCAGGCCCGCAGGAACAATCGCATGACGTGCGGGAACTTCAAGGCCGGTTCATCGTCCTGCGATAAGGCAATCGCCGAAATCCAGACGCAACGGGGGAACCATCACGGGGGCGCAACGTGATGCCATTTACCGGGTGAACAAGGAAACCGCATGACCATCCGCACGATCCTCGTCGACGACGAAAAGCTGGCGATCCAGGGGCTGCAACTGCGCCTTCAGGCCTTTCCCGATGTCGGGGTGATCGACACCTGCTCGAACGGTCGCGAGGCGATCCGCAAGATCAAGACCGAAAAGCCCGACCTAGTCTTCTGTGATATCCAGATGCCCGGTTTCGACGGATTCTCCGTGGTCAAGGGCGTGATGGAGATCGACCCGCCGCTGTTCATCTTCGTGACGGCCTTTTCCGAGCACGCGATCAAGGCATTCGAGGCCAATGCAGTCGATTACCTGCTCAAGCCCGTGGAGACCGATCGTCTGGCCGATGCGCTCGACCGGGCGCGCACCCGCATTTCGGAAAAGCGCGGGCGCGAGGAGGCCGAAAAGCTCAAGACCGTGCTGGCCGAAGTGGCCCCCGGCGCCATGCCCGAAATCGAGGACGAGGGCGAACCGGCCGCAGGCCGTTTCGAAAAGCTCATCAACATCAAGGATCGCGGCCAGATCTTCCGCGTCGATGTCGACAGCATCGAACGCATCGAAGCGGCCGGCGATTACATGTGCATCTACACCGGCGACAATTCGCTGATCCTGCGCGAGACGATGAAGGATCTTGAGCGCCGTCTCGATCCGCGCGTGTTCCAGCGCGTCCACCGCTCGAAGATCGTCAACCTCGATCAGGTCCGTCAGGTCCGTCCGCACACCAATGGCGAATGCTTCCTGGTGCTGGCATCGGGCGCCGAGGTGAAGGTATCGCGCTCCTATCGCGATGTCGTGGCGCGCTTCGTTCACTGAGGCCGGGTTCACTGGGGCCAGGTTCACTGGGGCCGGGTTCACTGGAGCTGGCGGCACGGTAAGGCAGGCGCCACCGCTCGACACACGCGCCCCGCAGCGATAGGGCGAGGGCATGAGCAGCTTCTCCATTCCCGGCTTCGATGTGGAAGCCTTCGTCGCGGCAACGCTGGCCGAGGATCTGGGCGAGGGCCTTCCGTGCGGCGGGCATGATGTCACCAGCGAGAGCGTGATTCCCGCCGACGCGCGCTTTTCCGGCGTGATGGACAGCCGCGATGCGATCACGGTTTGCGGGCTGCCGATTGCCGCCGCGTTCTTCCGTGCGCTCGATCCGGACATGACGGTCGAGATTCTGGCGGAAGAAGGTGCGCGGGTTTCGCCGGGATCGGACCTGATGCGGCTTGAAGGAAATGCGCGCGCCATGCTGACGGCAGAGCGCAGCGCGCTGAACACGGTGCAGCACCTTTCGGGCGTGGCCACGCTCACGCGGGCCTATGTCGATGCCATGGGCCAGACACGCGCAAAGCTGCTTGATACGCGCAAGACCATTCCGGGCCTTCGCCACCTTGAAAAATATGCAGTGCGCATGGGCGGCGGCACCAATCACCGCATGGGCCTGTGGGATGCCGCGATGATAAAGGACAACCACGTCCTTGTTGCAGGCGGCGTTGCCGAAGCGGTGCGCCGCGCGCTTGCCGCGGGCGTGAAGGACGTGATCTGCGAGGTTGACCGGATCGACCAGATCGAACCCGCGCTTGCCGCCGGGGCCACGCGCCTGCTGCTCGACAACATGGGACCTGATCTTCTGCGCGAAGCCGTGGCGCTGGTGGCAGGGCGGGTGCCATGCGAGGCGTCAGGCGGTGTCCGGCTCGACACGATCGCCGCCATTGCCGGATCGGGCGTCGATTATGTTTCGGTCGGCCGCCTCACGCAGAGCGCGCCTGCCGCCGACATCGGCCTTGATTTCACCCCGCTTTCCTGAAGGAACGCCCTGCCATGGCCGATATGCGCCCCGTCCCCGTCCGTCTCCTGGAATATGGTGTCATCACCAGCCAGTTGCTGCGCATTGTCAACGTGCTGGTTCATGCCGGGGCAATGGCCGCCGCACTCGACATTGATCGCACCAAGCTTCTGATCGGGCCTTTTGCCAATGCCTTTGTCGCCATCGGCCTCACCCTTGTCATCACGCGCGGACGCTTCGGGGTGGCGCGCTGGTTCCTTGCGGTCATCATCGCGCTCGATGCGGTGGGACTTGCCGGAATACCCGTGGTCGCGAAGATGATCGGCCTGCCATTTGCCATCTTCTCGACCATCGCCATCCTGCTGATGCTGGCGGCGGCGGTGCTGATGTTCCTGCCCGCCACATCGGCGTGGCTGAAGCAGGACAAGGCGGCCTGACCGCCATGCCCGGCGTCATGAGGAGCTGCTGCGCCCTGCTTCTTGCGCTGGCGCCCATGGCAGCAGCCGCGCAGGACTGGCAGTGCCAGGTGCCGCCGCAGATCACTGTGCCGCCCCTGCCGGAGCCGGACGGCCCGCCTCGCGTCGTGCCGATCACGGGCTATACCCTTGCGATAAGCTGGTCGCCTCAGTTCTGCCGCACGCGCAAGGACGATCCGAGCCATGCCACGCAGTGTTCAGGCCGGCATGGCCGCTTCGGCTTCATTCTCCACGGTCTCTGGCCCGATGGGCGGGACGGTCTCTATCCGCAATATTGCCCCGCCCGCCGTCAGCCCGATGCGCAGACGCTACGCCGCAATTTCTGCACCACGCCTTCGGCCGATCTGCTCATGCACGAATGGGCCAAGCATGGCACCTGCATGAGCGATGACCCTGCGGCCTATTTCGATCAGGGACGCGCCCTGTTTCAGGCGATGCAGTTTCCCGACATGGCCCGTCTTTCACGCACGCCCGGCCTCAACGCGGGCAAGGTGCGCCAGGCCATGGTCATCGCCAATCCGCGCCTCAGGCCCGACATGATCCGCCTGCTGCTGGGCCGCGACGGCTGGCTGCGCGAAATCCACGTTTGCCATTCGCGCCGCATGAAGCCTGCGCGCTGTCCAAAGGGCACCGGTCCGGCTGACAATGTGCCCGTGAAGATCTGGCGAAGCTTCTAGCGCGGCCTTTTCGGGCGACAGCTCTCTAGCGACGTCCGTCTAACGTCTGGCGCGGAAGAAGCCGCGCAGCAGATCTGCCGCCTCGCTCTCGCCCATGCCGGAATAGACTTCGGGCCGGTGCAGACAGGTTGGCTGGTCGAAGACCCGCGCGCCATGGTCGACCGCGCCGCCCTTGGGATCGGCGGCGCCGAAATAGACGCGGGCGATGCGCGCATGAACGATGGCACCCGCGCACATGGCGCAGGGTTCAAGGCTCACCCACAGGTCGCACCCGTCCAGACGCTCCTGCCCCAGTGCCGCAGCGGCCGCGCGAATCGCCAGCATTTCGGCATGGGCGGTGGGATCATTCAGGGCGCGGGGCTGGTTGTGCGCGGCGGCAATGACCTTGCCGTCCCTGACGACCACCGCGCCGATCGGCACTTCGCCCTCGGCCGCGGCCCGCGCTGCTTCCTCCAGCGCCAGTCGCATCGGTTCGGGCAGGGGCCAGCGGGTCATGGCGCGCGGTATAAGTGCCCGATCATCGCTTTCAAACTCCGAATCCTTGACTTCGGCCCATGAATCGATAAGAGCCGCGCCTTCCCGATAGGTATTATCGAACACAAGCGAGATTTCAGCCATGTCGCGTATCTGCGAACTGACCGGTAAGGGCCGCCAAGTCGGTCACAACGTAAGCCACGCCAACAACAAGACCAAGCGCCTGTTCCTGCCCAACCTGCAGAACGTCACGCTGATGAGCGAAAAGCTGGAGCGCAGCTTCAAGTTCCGCGTGTCGACCCATGGCCTGCGCTCGGTCGAGCACAACGGCGGTCTCGACAACTGGCTGCTCAAGCAGTCGGATGCCAAGCTTTCGCCGCGCGCCCTCAAGGTGAAGCGCGAGCTGGTGAAGGCCACGGCTGCCTGATTGTCCATCCCGCAAGGGATGCACCAAGATCAAGCCCCCCTTCCCTCGCGGAACGGGGGCTTTTCTTGCTTATGCGCTTGAACTTGGCGTTCAGCCGGGCACAAACTTCAGTGCAAGGCCATTGATGCAGTAGCGCAGGCCCGTGGGCGACGGGCCGTCATCGAAAACATGGCCCAGATGCCCGCCGCACTGGCGGCAATGCACCTCGGTTCTGACCATTCCCAGCGAACGATCGGTGCTGGTGCCCACCGCGCCCGGCAGCGGCTTCCAGAAGCTGGGCCAGCCGGTGCCGCTGTCATACTTGGTGGACGAGGCAAACAGCGCCGTGCCATCGGCCGCGCAGGTGAACGTGCCCTTGCGCTTTTCGTTCAGAAGCGGCGAAGTGAAGGGCCGCTCCGTCCCCGCTTCGCGCAGGATGCGGTATTGCGCGGGGCTGAGCAGCCTGCGCCATTCCGCCTCGCTTTTCTCAACGGGATAACGCCCCCTTCCGGCAGGCTGCGCGCCGCAGGCCGAAGCCAGCGGCATGGCGGCCCCGGCAACAAGCAGCGCGACCATGCGGCGGCGGTCGATGGCGGATAGGGGCATGGCTGCGAACGAGGGCATGACTGACGGCAACCTCCCGGTGTCCTGCCGACTGGCCGGGAGGCGAAACTCCGGGGGGCGGTGGCCCGCCGACAGGACAGGGCAAGCAATAGCCCGGTTCCGCCCTGCCAATCGTGACCTGCGGCATAGCACAGGCCGACGCCTGGCGAATTACCGCTTTTCGAGCATGACTTCCAGCTTGCGGAAGCCGTGGACGAAGTTGGCGCGCACGCGCTCCACCGTGCCGGCCACGCGCACCCGCATCCGCCTCTCGTGCATTTCCTCAAGCAGGATGCGCAGTTGCAGTTCGGCAAGGCGCGCGCCCACGCAGCGGTGAATGCCGTGGCCGAAGGAAAGGTGCCGCCGGGCATTGGGCCGGTCGACGATCAGCTTGTCGGGGTTTTCGAACACCGTCTCGTCGCGGTTGGCCGAGATATACCACAGGATCAGCTTGTCGCCCGCCTTGATGTTCTGCCCGAACAGTTCGGCATCGGCCGTGGCGGTGCGGCGCATGTGCGCCAGCGGGGTCACGAAACGGATGCATTCCTGCACCGCGTTCGGGATCAGCGAAGGATCGCGTTCAAGCAGTTCGCGCTGGTCGGGGAACTGGTCGAGCGCATGGACAATGCCCGACATGGTGTTGCGCGTGGTATCGTTGCCGCCCACGATCAGCAGCACCAGATTGCCCATGAACTCCTGCGGGCTCATGTGGTTCATCGCTTCGGAATGGATCATCATGGAGATGAGATCGCCCGAAGGCGCGGCCCGCATCCGCTCGGCCCAGAGGCGCTGGAAATAGTGCGCCATCTCTCCCAGGAACGAAAAGCGCATGTCCGACAGTTCGCGCGCAAGGATCAGTTCCACATCGCCCGCCCAGTCCGACCAGAAGGTCAGGAGGCGCCGGTCGGCCCAGGGAAAGCCGAAGAGGATGGCAAGCATCCCGGTGGTCAGCTCGATCGAAACCTTGTCGACCCAGTCGAACTTTTCGCCCCAGGGCAGCGAATCGAGCACTTCGCCGGTGCGGCGGCGAATGTCGGCTTCCATCTCCACCATCTTGGCGGGGGTAAAGGCCGGGGCCACGGTGCGCCGCTGGCCGGTGTGTTCGGGCCGGTCCATGGCAATGAACATCGGCAGCTGGCGCTCGGCCAGAACCGCCGGATCGACATCATCCGGCGGATCGCCAATGGTGATGCCGCCATAGCGCCACGACGAGGAATAGAGTTCGGGCAGCGATTCGACGTGCTGGATCGCCTTGTGGTTCACCACGTTCCAGTAGGCGCCATAGGGCGATTCGGGCACGAAGTTGACCGGGGCTTGCGCGCGCATCTCGGCAAAGATCGGCTGCCAGCGGTCTTCAAGGTAGATGTCGGACCGGCTCACGTCCCACTTGTGGGTATGGGCCGGAATGGCCTGCGGGTTTTCCTTCAGCCATGCGGTGAAGGCTTCGATCGCGGTGGGTGAACTGCGGTAGGTGAACTGCTGCGCTTCGGGTGCAAGCTGCGTTGCCATGGCTATCCTCCGGAATGGGTCCGTCGTGCGGCGGCCGCGCCTGTGCCTCGCGGTCCTCCTTGCCAATGCAAGCTGCCACAACCTACATTCTTGTCAATAAGCCTTCGCGCCTTTTCCGAAAAGTCGTGCCCAGACGCCGCGCCTTCCCTGTGCCGGGCCGGATTTCATCACTGTCCGCCGGAACAGGAGCGCCCCGGCCCGCACGATCACGATCACCCACAGACCCTGCCAGCCAAGCGCCAGCACATGCGGCCAGACTTCGCCATGCTGCGCCGCGCGCGCCAGCATGGCGTAAGGCGAAGATACCGGGAAGATCAGCGAGAACCATTCCACCCATGTGCCGGGCGAGGTCAGAGCATAGCTTGAAAAGAAGAACACCATGAGCTGGAACATCGAGACCGGCATCGACAGCGTCTGCACTTCGCGCACGGTGGTGGCCATGCCCCCGATGGAAAGGAACAGCGATCCCATCAGCAGATAGGCCATGGCGAAATAGAGAAAGCCCAGCAGCGCGAACAGCGGCCAGCCCACGGCGGGGGCCGGCACCGAAGGCAGGCTCTTGGCGCCCGCCAGCACGATGGCCCCGCCCACGCTGCCCCATACCGCAATGCCGACAAGGCTGACAGCCAGCATGGCAAAGAGCTTGCCCATGAACATCGCGTCCATCGGAATGGCGGCGGCCAGAACCTCGATGATCTTGTTGCCCTTTTCCTCGACCAGATTGGAAAGCACCATGCCCGCCAGCAGCATGGTCAACAGGAACAGCAGAACCTGCGCGCCCTGCGCGGTATAGGTCTGGCCGGTCTTCACCTTGGCCACCGATGTGGCCACTTCCTCTACCGCAACTTCGGGATAGACGGTCGGTTCTGCTGCCCGCGCCCGCGCCGCAAGATTGGAAACCACGCCCACCCACTGGCGGGCCCGCTCGCGCGGGGCAGTCAGCGTCGGCGCGTCGAGCGTGCCGCCGACAACCGCCGCGACCGGCCTTGCGCCATCGGCCAGCGCCGCGCGCGCATCGAACGCCTCGCCGGGGCGCACGTCGGCCAGCACCACCAGTTCAGGAATAGTGCCCGGCACCCGCCCGTCCAGTTCCGCACGGGCCGCCACCATGCGTCCGGCATCGGCCGCGCTCATGGCAAGGCCGATGGTCGGCCGGTCCACGTTCTGCTGCACCTTGTCGCCGATGCTGCCCGCAAGCCCGCCCACGATCACCGGAAAGGCCGGGCCGATCAGGAAGAAGATGAAGGTCTTGGAAAAGACCACGGCCACGAAATCGCGCCGTGCGATCACCAGCGCGGCGCGCAGCTTCTCGGTCCATCCGGTCATCGGGTTTCTCCCGCGCTTTCCTCAAGCGCTTTTGCCGCCGCCTCGCCCGCAATCGCCACGAAGGCATCGTGCAGCCCTGCGCGTTCGATCGACAGGCTGAGAATGCCTGCATCCCCTTCGATCAGTGCCCGCAACAGCGGCTCCACGCCGCTTTCGGGCAGGGTGAAGAACCAGAACGCGCCTTCATGGCGCGCATCCGCCGGAAGCGCCGCCCGCCAAGGCCCGTCCTGCGCGCGCGTTTCCAGCCGCACCTGCGGGCGCAGCCGGTCGCGCGCCACGTCCACCGGACCGGCGAAGGGCACCTTGCCGCCCGCAATGATCGCCACCTGATCGCACAGGCGTTCGGCATGGGCGATGACATGGGTTGAGAAGATCACCGTGGTGCCGCGCGCCGCCAGATCGCGGATCATCCGCTCCAGCTTGCCTTGATTGAGCGCGTCGAGACCTGAGAAAGGCTCGTCGAACACCACCAGATCGGGTTCGTGCACCAGCGTGCCCAGAAGCTGCACGGTCTGCGCCATGCCTTTCGACATCTGCCGGATCTGCCGGTCTGCCGCATAGCCAAGGCCATGCGCCTCCAGCAGTTCGCGCCCCCGCCGTCGCCCTTCCTTCAGCGGCACTCCGCGCAGCGCGGCAAGGAAACCGATGGCCTCATAGGCTTTCATCGCAGGGTATAGCCCGCGCTCCTCCGGCAGATAGCCGATCCGCCGCGCCACATCGGTGGGCCGCTCCGCGCCCAGCACGCGGCGATAGCCTTCATCCGGGTCGATGATGCCCAGCAGCATGCGCAGCGTGGTGGTCTTGCCCGCGCCGTTGGGACCAAGGATGCCGTAGATCGCGCCCCTCGGCACGGCGATGTCCACGCCGTCCACTGCGGTAAAGCCGTCAAACCGCTTCACCAGCCCGCGCGCCTCGATGGCGAGTTCCCTGCCCGTCAGGTCAACCCCGTTGCCTGCCAAGTTGCCTCCCGCCCGCCATTGCCCTAGCTCGATCTTCATGGCTCATCCCCCTAGCGATAGCGAATGAACGAGCGAGGCCACAAGTTTGGTTAACGGCACGGCAGGAAATCTGGAAAGCCGGTTGAAGGCCGAAGCTGCAGCGCTCGGCTTTGCCGCCTGCGGCATTGCGCCTGCTGCGGATGATCCGCTGCGCGCGCGTCGGCTGGAACAATGGCTGGGCGATGGCTGCCACGGCACGATGGAATGGATGGAGACGCGCCTCCACCACCGGCGCGGCCCGCGCTCGCTCTGGCCTGAGGCGCAAAGCGTGATCGCGCTGGGCATGAGTTATGCGCCCGCTGCCGATCCCCGGATGCTGCAAGCCCATCCTGACCGCGCGCGCATCTCGGTCTATGCACAAGGGGCCGACTATCACGATGTGGTCAAGCGCGGGCTGAAGGCGCTGGCGCGCTGGCTGGTGGCGGACCAGCCGGGCGCAGAGGTCAAGGTCTTCGTCGATACCGCGCCGGTCATGGAAAAGCCGCTGGGCCAGCTTGCCGGGATCGGCTGGCAGGGCAAGCATACCAATCTCGTCAGCCGCACCCATGGCTCGTGGCTGTTCCTTGGCGCGATTTTCACCACGCTTGCCCTTTCGCCCGATCAGCCCCACGCCGATCGCTGCGGCACCTGCTCCGCCTGCCAGACGGCCTGCCCCACGGATGCCTTTCCCGCGCCCTACCGGCTCGATGCGCGGCGCTGCATTTCCTACCTCACGATCGAGCACAAGGGCCCAATCCCGCACGAGTTCCGCACCGCGATGGGCAACCGCATCTATGGCTGTGATGATTGCCTTGCCGCCTGCCCGTGGAACCGCTTTGCCGCCGCCGCACAGGCCAACCGCGCTTTCCTGCCGCGCGCGGAGCTGGCCGCGCCCCGCCTTGCCGACATGCTGGCGCTTGATGATGCGGCCTTCCGCCGCGTGTTCAGCGGCAGCCCGATCAAGCGCATCGGACGCGACCGCTGGGTGCGCAACTGCCTCTATGCTGCGGGCAACAGCGCCGATCCGGCCCTGCTTCCCGCGGTGCAGGCCCTTGCGAACGATCCTGACCCGGCCATCGCCGACGCCGCCCACTGGGCCATGCAGCGCCTTGGCTAGACCGCCATTTCCTTCAGCGGCACGCTGGCATCGGCCAGCAGTTCGGGGGCAATCGCGGCGCGCGCTTCTACCAGCTTCTTGCCCTGCACATAGTCCTTGACCATGTTCACGCAATCGAGCGCAACGACCTTGCCGGCCCTCAGGTAAACCACCGAGAAAGAGCGCGCTGCCGGATCGCCGCGCAGCACGGCCTGATCGTGCCCTGTCGAAAGGCCGACAGTCTGGAGCTTCAGGTCATACTGGTTCGACCAGAACCAAGGGGTGGCCGCATAGGGCACCGGATTGCCGCAGATGGCCTTCGCCACGGCATTGGCCATATCGTTGGCGTTCTGCACCGATTCCAGCCGGATCACCGCGCCATCGGCAAAAGCATTGGCGTGGGCCGCGCAATCGCCGATGGCATAGACATCGGCCAGAGAGGTGCGGCAATATTCATCGACATCCACCCCGTTGCCGCCTGCCGCGCCCGCCTGGAGCAGCGGCCCCACGCAGGGCACGATGCCGATGCCCACGATCACGATGTCGGCTGGCAGAACTTCGCCATCCTGCATCTTCACGCCGGTCACGCGCCCATTTTCGCCGACGATGCTGTCCATCGCCGCGCTGGTGCGCAGGTCAACGCCGTGCGCACGGTGCTCGGCCTCGTAGAACTGGGAAAGCGCTTCACCGGCCACGCGCGCCAGCACGCGCGGCAGCGCCTCAAGCAGGGTGACGTGCACGTCGAACTTGGTCAGCACGGCGGCGGCTTCCAGCCCGATATAGCCCCCGCCGATCACCACCGCGCGCTTCGCTCCGGCGTCCAGTTCAGCCATCAGCCGGTCGGCATCTTCCTTGGTGCGCACGGCATGGACGCCGCCAAGATCGACCCCGGCGCATGAAAGCCTGCGCGGATCGCCACCGGTTGCCCAGATCAGCTTGCCATAGGCAACCTGCGAACCATCCCCCAGCGTGACCGTGTGCGCCGCCGGATCGAGCGAGACGACTTCTGCGCCCAGCTTCACTTCCACGCCCTTGTCCTGCCAGAACTGGGCAGGGCGGATGCAGATGCGATCGAAGGTCTTTTCGCGCGCAAGATATTCCTTGGATAGTGGCGGACGTTCGTAGGGGATTTCCGGCTCCCGTCCGATCACCAGAACGCGCCCCTCGAAACCGTTCTGGCGCAATGCGATGGCGGCCTGCGCTCCGCCGTGTCCCGCACCCACGATAATAACGTCCGCGCGATCCATTTCACTGCCCATCCGTCGAATCCTCTCAGGTATGGCTCAGCCGTTTGGACAAAAGCGGCCCTGCGTCAACTGACTCGCATCAAAAAAGGGACCACTCTTGCCAGAGGTCAGGGCACGTCGGGGTCAGCTACCGCCCCAGCAGGGTCCGGGCCTGACTGGCCACCTGCGCCAGCATGGCAGGCGTGACCGCCGGTGCTGACTGCGCACGGGCCACCAGCGCGCGGAACTGGCGCACTTCATCGGCATGGCCGGCCAGCCATTCGCGCGCGAACCGGTCTGGCCCGGCATCGCCGCATCGGCCAAGGAAATCGAGGCGCATCTGCTCGAAATCGCGTCCCAGCCCCGCCACCAGCAGGCGCTCCCACGTATCGGACACGGCAAGCTTGCGGGTCGTCTGCTGCGCCCAGTCCAGCCCCAGTTCTGCGCCCAGATCGGCAAAGGCCCTCGTCAGAAGCGCGGCATCCACGCCCAGGTCGCCCGCCAGATGGGCAAGCCCCACCGCGCCGTCCATGTCGAACAGATGGACAAGCCGCGCGGCAACTTCGGCAGGCGCACCGGCGGCGGCCAGATCATCGGCCATCTGGCGCGCCTGTGCCTGCGCCTCGCCGCGCAGCAGCCCCGCCGCCGCGCCCGAAAGCAGGCCGACATCGGCATCGAGCATGGCAATCAGTGCGCCCGGTTGCAGCGAACCGTGCCCCGCGCGCAGCACATCGGCAACATGGCCGCGCAGACCCTGCGCCGCACGTTCGAACAGCATGAGCCGCAGCGCTTCGGACATGACTGCCGTATCGAGCATGTCCCATGTCCTGCCGAGATCGAGCAGCCGTTCGGCCGCGACGAAGGCCGCCGCCATCTGCGCCAGCGAAACGCCCTCCTCCTCGCACAGTTCGAAGGGCATGACCGGACCCATGCGGTTGACGATGCGGTTCGCCAGCTTGGTTGCAATGATCTCGCGGCGCAGGCGGTGCTGCGCGATCTCGGCAGGGAAGGCTTCGCGCATCCGGGGCGGAAACGCGGCGATCAGTTCCGCTTCCAGCACTGGATCGTCCACCACCGCGCTTTCCTCGAGCGCGCGCTGCAAGGCCAGCTTGCTGCTGGACAGCAGCACCGCCAGTTCGGGCCGGGTCAGCCCCTGCCCTGCCGCGGCGCGACGCGCCAGTTCCTCGGCGCTGGCCAGCCCTTCGGTCCGGCGATCAAGATCGCCACCTTCCTCCAGCACATCGATCAGGCGCGACCATGAAGGCATGGCCGCCGCACCGCCGCGCTCGGCAATGGAAAGCGCCAGCGCCTGAAGGCGGTTGTCCTCAAGCACGAGGTGGGCAACGTCGTCGGTCATGGCAGCCAGCAGTTCGACCCGCGCCGCCTCGTCGAGCCGCCCTGCACGCTTGGCCGCTGCCAATGCGATCTTGATGTTCACCTCGTTGTCCGAACAATCGACCCCTGCCGAATTGTCGATGAAATCGGTGTTGATGCGCCCGCCCGCGCCATCGGCGCCATAGAGCGCAAAGGCGATGCGGCCCGCCTGCGTGACGCCAAGGTTCGCGCCTTCGCCGATCACGCGGGCGCGCACTTCATGGGCCGATACGCGCAAGGCATCGTTGGCCGGATCGCCCACGTCGACGTTGTTCTCGTGGCCCGCCTTCACATACGTGCCGATCCCGCCGAACCAGAGCAGGTCCACCTTGGCGCGCAGGATTGCCGAAATCAGCGAATCCGGATCGATCTCGGCTGCGTCCAGCCCCAGCATGGCCTGCACCTGCGGCGAAAGCGGGATTGCCTTCATGCTGCGCGGGAATACCCCGCCACCCGCCGAAATCAGGCTCCTGTCGTAATCGTCCCAGCTTGACCGGGGCAGCGCGAACATGCGCGCGCGCTCCTGCCAGCTTGCGGCGGGATCGGGATCGGGATCGAGGAAGACGTGCCGGTGATCGAAAGCCGCAACCAGCTTGATCGTCCGCGAAAGCAGCATCCCGTTGCCGAACACGTCGCCCGACATGTCGCCGCAGCCCGCCACGCGCACCGGATCGGTCTGGACATCGACGCCCATCTCAAGGAAGTGGCGCCGCACCGAAAGCCACGCACCCCGTGCGGTGATGCCCATGGCCTTGTGGTCATAGCCATTGGAGCCACCGCTGGCGAAGGCATCATCGAGCCAGAAATCGCGGCTTTGGGCAATGGCATTGGCCACGTCGGAGAAGGTTGCCGTGCCCTTGTCGGCGGCCACGACGAAATAGGGGTCTTCCCCATCGCGCACCACCACGCCTGCCGGATGCACAACCCTGCCGCCAACGATGTTGTCGGTCAGCGACAGCAGCGTGCGGATGAACACCTGATAGCTGGCCTTGCCTTCCGCCAGCCAGCCTTCGCGGTCGCGCACCGGATCGGGCAACTGCTTTGGATAGAAACCGCCCTTTGCGCCCGTGGGCACGATCACCGCGTTCTTCACGCGCTGCGCCTTCATCAGGCCAAGGATTTCGGTGCGGAAATCGTCGCGCCGGTCCGACCAGCGCAGCCCCCCGCGTGCCACGGCCCCGGCGCGCAGGTGGATGCCCTCCACGCGCGGCGAATAGACGAAGATTTCCCGCCACGGCAGCGGCTTGGGCAGGCCGGGCACCTGTGCGGAATCGATCTTGAAGGCCAGCGCCTCGGCTGCCGCAGGCGCAAAGGCATTGGTGCGCAGGATCGCCCCCACCAGCGCACGGAAGGCGCGCAGGAGTCGATCATCGTTGATCGCGGCCACTGCGGCAAGACCGGTCCTGATCCGCTCTTCGGCGGCGGCAAAAGCCTCTTCGCGGTCTCCGGCAAAGGCCGGATCATGGCGCGCGGAAAAGGCATCGATCAGGCCGCGCGTTACGGCCGGGGCAGACCTCAGCGCATCGACCACAGTGGGGATGCCGAAGGTCATGCCCGCCTGCCGCAGATAGCGGTAGAACGCGCGCAGCCAGTTCGCCTCGGTCGCGGTAAGTCCGATTGCCACGATCAGGCGGTTGAAGGCATCGTCTTCCGCCGCACCATTGAGCACGGCCGCCAGCGAGGCTTCGATCGAGGCTGCCCGCGCCAGAAGTTCGTCCACCGTGCTGCCTGCCGGATGGGCCACGATGAAATCATGGATATAGCCCAGCTTGCCGCCCGCCAGCGGGGTCGGCACTTCTTCCAGCACGCGGAAGCCGAAGTTTTCCAGAACCGGCACTGCATCCGAAAGCACGATCGCGCCTTCGCGCTGGTAGAGCTTGAGGCGCAGCGCTTCTTCCCCGGCATGGCGGTGCAGGCGCGCGGCACGGCGCGGGGCTTTCGATCCGGCCAAGGTCCGCAGCACGCGGATGTCGCTTGCGGCTTCTTCCGGCCCGGACGCATTGCGGAACGCCAGCGGAAAGGCATCGGCATAGCGCGCCGCCAGCGCCGCCGCGCGCGCCGGTTCCTCAGCCTTTGCCAGTTCGGCTTCCACCGCCCCGGCCCAGCCGCGCACCAGACCCTGCAACTGCTGGTCGAGGGCGTCCTCGTCAGCGCCCGCATCGGACTGTTCGCGCACGTCGAGCACGAAGCGCAGCATGGCCAGCGTGCTGCCTTCCACCTGCAAGGCCCAGTCGATCACCTGCGCCCCGGCGGCGCTTTCCAGCATCGCCTGGATCGACAGGCGCACCTGTGTCGAAAGCAGATCGCGCGGCAGCCAGACGAATGCGAAGAGGTGCCGCGCAAGAGGCGCCTCGACCAGCGCAAGACGCGGGCGCGGGCGGTCCACGAGGCTCATCGTGGCTGTCACAACGCGCTCCAGATCGGCTTCGGCAAAGCTGATGAGAAGATCATGCGGCAGCGCGGTCATGGCATGGACCAGCGCCTTTCCGGCATGGCCCTTGGGCGCAAAGCCGAACCGGTCCATCAACTCGGCAAGCTGGGTGCGCAGGCGCGGCACGCGGTCGGGCGCGGCCGCCAGTGCGGCGCTGGTCCACACCCCCGCATGGACGCTGAGCGCGGCAACCTTGCCGTTCTCGATGCGCGGCACGATGAACAGGTCAAGCGGCACGCGCCGGTGAACGTTGGCAATGCGGTTGGCCTTGACGATCAGCGGCGCGCGCCCCTTGCCGCTGTCGAACCACTCGAACGCGCGCTCATAGGATGGCGCGGCCAGAAGGCTGCGGGCGCTGGCGCGGCAGATGCCCAGCGGCTGTTCATTGGCGCCGTCGCGCAGCCGTGTTACGCTGCCCAGCTGGGTCAGCATCCCGTCGGCCAGCCAGCGCAGCAGCGCCGCGCCCTCTGGATCGGCCAGTCCGTCGGCATCGGCGCGCATGGCTGCCTGCATCAGCGGCCAGTCCGCCACGGCCGCGCGCACATCGGCCAGCACTTCTGACAGCACCCCTGCCAGCGCGCGGCGCTGGCGCGCATCGGCGCGTTCGGTTTCCAGATAGATGATCGATTCGCGACGCTCGCCGCTGGCATCGCCCGCAGGCAGGCCGATCAGCCGCCCCTCGCCATCGCGGCGCACGGCGGCCACGGGATGCACCAGCCGATCGATCGCCAGCCCCTGCGCGGTGATCGCCGATGTGACCGAATCGACAAGGAACGGCATGTCATCGTTGATGATGGCGATGCGCAGATGCCGCTCGGCCCCGCGGGCAGCGCTCACGCTTTCGATGACGATGGCAGGCTCGGCGGCCTTGCGCACGGCGGCGGCCGCGGCGGTGAAGCGTGCCGCCTCGGCAAGGCGCGCTGCATCGAAATCGCGGGCCTCATCAGGCAGAAGCGCTGCCGAAAACCGTTCGAGCAGGGCGTGGGCAAGATCGCCGCCGGGCATGTCGAGGCTGTTCACCCCCGGCGTCGCAGACGGTTCAGACGGGGCAAGCGTGGGTGCGGACGGGGACGCCATGGCGTTTCTCCAGCTCTCCTGCGAGAGAGTATATTGCTCTCTCTTGTAATTATAGAATACGCACTTGTATCATTGTTCCAGATGGTAATCCACCCCGGTCGGCGGCTCAAGTCCGGTTCAATGGCGCCTGTGGCTTAACCCTTCCGTTGTGGCGTGTGCTGGCGGCGGATCATGCCGCAGCGAGGGCCTGCGCCATTTCGTCAGGAAACCACGCTTGCGGCCACGGGTTCCCGCGCAGCCTCGGCCGTAAGCCGCAAAGACTTCAGCCGGGCCTCCTGATCGAAGAACGAACCCGCAACGATCACCTCGTCCACGCCGGTGCGCGCGGCAAAGGCGGCAAGCTGCGCCCGCACGGTTGTCACCGATCCGCAGGCGCTTACCTGCCGCACATGCTCCAGCATGGCGCGCGCGGGCGCGGGCAGGCTTTCGCGGTATCCCGGCACGGGCGGTTTCAGTCTGCCCGGATTGCCGGTGCGCAGCGCCACGAAAGCCTGATCCATCGATGAAGCGATCAACTGCGCTTCCGCGTCGGTATCGGCTGCCACGACATTGATCGCCGCCGCGCAATAGGGTGCATCGAGCACCGCCGAAGGCTGAAACCGTTCGCGGTAGATCTTCAGCGCCGCATCAAGATGATCGGGCGCAAAATGCGAGGCGAAGGCATAGGGCAGGCCCAGCATGGCCGCGAGCTGCGCGCCATAGAGGCTCGACCCAAGAATCCAGATCGCCACATCCGCCCCCTTGCCCGGATGGGCCTGCAAGGGAACGCGCGGATCGCCGGCGAACTGCAATTGCAGTTCCACCACGTCCTGCGGGAAATCCTCGGCCGCGCGGTTCGTGTCTTTGCGCAGGGCGCGCACGATGCGCTGGTCCGCCCCCGGCGCGCGCCCAAGCCCCAGATCGATCCGCCCCGGAAAAAGCGCTGCCAGCGTGCCGAACTGTTCGGCAATCACCAGCGGATTGTGGTTGGGCAGCATGATCCCGCCCGCACCGATGCGGATGGTGGTTGTGGCCTGCCCGATGTGCGCCAGCGCCACCGCCGTGGCCGCGCCTGCCAGCCCTTCCATGCCGTGATGCTCGGCCACCCAGTAGCGCTGGTAGCCGCATGCCTCGGCCTGACGCGCGGCGGCGGCTGCATTGTCCAGCGCCGCGCGCACGGTGCCGCCCTCGACCACGCTGACCAGATCGAGAACGGACAGTTTCATGAGCCGGACTTCTCCCCCTTCGCGGCAGGGGTCGCAGTGTCGGCCACCGGGCCAAGCTGGTCAAGATAGCTCTGCGCGGTGCGGGCAAGATCGCCGTCCCGGTCCATCGCGATCACGGATTCCCACGACTTGCGCGCTGCCTCGTCGCGCCCGGCAAGCACGGCGATGACCCCGGCCTCAAGCCCGATGCGCGGATCGCGCGGATCAAGCCCTGCCGCCGTCTCGATATCGCGCTGCGCCAGCGCAAGGCTGCCCTGCCGCCGGGCGAGCGTGGCCGAAAGCAGCCAGCCCTCGGCATCGGCGGGCGCCAGCCGGTGCGCTTCGTGCAGGGCCGCCGCCGCATCGACCGTGCGGCCCAGCGCCACCAGCGCGCGCGACCGGTCGATCTGGATCGCCCCCAGCGCGGGCGCGTCGGCATAGCCCTTCACCGCCAGCGCCCGGTCGAACCAGCCCAGCGCCGCATCCGCCTTGCCGCCCGCAAGCGCAGCATTGCCCGCCATCGCCATGAGCGGCACCGCCGCCACTTCCTGCTCGGCCGGAATGCCTGCCACTGCCGCGGCAAAGGCATCGGCCGAGGCATCAAAATCGCCGGCATTGGCACGCAGCACGCCAAGGCAGTGGTTGGCCCGCACCTGCTGCGCTGCGCTGCGCCCTTCGCCCAGCCAGACCTGCGCCTCGACCATGGCGGCATCGGGATTGCTGGCGGCCTTGGCAAGGCAATCGGCCAGACGATCGCGTTCAGGAAGATCGGGGCGTTCCAGCGTCGGCTTACCCTGCCCGTTCCAGCCCGCGGCGGGATCGGCCTTGCCCTTGCGCCGGTGCGGCAGCGGCAGTTCGGATTCGCGGCGGGGAATCGTGCCGCCGCCAACCTGCATCAGCGCCACTTCCTGCGCCTGCACAAAGACAACCTCCTGCGCAAACTGGGGCACGGGCAGATCGATCATGGTCGCATCATCCTTCCAGCCCGGCGATTTCCCGCAGGAGCAGCGCGATGTCGCTTTCCCGCGAAAGCCGGTGATCGCCGTCCTTGATGAGATGGACCTGCACGTCGGCTGAACGCAGGGCGCGCGCCAGCCGCAGCGATATCTCCCACGGCACATCCGCATCGGCCTGTCCGTGCAGCAGCCGCACCCGGCCATCGAAGACGATCTCGCCACCAAGCCGCCGGTGCCGTTCGGCATCGGAGAAGAACCCGGCATGGGTCGGCGTCGGCTCCGGGCCATAGGGGTTGTCCTCGAAGATCGTGCGTCCGGCTGCCAGTTCGATTCGCTGCGCAGGCGAAAGACCCCATTCGGTGAAATCGGGCGCGGGCGCGATGCCGACCATGGCATCCACCCGCTCGCCCAGCTTTTCCGCGATCAGCAGCATGAGCCAGCCCCCCATGCTCGACCCGACAAGCTGCACCGCCGAGATAGCCAGATGATCGATCAGCAGCGCCACCTCGTCGCGCCATTGCGAAAGACGGCCATCGGCAAAGTCCCCGTCGCTCAGCCCGCAACCGGTATAGTCGAGCAGCAGACAGGCGCGGCCCTGCGCCTGCGCCCAGGCAAGCACGGCCTGCGCCTTTCCCCCCGCCATGTCCGATTTGTAGCCGGGCAGGAAAACGAGAGCGGGCAATCGGCCGGGGTGGAAACGATAGGCCATCTGCTGGCCCGACGGCAGGGTGAAGCGGGCAATGTCGGTCATGCCTGCCGTCATGGCGCGGCGCCCTTCTGCTGGCAACAGGGCGCTGGCCACAGGGCGGGAGCAAGTGCGCCGCGACATCCGGAGTGGCAGCTAATGACACCGCCGCAAATCCCGGCTAGAGGCGTGGACAATGGCATACCGCACCAGCATCACACCTGCCGCCACTTTTGCCGTTACCCGGCACGCGGGCACTACTACCGCGGGCCGGGGGCGGTCGCCGCAGGGCTGAGGCCCGCCGCGATGCCGCCGCCCGGTCCGGGCGGATTTCGCGCATCGCCTCCCGAACCGATCCGATTTAGCCGATGCGCACCCTTCCGGCGGCCCTGTTCCTGTGGCAAGGCACCGGCAAAATCGCGTTTGCCAGATCGATTTGGCCAGATTGCTGTAGAGAGACCCCGATGTCCGAACTGCTGAAGATCACCCTGCCCGATGGCTCGCTCCGCGAGGTTGCCCCCGGCACCACGCCTGCGGATATTGCCGCCGCCATCGGACCCGGCCTTGCCAAGGCGGCGCTGGCGGCAAAGGTGGATGGCGAACTGGTCGATCTCACCCGCCCGCTCACCACGGATTCGGCGCTGGCGCTCATTACCGCCAAGGACGAGGCCGAGGCGCTTGATCTTGCCCGGCACGATTACGCGCATGTTCTGGCAGAGGCGGTGCAGGCGCTGTTTCCCGGCACGCAGATCACCTTCGGCCCCAGCACGGACGACGGCTTCTACTATGATTTCGCCCCGGCAGAGCGCCCGTTTACCGACGAGGATCTGCCCGCGATCGAGGCGGAAATGCGCCGCATCATCGCCGCCAACAAGCCGCTGCGCCGCGAGGTGTGGAGCCGCGAGCAGCTTATCAGCCGCTGGAAGCAGCAGGGCGAAAGCTTCAAGGCCGAATGGGCCGCTGAACTGCCCGAAGGCGAGGAACTGACGGTTTACTGGAGCGGGGATGACTGGCTCGACATGTGCCGCGGCCCGCATCTGCCCTCCACCGGCAAGCTTGATCCGCAAGGGTTCAAGCTGACGCGCGTGTCGGGTGCCTACTGGCGCGGCGACCAGAAGAACGCCATGCTTTCGCGCATCTATGGCACCGGCTGGCTCAACAAGAAGCAGCTTGATGCGCACCTGACCCGGCTTGAGGAAGCAGCAAAGCGCGATCATCGCAAGCTGGGGCAGGAAATGGACCTGTTCCACCTTCAGCAGGAAGCCCATGGCAGCGTGTTCTGGCACCCCAAGGGCTATCTCATCTGGCGCGAACTGGAAGCCTACATGCGCCGCGCGATCGATGGCGCGGGCTACCGCGAGGTCAAGACCCCGCAGGTGATGGACGCGCGCCAGTGGGAGCAATCCGGCCACTGGGGCAAATACCGCGAGAACATGTTCGTCATCCCCGACGAAGTGCCCAATGTCGATGACGAGGGCCCGATCGTTTCGAACGATGCCGACTGGATGGCGTTGAAGCCGATGAACTGCCCGGCGCACGTCCTGATCTTCCGGCAGGGCATCAAGTCCTACCGCGATCTGCCGCTGCGCCTGTATGAAAATGGCTGCTGCCACCGCAACGAACCCCATGGCGCGCTGCACGGGCTGATGCGCGTGCGCCAGTTCACGCAGGACGATGCCCACATCTTCTGCCGCGAGGACCAGATCGTGGCCGAAGTGCAGGCGTTCTGCGAACTGGCCGACCGCATCTACAGGGATTTCGGCTTTACCTATGCGATCAAGCTGGCGCTGCGCCCGGAAAAGCGCTTCGGCACCGAGGAAATGTGGGACAAGGCCGAAAGCGAACTGCGCGATGCGGTGGTGCGCGCCGGTCTTGCCACGGCGGACTATGGCTGGGAGGAGTTGCCCGGCGAAGGCGCGTTCTATGCGCCCAAGCTGGAATGGCACCTGACCGACGCCATCGGGCGCACCTGGCAGGTGGGCACGATCCAGTCGGACCGCGTCCTGCCCGAAAGGCTCGATGCCAGCTACATCGGCGAGGACGGGGAAAAGCACCGCCCGGTCATGCTGCATCGTGCGATCTTCGGCAGCTATGAACGCTTCATCGGCATCCTGATCGAGCATTTTGCCGGCCGCCTGCCGGTCTGGCTCGCGCCGGTCCAGGCCGTGGTCGCCACGATCGTTTCCGACGCCGACGACTATGCGAAAGACGCGCTCGCCCGGCTCAGGGCTGCCGGTATCCGCGCGGAAACCGATCTCCGGAACGAGAAGATCAACTACAAGGTGCGCGAACACTCGCTTCAGAAGGTCCCCTACCTGCTGGTGGTGGGCAAGCGCGAGGCCGAGGAGGGGACGGTTGCCATCCGCATCCTTGGGGAACAGCACCAGAAGATCATGCCGCTGGATGAGGCCATCGCCCTGCTGAAGGGCGAGGCAACGCCGCCGGATCTGCGCCACTGACCGCGCTCGGCCTTCCGCTCCTCTCGCTCGCGCTCTGCGCGCTGGCGGCATTCGTTGCCGCATTCGTGCGCGGGCTGGCGGGCTTTGGCATGGCAATCCTGCTGGTGCCGCTGATCGCGCTGGTGATCCCGCCGGGCGAAGCGGTTGTCGTGTCGAACATGCTGGCGCTGCTGATCGGCCTTGTCGGCGCACGCAAGGTCTGGCGGCAGAGCGAGAAGAGCGCGGGCATGATCGGCGGCGCGGCCGTGTTGCTGACGCCTGCCGGGCTGCTGCTGCTTTTCGCCACCCCGCCCGGCCTTGCGCGCGTGCTCATTGCACTGGTGGCGATCGGGGCCTTTGTCATGGTTCTCCTGCCAGCCCGTCCGGGCCATGCCCCCGGCGCGGTGGAAACCGGACTGACAGGAGCCGCAGCGGGCCTGCTGACAGGTTTTGCCGGAATGCCGGGGCCGCCCGTGGTGCCCTTCTACCTGCGCCGCCCGATCCCGCGCGAGGTGGCACGCGCCTCGATGCTCACGGTATTCCTCCTCACCTCGGTCGCCAGCACGCTTTCCGCGCTCGCGCTGGGTCTGGCCACGTGGCGTCAGGCAATCTTCGCGCTGCTGCTGTTCGGCCCCGTTCTGGCGGGCAATCACCTTGGGGCCATGGCCTTTGGCAAGGTCAGCGATGCGGCCTGGCGCGGTTTCGTGGGCTTCCTGCTGGCGCTTTCGGGGCTGATGGCGGTCGTCAGGCTGATAACCCCAAATTAAGCGCTTTCCCTTAAGTCCCAGCGCAGGATCGCCGCCACGCCGGTGCAGGAAGGGACCAGATACGCATGACCTTGCATTTCCGCGCACTGGCCGCGCAGGCCGCCGGGGACGGCACGATTTCCGCCGACGAAATCCTTGCGCTGCGCCGCGCGGCGTGGCCTGATGGCAAGATCGATCCCGAAGAGGCCGAGGCCATCTTCATCATGAACGACCAGCTTGCCGCACCCACGCGCGAATGGTCGGATTTCTTCCTTGAGGCGCTGGTGGAGTTCACCGTCAACGGCACCGAGCCGCGCGGCCATGTCTCGGACGAGAACGCCCGCTGGCTGATCGAGCGCGTATCGCACGATGGCAAGGTGGAAAGCCTGACCGAACTGGAACTGCTGGTGCGCGTGCTGGAAAAGGCGCTGTCCGCGCCCGAAGCGCTGCGCCTGTTCGTGCTTGAACAGCTTGAACGCGAAGTGCTGAGCGGTGAAGGCCCCACCCGCTGCGGCGGCGAACTGCAACCCGGCGTGATAACCGCAGCCGAATGTGCGCTGATCCGGCGCACCATCTTCGCATCAGGCGGAGAGCGCCCGGCAGGCGTCAGCCAGCGCGAGGCCGAAATGCTCTTCCGCCTCAAGGACCGCACGCTGGGCGCGCCCAATGCTCCGGAATGGGAGCGCCTCTTCGTGCAGGGGGTGGGCAACTACCTTCAGGGCTGGAACGGCGCGAAGGGCCTTTCGCGCGAACGCGCGGGTGAACTCGAAGCCTTCATGAACGACCGCACGAGCCACGTCGGACGCTTCTTCGGGCGCATGGCGAGCACCAGCGCCAGCGGCTTTGCGCAAGGCCTGCGCGAAGTGACCTTCGGCCGCAAGCAGCCGATGCGCGACATTGCCACCGAAGCCGCCGGGGACCACGGCGTGACCGATGCCGAACGGCTCTGGCTGGAATCGCAGATCGACGCCAACGATCAGGTCGATCCGCTCGATCAGGCGCTGCTGCGCTTCCTAGAAGGCGGGGACTGAACCACCCTTCGGCGGCAGGTTCAGACGGTTGCAGCTTCGCCCTTCAGCGGCGCGGGCCGGTATTGCGCTGCATCGCTGGTGAACTCGGCATGGCCAAGCGTGCCAAGGTAGCGTCGCAGCCGCGCGGTCAGCCGCCGATCAGCAATCGCACCCAGCACCGGCACTTTCGCGGCGGCCGTATAGGCGCGCATCCGCCCAAAGACATGCGCCCCCACCACGGCGGCGCGCGCCTTGTCCACCGCGCTTATCGGAACGCCGAAGGCCTTTGCGCGCTCGTCCCTGCCGTCGCAGAAGTTCTGCAGGAAGTAGATCTTGGAAAAGCTCCGCTCGAAGCGTTCGCGCAGCGCGCCCGCCGGGGTTGAAGTATCGCCCAGCCGCGCCTGCATCGTGGCCTTCAGCAGTGCGCCGCAGGTTTGCGGGTCGAATCCGCGACGCAGGGATAGCATCCGCGCGTTCCAGAGATCCACCACGTCGCGCGGATTGTCGCCCAACAGATCCTGCGGCAGGCCCAGCAGGAAGCAGCGATAGCGCGAAAGTTCCACCTGCGCGCGTTCATCCGCGTTGAAGGTGCTGCGCCCTTGCTGCAAGGCGCCTGACGACAGGAAGAAATCGCCGATTAGCCCGGCGGGCATCTGGTCGACCTGCGGGATCGGGATGCCATAGACGGTCTGGTCCCACCGGCCCTGCGACAGCACGTTGAAACGCACCATCGAATGCATCAGGCGCACCATCGCCGCCGCCTTGAAACCCGCGCCATCGCGCCTGAGCGCGCCGGGCAGGGTGCTGGTGGCAAAGAAGGTGGCGGTCTCCTTGATCCGGCGCGCCGCCGTCTTGTGCGAAAGCGTGCCCGTCAGCGCCATGGGCAGGGCGGCATACTTGTTCATGAAAGTGGCGATGAACCCGCCGCGAATTGCCCATGGCGCGAAATTGGCCATGGCATTGCGCTGGATGCGCGCCCCGCGCTCGATCAGCGTCATGTCCACCCACGGCGGCGTGTCTTCCATCGCGCGGATGAAGCGCACCAGTTCCGGCGGCGCCTCGGTCACGGCCTCCACCCCCTCGTCGCAGGCCCTCACCAGCATCTCCACCAGCGGGCGGAAGCCGCGCTGCGGCATGAGCGCGGCATAGGGATCGGCCACCGTATCGCCCAGCATGGTGTAGAGCGCCATGCGGCCCATCAGTTCGCGGTTTTCCAGCAGGCGCGGCGCATCGGCGGCGAACCGCCCGCGCAGTTCGGATAGATGCGCCTGCCCACCGGTCGGGTCATGGGGCAGCAGGCGTTCGGGCCGGGCGGCAAAATCGATGCCGCCATACATCGCGGGGTTGCCGGTCTTCTGGCTTTCAACCTTCCGGCGCAGGTCATCAAGGCTGTGCATCGCGCGGCTCCCGGTGTTCAACCTGCCTGATTGAACCGGGAGAACCGCAAGGTGGCAAGCAGCCTTTAATGACGGATCAGACCTGCCCGGCGGATCAGACGGTGAAGCTTTCCCCGCAACCGCATGATCCCTTGGCATTCGGGTTCTGGAAGACGAAGCCGGCGGTGAAATCGTCCTCCTGCCAGTCCATCGTGCTGCCGATGAGATAGAGCACCGACGCGCTGTCGATGAAGAACAGGCCGCCCGGCGTCTCGATCTTCTCGTCCAGCGGGCTGGCCTCGGTCACGTAATCGACCGAATAGGCAAGGCCCGAACAGCCCCGGCGCGGGGTGGACAGCTTGACCCCTATCGCGCCTTCGGGGGCGGTGGCCATCAGATGGGCAATGCGCGCCTCGGCGGCGGGCGTCAGCACCACGGCGGCAGGGCGCGGGCGGCGGGGTCTGGTCTGGGTCTCGGTCGTCATGGCAGCACCTATATGGGGCCTTGTTCGAAAATTGCTCAGAGCATTCCCAGCTCAAGCTTGGCCTCGTCGCTCATCTTGGCAGGATCCCACGGCGGATCCCACACCAGATTGACTTCGGCATCACGCACACCGGGCACCGAGGAGACCCGCAGCTCCACCTCGCCCGGCATCGATTCGGCCACGGGGCAATGCGGCGTGGTCAGCGTCATCGTCACGGTGACATCGGCTTCATCGGAAACCTCTACCCCGTAGATCAGGCCAAGGTCATAGATGTTGACCGGGATTTCCGGATCGAAAATCTCGCGCAGCGCGGCGATGACTCCTTCGTAAAGATCGCCGCCCGGCTCGCCGGGGGAAGCGCCTGCGGGCTTGGCGGCAAGGAAGCCTTCCAGATAGTCGCGCTTGCGCTCAAGCTTTTCGGCAGCCGTTTCGGTGGTTGCCGCATCGCCTGCCGGTTCGGCAATGTCATCAACCCGCGCACGGCGCGGCGGGCTGACCTGCGCCACTTCCTCCACCGCAAACCCTGTTTCCTGTCGGGGATCGCTTGCACTCATCCGAAGATCCTCCTGGTCCGTTCGATCCCGCGCACCAGCGCGGCTATATCGCTTTCATCGCTGTAGATGCCGAAACTGGCCCGCGCCGTGGCCGGCACGCCAAGGTGCGCCATCAGTGGCTGGGCGCAGTGATGCCCGGCGCGGATCGCTACGCCCTCTTCGTCAAGGATCGTGCCCAGATCGTGCGGATGCACGCCTTCCAGCGCGAAGCTGACAATCCCTGCGCTGTCTTCCGGCCCGAACAGGCGCACCGCGTTGATGCCGCGCAGCGCCTCGCGCGCGGCCTGCACCAGTGCGCATTCATGGGCATGGATCGCATCAAGCCCCTGTCCGGTCACGAAATCGACCGCTGCACCGAAGCCGATGGCCTCGACAATGGCAGGCGTTCCCGCCTCGAAGCGCTGCGGCGCAGGGGCATAAGTGGTGCGCTCGAAGGTGACGCGGTCGATCATCGCGCCGCCGCCCTGCCACGGAGGCATGGCATCGAGGATCTCGGCCTTTGCCCACAAGGCACCGATGCCGGTGGGACCATAGAGCTTGTGCGCCGAGAACACATAGAAATCGGCATCCAGCGCCTTCACGTCCACGCGCAGGCGCGCAACCGACTGGCAGCCATCCAGCAGGATCTTCGCGCCGACCGAGCGCGCCAGAGCCACCGCGCACGGCGCATCGAGCACCGAGCCGAGCACGTTCGAGACATGTGCCAGCGCCACCAGCCGGTGCGCCGGGGTGAGCATCCGCTCCGCCGCATCAAGATCGATGCGCCCGTCATCGGTCAGCGGACATACGTCGATTGCAACCCCGGTCCGCTCGCGCAGCATCTGCCAGGGCACGATATTGGCATGGTGTTCCAGCGTGGAGATCAGGATGCGGTCGCCCGCCTTGAGATTCGCCTGCCCCCATGTCTGGGCGACGAGATTGATCGCCTCGGTCGCGCCGCGCGTAAAGACGATCTCGCCCTCGTCCCCGCCGATCAGGCCGGCCACCTTGCGCCGCGCTGCCTCGAAGGCCAGCGTCATGTCGGCCGAGCGGGCATAGACGCCGCGATGGACCGTCGCGTAATCGCTGCCCAGCGCGCGGATCATGGCATCGATCACCACTTGCGGCTTCTGCGCGGTGGCGGCGGTATCAAGATAGTGCCAGCGGCTACCTTCCGGGTTCACTAATCCGGGCCAGATCGCATCGCGGGCAAGCGTTGCGGTGGTCACAGCAGCGCCTCCAGCGCCTGCAATGCGGCTCTGGTCAGTGCCTCCTCGTCGGCCGCGCCGACAAAGGCTTCGGCGATGAACGCCTGAAGCATCAGCTTCTTGGCCTCGGCGGGCGGCAGGCCGCGCGATTGCAGATAGAACAGGCCCTGCGCGTCCAGTTCACCCACCGCGCAGCCATGCGCGCACTTCACATCATCCGCGAAGATTTCAAGCTCCGGGCGGGCATTGGCGGTAGCGGTGCGATCCAGCAGCATGGCCCGGATGGATTGCTCCCCATCAGTGCCGATGGCCCCGCGCGCCACGACCACACGGCCCAGATATGTGCCGGTGGCCTTGCCGCCAAGGACCGAGCGAACGACCTGGCTTGAGATCGCATCAGGCTCGGCATGGACGACTTCGGTGACGATCTCGGCGGTCTGCTGGCCGCCTGCAATCTGCGCCGCTCCCAGATGGAACTTCGCGCCCTTGCCCAGCCTGACCCTGACCGCAATGCGGCCATAGGCGGACCCGGCGTTGAGCAGGCGCAGATCATACTCCGCGCCGTCCTCCAGCGTGATGACGATATCCTGCGCGGCATCATTGGCGCCATCGATCACGACGGTGCTTGCGCCCTGTTCGCCCGCCGCAACATGGATGTCGCGCCGGGGCACCGGCCAGAGCGTCTCCAGCGCGGCAAGATCGGAATAGCGGAACGCTTCGTCCTTGCGCGTGGGCAGGGCCAGAGCCTCGCTCATGCCGCGACAGCCTCGTAGCCGTGCTCTTCAAGTTCGAGCGCCAGTTCCGGGCCGCCGCTCTTCACGATGCGGCCACCGGCCAGCACGTGGACGAAATCCGGCTTCACGTAATCGAGCAGGCGCTGGTAGTGGGTGATGAGCAGCACGGCCTTGTCGCTCTTGCGCATGATGGCGTTGATGCCTTCGCCGCAGATGCGCAGCGCGTCGATGTCGAGACCGGAATCGGTTTCATCGAGGATGGCGATCTTGGGATCGAGAATGCCCATCTGGACCATCTCGGCGCGCTTCTTCTCACCGCCCGAAAAGCCGACGTTCACCGGGCGCTTGAGCATTTCCATGTCCATGCGCAGCAGGGCGGCCTTCTCCTTGGCGAGCCTGAGGAACTCTCCGCCCGAAAGCGGTGCCTGGCCCCGGCTCTTGCGCTGCGCATTGGCCGCTTCGCGCAGGAACTGGACGAACGATACGCCCGGAATCTCGACCGGATACTGGAAGCCGAGGAACAGGCCCGCCGCCGCGCGCTCGTGCGGTTCCATCGCCAGCAGATCGGCGCCGTCCAGCGTGGCCGAGCCGCCGGTCACTTCATAGCCGGGCCGCCCGCCAAGCGTATAACCCAGCGTGGACTTTCCCGCCCCGTTCGGCCCCATGATGGCATGGACCTCGCCCGCATTTATGGTGAGCGAAAGACCCTTGAGGATCGGCTTGTCGGCAACGGTGGCCTGGAGGTTTTCAATCTTGAGCATGGGTCTGTCTTTCAACCGCGAACGGTGCGCTGCGGGCGGGCGCCGGAGCGCGTTTGGGAGGGTCGCTTGGGCCGGGCGGCGGCGCGCAGTTCGTCGTAGCGGGCCTTCATCTCGCGCAGGACAGCCGCGCAGGCGCCTTCGGGATCGCCGAGCACTTCGGCTGCATCATAGCGGATCACCTTGAGGCCGACTTCGGCAAGGCTGGCATCGCGGCGGCGCTCGATTTCCGGCGCCTCGCCCCGATCAAGCGCAACGACCAGCTTCAAGGGCTGGCTGGCGAAATCGACGATGGCCGAGCCGATCACGGCATAGCGCTTGAACCGGTATTTGCCGAGGTCTTCCTTGGCCAGTTCCTCTGCCAGCGCGACATGCGCCTCGTCCGGTTCGCGGCGAAGCTGGCGTGCACGATCATGGATCGCATCAAGGCGCGAGCCTGAAATGGCCCAGCCGCGCCCCTTCTTCTGGATCTTGGGCGCTTCGGCACGTTCGCCGACAGGGCGGATGGAGAGAGTCTTCTTCAACCGACCGATCCTTCAAGACTGATTCCGAGCAGCTTCTGCGCTTCCACGGCAAACTCCATCGGCAGTTGCTGGAGCACTTCGCGCGCGAAGCCGTTGACGATCAGGGCAACCGCGCTTTCCTGATCGAGGCCGCGCTGCATGGCGTAGAACAGCTGGTCGTCGCTGATCTTGCTGGTGGTGGCTTCGTGTTCGATCGTGGCGCTGGGGTTCTTCACCTCGATATAGGGCACGGTGTGCGCGCCGCATTCGGCTCCCAGCAGCAGGCTGTCGCACTGGGTGAAGTTGCGCACGCCTTCGGCCTGCGGGGCCACGCGGACGAGGCCGCGATAGGTGTTGTTGCTCTTGCCGGCCGAGATCCCCTTCGACACGATGGTCGAGCGCGACCCCTTGCCATTGTGGATCATCTTGGTGCCGGTATCGGCCTGCTGGTGGTTGTTGGTGACAGCGACCGAGTAGAACTCGCCCACCGAATCCTCGCCGTTCAGCACGCAGCTCGGATACTTCCACGTAATGGCCGAGCCGGTTTCCACCTGCGTCCACGAAACCTTGCTGCGCGCGCCCTGGCACAGCGCACGCTTGGTCACGAAATTGTAGATGCCGCCCCGGCCTTGCGCATCGCCGGGATACCAGTTCTGAACGGTGGAATACTTGATCTCGGCATCGTCGAGCGCGACGAGTTCCACCACGGCGGCGTGAAGCTGGTTTTCATCGCGTTGAGGGGCGGTGCAGCCTTCGAGATAGGACACGTAACTGCCCTTGTCCGCCACGATCAGGGTGCGTTCGAACTGCCCGGTGTTTTCCGCGTTGATGCGGAAATAGGTGGACAGCTCCATCGGGCAGCGCACGCCTTCGGGGATATAGACGAAGGTGCCGTCGGAAAAGACCGCGCAGTTCAACGTGGCGAAGAAGTTGTCGTGCATCGGCACGACCTTGCCCAGCCACTTCTTCACGAGGTCCGGATACTCGCGGATCGCTTCGGAGATCGAGCGGAAGATGACGCCCGCCGCTTCCAGTTCCTTGCGGAAGGTGGTGGCCACCGAAACGCTGTCGAACACCGCGTCGACCGCCACCTTGCGCGCGCCCTCCACGCCGGCGAGCACTTTCTGCTCTTCCAGCGGAATGCCCAGCTTTTCATAGACGCGCAGGATTTCCGGATCGACCTCGTCAAGGCTGCCGAGCTTGGGCTTGGCCTTGGGCGCGGCCCAGTAATAGGCTTCGTTGTAATCGATCGGGGGAATGTTCAGCTTGGCCCAGTCCGGCGTGGGCATGGTGAGCCAGTGGCGATAGGCCTTCAGGCGCCATTCCAGCATCCATTCGGGCTCGTCCTTCCTGGCCGAAATGAAGCGGACCGTCTCTTCCGACAGGCCCTTCGGCCCGTATTCCTGCTCTATGTCCGCAACCCAGCCATGCTCGTATTCGGCCACTCTGGCGGCAGCTTCGCGGGCAGCCTGATCCTTCACTTCCACGTTATCAGTCATGCCATAACCTCAGCCGACAATGCCGCTGCACCGGCAGGACGGGACAATTGGGTAAGCGGTATGCCCGCCAGCGCGCCGCGCAGCGCCGCATCCACGGCAGGCCAGTGCGGACGGACGGTGCAGGCGGCCTCAAGCGTGCAATCGTGCCGCCCATGCTCGCTGCACGGCGTCAGCGCAATGGGGCCTTCCACGGCCTCGACGATATCCGCCAAAGTGATAGCCGCCGCCGGGCGCGCCAGTTTCAGCCCGCCCCGCGCGCCGCGCACTGCCTTCAGCAGTCCGGCGGCAGAAAGCTTGCTGACCAGCTTCTGCACCGTTGGCGCAGGCAGACCGGTTTCATCGGCCAGTTGCTGGGCAGAGATGCGCTGCCCCGTGCCACCCGACAGACCGCAGTGGCGCGCGGCGGCGCTCATCGTGACAACGGCATAATCGGCCATGCTGGACAGGCGCATCGAACAGCTTTCCGGAACAGGCGATCTGCAAATCAGACCGAATCGTTCCGGTTATCTAGGCGCAGGGGCGGCATGGCACAAGAGCGCAACCATGCTCCCGGCAAAATCGCCCGGAAAGCCATCGTCAGACCTGCTGCCTCGGAAAAAAAGGGCGGCCGGCCCCGCAGGGTCATCGGCCGCCTTGAAAGTCAGGAACCCGATACATCACTGCACCGAGCCCTTCGGGTCGCAGCGCCTTCCTACCCGCAAAGAGCAGCAGGTGAATTGTATGGATTCGACAATCTCGGTGGCATTTGAGCAACATTGCCTGCACGTTCAATGACAATTGCTGTCAGAATCGAACAGAAGGCACTTGGAACCGGGCGAGACTCGTCGCAAAGACATCTTGAGAACCTTCACGCGCGCTTCACGCCGGACGGCTGCAACACTTGCGGCCCGGCGGTCGCGCCGTCCGCAGTACCGGAACCGTTTGCCTGTGTCGCTTTATTCGCTGCTGCGCCCGCTGATCTTCCGCATTCCCGCAGAACCCGCCCATCGCCTGACGATCAAGGCCCTGTCGCTTGCCCAACCGGGCGCGCCGCTTGCGCCCACGCCCAGTCTGGCCCAGCGAGTCGCGGGGATCGCCTTTCCCAATCCGGTGGGCATGGCGCCGGGCTTCGACAAGAACGCCGAAGTGCCCGATGCCATGCTGGCCATGGGCTTCGGCTTTGTCGAAGTGGGCACAGTCACCCCGCTGGCGCAGGAGGGCAACCCCAAACCGCGCCTGTTCCGTCTGGTCGAGGACCGCGCGGTCATCAACCGCATGGGCTTCAACAACGAAGGGGCGCAGGCTGTCACCAATCGCCTGATCCGCAGGCGGGAAACCGGCACAAACGGCCTGCCCGGCATTGTCGGCGTCAATATCGGCGCCAACAAGGATTCGGCCGACCGCATCGCCGATTATGCGCAGATGACCCGGCTGATGGCGCCGCTGGCATCCTATCTCACGGTCAATATCTCCTCGCCCAACACGCCCGGCCTGCGCGCGCTTCAGGATGAAGGCGCGCTGGCGGCGCTGCTCGATGCGGTGATCGAGGCGCGCGGCAACATTGCCGTGCCGATCTTCCTCAAGCTAGCGCCCGATCTGGAGCCGGCCGATATCGATGCGATCTGCCGCATCGCGCTGGAACGGCAGCTTGCCGCGCTGATCGTCTCGAACACCACGATCACGCGCCCGCCGCTGCGCTCGGTTCATGCCGGACAGGCCGGAGGGCTTTCAGGCGCCCCCTTGCGCGATCTGGCGCTCCAGCGGCTGCGCGATTTCCGCAAGGCGAGCGGCGGCGCCATTCCGCTGATCGGGGTGGGTGGAATCGCATCGACGGAAGACGCCTGGGCGCGCATCCGCGCCGGGGCCAGCCTGATCCAGATCTACAGCGCGATGGTCTATGAAGGACCGGGGCTGGCGCGCCGGATCGTCAAGGGGCTTGAAACAAAGGTGCGCGAAGCAGGGCTGACATCCATTGCCGAGGCGGTCGGCAGCGAATAGCACTGCCTGCATGACCCTGATCCAACCGCTTCACCTGCTGCCGCTATCGCTTGCCCTGCTTGCCGGGGCCTGCGTTCCCCCGCCCGATGCCGCAATCGCGCCGCCGCGCGCCACCCCGGTTGCCGATGCGCGCGATGGCGTGCCGCTTGATGGTCCGGGGCTGGTATCCGCCGCCGACCCCCGCGCCGCCGAAGCGGGCGCGCAGATTCTGCGCCTTGGCGGCAGCGCCACCGATGCTGCAATCGCCACGATGCTGGCGCTGACCGTGGTGGAGCCGCAAAGCTCTGGCATTGGCGGCGGGGGCTTCCTCGTTCTGGGCGATGCGGCGGGCGCGGTCGAGACCATCGACGGACGCGAGACTGCACCTGCCGCGGCCCATCCGCTGTGGTTTCATGTGGATGGGAAGCCGCTGGTCTGGCCTGATACCGTGATCGGCGGAAAAAGCGTGGGCGTGCCCGGCAATCTCAGGCTGGCGGCAATGGCGCACAACGAAAAGGGCCGCCTTTCATGGCGCACCCTGTTCCAGCCCGCCATTCGCCTGGCGCGCGACGGCTTTGCCATAACGCCGCGCCTGCAAACCATCCTGCGCGCGGCAAACCGCACAGGCGCCTTCGATCCGGCGGCACGCGCGCTGTTCTACGGCGCCGACGGCGAGCCGCTTCCCGTAGGCACCGTGGTGCGCAACCCCGCGCTGGCAGCCACGCTGGAGAGCATTGCCGCGCGCGGTGCCGACAGTTTCTATACCGGCGAGAACGCAACGAACCTTGCCGCCAAGGTCGGCACCGCGCCGCGCAATCCCGCGCCCATGACCACGGCCGATCTTGCTGCCTATCGCGCGGTGAGGCGCCCGGCGGTTTGCGGCGAATACCGCGCACACAGGATCTGCGGCATGGGGCCGCCCAGTTCCGGGGCCACCACCGTTTTCGCGATTCTCAAGCAGCTTGAACGCTTCGACATGAAGGCGCTTGGCCCGGCCAGCGTTACATCGTGGCATCTCATCGCCGAATCGCAGCGCCTCGCCTATGCCGACCGCGAACAGTATCTGGCCGATGCCGATTTCGTGCAGGTGCCGGTCAGGGGCCTCACCGATCCGGCCTATCTGGCACAGCGTTCGGCCCTGATCTCGGCGCAACGCGCCCTGCCCTCGGTCACAGCGGGCACCCCGCCCGGCGCCACGCTCGCCTTTGCGCGCCCCGCTCCGCAGGAAGAGCATGGCACCACCCATTTCGTCGCGGTGGACCGCTGGGGCAATGCTGCCAGCTATACCTCCACCATCGAAGGGCCTTTCGGTTCGGGACTGATGGTGGGCGGCTATTTCCTCAACAACGAGCTGACCGATTTCAACATCGTGCCCGACCGCAACGGCAAGCCCACCGCCAACCGCGTCGAAGGCGGCAAGCGCCCGCGCAGTTCGATGGCGCCCACGCTGATCTACGGGCCTGACGGACGGCTGCGGCTTGCCATCGGCGCGGCGGGCGGCACAACCATTCCCGCGCAGGTGGCCAAGGCCATCATCGGCGTGATCGACTGGGGCCTTTCCGCGCGCGATGCCATCGCCCTTCCGGTGATCTATGCCCCCGGCGGCAATGCTGTCTTCGTGGAGCAGGGCACCAGCCTCGAAGCCATGATTCCCGCGCTTCAGGCACTGGGCCACGCGCAGGTCACGGCCCGTTCCCCCTCGTTCAAGGCCAATGCCATCGAACTGGTGGGCGGGCGCTGGCGCGGGGCGGCCGACCCGCGCAGCGAGGGTGCGGCCGTTGCGCCCTGATTGTGCTGAACTGCCCTTGCGACACATGTTGCCGTAAGGGCAGCGGCCCACTAGGTTCACGCGCCTGATGATAACGCGGCCCGCCAAGGGCCGGGGGCGAGGAATCACACGTGCAGCTTTCCGATTTCGCAGGTTTCCCCAATCTGGTGGCGATGTTCCTTGATCGCGCGGATGCGCGCGGGGATGCGCCATTCCTCTCGGCCAAGCAGAACGGTCAGTGGCAGGCCATAAGCTGGGCCGAAGCGGCACGGCAGGTCTGCGTTCTGGCCGAGGCGCTGCGCGGGCTTGGCCTCAATCCCGGCGACCGTGTGGCGCTGGTCTCGGAAAACCGGCCTGAATGGTGCATCGCCGATCACGCGATCATGGCGGCAGGACTGGTCACGGTCCCGACCTATGTGACCAACACCGAACGCGATCATCTGCACATCCTCGAAAACTCCGGCGCGCGGGCGGTGATCGTCTCCACGGCCAGACTTTCGCAGCCGCTTCTGCCCGCTGCGCTGGCCGCGCCGGGGGTGGAACACGTGATCGGCATGGAGCCGCTGCGCCAGATGCAGGCGGGCAAGCTTTCGTTCCACGACTGGTCGGCGCTGATCTCAAGGGACGGGGCGGGCGGCGATGGCGCGGCGGCGCGGCGCACGGTGGATGCGCGGATCGCCGCAATCGGGCGGGACGATCTGGCCTGCATCATCTACACCAGCGGCACCGGCGGCAGCCCGCGCGGGGTGCGCCTGCACCATGGATCGATCCTGTGCAACGTGGCTGGCGCGGCGGAAATCCTCGCCAACGATTTCGGCTGGGGCGAAGAGGTGTTCCTCTCGTTCCTGCCGCTGTCCCACGCTTATGAACATACCGGCGGCCAGTTCCTGCCGATCGGCATGGGCGCGCAGATCTTCTATGCCGAAGGGCTGGAGAAGCTGGCCTCGAACATCGAGGAAGTGCGCCCGACCATCATGGTTGTGGTGCCGCGCCTGTTCGAGGTGCTGCGCACGCGCATCATGAAGCAGGTGGAAAAGCAGGGCAAGGTCGCCAACTACCTTATGGACCGGGCGCTGGCCATCGGCACGCGCAAGGCGGCCGGACGCGGGCGGCTGATCGATGCGCCAATGAATCTCATCCTCGAACGCACCCTGCGCCCCAAGATCCGCACCCGCTTCGGCGGCCGGATCAAGGCGATGGTATCGGGCGGCGCACCGCTCAATCCCGATGTGGGGGTGTTCTTCGATGCCATGGGCCTGACCATGCTCCAGGGCTATGGCCAGACCGAGGCTGGCCCCGTGATCTCGTGCAACCGGCCCAAGGTCGGCCTGAAGATGGATACCGTCGGCCCGCCGATGGAAGGTGTGGAGGTAAAGATCGCCGATGACGGCGAGATCCTCGTGCGCGGCGAACTGGTGATGCACGGCTACTGGCAGAACGAGGCCGAAACCCTGCGCGCCATCCCGCGCGAAGGGCCGAACGCAGGCTGGCTGCACACTGGCGACATCGGCCATCTCGACGCAAAGGGCCGCATCGTCATCACCGACCGCAAAAAGGACATGATCGTCAATGACAAGGGCGACAATGTCTCGCCGCAGCGGATCGAGGGCATGCTGACGCTCCAGCCGGAGATCGCGCAGGCCATGGTCTCAGGCGACAAGCGCCCCTACATCGTCGGGCTGATCGTGCCCGATGCGGAATGGGCGCTGGAATGGGCGCGTGCGCAGGGTGAAGCCTTCGACATGAAGGCGCTGCAGGATCTGCCAGCCTTCCGCAATGCCGTGCGCGCCGCGGTGGACCGGGTGAACAAGGATCTTTCGGTGATCGAAAGGGTGCGCCAGTTCACCTTCGCGGACGAGGCCTTCACCATCGAGAACGGCGAGATGACGCCCAGCATGAAGATCCGCCGCCACAAGATCCGCGAACGCTATGGCGCTAGGATCGACGCGCTCTACAAGGGCTGAAGCTCGGCAGAGAAAAGGTGTGCTGCTCAGCGGCCCGCCATTGCCTTGACCTTGGCCAGATAGGTCCGGCCGATGCGCTGCACCGTGCCATCGGCCAGTTCGGCCGACCAGACGCCAAGCCCGTCGTGGCGCAGCCCTGCGATACGATCGCGCCGCACGATGGTGGACCGGTGCAGCCGGATGAAGCGCTCCGGATCAAGACGCGCCTCCAGCCCGGCAATGGTGTGCAGCATGAGGTAGGAACGGCCCTGCCCGTTCTGGTGGCCTACGTGCAGGCGCACATAGTCGCGCTCGGCATCGATGCGTTCAAGATCGCTGGCTGCCACCCGGATCAGCTCCGAACGGTGCGGCACCCAGAACTCCTCTATCCATTCGCTATGCGGCTTTTCCGGTTCGAGCGAAACGGCCGGCGCTGCGCCGCGCCGCGTCTGCGCGCGCTCCACCGCCCGTTCCAGCCGGTCCTGCGCCACGGGCTTCAGGACATAGTCCACCGCCTCGCAATCGAAGGCCTCGACCGCGAAGTCATCATGCGCGGTCACGAAGACCACGGCGGGGCGATGCTCCTTGCCCGAAAGCGCCCGCGCCACACCGAGGCCGTCCACTTCCGGCATGGTGATATCGAGCAGCACGAGATCGGGGGCCAGCGCCTCGATCAGGCGAAGCGCCGCAGCGCCATCAGTGGCGGTGCCCGCCACCTGCAACGCGGGTATGCGCGCGCACAGGATCTGCATCCGCTCCACCGCCAGGGGTTCGTCATCGACAATCAGCGTCCGCACATCAGCTCCCCATCAGCATTCGTTGCGCACCAGCGGCATGGTCAGCACCGTGGCATAACCGCCTGCTGGCAGAGCGCCGCTTTCCACCCGGCCGACGCCTTCGCCAAAGCGCGCGGCAAGGCGGCTCCTCACGTTGGCGAGACCGATGCCGGTGCTGTCGATTGTCGCCGCATCCCGGCCCGGCGCTGCGACAGCTGCGGCGCCCGGACCGTCATCCGCCACGCTCAGCACCAGAAATCCTCCGGCCTCGCGCGCAGAAATGCGGATCGTGACCGGACGGGTCGTTGCCGAAACGCCATACTTGATCGAGTTCTCCACCAGCGGCTGGAGGATCATGCCGGGCACACAGGCGCTCAACAGCGGGGCGGGCACATCGAACTCGCAGACCAGCCGCTCCGGAAAGCGCACGGCCTCGATTTCCAGATAGTGCCGCTGAAGCGCGATTTCGTCCTCAAGCGGGACATCGGCCGTGGGATCGCCCGCCAGACTGTGCCGGTAGAAACGTGACAACGACTGGATCATGCGCTCGGCCTGCTCTGCCCGGCCCACCATGACCAGCGCCGAGAGCGAATTGAGCGCGTTGAACAGGAAGTGCGGGTTGACCTGATAGCGCAGCGAACGCAGTTCCGCCGCCTTCGCCGCCCGGCGATATTCGCCCTCTCGGTATTCGGCGGCGCGCAACTGTTCGCCGTTGCCCAGCGCAAGGTAGAGCGCGGCCCACGCGATCAGCAGGAAATAGCGGCCCAGCGCCACATCGGTAAGCTGCCGCCACAGCCCTTCCTTCTCGGCCAGCTTGCGGATCACCGAAACTGCCGGCGTCGCTGGCACCGGTCTGGCCGCATCCGCTGCGCTGCCGGACGGCGGCACCGGTGGCAGGGGCGCAGACGGGGTAGGCAACGGGCCAAGGCCCTCGTCCAGCACGTCGATCATCATGTTCCCGGCGGTATCGCGGCGAATGCTCACGGCGCCCCGGCCTTCCTTGCCGATGACCAGAACCTGCGATGAAGGCGCAGCCTTCGGAGAAGGTGCGGTCGGGGGCGCAGGCAGGGAAGGCAGTGCAGGTGCATCCTGCCGCAGCCTCGTCTCCTCTTCGGCCAGCTTTTCCAGAAGGCGCTGTTCCACTGGCGCGAAGGCCCACTGGTTGATCGCCGCAAGGGCCAGCGCGGCAGGCAGCATGATCACCAGCGCCGCCGCCACCCGCACTGACAGCGCACGGCCATCGAAGCGCCGCAGCAGCGGCCAGCAGGCCACCGTAACCACGATACCGGCCACGCTTACCAGCCCCCTCCGCCACAGGAGATCGGCAAAATCGCCCAGGTCCACTACCAGCCCGCGCACCGTGACCAGCAGGAAATAGCACAGCCACAGGGCCGCTGCCGAAAGGATAACCTGCCGGGCAGGCACGCGCGGGTTGGCGGGATCGAATGCTGCGCTCATTGCGGGTATGAGCCTAATGCCATTCCGCCCGACACACCATGACGGCGGTCGGGCGGAACATGCCGTTCATCGAAGCGAAAGGTTAGGCTGGCAGCAGGCCTTCCTCGGCAATCTTCTTCTTCCATACCAGCGGGGCAAGCTGGTGGACATTGCGCCCTTCGCTGTCGACCGCCACCGTCACGGGCATGTCCTCTACGGTGAACTCGTAGATGGCCTCCATGCCCAGATCCTCGAAGCCGACAACCCTCGACTGCTTGATCGCGCGGGCCACCAGATAGGCCGCGCCGCCCACCGCCATCAGATAGGCGCTCTTGTGGTTGGCGATGGACTGTGTGGCAGCCGGGCCGCGTTCGGCCTTGCCCACGCAGGCTAGGAGGCCCTGCTCCAGCATCATGTCCATGAACTTGTCCATGCGCGTCGCGGTGGTCGGGCCGGCCGGACCAACCACTTCATCGCGCACCGGATCGACCGGGCCGACGTAGTAGATCACCCGACCCCGGAAATCGACCGGCAGCGGCTCACCCTTGGCCAGCATGTCCTGAATGCGCTTGTGCGCGGCATCGCGGCCCGTCAGCATCCGCCCGTTGAGCAGCAGACGATCGCCCTGCTTCCAGCTCTGCACTTCCTCGGCCGTCAGCGTATCGAGGTTGACCCGCTTTGCCGCCGAATCCGGCGCCCAGTGGACCTTGGGCCATTCATCAAGGTTCGGGCGTTCGAGATAGGTCGGCCCCGAACCGTCGAGCACGAAGTGCGCGTGGCGCGTGGCCGCGCAGTTGGGAATCATCGCCACCGGCTTGCCCGCGGCATGGCAGGGTGCATCCATGATCTTCACGTCAAGGATCGTCGAAAGGCCGCCCAGGCCCTGCGCACCGATACCCAGCGCGTTGACCTTGTCGAAAATCTCGATGCGCAGTTTCTCGATGTCGTTCTGTGGCCCGCGCTGCTTGAGCTGGGCCATGTCGATCGGCTCCATCAGCGCCTTCTTGGCAAGGAGCACGCAGTGTTCGGCGGTGCCGCCGATACCGATGCCGAGCATTCCCGGCGGGCACCAGCCCGCGCCCATCTGCGGGAGCATCTCGATCACCCAGTCCACGATCGAATCGCTGGGATTCATCATCTTGAACTTCGACTTGTTCTCGCTGCCGCCGCCCTTGGCGGCCACGTCGACGACGACCTTGTTGCCCTTGACCATCTCCACGTGCAGGACGCAGGGCGTGTTGTCGCGAGTGTTCCGGCGCGTGAAGGCCGGGTCGGCCAGAACCGATGCGCGCAGCTTGTTGTCGGGGTTCAGATAGGCGCGGCGCACGCCTTCATCGACCACGTCCTGCAGGGAAAGGTCGGATTCAAGGCGGCAGTCCTGCCCCCACTTGATGAACACGTTGACGATGCCGGTATCCTGGCAGATCGGACGGTGGCCTTCGGCGCACATCCGGCTGTTGGTGAGGATCTGCGCGATGGCGTCCTTGGCCGCCGGTCCCTGCTCGGCCTCATAGGCTGCGCCCAGGGCACGGATATAGTCCATCGGGTGGAAGTAGCTGATGTATTGCAGCGCATCCGCCACGCTCTCGATCAGGTCGGCTTCCTTGATCGTCACCATTTCGGCCATTTTAGGATTTCCTTCAAAGCCCAAGAAACTGCAAACGCCCCTTACGCTTCGACGAGCGACATGCAAATCCCTTGGCCAAATCCCTTGGAAAGGGCACATCGATAATCTACAGGCTCCTGCCATTGGATCACCTGGGAACGCGGCCCCGCACGGGGTCTTGCGCGTCCGTCTAGCGAAGATGAGGGTTCGAATGACCGTGGTTGAAGATCGCCCGGCTGCTGCAAACAACGCTGCCGCAGACAGTTCGGCCGCAGACTTTCAGGTTGCCCGCCGCGCGATGATCGACAGCCAGCTCCGCGTGAGCGGCGTCAATTCGCCTGCCATTCTTGCCGCCTTCGCGGCCGTCCCGCGCGAGGATTTCGTCCCCGCAGAACGCCGCGCTGTGGCCTACATGGACCGGGCGGTTCCGCTGGGAGAGGGCAAGGTGCTCTCGCCTGCGCTCACATATGGCCAGATGCTGGAAGCAGCAGTGCCGACCACTGCCGATTCGGTGCTCGTGCTCTCGCCCAACGGCTATCTCGCCGCGCTTGCCGAGCAACTGGCCGGCACCACGGTCCGCGCCGACAGCCTCGCCGATGCCAAGGGCGGTCCCTATTCGCTGATCCTGATCGACGGGGCAGCAGAAGTCCTGCCCGATGCGCTTGCGGCCCTGCTGGCCGATGATGGCCGCATCGTCTGCGGCATCGTTGACCGCGGTGTCACCCGGCTCGCCCTTGCCCGCAAGGCCGCAGGCAGGGTGGTGGCCACAGCGCTTGCCGATGCCGATTTCGCGGTGCTGCCCGAATACGCCGCGCCCAAGACCTGGAGCTTCTGATACCCATGACCCGGACCATGGCGCTGCGTCTGCTGCTGGCGGCCAGCGCCGCCACGGTTGCGGCCTCCCCGCTTGTCATCGGCGCCGCCCGTGCAGACGATCTGCGCGACGCGCTTGTCAGCGCATACAATTCCAATCCCACCCTTCAGGCTGCCCGCGCCAACCAGCGCGCCACCGATGAAGGCGTGCCGATCGCCCGCGCACGCGCCCTGCCCAGCCTCAATGGGCAGGCGAACTATACCAAGATCCTCAAGCCCAATACTGCCTCGTTCCTCGTGGCAGACTGGTCGGCGAACGTGGACGTCAGCCTTGGCCTGCCGATCTATTCGGGCGGGTCGGTCAAGAACGCCCTGCGCGCCGCCAAGACCCGCGTCGAAGCCGGACAGGAAGACCTGCGCGCCACCGAATCGGGCGTGTTCAGCGATGTCGTCGCCGCCTACATGGACGTGATCCGCGACAGCGCGATCGTGGAACTCAACCGCAACAATGTCGGCGTGCTTGAAGTGAACCTCAAGGCGACGAGCGACCGCTTCGAGATCGGCGACGTGACGCGCACCGACGTTGCGCAGTCCAATTCGCGCCTTGCGCTGGCGAAGGGCGAATTGCGCAATGCCGAGGTCAACCTTGTTGCCAGCCGAGAACGCTTCATCCAGATCGTCGGCAAGGCGCCGACAAACCTTGCGCCGCCCCCGCCCCTGCCGGGCCTGCCCGATACGCCTGACGCTGCGGTGGACTTTGCGCTTGAGAACAACCCCGATCTGATTGCCGCACGCGAACGCAGCAAGGCGGCCGGGTTCGACGTGAAAGTGGCCGAAGCAGCCGCAAAGCCCACGGTGTCGCTGTCCTCCAGCACCAGCTATCAGGCGTTTCAGGGCAGCTTTCAAGGCTCCGGGCAAGTGCTGCGGCAAGGCATCACCACTGCCCAGGCGGGCGTGAACGTGCGCGTGCCGCTGTTCCAGGGTGGTGGCCCCGCGGCCCAGACCCGCCAGGCCCAGGCGCGCGAATCAGCCTCGCTCGAACAGGAAATCGGGGTTGAGCGGCAGGTCATCGCTGCGGTCCGTTCGGCCTTCGCATCGTGGAAGGCCGCGAACGAAATCATCGCCATGAACCAGACAGCGGTCGATGCCGCCGCACTCAGCCTCGAAGGAGTGCGCGCCGAAAACACCGTGGGCAACCGAACCATCCTCAACATTCTCGATGCCGAGCAGGAACTCCTGCGGGCGCAGGTGCAGCTCGTGGCGGCGCGGCGCAATGCCTATGTCGCGGGCTTCAACCTGCTGGCGGCCATGGGCAAGGCGGATGCCGACGATCTGGGCCTTGATGGCGGCACGCTCTACGATCCGCAGGAAAACTACGAGCGCGTGCGCCACCGCATCTGGGACTGGGACAGCGATCCCCAGCCGAAGGCCGTGTCCACGCGCACCGTTGACACGCCCGCGCAGGATGCGACAATCGCGCCTGCACCGATGCGCTGAGACAGGCCGCGCGGCACGTCGCAGAAGGATTGGCGGCAACAGGGAAGCTAGAGGGGCAAGTGTGCAATGCGTCAGGCCGGTGAACCGTCTGTCGAGGAAATCCTCGAATCGATCAAGAAGGTGATCGCGCGTGACAGCCGGGCCGATCTGGCCGCGCGGTCCCGGCCTGGCCCCGTCGCTGAAGCCCGCCCCGTGCCGCGTGCCGACGTTCTCGAACTGACCGAAACCGCCGATGCGGACGAGGAAGACGGCGGCCTTATCGCCGATACTGCCGCCACCGCCATGCGCGAATCGCTCGCGGCGCTCTCCATGCTGGCCCAGCCGGGCGCTGCACCGCAGATCGTTCGCTCTGGCGAAACCTCGCTGGAGGGGCTGGTGCGCGATCTCTTGAGGCCGATGCTGGCCGATTGGCTGGACCGCAATCTGCCGGCCATGGTCGAACGCATGGTCGCCGCCGAAATCGCCCGGATTGCGGGCAAGCGCGGTTGAAGCCGCGCCGCCCGGCGTTGCCCTTGCAGGGACCAGTGGCGTGACTGCATCGCCCGAAGACATCCGGCAGGCGGAAGCCGCGCTTGAAAAGCTGGGCGGGTTCAATCCGCAGCGGCACATCCTGCTCTGCGCTGGCCCCGAAAAGGACAAATGCGCGCCGCGCAGCGTGGGCGACGAGGCGTGGAACTACCTCAAACGCCGCATGGGCGAACTCAAGCTGGGCGGAGCGCAAGGCATCCTGCGCAACAAGGTGGGCTGCCTGAGAGTTTGCATCGCCGGGCCGGTAGCGGTCGTCTATCCCGACAATGTCTGGTATCATTCCTGCACACCGGCAGTGCTGGAACGCATCCTTCAGGAACATGTGATCGGCGGCGTGCCAGTCGAGGAATACCGCCTGAAACCCCCGGCGGCCTAAGCCTGAGGCGCCTCTGCGCCCTGCCGCATCGCGCGATAGACGCTGGCCGCGCGGCGAATGTGCGTGTTGGCAACGGCGCGAGCCCAGTCTGCGTCGTGCAACTCGAAGGCGCTCACCAGATCGCGATGGTCACGCTGGCTCTGCTCCATGTCCGCCCGCGAATACTGCTCGGCAGTGCGGTGCACCACGATCTGGCTGACGACGAACTTCATCAGTTGCGCCAGCCGCTCCGACTGTGCGGCGGCAAGGATCACGTCATGAAAATGGCGGTTGCCTTCGACAAAACCGGAAACATCAGGGCCGCCGGGCGCGGCAATTGCGCGGTCTATGAAATCACAGTGCGCGCGCAAACGGGCGATCTGATCGTCGGTGATGAGCCTTGCTGCGCGCGAGGCGCAATGGCTTTCCAGCATGGCGCGCAAGGTGAACAGCTCTTCGTCGTCATCGTCCGACCAGACAGGCACGAAAACCCGGTTCGTGTCGGAGCGCTGGAGCAGCATCTCCGCCACAAGTTCGGCAATCGCCTCGCGCACCGGGGTGCGCGAAAGGCCGCAATATTGCGCGAACTCGTCTTCCGGCACGAACTGGCCTGCCGGAAAATGGCCTGAAAGAATGCCTGCGCGGATCTTGCGATAGGCTTCCTGCGAGGCTTTGGACACGTCAGCTCCTGCGTCATGCGGGCAAGGACAGGCCGGTCAACCTGCCCTTGCCTGCGGGCCTTTTGAGCCGGGCCTTTTCAGGCTGGCCTTCTTCTGTCGGGCCTCATCAGAATGTAGCGCCCACTTCAACCCCGATCAGGCGGCGCGCGCCGGGAGTGATGAACGATCCGCCAAATTCGATCGCCGGAATCACTTCGGACACATAGCGCCGGTCCAGCAGGTTGTCGGCAAAGACGGCAATGCGATAGCGGTCCATGTTGATCCCCGCGCGCAGATTCAGGACGCCGAAGGCATCACGCTGCGCCACGTCATAGCGCGCATTCCCGACGAAGCCGGGCAGCGCCAGCGCCGAAATCGGAAGCAGGCCGGTAAACAGCGTCGGGCGCTCCTGATCCTGCACCGAATGGAACCACGTCGGCCCGGTGATGCGATAGTCGGCGCGCAGGAGCAGCTTGGCGCTGTCGCTCAGCGGCGCGTTGATCTCGGTGCCGAGGTTGATCGTCCAGTCCGCCGTATAGGGCGACTTGTTGCCCACCGTATAGGGCCGCGAACGGTTCTTCTTGATCTCGCTGTCGGTCACGTTGAACGAGCCGAAGACCTTCCAGCCATCGATGATCTTGCCGGAAAGGTTCAGTTCCGCGCCCTTGATGTCCACGCGGTCGATGTTCGAGACGACGCGCAGCAGGCCGAAGCCGCCAACGAAGAACTCGAAGAACTGCATATCGGTGACGCGGGTGTAATATCCGGCAAGATCGAAGGTGATGCGGCCATCCCACAGCTCGCCCTTCACGCCGCCCTCGAACGCGCTCGACCGCTCCTTGCGATACTGATCGTCAATGGTGACGCCGGCATTGATGAACTGGTTGAAGTTCTGGTTCACCACGGCGGACGAGCCCTGGTTGTTGAACCCGCCCGATTTGAACCCGATGCCCCAGTTGGCATAGAGGTTGAGTGTCGGCATCGGCCGATAGCTCAGCGTGACCTTGGGCTGAAGCTGCTTGAACGTGGCGTTCTGCGGCTGGAACGCGCCGAAGGCCAGGCCGGGGTTGATCGGCCCGCCGGTGAACGGATCAAGCACGTTGGGCACCAGCGAATTGGCAGCGCGGTCCTCGATGTCATAGCGCAGTGCCAACCCGGCGGTGAACTGTTCCGACGGCTTCCATTCCGCCGCGCCGAACGCAGCATAGACATTGGTGCGGAACTTGTCGGCCAGCAGCAGCGAGGTGGGATTGGCCGAGTTGGGCGCGTTGTAGAGCTGCTTGATCACGCCCTGCCCGGTATCGGCGCCAAGGCTGACCCCGGTCTTGCGGTTGATGTGCAGGAAGTAGGCGCCAAGCTGCCAGGTCAGCGGGCCGTCATCGTTCGACAGCAGGCGCAGTTCGGCGCTGATGTCTTCCTGTTCGCGCAGCTGGTATTGCGTGCCGTCGCAGGTCGTCGGGCTGTATGGGCCGAAGGTGGAACCGTTGGCGGGCGCAAAGATGAAGGGCACCGGAATCTGGCCGATGAAGCCCGGCTGGTTGACCGGATAGCCCGTGAGCGCTGCCGTGCTGGAGAAGCAGCTTGCCACCGAGGAGTTCACGGCCGGATCGGCATTGCTGATGAAGCGCGCGAAATCGGCCGAAGTGCCGTCGGCCACCAGATCCTGCTTGACGTCGGAATAGAGCGCCCAGGCCGCCACCTTCATGCCATTGCCGAACTCGTGATCGAGCTTGATCGAGGCATCGAAGCTCTTCTGGTCGTTGGTGGCGCGGATGTTGTTGTAGAAGTTGAACTGGTGCTTGTTCACGTCCTCGTAGAAGGCCGGGTTCACGGCCGCGAACAGCGGGAGGTGGAACGAGGCATTGAACGGCAGCGAGGCGCCGCTGAACTCGGCATAGCGGGCCTTCACGTCAACCTGCGTGGCCGTGCCCTGTCCGAACATCAGGCGGCCATCGACCGACCAGTTCTTCTTGTCGTCGACCGTCTTGGAATTGCCCAGAAACGCATTGCGCCACCAGCCATCGGTCTGGAAATAGTATCCCGAAAGCACGAAGCCGACATTTTCGGCAATCGGCCCGGCGATGTAGCCGGTCGCCTCGACCGTGTTCTCGTTGGCATAGCTGGCGCGAAGCCCGCCGCTGAGGGTTTCGGTGGGCTTCTGCGTTTGCAGCACGATGGCGCCTGCCGCAGCATTGCGGCCATAAAGCGCGCCCTGCGGACCTTTCAGGATTTCAACCTGGGTCAGCGTGCCCTGCGGCTGGTTGAGCTGGGCGGTATTGGTCTTGAGGATGCCGTCCACCACCAGCGCCACCGAACTTTCGGCATCGCGCGCGCCGTTGATCCCGCGGATGTTGATCTGCGTGTCACCTGCTTCGGCGGTGCCGGTCACGATCGTCACGCCGGGGGTGAGCTGGGTGAAGTCCTCGGCCTTGACCGCACCGGTATTCTGGAGCGCGCTGGCCGTCAGCACCGAAACCGAGGCCGGGACATCCTGCAACCGCTCGTTCTGGCGGCGGGCGGTGACGATGATCGCATCGCCGGCTTCATCGGCGCCCGTCGCATCCTGCGGGGCTTCCTGCGCAAAGGCAGGCGCAGCACTGGCTGCCAGCAGACCAAGCACGGCGGTGTTCAACAGAAGACGGGTGGCACGCATTCTCAAACCTCCCTTTCGATCCGGCAGCGGCGGCGCATCCCGCGCGAACTCACCGGATACCCTTTTCAAAGATGCACATCACAAACCCGGCAGGCGTTCGGGCTTTCACCCCCCTCTTGACGCCTGCTTGTCGTAGAGGCAGCTTATTGTATACAAACTCGATTGGTCAAGGCACGAAGATTCCTGCACCTATGGGCAGGTTTCAGGGTGTTGGCCATTGGTCACACAGTAATTTTGCATACGATCCGATTTTGCATCTGAAACGAAAAGCGAGAGCGATGATACCGGCGCGCCACCCCTTTCCCGAAGACCCCAGCCATGTCGGACCCGCGGCATGAGCGGGCGCAGGATCGGCTTCGTCGAAGTTGGCCCGCGCGACGGGCTGCAGAATGAAAAGACGCTCGTCTCGACAGCCGACAAGCTGGAGTTGATCCGCCGCAGCATTGCCGCGGGCGCGCGGCGCATCGAAGTGACGAGCTTCGTCAATCCCAAGCGCGTGCCGCAGATGGCCGATGCCGAAGCGGTTTGCGCCGGGCTGCCCGATGCGGCCGGGGTCAGCTACATCGGGCTGGTGATGAATGCGAAGGGGGCGGAGCGGGCGATTGCCACCGGGCGCCTGCATGAACTCGGCGCCGTGTGTGTCTCGACCGACGGCTTTGCCATTGCCAATCAGGCGCAGACCAGCGACGAATCGCTGACGGCGGCCAGCAGCATCATCGCCATGGCAAAGGCGGCCGGGCTGAAGGGGCAGGTCACGATCGGCGCTTCGTTCGGCTGCCCGTTCGAAGGCGAGGTGAGCGAAGACCGCGTGGTCGCCATGGCAGCCGCGCTTGCCAAGGCCGATCCGGCCGAAATCGCGCTGGCCGACACCATCGGTGTGGCCGATCCGGCGCACGTGTCCCGCCTTGTGAAGCGCGTGGTGCAGGCCATTGCCCCTCTGCCGGTGCGGGTTCATTTCCACAACACGCGCGGCACGGGCAACGCCAATGTCTGGGCGGCGATCGAAGCGGGCGCGAGCGTTGTGGACGCTGCGCTCGGCGGCCTTGGCGGCTGTCCTTTTGCGCCGGGCGCCGCCGGCAACGTCGCCAGCGAGGACGTGGTCTATATGCTGCACCGCGCAGGCGTGGACACCGGCATGGACCTTGCGCAACTGATCGAGGCCAACCGCTGGCTGTCCGGCGTGATGGACCGCAAGCTTCCTGCAATGGTGGCCCAGGCACCTGCATTTCCGAAATCTGTCCAGGAGTAACCGAACAATGGGCTATCGCCTTGGCGTCGATGTCGGCGGCACTTTCACCGATCTCCTGCTGTTCGATACCGCGAGCAGCACATTCTGGCGGCACAAGACGCCATCCACCCCGCACGACAGTTCGGAAGGCATCCTGAACGGCGTGAGCGCGATCTGCGAGAAAGCCGGGATCACGCCGGGCGATATCGACTATTTCCTGCACGGCACCACGGTTGCCACCAATGCCGTGCTCGAAGGCAAGGGCGCGCGCGTCGGCCTCGTCACCACAGAAGGCTACCGGCACATCATGCAGATTGCCCGCAGTTTCGTGCCGGGCGGGCTTGCCGGATGGATCGTCTGGCCCAAGCCGCAGCCGCTGGCCGCCCTTGAGGATACGGTCACGATCAGGGGCCGGATCAGTGCCGAAGGCAAGGAGATCCGCCCGATCGACGATGCCGATATCCGCACCCAGATTTCGGTGCTCAAGGCCAACGGTGTGGAAGCGATCACCGTCAGCCTCATCAATGCCTATGCCAACGGCGCGCACGAACGGCGTGTGGGCGAACTTGTCGCCGAAATCATGCCGGGCGTTCCGGTCTCGCTCAGCCACGAAGTCCTGCCGGAAATGCAGGAGTATGAACGCACCCTCACCACCGTGGCCAATGCCGCCGTGCGCCCGGTCGTGGGCAAGTATGTCTCGAACCTGCGCTCGCGCCTTGCCGAAGCGGGCATGAACGGCAAGCTTTCGCTGCTGCGCTCCGACGGCGGATTGATGAGCGCCGAGAAGGCCGAGGAGCACCCGGTCAACATCCTCATGTCTGGCCCGGCGGGCGGGGTGACGGGCGCGATCTGGGTGGGGCGCAACGCGGGCATCCGCAACATCCTCACCCTCGATGTCGGCGGCAC
>NZ_QGHL01000001.1 GCF_003171715.1 Novosphingobium meiothermophilum | reverse complement strand
CCCGCCACGATCGCCTCGCCAATCCCGCTCGCACCCCCCGTCACAATCACTCGCCTGCCCCGCAGACACGGATAAACCACCCCGCCACCAAGGGGGGCATCCTGCGTTGCGGCATGGCGTTGTGCGGCGGCTTCAAGCGCTGTGACTGACACGATTGTCCCTTGCATCTTTTCCGGCCACGTCCATGCCGGCGTTCTGTCTTGTGGAATCCTGACCATCGCAGCGTCCTCGGCCCGGCCGGAAGGCTGCAACGGCACCGGCCCGCAATCGTCCGACGCTGCGCGCCGTTCTTACCCCCGATGCGGACTGGTAGCGCTATCCATAGCGATCATTGCGCACTTGGCAATGCCTGCATCACCAAAATTGCCGCGGGCAATGCGGTAATGGCGCGCGCGGCGCTCAGGCCGCGCAGTGCTGGGCAATGAAAGTGCGATGGCGCGGCATGAAATCGGCCGATGCCGCCACCGTGCTGCGGATCTCGTCCAGCCGCGCCCGCGTGGTTTCCAGATCGAGCACGTTCGCCACCGGATCATAGGTGCGCGGCACCAGCCCCTGCCCCACCATCACCGCAAACCAGCTGGTGTCATTGAACAGTTCCTCATTCTCGCGGAAGGTGCGGCCGGAGTTCTCGAAAACGCGGATCTTCTCGGCCAGCCGGTCGGGCACGGCCATCGTGCGGCAACGGTTCCAGAAGGGCGTGTCGTCGCGCTCGGTCGCCTTGTAGTGCAGCACCAGAAAGTCGCGGATTTCCTCGCTCTCGGTGCGAATCACGCGGTTGTAGCGCTCGGCATCCACGGGATTGAAGGTGCGGTCCGGGAAATTGGCCAGCAGATGGGCAATCCCGGACTGGATCATGTGGATGCTCGTCGATTCGAGCGGCTCCATGAAACCCGATGACAGACCGATCGCCACGACATTGCGGTCCCAATACCTGTTGCGGTGCCCCGTGGTGAAGCGGATGAAGCGCGGATCGGCCAGCGGCGCCCCGTCGAGATTGGCGAGCAGCGTGGCGGCGGCCTCGTCGTCGGAAATGTAATCGCTGCAATAGACATGACCATTGCCGATGCGGTGCTGAAGCGGGATGCGCCACTGCCAGCCCGCGTCGCGCGCGGTGGAACGGGTGAAGGGCGCTATGTCCTGCCCGCCCTCGCATGGCACCGCTACCGCGCGGTTGCACGGCAACCAGTTCGACCAGTCGGTGTAGCCTGCCTTCAGCGTCTGCTCGATCAGCAACCCGCGAAAGCCGGTGCAGTCGATGAACAGGTCGGCTTCCACCTCGCTGCCGTCCTCAAGCTGGACCGCGCGGATGAAGCCGTCCTCGCCGCGCTGGTGGACCTGCACCACCCGGCCCTCGATGCGTTTCACGCCGCGCCGTTCGGCATGATCGCGCAGAAACAGGGCATAAAGCCCGGCATCGAAATGAAAGGCATAGCTGATCGCCGAAAGCGGCGAATTGCCCGCATTGACCGAGCGCATGAACTTGCCCATCTCGGCCGCCTTGGCCATCAGGGTATAGTCCTCGATCGGACCGGCCAGCCCGGCAGCGCGCAGGCGCAGCCAGTAGGCGTGGAATGATACACCCTCCATATCCAGCCCGAACTTGCCGAAAGGATGGAAATAGGCGTGCCCCTTTCGCCGCCAGTCCACGAACTGGATGCCCAGCTTGAAGCTGCCCTTGGTGCGGCGCACGAAATCGTTCTCGTCGATGCCCAGCATCCGGTTGAACACGCCGATCTGCGGGATCGTCGCCTCGCCCACGCCCACGGTTCCGATCTCGTCGGATTCCACCAGCGTGATCCGGGCATAGGCAGGGCCAAGCACCTTGGCGAGGGCCGCCGCGCTCATCCATCCGGCGGTTCCCCCACCGATGATGGCGATGCGGCGAATGCGGTTGTCTTCGGTCATTTCCGGCTCCGGAAGCAGGGACGTTCAGGCCGCGCAGTGGCGGGCGATGAAATCGGCGTGGAAAGGCATGGCGCGCGCGGTGCGGCGAAAGGCATCGGCCATGCGCGCGGTCATGTCGCGCAGGGCCGCACCGTCAAGCGCATCGGCCAGCGGATCGTGGGCCTGGGGGATGATCCCCTGCCCGGTCATCACCGCAGTCCAGTTGGCATCGGTGAACAGCTCGTCGTCATAGCGGAACAGGCGGCCCGTGCCGGCAAACAGCGCGATCTTGCGTTCCAGCGTTTCGGGCACGGGCATGGCCGCGCATTCCTGCCAGAACGCCGCATCACCCCTTGCGTTCTGCTTGTAGTGCAGGATCAGGAAATCGCGGATCTGCGCCCACTGGATCGCGGTCAGGCGGTTGTATTCCGCGCGCTCGTGCGCGGGAAAGCTGCGGTCGGGCAGCAGCGCCAGCAGCTTGGATATGCCGATTTGCACCAGATGAATGCTGGTTGATTCCAGCGGCTCCATGAAACCGCTGGCCAGCCCCAGCGCCACGCAGTTCTTGACCCACGGCTGCTTGCGCATCCCGGTGGTGAAGCGCAGCAGTCGCGGCTCACCGGTCGGCTCGGCATCCAGATTGGCCAGCAGCGTGCCACTCGCCTCGTCGTCCGACCAGTAGCGGCTGCAATAGACCATGCCATTGCCGGTGCGATGCTGCAACGGAATGCGCCACTGCCAGCCCGCAGCCCGCGCGGTGGAACGGGTATAGGGCAGGATCGGCCCCGCCGCCCCGCCTGCCCGCGCGCAGGGCACCGCCACCGCGCGGTCGCAGGGCAGCCAGTGGCTCCAGTCCTCGAAGCCCGAACCCAGCGCCCCCTCGATCAGGAGCGCGCGAAAACCCGTGCAGTCGATGAACAGATCGCCGTCGATCAGGCGCCCGTCTTCCAGCCGCAGCGCCTCGATGAAGCCGGTTTCGCCGTGCAGCAGCACCTGGCCGATGCGGCCTTCCAGCCGCTCCACCCCGCGCGCTTCGGCATGGCGGCGCAGGAATGCGGCATAAAGCCCGGCATCGAAATGAAAGGCATAATCAAGCTGCGACAGGGCCGAACGCGGATCGCCCGTGGGCCGGTCGAACCGGCCCATGCGCGCGGCCACTTCGGCCATGTTGAAATCGGCCAGCGGCACGGGAATGCCCATTGCGCGCAGCTTCAGCCAGATCTGGTGGAACTTCACCCCTTCGATGTCCGCGCCATAGGCACCAAAGGGATGCAGATAGCTTTCGCCCTCGCGGTGCCAGCCTTCGAAGGCGATACCCAGCTTGAAGGTGCCCTGCGTGGCCGCAAGAAAGGCGTCCTCGTCAATCCCCAGCATCGCGTTGAAGGTCTTGATCGGCGGGATCGTCGCCTCGCCCACGCCCACGGTGCCGATTTCCTCGGACTCCACCAGCGTGACGCGCGTGGTGCCATTGGCGCAAAGGCGGCTCAGCGCGGCCGCTGCCATCCAGCCCGCCGTGCCGCCACCGGCAATGACGATCCGGCGCAAGGGGTGCCTCAAGGGTTCGCTCATGCGCAGACCTCGGCCAGCACCGCCCCGTGCGGGGGCAGCTTGGCAACGCCTGCCAGCATGGCCTTGCGGATCGCCTCGAAGTGGGCCGTGATCGCCATGTCGGGCACGGTCATGGCCAGCGCATCGGGCCTGCGCGGCCTTATGCCCAGCGCCTCGAACTGCATGACCCAGCCGGGTGTTTCGAACACTTCGCCATCGTGCAGCGCAATGCGCCCGTTGGCCGCGTAAAGATCATGCCGGTAGGCCGTGCGGTGCGGCAGGGCCGCGGCGCGCAAACGGTCCCAGACCGCGCCCTTCGCGCCATTGCGGGCCAGCCGCAGCACGGTGTAATCGAACGCGCAGTCGCTGCGTTCGCGCCACTGGCGGTTGTATTCGGCCGCCTCGACCGCGCAATCCGCATTGGCCGGAAACAGCGCGATCAGCCGCACCACGTCTGCCAGCGCCAGATGCAGTTGCAGTCCCGCCACCGGATCGTGCTGCTGCGCCGCGGCACCCATGCGCACGATGGCGCCCTGCCATGCCGCGGCACTGCGTCCGGGCGCAAGGCGGTGCGCCTCTGGCAAGGCGCCCGTCACTTCGGCAGGCGGCGCGGCGGCTGCAAAGACCAGGGTCTCGGTCATCGCTCCGGCCAGCGGAACGAAGCCCTGCCAGCCCTCGGCCAGCGCGGAAAGATGGGCATAGGGCGGCGGCGGGGGCGGCGGCGTGCCGGGTTCGGCGCGCTTGGCCACCAGCGCCCGATCGAACGGCATCAGGGCACTCCAGTCCTCGCCCCCTTGCTCGCCCCCGTTCTCGCTCCACGCTTCCGGCGCGCCGCGCGCATCGATCACCAGATCGGCGGCGGCGCACAGGCTGGCCGGATCGGCCACGGCTTCGCCGTGCTGCACCCCGTGTGCCAGCGCATCATCGCGCAGCAAGCGGCGCAGCGCATCGCTCTCCACTGCAAGGCCGAAGCTCAGCGTCGAGAGCACCGAGGCATCATCGCTGCGCGGCGGGGCAAAGCGTCCGGTCTGCGCGCACAGCGCCCCCAGCGCATAGTTGGCCATGTTCACATCGTGCCCGCGCGCGCGGGCTGCCGCCACGATCTGGTGAAAAGGCACCGGTCCCAGCGGCGCACCGATCTCCCCAAAGGGAACGAACGCCGGCCCGCCCGCCGCGCGCCATCCTGTCAGCGCGGTGCCCAGCATGAAGCTGCCCCGGCAGTGCCGGATCAGATCGCCGCCGCGCAGGCCCGCCGCCGCAATGTGCTCCAGATCGCCCGGCAGCAGCACTTCGGCGGCCAGCGGCACGCCAAGGCTGCGGTCAGGCCGCGTCTCCTCGTCGGCGGACGCGGGATGCACCACGATGCGCAAGTGCGGCAGATGCCGCGCCAGCAGGCACGCCGCCAGCCAGCCGCACAGGCCGCCGCCGCTGATCGCCACGCGCTCTGCCGGGCCAGAGCGGGGCAGGGCGCCAAACGCGCCAGAACCGAACGCCGCCATCTCAGGCCACGCCTTCGGGGGCGCGCATGTCCATCCGCGCGCCGATCATCTCGAGGAACCGGGCCTGCTGCGGCAGTTCGCCCGCCATGCGCGCATAGTCCTCGCGCAGCGATGCCAGCTTGATGAACAGGCCCGCATCGCTCAACCCTTCGGCGCGCGGATCGCTGCGGCGTGGCACGATGCCCTGCCCGGCATAGACCGCCACCCAGCTCGCATCGAGGAACATGCCATCGCGATAGTTCACCACGATCCCGCGCTCGCGGAAGGCGGTCATGCGCTCCGCCAGCGAATCGGGCACGCGCATGGTGCGCACATAGTTCCAGAACGGCGTGTCGGCGCGTTCGGTGGCATGATAGTGCAGGATCAGGAAATCGCGCACGCGCTCATATTCCAGATCCATCAGCCGGTTGTATTCGCGCGCCAGCATCGGATCCCATTCGCGGGTCGGAAACAGGTCCATCAGGAAGCCGATGCCAAGCTGGATCAGGTGAATGCTGGTCGATTCGAGCGGCTCCAGAAAGCCTGCGGAAAGCCCGATGGCCACCACGTTGCGGTTCCACTGGCGATGGCGCTTGCCGGTAAGGAAGCGCAGAAAGCGCGGTTCGGCCTGCGGCGCACCGTCCAGCCGCGCCAGCAGCGTCTCGGCCGCCGCCTCGTCGGAAATATAGCTGCTGCAATAGACATGCCCGTTGCCGGTGCGGTGCTGCAAGGGAATGCGCCACTGCCATCCGGCATCCAGCGCGGTGGCGCGGGTATAGGGCGAAAGCGGCCCCGCCGAAGCGCATGGGACCGCTACCGCACGGTTGCACGGCAGCCAGTGGCTCCAGTCGGCATAGCCCGTCTTCAGCGTCTGCTCGATCAGCAGGCCGCGAAAGCCCGAACAGTCGACGAACAGCTCGCCCCCGATTTCGCGCCCGTCATCCAGCGTGAGACGGCGCACCTGCCCGCTCTCGCCGTCCTGATCCACCGCGATCACTCGCCCCTCGATACGCCGCACCCCGCGCTTTTCGGCATAGCTGCGCAAGTATGCCGCATAGAGCGCGGCATCGAACTGATAGGCGTAGGAATAGGTCGAAAGCAGCGAAGCGGGATCGGGCGCGGGATGGGCAAAGCGGTTTTCGCGCGCGGCCAGCACCGGCAGCGAGAACGCCTCGATCGGTTCCGTCCCGCCAGCACGGCGATAGCGCGCCCATATGTGATGGAAGGCCACGCCTTCGATCGGCTCACCATGCGCGCCGAAGGGGTGGATATAGCTGTCACCCTTGCGGCCCCAGTTCACGAACTCGATGCCCAGCTTGAAGGTCGCGTTGGTGCGCCGCATGAAATCGGCCTCGTCAATGCCCAGCCGCGCGTTGAAGAAGCGGATGTGCGGCACCGTGGCCTCGCCCACGCCGACCGTGCCGATCTCGTCCGATTCGACCAGCGTGATCGTCACGGGCAATCCCGCCAGCCGGTTGGCCAGCGCTGCGGCCGTCATCCATCCCGCCGTGCCGCCGCCAACGATGACGACCGAGCCAACCGGCGCCTGCGCGCCTTCTCCCGCCCCCGGATGCCCGCCCTCTGCCGCCGCCAGCGCGCTGTTTGCCATGATCCTTCCCTCTCGCCCTTTATGCTGCGCGTGCCTCTTGTGCGTCGCAACCGCCCTCTTCGTCCGTGCCTGCGCACGATAGCGCTTTCACAGTGTGCATCAAAGTGCATGACGAAATGCAGCAATGCTATTGCGCTTGGTGCCCGATTGACGTAACCAATGCGTGATGTTAGCGCAATCATGGTTTTCAGCACGCCGATAACGGTGGCGCTACCATGAGGGTTTTTGAGGGAGAGGGGCTGCGCAATGCACGTTACCAATGAATCACGCCTGTCCGCTGTGGAAGCACAGGGCACCGAGGCGCAACCGGAGGGCGCTGTCCGCCGCAAGGCCGCCCTCGCCGGGGCATCGCTGCTGACGCTCGCCATGCTCACGGCGGCCCTTCCTGCGGCTGCCCAGGAAGCCCCCGCCCAGGATCAGGCGCAGGACGAGGCTCAGGCCACCGGCGAAGGCAAGCCTGCCACCACCGATCAGACCGGCGCGATCATCGTCACGGGCTATCGCGCCAGCCTTGAAACCGCGCAGAAGAAGAAGCGCAATTCGAACACTATCGTCGATTCGATTTCGGCCGACGATATCGGCGCCCTGCCCGACCGTTCGGTGACCGAAACCCTTCAGCGCGTTCCCGGCATCTCGATCAACCGTTTTGCCGCGGGCGTCGACCCCGATCACTTCGCCGCAGAAGGTGCGGGCGTGGTCGTGCGCGGCCTCACCTATGTCCGGTCCGAGTTCAACGGACGCGATGCCTTCACCGCCAACAACGGGCGCGGCCTCGGCTTTGCCGACATTCCGGCCGAACTGCTGGGCGGGGTTGACGTGTTCAAGTCGCTCCCGGCCGATCACATCGAAGGCGGCATCGCCGGCACGGTCGATCTGCGCACCCGCAAGCCGTTTGATCGCAAGGGCTTCTTCCTCGCCGCCTCGATCGAGAACAACTACGGCGATTTCATCCGCAAGAGCGCGCCGACCGGCGCCATCGTCGCCTCGAACCAGTGGCAGACCGGCATTGGCGACATCGGCATTCTGGGCAGCTTCAACTACTCGCAGCTCTTCACCCGCGCCGATCGCATCGCCATTTCGCGCTTCCGTCCGGTCCCGCTCGACAGCGCAGGGCAGCAGATCTTCCCTGCCGGTTCGGCCACGCCCGCGCGCTATGGCCTGCTTCCGGCCGGTGCCGTGGCCGGTTCGCAAAGCTTCAACCGCGAACGCATTGGCGGCTCGGCGGCGCTCCAGTGGCGCAGCAATGATGGCGCGCTTGAAGCCACGTTCGAGTTCCTGCGCACCGAAGCCAAGCAGAACTGGGGCGAACACACCGTCGAAGTTGCCACCGACAACGTCGACAGCAACGGCGGCGCCTTTGCCGCTCCGGGAACGCAGTTCAGCTTCGATCAGAGCGGGGTCTTCACCAATGGCGTTATCACCGGCGCCACAGGCTGGCGCGCGGATGCCGATTTCGCCACGGGCTTCGGCCGCGTCCCCGGTTTCGGCCTGCAAAGCAACAACATCCGCCGCGGCCACGTCGAAAACAACGTGGTCAAGGATTACTCGGCCAACCTCAAGTGGAAGATGACCGATCGTCTGACGGCGGTGTTCGATTACCAGCACGTCGATTCCACCGTGAAGGTGATCGACAACACGATCTGGGCCAGCACCTATCAGAACGCGCGGATCACCAACAACGGGTTCGATCTGCCCGTGATCGAACTGCTGCCGGTGCAGAACTGCACGCCCAACTGCCCCAACGGCGTTGGCGGCATGACCTATTTCACCGGCCCGCACCAGAGCTACATCGATCCCTACAACAGCTTCTGGCGTTCGGCGATGGACCATGTCGAGGACAGCGAGGGCCAGTCCGACGCAGCCCGCGTGGACCTGCTCTATGCCTTCGACGACGATTCCTTCCTGAACTCGATCAAGGTCGGCTACCGCTATGCCAAGCGCGATCAGACCGCGCGCTTCTCGACCTACAACTGGGGTGTTCTTTCGGAACAGTGGGGCAATGGCGGCCCGCGCTGGCTTGACAGCCAGGTGGCGCAGCAGGCCCCCGGCTATGCCGTGTTCAGCTTCCCCAACTTCTTCGGCGGGCGCACGCCCAGCCCGGTTGGCGAAGGACGGCTGTTCTATGCCGGCAATCCGGCCGAAGACATTGCCGCCTATCAGGCCTACGCGCTTGCCATCAACCAGTCGTGGAACAATGGCGGAGGCTGGCGTCCGCTGGCGCAGCGCAATGGCGTGGTGCCGGGAACGCCCTACCTGCCGGGCGAAATCAACTCGGCCACCGAAGAGAACAACGCGGCCTACATCATGGCCAACTTCGGCAAGGATCTGGGCGGCGACAAGCGGATTTCGGGCAACGTCGGCCTGCGCTATACCCGCACCGATCGCACGGCCTTCGGCGGCGCCTTCATTGCACAGGCCGCAAACTCGTTCGCCGATCAGCTCGTTGCCTGTTCGATCGTGCAGAACGGCCAGCCCAACAACAGTCCGTTCTGCCGCCTGCCCAGCGATGTGCAGCAGGCGCTGGTCGCATCGGACACCGGCGGGGTGGATGCCTATGTCCCCTCGGTGGCCAAGCTGCGGTATGAATACTGGCTGCCCAGCGTCAACATCCGCCTTGAGATGGGCGGCGGCCTGCAATTCCGCGCGGCCTACTTCAAGGGTGTGACCCCGCCAGAGTTCGGCCTTACCCGCAACTTCCAGCGGGTCGATCAGATTGCCGTGCGGGCCGATCAGGCGGTGAACAACAATGCACCGTTCCTCACCGGCAATATCATCGCCGGCAATCCGTTCCTGAAGCCGATCGAGGCTGACAACTTCGACATCACTGGCGAATACTACTTCGGCAATGGCGGGCAGTTCACCGTCGCGCTGTTCTACAAGCGGCTGAAGAACGTCCTGACCAATGCGAATACATCCACCCAGATCCCGGTGGGTTCGGCAACGGCCTTCGTCAATTCGACCCAGCCGATCAACTCGCCCGATACCGGCAAGATCAAGGGCTTCGAACTGACCTACCAGCAGAACTACACGTTCCTGCCGGGCTTCCTGAGCGGCCTCGGCCTTCAGGCAAACTATACCTACGTCGACAGCAAGGGCGTGCCGCAATCCACGCTCAACCCCACCGATCCCGATGTGGCGGCGGGCCTGGTCTCGACCATTCCGGGCAACGACTTCCCCCTTCAGGGCCTGTCGCGCCATACCTTCAACATCGTTCCCTACTACGAAAAGGGCGCGGTAACGCTGCGTGCGGCCTATAGCTGGCGTTCGCAGTTCCTGCTGACGCTGCGCGATGTCATCACCCCGTTCGATCCGATCTTCCAGAAGCCTTACGGCCAGCTCGATGCCTCGGTCTTCGTGCGGGTGAACAAGAACTTCACGCTCGGCCTTCAGGGGGTGAACCTGCTCGACAGCCTCGTGAAGACCGCAGCCGCTGTCTATGACCGGCCGGCCTCCGATCCGAACAAGAAGATCCTGCTGGTCCCGCGCCAGTGGTACAAGACGGACCGCCGCTACACGATGTCGGCCCGCCTCACCTTCTGATTCACCCGCGAGTGCAACCTTGATAGGGGAAACCGAAACCATCGGTTTCCCCTTTTTTCATGCCCTTGCTACCAACCCTGCCCTTTGGTGCATACGAAGCTGCCCCTAGGCACTCATTTCAGACTGTTTTGGTCTGGTTCGGGTAACGCGGCTACTCGCAAGTCGAGGGAGCGAACATGGATCAAATGGCAGGAGAGCAGGCCGGGTCCCTGCACGAACGCATCGCCTTTTACGAACTGGACCGCAGCCGCAGCAGCTTTGCGCGGCTTTCGCGCCTCGTGGCGCGTTCGGTCGACAGCGGCCTTGTCCGGTTCTACGACAAGCTGGCCGCCACGCCCACGCTGGGCCGGTTCTTCGCATCGGCCGAGCGCGCGCGCCATGCCCGCTCGGCCCAGCGCGAACACTGGACCTTGCTGTTCGAACGCGGGCTGGACCAATCCTATCACGACCGCGCGCTCAAGATCGGCAATACCCACGCCCGCATCGGGCTGGAGCCGAAGTGGTATATCGGCGGCTATGCGCTCATCATGGAACACCTCATCCATGCCATGCTGCTGGACGGCATGGGGCGTCTTTCGCCCAGGCGGCGGCGCATGGCGGCCGATCTTTCCGCGCTGGTCAAGGTGGCGATGGTGGACATGGACATCGCGCTGTCCACCTATTTCGAGATGGCCGAAAAGACCACGCGCGACATCGTGCTGGGCAAGATGGGCGAAGTGCTGCGCGCCATGGCGCAGGGCGATCTTACCGTGCGGATGCAGGGCCTGCCCGAAAGCTTTTTGCAGGTGGAGCGCGATCTCAACGCCGCGCTGGAAAAGCTCGGCGCCACCGTCGGCCTTGTCGCCCAGAGCAGCGAACACATCGCCACCTCCACCGACGAGATCCGCGCCGCCACCGAAAACCTTGCCGCGCGCACCGAACGGCAGGCCAACAACGTGCAGGACTGCGCGCGCGCCATGACCGAATTGACCGAGGGCCTTTCGCGCACGTCGCAATCCATGATGCAGCTTCGCACTACGGCGCAGGAAACCGAAACCGAAGCCACGCAGGGCAGCGCAGCGGTGCGTCAGGCGATAAGCGCCATGGACGATGCCCAGCAAAGCGCGGTGGCGGTCGTCCAGATCGCCGAGATCATCGACGGCATCGCCTTCCAGACCAATCTCCTCGCCCTCAACGCCGGGGTCGAAGCCGCGCGCGTGGGCGAGATGGGGCGGGGCTTTGCCGTGGTCGCCAATGAAGTGCGCGCGCTGGCGCAGCGTTCATCCGAAGCGGCAGACGACATCAAGAAACTGCTGTCCACCAGCCGCGAACAGGTCGATCGCGGGGCCGATCTGGTCAAGGGCGCGGGCGGCATGTTGCAGGCCATTATCGCGCGGGTCAGCGAGATAAGCTCTGCCGTGACCGAAGCGGCCCGCCTCACCGGCGATCAGGCCGCCCACGCCGAACGAGTGAATGCCGCCGTTGCCGAGATCGACCTTGCCACGCAGCAGAACGCCGCCATGGTCGAGCAAAGCGCTGCGGCCACACGCTCGATGAGCAGCACGTCAGGCCAGCTTGCACGGGCGGTTGCCGCCTTCCGCCACGCCGATCCCGCCCATGGGCGCGCTTCGGCAGGCCCGGTTCCGGCGTTCCGGCACGCGGCCTGAAGGCGCGGCGGGGCGCCTTCATTCCACTCAAATCATTCCGGGGCGATCATGCCCGTCAGGCGCTGGCGGATGATCGTCTCGGCCTCGGCCACGATGCGGCTCACCAGCTCGGCGCAGGTCGGCACATCGTGGATCAGGCCCTGCACCATGCCCGCCCAGAACACGCCCTTGGAAAGGTCGCCCGTGGCCAGCAGTTCGCGCCCGGCCGCGCCCGCCACCAGTTCCTTCACGTCATCGAACGTCGCGCCGGGTTGCTCCAGCCTGCGCGCCACTTCCTCGGACACCGCGCTGCGGCCCACGCGTGCGGTGTTCTTCAGCTTGCGGAAGATCAGCAGGCTGCCGCGCTCGTCATTGTCGATATAGGCCTGCTTCACGTTGGGGTGGATCGGCGCTTCCTGCGTGGCGCAGAAGCGCGTGCCCATGTTGATGCCGTCCGCCCCCAGCGCCAGCGCCGCCGCCAGTCCGCGCCCGTCGCCGAAGCCGCCGCTGGCCAGCAGCGGGATCTTCACCTTGTCGGCGGCGGCCGGGATCAGGATCAGGCCGGGAATGTCATCCTCGCCGGGATGGCCCGCGCATTCGAACCCGTCGATCGAGATCACGTCGCAGCCCGCACGCTCGGCCGAAAGCGCGTGGCGCACGGCGGTGCACTTGTGCAGGATGGTCACGCCGTGGGGCTTGAGCATGTCCCAGATTTCGCGCACGGCCTGCGTTCCGGCGGTTTCCACCACCTTCACCCCGCCATCGATGATCGCCTGGGCATAGCCCTTGTAATCGGGCGGGTTGATCGTGGGAAGCACGGTCATGTTCACGCCGAAGGGCTTGTCGGTCATGGCACGGCAGCGCTCGATCTCGGCGCGCAGCGCATCGGGGCTGGGCTGGGTCAGCGCGGTCAGGATGCCAAGCCCCCCGGCATTGGATACCGCGCTGGCCAGTTCGGCAACGCCCACCCCCTGCATCCCGCCCTGCACGATGGGGTGTTCGATCCCCAGCATTTCGGTAATGCGCGTCCTGATGGCCATGGCCGGCTCTCCCCTTGTTCGATCGCTGCTGTTTAAGGGGATGATTAAACGCTTTTCGGGCGCGATCAACCGCCCATCCGCTTCACCGCTTGCGCCCCGTCCCTTCCGCCTCAGGCGCCCGCGGCCAAGGCCCTCTCCCGCACCAGCCGAAACGCAGGTTTCGGATCAGGCTTTCAATCGTTCGCCCCGGTCAGGTCGCGCGCGGCGATATAGCCGAAGGTCATGGCCGGGCCAATCGTCACGCCCGCGCCCGGATAGCTTTCGCCCATGGCCGATGCGGCGTTGTTGCCCACGGCATAAAGCCCGGCAATCGGCTGTCCGGCATCGTCCACCACCTGCGCCTTCGCATTGGTGCGCAGGCCCCCGTTGGTGCCGATATCGCCCGGATAGATCGGCAGGGCATAGAACGGCGCTTCGGTCAGCGGGCGCAGGCACGGGTTGGGCTGGTTGCGCGGGTCGCCATACATCCTGTCATAGGCGGCCTGCCCGCGGCCGAACTGGGGATCCTCGCCGCGCGCGGCATGTTCGTTGAACCGGGCGATCTGCTCTTCCAGCCGCGCCGGATCAACGCCCATCTGGCCTGCCAGTTCGGCAATCGTGCGGCCCTTCTTCAGGATCGTCTTGACCGGGCCTGCCTGCAACCAGTCGGGCACCAGCGGCAGCAGCGGCCCCATCGGGAACTGGTGACGATAGCGATAGTCGAACACCATCCAGCTTGGGCTGGCGTCGCGGTGCTCCCTTTCGCGCCGCGCCATCTGCTGGCCCACGATGTGATAGGATGCCGCCTCGTTCAGATAGCGCTCGCCCTTCTGGTTCACCATGATGCAGCCGGGCAGCGCGCGCTCGATCGTGCACAGCCGCCCGCGATCCTCGCCGGGCACATGAAATACCGGCGCGGCCCAGGCCGAATGCAGGTTCATCGTGCCCGCGCCCACGGCCTGCCCTGCGCGGATGGCATCGCCGGTGTTGCTCGTCACCCCGCCCGATGCCCACGCCTTGTTGTAAAGCGGCGCGTTCTCCTCGCGCATCTGCTGGTTCTTGTCGAACCCGCCCGCGGCCAGCACCACCCCCTTGCGCGCGCCGATGCGCAGGGGCTTGCCGTCCTTTTCCACCACGATGCCCGTCACGCGCCCGTTCTCGCGCACCAGTTCGCGCATCGGCGTCTTCAGCCACAGCGGCACGCCCGCCGCGTTCAGCGCGGCGCGCAGACCCCCCGTCAGTGCATTGCCCAGCGTCAGGCGCCGGTCCTTGCGCGAGGTGAAGCGCAGCGGCCAGTCCAGCCAGTATTTGGCCATGTTGCGCATCAGCCCGGCCAGCCAGCCCGGCCCGCGATAGAGCAGCTGGTAGGTTTCCGCGAAAGTCCAGTTGAGATAGCCGAACAGGCTGGCGGCGGGCGATGGCATCCGCTGCGTCTTCAGGTCATCGCCAAGGATCGTGCCATCAAGCATTTCGGGCAGGTGCGTGCGATAGCCGGTGATCGAACCGCCCGGATTTTCGGCATGGTAATCGGGATAGGGCTGCGCGGTATAGACCACCGGCGTATTCGCCGTGACCCAGCGCAGCATGGCGGCGGCATTGTCCACATAGGCGCGGATGTTTTCATCAGGCACGTTTTCGGCCGAAAGCGCACGGATATAGCTGAAGGCATCATCGAGGTTGTCCTCGAATCCCGCAGCCCGCGCCTGGTCGCTGCCCGGAATCCAGATGCCCCCGCCCGAAGTGGCCGAAGTGCCGCCCCACAGCGCATCCTTCTCCACGATCAGCACTTCGGCGCGGTTCCTTGCCGCCACCAGCGCGGCCAGCATCCCCCCCGCCCCCGATCCGACGACGACCACATCCACTTGCCTGTCCCAGTTCCCGGTCATCGCTGCCCTATCGCTTCGTTATCGCTGCTGCTGTTGCAGTTGTGTCTGATGTCAGGCGTCAAGGGCGCACGGCCCCTCTCCCCAGTTGACGCAAAGTTTGGCCAGACTTGCGCCCATGTCAACTCCATGCGTAGAATAGTCTTGCAGATTCTACGAATAAGTCCAAAATCTATCAGCCCTGCGGGAGAGGCAGCACCATGGAGAAGATCATTGCCGCCCTGTGGGCGCCGCCGCACGAGCCTCGCGAGGACTATGGCGCGCGCCTGCTGACCAGCCTGCCGCAAGCGCTCCATGCCGCCGGGGCAAGGGGTATCCGCCTCAATATCCGCGATTCCGTCGTAGCGCCGGGCGAAGCGCTGGTCCAGCAATGGCAGAACCCGCAGCAGGCCGCCGTGGCGCAGTTCTGGCTGCCTTCGGCCAATGCCCGGTTCCGCGCAGGCATCGATGCAGTGCTGGCGGCGCACAGCGCGTGGTTTGCCGCATGGCTGGTGTGCGAATCGACCATCATCGCCAACACCGCGCACCCGCCCCGCCCCAGCGGCCCTGCCTGCGCCACCCGCACCTGGGGCTGGAGCCAGGCCAGCTTCATCGCGTTCCGCCCCGATCTTTCGCGCGATGCCGTGATCGAGCACTGGCACGGCCACCACACCCGCGTGGCGATCGAGACGCAGGCCAATTTCGAATATGTCCAGAACCTGATCGTGCGCCCCCTCACCCCCGGCGCCCCGGCCTATGGCGCCTTCGTCGAGGAATGCTTCCCGCTGGCCGCGCTCGATCAGCCCGAAGCCTTCTTCGATGCGGTGGGCAATCCGGCAAAGTTCAAGGCCAATCTCGATGCCATGATGGAAAGCTGCCACGCCTTCCTCGATTTCACCCGCAACGACATCATCCCCACCTCGCAATACGATTACGCCTTCCTCGATGCCACGGCGTCAGAAGGCCCTCCGCAGGCAAAGGACCACGCATGACCAGTCATCCAGCAGCAACCGGGCCGAAGGTTGCCCTTGTCACGGGCGCCAGCCGCGGCGCAGGCGCAGGCATTGCGCGGGGCTTTGGCGAACTGGGCTATACCGTCTATGTCACGGGGCGCACCGTCACCCCCGGCGATGCAAAAGGCTGGGACGGCACCGTCCTGCCCGGCACGGTGGCCGAAACCGCGCAGAAAGTGACCGAACTGGGCGGCAAGGGCATTCCCGTGGTGTGCGACCATGCCGATGATGCCTCGGTTGCCCGCCTGTTCGAACAGATCGTGGCCGAACAGGGCCGGCTCGATGTGCTGGTCAACAATGCCGCCTACATGCACCACCAGTTGATCGAGAAGGCGCCGTTCTGGGAAAAGGAGCTGGATGCGCAGAAGATCCTCGATGTCGGCCTGCGCAGCGCCTATGTGGCAAGCTGGCACGCGGCAAGGATCATGGTGCCCCAGGGATCGGGCGTGATCGCCATGACCTCCTCGTTCGGCGCATCGTGCTACATGCACGGACCTGCCTATGGCGCGCAGAAGGCCGGGCTGGACAAGCTGGCCCACGACATGGAGCATGATTTCCGCGGCACAGGGGTTATCGCCGTCTCGCTCTGGCTTGGCCCGCAGCTTACCGAACGCGCGCAGATTGCCGCGCAGACCAACCCCGAACAGTATCAGGGCTTCATCGCCATGGCCGAAAACCCTGAGTTCTCCGCCCATGTGATCGATGCGATCGACAAGGCCCCCAACCGCGATGAACTTTCGGGACAGACGCTGATCGTGGCCGAAATCGCGCGTGAACTCGGCATCACCGACCGGGGCCATGATCGGCCATCGCACCGCGAAATGCTGGGCAGCCCGCGCCCGAAGAACCCGGCCGCGGTTTACTGATACAGCTTCATCGCCGCACCCGGCGGCCAGTTCACCCGGTGATCCACCGCGGATCACCGGGTGATACTTGTCTGCGCGCCAATCTTGCGCACCCCCGGCCCGTCCATACCCTTTGCCGCGTGGAGAGCCGCCGGACCAACCGGCGCACAACGGGAGAGACGTTATGGCAAGTGCGGCGCCGCGCGCTGAAGGATTCCCCCTGCTCGATGGCGGTCTGCCGCTTCTGGGCCACATCACGCAGTTCTTCCGCGATCCCGTCTCGGTCCTGAAGCGCGGCTACCGGCAGAAGGGGCGCATGTTCGCCATGAACTTCATGGGCCAGCGCATGAACGTGATGCTGGGGCCGGAACACAACCGCTTCTTCTTCGAAGAGACGGACAAGCTGCTCTCGATCCGCGAATCGATGCCCTTCTTCCTCAAGATGTTCTCGCCCGATTTCTATTCCTTCGCGGAAATGGAGGAATACCTGCGCCAGCGCGCCATCATCATGCCCCGCTTCAAGGCCGCATCGATGAAGCAGTATGTGCCGGTGATGGTGGAGGAATCGCTCAATCTCGTCGCGCGTCTGGGCGATGAGGGCGAGTTCGACCTGATCCCCACGCTCGGCCCCGTGGTGATGGACATTGCCGCCCACAGCTTCATGGGCCGCGAGTTCCACGAAAAGCTGGGGCACGAGTTCTTCGAGCTGTTCCGCGATTTTTCGGGCGGCATGGAGTTCGTCCTGCCGCTCTGGCTGCCAACGCCCAAGATGGTGAAATCGCAGGCCGCCAAGAAGAAGCTCCACGCCATCCTGCAATCGTGGATCGACAAGCGGCGCACGAACCCGCTCGATCCGCCCGACTTCTTTCAGACAATGATCGAGACGAAGTATCCCGATGGCCGCCCCGTGCCCGACGAGATCATCCGCCACCTCATCCTGCTGCTGGTCTGGGCCGGGCATGAAACCACTGCCGGGCAGGTAAGCTGGGCCTTGGCCGATCTGCTTCAGAACCCCGGCTATCAGGCCGTGGTGCGCGCCGAAGTGGCCAGCCTTCTGGGCGGCAGCGACGGGCGCGATCTGGGCTGGGAACAGGCCATCGCCATGGAAAAGATGGACCTTGCCCTGCGCGAGACCGAACGCCTCCACCCCGTGGCCTACATGCTCAGCCGCAAGGCCAGCGCCGACATCAGCCGCGATGGCTATACGATCCGCAAGGGCGAGTTCGTGCTGCTGGCCCCTTCCGTCAGCCACCGCATGGAGGAAACCTTCCGCAATCCCGATGTCTATGATCCCGAACGCTTCAATCCCGCCAACCCCGATGCCCAGACGACAAGCAACTCGCTCATCGGGTTCGGCGGCGGGGTGCACCGCTGCGCGGGCGTCAACTTCGCGCGCATGGAAATGAAGGTGCTCGTCGCCATCCTGCTCCAGAACTTCGACATGGAGCTGATCGACGAGGTGCGCCCCATCGCGGGCGCCTCCACCTACTGGCCCGCTCAGCCCTGCCGCGTGCGCTACAAGCGGCGCAGGCTCGATGGCGCGACGGCCAGCGCCGATGTTGCCGCGCTGGCCAAGGCCGCCGGCTGCCCGGCCCATGCGTAAGGGGCGCTGAATGGCCAAGGTCACGTTCGTCCAGCCCGATGGTTCGCAGCGCACCTGCGTCAACTTCGAAGGCATGACCCTGATGCAGCTTGCCGTGGGCAATCTCGTCGATGGCATAGATGCCCTGTGCGGCGGCATGATGCAGTGCGCCACCTGCCACTGCTATATCGACCCGGAATGGATCGGGCGCACCGGCACGGCGCCCGGCGATGAACGCGCCATGCTGGAGGCCATCGAAGGCGTGGAGATCCGCCCCAACAGCCGCCTGTCGTGTCAGGTCCAGCTTGGCGAGGAGCTTGACGGCCTTGTCGTCCACATCCCGCCCGATCAGCCCGGCGTATAGGCAGGCAAGGTCCCTCTTCTGCTACGCATCCGGTTGACATTGCATTTCATCAAAACCACCATGCGTAGAAATTAAAAGATAAAACGCCGAATCATCGGCATGGAGAGGAAACGCACGCAATGATGGCGAGCCTGAACCCCGCCCAGCTTGCGCAGGGGCTGGATTTCACCGGAAAGACCGTGCTCGTCACGGGCGGGGGCGTGGGCATCGGCCGCGCCATTGCCGAAGCCTTTGCCGGCGCGGGCGCGCAGGTCGTGATCGCCGAGATCGATCCCGCCCGCGCCGATGCGGCAGAGGCCGCCATGCCCTTGGCCCGCGTCATCCGCTGCGATGTGCGCCAGCGCGGGGTGGGCGCGATGCTGGCCGAAAGGATCGCCGCCGAAACCGGCAGGCTCGATGTGCTGGTCAACAATGTCGGCCACTTCGTCCACGCCCGCCCCTTCGCCATGCTCGAAGATGCCGAGGCCGAGGAGATCCTCGATGTGAACCTTGGCCAGGTGCTGCGCATGACCCGCGCGATGATCCCCCTGCTGCGCAAGGGCGCGCCCGGTTCCAGCATCATCAACCTGACTTCGATCGAGGCGCATCGCGGCATCCCCTGTTGTTCGGTCTATGCCGCCGCCAAGTGGGCCGTCACCGGCTTTACCAAGAGCCTCGCGCTCGAACTCGGCCCCGAAGGCATCCGGGTGAACACGATCGCGCCGGAGACGACCGACACCCCGCAAGTGGCGCTGGATTACATGATCCCGCCCGAAAACCGCGCCCACGAGGAACGCTGGATTCCGCTGGGCCGGTTCGGCCAGCCCGCCGATTGCGCGGGCGCGGCGCTCTATCTTGCCAGCCCGCTGGCAGCTTGGGTCACGGGCAGTTCGATCAACATCGATGGCGGCGCGCTGGCGGCCGCAGGCTGGTATCGCACGCCGCAGGGCGAATGGACCAATGTGCCGCTCATTTCGGGCAATGGCCTTGTTATTCCGGGAAGCGTGATACCGGAGACCGCCGCATGACCGAGCGCGATGCCCTGCGCCGCACGGCCGAACGCTATGCCCTTGGCGCGGACCGGCGCGACAAGGCGCTGTGGCGCGAAGTGCTGGCCGATGACGTGACGATCAGCGGCCCCGGCTTTGCCATCACCGGGCTTGAGGCAAACCTCGGCTCGATCGACCATCTCGCCCATGCCTTCACCGCCACGCGCCACGTGGTGCACGATATGGACGTGACCGTGAGCGGCGAGAGCGCCGAAGGCGAAACCCGCTCCACCGCCGAACACCGCCTGACCAGGCCCGATGGCGACCGGCTGCTGGTCTGGGCGATCCGCTATCAGGACGCATGGCGGCGCGAAGGTGGCATGTGGAAGTTCACCCGCCGCACCCTGATCGTCGATTGGGAAGAACTGCGCCCCGTGCACAGCGCCGGGGCGAATGCAGGATGAACGGCCCGCTTTCCGGGAAAACCGCCTTCGTCACCGGTGCTACCGGGGCCATTGCCGAAGCATCGGCACTTGCCCTTGCGCGTGATGGCGCGCGCCTTGCCCTCATGGCGCGCCGGGCCGACGGACTGGCCGAGGTCGCCGCGCGCATCCGCGATGCCGTGCCGGGGGCCGATGTCCACACCTTCACCGGCGATGCCTGCGACGAAGCGGCCGTGGCCGGGGCCGTGCGCGCGGCCCATGCGCTGGCCGGGCGGCTTGACATCGCCTTTGCCACCGTGGGCGGCGGCGGCTTCAGGCCGCTGATCGAACATGAGCCGCAGGATCTGCGCGATGCCTTTGAAATCAATGTCATATCCGCCTTCCACGTGATCCGCGCCGCCGCCCCGCTGATGCCGCCGGGCGGGTCGATCGTGTGCCTTTCCTCCGGCGCGGCGGTGCTCACCTTCCGCCACCTTGCCGCCTATCACGTGGCCAAGGCCGCGCTTGAAGGGCTGGTGCGCATGGCCGCCGATGAACTTGGCCCCTGTGGCATCCGGGTCAACGCGGTGCGCCCCGGCCTGACCCGTTCGGGCGCGACCGCCGGGATGTTCGAAGGCGGCACCGATCAGGCTTTCCTGCCCGAATACCCGCTGGGCCGGCTTGGCGAACCGGCCGACATTGCCGGCGCGGTGCGCTTTCTGGCGGGCGATGAAAGCGCGTGGATCACCGGGCAGTGCATCGCCGCCGATGGCGGCAACCTGCTGCGCCGCAGCCCCGATCTTGCACCGCTTCCCGTGGTGAACACCCCATCCTGAGGGAGAAGAACATGAAAGTCCTCGTTATCGGCGGCACTGGCGCGCTCGGCGGCCACGCCGCGCTTCATCTGGCGGCGCAAGGCCACGATGTGACCATTTCCGGGCGCGGCGCGGCCGCCCCTGCGGGAACCGCGCTCACCACGCTGGGCTACATGCAGGGCGATTACGTGGCGGGCGATTTCACCGCCGATCGGCTTGGCGGTTTTGACTGGATGGTCTTTGCCGCCGGCAACGATCCGCGCCACGTTCCGCAAGGTGCGGATTTCGCCGCATGGCTGCACAAGGCCAATCACCTGGCCCTGCCCGCCGTGTTCGCCGCCGCGCGCGAGGCAGGCATGTCCCGCGCGGTGCAGCTTGGCAGCTTCTATCCGCAGGCCGCGCCCGAACTGATCGCGGGCAATGTCTATATCCAGTCGCGCCTTGCCGCCTGCGAAGGCGCGCGCGCCGAGGGCCGTCCCGGCTTCGACGTGATCAGCGTCAACGCGCCCTTCATGGTCGGCACCGTGGCGGGCCTGCCCAGCGCCATCTTCGAACCCTATGTGCAGTGGGCCAAGGGCAATATCCCTGTCCCCTTCTTCGCGCCCACCGGCGGCACCAACTTCATGTCGTTCCGTTCGCTGTCCGAAGCGATCGAAGGCGCGCTCCTGCGCGGAGAGCCGGGCAAGGCCTATCTCGTGGGCGACGAGAACCTCTCGTTCCGCGACTACTTCCAGCTCTTTTTCGATGCGGTCGGCAATCCCGTGACGCTCGAAGCGCGCGACGAGGAACTGCCGCTCCTGCCCGATGTCGCCATCCCGCAGGGGCGCGGCAACACGATCCGTTACGAACCCGACGCTGGCGAAACCGCGCTGCTGGGCTATCGTCGGGGCGATGTGGCGGCGGCCGTTGCCGAAATCGTCGCGCAATTCGGTTGAAACCCGGTCGGATAAGGACAGAACCCGATGACACTCAACCCCCAGGTCGAGGCCCTGCTGGGCTTCTTCGCGCAGATGCCCCCGGTGGATTATGCCACGGTCACGCCTGCGGCCCTGCGCGAGATGAACCGCCCGATCCAGATGGGGCCGCCGCCCGCCGTTGCCGAAGTGCGCAATCTCTCGCTCGATCTGCCGGGCCGCACCATCGGCGCGCGGCTCTACAAGCCCGAAGGCGCCGGGGCCAATCCGCCGCTGGTGCTGTTCTATCACGGCGGCGGTTGGGTGATCGGCGATCTCGACACGCACGATGCCACCGCGCGCGCGTTGGCCGTGGCCAGCGGGGCGGCGGTGCTTTCGGTCGATTATCGCCTTGCGCCCGAAACCCCCTTCCCCGGCCCGCTCGACGATTGCCACGATGCGCTGCTCTGGGCGGTGGAGAATGCCGCCGATCTCGGCATCGATCCGGCGCGCCTTGCCGTGGCCGGTGACAGCGCGGGCGGCAATCTGGCCGCTGCGGTGGCGCTGCGCCTGCGCGATGAAGGCGGCCCGGCGCTTGCCCACCAGTTGCTGATCTATCCCGTCACCGATGCCGATTTCACCCGCCCGTCCTATGCCGAGAACGGCGGCGGCAACTATTTCCTGTCAACGCAGATGATGCAGTGGTTCTGGAACCACTATGTGGGCGATTGCGGCAATCCCCACCCCCTGGCCGCGGTGCTGCGCGCGCACGATCTTTCAGGCCTGCCGCCCGCCACGGTGATCGTGGCCGAATACGATCCGCTGCGCGACGAGGGCCTTGCCTATGCCGATGCGCTGGCCGCGGCAGGCACCCCGGTGGACTGCATGACCGCCCCCGGCATGATCCACGGTTTCTTCTCGATGTTCGAGGCCGTGCCCGATGCGCTCGTGTGGATCGAGCGCGCGGGCGCGCGGCTGAAGGCGGCGCTGGCCGCCTAGGCCGCCTCTGCCGCCTGCCCGATTTCCGGGGCTTCGGGCGCAAGGGCCGCCCTGCCCCGGATCACGTCGGCGATCTTTTCGGCAATCATGATCGTGGGCGCATTGGTATTGCCACCGATCAGCGTGGGCATGACCGACGCATCGACCACGCGCAGGCCCTCAAGCCCGATCACGCGGCAGTCCTTGTCCACCACGGCCATGGGATCATCGCGCAGGCCCATCTTCGCGGTGCCCACGGGGTGATAGATCGTCTCGCCCTTCGCGCGCACCCAGGCGTCGATCTCGGCATCGGTATCGACATGCGCGCCCGGCCAGATTTCCTCGCCGCGATAGGGATCAAGCGCAGGCTGCGCGGCCACCTGGCGGGCCATGCGAATGCCCTCGCGCACCGCGCGCCGGTCTTCCTCGGCGGCCATGAAATTGGCAAGGATCGATGGATCGTCATAAGGATCGTTGCTGGCCAGCCCCACCCTGCCCCGGCTTTCCGGCCGAAGCTGGCAGACGTGGATGGTAAAGCCGTCGCGGTCCGCCTTGACCTTGGCATGTTCCTGCATGATCGCGATGACGAAGTGCATCTGCAAGTCGGGCCGGTCCAGATCGGGGCGCGATTTGAGGAAGGCGCCCGCCTCAAGCCCGTTCTGCCGCCCGGTGCCCTTGCCCGTGAGCAGATATTGCAGCCCCACCTTCAGTTGCCGCAACCCCTTGATTTCGTTGTAGAGTGAAATCGGCTGCGTGCAGGCCCAATTGAGCGTGACATCGAGGTGATCCTGAAGGTTCTCGCCCACGCCCTTCAGCGCGTGGACCGGGGTGATGCCCTTCGCCTTGAGCTTTTCCGGATCGCCGATGCCGGAAAGCATCAGGATCTGCGGGCTCTGGAACGCGCCCGCGCACAGCAGCACCTCGCGCACCGCACGCGCGGTGCGCACCTGCCTGCCCTTGCCGTCCAGCGAATATTCCACGCCCACCGCGCGGCCCTCGTCCACCACCACGCGGTGCACCCGCGCGCCGGTCACGATCTCCAGATTGCGGCGCGTGCCCGCAATCGGCGTCAGGTATCCGCGCGCTGCGCTCCAGCGCTGGCCATCGTTGATGGTCAGCTGATAGCGCCCGAAACCTTCCTGCTCGGCCCCGTTGAAATCCTCGGTCAGCCGGTGCCCGGCCTGCCGCCCGGCCTCGATCAGCCCGCGGTAAAGCGGATGATCCCCGTTTTCGCCCCAGTTCACCTTCAGCGGCCCGCCCTTGCCGTGGAAGGCGTCGGGCCGCGCATCGGGATCATTGGCGCAATAATCCTCGGCCTTGCGGAAATAGGGCAGGACATCGGCATAGGACCACCCCTCAAGCCCCATCTGCCGCCACTGGTCATAATCGCGGGCGTGGCCCCGGATATAGACCATGCCGTTGATCGCCGATGATCCGCCCAGCCCACGTCCCCGCGGATGCCACATGCGGCGGCCGTCCATGTGCGGCTCAGGCTCGCTCCAGAAACCCCAGTTGTGGCGGCTCTTCTGCTTGATGAGCGTGCCCACGCCCGCGGGCATGCGCACCAGCACCGACGTGTTCTTGCCGCCCGCCTCCAGCAGCAGCACCCGCACCATGGGGTCTTCGGAAAGGCGCGCGGCCAGCACCGCGCCTGCACTTCCCGCCCCGATCACGATGAAATCGAACGCATCCTGCGCCATCAGCATCACCTGTCCCGAATCCGTCACGTCTTATTGACAAAGGGGTAATTAAGCGCACGATTAATGGCAAGCGTGAAGGCGACGGGATCGGAAAGGGATGTCGTCTTCAGGCTGCAATCATCGCACGACATGGACAGCACAGCCCCCCACCCCACGCCCGGAAGGCCCGACTACCGATGACCCTGAAGATCAACCGCCGCAGCCTGCTCGCCGCCATGGGTGCGGGAACCGGGATGGGCCTTGCCCCGGCGGCGGCGGCCGCGCCCTCGCTCAGGACCGCGCGGTTCCTGCATGGCGTCGCCAGCGGCGATCCTGCCGCCGACGGCGCGGTGATCTGGACCCGCGCCACCGTGGCCGATGGTGTGACCGGCGATGTGCCGCTGGTCTGGCACGTGGCCGCATCCGCCGATGGCAAGCCGGTGAAATCGGGCAAGGTCATCGCCGCAGCCGCGGCCGACAATACCGCCAAGGCCGAGGTTTCCGGACTGAAGCCAGCCAGCGATTACTGGTTCTGGTTCGTCTGCCAAGATGGCACCGCATCGCCCAGGGGCCGCTTCCGCACGCTGCCGGTGGGGCGCACCGATGATCTCGTGCTGGCGGTGGTCTCGTGCCAGCTCTGGTCGGGCGGATTCTTCAATGCCTTTGCCGATATGGCCGCGCTCGACCGGCTTGATGCGGTGATCCACCTTGGCGACTACATCTACGAATATGGCGCCGATGGCTATGGCGCGGAGATCGGACAGAAGATCGGGCGCATTCCCGATCCCGTGCACGAGACCGTGACGCTGGACGACTATCGCCGCCGCCATGCACAGGCAAAGACCGACCCCGCGCTTCAGGCCGCCCACGCCCGCGCTGCGTTCATCTGCGTATGGGACGATCACGAGACCGCCAACGATTCCTGGCTGGGCGGGGCAGAAAACCACACGCCCGCCAGCGAAGGCACATGGGCCGCACGCAAGGCCGCCGCGCTTAAGGCATGGTTCGAATGGATGCCGATCCGCTCCCCCCGCGCCGGAAGCGATCCCGCTGCCATCTATCGCAGCTTCGAGTTCGGCGATCTGGCAACGCTGGCCATGGTCGAAACGCGCCTGCTCGCCCGGTCCCGGCAGATCGCCGCCAAGGGCGCCACGCCCGATGCCGCAGAAGTGGCCGCCATGCTTGCCGCACGGCAGGATCCCTCGCGCGAGATGCTCGGCGCGGGCCAGTTGCAATGGCTGAAGAACACCTTCGACGCCTCGGTCAGGGCGGGCAAGCCATGGCAGTTGCTGGGCAATCAGGTCATCCTCGCGCGCGTTCCGGGGCCGGATCTGCGCGCGGGCCTTGGCGAGGAAGCGTTCGCCGCACTTCTGGCCAAGCTGCCCGAAAACTACCGCGCCCTCGTCGCGCAGTCGCAGGCCGCGTTCAAGGCGGGCCTGCCCTTCAACTTGGATGCGTGGGATGGCTATCCCCCTGCCCGCGAACGGCTTTATGCCATGCTGCGCGAAGTGGGCGCCAACCCGCTCGCCTTTGCGGGCGACAGCCATGCCGCGTGGGCGAACGATCTTCACGATGATGCCGGGAACCGGATCGGCGCCGAGTTCGGCACAACCGCGATCACCAGCCCGTCCTATGGCTCGATCCTTCCGGGGCTTGGCCGGATCATTGCGGCGCAAAGCCCGGAAGTGGCGTTCTGCGATCAGGACATGAAGGGCTATACCCTCGTCACGATCACGCCCGATGCGGCCGTGGCCGATTTCGTCACCGTTTCCACCGTGCTCTCCCCCCGGTTCACGCGCGGCATTGCGGCACGCTGCGAAGCGCGCCGGGGCGAGAGCTTGCGGATCCTGTCCTGATCCGACAGGCGGCGATCTGACGTGCGACCGGGACGATTCGCACCGTTGCCCCTGCCCGCCGGCGGTCTGCCATTCTGGAGGCCGGGAGGCGGGGAGACCGGGCGGCCACAATATCTGGGGCATTTCATCGCGCGCGGCACAATATCCGCGCCAAGAAACAAGTTCTGGCCGTCAATTGCGTGATTGAAGGAAATCCGCTATCTCTTTGGCGGAATAGCTTCAAACAGGCGGGCCATGACAAATCCCAATGCAATCGTCAGCCAGATCGGTGATCTTGCCTCAGCGGGCGAGAAGATGATCGAGCGGCTGCGGCGCAAGGCCTTTCTGCCCGAAAGCCGCAAGGGGCTCAATGTCCGCTTCGGAATTGCCGAGGCCGCGCAGCTTCTGGGCTGCTCCACCAACCGCATCCGCATGGCCGAGGATGATGGCCGCCTGCCCCCTCCCCCCGCCGGGGAGAACGGGCGGCGCATCGGTTATTCGATGGAAGACATGCTGCGGATGCGCGAGGTTCTGGGCGCATCGCCCGCGCGCGGCCCGGATGACGTGCCCGCCATCATCGCGGTGCAGAACTTCAAGGGGGGCGTGGGCAAGTCCACCGTCACCACGCACCTTGCCCACTATTTCGCGGTGCAGGGATACCGCGTGCTGGTGGTGGACTGCGACAGCCAGGCCACCACCACCACGCTGTTCGGGTTCAACCCGCATTTCAACATCACCCGCGACGAAACGCTCTATCCCTATCTCTCGATCGACCCGACGCAGACCGACCTGCTCTATGCGGTCAAGCGCACGCCCTGGCCGAATGTCGATCTGATCCCCTCGAATCTTGAACTGTTCGATGTGGAATATGAACTGGCCGCTGCCGGGGCCGATGGGCAGTCGGTGCTGGCGGCGCGATTCCGCAAGCTCAAGGCCGGGCTAATGGACATGGCGCGTGACTATGACGTGGTCATCCTCGATCCGCCGCCCGCGCTTGGCACGATCAGCCTTGCGGTGATGCAGGCGGCCAATGCCTTGCTGGTGCCGCTGGCGGCCACCACGCCCGATTTCTGTTCCACCGTGCAATTCCTTTCGATGATGGATCAGGTGATCGCGCAGCTGATCGAAGCGGGCATCGCGGTGGATTACAGCTTCGTCCGGCTGATCTGTTCCAAGTTCGATGGCGGCGATCCCAGCCATGAAATGGTGCGCACCATCATGGAGCAGACCTTCGGCCCCGCGCTGCTGCCCGTGCCGATCCTTGAAAGCGCGGAGATCAGCCACGCGGCGCTGCGCATGATGACGATCTACGAACTGGAACGCCCCATCGGCACCCCGCGCACGCACAAGCGCTGCCGCGCCAATCTGGACGAGGCGATGGGCCAGATCGAACAGCTCGTGCGGGCCGGCTGGGGCCGGGTGGCGCCTGCGCGCGAGGAGGACGTGATCCATGTCTGACGCCGCCGCTTTCCTACAGGGCCATGTTCGCTTTATGTTCCGCGTCATTACAAGGGAGATGACCCATGGCGCGTAAGCAGTCCGATTATCTCGCCAGCCTTCTGGCGGATGAAGAAGTCATTGAAACCGAAGCAAAATCGCCGCATCTCCCGCAAGCCGGAGGCAGCGGCGAATCGGCACCCCCCTCCCCCGCGCCGCAGGCCGCCGGGCAAACCGCATCACCAGCCCAGCCCCCCCGTTCCGAGCGGCTGCGCGGGACCACGCTGCTGGGCCGGGAAAGTGCTCTGGCGCGCGTGGCATCGGGCGAAGTGCGGCAGGTGACGCAGCTTCTGCTCGATCCGGCGCGCGTGCGGGTGTGGACGGGCAATGCCCGGTCCTACGAACACCTGAGCGAGGAATCCTGCCGCGAACTGATCGATTCGATCATTGCCGAAGGGGGGCAGAAAGTGCCCGCGGTGGTCCGCCGGATCGAGGGCGACCCCGACCACGATTACGAGGTGATCGCGGGCACGCGGCGGCACTGGTCGATTTCATGGCTGCGCGCCAATTCGTGGCCGCAAATGCAGTTTCTGGCGCAGGTCGTCCAGCTTGACGATGAAGCCGCCTTCCGGCTTGCGGATCTGGAGAACCGCGCGCGCAAGGACGTTTCCGATCTGGAACGGGCGCGCAACTATGCGCAGGCGCTGAAAGACCACTACGGGAACCATCTGACGCGCATGGCCGAACGGCTCAAGCTCTCGAAGGGCTGGCTGTCAAAGATGCTCAAGGTGGCGGGCCTGCCCGATCAGGTCGTGGCGGCCTTTGCCAGCCCTGCCGAGGTGCAGCTCAAACCGGCCTATCCGCTTGCGCAGGCGCTCGACAACCGCGAGAAGGCCCCGGCCATCCTGCGCGAGGCCAGGGCGTTGGCGCGCGAGCAGGCCGAACGCCGCGGATCGGGCCGGCCTGCCGTGCCCCCGGCGCAGGTGATCCAGCGCCTGCTGGCCGCGCCGGAGACGGACAAGGACGCGCCTGCGAAGGAGATCGTGCTGCTTGGCCGGGCTGGGCGCCCCGCTGTCACCATCCGCTCGATCAACCGGCAGGGCGTGACGCTGCGCCTTCATGCCGGGTCGGGGGTGCACCTTGAAGGGATGCTGGACATGGCGCTCGAAGCGCTGAACGCGCTGGAAGACGAAGGCCGGAGCTTCATCAGCTGATGGTCGGCAGCGGCCCTTGCCGCCCTGCCCTGCCCCATGTTTCCCCAGGGAAACATGGCATGAAGGATTGCGGGCACGGGCCTGCTCCGGCACGTCGCGCCACATTCCGCCGCGTCCGAACCGCGGGGCAGCGCGCAAGGACGGCTGGCATGTTTCCCCAGGGAAACGAAGCGAAGCGAAGTTCAGCGCAGCTAAACGAAGCGCAGCGAAGTTCAGCGCCGTCCGGCACTGCCTCAGGCGCTGGAAGGTCGCATCATCACCCCCCTGCACCTTCCCCGGTTCCCCAGCGATGAGCCGCACGCGCACTGCCCCCGTCAACGACCAGTTCGACCTGTTCCTGCCCTATGTGGCGGACATGCCGCTGCGCGACCAGCGCGAGATGATGGAGCGGCCCTTTTTCAGCCTTGCCAAATCGAAGCGCGTGAAGCCCATCGACTATACCTCGCCCGACGGCAAGCTATGGGTCCACGTTTCGGCCAATCCCGATTACGGCATGGCCACGATCTGGGATGCGGACATCCTGATCTATTGCGCCAGCGTTCTGGCCGACATGGCGCGGCGCGGTGTCAACGATGTGCCGCGCAAGCTGCATCTCATGCCCTATGACCTGCTGCGCGCCATCGGCAGGCCCACCACGGGCCGCGCCTACGAACTGCTGGGCCAGGCGCTCGACCGGCTGGTGGCCACCACGATCAAGACCAACATCCGGGCCGACACTGACAATTCGGCCCCTCCGGGCCGGGGGAGGCGCGAAGCGACATTTTCCTGGCTCGACGGGTGGACGCAGCTTGTCGATGAGAGGACAGAACGTTCGCGCGGCATGACCATCGAACTGTCCAACTGGTTCTGGGAAGGCGTGATGATGAAAGGCGGGGTGCTTTCGATCGACCGCGCCTATTTCGACATCACCGGCGGGCGCGAACGCTGGCTCTACAAGGTGGCACGCAAGCACGCGGGCGGGGCAGGGGAGGAAGGCTTTGCCATCTCCATGCCGACCCTGTTCGAAAAATCGGGTGCGGAAGGCGAATATCGCCGCTTCAAGTTCGAGATCCTGAAACTGGCCGAGAAGGACGCATTGCCGGGCTATGGCCTTTCGGTGGAAACCGCCAAGGGGGGCGAACCGATGCTGCGGATGCGCAGGATCGACGGAAAGGATGGTGCCGAAGCCCGCCTGCCCGATCCATCGCGGGGCGGCCAGACCGCCGATGTTTCCCCAGGGAAACGAAGTGAAGCGCAGTTCGGCGCAGCCAAGCGCAGCGAAGCACGGGCAGGCCAAGGCGCGAGCGACCCGGCTCCATCGCCTGAAACCCTGACACCGGCCACGGCATCGGGCGCGGCGGTTGGGGTGCCGCATGAGCCAACCGACACCCGGCCAACCGACGCCCAGGCAATCGACGCATCAGCGCTCATCCGCCGCGCGGTTGCGGGGCTGAGCGACAATGCCACGCGCGGCTTCATGACCGACGAGACCATCGCCACCTTGCGCGCCCAGTGTCCCGGATGGGATCTCCATGCCCTTCACGCCGAGTTCGAGCGCTGGGTCAACGCCGATCCGGCCCGCCTGCCTGCCAACTGGCAGAAGGCCTTCATCGGCTTTGTCAGGCGTCACCACGAAAAGCACGGCCACACCCTGCGTCGCTAGGCCGAGGCCGCCTTTCAGGACGGGGGCTTTTCATGCGCTCTACAACCGCGCCTGTTGCTGCCTGCTGTTCCTGAAGTGTCGGCAATGAGGTGGGGATATGAGCGAACGCGCCAACGGCATTTGCCTCGCGCCCGAAAATTGAACATCAAACCGGCCCAAGCGAGGCAAACTGATTCAACCGGCGAGCGATGTTCCACCTCTGATCCGAAGCATCGACCTATCAGGAACGCGCTGCTGCCGCCTGTCGACACTCCGGGAACGCCGGGCCGACCCTTCGGGAACGATCGATCGACCCAACAGGAACGCTGCATCGACATATCCGGAACGCAAGGGCTGACCCGACTCGCGAAGCACCGGCGAGTCGCACTGCGCACCGCCGCGCTTAACCTTTCTAACTCTCTCTAAAAGCCTTCTAACCGGCAATTGAAGCCTGTTTCTCCGTTGAGGGGTGAGATGGGTCAGGTTTCTATGCCGCGCTGGTGCAGGCGGGCGTCGATCGCGGCCATTTCCGCATCGAAGGCCGCAAGCAAGGCATCGAGCGCGGGCGAGGGAGCCGGGGGATTGCGCGGGCGGCCGCGTGCAGGCAGCGCAAGGCCGAGCGCTGCGGCGACATCGCTCATCACGTAGGAGCGCCATGTGCCGCGCCCCGATGTTTCGACCATGAGGCCAAGGCGGGACGCACGCGTGAGCAGCTTGCCCGCGCCCGAAAGGGTAAGATCGAGCAGCGGGGCAACAGACCGCGGCGCAAGGCAGGGACGGGCGAGCGCGATGCGCGCAAGCTCTGCCAGCTTTCCGGGGCGATGTTCGGCGGCAATCGCACCGGCGCTGCGCCGGACGGCGTTCTCAAGCCGGTCAAGCCGGACAAGACCTTCATCGGCATTGTGACGGACCTGCCTGAGCAGCCGCTTGAGGAGCGCGGCGCGCGGCTCTTGCGCGAAACGCTGGGCGGCATCGCCCATGGCCAGACAGGGCAGGGCGCGTGCGCTCAACCCCATGCGTCGCAGGATCACCGGAAAGGCCAGCCAGGGCGCGATGGACCCGTCGCGGCGCGCCCATTCGTCCAGCAGGGCCAGCGCGCGGACAAGCGCCGGTGCCTCGCTCCAGCCCTCTGGCGGGGTGAAGGTGAAGGGCAGATCCTCGCGCCAGTGGCGGCCATCGCCCTCACCCAGACGCGCGCGCCAGGCATCGAGCGCGGAGAACGGATCGGCCACGGTTTCAAGGCGCGGCCTTCCGGCCAGACGCAGGCCGCATTCGTGCGCAATAATATCGATTTCGTCGATTTCGAACTTCTGGAGGCGCAGGGCTGCGCCATAGCCCATCCAGCTTGCCCGCAGGAGCCATGCCGGTGTGAGCGAACTCGCCGTTATCCGGGCATCGAGCCGTGCCACTGCGGCGCTGGCATCGGCCAGCGCGCAGGCGAGGCCCGCCGTCCACGGCACGGCGCACAAGGGCAGGGGAGGGGGCATCATTGCCCCGATTATAGACTGAACGCGATGCTTCAGTCTATATCGTCGGAGGGCGCCTCAGCCATCGCGTTCCAGCGCCACCAGCTCGTAGCGGTTCATCATGTAGCCGTCGATCGCGCCATAGACGAGGATCGCGTCATCGTCGGCCGTTACCCACATGTCGTAGGCGGGATGGGTCTTGCCGCCCATGCCTTCGGCGCTTTCATCGACGAAGCGGAAGTGGCGGCAGGCAAAGGTGCCCGCCGCCACGGTCATTTCCTCGTCTCCCACGTAATCGCAGAAGATCGAGAACGCGCTGATCATCGGCGGGGTGGCGCCGCGATGATCGGGGCTGGGCATGAACACGCGCAGGAGCCGCCGGTGCGGCCCGCCCGTCACGTCGAGAACCCTTGTCAGGTAGCCGTCGCCGACGATGGGATGCGTGCCGAAGCCATCGAATGCGCCGTTTGCGGGCATGGCCTGCGAGAGACGGCCGATCGAGGGGCCATGGCTTTCGCATTCGATCGTGGCGGTTTGCGGATCGTGGCGCAGCCAGCCCGAACCCATGAAGGCATCGCCGATGGTGAGGTGCACATGCAGGTTCAGCGGCACCATGCCCGGACCGATGTGATAGGTCACATCGCGCAGGACCGTGGGGTCCGGCTCCTCGATCTCGCAGCGCGCGCGCAGGATGGTGCTGCCATCGCCATGGTGGGTGAAGGCGAACCATTCGCGCCCGCGCTCCTTGCCTTCCATGCCGGGCTTGGCGGAGGTGTAGAGGATCCTGCCGGTGACGCTGCGGTGTTTCATGAGGTGCTTCCTGCGTGGTCCGTGAAAGGGATCAGAGGCCGAGAACGCCGGGGTTCATCAGACCCTGCGGATCAAGCTGGGCCTTGAGCGCTTCGAGCGCCGCCCAGCCTTCGGGCTGATGCGCGGCCTTGAGGGGATAGCTGCGCGCCACCTGGACGTGGACGGCGCCGAGGCGCTGGAACAGGGCAATGAGATCCTTGCGCAACTGGCCGACGAAGGCGGTGCTGGCGGGATTGGCGGCAAAGCCCTTGAGCCTTGCCAGGTGCGCAGGCTCCACCGCGTGGCGGTGCAGCGGATTGAGTTCATCGGGCCAGAAGAACACAGGTTCGATCAGCGAGACCTGCGGGCTGACCACGGCAAGCAGGGCGCCGGCCTGCACGCCGTGGGCCTCCATCGCGGCGGCGTTTTCGGCAAAGAGCTGCTGGATGGCGGCCCAGCCTTCGACCAGCCTGCTGCCGGGCAGGAAGCCGTGGACCGGAACCCAGCGTTCGCCCGCCGGGCCGACAATGGAATTGACCGGCGGAAAGGGGCTGGCGCGCAGGATCTTGGGGATGGTGTTCTCGATCTGCCGCCCGCCGAAGCCTTCGACGATGCGCGTGATTTCCGCCATGTCGGCATCGGCATCGGCCTGGCGGCGGCGCTCGGCGATGGTGTGGAGCGAGAAGGGCACGTCATCGAGGAACGAGCGCCCGGCAAGTGCCACCTTTGCCCCTTCCTTCAGCGCCTTGAACACCGAGCCTTGCGCCTTCATCATCGCGGCGAGGCTCTTGACGTCGGACGCCAGACTGTCGCGCTTCATGCGCTGTGCTTGCAGGAAGGGATCGAAGCCGAAGCATTCCGCCGCAAGCCCTTCGCGGCCCACGGCGGCCATCGCGCCGAAGACGCCTTCGGGCGTATCGAAGGCGAAACTGCCATAGGCAAAGGCCGCCCCTTCGCGCACGAGACGCAAGGTGGCGCGGGCCTTGACGCCGAACGCACCGCAATCGGCCGCGAACAGCCCGGTAAGGTCCGGGCCATAGGGGCGGAAGAAGGCGCTTCCGGTGGTGAGCAGCGTGCCATCGGCGAGCACGACATCGAACGAGAGCGCCGCATCGACAAGGCTGCCGCCCGATGCCCCCCAGAACACGCCGTTCTGGCTCATCCCGCCGCCGACCGTGGCGTTGATGCCCGAAAGCGTGCCCCACGATTTCACGCGCAGGCCCCTTGGGCGCAGGGCAGCGGCCAGTTCCTTCCACGTGATCCCGCATTCGACCGTCACGGTCATGTCGGCTTCGTTGATCTCGACAATGCGGGTCAGCGCCGAAGTATCGACCAGCAGGAAGGGCCGGTCCGGGCCGAGATAGCCGCCGGTATAGCTCATCCCGCCGCCGCGCGGGACAATGGCGATGCCTTCGCGCGTGGCAGCGCCGATGCCCGTGGCAAGGCTTTCGACCGTAGCGGGCCGGAACACGCAAAGCGGCGCGGGGCCGCTGGCATAGACATCATGGCGGAAAAGGTCGGTTTCGGCCGGATCGGTCAGGAGTTCGGCAGCGGGGATGGCAGAAGCAAGCGCGGCATTCATGCCGGGGTCTCCGAAGGCTTGAAGGAGGGATAGCGGCCAAGCGTGAGCAGCAGGACTGCGCCGATGGCAAAGAGCGCGGCGGCAAGTTGCAGCGCGCTGTCATAGCTGCCCGACGCATCGCGCATGGCGCCGTAGATGGCGGGCGAGAGGCCGGAGAGCATTGCGAAGGGCATGTAGAGCAGGCCGTAGATCTTGCCGTAATGGGCCATGCCGAAATAGCGGCTGGCGAGGAAGGCGATCACGTCGGCCTCGGCCCCGGCGGCAAAGCCGAGCATGAAGGCCGCGGCCAGCACGGTCGGCTCGCTTGCGGCGGTGCCGGTCAGCAGCCAGCAGGCCAGCGCCGGGATCAGCAGGATCGGCAGGCACACGAGCGGCGCCCAGAAGCGGTCGAACAGCATCCCGGTGATGATGCGCCCGGCCATGACCGCAACCCCGATCATGCCCATGACGCCTGCCGCCGTTTCGGGCGGGAGGCCGTGCTGGCCGATGATCCGCGGCATGTGCACGTGCGCCCCGCCATAGGCGAGGGCGACAAGCGCGATCGAGATCCACAGGGTCCAGAAGCGGCGGCTGCGCAAGGCTTCGCCCGCGCTGAGGCCGGTGAGGATGGCGGCTTGGCCATCGCGCAGGGGCAATTCTTCGGGGCGGGGTTCGCGGAACCAGAGGAACGCAAGCGGGGCGGCGATCAGCAGCGGCAGCAGCGCAAGGCCGAAATACATCCCGCGCCAGCCCCATTGCCCGATGAGCCAGACGGCAAGGCGCGGCACGGTGATCGCGCAGACGCTGGTGCCCATGAGCAGGAGGCCGAGCGCGAGGCCCCGGCTCGTGTGGAACCACATGTTGATGGCGCGGCTCCACGTGACGGGAGTGGAACCGATGCCGACGAGGCCGACCAGCAGCCACGCGCCGAAATACCACCCGATCGAAGTGGCGGGAACGAGGCCAAGCGCGCCAAAGGACAGCGCGAAGCCCACGGTCGAGGCAATCGCGACACGGCGCACGCCGATGCGGTCCGAGAGCCAGCCGAAGACCGGAGCCATGAGTGCGGCCACCACGCCGAACACGGTGATGCCAAGGCTGATCCGGGCAACGGACCAGCCGGTTTCCTGATGGATCGGGTCAATCGTGAAGCCGATGGTGTTGAACGGCACCGGCGATGCGCCGCAGGCCACGCCGACAAGCCCGGCCGCCAGGACTTTCCACCCGGCGCGAAACTCCGCTTTCGTAGGTGATTGAGCCATGCGCCATCGGTCCCCGGTTTGTCCGGACACGAGGTTTAGGCGCCGCGCCGCAAATGGCCGCTTCCGGCGCGAATCTATCCGCCCACCGGATGATCCGGCGCGTTCGCACCCGGCGCGCGCGGCGAGTGCTAGCGGCGATGGGGCATGATCGTGCTGCGGGAGGATCTGTCCGACTGGCGGACAGAGTCCGGCGAGGGCAGGGGCGTGCAGTTGACTTTCAAGTTGTCCGGACAAATCAACGGACGATCAATTGACGGGGGCATCTCGCGTGTTCGCAGCAAACAGCCTGATCTTCGTGCCCGGTTCGCGGCCCGACCGCTTTGCCAAGGCGAAGGCGGCGGGTGCTGGGCTGACGGTGATCGATCTTGAAGATGCGGTTCCCGCAGCCGACAAGGACGCTGCGCGCGGCCATGCGCTGGCCCGGATCGGCGGTGACGGGACAGGCCGGGGCGAGCAGGATTGGGGCGGGCAGGATTGGGGCGGGCAGGATTGGGGCCTGCGGATCAATGCGGTGACAACCGCGGCGGGAATTGCCGATCTGCACGCGCTGGCCACCGGCGCGATCATGCCCGCAACCATCCTGCTGCCGATGGTGGAAAGCCCTGTGGAGGTGGAGATCGTCGCGCGGGTGCTGGGCGAGCGCTGCCCGGCGCTGGTGCCGCTGGTGGAAACGCCCAGGGGGCTGCGCCATGCCCACCGCATCGCCGCCGCGCCGGGAGTGGCGGCGATGATGTTCGGCGGGGGCGATTTTTCCGGCGAACTGGGGGTGGCGCTGGCATGGGAGCCGCTGCTGACCGCGCGCGGGGCCTTCATCATCGCCTGCGCCGAAGCGAAAGTGCCGGCGATCGACGTGCCCTTCATCGGGCTGGACGATCCCGAAGGCCTGGCCGACGAATGCGCGAAGGCGCGCGCGCTGGGCTTTGCCGCCAAGGCCGCCATCCATCCTTCGCAGGTTGCCGCCATCGAGGTGGCCTTTGCCCCTTCCGACAAGGACGTGGCCGAGGCCGAGGCAGCCATTGCCGCCTATGACGCCGCTGGCGGCAAGGCGATCCGTTTCAAGGGCAGAATGCTCGAAGCGCCGGTGATCCGCAATTACCGCGCCGTGATCGAGCGGAAAGGAAGCAAGACCAATGCGTGAAGGCGCCGTCGAAGTGGCCCCCGGCCGCTACCGGGAAACCTATGGCCGCTATTTCGAGGAGTTCAACGTCGGGGACATCTACGAGCACCGCCCCGGACGCACGATCACCGACAACGACAACATCTGGTTCAGCCTGCTGACGATGAACCAGCATCCATCGCACTGCGACCACGCCTTTGCCGCCAAGACCGAGTTCGGCAAGCCGCTGGTTGCCAGCCCGCTGACGGTGGCGATCATGACCGGGCAGAGCGTTTCGGACGTTTCGCAGAAGGCCGTGGCCAATCTGGGGTGGAAGGAAATCCGCCTGCTGAAGCCGGTGTTTGCCGGGGACACGATCTATTCGGAAACCGAAGTGCTGGAAAAGCGCGAGTCCGAAAAGCGCCCGACACAGGGGATCGTGACGATCAAGACCGTGGGCCGGAACCAGCACGGCGACGTGGTGTGCGATTTCGTGCGCGTCATGCTGATCTGGAAGCGCGGCTTCGGCCCGATGGACGAATGAGGAGCGCCCGGAAATGACCGGACCCAGCACTGCCCGTCCGCCCATGGACCCCGAAGAAGAAGCCGCGCTGCTTGACGCCATCGACAAGTGGGTGGCTGGTGAAGTGACGCCGCAGGTGGTGATGGCGCACGATCACAAGGACATCTGGCCCGCGGATCTGGTGAACCAGATGGCCGAAATGGGCCTGTTCGGCGCGACCATCGGCACCGAATACGGCGGGCTGGGCCTGCCGTCTGCCACCTATGCCAAGATCGTGATGAAGGTGGCATCGCACTGGATGGCGCTGACCGGCATCTTCAATTCGCACCTCATCATGGCGGCCGCAGTCGAACGGTTCGGCACCGAGGAGCAGAAGCGCAAATGGCTGCCCCGGTTTGCCAGCGGCGAAATCCGGGGCGGGCTGGGACTGACCGAACCGAACGCAGGCACCGATCTTCAGGCCATCCGCACCACCGCGCGGCGCGAGGGCGACCATTACGTGCTCAACGGCACGAAGACCTGGATCACCAATTCGATCAACGGATCATGCTATGCCGTGATCGCCAAGACCGATCCCGATGCCAATCCGCGCTACAAGGGGATGAGCTTCTTCCTGTGCGACAAGCGCGGCGGCGATGGCGAGGGCTTCACCATCGGCAAGAAGTTCGACAAGCTGGGCTACAAGGCGATCGACAGCGCCGAGCTGGTGTTCGACGACTACCGCGTTCCGGCCGATCAGCTCATCGGCGGGGTCGAGGGGCAGGGCTTCTTTCAGGCAACCGGCGGGCTGGAACTGGGCCGCATCAATGTGGCCGCGCGCGGCGTGGGCATTGCCGAGGGCGCGCTGCGCCTTGCCACGCAATATGCGCAGGAGCGCCAGACCATGGGCAAGCCGATTGCCGATCATCAGGCGATCCAGCTCAAGCTGGGCGAGATGGTGACGCGCGCGCGCGCCGCGCGCCTGCTGACGCTGGATGCCGCTGCCGCCTATGACCGGGGCGAACGCTGCGACATGGAAGCGGGCATGGCGAAGTATTTTGCCAGCGAAGCCGGCTTTCTCAACGCGCAGGAGGCCATGCGCATCTTCGGTGGCTATTCCTATTCCAAGGAATACGAGATCGAGCGCTTCTACCGCGACGCCATGCTGATGTGCATCGGGGAAGGGACCAACGAGATGCAGCGCATCATCATTTCCCGGCAGTGGGTGAAGCGGAACCCGGCATGAGCACGCGCGCACTGCCCCTTGCGGGCTTTCGCATCGTTTCGATCGAGCAGTATGGCGCGGGGCCATATGGCACGATGCATCTGGCGCAACTTGGGGCAGAGGTCATCAAGATCGAGCCGCCAGCGAAGGACGGCAAGGGCGGGGGCGATACCGCGCGCGCGGTGGGGCCGCATTTCCTGCGCGAGGGGGAAAGCCTCTATTTTCAGGCGTTCAACCTCAACAAGCGTTCGCTCACGCTGGATCTGGCAACGCCGGAGGGGCAGGACGTGCTGCATCGGCTGGTGCGCAGCGCCCACGCGGTTGCCAACAACATGCGCGGCGATCTTCCGGCGCAGATGGGCGTGACCTATGACGCGCTGAAGGACATCAACCCGGCCATCGTCTGTGCGCACCTTTCGGCCTACGGGCGCGACAATGCCCGCGCGAAATGGCCGGGCTATGACTATCTGATGCAGGCCGAGGCCGGATACTGCATGCTGACCGGCGATCCCGATGGCGAGCCGCAGCGCATGGGGCTGTCCATGGTCGATTTCATGACCGGCACGATCATGGCGGTGGGCCTTCTGGCCGCGCTTGTCGATGCGCAGCGATCGGGGCTGGGGCGCGATGTGGATACCGACCTGCTTTCCGCGGCCCTGCACCAGACCAGCTATCCGGCGCTGTGGTACATGAACGAAGGCGACGTGACCGGGCGCACCCCGCGTTCGGCCCACCCCACCGCCACGCCCAGCCAGATGGTGAAGGCAAGCGACGGCTGGATGTTCGTGATGTGCCAGTTGCCCAAGTTCTGGGACGTGCTGATGGCGCGCACCGGCTGGACGCAGATTGCATCGGACCCGCGCTTTCGCACCAATGCCGACCGGCTGGCCAACCGCGAGGCGCTGACGCAGGTGCTGGATGCGGCATTTGGCGAAGCGCCGGTGGCGCACTGGCTGGCGCTGCTGCAAGGGCATCTGCCGGTGGCGCCGGTCTATGGGCTGGATCAGGCGATGGACAATCCCTGGCTGGACGAGATCGGCATGCGCACCGCGGTGGACCATCCCGATCGCGCCGGGCTGCATGTGCTGGCCAGCCCGATCCGGCTGGATGGCAAGCGCCTGCCCAACCGCGCCGGGCCGCTGCTGGGCGCAGACAGCGAGGCGATCCTTGCCGAACTGGGCTTTTCCGCCGCCGATGCCGCAGCGCTGAAGGCGAAGGGCGTGGTGTGATGGGCAAGCTTTCGGGCATCACGGTCGTTGATCTGACGCAGTTCTTCCCCGGCCCGGCGATGACCGGGATGATGGCCGACCACGGCGCGCGGGTCATCAAGGTGGAACCGCCCGCAGGCGATCCCGTGCGCGCCATGGCCCCGTTCGAAAACGGGCATTCGGTGTGGTTTGCCAACCTCAACCGGGGCAAGGAAGCGGTCACGCTCGATCTCAAGACCGACGAGGGCAAGGCGCGGCTGTGGGACCTGATTGCCGGGGCCGATGTCTTTGCCGAAAGTTTCCGCCCCGGCGTGATGGCGCGGCTGGGGTTCGACTTCGCCGCCGTTCGCGCGGCAAACCCGCGCATCATCTATTGCTCGATATCGGCCTTCGGGCAGGACGGGCCGCTGGCACACCACCCGGCGCACGATGTGGCGGTGGAGGCGCTGGCCGGGTTTCTTTCGGTGAACGACGGGCCGGACGGGACGCCGGTGATCCCGGCCGTGCCCGCCGCCGACATGGGGGCGGGCCTGACCGCGCTTTCGGCCGTGCTGATGGCGCTGATCGGGCGCGAGAGGACGGGCAGCGGCGATTACCTTGATATTGCCATGTTCGATGCCATGCTGCCGTGGTGCGTGCACATGGCCAGCGGCGCGATTGCCGGGGGTGAGGCGCCGCGTTCGGCCACGCAGCGTTCGCTGGGCGGATCGGCGTTCTATCAGGTCTATGAAACGGCCGATGGCAGGCACGTTGTGCTGGGCGGGCGCGAGGAAAAGTTTGCGCGCAACCTGCTGAGGGCGCTGGGCCGCGAGGATCTGCTGGCATCGGCCATGGCGGAGGCGGGCGAGGGGCAGGCCCCGGCCATCGCCTTCCTGCGCGAGACGTTCCTGACCAGGACGCGTGATGAATGGATGCACTGGATGGAGGCCATCGACGTGGCCTTTGCGCCCGTGCTCGATTTCCGCGAAGCCTTCGACCAGCCCCATGTGGCGCATCGCGGGCTGCTGGTGGAGGCCGATGGACGCCACCACATTGCCCCGCCTATCCGCTTTTCGGGTGAAAGCTGGGCGGCGGGGCCGGTGCCCGATCCGGAGCGGTTTGGGCCCTAGCCTTCCACGTCGATGTGCATCGAATAGACGAAGCGGTCGCCGGGGTGGTGGGTGACGGAAATCTCGAACAGGCGGCCGGAAAGATCGTGATAGCAGCGGATCACGCGCAGCACCGGACTGCCGCGCCTGAGGCCGAGCAGGCGGGCGGCTTCGGACCCGGCGGGAATGGCCTGAATATCCTGCGTGACCTTGCCGACATTGATCCCGGCCAGTTCATCAAGCTGGGCAAAGAGCGTGCCGCTGGAAAGATCGAGCCGCGCGCAGACCGCTTCGAGCCGGGGCGCGAAGAACACTTCGGTCAGCGCCAGCGGACGGGGGTCGCCGGGCAGGGTGCGCAGGCCGGAAAAGCCGATCCACTGTTCGTCCGCTCTTGTCTGGCCCAGATGGCTGACGGCAAGGCCGGGCAGATCGACACGGCCCAGCGGACGGTAGGTGATCTGCGAGCCGCGCCCGTATTGCAGCAGTTCGCCAATGTTGGACAACGGCTGGTGCAGCGCGCGCCCGCGCGCGGCGGCGGGCTGGATGCTGGTGCCGGAGCCGCGGCGGCGGGAGATCAGCCCTTCGGCCTGAAGACGGCGCAGCGCCTCGCGCACGGTGAAGCGGCTGACGCCATAGTGCGCGCAAAGTTCTGCCTCGGTGGGAAACCCGGCGGGGAAACCGCCCGCCAGAACCTTGCGCCGCAGGTCGCCGGCAAGTTGCAGATAGCGCGGCGGTTCGCGGTCTTTAGCCAGAGGAACGCACTCTGTCACATCACTCTCCGGCGCCGACTATCCATTCTCCGGTCATTATGTCCGGACAACGGGAAAAGCCAAGCCTGCGGTGGCACGGTTATCGCCCATCGGATTGCTTCTGGGCAAGGGCCTGCATGACACCGACCGAACACCTGCTGGCCTTTGCCGCGGCGCGCCACGTGCTGCCGGAGGCGGTGCGCGCCGACACGCTGCGGCTCCTGGCTGATACGCTGGCGGTGGGCGCGGCGGGATCGACCGCGCCGGGCATGGACGGCGTGCTGGCGGTGGCGCGCAGCTGGGGCAAGGGCAGCGATGCGCGCCTGATCGCGCGGGACGAGCGCCTTCCCGCGATGGGCGCGGCCTATGTGAACTGCTTTGCCATTCACGCGCTGGAATGGGACGCGGTGCATGAAGGCGCGGTGGTTCATGCCATGTCGGCAGTGGTTCCGGCGGTGATGGCGGCCGCCGACCGCAAGGGCGGGGCCGATCCCGAAGCGGTGCTGGCGGCGATTGCGGTGGGGGTGGATGTGGCCGCCGGGCTGGGTGTGGCGGCGGAAACGGCGCTGACGTTCTTCCGCCCCGCCACCGCCGGGATATACGGCGCGGCGCTGGCGGTGGCGCGGATCGCGGGATTGCCGGAAGGCCGGTTTGCCGATGTGCTGGGCATGGCCCATGCCCATGCGGCGGGCACGATGCAGGCGCATAGCGAAGGCTCCATCGCGCTGCCGCTGCAATTTGCCAATGCCGCGCGCGGCGCGATCCACGCGGCTGATCTCGTGCGCCACGGGCTGACGGCGGCGCATGACGTGATCGAGGGGCCGTTCGGGCATCTCAGGCTGTTCGACCGGGGCAGCCTTGAGACCTACACCCGCACGCTGGGCCAGCGCTGGCTGATCTCGCAGGTGAGCACCAAGCCCTATCCATCGGGCCGGGCAAGCCATGCGGTGCTGGGCACGCTTCAGCCCTTTGCCGGGCAGGAGGTGGCGCGCGTGGAGGCGCATGTCCCGCCGCTGATCCGCCACCTGGTGGGCCGCCCCCACGACCCGGCGATGACGCCCGCCTACGCGCGGCTGTGCCTGCCGTTTCTGGCAGCGCTGATGCTGCGCGATGGCGAGATCGACCCGCGCCGGTTTGCACCGGAAACCTTTGCCGATCCGCAGATTGCCGCGCTGGCGGCCCGATTTGCGCTGCATGACGATGGTAATGCCGATCCCAACGCGCTTTCGCCGCAGCGGCTGGTGATTGTGCTGGCCGATGGATCGCGCGTGGAATGCGCCGTTCCGGCAACGCTGGGCGCGCCCGATGCGCCGCTTTCGGCCGCGCAGGCCGAGGCCAAGCGCGTCCTGTGCCGCCGTCTTGCCTTTGCCGACCCGGACCCGCGCCTTCTTGCCGATCCGCTTTCCTTCATCACGGACCCTGCATGACCTTCCCGACCTATTTCGAAACGCTGGACATCAGGCAGGTGCTTGCCGATCACCCGGTGGGCGATGCCTTCGTGCACAAGTTCCGCGCGATCAGCCGGGACGAGCTGTTCGCCCTTCAGGATGCGCAGTTCCGCAAGGTGATGGCGCGCGGCTGGCAAATCCCGTTCTATCAGCGGCTGTGGTGCGCGCAGGGGATCGAGCCGGGCGACATCGGCGGCCTTGCCGACATCGGCAAGCTGCCAGTCTATGACAAGCAGCACCTCATGGCGTCGATTGCCGAACACCCCCCATTGGGCGATTTCGGCGGGCTGGAGACATTCGGCGCGGGCGGGGCAAGCCGTCCGCCGGTGATCCTGCACACCACCAGCGGCACCACCGGACGCCCGCAGCCGCTGCTGTTCGGGCCGAAGGGGCGCGAGGTCATCAACCTGCTGGTCGGGCGACTCTATCGCTGGCTGGGGGTGCATTCGGGCGATGTGGTCCATTCCGTCTATGGCCACGGGATGATCAACGGCGGCCACTTCATCCGCGAGGCGGTGACGCATTTCACCAATGCCCTGTTCCTTTCGGCAGGCACGGGGATCGAGACGCGATCGGTGCAGCAGGTGCACCTGATGGCCGATTTCGGCGCGAGCGTGGTGGTGGGGTTTGTCGACTACATCCGCAAGCTGGCCGAAGTGGCCAGGGCCGAAGGCGTGTTCGAGCGCATCCCGGCGCGGCTCATCATCGGGCATCTGGGAACCGAGGACCGCTCTGCCATCGAAGCGGCATGGGGCGGGGCAAGGGCGTTTGACTGGTATGGCGTGGGCGATACCGGGCCGATTGCCGCCGAAGGGCCGGACCGCGATGGCCTTTACGTGTGGGAGGACGCGCATTTCCTTGAGTTGCTCGACATCGACAGCGGCGCGGCGGTGGACGCGGGCGGCATGGGCGACATGGTTGTCACCTGCCTGTTCAAGGACGACATCGCGCCGTGCATCCGCTTCAACACGCACGACGTGACGCGCGAAGTGGGCGGCCGGGGCGAGATTGCGTTCCGGCGCATTGCGGGCTTCCGGGGGCGCAGCGACAACATGGTGAAGCTGCGCGGGATCAACCTGTTCCCCCACGCCATTGCCGGCCTGATCGAGGGGCGCGCCGATCTGACCGGCGAATATGTGTGCCGCCTCAGCCGCGATGCGAGCGGGCGCGAGGAGATGGAAGTCATCCTCGAAAGCCGGGGCGGGACCGATGCGGGCGCGCTGGCCGAACTGCTGCGGCGCGGGCTTGGCGTGGAGGTGGGCGTGGCGCTGTGCGCGCCGGGCGGGACGGCCGCGGCAACACAGGTGGATACGCGGCAGAAGCCGATCCGCCTGATCGACGAGCGCGCATGATCGACTGGCCGCACCTTGAAGCGGCGAACGCGAAAGTGCACGCCTTTGTCGCGTTCGACCGGGGCGCGCACTTCGGCAGAGGACCGCTCGATGATCTCACGCTGGGGGTGAAGGCCAATGTCGCGGTCCGGGGGCTAGGCTGGACGGGCGGCATGGGGCATCGGCGCGGCGTGGTGGCCGATGCCGATGCCCCGGTGGTGGCAGCCCTGCGCGGCGCAGGCATGGCGGTGATCGGCACGCTCAACATGCACGAGGCGGCGCTGGGCGCGACGAGCGACAATCCCTTCTTCGGCCGCACCATCAACCCCCACCGCGAGGGCTGGACGCCGGGCGGTTCATCAGGCGGGAGCGGCGCGGCGGTGGCGGCGGGCCTGTGCGATGTGGCGCTGGGCACCGATACGCTGGGATCGATCCGCATTCCCGCCGCCTATTGCGGGGCTTATGGGCTGAAACCCACGCACGGCGCGGTGGCCGCCGAGGGGCTGCTGTTCCTGCGGCCCGAATGGGACGTGATCGGCCCGCTGGCGATGGACCTTGGCAAGCTGGAACGGGTCTGGCGCGTCATGGCGCCGCGATCATCCACCGATGCCGCGCCCTTTGCGCGGATGCTGGTGCTGGAAGGGCTGGGCGGGGTGGAATGCCAGCCCGGCGTGCTGGCAGGCTATGCGCGGGCGCAGGCGGCGATCGGCCTTGTGCCGGAGGGCCTGCGCCTTGCCGGAACGCCCGGAACGCTGCGCCTGAGCGCACTGGTGCTGGCGGCCGATTACCTGAGGCAGGCCATGGGCCAGGCGCTGGCGGCGGCATCGGATGAATTGCGCGCCACGCTCAATGCCGTGGGGCGCCATGTGCCCGACATGGACCTGCTGCGCGCCGCCGCGCGCCAGCTTCACGATGCGCTGGGCGACGATGGCGTGCTGGTCATGCCGACAACGCCCCATGCTGCCTTTGCGCATGGCATGCGGCCGCCGTCCTCACAGGCCGATTTCACCGCGCTTGCCTCTGTTGCGGGGCTGCCGGCCCTGGCCGTGCCCGCCGGGCGCGATGCGGATGGCCTGCCGGTTTCGGTGCAGCTTGCGGGGCCGCGCGGATCGGAAGCGCGCCTGATTTCCCTTGCCCGCCGGATCGAGCCAGCGCTCGGCGGCGCGGTCTTTCCCGATTGCTGAGAGGAGAAATGCCCGTGCGTATCATCGTGCTGTTCAACCTGAAGCCCGGTGTCGATCCCGCAGCCTACGAGGCATGGGCGCGGGGCACCGATATTCCGGGCGTGAGGGCGCTTGCCTCGGTTTCAGGCTATACCGTCCACAAGGCGACCGGCCTGTTCGGATCGCAGGCCCCTTCGCCCTGCCAGTATATCGAGGTGATCGACATCACGGCAATGGACCCGTTCGTGGCCGATGTGACCACGCCGGACTTCCAGACCGTGGCCGCCGCCTTTGGCGAATTTGCCGACAATCCGCAGTTCATCCTGACCGAGGATCTGTGACCGTGGGCCGGTTTGCGGGGCGGACGGTCGTCGTTACCGGATCGGGGCGGGCAAAGGGGCTGGGGCAGGGCATTCTCCAGCGCTTTGCCGACGAGGGCGCGAACTGCGTCGTCTCGGACGTTGCCATCGGCGAGGAGGCCGAAGGAGTGGCGGCCGAACTGCGCGGGCGCGGGGCGCAGGTGGCGGCGATTGCCTGCGACGTTTCTGACCCGGCGCAGTGCGATGCCCTTGTGGCGCAGGCCGTGGCCGCATTCGGCCGGATCGACGTGATGGTCAACAATGCCGGGATCGGCTTCATGATGAAGCCCCTGCTGGAGGTGGTGGCGGATGACTGGGCGAGGGTCATCGCCGTCAACCTATCGGGCGCGTTCCACTGCACGCAGGCTGCCGCGCGCGCGATGGTGGCGGCCGGAAAGGGCGGGCGCATCATCAACATTGCCAGTCAGGCGGCCAAGACCGGCTTTCCCCATCTTGCCGCCTATGTCAGTTCCAAACACGGCATGATCGGCCTGACGCGGGCAAGCGCGGTGGAACTGGGCGCGCATGGCATCACGGTGAATGCCGTCTGCCCCAACCACGTGACGACCGCGCTGGGGGCGGAGCAGAACGCCTACTTTTCGAAGCTCCTGGGCTTTGCGAGCGTGGAGGCATACCTTGCCAATATGGCCGCCAACAACCCGATGGGCCGCCCCGGCCTGCCTTCCGACACGGCGGCGGCGTGCGCCTGGCTGGCATCGGAGGATGCCTTCTACGTGACCGGCGAGGCGATCAACGTTTCGGGCGGGGAGGAGATGCACTGATGGCGCTGGCAGGGTCTTCGCTGGCTGGGTCTTCGTTGGCCGAGGAACGGATCGACTGGCCGGACGGCGCGGTCATGGCGCTGTCGATCGTGGTCAACGTGGAGGAAGGGTCCGAGCAGAGCCTTGCGCGCGGCGACCGGGGCATGGAGCCGGTCGATGAACTGGGTGTCTTCGTGAAGGGGCCGCTGCGCAACCATGCCAATGAATCGAATTATCTTTACGGCGTGAAGGCGGGCGCGCCGCGCGTGGTGAAGCTGCTTGAGCACTATGGCATGGCGGCAAGCTGGACCGTGGCGGCGATGAGCCTTGAGGCGCATCCGCAGCTGGCCGCGGCCATCGCGGCGCTGGGGCATGAACCGGTCAGCCATGGCTGGCGCTGGGTCCACCAGTTCCGCATGGACGAGGAGGCCGAACGCGCCTTCATCCGCAAGGCGGTGGAATCGATCACGCGCACCTGCGGGGTGCGGCCATACGGCTGGCTTTCGCGCTATCTGCACACCGACAACACCCGGCGCCTGCTGATCGAGGAGGGCTTTGCCTATACGATGGACGACTTTTCGGGCGACGTGCCCTTCTGGGACCGGACGAGCGTTCCCGGAAGGCCGCTGGCGGTGGTGCCCTATCAGGTCGATTCCAATGACATGAAGATGTGGACCGATCAGGCATTCGGTCCTGAACAATGGCTTGCCTATGCCATCCGGAACTTCGATCAGGTCTATCGCGAAGGAATGGAGGGCAACCCCAAGATGATGAGCCTTGGACTGCATTTGCGGATCATCGGCCGACCGGGCCGGATCTGGGCGCTGGAGGCGTTTTTGCGCCATGTGCGCAAACACGACCGGGTGTGGGTGGCCACGCGCCACCAGATTGCGCAGCACCTTGCGGCGGTGGACCCGGCATGACGCTGCGGCTGGAGAAAGACGGTCAGGTGGCGCGCCTGCTGATCGACCGGGCGGACAAGCGCAATGCCTTTACCATCGACATGTGGCAGCTTCTGCCCGAACTGCTGGCGCAGGCATCGGCCGATGCCGATTGCCGCGTGCTGGTGGTGAAATCGGCGCAGGGCGGCGCCTTCTGCGCCGGTGCCGACATTGCCGAACTGCTGGCGAACAAGGACGATGCCGCATGGCGCGCCGAAAACCAGAAGGCGATCAACCGCGCGCAATACGAACTCACCCGCTTTCGCCTGCCCACCGTGGCCATGGTCGAAGGCGATTGCGTGGGCGGGGGCTGCGGCATTGCGCTGGCCTGCGACATGCGCGTGGCGGGGCCGAAGGCGCGCTTTGGCATTACGCCCGCAAGGCTGGGGCTTGTCTATCCGCTGCACGATGTGAAGCTGCTGGTCGATCTGGTGGGACCGGGGCAGGCGCACCGGATGCTCTATACCGGCATGTTGCTGGGCGCCGGGGAGGCCAAGGCGATCGGCCTGATCGAGGAACTGGCCGAGAGCGAGGACGCACTGGTGGCCCAGCTTCTGGCGGCATCGCCGTTTTCCACGCAGGCCATCAAGGGTTTCGTGCGCAAGGTGCTGGACGGGCAGGTGGCCGATGACGAGGCGTCGCTGCGGGTCTTTGCCTCGGCCTTCGAGGGCGCGGACTTCCGCGAAGGGACCAGCGCCTTCGTCGAGAAGCGCAAGCCGGTTTTCGGGCAATGATTCCCAGGGGCACGATTTTGGCGGGCACGATCACCGTGCCCGATCTGGCCGATGCGATTGCGGCATGGCGCGGCGTGCTGGGCCTGTTGCCGTGCGATGAGGGCGTGGTGGATGCCGGGCTTGCGGCAAGCTGGGGGGCGCCCGCCTGTGCGGGGCGGCGCTTTGCCACGCTGCGGCCCGCAAGCGGCGCGCCCTTCCGGATCAGGCTGGTGGAACAGCCAGCGCACCCCGATTTCGTGCCGACGACCACATATGGCTGGGCGGCCTATGAACTGACGGTCGAGGACGTGTTCGGCTGGCCCCGGCGGCTGGCGGGATCGGCCTTCGAGATCATCGGGCCGCCCAGGACCATCGCCAACATGGAGCCGGCGTTCATCCCCATGCAGGTGCTGGGTCCGGGGCGCGAGATGGTTTACCTCAACGAGGTTGTCGGCACGATGCCGGGCTTCGATCTGCCGCGCGCCGCCTGCCCGGTGGACAAGGCATTCATCGTGGTGCTGGCGGCAAGGGACCGCGCCGCATCGGTGCGCTGGTATGTCGAGGCGCTGGGGCTGGAGGAAAGCGCCACCTTCACCATCCCCTATACGATGATAAACCGCGCCTTCGGCCTTCCCGCAGATCACCAGACGACGCTGACGATGGTGGCCAGCGGCACGATGCCCGTGGTGGAAGTGGACGATTATCCGCAGGGCGTGGCCGAACGGCCGCGTCATGCCGGAATGCTCCCGCCGGGCAACGCCATGGTGACGCTGGCGGTGCCCGGTCTGGACGACTGCCGGGTGGAATGGCTGGCAGAACCGGCGCGGCGCGCGGGAGCGCCCTATGAAGGCCGCCGCGCGGGGACGACACGCGGCCTTGCCGGGGAACTGGTGGAACTGGTGGAAGTGGGCGGGTAGTGTGTTTTTCGGCCATCAGCCTTCGGGGAAACCGGCACTGTCCCACTGGCGCGATGTGTGGATCACGCGCAGGATGCTGACGGTGCTGTCATTGTGCGTGAGGGCATAGACCACGAGATAGGGCAGGCCGCGCACGGACTTCTCGTAGGTTGCGCTGACCCTGCCCGGATGTCCGGTGGCGAAAACGCCAAGCGCATTGCCGGTTTCGCGCAGGCGCAGCGCCACCTTGCGGGCTGCTGCGGGATCGTCTCGTGCGATGTGGACGAGCTGGGCTTCAACGTCTGCCAGCGCAGACTCGGACCAACGGACCTGCCTCATCCAGAAGAACGCGCCGCAGCGGCGGCGGCAATTGCCGCATCGAGACGGTCCATCGCCACATCATGCGGCACGAGCCTGTCTGCTGCGACATCGGCAAGACCTTCCTCGATGCCTTCGATGATCGCGAGTTCGCGCTCGACATAGGCAGCGACTGCCTCGGCCGCGAGGTAGGAGCGGCTGCGGCGGGTGCCTGCCGAAAGCCGCGCGAGCTTATCGTGCACATCGCTTGGCACGCGGATGGTCATGGTCATGCTGCTCATGTGCAATCGCCTGTATTGAGGTGTGTACAACCTAGCACAAGGCGCCTCAGACCACCAGCACGGTCGAGCCTGTGGTCCTGCGCGCTTCCAGATCGATGTGCGCCTGCGCCACGTCGGCCAGCGGGTAGGTCTGGCCGATGGTCACATCAAGCGTGCCATCGGCGATCATTTCCCAGACGCGTGCGGCACCCGCGGCGCGTTCGGCAGGATCTTCGTAATAGTGGTAGAGCATGGGCCGCGTGTTGAAGAGCGAACCCTTCTGCGCCAGCACGCCAAGGCTGATGCCCGTGACCGGGGCCGAGGCATTGCCATAGCTGACGATCAGCCCGCGCTTGCCGGTGGAATCGAGGCTGGCCTCCCACGTATCCAGCCCCACCCCGTCGAAGGTCACGCGCACGCCCGCCCCGCCGGTCAGTTCGCGCACCCTGGGGGCGACGGTTTCGGTGCTGTAGTTGATGACATGATCGGCCCCCGCAGCGCGGGCGGCCTCGGCCTTGGCCGCGCTGGAAACCGTGCCGATCACCGTGGCGCCCACGTGCTTGAGCCACTGCACCAGCAGCAGCCCGACTCCGCCCGCCGCCGCATGGACCAGCACCGGCATCCCGGCCTGCACGCGGGCGCAGCGTTCGACGAGGAACTCGACCGTGCAGGCCTTGAGGATGGCGGCGGCGGCCACGTCATCGCCGATCGCATCGGGCAGAAGGAACAGGCTGGCGGCCCGGTAGATGCGCGCGGTGGCATAGGCACCAAGCTCCGGCCCGAAGCTGGCCACGCGGTCGCCCACGGCCAGCGTGTTCACGCCTTCGCCCACGGCCACGACGCGGCCCGCCGCCTCGACGCCAAGCCCGCTGGGCAGGGGCACGGGATAGATGCCGCGCCGGTGATAGGTATCGATCATGTTGAGGCCGACCGCGGTATGTTCGACCAGCACTTCGCCCGCGCCCGGTGCGGGCAGATCGACCTCGGCCCACTGGATGACTTCGGGGCCTCCCGTGGCGGTGAGGCGGACGACCTTTGCTTGCATCGGAAAAACTCCTGAGACCCGTGCGATCCGGTCCCGAACCTTAGCCCCGCGCCCGGCCGGCCGCAAATGGCCCCGGACGGAAGGCTGACCGCTTGGCGGATAGAGCGCAAGGCGATGCTCGCGCCGCAGGCACGAGACAGCACTGTTTCTGTATCGGCATCATGACGCGCGATGGGCTTGGGGGAGCGACTGCCCCGGTTGGCAATGCCCGGCGCTGAAAATGCCTGCGCCGACGGGGAACGCTGCATGTCTTGCATGATCCGCACCATCGTGCTGCTTCTGGCCATCCTGCCGGGCATGGCCGCGAAGGCGGCAGGCGTGCGCGAACTGGCGCCGGTTCCGGTTTGGCCGGGCGGCGTGCCGAGCATGGAGGGCTGGCCGGGCAAGCTGGACATTCCCGTGTCCGAAGAGCTGCGCGAGAACGGCGAGCAGGTGCTGAACGTGACGGTGCCCACGCTCCAGCCCTTTCTGCCCGATCCGGAGCGGGCGACGGGCGCGGCGGTGATCGTGGCGCCCGGCGGGGGCTTTCGCCTGCTGGCCATTCATCATGAAGGCACGCGCGCGGCGCGATGGCTGGCCGAGCGGGGCATTGCCGCGTTCGTCCTCAAATACCGGGTGATCCAGTCCCCGCCGGGCGAAACCGACGCGCAGATGCGCAGCCGCGTGCAGGCCATGAACAGCGGCGCGGGCGGCATTCCCGGCGTGGAGGACGCGGCCGAGGCGCTGCGCATCGTGCGCACCAATGCCGCCTCATGGGGCATCGATCCGGGCAAGGTGGGGATCGTGGGATTTTCCGCCGGGGGGCATGTGGCGGGCATGACGATGTTCGCCGCCGATCCGGCCAGCCGCCCCGCCTTTGCCGGCCTGATCTATGGCATGCCGTTCGGAACGCCCGATCCGGTGATACCGCCCGCGAACCTGCCCTTTCCCGAAGGAACGCCCAAGGAGCCGTGGCTTCAGCCAAAGCCCACCCCCGCCCCCGGCCGCCTGCCGCCGGTCTTCATGGCCATGGCGCAGGATGATCTGGCGGTGGGGCAGGGTTTCCGGGCATTCTACGACAGGCTTTTCGCCGCCGGATACCGGCCCGAACTGCACCTTTACCAGCGCGGCAATCATGGCTTCGGCATGGCCACGCGCGGCACCACGGCCGACCGGTGGATAGAGCAGTTCGGCTGGTGGATCGAAACCGAGATCATCGGGAAATGACATGCAGAACGCCAGCGACACCATGAACCGCAGCACCATGATGCCCGAAGCGCTCGACAACGGCTATGACGAGGCGGTGTGCATCGTGGCCGATGCCGAAGCGACCGCGCGGCGGCTGGATGCGGTGCTGGGCTATGGCGTGGTCCATCGCGGCCCGTGTGATCCGGGTTTTCTTGCCCTGCTGGGCATCGATGGGGTGCAGGGCGGGGGTTGGCGCGAGGTCACGGTGCTCCAGCCCCAGGCCGCGCGCGGGCGGATGCGGCTGATCGAGCCGCCGGGGCCGGTGCCGCCGGTGCGGCGCATGGGCGCGCAGCCGTGGGACGTGGGGGGCTTTTTCGATGTGTCGGTGCGCGCGCTGGGGCCGATCGACGATCTGCTGGCGGCATTTTGCCGCAACGGCTTTTCGGCCTTCGCACCGGTGGCCGATTTCGAGATGGCGGGCCTTTGCGTGCGCGAGGCGCTGGCGCACGACGCGGACGGGCTGTGCTTTGCCATGGCGCAGCGCATCGCCCCGCCGCTTGCCGGGTGGGACCATATCAAAGGGCCCGCGAGCAATCCCTTCAATTCGGTGATAACGGTCGAGAGCCTTGAGGCGGCCAAGCACCTTTTCATCGATGGTCTGGGCTGGCAGGTGGTGGTCGATACCGCGCTGGTCCATGCCGATGGACGCAACGTGATGGGCCTGCCGCGCAATCTGGCGCGCGAAAGGCCGGTCAGGCTGGCCATCGTGCAGCAGGAAGGCCGCATGGAAGGTTCGATCGAACTGATAGAGTATCCGTGCGAGCCGCTCGACTTTCGCGGCGATCAGACGCACTGGCGGGGCATTGCCGCACTGTGCTTTCCGGTGCGCGATCTGCAAGGCATTCTGGCGCGGGCGGACGGGGCAGGCTGCGCCACCGGCGCGCCGCGCATGGTGGACTGGGCGGGCCGGGGCGCGGTTCGGGCCGGCTGGATGATGACGCCGTGGGCCGCGCGGCTGGTGTTCTACGAGGTGCAGGCATGATGCTGAAACGGATGCTGGGCGCGGCCATGGCGCTTGCTGCGTTGCCCGCGCAGGCAGAACCGCCTGCGCCCGATTATGCCGAGGCGGCAAGCTGGAGCACGGTGGCAAGCCTGCCGCAGGGCGCGGCGCCCGCAACGGGGGCAAGGGCGGTGCCAGGGTTCGTTGACGTGTTCTGGATCCACCCCACGACCACCCGGTCGCAAAGCGCGCTCAATCACGATCCGCTTGATCCCGAAGGGCTGAAGTGGACCGAGGAAAGCGCGGTGCAGCGGCAGGCCAGCGCCTTTTCGGCGTGCTGCCGCGTGTTTGCGCCGCGCTACCGGGCGGCGACCACCATGGCGCTGATGAATGCGCAGAGCCGCGAGAGCGCATTCGCGCTGGCCTATGCCGATATCGAGCGCGCGTTCGACCGGTATCTGGCGCACGAGGGCAAGGGCCGCCCCTTCATCATCGCGGGCCACAGCCAGGGGGCGGCCCACACGGCCGCACTGCTGGAAAAGCGGATCAAGGGCACGGCGCTGCAAAAGCGGCTGGTGGCGGCCTATGTCATCGGCATCAATCTGATGGAGGGCGATCTGGCCCCGCGCCTTGCCGGGATACCGCTGTGCCGCAAGCCTGCCCAGACCGGCTGCTTCGTGCAGTGGAATGCGGTGCTGGCAGGCAGCGACACCGCGCCCGTGCTCAAGGCCTATGCCGGTGCCTTTGCCGCGCAGAATGGCGGCAGGGACGGCGGCCAGCCGCTGTGCGTGAACCCGGTGACGTTCGATGCGCGCCGCCCGCTTTCGCTTTCGGCCGAGGCCAGGGGCGCGGTGGCGGGCGATCCGGGCCTTGGTGCGCCTGGGCCGCTGGTGGCAGGCGCGGTTGCCGCCGAATGCCGCGATGGCCTGCTGACGGTTTGGACCAGCCCCGCGCTTGGCCTGAAGCCGTTGCCAGGCGGGTCGATGCATTATCACGATGTGGGCCTGTTCTGGGCCGACATATCCGCCAATGCCGCGCTAAGGGCCAGGGCATGGCTGGCCGCCCACCGCAAGGAGGCAAGACGGTGATACTGGGACGCCGTTCGTTCATGGCGGGCGCGGGCGCGGCGCTGGTTGCGGCGCGCGCAGCGGCTGCGCCTTCTTCCACCGCCCCTTTCATCGCGCGCGGGTTCGTGCTGTCAGGCCCGGACGGGCGCGAGATCGGCATTACCGAGTGGAAGCCGCGCGGCAGGGCAAGGGCGCTGGTGCTGTTCAGCCATGGCGCGGGTTCCGCGCCCCGGTTCTACGAGGCGCTGTTCGCCCCGTGGCTGGCGGCGGGGTATCGCATCCTTGCCCCGCTCCACGTCGATTCGGCCGAGCATCCGCGCACGAAGGACTTTCCCGGCCTTGCAAGCTGGCGGGCGCGGATCGAGGACATGCGGACCCTGAGCCGCCATGTCGGCCAAGGCCCGTGGATCGCGGCAGGCCATTCCTATGGCGGGCTGGTGGCGCTGACGATGGGCGGCGCAGCGGCATCCCTGCCCGAAGGGCTGAGCGGCCCCTTGCGCGATCCGAATGCCCGCGCGGTCCTCGCCTTCAGTCCGCCTGCGCCGATCCCGGTGCTGTGCACGGCCGAAGGCTATGCCAGCCTTGCCGTGCCCGCGCTGATCCAGACCGGCACCAAGGATATCGTGCCCGGCATCACCGCAACCGATGGTGAAGGCTGGCGCGGCCATCTGGTGCCCTATGATGCTGCCGTCCCCGGCGCAAACCGCTATGGCCTGGTGCTGGAAGGGGTGGACCACTACTTCGGCGGCGCGATCTGCCGCCATGATCTGCCGGGGCCGCGCCAGCTTGAACAACTGGCCATTGCCGCGCGCATTTCCGCGCTGTTCATCGAGGCGCAGGGGCGCGGACAGGCCGCAGCGCAGCGGCGGCTCGATGCGATGTTGACAGAACGCCTGCCGGTGATGCTCCTGCGCAAGTGACGGCTGCGAGGGGAGACAGGATGAAGGCAGGCATTGCAGGGTTGGTTGCGGGCGCGGTTCTGGCCCCTGTTCTGGCTATCGCGGCGGGCGCGAGCGCCAAGGCCCTTGCCGCGCCGGATGCGCCCGCGCCGGATGCCGCCGTGGCTTCGCCTTCGCTGGAGTTCGTGTTCGAGGAAGAGGTGACACTGGCCTCCGGCATGACGGCGGGAACCACCCCGCTGGGCGGCCGCCAGATCATTCCCATTACTGGCGGCACATTCAGCGGACCGGCGCTGCGCGGCACGGTCATGCCCGGCGGCTGGGACTGGCAGCTTGTGCGCCCCGATGGCTGCGTGCAGCTGAAGGCGGACTATTTCCTGAAGACCGATGACGGGGTGATCATCAACATCGTCAACACCGCGGTTGCCTGTCAGGACGGGGAAGGCAGGTCGCTTCCCGTGCGCACCCATGCCGTGTTCGAGGCGCCCGCGGGCCGATATGACTGGCTGAACCGCCAGACCTTCATCGGCGCGCTGGTGCCCGGCAGGAACACCAATGCCCCTTCGGTATCCATCCGGTTCTACCGGGTGAACTGATCGTGCCGGGGCGCGATGGGCCGGTTCAGTCCTGAAGCGCGATTTCCGCGATGGTCGCGTTGAAGCCTTCGGCGGTCTGGGCCTGGGCTGCCTCGTCGGCGTCCTTGAGCTGGAGATAGAACAGGCGGCGCAGGAAATCCTGGCGGCGTTCCTCGCGCTCTTCCAGCGCGGCCTGATCGAGTTCGAGCGTCTCGATCCCCGCGGCCAGATCGATGCCGTGGGCCTTGGCCACGCGCTCGGCGCTGTCGATGCGGTCACGCAGGACCGACACTTCGTTGGCCAATACCATGACCATCGACATGACCTGATCCAGCCCCGGCGTTGCGTAGAACTGGGGGCGCTTGCCGCGGGCGTGGCGGATGACGTGGGGGTGTTCCTGGCTCATTGTGTCGGCTCCGTTCATGCCGCGATCTTCCGGGCGAGGGGCTTGCGCGCGATCAGCACTTCCCAGCCGCCGCCGGGAGCAAATTCGCCAGCGGTAAAGTCGCGCTCGGCCACGGCTTCGCTTGCTTCCTGACTGTAGCCTTCGGCGGCGGCGGCAAACTCCATCACTGCCATGGGCGCGGTATCGAAGCGCACGTCGGCGCGGTCAAAACCGGCTTTTTCGGCCAGCGCGATCTGGTCCATGTCGCGCATCGCGCCCCAGAAGGGTTCGTTGTTATACCATGTCTCGTTATCGAGGATGAACTGGGTGAACGGGTCCATCAGGTCGAAGGGCGGCAGATCGGCATGGATCATGAGGCCGCCGGGGGCGAGCACGCGGTGGGCTTCGGCAAAGATCCTCGGCATGGCCTTGCCCGATGTCTCGTGCAGCAGGATGTGGCTGACGACGAGATCGAAGTGCTCATCGGGGAAGGTCGTCGCTTCCGCGTTCATCTGCGCGAAGTTCACTTCCAGCCCGAAACCTGCGGCGCGGGCATGGGCATAGCGCACGCAAGGCCCGCCAACATCGATGCCCCACACTTCGGCATCGGGGAACAGTTCCTTGTAGGGCAGGGTCGAGTGACCCACGGTGCAGCCCATGTCGAGAATGCGGCGCGGCCGGAAATCGGGCATGTGGCGCTTGATGTAGTTCACCACCGAGCGGCCCATGTCATCGTTGTTCGGGCCGGTATAGCCCATCGAATAGAGATAGACCCCGCGATCATAGAGCGCGCCGACCGAAACGTCGTCTGAGCACACTTCACTGCAATAGCCGCCGGGCATGCAGTGGATGTCGAGCGCGGTGACATAACGCGGCGGTTCGAAGCCTTCGGGCATGACCAGCTGCGCGCTGGTGGCGGCGGAAAGTTCCTTCGCCCTGGCAATCAGTTCGGGAAGCTGGCGGTCGATCGAAACGCCGACGGATTCCCACAGCAGTTCCTGCGCGATGCGGTTGGCTGCGGCATAGTGCTGGAAATAGATGTCATCCACCATGCCGGTGCGGATGTCGCGGCGGTCCTGCGGGGCGTGGCCGTGCTCCTTCTCGAACCGGCGGGCCACGCGGGTCTGGTAGATCGGGGTCAGGCCGGGGAGCAGGCTGGACTGGATGAAGCCCTTGAAGCTCTTGGTGAACTCCTGCCTTGCTGCTTCATCGGCAGTGGCCTTGGGCAGGATCGGATGATCGGCCTGCTGGAACGTGTTGAGCATCTGAGCGACTCCGCTTCGCACTTGCGCGCCGACATGCATGGGGCCTCAAGCCCCTTGCGGGCAAGACCTGCCCCGCACCGCTGTCCGCTGGGCGGATAGGCCAAGGGTCGGCCGTGCGGCCGTTTTGATTCACGGCATTTTTGATCCTAGAGATTCCCCCAGCTTCAAGGAATGGGCACCGATGGACGACCAGAACTTTTCCCGGCGCGAAAGCATGGGTTTCGCCGCGCTCATGGCGGGCATGGCGGGCATGGCGGCGCTGCCGGGCACGGCCTCTGCCGCCGCGGCAAGCAAGGCCAGGCGCAAGGGCAAGCCGCCGGTCGATTTCATCACGAAGATCGACTTCAAGGATCCCAAGTGGACGCGCGATACTTATGCGCGGATCGATGCCGATGTTGATCCCGCCAAGGAAAAGTGCGGCTGGATCAAGGGCAAGGCTTTTGGCGTGCGCCCGAACGAGAAAGTGCGCCCGCTGTTCGGCGTGGAAGGTTTCAGCTTCGTGCGGACCAAGCGGCTTGAGGATGGCGCCTATCGCCGGATGCTGCGCGAGATCGTGTTCTACCGCAATCTCGAAACCGGCGAGATCATGAAGGAATGGGACAATCCCTATACCGGCGAGCGCGTGAAGGTGGTGCCGATCGCCAATGATCCGTTCAACTTCACGATCAGCGAGTTCGTGCCGCAGCCGCCCTCCTATGGCGGGCTGCAAACCGAAAAGCGCCCGCCCCAGCCCTTTCTTCAGGACTGGGAATATGGTCCCAACGGCACGATGGTGCTGCACACCGGCATCGACATGCAGTATCCCAACGCGCTTCAGCCCGACAAGTGGGTGCGCGAAAGTTCGGGCGTGATGAACCGCGTGTCGGAACACTTCATCTACGTGGTGAAGAAGGAAGACGTGGAGAACCCCTATCTTACCCATATCCCCCATATCGGCGCGTGGAGCCGCATCACCCCGTGGCTGCCGTGGATGCTGATGGGGCAGGCCGAAGGCCACGTCAGCTATTTCACCCATTTCCAGACCGCCGAGAACGGCGAGAAGGACTTGCCCGCCGATCTGGTTGCCGCCGCCCGCGCGATGGGCGAGAAGTGGCTCCACGCGCCGACCGAGGACTACGGCCCGTCGCTGTCCAGCCTTGAAAACTATGCCCGCGAGCAGACCCCCGCGCCCGTGCCTGCGGGGTGGACCCCGCCCAAGCCGCCGCCGGCGCCCGCGCCGTTTGCGGTGAAGAAGCCGGAGTGACCGGACGCTGAGCATCGCTCTCTCTCCCGAAGCCAGGGTCGAACTCGCGCGCGGGTGGCCCGTGGTGCTGGCCGCCGCGCTTGCCATCGGGGTGGGCACGATGGGCATCGGCTTCTATTCGCTGGGCCTTTTCGTGAAGCCCTTGCAGGCCGAATACGGCTGGAGCCGCGCGGCGGTTTCGGGCGCGGCCACGTTCCAGCAGTTCGGCATCTTCCTGTCGGCCCCGCTGGTTGGCTGGCTGGCGGACCGCTGGGGCGCGCGGCCGATAGCGCTGGCCAGCTTCATCGCCGCGCCGCTGGCGCTGGTCCTGCTTTCGCGCACGGGCAGTTCGGTGGCGGCGTGGCACGGGCTGTGGCTGATGGTGTCGCTGGCCGGCGCGGGCACCACGCCCGCCATCTGGGCGCGGATCGTCTCGCTGCGGTTCGACCATGCACGCGGGCTGGCGCTGGGCCTCATGCTGATGGGCACGGGCACGGCCGCGATCCTTGCCCCGGCACTGCTGGGGCCGGTCCTTGCGGCAAGCGGCTGGCGCAGGGCGCTGCTGGTCATGGCGGGGGCCACGCTGATGATCGGCCTGCCCGCCAGCCTGCTGGTCGGCACGGCCGACAGGCCCGCCCCGGACCAGCGCGCAAGCGGCCGGTTCGAGGCCAACCGGCAGACGCTGATGCTCATGCTCATCGCGTTTCTGCTGGGCCTGATCGTGGCCGGGCTGATCGTGCATCTGGTGCCGATGCTGGTTGACCGGGGCATGGCCGCGGCCGATGCCGCACAGGTGGCGGCGGGCGTGGGTGTGGCGGTGCTGGTGGCGCGGCTGGTGGTGGGCTACCTGTTCGACCGGTTCCACGCGCCCCATGTGGCGGCGCTGTTCCTGCTTTCGCCGGTGATCGCCGCGCTGGTGCTCCATGGCGGAGGGCCGGTGATCCTTGCCGCGCTCATGCTGGGCCTTGCCGCCGGGGCCGAGGTTGACATGCTGGCCTACTTCACCGGGCGCTATGCCGCGCTGGCCAACTATGGCGCCACCTATGGCGGGGTGCTGGGCGTGTTCTGCCTTGGCGCAGGGCTGGGGCCGATGCTGTTCGGCAAGGCTTACGATGCGCTGGGCGGCTATGACGCGGCGCTGCTGGGATCGGCGGCGGTGCTGGCAGTGGTGGTCGTGCTGATCGCCACGCTGGGGCGCTATCGTTCAGAGGCCTAGCGCGCCGGGGTTCATCAGGCCATCGGGATCGAGTTCGCGCTTCACCGCAGCCAGCAGGCCACTTGCCCTTTCCGGCAGGCGCGCCCGATAGGGGTAGGCGCGGCCGATCTGGAAGTGGCCTGCGCCGAACTGCTGGAACAGGTCGACGATGGCTTCCTTGAGATCGTCGGCACAGGCGGCGGCTTCGGGATTGGCGGGAAAATCGGCCAGACCGGCAATGTAATCCGCGCCAAGCGTGGTCAGGTGATAGTCGGTGCGCGCATCGGGCCAGTAGAGCGCGATTTCATAGAGGAAGCCCGACGGTCCGACCGGCGAGAACATCGTGCCGGTCCACACGCCAAGCCGGTCCATCTCGGCCTTGCGCGCAGCGAGCAGCGCGTGGAAGGCATCGTTGAAGGCAACCGCGCGGTCATGCGTCAGCACGCCGTGGACCGGCACCCAGCGTTCGCCGCCGGGGCCAAGGATGTTGAACAGCGGCGCAAAGGGGACCGAGCGCACGAAGGTGGGCACGGTATTGGCGATCTCGCGGCCATGGCGGCCGACAATGCGGCGCAATTGCCGGGCCTTGTGCGCGGCGTCCCCGGCATCGAAGCCCTCGACGATGAAGTGGCACATGTATTGCCCGGCGCGCATGGGGTTTTCCCCGGCAATCGCCATCTTCACCAGGCTGGCAAGCCCCTTGAGCCTGCTCGGCGCGTTCTGCATCACCTGAAGCGCGATCTTCAGCCGTGCGCCCATGCCTTCCTGCCGGGCGATCTGCCCCTGCGAGAGGGCAAGGTCCAGCCCGAAGTGGCTGTCGTCGAGCCGGGCGATCTGCGCGGCCCGCACGCCTGCATGGTAATCGGCAAAGCTGTCGAACGCGAAGGACACCGGCACCGCTTCGGCAAGGACCGGCAGCAGCGGCAGGCGCACGCGCGCCTTGATCCCGAAGGCGCCGCAATCACCGGTGAACAGGCCGGTCAGGTCTGGCCCATACCAGCGCATGGCATCGCAGGCGTTGGTTGTGAGAAGATCGCCGTTGGCCAGCACCACATCGAACCCGATCACCGATTGCGCGGAAATGCCGTGCGCGGTGCTGCCGTGGCTGAGCGTGTTCTGGCTCATCGATCCGCCGACCGTGGCGGCAAGGCCGGAAAACGGCCCCCAGAAGGGCGTGCGCAGGCCCTTTGCCTCTAGCGCGGTCTTGAGGTTTGCCCAGGTCACGCCCGCGCCCGCGGTGACGACGGCATTGGTTTCGTCGATCATGATGGCATCGAGCGCGCCCGTATCGATCAGCACGTGACCGCCTTCGGGGCGAACATAGCCATCGGTATAGGATGCGCCGCCGCCGCGCGGGACCATGGCCACGCCCGCCGCCGCGCACAGGCGCACCGCTTCTTGCAGGGCCTCGACCGTGGCGGGCCGGACCGCGGCCAGCGGCAGGCCGCCGGTGCGATAGACATCGCTGGCAAAGTAGCGCAGCCGGTCGGCGCCGGTCTCTACGCCCGCGCTGCCGAGTGCCTGCCTGAGGGAGTGGAGAAGATCGGCCATTGTCATTGCGCCCCGCATCGCACGGCATCGCCCCTATCGCTTCGCATCGTGCAGCGCTTTCTTGCCATGCCTGCTGCCAGCATGAAACGGGGGGCGGGTTCTATCCGGTGTGCGGACAGGCGCGGTGCGATGCGGCTTTGCGCCTGTCCGCGCTGCGGATAGATGCAGGGCGGCGATGGCCTGCACGCGGGCGCCGCAACAGCGTGGGCTGGCAGACAATCAAGCATGGGGAGCTTGCGATGATCGACCGCCGTATGATGCTTGGGGGCCTTTTCCTGGGCGGGGCGGCCATGGCCGCAGGCGCACCGGCGCTGGCGGCGCGCCCAAGGCGCGCGCGCGCCGGGGCCGCGCTCGATCTTGAAAGCCCGGAAGGCCGCCTGCGCAATTTCATCCGGATTCGCGGCGCGCTTGATGAGGGCCTTGTCATCGGCTGGGCCTCGGCGCGCTATTACGGCGTGATCGAAGATCGCATGGACCCGCTTTTCGCGGTGGTTTCGGCCACCTTCGCGCGCTGGCGTGCGGTGGCCGATGGCTACGAGGCGGTCAGCTATGAACTGGCGTGGTTCACCGATGCCGTGACGGGCAAGGCGATGGACACCTTCCGCAACCCCTATACCGGCAAGGACTGCAAGGTGCCGACCGGCGGGCTTGCCCCGGCGAAGTTCCGGATCGGGCGGGATCTGTCGTTCCATCTGGGCCGCACCGTGCCAGGATTGCAGATGGAGCATGATGTCCTGCCTTTCGAGGCGCGCGGCGATGACGTGTGGGTGCTGGAGCGTTCGCGCACGGCCATGCCGATCCCCGGCTTGGCCAGGCCGTTCCGCTATTCGGAAAGCAATACCTTTCACGCAAGGCGCGCCGATCTGGCCCGCCCCGGCGCGACACGGGTGACGAGCGAGGTAAGCTATACCAATGTCTGTTCGTGGCGCCCGTGGCTGGAAATGGGCGACCACCCCGGCCACCTTACCGCCACCGGGATCGGCCGTCAGAACGCCGCCCCGGAATCGCTTCCGCCCGCGTGGGTCGAGGCAACCAGAGCGCGCAGGCCGGAAGTGCTGGAGAACCCGGCCGCCATCCTTCAGCCGCTGTGGGATGCCAAGGGGTGAGGCGGCGCTGAACGCGCGCCGCACCCGGCCAGGATACCAGTCCCAGCGTCAAAGTCCCGGCGTCAAGATCCCGGCATCACCGGACCTGCCTCGATAGCCGCGCTGCCTGTCCCGCAATGCCGGGCCGGGCCATCCGCGCATGGGCCTGACGAGTGGACTCGTCTGCCTGTTGCCTGCGGTGCCGGACAGCAAGAAGGGCCGGACAGCAAAAGGGGGGCGGTGCCACATGGCACCGCCCCCGTTGATTGCCCGCCTCTTGGGCAGAAGCGCCGTGGCAGGACCGCTCAGAAGCGGTAGTTGCCGCGAATGCCGAAGGTGCGCAGTTCGGGCAGACCCACGTTGAGATAGCCGAAGGCCGCGCCCGAAAGGGCGAAGCTGGGTTCAAGCAGGTTGTTCTGCGCGACTGCGGTATAGTTGCGGTCGTTGAACAGGTTGGTGGCGAAGGCTTCCAGCCCGAAGCTGCCCTTGGTGAAGCCGATGCGCGCGTTGACCTGCGCGCGGCCCTTGATCCAGGTGAGGTTCGCCGGATCGACGAACTGGCGCGACTTGTAGGACAGATCGCCGCGCACGAACCAGGTCATGTCCTCGGCCAGATCGCCGGTGTATTGCGCGCCGAGGTTGGCCGAATACTTCGAGGTGAGCGGAAGCTGCTTGCCCTTGAAGCCATCGCCGGTCACGCCCGTGAGGCGGGTGATCGCCGGATCGGCAAAGCTGCGGATGCTGCTTTCGTTCAAGGCGCCCGATGCGTTGATGGTGAAGCCCTTGAACGGTTCGGCGTTGATGTCCAGTTCGATGCCGCGCACCTGCGTCTTGCCGGTATTGGCAACCCCGCTGACGATCGAGGGCAGCGCGTTGGGGATCGAGGTGTCGAGGAAGATCACCGAACGGTTGTTGTGCTGGTCCGTCCAGTCGGCGATGTAGCCAGCCAGCGAGACATAGAGCTTGCCATCGAGGAACTTGCCCTTGAGGCCCACTTCATAGTTGGTGAGCTTTTCCGGGCGGACGATCACGCTGAGGCCGATCGACTGGGCGGCTGCGAACTCGCCCGCCGAACCCGAAAGGAACTGCGTGTTGAACGAGCTGAGCGTGACGTTGGCCGCCTTCGACCATGACGCATAGACCATAATGTCCGGGTTCACATCGTAGTTTACGATGATGCGCGGCATGAAGTTGTCGAACGACTTGTTGAAGAACGTGGTCAGCGGGGCGAAGGTTCCTGCGGGCAGGCCGTAGGTTGTTGCCGCGGCCGCGCTGATCGTTACCGGGCGGCCACCGGCGAAGGCAAAGACCTTGTCGCGCTGCCAACGACCTTCGGCGCTGATGTTCAGCGCATCGGTCACGTCATAGCTGAGGCTGCCGAACACGCCCCAGGTTTCGGCGCGCGCCGGCGGGGTGAGCGTGCCGGCCGAACGTGCCGCGCCGAACTGTTCCTCGTTGAATACGCTGAGCAGGGCGCCGCGCGCCTCGGTTTCAAGGTAGCTTGCCCCCAGCATTCCCTTGAAGGCGCCGCCCTTGTCATAGGAAAGGCGCAGCTCCTGCGAAAAGTCCTTGTTGCGGCGTTCGACCAGGAAGGGGAAGGTCCAGTAGGTGCGCAGGCCGTTGGCGGTGGTGGCAACCGCATTGCGCAGCAGCGAGCTGTCGTAGTTGTCGAGGTCGGCCAATTGGGAATACAGCTCGTTGTTGTATCCCGTGAGCGAGGACAGCGTCAGGCCCGTGTCGCCCAGTTCATAGTCGATGTTGAGGTGCAGGTGGTAATACTGACGGACGAGGCCATAGCCCTTGGTGCCCTTCGACGGATCGGCAACGCGCAGATCGGGACGGGCAAGGATCCGCGCCAGCAGCGCATCTTCCAGCGTGTTCTGCGCCGGGCTGAAGCCTGCGGGCAGTGAAGGTGCCGCGCCGCAGATGAAGGGATTGGTGCCGTTCAGCGTGCAGTTGGCAAGGCTGGGGACGATCACCGTGCCGTTGGTGTTGCCGCTGCGGAACGGGATGTTGATGCTGCCGTTGTTGGCGCGCAGTTCATAGGCCGAGAGCATGCCCTGCGCGGACGGGCCGTCGGCGTCTTCCGAATACATGCCCATGGCGCGGATCGAGAGGTTCGATGCGGGCTTGAACATGATTTGCAGGGTGCCGGTGCGGGTCTGCTGATCGCCCAGCGTCTGGTTGGGGTTGGCGGCGTTGATATAGGAGCCGTCCTTCGAGAAGGTGCGGCCGGTGATACGGAAGCTGAGCACATCGGCCACGACCGGAAGATCGAGCGCGGCCGAGACATCGTAGTTGCTGCGCGTGCCGCCCATGGCCGAGATCGAGCCGCCGAAATCGCTTGCGGGCGCCTTGGTCACGACATTGATGGCCCCGGCAAAGGCGTTGCGGCCGAAGTAGGCGTTCTGCGGCCCCTTGAGCAGTTCGATGCGCGCCGGATCGATCACCGCATTGAGCGCGGTGGCCGAGGCCACGGGCACGCCGTCGATGAAGCTGGCGGTCAGCGTCGAGGTGGTGGTCGACGGGGTCATGCCGCGCAGGCTGATCTGCTGGAACGAACGGTCGTTGCGGCCGGAATTGGTGTTCGACACGTTGATGCCGGGCGTGTTGAGCACGACATCGTTGACCGAGGTGATGCCGCGCTTCTCGATGTCCTGCGTGGTCAGCGCCGAGATGGCGATCGGGGTCTTGAGGAGGCTTTCCTCACGCTTGCGGGCGGTGACGGTGATCTCGCCGAAGGCGCCGGAGGAGGTGTCCTCGCTGGCCTGCGGTTCGTCGGCGGCCAGCGCGGGCTGGGCTGCCAGCATGGTTGACGATGCCAGTGCGGTCAGCAGCGCGGTCTTGGAAATGGAAGTGCGATATACGTTCATTTTTCCCCCCTGTTCACCCGATGTCATGGACCGGATGCAGTGTAAGGCCCGGAATACCTGGCGTGTTCCAAACTCGGAGCGCAGTTGGGGATCAGTTCCCGTTGATCCCGATGCCGCCAGCGCTTGTGAGGCGCCTTGTGGAGACTGCCCTGCTCTCGGATCGTGAGGCTTGTGCTTGCGGGCTTTGAAAACAACGGCGGGAAAAAGCACTATCCGCCAATCGGACATTCGTTCTTCGGCCATCGGCTCGCAATCATCGACAGGCATGCTTCCGGCACGCCATGCGCCCCGGCGCGAGGGCGCGCCCTGGTTCCTCCTTTCCGGCGAGGGACGGTGCGCTTCGGAGATAATTGGAATGAGTGCTACAGATCAAGGCTCCATCACGCCGGACGAAGCGCAGCAAATGGCGAAGAACGCTGCGTTTTCGGCACGTCTGCCGCGCTCGGTCAAGGCTGGTTTCGGGGTTGGTCAGGTGGCGGGCCAGTTGTTCCGCGATGTGCCATCCCTGCTGCTGCTGTTCTACCTCACGAATGTCATGGGCATTGCCCCTGCCATTGCGGGCGCGGCCATATTCGTGCCCAAGGTGGTTTTCGGGGTGGTGTTCGATCTGTGGATCGGTCTTGCATCTGACCGCCTGGCGAGCAGAACGCCGCGTCCGTTTCCCCGTCGGCAGTGGCTGCTGGTCGGTGCGGCGGCAGCGCCCTTTGCCATGCTGGGGCCGTTTGCCGTGCCGGACGCGGCCACCGCGTTTCAGGTGGCATGGGTCTTCGTGACCTTCAGCGCCTACATGGCGATCTATTCGACCTTCTCGGTTCCCTATCTGGCGCAGTTCTCGGAGATGTCTGCGGACCCGGTCGAGCGGACCGAACTGATGGGCTGGAAGCACGGGTTTACCGGGCTTGGCGTGCTGATGTCGTCCTCGTTCGCGCCGATGCTCGTGAACCGTCTGGGCATGGACCGGGCGGGGCATCTGGAGACAATGGCGGTGCTGGGGCTGATCTCGATGGGCTGCCTGCTGATCGCGTGGCGCTTTGCCGCGCGCATCCCCGATGGCGCGCGCTGCGCAAAGCCGTTCCTGCTCAAGGATCTGCCCCGCACCTTTGCCGACCGGCGGTTTGCCGTGCTGTGCCTTTCGGCGGTCATCATGACGGTGGGGGCGGGGATTTCCTATGCCGGTTTTCCCTTCTTCGTGAAATACGCGATGGCGCGGCCCGAACCCCTGCACGATATCGGCGTTATGTCGGCCATCATGGCGGTTGCGGTCATGGCGGGATCGCCGCTCTGGGTCATGGTGGCGGCCCGCATCGGCAAGAAGCCGACCTATGTTCTGGCCGCTGCCGGGCACGGGCTGGTCACGCTGGTCTGGGGCCAGCTTGGCGCGGTGCCGATCGAGGTGGCCTATGTCCTGGCTGCACTGATGGCCGCCTGCAATGCGGGGTGGGGCACGATCGTGCTTTCGCTTCTGGCCGATTGCATTGCCCATGCCCGCGACGAGCATGACGAGAACCGGGCGGGAACCTATTCGGCCATCTGGTCGATCATCGAGAAGGCGGGCATTGCGCTGGGCGGCACGCTGGTGGTGGGCGCCATCCTTTCGGGCTGGGGCTTCGATGCAGCGGCGGCGCGCGCCGGCATTGCCCAATCGGCGCAGGCGGTGGCGGGAACGGTTGTCGCCTATTCGGTGGTGCCGGGCGTGACCAAGCTGGTGGCGGCGCTGGTGATCTGGCTGTTCGTGCACGAGAAGGCACCGGCCCTGACGGCGCAGGTGGCGCATGGCTGATCCGGTCGGGCTGCTGCTGGTGGGTTGCGGGCGCATATCCGCCGCGCACCTTGGCGCGCTGGCCGGGCTGGAGGGGGAAATCCGGCTGGCTGGCGTGGCAGATGCGGATCAAGGCGCGCGGCACCGCGCGGCGGCGGCCCATGCCGTGCCCGCCTTTGCCGATCTGGACGAGGCGCTTGCCATGCCCGGCGTGGATGCCGTGCTGATTGCCAGCCCCAATGCGCTTCACGCCGCGCAGGCGGCCGCTGCATTGGCGGCGGGAAAGCATGTGCTGGTGGAAAAGCCGCTGGCCGAAACCGGTGCCGAGGCGAGCGCGCTGGCCGATCTGGCGCAAGCGCGCGGGCTGGTGCTGGCCGCCGGGCATACCTTTCGCCACAACGAAGCCGTGGCCGAACTGGTGAGGCGGATGCCGCAATGGGGGGCCTTGCACGCAGTCGAGGTTTCGGCCTGTGTGTTCTGGGACGGACCGCAGGCGCCATGGTGGGCCGCGCGCACGCCTGCCGAAGGGCTGATCCTTTCGCTCTTTGCGCCCCATTCGCTGGATTTCGTGCAGCTCGTGATGGGGCAGGATGATCCGCTGCGCGTCCATGCCGAGACGGCGCGCTGGCAATCGGGCTGGCGGGCCGAGGACGAGGCGATGATCCTGCTGCGCTATCCGGGGCGGCGCATGGCCAGCATCCACATTTCCTACAACCAGCGCAGCGTGTTCGATCGCAAGGTGCTGCACTTCGCGCGAGGCGTGGCGGAAATCGCCGATGGCGAGTTCCTGACGTGGAACGGCGAGGTGCTGGTATCCCCGCCGCCGGGGATCATCGACGACGCGCGCCGGATGGGCGGGCGGCGGCTGGATCATTTCTTCCGGCAGCAGTTGCGCGCCTTCGTGGCCGCCATCAGGGGGCAGCCGAACCTGTGCCCAACCGGGCGCGATGCGGCGCGGCTGATCGACCTGCTTGACCGGGTGAAGGCGGCTGCCCGCGACAGCATGGGCTAGGGCGCGGCGTTCCGAGCGGGCACCGCAGCGCGGCGACAGGCCGCCCAGTCAGGCGGGGTTGGTGGCCATGTATTCGAGAATGTCGAAGCGCGGCGCGGTCCACCCCTTGCGGTCGAAGATCTCCGGGGTGCGGTCTTGCAGCCCCTTGAGCGCCTGTGCAGGGATCTGATCGAGCGAGCGGACCTTGACCCCGGCGGCGCGGCCATAGGTGCGGCCCGCGCGCGATCCCATGCCAAGCCAGGGATGCCACGATCCGAGGTTCTGGAAGTGATGGAAGGCATCGGCCGAACTGACGCCTTCATCGAAGGCCTGCGCCACGGGGGCAACGGTGGTGGCCAGCGTATCCCAGTAGGCGATCGGGCCGGAGGAGAACTTGGGATGCTTTTCCGGGCTGACCGGGTTGGGGCGGGCCATGTCGGCCATGGCGCTGACGAAGAGCGAGCCGCCGAAGGCTTCCATCCGCATGGGGCGCGGGGTCAGCTCTGCGCCCATGGCCACCATGCCGTCAGGTCCGTGGGTGACGGTGAACGGGCCGCCGAGGAACTGAAAGGGCTTGCGCACTTCTCCCGTCAGCGGGTTCTGCCATTCGTCAAGCACATCGTCGGTATCGAAGGCGCAATAGACACCGCATTCGAAGGTTCTGGCCTGATAGCGGTTTCCGGGCAGCGGGGTCCATTCGTTCACGCTGAGGTGGTTGAGCGTGAAGAAGGGCACGAGATTGCCGTCGCCGGTAAAGCCATAGAGGTTGAGGCGATAGAAGATGTTGACCGTTTCGGCCTCGCACGATCCGGCAACGCGGGCGCGCACGCGGGCGCGGGTCGCCGGATCGCGCAGGCGCGCGGTCGCTTCGGCATCTGAAATGGCGGGCGAGGGCGCCCTTGCCCTGCCTGCGGCAGCCGATGCGGGCGCGGTTGCCATCCCTGCGGCCAGACCGGCGGCGGCGGGCAGGGCAGACATAAGCGAACGGCGAGTGAGATCTGCGGACATCGGCCAAAATCTCCGGGCCAGCCTGTGAGGCCGACCTGTGCGGGCAGCCCAGTGCCGCCCTTGCTTCCTGCCGAAGATGGCGCCCGGCCGTTCACCGCGCAGGACCGGGCCGGGATTTGTCCGCCTGTCGGATGGGACTGCACCGGTGCGGCGCGGGTTCAGCCCTTGAGGCTGCCGAGAAAGGCCAGCGCTTCGGCCTCGCTCACCACGTCGGCATACTTGGCGTTCATGTCGAACAGGTTGGCCTCGTGGGGGGCGGCGTGCCGGTCGCCGCAGGCATCGGCGATGACGGCGGTGCGGAAGCCGTGGCTCATCGCATCGACGCACGAGGCGCGCACGCAACCCGACGTGGTGAGACCGGTGAGCAGGACCGAATCGATGCCCATCGCGGTGAGCGTCGAGGCCAGCGAGGTGCCGAAAAAGGCGCTGGGGTATTGCTTGGAGACGACCAGTTCATCCTCGAAGGGTTCCAGCCCCGGTCCCCATGCGCCCATCGGACTGCCCCTGAGAAAGTTCTTCAGCGGCGCGGCCTTTTCGAAGAAGCGGCCGCCGTCGATGGCGCTGGGGTGATAGACGACATTGGTGAGGATCACCGGCACGCCCGCGCTGCGCGCCGCCGCGCGCACGCGCAGCGCCGAGGCGAGGGCATCATCGACATCGGCGTAAAGTTCGCAGGATTCGTCGAAATAGCCCATGCAGAAGTCGATCAGGATCAGCGCTGGCTTGCTGCCGAAGCCCACCCGCCGGTCATAGGCGCGCTTGTAGTTGGCCAGCAGGTCGTCATTCTCGCTCATGCAGTCGTGTCCTCAGGGTAAAGCCATGGCTGGATCCTGCGCTGTCCGGCCTCGAAGGCGGCAATGGCGCCTTCGAAGCGGGCCAGCACGAGGTCGGTTTCGTCCCATCCGTTGAGGAGGGCAAGCCGTCTTTCGGGCGCGATGGCAAATGGCACCGGATCGGCCTTGCCCGCGGTGACGGTCTGGCCTTCTAGATCGACCGTGAAAGGCGCGCCAGCGGCGGCGGCTTCCAGCATCGCGGCCACGGTGGCGGGCGGCAGGATGATCGGAACAATGCCGTTGCGCAGGCAGTTGTTATGGAAGATTTCGCCCAGCGCAGGCGCGATGACCGCGCGCACGCCCAGGCCCTGGAGCGCCCAGACCGCCTGTTCGCGGCTTGATCCCGAACCGAAGTTCGCGCCCGCCACGATCACCGCAGGCGCGCGGAACGGCTCGGCATTGAGGACATAGCCCGCCACTTCGGTGCCATCGGGATGATAGCGGCGGTCATGGAAGGCGTGGCGGCCAAGGCCGTCGCGCGCGGTCAGCAGCAGGAAGCGCGCCGGAAAGATGATGTCGGTGTCGATGTTCTCTTCCGGCATGGCGGCGGCATGGCCGGTGACGGTGGTGAAAGGGGTGAGGGAGGTCATGCCACATACTCGCGCGCATCGGCGATATGGCCCGCGATGGCGGCAGCGGCGGCCATGGCCGGGCTCATCAGGTGGGTGCGCCCGCCCGCGCCCTGCCGGCCTTCGAAATTGCGGTTGCTGGTAGAGGCGCAGCGGTCCTGCGGCGAGAGCCGGTCATCGTTCATGGCAACGCACATCGAACAGCCCGAAAAGCGCCATTCGAACCCCGCCTCGATGAGGATCCGGTCCAGTCCTTCACGCTCTGCCGCCGCGCGCGTGGCCATGCTGCCGGGCACGACGATGGCCCTGACGCCCGGCGCCACCTTGCGCCCCAGCGCGATGGCGGCCGCAGCGCGCAAGTCCTCGATCCTGCCATTGGTGCATGAACCGATGAAGACATGGCTGACCGGCGTGCCCAGCAGCGGCGCGCCGGGCGTCAGGCCCATGTAGGCCAGCGCCTTTTCCGCCTCGCGCCGCTGGGATGGTTCGGTGATCTGCGCCGGGTCGGGCACGCGGGCGCTGACGGGAAGGGTCTGGTTGGGGCTGGTGCCCCAGCTGACCTGCGGTTCGATTTCGGCAAGGTCGATGGTCACGTGCCTGTCATAGGCGGCGCCGGGATCGCTGCGCAGCGTGTCCCAATAGGCGCAGGCCCGCGCGAACAGCTCGCCCTGCGGGGCAAGGCGGCGGCCCCTGATGAAGGCATAGGTCGTCTCGTCGGGCGCGACGAGGCCGATGCGGCTGCCGGCCTCGATGGTCATGTTGCACAAGGTCATGCGTTCGGCCATCGCCATGGCACTGACGGCAGGCCCGGCATATTCCACCGCATGGCCCACCGCCCCGTTGGCCCCGATCCGCGCGATGAGGGCAAGCGCGATGTCCTTGGCGAAGACAAGCGGATGGCGGGTGCCGACAAGTTCCACCTTCATCGTCCTTGCGCGCGTCTGGCGCAGGGCCTGCGCGGCCATGACGGTGGACTGTTCGCTTGCCCCGATGCCGAAGGCCAGCGCGCCGAACGCCCCGTGGGTGGTGGTGTGGCTGTCGCCGCAGACGATGGTCGTGCCGGGCAGGGTGAAGCCGGTTTCCGGGCCGATGACGTGCACGATGCCCTGTTCGGGACCGTCGAGCGCGGCATAGGGCACGGCGAACTCGCGCACGTTGGCTTCAAGTTCGGCAATCTGCGATGCGGCCAGCGGATCGTCGATCGTGCCGCGCTGGCGCGTGGGGATGGCATGATCGGCCACGGCAAGGTGCGTTTCCGGGCGGCGCAGGCGGCGGCCCCTTGCGCGCAGCGCCACGAAGGACTGCGGGCTGGAAACCTCGTGCACGATGTGGCGGTCGATATAGAGCAGCGCCTCCCCGCCTGCCGCATCCGCGCCTCCCAGATCGGCAACGACGTGGGAATCCCAGAGCTTTTCGTAGAGCGTGCGCGGCTTCATTGGCCCGGAACCCCGGCTTCCACGTAAGTCTCGATCCAGCGGGCAAAGCGGTCGGGCACTTCGAGCGGCGGATAGTGGCCGACATCGGGCATCAGCACTTTGGAAATCGTGGCGTTCTTCAGATAGCGCGTGATCGCGTTGACCGCCGCTTCGGGCAGGAGCGGATCGCCGCCGCCCCAGACGAGGAAGGTAGGCGTGGTGATCTTCGCCATCTCGATGGCGGCCTGCTTGCCATCGCCGATGCGCGCGACCATGGCGATGGGGTGCCGTTCCGGGCTGCGCCGGTTGAAATCCCAGTATTCCATGCGCGTGCGCCTGCTGATCCGCGCCGGATCGCCCGCGAAGAAGGACAGATACTGGTCCCAGAAGTCGTAGTCCTGATAACCGGTCCGGCGCGCGCGGTCCTGTGCGGCAAGGAAGGCGGGCGTCTGGACCATGTGGCTGGTATCGACCGGATCGGACGGGGTATTCGAAAGGATCAGCCGCGCGACCATTTCGGGACGCCTTGCGGCCAGATACATCGCCATGGTCCCGCCGCTGGACACGCCGACGGCAGCGGCGAGCCGCTTCACGCCAAGACCGTCGAGCAGACCTTCGGTGATCTCCACCGGCAGCACGCTTGCGGCGGCCTCGTCGCTGACCGGGCCGGACAGGCCGTAACCGGGAATGTCGAAGCGGATGATGCGGTAGCGCGGCTTGAGCAGCACGGCGATGCGGTCCCACGTGCGCAGGCTGCTTTGCGATCCGTGGATCATCAGCAGGACCGGCGCCTTGCGGGGGCCTTCGTCCTTGTAATGGATTTCCATGCCCCTGACGGTCATGTAGCGGCTCTGCCGGTCGGCATAGCGGGCGCGCAACTGGGCCACCGTCAGGCGCGGGGTGGCGGGCGAATCGGGCGCGGTCGCGGCCACCTGCGCCGCTGCGGGCAGGTTTGCCACGGGGGTGAGGATCAGCGCTGCCAGCAGCACTTTCAGGGGGTTCATGGGGCCTCCGGTGCGGACGTTTCGCATGAAGCAATGGGTATCGCCTATCCATGATTGGCGTATTTTCCGAAAGCCATGCTTGTCTATCCGACAGGTGGTGAGCACCACCCGCGCAATCGACACGGGCCTCCCGGCTGTGGCGATTGGCAGCGTGAAGCGGCCTGCCCTGCGGCAACGGCCCAAGGGAACATGACGACCATGATGATGGACCGGCGGACATTCTCGATTGGCGGCCTTGGCCTTGGTCTTGCCGGGCTGGCGGCGGGCCAGCCCGCATGGGCCGCGCGCCGGGCGAGGAAGGCCGCGCCCTCTGCCCCCACGCGCAAGCCGGGGCAGAGCGACGTGATCGTGCTGGGCGCAGGCGTTTCGGGCCTTCAGGCGGCATGGATGCTGGAACAGGAAGGCAAGACCGTGACCGTGCTCGAAGCGCGCGATCGGGTGGGCGGCCGGATCTGGACCCTGCTGGATCAGCCGGGCTATCCCGAAATGGGCTTCAATTCGATGGCCGAAGGCTATGGCCGGGGCCTTGATGCCGCACATCGCGCAGGCGTTCAGATGGTCGAGGTGGGCGCGCGCTATCGCTATGGGGCGCCGCCCCTGCTGTGGATCAACGGCAAGCCCATGACCCGCGCCGAATGGGCGGCCTTTCCCGGCAATCCCCTGCCCGAACGGCTGAAGATGCTCATGCCCGGCGAAGTGGTGGGCAAGCTGGTTTCCGACAATACCCGGCTGGCCGACTGGATGAGCTGGCATGAACCGGCCAATGCCGCGCTGGACATCTCGCTTCATGATTTCCTGAAGGCGCAGGGGCTTTCGGAGGCGGCGATCCGCCTGTGCAACGACATTGCGCCCTATTACGGCATCAATGCCTGGGACGTTTCGGCCTTGATGATGGAATACAACGACGGCTTCATCAAAGGCCAGATGGCGGCGGGAACGGGCTCGCTTTCGGCGAGGGGTGGCAACATCCACATTGCCACGGGCATGGCGCGGCTGCTGAAGGGCGATGTGCTGCTGGGGCGCGAGGTGGTGGCGATCACGCAGGACGGCGCGGCCGTGACGGTGCACTGCGCCGATGGGGCGACCTTCAGCGCGGGGCACGTGGTGTGCTCGCTGCCGTTCTCGGCGCTGCGCAACGTGAAGGTGCTGCCCGCGCTGGAAGGCATGCAGGCGCAGGCCGTGGCGCAGCTTGGCTATCAGCCGATCTCGATGGTCTTCGTCACCGCCACGGCGCCCTTCTGGGACGAGGATGGCCTTGCCCCCGGCATGTGGACCGACGGCGTTCTGGGCAATGTCATGCCGCAGCGCTATGGTGCCACGCCAGAGGAGATCACCGGCTTCGTGGTGCAGGCACGCGGCAATCTGGCGCTCTACTGGGACCGCATGGGCGCCGAAACGGCCAAGGCCATGGTGGTGCGCGAGATCGAGCGCCTGCGCCCGGCGGCAAGGGGCAAGGTTGCGGCGCACAGCTATTTCAGCTGGGCGGGCGAGCGGTTCAACGGGGGCGATGTGTCCTACTTCGGCCCCGGACAGGTGAAATGGCTGGATGCAATGATGCAGCCGGCCGGGCGTGTGCATTTCTGCGGCGAGCATACCGCACAGGCCGCGCGCGGGCTGGAAGGCGCGCTGGAATCGGCCGAGCGCGTGGCGCTTGAGATTCTGACGGCCTGAGGCCGTCAGGCAAGAGATTGACCGCCTGAGGCGGTATCCGGGTTCAGGGGTAAGATACTGATGGAATACGATTACATCCCGCTGCCGCAGCGCAGGCCGCTGATCTGGCCGAACGGCGCGCGGGTGGCGCTGATCCTCACGTTCAATCTGGAAACGTGGGATCTGACCAAGGATACCGACAAGCCCTATTACGCGGGCGGCCCGGCGATCCTGCCCGATGTGCTGCCCGGCAACACGCCCGATTTCCCCAACTTTACCTGGCGCGAATATGGCCAGCGGGTGGGGCTGTGGCGGCTGATCGACCTGTTCGACGAACTGGGGGTGAAGGCAAGCTGCACCACCAATGCCGTGACGTTCGAACGGCGCAAGGCGATGACCGATGCCGTGCTGGAACGTGGCTGGGAACTGCTGACGCACAACTGGGAGCAGGGCGAACTGCTTTCCAGCTTTGCGCACGAGCCGGAAAAGGAGCGCGACATCATCCTGCGCAGCCTTGAACAGTTCGAGAAGTTCACCGGCCGCAAGAGCAAGGGCTGGCTCTCGTCCTCCCTGCGCGGCACGATGCAGACGGCCGACATCCTCGCCGAATACGGCTGCACGTTCTACTGCGACATCATGAACGACGATCAGCCCTATCTGTTGCGCACGCCGCACGGGCCGATCGTTTCGGTGCCCTATTCGAACGAGATCAACGACTTCACCTTCATCACGCGCAAGAACTACACCACGAACGAATACCGCGACGCCCTGATCGAGGAACTGGACGTGCTTTATGCCGAAGGCGCGAAGACGGGCCGCATCATGAACCTTGGGCTGCATCCGCACGTTTCGGGCCGCGCGCACCGGGTGCGGGCGCTGCGCGAGTTCATCGAACACGCCAAATCGCTGCCCGGCGTGTGGTGGGCCACGCGCGAGGAGATTGCCGCGTGGTATCTGGCCAACCATGAATCGCATATTCCCGGCCAGCTTGAAGGCGGCGCGAAATGAGCCGGCCCGAAACCATCCTGATCGTGGGCGGGGGTGTTGCGGGCATGACCGCTTCGGCCGCGCTTGCCCAGCAGGGCTTCAGGGTCACGCTGCTGGAAAGCGCACCCCAGTTCGGCGAGATCGGCGCGGGGCTGACGCTGACGCCCAACGCGATGAAGGGCCTTGATTTCATCGGCATCTGCGAGGAGGCCGCCGCGGTTGCGGTGGAACCCACCCGCCAGCGCATCCAGCACTGGCGCGATGGCCGCACCCTGGTGGAGATGGACCGTTCCACCCAGCGCGCGAAATATGGCGCGCCCTACATCACCGTGCACCGCGCCGACCTTCACGCCGTGATGACCCGCGCGGCAGAGCGTTCGGGCGTGGAGATGATCGCCGGGGCGCAGGTCGTTTCCAGCAAGGGCACGACAGTGACGCTGGCCGATGGCCGCACCTTCGGCGCGGACGTGCTGATCGGGGCCGACGGCGTGAAAAGCGTGATCCGGCAGCGCTTTGGCGATGATGCGCCGCACTTCACCGGCCATGTGGCCTGGCGCTGCCTTGTGCCGGTGACACCGGAGCTTCAGGAACTTTCCGACTTTCCCGGCATCATCATCGGCCCCGGCGCGATGATGAACCGCTATAACGTCAGGGGCTCGAAGATCATGAACTTCGTGTTCTTCGCCCGGCAGGAAGGCTGGAACGAGGAGGGCTGGACCACGCCTGCCGATCCGGCCGAACTGCAAGGCATCTTTGGCCACTGGTGCGACGATGCAAAAGCCCTGCTGCGGGCGGCAACCGCGCAGCCCCTGTTCAAGTGGGCCATCAATGCGCGAAAGCCGATGGATACCTGGGTGCTTGATGGCAACGTGACGCTGATCGGCGATGCCGCCCACGCGATGACCCCGTTCCTTGGCCACGGCGCGGCCTGCGGGATCGAGGATGCGGTGGTGCTGGCGCGGGCGCTGGCGGCATCGGACAGCGCGGCCGAAGGTCTGGCCCGCTACGAGGCGGCGCGGCACGAGAGGGCCACTTTCATCCAGCAGGAATCGAACGCCAATGCCGACCGGATGCAGGGGCAGGACACCGACCTGTTCGGGCTGGGCGAGATGAAGGACGAGGAATCGCTCGGCCTGTTCACCTATGATCCGAGGACCGTTGCCGTATGAGCGCACAGCCCGTTCCCTTCGATGGCCTTGTCATCGCGCCGGAAACCGCACGCTTCCTTGGCGAGGCGCACCGGCTGCTGATTGGCGGGGAATGGGTTGACGGATCGGGCGAACTGGAAACGCGCGATCCGGCGACCGGGCTGGTGCTGGCCCGGTTCCACACCGGCGGCGCGGCAGAAGTGGACCGGGCGGTGAAGGCCGCGCGCGCCGCCTTCGAAGGGCCGTGGGGGCGGATGAGCGTGGCGACACGCACCGCGCTTCTCCAACGGCTGGCGCGGGTGATGGAAGCCAATGCCACGCTGCTGACCGAACTCGACGTGATCGATAACGGGATGCCGCGCTTCATCGCCGGGCTGACCACGGCCAATTGCGTGGAGATGGTCGATTATTATGCGGGGGCGGTCATGCGGATCGAAGGGACGACCACCGCCCCGCCGCGCCACATCGCCGCTGAAACCGAAGCGCTGACCTATACCCTGCGGGAACCGATCGGGGTGGCGGGACAGATCGTGCCGTGGAACGTGCCGCTTTCCACCGCCATTCTCAAGCTTGCGCCCGCGCTGGCGGCGGGCTGCACCGTGGTGATGAAGCCATCGGAGGAAACGCCGCTTTCCGCGCTGGCGCTGGGCGGCATGATCCTTGAGGCGGGGCTTCCCGCGGGCGTGGTCAATATCGTCAACGGCGCGGGCGGCGAAGCCGGGCAGGCGCTGGCCGAACATCCGGGGGTGGACAAGATCTCGTTTACCGGCTCCACCGCCACGGGGCGCAGGATCATTCAGGCAGCACTGGGCAATCTCAAGAAGGTCAGCCTTGAACTGGGCGGCAAAAGCCCGGTGGTGGTCATGCCCGATGCCGATCCGGCGCTGGCGGTTCCGGGCGTGGCGATGGCGACGTTCTTCCTTCAGGGGCAGAACTGCATGGCGGGCACGCGCATCTTCGCCCATGCGGCCATCCACGATGCCCTGATCGAAGGCGTGGCGGCATTTGCGCAGGGCATGACGCTGGGCCACGGGCTTGATCCGGCAACCATGCAAGGCCCGATGATTTCTGCCGCGCACGCGGCGAAAGTCATGGGCCATATCGAGCGGGCCGGAGCCGATGGCGCCGTGCTGGTGACGGGCGGTGAAAGACTTGACCGGCCGGGCAACTTCATCCGGCCCACGGTCTTTACCGGGTGCAACAATGCCATGCCGCTGATGCGCGAGGAGATCTTCGGCCCGGTCATGGCCGTGCAGAAGTTCGAGAGCGACGATCTGGAAGTGATTGCCGCACTGGCCAACGACACGCCCTATGGCCTGTCGGGCAGTGTGTGGACGCGCGATCTTTCAACCGCGCACCGGCTGGTCAGGCGTATCCGGGCAGGCCATGTCTCGATCAACTGCCACGGGGCGGTGGGCACCAACATTCCCTTTGGCGGCTATGGCCAGTCAGGCTGGGGGCGCGAGTTCGGGCAGGAAGGGCTGGACGCCTATCTTGAGACAAAGGCGGTGACGGCGCGCCTGTGATCGGCGCGCGCGATTGCATGAGGCCGTGGTTGCTGTAAGGCAGCGCCATGGCCCGCAAGCATTCCAAGCACGGTCGTCATGACGACTTCGACACGCCGGACGCGCCAGAAGCGCCGCCGCCGGTGCCCTGCTGGCTGTGCGGACGGCCGACCGGCAGCACGATCGTATGGCATCATCCCGTGCCCAAGAGCCGGGGCGGGCGCGACGTGGTGCCGATGCACGGCATCTGCCAGCAGACCCTGATCGCCAACTTCACCAATTCGCAGCTTCAGCGCATCGGCATGGATGTGGACATGCTGCTGGCCAACCCGGCAATCCGCAAGTTCGTTGACTGGGTGGCCAACAAGGAACCGGATTTCACCGCCCCGATCACGAAGAAGCAGCGATGAACCGGTTCCCCGCCGAAGCCTAGGCGCTTCCCAGGGGCACGTTCGAAAGATCGTGGCTGATGGCGGCGGCGGTGGCCTTCAGATCATCGAGGTAGGTTTCGAGCGCGGCCGACAGCTTCATCGCGGCCACGAAGAACACCATGGTCATGGCGGCTTCGTAGTGGCCGTTGCGGAAGATCGGCACGGCGATCGATGAGGTCTTGCCCGGCGTCAGGTTGAAGTGGTTGCGGCCCTGCACGGCGTAGCCATCGGCACGGATACGCTCCACATCGAGGCTGACTTCGGCCGTGGCGAGGTAGTTGAGATCGATGTCCTGCGACACGCGCATGAAGCGCAGGATCATCTCGCGCTCCTCGTCGTCGGCAAAGGCCATCGAGACCTTGCCCGATGCGCTGTCGAGGATCGGCAGGGTGAAGCCGGGGTAATAGTGTTCGAAGGTGAGCGAGGAATTGGCGTGGGTGCTGTCGCGCAGCATCATCTCGCGGCCCACGCGGATGGCGATGGAAACCGGCCAGCCAACCCGCGCGGTAAGCGCGACGATATGCGGGCGGGCGATGCGGACCAGTTCATCGTCATGCTGGAAGCCGGTGGCCAGCGTCTGGACCAGCGCGGTCGGACGATAGCGCTTGCGCGCCGGTTCCTGTTCGATCAGCCCTTCGTAGAGCAGGGTCTGCACGATGCGGCAGGCCGTGGGATAGGGGACTTCGGCGGACTTGGCGATTTCCATCATCGAAAGCGAGCCGTGGCGGTTGATTGCCTTGAGCGCGGCAATGGACCGCGTGATCGACCGGATAGGAACGCCTTTTTCCATGATACGACTCCCCTTGCCATTCCGTGGTTGGCCACAGAGTGACAAGAGAATGTCATATGACCGAATTGTTCAAGAGTTTATCCGCCTGTCGGATAAATCTGTCCGAAAGCCGGAACAATCGGCCTGTCCGGCCCCTACCATGCCGGGACAATGACCTGCCGGATCGCCTTGCCTTCGGCGAGCCTGTCCATCAGGTCGTTGATTTCCTCCAGCGGGCTGACCGAGGTCAGGAGCCGTTCGACGGGCAGGCGTCCGGCCCGCCACAGCGCGATGTAGCGGGGGATGTCGCGCGCGGGGATGGCCGAACCCATGTAGCTGCCCATCAGCACCTTGCCTTCGGCAACCAATGAAAGTGCATTGATTTCGAGCATTTCGGCAGGATTGGGCAGGCCCACCGTAACGATGCGTCCGCCGCGCCGTGCAGCGCGGTAGGCCTGGGCGAGGACGGCGGCCTTGCCCACCGTTTCAATCACCACATCGGTGCCGGACAGGGCTGCATCTTCGCCCGGAGCGACCGCGGCAGCCGCGCCAAGTTCAAGCGCCAGCGCGCGCTTTTCGGGCGAGGGATCGACCGCGACGACCGGCTGCGCACCTGCGGCCAGCGCGCCCAGCAGCGCGGCAAGACCGACCCCGCCAAGGCCATAGATCAGGACCGATTCGCCGGGCCGGACAGCGGCCGTGTTCATCACCGCGCCGACACCCGTCAGCACCGCGCAGCCGAACAGGGCGGCGGTTTCGGGCGGGATGTCCTTGTCGATCTTCACTACCGAGCGGCGATCGACCACGGCCTGCGTGGCAAAGGCCGAGACGCCGAGGTGGTGATGGACATGACCCCCCTCGCACGAAAGGCGCGATCCGCCCTGCATGAGTTCGCCCTTGCCGTTGGCGGCGGCGGCATTGGCGCACAGATAGCCCTGACCCGAAGCACAGGCGACGCAGTGGCCGCACGAAGGCAGGAACACCAGCACGACCCGGTCGCCCACCGCGAGCGAACCGTCGCCTTGATCGCCGAGCGCGAGCACGGTGGCTGCGGCTTCATGGCCCAGCGCCATGGGCATGGGGCGGGGCCTGTCGCCATTGATGACGGAAAGGTCGGAATGGCACAGCCCCGCTGCATCGATGCGGACCAGAACCTCGCCGGGGCGGGGATCGGCAAGGTCGAGTGTCATCACCTCAAGCGGCTTGTGCCGGCCATAGGGCGCAGGGTTTTCGCCGCTCTGATGCAGGACGGCGGCGGCGATCTTGCGTGTGGTCATGCGCCTGCCTTGCCCCACTTCCTTTCAAACGCCCAGACATCTTCAAAGCCGATGAGCGAGCAGAACTCGCTGAAATCGAACAGGCCATCGGGCTGGCCGATGCCCTTGTCCTTGAGATCGCGCAGCGCCCGCTCCATCGCGGCGCAGGCCGCAAGGCTGGTGAGCGAGGGGTAGATGGCATAGGCATAGCCGATCTCGGCGAGGACTTCGGCGGGCGGCACCGGGGTCTTGCCGTGGTTCGACATGTTGGCCATGCAGGGCTTGTCGAGCACGCCGCAGGCCTTGCGCATTTCCTCCTCGCTGTGCAGCGCTTCGGGGAAGAGCACGTCGGCACCGGCCTTCGAATAGGCTTCAAGGCGCCGCAGCACTCCGTCGAGGCCTTCGCTCTCGCGCGCATCGGTGCGGGCGATGACGACGAAGTCCTCGGACGAGCGCGCATCGATGGCGACCTTGATCTTCTCGACCATGTCCTCGGTCGAGATCAGGCGCTTGAACGGCGTGTGGCCGCACTTCTTGGGGAACTCCTGATCCTCGATCTGGATTGCGGTGACGCCGCTGGCCTCATAGCCCCTGACCGTGTGATGCACGTTGAGTAGCCCGCCATAGCCGGTGTCGCCATCGGCAATCACGGCGGCATTGCTGGTGCGCGCCAGCGTTTCCATGCGGTTGCGCATTTCGGTGTAGGTGGCGATGCCCGCGTCGGGCAGCCCCCAGGCCGAAGCGGTCAGCCAGTAGCCGGTGCCATAGACGATATCGAAGCCGACCTTGTTGGCGATGACCGCTGCGATCATGTCCTGAATGCCGGGGACGACGAAGAACCTGCCCGCGTTCAGCTTTTCGCGGAGGATGGGATTTGCCACGGGTTTTCAGCTCCTTATGCGTTTGCCCAGCGCGGCGGGATTGGCGCGGGCAGGCCGGTTTCGGCAAGGCAGTTGGCGCGCAGCGTCTCGATGTCGGGACCGAAGTTGAACACGCCCACCGGCCCGCGCTCGGCGCGCATCCTCTCGCGCAGGGCCGCGGTGGCGGCAGCGTCGACCGCGCCGTCCTTCAGCACCACGCCATAACGCAGCGCCCCCTTTTCGGTGACAAGGCCCTGCTTCAGTTCCTTCGCCAGAAGCTGGGGATCACGTTCCAGCGGATCGCCCCAGCCCCCGCCGCCCCAGGTGATGAAGTGCAGGCGATCACCCGGTTCCACCGGATAGTCCTCGATCTTGTTGCCGACGACGATCTCGGTGCCATCGGTCTTGACCAGCACCTTGCGCGCGCGCGCACCCGGTTCGCCGCCATTCACGCCCCATGGCGGCACGAACCAGCGGTCGTCGTGAATGGCGATGGTGCCGGGTTCGAGGAAGCGATAGACCATGTCGATCCCGTTGCCGCCCCGGTGCAGCCCCGCCCCGCCGCTGTCGGGCACGGTTTCATAGCGTTCGATCACCAGCGGGAAGTAGCGTTCGAGGAACTCGTTGGGCACATTGGTGAAACCGGGGAACAGCGAGTGGCCATCCGGGCCATCGCCGAGAGGCCGTCCGGGAATGCCGCCGAAGCCGATCTGGAAAAGCTGGAACCACTTTCCGTTCCGGTCGTTGCCCGCATAGAACAGGTGCGGGCTGGACGAAAATCCGGCGGCGTTGAGGAACTCCGGCGTCTTCTGCCCCAGAAGGCCGCCCAGAATATCGAACAGACGCCCCAGAACGTGGGTGCGGCCCGAAAGCGCGGCGGGGAACTTCGGCTTGAGCAGTGATCCTTCGGGGATCCGCACATCGATCAGATCATAATAGCCATCGTTGAACAGGATCTGCGGATCGAAGACCATGATCATGTAGATGCCGAAGAACATGCGCATCATGTTCTCGTTGAGGAACATGTTGATCGATGCCTGACTTTGCGGATCGGTGCCCGCGAAATCGAGCACGACGCGCCCGTTCTCGCGCCACATCGTGCACTTGATCCGGTAGGGGCCGAAGCCCTTGCCATCGTCGCAGATGTAATCCTCGAAGCTGACCGGTTCTTCCCCGATCGAGCTTTCGATGAGCTGCTTCATGGCGCGGTGGTTGCGTTCCAGCAGGAGATCGGTGGCCGAGACGAAAACATCGTCGCCAAAGCGTTCGGCCATTTCGATCACGCGGCGCGCGGCCACGCGGCACGAGGCGATCAGGGCATTGAGATCGGCCTTGCACCAGTCCGGTGTGCGGGTCTGGTGCATGACCAGACGGATGAGGTCCTCGTTGTATTCGCCCCTCTTCCAGATCTTGACGGGCGGGATGCGCACGCCTTCCTGAAAGATGGTGGAGGCATGGATCGGCATTGACCCCGGCACCATGCCGCCGATGTCTGACTGGTGGCCGAACATCGAGGTATAGGCGATGAGGCGTCCGTCCTTGAACACGGGCAGCAGCACCAGCCAGTCGTTCGAATGGCTGATCGCGCCGCCCACCGAATAGGGATCGGAAAGGAAGATCAGGTCGCCATCCTCGACCGTGCCGTCATATCCATCGAGGAACGGGCCGATATACGATCCGAACTGGCCGACGATCATTTTGCCGGTGTGATCGGCAATGAGCGGGAAGGCATCGCCCTGCTCGCGGATGCCGGGAGACATCGCCGTGCGCACGAGGGTTGCGTCCATCTCGATGCGCGCGTTCCTCAGCGCGTTCTCGATGATGTCGAGCGTGACCGGATCGACCGGCACGGTGGCGAAGGGGGTTTGGTTGGCCTGGATGATCTGTGCGGGCATTGTGCTTATCCGTTCTCAGGCAAGGGTGATCAGGATGTTGCCGACATGATCGACGCGACCGGCGCAGCCCGCCTCGATCAGCGTGGTGGAGTCCATCTCAACGACGATGGCCGGGCCGGGGATCACGTCTCCGGCGCGCAACCGGGCGCGGTCGTAGATCACGGCCGGGACCATAGCGCCATCCGCCCACAGTTCGTGGTCGCGGATCTTTGCCGCCGAAGGATCGCCATTGCCCACCTCCAGCGCGGGGGCGGGCAGATCGAGCGCGGGGCCAAGCGCCACGGCGCGCAGGTTCACCAGTTCGTGCGCGCAATCCATGTTGAAGGTGAACAGGCGCTTGTGTTCGGCATCGAAGCGGTCGGTCACGCCTTTCAGGCCATCGCGGCGCAGCACGTCTGCGTCGATCGAAAGCGGCACTTCGAAGGCCTGACCTTCATAGCGGATGTCGAGTTCGAACAGGCTCGTGACATCGGCGTCGCTGATGCCCTCGGCGGTCAGTTCGGCGCGGGTCTGCGCGGCCATCTCGTCGAGGAGGGCGATGACTTCGGCCTCCTCGGTCTCGTCCACGCGGCGGCTGAACGAGCGGGCGGTTTCGGTGCGCATGCGGGTGGTGGCATCGCCAAGCGCGCAGAGCACGCCGGGACTGACCGGCGAGATCGCGGGCCATGATCCCATGAGGCGCGCCACTGCATTGACGTGGAGCGGCCCCGCCCCGCC
>NZ_QGHL01000007.1 GCF_003171715.1 Novosphingobium meiothermophilum | reverse complement strand
CCGTAACGCCAATCCGCTCGCCCAAGGCTGCCTCCAAAAGACAGCCTTGAATCAACGCCCGAGCCAACAGTCAAGCTTTGTCCACGAAACCTAGAAGCCTGTCGCTTGGCAGCCAGACATGCAGTGCAATGACATCTTTCATGCATCAGCAGTGCACTGACACGAATCACCGCTTGTCCGAAGATTTTCAACGCCTTGCAAAAGCAGACACCCCGCGCAGCCGGTGACTGCGCGGGGCGGTGTCATGGTTGCAGGGCCATGTGGCCGCCGGTGACGCTTCACCGTTGCGCTTCGAACACCATCAGCGCGTTCCCAGCCATGTGGCTGTACATCCCGTAGCCGGAGTTGACGAAGACCTTGCCTTTCCAGACGGCGGCGCCGGGGCCGCTCATGCTGCCGCCCTTGGTGGTCTTGCCGTCGATCGTGGGCATGGTCTGCTTGGTGTCGAACTGCCAGATGATGCGGCCGGTGCGGCTGTCATAGGCGCGCAGCATCCCATCAAGATGTCCGGCGAAGATGGCGCCGGGAATGGCAGTGACGGCCGCCGAGATGCCGGGATCGCAGAACTTGACGCCCTTGCACCGGTTGGGCGCCTTGGCGAACCACAAGACTTTGCCGCTGGCTGCATCAAGGGCGTGGAGGCCCGCTCCGCGCAGCTTTGCATCATAGACGCGCGCATCATAGGTATCGGCCATGTCGTTCACGGGCACGAAAACCGTGCCGCCATCGGCCGCCATGCCGAAGTGGACACCGCCCTGCGTGCCGCCATGGCCCACGCGCGTATACCACACGATCTTGCCTGTTTCGGGATCAAGGCCCCTGGCCTCGCCTGATTTCTGGCCGATGACCAGCATCTCGCGGCCGTTCGAGGCATTCACCAGCAGGGGCGATGCGGCCACGTCATAGTCTGGCCCATTTTCAGCCGGGCAAGAATCATTGCCTACCATGCAGCCCACGTTCCACGCATCTTTGGGTGTAAGCTGGGTGCGCCAGATCTGCTGCCCGGTGCGGGCGTCCACGGCAAAGACCGCATCGGAGCTGTCATCGGCGGGGCTGGAATAGTTTTCGCCCGTGCCGAAATAGAGACGGCCCCTTGCCGCATCGTAGGTTGGGCTGTTCCAGACCGGAGAGCCTGACGGACCGAGGATCGGCGTGCCTGCGGCAGTGGTGCCATGCGGGCGCGGTTCTCCAGCGGTCCACGCGCGCCAGACTTCGCGCCCCGTGGCAGGATCAAGCGCGACGACCGAGCCGCGGAAGGTGCAGCAGGCATAGGCCGGATCACCCGCCTGAACCACTTCAAGCGAGGACACCGGAACATAGAGCATTCCGCCACCCAGCGTGGGCGTGCCGGTGATCGTGGCATCGGGATGATCGCTCATCCGTTCGGCCCAGAGTTCCTTGCCGGTCATTGCGTCAAGCGCATGGACCTTGCCCAGAAGATCGCCGAAATAGAGGCGCTTGGTGTCGGGGTCGGCGACAATGGCGGTGCGCACCTCGGCGCTGAGGCGGGTGGTCCAGCGGGCGCAGCCGCTGTCGGGATCGAAGGCATAGACGGTGCCGTCCTGACTGCCGACGAACAGCGTGCCCCATGCGAGCGTGGGCTGCGAACGGGCACGGTTGGATGCGGGATAGGCAAAGGCCCATTTGAGCTTCAGCTTCGGAACATCGGCGGCAGGAAGCTGCGCCACGTCTGCGGGCACGAAGCGCCGGTTGTCGCGGCCCCATCCGATCGGTGCGGGCGTATCGGTCATGTCGAACCTGGCTGCTTCGCCGCTGCATTGCTTCGGCGGGGCGGGGCGCTGGTATGCGCCAAAGGGCGTGCGGGTGAGGTATTCGGCGACTTCCACCTTCTGTTGTTCGGTCAGCACGGCTCCCTGCGAGCGCATCACCCCGTCGGTAAGCGAGCGGACGATGGAATCCGGCGGAACCATGGCGAGGAATGCAGGGCTGGGTGCCTTGGGCACGCCGCCCATGTGGCACATGGCGCAGTGCTGTTCGAACAGCGGCCGACCGGGCGCGGTTGCCGGATCGATGCGGGGCGTGTCGTAGCTTTGCAAGTCCTCATGCGACTTGATGCGCTGGGGCGGCGCGGCATTGAGCAGCGATGCCGTGGCAATCCCGCCTGCGGCGAATATGGGCAGGCAGAAGGCCAGAAGGCGGCGGGTGATGCGGGTTCGGGGGGCAGACATCAATCTCTCCGGCAGGGATCAGTCGAGCGAGCGATAGAAGGCGATGCTCATGTCCTCGGCTAGGCATTCGAGGATCGGCGGGACGAGCCGGTCATGGAAGTCGATCTCCATGTGCTTCTCGAAGGCGGCATCGTCGCGGAATGTGGCAACGCACTGGAACAGATCGGGGTCTGTTTCCGACTGGAACAGCTCATAGACAAGCGCATCAGGCTCGTGCTCGAACACCAGCGCCTTGAGTTCGGTCTGGAGCGCGATGAGGCGTTCGCGCGTTTCCGGCCGGGTGCGCAGTCGGGCGATGAAGCTTTTCTTGCTCATTACGGTCACTTGTCCTCGATGGCGGGAAGATCATGGAGCAGTTCGCGGGTGTAGCTGCCGTCCATGCAGGCAATCATCTGTTCGATCAGCGGCTTGTTGTGGTCATAGGCCATGTGCGCCTGATCGGCGGCCTCATCGACGAAACTTTCATAGACGGCGAACATGCCCGGCTCGTCCAGCCGGTAGAACTTGTAACCCAGCGTGCCGGGCTCCGTTGCGGCGAGGGCTTCCATCTGCCGGGCAAGAGTGACGAAAGTGGCTTCCTTGCCTTCGGCAATGCGGAAGCGGGAAAGGAAACTGAAGGGCATCCGGGTTCTCTCCAAAAGTATTCTTGTGGTTCTTGCGCTTCGCAGACTTCACGTTTCGCGGGGGCCGTGAAACCGGCCTTGGTGATAGGACTGCCAATCGGGCAGGTTTTCGGGAAAGTCGGCCGGCATGGGGCTGGCATAGGCATGGTTGCGATCAGGCCGCCCCAGTATTCCGGCATAGTGTTCGACGGGGACGTAATAGAGGAAGCCGATCACCCGTTCGGCAAACTTCCAGCCCCTTTCGGTGCGGCAATAACGATCGGCATAGCGGATGGCGGCAACCATCATCCTGCCATTGCGCCACAGCTCGGCATGACCCGAAACCCGCCCGCGTGCGGCGTGATCGCTTTCGAAATCGATCTGGATATCGTGCATGACATGGTGGCCGGGGCCAAGCACGGCAAAGCGCCCGTCGAACTGGGCCATGATGGCATCAACGCCTTCGGCGTGCATCACCCCGTCGTGCGAACGCAGGACGGCATCGGGTGCGAACAGTTCGCGGACCTGATCGATGCGGCGGTCGTCGATGTCGAAACTGTAATGCGCGACAAGCTGGCGAATCTGCGATTCGGCCTCCAGCCGGGCAATACGGGTTTCAAGGTCGGCCAAGGTTCCGGCCATGCGCGCTGCTCTCCCGAACGGGCCTCTGCGGGCCGACGTTGCCAGATGATACGCGATGGCCTTTCAAAAACAATCATGAATGTATGGGAAGCTGCAATTTCACGCATCCGCGCGGCGCGCGGCGCGGTGTGCGCGTGCGGTTCGTCCGCGTCGACGAAAAAAACATACATGTCTGCTTGCAAAATATCTGCGCGCGGCTAATCTGCACGCAACCCGCAAGGATGGCGGGGAGTGAGGAGAGACAGATGATCAGCAGTTATCTGCGGCGGTCCACCGCTGCTTGTGCCCTTGTCGCATCGGCGTTGGCCCCATCAATTCTGTCTGCTCCGGCATACGCCAGCACCGCCGCGGAAGCAGGCGAGCCGCAGGCCGGGGAGCAGGCAACCGAAACCACCGACAATTCGGACCGACTGAGCGAAATCGTCGTTACCGCGCTGCGCCGCGATTCGAACCTGCAATCGACGCCGGTTGCCGTTTCGGCCGTTGACAGCCAGCTTATCCGTCAGGTCAGCCCGCGCGATCTGGGCGATCTTTCCGCCTTCGTGCCGAACTTCTCGGCCAACACGATCACCAACTTCAACGCCGCCTCGTTCGCCATGCGCGGCGTCGGCCAGACCTCGATCATCGTTTATTTCGAGCCGCCGGTGGCGGTGCTGGTCGATGACTTCGTGGTGTCCTCGGTCCAGACGCAGCTTCTTGATGTGTTCGACGTGGCGCAGGTCGAAGTGCTGCGCGGTCCGCAGGGCACCCTGTTCGGCAAGAATACCACGGGCGGCGCCGTTACCGTGCGCACCAAGCGGCCCGAACTCGGCGTTGTGGGTGTTGATGCCCGCGCGGAATACGGCAGCTTCGAGACCAAGCGCTTCCAGACCGCGCTCAACGTTCCGATCGGCGACACCCTTGCCTTCCGCTTCGTGGGCGGCGCGGAAAAGAGCGACGGCTATTACCGCAATGGCGCCTGCTATGGTCCGGTAACGGGCTTTGTGCCGAACAAGTTCAACGGCCGTTCGGGCTGCCTTGATGGTGCGCGTGCCGGCGGCAAGGATGTGTTGAACTTCCGCGCCAAGTTGCTGTGGGAGCCGAGCGACCGGGTCCGCCTTCTGGCGCAATACGAGTGGCTGCGCGACCGTTCGGACACCGTGCCTTCGGTCAACGAGAACGATCAGTATACCGGCACCAATCCCTTCCTGACCGATCTTCTCGGCACCGTGCGGCGCAACCCGGCAAGCAGCGATCCGCTCGACAATGCCGCGATCACCTATCGTCAGGACGGCCTTATCAAGATGCGCGACGGACAGCGCATCTCGGTTGACGGGTTTTATCTCAACGGCGACATCGATTTTGATTTCGGCACGCTGACTTCGGTCACGGGCTGGCGCCGTCAGGAATCGCGCATTCCCAACTCCTATGCGGGTGCCGCGCCGATTGCCGCCGATGGCCAGCCGCTGTCGTTCTTCGATGCGACGCGCGACGACAACCGCAAAACCTTCCAGCAGGAACTGCGCTTTGCCACCGATTTCGGCGGTCCCTTTGATATGGTGCTGGGCGGCTTCTACCAGCGCGAGACCATCGATTTCTGCGTGGCGCAGATCCTTGGCTTCCTCGATCTGACATCCGGTCCGCTGCCCTTCGGCAACTGGAACGATACGCCCTACATCCTGTGCAACGCGCAGAAGTCGCGCTCGCGCGCGGCCTTTGCCGAAGGCACCTACAAGATCACTCCGGAAGTGACCTTCACCGCCGGTGTGCGCTACACTTGGGAAGACAAGGAGTGGTATGGACGCCAGCAGGTGTTCATTCCGCAGCTTGGTGGCGGGTTCGACCCTTCGATCCAGATCAACGAAGCGCTTGATGCGAGCGTGTTCAAATATCCGGCCGGGGTGGTCCGCGTGGATGACAGCGCCCGCCGCGCCACATGGCGCGCCAGCCTTGGCTGGCAGGCCACGCCCGACATCTTCGCCTACGCGACCTATTCGCGCGGCTTCAAGAGCGGCGGCTTCAACGACCAGATCGGCGGTTTTGCTGCCTTTGGCGCTGACCTCAACGCCTTCCGCACCGCAGCGCGCGCAACCCGCCCGGAAACGGCCGACAGCTATGAAGCCGGTGTGAAGACCGAACTGTTCGACCGGCGTCTGCGCTTCAACCTGACCGGCTTCTACGTGAAGTACAAGGATCTCCAGAAGCAGCTCAACGTGCCGCTGGTGGTGAACGGTCAGCCCAACCAGGTGACGATCTTCGTCAACGCGGCAAGCGCGACCGTGAAGGGCATCGAGGCGGAAGCAACCGCGCGCCTGTTCAAGGGCTTCTCGCTGCGCGGCGTGCTTGGCTATCAGGACGCGGCCTATGACAGCTATACCGCGCCCACGGCCGGTTATGATCTGGCAACTGCACCGCTTGACCGTGCACCCAAGTGGCAGTGGACGATCGATGGCACCTATGAGACGCCGATCACCTCGAACTTCAAGTTCGTGGCCAATGCCTCGGCGGCCTATACCAGCCGTAACCTCAACACGCAGGCAATCGACGATCCGCTGGGCAACACGTTCCTGAATGCCCGCACGCTCGTGAACGCTTCGCTCACCATCGCGCAGGCGGACGATGAGTATTACTTCCGCGTGCTGGGCCGCAACCTGACGGACGAGCGCTACCGCATCGCCTCGCAGAACGTGGCCGGGCTGTGGCTCAACTCGAACTTCGGCGCGCCGCGCTACTTCGGTGCGGAAGTGGGCGTGAAGTTCCGCGGTCCCTGAGGTTCCGCCGGGAGGGATGACTGCAATACCATGACGGCCGCATCGGTGGGTGCGGCCGTTCATGACAACGGGAGTTGAAGATGAAGACCGATTTCGATCTGTGGGACATCCACACGGGCGCCCATCATCCATTCAACGATCGCGCCCCCCGCATCGACAATGGCACGGCCCGTCCGGGGCCGGAGCGCTATACCGACCCTGCCTTCGCGCGCGAGGAATGGGAAAAGGTCTTCGCACGAAGCTGGCTTCTGGCCGGGCCGCTTTCGGACATTCCCGAAACCGGCGATTTCATGAAGTTCGATATCGGGCCGGAAAGCTTCATCGTCGTGCGCGGTGAAGGCGATGCGGTGCATGCCCACTACAACGTCTGCCCGCATCGCGGCAGCCAGCTTGTCTTTGGCGATTTCGGTTCGCTCGACCAGTTCACCTGCCCGTTCCATAGCTGGAAGTTCGGGCTTGATGGCCGTAACATTTCCGTGACGGACGCGGAAACCTTCCGGCCCGAAGTGCTGTGCCACGGGACCGATCTTTCATCGGTGCGCTGCGAAGTGGCTGCGGGCCTCGTGTTCATCTCGATGGACCCCGGCATAAAGCCGCTGCGCGAGTTCCTTGGCCCGATCCTGCCGCAGCTTGAGCTTTACGAGATCGACCAGATGTATGTGGTCCAGCATCGCCGTTCCGACTGGGGCGCGAACTGGAAGGGCGGGGTTGATGCCTTTGCCGAAATCTATCACCTGCACGCGGTCCATCCGCAGACGCAGTGCCTGATGGATGATCGCACCCAGATCGATCTCTGGCCGGGCGGGCTGAGCCGCCAGTTCGTGCCCTTCGCCCAGCCTTCGCCGCGCTTTGCCGATCAAGAATCGGTCAATCCCGGTATCCAGATGATGCTGCGCGACGCCGGTATTGACCCATCGACCTTCACCGGCACCGCGCGCGAGACTCGCGCGGCCGTGCAGCAGGCCAAACGCCGCCGCTCGGAACAGCTTGGGCTGCGCTATGAGCGCTTCAGCGACAGCCAGCTTTCGGACTCGGTGGTCTATTCGATCTTCCCCAACGTGCAGATCGGTTGCCATCCCGAAGCAGTGTTCCTGCACCGGTTCATTCCCCATCCCACTGATCCGAACCAGTTCACCTACGACACCTGCATCCTCTACCGCCATGTCGATGCGCCGGGCTATTCGGCGCCGGCTTGGATGGGGTTGGCCGAGGACGTGGACCTTTCGGGCAGGACGCGCCCCGAAATCGTTCACACCAAACTGGGCGAGCCGCCCTGCCTTGGCGAAGTGCTCGATCAGGACAGCGACCTGCTGCCGGTCGTGCAGAAGGGTGCCCATTCGCGCGGCTTCAAGGGGCCGCTGTGGGGCGAGCAGGAGGGCCGTTTGCGCCACTTCCATGCCGAACTCGACCGGATGATGGCGGCAGACTGAACGCATCAATTCGCGGGATACGGGAAAGGGGGTGGCGCCGGATTGGCACCGCCCCCTTTCCTTGCGACCCGGTTGGCCCGGATAGGTGTCCGTTCAGAACGGACGGATGGTGACGCCGTTGTCGATGACCAGTTCGGCGCCGGTGATGAAGCGCGATTCATCCGAGGCGAGGAACACGACGAGCGCGGCCACATCATCGGGGTGGCCCGGCGTTCCATAGGGCAGGACGCCAGCGGGAATCTCCTTGGCTTGCCCGATGCGGCCCTCTGCTTCCTGCACCATGGGCGTCTCGATCGCGCCGGGGTGAACCGAATTGCAGCGGATCTTGTAGCCCTTGACCTGCGCCATGACGGCGACCGACTTGGTCATCGAACGCACTGCGCCCTTTGCGGCCGAATAGGCGAAGAAGATCGGATAGCCCAGCAGCGCTCCCACCGAGGACATGTTGATGATGGACCCGCCATCGCCCTTGTTCATCAGGGGTATGGCATACTTCATGCCGAGGAAGACGCCATCGATCATGATCGAGTTGACCCAGCGGAACTTGTCGAGCGATGTCTCCTCGACATCGGCGCTGAGCACGACCCCGGCATTGTTGACCAGCACATCGAGGCGGCCGAAGCGCTGTTCGACTTCGCCTATGACTGCCAGCCACTGTTCCTCGCTCGATACATCGTGCGCCAGCGCGATGGCGCCGCCACCGATGGTGTCGGCCACGGTCTGCGCCGCGGCAAGGTTGATGTCGGTGACGACCACCGTGGCGCCTTCGCGCGCAAGCGCTGCGCAATCAGCGGCGCCAAGCCCCGATCCGCCACCCGTCACCAGAGCGACCTTGCCTGCTACCCGGCCCATATGTTCTCCTGTCCCATGTGTTGTCGTCATGCTTGCGCGGTGCGGGTAAGGGCCGGTCAGGCCGCGCCGTCTTCCGCGAAGTAATCGGGCATTCCGGCTGGCCAGACCACACCCCACTGGGCCTGTCCGCCGTCGATAATCATGAGATCGCCGTTGATGAAACGCGCAGCGGGCGAGGCCAGATAGGCAATGGCCTCGGCCACGTCCCAGGCATTGCCGCGCATTTTCATGGGGTTGGCCTTGTGGAAGCGGGCAAGCGCCTCTTCGGGATACATGCGGAAGCCTTCCGTCTCGATCACGCCGGGGCCGATGCAGTTCACGCGGATGCCGAACGGCGCCCATTCGGTGGCGACCGTCTTGGACAGGTAGATCACGCCTGCGCGCGCGGCGCAGGTGTGCGCCGCCTGCGGCATACCGCGTTCGACATTGGCGACGATGTTGATGATGTGCCCCGGCTTGCCATCGGCGCGCCAGCGCCGGGCAGCTTCCTGCATCATCCACCAGGTGCCGTTGAGGTTCGTGTCAATGACCGCGAGCCAGCCCTTGCGGGTAAAGTCGATGGCATCTTGCGGAAACTGGCCGCCGGCATTGTTGACCAGCGTGTCCAGCCCGCCGAAGTGTTCGTGCACCCGGCCGATGAGGTTTTCCACCGCATCGGCATCGCGGATGTTGGTGGACTGGCAGAACACCTCGCGGCCGGTATGTTCGCGGATCAGGCTGGCCGTGCCATCCAGCTTGGCGCTGTCGCGCCCGCAGATCGCGACATTTGCGCCAAGACGCGCGGCAAGAAATGCCGCAGCCTTGCCCATGCCGCTGCCCGCGCCTGAAATCAGGATGGTGTGCCCTTCAAGCAGGTCTTCGCGGAAGACGCTCGTCTGCTGGGCGAGCGTCTCATCGTCCAGCCCGCGACGCGGGCGGCCGGGATCACCCGGTTCAGGACGGAAGACCCGCGGCTGGTTCATGTTCGGCGCGTTCAAAAGCTCTCCCCTTGCGGTTCGATCGGTTGGCTTGATCCGTCGAAATCCGTTGCCGGACAGATTAGCGCGGTGCAATAAAAAAGACAAACAGGTTTGATTGTATTTTTATCGTGCCGGGTGGCGCCACGGCGTCCGACGGCGGGGGAGGAACAGGACATGCGCGTGCATCTGGTGGCTTCGGGCAAGTATCATGACATCGATTTCGCCAGACTGGAACTGCTCAAGCTTCTGGCCGAGAATGCCCGGATCCGCACGACCGTTTCGACCGACTATGCCGACAGCACGGCGATTGCGGCAGCGGACCTGCTGCTGACCTATACCTGCGATGTCATACCCGATCCGGCGCAGACCGGAATGCTGGAAGACTTTCTGGTGCGCGGAGGGCGGTGGTTTGCGCTGCACGGCACCAATGCGCTGCTCAGGTTTGCCGACGATGGCGTGTGCGAAACGCCCGACGAGGCCCCGCACTTCATGGATCTGCTTGGTTCGCAGTTTGCCGGGCATCCGCCGATCGCGCCATTCAAGGTGGAAGTAACGCGCAGTGACCATGCCATGACTGAAGGACTGCGCGCCTTCCGCGTGGAGGACGAACTTTATCTCGTCCGGCGGCGGGCAGACCTTGCGGTGCTGCTCCACACCAGCTTTGCCGGATCATGCCCGGAGTTTCGCGACAGCGAATGGAACGAGCACGAAGTGCCGGTGCTTTATGAACGCAAGGTAGGGGAAGGGGCGGTCCTCTATCTCACGCTGGGCCATTGCCGGGGGCATTATGATCTTCAGCCGGTCGCGCCCTTCTGGCCCCATCCGCAACGCTGCGCATGGAATTACCCGGTGTTCTACGAACTGCTGCGCCGGGGGATCCGCTGGGGCTTGCGGCTCGCCTGACGGGGCCTCAGGCAGCTTGCGGGTCGGATGCCTGTGCCTGCATCTCAGGGTTGGGTGCAGGCGGTGCCAGGTTTGCTATCTGCTGCTCCAGATGGCGCAGCATCGGTTCAACCTTCTGCGCGTCCATTCCGCCGGTTTGCAGGCTGATGGCCATACCTTCGAGGATGGTTTGCGAGAGCGTCATCGCGAGGGCGAAGTTTTCGGGAGAGCTGGCCCATTCGGGGAAAAGCTGTTCGGCCTGCGCATTGAACTTTTCCGCAAATTCATCCTGCAAGGGCTTGAGAATGCTGGCAAGATCAGCGTCCGTGCGGGCGGCAACGGCCAATTCGTGAAAGGCGATGAAGGCGGGCTTCTGCAACTGGCGCCAGTAGGTTTCGACAAGATCGGTGACTTCATGCACGGGCTTGTCGGCCGCTCGGCGGAAAGCGCGCAGGCGCTTGTCATGAAGTTCCGCAATCGCGGCCTTGATAAGCGCGGTGCCGTTTTCGAAGTGGTGCATCATCGCCCCGCGCGACAGCCCCGCCTCCTCGGCAACCTTGGGTGTGGTGGTATTGGCATAGCCGAACTTCACCAGACAGCGGATTGTCGCCTCGATCAGCCGGGCGCGGGTCTGCGCGGCCTTGGCGGCCTGCAATTGCGGGCCTTTCTCGCCGGCGGGGCGCGGCTGCCGCGCGGGACGGGCGATCCGGGTGCGGGAAAGCGGCATTCTTGTTCGCCTGATCCTGTCTGGTTTGCTCGGTGGCGCCGACGTTTCATGGCCGGTGCCGGGACATGCCATAGCGCGATGGTGGCCAATTCGGCAAGAATGCCTGCATAATGGCCAAAAGCAAGCCGGCGGGGCGCACAAAAAAGACAGATATGATTGTCTTTTTTATGGCGGTGCTGTAGATGGCGGGAAACAACAACGGAACCGGTTGCGGCAGGCGATGCAGCAGCAGGGTTGCCTGAAAAAGCCCGTCGGGCAAGGGGATGAATGGAAAACCGGCAGCCAATCCGCACCATCGGCGCAATGCTCCACGCCTCGGCACAGCGATTCGCCGACCGCGAAGCCATCGTCTTTCCCGACCAGCGCCTGACCTACCGCGAACTTGACCGGGCAGCGCGCCGCTGGGCACGGGCCATGATCGCGCTGGGCGTCGAGCCGGGCCAGCATGTCGGGCTGTTCATGCCCACGTGCATCGATTTCATCGAGGCGTTCTTCGGTATTGCCATGGCAGGGGCGGTGGCGGTGCCGGTCAACGCGCGGTATCAGGCGCATGAACTGGCCTATGTCACGCGCGATGCCGATCTGGTGGTGCTGATAACCGCAGGGCGCCTCACCGATTCGCTCGATTATGCCGAACGGGTCGAAGCAGCCCTGCCGGAACTGGCAGGACAGAGCGCCGAGGCTGGCCTTGCCCTGACGCAGGCACCCAGGCTGCGTGCGATCGTCTCGCTCGACGAGGCGCGCAGCCCGGCCATGCTGTCGCGCTCGACCGTGCTGGCGGCAGGCGACACGGTGGACGAGGCCTTGCTGGACGCGCGGATCGCGGCGGTTGATCCGCAGGACATCGCGATGATCCTCTATACGTCGGGCACGACATCAAGCCCCAAGGGCGCGATGATCTCGCATCGCGGGCAGGTGGGCAACAGCCGCAACCTTGGCGTGCGCTATGAATGCACGAGCGAGGACAAGGTATGGTCGCCGCTGCCGATCTTCCACATCGCGGGCATCCTGCCGATGGTGATGATCCTTGATCTGGGCGGATGCTACATGACCGTGCCGCATTTCGATGCCGGTCGCGCACTGGAGATGCTGGGCAGGGAGGGGGCGACGATTGCCTATCCCAGCTTCGTCACGATCATGCAGGATCTTATCAACCACCCGACCTTCCGCGATACCGACCTTTCCCGCCTCAGGGTGATGAACTCGAACTTCGCCGTGCAGCCGGAATGGATCAAGGAAGCGGTCAAGGCGGCCATGCCGCACACCATTCAGGTGGGCACCTATGGCCTGACCGAAGCGGCGGGGACCGTATCGACGAGCCGCCTGTCCGACAGCTACGAGACGCGGACCGAACGCTGCGGCGTGCCGCTGGACGAGTGGGAAGTGCGCATAGTCGATCCGGAAACCGGGCGTGATTGCGCAGCGGGCGAGCGCGGCGAGATTGTCCTGCGCGGGCCGAACATGCTCAAGGGTTATTACAACGCGCCGGAAAAGACCGCAGAGGCCCTGCGCGATGGCTGGTTTCACACCGGCGATATCGGTTCGATTGACGCCAATGGCAACGTGATGTTCCACGGCCGGACCAAGGACATGCTGAAGGTGGGTGGCGAGAACGTGGCCGCTGCCGAGATCGAGGCCATGCTCCAGACCCACCCGGCGGTGAAGCTTGCGCAGGTCGTGGGCATTCCCGATCCCCGTTATGTCGAGGTTCCGGCCGCCTTTGTTGAACTGGCGGAAGGTGCAGAAGCGAGCGAGGCCGAACTGATCGCGCATTGCAAGGGCAAGCTGGCCAGCTTCAAGATCCCGCGCCATGTGCGCGTTGTCAGCGAATGGCCGATGTCGACATCGAAGATCCAGAAGTTCCGTCTGCGCGATGACCTGATCGCGCAGTTGCAGTCAGCCTGAACTGCATAACGGCCTGACCGGTTATGAGGGAGGGGCCTGAAGCTGCATGGTCTGTGCGGCTTCAGGCCCTTGTTCCGTGATGGGGCTGCGCGATCAGGCGGTGCCGGGGGCGCCGAAAATCACCGTGGCCTGAGCCGACAGGGTGCCGCCGTTGCCATGGGCAAGGGCGATCTTGGCCCCGTCGATCTGGTTCGCGGCCGTCCCGCGCATCTGGCGCACCGCCTCGGTCATGGCGAACATGCCATACATGCCGGGGTGGCAGCACGAGAGGCCGCCGCCATTGGTGTTGACCGGCAGGGTGCCGCCGGGCGCGATGCGCCCGCCCGATACGAAGGCGCCGCCTTCGCCCTTGGCGCAAAAACCAAGGTCTTCAAGGAACAGCACCGTGTTGATGGTGAAAGCATCATAAAGCTGCACCACGTCGATCTCGGCAGGGGTTACCCCGGCCATGGCCATGGCGCGCGGGCCGGATTCGGCAGCGGCGGTAACGGTGACGTCTTCGGCCTGCGTCAGCGAGTTGTACCAGGTGGCCGCCGCTGCGCCGAGGATCGGCACGGACGGCTGCGGGCAATCGCGGGCGCGGTCCATCCGGGTGAGGACGAGCGCCGCCCCGCCATCGGTTACAAGGCAGCAATCGCGCGCTGAAATGGGCGTGCTTATCATGCGCGAGGACAGGACATCCTCGACCGAGAGCGGCCCCTTGGCAAACGCTTCGGGATTGGTATTGGCCCATCCCCGCGCGGCAACGGCCACTTCGGCAAGCTGTTCGCGCGTGGTGCCATACTGATGCATGTGGCGCGCCGCGGCGAGGGCATAGAACGAAAGCGGATACATCGGCGCATAGGGCGCATCCCACCGGTCGGGCCGGGCGGGAGTGGAAAGTTTGCCCCCTGACGAGCGCTGGTTCGCACCATAGGCGATGACCGCGCAATCGAGATAGCCTGCATCGAGCATCATCACCGCCGTGACGAGGTGGCTCATGAAAGAGGCTCCGCCTGCGCGGTTGTTGTCGGTGAATCGAGGATGGATGCCAAGGTATTGCGCTAGCGAGAGGCCGCCGAACAGGTCATCGGGCAGGGCGATGAACAGCCCGTCGACTTCGGGAAGGCTGATGTCCGCATCGGCAAGCGCACGCCTGACCGCATTGGCCGCGATCTCAAGCGCTGAATAGCCGGGCATTTCACCCACGCCGAACGTGGCCGAGCCGACAACGGCGGTGCGGCCACGGGGAAATGTGTCGCCCATCAGCCCTGTCCTTCCTGCACGGGGTTGAACACCACGAGCGGTCCCTCAGCGATGCGCGCGCGCACGGCCATGCCGATGCGCAGGCTTTCCTCGGTCACGCCTTCGACCCGGCCCATCATCCGCGCGCCTTCCTCAAGATCGACCAGCACCACGTTATAAGGCGCTTCGGGCGGACGCCGCTGTATCCATGTGACGGAATAGACGGTGCCGCGTCCCGAAGCCTCGAACCACTCCAGATCGCCTCCCGTGCCGGGTGCCAGCTCGCGCGGGGGGAACACGGCCTTGCCACCGCCCTGCGGCCGTTGCAGCAGGAAGCGCCCCTGTGCCAGTGCCTCGTCCCAGACCTGCGCAGCCCCGGTCATTGCACCACCGCGCCGCTGGCAAGAAGCGCTTCGATCTCGTCGGCGGAATAACCCGCCTCTGCAAGCACGGTCATGTTGTCTGCTCCAAGGGCTGGTCCCGGCTCGCCAATGGCGCCGGGGGTTTCGGAAAAGGCGGTGGGAATGCCGGGAAAGCGCAGGGTGCCGAGGTCAGTCTCGCGTTCATGCCAGAACCCGGTTTCGACAAGGTGGGGATCATCCAGCAGGTCCGAAAGCGAAGCGATGGGCGTGGCAGGAATCTCGGCACGGCGGAACAGCGCCATCCATTCCTCGGTAGTGCGCGTTTCCATGACCTGCGCGACACGCGTGAGAACCGCGCCGATGTTCTGCGTGCGGCTGCGCAACGAAGCGAACATCGGATCTTTCGACCATTCGGGATCACCCAGTTCGCGGAAGAATGCCTGCCACTGCTTGTCGTTGTAGATCATCACGCCCACGTGGCCATCTGCGGTGCGATAGGGACGGCGCGAGGGCGATGTGGCGCGGGGGTATTCCGGCGGGCCGAGTGGCGGCTGGAACAGGGCGCCGACAAGATGCTCGACCGCGGCGAAGGAGACCATCGTCTCGAACATCGGCACTTCGACTTCCTGCCCCAGGCCGGTGCGTTCGCGCGCAAAGAGCGCGGCGATGACGGCATAGGCGCCGGTCAGGCCGCTTACCTTATCGGCAATGACATTGGCGACATAGGTCGGTTCCCCGCCCGAAAGCCGGGCCTGAAGATCGACGATGCCCGATGCCGCCTGCACAATGTCGTCATAGGCAGGATAATCGCGGTAGGGGCCGCTGCGGCCATAGCCATAAAGGTTGGCGTAGATGATGCGCGGATTGGCCTTGCGCAGGGCCTCGTAGTCCAGACCCAGCCGGGCAATCGCCTGCGCGCGCATCGAATGGATGAACACATCGGCCGATGCGGCAAGGCGCAGGACCGCCTCGCGCGCGGCGGGCTGTTTGAGATCGAGCGCGAGGCTGCGCTTGCCGCGGTTGACATTGAGGAACATCGCCCCGCGCGTGGCATCGGGACCGGGCGGGATGGCCCGTGTCGTATCACCTGCCGGGCCTTCGATCTTGATGACATCCGCGCCCAGATCGGCAAAGATCTGAGTGGCATAAGGACCCATCAGGACACTGGTGAGATCGAGCACGCGCACGCCGGCCAGCGGTCCTTTTCCCTGTCCTCCGGTTCTGGTCTGGGTCATGCTGTGGTGTCGTCCATCTGGTTCGGGTGCGGGGTCATTGTGGCGGCTGGCGTGGCCGCGCCGGAAGGAAGGAGCCGGTCAGGGCGCAGGGCCATGACGCTCATTTCCAGAAAATCGAGCAGCGGATCAATCTGTTCGTCATCCATCGCGCCGGTCAGGCTGGCGATGCGTATGCCTTCCATGAGGATCTGCGACAGCGCCATGGCAAGGCGAAGCCTTTCGGGCTGGCTGATCCAGTCCGGATAGAGCTGCCCGGCAAGCGCCTGAAAGCGCGCGGCAAACTCCGCCTGAAGCGGGTGCAGGATGGCGGCAAGGCCCGTGTCCGTGCGCGCTGCCATGGCAAGCTCCTGAAAGGCGATGAAGCCCGGCTTCTCCAACTGCTGCCAGTAGCCGCGCACCATCGCGCGGACATCGCCGGTATGGGCCTGCGAGGCGCGCCGGAAGGCATTGAGCCGCCGGTTGTGCAGTTCAATGATCGTCGCGCGGATCAGTGCATCGCCATTGGCAAAGTGGTGCAGCATCGCCCCGCGCGAAAGACCGGCCTCGGCAGCGACGAGCGGTGTCACGGTCTTGGCATAGCCGTATTTGACCAGGCAGGTGATCGTCGCCTCGATCAGGCGGGCCTGCGTGGCCGCGCTCTTGAGGGTTTGCCTGCCGACCTTTTCGGCAGGGGCAGCGGACGCTGCGGCAGCGTTGCCGGGCGCTTGCGCGTCGCTGTGATGCGCGGGCAGTGCCCGCCGTTTCGTAAGCGCCATCCGTTTCATGCCGGCCGTGCGCCGGTCTCTCCCCACGCGCGGAATCATCCTTTCCGGAAACACGCTTCCGGCCTGCCGTTCCGCGGCCTTGTCGGACCATGCGCGATAAGAAAAAAGCATTCAAGCATGTTTTTTTGTTTGCACTCTCCGGCCCGTTCAATAGAGTGCGCCATCAGGGAGACAGGATGATGCGCCCCGCGAGCGTCGAGAAGACGCAGGCGGCATGTGGCGCATCGGCAGGCGACGCTTCGGAGGCTCATGCCACCGCTCGGCTGACCGACCTTTCTTCCCTCGGATTTGATTGCTGCGAATGAGGAAGGGCAGGGCATGGATCTTGGGCTGCAAGGAAAGAAGGCCATCGTTGTCGGCGGTGCGCGCGGCATCGGTTATGCCGTGGCCGAAGTGCTTGCCCGCGAAGGCTGCGATGTGGCCCTGAGCGCGCGCGGCGAGGATTCGGTGAAGGACGCGGTCGCCTCGCTCTCGCGCTATGGCACGAAGGTGGTCGGCAAGCCGGTGAACGTGAAGCGTGCCGAAGAATACAAGGCCTGGCTGGAATGGGCGATCGAGGAACTGGACGGCGTTGACGTGCTGATCCCGCTCAGCTCGGCCGGTGGCGGCATCGGCAGCGAGAAATACTGGTATAACGCATTCGAGACCGACGTGATGGGGCCGGTTCGCGCGGTCGAGGCCGTCATTCCGAAAATGACCGAGCAGCAGCGCGGCGCGATCGTGCTGGTGGCTTCCACCGCTGCGCTTGAGGCGATGGGTGGTCCGCAAGCCTACAACGCGATGAAGACCTCGCTCATCACCTATGGCAAGCAGTTGGCGCTTGCTCACGGCAAGGATGGCATTCGCGTGAATGTCGTCTCGCCCGGTCCGGTCGAGTTCGAGGGCGGCAATTGGGACATGATCAAGGGGACGATGGAAAAGTTCTACCAGTCCCAGCTTCGCCAGCAGCCCGCAGGGCGCCTGGGCCGCCCTGAGGAAATCGCCAAGGCCATCGCCTTTCTTGCCAGCGATGCGGCAAGCTGGTGCAATGGTTCGCACCTCGTTGTCGATGGTGCCTTCACCAACCGGACGCACTTCTGATGTGGGACACCGCCCGGATGGATGTGAAGCGCGTCGTCGACGTGATCCGCGTCGATCCCGCGGATTGCAAAGGCGGCACGCCGGTCGAGAAGGCGCCCGACCCGGAACTGGGCACGGATGTGATTCCCGCCGAACGCTATTACTCGGAAAGCTTCATGAAGCTGGAGTGGGAGCGGGTGTGGACCAAGGTCTGGCTGCTGGGCGGCCGGGCCGACGATATTCCCAACCCCGGTGACTACATCTGCACCGACATCGGGAAGGAATCGGTCCTGATCGTGCGCCAGCATGATGGTTCGATCCGCTGCTTCCCCAACGTGTGCCTGCATCGCGGAAACCGCCTGCGGCCCGAAGGGCTGGGCAATGCCGAACAGTTCCGCTGCATGTATCACCACTGGACCTACGGGCTGGACGGCAAGATCGAGCGTCTGCCCGACCTGTGCACCTTCCCGCAAGGGGGGCCTCCGGGGATGACCCTGCCGAGCCTGCCGTGCACGGAATGGAACAGCTTCGTGTGGTATTCGCTCAACCCCGAAGTCGAGCCTTTCGACGACTATATCGCACCGCTGAAGGAGCATCTGGAGCCTTATCACCCCGAACGCATGGCGTGGAAGCGCGACGTGACGATGGAGTGGGACTGCAACTGGAAGGCTTCGGTCGATGCCTTCAACGAGACCTACCACGTGCAGGGCATTCACCCGCAGCTGCTGTGGTATCTCGATGACGTGAACGTGCAGATCGACTGCTACGAGCGGCACAACCGCTATCTCGTTCCCTTCGCCACGATTTCCCCGCGCGTGGCCATGCCCAGCCAGATCCCGCCCGCGATCGACGAGATCATGCGCAACGCAGGGATGGACCCGGCCGAATACGAAGGCCGCGTATCCGACATCCGGCGCGATGTGCAACTGTTCAAGCGCAAGCACGGCGCTGCGCAGGGTAAGGACTATTCGGCGCTGAACGACGATCAGCTGACCGACGATTACCATTACATGATCTTCCCGAATGTCGCGCTCAATGTTCATGCCGACGACATCCTGATGTTCCGTCAGCGCCCCCACGCTACCGATCCCAACAAGATGCTTTACGATGTGTGGGTGTTCGAACTTGTGCCGCAGGGCGAGGAATGGCCCGAACGGCCAAGGCACAGGCGCTTCAAGCATGGCGACCGCAGCATCGGCCAGGTGCTGGATCAGGATGCCTACAACCTGCCTACGGTGCAGCTCGGCATGAAGTCGGACAGCTTCCCCGGCCTGTGGATCGGCGAGCAGGAACTGCGCATCCGGCACTTCCACAAGGTGCTGGACGATTACATCTACGGTCCCGGCGGCAAAGGCCCGGACGACATCTGAGAGGAACCGCCATGCTGCAACTGGGGCACGATGCGCTGCTGGGCGCCTATCGGCGCATGAGCACGATCCGGGCGTTCGAGGAACGCCTGCACGACGAGATCAAGACCGGCGAGATCGCAGGCTTCACGCACCTTTATGCAGGGCAGGAAGCGGTTGCCGTGGGCATCTGCGACCAGTTGACGGTGGAGGACAAGATCGTCTCCACCCATCGCGGCCACGGTCACTGCATCGCCAAGGGCTGCGATGTGAAGGGGATGATGCTGGAGATCTATGGCCGGGCCGCAGGTCTGTGCAAGGGGCGCGGCGGTTCCATGCATATTGCCGATCTCGATGTGGGGATGCTGGGCGCCAACGGCATCGTTGGCGGCGGCGCGCCGCAGGCGGTCGGGGCTGCACTGGCGGCGAAGATGGACGGCAAGGGCCGGGTCGGCATCACCTTCTCCGGTGATGGCGCATGCAACCAGGGCACCACGTTCGAGGCGATGAACCTTGCCGTCGTGACCAAGGCCCCGGCAATCTTCGTGTTCGAGAACAACCATTATTCCGAACACACCGGCTTTCAATACGCGGTGGGCACGGCGCAGGACATCGCCAGCCGTGCCGAAGCCTTCGGCATGAAGGCGTGGCGAGCAAACGGCTGCGACTTCTTCGACACTTACGAGACCTTCCGCGAACTGCTCGACTATGTGCGCGCGGGCCATGGCCCGGCGGCCATTGAACTGGATACCGAGCGCTTCTACGGCCACTTCGAGGGCGATCCCCAGCGCTATCGCGGCCCCGGCGAACTTGATCGCATCCGCGAGAAGCGCGATTGCCTCAAGGCGTTCCGCACGACCGTGACCGAGGCCGGGCTGCTAACCGGGGCGGAACTGGATGCGGTGGATGCCGAAGTGCTCGCCCTGATCGACGAGGCCGTGGCCGAAGCCCGTGCCGCCGCCGATCCCGATCCGGCGACTGTCGCCGACGACGTTTACGCCGAATATTACTGAGGGTTTGCGATCATGGCGGTAATGAACATTCGCGAGGCGATCCTGCGCACCCTGCACGAGGAAATGGAGCGCGACCCCGATATTCTGGTGCTGGGCGAAGACATTGTCGGCGGCAACGGCACGGCCGGAGGGCCAGAGGCCATCGGTGGCATCTGGGGCACGACGACGGGCCTTTGGGAAAAGTTCGGTCCCAACCGGGTGATCGATACGCCGATTTCCGAAAGCGCCATCGTTGGCGCGGCGGCAGGGGCCGCGCTTGCGGGAAAGCGTCCGGTGGCCGAACTGATGTTTGCCGATTTCGTGGGCGTCAGCCTTGACCAGCTGTGGAACCAGATGGCCAAGTTTCGCTACATGTTCGGCGGCAAGACGAAGTGCCCCGCCGTGGTGCGCATGGTCTATGGCGCAGGGATGCAGACGGCGGCGCAGCACAGCCAGTCTGTCTATGCCCTGCTGACGGCAATGCCGGGCCTGAAAGTGGTGCTGCCGACCACACCGGCAGATGCCAAGGGCCTGCTGACCGAAGCTCTGCGCGGCGATGACCCGGTCATGTTCTTCGAACACAAGGCGCTTTATGGCGTGAAGGGCGAAGTGCCCGACGGCGAATACCGCATTCCTTTCGGACAGGCGCGCATGGTGCGCGAAGGCGGCGATGTGACCGTGGTGGCCTGCGGACGCATGGTCAACTTTGCCGAGAAGGCCGCCGACAAGCTGGCTGCCGAAGGCATCGGCATGGACCTTATCGATCTGCGCACGACCAGCCCGATGGACGAGGACGCAATCCTCGATTCGGTGGAGCAGACCGGCCGGCTGGTGGTGGTTGACGAAAGCCCGCCGCGGTGCAGCCTTGCCGCCGATATTGCCGCACTGGTATCGACCCGCGCCTTCACCAGCCTTAAGGCTCCGCCCGAAATGGTGACAGGCCCGCACGCGCCGATCCCCTTTTCGCGCGTGCTTGAACGGGCGTGGCTGCCATCGCCGCAGACGATCGAGGGCGCGGTCCGTCGCACCCTTGCATTCCGTTGAGCAGGGGGCGCACCATGGCCAAGCTCAAGGCGTTCACCATGCCCAAGTGGGGCATCGAGATGGCCGAAGGCACCATCGCCGAATGGATGGTGGCGGAAAACGCCCCTTTCACGCGCGGCACGGTGCTGACCCTGATCGAAACCGACAAGATCACCAACGAGGTTGAAGCCGAGGCCGACGGGCGTTTCGTGCGCATTCTGGCAAAGGCGGGCGAAACCTATCCCGTGGGTGCACTGCTGGCCGTTCTTTCGGACGGCGGCGAAGCGGATGCTGCTGAAATTGATGCGCTGATCGCCGCGTTCCGCCCGTCTGATACCAGCTTCGATCCCGATGCCGGACAGCCTGCCGCTGCACCATCGCCCGCAGCGGCTGCACCTGCGGAAATCGTGGTTCCCGAAGGGATTGCGATCAGCCCGGCTGCACTGGTGCAGGCGCGGGAACTGGGCGTCGATCTGGCAGGGGTGCAGGGCAGCGGACGCAATGGCCGCATCAGCGCGCAGGACGTGCATCAGGCAGCCCGCGCGCCGGTGCAGCCTGCCCTGGTCGGGGTATTTCCGCTTCTGCCGGATGGCCCGGTCATGGCAACGCCCGTGGCGCGCCGTCTGGCCATGCTGCATGAGCTTGATCTTGCCAAGGTGAGCGGAACCGGCCCGCGGGGCCGTGTGCGCAAGGCAGATGTGCTGGCGGCAATTGCCAATGCCCGGCCTGCTACGCCTGAGCCGCTTACTTCGGCAGCAAGTGCCGCTCCCATGGCTGCGCAGGCCCCTGCTGTCGCTGTCGTCTCAACCGGTGGACCGGGGGCGCCCGATATCGTGCCGATGTCGTCGATGCGGCGCACCATTGCGCGCAGGCTCAGCCAGTCCAAGCAGGAAATCCCGCATTTCTACGTGCGCCGCCGGGTGAGGGCAGACCGTCTGCTGGCGCATCGCGCCGCGAGCACGGCGGACAAGCCGAGCGTCAACGATTATCTGATCCGCGCGGCGGCCCTTGCCCTGCTGGAGGTGCCAGCAGTGAATATTCAGGTTCACGGCAACGATATTCATCGCTTCCATCAGGCCGATATTTCGGTGGCGGTTGCCACCGATCGCGGGCTGGTAACTCCTATTGTGTTCGGCGCGGACGATCTTTCGCTGGCGCAGATCGCGGCTGCCATGAAGGGGCTGGCGCAGAAGGCGCGCACCGGCAAGCTGCGGCCTGAGGAGATTGCCGGCGGCAGCTTCTCGTTGTCCAATCTCGGCAGCTTCGGAGTGGAGCAGTTCGATGCCATCATCAACCCGCCGCAGGGCGCGATTCTGGCCGTGGGCACGGCGCGGCCAGAACCGATTGACGATGATGGTGCCATCCGCATTGTGCCGGTTTTGAACCTGTCTTTGAGCTGCGATCACCGCGCCATCGATGGCGCCGATGCCGGGCGCTTCATGGCGGCTCTTGCTCGCCTGATCGAACAGCCGGAACTGCTGGCATGAAGCGATTGCTTCATGTGATGGGCAGCCCGCGCGGCACGCGGTCCCGCTCCGACATGGTAGCGCACCGACTGATAGCAGCGCTTGGTGTGCCGGAGGTCGAGAGGATTGATCTGCGAACGGCGCACCTGCCGCAGTTCGATGGCGCGGCCATCGAAGGTCGCTATGCGCTGATCGAAGGCCGCGAGGTTGATCCGCAGGTGCGCCAGGCATGGGATGATATTGCCCGGACGGTGGAGCATTTCCTCTCGTTCGATACGATCGTGTTCAGCGTGCCGATGTGGAACTTCGGCGTGCCCTGGCGGCTGAAGCAGTATATAGACGTGCTGACCCAGCCGGGCCTTGCCTTTACCGCCGATGCCAGCGGCGTGACGGGGCTGGCGGCGGGCCGACGTGCCATCCTTGTCTGTTCGGGCGCGCTCGACATTCGCCCCGGTCAGCCCGGCGCGGAACTGGATTTCCAGACGGCCTTCATGAAGGCGTGGCTCGGCTTCATCGGTATTGCCGATGTGCATGAAGTGCAAGTGCGCCCAACCTATGGCACGCCGGAGCAGGTGGAAGCGGCGATGCGGCGCGCCTATGCCGATGCGGATGCGCTTGCCGACGCCCTGCTGCGCCCCTCGCGCGTGTAGACAAGGTTGATGCTCTCGAAGGTCACGCATTCGGTGCCATCTTCAAGCAGTACGGCATAGCGGGTTACGGCGGTGCCGCGCTCCTTGCCGCTGCGAGAGGGTTCGAGCGCGATGATCTCGCTCGTCACGTAGATCGTATCGCCCGCACGCACCGCGCGCTTGAGCCGCAGGTGTTCCCAGCCCACGCCGCAGACGAAATCGATGTCGCTGTTGATCGTGTGATCGAGCTGGCGCCACAGGGCCAGCACATGGATGCCGCTGGCCACGACCTGTCCGAACACCGATGCGCGCGCGGCTTCTGGGTCTGTGTGGAACCACTGCGGATCATAAGTGCGCGCGAAGCTGACGATTTCCTCTTCGGTGACGGTCCGCGCATGCGAACGGCGCTTGTCCCCCACCTTGAGGTCGTCAAAGCATAGCCACGGCGTGCCGAGCGGCGAAAGGTCGGTGTGGGCCATCATATCTTTCCTTCGCGGCGGCTTTCCAGAATCCGTGCCAGGCCCTGCTGGGCAACCGTTGCCACAAGCGTGCCATCACGCGTGAACAGCATGCCCGTGCCCATTACCCGTGCGCCCGATGCAACCGGGCTGTCGAGCGCGTAGAGCAGCCAATCGTCGATGCGGAACGGATTGTGAAACCAGATCGCATGATCGAGACTGGAAGTCTGAAGGTGATCGTCGGTCCAGGCAATGCCGAGGGGGCGCAGGCCGGTCTGCATGATATGGGTATCGCTGGCATAGGCCAGAAGGCGCTGGTGAACATGAAGCGGTCCTTCAACGCGCGCATTCGCCCGCAGCCAGAAGTGGCGCCGGGCAGGGCGGGGCGCAGCATCGCCGATGACGAAATCCTCGACGGGCCGCCATTCGAACTGCTGGCGGCGGCACCAGAACGGGCGATGCCGCGCGGGCACATCCTCCAGCCTGCGGGCAAGGATCGAGGGCAGCGGTTCAAGGCCATCGGGGCCGGGAACATCGGGCATGGCTTCCTGCTGCGATGCCCCTGCCTCTGCCACCTGAAACGATCCCATGGCATAGGCGACGGGCGTGCCATCTTGCGTCACGGCCACGCGTCGTTGGGCGAAGCTGCGGCCATCGGTATCGCGCTCCACCGCGAAATCGAGCGGTCGGTCGGTCATCCCGGCGCGCTGGTAGAACAGGTGCAGGGCGTGCACATCCTTTTCCGCCGGAACCGTCAGCCGCATGGCTTCGAGCGCCTGCGCCACGATCATTCCGCCATAGAGCCGCAGCAGGCCGCTGGGCAAAGGGGGTGAACGAAAGCGGTCCGGTCCGGTCACGTCAAAGCGGAACAGGGCCTCACGCTCAAGATCGGGATCGTCGGGGAAGGGCGGCAGCTGAACAGGAGCGGTCACTTGAGCCGTCACCGGGCGGCCGCAGCCTTGCGCGCGGCCCGGACGGACGCACCGATTTCGGCGTTGGTGGGATTGCGGCGCAAGGTCAGCCCGCCGTTTACCTGAAGCACCTGACCGGTCATGAAGCAGGCATCGCTGGCGAGCCACGCCACGGCTTCGGCCACGTCCTCGCTCGTGCCGACGCGGCCCAGCGGGTATTCGGCGGCAAACGCCTCGATCAGGCCGGGCGTGGCGCTGGCCTTTCCGGTCATCGGTGTGGCGGTGAAACCGGGGGCGACCGAGTTGGCCCGGATGCCGCGCTTGCCGAACTCGTTGGCGACGCAGCGGATGATGTGATCGGCGCCGGCCTTGGTGCCCATGTAGGCGGCGTGATCCTCAAGCATGATCGAAGCGGTGGCCGACGAGATCTGGATCAGCGATCCGCCATCGCGCATCACCCGCAGCATGGCCTGATAGAACAGCATCGCCCCGGTAAGCTGCAAGGCCACCATGCGCTCGATTTCTTCGCGCGTGGTATCGAGAAACGGCTTGAGCAGGCCCCATCCTGTGGCGTTGACAGCGATATCGAGACCGCCAAAGCGATCCTTCGCGGCATTGGCCAGCCGGGCGAGATCATCCTCGCTGGTGATGTCGCAATGGCTTACAGCATGGCCGCCGATTTCGGCCGCCAGTTCCTCAAGCGCTTCCGGCGCGCGCCCGGCGACGACCACTTTAGCACCATCGGCCGCCAGACGGCGCGCGATGACCTGCGCCATGTTGTTCCGGTTTGCAGCGCCAAGGACAATGGCAACCTTGCCGACAAGGTCCGCCATGCGTCAGTCGTGCTTCACGAAGGGCGCGAGGACGGGCTTGACCCGCATGGCTTCGGGCACCTTGTCGATGCCGATGCGGCGATCCAGCTCTTCATGCCAGTGATAGATGCGCCGTTCCTGATAGTTGAGCGACATCCCCGAAAAGCCCGGACCTTCAACTGATTCCTGAATCTGCGGAGCAAATTGCAGATCTTCGTAAAGGATGCGCTCCCAGTTCTTGATGCGCGTTTCCCACAGGGGGTGAGGGTTGGCCGGATCATGATCGGGCGCGACCCAGCTTGAGACCACGCGCGTGCGGCGCGTTCCCAGCGGCCAGAACTGAAGCAGCGGAATGCCGGTAGGCGCAGGCGGCATCACGAAGTTGGGATAGATGTGATAGCTGATGTTGTTCTTGGCGGTGAACTCGGAAACGGTGGGGATTTCCGGCATCCCCTTGGTGCCAGGGTCAACCCAGTCCGGGCGGCGATTGGGCGTGACCATGCGGCTGTGGCCATTGGGCCAGAGCGTGACGATCATTGCGCGGTGATCGAGGAAGCGGTCCACGGTGTTTTCGTGGATGGACTTGAGGTGATAGACCTCAAGGAAGGCGTCGAGCAGCACCTTGACGTTGCAGTCCACCTCGTAGCTGCGGCTGTCGACCAGCCGGAGTGTTTCAAGCTGCAATTCCTCAAGCTGGGCTGCCATCGGACCGATATGTTCGATCAGCGGCTGGGCATCGGGATCGCAGTTGAGGAAGATAAGCGAGCCAAGCAATTCGCAGCGCACCGCCGAAAGCGAATGGCATGCCATGTCGAAATCGGGAAAATCGCGCCTGTCACGCACCGCGGTAAGCTTTCCGTCGAGCGTGTAGCTCCAGCCGTGGTAGCCGCAGACGAAGCCCCGCGAGGTGCCCGCATCTTCCTTGACCAGCGGCGCACCGCGATGCTTGCAGGTGTTGTAGAACGCCTTCACTTCGCCCGACAGTGTGCGGCAGACCACGATCGGAGTGCCCGTGTTGCGGGTGAGGAACCACGAGCCGGGTTCGGGCAACTGATCGGTATGCCCGGCATAAAGCCATGCCTTGTTCCACATGGCCTGCCGTTCCAGCTCAAGGAAATCGGGATCGACATAGCGCGCGGCGGGAATGGTGGGTAGGGCAGGGAAGCCTTCGGGCGGATCCTTGCGGTCCCGCTCCCACTCCATGCGGGCAAGGTCTTCTTCGTGTCCGGGGTTTGCGGCCAGATCAAGCATGTTGTCCCTCTTCCGCCATCGGCTTGTCGTTATAAAAATAAAACAGTCATGTATGCTTGTAAATGACGCGCGGACGAGTTGCAAGGGGGCAAAGTTATCTCGTATAAACAGTAATTTATTGAGGGTGGTGCAGCCAGAAGCCTTGCTGCGCAATTTGGCGTCAGGTGTGATTCCCGCTTGTTCGTTGCGGATGCTCGTGCAAGGTGGCGCGCAATGGCAGCGCGACGCAGCGCAGGCATGGGTGAGGCAGGCTGGAGGACGGCGTGGATATTCTCTCTGACATTTTCCATCACGGGCTCATCGTGGATGATATTGCCGCAGCGATGGCGCAGATCGGCGTGGCCAGCGGCACCGAATGGAGCGAGGTCCGCGCCTTCGATCCCTTGCCCGTCTGGACGCCCGAAGCAGGTCGCGGCGAAGCCCGGCTGAAGGTGGCCTATGCCCGCTCAGGCCCTTTGCGGCTTGAACTGGTCGAGGCCATGCCCGGCACGCCCTATGACAGCCTGCGCGCAATCGACCGTTCGCACATCGGCGTCTGGGTCGATAATGTGGGCGATGGCGTGGAACACCTATGCGCTCAGGGGTGGCGTCTCCTGGTGGCCGGGGCATCGCCGCGCCACCGTCATGGCAGCATGGCCTATCTTGTGCGCGATGGCGGGCCGGTGATCGAACTGGTCGGCCGCGAACTGCGCCCGATGATGGAAGCATGGTGGGCCACGCGCTTCTGACGAGTCAGCGGCGCGGTCAGCCCGGCCTGTAGGTCAGCCGCACGATGGGATGTGGGGGCTTTCAGGCACCGCACGGTCCGTTGGGAGGCGGTGTGAAACCGGACTTGGCATCCCGCCCGTAAAGGTCGGGGCTGATGGTCACGGTGCCATCGGTTGCCGGTGTCGCGGTGAAATAGGCAACATAGACCGGAAGCGGCCGGGCAAGATTGAACGTGACCGTGGTCCGCGCCTGCACTACCGCGTCGATATCCTCGCGGCTCTTGCTGCCTTCCAGCAGCGTGGCGGCAAAGCCGATGGCATCGCCAGTGCGGATGCAGCCATGGCTGTAGGCGCGTGTCTGGTTTGCGAAAAGGTTCCTCGCCGGGGTATCGTGCATGTACACACTGTAGGGATTGGGCATGACCAGCTTCATCTGGCCCAGGGCATTGTTCGGACCCGGCTTCTGCCGCCATTGCCCTCCGACCCGCACATAACCCTGACTTGCCGGAAAGCGGCCGCGCTTCTCGCGTTCGATGCTGGCCGGAATGTTCCACCACGGATTGAGGTTCACCCCGGTTATCATGGCCGAGAAGATCGGGGTGGGGGTTGATGGCTTGCCGACGATCACCGGCCAGCTTCCGGCAGGCTTGCCATCACGCCAGAGCCGCGCCTCGAACGTGGGGATGTTGACCAGCACGTAGCTTTCGCCCAGCGTGCGCGGAAGCCAGCGCCAGCGTTCCATGTTCAGCGCGATGACATCCCGGCGTTCAGGATCGGTTTCGCGGGCATAGGCTGCGCGCAGGGCAGCATAATCGGGATGCGCCGGACGGACTGCGACTAGGAAAGTGGCAAGGCTTCCGCCGGCAAGCGACCGTTCGAGCCAGCCCGCCACATCGGTATCCTGATCGGTATCGGCAATCCGCCATCCAGCCTTCTGCTGTGCCGATGCCGCGCCCAGCAGGTGCAGCCTTGCAAGGCGCAAGGCCAGATCGGTTGCCGCCGCATCCAGAGCCGGCCCCGGACCGCCGGGCAAGGCCGCATCAAGCGCCCGCATGTCGGGCACGGGCAGCGCATCTTCGGGCGCGGCCGCAGCGAACTGCCGAAGGATACGTGCTTCGGACGTCGTCCATTCATGCGCGCAGGCCGGAGCTGTGCAGGCAAGCGCCTTTACAGCGCAAACGGTGGTCAGCAGCGATGTGAACTTTGCCGTCATGGCAAAGCGTTACCACCACCACAAGGATAACGCCATGGTGTGCAATGCCCGGCGTTCAGCCTCCCGCCGCCAGGCTTCGCCGGGTCCAGTCAACGATGGCATTGGCGGGCATTGCGCCCGATTGCCGCGCGATCTCGCGGCCCTTGTGCACCAGCACAAGAGTAGGGATGGAGCGGATGCCGAAGCGCGCGGCGATGGCTTGCTGTGCCTCGGTATCCAGCTTGCCGAGCCGGACCTGCGGTTCAAGCATCCGGGCCGCAGCATCGATGGCCGGGGCCATCTGGCGGCACGGCCCGCACCACGAGGCCCAGAAATCGATCAGCAGGGGCAGGTCGCTTTTCGCGGCATGGGCATCGAAGTTTGCGGCATCAAGCACGACGGGATGACCTGCAAAGATCGGCGCGCCGCACTTGCCGCAGGTGCCACCGGCAGTAAGCCGCGTCTTGGGCACGCGGTTCCTTGCCGCGCAGGAAGGGCAGGCAATGATGACGCTTTCTGCGTGTGCAGCATCAGGCATGGTTGTCTCCGCAGATTTCGCACAGGGCGTGGATGATTCCGCGCACCACCGGATCGCGCAAGCTGTAGAAGCGGGTCTGCGCCTCTCCCCGGATGCTCACCACGCCCTCTTCGCGCAGCATGGCCAGATGCTGCGATACCGACGACTGCGAAAGGCCCGACAACTCGACCAGCCCGTTGACCGATACTTCCCCTTCATCCATCCGGCACAGCATCATCAGCCGTTCGGGATGGCTCATCAGCTTTAGGCGGCTGGCCATGCGTCCGGCATTGGCCTTGAGCTGGGAAAGATCGGCCGGGGCCATCAGCCCTTCTCCGCGAACGGACGCCCATCATCGCGCAGCACGATGTAGATCGCCGGGATGACCAGGACGGTCAGCAGGGTGGAGGAGGCAAGGCCGAACAGCAGCGAAATGGCCAGACCCTGAAAGATCGGGTCGGTCAGGATGACGGCCGCACCGATCATCGCGGCGGCCGCCGTCAGCACGATCGGCTTGAAGCGGATCATCCCGGCTTCGAGCAGGGTGTCGCGCAGGCTCTTGTCGGCGGTGCGGGTGTGGCGGATGAAATCCACCAGCAGGATCGAGTTGCGCACGATGATCCCGGCCAGCGCGATGAAGCCGATCATCGAGGTTGCCGTGAAGGGCGCGCCGAACAGCATGTGCCCCAGCACGATCCCGATGAGGGTGAGCGGGACGGGCGTGAGAATGACCAGCGGCAGGGTGAAGCTGCGGAACTGCCCCACGACCAGCACGTAGATGCCCAGCAGCGCCACCATGAACGCACCGCCCATATCGCGGAACGTCACCCACGTGATTTCCCATTCCCCATCCCACAGGAGCGCGGTCCGGCTTTCATCCTCAGGCTGTCCGTTCAGGATCACCTGGGGCTTTTCAAGGCCGTGTGCCTTCCAGTCGAACGATTCGATGGCATCATCGACCGCCAGCATGCCGTAGATCGGTGCTTCATAGCGCCCGGCCAGTTCAGCCGTGACCATGGCCGCGCCGCGCCCGTCGCGACGGAAGAGCGCCCGTTCTCCCGGAACCATCTCGGCGGTGACAAGTTCGCCAAGCTGGATGAGCTGTCCGCCCGGTGTCACGGCCACCGGCGTTGCAGCCATCGCGGCAGACCAGGTGCGCTGCGACTGGTCGAGCGCAATCTCGATCGGCAGCGGATCGCGCCCATCCTCGCGCTGGACATAGCCCACGACCTGCGTGCCCATGAGCGCGCCGATGCTGTCGAACAGTTGCCGTTCTGACAGGCCATACTGGTCAAGCTTGGCCCTGTCGGGAGTCAGGCGCAGCGTGGGACGGGGCTGGCCGAAGCTGTTGTCGACATCGACGATGAAGGGCACCTTGTGGAAGATCGCCTCGACCTGTTCGGCGGTCTTGCGGCGGGTCGCTTCATCCGGTCCGTAGATTTCCGCAAGCAGCGTGGCGAGCACGGGCGGTCCCGGTGGCGTTTCCACCACCTTGAGCGAACCTCCGGCGGGTAGGGCCACGCCCTTCAGCTTTTCGCGCAGATCCACCGCAATTTCGTGGCTTGAGCGCGAACGATCGCCCTTGGGCAGGAGCGTGACCATCAGGTCGCCCATTTCCGGCTGGTTGCGCAGGAAATAGTGCCGCACCAGACCGTTGAAATTGAACGGGGCCGATGTGCCGGCATAGGCTTCCATCGAAACCACTTCGGGCACACTGCGGGCGATGGCGGCGGTCTGTTCCAGAACGCGCGCGGTCTCTTCGAGGCTGGTGCCTTCGGGAAGGTCGGCGACAAGCTGCACTTCGCTCTTGTTGTCGAAGGGCAGCAGCTTGACCGTCACTGCCTTGAAATAGAACATCGAGCACGCCAGCAGCGTTGCCACACCCACGCCGATCAGGAAGCGCTTGGCGCCTTCTTTCGTGGCGATGACCTTAACGGCCCATTGCCGATAAAGCGCGCCCAGCTTGCCGCCCTGTTCGTCGTGTCCATGATGGCCATGGGCAAGCGCCTTGCGGGCAAAGCGGATCATGAGCCACGGCGCGATGATGACGGCGACGAAGAACGAGAAGATCATGGCCGCCGAGGCATTGATCGGGATAGGCGCCATGTATGGCCCCATCAGACCCGATACGAAAAGCATCGGCAGCAGGGCCGCCACGACCGTGAGCGTAGCGATCACGGTGGGGTTGCCCACTTCGGCAACGGCCTCGATCGCGGCCTGAATGCGGTCGCGTCCGCCTTCCTTGCCGACATCGTCCATGGCCCAGTGGCGGGCGATGTTCTCGATCATGACGATGGCATCGTCGACGAGGATGCCGATCGAGAAGATCAGCGCGAAGAGGCTGACGCGGTTGATGGTGAAGCCCATCACGTTCGAGGCGAACATCGTCAGCATGATCGTGGTGGGAATGACGATTGCGGTCACGCCCGCCTCGCGCCAGCCGATGGCAAAGCCGATCAGCGCCACGATCGAGACAGTGGCAAGCGCAAGGTGGAAGATCAGCTCGTTGGCCTTTTCGTTGGCCGTCTCGCCGTAATTGCGCGTGACCGAAACCTCGACGCCTGCCGGGATCAGCGTTCCTTTCAGCGATTCCACGCGGCGCACGACGCTTTCGGAAACCGTCACGGCGTTTGCGCCTGCGCGCTTGGCAACGGCAAGGCTGACGGCCGGGGTCATTGCCCAGTGGCCGTCAGCGTCTCTGGCCCAACGCCACGAGCGGGCCTGATCCTGCGTCGGGGCCTGCTCAACGCGCGCCACGTCCGAGAGGAGGACCGGCGCACCGCTGACGGAACGGACAGTGAGGGCCGAAAGCTCCTGCGCATCGCGCAGGGTCTGGCCTGCGACGACGAGCGCCGCCTGCCCGCCTTCGCGCACGGTTCCGGCAGGAAACGCGCGGTTGGCCTGAGTGACCGCCTCGATCACGTTGCCCAGCGGCACCCGGTAGAGCGCCAGCCTTGCCGGATCGGGCACCACGCGCAGCGCCATGCGCTGTCCGCCCGTGAGGAAGGTGAGGCCGACATTGTCAACCTTGGCGATCTCTGTGCGCAGCTTGCCTGCGAGTTCGGCGAGGGCCTGATCGTCCCACTGGCCTGCCGCGCCGGGTTTGGGTGTCAGCGTCAGCACGACGATGGGCACATCGTTGATGCCGCGCACCGTGACCTGCGGGAAGGGGATCCCTGCGGGAATGCGATGCTTGTTGGCCTCGATCTTCTCGCCGATGCGGATGGCTGCATCTTCGGGATTGGAGCCGACGAGGAAACGCGCCGTCACCATCACGCCGTGATCCTGCGCCTGGGTATAGACGTGCTCCACGCCGTCCACGCTCTTGACGATGGCTTCCAGCGGCTTGGCGACGAGTTCGACGGCCTGCGAGGCGGAGATGCCCGGCGCCTGGACCATGATGTCCACCATCGGCACCTTGATCTGCGGCTCTTCCTCGCGCGGGATGGTGATCGTTGCGATAAGCCCGACGATCATGGCTGCCAGCAGCAGCAGCGGCGTCAGCGGCGACTGAATGGTCGCTTTGGTCAGCCTGCCCGAAATGCCCAGATTCATTTGCCTGCACCCGTGGAAGTTGCGGCAGGGGCATCAGCCGTGGCGGCGGCAGGCCCGACAAGCGTGTCACCTGCACCCACGCCGGAGAGCAGTTCGACCTTGCCAGTTTCGGCAGAGGGCGCAGTCTGCACCGGCACCTGCGTGGCGCTGCCATCCTTTGCCAGAACGGTCACGTAATCGATGCCGTAGCGCGTGGTGATGTAGGAGCGAGGCACCAGCAGCGCCTTGCGCGTGCCGGTTTCGACCTTGGCGGCAACACGCTTGCCGATCAGGCTGTTGTCTATGCCGGGAAGGTCGACATCGGCTGCCACCTTGCCGGCGCTGACGGAAGGATAGACTTTCGTGACCCGTCCTTCGCCAATGCCGCTGGCCATGACGCGCGATCCTGCGTGCACCTTGCCTGCCAGCGATTCGGGCATTTCCAGCCGCACTACGGTTGGACCGGCGGTAATGACCGCAATCGGCATTCCCGGTGCCACGGGGGCGCCTGCCGGAATATCGGCACGCAGCACGCGCCCGGTGGCAGGAGCAACGATCGCGCCCTGGCCCGCTACGGCGCCGACAGCGGCCTGCTGGGCCTGTGCGGCTCGGACCTGCGCCTGCGCAGCGCTGGCCATGGCCAGCGCCTGATCGAGGCGCGCCTTGGCATAGACGCCGTTTTCGTGGAGGAACTTTACGCGCTGCAATTCGGCGGCGGCCTGTGCGGCCTGCGCCTGCGCTGCGGCGGCCTGCGCACCATAGGCACCCGCCTGATAGCCAAGCTGGCTGTCGACGATTCGCCCGATGACCTGCCCCTTCCTCACCATGTCGCCTTCCTTCACGGAAAGGCTGGTGAGAATGCCGGGGATGCGCGCCATGACCTGCGCCTGATCGACCGTGGCGATCTCGGCGCTGACATCCTGCCAGTCTGCCGTGTCGGCAGGGGCCAGGACGATGCGCGGCCCCGCCGGGGCCTTTGCCGTCTGCGCGGCCTCTTCACTGCTGCCGCATCCTCCCAGCGGGAGGCTGAGCGCCAGCGCCCCGGCAGCTGTGAAAGCCGATAGAATTGCCCGCATCGTTCCGCTCCCCATTGCCTGCCGAATCAGCGCTCGACCGGAAGACCGGCTGATTGCCAAGCTCCGAACCCGCCCGCGAGGTGCGTGTCCACAGCAGCCTGCGCGGTGCTGCACTTGTCGAGCGCCATCGCCGAACGCTTGCCGCCAAGGCAGTTCAGGATCAGCTTGCGCCCCTTGGGATCGGGCAGCTTGGACGCCTGAAAAGTGGAAAGCGGCATGTTGATCGCGCCGGGAATGTGCCCGTCGGCAAATTCGTTCGATTCGCGCACGTCCACGACCAGCGCTTCACCGGCCTGAATCATGGCGTGAAGCTCCTGCGCGGTGACTTCCTTGTGAGCAGGTCCGCTCTTGCCGAAACCGAAAACCATCAGCCTGTCCCTTCTTCTTCCAGCCCCGCCGCCGGTGCGGCCATTGCTGATTGATCCATATTACCCCTTGCTCATATCGTAATCATCTTATATAAGTCAAGTCCGATGCTGGTCAGGGGCCGACGCAGGTTGGATGTGCTGACCCGGTGAATCGATGCGATTGCCGCCCGCAAATGCACCGGATTTTGGTTCGGTGCGCGCTCGCGGCAGAATCGGGAGAAGGTGAAATGTCGTTGCCGCAGATTATCGTCCTCGGAGCCGGCCTTGGCGGAACCATCGCTGCTTATGAAATCCGCGATGCGGTAAAGGGCAAGGCCGAGGTCATGGTCGTGAACGATCAGGAGGACTACTGGTTCGTTCCGTCCAATCCGTGGGTTGCCGTGCGCTGGCGCGAGCCTGATGCCATCAAGGTGCATCTGCCGCCGATCATGAAGAAGAAGGGCATCGGCTTCACCGCAGTTGGCGCAAAGCGGGTGCATCCGGCGGAAAACCGGGTCGAGCTGAATGACGGCACGTCGCTCCATTACGATTATCTGGTCATTGCCACCGGCCCGGAACTGGCCTTCGACGAGGTTGAGGGGCTGGGGCCTGAAGGGCATACCGTGAGTGTTTGCCGCACCGACCATGCCGCACATGCCGCCGATGCCTTCGACCGCTTTTGCGAAGATCCCAAGCCCATCATCATCGGCGCGGCGCAGGGTGCCTCGTGCTATGGCCCGGCCTATGAGTTCGCGCTCATCCTCGACACCGAACTGCGTCGCCGCAAGATCCGCGACCGCGTGCCGATGACCTATGTCAGCCCTGAACCCTATGTCGGCCACCTTGGCCTTGACGGGGTGGGCGACACCAAGAGCCTGCTCGAAAGCGAACTGCGCGATCGCCACATCAAGTGGATCACCAACGCGCGCATCACCAAGGTCGAGGAAGGCACGATGCACGTGGAGGAAGTGGCCGACGACGGTTCGGTCAAGGCCTCCCACACGCTGCCGTTCGGCTACTCGATGATCCTGCCTGCCTTCCGCGGTGTCGATGCCGTGGCGGGGATCGAAGGGCTGACCAATCCGCGCGGTTTCATCCTGGCCGACAAGCACCAGCGCAACCCCACGTTCAAGAACGTCTATTCGCTGGGCGTTTGCGTGGCCATCCCGCCGATCGGCCCCACGCCGGTGCCGGTTGGCGTGCCCAAGACCGGATTCATGATCGAATCGATGGTTACGGCCATCGCCCACAACCTTGCGCTTGAGCTTGCCGGCAAGGAGCCGGTCGAGGAAGCCACCTGGAATGCCGTCTGCCTTGCCGACTTCGGCGACGGCGGCGTGGCCTTCGTGGCCCAGCCGCAGATCCCGCCGCGCAACCTCAACTGGTCATCCAGCGGCAAGTGGGTCCATCTCGCCAAGATCGGGTTCGAGAAATACTTCCTCCACAAGGTGCGGCGCGGCACGAGCGAGCCGTTCTACGAAAAGCTCGCCATGCACGCACTTGGCATCCGCAAGCTGCGGTTCAAATAAGGAGATCCGTGCCATGACGCTCGATTCCGCTGTTTTCCGATTTGCCGGGCTGGTGGTTCTGGCCAGCCTTGCATTGGCGCACTGGGTCCATCCCGGCTTTCTCTGGCTTACGGCCTTTGCCGGGCTGAACATGTTCCAGGCCAGCTTCACCGGGTTCTGCCCGGCAGCGGCGATCTTCAAGAAGCTTGGCATCCGTCCGGGCAACGCCTTCAAGTAAGCGGTGCTGCCAAAGACGGCCCCGCCTGAAAGCGATGCCTGCAACTGACGTCGGCCAGTTGGATCTGCCAGTGAAACGAGCCTGAAATGCGCCCTCTGACACCTCTTGCCCTGCTGCTTTCCTGCGTTGCGGTCTCTCCCATGGCCGCCGCACAGGACCTCGCCGCCGCGATCACCGCTGCCTTGGCGAACGCCCCCTCGATTGCCGAGGCAGAGGCCGGTGAAGCGGCGGCGAGTGCCCGGCTTGACCGGGCAAAGTCGGAAGGCAATCCGCTTTTAAGGGTCGAAGGCTCCTATGGCGCCGGGCGTATCGACAATGGCGGCTACTTCGGTCTTACCGCAGACAATGTCCGACCGACGGCGGTGCAAGCCACGGCCGAATTGCCGCTCTATGCAGGGGGGCGGGTGGCTTCTGCGATCCGTCAGGCGCAAGGCGGTGCGGAAGTGGCACGCCTTGGCGCAGAACAGGCGCGGTTGCAAACCGTGGTCAATGCCGTTGCCACGTATGCCGAGGTCTTGACTGCGCGCAAGCTTGAGGCACGTTACGGCAAGCTGGTCGAGGCGCTTTCCGAAACCGAACGCCAGGCGGGCCTGCGCTTCAAGGTTGGCGAGATTGCCAGCAGCGATCTGGCGCAAACCCGCGCCCGCAAGGCCGAAGCCCTCGCCGGACTGGCACAGGCCGAAGGTCGGCGTATCGCGGCAGAGGCCGCCTATGAGCGACTGACCGGACAGGTTCCCGGTGCCTTGGCGCCGCTTCCTGCGCTTCCGCCCACTCCGCCCACGCTGGATGAGGCTACCGACCTTGCCCGGCAGGCCAATCCGGCACTGCGTCAGGCGAAGGCCGGTGTCGATGTTGCCCGCGCCGGAGTGAGTGCGGCCAAGGCCGAAGGAATGCCCACGGTGGGCGCCTTTGCCGAGGCAGCCCACGTGCGCGACCAGTTCTTTCCCGGTTATCGCGCGGATTCGGTGGCAGTTGGCGTGCGCGGGCGCTGGACGCTGTTTGCAGGCGGCCGGGTTGCCTCGCAGATCCGTGCGGCCGATGCCGATCTCGATGCCAGCGAGGCGCGCCTGAGGCAGGCCACGCTCGCGCTCGACGGCATGGTGATAGAGGCATGGCAGGGGCTGGTCACGGCGCGCCGTATGGTCGAAGCCTCGCGGCTCCAGACCGAGGCAGCAGAAGAAGCGCTGCGCGGCACGCGGCTGGAGGCTCAGGTTGGCGCACGTCCCACGCTTGCCGTGCTGGACGCCGAACGCGAGGCCATTGCCGCACAGGCGGCGCTCCTTGATGCCGAAGCGATGCAGACGGTTGCCGCCTGGCGGCTCAATGCGCTCACTGGCAACCTGCCTTCCTGACACGGCGACCCGCCTCACTCCGCAGGATTGACCGCACGATAATGCGCCGTTCCCCCACATTTGTGGGTGCGCGTTCATCGCAGCGCAAACGTATTTCCAGCACTTGTGGGCATGTTCGCGCCTCTTGTGCGGAGGGGAGCAAGGCTGTCATGCTCCTGTCGGGCGTTGCCGGTTGTTGCGCGCCAGTTGTGTTTCCAGAAGTCTGACGATTGGTTTTCTTGCGCCTTCCGGGGCGTGGGTTGCGGCGATCTCGGCCGGCATCCCCGCGTGGCAGCGCATTTGGCAAAAGCGCCTCGAACAAGAAGGCCGCGCGCGATCCATCCGGCTGGCACCGGCGAAATGGCGCGATACGGGGAGGTTCGCACATGACCATGCATACCGTGATTGAATCCGCGATCAATGCACCGCCTGCGGTTCCCGCAGCGCTCACGCCAACCGGCACGCTGAGCGTGGAGCAGGTATGTTCCGTGCGGCACTGGAACGGACACCTGTTCAGCTTCACGATTACGCGACCGGCCTCGTTCCGCTTCCGATCGGGCGAGTTTGTCATGCTCGGGCTGTCGGTGGAAGGGCGGCCGTTGCTGCGCGCCTATTCCATCGCCAGCCCGGCCTGGGCGGAGGAACTGGAGTTCCTTTCGATCAAGGTGCCCGATGGTCCGCTCACCTCGCGCCTGCAACACATCCGGCCGGGCGACGAGATCTATCTTGGCCGCAAGCCCACGGGCACACTGGTCACCGATGCACTTCTGCCGGGAAAGCGCCTGTTCCTTCTTTCGACCGGCACAGGGCTGGCCCCGTTCCTGTCGCTCATCCGCGATCCTGACATCTACGAACGCTTCGGCCAGATCATCCTTGTCCACTGCGTGCGTCAGGTCAGCGATCTGGCTTTCCGTGAAGAGCTTGAAAGCCAGCTTGCCGGCGATCCTCTGGTTCAGGATCAGGCCCTGCTCCAGTTGGTCTATGTTCCAACCGTGACGCGCGAGCCGTTTCACACGACCGGGCGCATCGGGGATCTGATCGCAACGGGGCGCCTGTTCGAAGGACTGCACGGCCCCGCCGCGCTCGATCCGGCAACCGATCGGCTGATGCTGTGCGGCAGCATGGCCATGATCCGCGACTTTGCCGAGATGCTTGAGGTAAGGGGCTTTGCCGAAGGCGCCAACGCCAAACCGGGTGATTTCGTGATCGAGCGGGCGTTTGTGGGATAACCGGACACCCGCAGCACAGGTCTTGCAAGATGCTGAACAACCGGTTCAAAGCCGATTCGCAAATCATTGAAAAGTGGTAGCGGAGGAGGGACTCGAACCCCCGACACGCGGATTATGATTCCGCTGCTCTAACCTGCTGAGCTACTCCGCCCCGTCAATCGGCCCGTCAGGTTGCAGACGTGCTGTGTCTGCCGGGCAGGGCGCGCTCCTAACCGCAGGGGCGGGCGGGGTCAACTGGTTTGAGGCGATTTTTTCCCGATGAAGCGGCCATGGCCCCGGTTGCGCAGGTGCGATGACAATCCGGCCCCGAGGTGGCATAGGCATTGCCATGCGCACGACCTTCCACGATGCCAGTGTCCGGCTCTATCACCTGTCCGACGGGCCTGAGGGCGGGGCGGCCGATACGCTGTTCTACGGTCCCTTGCAGCGCGCGCTGGAACTGGCGGCCGCGCAGCCCGAAGCCGTGCAGGAAGGGCTGTTCATTGCCACGGACAACGACGTGGTGGCCTATCTCGATCTTGTCGAAGGCTGATCTGGGGATCGGTCAGATGGCTTCTCCCGCAGCGCGGCCGCTGGCCCATGCCCACTGGAAATTGTAGCCGCCCAGCCAGCCCGTCACGTCCACCGCTTCACCGATGGCATGAAGGCCCGGCACCTTGCGGGCCTCCATCGTCTTTTGCGAGAGCGCGGCCGTGGAAATCCCGCCCGCCATGACTTCCGCCTTGGCATAGCCTTCCGTGCCGGTGGGGTGAAACGGCCATTGCGCCAACCGCTTCTGCACCGTGCGTAGCGCTGCGTCGCGGCAGGCTGAAAGTTCGCCTTCCAGTTCAAGCCGTTCGGCCAGCACATCAGCAAGGCGTTCGGGCAAGCGGCGGGCCAGCGCGGAGCGCAGGCCGGCCTTCGGGCGCGCGCGCTTTTCCTCGATCAGCCAGTCAGCCGCCGCATCGGGCAGGAAATCGACGCTTATCGGTGTGCGGTGCTGCCAGTAGGACGAGATCTGGAGCATGGCCGGGCCTGAAAGGCCCTTGTGCGTGAACAGCGCTGCCTCCCGGAACGCGGCCTTGCCCCAGCGCGCAACGACATTGGCCGATACCCCCGAAAGCGAGCGGAACAGCGCTTCGTCCTCGCCAAGTGTGAAGGGAACGAGGGCAGGGCGGGTCTGCACCACGGGCAGACCGAAGCGCCGCGCCACGTCCATGGCGAACCCGGTGGCACCCATCTTCGGGATGGACAGCCCGCCCGTTGCCAGCACGAGGCAAGGCGCAAGGTGTTCCTTCCCGTCGAGCGTAACGCGGTAGGAGCCATCAGCGTGATCGAGCGCCGACACCGGATGGCCGAAGGCAAAGCGCACGCCGCCAGACCGGCATTCGGCCATGAGCATCTCGACGATCTGGCGTGCGGAATGATCGCAGAACAACTGGCCCAGCGTCTTTTCATGCCATGCGATGCCGTGGCGGTTCACCATGTCGAGAAAGTCTGCGGGCGTATAGCGGGCGAGGGCCGAGCGCGCAAAATGCGGATTTTCCGAAATGTAGCGATCGGCTGCGGTGTGGATGTTGGTGAAGTTGCAGCGCCCGCCGCCCGAAATGAGGATCTTCTTGCCCGGTTCTTCGGCATGATCGACGAGGAGAACGCGCCGCCCGCGTTGCCCTGCTGTCAGCGCAGCCATCATCCCGGCGGCGCCTGCGCCAATCACGATGGCGTCGTGGTTCTCTGCAGTCACTTCAGCACGTCTGCGGCCAGCGCTTCGGCCACCTTGATCCCGTCGACAGCGGCGGACAGGATGCCGCCCGCATAGCCTGCGCCTTCTCCCGCCGGATAGAGACCGCGTGTGTTGAGGCTCTGGCAATCCTTGCCGCGCGTGATGCGCACCGGCGATGATGTGCGCGTTTCGACGCCGGTCATGACCACATCGGGGTGGTCATAGCCCGGCACCATGCGGCCGAAGGCGGGCAGTGCCTCGCGGATCGATTCGATCACGAAATCGGGCAGGCACTTCTTCAGTTCGGTGAGGTGGACGCCCGGCTTGTAGCTGGGAATGACGTTGCCGAACGCGGTCGAAGGCCGGTCTGCCAGAAAATCGCCCAGCTTCTGGCCGGGGGCCATGTAGTTTCTTCCGCCTGCCTCGAAGGCAAGGCTTTCCCAATGGCGCTGGAAGGCAATTCCCGCAAGTGGACCGCCCGGATAGTCGCGGCTGGGGTCGATATCGACGACGATGCCGGAATTGGCGTTGAACTCGGCGCGCGAATACTGGCTCATCCCGTTGGTGACAACGCGTCCTTCCTCGCTTGTGGCCGCCACCACGCGCCCGCCGGGGCACATGCAGAAGGAATAGACGGTGCGCCCGTTGCTGCACTTGTGCGAGATGGAATAGGCCGCCGGGCCAAGGATCTTGTTGCCCGCACTGGGACCATAGCGCGCGGTATCGATCCAGCTTTGCGGATGCTCGATGCGCACGCCGATGGCAAAGGGCTTGGCCTCCACGTGAACGCCCCGGTCATGCAGCACATGAAACGTGTCGCGCGCGGAATGACCCACTGCCATGATGACATGGCGCGCGGGCAGAAACGATCCGTCCGACAGGTGCAGGCCGACCAGCTGACGGGTGCCATCTGCGGCCGTTTCTATTGCGAAATCCTCTACCCGTGTCTGGAAGCGGTATTCCCCGCCAAGGCTTTCGATCGTCTCGCGGATGCTCATCACCATGGTGACAAGCCGGAAGGTGCCGATATGGGGATGGGCTTCGGTCAGGATATCGTCGGGCGCGCCGGCTTTCACGAACTCGACCAGCACCTTGCGGCCAAGATGGCGCGGATCCTTGATGCGGCTGTAGAGCTTGCCATCGGAAAACGTGCCCGCTCCGCCTTCGCCGAACTGCACGTTCGATTCCGGCTCCAGCACCGATCGGCGCCACAGGCCCCAGGTGTCCTTGGTGCGCTCGCGCACGGCTTTGCCGCGCTCGATGATGATGGGCTTCAGGCCCATCTGGGCAAGGATCAGCGCGGCCATGAGGCCGCACGGCCCGGCACCGATCACCACCGGACGCTCTCCGTCCCAGCCTTGCGGGGCCATCACGGGAAAGCGGTAGGTCGTGGCGGGCGTGGGCTTGACGTTCGGATCGTCCGCGAACCGGGCAAGCACTTGGGCCTCATCGCGGATCACGCAATCGACCACATAGGTCAGCAGGATGGCGTGCTTCTTGCGCGCATCGTTGCCGCGCCGGAAGATGTGGAAGCGTTCAAGCGCTTCCGGCGCAATGCCAAGGCGCGCGCAGATGGCCGCCGGTAGGTCTTCGGGCGTATGATCGAGGGGCAGTTTCAGTTCATTGATGCGAAGCATGGCGCCGCCCTAGCCAATTCCGGCGGGCGACGCCACTTGTGCGTTAGGCAGTAAACGGCCCGGCAAAGGCAATCGCGCCCACCGGCTTGCGGTCGCTCACCACTTCACGCTCCCGCAGCATTTCGGGCAACTGCTTCACATCGCCCTGCCTGCCGATCACGAAGGCCATTTCCACGCGGAAACCTTCGGGCAGGTTCAGCACCTGCGCGGCCTTGTCAAAGTCCACCCCGGTCATGCCGTGAGTGTGATAGCCCATGTGCTGCGCCTGCAAGGCCGCGCTGGCCCATGCCGCGCCCGCATCGAAACTGTGGCTGTGGTTCGGGTTGCTGCCCTGATCCGAACGCATGAACATGTCGGAGACGACATAGACCAGAACGCCTGCATCCTTGGCCCAGCTCTGATTGAACGGCACCAGCGCGGATAGGAACGCCTCGAAATGCGCATCGTCCCGGTGGGCATAGGCAAAGCGCCACGGCTGGTAATTGTAGGCACTGGGGGCAAGGCCGGCAGCCTCGAAGATCACGTCGAGATCCTCCTGCGGCACGGCCGAGCGATCGAATGCGCGCGGGCTCCAGCGACTGGCGATGAGCGGCAGAACCTTGGGCGAAGCATTGCGGGACATGGGATACTCCTTGATTGAACCAGTTGGATTTCAGGCTGCGTCGACAAGCACAAGTTCGGCGTCTTCCAGCGCGGTAACGACGATCTCGGTCAGGCCGGTCATGGCCACACCGTCGCGGGCATTGGCTTCAACGTCTCCGATGCGCACCTTGCCCTTCGCCGGAACCAGATAGGCGTGACGATCTTCGGTCAGGGCGTAGCGCACGGTTTCCCCGGCCTTGACCGTTGCGCCCAGAACGCGGGCATTGGCATTGATCGGCAGCACATCTGTATCGCCGGCGATACCCGATGCGAGCGGGACGAAGCGGCCCTCACGGCTGCCCTTGGGGAAAGGGCGAGCGCCCCAGCTTGGCGCGTGGCCGCGCCGGTCGGGGATGATCCAGATCTGGAAAAGGCGGGTTTCCACGTCCTCCAGATTGAACTCGGAATGGGCGATGCCGGTTCCGGCCGACATGACCTGCACATCGCCCGCTTCGGTGCGGCCCTCGTTGCCCAGACTGTCGCGGTGCGTGATCGCGCCCTGGCTGACATAGGTGATGATTTCCATGTCGTTGTGCGGGTGTGTGGGAAAGCCGCTTCTGGGGGCGATGCGGTCATCGTTCCACACCCTCAGCGCGCCCCAGTGAACGCGCGCCGGGTCATGGTATCCTGCGAAGGAAAAATGGTGGTGGGCATCAAGCCAGCCGTGATTTGCAGCACCAAGCGAAGCGAAGGGCCGCAGTTCGATATGGGCCTTGTTTGCGAGTGTGGTCATGGCGATTTCTCCGGTCTGACAGCGCAGCCGCTGCCGTGATGGAGGGGATATAGTCCTTGCTATCCATTCAGTTTATCCTGATAAAATCAATCAGGATGTTCGAATAATTAGAAAGGTTGCTGATGGACGTCGGCCAGCCCACGCTCGACCAGTTGCGCCTGTTCCTTGCCGTGGTCGATGAAGGCAGCTTCAACGCCGCTGCGCGCAGGCTGGGCCGGGCCATCTCTGCGGTCAGCTATGGCATCGTCACGCTGGAAAGCCAGCTTGGCGTCACCCTGTTCGACCGCGAAGGATCGCGAAGGCCCGTGCTGACGCCCGCAGGCAAGGCCATGCTGGCACAGGCGCGCGCTGTTGCCGATGATGTCGATGCCCTCATGGCGGGCGTGCGCAATTTCAGCCGGGGCCTTGAGGCGGAACTGGGCCTTGCCATCGACGTCATGTTTCCCACCCCGCTGCTTGCCGCCATCCTGCGTAGCTTTCAGGAGATGTTTCCTACCGTGCTGCTGCGCCTGCATGTCGAGGCGCTGGGGACCATCGCGGGCCTTGTGGTTGATGGCGATGCGCAGCTAGGCATCGGCGGTCCGGAACTTGTCGGTGTGCCCGATCTTCAGCGCGAGGCGATTGGCGAGATTGATCTGGTGCCGGTTGCCGCGCCCGATCACCCGCTGGCGCGGATGGATATGATCCCGCCCGGCGAGGCGCGCAAACACCGCCAGCTTGTGCTGACCGATCGTTCGAAACTTACCGAGGGGCGCGATTTTTCGGTCTTTTCAGACAGTACATGGCGGCTGGGCGATCTTGGCGCGCGCCATGCGCTGATGCGCGAAGGGATTGGCTGGGGCAACATGCCGCTGCATCTGGTCGCGAACGATCTCGCCTCCGGTCGTCTCAAGCGGCTGGCGATCCCTGAATGGCCGGGCATGGCCTATCGCTTTCATGCGCTGTGGCGCCGCGATTGCCCCGGCGGTCCGGCGCAGAACTGGTTGCGCGAAGCCTTCAGGCAGCGGCTGGCGACTTTTTGAGCAGGGCCGAACGCAGGCAGCGGCAAACCACCTCGTCGCGCTGGTTGATGAGTTCGTGCCGGAAGGTCACGATACCGGCATCGGGCCGCGAATTGCTGGCGCGCAGTTCCACCACTTCGCTCGTCGCGCGCATGGTGTCGCCGATGAACACGGGCGCGGGCATGACCAGCTTGTCATAGCCAAGGTTCGCCACCAGCGTGCCCAGAGTGGTGTCGCCCACCGAAAGGCCGACCATCAGCGCGAAGGTGAAGGTGCCATTGACCAGAAGCTGCCCGAATTCGCTGGCCTTTGCGGCTTCGGCATCGATGTGCAAGGGCTGCGGATTGTGCGTCATGGTGGAGAACAGCAGGTTGTCGGTTTCCGTCACCGTGCGCCGGATTTCGTGCGCGATCCTGTCGCCAACCTGCCACTGATCAAAGTAACGCCCCGCCATATTCCCGTCCTCTGCTGTTCCGTCCCATCCCGTCTCTTTCGGGCCGAGGAAAACGGTCAATTACCCGCCTTTTCGATCCTGGCCAGCAGCGCCTCGACCTGCACCTGCGTGCCGGGGGCGGCGTTGAGTTCGGCCACAAGGCCATCGAACGGCGCGACGAGGGCGTGTTCCATCTTCATCGCTTCAAGCACCATGAGCTTCTGTCCCCTGGTAACGGACTCGCCCGCTGCCACATCGACCGAAATGACCTTGCCCGGCATCGGGGCAAGGATTGCGCCATCGGATGCTGCGCCGCCCACACCGCCCACGGTGCGCGCCAGCTTCAGGATGAAGCGTTCACCCGCTTCGTCGACGGCGGTCTCATGCTCGCCGGGCCAGTAGTCCACTGCGTTTTCCGGCAGGAGATCGACGGTGAAGTGCCGGCCGAACTGGTCGGCAAGGCGCACCTCGCGCCGGGCCGGACCGTTCATCCGCAAGCCTGACTGACTGCCCCACGGGTTAACGCCGGGCGAGCCGACCAGCCGCCGTGCGGCCATGGCCAGTCCTTCCGGCGAAGGCTGCGGGCGCGCGGTCAAAGTTTCAAGATTGCGCTCGATCAGGCCGGTATCCACCACGCCTGCCTCGAACGCAGCATGGCCCAGCAGCCGCCAGAGAAAGCCGCTGTTGGTGACAAGCGGCCCGACCACGCCCTGCTCCAGCGTTTCGCGCAAGGCCGCGATGGCGGCGCATCGCGTCTCGCCGTGGACAATGACCTTGGCGATCATCGGATCGTAGAACGGGGTGATGGCTGCCCCGGCTTCCACCCCGGTGTCGATCCGCGCATGATGGTGCGGGAAGTGGAAGTCTTCGACCCGGCCGATGCTGGGCAGAAAGCCCCGGCTGGCATCCTCGGCATAGAGGCGCGCTTCCATCGCCCAGCCCTTGATGCGCAGGTCTTCCTGCCGCATGGGCAAAGGCTCGCCGCTTGCCACCCGCAGCTGCCATTCCACCAGATCGACCCCGGTGATCTCCTCGGTAACGGGGTGCTCCACCTGAAGCCGCGTGTTCATTTCCATGAACCAGATGCGGTCGGCGCGCAGCCCTTCGCTGCCATCGGCGATGAACTCGATGGTGCCTGCGCCTTCATAGTCCACGGCCCTCGCCGCGCGCACCGCTGCGGCGCACACAGCCTCGCGCGTGGCCTCGTCCATGCCGGGGGCAGGGGCTTCCTCGATCACCTTCTGGTGCCGCCGCTGGAGAGAGCAATCGCGCTCGAACAGGTGGACGACATTGCCATGCGCATCGCCGAATACCTGCACTTCGATGTGCCGGGGCGAAAGAATGTATTTCTCGATCAGCACCCTGTCATCGCCGAACGAGGATGCAGCCTCGCGGCGGCACGAGGCGAGGCTTTCGGCAAAATCGGCCGCTGCATCCACGCGGCGCATCCCCTTGCCGCCGCCGCCCGCCACGGCCTTGATGAGCACGGGATAGCCGATGGTATCGGCCTCGGCCTGCAAGCGCTCAAGGCTCTGGTCCTCGCCGAGATAGCCCGGTGTCACCGGCACGCCCGCTGCGATCATCCGCGCCTTTGCCGCATCCTTCAGGCCCATGGCGGTGATCGAATGCGGCTTCGGGCCGACCCAGACCAGCCCCGCATCGATCACCGCCTGCGCAAATGCGGCGTTCTCGGAAAGGAAGCCATAGCCGGGATGGATTGCCTCTGCCCCTGTGGCAAGCGCGGCGGCAATGATCCGCTCTCCCACCAGATAGCTCTCCCGCGCGGGCGCAGGGCCAATGTGCACGGCTTCATCGGCCGAGCGGACATGCAGCGCATGGCGGTCAGCATCGGAATAGACGGCGACCGTGCGAATGCCGAGCCGACGCGCGGTGCGGATCACGCGGCAGGCAATTTCGCCCCGATTGGCGATTAGGAGGGATCGGATCATCTTGTTCTCCCTCATCACATCCTGAACACCCCGAAGCGGGGCGCCTCGGTGATCGGTTCCTGCATGCAGACCTCCAGCGCAAGCCCCAGCACGTCGCGCGTCTGCACCGGGTCGATCACCCCATCGTCCCACAGCCTTGCCGTGGCATAATAGGGGTTGCCTTCGTCCTCGTATTTCTGGCGGATCGGGGCCTTGAAGGCTTCGGCTTCCTCCGGTGTCCACTTGTCCGCATCGCGGTGCACCGTGGCGAGCACGCTGGCGGCCTGCTCGCCCCCCATCACGCTGATGCGGGCATTGGGCCAGGTGAACAGGAAGCGCGGGCCATAGGCGCGCCCGCACATGCCATAATTGCCCGCGCCGAAGCTGCCGCCGATGAGCACGGTGATCTTGGGCACCTGCGCGGTTGCCACAGCCGTCACCAGCTTTGCGCCATGCTTGGCAATGCCTTCGGCCTCATACTTGCCGCCCACCATGAAGCCCGAAATGTTCTGGAGGAAGAGGAGCGGAATGCGGCGCTGGCAGGCCAGTTCGATGAAGTGCGCGCCCTTCTGCGCGCTTTCGGAAAAGAGCACGCCGTTGTTGGCAAGGATTGCCACCGGAAGCCCGTGGATATGGGCAAAGCCGCAAACCAGTGTGGTGCCGTAATGCGCCTTGAACGCGTGGAACTCGGACCCATCCACGATCCGCGCGATCACTTCATGCACGTCATAGGGCGCGCGCACGTCTTCGGGGATGATCGCGTAGAGATCCTCGGCGGGGTAGAGCGGCGGTCTTGCCTCTGCGCCTTGCACGGCGGGCGAGGGCAGGGCCGCGCCCAGATGCGAGACGATGTCGCGCACGATCGTCAGCGCATGTTCGTCATTGTCGGCCAGATGATCTACCACGCCGCTTTTGCGCGCGTGAAGATCGCCGCCGCCCAATGCTTCGGCGCTGATCTCCTCGCCGGTGGCCGCCTTGACCAGCGGGGGACCGGCCAGAAAGATCGTTCCCTGTTCGCGCACGATCACCGTCTCGTCCGACATCGCCGGAACATAGGCGCCGCCAGCCGTGCAACTGCCCATCACGCTGGCGATCTGGGCAATGCCCTGCGCGCTCATGTTCGCCTGATTGTAGAAGAAGCGGCCGAAGTGGTCGCGATCGGGGAAAACTTCCGCCTGATTGGGCAGGTTCGCCCCGCCGCTGTCCACCAGATAGATGCATGGCAGACGGTTTTCCGCGGCGATTTCCTGCGCGCGCAGGTGCTTCTTCACCGTCATCGGGAAATAGGTGCCGCCCTTGACCGTGGCATCATTGGCAAAGATCATGCACTGGCGGCCGGAAACCCGCCCTACGCCGGTAATGATGCCCGCGCCCGGCACTTCATCGCCATACATGCCGTTTGCGGCAAGCTGGCCGATTTCGAGAAAGGGCGATGCCGGGTCGAGCAGACGCTCGACCCGGTCGCGCGGGAGAAGTTTGCCCCTCGCGACATGGCGTTCGCGGCTGCGTGCGTCTCCGCCCAGCGCGGCCCTTGCCACGCGGGCGCGAAGCTCTTCGGCCAGCGCCCGGTTATGCGCCGCGCGCGCCTGCGCCTGTTCCGAGGACAGGTCGATACTGGAGGAGAGGACAGGGGCAGACATCACCGCGCCCCGATCAGTTCACGGCCGATCAGCATGCGGCGGATTTCATTGGTCCCCGCGCCGATATCCAGCAGCTTGGCGTCGCGCAGGTAGCGTTCCACCGGCCAGTCCTTGGTATAGCCCGCGCCGCCCAGAGCCTGCACCGCCTCGCCGGCCACGCGGAAGGCGTTCTCGCTCGCCAGAAGAATGGCCCCCGCCGCATCGAAGCGCGTGGTCTGCCCGGCATCGCACGCCTTGGCCACCGCATAGACATAGGCCCGTGCCGACTGGATCGCCACATACATGTCGGCCACTTTGGCCTGCATGAGCTGGAACGTGCCAATGGGCTGGCCAAACTGCTTGCGCTCGCGCACATAGGGGATGACGGTATCGAGGCACGCCTGCATGATCCCGATCTGCATTCCTGCCAGAACCACGCGCTCGTAATCCAGCCCGCTCATCAGCACGCCAACGCCGCCATGGAGCGGGCCCATGACGTTCTCTTCTGGAACGAAGCAGTCCTCGAACACCAGTTCCGCCGTGGGGGAACCGCGCAGGCCCATCTTGTCGATCTTCTGGCCGATGGAGAAACCCGGCATGTCCTTTTCGATCAGGAAAGCGGTAATCCCCCGGCTGCCTGCATCGGGCGAGGTCTTCGCATAGACGACCAGCGTATCGGCATAAGTGCCGTTGGTGATCCAGAACTTGGTGCCATTGAGGCGGAATCCCCCAGCCACCGGCTCTGCCCGCAGCTTCATCGAAACGACGTCCGATCCGGCTCCGGCTTCCGACATGGCGAGGCTGCCCACATGTTCGCCCGAAATCAGCTTCGGCAGATACTTCGCCTTCTGCTCGTCATTGCCCCAGCGACGGATCTGGTTGACGCACAGGTTGGAATGCGCGCCGTAGGACAGACCGACCGAGCCTGAGGCGCGGCTCACTTCCTCGACCGCGATCACATGGTCGAGATAGCCGAGGCCAAGCCCGCCCCATTCTTCCTCTACCGTGATGCCGTGCAGCCCCAGCGCGCCCATCGGCTCCCACAACTCGCGCGGAAAACGATCGTTGCGGTCGATCTCGGCGGCAAGGGGGGCGATCTGTTCATCGGCAAAGCGGCCTGCCGCCTCGCGGATCATCAGGGCGCTTTCGGTCAGGCCGAAGTCGAAATCGGGCGTGGCGCGCATCTGGGCATCCTCTGCAAGCTTTTCACCGGCAAGGATACCATCGGCAAACCTTCGCTCAAAATTGATTTCAATCGGGGTTTGCGATAGGTTTTTCCTATGATGAAGCGTGCGCACCTGCGGCAGTTCCTCGCTGTGGTCGAAACGGGCAACTTTACACGTGCGGCCGAGCGGCTTGCCATTTCGCAGCCTGCCTTGTCTGCTGCGATTGCCGAGCTTGAACGGCTTGCCGGAACCCGTCTGTTCCTGCGCGAGCGACGGCAGGTGCGTCTTACCGAGGCAGGTGCGCGCCTTGTGACCCACGCCCGCACGATCGAGCGCGAGTTCCGCGCGGCCGAAGCCGCGTTTGCCGAAGCGCCGGCGCCGCGCGCGCCGCTGCGACTGGGCGTGCTGCCCTCGATTGCGACGGCAATGCTTTCCGCCATGGTGCGACGCTATGCAGGTGTGCAGCCGCTAATACTTTCCGAAGGGACCGATGCGGAATTGCGGCGCAAGCTGGCCGAGGGGCAGGTGGATGCAATCATCACGCTGCTGCGGCCCGAAGACGCCGAGCGCCCTTCGCAAACCCTGCTTGAGGAAGGCTACCGGCTGCTGCTGCCGCAGAGCCATCCACTGGCCGGGGCCGCGCTGCTGGATGCGCGCGATGTGGCGGCCGAAACGATGATCGCGCGCCGAAGCTGCGAGCTTCTGGGAGAGACAAGCCGCTGGTTCACCCAGCGCGGGGTGCGTCCGCCGTTCTTCCTGCGTTCGGCCAACGATGACCGCTGCATCGAAATGGTGCGCGCAGGCATGGGGGTGACGACAGCGCCGCAATCGCTGGCGCGCGAAGGCGTGGTCCCGATCCGCCTTGCCGATTACGACTTCCGCCGCACGCTTGGCCTGATCGCTGCCAGAGAGCGGCCCCATCTGGCTGAGGAAGTCAGCCCCCTGGCCGAGGCTTGCCGCGCCGCCTTTGCCTGAAGGTCACTTCACCGCGTAGAGCAGACGGCCTTCGCCGAGACGTTCAAGAACGTTGCCGATATCGCTGTCGGAAAAGGCAAAACATCCTTGGCTGCGCCCGATCCTGCCCTGCGTGCGGGCCATGGCATCGCTGACATAGCTGGCGGCATGGATGACGATGCCGCGTTCCAGCGCCGCGCTGTTGGCATCTTCCAGACCGATCAGCCTGCGCGAGCGGCCATGCTTGCCGACATAGGTTACGCCGGTCAGGAATGCGCCAGGGCTGGAGGCGTTGGAGCCGACCCGGTTGGAAAACCGCTGCACCCAGCCGCTGTTGGCAGGATCGGAACCGCTGCCATGCGAGACAAGGTGCGAGGACAAAACCTTTCCGCCTTCGATGTCGATCAGGTGGAAGCGCGTTTCGCGAGATGCTCTGGAAAAATCGACCAGTCCGACCAGATCACGGTGGCGGATATGCGCGCCGTGGGCATCGAGTGCGGCCACTGCACGCTGAACCAGCGCGGGCAGGGCAGGGCGAGCGAAGGGCGAAAGTTCCGGCTCGCGCACCGGTGTGACGGCCATTGCGGGCGCGGTGGACAGCGGTCCGCCCAGCAGTGCGCTGCCCATTGTTGCTGCCATGGCGCCCAGAAAACCGCGCCGTTGCGAAATCATGCTTGCGAGACCCCGGTTATGCTTATCCCGCTTTGAAAGTTGTATGCGACACATTGCATCTGCAAGGCTGACGCCCCGCCCTTGCGACGAGCCGTGCCCGACATGCCTTCTGTTGATGGAACCGGCTGGCGAGCGGACGATCCGGAACGTTCAACCGCCTTTGCGCAGCCGCAGCGCCTTGGGGCTGCGGAAGGTGGACGAGGGCATCCAGTCGAGCGCGGCATCCATGCGCGAGAACTCCGGCACCGTCTTCAGCAGTTCCTCGAAGGCAATCTGCGTGGCCATGCGCCCGATCATGGCGCCAAGGCAGGCATGGACGCCGCCGCCAAAGCCCAGGTGCCGTCGCGGCCTGCGGGCGATGTCGTAGGTGTCAGGGTTCTCGAACATCCTTTCATCGCGGTTGGCCGATCCATAGGCGAGGATGACCTGATCCCCCGCTTTCATTACCTGTCCGTGCAGTTCCACATCGCGGGTGAGTGTCCTGCGGAATCGCTGCGCCGATGTGTTGAAGCGCAGCGATTCCTCGATGGCATCAGGGATCAGGGCCGGGTCCGCAACCAGCGCCCGGCGCGCATCGGGATGGTCGGCAAGGTTCAGGCCAAACATCGCCATGAAGCCTGAAAGGCTTTCAATTCCGGCCATGATGAGCGTGGTAACGGTAAGCTGCACTTCCTTGTCGAGCAGTTTCTCGCCGTCGATCTCGGCGGTGATGAAGTTGGACAGCAGATCCTCGCCCGGATTGGCCTTGCGCGCCCGAACCAGCCGTTCTGCATAGTCTGCCATCCATGCGAAGGCCGCCAGATGCTCTGGCCCCTTGCGGCGCGTTGCCGGATCGGTCTGGACCATCAGCACGGCATTGCGGCGCACCAGATCGGCATTCTCCTCAGGCAATGCAAAGAGCGTGAACAGCAGGTCGACCGTAACCCTGGAGGTGTAATCGCCGACCAGATCGAACTCCGCCTTGCCGTTCAGGGCGGCAAGATGCGCCTGTGCAGAAGCGCGCGCCGGAGCGATGATGTGTTCCAGCGCCCGCTTGGTCACAGCGGACTGTATGAGGGCGCGCAGACGATCGTGGCGGGGCGGATCGCTTGATCCCAGCGTCGATCCTGCACGGCCGGGAAACTCGTCGACCAGATTGCCCTTGGCCGATGAATAGGTGCGCCAGTCCTGCAGGGCATTCAGCACATCGGCATAGCGTGAAAGCACCCATTTTCCTGCATCTTCCGACCAGAAGCACGGGTATTCATCGCGCAGCACCTTGTAGGCGGGGAAGGGATCGGCATCGATCGCCGGGGAATAGGGATCAAAGCGGAATTGCAGCCGCGAAAGCGTGGTTGCCATGGGCAGGTTTCCTCTCTCAGGTCAGGTGATGCTGCCATGCATCGCCGTGTGCAGCCACGCAGCTTGCGCGCAAATGCTTGCACATTTCGCGCAAGTCGGCACTCTCATGGCATGCGCGGAACCGAGATTGACCGTTTCGCCCTTTACGGTGAACAAGGGGCGGCAATTCCGGCTGAATTCGTTCATCTTGAGCGTATCTTCGATCGGTCCAGTCTGCACGATTGGACCATTGCCCCCCATGCTCACCCGCACATGGTGCAGGTTCTGCTGGTCGAAACCGGCTCAGCCGAAGTGCGCGGCGAAGCTGGCCGCAGCAGGCTCTGCGGCCCGGCCCTCATACTCGTGCCGGCGGCCTGCGTTCATGCCTTCCATTTTGACCCTGGGGTGGAAGGCTGGGTTCTTTCGCTGGCGGCCGATCTGGTCAATGATCCGCGCCTTTCCGGATTGCTCGCCGGCCTGGCAGCTATTCAGCAGACGCAGGCGCTTTCGCTAGATGGCGGCTGTGCAACTGCGGCCCGGCTCGGTTGGCTCCTGGCAGATCTCGCCTCTGCCTTGCGCAATGGCCAAGAGGCGGGAACCGGCGTTCTGGCGCAAGTCGCGCTAATCCTTGTCACCTCGCTTGAAGCTGCCGCACGCGCGGACAATCCCGGCGGGCATAGCCTGCACAGCGCGCTGGTCGCCCGGTTCAGGGCGCTTATCGAGCGGCATTACCGCGAACACCGCGCGATCCCCGCCTATGCCGCGGCACTTGGGACCACCGCGTCGACGCTGACCCGCGCCACGCGCAAGCTGACGGGACAGGCGCCCGCCGACCTCGTGCATGATCGTCTTTTGCTCGAAGCCAAGCGCAACCTCGCGTTCACCGGGGCGAGCGTCGCGCAGGTGGCCTATGCCCTTGGCTTTGCCGACCCAGCCTACTTTGCGCGTTTCTTCAAGGCGCGGACGGGGCAGACGGCAAGCGATTTCCGCAAGGCGCTGCTGGAGCAGGAACGGCCTGCGGAGGCACACGCCGAACGGTGAAGCCATATGCTGCATTCTGCCAGACAAAGCCCGGCGTTTGAGGGTTTTCCCAGTCCGCGGGTTGCATCCGGGCCTCTCTGCCGTGCGCTGCATCTCCATCAAGGCGCTGCCACGCGCCATCTTCAGGGAAGCGTTCAAAGACGGGGATCATGGCGCTGCGCCATGCAGACAGTTCGCAGACATGGCGTTCAAGCGCCAGATCTCGCCGTTGCCAGTCGATCCAGGTGATCGGATTGTCCTGCGCGTAGGCATTGTTGTTGCCGCGCTGGCTGCGGCCGAACTCGTCGCCCGCCGTCAGCATGATGGTGCCGGTGGAGATGAACAGCGTGCCCAGCATCGCGCGCGCAAAGGCAGCCCGGCGGGCAAGGATCGATGGATCGTCGGTTGGCCCTTCCGCGCCGTTGTTCCAGCTGAAGTTTTCGCCGTGCCCGTCGCGGTTGCCCTCGCCATTGGCATGGTTGTGGCGCTGCGCGTAGGCGAGCGTGTCGGCGAGCGTGAAGCCATCGTGTGCGGCGAGAAAATTGACCGAGCGGCACGCCTTGCCGAAAATGTCGGACGATCCGGCGATCCGCGTCGCAAGCAGGCCCAGTCCCGCCTCGCCTTTCCAGAAGCGGCGCACATCATCGCGGAAGCGGTCGTTCCATTCCAGCCAGTTGGGCGGGAAACGTCCCAGTTGGTATCCACCGGGGCCGATATCCCAGGGTTCGGCAATCATCACCCGGTCCGCCAGCAACGGATCGGAGGCAATCTCTGCAAAGATCGGCGCATCCGCCGCAAAGCCGGGGCTGCGCGCAAGAACGGGTGCAAGATCGAAGCGGAAACCGTCGACGCCGCAATGCCTCACGAAATGGCGCAGAGTATCGAGCGCAAGTGCGCGGACCGCCGGATTGCCGAAATCGAGCGTATTGCCGCAGCCCGTGTCGTTGATCAGGCTTCCGTCCGGCGCCTTGGCATAGGCCGCATCGTCAAGACCGCGCAGCGAGATGACCGGGCCAAGGACATCGGACTCGCCGGTGTGATTGAGCACGATGTCAAGGATCACGCCGATGCCCGCATGGCGCAGGGCCGCCACCGTATCGCGCAGTTCGGCCACGCCGCCGGGGCACAGACGCGGATCAAGCGCCATCAGGGCGACGGGATTGTAACCCCAGGCATTCCTGAGGCCGAGCGGGGGCAGGTGGCGTTCATCGATCCAGGCAACGACCGGCATGAGTTCCACCGCCGAGACGCGCATGCGCTGGAAATGGCTGATGATGGCCGGGTGCGCCAGCGCGGCCACGGTGCCCCGGATGGCTTCGGGCACATCGGGGTGCAGCATGGTGAAACCGCGCACATTGAGTTCGTAGATCAGCCCGCCATGGCGGAAGAGCGGCGGTTGGGGCATGACCGCTTGCGGAGCGGTGACGATGGCTTTCGGAACTATTCCTGCCGTATCAAAGCCATAGCTGGATAATCTGCTATCATGGATGAATGGCCTGTCCAGTTCCAGCGCATGGGGATCGATCAGCAGCTTTGCGGGATCGAACCAGAGACCGGCGCGAGGGTTCCATTCTCCCGCAGCGCGGTAGCCATACCGCACTCCGCGCAGGTCCCGCGCGATTTCCGCGGTCCAGATCTCTCCTGACCGGACCATGGGAACGCGCTGTTCGGCAGCGCCTTCGAACAGGCAAAGGTCGAGCGCTTCGGCACGAGGAGAGCGGACGGTGAAGCGGGTTCTGCCATCCGCGATCCGGACCCCTTCTGCAATGGCCTTGAGCGTCACGTCACCACGTCGGGGGCGGTGCGGCCGGTGTGGTGGGTGATCCCCGCGATTGCGTCAGCAGCAGCGATGAGATCGGCCAGCATTTCGGGGGTTTCTCGGTCCAGATCGCCGCCGACAGGTTCATAGCGTTCCAGATAGACCCGCAAGGTTGCGCCCTCGGTGCCGGTGCCGGACAGACGGAAGACCACGCGCGATCCGCCCCTGAACATCACGCGCACGCCCTGATTGCTGCTGGTGGAGCCATCGACGGGATCGCGGTAGGAGAAGTTGTCGGCCTCGGCAATTTCCAGTGTACCGAATACCTTGCCGGACAGACTTGAGAGTGATTCCTTAAGCTGTGCCATCAAGGCATCGGCCTTTTCTGTGGGCAGGGCTTCATAATCGTGGCGGGCATAGTAGTTGCGGCCGAACCGTGCCCAATGGTCGCGTGCCAGCGCATCCACACTGATCCCGCGCACGGCAAGGATATTGAGCCAGAGCAGCACGGCCCACAGGCCGTCCTTCTCGCGCACGTGGTCGCTGCCGGTTCCGGCGCTTTCCTCGCCGCAGATCGTGGCCATACCAGAATCGAGCAGATTGCCGAAGAACTTCCACCCGGTGGGCGTTTCGAAGCACGGCAGGTCGAGCGCTTCGGCCACCCGATCCGCCGCGGCGCTGGTGGGCATGGAACGCGCGATGCCCTTCAGCCCGCCAGCATAGCCCGGCGCGAGGTGGGCATTGGCGGCAAGCATGGCGAGACTGTCTGACGGGGTGATGAAACGCCCGCGCCCGACGATCAGGTTGCGGTCGCCATCGCCGTCGGAGGCTGCGCCGAAATCCGGTGCATCGGGCGCAAACATCGTTTCGAACAGTTCATGTGCGTGAACCATGTTTGGATCGGGATGATGGCCGCCAAAGTCTTCAAGCGGAATGCCATTGCGCACGGTGCCCCTGGCAAAGCCCAGCCGGTTTTCGAGAATCTCGATCGCATATGGTCCGGTCACGGCGCTCATTGCATCGAAGGCCATGCTGAAACCGGACTGAACATGGGCGCGGATCGCGCTGAAATCAAAAAGCGATTCCATGAGTTGCGCGTAATCGGCGACCGGATCGATCACTTCGACTGCGAGGGCGCCTATCTGCGTCGTGCCAAGCGTGTCGAGATCGACATCCGGCGCGTCCACGGTGAGCCAGCGGTCGATCGTCTGGGTGCGGGCATGGATTGCCTCGGTCACGCCTTCGGGGGCAGGGCCGCCATTCGCGATGTTGTACTTGATGCCGAAGTCTTCGTCCGGCCCGCCGGGATTGTGGCTTGCCGAAAGGATCAGACCGCCCGACGCGCCATGTTTGCGGATCACGTTGGAAGCCGCGGGTGTGGAAAGGATGCCCCCCTTGCCAACCAGAACCTTGCCGTATCCGTTCGCAGCGGCCATGCGGATAGCCTGCTGGATGACGGTGCGGTTGTGGTAGCGCCCGTCGCCTCCAAGGACCAGAGTGCTGCCGGGTGCGCGCTCCACCACATCGAAAACCGACTGGATGAAATTTTCGGCATAGCCGGGTTGCTGGAACACCTTGACCTTCTTGCGCAGGCCGGAGGTGCCGGGCTTCTGGCCGGAATAGGGCTGGGACGGGACGATACGGGTCATGTGTTCTCCGCAAGGAGGCTGGCATAGAGTTCCGCATAGGCGCGACCAGAGCGGTTCCACGAAAAGTCTGTCTTCATGCCGGCACGCTGGATTGCCTGCCAGACATCGCGCTGCGCGTAGAGCGTTACGGCACGGCTTATGGCGTCGGCAAGCGAGGAATGGTGCACGCCGTTGAACTGGATGCCGGTTGCAACGCCGCCCATGACGGCCGCAAGGTTTGCATCGATTACCGTATCGGCAAGGCCGCCCGTGCGGGCGACGACCGGCACGCAACCATAGGCAAGACCATAGAGCTGGGTGAGGCCGCAGGGTTCGAAGCGGGATGGCACGAGGATGGCATCCCCGCCTGCCTGCATCCGGTGCGAAAGCGCCTCGTCATAGCCGATGCGCACGCCCACCTTGCCGGGGTGGCGCATGGCGGCGGCGTGGAAAGCGTTTTCCATCGCCTTGTCGCCCGAACCGAGCAAGGCAAGGCGGCCGCCAAGGCCGACCAGATGATCGACACATTCCAGCAGGACATCGATGCCCTTCTGCCAGGTCAGGCGGGAAATGACGACGAAGACCGGGCCTTCGCCCGGCTCCAGCGCAAACTCTGCTTCAAGCGCCCGCTTGTTGGCCTCGCGCTTGCCCAGCGTCCTTGCGCTGAACCGGCTGGCAAGGGCCGGATCGGTCTGCGGGTTCCACTGCGCCGTATCGATCCCGTTGACGATGCCGTGGACCCGTCCCTCGCGGCTGAGGATCAGCCCTTCCAGGCCCATCCCGAACTCGGCCGTGCGGATTTCGCGCGCGTAAGTCGGGCTGACGGTGGTGATCGCGCTTGCCGCTTCGAGGCCCGCCTTCAGAAAGCCCACGCCTCCGTGGTATTCGACCCCGTCCATCGCGAAGGCGTGCGGGGGCAGGGCGAGGGCAGGGAAAATGTCGGCGCCGTAGTGGCCCTGAAAGGCCATGTTGTGGATCGTCATGACTGAGGGGATGCGCCGCCCCTGGGCGGACGGGGCGAAGCGCAGATAGGCAAGGGCCATGGCGGCTTGCCAGTCATGCGCGTGAACGAGATCGAAGCTGCGCCCCTTTGCCGCCCCTGCGGCGAGATCCGCCGCAGCCCGCCCGAATGCGGCAAACCTGCGCCAGTTGTCCGACCAGTCGCGCCCCGCGCCATCGCCATAGGGGCCGCCGTCACGCAGGAAATAGGCGGGGGCATCAAGCACCAGCAGCGGATGATCGCCCAGATGCCCGGCCACGAGCCGCGCCTTCTCGCCCAGGAGGCTGTCCCACGTGTGGACCGCGCGAGGACGCGACAGCGCCTTCATCACGGACGGATAGCCGGGCAGAAGCGTCGTCATCTGAGCCCCGTGGGGCGCAACCGCGTCGGGAAGCGCACCTGCCACGTCGGCAAGGCCGCCGGTCTTGATGAGCGGGACGGCCTCGGATGCGACGGAGAGAACCCGGATCGTCATTTCAGTTGGTCGATCATCCGCTTGGTGATGAGGCAGACCCCGCTGTCGGAACGCCGGAAGCGGCGGGCGTCAAGTTCGGGATCTTCGCCCACGACCAGACCTTCGGGGATACGCACGCCGGAATCAAGGATCACCCGCTTGAGCCGCGCGCCACGCCCGATGTTGCAATAGGGCAGGATGACCGCTTCCTCGCAGGAAGAGAACGATCCCATCTTCACGCCCGTGAACAAGAGGCTGCGCTTGGCCAGCGCGCCCGAAACGATGCAGTCCTGGCTGATGAGCGACGAAATCGCCATACCGCGCCGCCCATCCTCATCATGCACGAACTTGGCAGGCGCGGCGATGATCTGATCGGTCCAGATCGGCCAGTCGCGGTCATACATGTTGAGCTTCGGCACCACGTCGGTAAGATCGAGATTGGCTTCGAAATAGGCGTCGATCGTTCCCACATCGCGCCAGTATTCCTCGATTTCCTCGGCCGCGCGGATGCAGGAATTGGTGAAGCGGTGGGCCACGGCCTTGCCGTTCTTCACGATCTTCGGGATGATGTCGTTGCCGAAATCGCGCGAGGAATTGGGATCGTCGGCGTCTTCCTGCAACATCTGGAACAGGAACTTCGTTTCGAAAACATAGATGCCCATCGATGCCAGCGCCATGTCCTCGTTTCCGGGGATGCCGGGCGGATTTGCGGGCTTCTCGACGAAGGCGGTAATGGTATCGGCCTTGTCCACGGCCATGACGCCAAACCCGGTGGCCTCCATGCGCGGGACCACCAGGCAGCCGATCGTGACATCGGCGCCGCTGTCCACGTGCTGGCGCAGCATCAGTTCGTAATCCATCTTGTAGATGTGATCGCCCGCCAGAATGACCATGTATTTGGGCGCATAGGAGGCAATAATGTCGATGTTCTGGAACACGGCATCGGCTGTGCCTTCATACCAGTGATCTTCCGACACACGCTGCGAGGCAGGCAGGATGTCGAAGCTTTCATTGCGCTCCGGGCGCATGAAGTTCCATGCGCGCTGCATGTGGCGTATGAGCGAGTGCGCCTTGTATTGCGTGGCCACACCGATCCGGCGGATGCCGGAATTGATCGCGTTCGACAGCGCGAAATCGATGATGCGCGATTTTCCGCCGAAATAGACGGCAGGTTTGGCGCGGTTATCGGTCAGTTCCTTCAGGCGGCTGCCGCGTCCGCCCGCAAGGACATAGGCCATGGCGTCGCGGGCCAGCGGCTGAGAGTAACTGTCGCGCATCCCCTGTTCCTTCCCTTGTTATCCCTGATATTCAAGGATCAGCGTGGCCAGCGGCGGCAGCACGATGAACGCCGCTCCGTCCGCTGCCTCGACCTGTCCCAGATTGCCGATGCCGCTTCCCCCGTAGTCCTGCGCATCGCTGTTCAGCACTTCGCGCCATTCTCCGTCATGCGGCAGCGGCAGGCGATAATGATCGTGGACCTGCGGGGTCATGTTGCAGATAACGGCCACGGGCCGCGCCCCCGGCGCCTTGCGCAGCCAGGCAAAGACCGATGCCTGCGCATCATCGACCACCAGCCATTCGAAGCCCTCCGGCTCGCAGTCGCGGGCGTGCAGGGCCGGGCGCGTGGTGTAGATGCGGTTGAGATCGCGCACCCAGCGGCGCACGCCTTCGTGCGCCGGGGCATCCAGCAGGTTCCAGTCCAGCCCGCGCGCCTCGCTCCATTCGCGGCGCTGGGCGAACTCCTGCCCCATGAACAGCAGCTTCTTGCCCGGATAACCCCACATCATCCCGTAATAGGCGCGCAGATTGGCGAACTTCTGCCAGTCGTCGCCGCTCATCTTCGCAAGCAGGCTGCCCTTGCCGTGCACGACCTCATCATGGCTGAGCGGCAGCACGAAGTTTTCCGAGAAGGCGTATGTCAGGCCGAAGGTGATTTCGTTGTGGTGATAGCGGCGGTGGATGGGATCGCGCGCCATGTACTGGAGCGTGTCGTGCATGAAGCCCATGTTCCACTTGAACCCGAAACCCAGATTTTCGCGCGGACCTTCATCGAACGCGGGCCGCGATACACCGGGCCATGCGGTTGATTCCTCGGCAATCGTGATGAAACCGGCATGGCTGGCATAGACGGCGCGGTTCATGGCCCTGAGGAAATCGACCGCTTCCCAGTTTTCGCGGCCGCCCTCGGCATTGGGAATCCATTCGCCGTCCGGGCGCGAGTAATCGCGGTAGAGCATCGAGGCGACCGCATCGACGCGCAGGCCATCGACATGGTAGCGCTCGGCCCAGAACAGGGCGTTGTTGACAAGGAAGCTCGCCACTTCGCGGCGACCGAAATTGTATATCAGCGTGTTCCAGTCGGGATGGAAGCCAAGGCGCGGGTCTTCGTGTTCATAAAGCGCGGTGCCATCAAAGCGCACCAGCCCGTGCTCGTCGGTAGGGAAATGGGCGGGAACCCAGTCTATCAGGACCGAAATCCCGGCGCGGTGTGCGCCATCCACGAACCGGGCAAAGCCTTCGGGCGGGCCGAAGCGCGCCGACGGTGCGTAAAGACCGGTTGTCTGATAGCCCCATGACGGATCATAGGGATGCTCGGAAACGGGCAGGAACTCGATATGGGTGAAGCCCATCTCCGCCACGTAGGGAATGAGCCGCTCAGCCAGATCGTCCCACGAGTAGAAGCCTTCCTCGTGCGGCTTCTGCCACGATCCGGGGTGGACTTCGTAGATCGACATGGGCTGGCGGCGCGCGTCAACGCTGGCCCAGTGGGCGCGGTGGGCGTCATCGCCCCAATCCATCTTCACCGGGTGGGCAGTGATCGAGGCGGTGCTGGGCCGGAACTCGCATGCCTGCGCGAAGGGATCGGCCTTGAGCGGCAGGACAGTGCCATCGGCACTCACCACGCGGTATTTGTAGGTGCGGTGTTCGCCGATGTCGGGAATGAAGATCTCCCACACGCCGGTATCCGCGCGGCGGCGCATCGGATGGCGGCGATGGTCCCAGTCGTTGAAATCGCCCACCACGCTCACCAGCCGGGCATTGGGTGCCCAGACCGCAAAGTGGACCCCGCAAGCGCCTTCGTGCTCGATCAGGTGAGCGCCCATCTTGTCGAAGAGCCGCAGGTGGGTGCCTTCGCCAATCAGGAAATCGTCCATCGGCCCAAGCACGGGGCCGAACGAATAGGCATCGGTGACGAGCCATTCATGCTTGCCCGCCTTGCAGGCATAGCGCACCGGCTGGCGCGGCCCCTTGACCTTGCCTTCGAACAGACCCCGCCCGTCAACGCGGATGAGCTTGCCCAGTTTCTTTCCGGCAAGCGACCATGCAACGGCTTCTTCCGCGCCGGGCAGGATGGCGCGGGCAAAGGCGCCCTCCGGTCCTTCGTGAATGCCAAGGACCGAAAAAGGATCGGCGTGCGTCCCTTCCAGCAGGGCTTCGATGGCGCGCGCCGATGGTTTCATTGTTGCTGTCAGACCCCCCAGATGTCGCGCGCATATTCGCGGATGGTGCGGTCGGACGAGAACCAGCCGACGTTGGCAATGTTGCGGATGGCCGCCGCGCGCCACCCGGCCTGGTCTTCCCAGCGCTGGTCTATGCGGCGCTGGGCGGCATGATAGCTGTCGAAATCGGCGGCAACCATGAACCAGTCGTGATCGTAGATCCCGCCCATGAGGCCCGCGTAGCGCTGTGGGTCATCGGGCGAGAACACGCCCGTGGCAATGGCGGCAACCGCCTGCTGCAATTCGCGCGATGATTCGATCACCTCGCGCGGGACATAGCCGGTGGCACGCCGTTCTTCGACTTCGGCGGCAGTCAGGCCGAAAATCTCGATATTCGCGTCGCCAACGCGGTCCTTGATCTCGATATTGGCACCGTCGAGCGTGCCGATGGTCAGCGCACCGTTGAGCGCGAACTTCATGTTGCCGGTGCCCGAAGCCTCCATCCCCGCAGTCGAGATCTGTTCCGACAGGTCGGCCGCCGGGATGATCCGTTCGGCAAGGCTGACGTTGTAGTTGGGCACGAAGACGACCTTGAGCAGCCCGCCGACCGAGGGGTCGGAATTGACGCGCCGGGCGATGTCGTTCGCCAGTTTGATGATGAGCTTGGCGTTGTGATAGCTGGACGCTGCCTTGCCACCGAAGATCTTCACGCGCGGAACCCAGTCACGCTCCGGGTGGCTGCGGATCTGGTCGTAAAGCGCGACAGTCTCGATCAGGTTCAGAAGCTGGCGCTTGTATTCGTGAATGCGCTTGATCTGAACATCGAACAGGGCATCGGGGTCAAGCCGAACGCCCATCAAGTCCTTGATATGGCGCGCAAGGGCGATCTTGTTGGAACGCTTTACCTCGGCGATGCGTTCGCCAAGGGCGGCATCCTCGGCCAGCGCATTCAGATCGGCGAGCTTTTCCGCATCATCAAGGAAAGCATCGCCAATGGCGTCCTTCAGCACCGAAGTGAGGCCGGGATTGCACTGCTGCAACCAGCGGCGCGGCGTTACGCCGTTGGTCTTGTTGTTGATCCGCGTGGGGTAGAGCCTGTGAAGATCGGAAAACACCGTCGACTTCATCAGGTCGGTATGGAGCGCGGCCACGCCATTGACGCTGTGTGCGCCGGCAAAGGCAAGGTTTGCCATGCGCACGCGGCGTTCGCCTGCCTCGTCGATCAGGCTGATGGCGGCAATTGCGGCATCATCCATTCCGGCCTTGCGCGCCTCGCGCAGGACGCGGCTGTTGATGGCATAGACGATTTGCATGTGGCGCGGCAGCAGCCGTTCGAACAGCGGCAGGGGCCATGATTCCAGCGCTTCGGGAAGGAGCGTGTGATTGGTATAGGCGACCGTGCCCTTGGTGAGTTCCCATGCCTCGTTGAACTCAAGCCCGTGGGCATCGACCAGCAGGCGCATGAGTTCGGCGACGGCTACGGCCGGGTGCGTATCATTAAGCTGGATCGCCGCCTTTTCCGGCAGGCTGCGGACATCGCCATGGAACTGAACGTGCCGTCGCACGATGTCCTGAATGGAGGCCGAGGTGAAGAAATACTCCTGCCGCAGGCGCAGCTCCTGACCGGCCGGTGTTGAATCTGCCGGGTAGAGCACCCGCACCAGACTGTCGGCACGGACCTGTTCGGCCATGGCGCCGAAGTGATCGCCCGCATTGAAGGCATCCAGCCGCAGCGGATCGAAGGCATGGGCGGTCCACAGGCGCAGGGTATTGACGCGCTTGCCGCGCCAGCCGACCACCGGGGTATCGACCGCGCTGGCCTCGACCCGTTCGGCAGGGCGCCATTCAACCCCATCGCCGGTTTCCACCACTTCACCGCCAAACCCGATGACATAGGCGCTTTCGCGGCGGTCGAACTCCCACGGGTTGCCGTGGCTCAGCCAGGTTTCCGGCAGTTCCACCTGCCAGCCATCGTCTATGCGCTGGCGGAACATGCCGTTAACGTAGCGGATACCATAACCGTAGGCCGGAATGCCGAGGCTGGCGAGGCTTTCCATGAAGCAGGCGGCCAGACGCCCAAGCCCGCCGTTGCCCAGTGCAGCATCGGGTTCCAGATTCTCCAGCGCCGCAAGGTCAAGGCCGTGTTCGCGCAGCGCCTTTTCCATGTCGCGCGTCAGGCCCATGTTGGAAAGCGCATCGCGCAGCAGGCGTCCGATCAGGAATTCGAGGCTGAGGTAGTAAACCCGCTTTGCCCCCTTTTCGTAGGTTTCGCGGGTCGATTCCATCCAGCGATCGATAATCGCATCGCGCAAGGTCAGGACCGTGGCGGTATACCAGTCATGCGGTTTCGCGGCGCGTTCGTCCTTGCCCACCCGCTTGCGCAGAACGTCGATGATCTGCGCATCGAGTTGCGCGGCCCTGGAATTGCTGTCGAGGCTCATAGCACGTGTCCCACCCTGATGGGCCGGGGCAGCGGGCGAATTGTGCCCGGCGTGATCCCGCGCCCGTTGCGCCGGGCCTTTCCAGCCATGATGCCGCTTCTGGATTCCCACGACGCGCGTCTGGATGCGTGCGTCGATGGCAAGGGGCGGTTTGCAAGGCAGATCATCGCACTTCCCAGGCGAACGTAATCCACGCAGCGAGCGGTGCGCAAGAGCTGCTGCCGTGCGCTTCGATCCATGAATGTGCCCCGCCCGTCTTGTGTCACGCCCGCGCTTCTAGCGACAGGCGGGCAGCCTGTCGGCCAGAATACGTCTGCGCGTCAGAGCATGCGCCGCAAGATGTTGTCCTTCATGACGAAGTGATGATGCAGCGCCGCGCCAATGTGCAGCACGACAAGCGCCGCCATGAGCAGTCCGAGCACTTCGTGCCCTTCGTGCGCGGCTTCCGCAAGGGCCGAACCTTTGGCCACGGGCAGCTTGGGCCAGTCGAACAGGCCGTAGATCGAAATGGGATACTTGCCCGCCGAGGACATGATCCAGCCGGTAATCGGCACGGCGAGCATGAGGAAATAGAGCAAGCCGTGCGTGATGCGGGCAACGGCGCGTTGCACGCTGCTCATCGTGGCGGGCCAATCCGGCATGGTCCACGTGAGGCGCCATCCGATCCGGGCGAGCGTCAGCAGCAGGATCACGATTCCCGTCGCCTTGTGCAGCGGGATCGGGTTGAAGATGTCCTCGAAAGCTTCGTGCCCGATCCCGCCGATGAGGTTCAGGATCACCAGCACGGCGATGATGGCATGAAATGTTCTAGCGACCGTATTGTAGCGGAGGAGTTCTCCGCCCGAAGCCAACGTTGCCAATTGACCCTCCTTGAAGTCAGTTTCCGATCCCGTCTGCCTGCCCTTGCCAACACGCAAGGCGCCGACGCAGCGCCATCCTGCCACCATGAAGTCCCTTCACCAAGGGGCATTAGCGGAATAGCGGTGGCAGCTGGATGAGGGCCACGTTTTGGGAAAAGTTGCGCAATGTTCGCGCAAGCCTGATGGCCACTCAACTGGTAGCAGTCGAAACTATGACGTCTGTCCAGTAATTCCATGCGGCAAATGACGTATGGGCGATTCCGCAGTGCAAAAAATAGATTGCGCGGCATCGGGACAACCAAACAAGCCAACTGTGTGAGGGAAAATGACTACCCAGCGTCTCACCCAAGTGGAGCCAGCCGTCGTCAGCAAGATGGCGTCGATGCTCAAGAGCCAGAAACCGGAAGTGATCCAGAACCACTTCGGCATCGGCCTGAACACGTGGGTCAAGCTGCGCGAGGGCAAGGCCATCCGGCATTCGGTTGCCGTGCGACTGCTGCAACGTTTGCAGCGCGATAACGTGATCTGACCAGGCTCTGACGCAAGCCAGACGGACCGGGGCATCATCTGCCGGGGCACCATCGGCCGGAGCAGCATCGGTCGGGGCGGCATCGGGTCGCAGCCTGTGCGCCGGTTGTCTGGCGGCTCGCTCCGGGCGAGCCAGCGTTGATGCTCCGCTCTCCGGTTGACGCAGGAAAGGTGGTCTTGTTGACCGCTACAGGCTTGCCGAAGGGCGCCCAAGGCGCAATAGCGGTGGCGTGTGTGGCTTTCCGGGCTTTTCTGGCTTTCGCAGCGCGGCTCTCGCCGCCGGGGTGCTTGGCATCGCCCTTGCGGGTCTTGATCTCTACCTCGGCTCGATCAGCCCGGTTCGCACGATCATGATGATGGCGAGTACGGCCGGTCTTGTGGCGCTGGCGTTGCGTGGCGGCACTGCTGGTGTCGCCTTGACCTCACGCGCTGGCGGGAACGATCCATCGCCGGTATCTGCGCCCGCACGGTCCGAGGTTGACGAGGTTGCCGAACTGACCCGTCAGCGCGACGCTGCCGAACAGGCAAACCTCGCCAAGAGCCGCTACCTTGCCAATGTAAGCCACGAGATACGTTCACCGCTGAACGCCATTTACGGATACGCCCAACTGGTGGAGCGCGGGGCGGACATCGATCCGCGTAACGCCGCGCGGGTCATCCGCCGCAGCGCCGAGCATCTCACCAATCTGGTAGAGGGGCTGCTCGATATCGCTTCGGTGGAACAGGGCGTCGTGCGGATCGACAACGGGGTCGTCCGCCTGGACGCACTGGTGGAACAGGTGGCGGAAATGTTTGCGCCGCTTGCCGAACAGAAGGGCCTTGTCTTTCGGCTCGACCTGCCGGACCGTATGCCTGAGTTTGTTCGCATGGACGAGCGTCGCGTGCGACAGGCCCTTATCAATCTTGTGTCCAACGCGGTAAAGTTCACCGAGCGCGGCGAGATCGGGTTGCAACTGCGCTGGTCCGGGCAGACGGCGACTTTCGTGGTCAGCGATACCGGGCCGGGAATTGCGCCCGAACTCCAGCAGGCGATCTTTTCGCCGTTCCAGCGCGGCAGTGATGCGGGCGAGGAGGGCAGCCGAGGTGTGACACCAACGACCCCGGCACCCGGCAGCAGTTCGGGCGCGGGTCTTGGTCTTGCCATAACCATTGCGATTGCCCGGATGCTGGGCGGCGACCTTTCGCTGCAAAGCAGCCCCGGCCAAGGCAGCCGGTTCAGCCTGACGCTCATGGCCCCGCCGGTATCCGGGCTGGTAGAGCGTTCGGCGGAGCGCCTGCGCCCGATCGGCTATGCCGGACCGCGCCGGGCGATCCTGCTGGTAGACGATGACCGCGATCATCTGGCCGTGCTGCGCATGACCCTTGGCGAGATCGGTTTCGCGGTGACCGAGGCGAGCGATGGTCCTGCGGCGCTGGCCCTTGCCGAGCAGGGCCATTTCGATGCCGTGATCTGCGATGTCAGCATGCCGGGGATGACCGGCTGGGAGGTCGCCGCGGCGCTGCGGGCGCGCAAGGGCCGCGATCTGAAGATACTGATGCTTTCGGCCAACGCCTTTGAACGGCACGGCGTGGCGGGGCGCGAGGCCGATCACGATGCCTTCCTGATCAAGCCGATCGAGCTTTCGGCTCTTATCGACGCGATCGGCCGCCAGCTTGGGCTTGAATGGCAGTATCCGGCGGAAGCGGATGACAGTGCCAATTCCGGCGCATCGGGTCAGTCAGCTTCGCCGCAAGAAGCGGCCGCGGGCAGGTCTGCCAAAGTGCGCGCACATGTCGAGCGGATCAAATCGCTTGTGCAGATCGGCCATGTGCGCGCATTGGAGGGTGAAATCCGCGAGCTTGAGCAGGCCGAACCATCGGCGGACGAACTGGCGGCGCGGCTCTATGCCTGTCTCGATCGGTTCGATCTTGCGGCAATCAAACGCATTCTGGAGGAGTTCTGACGATGAGCGGCGCAGGAGGGATTGGCGCAGGCGCCCGGCGCGATACGGTCCTCGTTGTCGATGACGAGCCGGATTCGCTCCGCTTCCTGACTGACACGCTGGAGGGTGCCGGCATAACCGTTCTGGTGGCGATCTCCGGGGAGGCGGCGCTGGAACTGCTCCAGCACGTCACCCCCGATCTCATTCTCATGGATGCGGTCATGCCGGGCATCGGCGGCTTTGCGGCAACCGCGCGGATCAAGCAGCGCCCCGAACTGGCGCATGTGCCGGTCATGTTCATGACGGGCCTGACCGAGAGCGAGCATGTGATCGAGGGGTTCGAGGTGGGCGGCGTCGATTATCTGCGCAAGCCCGTCAACGTTCACGAACTGCTGGCGCGTGTCAGGGTGCATATCGGCCATGCGCGCGCCATGCACGCCGGGGCGGCGGGGCTTGATGCTACCGGGCGCCTGATGATGGCCACCGATGCCGACGGCAACCTCTTGTGGTGCACGCCAATGGCCGAACAGGCGATTGCCCGGCTCAGCCCCGGCTGGGACCGCGAACAGCGCGCACTGCCCGAAGTTATGCGCGCATCGCTGGCGCGGCTGCTCGCGCGCGATGAACTGGGCGCTTCAGCGCGCATCGAGCAGGGCGATTGCACGCTCGAACTCGTGGTCATTGCGAGATATCGCGAGAACGAAGTGCTGATCCGGCTCAACGAACTCAACCCCAAGGCCGATGTCAGCCGCCTGCAACAGCGCCTTTCCCTGACCGATCGCGAGGCCGAAGTTCTGCTCTGGATCAGCTATGGCAAATCCAACGGCATGATCTCGGAAGTGCTCGCCATCAGCCCGCGCACGGTGCAGAAGCACCTCGAACGGATTTACGAGAAGCTCGGCGTTGAAACCCGTGCGGCTGCCGCAGCCGTAGCGATCAAGGTGCTGGGCAACTGAGCTTGCTGTGAAGAAAAACGCCGGGCGGCGGCAGAGATCCGCCGTCCGGCGTTTTGTTGCCTCAGTCGTGGCCTTGGCCGCAGGCTGCGGCTGCTGCGTTCCCGAACGCTCTTACCGGCGACGTGCCATGGCGCCGCGCTGAGCGGCCTGCGCCAGTTCCTGCACCATGGGTTCGGCGCTGGCGACAGCGGCGCGGCGGCAGGCGTAGTCAGGCATCGGGGTCACGATCATGCGATCGGCCGGATCACACGCTTCGGCAGCCGCATCGGCGATGCGGTTGCGCAGGGTGCGCACGTCTGAGGGGCGGCTGAGGTCAAGACCATCAGCGTTGACCGAAATGTTGACGGTCTGGGGCGCGCGGCTGGGGCTGGCGGATGCGATCTGCGGCGCAGACAGCAGGCCAAGCGCCGCGGCGGCGGCGAAAAGCTTGTTCATGGCGTATTCTCCTGCGTTCAATCTCTTGCTGGAACCGGTTGGTCCGGCTTCCATTTGAGAAGATGGCGGATTGCCCGTTATATCCATCCACCTTCCAGATAATCCGGGCTCGTCGCTGAAACAAGCGAATTTTGAAAAATATCTCGAAAAATCAGATATTTCGTCTTTTGCTTCGCAGCAATGCACGGCGGCTTTACCGTGAAACTTCATACATTCGCAGCAGCCTGTAATACCCTCACTTAGGACGTATGTCCGAAAATCCAGACAAGTCAGGGGGTTGGTCTGGCGCATTGCCGTCCGGCGGCGGAGGGACGAGCCAGCGCGTGGAAATGCTGCAATGCAGCAAACCTGCAATCCGTCATCAATTCGCTCTTGGCCCGGAGCGGCCTATCTTTCAGGTTCGATGCGGGGAGAATGCGATGACGATGATGCGTGCACTTCAGGTCCAGCGGCTGAGCGATGATCTTGGCGGCCTTGGCGTGGTGGACGTGCCCATCCCGCAGCCGGGCGCCGACGAAGTGCTCGTCCGCATCGAAGCGGCAGCACTTGGCTTTCCCGACCTCCTGATGACGCGCGGAGCCTATCAGGCAAAGCCGCCCCTGCCGTTCGTGCCGGGGATGGAGGCGGCGGGAACCGTTGTCCATGCCCCGCGCGGGGGGCGATGGCACAAAGGGGACAAGGTGATCGTTGGCGGGCTGACCGGGGGCGTTGCCCAGTTCGGCGCATTCAACAAGCAGGCGATCATGCCCTTGCCCCAGCCGCTTTCCATGGCGGAAGGGGCGGCTCTGCGGGCCGCCTATCTCACCGCGTGGGTTGCGCTGGTGCGGCGCGGCATGGCCCAGCCGGGAGAGTGGCTGCTGGTTCTTGGCGCGGCGGGCGGGGTGGGGCTGGCTGCCGTCGATCTGGGCATGGCGCTGGGGCTGAAGGTCATTGCGGCGGCATCGACCAAGGCCAAGCGCGATGCGATCACCGCGCTCTATGGGCCGGATCATGTCATCGATGGTGCGCCGATCAGCCTGCGGGAGCAGGTTCTCGACATTACCGGCGGAAAGGGTGCCGATCTGATCTTCGATCCGGTTGGCGGAGACGCTTTCGATCAATGCACCCGCTGCATCGCCTTCGACGGGCGCCTTCTGGTGGTAGGGTTTGCGGCCGGGCGCATCCCGCAGATTGGCGTCAACATACCGCTCATCAAGGGATTTTCCGTCATCGGCGTGAGGGCCGGGGAATATGGGCGCCGTTTTCCGGAAAAGGGTGCACAGAACATCGAAAGCATTCTCGGCCTTGCCGAGGCCGGGCGCATTCGCCCCCATGTTCAAGCCACTTATCCGCTTGATGATTGGGCCGATGCCTATCGCGCGATGGAGGAACGGACAGTGATTGGCAGAAGCGTCATCCTGCCGCATCCTGATTGAGCACGCTCATCCCGCCAAAGCTGATAAGGCCGCGCACAGACTGAACCGCCGCATGAGCAAAAAAGGGGCCGCTCCGTTGCCGGGCGGCCCTTTGAAGTTTGGGAGAGGATGCCTGAAAGGCCCGTCCGAGATGGGCGTTTCCCCGTTCTTCTGCAAGTGCGAAATCCGATGCTATGATTGCAGATAGTGCAACTTGCATGACGTCGTAGAGCCGGTAGCGGGGGGCAACCCCGATTTCCATGTGATTTCAATGCAAGTGACTGGGCGGTGGCACAGGCTTCATTGGCCGAAAGTATAAGGGCAATTCTTGCACCTGCACATTTGTGCAGGGTCGGGAAAGTCCGTCTCCGGCTGCAATCCGCTGTTGCAAGCCCTGATCGCAATTGCTATAAAACATAACATATTTGGGAGAGCAGCCATGCAGTTCGAACGCATCAATCCGCTGACCGGGGAAGTGGCTTCCAGTGCACCGGCCATGCAGCCATCCGAAATCCCGGCCATTGCCGCCAGGGCAGAGGCGGGCTTTCCCGCATGGGCGGCTATGGGGCCGAATGCGCGCCGGACCGTGCTGATGAAGGCCGCCGCGGCGCTTGAGGCACGCGCCGACGCTTTCGTCGATGCGATGATGAACGAGATTGGCGCCACCAAGGGATGGGCCTTGTTCAACCTTGGTCTTGCGGCAAGCATGGTGCGTGAGGCCGCCGCGCTGACCACGCAGATTTCGGGCGAAGTCATCCCCTCCGACAAGCCCGGCTGCCTTGCCATGGCCCTGCGCGAGCCGGTGGGGGTTATTCTGGGTATCGCCCCGTGGAATGCGCCGATCATCCTTGGCGTGCGCGCGATTGCGGTGCCGCTGGCCTGCGGCAACGCCGTGATCCTCAAGGCCAGCGAACAGTGCCCGCGCACCCATTCGCTCATCATCGAGGCATTTGCCGAAGCAGGCTTTCCCGAAGGCGTGGTCAATGTCGTCACCAATGCCCCGGCCGATGCGCCCGAAGTGGTGGGCGCGCTGATCGATGCGCCTCAGGTGAAGCGGATCAATTTCACCGGATCGACTGCCGTGGGACGGATCATCGCGGTGCGCGCCGCGCAGCACCTCAAGCCCTGCCTGCTGGAACTGGGCGGCAAGGCGCCGCTGATCGTGCTGGAAGATGCCGATCTCGATGAGGCGGTGAAGGCTGCGGCTTTCGGTGCCTTCATGAATCAGGGCCAGATCTGCATGTCGACCGAACGGATCATCGTGGTCGATGCGGTGGCCGATGCCTTTGCCGAAAAGTTCCGTGCCAAAGTGGCCGGAATGGCGGTTGGCGATCCGCGCGAGGGGACGACTCCGCTGGGCGCGGTCGTCGATGCCAAGACCGTGGCGCACTGCCGCAGCCTGATCGAGGATGCGCTGGCCAAGGGGGCGCGGCTCCTGACCGGCGGCGAGACCACGCAGAACGTGCTCATGCCTGCCCACGTGGTTGATGGCGTGACGCAGGACATGAAACTGTTTCGCGATGAAAGCTTCGGCCCGGTGGTGGGCGTGATCCGCGCGCGCGACGAGGATCATGCCATCGCGCTGGCCAACGATACCGAATACGGACTGTCCGCTGCCGTATTCACCCGTGATACGGCCCGCGGCCTGCGCGTTGCGCGGCAGATCCGTTCGGGCATCTGCCATGTCAACGGCCCGACCGTGCATGACGAGGCGCAGATGCCTTTCGGCGGGGTTGGCGCGTCGGGCTATGGCCGGTTTGGCGGCAAGGCCGGGATCGACAGCTTCACCGAACTGCGCTGGATCACGATGGAAACCCAGCCCGGCCACTATCCCATCTGAAATCGCACACTTTCCTTCAAGGATCTAACATGACTGAACAGCAGAAGATCGAACGCGCGGAAGAAGATACCGTCGCCTTTACCGTCGAGAACGGCATCGCGTGGGTTTCGTTCAACCGCCCGGAAAAGCGCAACTGCATGAGCCCCAAGCTCAACCGCCAGATGGGCCGGGTGATTGCAGACCTTGAGTTCCGCGAGGACGTGAAGGTGCTCGTCCTGACCGGCGAGGGCGAAGCCTGGTCGGCCGGCATGGATCTCAAGGAATACTTCCGCGAAACCGAGGCGCAGGGGCTGTGGGCGATCCGCAAGTCGCAGCGCGAAGCCTATGCGTGGTGGGAACGCCTGCGCTGGTATGAAAAGCCGACGATCGCCATGGTCAATGGCTGGTGCTTCGGCGGCGGCTATGGGCCGCTGTTTGCCTGCGATATCGCGATTGCCGCCGAAGAAGCCCAGTTCGGCCTTTCGGAAATCAACTGGGGCATCCTGCCGGGTGGCGGCGCCTCGAAGGTGGTTGCCGATCTCATGCCGCTGCGCAAGGCGATGTATCATGCCATGATGGGCGAGAACCTCACCGGCAAGCAGGCCGAGGAGCAGGGGCTAGTCACCGAAGCGGTGCCGGCGGAGCGGTTGAAGGCCCGTGTGCTGGAGATTGCCGAGGCGCTGTGCAAGAAGGACGGACATGCCCTTCGTGCGACGAAGTGGGCCGTGCGTCGCATGACCGAGATGACCTATGACAACGCCGAGGATTATCTGATCCGCGCCCAGGAAGCGCTGCACAGTTTTGGCGGAGTCGAAGCGCGCAAGGAAGCCACGCGCCAGTTTCTTGACGAAAAGAGCTTCAAGCCCGGTCTGGGCACGTTCGATACGAGCCAGATCAAGCGCTGATCTTCTGGCGTGAACCTGCCTGCTTGGGATGAACCCCGGTCCGCCCAGCGGCCGGGGTTTTTCCGTTTCGCAAACCGCAAGCGGCACGGGCGATGGAGCGGACCACGGTTAACAGGGTTTTTACCGTCATATCTGTAGTTGTGCGGCATGGTTTCGTTATCTCGTCTGTGCCGCGCGATCGTGGCGGTGATTCTCTGCGCGGCAGCCCTTGGATGGGGCGGGGCCGTGCGTGCACAGAACTGTTCGCCTGCGGCAAGCCAGGGCACGGCTCCTTCAAGCTGGGAAACCTACTGCTGGCTGAACCTTGCCAATTACAACGATACCACGGCGCGTTCTGCTTCGGGGCAGAACCTTTCGTTCGCGCTGCCTGATGGATCGACGCTTTCGTTCAACGCCCGCGTGACAGGCGGAACGACCACGGCCTACAATGCCGTGGCGGCGCCTTCATGGTCGGGGGCGGCCTTTGGCAATACGGCCTTCATCGGCATTCCGGGGCGGCCCGTGCTCTATACCGCAGCGGCAGGCACACGCCTGATCACGCTTTCGGGTATCAGCATCACCCCGCCGCCGGGCGCAGCGGCAGTAACAGCCTATGCCTTCATCGTGGCGGATGCGGAATCGAGCAACGAGGGCGAGGCGCTGCGCTATACCACTAACGGTTCCGCATGGTCCCTGCTCGACAGTGTTCCGCCGATCAGTGGCAGCACGTTTCCCGCCATCAGCGGGGTCGGCTCGTCATCGGTCAACATCACCGGGGTTGGCGGCACTGTTGGGGCCTATATCGTGGGGTCGAACAGCCCGACGACCGTGACGGTGGAAACCGTGGCGGGCGGGCTTCAGGGCGTGATGTTCGCGGTGCGCTTCGCCACGATCCGTCTGCGCAAGACCATCGTGGGGCCGCGGATCAATTCTGCCGACCAGTTTCGCTTCGAGATCGTGGGCAGTTCGGGCGGCACGGTCATGGCCAGCGGCACCACTTCGGGAACCGGCAACGGTCCTTTCTCGGCCACGCCGCTGAGCCTTGCATCGGGCGTTGCGCTGACCGTTCGCGAAGTCATGGCATCGGGCAGCGTGAGCACGCTTACGCAATATGCCTCAAGCCTGACCTGCACCAATACCGCGGGCGCGACCCGTCCCGGACTGCCCAACAACGTTGCAGCAACCGAGTTCAACCTCGGCACCCTGCAATTCGGCGAGGCTTTGCTCTGCACCTTTACCAACGGTGCCCATCCCCGTGTCAGGCTGCTGAAGGCGCTGGGATCGGGGGGCAGGCGCTTCGCCGGAGATCAATTCACGGTGCGCATGATGCAGGGCACGACCGTGGTGGCCCAGGCGACGACCAGTGGCACATCGGGCACGGTGACGGGCGGCGATACGGGCGTCGTGCAACTGCTGGCAGGACAAGCCTATACGCTCGACGAGATCGCAGCGGGGACGGGTGATCTTCGCAATTACACGGCCACCATGGCCTGCACCAACGCATCGAGCGGAACCGGAACGACCCTGCCGACCGTGGTGCCCGGCACCATCACGCCCAATCTCGGCGATCTTGTGACCTGCACGATCACCAACACGCGGCGGAGCACTGCGGTGCTGGATATCCAGAAAACCAGCAGCGTGATTTCCGATCCGGTGAACGGCACAGCCAATCCCAAGGCCATGCCGGGCGCGATCGTGGAATATGCCATCACCGTGCGCAACATCGGGGCCAGCACGGTCGATTCGAGCACGATCGTGCTGGTGGACCGGATGCCATCCAACATGGCCTTTGCCACGGGCACGCCGGTAACGTTCACCAATGGCACCACCGCCAGCGGCCTGAACACCTTCAACGCCTCGACCATGGTCACGTATTCCTCGCAGGCCAGTGGCGGCGCACCCTTCACCTATACGCCCACGGGCGCTTTCGATCCGCAGGTCAGGGGCATCAGGATCGCGCCGACCGGAACCATGTCTGCGGCCACAGCCACGACCCAGCCGAGCTTCACCATCCGCTTCCGCGCCCGGATGGACTAGCGGCCCAAGGGCAGCCTTCAGGAAATCGCTGACGGCGCGTGCCGGTGCGGATAAGGGTCGGGTTCAGACCTGACTTCCACGGAGCGCGACTTGCCCGGACATTACGATGCGCTGATTATCGGCGGCGGCCATAACGGCCTTGTCTGCGCGTTCTATCTCGCGCGGGCAGGAATGCGGGTGCGCGTGCTGGAGCGGCGGCAGATTGCGGGCGGCGCGGCCGTGACCGAGGAGTTCCATCCCGGTTTCCGCAATTCCACGGCCAGCTACACCGTCAGCCTTCTCCAGCCCAGGGTCATTGCCGACATGCGCCTGCGCGATCACGGCTACCGCGTGGTGGAGCGCAAGGTGGGCAACTTCCTGCCGTTTGCGGACAGCTATCTCAAACTGGGTGAGGGGCGAACGAGAGCTGAGTTCGCGCGGATTTCTCCGCCCGATGCCGAAAGCTATCCGCGCTATGATGCCGCTCTGGGAAGGCTTGCGGCGGTGCTGCGCGATCTTGCCCTGCAAACCCCGCCCGGTCCCGGCGGGGGGCTGGCCGCCATGCAGGCAGCGGCGCTTCAGGGCTGGCCGCTGGCACGGCTTGACCGTGCAACCCAGCGCGATCTGCTGGAAATATTCACCCGCTCTGCCCGCGAGTTCCTTGACGGCTGGTTCGTTGACGAGCGGGTGAAGGCCGCCTTTGCCTTTGATGCCGTGGTGGGCAACTTCGCCGGGGTTTCCACGCCGGGATCGGCCTATGTCCTGCTGCACCACGTGTTTGGCGAGGTGAACGGCAAGGCTGGCGTGTGGGGCCACGCGATTGGCGGGATGGGGGCGATCACCACGGCCATGGCAGCCGCCTGCCGCGAGGCTGGCGTCGAGATCAGTCTTGAATCGCCCGTGGCACGGGTGCTGGTCGAACAGGGCCACGCGCGCGGGGTGCGGCTGCAAAGCGGCGAGGAACTGCATGCGCCCGTGGTGGCGGCCAACGTCGGACCGGCGCTGCTGTTCCGGGAGATGGTGGATCAAGCCGATCTTGATGCCGATTTCCGGCGTCGCATGGCCAGCTACAAGACCGGATCGGGCACCTTCCGCATGAACGTTGCGCTGAGCGAACTGCCCGATTTTTCCGTTCTGCCCGGCAAGGCGCTGGCCGAGCACCATACTGCCGGGATCGTGATTGCACCGGGGCTGGATTACATGGACCGAGCCTTTGACGATGCCAGAACGCACGGCTGGTCGCGCGCGCCGATCGTGGAGATGTTGATTCCTTCAACCCTCGACGACAGCCTTGCGCCGCCGGGGTGCCATGTCGCCAGCCTGTTCTGTCAGCAGTTCGCCCCGGTTCTGCCCGATGGGCGCAGCTGGGACGATTGCCGCCAAGAGGTGGCCGACCTGATTATCGACACCGTCACCGCCCACGCACCCAACTTCAGGCAGAGCGTGATTGCGCGGCAGATTCATTCACCGCTCGACCTTGAGCGCAAGTTCGGGCTGGTGGGCGGCGACATCTTCCACGGGCGGATGAGCCTCGATCAGCTATGGGCCGCGCGGCCCGTTCTGGGCCATGCCGATTATCGCGCGCCGATCCGCGGGCTTTACCTGTGCGGATCGGGCGCGCACCCCGGCGGCGGCGTGACCGGCGCGCCGGGGCACAATGCCGCGCGGGAAATCCTGCGCGACAGGTCCGTGCTGTGGAAGCTGCTGCACCGCAGGTGACGCCAGCCTTGCCTTTTCCGCGCCGTTATCAGGCCAGCACTTCGGCCACGGGCGTGTATTCGTAGCCCAGATCGCGTGCCACCGCCTCATAAGTGATCCGACCTTCGTGGACGTTCAGCCCGGCGGCAAGGTGCGGATCGGCAGCGAGCGCGGCCCTCCAGCCCATGTCGGCAATGCGCAGGGCATGGGGCAGGGTGGCATTGTTCAGCGCATAAGTGCTGGTGCGCGCCACCGCGCCCGGCATGTTGGCCACGCAATAGTGCACAATGCCATCGACCATATAGGTGGGTTCGGCATGCGTCGTGGCGCGGCTGGTTTCAAAGCAGCCGCCCTGATCGATCGCGACATCGACCAGCACCGCGCCCGGCTGCATGGTGGAAAGCATGTCGCGCGTCACCAGCTTGGGCGCGGCGGCGCCGGGGATGAGCACCGCGCCGATCACCAGATCGGCCGTGGCGACATGAGCCGCCAGCGCAGCCTTGCCCGAATAGAGGGTTCGCGCGCGGCCTTCGAAGTGGTTGTCGAGCCTTTCGAGCACTTCGGCATCGCGGTCGAGGATGGTCACGTCAGCGCCCAGACCCACGGCCATCTGTGCCGCATTGAAGCCGACGACGCCCCCGCCGATGATCACCACCTTGGCCGGCAGCACCCCCGGCACGCCGCCCAGCAGAACGCCGCGTCCGCCATGGGCCTTTTCAAGCGCGGTCGCCCCTGCCTGAATGGCCATGCGGCCCGCAACCTGGCTCATCGGCTTGAGCAGGGGCAGGGCATTGGCCGGACCGGTCACGGTTTCATAGGCAATGGCGGTAACACCGGATCGGACCAGATCGGCGGTCTGTTCCGGATCGGGGGCGAGGTGCAGATAGGTGTAAAGGATCTGGCCCTTGCGCAGCATGGCGCGTTCCACGGCCTGCGGTTCCTTGACCTTGACCATCATCTCGCAGCCCGCGAAAACGCTGGCGGCATCGGGCCGGATTGCGGCCCCGGCCGCTTCGTAATCGGCATCGCTGGCGCCAATGCCGCTGCCTGCCCCGCTTTCTACCCAGACTTCATGGCCATGGGCGACAAGTTCGCGCACGCTCTCTGGCGTGAGGCCGACGCGATATTCGTGGTTCTTGATTTCCCGGACGGTGCCAACGCGCATGACGGGTTTCCTTTGCTCTTGCAGTTCGGCCGCCTTTGCGTTGCCTGTCCCATCGGGGTGAAGCCGCGCGGCCTTGTGCTACCAAGAATACTGCAAGACTTGCGGCGAGTTTTGCCTATTTTGCCCATTTGAAAAGCATCATGCGGTGATATTATTCGCTTTTGGCGGAATAATCGGGAAGATTTTGCATGGATCGGGCCGACCTTGCCTTGCTTCTGGCGTTACAGGACGATTCCTCGCTGTCGATCGCGGAACTGGCGGAGAAGGTCGCCCTTTCGCCTTCGGCATGTCATCGCCGGATCAAGGCGCTTGAGCAGGACGGTGCGATTGCCGGATATGGCGCGCGGCTGGAGCCGCGGCGGCTGGGCTTGACGGTCGAGGTTTTCGTGGAGATCACGCTGACCAGCCAGAGCCGCGAGGCGATGGACCGTTTCGAAAGGTCCGTGGGCGATTTCGATGACATTCTCGAATGTCATCTCATGTCCGGCACGGCAGACTATCTCCTGCGCGTGGCAGCGCGCGACCTTGACCATTACGACCGGATTCATCGCGAATGCCTTGCACGGCTGCCGGGCGTTTCGGCCATGCGGTCAAGCTTCTCGTTACGGCGGATCAAGCGGATGCAGGGCTATCCGGTAATTCAAGCCCCTTGATCTGTTCGGATGTGATCGTCTTCACCAGCAGGCAGAAGCTGTGCACCGCGATCCGCTCGATCTGTGGCATGCGCGGCTCGAACGGCTTTTCATTGCCCGCGAAGATGGTCATCCCTTCCATCGATCCGGAAATGAACAGGGCCACGATCTCGCGCTCCTCAGGTGAAAGGTCGGGGCGCATTTCGGCCACGATGTCGACCAGCGGCGCGCGGGCGCGGACATAGAGTTCCTGAACCCGCTCCAGCACGAAGGGATCGTGGTTCGACAGCGCCCACAGTTCGGGGAAGAAGCGCGTGGTCTTGCGCGATCGGATATCGTCCAGAACAAGCATGCAGATGCGCCTCAGGCGTTCTTCAGGCGGCACGCCGGGCATGTGCATGATCGTCACGAATTCGGCTTCGTAGGCGCGGATCACCGCGTCGGTGAGTTCACGCACGAGGTCTTCGCGGCTGCGGTAGTGATAGGTGAGGTTGCCGAACTTCATGTCGCAGGCTGCCGCGACTCGGCGCATCGACATGGCGCGATAGCCCTCCTCGATGAGGATCGAGAGTGCGGTCCGCAGGATCAGTTCGCGTGTTTCGTTGCCTTTGACATAGCCGCCCTCGCGTTCGGGCATGATCATGTCCGATACGGTGGAAGGGGGGGTATGCTCCTGATTCATCTTGCAAAACCTCTAATCACTTTGGCCAGTTTACAGCACTGGAAAAACTTGTCGCCCGACTAATTTAGGTCACTTGACAGATTTGTTGCCTGTTTGAGACTATCCTGGTGTTTCCGGCGATGCCTGCCGGTGCCTTGGGGAGTGTTCGGATGAGGTCGTTTGCGCTGGCTCTGGCCATCTCAGCCGCAGGTCTGTCAGCTACAAGTGCTGCCGAAACGGCAAAACCTGCGCAAAAGGGCGCGTTCCCTGCCGCCCTTCCCGAAGAACCGATTCCGGCAATCGCAGCCCTGCCTGACGCCTGGCCGGCAAGCTGGGTGCTGATCCATGATTTCCACTTCAATTCGATCCTCGACGGGCGCGTCATGCTGGTCGATACGTCCAGCGCCGAACGCCCCGTGCGCGGCATGGTGCGCGCCGCGCAATTCGCCAACATGCTCGTCTCTCCCCGCCGCGGTGAAGTGCTCACGGCAGAGACCTTCTACTCGCGGCTGACCCAGGGTGAAAGGACCGACGTCGTTACCATATGGGATGACACGACGCTTCTTCCGAAGGGTGAAATAGTGTTGCCGGGCGGCAAGCGGCAGCAGTCTGTCACCTATCCCCAGCTCTTCCAGTTCACCAATGGCGAGAAGTGGGCGCTGATCGCCAACTTTACCCCCGCACAGTCGGTCAGCGTGATCGACCTCGATGCCCGCAAGGTCATTTCCGAAATCGACCTGCCGGGTTGTGCGCAGATCTATCCTACCGGCGAACGCGGATTTTCCAGCTTCTGCGCCGATGGCTCGCTGTTCAGCGTGAAGCTGGGGCCGGATGGGCAGGCGATCTCGTCGAAGGTCGTGGCGAAGGTGCATGACATCGATAACCAGCCGATGTTCGGCACGCCCGCCTGGCAGGGAAGAACCGCGTGGTTCGTCACCTATCGCGGACGCATTCAGGGCTTCGATTTTTCGGGCGATGTGGGCAAGCCTCTGCCCGGCGCGTTTGATCTGGGCAGCGCCGAAGGCGCCGCGCCCGAATGGCGGCCGGGCGGTTGGCAGGTCATCGCCGGCGACGCGGCTGGCAAGCTCTATGTGCTGATGAGCCCCAACGGGCGCGAGGGCAGCCACAAGGACGGCGGCAGTGAGGTGTGGGTTGCCGATCCGGTGAAGAAAACCCGCCTTGCGCGCATTGCCTTGCGTGCGCAGGCCGTGGCCATCGGCGTAACCAGGGAAACCCGCCCGCAATTGATCGTGGCCCGCGCCGATGGCGAAATCGACGTGCACGATGCGGCAAGCGGTGCCTTCGTGCGCTCGCTCGGCACGGCAGGCGGTGCCAACCCCATCCTTGTGACGGTGCCCTGAGATGACGCCGGTGGTCTTCTTTCTGGCAGCGCTGCTGGCCGGTTCGGCCCTGCACAAGGCGCTGGCGAGCCAGCGTCTGGCAGCGGCCGCGGCACGACTTTCCGGGCTTTCGCAGCAGGGCATGCCTCTCCTGATCGTTGCCGGATGCCTTGAACTTGCGGCAAGTGTGATGCTCGTCCTGCCGGGCCTGCGGGCCACGGGCGCGCTGATCGCGGCGCTTGTCTGGGCGGCTTATGCCGTGGCGCTGAAGCGCCACCGCGGGCGCACGCTTGATTGCGGCTGTGATCTGGTAGTGCGCGAAAAGCCGGTCGACTGGCCGCTGATCGCCCGCCCCGCCGTTCTTTCCGTGCTGGCGCTTTCCGTGGCCGGGTTGCCTGGCGCTGCATTCAACGGGGCCGGGATCGATGCGCCCTTCGCTGCGGCCGCACTGCTCGCGCTTTATCTCGGCGCTTCGGAACTTCTTGCCATTCCCTATCCTCGGTGGAGGAAATCGTGATGCTGACTTCGCAGATCCTGTTGTGGACCGTCGTGATCGTCGAGGGGCTGCTCATCGCCGCGCTCGCCCGTCAGGTCGGCATCCTGCATGAACGCATAGCCCCCGCAGGCGCGCTTACGCTGCACCAGAAGGTTGAAGTGGGCGAGGTCGCCAGCCCGATGAGCATGACCGCCATCGACGGTGCGCCCGTGCAGATTGCGGGCAAGCGTGCGGGCCGCAGCCAGTTGCTGTTCTTTGCCTCGCCCGATTGCCCGGTATGCAAGTCGTTGCTGCCCGTAGTGCGATCGGCGGCAAGCGCGGAGGCGGACTGGCTCGATCTGGTCGTGGCTGGTGATGGCAGCAAGGCTGAATACCAGCGCCTGCGCGCTGAGCATGGGCTGGACACGGTCCCGGTGGTGCTTTCCGAAGCGCTGGGACGGGCCTTCGGCGTCTCCAAGCTGCCCTATGCCGTGCTGCTGGATGAAGCGGGCCGGGTTGCCTCGCTCGGTCTCGTCAACAGCCGCGAGCATCTGGAAAGCCTGTTTGAAGCAAAGGAGCGGGGCGTTGCCTCGATCCAGGATTTTCTTGCCCGCAGGAAGGGAGCCTGAACCATGGGCGGTTTCGACAAGTGGACCGAGCGGCTGACGCGCCGGATCGCACGCGGCACATCGCGGCGCAGCACGCTGGCCTGGCTGGGCGCGACAATCACCGGTGCGGCAATGTTCCCGGTGCTTCCCGTGGCCCGTGCGGCCAGTTCCGGTCCGCATGGCGGCGGATCGGGACATGCGCCGCTTCATTCCGGCAACCCGCAGGATCCCGGCGACCAGACAAGCTGCGATTACTGGCGCTATTGCGCCATCGACGGGTTCCTCTGTTCGTGCTGTGGCGGATCGGCGAGCGCTTGCCCGCCGGGCACGGAAATGTCTCCGATCACGTGGGTCGGCACCTGCACCAATCCGGCTGACGGGCGCGCCTATGTCATCAGCTATAACGACTGCTGCGGCGTGTCATCGTGCGGGCAGTGCCTGTGCAACCGCAACGAGGGAGACCGGCCGCAGGTCCGCCCGCAGGCCAACAATGACTACAACTGGTGTCTGGGCACCGCGAGCAGCATCTACAACTGTTCGACCGCGGTCATCATTGGCGTGGCCGAGGACGCTGCCCGATGAGGTGGAGCACGGCTCTTCTGGCGGCATTCGCCGCACTGCTGTCTGCCGGGCTGACGATGCCCGCAGCAGCAGCGCCCGATGGCGGTGCGATCTATGGCCGCTGCGCTGCATGCCACACGCGGACAGGGGCGGGTGTTCCGGGAGCTTTTCCGCCGCTTGCCACCGATTTTCGCAATCTTGCCGCGAAGCCCGAAGGGCGGCGCTATCTGGCGCTGGTGGTGACGCGCGGCGTTTCCGGTCCGATCACCGTAGAGGGCAAGCCCTATCGCGGCATCATGCCCGCACAGGCCCTGGATGATGCGGCGGTTGCGGCGGTGCTCAACCATGTAGGCACGGTGATTGCAACCAGTGGCCCGGCCTTCAGGCCCTTTACGGAAGCCGAGGTTGCCGGACTGCGCGCTTCCGGCTCCGCCTTGAGCGGTGCCGATGTCGGCAGGCTTCATGCCGGGGCAGGCGGCCGGTGAAGCGCGCTTTGCCCCTAGGTGCAGCCATGGCCGCCGCGGTGGCGGTTCTGGCTGGCGCAGGGGTAAAGGCAGAAGCGGTGGCAGGAGCAGCGCAGCAGACCATGCGCGGGGTGAGCAATCCCCGATCGGCGCGCATCGACTACATGCTGAAATGCCAGGGGTGCCATCGCCCGGACGGCGGGGGTGATGCGCGCACGACACCGCCGATGAAGCACGAAGTGGCGCGGTTTCTGGCCGTGCCGGGCGGGCGCGAGTTTCTGGCCCGCGTGCCGGGCGTGGCGACCGTCGATCTTGATGACGCGCGGCTGGCAAACCTCGTCAACTGGACGCTCTACACCTTTGATCCGGCGCACGTTCCCGTCGATTTCCGGCCCTACACGGCGGAAGAGATCGGGCGCCTGCGCCGCACTCCCCTGCGACTGGAACGCGCCGAGACAAGAGCGCGACTGGTGGCAGGTTTTGCTGAGACCGGAACGTCTGAGCAGGGGCCGTCGCAGGCCTCGTTCTCGCAGGAAAGAACACGATTGCCCTGACGGGCGCCTGACTTTGGGAGGCAAGTGATGAGGGAACGTCTTTATCGCGGGATTGCAATGGCCGGGGTGGCCGCTGCATCCCTTGTTTTCGCGGTGCCCGCCATGGCGCAGGATGGGAACACCCCGCAGGACACGCAGGCTGCGGATGACCCGCTTTCGGGCGAGATCGTCGTAACCGCGACCAAGCGCGCGGAGAGCCTGCAATCCGTGCCGATTTCGGTTTCCGCCATCGGCGGCGATACGCTCGCCAGGGCGCGGGTGAACAGCGTGGACAATCTCGTCACCAAGGTTGCCAACCTCCAGCTTACCTCGATCGTGGGCGACAATACGCCGATCTTCTCGCTGCGCGGCGTGTCGATGTCGGACTACAGCCTCAACCAGTCCAGCCCGGTGGCCACCTATTACGACGAGGTTTACAAGGGCAACTTCGCCTTCCTCGGCGTCGCCATGTATGATCTTGAGCGGGTCGAGGTGCTGCGCGGCCCGCAGGGCACGCTCTACGGCAAGAACACGACCGGCGGCGCGGTGAACATCATTGCAGCCGGTGCGAAGCTGGGCGAGACGAGCGGCTATATCAACGCAGGCTACGGCAACTACAACCGTGTCGATGTGAACGGCGCGGTCAACCTGCCGCTCGGCGAAAAGGCGGCGCTGCGCCTGGCGGGCACTTTCGCGCGGGCCGACGGGTGGTTCAAGAACGTGGTGCCGGGCAAGCCCGATCTCGCCTCGGTCGATGAATATGCCGTGCGTGCCACCTTGAACTTCGAGGCGAGCGAGACCGTGCGCTTCGTGTTGCGCGCATCCACCAGCTTCCAGAACCCCTACAATTACGGGATCTATGCCCAGCCCGAAGCCGTGAACCGGCCGGGCCTCGGCCCACGCGAGATCGCCTCGAACATCGACGAGAAGCGCCGCGCGCGCACATACTCGGTAGCGCTGACGAGCACGTTCGATGTTTCGGATACGCTTTCCGTCACCAGCATCACGGCATGGGACAAGGGCAATCTCTTCTTCTACGAGGATACCGACGGCACGGCGAGCGAACTGCTTGAGATCCCCTATCTCGATCGGGCAAGCCAGTTTGCGCAGGACCTGCGCCTGACCAGCAATACCGGCGGGCCGTTCGATTTCATCCTTGGCGCCTATTACCACCACGAAAAGGTGTTCAACCAGACCACCTTCGAAATCGGCAAGGACATTGATTCCGATGGTCTGCCGGGGATCACAGCCAACGATTGCGCGGTGGGTCTGCCGCTGGGATGCCTGTTCCGCAATAGCTTCAATCAGGTCAAGAACAGCTACGCGCTCTATTCCGACGTGAAATACGAAGTGTCGGACCGAGTGGTGCTGCGCGGGGGCTTGCGCTTCACGCACGATACCGGGCGCCAGACCGACTTCACCTCGGATGCGCTGGGCGTGGACGGATCGCTCGTGGTCAATCTTATCCCCTTGTCCTCGCTCCGCTTTTCGCAGGATAACCTTTCCGGCAAGATCGGGCTGGACTACAAGCTGCCCGGCGGCAACCTCGTCTATGCCAGCGTAAGCCGCGGCTATCGGGCGCCCAGCTTCAATGCGCAGGCATTCTTCGATCCTTCGGAGCTTTCGATTGCCCGGCCGGAGGAAGTCACCTCGTTCGAAGCCGGTGTGAAGACGCAGTTCCTCGACCGGCGGATCACCCTCAATCTTTCCGCGTTCTACTATGATTACAAGAACCAGCAGTTCATCAACATCGATCCGAACACCGCTGCGCAGACGCTGCTCAACATTCCCAAGTCGCGCATTTTCGGCGGTGAGGCCGAGCTGAGGATCAGGGCGAGCGACCGGCTGACGATCAATTCCGGACTGGGCGTGCTTTCCACCAAGGTCCAGCGCGGAATCGTCAGCGGGGTGAACGTGGCGGGCAACCGGCTGCTCAACGCACCCAGCTTCACCTTCAATACCACGATCGACCTGACGGTGATGGATGGCGAGATGGGCAAGCTCTCGCTCCACCCGGACATTGCCTATCAGTCGAGCCAGTTCTTCGAAGTGCTCAACGTGCCCCGGCTGCGGCAGCCCGGCTATGCCATCGTGGGCGGGCATATCGACTGGGAAAGCGCTGACGGGCGGTTCAATGCCTCGATCTGGGGCAAGAACCTGACGGACAAGTTCTATTTCACCTCGCGCGTCGATCTGCTGGCCGGGTTCGGGTTTGATTACAACCATATCGGCAACCCGCGCACCTACGGGGTGAGCGTGGGGATGAAGTTCTGACAGGGTAACACGCAAGGCACCTTGAAAAGGGCCGGGAGAGGAAAATGGCTGACTACAAGCTGCTGATCGGCGGCCAGCTCGTCGATGGCGACATGACGATGGACGTAATCAACCCCGCCACCGGGGAGCCGTTCTGCACGGTTCCCCGCGCCAGCGCGGCACAGGCCGATGCCGCGATTGCCGCGGCAAAGGCGGCGGTTCCGGGCTGGTCGGCCCTGCCGTGGGGTGAACGGCAGGCAAAGCTGGTGGAACTGGCCGACGCCATTGCCGCGCGCAAGGACGAGATCGCCCGCGCCCTGACGATGGAGCAGGGCAAGCCGCTGGCCGAGGCCATGGGCGAACTGGCGTGGACCGATGGCTATCTGCGCCACTACGCTTCGCTGGAACTGCCCGATCGCGTGATTCAGGACGACGAGAGCGGCTACATCGCCGTGAAGCACCGTCCGCTGGGCGTGGTTGTCGGCATCATCGCGTGGAACTTTCCGCTGCTGGTGGCCTGCTGGAAAATCGGCCCGGCCGTTCTTGCGGGCAATGCCATCGTTCTCAAACCCGCGCCGACGACGCCCGTCTGCGCACTGATCCTTGGCGAGATCTGCCGCGAGGTGTTTCCGGCAGGCGTGGTCAACATCATCACCGATGCCAACGATCTGGGACCGCACCTGACCGCGCATCCCGATGTGGCGAAGGTGGGCTTCACTGGATCGACCGCAACCGGCAAACGCATTGCCGCAAGCGGCGCCGATACCCTCAAGCGGGTGACGCTTGAACTGGGCGGCAACGACCCCGCCATCGTGCTTGAGGACGTTGACGTGCGCGAAACCGCACAGGCGATTTTCGGCAATGCCTTCCTCAACAACGGGCAGGTCTGCCTTGCGGTAAAGCGGGCCTACGTCCACGCCGACATCTATGATGCGATGTGCGGGGAACTGGCACGCCTTGCCGAAGCGGCCGTGGTGGATGACGGCTTGCAGCAGGGCACCCAGATCGGCCCGATCCAGAATGCGATGCAGTTCGAGAAGGTGAAGGGCTTCCTCGAGGCCGCGCGCGAAGAAGGCACGATCGTGGCAGGCGGCGAGGTGATGGAGCGCGCCGGATACTTCATCCGCCCGACCATCGTGCGCGACGTGACCGATGGCGACCGGATCGTCGATGAGGAACAGTTCGGCCCGATCCTGCCGCTTATCCGGTTTGACGATGTCGAGGACGTGATCGCCCGCGCAAATGCCAGCGAATACGGGCTGGGCGGCTCGGTCTGGTCGAAGGACGTGGAGCGCGCCGCTGGCATTGCGGCGCGGATCGAAAGCGGTCAGGTGTGGGTCAACCAGCACATTGCCATCGGACCGCACATTCCCATGGCCGGGTTCAAATCCAGCGGATTGGGGGTTGAGCAATCGGTGGAAGGGCTGGCGGAATATACCCAGACCCAGGTTGTGAACATCAAGCGATGAGCGGGCTTTCCTATGCCAAGGGCGCGGTGGACGAGCCGCTGCTGGAAAAGACCATCGGGCAGGCGCTGCGCGATGCGGCGCGCGCGTGGGGCGATGACCTCGCGCTCGTATCGCGGCATCAGGGCGTGCGCTGGACATGGCGCGAACTTGACGAAGAGGTGGACCGGGTGGCGACCGGGCTGCTTGACCGCGGTGTGGCCAAGGGCGACCGGGTGGGCATCTGGGCGCCCAACTGCGCGGAATGGACCGTGCTCCAGTTCGCCACGGCGCGTATCGGTGCCATCCTTGTCACCATCAATCCGGCCTATCGCACAAGCGAGGTGGACTATGCGCTGAACAAGGTGGGGTGCAGCTTCCTCGTCACTGCTTCGCGCTTCAAGACCAGCGACTATGTGGGGATGCTGCGCGAACTGGGCGGCGAAAGGCTGCCCCTGCTGCGCCGGATCGTGGTGCTGGGGGATGAAGCGCATGCGGGCTTCGAGCCATGGGAAGCCTTGCGTGCCGCGCCCGACCCGGAGCGGCTGGAGGCGGCGACCCGGACGCTTCACCAGAACGATCCCATCAACATCCAGTTCACCAGCGGCACGACCGGCTTTCCCAAGGGCGCGACGCTGACGCACCGCAACATCCTGAACAACGGGCATTTCACTGCCCGCACGATCAGGCTGGACCAGCGTGACCGGATCTGCATTCCGGTGCCGCTCTACCACTGTTTCGGCATGGTGCTGGGCAATCTGGCAGCGCTCGCCAGCGGGGCGGCGATGGTCTATCCCGGCGAAGCCTTTGATGCAGGGCAGGCGCTGGCAGCCGTGCAGGCCGAAGGGTGCACCGCGCTTTATGGTGTGCCGACCATGTTCATCACCATTCTTGCTCACCCCGATCTTGCCGATCATGACGTTTCGACCCTGCGCACCGGGATCATGGCCGGATCGCCATGCCCGGTCACGACCATGCGGCAGGTGATGGACCGGCTGCACATGACCGAGGTGACGATCGGTTATGGCATGACCGAAACCAGCCCCCTGACGACCCAGACCGCTACCGATGATCCCATCGAGGAACGGGTGGGCACGGTGGGGCGCGTTCACCCCCATGCCGAAGCGAAGATCGTGGGGCCGGATGGCGAAACCCTGCCGGTGGGCGCGCAGGGCGAGTATTGCTCGCGCGGTTATGCCGTGATGCTGGGCTACTGGGACGATCCTGAAAAGACCGCCGAGGCCATCGATGCCGAAGGCTGGATGCATTCGGGCGATCTCGCCACGATGGACGCGCATGGCTATGTGCGGATTACCGGCCGGATCAAGGACATGATCATCCGTGGCGGCGAAAACATCTACCCGCGCGAGATCGAGGAGTTCCTGCTTACGCATCCGGCGGTGCAGGATGCGCAGGTGTTCGGCGTGGCCGATGACAAGTTCGGCGAGGAGGTCTGCGCCTGGGTGATCGCGCGGGCAGGCCATGTGCTTGGCCCTGAAGACGTGCTGGCGCACTGCCGCGGCCGCATCGCGCATTACAAGGTGCCGCGCCATGTCCGCATCGTCGATGCCTTTGCCATGACCGTGACAGGCAAGGCGCAGAAGTTCGAAATGCGCAAGATGATGGAAGCCGAACTGCGCGCGAACGCGGGTGCATCAGGGTGATTGCGTAATCGCGTGGTAAGCGGATGCTTGCGGCAATTGGTTAACACCGGCTCAACCGGAATTGAGCAGGGGGTTTGAAAACAATGTCGCGCTCCGCATCCACGCCAATGGGCACATTGACGGGTCTCGCCCTGATGCTTGCCACGATGCCCGTGTCCGCATTCGCCGCAGGTGTCGTTTCCTCGCAGGCGGACTGGCGGCTGGCAGAGGCTGGGAACATGGCGCTGGTTTCGGCCGGCAAGGCGCAGTCCGGCGCAATGCTGGGCGTGCAGTGCGATGCCAACGACTTGCGCGGGCGGCGGCTTGTCTTCGGCACCTTTCGCGCCGAGGACAGCACCGGACTGATGAAGACGATTTCCGCGCTGCGCCCCGCCGTGCTGCGCATATCGGTGGAATCGCAATCGGCCTGGGCCGAGTTTGGCGTGACCCTTGAAGACAAGGGACAGCTTGGCCGGACCGGCGTTGCCGATTACGTTGCCGGCTATCTCTCTGCCGAACAGTATGGTCTTATCCGCTCGGCCCGTTCGGTTACGGTGAAGGCGGGCGACAGGACATTCTGGTTCACCGGAAACGGATCGCTTTCAGCCACGAACGCGCTTGTCTGCGGCGCAGCCTCGCCCATACGGGCCAGCCGCATGGCCGTGGAAACCCAGGCGCGGCCAAGGCCGCCCGTCCAGTCGCGCTGGGTTTTCGCGCCCGGCCTGCTTACCCCCGATCCGGCGCGCGGAAGCTATCAGGCGTTTGCATCGGTTTCAGGCTTTCCCGGAAATGAATTGGCGAGCTTCAGTCTGGAAGTGACCTGCCGTGCGGGTCAGATCCACGCGTTGTTCCGCAATGGCGCCGTTCATGCCAGCGTTAAGGATGCCGCCGCCGATCAGGCGCGCGCCTTCATGCGGGCGGTGAATGGCCCCGACAACGTGGCCGAGGTCTATGGCGGCGGGCACTTGCTCGCCCGCTTTCCGGTGGAACCGGGCAAGGACGGCAAGGGCCATCCGCTGACTGCGAGGGAATTGCAGGCGCTGCTGCGCTTTGACGAGATCGTTGTGGCCGGAAACCAGACCGCCATTGCGTTTGGCGGCAAGGATGGCCCTGCCAGCATCGTTGCGCTGGCGCAGGCGTGCGGAGCGGCAAAGGTCGGTTAGGACAACGGCGAAAGGCTGGCAAAGCGCGCCAGATCGCGCGGGCCAAGGTGCAGCATCTGGCGATTGGGAACCGATACCGTCAGCGCATAGAATGCGCCAGCCTGCACCTCGCCAAGACCCATGTCGCGATAATAGCGCACATAGGCAGCGCGGGCAGGATCGTCGGCCATCGCGCCACGCGACGGCGAGGGGGCTTCGCGGCCGTCGGCCGAAAGCCACGAGTGAACCGCAAAGCGCGCATCGGGCGCAGCCCTGCGCGGGGCTCCGGCAAGGAAGATGTCAACCGCGCCGGACCGGATCGAAGCGCCCGCGGGGGCGATGGTTGCCAGCCCGTGCCTGCGGATCAGCCGTCCAAGCCGCAGATTGGCGATGTCGTCGCGCGTGCCGGGGCAATCAACCAGTTCCAGCGTGGCAAGGCGCGGATAGGCCGCGATCATCGCCAGGAATGCGGCCGGAGATTCGCTGTCGGTCACGCCGACCAGCCTTGCCCGCTCTGCCGAGAGCACAACGAATGGCCCGAAGCGCGTTGCATGGTGAGGGCTTTCGATCATGGGCGCAGCCTGCACGCCAAGCCCTGCCGGGGCCAGGGCAAGGGTGGCGGCAAGCAGGCAGGCGGCGCGCATGGTCATGCGGCGATATGACCATGCCCGGCTTAGCGCGCGCCCAAGAAAGAAGGTTAAGCCCGCGATAACCCGCGCATCCGTCTCCTTGTCCTGTCTGGACCCAAGGTTTCCAAACCGGCCTGCCCGCGCACTGCGCCATTTGACGTAGCAGGGAAGCACGGGCACGAAGCTAGTCTGCCATGCGGGGCGTAACGAAAGGGGCACAGGGCAAGAGTGGCAAACATCCCGGTCTTGCCGATGCCGCGAGGGCGATGCGGCAGTCTCTGCCCGGGGCGGGGGGATGACTGCTGATGGCAGGGGCGGCGCTTTCGCCCCTGCGCGCGCTTCTGGGCGAAGGGGATATGCCGCGCGCGCTGGCAGCAGCAGGACAGGCGCTCACGCGCAATCCGCGCGACGTGGAAGCAGGCTTTGTGGTGGCCGTTGCGCTGGCCGAAACCGGGCGCATTCGCGATGCCGTGCAGGCGATCGGGGCGGTGGTGCGCGAAGCGCCCGCCGATGCGCCGCACCGGGCGGAGTATCTGGCCCAGCAGGCGCGCATCCTTCTGCTGGCGCGGCGCGAAGGCGATGCCCTTGCCGCGGCGCGCGCCGCGGCGGCTGCCGGTTCGGACGATCCGCTGGTCAATGATACGATCGGCTGCGTCTTTGCCCGGCTTGGCGCGCATGACGAGGCCCTGCCATTGTTCGAGCAGGCCGTGGCCGCGCAGCCCGACATGGTCGAATACCGGTTCAATCTGGCCAGCACGCTGGGCTTTTTCGGCCGGGTTGAAGATGCCGCGCGCCAGTATGAGGCAATCCTTGCGCGCGAACCGGCACACGGACGCGCGCATCTGGGACTGGCCGGGCTGAAGCGCCGGGCAACCCCGCAGGGCGTGGCGCGGATCGAAGCCGCGCTGGCCACCGGGCCCGATACGCTGGAACAGGTGCGGCTTCACTATGCCGCCGCCGCCGCGCTTGAGGACATGGGCAAGCATGACCGGGTCTTTGCTCATCTTGCCAAGGGCAACGCACTGCACCGGGCGCAGATCGGCTATGATCCGGCCGCCGATGAAACGCTGTTCGATGCGGTGCGCCGGATCTTTGCCCATGAACTTCCGCTGCGCTGCGACAGCATGATCGAGGATGCGCCGCTTTTTGTTGTCGGCCTGCCCCGCACCGGCACCACGCTGGTGGACCGTATCGTCTCGTCGCACCCGCAGGTGACATCGGCGGGCGAATTGCAGGCCATGCCGCTGGCGGTGAAGCAAATGGCGCAGACACAAACGCGCACGGTGCTTGATCCTGCAACGGTCGAGGCCAGTGTCGGCCTTTCGGCACAGACGCTGGGCGAACTGTATCTTGCGCGCGCGCGGCAGAATGCCGGGGCGCAATCCGCGCGCTTCACCGACAAGTTTCCCCTGAACTTCCTCTATATCGGCTGGATCCTGCAAGCCTTTCCCAAGGCGAAGGTGCTGTGCCTGCGGCGCGGCGCGATGGACAGCGTCTGGTCGAACTACAAGCACCTGTTCGCCACGGGATCACCCTATTACCGCTGGTCCTATGATCTGATGGACACAGCGCGATATGTGCTTCTGTTCCAGCGCCTCATGGGGTTCTGGCGGCAACGCTTTCCGGGCCGGGTCCATGAAGTGACCTACGAATGGCTCGTTGCCGATCAGGAAGTGCAGACCCGGCGGATGCTTGCCTATTGCGAGCTTGAATGGGATCCGGCCTGCCTTGATTTCCATCGCAATACGGCCGCGGTGGCAACCCCCAGTGCGCAGCAGGTGCGCGCCCCCATCAATGCCCGCTCCATCGGCCGCTGGCGCGATTACGAAGCGCACCTCGGCGAGGTCATGGCGTTCTTCACCGCAAACGGCATTCCGCTCGATTGACGCCGCGAGGGCAGGGCTGTCCCTCTTTCGGCCGGCAACGTTTGCCGTCTTTCCAGCCTTCATTATCGCCAGACAAAAAAGGGCCACCGAACTTGCGAACGGTGGCCCAAGTCCTCGCAGGAAAAGCGTGCCCCGGACCGCTTGCCGGCGGACCGGGGTGAAAGGTCAGAACGTCTTGGTCATTTCGAAGCCGATCTTGCGCGGTGCGAGCACCGAGTTCGCATAGAAGCGCGAGACCACACCATCGTTCACGATGCGGCGGGTAAGGTCGTTCGAAACCGAGACCACCGCGAACTTGTTGAAGATGTTGTCTGCATAGAGCCGGAACTCCAGCGTCTCATCGAGGCGATAGGCAATGGAGCCGCGCATCGTGGTGAAGGCCGGAAGCTTCTCGCCACCCGCACGGGCGCCCACGCGCGTCAGGATGTCGCCGGTATAGGTCGTCGTCCAGCTCAGCGTCATGGTATCCTCGCCCACCGGGAACTCGTAGTTCGCCCCGATCGAGCCGGAATACCGGGTCGAGCCGGGCAGGCGGTCGCCGGCCACCGCATCAACGCGCCCACCACCCGAAACCTGCATAAGGCGCGGCACGCCTTCGGTGAGATAGGCATCGGTGTAGGAGAAATTGCCGTTGATGGTGAAGCCTTCGATCGGCCGGGCATTGAAGGTCCACTCGATCCCCTTCGAAACCGCCTTGCCGCCGTTCACGATGATGCCAATGGCGCCGTTCTGGGTCTGGCCGCGAAGCTGGATACCGCTCCAGTCGATGTGGAAGGCCGAAAGCGTCGTGCGCAGTTTGCCCCCGAACAGGCTGGCGCGAATGCCGATTTCCTTGTTCTCGGTCGTGTCCGGGCGATAGCCGAGCTCATCGGGCAGGGCGCACAGGTTCTGGCCAGGCGGCAGCGGCAGCACGCAAGGCGCCACGCGGTTGACGCCGCCGATGCGATAGCCCTTGCTGTAGGTGGCATAGACCATCAGATCGGGCGAGAACTTGTAGGAGCCGTTGAACTTCCAGACAAAGCCGTCATCCGCCGTATCGCCCGAACGCGACCGGAAGTTGATCTGCGGGAAGGGCTGGAACAGCGGCAGTGCCTGACCGCCGATGGCAAAGGCATCATACTTGAAATAGCGGCCACCTGCGGTGAGGGTGAGGGCATCAAGCGGCTGAAGCGTGACTTCGCCAAACACGGCCTTTTCCACCGTCTTCGTGTTGACGAACGAGGCGTATTCCACTTCGTCAGGGCGGTTGATGCCTGCCCATGCCGGATAGCCGGGCACGATCTCGCGATAGTCGGATTCGGTTTCCAGCCTGTTGTAGAATCCGCCCAGAACCCAGCTGATCGGGCCGCCATGGGTCGAGACAAGCCGGATTTCCTGGTTGAACTGTTCGTTCTGGCCGTTCGACCGGGTGTAGCCCGAGAAGTTGGGGAACAGTTCGTAGTCGTAATCGAGGTCGAGCAGCAGGTCGGTCACGTCGGTCTGGCTGCGGAACTTCTGCCGGGTGAAGGCAGTGGCCGAAACGAGCTGCGCGATGCCGCCGAGATCGACCTCAAGTTCGGCGGCAAAAAGATCGGTCTTGCGGTTGGCCGGTTCGAGATAGCGCCATGGCGCCTCATACTTGCCGGTGCCGAAAACGCCGCCGCCATTGGCCTGTCGGCCGTTGGTATCGGTGCGCTGGTGAACGTAGCTGAGCGTCAGCTTCAGCCAGTCGGTCGGGTAGATGCCAAGCTGGTTGCGCGTGGTGAAGGTGTGTTCGAAGTTGGCGTCTTCGTAGGTCGTGAAGTTCGCCGCGATTTCCGCTGGCGTGCCGATGGGGCCGAAGAAGGTGCCAGGGCGGCGCGGCTGCGGATTGGAGATACCGGGCTGCTTGAGCAGATAGATGTAGTCGATGAAGCCCGGATCGTTGAAGTAGCCGGTGGCCGAACGGAACGCGACCTTGCCCGGAATGATCGGGATGTTGATGGCGCCATCCACGACAAAGCCGGGATCCTTGGCTTCGGCCACATCATAGACGCGGGCGTGGAAGGTGCCTTCCCACTTGTCGGGGTTCGGGCGGTTGGGAATATAGCGGATGGCGCCGGCCAGCGTGCCCAGACCATAAAGCGTGCCTTGCGGCCCAAGCTGGACTTCGACCCGGTTCATGTCGATGAACTTGAAATCCTGATAGAGCGGGATTTCGCCGAGGTAGGTGGCCAGCGTGTTGTCGCCGTTGGCGCCGAAGGTGCTGGTGTCGTTCGCCGAAAGCCCGCGCAGCACGATTGCGCCAGTCGAACGCGGGCCGGTGTCCTGAATGGTCACGCCCGGCGTGAAGGCGGCAAGCGAGCGCACATCGTCGACGCGCTCGTTCTTCAGGTTCTCGGCGGTGACGGCGGAGATGTTGATCGGCGCGTTCTGCAACGAGATCGAACGGCGCGTCGCGGTCACGATGATTTCGTTGCCGGGGGCATCGGCCGCTTCGGCGGCATCGGCTTCAGGGGCCTGCTGCGCCAGTGCGGGCGTGGCTGCAAGCCCGGAAAGGACACTGGCCAGGGCGCTTGCAGAAAGCAGCGCGTAACGCTTCTGGGAAAAAATCATCAGACCCTCACTTGTTGCTTCTTGTCTCCTGGTCTCAGTCATCCCCGCCGTCGGTTCTCTGTCTTGCCGGAACCGTTTTCGACTTCTCACCACTCGTGACCCACCGTGAATTACCCGGTGCGTTTCTCCGATCTGGTTGCAAGCTACGCACTTATCCTGCGCGGCCTATGGGCCATTTGACGTAGGCTTTCAGGTGGCGCCTGTCGGTAGCGGGCCGTGCATACGCAAATCGGCCCATCCTCTCGCGGTGCCAGCACCTGCACTATCGGCAGCATGAAACCGGTTCCGGTCCAGCGGCAGCATTTGTGTTCCTGCGCAGCACTGCCATTCGCGGCAAGGCTGCGGCAAGGCGATCAAGGGTGATGCCGCGCCGGTCGGTTGTCCGATCGCTTGCCGCAACGCGGCGTGCGGGCGCGCGCACTTCGATAGCAAGTCCTTTGTCGGCGCGGATCGTTCCGGAAAAGCGCCTCTACAACCAGTGGGTCGCCAGCCAGACGCTGGAAGATTATGCGCTGCGCTACACTGCCGACGCGGCGCGGCGCTGGACCCCTGCTACGGTCCTCAACACTGCGCTTGGTGCCAGCGCCTTTCTGGCCTGCGAGGCGATTGGCGCGACGATTACCCTGCTTTACGGTTCCACGATCGCCCTTGCCGCAATCATTGCCGCCTGCGCGGTGATGTTCCTCGTTGGCCTGCCGATCGCCGCCGAGGCGGCACGGCGGGGGCTTGACATCGACCTGCTGACGCGCGGCGCCGGTTTCGGCTATCTTGGTTCAACGATCACTTCGCTGATCTATGCTACGTTCACCTTTCTGCTCTTCGCGGTCGAGGCGAGCATTCTGGCCGTTGCCCTGCGCACGGCGACGGGAATGCCGCTGGAAGCGGCCTATCTCCTGTGCGCATTGGTGGTGATCCCGGTTGCACTCTACGGGATGAGCGCGATTGCCCGGTTCCAGCTGTGGACCCAGCCGCTCTGGCTGGTGTTGCAGCTTGCACCCGCGGTCTTTGTATTGTGGCAGGGTGATGCGGTGCTGGGCGAGTGGGCCGAGTTCACGGGCATCTATGCGCCGCGCCCCCCGGTCATCGCGTTCGGGCTGGCGGTTTCGGTCCTGCTTTCGCTTCTTCCGCGTATTGGCGAGCAGGCGGATTTCCTGCGCTTTCTGCCAGGCATCGAGGATATCGGTCCGCGCCGCTGGTGGACGGTGGTTGTGTTGGGCGGGCCGGGCTGGACCATCATCTTCGGTCTGAAGATGCTGCTGGGATCGGTGCTTGCGGCATGGGCGATTGCGGGTGGTCTGCCGCCCGCCATGGTCGAGACGCCGACCGGCCTCTTCAGCCATGCTTTTGAACAGATCACCGGCAGCACGCGTTCTGCCCTGATCGCGACGGTATTGCTCGTGGTGGTCTGCCAGCTCAAGATCAACGTCACCAATGCCTATGCCGGCTCGATCGCATGGTCCAACTTCTTTTCGCGCCTCACCCACAGCCATTCAGGCCGGGTGGTCTGGCTTCTGTTCAACGTGGGCCTTGCCACGATGCTCCTGTTCTTCGGCATCACCCGTTCGATGGAGGCGGTGCTGCTGTTCTATGCCAGCCTTGCAGCCGGATGGATCGGCGCGCTGGCGGCGGACCTTGCGGTGTCAAAGCCGCTGGGGCTCAGCCCCAGGGGCATCGAGTTCCAGCGTGCATATCTCTACGACATAAACCCGGTAGGCATCGGAGCGATGCTGCTGTCAATCATTGCCTCGGTCATGTGCCAGATCAACCTGTTCGGCGCAGTGGCCCAGGCTTTTGCACCGCTTATCGGGCTTGGCGTGGCGTTTGCGGCCGCACCCGCGATTGCCGCGCTCACACGCGGACGGTTCTATCTTGCCCGCGAGCGCGCAGCGGAGGAGGAAGCGGAAAAGACTTGCAGCATCTGCCGCAACACCTTCCAGACATGCGATACCGCGCACTGCCCGCTTTATGGCGGACCGATCTGCTCGTTGTGCTGCACACTGGAAATGCGCTGCGACGACATATGCAAGCAGGGAAGCCGGGCCACCGAGCAATTCACCAATCTGGCCGAGCGAATGCTGCCCCGGCGCCTTGCGCGCTATGTCCATACGGCCACGGGCCACTTCATTGGGGTGCTGGGCGTGTTCATCGGCGCCAACGCGCTGGTGCTGGGGCTGATCGGGCGCGAATATGTGCGCACCCATCCGGCGCTGGCATCGCATGTCTGGGCCATCCTGCTGGGCGTGTTCATCGTGTTCTGCTTCGTCTCAGGCCTCGGAAGCTGGATCATCGTGCTGGCCCATGCCAGCAGGCGCGGCGCGCAGGAGGAAACGCGGCGGCATCTGGCCGAACTGGAAGCCGAGATAGCCGCGCATGATGAAACCGACGCCGCGTTGCAGAAAGCGCGCGAGGTCGCCGAGGCCGCCAATGCCGCCAAGACGCGCTACCTTGTGTCGGTCAGCCACGAGATCCGCTCGCCGCTCAACGCGATCTATGGCTATGCCCAGTTGCTGGAACGCGGAAGCGATCTGAAGCCGCAGGATGCGGGCAGGGTCATCTGCCGGTCGAGCGAGCACCTGTCGAACCTCGTCGACGGCCTGCTTGACATCGCGCAGGTGGAGGCGGGCGTGCTGCGGCTTTCGCGCGATACGATCCGCCTGCCGGCCTTTGTCGAGCAGATCGCCAACATGTTCCGGCCGCAGGCAGGTGCCAAGGGTCTTGCCTTCACGCTGGAAGTGCCCAAGGCCCTGCCAGAGTTCGTGCGCGGAGACCAGAAGCGGCTGCGGCAGGTGCTCATCAACCTGCTTTCCAATGCCATCAAGTTCACGCCGGCAGGCTCGGTCACGTTCCGCATCGGCTGGCGCGGCGAGATTGCCACGTTCGAGGTGATCGATACGGGCGTGGGGATAGCCGAAGAGGATCAGGAACGCATTTTCGGCGCGTTCGAGCGAGGCAAGGGGGCTTCCGTCACGGGGCAGCCCGGCATCGGGCTTGGCCTTGCGATCACCTCGACCCTGGTCCACGTCATGGGGGGCGATCTTTCGCTGGAGAGCACGCCAGGCGAGGGCACCCGGTTTGCGCTGAGGCTCATGCTGTCACGGCCGGTGACGCAGCCTGTGCAGAGCCACCGGGCCGATGTCATCACCGGCTATGAGGGCAGGCGCCGCACGGTGCTGATTGCCGATGACGACGCCGCGCAGGCCGCGGTGATCGAGAACCTCCTTCGTCCGCTGGGCTTCGAGGTGATCGGCGCGCGCGATGGCGAAGCGGCCATCGCGCTGGCTGGAGCCACCCGGCCGGATATCGCGCTGCTCGACATTTCGATGCCAGTGAAGGACGGGTGGCAGACAGCCGCGGCCTTGCGCGCCGCGCATGGGGATGCCTTGCGTATCGTTATGGTTTCGGCCGATGCGCACCAGTTCCGGCGCGGCGGCGATGGTCAGGATGCTCACGACATGTTCCTGACCAAGCCGATCGCGCTCGACAGCCTGCTGGACGTGCTGGCGTGGCAGCTCGATCTTTCGTGGACCACGGCCGACGGTTCGCCGGCGGAAGGCACCGCGCGGCGCGAGGCACCATCCGACGGGATGACCGAACTGCGCCTGCCGCAGGCTGCGCTGCCCTTCGTGCCCGAAATCGACGGGCTGGCGCGCATCGGCAACGTGCGCGCCATCCAGAACCGGCTTGCCGAGCTTGAAGATCAGGTGCCCGATGCCGCCCGCTTTGTGGGTCATCTGCGCAAATGTCTGGAATGCTTTGATTTCAAGGGAATGCGTGAAGCCTTGCGACGGGGGGTGGTGCATGTTCGATAGGATGGTTGCCGAAGAAGGAGGCGGGCTCTTGGCACAGAGCGCACTTTCGCAACTGATCCGCACCGCTGCTGCGGCGCGCGATACCGTGCTGGTGGTCGACGACAATCCCGAATCGCTTCACTTTCTCATCGATACCATCGAACAGGCCGGGATGACTGTGCTTATCGCCACGAACGGTGTCGATGCGCTCGAACTGCTCGATCATGCGGCGCCCGATCTGATCCTGATCGATGCGATCATGCCGGGGCTGGACGGGTTCGAAACCACCCGCACGATCAAGCAGCGGCCCTGCCTTGCCGATATCCCGGTAATCTTCATGACCGGCCTGACCGAGACCGAACATGCCGTCCGCGCGCTCGAAGCGGGCGGCGTGGACTATGTGCGCAAGCCTGTGGCCATTGCCGAGCTGCTGGCGCGGATGCGAGTGCATCTTGCCTCTGCACGGGTATCGCAGTCGGGCCGCAGTGCGCTTGATGCCACGGGGCGGCATCTGCTGGCGGTGCGGGAAGGGGGCGAACTGCTGTGGGCGACACCGCAGGTAGAGCGGCTGATAGAGCGGTCTGGAAGCGCAGACCAACTGCCGCAGTCCTTCGCCGCGCCGCTGGCAAGGCTGATCGCGCCCGGACAGTGCCCCGGTTCTTCGGTGCGTTTCGACTGCGCCGGGGAGACCATCGAACTTGTGCTGGTTGGAACGCCGCGCGCGGGCGAATGGCTGATCCGGCTCAACCTGCTGCGCGAAGGCGCGGATGTGGAGCGGCTGCGCGAGCGCTACGGGCTGACCCAGCGCGAGGCCGAAGTGCTTCTGTGGATCAGCCATGGCAAGCCCAATCGCGACATCAGCGAAATCCTTGGCATCAGCCCGCGCACGGTGAACAAGCACCTTGAACAGGTATTCGAGAAACTGGGCGTGGAAACCCGCGCAGCCGCCGCTGCCTTTGCCGTAAGGGCCATTGCGTGATGCGGCTGCATGGCCGGCCATAGCAAAGGGTGACGCAGCGACGACTGGCGCGCTGCTAGTGTTGCTGAAAGTGCCGGGCGGCAAGGGCAAGGTCGTCCGGGCAATCGACATCAAGCGCCTGCACGGCCGGAAGGTTGACCGCCGGAACGGCGCGCAGCATCCCGCCCGCCCCGCGATCGCCCTCAAGGCTTGCCAGCGCGGCAAAGTGCTTTCGCGCGAAGATCGCCGGGACCATTCTGCGGCCATCGACCTGCGTTGCGATGCGGTCGCCATCGAAGTGCCCGATGAGCTGCGCAAAATGCGCTGCCGGCACAAGGGGCATATCCGCCAGCGCGATCAGCACGGCATCGCAGTCCGTTTTCGCAAGCGCGCCGATGCCTGCGGCGATCGACCTTGAAAGGGGGGCATCTGCCGGTGTCAGCATGATCCGCTCAAAGCCGGGCAGGTTGGGCGTCCGGGCAGAGACCACGGCCATGTGGTGACGGAAGGGGAGGCTGGCCAGCGCTTGTGCGGCGTGGGCGGCAACCGGCTTGCCGCCAAGATCGGCGGCCAGTTTGCCGCCGCCGAAGCGGGTGCCGCGCCCGGCGGCAAGCAACAGTGCTGCAATGCGCGGCGTTTGCTTCATTGTCCGGGCAGGCTGAGCGGTTCACCCATCCATGTCGCCCAATGGGCCAGCGCATTGTATTCGGCAACGATTTCGGCAAGGATCGAGATGGCAAGCGTTGCCGGATCGCGGGTGGCGGGGATCAGCCCGATGTGGCCGCGCAGGGTGTTTATCCGGTTTTCCGGAACGCCCGCAGCCCGCAGTGCGGCAAGGCGCGCGGCATGGCTGCGGCGGCTGCCGATGGCGCCATGATAGAAAGCGGGAAGGGCCAGCGCCTTCGGCAGAAGGAACTCTTCCCAGTCCCCCCCGTGGAACAGGAAGACGATGGCCGTCCATGGATCGGTGGCTACTGCGGGCAAGGTCGTGCGGCTGTGGAGGTGAATTGGCGCCATGCCAGCGTCGACCAGCGTCTGCTGTGTGGGGACATCGGGCGTCAGCGGAACGATGACGGTGCCGAATGCCTGCGCAAGGCGCGCAAAGGCCGCCAGATCCTCGCCCTGACCCAGCGCCACGACACGCAGCGCTGGCTGATAGGTCAGTGTCAGGCAATAACCGTTCCAGCCCGTGGGCATCCCGGCATCAGCCAGCGAAATACCATCGCAATCGAGCCGCAGGCTGGCGGGTTTGCGCTGGTCCAGCAGGGCGAGTGCTGCGGCCACGGCATGCGGATCAGGGCGCGGGGTAAACAGCAGATCGATTCCCCCGCCGCAGGGCAGGCGAATATCGATATAGGGCGAGCCGGAGCCATAGCGCACCACGTGGCCCCAACTGTCCGCCAGCGATTCAAGTGCTTCTGCCGCAACCGCATCCTCGATGCAGCCGCCCGAAAACGAGCCAATGCGCCGCCCATCCGCGGCAACAGCCATCTGTGTGCCCACGCTGCGCGACGAACCGCCCGTCAGGGCCACGAGTGTCACCAGCACGCATTCCACGCCTTCGGCGGCGCGGGCAGCAAGAAAGCGCAGGATGTCTGGCGGTGTGGTGGCGATCATTCGATCGAGGTTATGCCAGTTCCAGCGGAAGGCGGCGATGGCGCTTGCCGGTGAGCGAATAGATCGCGTTGGCCAGCGCCGGAATGACTGGGGGGAGGGCGGGTTCGCCAAGGCCGGTGGGCGGAAAATCGGTCTTCACGAACTCGACCGCAATCTCGCGCGGGGCGGCATCGATCCGCATGAGCGCGAAATCACCGAAGTTTTCGGCCGTGACGACGCCCGCTTCCTGCACGATCTTCTGGCCGATCATCGCCTGTCCCAGCCCTTCGATCACGCAGCCATGAGCCTGATTGAGCGCATTGAGCGGGTTTATGATGTGCGCGCCGATGTCACCGGCGACCCAGACCTTGTCGACCCGGATCGCGCCATCAGCCATCGAGATATCGACGATCTCGGCAAAATAGCCCAGATGGCTGTAGTAGAAGCCGAAGCCGCGACCCTTCTCGCGGCCCTTCCAGCCTGCCGCCTTGCAGACCGCATCGATCACGCCGCGCGCACGGCCGGTGTGGAACTTCGAGCGTTCTCCCTCGATCTCGCGCGCGGGGCCGAGCGTGCGGCGCATGAGTTCGGGAAGATCCATTCCCGCCGCTTCGGCAACCTCATCAAGGAACGACTGGAAAACGAAGGCCATGGCATTTGACGAAGGCGCACGCAGCCAGCCGGTGGCAAGGTTGGTGGCCATGTAGCTGACGCCGAGATCGACATTGGGCACGACCGGTGCCGGATATTCCGTCGGTGCCATCTGTGCGGCGCGGATGGGCTTGCCATCGGTGCCGAAGGTGGCGAAGTGATCCTTGAGCGCGACAAGATCGCCCTTGGCATCCAGCCCGGCGGTCAGACGGTGCCAGCCTGCGGGACGATAGAAGTCGTGCCGGAAATCATCGGTGCGGTCATAGAGCACCTTGACCGGTACGCCAGGCATGGCCTTGGCTACTTGCCCGGCAATGACCATGTAGTCGTTCATCAGGCGTCGCCCGAAGCCGCCACCGATGCGGGTCATGTGTATTGTCAGATCATCGGGCGAAAGACCGCACAGCTTTGCGGTTTCGGCGCGCCCGCCCGCCGGGGCCTGACTGGGCGCCCACAGTTCAAGTTTTCCGTCCCTGAACAGACCGGTGCAGTTTTGCGGCTCAAGCGGGGCATGGGCAAGGAAGGGGTATTCGTAATCAGCCGTGACGACCTTGGCGGCCTTGGCCAGCGCGCCATCGGGATCGCCTGCCTTGAAAACGCTGGTTTGTGGCGCACCGCCGATCAGCCTGGCCGCATCGGCTTCGTATCCGGCGGTGGAGAATCCTGCCACTTCGGCATCGTTCCACTTCACCACGAGCTTTTCGCGGGCCTTGCTTGCCTTCCACCAGCTATCGGCGACGATTACCAGCGTGTCGTTCTGACCTTCGGGAACGTAGCCGCTGTTCACGGCCACAACACCGCGCACACCCGGAATGACCCTGACGGCTGCGTCATCGAACGAGGCTACGGTTCCGCCATGCGCAGGGCATTTCACGATCGCGCCGTGGACCATGCCGGGCAGGCGCGTGTCTATGCCGAAGAGCGGTTCGCCCTTGAGGATCCGGGGAACGTCGACGCCGCGCTTGGACGTGCCGATTATGCGGAAAGCACTGGCATCCTTCAGCAGCACCTTGGCCAGATCGGGCGGGGTCTGCGCGGCTGCGTCCTTCGCCAGCGAAGCATAAGTGGCGCTTTTGCCCGACGACACGTGCAGGACCGCGCCCTTTGCCGTGGAAAGCGCGGCGGGATCGACACCCCACTTCTGCGCAGCCGCCATGACCAGCATCTGGCGCGCGGCGGCGCCGACCTGCCGCATCGGGATCCAGTTGCGCGGGGTGGCGGTGCTGCCCCCTGCCACTTGCGGCCCATAGCGCTTTTCGTCGGCATCGGTCTGTTCGATGCGAACCTGATCCCATACCAGATCCATTTCCTCGGCGATGAGCATGGGCAGCATGACCTTCACGCCCTGGCCGATCTCCGGGTTCTTGGCGCCAATGGTCACGGTGTTATCGGCATTGATGCACACGAAGGCATTGAGCACTTCGGCAGGCGTGCCCGGCGCAGCAGCCCCCAGCACGACCGAGGCATCAAGCGTAAGGGCTGCGCTGCCTGCCAGCGAGGCGACAAGGAACGAGCGGCGCGAGACCAGAGCAGCGTCGGTCATGCGAGCGCCTCCCCGGCGGGAACGACATTGGCGTCGGCAGGATCGGCCGGCAGACCGGCGGCCTTGCGGATGGCAGCGCGGATGCGCAGGTAGGTGGCGCAGCGGCAGATGTTCCCGCTCATCCAGCCGTCGATGTCTTCAGGCGTCGGCTTGGGGTTCTGTTTCAGCAGCGCGGTGGCCGACATGATCTGTCCGGCCTGACAATAGCCGCACTGCGGCACGTCAAGCGCGGCCCACGCCTCGGTAACGCGCTTGCCGAGAGCGTTCGTCGCAATGCCTTCGATGGTCGTGACAGCCTTGCCCGCCGCATCGGCCAGTGTCGTCTGGCAGGAACGGACGGCCTCGCCATCAAGGTGGACAGTGCAGGCGCCACACAGGCCCGCACCGCAGCCGAACTTGGTGCCGGGCAGGTCAAGGTCTTCGCGCAGAACCCAGAGCAGCGGCTTGTCGGCATCGGCATCGACCGTGCGCTTGCGGCCGTTCACGGTGAAAGACAGGCTCATCAGGTTGATTCCCCGAAAAAAGATCGGCGTGAGGAGAAAAGCATGAGCGCGGGCGAGCCGACAAGCCCGGCGCGCCAGAGCCTCCGCACTTTGCGTGGAACTGTGTCGGCCCGGCCATTGTGGGTCAAGCGCCTTGTTGGGCAGGGTGCGAAAGATGGACGCGCCCTTTTCCTCTGCGGATCAGCGTTGGCGCTGGGTCCAACATGGTGTTATGCGCGGTCAGCCATGGCCGCACGCCCCGAACCTCTTGAAACCGATCTGCCGTCCGCACCGCGCCCCGGAACCTATGCGCGCGGGGCCGAGACGGTGGATACGATCATCAAGGCCGCACTGCGCGTGCTGATCGATGAGGGGGCGGGCGCATTCACCATCCGGCGCATCGCGGCCGAATGCGGCATGAAGGTGGGCAATGTCAGCTATCACTTCCCCAAGAAGGAACTGCTGATCCAGACCCTGCTGGACGATATCATCGCCAATTACGACAAGCTGCTGGAGCGCACCGTGCGCCAGCCGGGGCTGGACGCGGAAGAGCGGTTGCGCCTGATCGTGGTGATGTGCCTTGACGATATTGCCGGAAAGCGCACCACGCGACTGTTTACCGAATTGTGGGCGCTGGCCAACCACAATGGCTTCGTGGCCGACCGGGTGCGCCTGTTCTACCAGCGGGTGCATGATTTCATCGCGGTTTACGTGGCTGAACTCAATCCGGCGCTGAGCGCGCAGGACGTGCGCGACGTGGCCCTGTTCATCAGCGCCTCGATGGAAGGGGCAACGCCCTTTCTGGGCTATGAAAAGCCGTGGGCCGGGCGCATGTCGGCCTTCACTGCGATTGCCGCCCATTCACTGGTGATGCTGGCAAAGACGATCACGCCCGCGCAGATCACCGGACTTGCGAACCGGGCCTGACACGGGCGAAGGAACCTTTCTTTCGCAAGTGCAACAAGGCGCTTGACCGACTCTGGACGATCGTCAAGCATTGGTGCCGCAGCGCTCTTGACGGGGGACACGATGAAGCGGGAAATGCATGGCGCAAGATTTGGGCTGGCATTCAGGCTTTTGGTTGCAGGTCTCGGCGGGGCTGCCAGCTTCGGCCTTGGGGTCGGGTCGGTGCTGGCGCAAGCAGTCATTGCCGAAGCCGAAGAGCCGGGCGTGAACACGCTGGAGCCACCCAAGGCGGGCTGGTTCTTTGTTCGCGGCCCGTGGGGGTCTGGCGGATCGAGCATCTTTGATGCAGCAAGCGGCAGGATGCTGGGAATGGTTTCCACCAGCCGCGATTCCGATCTGGCGATCGATCCGGCGGGCCGTTTTTACTACGTGGCCGAAACGATGTGGACCAAGGGCAATCGCGGAACCCGGCAGGATCTCGTTTCGGTTTATGACAGCCGCACTCTGAAACTGCTGGCCGAGATCCCCACTCCGGGGCGCCTGATCATCGGCGGATTCAATACCAATTTCGTGCTGAGCGATGATGGCCGGACAGCATACGACTACAACTTCGATCCAGCCTCATCGGTAAACGTGATCGATCTGGCGAAGCGCAGGTTTGTTCGCGCAATCGAACTGCCGGGCTGCGCCAGCCTCATCCCAAATCCCGGCGTGGGCTTTTCCGCGCTCTGCGCCGATGGAACCATCGCGACGGTTGCCATCAGGGGAGCAGGGCATGACATCACGCGCTCGGCCGAGTTCTTCGATGCGGCGGCAGACCCGATCTTCTCGAACGTGGTCTATGACCGGCGCAGGAAGCAGGCGGTCATGCTGAGCTATACCGGGAAGGTGTGGACGGCAACGATGGGGGCTGCACCGCAAGTGAGTGCCCCGTTCTCGATCCAGGAGGCGGGCGGCATGCGCAGCGCCGATACCAGTCCGCTCGACATTGCCTGGTATCCCGGCGGTATGCAGCCGATGGCGCTCCACCGGCCAAGCAATACGCTGTGGGTGCTGATGCACAAAGGCGAATACTGGAGCCACAAGGAAGGCGCCGAAGAAATCTGGGGCGTCGATCTTGCGGCGAAGAAGGTGGTCAGGCGCCTTCCGGTGAAGGGCCACCCGCGCAACATAGAGATCACGCAGGACGATGCCGCGATGATCATGGTGAACGGAATGGACAACAATGCCACCATCATCGATTCCCGCACCGGCGAAGTAAAGCACACGATCGAGAATGCGGGCGGCGGGCTGATCACCGTGTTCGAGCCGATGGCAGGAGCGGCGCAGTGATGCCAGTGTGGTTTTCCGCGCTTGCCATTCTGGGCGGCGTGGGCGCGGTCGGGAACGGGCTAGGGTTCCTGACCGCAGGCATCGCGAAGCTGCGCGCACGCGGCACCTTTGCCGGGGTGGTGGCGAACTACCGCTTGCTTCCGGGCTCGCTCGTTCGGCCGATGGCCGCGATGCTGCCCTTGGCCGAAATCGCAGTCGGTGCCTTGCTGATCGCAGGGGTTGGAGCCGCAGCACTGCCGGCTGCGGCCCTGCTGCTGCTGTTTGCAGGCGCAATGGCGGTGAATATCGGGCGAGGGCGTTCGCACATTGATTGCGGCTGCGGGCGGTCCGAACTGCGCCAACCGCTCAGCCGGATGCTGGTGATCCGCAACCTTGTGCTGGCCGCGCTGGTGTTGCCCGCGTTCTGGGCGCTGCCCCCAGCCGGTTCGGCCGCATGGATGCTTGCCATGGCAGGCGGCGTGGCGCTGCATCTGCTGACGGTTCTGGTCAACATGCTTGCCGCGCTTGCTGCGATGCCGCTGGCCGCATCGATGCTGCCATCTGAAAGGAACGGACGATGACAACGGTGCTGATCGCGGGGCTGGTGCTGGCATGGGCGGCGATCATCGCGCTGGTTGTGGCGTTGCTGGCGCTGGCCCGGCAGGTGGGTGTGCTTCACATGCGGGTGGCCCCTGCCGGAGCCTTGCAGACGGCTGGCGGACCGGCAGTTGGCGCAAAGGCGCCAACCGTGCCTGCACGCGATCTCGATGGGAATGCAGTGTTCGTCGGCGGACCGGCAAAGGGAGTTCCGTTGCGCCTGCTCATGTTCGTTTCGGCCACTTGCCCGCTGTGCAAGGGGCTGATCCCGGCAGCGCGGTCGTTTGCACGGGCCGAACGTGTCGAACTGATGTTCGTGGTCGATGACAGCGATGATGCACAAAGGGCGATGATCGCGGCGCACGGGCTGGAAGGCTATCGCTTCATCAACGGGCCGGAAGCAGGGCAGGCGTTTGCCGTGGGGAAGCTGCCCTATGCGGTGCTGCTGGATGCGGAAGGGGTCATCCTGTCCAAGGGGCTGGTCAACAGCCGCGAGCATCTGGAGAGCCTGGTGGTGGCACATGAACTGGGGATTGCCACAGTGCAGGACTACATCGCGGGACTGAACAAGGCGGCTGCGGCCTGAACCGACGCAAGGCCGCAGCGGTGGTGACGGGACAGGGCGCTGGGCAGGAAAAGGGGAACTGGCAATGGTGAGGTTCAATCCCGATGCGGCTGGCGAAAGACTGCTGCGGCGGTTTGCAGGGGGCACCTCGCGGCGCGGCATCCTCTCGCGGCTGGGGGCGGCGCTGGTGGCTGCGCCGGTCTTTCCCCTTCTGCCGGTAAGTCGCGCCGAAGCCGCCAAGCCCGATCGTTCGCCAGAGGCCAAGACAGCGTTTGCCCGCACGGCCCAGACAAGCGACGATACCAAGTGCAATTACTGGCGTTACTGCGCCATCGACGGATCGCTGTGCACCTGTTGCGGGGGAGGGGTGCATACCTGTCCGGCAGGGTCCGAGCCTTCGCCCATTTCGTGGGTGGGATCATGCATCAATCCCGATGATGGCAAGGCCTACATGATCGCCTATCGCGATTGCTGCGGCAAGCCCGCCTGCGGTCAGTGTGGCTGCGACAACACCGATCGCGAAACCCAGCTTTACCTGCCGCAGCTCAACAACAACGTGATCTGGTGCTTCGGCACGAGCAGCATGGAGTATCACTGCTCCACTGCCATGATGATTGGCGCGGCCTGACAGTGCCGGTGTGACGGACATGGCATGATCGGAGCGGTGCAACGACGCATTCTGGCAGCGCTGGTTCTGGCCGGTGCAATGCTGGTTCCCGCAGGACTTTGTGCGAAAAGCGGTGAGGCAGCCGCGCTCCGTTCCCCGACAAGGCAAGCCACCGCGGCAAGGGGTCTTGCCGCCCTGAGCGATCCCGACCTTGCCCGCAGCGACTATGTCGAGCACTGTGCCGGGTGCCACGGTGTGCATGGTCTTTCCGCTCCGGCAAAGCTGCCGGAACTGCGCGGGCGGGTGGGCTATCTGATGTGCACGGATGAAACCCGCGCCTATCTCCTGCGCTTGCCCAACATTGCCAAAAGCCGGATCACCGACAACCAGCAACTTGCCGATCTCCTCAACTTCATGGTCTTTGCACTGGGCGGCGAGAGCGTGCTGGCGGGGACCACGCCGTTTACGGCCGCCGAAGTGGAGCGCGAGCGGCGCTTCGCGCTGACAGACGCCTCGCTGGTGGCCGAGCGCAAGCGCCATGTCGCAACTGCAATACGGCGCTGCGGCGCGCCTGCATCGCTCCGCGAGCTTTATGCCCAGCGGTGATCCGGCGGGCGAGGTTTCTGCTCTCGATGGTCCGTGCCGCAGCTGTATCGCACGACAATGATTGAATTGGGGAAGGGGCGGCTATGATTTGAAGGTTAATGCTGATGTGGGGGGAGATTTCGTTACGTAACGAATCGATCTGCAATCTTGATTTTTGTCCTTTTGACTCAGCTTGTGCTTCCCTTCATCTCATCGCGTCATGATTCGCGACGGGCAGAGTCGGCAAGTTGGTGCAGAACATTTGGGTGGTTTGCTCAATTCGGAGCAGATTTCTGAACCGCTTCAGGCCCGTGCTGTTTCATTGCCGGTCGGACGTGAGGACCCCGTAACTGTCAGTGAAGTAAGTAATATTGTCAAAATCCGCTGAACCGGCTTTGTTTCCGGTCGCAGGGTTTCATCATATCCGGTGCATTCTTCGCTTCCTGACGCGGCAATTTTGGCTACCACACGGCGCAGGAACGGACTTGGAAGGCGGACAGCGCAATTGACGCTGCGCCAGTCCCAAGATGCCAAAAGGCAGGATGAACATGGTGATGCAGGTCGCAGCAAAGCCACTCGCAGAAGTTTTCGAGACCCTTGCGGGGGCGCTCGATGATCTTGACCGTCACGGCGCGGCGATGGCCGCTCTGCATCTGGCCATGGCGGTCGATTGTCTTCGGGCCTCCATCGAGGGCGAAGCGCATGACCGCGCTTTCCCGATGAAGACCCGGCCCAACCTCCGTCTTGTGGCGTCCTCCTGATCGCTTACCTGCGGAGATAAGCTCGGTGCCGCGTTAGGGCAGATTGTTGTGTGCGCAAGCCGGAACGGCGCCATCAGTTCCAATTTCAGCGATTGCCGCCGATGAAATCGCCGAGGCTTCCTAGCACGGAGCCTTCGCCGCGGTTCTGCCCCCCATAAGGCATGGCAGCGGCAAGCATCCGCCCGGCAAGACGCGAGAAGGGCAGCGACTGGATCCAGACCTTGCCGGGGCCGCGCAGCCTGGCGAAGAACAGCCCTTCGCCGCCGAACAGGACCGACTTCACCCCGCCGGGGGTAACAAGGTCAAAATCGACTGACGGCGTGTAGGCGGCAAGGCATCCGGTATCCACGTGGAGTTCCTCGCCCGGCGCCAGATCCCGCACGGCGAGTGTCCCGCCCATCTGCACGAATACCCAGCCATCGCCTTCAAGCTTCTGCATGATGAAGCCTTCGCCGCCGAACAGGCCGGTCATGACCCGGCGCTGAAGCGCAACGCTGATGGACACGCCGCGCGCGGCAGCAAGGAAGCTGTCCTTCTGGCAGATCAGCGTGCCGCCAATGTCTGAGAGCTTGACCGGAAGGATTTCTCCCGGCGTGGGCGCAGCAAAGGCTACGCGCGCCTTGCCGTGGCCGTTGTGGGTGAACACCGTGGTGAACAGGCTCTCGCCGGTGACGAGCCGCTTGCCTGCGCCCAGAAGCTTGCCCATGAAGCCTGCCTGATCGTTTGCGCTGCCATCACCGAAGACCGTGGTCATGCCCACGGCGGCATCCTTCCACACCATGGCGCCCGCTTCGGCCACGGCGCTTTCGCCCGGATCAAGCTCAATCTCGACGAATTGCAGTTCGTGTCCCTTGATCTCGAAGTCGATATCATCGGCAACGGAGGCGCTGCGGTGGTGCTGCCAGGGGCTTCTCGACATGATTGTCTCCGGGTTGGTTCTTGATGCGGTCGATATGGTGATTTGCAGCTACGGCTTAAGGGGGCATACCGCACATTCATCGACGCTGGTATGACGCTGGTCATGCCGGCGATCCGGCCTGGGACGGATTTCTGCCTTCGGGCAGACTTTCGGCAAGGTTTCAAAGGAGCGGAGCGATCCTGGTGTTGCAGCCTTCACGCTATAGTGCGCTGGCCATTGTCCTGCATTGGGCGCTTGCTTTTGTCCTGCTGTTTCAGGTGGGGCTGGGCAGTGCGCTGGAGCATTTGCCCAAGGGCGCGGCGCAGTTTGCCGGATACCAGTTCCACAAATCCGTTGGCATTCTGATCCTGTTGTTGAGCATCGGCAGGCTGGGGGTGCGGCTTGCGCTGGCGCGGCCTGCGCCGGTGCCCGGCAACCCGTTGCAGATGCGGGCGGCCAGCGCGGTTCACGGTCTGCTCTATGCGGTGATGATTGGTGGGCCGCTGACCGGGTGGATCATTGTCTCCACGGCGCAAGTGCGGCTCAAGACAATGCTCTTCGGCCGGGTGCCATGGCCCGATCTGCCGCTGGGGCAGGGCTGGCACGAACCGGCCGAAGCGCTTCATGGCCTGCTTGGCCCCGTAACGCTGGGGCTGGTCGTGCTGCATGTTGGCGGAGCGCTCTATCATCACATCCGGCGCGAGGACGTGATCGGAAGGATGCTGCCCGCAGCATTCGGCGCGTCGCGCCGGGCAACCAGCGCAGTGGCGGCTCTGGCCTTGCTTGCGGGCATTGCCGCGCTTGTCGCTGGACGTGGGATGAGCTTTGCGCCCCGCCCGCCCGCTGCGCCCGCAGCAAGCCTGTCCGAACCGGCAAGCATGGCTCTTGCCAGCGAGGCGTCGGACGAGGGCGCCGCGCCGGAGAGCATGGGGGCGCGCGCAGATCAGACCGACGCCCCGGCACCCGATGAAAGCGCGCAGACGGCCGCAGAGCCCGCCAGGGCAGTGCCATGGTCCGTGCAGCCCGGCGGGCGGCTGGGCTTTACGTCCGACTATGGCAATGAGGCGATTGCCGGGACGTTCAAGCGCTGGGAGGCGACGATCATGTTCGATCCGGCCGATCTCAAAGGCTCGACCATCCGCGCGACCATCGATCTGGCTTCGGTCGAAAGCGGCGATGCGCAGCGCGATGACATGCTCAGAAGCGACAGTTTCTTCGGCATCGGCAGCTATCCCAGGGCCGAGTTCGCGAGCCGGGCCATCCGCCAGACCGGCGAAGGGCGCTATGCCGCCGAAGGCACGCTGTCGCTCCATGGGCGCAGTCGGCCGCTCACGCTCAGCTTTGCCTTGCGCATCGACGGGGACAGGGCCTTCGCCACTGGGCAAGCCCGATTGCAGCGGCTGGATTTTGGCGTGGGCGAAGCGGAATGGTCTGCCACCGATCAGCTGAAGGATGCCGTGGCGGTCGATTTCCGGTTCAGCGCGGTGCGACGCGGTCCGTGATACTGGCCGCATTGCGCAGCCCGGCAAAGAAGAAATCCGAATAGGCGCGCGCCCAAGCCTGTGTTTCGGCAGGCAGGGGCGGACGCGAGGCACCAACCATGCGCACATGGCCCAGAACGCCCTCGATCCAGAAACGCGCGGCAAGGCCGGGGTCGTTGATGGTCAGTCCCTGTTGCCGGGCAATCACGCCAAGTTCGGCCGAGACATTTTCAATCGCGTCGGCATACATGGCCTGACGGTAACTGTGTTCGGCATCGCCGAACTCCTGATCGCACCAGTCGACCAGACGCTCCATCATCTGGCCTTCGTGCGAATGCAGAACGTCCATTATGGCGGCGGCGCGCATGCAGAACGCCTCCTGCAAGGGCAGCCCGGCACCGATTGCCATGATGCGCAGACTGCGCTCTTCCAGCTTGCGGGCCAGCAGGGCTTCAAGAAGTTCGCGCTTGCCGGAAAAGCGGGCATAGATGGTCGCCTTGCCAATGCGGGCGTGGCGGGCGAGCCGGTCGAAAGTGAATGCCTCAAAGCCGGACTGGCAAAGCACTTGCCAGGCGGCATCCAGAATGCGTGACGGGAGTTGTCTGGCCTCTTCAAGCGACGGGCGGCCGCGCCGGACCCGCGCGCTTCCCGATTGTTCGCTCAATACGTCGCCGCAGCCGGAATGCGCGCCCGCGGACGAAGATGTCTCAGTGGACTGTCTGGCTTCCGGTTGCTGCGGCGAGAGCGGCTGCGTCATGGTTGCGATCCCGCTCGCACGGGGTTGGCGCTACCATACGATCCGCCATGGCTTCGGCCATGCTGTTGTGCAGAGGGCAGGACATTTCCAGCCCTTCCCGGTAAGCCTGCCAAAAACGCATTCCCGCATCGGCGATCCAGCGCATCCGTCCCATCTCCTCGTCTCAGCGAGTTCTTGCGGGGAAAGAGTGCCTTAATGCCGCAGGGTGTCAATAGGGTATAAATGGGGCGAAATCGTTTCATTTATTGGCTCCGGGTGCGCCAGGACCGGGCGTGTGATCGTCAGTCATCCAGCCAAGGCCGAGAGCCTTTTCCACCGCGATGAACGCGGTTGTCAGTTCGGCCCGCGCGGATGCAGCGGCCTTGGCGGCCTCGATCGCCTCGCGCTCCGCCTCAAGCGCGGCGGGGCGCGCCACCGTCCCGGCTGCAAGCCTCTGCGATTGCAGGCCAAGTGTCTTGCGCGCACGCGCTTCGGCGTCCACCGCTTTGCCAAACCCGATACGCCTTGCACCAAAGCGCCCAAGCGCGCTCTCGGCGTCTTGCAGGGCGGCTAGAACGGCGGATCGGTAGTTCGCTTCGGCTTCTGCATAGGCGCTGCGTGCCGCTTCCACCTGACGATTGGCGCGCCCGCCATCGAACAGGGTCCACTTGATCTGGGGCAGCGCAATGCCAACAATGCCGCCCGGATCCAGCACATCGCCGATATCCTGCCCGCCAAGACCAAGCAGGCCAAGGAAAGTGATCTTGGGGAAGCGGTCAGCCATGCGTGCGCCGATATCTGCACTGGCGGCAGCAAGTTTGCGTTCGGCGATGCGGATATCGGGGCGCTGGCGCAGCATTTGCGCGGGATCGCCGATGGCAACCTGCGCCGGCGGCAACGGAATTGCTCCGTCGCCTGCGAGCGGTTCGTCAAGCGTGCCGGGTTCCTGACCGGTAAGCACAGCCACTTGATCGGCCAGCACCCTGATTTCGGCCTCGCTCTGGGCAAGGTCTGCCTCGGTGGCAAGGGCGCGTGCCCTTGCCGCATTGACCGGCTGCTCACCGGTCATTCCGGCGGCAAAGCGCTGCTGGGCAAGCGCAGCCAGTTCCCGGTCGATCCCGGCCTGCTGGCGCTGAAGCGCGGCCAGTGCCTGCCGTGCCCTGAGGCCGACATAGGCGCGGGCAATCTCTGCCGACAGGGTGACACGGGCATCGGCCGCTGCCGCTTCCGCCTGTTCGGCGCGGGCCTTGGCGGCTTCCAGCTTGCGCCGGGTGCCGCCGAACAGATCGATTTCCCACGACGCATCGAAACCCAGATTGAACGCGTTGATCTCGTCGCGTCCGCCGCCGTTTCCGCCCGCGATATTGCCGGGCACGTTGAGATAGGGTGCGGCAAACGAGGTATTGATCGTGGGCAGAACCGCTGTGCGCGTGGCGGCCAGCGTGGCGCGGGCCTGAGCCACGCGGGCATTCGCGGCGACAAGATCGGGCGATCCGGAAAGGCCGCGCTCGATCAACCGGTCGAGCTGCGGATCGGCAAGCGCTTCCCACCAGCGGGCGCCGGCGTCGGGCGCGGTCTTGGGGAATGCGCCGGCATCCGCCCGCAGGAAGGCTCCGCGCGCGGCAGCTTGCGGCGCGGCGTCGGGCGCTCCGGCAAAGTCAGGGCCGACAGTCGCGCAGCCTGAGAGCAGGGCGGCTGTCAATGCAGCGGACACAAAGCGGCGGGACAGGGAAAACATCAGTGCGCGGCCTTTGCGTGGTAGCCCTTGGGCAGGGGACGAAGCAGCAGGACGAGTGGCCAGACGATCAGGATGCCGATCGTGAGGGCGAGGAAATCATCATTGAACGACATGACCAGCGCATCGCGCAGAACCTGTCCGTCAATCGAGCGGAATGCCGCCTCCAGTCCTTCCGGCCCACCGCCGAAGTTCGCAGCCTGCTGGCCGAGCCAGTCCTGTATCGCGGGGTCATTGGCCTTGAGGCTGCTGTGGATATTCCAGCGGTGCATCTCCCAGCGCTCGTCCTGAAGGGTGGCAAGAAGGGCAAGGCCGATGGAGCCGCCAAGGTTCCGACCGGCGTTGAACAGACCGGCAGCATCGCCCGCATCCTCGCGCGGGACCGAACTGATCGCGGCCTGGTTCAGGAACATCATGCAGAATACCGTGCCAAGTCCCCGCAGAAGCTGGGTCATCACGAAATCATCACCGCGCGCCTCGGCGGTAAGATTGATGTCGAGCGCGCACGAAATCGCCAGAAGACCGACGCCGATGCCCACGATGATCCTCAGATCGACGCGCGTGATGAGAATGGGGAACAGCGGCATCATCATCATCGCCGGAATGCCCGAAAGAAAGACGATCTTCCCGGCCTGCATGGCATTATAGCCAGCGATTGCAGCAAGAAACTGCGGGATCACATAGGCCGTTCCGAACATCACCGCGCCGAGAACCAGGGCGAGGATGAACACGGCCGAAAATTCGCGCTTGCGCAGCAAGGCCAGCTTTATGACCGGGCGCCGGGCATAGACCTGCCCAAGCCCCACCAGCAGGAAGCCAAGGAGGGTCACGCCGCTCAACTGCCAGATCAAGGCGGATTCGAACCACTGTTCGCGGTGCCCTTCCTCAAGCACCACCGTGATGCCACCAAGACCAAGGATGAGGCCGACAACGCCGAGCCAGTCTGCATTCACCAGTTCCGACAGCTTCATCTGGCCTTTGGGAAGGCCGATGAGAAGCAGGGTCATCAGCAGCAGGCTGATAGGGATGTTGACGAAGAAGGCATAGTGCCAGCTCAGGTTCTCGGTCAGCCACCCACCCACGAGCGGACCGAGCACCGGCCCCATGATGACGGTAAGGCCAAACAGCGACGTCCCGATAGGCTGCTGTCTGGGCGGCAGGCGCGTGGCGATGATGGTCAGCGCGGTCGGGATCATTGCTCCCGCCGTGAAACCCTGCCCGACACGGCCCAGAATCATCATGAGCAGCGAATCGGCAAGGCCGCAGACAATCGAGAACGCGGTGAACAGCGTCGTCGCGATCATCAGGAAGCGGCGCAGGCCGAAGACGCGTTCAAGCCAGCCGGTCAGTGGAATGATGATGATCTCGGCCACGAGATAGGCCGTGGCGATCCATGTCCCTTCGGTGGCGGATGCGCCGATTTCGCCCTGAATCGTTGGCAGCGAAGCATTGACGATCGAAATGTCGAGCGTGGCCATGAGCGAGCCGATGGCACCCGCAGCGACGCCCAGCCATGCGGTGAGGTCTGCCTTGCCGGCAGAACGCGGTGGCGCAGCAGGCGGAACCGGGGGTGGCGCGGCCGCCGCAGGAAGGGCGTCTGCGCTCACCTTGACGAGACCCGGTCCTGTTCGTCGCGGATCGCCTTGATCGCGGACTTGGCCGCCCTTGTATCGACTTCCACCGTCAGCGAGAGGCCGGGCACCAGCACCTTGCGCGATTCCGGGCCGGCATTGATGCGGATGCGCACCGGCACACGCTGCACGATCTTGGTGAAGTTGCCCGTGGCGTTCTGCGGCGGGATGAGCGAGAAGTTGGCGCCCGTTCCCGGCGTTATGCTCTCCACCGTGCCCCTGAAATCGACATCGGGCAGCGCATCCACCTGAACCCGGACCGGCTGGCCTGGGCGCATCAGGCCAATCTGGGTTTCCTTGAAATTGGCCTCGACATAGACGGCGTCGGTCGGAACCAGCGTCATCAGACGCTGGCCCGGCTGGACGAACTGTCCGACGCGCACCGTGGCATTACCGACCTTGCCGGCAATGGGTGCGGCAATGCGGGTCGTGGCCAGATCGACATCAGCCGCGTCGCGCTGGGCCAGAGCGGCCTTGATCTGCGCGGCCGTCTGCCCGGCCTGCGCGCGGGCGCTGGCCACACGGTCACGGGCGGCGGCAAGGGTGGCGCGCTTGGCCGCCACATCGGCTTGCGCCTTGTCACGATTGGCACTGAGCTGCGCGAATGCCTGCGCCGGTTCGGCCCCGCTGGCTACGAGCGGGCGCATCCGGGCAACTTCGCCGTCGAGATAGGCAAGGTCGCGCTCGGCCGCGGCCAGCGCGGCGCCAGCCTGACCGACGGCCGATTGCGCCTCGGCAATGGCCGCGTTCGCCGCTGCCTCGCTGGCTTTTGCGACATCGACCTGCGCAGACGACTGGGCCAGCCGTGTGGCGTAGTCGGTCGGGTCGATCTCTACCAGCAAGGCGCCCTTTGCCACCACCTGATTGTCGTGCGCGGCAACCGTCCTGACGTAGCCCGGAAGCTTTGAGCTGATCGTGACGGCATCGGCCTTCACATAGGCGTCATCGGTTTCCTGCAAATAGCGGCCGTTCGTCTGGTAATCGTAGAGCGCCCATGCGCCATAAAGGGCGCCTGCGCCAATCACGCCAAGCGCGATGCGTCCGATTGTCCTGCTGCGGCGGTCTTCGGTTTCGCCTGTGTCTGAAGCGGTCGGGGCAGCCATCGGGGGTCCATTCGCCTTAATTGAACGATGCCGTTCTGTTGTTAGGCGTCACTTGGTTGAAGGCGCGCAGGATTTCAAGTGCAGAAAGCGAAAGGGGTGGTGCGAAAATTGCATCTTGCGGCGAAGTCAGCCTCTGCCGGGGCGTTTCGCCGGGCGCTGCCCTCCCTGCCCGAAAGGTCATGGCCGATTTTTCATGGAGAAGCGGAATCAAAATGCCTCTATTGATCGACACGCTCAATCAATGAAGGCGGAATTGCTCATTGGAAAATCCGCTGCCGATGCACTACCTGAGCCCGCGTAATCCGGTTCACCCATCCACCTAGAGAAGGATAAGAGCACAATGTCGATTGTCGGAACCAAGCTGAAGCCGTTCCAGGCCACCGCCTACCACCAGGGCAAGTTCGTGGATGTCAGCGATGCTGACGTTGTGGGCAAGTGGGGCGTGTTCTTCTTCTACCCGGCTGACTTCACCTTCGTCTGCCCGACCGAGCTGGAAGACCTCGCCAACATCTATGGCGAGCTTCAGGCCATGGGCGTGGAAGTCTATTCGGTGTCGACCGACACGCACTTCTGCCACAAGGCGTGGGCGGATGCCTCGCCCGCCATCGGCAAGATCAACTACTACATGCTGGGCGATCAGAACCACACCATTTCCAACAATTTCGGCATTCTGCGCGAAGGCGTGGGCCTTGCTGACCGCGGCACCTTTGTGACCGATCCCGACGGCACGATCCAGCTTGTGGAAATCACCCCCGAAGGCGTGGGCCGCAATGCCGCCGAACTGCTGCGCAAGATCAAGGCCGCCAAGTACTGGCGCGAAAACCCCGGCCAGGTCTGCCCGGCCAAGTGGGAAGAAGGCGCGGCAACGCTCGCCCCGTCGATCGACCTCGTTGGCAAGATCTGATGCCTTGCGGCAGGATGTTCGCCGCGTGGAGCTGAACATCCTGCCCTTTCTTCCGGATGGGCCGCGCCGCTGACGGGCGGCCCGCCGGTTTCCACGCCACCTGATCCCGTTCATGTCCCGGTTGATCCCCCGTGCGCCGACCATGCGGTGACGCGCGGGTCCGTCTGCCCGAAAGGTTCCTGTCATGCCCGTTCTCGATTCCGCCACCACTGCCCAGCTCAAGGCTTATCTTGGCAACCTGCGTCGTCCGATCGAACTGGTCGCAACGCTCGACGACAGTGCAAAGTCGGCCGAGCTGCGTTCGCTGATCGAGGAAATTGCCGCGCAGTCAGCGCAGGTGACGACCCGTTTCGACGGAACGGATGCCCGCGTTCCCAGCTTCGCCATCCGCGCCGACGAAGGCCGCGCCGAGGCGGTCTTTGCCGGGCTGCCGATGGGGCACGAGTTCACCTCGCTCATTCTGGCGCTGCTGCACGTGGGCGGCCATCCGCCCAAGGAAGATGCCGAATTGCTCGAACAGGTGCGCAGCCTTGAAGGGCCTCTGCACTTCGAGACGTTCTTCTCGCTCACCTGCCAGAACTGCCCGGACGTGGTGCAGGCGCTGAACATCATGGCCGCACTCAACCCCAACGTGACCCACGTTGCCATCGACGGCGCGCTGTTCAAGGACGAAGTCGAGCGGCGCCAGATCATGGCCGTCCCCACGGTGTTCCTAAATGGCCAGCCCTTCGGTTCGGGCCGCATGGATCTGACGCAGATCGTGGCAAAGCTGGACACCAACGCTTCGGCACGGGCAGCGGAGAAAATCGCCGCCAAGGCTCCTTTCGACGTTCTCGTGGTCGGGGGCGGGCCTGCCGGCGCTGCTGCCGCCATCTATGCCGCGCGCAAGGGCATCCGCACCGGCGTGGTGGCCGAACGCTTCGGGGGGCAGGTGCTCGACACCATGGGCATCGAGAACTTCATTTCGGTGCAGCACACCGAAGGACCGAAGCTGGTTGCACAGCTTGAAGCGCATGTGAAGGATTACGACGTCGACGTCATGAACCTCCAGACGGCCACGTCGCTGGTGCCAGCAGGAGCCGATGGGCTTCACGAGATCCGTCTGGAAAACGGCGCAAGCCTGAAGGCGAAGACGCTGATCCTCTCCACCGGCGCGCGCTGGCGCCAGATGGGCGTGCCCGGCGAAGAGGCGTATCGCAACAAGGGTGTGGCCTATTGCCCGCACTGCGATGGCCCCCTGTTCAAGGGCAAGCGCACGGCGGTGATCGGCGGCGGCAATTCGGGTGTCGAGGCGGCCATCGACCTGGCCGGGATCGTGGCGCATGTGACGCTGATCGAGTTCGACAGCCAGCTTCGCGCCGATGCGGTGCTGCAAGACAAGCTGCGCTCGCTTCCCAATGTCACCATCATCACCTCGGCCCTGACGACCGAAGTGCTGGGCGACGGAAGCCGCGTTACGGGTCTGGTTTACAAGGACCGCCAGAGTGAGGAAGTCCACACCATCGAACTCGAAGGCATCTTCGTGCAGATCGGCCTTGTCCCCAATACCGAGTGGCTGAAGGGAACCGTGGCGCTCAGCGGCCGCGGCGAGATCGAGATCGATGCGCGCGGCGCAACCAGCATTCCCGGCATCTTTGCTGCCGGTGATGCCACCACGGTGCCTTACAAGCAGATCATCATTGCCATGGGCGAAGGATCGAAGGCCGCGCTTTCCGCCTTCGATCACCTGATCCGTCACGGCTGAGGCATCCCCGGCCAAGGTCGGGGCAAGTCCAGCGCTTCAGCCGGTGCAGGGCGGCGGCGCAGCCAATGGCTGCGCCGCCGTTTGCGTGCGCACAAGGCGGGGGAAACAGGTGCGGCGCGGGCTTGCGTGTTGTGATGCGCTTCGCCAGAGACAGCTCGTGAGCGCAACTATCGTCATCGGTGCCGACCGTTCCGGCGCCCCTGTCAGGATCGACGTCGAGGAACTGCTTGCCACCCGCCTGCTGGTGCAGGGCAACAGCGGGTCGGGCAAGTCGCACCTGCTGCGCCGCCTGCTGGAAGAGAGCGCGGGCATCGTCCAGCAGGTCGTGATCGATCCTGAGGGCGATTTCGTTTCACTGGCAGAGCCGTTTGGCCATGTGGTTGTCGATGGGGCCGCCTATGACGGAACGGAAATTGCCAAGCTGGCCGCGCGCATCCGCAAGCACCGTGCCTCGGTGGTGCTCGCGCTCGACGGGCTGGAACTTGAAGCGCAGATGCGCTGCGCCGCTGTGTTTCTCAACACTTTGTTCGATGCCCCGCGCGAGGAATGGTATCCCGCGCTGGTGGTGGTGGACGAGGCGCAGATGTTCGCGCCTGCTGCTGCCGGTGACGTATCGGACGAAGTGCGCCGCCTCAGCCTTTCGGCCATGACCAACCTGATGTGCCGGGGGCGCAAGCGCGGGCTGGCAGGCGTGATTGCCACCCAGCGTCTTGCCAAGCTGGCCAAGAACGTGGCGGCCGAAGCCTCGAACTTCCTCATGGGCCGCACCTTCCTTGATATTGACATGGTGCGCGCCGCCGATCTGCTGGGCATGGAGCGGCGGCAGGCGGAAGCGATCCGCGATCTTGAACGCGGGCATTTTCTGGGGCTTGGTCCTGCCATCGCGCGCCGCCCGGTGGGGGTGCGCATCGCCGATGTGAAAACCCGCGCGCGCAATGTGGTGCAGGGCCTGATGCCGCTGCCCGAAGCTGCCGGGGCAGACATGGAATCGCTGCTGCTGGCCGAACCGCTGGCGATGGAGCCGATGCCGCGCGCCGCAGAGCCGCCAGCCGCAGCGCGGCCAGCCTCGCAGGCGGCAAGCGAGGAACTGATCGGCCAGATCGAAGGGTTTGTGCCCGCTGCCGAAAAGGTGGAACCGCCGGTTGCGCCAAGCCTGTTCGAAGCCGACGAAACCGCCGCCAGCATAGCCGGGATCCTTGCGGACATGGCGCAGGAGCCGGAATGCACCTTTCAGCCGGCGGCGCAGCTCTATCAGGATTTTACCGTGCGTTGCCGCATGCTGCGCATCCTTCCGGGCATGGACCTCGCCACTTTCCGGCGACGCTTCGCCATGGCCGTGGCCGGCATTGCCGATGATGCGGACCCGCGCTGGCAGGATTTGCTGCGTATCGCGCGCGATGTGCCCGATGACGTGCTCGCCCCGTTTCTGCTGCTGGCCCGCGCAGCAATCGAAGGCGCGCCATGCCCGGATGATGAACGCCTTGCCGAAATCTACGGAACCCGATCTTCCGGGCGCATCCGGCGGTTGCTCGAACATCTGGAAAAGAACAACCTTATCGTCTTCAGAACCGATTACGGAGGAAGGCGGTCGGTCGGTATTCCGGCCTTGGGGTTGACCACTGCCCCGCTCGAAGCGTGATGCCGTCGGCTGGCACCGGCCGGTTAAGCCCTGCGACAGGGGGCGGCGCTTATCTATCGCCGCAGCTTGAAGGATTTGATCGATGATGCGCCTGGCCCTCGTTACTGCTGCCGTGGTTGCCATTACAGGAACCGCTTTTGCGCAGGGGGCTGCCCCCGCGGTGACGCCCGCCAAGGGCGATCCTGCGCGGGGGCGGACAGTCTTTGCCCGCTGCGCTGCGTGCCATGATCTGAGCACAGGCGCGAACCGGCTTGGTCCGTCCCTGAAAGGGATCATCGGCCGCACGTCGGGCACGGCGCCGGGCTTCGTCTATTCACAGGCGATGAAGGACAAGGCCGTGGTCTGGAACGCTGCCACGCTCGATGCCTATCTGGCCGCGCCAGCGCGCTACGTCCCCGGAAACCGCATGGCCTATCCGCCAATGGCAAACGGTCAGGACAGGGCCGATCTGATTGCCTTTCTGGAGCAATCCGCCCGTTGAGGGACGCTTTGGCGATAATGTGAGGTTGCAAAACTTCACTCCGTTGCCGGTAATTCTACCAAGTCCGTTGACATTGGCGCTGGAGCGTCCATTTCTGCGCCATGCTTTCGCAGAAGACGCGATATACGATCAGGGCCTTGCAGCATCTGGCCGATCACTACGGCCAAGGCTCGGTGCGGCTTGACGATATCGCGAAGGCGCAGAACATCCCGCGCAAGTTTCTGACGGTCATCCTGTCCGAAATGGCGCGCGAGGGGATCGTCATTTCGCACCGTGGGCGCGATGGGGGCTATGAACTTGGCGTTCCGCCGGTCGATATCCGCTATGGCGACATTATTCGTCTGACGCGCGGCAGCCTTGCGCTGGTCCCGTGCGCCAGCCGCAATGCCTATGAACATTGCACCAATTGCCTGCCTGAGGCCGAATGCCGCCTGCGCGGGCTGATGCTGCAATTGCGCGACGAGACCGCGGCCATCCTCGATACGATCACTCTGGCCGATCCGATCGCGGTGGAGCCGCCGTTCGACGCACAGTGAACTGCGGCGATCTTCTGTCAGGGCGCATACTTCACTTGGCGTTCACACATGCGCTGGTTATAGGGCGGACATGATCGCCAATGCCTCGCGCGCGCCGCTGCGCCTCGCCGTTCTCGCCCTTGCCACCGCTGCCATGGGGCTGACTGCGGGCTGCGCCGGTGGCGGCAACAAGAAGAAGGACGTGGCCTATGTCGCGCGCGATGTGGATACGCTCTACACCGCCGCCAAGGATCGCCTCGATCGCGGCGATGCAAAGCAGGCCGCGGCCCTTTTCGATGAGGTCGAGCGTCAGCATCCCTATTCGCCGTGGGCGCGCCGTGCCCAGCTGATGAGCGCGTTCAGCTATTACGTCTCGCGTGATTATTCCAAGTCGGTGCAATCGGCGCAGCGTTTCCTGTCGATCCACCCCGGCAACAAGGACGCGCCATACGCCTATTATCTGATCGCGCTGTGCTATTACGAGCAGATCTCGGACGTGACCCGTGACCAGAAGATCACGCAGCAGGCGCTTACCGCGATGAACGAGCTGGTGCGCCGCTATCCGAATACCGATTATGCCGCCGATGCGCGCCTTAAGATTGACCTTATCAACGACCACCTTGCAGGCAAGGAAATGGAGATCGGCCGTCTTTACCAGCGCAGCGGCAAGTGGCTTGCCGGAACGCTGCGGTTCCGCACGGTTGCGGAGAAATACCAGACCACCAGCCACGCTCCCGAAGCCCTCTACCGTCTGGTCGAAAGCTACCTTTCGCTTGGCTTGCCGGCAGAAGCGCAGAAGGCGGCGGCTGTGCTTGGCGCGAACTACCCCGGCAGCAAGTGGTATGAGCGCGCCTACAATCTGATGAACAGATACGCGCCTGGAACAAAGGCTGCCTGATTTCGGCACTATCGTATCAATAGGCAGTCCTCACGCAATTGCGCTGCGGAATCAGTGGCTGACTTGATTCGGCGGGCCCTCAGTTCGATGGAATCCGCCGCGCGCTTGCCCGCTCCTTCGCCTCTTCGTAGCGCTGCTTGCGCGCTTCTGTTCTTTCAGCTCGCAAACGCTGGTTCGCGAGACAGCGATCACGATGTTGGGCAAGCGAGGCCAGACAGCGATCACGATATCTGGCACGCACCGGCGCATCGCAAACGGCGCGTGATTGCTGCTCATACTGTCGCTGGCAGCCTTCGCCGTCTGTCTGCGCAAAGGCAAATCCTGACAGCATTGTAGCCATGCATGCGGCGTGAAGGCAAACGTGCCTCGCAAATCGTCCTCGCATCGAACACCCCTTACTGTCATCTGTGACCAGGCACAAATACAACACAGTTGAGGCAGATCGGCTACAAGGCTTTCAACCTTTTCAGTTCAGAAGCCATAGACCAAAGTCAGCCGGCTGGTCGTATCGGTCCCAAGTCGTCCAAGTTCCGGTGAAGTTTCGTGTTGGATCATGTAGGAAAGCCGTGCCTTAAGCTTTCCGATCAGGCGCGAATCGAGTGCGGCCAAAGTATAGAACGTGCTGCCTTCGCCATCGACATAGGCGTTGGCATCCTGACTGAACTGAAGGGTCTCGCTCAACTTGATCTTGGCTTCCAGCGAGGCAAGGCCGGCGACAACGGATGTCCTTTCGGCCTGAACCGGCTCGGTCACGCGCCAGGTTGGCCCCGCCTTGATGCTCAGGCGGTTGTCCTTGCCATTGAGCAGGTTGTATCCAAGGCCACCTGAAAGGCTGTAGCGCGATGCAAAACCCTGAAAGCGGTCCTTCTCATATTGGCCCAGCCCGAAAACATAGCTTCGGTCGTTGAACTTGTAGTTCGGTTCGGCCGAGAAACGATACTGTTCACGCGTCACCAGACCGGCGGTTTCCTGATAATCGGCGCGGGCATTGGTCGCGACGCGCCAGTTTTCGCCTTCGACGCGCAGCTTGAATGCGCCCACCAGTCCTATGCCCGGTGCATTGCCGGTATTCACGAAGGCCCCGACTTCGCCTTCTCCCGTCCACTTGAGCGTCTCAGCCAGCGCTGGTCCCGCCGCTTGCGCAGCCGCATCCTGCCTATTCTCTGGCGCAGGAGCTGCTGCCGCAGCCGCAGGTGAGGAAGGCATGATCGCCGCTTGCCGAACTGCCGACCACTGCGCGACGTGCGCGTCGATCGCAGCTTCAAAATCGGGAAGCGCGCGCTTGGCAGTGCGGATGACGGCGTCGGCTTCTGCCTTGTCGGGCGAGGCAAGGGCCGTGTCGATCATCACAGCGACGGCATCCGGCAGGACGGACGCTGGTGCGAGTGCCTGAGGGGACGGTGCGGCCTGTGCAGCCTGTGCATGGGCGCAGGCTGGCCACGCCAAAAGCACAGTCGCGACAAGCACTGTCCGGACCAGCGGGGTATGTGCGGGGCAGGTAGGCGCGGGACAAGCGGTCGCAGGGAAAACGGGGGTAGGGCAGGCGGGAGCAGGGCAGGCGGGCATGAACGAAAAGTTCCGCTGAAATTGCAGGCGGGGGCGGGCATAAACGCGGCGCGTGCCAATCATTGCCGCCAAAGTGACAAGTTGCAAGAACCCTTGTGCATTGCAGTATTCCCAGTTCCAGATCCGCGGCGCAAGCCATCTTGGGCGCGCCACGGTATGAAACGGCAGCGGGGCCACGATTGATTGGCATCAGCCGTCAAAGCATTGATGAAGGCCGGAACAAGGAGGAGAGGGTCGTGGGTTTGAAGGCATTCTGGGATGAAAAGGTGGTTCCGCGCATCATCAAATGCGCTTGTGCATCGCCTGCGATCATGGAACTGCGCGCGGGCATTGTGCCGCAGGCGCAGGGACGGGTGTTCGAACTGGGTTGTGGTGGGGGTCTCAACCAGCAGTTCTATGATCCGGCGCGCGTAACCGGGTTTGCCGGGCTGGACCCTTCGGACAAGCTGCTTGACTATGCGCGCGAGGCCGCCGCGCGAAAGGGCTGGCAGGCTGATCTGCGGGCAGGCGTGGGTGAGGATATTCCCTTTCCCGACGAAAGTTTCGATACGGTGGTCTGCACCTACACGCTGTGTTCGGTAAACGATCCGGCCCAGGTCATGCGCGAACTGCATCGCATTCTCAAACCAAAGGGAACCTTGCTGTTCCTTGAACACGGTCTCAGCCCCGATGCAGGCGTCGCCAAGTGGCAGCGCCGGATCGAACCTGTTTGGGTTCCCCTGATGGGAGGGTGCCATCTGACTCGCCCTGTTACCGCGCCGGTGCTGCAACAGGGGTTCCAGCTTGAGGCACCAGGGCATCGATACATGCCGGGAATGCCGAAGTGGGCCGCGTGGATGGAATGGGGCAGCGCGGTGAAACGCGCCTGAAACCGGGCCAGCCAAGCAGGCGCTGCATCCGCTGAAACGAAGAAGGGGCCTTTGCCGGTTGTGCGGCAAAGGCCCCTTTTCATCTGGTGCGGATTGCGGCGGCTCAGGCGCCGAAAGTGCGCTGCCACCAGCCCCGGCGCGGTGCGGGCTGTTCTGCCGCCTCGGCAGCCGTGTCCTGCGGAGCAGGCGCTTCGGCCGAACTATCGGCGACCGGCTCCGCTGCGGCTTCGGCCGGTGCTTCCGCCGTCAGGGTTTCGGCAGGGGCTGCATCGGCGGCAACGGCTTCGACCTTCTTCTTGCGGGTGCGCTTGGGCTTTTCGGGTGCAGGCGCTGCCGGTTCGGCTGCGGCCTCGACAGCTTCGGCGGCCACCGGCTCTTCCGCTGCCGTCACTTTCTTGCGGCGGGTCCGCTTCGGCTTTTCGGCCACGGGTCCGGCCTCAGTCGCTGCATCGGCGGCTGTTGTGGCTTCATCGGCTACTGCGGGCGCGGCAGGCGCAGTCTCGGCCCCAGCCTCTTCCACAGCTTCTGCCACGGGTTCGGCCTTTTTCCGGCGGGTGCGCTTTGGCTTGGCCGCAGGCGCTATGGCCTCTGCTTCACCCTCTGCGGCCGCTTCCGCGGGAGCAGGAGCGGTGTCAGTGGCGCTGCCTTTCGGCTCATCCGAAGATGCCGCTTCCGGCCCGCCATCGGCCGCGTCTTCACCGGCGGAGACCTCCGCGGGTTCGCCAGCTTCTGAGATCGCAGCCTCGTTGTCGCGCGGGGTGCGCCGACGCCGACCACGCCGACGACGCTTGCGCGGCGTGCGATCATTCTCGTCCTCTGCACCCTGCTGATCCTGCCGGGTTTCGGCGCTTTCGCCGTCCTCGTCCGAAGCAGCATCATCGGCGCCATCTTCGTTGGCAGGCTGGGCTTCGCTTGCGGCGTCCTCGTCACGCCGGTCGTTCTTGCGACCCCTGCGGCGCTTGCGGCGCTTGCGGCGATCGCTGCGTTCCCCGTTCTCGTCGGCATTCTCGCCGCGCGGCGCACGCGCGCGCGATTCCTCTTCCTCGATTTCCTCGTCGAGGCTCTCGTCCACGACATCTTCGTCTTCCTCCGGCTCGATGATCGGTTCGAACCGGGGAACGAAGTCCGGCTTGGGCCCCCGCGAGGCCACGCGCATCTTCGCGCCCTCGTTCTCGCCTTCGGGGATCACTTCAACGGTAACGCCGTAGCGTTCCTCGATCTCGGTCAGATCGGCGCGCTTGGCATTGAGCACATAGATGGCCGCTTCCTGGCTGGCATAGAGCGACACGACATTGCCCTTGCCCTTGGCGGCCTCATCCTCGATCAGACGCAGCGCGGAGAGCCCGGCCGACGATGCGGTGCGGACCAGACCCGAACCATCGCAGTGCGGGCAGGCGCGGGTCGTGGCTTCAAGCACGCCGGTGCGCAGGCGCTGGCGGCTCATTTCCATCAGGCCGAAGCCGGAAATGCGGCCCACCTGGATGCGGGCGCGATCGTTCTTGAGCGCCTCCTTCATCGCCTTCTCGACCTTGCGGATGTTCGATCCGTATTCCATGTCGATGAAGTCGATGACTACAAGCCCGGCCATGTCGCGCAGGCGGAGCTGGCGGGCAATTTCGCGCGCGGCCTCAAGGTTGGTGGCAACCGCCGTTTGCTCGATCCCGTGCTCCTTGGTGGAGCGGCCGGAGTTGATGTCGATAGAGACGAGCGCCTCGGTCGGGTTGATGACCAGATAGCCGCCCGACTTGAGCTGGACCACCGGATCATACATCGCGGTAAGCTGGTCTTCGGCACCATATCGCTGGAACAGCGGCACCGGATCGGCATACTGCTTCACCCGCTTCGCGTGGCTCGGCATCAGCAGCTTCATGAAGTCCTTGGCGGCGCGATACCCCTGCTCGCCCTCGACCACGACTTCCTCGATCTCGCGGTTGTAGATGTCGCGGATCGCCCGCTTGATCAGGTCGGAATCCGAATGGATGAGCGCCGGGGCGACCGACTTCATCGTGCGTTCGCGGATCTCGTCCCAGAGACGGGCGAGGTAGTCGAAGTCGCGCTTGATCTCCGGCTTGGTGCGCTGCAAGCCTGCGGTGCGCACGATGCACGACATCGAGCGCGGCAGTTCGAGTTCGGCGATGATCGACTTGAGGCGCTTGCGGTCGGCGGACGAACTGATCTTGCGGCTGATACCGCCACCATGGCTCGAATTGGGCATGAGCACACAGTAGCGCCCGGCAAGACTGAGATAGGTGGTCAGCGCGGCACCCTTGTTGCCGCGTTCTTCCTTGACCACCTGCACCAGCAGAACCTGACGGCGCTGGATGACGTCCTGGATCTTGTAGCGACGGCGCAGTGCCATGCGCTTGGCGCGAAGCTCGTCGGCTTCCTTGCCCTGGCTGCGCCCCTGACGGCGACGACCCTGACGCCCGCGCGGACGCCCGCCCGTGCCATCTTCGCCTTCGCCGTCTTCGCCTTCCTCTGCGGAGCTGCCGGTATCTTCGGCGTCCTCGACGTCATGGTCGAAGCCGTTTTCGACGACGCCGCCTTCGATCGTGGCCACCTGATCCTTTTCGGACGTGTCGACCTCGGTGACGCCCTGTTCGGCATCATAGCCGTCGGCATCATAGCCATCGGCGTAATCGTCATCCTCCGCGTCCTCGGCGGCGCGAAGGGCGGCTTCTTCCTCGGCATGGGCCGCTTCTTCGGCCAGCAGTGCCTCGCGATCTTCCTTGGGGATCTGGTAATAGTCCGGGTGAATCTCGCTGAAGGCGAGGAACCCGTGACGGTTTCCGCCAAAATCGACAAAAGCTGCCTGTAGCGAGGGTTCTACCCGTGTTACCTTGGCGAGGTAGATATTGCCCTTGATCTGCTTGTGATCGGCAGATTCAAAGTCGAACTCTTCAATCCGGTTGCCCTTCAGCACCGCCACCCTGGTTTCTTCCTGGTGGCGCGCATCGATAAGCATGCGCGTGGTCATTATTCATTCTCCAGCCGCGCCGCCGCCGGGATTCCCCTGTCAGGCTGGCGCGGATCATGTGGTATGCGCAAACGATGCCGCGCCCGGCAAAGCCAGAGCGGGCAGTGTTCACGAATGCGGATTTGCCGGATCGGAGCCATGGGAAGCTGTGCGCATAGTGCGCGCCATTCCTGCGCTCGCCGTCCGGCGGCGGTTGGTGTGTGTCTGCTGTGATGACAATTCGCGGCGAATTGCGCGTGCCGTCAGGCGTCCAAGCCGCAACTGCCCCGGCGAGGCAGCTTGGCAGGAACGGAACACGGCTCATCATCAACGGCATCAACCTTGTGGTGCGGATTAAGGCGCCGCTTTGCCGCGGTCGCCCTGTCCACCTGTGCGGGGAGTGGTGAATCGGCAATCCCGTCCGGCATTGGGGATGCAAGCCATCCGGGAATACGTCCGGGACGCAAGCAAATGCTCAAACATGGCCGACGCCGACACGCCCCGGTAAAGGTTTGCTAGCACCGCAAATGCAAAGCGGCAATTAAAACAATCGTGCTGCAAGCCATTAACCATGCGGATCATTTCGCGCTGGACCACGCAGCAGCGTGCGGGGCATAGGCTGGCAGGGATGGGGCAAGGGCATGGATGATCTGGGGCTGATCGCTGCGGTTTTTGCTGCCCCGGTTGCGGCGGCTGCCGCCATGTGGGCGCTGTTTTCAACAGGTGTTGCCGATATCACGCCGCGCTACGTGGTGCGCATGGAACTGTCGCGGCGCACCGGCGAGATGCCGCTGCCTCCGATCGAAGGCCCGGCTGACACCAGCCGTCCGCTGGTCGTGATCGATGCCGGGCACGGCGGTCATGATCCGGGCGCCAGCGGTTCGGGCGGGGAACGGGAAAAGGATCTCACGCTTGCCATGGCAAGATCGCTGCGCGATGCCTTGCTGGCAACGGGACGCATTCGTGTGGCCCTTACCCGCAACGATGACAGGTTTCTGGTCTTGCAGGAACGCGCGCAGATCGCACGCAGGCTGGGCGCTGATCTTTTCGTGTCAGTCCATGCCGATGCGGCGGCGGTGCCCTCGGCGCGCGGGGCGACTGTCTATACGCTGTCCGACAAGGCATCGGACGCCGAAGCCGAAGCCATTGCCGCCCGCGAGAACCGCGCCGATGTCCTCAACGGCGTGCGTCTGGCCGATCAGGGCGAGGCGGTGACCTCGATTCTGGTCGATCTTTCGCGCCGCGAAACCCGCGCACGATCCTTGCGCTTTGGCGAACTGGTGGTGCGAGAGGCGGGCGAACGCATCCGGTTCCACGCCACGCCGCAGCGCGAGGCGGCGTTTGTCGTCCTCAAATCTCTGGACCTTCCCTCCGCGCTGGTCGAGGCGGGATACATCAGCAATGCCGATGATGCGCGGGCCATGGCCGATGCCGCGTGGAGACGCGCCTTTGCCAATGCCCTTGCCAGGGCCATCGGCATCTTTCTGGCCGAGGAACAGGCCGCGCCGATCGATCAGGTCGAGGCTGCTTCCAGCCCGACGGCACAGTAGTGAAAAAGGCTGCACCACTGCGGCGCGTGGCGTCCTTGCCGGGTTTGCCAGCTATGCGCCGCAAGATGCTGGCTTGCAGGCGCGAGGCCGTGCTAGAGGCGACGCATCATGGCTGATGACACATCCCGGCAATCGCGGTTTCGGCTCCTGCGTGGTGGCAGCAAGGCAAGTTGGCAGGCTTTGACCGGAGGCTTCCGGCAGCGTTGGCGGACTAGCCGCTGGTTCAGGCTGGGCGGCTACCTGATCGCCGGTTTCCTTGTCGCATGGCTGGTGCTGTGGGTCACGGTGGTGCGCACCCTGCCATCGGCGGAAAAGCTCCTTACCTATCAGCCGCCCCTGCCCACGATGGTGCGCGGCGTCGATGGCGAGATCGTATCGAGCTATGCCCGCGAACGGCGCGTGCAGTTGCGCTTCGTCGACTTTCCCAAGCCGATGATAAATGCCTTCCTTGCCGCCGAGGACAAGACCTTCTGGACCCATGGCGGCATAGATTATCTCGGCTTCGGCGCTGCGGTGATCGACTATGTGACCAAATACGGTTCGGGCGAACGTGCTCGCGGCGGATCGACCATTACCCAGCAGGTCGCCAAGAACATCCTGATCGGCGACGAATATTCGATTTCGCGCAAGCTCAAGGAAATCATCCTCGCCCGCCGGATCGAAGGCGTGCTGAACAAGGAGCAGATCCTCGAACTCTATCTGAACGAGATCCCGCTGGGGCGGCAGAGCTTTGGCGTGCAGGCCGCGGCGCGGGCCTATTTCGACAAGGACGTGGGCGATCTGCACCTTCACGAAGCCGCATTTCTGGCGATCCTGCCCAAGGCCCCGGAACGCTATGGACGCGCCAAGAACGAGCAGATGGCGCTCGATCGGCGCAACTGGGTGCTCGACCAGATGGTCCGCAATGGCTGGGCAAGCCCGCAGGAGGCGGCGCAGGCCAAGGCCATGCCGCTGGGCCTGAAGCCGCGCCGGGCGGAGAACTACACTGCCGATGCCGGATATTTCCTGGAGGAAGTGAGGCGGCAACTCATCGAGAAGTTCGGCGAGCAGGCCGAGGACGGCCCCAACAGTGTCTATGCGGGCGGGCTGTGGGTGCGCACCTCGCTCGATACGCAGATGCAGACCGCTGCGCAGAATGCCCTGCGCACCGCCTTGCTGCGCTATTCGGGCGGGCGCGGCTGGCACGGGCCGATCGCGCACATCAACCTTGATGACGACCGCTGGCAGACCGAACTCATCACAAGCAACATCGGAATCAACTATCAGAACTGGCGCATCGGCGTTCTGCTGAAACGAAGCGGATCCAGCGGAACGATCGGCTTTGCCGATGGCCGCACCGCGGCGATCGTCAATCTGCCCGATGCCATCCGCCCCGGCGACGTGACCGCCGCCGCGCCGGTCAGTGCCGATACCTATGCCGTGCGGGTGATCCCCGAAGTTTCGGGCGGGATGGTGGTGGAAGACCCGCGCAATGGCCGGGTGTTGGCGATGCAGGGCGGTTTCGATGCCCGCCTTGGTTCGTTCAACCGCGCAACGCAGGCCAATCGACAGCCGGGATCGACGATCAAGCCTTTTGTCTATGCCACCGCGCTCGACAACGGGATGACGCCGGCCTCGATGGTCGTGGATGGCACGTTCTGCGTCTATCAGGGCGCAGCGCTGGGCGAGAAGTGCTTCCGCAACTTCGGCAACGAGGGCGGTTCGGGCAGCCATACCATGCGCTGGGGGCTCGAACAGTCGCGTAACCTGATGACGGTCCGGGTCGCCAACGATGTGGGCATGGACAAGGTCGTGCGCACCATCAAGACCGTTGGGATTGGCGATTATCCGCCCTTCCTGTCAATGTCGCTGGGGGCTGGCGACACGACCGTGCTCAAGATGGTCAATGCCTATGCCGCGCTGGCCAACCACGGACGCCAGTATGCGCCCAGCGTGATCGACTATGTGCAGGATCGCAACGGCAAGGTGATCTGGCGTGCGGACACCCGCCGCTGCGAAGGCTGCACCATGGCGCAATGGGACGGCAAGCCCATGCCGCGCTTCCAGCCAGGGGGCAAGCAGGTGCTGGACCCGCGCACGGCCTATCAGGTGGTTCACATGCTCGAAGGCGTGGTCGTTCGCGGAACGGCAGTCACGCTGCGCGATCTCGGCCTGCCGCTTTTCGGCAAGACCGGGACGACCTCCGGGCCGACCAATGTCTGGTTTGTCGGCGGATCGCCCGATGTCATCGCCGGGGTCTATATCGGTTATGACCAGCCGCGAAGCCTTGGTGGCTATGCGCAGGGGGGCCGCATTGCCGCCCCGGTGTTCAAGCAGTTCGTGCAGGAAACCCGCGCGCGCTGGAAAAGCATTCCCTTCGAGGCTCCTGAAGGTATCCGAATGGTCAGGATCGACCGCGTTTCGGGCAAGCGGGTTTTCGGCGGAACGCCTGACAACAGCGTGGCCAAGGCTGCCATCATCTGGGAAGCGTTCAAGCCTGACACTGAGCCGCGGCGCACCGCCCGCGAAGGCGAGCTGACCGCCAAGCAGGCGGTGATCGACGCCATCAAGCGCGCCCGCGCCGCGCGCGGCATCGTGGATGGCGGCGATGATGCCGGACCGGCAGAGCAGGGCTTCCTTGAAGAGCAGGGTGGGATCTACTGATCGTCCGGACAGGCGCGCCGCGCCTTTCGGGCGTTCATGCCCTCAAAGGCATTGGCGCGGTGGTGATGGCTCTGGTATCGAATGCCCATGACCAGAACAGCATCGCTCCTCGCCGCAGCCGCCCTTGCCCTTGGCATTGCTGCCCCCGCCAGCGCCGAACTTGCCGCCGGGGCAAAGGCCCCGGTCTTTGTGGCCAAGGGAGCGCTTGCAGGCAAGCCGTTCACCTTCTCGCTTGCCGATGCCCTGAAGAAGGGTCCGGTGGTGCTATACTTCTATCCCAAGGCTTTCACGCAGGGCTGCACCCTCGAAGCCCACGCCTTTGCCGAAGCATCGGCCGATTTTGCCGCCGCCGGTGCCACCGTGATCGGCATGTCGAACGATGACATCGCCACCCTGCAGAAGTTTTCCACCGAAGCCTGCCGCGACAAGTTTGCCGTTGCGGCCGCTAGCCCCGAAGTCATCAAGGGCTACGATGTTGCCCTGAAGGCGGTCGGCATTCCTATCGGACTTACCAAGCGCACAAGCTATGTCATCGGGACCGATGGCAGGATCGTCATGGTCCATTCCGACATGGACTACCGCGATCATGTGAAGCTGACGCTGGCCGCCGTGCGCAAGCTGAAACCGGCGCGCTGATCCTCCCTTGCGGCATAGTTGGGCTTTACATGCCTGCCCGCTTCGCTAAGCGGCGCAGTCTGTTTGCTGTTTCATAGTTCCGGAGTTGGATCGCCATGCGTGCCGAAGGGCAGGCCCATATCGACCGCATCAATGCCGCGCTGACGCTGGTGCGCAAGTTCCTCGACTGGGAGCGCGCGGTGCGCCGTCTCGACGAGCTGAATGCCCGCGTCGAAGACCCCAGGCTCTGGGATGATCCCAAGATGGCCGAAGAGGTCATGCGCGAGAGGCGCAGGCTCGAAGCGGCAATCGGAACGGTCAACCAGATCAGCCAGGAAATGGCCGATGCCATCGAGTTCATCGAACTGGGCGAAGCCGAGGGCGATGAGGATACCGTGAACGAGGGGCTGGCAACGCTTGCCGCCCTTGCCGATCGCGCCGATCAGGACAAGGTCCAGGCACTTCTTGCGGGCGAGGCTGACGCCAACAACGCCTTCCTCGAAGTCCATGCGGGTGCAGGCGGCACCGAGAGCCAGGACTGGGCCGAAATGCTCCAGCGCATGTACACGCGCTGGGCCGAACGCCATGGCTACAAGGTTGATCTGGTGGATTATCACGCTGGCGAAGCGGCCGGCATCAAGAGCTGCACCCTGCTCATCAAGGGCGAGAATGCCTATGGTTATGCCAAGACCGAAAGCGGGGTTCACCGGCTCGTGCGGATCAGCCCCTACGACAGTTCGGCCCGGCGCCACACCTCGTTCAGTTCAGTCTGGGTCTATCCGGAGATCGACGACAACATAGAGGTGGAAATCAACCCTGCCGACCTGAAGATCGATACCTACCGCGCGTCTGGTGCGGGCGGGCAGCACGTGAACACCACCGATTCCGCCGTGCGCATCACGCACATTCCGACCGGCATCATCGTGGCAAGCCAGAACGACCGCAGCCAGCACAAGAACCGCGCGACAGCGATGGGGATGCTCAAGGCGAGGCTCTACGAAGCCGAACTCGCCAAGCGCGAGGCTGCGGCCAGCGGCGAATATGCGGCCAAGACCGAAATCGGCTGGGGACATCAGATCCGGTCCTATGTGCTGCAACCCTACCAGCAGGTGAAAGACCTTCGCACCGGTGTGGTATCCACCAACCCGAGCGAAGTTCTTGACGGTGCGCTTGATCCGTTCATGGCCGCCGCGCTTTCGCAGAAAGTTACCGGAGAGAAGGTTTCCGTAGAGGACGACGATTGATGGCACGGGCTTCGGCCCTTCTGACCACGGCCCTTGCGGCGTTTGTTCTTGCCTGTCAGCCGCAGCAGCAGGATGATCGGGCGGAAACCGCGCGCGCCTTTCCCAGAGCGGATCGCCCGGTTTCCGGTCTTGGCGCCAATGCCTTTTCGAACGAGCGGGACCGTGACGATCGCAACGAGGCCAACACCGTCATGGACCTCGCGGGGGTAAAGCCCGGCATGAGTGTTGCCGATATCGGTGCGGGTGAAGGCTATTACACCGTCCGTCTGTCGGAACGGGTGGGGCCGAAGGGGCGCGTTCTTGCGCAGGACATTGATGGCGACGCCCTGCGGCGGCTCGGTGCGCGCGTCGAGGCTGACCGGCGCGACAATGTCTCGATCAAGCCGGGCGCGGCGGACGATCCGCGCCTCCCGGATGCGAGCTTTGACCGCGTGTTCCTCGTCCACATGTATCACGAAGTGAGCGAGCCTTATGCCTTTCTCTGGCGGTTGTGGCCCTCGCTCAAGCCCGGCGGCAAGGTGGTGGTGGTCGATGTCGACCGGTCAACCGATCAGCACGGGATCCCGCCGCAATTGCTGATATGCGAGATGGAAGCAGTGGGCTTTCGTTTGGAGCAATTTCACCGTAAACCCGAAATTGCGGGTTATTATGCCCAGTTCACGGTCGCCAATGCGCGGCCGGAGCCGGGCGCGATCCGGCCTTGCCGCGTCGCTGTGGCAAAAGGGCAAGACGCGAAAGGCGCGTTGAAAGGAAATTGATGTCTGCGTTCAAGGGGTTGAAGCCGATTGTTTACGGCGGCCGTGAAGTCTGGCCGGTGGTAGAGGGCGGCAAGGGGGTTGCTGCAACCAATCACATGAGTTCCGGTGCGTGGGCCGCTGCTGGCGGCATTGGCACCGTGAGTGCGGTGAACGCTGACAGTTACGATGCCGAAGGCAAGATCATTCCGCAGGTCTATCATGCCCTCACGCGGCGGGAGCGCCACGAGGAACTGATCAAGTATGCGATCGACGGCGGCGTCGAACAGGTGAAGCGCGCCTACGAGATCGCGAACGGGCAGGGCGCCATCAACATCAACGTGCTGTGGGAAATGGGCGGGGCGCAGGCCGTGCTCGAAGGCGTGCTGGAAAGGACCAAGGGGCTAGTCACCGGTGTGACGTGCGGTGCGGGAATGCCCTACCGTCTGTCCGAGATTGCCGCGCGGTTCAATGTCAACTACCTGCCCATCGTCTCTTCGGGCCGGGCCTTCCGCGCGCTGTGGAAGCGTGCGTATCATAAGGTTTCGCACCTTCTGGCCGCTGTCGTCTATGAAGACCCGTGGCTGGCGGGCGGTCACAATGGCCTGTCGAACGCCGAAGATCCGAAGAAGCCGGAAGACCCCTATCCGCGCGTCAAGGCGCTGCGTGACGTGATGCGCGCCGAGGGCGTTGCCGATGACGTGCCGATCGTGATGGCCGGCGGCGTCTGGTTCCTGCGCGAATGGAACGACTGGATCGACAATCCGGAACTGGGAAGCATTGCCTTCCAGTTCGGCACCCGGCCGCTGCTGACGCAGGAAAGCCCGATCCCGCAGGCATGGAAGGACCACTTGCGCACGCTTGAGCCGGGCGACGTGCTGCTACACCGGTTCTCGCCCACGGGGTTCTACTCGTCGGCCGTGCGCAATCCTTTCCTGCGCGCGCTCGAAGCGCGCTCGGAACGGCAGATCCCCTATTCTCGCGTTGCGGCTGGAGAGCATACCGCGCAGCTTGACGTGGGCGTGCGCGGCAAGAACTTCTGGGTGACGCCCAACGATCTGGCCCGTGCGCGCGAATGGCACGCGGCGGGGTTCATCCATGCCCTGCGCACGCCGGATGATACGATGGTGTTCGTGACGACTGCCGAGCGTGAGGAAATCCAGCAGGACCAGAAGGACTGCATGGGCTGCCTCTCGCACTGCGGGTTCTCTTCGTGGAAGGACCACGATGATTACACCACCGGGCGTCTGGCCGATCCGCGCAGCTTCTGCATCCAGAAGACGCTTCAGGACATTGCCCATGGCGGAGACATCAACCAGAACCTGATGTTTGCAGGCCATGCGGCCTATCGCTTCAAGCAGGACCCGTTCTATTCCAACAACTTCACGCCCACCGTGAAGCAACTGGTGGACCGTATCCTGACCGGCGACTGAGCTGTTGCGATTGCGGATCGAACAGGGGCGGGCCGTTCAGACGACCCGCCCTTTTCAACTGGCGTCAGGCGCAGGAAACCGGTCAGTCCAGTTCCCACGCCCTTTCCCCGTGGCTTGAAATGTCCAGCCCGTCGCGTTCTTCGTCTTCGGTTACGCGCATCGGGATGACCATCGAGACCATCAGCGCGCAGATCACGGTGCCGAACGCGCTCCACAGGGCGACGATGCCCACCCCCGCAAGCTGCGCGACAAGCTGGCTGCCAAGGCCCATGCCTTCGGCATAGCCGGTGCCGCCAAGCATGGGCGAGATGAATACTGCCAGCAGCAAAGAGCCAAGCATCCCGCCAACCCCGTGCACTGCAAACACATCAAGCGAATCGTCGATTTCGAGCCGGTGCTTGATGAGGTGGATCATCGGGTAGCAGACCGCAGCCGCAAGTGCGCCGAAGATCATGGCAGCCCCCGGCGCGATGTAGCCTGCGGCGGGCGTGACCGTGGCAAGGCCCGCGATGGCCCCCGTGGCAAAACCGATCGAGGTGGACTTGCCGACCGACAGTTTTTCGATGAGGAGCCAGACCAGCGCCGCCACACTGGCAGCAAGGTGGGTGTTGATGATGGCCGATGCCGCATCGTCGTTGGCGGCCAGTGCCGATCCGCCATTGAAGCCGAACCAGCCCACCCACAGCAATGCCGCGCCCGCCATGGTCAGCGCCGGACTGTGCGGCAACATCAGCGTCCGGGGAAAACCGGCGCGCTTGCCCAGCAGCAGCGCCACGACCAGTGCCGAAACCCCTGCGGTGGTATGGACCACGATCCCGCCCGCGAAATCGAGCGTTCCGAACTTGGTCGAAAGCCAACCGCCACCCCAGATCCAGTGGGCCGCAGGGGCATAGACGATCAGGCCCCAAAGGGCGCAGAAGGCGACCACCCAGCCAAACCGGGCGCGATCGACCCAGGCACCGACCATGAGCGCGGGGGTGATGAGGGCAAAGCACATCTGGAACAGGGCGAAGGCGCTTTCCGGAATGGTGGTGCCTGCCCGAACATTGCCGATGTTCAGCAGCATCCACGCATTTCCGCTGCCAAGCCAGCCGCCAGATACGTCGCCGAAGGCTAGGGTGTAGCCGACGATGATCCACAGCACCGAGGCGAGGGCAGCAATCGCGCCGACCTGCACCAGAACCGCCAGAAAGCCCTTGGCGCGCACCAGACCGCCATAGAACAGCGTCAGTCCCGGCATGGCCATCATCAGCACGAAGGCCGAGGACACCAGTATCCACGCGGTATCGCCGGTATCGGCTGCATCCTCGACAGTGACCAGATCAGCCTGTGCGTGCGCCGCGACCGGCAGCAGCGCCAGAGCGAGTGCGAGACCTGCCTTCATGACATTGCGCATCAATCGTTCTCTCCCCGGCAGCGGTCAGGCACCTTGTGCGCCCCGCCCTTTCCCCTCGGCGGGGCATTAGAGGAACAGGACACACTTCCACAAGATCAGGCAGGAACGGCAGCTGTGCGAAAATGAACCGCAACGGGCGCAGCCGCCCTAAACCAGCCCTTCGAGCACCTGATCGGGCGGGCGGTGTCCATCGGCCCAGAAGCGGATGTTGGCCATGACCTTGTCGCCGGAGGCCAGCCTGCCCTCGAAAGTGGCGCTGCCCATGTGCGGCAGGATGGCCACGTTGTGGTGGGCAAGCAGGCGCGGGTCGACCTTGGGTTCATGCTCGAAAACGTCAAGACCTGCGCCGCCGATGCGCCCCTCGACAAGCGCTTCGATCAGGGCTTCTTCCTCGACGAGCTGACCGCGCGCCGTGTTGACCAGATAGGCTTGCGGCTTCATCAGCGCGATGCGGCGCCGATCGATGATGTGATGTGTTTCGGCAGATGCGGGGCAATGCAGGGTAAGAATATCGGCTTCGGCCACCAGATCATCGAGATCGGGAACGAAGCGTGCGCCGAACATCGTTTCCAGCGCTTCGGGCAGGCGGTGGCGGCTGTGATAGGCAATGTTCAGCCCGAAAGCCCGCGCGCGGTGCGCCACGGCCTGTCCGATCCGCCCCATGCCGAGAATGCCCAGCGTCTTGCCGGAAAGCCTGTGTCCCAGCATGGTCGATGGTGCCCAGCCTTCCCACTTGCCTGCCCGCAGAATGCGTCCGCCATGATTGAGACGACGGCTGACCGAGATGATGAGCGCGATCGTCATGTCGGCGGTATCGTCGGTGAAGACTCCCGGCGTATTCGTCACGATGATCCTGCGGGCGCGGGCGGCGGCAAGATCGATATGTTCGGTGCCCGCGCCGAAATTGGCGATGAGACCAAGCTGCGGTCCGGCGCTGGCGATGAGATCGGCATCGATCCGGTCGGTTACGGTGGGGACAAGCACATGCGCGCTCTGCATCGCCTCGATCAGGGCATCGCGCGAGAGCGGACGGTCTTCGGCATTGAACCGCGCGTCGAACAGTTCGGTCATGCGCGCTTCGGTTTCGGCAAGGAGCTTGCGCGTGACGACCACGCGGGGCTTGCCTTCCACGCGGCGGGTCGGGCGATAATCGGCAGAACTGGGCATGGCGTGAAGCTAGGCGCGCTTGAGGCGAACGGTCAAGCCGATGCATCGGGCTTTGCGGTGGACAGGCCGTGCATCCCCGTTGCCCTTTGCGCACAATTTTGCAACTTGCCCGGCATGAACGAGTCCGATCCAAACAATGGCGCGCAAGGCAAGATCCGATCTCGCCTGCGGCTGATTGCGGCGCTTTGTCTGGCGGCGGGGCTGCCTGCGATGATTGTCCTGCCGGCGGCTCCGCTAGCCGCGCAGGGGGCTGCCGACGAAGTGCCCTACTGGGCCTCTACCGCCAAGGACAAGGTCAACATGCGCGTGGGTCCGGGCCGCGAATACCGGATCAACTGGACATATGTGCGCAAGGGCGTGCCGCTTAAGGTGCTTCGCCTGATCGGTGGCTGGCGTCTGGTCGAAGACCCTGATGGCGCGCGCGGGTGGGTGCTTGCACAGTTCCTGACGCGCGACCGCGCCGGGATCGTCAGGGGCGCGCCGGCGCCGATGTTCGAGAAGAAAGACGGATCGGGCCGACTGCTGTGGCGGGCTGCTCCCGGTGTGATCGGCACGATCGATACCTGCGCCGATGGCTGGTGCGCGTTCGATGTGGACGGGCGCAAGGGCTATGTCCGCGCCACCGGCGTCTGGGGCGCGGACAAGCCTTAATCCTGGTCAGATTTCAGCGGCTATTTTCAGCGGCAGTCAGACGAGTTCGACCGCCAGCGCCGTTGCCTCGCCGCCGCCGATGCACAGGCTCGCGACGCCCTTGCTTTTGCCGTGCTTCTTCAGCGCCGCCAGCAGGGTGGTAACGATGCGCGTGCCCGACGCGCCGATGGGGTGGCCAAGCGCCGTTGCCCCGCCGTTGACGTTGATTTTTTCGTGGCCGATGCCGAGATCCTGCATCGCGAACATGGCGACGCAGGCGAAGGCTTCGTTCACTTCGAACAGGTCGACATCGTCGATGGACCAGCCTGCCTTTTCCAGAACCTTGTTGATCGCGCCCACCGGAGCCGTGGTGAAGTCCTTCGGCTCCTGTGCATGGGCGGCAAGCGCCACGATCCGGGCGACCGGGCTGAGACCTGCCGCCTTCGCCACGCTTTCCCGCGTCAGGACCACGGCTGCCGCGCCGTCCGAAATGGACGATGATGTCGCAGCGGTAATGGTGCCGTCCTTGGCGAAGGCGGGCTTGAGCGACGGGATCTTGTCGGGGCGGCCCTTGGCCGGGGCTTCGTCAGTATCGACGATCACTTCGCCGCTGCGGGTCTTGACCGTAACGGGGGCGATTTCGTCAGCGAACGAGCCGTCAGCCACGGCCGTCTGCGCACGGCGGAGCGATTCGATGGCATAGGCATCCTGCTGTTCGCGCGTGAGCTGATAGGCATTTGCGGTGTCCTGCGCGAAGGTGCCCATGGCGCGCCCGGCATCGTAGGCATCCTCAAGCCCGTCGAGGAACATGTGGTCGTAGGCCGTGTCATGGCCGATGCGCGCGCCTGAGCGATGCTTTTTCAGGAGATAGGGCGCGTTGGTCATCGATTCCATGCCGCCCGCCACGATCAGATCGACACTGCCCGCAGCGAGGGCTTCTGCGCCCATGATGATCGTCTGCATGCCCGATCCGCAGACCTTGTTGACCGTGGTGGCCTCGACCGACTTGGGCAGACCAGCCTTGATCGCGGCCTGACGGGCGGGGGCCTGACCAAGTCCAGCAGGAAGGACGCAGCCCATGTAGATGCGCTCGATGCTGTCGGGGGCGACGCCTGCGCGCTCGACCGCAGCCTTTACCGCGGTTGCGCCAAGTTCGGTGGCCGCGACATCTGCCAATGCGCCTTGCATCGAACCCATCGGCGTGCGGGCATAGGAAAGGATGACGATGGGATCGGCGGAGGAGAACTGTGCCATGGCTTGACGGCCTCTTGTTTTTCGGCCCCATGTCGCGGGGCACCGGGTTGCGGCTCCCTATCTAGTGCTGCACTGCAGCGAAAGCAAATCGGGCAAAGGGCCCATGATGACAGAACTGACAGGCATCGCGGATGCGACGGTTACGCTCCTGCCGCTCTGGACGGTGGTTGCCGCGGCTGCGGTGCTGGGCGCCATCATTGGCAGTTTCCTTGGCGCTGCGCTGGTCCGCCTGCCGATGGGCAGATCGGTCGTCGTTGGACGATCCGCCTGTGACGGCTGCGGCCGCACGCTTTCGGTGTGGGAACTCGTCCCTGTGCTGTCGTTCGCCGTGCTCAGGGGAAAGTGCCGGACCTGCGATGCTCGTATCGGCGGCTGGCAGATTGCCTGCGAACTGGGCGGGGCGGGCGTGGCGGTGGGCGCGGTCGCCTTTGCGGCAGAGGACGGGGTGCTGGCCGCGATGCTGCTGGGCTGGCAGCTTCTTCTGCTCGGCCTTCTCGATCTCAGGCACCTGTGGCTGCCGCGCGTGCTTACGGGACTGCTGGCGCTGAGCGGCCTTGCGGTTGCAGCCGCGCGTGCGTGGTTCGCACAGGGCATTGCGCCATTGGTGCATGCCGCCGCAGGCGGGATACTCGGCTTTGCGCTTCTCTGGCTGATTGCGCGTGCCTATGAACGGGTCCGCGGGCGGACCGGCATGGGGGCGGGCGATCCGCCGCTGCTTGGTGCGATCGGCTTGTGGCTGGGGCCGCTTGGCGTGGTCCAGACCATGCTGGGGGCGAGCGTTGCGGGGCTGCTTGCGGCTATTGTCATGCTTGTCAGCAAACGTAGTATCGCTTCCGACACGGCCCTGCCGCTGGGAACCTGCCTTGCCGTTACGGCATGGCCGCTGTTCCTGATGCAGGGGGCTGGATAACGCGATTCGCCGGGGGAGATGAAGATGTTCAGGGAAACCATCCGCGACGATATGGTCGAGGTTCTGCACCGCCAGCGCGCGGCCTTTACCGCCGCACGGCCAGAGCCTCTGTCCGTGAGGCAGGACCGGCTTGAACGCTGCGCTCTGATGATGCTGGAGAACGGTGAGGCTTTTGCCAGAACGATGAGCGCCGATTTCGGCCACCGCAGCCATGAACAGTCGATGCTGACCGACATCATGCCCTCGCTCAGCCTCATCCGTTATTCGCAAAAGCGGATGAAGGCATGGGCCAAGCCTGAAAAGCGGCATGTCAACTTTCCGTTGGGCCTTCTGGGGGCAAAGGCCGAAGTGCGTTATGAGCCCAAGGGGGTGATCGGAATCGTTGCGCCGTGGAACTTCCCCGTGGGACTGACCATGGGGCCGCTGGCGCAGGCGTTTGCCGCCGGAAACCGGGCGATGGTCAAGCCGAGCGAGTTCACCGAGCGCACCTCCGAACTGATGGCCGAACTGTTCCCAAGGTATTTCGGCGCGGACGAGGTGGCAGTGGTGCTGGGCGGGCCGAGGACCGGGCAGGATTTCTGTTCGCTGCCGTTCGATCATCTCCTGTTCACCGGGGCAACATCGATCGGCAAGCACGTGCTTCATGCCGCCGCCGACAATCTTGTGCCGGTCACGCTGGAACTGGGCGGGAAATCGCCCACGGTGCTGGGCCGCAGTGCGGATGTGGCGCGGGCGGCTGAACGCATCGCGTTGGGCAAGATGATGAATGCAGGGCAGATCTGCCTTGCCCCCGATTACATGCTCGTGCCTGAAGACATGGAAGGCAAGGCCATCGGCGCGGTGCAGGAAAGCGTCGCCCGCATGTATCCCACCCTGCTGGCGAACGACGACTACACCTCGGTCATCAATCGGCGCCACCGTGACCGCCTGACCGGGCTGGTGGAGGATGCCGTGGCCAAGGGGGCCGAAGCCATCGTCGTCAATCCCGGCAACGAGAACTTCGAGGGATCGAACGGCAACAAGCTGCCGCTGACGATCCTGCGCAACGTGAACGACGACATGAAGGTGATGCAGGACGAGATTTTCGGGCCTGTCCTGCCTGTAAAGACCTATCGCGCGATCGATGAGGCCATCGATTACATCAACGCCCATGACCGGCCGCTGGGGCTTTACTATTTCGGCGAGGACGAGGCCGAGCGCGAGCGCGTGCTGACCCGGACCATTTCGGGCGGGGTGACGGTCAACGATGTTATTTTTCATGTCTCGGCCGATGATCTTCCGTTTGGCGGCGTGGGGCCATCGGGCATGGGCAGCTACCATGGCGTCGAAGGCTTCCGCACATTCAGCCATGCGCGTGCGGTTTATCGCCAGCCGAAGCTCGACCTTGCCCGGATTGCGGGCCTCAAGCCGCCTTATGGCGCGGCCACGCAACGCACGCTGAAGATGCAGCTGAAATAGAGTGATGCCAGGGGCGCGGTTCCCGCCGCGAACCGCGCCGCCGCCGTGCGAGGCTTCGGAAAAAGGGCGGTCAAATCGGCTCATAGTGCAGTGCACACCACTTGCGCGATGGCGATGTCGGGACTAGGGCGCTGGCGATACCAGCAGCTACGCGAGTCAGCCCTTTGGTCGACCAGTCTTCATACTTGGCTCAATATCTGCCGATCCTCATTTTCCTTGGGATCGCTCTGGCACTGTCCATCGCGTTCGTCTTTCTGCCGATGGGGGTGGCCCGCCTGACCGGGGCGCACAACCCCACCGCCGAGAAGCTGAGCGAGTATGAATGCGGCTTCCCCGCCTTCGAGGATCCACGCAGCCAGTTTGACGTGCGCTTCTACCTCGTGGCGATCCTGTTCATCATCTTCGACCTTGAAGCCGCGTTCCTGTTTCCCTGGGCGGTGAGCCTTGGCGCAACGGGCTGGGAAGGCTGGACCACCATGATGATCTTCCTCGCGGAGCTGATTATCGGCTTCATCTATGCCTGGAAGAAGGGCGCGCTGGATTGGGAATGAGCAACATGGCCACCACTTCTTCTCCGCTCGTGCCATCCGCGCAAGGGGCGATCACCGCGCCGGATCAGACATTCTTCGACAGTCTCAATGCCGAAGTCAGCGACAAGGGCTTTCTCGTCACCTCCACCGAGGAACTGTTCCAGTGGGCGCGCACCGGCTCGCTGTGGTGGATGACCTTCGGTCTGGCCTGCTGCGCGGTGGAGATGATCCACGTGAACATGCCGCGCTATGACATGGAGCGGTTTGGCGTTGCCCCGCGCGCGTCCCCGCGCCAGTCGGACGTGATGATCGTGGCGGGAACGCTGTGCAACAAGATGGCGCCTGCCCTGCGCAAGGTCTATGACCAGATGTCGGATCCCAAGTATGTGATCTCGATGGGTTCGTGCGCCAACGGTGGCGGCTATTACCACTACAGCTATTCGGTGGTGCGTGGCTGCGACCGTATCGTGCCGGTTGACATCTATGTTCCCGGTTGCCCGCCGACTGCCGAGGCCCTGCTCTACGGCGTGATGCAACTTCAGCGGAAAATCCGCCGCGTCGGCACGATCGAGCGCTGAGGGAGCAACGGCAATGACGGTTTTTCATTCCGCGCCGCGCTGGTCGTCGAACGAAGGTGTTCGCGATGCGCTGGCAGCAGCCCTTGGTGACATGCTCCTGTCCTCGCACGAGGCCAACGGCGAAATCCTGCTCACGGTCGTTCGCGACCGGATCGAGGATGCGCTGCGCCTTCTGCGCGATACCCACGAATACCAGCAGCTCATGGACATCGTTGGGGTTGACTATCCCCAGCGGCCAGAGCGGTTCGAGGTCTGCTATTGCCTGCTTTCGGTCACGAAGAACCACCGCGTGATCGTGAAGGTTTCGACCGACGAAGCCAGCCCGGTGCCGACCGTGACCACGCTGTGGCCCAATGCCGGATGGTATGAGCGTGAAGTTTACGACATGTTCGGCGTGCTCTTTGCGGGCAATCCCGATCTGCGCCGCATCCTTACGGATTATGGCTTTCAGGGGCATCCCTTCCGCAAGGACTTCCCGCTGACGGGCTATGTCGAACTGCGCTATTCCGAAGAGGACAAGCGCGTTGTCTATGAGCCGGTGCAGCTTGCCCAGGATCTGCGCCAGTTCGACTTCATGAGCCCGTGGGAAGGGGCGGACTACGTGCTGCCCGGCGACGAGAAGGCGGAAGGAGCGAAGGCATGAGCCTTTCGTTGGAACAGTCGCCGACCACCGGCGACGAGGTCATCACCAACTACACGATCAATTTCGGGCCCCAGCACCCGGCGGCACATGGCGTGCTGCGCATGGTGATGGAACTTGACGGCGAGATCATCGAGCGCATCGATCCGCATGTCGGCCTGCTGCATCGCGGCACCGAGAAGCTGATCGAGCACAAGACCTATCTCCAGGCGCTGCCCTACTTCGACCGGCTCGACTACTGCTCGCCGCTGGGCATGGAGCATTCCTATGTGCTCGCGGTCGAGAAGCTGCTGAACATCGAGGTGCCGCTGCGCGCCCAGTATTTGCGCGTTCTGTTCGCCGAACTGACCCGCATCTGCAACCACATGCTCAACCTCGGCAGCCACGTCATGGACGTTGGCGCGATGACGCCGAACCTATGGCTCTTCGAGATTCGCGAAGACTGCCTCAACTTCTTCGAACGGGCATCGGGCGCACGCATGCACTCGGCATGGTTCCGGCCCGGCGGCGTGCATCAGGACGTTCCGCTCAAGCTGCTGACCGACATGGCGGACTGGATCGACGAGCGTCTGTTCCCGCTGTTCGAGGATGCCATGAGCCTCGTCGTCGACAACCGCATCTTCAAGCAGCGCAACGTCGACATTGCCGTCGTTTCGAAGGAAGACGCGCTGCGCTGGGGCTTTTCGGGGCCGATGATCCGTGGTTCGGGCATTCCGTGGGACCTGCGCAAGAGCCAGCCCTACGATGTCTATGACCGCATGGAGTTCGACATTCCCGTCGGCACCAGCGGTGACTGCTATGACCGCTTCATGGTCCGCGTGGAAGAAGTGCGCCAGTCGGCCCGCATCATGCGCCAGTGCATTGCCCAGATGCCCGAAGGCCCGATTGCCAGCACCGATCGCAAGGTGGTGCCCCCCAAGCGCGCCGAGATGAAGCAGTCGATGGAAGCGCTGATCCATCACTTCAAGCTCTATACCGAGGGCTTCCACGTTCCGGCGGGCGAAGTCTATGTGGCGACCGAAAGCCCCAAGGGCGAATTCGGCGTCTATCTGGTCTCTGACGGGTCGAACAAGCCCTATCGCTGCAAGATCCGGCCGACCGCCTTCAGCCACCTTCAGGCGATGGACTTCATGTGCAAGGGCCACATGCTGCCGGATGCCACCGCCATCCTCGGTGCGATCGACGTCGTGTTCGGGGAGTGCGACCGGTGAGCCATCTTGAAACGGCCAAGGCCATGATCGCCGCCTACAACGCGCAGGACGTGGATGCCTACGTATCCTACATGACCGAGGATGCCTGCGAGGCAAACTATCGCGGCGATGTGGTGCGCGCGGGCAAGGAGGGCACGCGCGCGGGGCTTGCCGCGGCATTCGCGCGCTGGCCGCAGAACCGTGCCGAGATCGTCGAGGCTCAGGCCATCGGCAACTTCGTGCTGGTGCGTGAGCATGTGACGCGCGGCCCCGCGACCGATGGTTCGGCGCTGGTCGAGCCGTTCGACGTGATCGCAGTCTATTCTTTCGAGGGCGACAAGTGCTCTCGGGTGGAGTTCATTCGCTAATGGCTGACCGCTACATCGAACCTGACAGCCCCGAACTGCGGGCGCGTTGGGGCAATTTTGCCTGGACGGCCGAGAACGCCGAAAAGGCGAAGCAGATCGTCGCGCGCTATCCCGAAGGGCGCCAGCGCTCGGCGGTGATGCCACTGCTCGATCTGGCGCAGCGCCAGGTTGGTGCGGAACTGAACACGCAAGGCTGGCTGCCGATTCCCGTGATGGAATATGTGGCAAACTATCTCGACATGCCGATCATCCGCGTGGTCGAGGTGGCAACCTTCTACACCATGTACAACATTGCCCCGATCGGCCGTTTCCACGTGCAGGTCTGCGGGACGACGCCGTGCATGCTGCGCGGGTCGGACGATATCATGGCGGCTTGCAAGGCCAAGGGCCTGAAGAAGGGCCACACCACGCCTGACGGAATGTTCACCCTCACCGAGGTCGAGTGCATGGGCAATTGCGCCTCGGCCCCGATGGTGCAGATCAACGACGACAACTACGAAGATCTTACGCCCGCCGACATGGAGCGTATTCTCGACGAACTGGCCGCAGGCAGACAGCCCAAGACCGGAACGCAGCTTCCCGGCCGGCACACGGTCGAACCGGCAGGCGCTCTCAGCACGTTGACCGCCATGGTCAACGAGAACCACGATTACCGGGGGGAGTGGTAAGCCATGGCTCTCGCTGACAAGGATCGCATTTTCACCAATCTTTACGGTTTCCAGCCGTGGAATCTCGCTGCTGCTCGCCAGCGCGGCGACTGGGACAATACCAAGGCCCTGATGGAGCGCGGGCAGGACGCGATCATCGAGGAAATCAAGGCGTCGGGCCTGCGCGGCCGTGGCGGTGCGGGCTTCCCCACCGGCATGAAGTGGTCGTTCATGCCCAAGGAAAGCCCTAAAGATAAGAATGGGGACGGCCGTCCGTCTTTCCTCGTCATCAACGCCGACGAATCCGAACCCGGTTCGTGCAAGGACCGCGAGATCATCCGCCACGATCCGCACAAGTTGATCGAAGGCGCGCTGATCGCCGGCTACGCGATGCGCGCGCGCGCCGCCTATATCTACATTCGCGGCGAATATATCCGCGAAGCCGAAACGCTGTTCGCCGCCGTGCAGGAGGCCTATGACGCCGGTCTGATCGGCAAGAACGCTTCCGGTTCGGGTTACGATTTCGACGTCTTCGTCCATCGCGGCGCGGGTGCCTACATCTGCGGCGAAGAGACCGCGATGATCGAGAGCCTCGAAGGCAAGAAGGGCCAGCCCCGTCTCAAGCCGCCGTTCCCGGCAGGAGCGGGTCTCTATGGCTGCCCGACCACGGTCAACAACGTGGAATCGATCGCGGTTGCGCCCACGATCCTGCGGCGCGGCGCTTCGTGGTTCTCGTCCTTCGGGCGCGAGAACAACAAGGGCACCAAGCTCTTCCAGATCAGCGGCCATGTGAATCGGCCCTGCGTGGTCGAGGAAGAGATGAGCATCCCGTTCAGCGAGCTTATCGAGAAGCACTGCGGTGGCATCCGTGGCGGCAAGGACAACCTGCTCGCCGTGATCCCCGGCGGTTCATCCGTTCCGCTGGTTCCCGCTGCCGAAATCTGGGACGCGCCGATGGATTTCGACGGGCTGCGTGCGCTGGGTTCGGGCCTTGGCACCGCCGCCGTCATCGTCATGGACAAGTCCACCGACATCGTCCGCGCGATCAGCCGCCTTTCCTATTTCTACAAGCACGAAAGCTGCGGCCAGTGCACCCCCTGCCGCGAAGGCACCGGCTGGATGTGGCGCGTGATGGAACGCCTGCGCACCGGCGATGCAGAGGTCGAGGAAATCGACATGCTGTTCAACGTGACCAAGCAGGTCGAAGGCCACACGATCTGTGCGCTGGGAGATGCGGCCGCATGGCCGATCCAGGGCCTGATCCGCCACTTCCGCCCAGAGATCGAACGTCGCATCGCTGAACGCGCGGGCGATGTCCGGGAGGCAGCAGAATAATGCCAAAGGTCAAAGTCGACGGCGTAGAGATCGAAGTCCCCGCAGGCGCTACTGTCTTGCAGGCGTGCGAGCTGGCCGGAAAGGAAATCCCGCGCTTCTGCTATCATGAACGGCTGAGCATTGCCGGCAATTGCCGCATGTGTCTGGTCGAAGTGAAGCCGGGGCCGCCCAAGCCGCAGGCTTCCTGCGCACTGCCCGCGAGTGAAGGGCAGGACATCCGCACGGATTCCGAAATGGTCAAGAAGGCGCGGGAAGGGGTGATGGAGTTCCTCCTCATCAACCACCCGCTCGATTGCCCGATCTGCGATCAGGGCGGCGAGTGCGACCTTCAGGATCAGGCTGTGGCCTATGGCCGCGGCACGTCGCGCTATCACGAAAACAAGCGCGCCGTGACCGAGAAGTATATGGGTCCGCTCATCAAGACGGTGATGACGCGCTGCATCCACTGCACCCGCTGCGTGCGCTTCAGCGAGGAAGTGGCAGGCGTTGACGAGATCGGCGCGCTCTATCGCGGCGAGACCATGCAGATTTCGACCTATCTCGAAAAGGCTGCCGCGCACGAGCTTTCTGCCAATGTGATCGATCTTTGCCCGGTCGGCGCGCTGACCAGCCGCCCCTACGCATTCGAAGCGCGGCCGTGGGAGCTGAAGAAGACGCTGTCGATCGACGTTTCGGACGCGCTCGGATCAAACATCCGGCTCGACAGCCGCGGCCGCGAAGTGCTGCGCATCCTGCCGCGCGTCAACGACGACGTGAACGAGGAATGGCTGTCTGACCGTGGACGCTACATGGTCGACGGGCTGACCCGGCGCCGTCTCGACAAGCCGTGGCTGCGGCGTGATGGCAAGCTGGTTGCGGCCACGTGGGCCGAGGCATTCGAGGCTGTCGCGAAGATCAATCCCGGCTCGGCTGTCGCGGTGATCGCGGGCGACCTGGTCGATTGCGAGACGATGTTTGCGGCAAAGAAGCTGGCGGGAGCGCTGGGTTCGACGCTGCTGGAAGGCCGTCAGACGGGCCTTGCCTACGACACGTCGAACCTTGCTGCGGTGAACTTCAACAGCGGCATTGCCGGGATCGAGGATGCCGACGCAGTGCTGATCGTTGGATCGATGATCCGCGATGAAGCGCCGCTGCTCAATCCCCGGCTGCGCAAGGCGGCGAAGAAGGGCGCGAAGGTCTTCATCATTGGCCCGCAGTGGAATCCAACCTATCCGGCGACCTTCCTTGGCAATGATCTGGCCGTTCTGAATGATCTGCCTGCGGCGGTGAGCGAGGCATTCGCGGCTGCGCAGAAGCCTGCGATCATTCTGGGCGGCGCGGCGCTGGGCAAGGGCGCGCTTGGCGCGGGCCTGGCCTTCGCCGAAAGGTTCAATCTGGTCCGTGAAGGCTGGAACGGGTTTAACGTGATCCATATGGCCGCAAGCCGCATGGGTGGCTTGATGCTGGGATATGCGCAGAAGGGCGGCATTGCCGACCTTGTAGCCGCGAAGCCGAAGATGGTGATTTCATTGGGCGCGGACGAGGTGGACTTCACCAAGTTTGCTGACAGCATGATCGTCCACATTGGCCATCATGGCGACAAGGCTGCGCACGCTGCCGACGTGATCCTTCCTGCCGCTGCGTTCAGCGAGAAGGACGGCACTTATGTCAATACTGAAGGCCGTGTGCAGTATGCCGAGAAGGCCGTGTTCGCTCCGGGCGATGCCCGCGAGGACTGGACGATCCTGCGCGCCATGGCCGATGCGCTGGGCGTCTCGGTCGGCTTCGACAGCTTCGACGAGCTTCGCGCAGCAATGGTTGCCGAGGTTCCGGCGCTGGGCGTTGAAGGTCTGGCCGATTACGGACCGCTTCCTGACGCTCCCGCGGATGCAAAGGCGGAAGGCGTGATCGAAGCCTACCCGATCAAGGATCGCTACCTGACCAACGCCATCGCCCGTTCCAGCCCGACATTGCAGCGCTGTTCGGCGGAACTTCTCCACGGTGAACCTCAAGCGGAGGCCGCGGAATGACCGAGTTCTTCATGGGTCTTGGCCTCTCCTACGAGTGGGCCTGGGGCATTGCCACCATCTGCGGCATTCTGCTGATCGCGTTTCCGCTGATGCTGGGCGTTGCCATGATCATCTATGCAGACCGCAAGATCTGGGCGGCCATGGCGCTGCGCAAGGGCCCGAACGTGGTGGGGCCGATCGGCCTTCTCCAGTCCTTCGCGGATGGTCTCAAGGTTTTCCTACAGGAAACCATCATTCCTTCGGCCGCGAACAAGGGCCTGTTCCTCATCGCGCCGATCATCACCTTTACCGTGGCGCTGATGGCGTGGGCGGTCATCCCGTTCAATTCGGGCGCGGTTCTCGCCGATATCAACGTTGGCCTGCTCTATGTCCTCGCGATTTCCTCGCTCGGTGTTTACGGCGTGGTGATTGCGGGTTGGTCGTCCAACTCGAAGTATCCCTTCTTTTCGGCGATGCGCGCCTCGGCGCAGATGATTTCCTATGAAGTCTCCATCGGCTTCATTCTCGTCACAGTCGTGCTCTGGGCGGGCACGTTCAACCTCAACGATATCGTCAAGGCGCAGCAGGGCCATGGCCTTGGGCTGGTGAACGGCTTCTGGTTCAACCCGCTGCTCTTCCCGATGTGGGTGATGTTCCTGATTTCGGCGCTGGCGGAAACCGCGCGCGCACCGTTCGACCTGACCGAAGCGGAAAGCGAACTGGTGGCAGGCTATCAGACCGAATATTCGTCGATGGCCTTCGCGCTCTACTGGCTTGGCGAATATGCCAACGTGCTGCTGATGTGCACGCTCAACGCCACGCTGTTCTTCGGGGGCTGGCTGCCGCCGCTCGATATTCCGGTGCTCTACATTGTGCCCGGCTTCGTGTGGTTGCTCCTCAAGATTCTGTTCTTCTTCTTCATCTTCAGCTGGGTGAAGGCCACCGTGCCGCGCTACCGCTATGACCAGCTGATGCGTCTGGGCTGGAAGGTCTTCCTGCCCGTCTCGCTGCTGTTCGTCTTCCTCGTCAGCGGCTACCTCATGGCTACCGGACACTTCGCATGACTGTCGGACAGCTCATCAAGAGCTTTACCCTGTGGGAGTTCGTGAAGGCGCACTGGCTGACCTTGAAGTATCTCTTCAGGCCCAAGGCGACGATCAACTACCCGTTCGAGAAGAACCCGCTGTCCCCGCGCTTCCGTGGTGAACATGCGCTGCGCCGTTATCCCAACGGTGAAGAGCGCTGCATTGCATGCAAGCTGTGCGAGGCCGTATGTCCGGCGCAGGCGATCACCATCGAGGCAGAGCCGCGCGAGGACGCCAGCCGCCGCACCACACGCTATGACATCGACATGACCAAGTGCATCTTCTGCGGCTTCTGCCAGGAAGCCTGCCCGGTCGATGCCATCGTCGAGGGGCCGAACTTCGAATACGCGACAGAAACGCGCGAGGAGCTGCTCTACGACAAGGCCAAGCTGCTTGCGAACGGCGACAAGTGGGAGCGGGCGATTGCCGCGAACCTTGAAGCCGATGCGCCGTATCGCTAGGGGGCCGCGCAAATGATTCAGGTATTTGCCTTCTATCTCTTTGCCACGCTCTGCATTTTCAGCGGAGCCGTGACGATCCTCGCGCGCAACCCGGTGCATTCGGTGCTCTGGCTGATCCTCGCGTTCTTCAACGCTGCCGGCCTGATGGTGCTGGTGGGTGCGGAGTTCATCGCGATGCTGCTCGTCATCGTCTATGTCGGCGCAGTCGCGGTGCTGTTCCTGTTCGTGGTCATGATGCTCGACATCGACTTTGCCGAACTGCGCGCCGGGTTCATCAGGAACTTTCCGCTTGGGCTTGCGCTTGCGGTTGTGTTGTTCGTTGAACTGTTCGTCGGCCTCGTCGTGCATGGCAAAGGGGGGGTGGCACTGGGCAAGGCCGATGGCTCTGCTCCGCAGGCTGCGGGCATGTCGAACATCGAGGCGATCGGCGCGCTTCTCTACAGCCGCTACCTGTTCCTGTTCGAAGCTGCGGGCATCGTGCTTCTCGTGGCCATGATTGGCGCAATCGTGCTCACGCATCGCCAGCGCACCGACACGCGCGGCCAGAACATAGCGAAGCAGAATGCACGTCGCCCCGATGAGGCGACGATCAATCTCCAGCCGGAAGTGGGCAAGGGGGTCCAGATCTGATGATCGGCATCGAACACTATCTCGTCGTAAGCTCGATCCTGTTCGTGCTCGGCGTGCTCGGCATCTTCCTCAACCGGAAGAATGTCATCATCATCCTGATGGCGATCGAACTGATCCTGCTTTCGGTCAACCTCAACCTCGTGGCCTTCAGCGCCTTCCTGCACGACCTTGTCGGTCAGGTCTTCGCCATGTTCGTGCTGACCGTGGCGGCGGGCGAAGCGGCTATCGGGCTTGCCATCCTCGTCATCTATTTCCGCGGACGCGGCACGATTGCCGTTGACGATGTCAACCGGATGAAGGGCTGAGCTTATGTCTTCCATCCTGATCATCGTATTTCTGCCGCTTCTGGCAGCGATCATCGCCGGGCTTGGCAACAAGCGCCTTGGTGCTGTGCCTGCAAAGGTCGTGACCACTGGTGCCCTGTTCATCTCGTGCGCGCTGTCGTGGCCGATTTTCCTGTCCTTCATGGGCGGCCATGCCGAGGCCAGCGTCACCCCGGTGTTGCAGTGGGTGAAGTCTGGCTCGCTCGATTTCGACTGGGCGCTGCGGGTCGACACGCTGACCGCGGTCATGCTTGTCGTCATCACGAGCGTCTCCGCGCTCGTCCACCTCTACTCATGGGGATACATGAGCGATGAGCCGGATCAGCCGCGTTTCTTCGCCTATCTCTCGCTGTTCACCTTCGCCATGCTCATGCTGGTGACGGCGGACAATCTCGTCCAGATGTTCTTCGGATGGGAAGGGGTCGGCCTTGCCTCGTATCTGCTGATCGGTTTCTGGTTCAGGAAGCCGTCCGCCAATGCTGCTGCGATGAAGGCCTTCGTGGTCAACCGCGTGGGCGACCTTGGCTTCATGATGGGCATCTTCGGAACGTTCCTGGTGTTCGGCACGGTGTCGATCCCGGCGATCCTTGAAGCCGCGCCCGGCATGGCTGGATCGACCATCGGCTTCCTCGGCGCCCGCTTCGATACGATGACGGTGCTTTGCATTCTCCTGTTCATCGGGGCGATGGGCAAGTCGGCGCAGCTTGGTCTGCACACCTGGCTTCCCGACGCAATGGAAGGCCCGACGCCGGTTTCGGCGCTGATCCACGCGGCTACCATGGTGACGGCCGGGGTTTTCATGGTCTGTCGTCTGTCGCCCATGTTCGAGGTCAGCCCGACGGCGCTCGCCTTCGTGACCTTCATCGGGGCGATGACCTGCATCTTCGCGGCCACAGTCGGCACCACGCAGACCGATATCAAGCGCGTGATCGCCTATTCGACGTGTTCGCAGCTTGGTTACATGTTCTTTGCCGCAGGCGTTTCGGCTTATGGCGCAGCCATGTTCCACCTGTTCACCCACGCCTTCTTCAAGGCGCTGCTGTTCCTTGGCGCCGGCTCGGTGATCCATGCCATGCACCATGAACAGGACATGCGCTATTATGGTGGCCTGCGCAAAAGCATTCCGCTTACCTATTGGGCGATGATGATGGGGACGCTGGCCATTACCGGCGTCGGGATTGTCGATGTGTTCGGTTTTGCGGGCTTCTATTCGAAGGATGCAATCCTTGAGGCGGCTTACGCCAAGGGCACCGAACTTGGGCACTTCGCGTTTTTCATCGGCATTTTTGCCGCGCTGCTGACCAGCTTTTATTCGTGGCGTCTGGTGTTCCTCACCTTCCATGGCAAGCCGCGCTGGGAGCAGTCCGAGCACATCCAGCATGCGGTCCACGATGCACACGGTCACGATGCACACGGTCACGATGGCCATGCGCACGATCATGCCGGTGACGATCACGCCAACGAGCCTCAAGACGGACATGGCGACGGCACCGCGGGCTATCACCCGCACGAAAGCCCGCTCAACATGCTCGTCCCACTGGGCGTTTTGTCGATCGGCGCCGTTCTGGCGGGCTTTGTCTTCCACCACAGTTTCGTCAGCGAAGGCACCGGCCATTTCTGGAAAGGTTCGCTCGTCTTCGCCGAGCACACGATCCACGCGATGCATGAGGTTCCGCTGTGGGTGAAGTGGGCGCCGTTCGGCGTCATGCTCACCGGCCTGTTCATCGCCTGGTATGCCTACATCAGGAACACGAAGTTCCCTGCGGCGTTCGTCGAACAGTTCGGGTTCCTCTACAAGTTTCTGCTCAACAAGTGGTATTTCGACGAACTCTACCACTACGTTTTCGTCGTTCCGGCGATGTGGCTTGGCCGCGTGTTCTGGAAGGTTGTGGATCAGGGCATCATCGACCGTTTCGGCCCCAATGGTGCCGCATCGGTGGTTGCCCTGGGCAGCCGCGCCGCCGCCAAGCTCCAGTCGGGGTATCTCTATAGCTATGCGCTGGTCATGCTCGTCGGCCTTGTCGGCGCGATCAGCTGGGTGATCGCACAATGACGGGTTTTCCGATCCTCTCGCTGATGCTGCTGGTGCCGCTCGTGGCCGCGGTGGCGTGTCTTGTGGTCCCGCGCGAACAGGCCCGCACGGTGGCGCTTGTTGCGACGCTGATCGACTTCGTGCTGGGTGTCATCCTCTGGGCGAATTACGACATTGGCGGCGCGCAGTGGCAGTTCACCGAGAATGCGGCGCTGTTTGCGGGCTTTTCGTGGAAGCTTGGCATTGATGGCATTGCGCTTTTGCTCATCGCGCTCACGGTTTTCCTCATGCCCATCTGCATCGGGGCAAGCTGGGAGTCGATCGACAAGCGGCAGGGGGAATACTACGCGGCGTTTCTCCTGATGGAGACGCTCATGATTGGCGTCTTCGCCGCGCAGGACCTGTTCCTGTTCTACATCATGTTCGAGGCTGGCCTCATTCCGATGTATCTCATCATCGGTATCTGGGGCGGGGCTGATCGCATCTACGCCAGCTACAAGTTCTTCCTCTACACGCTGCTCGGCTCGGTGCTGATGCTGATCGCGATGTTCTGGATGGTGAATGAGGCAGGCACGACCGACATCCCGACGCTGATGTCCTACAACTTCCCGGTGCATGCGCAGACGCTGCTCTGGCTGGCGTTCTTTGCAAGTTTTGCCGTGAAGATGCCGATGTGGCCGGTTCACACGTGGCTACCCGATGCGCACGTTCAGGCACCAACCGGTGGTTCGGTTATCCTTGCGGGCGTGCTTCTGAAGATGGGCGGCTACGGCTTCATCCGCTTCTCGCTGCCCATGTTCCCGGAAGCCTCGGCCCAGTTCGCTCCGCTCGTGTTCTTCCTGTCGATGGCCGCCGTGGTCATCACCTCGCTGATCGCGCTGGTGCAGCACGACATGAAGAAGCTGATCGCCTATTCCTCGGTCGCGCACATGGCGATTGTCACGGTCGGGCTGTTTGCGTTCAACCAGCAGGGCCTTGAAGGGTCGATGCTCATCATGCTGAGCCATGGTCTGGTGGCAGGCGCGCTTTTCCTCAGCGTCGGCGTGATCTACGATCGTCTGCATACACGCGAAATCAGCCGGTATGGCGGCCTTTCCATCAATATGCCCTACTACGCGGTGTTCCTCCTGTTGTTCACGATGGCTTCGATCGGACTTCCGGGCACGAGCGGCTTCGTGGGCGAGTTTCTTTCGCTTATGGGTGTCTACCAGATCTCAAGCTGGGTTGCCCTGATTTGCACCACCGGGATCATTCTGGGCGCTGCCTACATGCTCTATCTCTATCGCCGCATTGCCTATGGCGAGCAGAAGAACGCCGACGCAGCCGCGATGGCCGATCTCGACAAGCGTGAATGGGCGATGATGGTGCCGCTTGCCGCCGTTGTGCTGTGGATGGGGGTCTATCCTGAAAGCTTCATCGCGCCCATGCGCAAGGATATTGCCGCGCTGGATGCACGCCTTGCGCAGGCGAGGCCGAAGGGGGATGCCCAGCCCACCGCAGGCAAGCCGATGGCTGCCCACGCAACCGAACACAATTCTGCGCATCAGGGGGCGCACTGATGGACTTCGCCCGTTCACTCGCGCTTACCGCGCCGGAAATCCTGCTGTCCGTGTCCGGACTGGTCCTGCTGCTCGTGGCGGCGTGGAGCGGCGACAAGGCATCGCGGCTTGTTTCGATCCTGTCAGTTGCAGCGCTTGCTGCCGCCGCGGTTCTGGTGGCGCCCGCGCTCTGGGGGCAGGCAGGCGGGGCAGACGTTGCGGCGTTTGGCGGCCAGCACCGCGCCGATGCCTTTGCCGCATTCGCAAAGCTGCTGATCTATGCCGGGGCGGGCGTGACGCTGATCGTTGCGCAGTCGTTCTTTGACGGGGCCAAGGCCATGCGGGCCGAGTTCCCGCTGCTGGTGCTGTTCGCGTCGCTGGGCATGGGCATGATGGTGGCCGCCGGTGATCTTCTGGCGCTCTACATCGGGCTGGAACTGAGCAGCCTTGCCTCCTACGTCATGGCGTCGTTCCTGCGCACGGACGAGCGTTCGGCCGAATCGGGCCTGAAGTATTTCGTGCTGGGCTCGCTCGCTTCGGGCATACTCCTGTTCGGCATGAGCCTGACCTACGGCTTCACCGGCACAACCAGCTATGCCGGGATCAATGCGGCGCTGGCGGCGGGGCTTTCGACCGGCGCGACCTTCGGCGTGATTTTCATGCTGGCAGGTCTGGCATTCAAGATCAGCGCGGCGCCCTTCCACATGTGGACGCCCGACGTTTACGAAGGCGCGCCGACCCCGGTGACGACCTTCTTTGCCACGTCATCAAAGGTTGCCGCGCTTGGCTTGCTCATGCGCGTCTGTTTCGAGGCATTCGGCAGTCAGCCGCACGCCTGGCAGCAGGTCGTGATCTTCGCGGCGCTGCTTTCGATCGTGATCGGCGCACTGGGCGCTATCGGTCAGAAGAACATCAAGCGCCTTATGGCCTATTCGTCGATCAACAATGTCGGCTTCATGCTCATCGGTCTTGCGGCTGCCACCAAGGCAGGTGCTTCTGCCATGCTTGTCTATCTGGCGATCTACGTGGCGATGTCGGTTGCGGGGTTCGTGGCGGTGCTGCTGCTGCGTGACGAGAACGGCAAACAGGTCGAGGCTATCTCGGACATTGCGGGGCTTTCGAAGACGCGGCCTTGGCTGGCACTGGCGCTCGCGTCGGTGATGTTCAGCCTTGCCGGCATTCCCCCGCTGTTCGGTTTCTGGGGCAAGTTCGTCGTTTTTCAGGCCGCAGTGCAGGCCGACATGATCGCGCTCGCAGCCATCGGTATCGCGGCATCGGTTATCGGAGCCTTCTATTACCTCAAGGTTGTGAAGGTCATGTATTTCGACGAAGCGGCCGACGTGGTGAAGGGCCGGGGGGAAACCTCGCACACCGTTCTCCTTCTCCTGTCGGTGCTTGCCATCTCGCCGCTGGGTTATCTGGGCACCAAGTGTCTGGGCACGCTTGCCGGTTACGCGGCGGCTTCGTTGTTCCCGGTCGGCTGAAGCGTTGATCGAAACCGTAGCCGATATTGCCTCGACCAATGGCGAGCTTCTGGCCCGTCTTGGTCGCGGCGAGCATCCTGTCGAAGGCTACTGGCTGGTGGCGGACCGGCAAAGTGCAGGGCGCGGGCGCGCAGGACGCGCATGGTCTGATGGTCATGGCAACTTCATGGGTTCGACTGTCGTTCATCTGAACGATCGTGATCCGCAGCCGCAAACGCTTGCGCTGGTGGCGGGCGTTGCGGCCCATCAGGCTGTGATCGCCTGTGCGCCGCAGTTGCAGGGCCTGCTGCTCAAATGGCCGAACGATCTCCTGCTGGACGAGGCGAAACTGGGCGGCATCCTGCTTGAGCGCCACGGCTCCAGCGTCGTCATCGGGATCGGAATCAACCTCGTTCAGGCGCCGCAGGTGCCGGATCGCAGAACCACATCGCTTGCCGATCATCATTGCGATGTGCCGCGTGATCGTTTCGCCACAGAACTTGCAGTGCGGCTGCGTGACGCGGTGGACCGCTGGCACTACGGTGAATGGCCCATGCTTCGCCAGCAATGGATTGCACGGGCGGTGCCTGCCGGGTCACTTGTATCGGTGAGGGATCGGGACCAGAGCACGATCACAGGCAGCTTTGCCGGGATAGATGACGATGGCGTGGCGCTTATGCGCTTGGCGGACGGAACCGTCCGTGCGATTCACGCAGGTGACATAGAAATGGTGGGTTCCAATGCTCCTCGCGGTTGATGTCGGCAATACCAACATCGTGTTCGCCCTGTTTGAAGGCCGTGAGATCAGGGCCCGGTGGCGCGTCGCGACCGATCCGCGCCGCACGGCCGATGAATATGCGGTCTGGCTGCTCCAGCTTATGAAACTTCAGGAGGTTGAGCCTTCTGCGGTCGATCAGATCATCATTTCGACGGTTGTTCCGCGCGCGCTGCACAACCTTACCGTCCTTGCCCAGAAGTATTTCCGGCAGGACCCGCTCGTGGCGGGCCAGGCGCCAGTGGAATGGGGCTTCGATGCGGACATCGACGAGCCGCGATCGCTGGGGGCGGACCGGGCGGTCAATGCCATTGCGGCCCATGCCAAATATGCGGGTGATCTGATTGTCGTCGATTTCGGAACGGCGACGACGTTTGACGTGGTCGATTTCAACGGTGCCTACAAGGGCGGGATCATTGCCCCCGGCATCAACCTGTCGCTCGATGCGCTGGTGAATGCCGCGGCAAAGCTGCCGCGCATTGCCATTGAAGCGCCCACGCGCTCACGCAGCGTGATCGGGCGCAATACCGAAGACCAGATGCACATCGGGGTGTTCTGGGGCTATGTCGCGATGATGGAGGGCCTGATCGCACGGATCCGCGCAGAGATCGGGCGGCCGGCCAAGGTCGTGGCCACCGGCGGGCTGGCTGTGCTCTTCGGCGATCACACCGACATATTCGATCATGTTGATACCGACCTCACGCTTGATGGCCTTGCCATCCTTGCGCAGCGGGTGAAGGCGTCGTGAAGCCGGGCAAGGAACTGCTGTTCATCGCCCTTGGCGGATCGGGCGAGATCGGCATGAACGTCAACCTCTACGGGTGCGACGGGAAATGGCTGATGGTCGATCTGGGCATGACCTTTGCCGATCCGTGGTATCCCGGCATCGATCTGGTTTTCGCCGATCTTGAGTTCATCGAGGAACGGCTTGACGATCTGGTCGGCATCGTCCTCACCCATGCGCACGAGGATCATATCGGCGCCGTCCCCTACTTCGCGCAGGATCTGGGCGTGCCGCTCTATGCAACGCCCTTTACCGCCAAGCTGGTTCACGAAAAGCTTGTCGAGGCGGGGATAGAGGACGAGGTCGAGCTGAACGTGATCGACCATCTTGACCGGTTCCAGCTCGGCCCGTTCGGTGTTCGCTACGTGCCGCTAGCGCACTCGATAGCGGAAGGGAACGCGCTGCTGATCGACACGCCGCATGGCAAGGTTTTCCATACCGGTGACTGGAAGCTGGATGACGAGCCGCTCGTCGGCACGCCCACGACCGAGGAGGAACTGACCGCGCTCGGCGATGAAGGGATCCTCGCGCTAGTCTGCGATTCCACCAACGTTTTCAACCCGCGCCCGTCCGGCTCAGAAGGCGAGGTGCGGGCAGGGCTGATGGAGGCCGTGGCGGAACAGAAAGGCCGCCGCGTGGTGGTGACAACTTTCGCGTCCAACGTCGCGCGCCTGCAAACGCTGGGCGAAGTTGCCGAAGCCACGGGAAGGCGCCTCTGCGTTGCCGGGCGCTCGCTTGATCGCATCATCCGGGTGGCGCAGTCGTGCGGCTACCTGCGAAGCCTGCCCGATCTGGTTCATGTCGATGACGCCATGGATGTCCCGCGGGGCGAACTTCTGGTGGTGGCAACCGGCGGGCAGGGAGAGCCGCGCGCCGCATTGGCGCGGATTGCGGCCGATCAGCATCCCGTGCGTCTGGAGGCGGGCGATGCGGTCCTCTTCTCCAGCCGCCAGATTCCCGGCAACGAAATTGCCATCGGGCGTATCCAGAATGCGCTTGTCGCCAAGGGCGTGCGCATTGTGACAGACCGGCAGTCGATGATCCACGTTTCGGGCCATCCGGGGCGTCCGGAACTGGTGGCGCTTTATGACTGGCTCCGGCCGGATATTCTCGTGCCGGTCCATGGGGAAATGCGCCACATGGCAGAGCAGGTCCGGCTCGGCCTTGAAGAGGGGATTCCGAGCGCCATTCTCCAGAAGAACGGCGATCTTATCCGGCTCGCCCCGGATGGCCCGAAAAAGGTTTCCGAAGAGCGCGCGGGCCGTCTGGTGCTGGACGGTGACATCATCGCGCCCGCCGATGGCGATGGTGTCGTCACGCGGCGCAAGCTGTCGCAGAACGGATTGATTACCGTTGCTCTGGCGGTGCGCCATGATGGCAGGCTGGTTTCCGATGTGGAGGTCGCCGCGCTGGGCATTCCGCTTGATGAAGACATGGAAGCCTTCATGGCCGAAGCCAAGGTGGAAGTGGCCGAGGCGGTGCGCGGCCTCAAAGGGGATCGCAAGAAGGATCGCTCGGCGGTGTCCGAGGCGGTGCGTTTGGCAGCGCGCCGGGCCGGGCAGCGCTGGTCCGGCAAGAAGCCGCTCGTCCAGGTTCTGCTGCGCGAAGGCTGAAGACCGATGAAGATTACGTCGATCATCGCGATCTATGGGCTGTTCTGGGTCATGGCGGCGTTTCTTGTCCTGCCGTTCGGCATCAGGACACCGGACGAGACCGGACATGCCAAGGTGGCAGGACAGGCCGACAGCGCGCCAAGCAACTTCAACCCGCGCCGCATCGTGATCAGGGCGACGGTGGTTTCAGCGGTATTGTTCGCATTCTATTATGCGAACTACATCCATGGCTGGATAACGGTGGCCGATCTCGATATCACCACCTACATGGCGCACAACTGAGCTTCGGTTCAGACGGCCTCAAGCGCATAGCCGGCCGAACGGACCGTGCGCACAGGGTCGGCTGCGCCGGGGATGGCGATGGCCTGACGCAGGCGGCGGATATGCACGTCAACCGTGCGTAGTTCGATGTCGCTGCCGCTGCCCCAGACCGCGTCGAGCAACTGCCCGCGCGAGAACACGCGGCCGGGATGCTCCATGAAATGCTTGAGCAGGCGAAACTCGGTCGGGCCGACTTTCATTGCGCTGCCTCGCCGTGTCACGCGGTGGGCCGTGGGATCAAGCGAAAGGTCACCGACATTGATCGTTTCGCCCGCAAGCGCGGGACGGACGCGGCGCAGCACAGCCCCGACGCGCGCAATGAGTTCGCGCGGAGAAAACGGCTTGGTCACGTAATCATCGGCACCGGTTTCCAGCCCGCGGATGCGGTCATCCTCGTCGGAACGGGCCGTCAGCATGATGATGGGAACATGCGCCGTTTCCTTGTTGCGGCGCAGGCGGCGGCAAACCTCGATGCCGCTGGTGCCGCCGATCATCCAGTCAAGCAGGACAAGATCGGGCGCATCTTCGGCGGCCAGGAGCAGGGCTTCATCGCCATCGTCCGTGGTGCGGACATCATAGCCTTCGCCGCGAAAGCGGTATTCGACCAGTTCGGCCAGAGCCGTATCGTCTTCAACCAGAAGCAGCTTCGGAGCGGGCACGCAAACCTCCTTGACAGTCAGCTTGCCAAAGCACGTGCAATGTTACCGCAGTATGACCATTGCCGAAAAGAGGCACAGGGCAGCCGTGGTCAGGCAGGCGGAAGCACTTCCTCGCGTTCGGGCAGGTTTGACCCCGTGGCAGCATAATAGACCATTTCCGCGATGTTGGTCGCATGGTCGCCGATGCGTTCGATGTTGCGCGCAACGAACAAAAGCTGCGCGGCGCTGCTGATCGTTGCGGGATTTTCCACCATGAACGAAACGAGATTGCGGAAGATCGAATCGTAGAAGGCATCTACCTTGGCATCGCGCTGAACAATTTCGGCGGCGGTCACAGGGTCGCGTGCGGCAAATGCGGTGAGCACATCATGCACCATGTCGGCCGCCAGTTCGTTCATTGCCGGAAGCAGGGTGAGCGGTTCGAACCGCTTGCGGCCTTCGATTATGCCGACCCGCTTGGCTATGTTCTTGGCATAATCGCCAATCCGTTCGATGACGCCTGCGATCTTCAGTGCGGCAATCACTTCGCGCAGATCGTCTGCCATGGGCGCGCGCAGGGCCAGGACGCGGATGGCCAGCTTGTCGACTTCCGCTTCAAGCTGGTCGATGCGCTTGTCGCGCGCAATGACACCTGCGGCCAGATCGTGGTCGCCGCGGATCAGGGCGTCCATCGCTTCAGAGACGGACAGTTCGGCAAGACCGCCCATTTCCGCCACCAGACCGCGAAGCCGGGTGATGTCCTCGTCGAATGCCTTGACGGTATGTTCGGCCACCATGTTGTCCTTCTCGTCGCCCTAGTGCGGTGCAGCCATCCCGGCCGGATCAGCCATACCGGCCGGTGATGTAGTCCTTGGTGCGCTCTTCACGCGGATTGGTAAATATGTCTGATGTCTTGCCGTATTCTACGATCTTGCCAAGGTGGAAGAAGGCCGTGCGCTGCGAGACGCGGGCGGCCTGCTGCATCGAATGGGTCACGATGACGATGGCATAGCGGGCGCGAAGTTCGTCGATCAGTTCCTCGATGCGCGCGGTGGCAATGGGGTCGAGCGCAGAGCAAGGCTCGTCCATCAGGATCACTTCGGGATCGACCGCAATGGCGCGGGCGATGCACAGACGTTGCTGCTGTCCGCCGGAAAGAGCCGTTCCGCTGTCGGAGAGGCGATCCTTGACTTCGTCCCACAGACCGGCGCGGCGCAGCGACTGTTCGACGATCTCGTCAAGTTCAGCCTTGCTGCCGGTGATGCCGTGAATCTTCGGTCCGTAGGCGATGTTTTCGTAGATCGACTTGGGGAAGGGATTGGGCTTCTGGAACACCATGCCCACCCGCGCGCGCAACTGCACCACGTCCATGCCCGACTTGTAGATGTCCTCGCCGTCGAGCAGGATTTCGCCTTCGACACGCGCGTTGGCGATGGTGTCGTTCATGCGGTTCAGCGTGCGCAGGAAGGTCGACTTGCCGCAGCCCGACGGGCCGATGAAAGCCGTGACATAGCGCTGGGGTATCTCGATCGAGACATCGTCGATCGCACGCTTTTCGCCATAAAAGACCGACACGTTCTTCGCGCTCATCTTCAGGGGCGCGTCGAAATAGGGCTTCTCTGCGGCTTGTGCCTGCGTCGGAATCGCTTCAGCGTTCATTTTACCACCGTTTTTCGAAGCGGTTGCGCAGATAGATCGCAAGACCGTTCATCAGGAGCAGGAAGACGAGCAGCACCACGATTGCCGCGCTGGTGCGTTCGATGAAGCCGCGGTCGATCTCGTCGGACCACAGGAAAATCTGCACCGGCAGGACGCTTGACGGCGCGGTGAAGCCGGACGGCGGGCTGGCGACGAAGGCGCGCATCCCGATCATCAGGAGCGGCGCGGTTTCGCCCAGAGCACGGGCCATGCCGATGATCGTGCCGGTGAGGATGCCGGGCAGGGCCAGCGGCAGCACGTGGTTGAACACGACCTGCACCTTGCTTGCGCCAATGGCCAGCGCGGCATCGCGGATCGATGGCGGCACGGCCTTGATCGCGTTGCGGCCGGAAATGACGATGACCGGCATGGTCATCAGGGCCAGGGTCATCCCGCCGATCAGCGGGGCCGAACGGTAGTGCGGGAAGATGGCAAGGAAGACCGCAAGGCCCAGAAGGCCGAAGATGATCGATGGCACGGCGGCCAGATTGTTGATCGAGATTTCGATGAGATCGGTCCAGCGATTGCGCGGCGCGTATTCCTCAAGATAGAGCGCGGCCAGAACGCCGACCGGGAAGGCAAGGACGAGCGTGACGAACATCGTAAGCATCGATCCCTTGAGCGCGCCCCAGATGCCCACCGACTGCGGACTGGTGGCGTCCGAGCGGCGCAGGAAACCCTTGTCGAAGCGGCGGACAAGTTTGCCCTCGCTTTCCAGCTTGCGCGCCACGGCCTGAAGCTGCGGATCGCCATCGCCGCGCTGGGCCTTGGCAAGCTGGTCGCTGGCCGGCAGGGAAACCGTGATCGTCCGGCCGAGCAATGCCGGATCGGCGATGAGCATGTCGGCAACTTCGCGCCATGCACCATCGGCTATCGCGGTGCCGGCTTCCGGTCCGAAAGCCTGCTGCGCAGCATTGTCGACAACCTTTTCCAGCCCGGCAAGTTCAAGCCCGCCCATGGGATCGGGCTGGGCAAGACGTTCAGCATCGATCTGCATCGCGCCCGCCATCTGGATGGGGAAGGTCACTTCGCTGCGCTGGAACCCGGCAAAACCGGCCGAGGCCATGTTCACGAGCAGCAGCGCAAGCATGAGCGCCGAAAAGGCAACGGCGGAAAACCCCAGCCAGCGGAAGCGCCGGTCAGCCTTGCGGCGCGCGGCCAGTCCGCCTTCCATCATGGCCCGTCGGCGGGCCTGAAGGGCTTCAATGTCGGAACCAGCGGAGGTCATCGGCGCGGTCTCAGTCATAGGCTTCACGGTAACGCTTGACCACACGCAGCGCGATGAAGTTGAGCGTCAGGGTGACAAGGAACAGCACCATGCCCAGCGCGAAGGCAGAGAGCGTGGCAGGATGATCGAAGCTGCCTTCGCCCGTAAGCATGGCGACGATCTGGAAGGTCACGGTCGTCATGCTTTCAAAGGGATTGGCGGAAAGGTTGGCGGCAGCGCCCGCAGCCATGACCACGATCATCGTCTCGCCAATGGCGCGGCTGATCGCCAGCATAACGCCTGCAACGATGCCGGGAAGCGCTGCCGGGACGATGACCTTGCGGATCGTTTCGGCGGTTGTGGCCCCCATCGCCAGGCTGCCGTCGCGCAGTGCCTGCGGCACCGCCGCGATGGAATCGTCCGCCATCGACGAGACGAACGGGATGATCATGATGCCCATGACCAGACCGGCCGCGAGGGCGCTTTCGGTCGATGCGCTGGAAATGCCGACGGCGTGGGCCATGTCGCGCACCAGCGGGGCAACGGTGAGCGCGGCGAAATAGCCATAGACGACCGTGGGAACGCCCGCGAGGATCTCAAGCAGTGGCTTCATCACCTTGCGGACCGTATTGCTGGCATATTGGGTGAGGAAGATGGCGCTCATCAGGCCGAGCGGAATAGCCACGATCATGGCGATGATGGCGCCGATGTAGATCGTGCCCCAGAACAGCGGGATCGCGCCATAATCGCGTCCGTCAGGCGCGCCCATGCTCATCGGGTCCGGGGACCAGTGGGTGCCGAACAGGAAATCGATCGGCGAAACCATTCCGAAGAAGCGCACCGTCTCGAACACGAGGCTGACGATGATGCCCACCGTGGTGAGAATGGCCACCAGCGAGGCCAGCAGAAGGAGCGCCATGACCGACCGCTCGACACGCGTGCGGGCGGTGAAATCGGGCTTGAGACGCGTGTAGGCGAAGGCGCCGCCAGCAAAGGCGATGAGCACCGCCACCGCAAAACCGATCGTGCGGTAGAAGCCGAGGGCCGAGCGATAAGGTTCGACCAGCGCCTGCGCCTGTTCATTGAACACGCCGAAAGCGCTGCCTTCCGCCACCGCGCGCGCTTCGGCAAGCATGGTTTCCCGCTCGAAGCCGAAAGTGGGAAGAGCCGCCGCCGCCGGGTCGGCAAGAACCTGCGCAGTGACAAGCGCGGGGCTGATGGCATTCCACAGCACCACGAAGATGACCGTGGGCACGCCGACCCACAGGGCCACATACCACCCGTGGAAGTTCGGCAGGGAATGGAGACGAACACCCGGAGCCTCGCGCCGGAAAGCCCATGCGCGGGACCGTGCCGCCAGCCAGCCGAAAAGGCTCAGCCCTAGGGCGAGCAAAAGCAGTATGGCTGGCGACATGACTTCCGGATGTTCCCCTGTTTTCCGCTTTGCGGATTACTTCAGTTGCGAGCCGTCAAGAACCGGAAGCTCGTTAACAGCCTTTGCGCTCGCCGCAAGGACATCGTCAGGCGCAACGACCATGCCGAGCCGGGCAAGCTTGCCATCCTTGCCCCAGAGCTTTGACCATTCAGTGACAAAAGCCTGCAAACCGGGGATTGCCTTGAGATGCGCCTTCTTCACGTAGATGTAGAGCGGGCGCGCGCCGGGATAGCTGAAGTCCGAAATCGTGGCATAGGTCGGCTCGATGCCGTTCATCGGCAGGCCCTTGATGCGGCCGCTGTTCTCTTCAAGATAGGAGAACCCGAAAATGCCGATCGCCTTGGGATTGGCCTCGATCTTCTGGACGATCAGGTTGTCGTTCTCGCCCGCATCCACATAGGCCCCGTCGTCGCGCACTTCGGTGCAGATCTTCTCGTGCGCGGCCTTGTCGCTCGTCTTGAGCGCCTTCATTTCGGGGTTTTCGTCGCAGCCCTTGGCAAGGATCAGTTCCTTCAGCGCGTCGCGCGTGCCCGATGTGGACGGCGGCCCGTAAACAAGGATCGGCTCGGCCGGGAGCGAGGGATTCACATCCTTCCAGGTCTTGTAGGTCTGCGCCTTGCCATAGGGGTTCTTGGCCAGCGCCTTGTAAACATCCTGCGGGGTCAGCTTGATGCCGGGGCCGCCCTTGGCTTCGGCAAAGGCCACCCCATCAAGGCCCACCTGAATCTCGACGATTTCCTTCACGCCATTGGCCGCGCAGCTTTCAAATTCGGAAAGCTTCATCCGGCGCGAGGCATTGGCGATATCGGGGAACTGGGCGCCCACGCCGCCGCAGAACAGGTTCATCCCCGCGCCGGTTCCGGTGGATTCGATGATCGGCGACTTCAGGCTGGGATCTGCCTTGGCCAGCGATTCAGCAACCGCCTTGGCAAAAGGATAGACAGTGGAGGAGCCGACCGCGCGGACCTGATCGCGCGTTGCGGACTGCTGGGAACCACAACCTGCAAGCGCGAGCGCCGAAAGGGCCGTGGCGGAAAGAACGAATGTGCGAATCATCGACATGGTGCGCAGCCTTTAGTGCCAGAAAGAGTTTCGGCCAATGCGACGGCAGCGTGACAGGTTTATGACAATGATGTTTACTCAGCAACATTCTGTTGCGGAGCCAGCGGAATGCGCACGGTCACGGTCGTTCCTGCCCCCAATGTGCTTGAAATATCGAGCTTTCCTCGGTGTCGTTCAACAATGTGCTTGACGATTGCAAGGCCCAGACCCGTGCCGCCTGCGGCCCGGCTCCGCCCCGGATCGGTGCGATAGAAACGCCGCGTGAGGTAGGGGAGGTGATCGGGATGGATGCCTTCCCCCTTGTCGATGACACGCAGTTCGGCATCGTTCGCACTTCTGGTGATCGACACTTTCACCGGCTCGGTCTGGCTGCCATACTTGAAGGCGTTGTCGATGAGGTTGCGGATCACCTGATCGAGTTGCTGGCGATCACCCAGCACGACTGCGTCGGTGGTCTCGATTTCCAACCGGCCTTCGCCCACCGTCATGGCGACTTCGCTGGCAATCGTGCCGGCCATCTGCCCAAGGTCGATCCGGTCGCGTGGCAGCTCATGCTTTTCGGCCTCGATGCGCGAAAGGGACATGAGATCCTCGACGAGGCTCTGCAATCGTCGGGCCTCGCGCAGCACCGTGGCATGGAAACGGGCGGCGGTGGCTTCGTCCACTTTCGCGTCCGGGTCGGCCAGGGTTTCGATATAGCCGATGATCGAGGCGAGGGGGGTGCGCAATTCGTGGCTGGCGTTGGCCACGAAATCGGTATGCGCCCGGCTGATGTCCGCCTCGGCCGTGCGGTTGACCATTTCGATCAGCGAGAAGCGCTCGTCAATCGGCACCCGGCTGACCTGCCAGATACTGCGTGGACCTGTCAGCCCGCGCACGAGCGCGCGCCCCTGCGGCTTGTCGAGCAGGCGCACGGCTTCGGGATGGCGAAGGGCTACGCGCGCATCCTGCCCCACGATATGCGCGCCCAGCTCTTCACGGGCAGCGGCATTGGCGGCGGCGATACGCTGCCCATCAAGCATGAGAACCGGCAGCCCGAACGGTTCGACCAGTTCGACCATCGCCTGACGCGACACGCTGCCATCATCACGGCCACGCAGTTCGACCACGGGTTCAGGCCGGGCCAGCCAGAGCGTGGCGACCCACACGAGGAGGACGGCAATGGCCATCCACAGGTTCGCGCCGCCAAGATACATGACGATTGCGGCACAGACCGCAACGATGACGCTGGGAACGGGCAGCGACAGAGTTTTCATGAGCAAGAGACCGTGTCGGTTGCCTGTTGGTCCGAATCGCAGGGTTCAACCCCGCCGCGCATCGGGCACTAGTCGAGCGATGCCGCCTCGTGCAAGCAAGCAGGCGCGCCCGTCACACAGGTGCAGCAGGACAGGCAGCGATCCCGATCCCGGTTCGCGGCACGATCAATGTCCTGCACGGATCATGAGCGTGTCGAGCGGCACGGCGCGGAGCAGTTCCTCGGCGCGGCTGCCGATGACCGAACGGATGAAGCCGCTGCGGCCATGTGTTCCCAGAACGACGAGATCGGCGCCAAGGCGTCCGGCTGCGGCCATCACGACCCGGTGAACTTCGCCGTAATCGACATGCGTGGTGATCCTGCTGCGGATCTCATCGGGAATATCCGCATCGTCGAGGAAGGCGTTCACCTCCGCTTCGGCGGTTCTGGTGATGTCGGCGCGGGTTTCGTCGGACTTGAGCCAGCCCTCGTAGGGCACATGAAAGGCGTGGACGAGGTGCATGGGAATGTGCGGAAACATCTGCGCGGCGTGCAGCAGGGCATGGCGCGAGCAGTCCGAGCAGTCGGTGGCGACAAGCATTGCACGATAGGCTTGGTGCGGCCGCTGCTTCACCACCAGAACCGGAACATCGGCAGTGCGCACCATGTGATCGACGGCCGTTCCGACGAAATAATCGCCGACATGGTTCATGCGGGCCACCCCGGTCACGACGAGGCGGCTGCCCGATGACCGCGCCGCAGCGCTGATGGTTGACGGTGCCGGACCGATCGAGGGAAGAATATCGACGATAGTGGAATGCGGTTCGGGCAGGACGGCCCTAATGGCCCGGTCCGCAAGCGCGGTATCATCGACCAGCGGGCTGCCCGCCTCGATGGCATGGACCACGACAAGGCGCGTGTTCCATTCCTGAGCAAGCTGAAACGCGCGATCAATTGCGCGATCCGAACGTGCGCTGAGGTCGGTTCCCACAAGCACGGGGCCTTCCGGTCGGTTCATCCTCTCACTCTCCTCGTTGGTGGGCCGCTTCGACTGGGCCGCCCGCCCGCGCTTCGGCCATTGTGCGCTGTTCGGCCAGAAAGCGCGAGATCGTTTCGCCGGTGAATCCGCTGTCCTCCAGCATTCTGGCGGCGAGTTGCAGGCTGGCCTCCACCGCTTCGGGCGTGGAATAGCTGGCACCCAGTTCACGCAGCAGCGCGGCATGTTCTTCGTCGCGCGCGCGCGCGTGGATCGGGATGCCGGGCCAGCGGTGATGGATCTCCCGCACGATGCGGGTGACGGCGGCGGGATCGTTCATCGTTACGGCAACCGCGCTGGCCCGTGCGATGCCGGCCCTTGCGAGAATGTCGGCGCGCGAGGCATCGCCGAAGAAGACGCGGCCCCTGGTCTCGGCATTTTCGGGAAGGCGGGGCGCCAGTTTCCCGACATCACTGTCAACCGCCACGAAATCCAGACCTGCCGCCGCCGCGACCTGCGCCACTGTCTGCCCCACGCGGCCGAAGCCCGCGATCACGACATGGCCTGAACTGTCGGCGAGCTCGTCTTGCGCTGTTGCGCTGGCCTGTGCGGTTGCGCGGCGTTGCAGGAAGCGCCCAAGCCGCTGGCCTGCCTCAACCACGGGCGGGGTCAGCAGCATGCTGATCGAAGCCAGCATCAGCACATATTGTTCGACAGCGCCCCCGATCAACCCCAGACTGACTGCCGCAGCAAGGATGACAAAGGCGAACTCGCCGCTCTGGCCAAGCATCAGCCCGGATTCGAGCGCCACGGCAAAACGTTGCCGGAACAGCAGGGCAAGGCCCGTGATGACCGTGGCCTTGAGCAGCCAGAGCGCGATCACCGCGGCCATGATCCGCAGCGGGTCAGCGACGACGAAGCGCCAGTCGATGCCCATGCCGACCGACATGAAGAACAGGCCCAGCAGCAGGCCCTTGAAGGGCTGGATATCGACCTCGATCTGGTGGCGGTATTCGGTTTCGGCCAGCAGCAATCCTGCGAGCAGTGCGCCCAGTGCCATCGACAGGCCAAACCCGGCCGTAAGCGCAGCCACCCCGACCACTGCGAGAAGAACGGCGGCCGTGAACATTTCGGCATTGCGTGCCGCAGCCACCTGCCGCAGGGCCGGACGCAACACGACCCGGCCGACAACATAAATCAGGATGATGGCAAGGGCGGCCTTGCCAAGCGCTGCGGCCAGCCCGCTGGCAAGGCCACTGTCTCCCGGTTCGGCCAGCACACCCACCATGAACAGGATCGGCACCACGGCCAGATCCTGCATGAGAAGAATGGCAAATCCCGTGCGGCCGGCCGGTGTTGTCTGCCGCCGCCCATCCATCAGCAACTGGAGCACGATGGCGGTTGACGACAGCGAGAGCGCCATGCCCACGACCAGCGCCGTATCGGACGGCAATCCCAGGCTCAGCCCGATCCACGTGACAAGGGCGCCGCAGACGAGAATCTGGAGCGAACCAAGGCCGAAAACCTGCGACCGCCACGCCCACAGGCGTTCGATCGACAGTTCAAGGCCGATCATGAACATCAGGAAGACAACGCCGATCTCCGCGAGATGGCGCACCCCGTCGATGTCGGCCACCACGAAGCGGGCGAGCCACGGGTGGTCTGCCGTCAGCAGGCCAAGGCCGAAGGGGCCAACAATGCTTCCGGCCAGAAGATAGCCGAGCACCGGACTGATCTTCAGACGGCTGAGCAGGGGAACAGCCAGTCCGGCCGCGCCCAGAAAGATCAGGCCCTCTCGCAGATAGGGCAGGGGAGAATGCGCCTCCATCAGTGGTGCGCCAATCGCTTGGTGGCGGGATGGTTGTCCAATTTCAACGGCTTGGCCGCGATGGTCGCAAAAGCATTCGACATGGCGCAGGGGTAGCCCGGCAGGCCATCGACTGCATCAGAAAAGCGGCGTGCTGCTCAACAAAATATTGCTGCGTGGTTCTGTTCTCTCGCCGATCAGCGACGCAGGCCGAGGAAGCCGAGACTGTCGGAATCGAACTTCATGCGGATTCCGACAGAGAAGCCCTTGGTGGTCTGGCGCGCCTGCGCAAAGTCGCGGTCGCGATAACCGGTGAAGTTGTAGCCAAAGGTGATGAGCGTGTTGGTTACAGGGCTGATTCCCACCTGCGGCCCAAGCGCGAAGGATGTCGTGTGCATCGTCAGGCTGTGGCGGATGGTGGCGACGGCCCCCACTTCGACCATCGGACCAAGGCCGAGCCGCGCATCGATCCCGCCGATCAGCGTGGTCCCTTCAAGATCGAAAGCGTCGATCCGGTCGAATGTGTGACGCACGGCTGCGAACAGGCCCAGTTCGCTGCGCATGTATCCGGGGCTGCTTTCTTCGCCGGTCTCGTTGCTGGAGCGTTCCATCGGCGTCCAGTTCATCGAAAGACTGCCGATGAGGCGGCTGGAGCGCGCATCGGTTGCATTCACGATGGCGGTCTGTTCGGGCACGGTCGGCTCGCCGGGCTGGGCTGCGGCTCCGGTGATCTCGTCGCTGCGGAACTCCACCTTCGACAGCAGTGCAATCCGGCTGTCGGACGGGCGGTGCGCGAGGGAAAGCGCGGCATCGAAAATGCGGCTTGTCATCCCGCGTTCGTCGCTGGCGCGCGTCCAGGCAAAGCCGAGGCCGGCCATGCGCCCTTCGCCAAGCTGCCGGATTGCGCCGAAGATCATGCCGCGGCGATCAGCGAGCTGGCCATCGCGCAGTTCGGCACGGCCGGTCACGCTCCAGCGGTCATGCCGCCAGGTGGCGCCAAAGGTTACGGCGGAAAAATCTTCGGCGATCGTGCCGGCATCGCCCAGATTGCCGCCGCTCGAGGCGGGTTGTTCGGGATTGACCAGCGAGCGCGCATCGATTCCGGCAAGCGTCGTGGAACTGTCGAGCGTGGCATCAAGCGTGAGGGCGGCGCTGACCGGTAGCGACTGGGTCAGCCCGAAGGCGGCAAAGCTGCGTTTGCCCAGTTCGCTGATTGATTGCTGGCCCAGTGTGCTGAGGATCCGCGCACCTTCCCACGGACCAACCTCGAAACCGGCACGGAACGTGTCGGCCGAAACGGCCTTGCCGTCGGCGCGCTCGTAGGTTCCAAGCAGCTTGATCGAGGGTGTCACCGCAAAGGCAGCGCCGATGCGATAGCGCGAAGGCAGATCGACGCTTTCCGCCGTGCCGAGGGCAAGGCTGGTGGCGCCGCTGATTTCCAGACGGTTGTCGAGCAGCTTGCGGGTCGCGCCAGCTTCCACCGTGGTCGAGCGGGCGCTCGTGCCGTCGGCAAGCCGATCATCGAACATGGCCATGCCGAGTCGCGCCTCGGTGGCGCGGCTGCGCCACACGCCATTCACCTGCGCGGCCTTGCGCTGGGCGGCGTCGGTCAGACTGTCGTCAAGCCAGAGGCTGGCCGTCACCGCGAAGGCTTCGTTCAGGCGGTAGCGACCATCGACACCGACCTTGCGGCGCCCGCGCTCTGCCATGTTGAGCTGGCCGACACCGAAATTGCGGTCCGCCGAGCGGACATAGCCGAGCAGGTCGAGCGCGCCGTCGTGATGTTCGATTTCGGCAATCCACGCGCTGTCGTATTCGCCTGCGGCGCGGCTGGCGCCCAGTTCGGCGCGCACTTCGGTGGTATCCCCGATGCGGGCTCGCAGATCGAGCGCGGCAAGATCGGTGCGCGCGCCAGCGGCATTGGCGGACGGAGCGCTGCCGGTATCGGTGATGGCGGTCGCGCCTATGCGCAGGCGGCCTTCCGCCGTGGTCACATCGGCACGCACACCGGCATTGATCTTGCCGCCAGCCGCGCGGTCGACCTCGTAATCGACGATGATGAAGCGCGGGTTGAGATCTGCGTCGCGGCTCAATACCGGCTCGCGGAAGCTGATCGTGCCCGAAAGCAGGTCGATGTCGTAATCGACGAAGCGGGTCAGGGTGCGCGTATCGACGATGACTTCCGAGCGGAACCGGTCGCGCACCTGAAGCGTGACGATTTCGCTGTTGGCGATCACGCCCCGGCTAGACAGGCGATAGGGCCCGGAAATGCCGCCGCCCTGAAACTCGTCGCGGCGGTGCGTGTCGCCAGTGCGCGCGGCAAAGCCCTGCACGTGAACCTTGCCGAAAACGCCCTCGGCGCTCGCGCCGGTCATGGTGCGCTGATAGCGGGCCAGAACGGTCTGGTCGAAGGCAGTCACGAAGTCGCCGTAGATCGCATAGAAGGCGCGCGCTTCGAGACGGATATAGAGCTTGTCGCGGCTGGCTGCATCGAAGCCCCGGTTCGAGCCATCGGCAAAGACCGTATAATAGGCATTGGGATCGATAGTGCCGAGCAGGCGCTGCTGGCTTTGCTGCTTTGCGCTGTCATAGCTTGCCGTCAGCAGGAAGCGCCCCAGAACACGCCCCTTGGCATAGAAGGCCACGCGGGCATTCTCGCCCAGATCGCTGTCGAACCGGCCATTGCGCTCCATGCGCTGCGCAATCGAATCCTTGCCGCCCGCCGCTTCGGCGAGGCCCACCAGGGTCCACTTCTGTTCGCCCGGCTCGATCCAGCTTTCCACCGTCTGGCGGCGCGTCATTGCCTCGTCCTTGAAGGTGAACTCGGCGCGCAGCGGGCCGCTGACCATCGTTGGCGCCAGTTCGACATAGGCCATGCCATCGTCGCCCTTGACCATGAAGGTGGGCGCGGCGCGATCAAGGCCGGAGAGTGTGCGGACCTGCATCGCATCAAGGGCCTGCGCACTTTCATAGGGCTGGTTGAGCGTTAATTCGCCAGTGATCCCGGCATGGACCGGGCGTCCGTTGCGATCTACGATGCGGATGGCAAGGACCGGGCGGGTCGTGCCATCGGCGATCAGCTTTGACTTCTCGCGCACCAGAATTGCACGGGCAGGCACTTCAACAAAATGCACCTCGCGCCGCAGGTCCCCCATGACCTTGCCCTCGGCATTGCGCACGCTTGCAGTCAGGACGGTGGTTTCCCCCTCAAGCGGCAGGCCGCGCCAGACGCTGACGGCATAGCCGCGCGGCGAGGTGCGCGCTCCGTCGAAGGCAATCGGATCCACCGGCTTGCCGTTCAGCCGCAGATCGACGCTTTCGCCGCTGCGATGGCGGATCACCACGCGGATCGCCGGGGTGCGCGGATTGTGGTCGGCCGTGGGGAAGAGAAAATCGGTGGGACCATCGCCCAGCGCCAGCCAGTCGGTATCGGCACCCGCGGCCTTGCGATCGCTGGCATCATCTTTGCCTGCATCAGCTTTGGCAGCAGGCGCGGCCTTGTCCTGATCCTTCGATGCCGCCGCCTGCGCGGCCTTCTCCGTTGCCGCCTTTGCCTGGGCCGCCAGCGCTTCGGCCGACAGTTCAGCCGTGAAGTCGGCAACGACAAGCGAGCCGCCCTGACCGGTTATGAAGCGCGAGATGGCACTGCCGCTGCTGCGGGTGGAGCGCGCGCAGTCGATGAACCGTCCGCCCTGGGGAAGGGTCTGGCCGGCCACCTGCACCACATGCGTGCCGGGGGTCAGTCCTTCGAAGTGATAGCGGCCATCGCCGTCGGTAATCGCAAAGCTGCCATCCTCAAGCATGACCCTGACGCCGGGAATGCCGGGCCGCTGGGCCGGATCGGTGGTGCAGGCGCCCGCGGTCACACGACCGATCAGCGTCATGCGGCTGGCAATGACTTCGTCCTCGATCCGCACGCGGGCCTGCGCAGTGGCGGAAGCACCCCGTTCGTCGGTGATCCTGACGATGTTCAGAACCTCCCCGGCTGGCGCATCGGGGCTGGCGGTCATGGCATAAGTCACCTTGACCTGTGCGCCCGGATCGATCCGGCCAAGGGCAATCGTCATGCGGCGGCCATCGGCAGAGAACGTCGCTGCCCCGTCCCGGCGTTGTCCGTTGATCCGCACCGAAGACGGCGAGAAACGCAGCCAGCGCGAAGGCGTGTCCTCAAGCGTCACGTTGAACAGCGGCCGCTTGCTGTCAGGGTTGCCGACTTGCACGGTAAAGAAGGTGGCATCGCCCGGATTGATCCGCTCGCGCGAGGCGGTCTTGGTCAGACTGACCGGCGCCGATGGACCATCGACCGGAATATCGACCCGCACGGGAAGCGGCGAGGTGAGCGTGACAATCCCGCCGAAGGATGCCTCGGTCAGGTCGACAAGGTCGCCTTCGGGCCTGCGGAAGTTGCGCAGGTTCTCGACCGGCACGGTCGATGGCGCCACATAGGGGGCAGGCGGAACGATCCGCAGGCGGTAGCGGCCAAGCCGTGCAAGCGGGAAGCGGTATTCGCCCGCAGGCATGGGATAGACGTTGCCGGCACCATCGGTCACGGGCTGCCCGGTCACGACCGTAGAGGGCCACGAGGTGATTCCGTCGTCGGCAAAGACTTCGGCCGGCTGGCCGGTGGCCTCGTCGATCAGCGTGATCGTTGCGCCATCGACCGGCGAACCGTCGGCGCTGTCGAACACCAGGCCATAAGGGTCTGCCAGCACGTTGACGCTGCTGGCCACGGCCGAACCTAGCGGGATGCGGCTGTCGGCCACGGTGATCGTGATGGTATCGCCATCGCGCGCGCTGAGCTGGCAATCGCGCTGCACGGGGCTTGGCGGGATTGCGCTGGTCGGGATGACGGCAAGGAACTGGCCGGTATTCGCGCCAGTCTCCATCAGGGTCAGCACTTCCTCGTCGCCGGACGAGCTGGTGACGCGGATCTGGAGCTGATCGATGGCCGTGGGCGAGGTGTTGGCCTGCGGCGCGGTGATGCGCGCATACAGCAGTTCGCCGATCCGGAAGCTGTTGGCGGGCTGTAGCGTCCCGTTCAGGGAAAGCGTGCTGGCCTTGCCCGAAAGCGCAAGGCTGCGCTGCCCGCAGTTGGGCATGGCCACCGAAATCGTGCCAAGCCCATCGGGCAGATACCGCAGGGTCTGGATGGTGAGCGACTGGCGCTCGACCGCAAAGGATACGGTGTTCGAGACCGTCCGCGCGGTTTTGCCGTGATCGGACCATTCGGCCGATGCGGTGTTGGTGATCGTGTCCTGCGCCAGCGCATGCGCGCCGGGCACGATCAGCAACATCGCTGCAAGCAGACCTTTCAGGCGCTTCATCATCTCGGAAGGTCTGGTCAACTTCATGATGAGATGTGCCGGCCCTGCCGTGAGGGCAGGGGCAGGGCCGGCATCAGGCTCAGTTGATCGTCGCGCGGAACAGCACGGTCTTGGTGGCACCGCCCGGCAGGGTGGCGATCGTGCCGCTGACGACACCGCCGCTTTCCGATCCGGCAGTCGCGCCATCGGCCTGGCAGACGCCGGCCGACACCGTGCCGTCCACCTTCACGCCGAAGCTCGACAGATAAGTCACTTCGCTCGGCAAAGGGTCGTTCACGTTGATCGATGCGGCCGTCGTGGCGCCCGTCCCGTTCGAAACCGCGATGCAGTATTCCACCACTGCGCCGGGGATCATCTTCGGGTTGGTGGTGCCGTTGACCGGATCGCTGACGATGCGGCTGGTCTTGGCAACCGTAAGTTCAGCCGTGGCGACGGTGTAGGAATCGCGCGCCGAATGAGCGGCATCGCGGGCCGAATCGTCGGTGCCCGGCGTCACGTCGGCAAAGACGGTATCCATGCCTGCGGTGTTGGCGCCCGTGGTCTGGACCAGAGCTGCGCCCAGCGTGCCGCTTGCGCCAGCCTCGCGGCCCGTGGCCCGAAGCGCCACGACGGCGACCGAACCGTTCGGGCGGCCCAGCGGCACGTCCGAGACGATGAACACGCGGCGGGTTTCGTCCGCGGCCATCTCGTCAAGGTAGGTCACGAGCGTGTCGGTGCCGGAATCGAAGATGCCGTTGTTGTTGGTATCGACGAAAATGCGCACGTTCGACACGTTGAAGTTGTCGGTGCCACCGTGCGGTCCGGCGCCGCCGTCCATCTGCAGTGCCTCAAGCGCGAAGTCGAGCGCCGCGTTCGAGGTGTTGGTAACGGTGAAGGTCGTCACCTGCGAGACCGAGCCGGGGGTCACGACCGTGGTCGAGTTTCCTGTTTCAGCAACGGTCAGGTTGATCTTGCGGTCAACCGTCAGCGTGTCGCTTGCAGTCTCGGCGTTCTGGGAAATGCCACCGACCTGGTAGTTGATCGTGGCGGTGTTGGTGATGGTGGTGCCCGCAGTCGTCCCGGCTGCGTGCGCCACGCTTGAGCCGAACGCAAAGAGCGCAAGTGCGCTGGTTGCGGCCAGCAGCTTGCTGGTGCATTTCATGTTGACGATCCCTAGTAGCTTCTTGATCGGCCTGCTTTACTGTCCGCCAGCAAGCCTCGGCGGTTCGTTTCGCAGCCTTCAGCGAACGATGGCGTGATACTCGACCATCCCGCTTGCGCCTGGGGCGATGACGGGAACGGTCCAGCGAATATGGGTGATGTCGGTTGCCGTGGCGGGGCGAGGATTGCCGTCCTCTCCCTTGACGGTGAGATCGGCAAGACGCCCCCACGACTTGCCGCCATCGACCGAAACCTGCTCGCGCAGGGCACTTTCGTCGGCAACCCGGACCGCATCGGGAACCGGATTGGTGACTACGAAATTGTCGACCGGCTGCGTGCCCGCATTCCTGTAGCGGGTGGTGAACAGCAGCTTGTCGCCCGGAACGACAACCTTGGGTTCTTCGAGAACGACCTTCTGCTTGCCGTTCTCCTCGATGGTCTTCTCCAGCTTGACCAGACCCTCTAGCGTCACCGCCGGGGTCGCCTGCTGGGCCGCCACCGGTGCGGCGCCCATGGCAAGAATGGCGAGGGCAAAAGCCGTGATAGCGGATGCGAACCTGTTCATCTCGGTGTCCTTCGCGCTGCGGATCAGTTGATGGTGGTCTTGAAGGTCACGGTGCGGCTGTTTCCGCCGGGCAGTGCGCCGATAGCCACGTCGATGCCGCTTGCCGAAGCCGTTCCGGCGTCGCTGTCGGCAGCATCGCTGAGCGCAGCGCCTTCAAGTGTCAGCGAGTTGGCGACATAGGTCGTTCCGGCCGGGATCACGTCGGTGACGCGAAGATCGCTGACCGTGCCGCTGCCGCTGGCGGCGGCCTGAATGGTGAAGGTCACGGTCGCGCCGGGCACGGGCTTGGCCCCTCCGAACGGATCGAGAATGGCAAAGGATTTGGTGAGCGTGACGCTGGCCGAACTGGCAAGAAGCGCGCCAAGGGCATTGGCATTGGCCGTGGTCGCCCCCACGACCGCATCTCCGCCGCCCTGGCCCTGACCGGCAAAGCTGGTGCCCGGCGTGCCCGACCCGGTGAGCGCCTGTGCCGTCACGCGGACCTGGCTGGCTGACGCATCGGCCGTGCCGCCCGGCAGTGCGACGATCACGAAGATGCGCGCGGCCGCATCCGGGGCCAGTTCCGCAGTCGATCCGCCGTTGGTGATGACGGTATCGATGCCCGGTTCATAGATGCCGTTGTCGTTCGTATCGATTGCGATGGTCTGCACCGCGGCATCGAAGCCGTTGCCGGAAACGGTGGGCGAGACGTTGATCGCAAAGGCTTCGTTCCCATTGCCGGAATTGGTCACGCGATAGCTCAGCACGGCCGTGTCGGCGAGCGTCACTGATCCGGCATCGAGCGCACTGACCGCAACGTCCAGCAATTCGTCAACGCGGATGGTCACGGTATTGGAGCTGACCGTCGTGGTTGCGCTGCCGCTGCCGTAGCTTGCCGAGGCGGTGTTCTGGATCAGCGTGCCAGCGGTGACACCCGCGGCGCTGGCCTGAGTGGAACCGATTGCAGTGGCGGCGAGCGCGCCAAGGACGAGAGGGGTGCGAGCGTTCTTCATGCGGCCCTTATCCCGACGCGTAGTTACCAAAGAATAAACCACTAAGTGAAACTACTTAGCTATCTGATTTAATGAGAGAAAATGGTGATTTAACTTTAGTTGTAAACGTTCTCAAACAAGGTCAGGAGGTGCATTTGCCAAGGGGCAGGAGCCTTCGTGGACAGCATCAAAAGACCTCATCAAAAACAGTAGTTTGCCGGGATGGCGAGCAGCCGCATCGAGCCATGCGTCAGGATGCGCTTTGATCGAATCATCCACGAATCAGTCTGGCTATGGGAAGCGGAGAGGACGTTTGCGGATTGATCTGGCGTTTGCGGATTGATCTGGCAGCGCCGCGCGGCGCACCCGCCTAAGCCGGTGCATCGCTTGTCAGCGGCAGCAGCGTCGGGTCAAGCGCCAGGAAACATTAATTCCCTTCGGACATGATCCGCGTTCGGCATTGGTGCTGTGGAAAGGGCACTCGCTTCCTTCGAGAAGCGAGCCAACCTTTGCCCGGAAGACTCTCCGCAACATGCCGGAGAGTGGTGACCCCTACGGGAATCGAACCCGTGTTTCAGCCGTGAAAGGGCCGCGTCCTGACCGCTAGACGAAGGGGCCACTGGGCTAGTGCCGCTGGGCAGAGCCGCGCCTCTAAGGACATCATCGCGGGGCGTCAAGCATGGATTTGCAGAAAAATTAGCGGTCAGCGAAAGCGGCGTCCTCTACGTGAAGTTCCGCTGCCGGACGGCTTCCCCAATCGTCGATCTTCGCGCGCCCGGCGAGCCACAGCAGCCGCCCGCGCGAACCGTGCAGCAGCGCCTGACCAAGCGCACTCTCGGCTGCGCGGAAGGCAATGGCCTTGAACGATCCACCGTCTGATCCGGCCGCCACCATGCGCACATGGTCTGATCCCACCAGATCGCACTTCACCAGCCGGACCGGCCCGACTGCAACCCGCGGCCCCGGCCAGCCGACCCCGAACGGTCCTGCCGCATCGAGTGTTTCCACCAGTGCCGGCGTGAGGCCGCGAGGACTGAGCGAAAGATCCAGCAGCAGCGATTGCGCGGCCTGGGCGGCAAGCACATCGCGCGCGAGGCGCTCGTCAAGCCAGTCGGCAAGCGCACCAAGCCTGTCAGGTTCGATGGTCAGCCCGCAGGCCATGGCGTGGCCGCCGCCTGCCACCAGCAGGCCGGCCTCCCGCGCGGCGATGATGGCGGCGCCCAGATCAACCCCTGCTACCGAGCGGCCCGAACCCTTGCCCCTGCCGTCATCATCGGCGCCCAGCGCGATAACCAGCGTGGGCTTGCCAGTCTTTTCCTTGATGCGTCCCGCCACGATGCCGATCACGCCGGGGTGCCAGCCAAATCCGGCTAGCACCATTACCGCCCGGTTATGCTGCGCAGCGATCTGGGCCTCGGCGGCGGCCTGCACTTCCTGCTCGATTGCCCGCCGTTCTTCATTCAGGCGCGAAAGCTGGCCTGCAATCTCCCGCGCTTCGGCAGGGTCTTCGGTGGTCAGAAGACGCACGCCCAGCGTTGCTTCGCCGACCCGTCCGCCTGCATTGATGCGCGGTCCAAGCGCAAAGCCCAGATCGCTGCATGTCGGCGCGCGGCTCAGTCGGCTGGCGTCGATCAGCGCGGAAAGACCGATGTTCTGCCGCCGGGCCATGATCTTCAGTCCTTGCGCCACAAGTGCGCGGTTCAGCCCCTTGATCTGCGCGACATCAGCCACGGTGCCAAGCGCCACGAGATCCAGCAGCGCCATGAGATCGGGCGCCTTGCCCTTGTCGAACCAGCCCCGCGCCCGAAGCTCGCGCACGGTTGCCACGGCCAGAAGGAAGGCCATGCCAACGGCGGCAAGGTGGCCATGCGCCGCGGCCTCGTCGGATTCGTCAAGCCGGTTGGGGTTCACAAGTGCGGCGGCGGGCGGCAATTGCGCGGCGCACTTGTGATGATCGACCACGATCACGTCCACCCCGGCGGCCTGCGCCATGGTCAGCGCTTCGTGCGCCATCGCGCCGCAATCGACCGTGACGATCAGCTCGCTGCCTTCGTGCGCCAGGCGCACCAGCGCTTCGCCCGAAGGCCCATACCCTTCAAGAAGGCGGTCGGGAATATAGTGCCCTGCCTCCACGCCCATATCGCGCAGCAGGCGGATCAGCAGGGCGGCACTGGTCGCGCCATCAACGTCATAGTCGCCATAGATGGTGATCCGCTGCCCGCGGATGACGGCATCGCTCAACCGCGCTGCGGCGGCGTCCATGTCGCGGAAGATCGATGGGTCCGGCAGGAAATCGCGCAGGGTAGGGCGGCGGTGGCGATCAAGATCATCCCTCGAAACCCCGCGCGAGAGGAGCAACTGGGTAACGATATCGTCAAGGGTATCCGGCCCGAAGGTGCCGATGTCCATATTGCCGCCGCGCCAGCGCCAGGCTTGTCCTGAAAGAGATCGTGTTATCGCAGTGACCGGAATCATGCCCCTGCGCTATACCATGCGGCAGGGGTCGGGAAGGGCCGCAGAGCAAAGGACCAGCGGATGGCGCAAGGGTTGCTGATTGTCTGGCACAGCCGCACCGGGGCATCGCGCGCGGTGGCGCAGGCGGCTTGTGTCGGGGCCTCGGTCGAGGCCGCGCCGGTTCGCCTGCTTGGTGCGCAAGAGGCCGGCCCGGACGACCTGCTGGCCGCTGCGGGCTACCTGTTCTGCTGCCCGGAGAATCTGGGTTCGATGACCGGCGAAATGAAGGCATTCTTCGACCGCTGCTATTTTCCGCTGCTGGGCCGGATAGAAGGCCGCGCCTATGCAACCATCATCGCCGCCGGTTCGGATGGATCGGGGGCGGAACGCCAGATTGACCGGATCGTGACCGGCAGGCGTCTGCGCCGGGTGGCAGAGCCTTTGATCATCTGCACCAAAGCTCAGGCTCCGCAGCAGATTCTGGTGCCCAAGACGCTGGAGAACGCGGATCTGGAAAAGTGTCGCGAACTGGGACAGGCCGTTTCTGCGGGTCTGGCATTAGGGGTATTCTGAGCATTGCGGTCTATATGCTCGGCTTTGCACCAATCCATAAGGTGTGCTGACTCGACGCTGGCTGGGCTTATGTGGCAGAGAAACGGTTCTGTAATGAGGGGTGCCTGTGGACGCCATTGACCGGCCATCCGATTGCGCACCTGTCGCAGCGCTGCTTTACGCGCCATCGCAATGCCCATCATCCGAAGCGATTATCGCCGCGGCGGCGAACGGTGCCGGTTTTGCCGTGACCCACGGTGCCGATGATTCAGGGATCGATGCGTCGGGAATCGATGCTTCGGTGATCGATGCTTCAGGGGGCGGGGCAGCGGTTCCGGCTGGCAAGGTCGGCTGGCTCGAATTGCTCAAGGACGGTCTGACCTTTGATCTCAAGGGACTGAGCGGCGGGAATCCGGTGCCACAACCGGATGTTGCCGCGCACTTGGGGGTAACCGCCGCCGATCTGCAAGATAAGGCCGTTCTCACACTTGCGCCGGGGCCGCATCTGGCCGGGGCCGAAAGGCTTCTCCCCGTGATTCGCGTAACCGCTGCTCTCTTGCGGGATCTTGTCCGCACGGGGGCGGCAAGTGCTGTCGTATGGCTTCCTGCGAGGCTCGCGGTCAGGACCGATCTCTTCGAGAAGGCGGTCAGCCCGTGGCTGGAAGGCGGGCCGTTTCCCACGCCTGCCTTGGTCGCGCTCCACCGCGAAACGTCAGGTAAGTTGCGAACAGAAGGTCTTAAGTTTCTGATTAATCAGGAATTGATAATCGAATCTGATAGTGGAGGGGCGTCGGTAGCCCTGCCGAAGGTCGCCATGCGGCTAGTCGATTGGCTGGTTGCACACGGCCCGCTGTCGGGGCCGACCGAGGCAGTTCTTGCCGGAACGGGAGCAGTCTTTCTTGAGGTGGAAGGCGGCGGTCCTATTCTGGCGCGGTGCGACTGAATCTGGCAACTTCAGGGACAAGGCGGCGCAGGCTGCCATTCGGGAGCGTCAACGTTCCCGGACAGCCAGGCTATTCGCCTGAACTCCAGCGCCATCACCTCGTGCCGCGCCAGATCCTCAATCTGGCATCGCTTTCGCAATTCGTGGCGCAACTTGGCGTGGATCGGCTGGGAATCCACGATTTCCGGCGCAACGGGCAATTGCTTCCAGCGTCCGAGAAAGCGGCCACGCGCATCGGTCTTCCGCTTCATCGTGGCCCGCACCGTGCCTACAACGAACTCGTCATCGAGCGGGTCGCCCAGATCGAGGCTGACTGGTCGCGCGAGCGGGGACGGCACGGCGGCGCTGACTACGTTGCGCTCATGCGCTTCGATCTCTTGCAACGCGCCCTGCGCCGCCGGTTTCTTGATCCCCGATACTGGGCGCGCCTGCCGCTCAACACGCGCGACCCTGCGCTTGATTTCAGCCATCTTGATGAAATGGCCGATCTTCTCTGGCAGGAAACCGCCGAAGTGACCTGCGCTGCCTGATCTCCTGCCAGGCATACGACCGGGCCGCCATCCGCCGCCCCTGGAATGTATTGCGGGGCGGCGCAGGAAGGAGGGCTACCTCAGAAATGGCGCGCTGCTTGCCTCCAGCGCGGCTGCGGCCTCGCGGTATTGGGCTTCAAGCCGGTCGACGCGCGCAGCCACCGGTTCCACGGCCGTGACCGCGCCGATGCCTTGTCCCGATCCCCAGATGTCCTTCCATGCCTTCGCCTCGGTATTGCCGCCCGATCCGAAGTTCATCTTGCTGGGGTCGCTCACCGGCAGGTTATCGGGATCAAGCCCTGCATTGACGATGGAGGCGCGCAGATAATTTCCGTGAACGCCGGTGAAAAGGTTGGAATAGACGATGTCATCCGCCCGACCGTCGACAATAGCCTGCTTGTAGGCCGCTTCCGCACGGGCTTCCTCGGTGGCGATCCATGCTGAACCGATATAGGCAAAATCGGCGCCAAGTGCCTGTGCAGCAAGGATTGATCGACCATGCGCAATAGCGCCCGAAAGCGCCACTGGGCCGCTGAACCATTCGCGGATTTCCTGCATCAGGGCAAAGGGCGATTGCGCGCCTGCATGGCCTCCTGCCCCCGCTGCAACCGGTATCAGACCGTCGGCGCCCTTTTCCACCGCCTTGCGGGCAAACCGGTCATTGATGACATCGTGCAGCACGATACCGCCCCAGCGGTGGGCCGCCGCATAGACATCCTCGCGCGCGCCGAGCGAGGTGATGAGCATCGGCACCTGCCACTTTTCGCAAAGCGCCATGTCTTCGTCGAGACGATTGTTGGTCTTGTGGACAATCTGGTTGACCGCAAAGGGCGCGGCGGGACGGTCCGGGTTGGCGCGGTTATGGGCGGCCAGTTCCTCGGTGATCTGATGAAGCCATTCATCAAGCTGGCTGATCGGGCGCGCGTTGAGTGAGGGGAACGAGCCGACGATGCCGGCCTTGCACTGCGCGATCACCAGTTCCGGGCAGGAAATGATGAACAGCGGAGAGGCAATCACCGGCAGCCGGAGATTGGAGAACATCGGGGGAAGGGGCATTGGGGTCCGGTCCTTCACGCAAGATTTAATCGAACGATTAAATCGCTAGGCCATGCTTCTGCGCTTGTCAAAGGGGGCGGGGCTAAAAACGTTCAGGCAAGCATGTCCCCGATGCCGTAAAAGCTGGCCGCCGTTCCGGCGAAAAGCGCATGTTTCTCGGCATCTGAGGCACCGTGGGAAAGCCGCTTGAAGGTGTTCCATAGCACGTTGTAGCTGGCGCCCCATTTATCGACAGGATAGTTGCTTTCGAACATGGCGCGATCCGGCCCGAAGGCATCGATGCACGTTTCGATATACGGGCGCCACATGGCCGCCAGCGTTTCGGACGAAAGCCCGGCCATCGGCCCCTGTTCGGGAAGGCCGCAGAACGCCATGGCAAGACCGCCAAGCTTGATGCTGACGTTCGGGCATTGGGCCAATGCGCGGATATTCGTGCGCCAGATGTCGAACCTTTCGTGCAGCCGTCCGTGATAGCTCCCCATGCCCAGCGGACTACCGCAGTGATCAAGGCAGATGGGTTGATTCGGGAAGGCGCGCGCGAGATCGAGAACATCGCCCAGTTGGGGTTCGAGCAGCCATGCGTCGAACGTCAGCCCAAGTTCGCCCAGATGGCGCATCCCGGTGCGGAACTGATCGGCCAGATAGACACCCGGCGGCGTATGAAATGCAGGGCCAAGCACATCGGGATCGGCATCCCACGCTGCCTGCTGGCGAATGCCCCGGAACCGGCCATTGCCTGCCGCCATCAGGGCTTCAAGCACCGGGCGCGCGCCATCGCCCAGCATGAGATCGGCATGACCCACGATGGCAGCGCATGGACGGAACGGGCCGTAAAGACCGCTGGCCCCCTGCGCGGCGACGCCGTTCACGAACTCGACCTCGCCCACCGGCTTCATCGCCGGATCGGCGCCGGCGCGGTAGAAGGCGCCGCATTCCATATAGACCGTGCCGATCACGTTGTGGCCGCCCCGCGCATCGGCAAGCAGGGCGTCGAACGTATAATAGGCCGAATGCGTCAGCGTCTCGATGAAGGGATGGCGCGGCTCAGGGAACGAGGCGATCAGCGGACGAAGATCCCACAGGTGATGGTGCGGATCGATGATCGGCAGATCGGGTTCGAGAATCGCTTCTTCAGCCATTGGTCCTGTCCCTTGTTCACGCCTCTTGCGGGCAGGGAAGGACTATGGCGCATTGGCTGGCCGCCGCAAGCGCGTTTTAAGCGAGCGATTGAATGCGAGTTTAGCCGCGCCGGAGCACTCCGCCGGGACGCGGCATCGCAGCATCTCTTGCATGCTGCGCCCCGGCAGGAAGGCAATTCACGCTCAACCGACGGCGTTGGCGGCGCTCAGAACGGCCCGCACGCTGGCGGTGGCGACGTCCTCGTCGATGCCCACGCCCCAGATGGTGCGGCCATCGCCGGTGCGGCATTCGACATAGGCCGCAGCGCGCGCGTTGCTGCCCGACCCCATGGCATGTTCGGAATAGTCGGTGATGTCGATCTCGACGCCGAAGCCATCCTTCAGCGTTGCGACGACCGAAGAGATAAGCCCGTTGCCGCGCCCTGAAACGGATTGCACCTTGCCATCCACTGCAATCTTGCCGGCAAAGATGCGCGTGCCATCGGGGCCGCGCGTTTCGTCATAATCGACAAGCTGAAGGTGCTGGGGCGCGTCGAGCCGGTAGGTCTTGCGGAATACGGCCCAGATGTCGGCAGCGTGCAGTTCGCGGCCCAGTTCGTCGGCCAGTTCCTGCACATGGCGCGAGAAATGTGCCTGCATCTTCTTGGGCAGCTTCAGGCCCTGATCCTGTTCGAGCACCCAGGCAAAGCCGCCCTTGCCGGACTGCGAGTTCACGCGGATCACCGCTTCGTAGCTGCGGCCGAGATCGGCGGGATCGATGGGCAGATAGGGAATCGACCAGAGCTGGTCGTTGCGCTGTTCCTGCGCGGCAAAGCCCTTCTTGATCGCGTCCTGATGGCTTCCAGAAAAGGCCGTGAACACCAGTTCTCCGCCATAGGGGTGGCGCGGATGCACCGGGATCTGGTTGCAGTATTCGACCGTCTGGATCACTTCATCAATGTTCGAGAAATCCAGTTCAGGATCAACACCTTGCGTGTACATGTTGAGGCCCACTGTGACGAGGCAGCAATTGCCCGTGCGTTCCCCATTGCCGAAGAGGCAGCCTTCCACGCGGTCTGCGCCGGCCATCAGTCCAAGTTCTGCCGCAGCAACGCCGGTGCCGCGATCGTTGTGCGTGTGCAGCGAGATGACTGCGCGATCACGGTTTGGCAGGTTGCGGCAGAAGTATTCGATCTGGTCGGCGTAGATGTTGGGGGTTGCGGCCTCGACCGTGGCGGGCAGATTGAGGATGATGGGCTTGTCGGTCGTGGGCTGGAGCACTTCCATAACCGCTTCGCAGCATTCGATGCTGAAATCGACTTCGGCGGTCGAGAAGGTTTCCGGGCTGTATTCGAAGTGCCAGTCGGTCTGCGGAAAGCGCGCTGCCTGATCGCGCAGGAACTGCGCGCCCGCGATGGCGATGTCCTTCACATCCTTCCTGTCCATGCCGAACACGACCTGCCGCCACAGCGGCGACACCGCGTTATAGACATGGACAATCGCCTGCTTGGCTCCCGCCAGGCTTTCGAACGAGGTCTTGATGAGGTCCTCGCGCGACTGGGTGAGAACCTGCACGAAGACGTCGTCGGGAATGCGGCCAGAATCCACCAGTCCGCGGATGAAGTCATACTCGGTCGCACCAGCGGACGGGAAACCGACCTCGATTTCCTTGAGGCCGACCTTCAGCAGCAGATCGAAGAAGCGGCTTTTCTTTTCCGCGTCCATCGGATCAATCAGCGACTGGTTGCCATCGCGCATGTCGGTGGACAGCCAGCGCGGCGCCTTGGTGATCGTGCGGCTGGGCCACTGGCGATCGGGCAGGTCGATCTGCGGAAACGGACGATACTTGGCCGATGGGTTCTTGAGCATGGTCATGAAAGGGCACTCGATTGATCTGGATTTCGTGGGGTCTGGCTGTTCGTCCCTTGGGCGCCGTGCGCGCCGGGAAGACCCGCGCGTCAGCTCACGCCCAAGGGCGGATAAGTCGCAGGGTAAGGTCCAGTCGAGCAAACATGCGATAAGCCTATGGTGATTTGCGGCACGCTTGTCCAGAATGTTCGCGCAACAAAATCATCGGGAGAGCAGGCTCATGACGGTAAGGCCCTTCGTCGTCGATATTCCCCGCAGTGCAATCGAGGATCTGCACTTGCGGATCGACATGACCCGCTGGCCGGAAAAGGAGACCGTCGACGACTGGTCGCAGGGCGTTCCGCTTGCGGCCTTGCAGGATTTCGTCGCCTACTGGCGCCACGGCTACGACTGGTATGCCTGCCAGGACATGCTGAACGCATGGGGCATGCTCGAAACCGAAATCGATGGCGTGGCCATCCGCTTCGTGCATGTCCGGTCCGCGCATGAGGGCGCGCGTCCTCTGGTCCTCACGCATGGCTGGCCGGGTTCGATTCTTGAGTTCCGGCGCTGCATCGCGCCGCTGACCCGGCCAGAGGAGCACGGCGGGACGGCTGCCGATGCCTTTCATGTCGTGGTGCCCTGCCTGCCTGGCTACGGATTTTCCGGCAAGCCTGCGGCAAAGGGCTGGAGCGTCGAGAAGATCGCGCAGGCGTGGGGCGTCCTGATGCAGCGCCTGGGTTACGAGCGGTGGTATGCACAAGGGGGCGATTGGGGATCGGCGGTGACGACCGCGATTGCGGTGCAGCAGGTGAAGGGCTGCGCGGGCATTCACCTGAACATGCCCATTGCCCGCCCTTTGCCTGAGGACATGGCCGCACCCGCTCCTGATGAAGCCCGTGCGCTGATGAAGATGCAGCACTATCAGGACTGGGATTCGGGATATTCGAAGGAGCAGTCCACGCGTCCGCAGACGGTGGGCTATGGCCTTGTCGATTCGCCAGCCGGGCTGGCGGGCTGGATCTACGAGAAGATGTGGGCGTGGACCGACAACCAAGGCAGGGCGGAGGATGCCCTGAGCCGCGACGACATGCTCGACAACATCATGCTCTACTGGCTCACGGCCACGGGTGCGTCATCGGCCCGACTTTACTGGGAAAGTTTTGGCAGTTTCGGCCCGAAGGACATTCCGCTTCCGGTAGGGGCAAGCGCATTTCCCAAAGAGATCATCCCGGCACCGCGCAAATGGTTCGAGCGGCATTGTCCGAAGCTGGTTCATTGGGGCGAGCCTGAAAAGGGAGGGCACTTCGCCGCCTGGGAGCAGCCCGAAGCCTTCGTTGCCGAACTTCGGGCTGCCTTTGGCCTCATGGAATAAGGGTCACTTTTTCTCGAAGGCCACCGTTATGTCGAGGTGCACGTCGTCCGCAACGAAGGGAAGGGCATAGCTTACATTGAAGTCCGAACGCTTGATGACCGCCTTGGCGTGAAAGCCGACGGTTGCCGCCCTGGTAAAGGGGTTGGTGCCCGCACCGGCAAAGGTGGCATCGAGCGTCACGGGTTTGGTGACGCCGTTGAGCGTAAGGTCGCCGGTGATCTTCGCGCTCATGCCGTCGGAGCCGGGAACCACGCTGGTGGACACGAAACGGGCATCGGCCGGTTCCGCACCGAAGAAATCGGCGGCCTTGCCATCCTTTCCAGGACGCAGAAGGTGGCTGGTAAGGCCCGCGCTGGCAGTGACAACCTTGGCCACCGGGATCGTCACGGCCACCTTGGCGGCTGCGGGGTTGGCTGGGTCAAGTTCCAGCGTGCCGGCCACATCGCCGAACAGGCCGAAGTAGTCATTGAAGCCGAAGTGGTTGACTTTCCAGGCCACAAGCGAGTGGCCGGGATCGGTGGTATAGGTTCCGGCGCTGACGCGCGCCTTGTCGGGCTGACCGGGAACCTGAGGCATCTGGGCAACCATCGGCGCGGCAGCGGCAGCAAGTGCCAGCGGAAAGGCAAGCGTGAGAACGCGCGACAGCTTGGGCATAGGGGATGCTCCTGCAAATGAGGGTTTTGCAGGGGATGCCAAAGCGCCCGGTGGGGCACAAGGTCTTTCCACGCATTCCGGGCAGGATCGCCCTTGGGGGCAGGTCAGCCGCAGCGGGCGGTCACGATGTCGCCATCCTTGTCGAGAATGAGGTTCAGGCGGTCGGGCTGGAAATCCTGCGCGATCACCATACCGGGGCGGATCAGGCGCAACTTCGCCGGTCCTTTTGCGCGCAGCATCTCTGCCTGCATCTGCGGCGTCAGCGGCTGGCCGATCTGCGGCAGCACGCCGGAGAAGCCGCAGGTGTCGTTGGCAGCGCGCGTGGCCTTGGCCGGAGGAGCGGGCTGGCGACTGCCCATGTCCTCGTCCGGACGGGCAGCGTGCGCGGCACTGCCCAGAAGGCACGCCAGCAGCGCGCAGATTGATCTCTTGTGCAAGTAGCGACCCTTTTCGGATTTGTTTCCGAAATGGAGATAACGCGGATTTAATTCGCGTCCACTACTTTCGCTTCTCCCTGATGCCGCTTGGTTAAGCCGCGAAGGGAGCTGCCAATCCGGTTGCTCCGCCCCGGCGCGCGAGTGGCCGTGCCTTTCGCGTGCCAGGGAGCGGGAGCGTCGGATCAGTTCTTGGTCTGGTCAACCAGCTTGTTCGCGCCGATCCATGGCATCATGGCGCGCAGGCGGGCTCCCGTTTCCTCGATCTGATGGCGGCGGGCTAGACCGCGGGCAGCCTTCAGTTCAGGCTGCCCGGCGCGGTTGTCGAGCACGAAGTCCTTGACGAAGCGACCCGACTGGATGTCGGCCAGGACGCGCTTCATTTCCTTCTTGGTCTCTTCGGTGATGATGCGCGGACCGGTCTTGATGTCGCCGTATTCGGCGGTGTTCGAGATCGAATAGCGCATGTTCGCGATGCCGCCTTCATAGAGCAGGTCGACGATCAGCTTGAGTTCGTGGAGGCACTCGAAATAGGCCATTTCCGGGGCGTAGCCAGCCTCGACCAGCGTTTCGAAACCGGCCTGGATGAGGGCGGTGGTGCCGCCGCACAGCACGGCCTGTTCGCCGAACAGGTCGGTTTCGCATTCCTCGCGGAAGTTGGTTTCGATGATGCCCGAACGGCCGCCGCCAACACCCGATGCATAGGCGAGCGCGACGTCATGGGCATTGCCGGTGACGTTCTGATGGACGGCGATGAGGCAGGGCACGCCGCCGCCGCGCTGGTATTCGCTGCGCACGGTATGTCCCGGACCCTTGGGCGCGATCATGATGACATCGATATCGGCGCGCGCCTCGATCAGGCCGAAGTGGATGTTGAGACCATGGGCGAAGGCCAGCGCCGCGCCCGGCTTCATGTTGGCGTGCAGATCGTCGGCATAGATCGCGGCCTGATGCTCGTCGGGCGCAAGGATCATCAGAATGTCGGCCCATGCGGCCGCTTCGGCGTTCGGCAGAACCTTGAAACCGGCGGCTTCGGCCTTCTTTGCGCTGGCCGAACCGGGACGCAGCGCAATGGCCACTTCCTTGACGCCCGAATCGCGAAGGTTCTGGGCGTGGGCGTGCCCTTGCGAACCATAGCCAAGAATGGCGATCTTCTTGTCCGTGATGAGGTTCAGATCGCAGTCTGCGTCGTAATAGACCTTCATGTCGTTCCCAATCTTTGGTGAATAGTTGAAATGGCAGGTGAAAGGTTCAGGCGGCGGTTGCGCCGCGGATCATGCCGACGATGCCGGTGCGGCCCACCTCGACGAGGCCAAGCTCCTTCATCAGCGCAACGAAGCTGTCGATCTTGTCGGGGGCACCGGTGAGTTCGAAGATGAAGCTTGAGGTGGTGGTATCGACCACCTTGGCGCGGAACACATCGGCCAGACGAAGCGCCTCGACGCGGTTCTCGCCCTTGCCCGATACCTTGATGAGCGCCAGTTCACGCTCGACGAAGGGGCCGACTTCGGTAAGATCAGTGACCTTGTGGACCGGCACCAGCCGTTCGAGCTGGGCGCGGATCTGATCGATCACCGGGGGCGGGCCGTGGGTGACAATGGTGATCCGGCTGACATCGTGGCCGTCGGTAATGTCGGCCACGGTCAGACTGTCGATATTGTAGCCGCGCGCGGTGAACAGCCCGGCGATCTTGGCAAGGATGCCTGCTTCGTTGTCGACCGTGATCGTCAGAACGTGGCGTTCCTGTGCCGCCTGGGGAATGTGCATCATCTCAAGGGTTCCTCAGACCAGCGCCTTGGCTTCGTCGTCCATCGTGCCGGCCACTTCATCGCCGTAGAGGATCATGTCGGTGTGCGCTGCGCCGCTGGGGATCATCGGGAAGCAGTTGGCTTCCTTGGCGACAAGGCAATCGACGAAGACCGGGCCATCGTGATCGATCATGGCCTGAATGCCCGCGTCCAGCTCGCTCTCGTCGGAAATCCGGATGCCTTTCCAGCCATAGGCTTCGGCCAGTCGCACGAAGTCGGGGAGGCTGTCGGAATAGGAGTTGGAATAGCGGCTTTCGTAGGTCAGTTCCTGCCACTGGCGAACCATGCCCATCCATTCGTTGTTGAGCACGAAGACCTTGACCGGCAGTCGATATTGAGTGGCCGTGCCCATTTCCTGAATGTTCATCTGGATCGAGGCGTCACCGGCAATGTCGATCACCAGTGCATCGGGGCTGCCAGCCTGCGCGCCGATTGCCGCCGGAAGGCCATAGCCCATCGTGCCGAGGCCGCCGGAGGTGAGCCACTTGTTGGGCTTCATGAAGTGGAAATACTGGGCCGCCCACATCTGGTGCTGGCCCACCTCGGTCGAAATGATCGGATCGAGGTGTCGGGTCAGTTCGTAGAGCCGTTCCACCGCATACTGGGGCATGATCACGTTCGGCTTGCGCGGGTAGGCAAGGCTCTTGCGACCGCGCCAGCCGTCGATGCGGGCATACCAGTCTGACAGGTCCTGCGCCTTGTAGCCGCGTTCGAGCCATGCCTCGACAAGCTGGGCCAGAACCTTGCCGCAATCGCCGATGACCGGCAGATCGACCTGCACCGTCTTGTTGATCGAGGCGCGGTCGATATCGATGTGGATCTTCCGGCTTTTGGGCGCGAAGGCATCGAGCCGGCCGGTGACGCGATCATCGAAACGCGCGCCAACGCAAACGATCAGGTCTGCCTGATTCATCGTCATGTTGGCTTCATAGGTGCCGTGCATTCCCAGCATCCCCAGCCAGGCGGGGTGATCGGCGGGAAATGCCCCAAGCCCCATGAGGGTCGAGGTGACGGGGGCGCCGGTCAGCGATTGCAGTTCGCGCAGCAGGCGCGTGGCTTGCGGGCCGGAATTGATGACGCCGCCGCCGGTATAGAACACTGGCGCCCTGGCGCTGGCGATCATGTCGATGGCCTGCGCGATTTCGGCGGCTGCACCCTCGGTCTGCGGGGCATAGCGGTTGCGCTGCTGCGGGGCGCTGCCGCTCCACGCCGCCGTGGCGATCTGCACGTCCTTGGGAATGTCGATTACCACGGGTCCGGGGCGCCCCTCGGTCGCAATGCGAAAAGCCTCGTCGATCGTGGCTGCAAGCTGGGACGGGTCTTTCACCAGATAGTTGTGCTTGGTGCAGTGCCGGGTAATGCCGACAGTATCGCATTCCTGAAAGGCATCGGAACCGATCAGTCCCGTGGGGACCTGTCCGGTAAGGACGATCATCGGGATCGAATCCATGAAGGCATCGGCAATGCCGGTAACGGCATTGGTCGCACCGGGGCCGGAGGTGACGAGCACCACGCCGGGCTTGCCGGTCGCGCGGGCATAGCCTTCGGCGGCATGGGCGGCGCCTGCTTCGTGCCGGACGAGGATATGGCGGATGCGTTCATCGCCGAAAAGCGCATCGTAGATCGGCAGCACTGCCCCGCCGGGATAGCCGAACACGACCTCGACTCCCTTGGCGACAAGGCTTTCAACCAGGATTTCGGCGCCGCTGCGCTCGCTTGTCACGATACTTCATCCTTCCAGGCACTGCCGGGCCGATAGCCGCGACAGCGCTTGCGAAAAACCAAAAACTTGGCCCGGCTGCAGCAGGAACTGCGCCGGGCCATCTCTCCCTACCGGGCACTTGATCGATGCGGACAAGGATCAAGCAGTTGACGGCCTGCTACTTGACATAAAATGTGGTGTCAAGCAGTTAAATACGCAATAAACTTACAGCATCGTCAGTGTCAATGCAATTTTCGAACTCTGCGCGCGGCCAGCGCCGGTCGCTCTGGTTGCGCAGCCAGGTATATTGCCGCTTGGCATAATTGCGCGTTGCCTGCTGGCCGAGCGTGACGGCTTCGGCTTGCGAGCATTCGCCGCGCAGGAAAGCGGCGATTTCCGGCACCCCGATGGCGCGCATGACGGGCAGTGATTCGGGCAGGCTTCGCGCCAGCAGGCGTTCCACTTCGGCAATCGCTCCGTCCTGCCACATCAATGCAAAGCGCCGATCGCAACGCTGATAAAGCCAGCTTCGTTCCGGCATCAGAACCAGCGGCATCAGCCGCACGGCCCCGCCGATGCCGCCGCTGATCTGCTTTTGCCAGTGGGCAAGGGGTTTGCCGGTGGAACGCACCACTTCTAGCGCGCGGGTGATGCGCTGGGCATCGGCCGGGGCGAGACGGGCGGCGCGCTGGGGATCTTCATGCCGGAGGGCGTCATAGGCTTCCGCCAGCGGCATGGCGCGCACCGCAGCGCGCACGGCGGGAACGATGTCGGGAACGGGGGCAATGCCGTCGAGCAGCGTGCGGATGTAAAGCCCGGTGCCGCCAACCAGAATGGGCAGGGCACCGCGCGCATGGGCCACCGCGATCTCGCGCCGCGCTGCATCGGCCCAGTCGGCAGCCGAACATGCGGTGGCGCCGTCCCATGTGCCGAACAACAGGTGCGGCACGCCCTGCATCTCCGCTTCGGATGGCCTTGCACTCAATACCTGAAGATCGGCATAGACCTGCGCGCTGTCAGCATTGATGATGACCGCCTCTTGGCCCCTTGCCATGATGCGGTGCGCAATCCTTACGGCCAGATCGCTCTTGCCGCTGGCGGTCGGTCCTGCAATGAGCGCGAGCGGAGGCTTGACGGCGCCTTCGCCGTCTTCGACGCCGTTTTCATTACAGCAAGGGAAGGAAACCGAGTTGATCATCGCGCGCCTGATAGCAGACCCGGAGACACTTGGAGACAATCTCTCGCTGGCGATGGAAATGATCGAAGCGCGCGACTGGGAAGTGGCGGGCGCGGGAATGCTCGATACCTGCGAGGACGTGCTGGAGCTTGAAGTGGTCGAAGGAAATCCGGCGGGCATCCGCCAGATCCTCGACCAGTGCTTTCCCGAAAGCGACCTGCTGCTGGCTGAAGGCACCATAACAGTGCCGCAGGTCTTCGTGTCCGACATGGATTCGACCATGATCGGGCAGGAATGCATCGACGAACTGGCCGATTTCGCCGGTCTGAAAGAGCATATCGCCGCCATTACCGAACGCGCGATGCAGGGTGAACTCGATTTCGTTTCGGCGCTGCGCGAACGGGTCGGCCTGCTCAAGGACTTGCCCGAAACAGCGATCCGGCAGTGCCTTGATGAACGCATCCGCCCGATGCCCGGCGCGCGCACGCTGGTATCCACGCTGAAGGCGCAGGGCTGCCGCACCGTTCTGGTGACGGGCGGTTTCCATTCGTTCGCCGATCCCGTCGCCGGGATGCTGGGTTTCGATCGCGTGGTAGGCAATCAACTGGCGATCGATAAGGGCGTGCTGACGGGCGGGCTGCTTGGCGCGATCGTGGACAGCACGGTCAAGAAGCAGGTTCTGCTGGAAGAAGCCGCGCGCGCGGGCGAGGGGGCACTCAGCCTTGCCACCGGAGACGGGGCGAACGACATCCCCATGATCGAGGCGGCCAGTTTCGGCATTGCCTATCGCGCCAAGCCCAAGGCACGCGCCGCAGCCGATGGCTGGGTCGACCGGGGCGACCTTACGGCCATACTTTCACTGCTGGGCGTGCCGCGCGACCAGTGGGTTGCGGATTGACGGAGTATTTACACTCCTGTTAGTATTGAGCAGGAGAATGCTGCCGGGAGAAACGCCGTGAACGTCATGTCAGGCTCGAAAAGCGCCGGCCTTGGCGCTGACCTGCCGATTTTCGATGAACGACGTCCAAAAATGCGGATGCGTCCGCTCAAGGCGTGGCATCATTTCCGGCTGCTGCTGAAGGACAAGGAGAACACCGAAGAGGTGTTCAACATCTTCGAGGCGCTGCCGGGCCGCGACTTGCGCGAGCGTGCGGAACGCTTCCTGCGGACAGAGCGTGGACAGGCCCTGCGCCGCAAGGAACCTTGGCTTCCGGGCATTCTCGACGATCATGCCACGCTGCGCCGTACGCCGAAGGGATCGCTTGCCCACGCCTATTGCGACTTCATGGAAAGCGAAGGGCTTTCGGCGCAAGGGCTGGTGGACGAGTTTGAACGCTTTGCCAGCAAGCGTGAGCGGTTCGACGACCAGTTCAACTGGTATCTCAACCGGATGCGTGATGTGCACGACATGCTGCACGTGCTGACCGGGTATGGCCGTGATGCGCTGGGCGAAGCCTGTGTTCTGGCCTTCACCTACAGCCAGCAGCCTGCGCCCGCGCACCTGTTCATCGGTTATCTTGCGGGCATGAACATCAACCGCAACACCCGGCGCAGCGCTCCGGTGCTGCGCGCGGTGCGCGAGGGCCAGAAGCTGGGCAAGGCGTGCCCGCGCCTGTGCGAACAGTCGATCAGCGAACTTCTTCCGCTGCCGATCGAAGACGTGCGCCAGCGACTGAACATCACGCCTGCCGTGTATTACCAGCAATGCCATGCGATCTGGCGCAGCATGGGGATCGATCCCTACGATCTGTTGGGCAAAAACGCCCAGGCAAAGAACGCTGCGGCCTGAACCGGACGCGCACGCCGCGGTTCCCTTGAAGGGCGCGGGGGGCAGTCATGACTGGATCGGGCAAAGCCCGACCGGACTTCACCGGATCAGTGAGCGCAGGATCAGGCTTCCATCCAGTCGCGGAAGAAGGCTTCGTTGGCTTCACGCAGGTCTTGCAGTTTTGCGCCAGCCACTGTGGTGCCGCCCACCGTGCCAAGGCGCGTGGCGCCTTCCAGCACATCCCCGGCCTTCGTGGTGACGACATAGCGCGACTGGTCTTCGCCAAAGGCTGCGGCGGTCGACAGAGATACCTCCAGCACGCAGCCAAGGTTTCCGGCCAGCGCCATTTCGGCCAGCGCGACGAGCAGGCCGCCATCCGAAATGTCGTGAACGGCGGTCAGCCTTCCCGCCGCGATCCATTCGCGCACCCTCTCGCCGTTTCCGCGTTCAAGCGCCAGATCAACCGAAGGTGCATCGCCTGCCTCGCGGCCGTGAATCTCGCGCAGGTAGAGCGACTGGCCAAGGTGGCTGCCTTCCGGGCCAACCAGCCAGATCACGTCACCTTCGGACTTGAACGGGAACGTGGCCATGATCGTATGATCGCGCATCAGGCCGACACCACCGATGGCAGGCGTGGGCAGGATGGCCGATCCACCGCCTGTGGCCTTCGATTCGTTGTAGAGCGAGACGTTGCCCGAAACGATCGGATAATCGAGCGCGCGGCAGGCATCGCCCATGCCGCGCAGCGCCTCAACGATCTGCGCCATGATTTCAGGGCGCTGCGGGTTGGCGAAGTTCAGGCAGTTGGTGATTGCCAGCGGCCTTGCGCCAACCGCGCAGATATTGCGCCAGGTTTCGGCGACGGCCTGCTTTCCGCCCTCATAGGGATCGGCGTAGCAATAGCGCGGGGTGCAATCGGTGCTGATCGCCAGCGCCTTGTGCGTGCCGTGGACGCGCACCACCGCCGCATCGCCGCCCGATTTCTGGAGCGTGTCCGCTCCGACCTGCGAATCATACTGTTCGAAGATCCAGCGCCGGTTGGCCAGATCGGCGCAGCCCATGAGCTTCACCAGATCGGCGCCAAGGTCGGAACTTTCGGGCACCGCACCAAGCGGCGCGACATTCGCCCACGCCTTGTAATCGGCCAGCGAAAGGGCTGGCCGGTCATAGAGCGGCGCATCATCGGCAAGCGGACCCAGCGGGATGTCGCAGACGACTTCGCCGTTCCATTCCAGCACCATGTGGCCGGTGTCGGTCACTTCGCCGATCACCGCAAAGTCCAGCTCCCACTTGCGGAAAATGGCTTCGGCCATGGCTTCCTTGCCGGGCTTGAGCACCATGAGCATACGCTCCTGGCTTTCCGAGAGCATCATCTCGTAAGGGGTCATGCCCTCTTCGCGGCAGGGCACCTTGTTCATGTCGAGGCGGATGCCCGCGCCGCCCTTGCTGGCCATTTCCACCGAGGAAGAGGTAAGGCCCGCAGCGCCCATGTCCTGAATGGCAACGATCGCATCGGTCGCCATCAGTTCAAGGCAGGCCTCGATCAGCAGCTTTTCGGTGAAGGGATCGCCCACCTGCACAGTGGGGCGCTTTTCTTCCGACTTCTCGTCGAAATCGGCCGAAGCCATGGTTGCGCCGTGAATGCCGTCGCGCCCGGTCTTCGAGCCGACATAGACGATCGGATTGCCGAGACCCGTGGCGGCGGAATAGAAGATCTTGTCCTGATCGGCGACGCCCACGGTCATGGCATTGACAAGGATGTTGCCGTCATAGGCCGGGTGAAAATTGGTTTCCCCGCCCACCGTAGGCACGCCCACGCAATTGCCATAGCCGCCGATGCCCGCGACCACGCCCTGCACGAGATGCTTCATCCTGGGATGATCGGGACGCCCGAAGCGCAGCGCGTTCATGTTCGCCACAGGCCGCGCACCCATGGTGAACACGTCGCGCAGGATGCCGCCAACGCCGGTGGCGGCACCCTGATAAGGTTCGATGTAGGAAGGGTGGTTGTGGCTTTCCATCTTGAAGATGGCAGCCTGACCATCCTCGATGTCGATCACGCCGGCATTCTCGCCGGGGCCGCAGATCACCCATGGGGCCTGCGTCGGCAACTTCTTCAGGTGGATGCGGCTCGACTTGTAGGAGCAGTGCTCAGACCACATGACCGAGAAGATGCCAAGCTCGACAAGGTTCGGCTCGCGTCCCAGTGCGTGAAGCACGCGGGCATATTCTTCCTCGGACAGCCCGTGGGCGGCGACGACATCTGCGGTGATCTCGGACATGCGCCGCGCCTTAGCGCTGCCGCGCGCCCTAGGCTAGTCCTAACCCGCGAACTTGAGCGCGGCCCACGTGGCCACCGATGCCGCCACCATCGTGGCAAAGGTTCCCCAGATTACGTCGATCACGGTCACGTGAACGGGCCAGCGCGCAAGCACGGCCTGACTGGTGAGATCATAGGTCATGTAGCACAGCGCGCCGAGAATCGCGCCGTTCAGCGCCGCCGCGCCGATCCCCTGCGCAAGGCCGGGACGCACCGCGAACCAGATCATCCCCGCCAGGTAGAGCACGTAAAAAACCATGGCCGGTGCCAGCCGGAACTGCGGTGCGAGCAGATCGCCCAGCGCCGGGCGATAGAGCCTTGATCCGGCCCAGCCGAGCCACACGGCATCGAGCGCGCCAAAGACCACGGCGGCCGCGACATAGGCGATGATGTATTGCATACCCGATTGGTCCCCCGGCAAGTTGCGCATGGATGCTTGACCATACCCCAAGCCGCCGTCAATGCTTCCCCAATGGGAACCGGAACAGACATTGCCGCGCTCAGCTTCGAGGAAGCGCTCAAGGAACTGGAAAACGTCGTCAGACGTCTTGAAAGCGGCGATGCACCGCTGGATGAATCGATCGATCTCTATGCGCGCGGCGATGCCCTGCGGGCGCACTGTCAGGCCCGGCTCGATGCGGCACAGGTGCGAATCGAGGCCATTGTGGCCGACCGCGAAGGGAAGGCGCAGTCCTTGCGCCCCTTCGACGAAGCCCAGGGTTGAGCGGGAGCATCCGCATGGCTGAAACCGGTCAGCTCAAACCTGCGCTCAAGGCCATTGCCGAGGATATCGACAAGAGCTTCGACCTCCTGCTTCCGGTTCCGGGCGACCCGCGCGACCGGCTGGTCGAGGCGATGCGCTATGCCACGATCGGCGGGGGCAAGCGGGTGCGCCCGCTTCTGGTCTGTGCGACAGCGGGCATGTTCGGCGTTGCGCGCGAGGCGGCGGTGCGGGTGGGCACCGCGATCGAGGCGATCCACGTCTATTCGCTGATTCACGACGATCTTCCCTGCATGGACAACGATGCCCTGCGCCATGGCAAGCCGACGGTTCATCTTGCTTTCGACGAGGCGGCGGCAGTGCTGGCGGGCGATGCGCTCCATGATTTTGCGTTCGAGGTGCTGTCCGATCCGGCAACCAGCGGCGATCCCTTTACCCGCATCGAACTGATCCGCACGCTCGCCACAGCCAGCGGCATGAACGGCATGTGCGGCGGACAGATGATGGACATCGTGGCCGAAACCTCCAGCTTCGACCTGCCTACCGTGACGCGGCTCCAGCAGCTGAAGACCGGAGCACTGCTTTCGGCGTCGGTCGAAATGGGGGCGATCCTTGGCCGCGTGCCGCCGGAAGGACGAACGCACCTGCGCGGCTATGCCCGCGACATCGGCCTTGCCTTCCAGATTGCCGACGATCTGCTCGATGCCGAAGGCGACGAGGCAGCGGCCGGCAAGGCGCTGCGCAAGGACGAGCGTCAGGGCAAGGAAACCTTCCTGTCGCTGCTTGGCGCCGATCGCGCGCGCGAACAGGCGCGGCTCCTTGTCGATCAGGCAATACAGCATCTTTCCAGTTATGGCCCCGAGGCCGATCTGCTGCGCGAACTGGCGCGCTTCATCGTCGAGAGGAATCACTGATGGCGCAGCGCATCGGCGTCTATCCGGGCACGTTCGATCCGATCACCCGCGGGCATCTCGACATTATCCGGCGCGGCGCCAAGCTGGTCGACAAGCTCATCATCGGGGTGACGACCAACCCGTCGAAAAACCCGATGTTCACGCCGCATGAGCGGATGGCCATGGTCAGCCGCGAAGTGGCTGAGCAGGGAATCGACAACGTTGAGGTGGTTGGCTTCAATGCGCTGCTGATGAAGTTCGCGCGGGCGCAGGGGGCCAGCGTGATCGTGCGCGGCCTGCGCGCCGTGGCCGATTTCGAGTATGAATACCAGATGGCAGGCATGAACCAGAAGCTGGATGCCGAGATCGAGACGGTGTTTCTGATGGCCGATGTCAGCCTGCAACCCATTGCCTCCAAGCTGGTCAAGGAAATCGCGCTGTTCGGCGGCGAGATTGCCGATTTCGTGACCCCCACGGTGCGGGCCGAAGTGATCGCCCGCGTTGAAGAACTCGGACGGCTCGGAGATTATTGACCGGCCCGCGGGCGTGCAGGTGCGGCAACAGATCGCAATCGTTCATTGCAGCGACAGCGCTGGGGCACTATCGGCGCTGGACGGATTTTCGGAAGTTGGGTGTTCTCATGGTTTCGCGCTTTCTTACCGCACTTGCGCTTGGCGCTGCCCTGATCGCTTCCCCCGCAGCCGCGCAGGACACGAAGGACGGCGCCGCCGCCCCAAAGATCGTGAACTATGCGGTCAATGCCGATCAGTCAGTTGACCGCGAGAACATCCTCTACCTCGATCTGTCCAATGGCGGTCGCGTGGCCATCCGGCTCATGCCGGAATGGGCGCCTGCCCATGTCGAGCGCATCAAGCTTCTGGCCCGCCGGGGCTTCTACAACGGCATCATTTTCCACCGCGTGATCGAAGGCTTCATGGCGCAGACGGGCGACCCGACCGGCACCGGGCAGGGCGGATCCGAACTTCCCGACCTTGTGGCCGAGTTCAATTCGGTGCCGCACCTGCGCGGAACGGTCTCGATGGCGCGCACCAACGAGCCGAACACCGCCAACAGCCAGTTCTTCATCGTGTTCTATCCGCGCTTCGCGCTCGATCACAAATACACCAACTTCGGCCGCGTCATCGCAGGGATGGAATATGTCGATGCGATTGCGCGCGGCGAGCCGCCCGCGAACCCGACCAAGATCGTGCAGGCATCCATCGCGGCCGACAACAAGCCCGTTCCTGCCATCGAGGCGCAACGCCCGACGCGGACGATTACCGCCGACATGCTCAGCAATTCTTCGTCAAACTGACGGGAGTCGCACCGCGCGCCGTTTCCGGCTAGGGGCGCGCCATGCGTGTTGATCTTTTCGATTTCGAACTGCCTCAGGAAAACATCGCGCTGCGCCCGGCGCGTCCGCGCGATTCGGCGCGGCTGCTGGGCGTGGGGCCCGAAGGGCCTTTCCGCGATCTGACGGTGCTTGATCTGCCTTCGCTGCTCAATCCCGGCGATGTGCTGGTGTTCAACGATACGCGGGTGATCCCGGCGCAGCTTGAGGGCGAACGGCCCGGCGCGAATGGCGGGGAAGGGGCACGGATCGGCGCCACGCTGCACAAGCGCATCGATCTGCGGCGCTGGCAGGCGTTCGTGCGCAATGCAAAGCGGCTGCGCGAAGGCGATGAGATCCGCTTTGGCGCAGGCGTGAATGCCTTCGCCGAGAGCCGCCTTGGGGATGGCAGCTGGACGCTGTTCTTTCCCGGCGAGGAGCCGGTCGAAGTGCTGCTGGAGCGTGCCGGACAGATGCCGCTGCCGCCCTATATCGCGGGCAAGCGCCCCACCGATGCGCAGGACCGCGAGGATTATCAGACGATGTTTGCCGCCAAGGACGGCGCGGTTGCCGCGCCCACGGCGGCGCTGCACTTTACCCCGCGCCTGATGGAGGCGATTGCCGCGCGCGGCATTTGCACTGAAACGCTGACCCTTCATGTGGGAGCGGGCACGTTCCTGCCGGTCAAGGCCGATGACACGCAGGACCACCAGATGCATGCGGAGTGGGGAACGCTTGATGCGGCCAGTGCCGACAGGCTCAATGCCGCCCGCGCCGCCGGGCACCGGGTAATCGCTGTGGGCACCACATCGCTGCGTCTGCTGGAAAGTGCGGCCGGCGAGGACCGGGTGATCCGTCCGTTCGAAGGCGATACCTCGATCTTCATCACGCCCGGCTACACATTCCGCGCCATCGACGGCCTGATGACAAACTTCCACCTGCCCAAGTCCACGCTGTTCATGCTGGTTTCGGCGCTGATGGGGCTTGACCGGATGCAGGCCGCCTATGCCCATGCCATTGCGCAGGGCTACCGCTTCTATTCCTACGGAGATTCGAGCCTGCTCCTGCCATAAAGCGCAGTTTGCCCCAATCTGCGGCACGTTAGCTTTCCCGCCAACGACAACGGGAGAGCGCAATGATTCCGGCACATGTTCCGGCCGACAGGGTGGTGGACTTCGATATTTTCAATCCTCCGGGCGTCGAGCAGGATTACTTTGCGGCATGGAAGCGCCTGCTAGACGGGCCGGGGCTGGTGTGGACTACGGCCAACGGCGGGCACTGGATTGCCGCGCGCGGCGATGTGGTGCGGGAGCTTTGGGGCGATGCCGAACGCCTTTCGAACCAGTGCCTTGCCGTCACGCCGGGGCTTGGCGAAGTCATGCAGTTCATCCCGCTCCAGCAGGATGGCGCCGAACACAAGGCGTTTCGCACCCCCGTAATGAAAGGGCTGGCCTCGCGTTTCGTCGTGGCGCTGGAACCCAAGGTCGAGGCCGTGGCGTGCGAACTGATGGAAGCGCTGCGTCCGCGCGGAGAGTGCGACTTCGTGGCGGATTTTGCCGAAGTCCTGCCGCTCAACATCTTCCTGACGCTGATCGATGTGCCGCTGGAGGACCGGCCGCGCCTGCGCCAGCTTGGGGTGCAACTGACCCGTCCTGATGGTTCGATCACCGTGGAAGGACTGAAACAGGCAGCCGATGATTACCTCTGGCCCTTCATCGAGAAGCGCATGGCTGAGCCGGGGGATGATCTGTTCAGCCGCATCCTGTCCGAACCTGTCGATGGAAGGCCGTGGACCGTGGACGAGGCGCGGCGCATGTGCCGCAATCTGCTGTTTGGCGGGCTGGATACCGTCGCGGCGATGATCGGCATGGTCGCGCTGCATCTTGCGCGTCATCCGGAAGATCAGCGCCTTCTGCGCGAACGACCGGAACTTATCCCGGATGCGGCGGACGAACTGATGCGCCGCTATCCGACGGTTGCCGTCAGCCGCAATGCGGTGGACGATGTGGAGATCGATGGCACGGTCATCCGCAAGGGCGATCTCGTCTATCTGCCAAGTGTGCTGCACAATCTCGATCCGCGCAGCTTCGATGCGCCGGAGGAAGTGCGGTTTGACCGGGGGCTGACGCCCATTCGCCACACCACCATGGGCACCGGCGCGCATCGCTGTGTCGGGGCTGGGCTGGCGCGCATGGAAGTGATCGTGTTCCTGCGCGAATGGCTTGGCGGCATGCCTGAGTTCAGTCTTGCGCCCGATCGTCCGGTCAAGATGAAAGGCGGCAATGTCGGGGCTTGCACCTCGCTGCCGCTGGTCTGGCCCGCCTAGCTGGGGGCCTGCCGCTCAGGAAAACCAGCCCCAGACCAGTCGCACGGTCAATCCGATGCTGACGACGACGAGGAAGGGACGAATGAGCCTTGCGCCGAAGCGCGTGGCAAAGTGCGAGCCGATCCACGCGCCGGTCATTGCGCCTGCGCCCATGCACAGGCCAAGCAGCCACATCGCCTGACCGCCCAGACTGAAGACGATAACGCTGGCAATGTTGCTGGTGACGTTGAGATACTTCGTCAGTCCCGTCGCCCGCGTCAGGCCCAGCCCGCGCAGGCCCACCAGCGTTGTGGCGAAGAACTGCCCTGCACCGGGGCCGAAGAAGCCGTCGTAAAACCCCACGCCTGCGCCGACCGGCAGATAACCGCGCTCGGTAAGCCGGGCGTGGCGGTCCTCGTCGGTCATGCTGCGCGAAAGCACGGTGTAGAGCGCCACCGCGATCAGGAGGACCGGAACCACCAGCTTGAGCACATCCGCGCTCAGCCGCTGGATTGCCAGTGATCCGGCAAAGGCCCCGCAGAACACTACCGCAGCCGCAGGCGCACTAGCACGGAAGCTGAACAGCCCGGCGCGGTGATAGCGCCAGGTGGCCATGGCCGTGCCGCACATCGATTGCACCTTGTTGGTGCCCAGCACGACGTGCGGGGGCAGGGGGGTCGACAGCAGCACCGGCATCATCACCAGTCCGCCGCCACCGGCTACGGCATCGATGAAACCCGTCAGCACCGCCACCAGCGTCAGCGCGGGATAGAACCAGAGGTCGAGCGTTACCGGGTCAAGCATTTGCGCCCCTTGGCGATTGCGCCTAAGGGCCGCAACACTCTTTTTTGCCGGATCCCGCTTCCCATGACCCGTTTCGCATTCGACATCCACGCTACCGACGGCAAGGCCCGCACCGGCACCATCCGCATGATGCGCGGTGAAATCCGCACGCCGGCTTTCATGCCGGTCGGCACGGCGGCCACGGTCAAGGCGATGAAAATGGAGGACGTCCGAGCGTCCGGGGCCGACATCATTCTGGGCAATACCTATCATCTGATGTTGCGCCCCGGAGCCGAGCGTGTCGCGCGGCTGGGAGGGCTGCACAAGTTCGGCGGCTGGGACCGCCCCATCCTGACCGACAGCGGCGGCTATCAGGTGATGAGCCTTTCGGAGCTTCGCAAGATCACCGAGGAAGGCGTGACTTTCGCCAGCCATCTCGACGGATCGCGCCATCTGCTCAGCCCGGAACGTTCGATGGAGATTCAGCGCCTTCTCGGCTCGGACATCGTGATGTGCTTTGACGAATGCCCGCGCGCCGACCTGCCGCGCGCTGTCATTGCAAGATCAATGGAAATGTCGATGCGCTGGGCACGGCGCAGCCGCGAAGCCTTCGATGCAGGCGAGGAACACGCAAGCCGCGCTGCCCTGTTCGGCATCCAGCAGGGCGCGCTGGACGAAGGCTTGCGCAAGGCCAGTGCCGATGCGCTGATCGAGATCGGTTTCGATGGCTATGCCATTGGCGGCCTTGCCGTGGGCGAAGGGCAGGAGGCCATGTTTGCCACGCTCGACTTTGCGCCCCAGCAACTGCCTGCTGACCGGCCGCGCTACCTCATGGGCGTGGGCAAACCCGATGATCTGGTCGGCGCGGTGGAGCGCGGGGTGGACATGTTCGATTGCGTTCTGCCCACACGGTCAGGCCGAAACGGGCAGGCATTTACCTGGAACGGTCCGCTCAACCTGCGCAATGCCCGTCATGCCGAAGATACCGGGCCGCTCGATGAACGCTGCCCTTGCCCCACCTGCCGGAAATACAGCCGGGCCTATCTGCATCACCTGCACAAGGCGGGCGAAATGCTCGGCGCCATGCTGCTGACCGAACATAACCTGTGGTTCTACCAGCAGTTGATGGCCGGTATGCGCGCAGCCATTGCCGAAGGCCGCTTTGCCGCCTTTGCCGCCGATTTCCGGCGCGATTATTGCGCCGGGCGCTGAACCAGAGGCATCTGCCCCTTTCTGCCGGACAACAAAAAAGGCGGGGCTTGCGCACCCGCCTTTCCTGTTTGCTCCCGCGTGCGGGAAAACCGATCAGCGCGAGTAGAACTCGACGACCAGATTGGGTTCCATCTTCACCGGATAGGGCACTTCGTCGAGCGAGGGCACGCGCGTGAAGGTGACCTTGTCGCCGTCGGCGGCAACGTAGTCGGGGATCTCACGCTCAGGCAGGGCCTGCGCTTCGGCGACAAGCGCCATTTCCTTGGCCTTCTTGCCAAGGCTGATCACGTCGCCGGGGCGAACGCGGCGCGAGGCGATATTGCACTTCACGCCGTTCACATAGATGTGGCCGTGCGAAACGATCTGGCGGGCCGAGAAGATCGTCGGTGCGAACTTGGCCCGATAGACGACCATGTCGAGACGCTGTTCCAGAAGGCCGATCAGGTTCTGACCGGTATCGCCCTTCATGCGCGACGCTTCCTGATAGGTGCGCTTGAACTGCTTTTCGGTCACGTCGCCGTAGTAGCCCTTGAGCTTCTGCTTGGCGCGGAGCTGGATCCCGAAGTCCGAGACCTTGCTCTTGCGGCGCTGGCCGTGCTGGCCGGGGCCATAGGAACGGCGGTTGACCGACGACTTCGGACGACCCCAGATGTTCTCGCCAAGACGGCGGTCAATTTTGTACTTTGATGCCTTGCGCTTGGACATGCGCTGCCTTTCAATCTGCCATGCACCGGCAACGCGCCGATGCTTCAAGTCCCGGAACCGCACCATTCAGCCTGCTGCTGAATGCGGCCGCCGCTTCACCGGGAGTGCAGGGCCAATTGCGAAGCGCGGCCTTGAACAGACAAAGCCGCTGATGTCAAGAGGCGGGGTGTCTAATCGCGCGGATCGCCCGGTCTGGAACCGGGCCGCCGCCGCAGTGTGCTCAGCACGCCGCGGAAGGTGCGCAGTTCCAGATGGTTCCAGCCGGGCTTCGTCAGCATGGTGCGCAGCGTTCGCCGGGTAGCTACCGCGCGTGCCTCAGGCTCGAAATAGCCGCGCGGCTCCAGCATGGCGACCAGTTGTTCGAACATGCCTTCAAACTCTTCCTGCGGAGCAGGGGGCAGCAGGTCTTCGGCCGTGGGCTGCACGAGATCGACATGCTTGGACCATTCATAGGCGCACAGGATCACCGCCTGCGCCAGATTGAGCGATCCGAACTCCGGGTTGATCGGCACGGTGATGATGGCCCGCGCGAGCGCCACGTCATCGGTTTCCAGTCCGGATCGTTCGGGTCCGAAGATGATGGCGCTGCGCCCCGGTGCGGCGATCACGTCCTTGGCCGCCTGTTCCGGCGTCAGCACCGGCTTGGTCACGCCGCGCTTGCGCACGGTGGTGGCATAGACGTGGCTGCAATCGGCCACCGCTTCGGCCAGCGTTTCGTGCACGCTGGCGCGTTCCAGCACGAGATCGGCGCCCGCGGCGGCAGGCCCGGCCGCCGGATTGGGCCAGCCATCGCGCGGGGCAACAAGGCGCATGTCCGTCAGGCCGAAGTTCAGCATGGCGCGCGCGGCCTTGCCGATGTTTTCGCCAAGCTGGGGGCGCACCAGCACGATCACGGGCTGGCGCTTGTCTTCTGCCTGCGCCATCACTGGTTTCCGACCTCGCGGACGCTGCTGGCGAACTCCTCGAAGTCGCGCGCTTCGGTGAAATCGCGATAGACGCTGGCGAAACGGATGTAGGCCACGCTATCAAGCTGGCGCAGCCCTTCCATCACCATCTCGCCAATGACCTTTGATGGCACTTCGGCATCGCCCATTGTCTCGATCTGGCGCTGGATGCCCGAAACAAGCTGGTCGAGCCGCTCCTGCGCGACGGGCCGCTTGCGGCACGCCAGCGCCACTGACTGCTCGATCTTGGCCCGGTCGAAGGGTTCGCGGCGTTCTCCGCTCTTTACGACCACGACTTCGCGCAGTTGCACGCGTTCGAACGTGGTGAAGCGCGCGCCGCAGCCTTCGCACTGGCGCCTGCGGCGGATCGAGGTATTGTCCTCGCTTGGCCGACTGTCCTTTACCTGGCTGTTGTCATGGGCGCAGAACGGGCAACGCATCGGCTTACCGGCTGATCCGCTTCCACAGCATGTAGCCCGCACCTGCAATGACGCCGACAGGGATCGTGACCACGGGCAGCACGGCCCCCGCCACCGCGCCGATGGCCGCACCCGTCAGCACAGGGCGGGTCGAGGGGTGGGCAAGGCCCTGCTTAGCCATTCCTGCGATTTCGTCTTTCGCGCGGGTAGCCAGATCATCCCTGTCGTTCATCGCATCACAACTCCGGATAGATGGGGAACTTTGCGCACAGTTCGGCCACACGGTCGCGCACGCGCTGTTCCACCTGACCATCGCCTTCATCGCCATTGCGGGCAAGACCGTCCACCACCTCGACAATCAGCTTGCCGATGGTGCGGAACTCCTCCTCGCGGAAGCCGCGCGTGGTGCCCGCGGGCGTGCCCAGCCGGATACCGGATGTAACGAAGGGCGAGCGCTTGTCGAAGGGAACGCCGTTCTTGTTGCAGGTGAGCCATGCCCGGTCGAGGCCCTTCTCGGCGGCCTTGCCGGTCACATCCTTGGCGGTGAGGTCAACCAGCATGAGGTGGTTGTCGGTTCCGCCCGAAACGATGCCAAGGCCCGCATCGGCAATGCTTTCGGCAAGGGCCTTGGCATTGCTCACGATCTGATGCGCATAGGCCTTGAACTCAGGGCGAAGTGCCTCACCGAAGGCCACGGCCTTGGCTGCGATCACATGGACGAGCGGGCCGCCCTGCATTCCGGGGAACACGGCGGTGTTGAACTTCTTGGCCAGTTCCTCGTCGTTCGTCAGGATAATCCCCGAACGCGGACCACGCAGGGACTTGTGCGTGGTGCTGGTTACAACGTGCGCGTGCGGGAAAGGCGAGGGATGTGCGCCGCCAGCCACAAGGCCGGAAATGTGCGACATGTCCACCAGCAGCCATGCGCCGATCTCGTCGGCGATGGCGCGGAAAGCGGCCCAGTCCCACGTGCGCGAATAGGCGGTGCCGCCTGCGATGATGAGCTTGGGCTTGTGCTCGCGGGCAAGGCGGGCAACTTCGTCCATGTCGATCAGGTGATCGTCCGGGCGCACGCCATAGGGGATCACGTTGAACCACTTGCCGCTCATGTTCACGGGGCTGCCGTGGGTGAGATGCCCGCCGGAGTTGAGATCAAGCCCCATGAAGCTGTCGCCGGGCTGAAGCAGTGCAAGGAACACCGCCTGGTTCATCTGGCTGCCCGAATTGGGCTGGACGTTGGCGAAATTGCAGCCGAACAGCTTCTTTGCCCGCTCGATCGCCAGATTTTCGACGATATCGGCATATTCGCAGCCGCCATAATAGCGCTTGCCCGGATAACCTTCGGCATACTTGTTGGTGAAGACCGATCCGGTCGCTTCCAGCACTGCGCGGCTGGTGATGTTTTCCGATGCGATCAGTTCGATCTTGGTCTGCTGGCGGTGCAGTTCGCCCTTGATCGCGGCGAAAACTTCCGCGTCCGCCGTTTCAAGGTGCTCGGTGAAGAAGCCGGCTTTACGGATTTCCGGCGCCATGGTTGCGGTGGTCATCGGTCTGGGCTCCTTCAGATTGCGGGGTTGGAAAGCTTTTCGACACGGCCAGCATGGCGTCCGCCGCCGAACTCGGTGGAAAGAAAGGCATCGAGACACGCCTTGGCCATGTCCGTGCCGGTAAGCCGCGCGCCCATGGCAATGACATTGGCATCGTTGTGTTCGCGCGCGAGGGCTGCTGAAAGCGGTTCGCCGACCAGTGCGCAGCGGCAGGCGGGGTTGCGATTCACCGCAATGGAAATGCCGATCCCCGATCCGCACAGTGCCACGCCGAACTGCGCAATGCCTTCGGCCACGACCGAGGCCAGCTTGTAGCCGAAATCGGGGTAGTCCACGCGGTCGGCGGTTTCCGGTCCGAGATCGGCAACCTCGTGGCCAAGCCCGATCAGGTATTCGCGCAGTTCCGCCTTGAGATCGACAGCGGCGTGATCGGAAGCGATGGCGATGCGCATTGGGGTCCGTTTCATATCGTGGCACGAAGGCCGGATTCGTCCGTGCGCCCATAAGCCTTCAGCGCGGAACAAGCCACCGCAAATCGCCAAGGGAAATCTGCCCCAACGGGCTTGTCCGGCGTGCGCCTGGGCCTGATCGGGCAAAGCGCCGACTTCGCGAAGTGTTCAGGCAAGGCATGTCTTGGCGCAATTGCGTTGCGCAGGCAGTGCCGGTAGAGGCGCGGGGCGAAACTACGGGACGCGCCGGCGAGGCGCCCCGATCGACGGAAAGACATGCCATGCCGCAGGAACAGGTGCTGATTGCCGGAGGCGGCATTGCCGGGCTTGCGCTCGCGCTTACGCTTCACGAAATCGGTGTGGCAGCCACCGTGTTCGAAAGCGTGCGCGAGTTGAAGCCGCTGGGCGTTGGCATCAATCTCCAGCCCAACGCCGTGCGCGAACTTGAAGACCTTGGCATTGGCGAGGCCGAAATGGATGCCGTGGGCATTCCGGCGCGCGAATGGGCGCTGGTGGGCCTGAACGGGCGCGAGATCTATGCCGAACCACGGGGCAAGCTGGCAGGATACAACTGGCACCAGTATGCCGTGCACCGGGGCGCGTTCCACATGCTGCTCTATCGCAACGTGATCGAGCGGATGGGACCGCAGGCGGTGCGCCTCGGCGAGAAGATCACCGGCTACCGCAAGGACGGCAGCGGCGGGGTGACAGCGCTGGTCGAAGACGCGCAAGGCGCGCGCCACGAAGTGCCGGGCACGCTGCTGTTCGGGGCGGACGGCATTCATTCCGCGGTGCGCGCGCAGATGCATCCCGACCAGCCGCCAATCCACTGGGGCGGCACGATCATGTGGCGCGGCACGGCGCGGGGCGTTCCGATCCGGACCGGCTCATCCTTTGTCGGGCTTGGCACCAGCCGTCACCGGGTGGTGCTCTATCCGATCTCGCACCCCGATGCCGATGGCCTTGCCGACATCAACTGGATTGCCGAACAGACTTACGACACCGACCATGACTGGACCAAGTCCGGCTGGTTCCGCCCGGTCGAACTGGCCGAGTTCGCGCACGAGTTTGATGGCTTTGTCTATGACTGGCTGGATCTTCCCACGCTGCTTGCAAAGTCCGAAGTCGCCTATGAAAACCCGATGATTGATCGTGATCCCCTGCCGACATGGGTCGATGGCCCCGTCTGCCTGATCGGCGATGCCGCGCATCCGATGTATCCGACCGGATCGAACGGCGCGTCGCAGGCGATCATGGATGCACGCCAGATGGGGCGGATCATGCTGGAACAGGGCGTGACGCCCGCCGCGCTTGCCGCGTTCGATGCGGCGTTCTGCGAACCTATCGGGCAGGTGGCAATGCGCAATCGCGGCGCGGGGCCGTTCGGTCTGCTCAACATGGTTGACGAGCGCTGCGGCGGGCAGTTCGACAATATCGACGACGTCATTCCGGCGCACGAGCGCAGCGCCTTCATGCTGGCCTATCAGCAGGCAGCAGGTTTTGCCAAAGACCGCCTGAACGCAGCGCCGCGCACCATTCCAGCCGGTGCGAAAGTGGCGCGGGTTCCGGCGTGACGTGCGCTGAAGACGGTTGGGGGAGAGGTTGATGGGCATTGCGCTGACCCATGCGAGCGATTTCGTCGTCGAGCTTTCACCACCGCATGAAATGGGCGAATCGCCCAAGGGCGTGCGCCGGATCATTCCCATCGTGGGGGGCACCGCGCGCGGTCCGCTCCTCAACGGGCGCATCCTGCCGGTCGGGGCCGATTGGCAGACGGTTCTGAAAGGCGGGATCGCCGATCTTGATGCGCGCTATGCGGTGGAGACAGCCGACGGCGCAGTGATCGAAGTGGTCAGCCGGGGCATCCGCCATGCCTCGGCGGCGGTTCATGCCCGCATTGCCGCCGGAGAGCAGGTCGACCCTTCCGAATACTATATGCGCACTGCCATCCGTCTGGAAAGCGGACATGCTTCCTGGGAATGGGTGAACCGCGAACTGTTCCTCGCCACGGGCGGCAAGGTCGGGAACACGGTGCGCCTCAGCGTCTATCGGGTCGACTGACGCAAAAAGGGCGGCGAACACCCGGTCCGCCGCCCCTTTGATCGTTGCCTGCGGCCGCTTACTGGTCGAGGAACGAGCGCATCTTCCGGCTGCGGCTGGGATGCTTCAGTTTCCTGAGCGCCTTGGCCTCGATCTGGCGAATGCGTTCGCGCGTGACCGAGAACTGCTGCCCCACTTCCTCCAGCGTGTGATCGGTGTTCATGCCGATACCGAAGCGCATGCGCAGCACGCGCTCCTCGCGCGGGGTGAGGCTGGCCAGCACGCGGGTGACGGTTTCCTTCAGGTTCGCCTGAATGGCCGCATCCACGGGGATGATCGCGTTCTTGTCTTCGATGAAATCGCCCAGATGGCTATCTTCCTCGTCGCCGATCGGCGTTTCGAGCGAGATCGGCTCCTTGGCGATCTTCATCACCTTGCGCACCTTTTCGAGCGGCATCGAAAGGCGTTCGGCCATTTCTTCCGGCGTCGGTTCGCGGCCCTGTTCGTGCAGGAACTGGCGGCTGGTGCGGACAAGCTTGTTGATCGTCTCGATCATGTGGACCGGGATGCGGATCGTGCGCGCCTGATCCGCGATCGAGCGCGTGATCGCCTGCCGGATCCACCATGTGGCGTAAGTCGAGAACTTGTAGCCCCGGCGATACTCGAACTTGTCGACCGCTTTCATCAGGCCGATGTTGCCTTCCTGGATGAGGTCGAGGAACTGCAAGCCGCGATTGGTGTATTTCTTGGCGATCGAGATCACCAGACGCAGGTTCGCCTCGACCATTTCCTTCTTGGCGATGCGCGCCTCGCGCTCGCCCTTCTGGACCATGTTGACGATGCGGCGGAACTCCGGAAGCGACATGCCGGTGGCCGCCGCAATATCGGCAATCTCGGCGCGGATGCGTTCGACCGCAGAGGCCTCGTTGGCGGCAAAGGCGGCCCAGCGCTTGTCGCGGCTGGCAAGGCTTTGCAGCCAGCCATCGTCAAGCTCGCGCCCGACATACATGTCGAGGAAGTCCTTGCGCGGTACCTTGTGCCGTTCGGCCAGCCGCAGCATCTGCCCGCCAAGCGTGGTCAGGCGGCGGTTGAAAGCATAGAGATTGTCGACAAGGTATTCGATCTTCGATGCGTGGAACTGCACCGATTCCACCTGCGCTGTAAGGTCTTCGCGCAGCTTCTGGTATTGTGCTTCCTTGGCAGGCGGAAAATCGATGCCAAGGCCAAGCGATTCAAGGCGTTCGGCCTGAATCTTCTCGAACTGGCGGAACAGCGAGGTGATCTCGGCAAAACGCTCAAGCGCGGCAGGCTTGAGCTGCGCTTCCATCTGGGCGAGGCTGAGGGTGTTATCCTCTTCCTCTTCCTCGGCCGGACGTGCCCGGCGCTCGCGCAGTTCGTCGTCCTCGTCGTCGGCGGATTCTTCCTCCTCGACGTCCTCTTCTTCCTTGAAGGTCGGTCCTGCGGTCGCTTCGCTGATCTCCGGCTCGGCGTCGTCACCGTCCTCGGAAAGGTTTTCCGGCTGCGGCTCCTTGGAAAGCATGGCGTCGAGATCGAGAATCTCGCGTAGCTGCATTTCGCCCGCGTTCAGCGCGTCGGACCACTGGATGATGGCGTGGAAGGTGATCGGGCTTTCGCACAGGCCCATGATCATGGTGTCGCGCCCGGCCTCGATCCGCTTGGCGATGGCGATTTCGCCTTCGCGGCTGAGCAGTTCGACCGCGCCCATTTCGCGCAGATACATGCGCACCGGGTCATCGGTGCGTTCGACGGTTTCCTTGCGCTTGATGACATCTGGGCGGTCCTCGACGGTTTCCACCTCGTCGAGTTCGTCGTCCTGCGCCTTTTCCTCAGGGTCGATTGCGTCTTCGTCGCTTTCGACGATATTGACGCCCATCTCCGAGATCGCGGCCATGATGTCCTCGATCTGTTCGGAAGACATCTGATCCTGGGGCAGGGCCTCGTTCAGTTCGTCGTAGGTGATGATGCCGCGACGTTTGGCGCGGGCAATCAGTTTCTTCACCGAAGCGTCGTTAAGGTCGATCAGCGGTGCATCGCCGCTTTCGGTCTTGTCGTTCGAAGCCATCTAACCCCGGTACCACCATCTGTAAGCCGGGCCTGGCTGGCCCGGCGTGCGCCTGTCGCTATAATTATAACGCAGCACGAGCACGGCCCATCTGCCCCAAACGGGCAAGCAATGCCAGCCTTCGCTGCAACAATCTTTGCTGTTCAGCGAAAGTTTCGTCGGAAAGCTCGGTTTCCAGCCGCTTCGTAGCCTGTTCGAGCGCTGCCTCGACCGCCGGAAGCTCGACCAGCAGGGCCACCGCTTCGGCAAGTTCTTCCGCTGCCGAATCGGTATTGCCGGTCAGAAAACCGAATCGCATTCCGGCGTAATCCTGCGCCGAAGGAAGCCGCAGCCCCCGCTGCTGCAATATGGTGGCAAGAGTGTCGCTTTCAAGCGGGCCGCCGGCTTCCGCCTGCACAAGCAGCGCGTCGATCAGCGCGCAGCGCGCCGGATCATCAGGCTTGATCCGCGCAAGGGCATCGGCGTGGCGCGCAATTTCCCGTGGGTGGCGGATCAGCCCTGCCAGAACGGCTGTCAGAAGGTTCTGGCTCGGCCCGGTGCCTACGCGCAGCATCTTTGCGCGGTCCTCATCGGCCAGCAGCGGCGCAGGCGCGGGCTTCCACGGCTGTGCGCGGGCGCCCAAGCCGCCGCGCGGGCCATTCTGCCGGGGAGCAAAGGCTGCGCGTTCCTTGCGGCCATAGGCAAGTTCGCCAAACCGTTCAGTCAGTTCGCGGCGATAGAGCGCCTTGATGTCGGGATGCTGGATCGTCTCGCAATGTGCCAGCAGGCGCGCCTTCAGTCCTGCCTTGTCCTCCGGGGTGACAAGCGGCGCGGCGTCGCGCTCTGCCTCCCAGAGCACATCGACAAGGCTGCGCGCGCCCGCCAGCAGTTCCTCCATGGCGGCCGCGCCCTGCCTTTTCACCACGTCATCGGGGTCCATGCCCGCGGGCAGGGTGACGATGCGCAGGGAGTGGCCGGGGCGCAGCAGAGGAAGGGCACGGGCAATCGCCCGCATCGCGGCGCGCTGGCCCGCCGCATCGCCATCAAAGCAGAGCGTCGGGGTTTCCACCAGCCGCCACAGCCGCTCGATCTGATGTTCGGTGAGTGCCGTGCCGAGCGGCGCGACCGCCTCGCCGATCCCCGCTGCCGCAAGGGCCACCACGTCCATATAGCCTTCGACCACCACCACGCGGCCCGAATGGCGCGATGCAGGCCCCGCGCGGTGCAGGTTGTAAACCGTGCGTCCCTTGTCGAACAAAGGCGTATCGGGCGAGTTCAGATACTTTGGCGCATCCGTCTTTTCGGCGCTAAGAATGCGTCCGCCAAAAGCGATCACGCGCCCGCGCGGATCGAGGATGGGCAGCATGAGGCGGCCCCGGAACCGGTCGTAAGGCTCCTTCTTCTGACCATCGGGGCCTTCCACCACGATCCTGAGGCCCGCCTCGATCAGCATCTCGTCAGGGAAGGCGGACAGCGCCTCTTTCAGTGCGGTGCGGCTGTCGGGCGCAAAGCCGAAGCCGAAGTCGCGCACCACGCTTGCGGGAAAGCCGCGCGAGGCGAGATAGCGCCGGGCCTGTTCGCCGCTTTCGCCTGCAAGACTGCGCACGAAGAAATCCTGCGCTGCCGCCATGACGTCATGCAGCGACTTTTGCTGCTCGGCCTTCTTCGCGGCGCGCGGATCGGGGGCGGGCACCTCCATTCCGGCCTGCGCCGCCAGTTCCTTGACCGCTTCCATGAAGGGCAGGCCCTGATGGTCGGTCATCCAGCGGATCGCATCGCCGTGCGCGCCGCAGCCGAAGCAGTGGTAGAAGCCCTTCTCGTCGTTGATGGTGAAGCTGGGCGTCTTTTCGTTGTGGAACGGACAGCACGCCTTGAACTCTCGTCCCGCCTTGGTCACGCGGACCGAGCGCCCGATCAGTCCCGAAAGCGAGACGCGGGCGCGCAGTTCATCGAGCCATTGCGGGGAAAGAGTCATTTGCGCATCAGGCCGAAAGCGCCGCCTTCACGAGTCCGCTGGCCTTGCCCATGTCCAGCTGGGTGCCATGCCGGGCCTTCAGCGTGGCGACGACCTTGCCCATGTCCTTCATCCCGGCCGCACCCGTTTCGGCAATGATCGCGGCAATCGCGGCCTTGACGTCATCCTCGCTCATCTGTGCGGGCAGGAACTCCTCGATCACGGCAAGTTCGGCGTTTTCCACGTCAGCCAGTTCCTGCCTGCCGCCCTGCTCATAAAGCGTGATCGATTCGCGGCGCTGCTTGGCCATCTTCTGCAGCACGTCGGTGACAAGCGCATCGTCGTCGGGCACGCTGGCGGCCGTTCGCATTTCGATGTCCTTGTCCTTGAGCTTGGCAAGGATCAGGCGGACGGCGGCAAGCCGGGGCTTGTCGCCCGCCTTCATGGCCGAAACCTGCGCGGCCTTGATGGTATCGCGGATCATTGAATCGTATGTCCTGTGAAGTTGTCCGCCGGAAAAGCGGGAAACCTCTCATCTAGGCGAAACTTTCGGGAATCGCTAGGTTGACGCTGCGACGATGCGGGGCTAACCGCCGCCCCTTAGCAACATCGCCAGAACCCCTGCCAACGGAGCGCCCCAAATCATGGCCGACCCCGCACTTTCGCACGCGCCTCAACCTGAAGGTGCGACGGGAGTCCTTGTTCTAGCCGATGGGTCTGTTGCGTGGGGGCGTGGTTTCGGCGCGACGGGCGCGGCCGTGGGCGAGGTGTGCTTCAACACCGCGATGACGGGCTATCAGGAAGTGATGACCGATCCTTCCTATGCCGCCCAGATCGTGACTTTCACGTTCCCGCACATCGGCAATGTCGGCACCAATCCGGAAGACATGGAAAGCCACGGCGTGCCCGGTGCGGTGGGCTGCGTGGTGCGCGAGGACGTGACCGCCCCTGCCAACTTCCGCGCCGCCGGCACCTTTCAGCAGTGGATGGAAAAGCAGGGCAAGATAGGCATTTCCGGGCTGGATACCCGCGCGCTTACCCGCCGCATCCGCCTTTCCGGCGCGCCCAACGCGGTGATTGCCCACGATCCCAAGGGCAATTTCGATATTCCCGCGCTGATCGAGCGCGCGCGCACCTGGCCCGGCCTTGAAGGCATGGACCTTGCCCGCGTCGTCACTCGCGACGGTCAGGAGACATGGGAAGGCTCGGTCTGGCATCTGGGCAAGGGCTATGGCCGCTCACCGCATGACAAGCGCCCTCATGTCGTCGCCATGGACTTCGGCGCGAAGGACAACATCTTCCGCAATCTCGTGAAGGCGGGCGCAGCCGTCACGGTGGTTCCGGCCGAAACCGCGCTTGAGGCGATCCTTGCACTCAAGCCCGATGGCGTGTTCCTGTCGAACGGTCCGGGCGATCCGGCGGCGACGGGCGCCTATGCCGTGCCGGTGATCCAGAAGCTGCTCGAAATGGACATGCCGATCTTTGGCATCTGCCTCGGCCACCAGATGCTCGCACTGGCCGCTGGCGCGCGCACCACCAAGATGCATCAGGGCCACCGCGGCGCGAACCACCCGGTCAAGCGCATCGAGGACGGCGTGGTGGAAATCACCTCGATGAACCACGGCTTCGCGGTGGACAACGCACCGGGCGTGCTGCCTGAAAACGTGATTGAAACCCACGTCTCGCTGTTCGACGGCTCGAACTGCGGCATCGCGGTGAAGGGCAAGAAGGCATTCGGGGTGCAGTATCACCCGGAAGCATCGCCGGGACCGCAGGACAGTTTCTACCTGTTCGAGAAGTTTGTAGCGTCGCTCGGCTGAGCGGCTGACCCAGAATATTCCTTTTCCCGGCGCGATCGACACGGGACAGGGGCTGAAACACGAGAGCGATAATGCCCAAACGCACTGACATCTCCTCGATCCTGATCATCGGCGCCGGGCCGATCGTCATCGGCCAGGCTTGCGAATTCGATTATTCGGGCACGCAGGCGGTGAAGGCGCTCAAGGAAGAGGGCTATCGCATCATTCTGGTCAACTCGAACCCGGCTACGATCATGACCGATCCGGACATGGCCGATGCCACTTATGTCGAGCCGATCACGCCGGAAATCGTGGCCAAGATCATCGAGAAGGAGCGCCCCGATGCGCTCCTGCCCACAATGGGCGGGCAGACGGCGCTCAACACCGCGCTGGCGCTGTTCCGCGATGGCACGCTGGAAAAGTTCGGCGTGCAGATGATCGGCGCGGATGCCGATGCCATCGACAAGGCCGAAGACCGGCAGCGCTTCCGCGATGCGATGGACAAGATCGGCCTGGAATCGGCGCGTTCGGGCATTGCCCATACCGTCGAGGAAGCGCTGGCCGTGCTTGAGCGCACGGGGCTGCCTTCGATCATCCGCCCCAGCTTCACGCTGGGCGGCACCGGGGGTGGCATTGCCTACAACAAGGAAGAGTTCGTCCGCATCGTGAAGGGCGGGCTTGAAGCCAGCCCCACCACCGAAGTCCTGATCGAGGAATCGCTCCTCGGCTGGAAGGAATACGAGATGGAGGTTGTCCGCGACAAGAAGGACAACTGTATCATCATCTGCTCGATCGAGAACGTCGATCCGATGGGCGTTCACACGGGCGATTCCATCACGGTCGCCCCGGCGCTGACCCTGACCGACAAGGAATACCAGATCATGCGCAACGCCAGCATCGCGGTGCTGCGCGAGATCGGCGTGGAAACCGGCGGTTCGAACGTGCAGTTCGCGGTCAATCCCAAGGACGGCCGCCTGATCGTGATCGAGATGAACCCGCGCGTCTCGCGGTCATCGGCGCTGGCATCGAAGGCCACCGGCTTTCCCATCGCCAAGGTCGCGGCAAAGCTCGCCGTGGGCTATACGCTCGACGAGATTACCAACGACATCACCGGCGCCACGCCGGCCGCCTTCGAACCCACCATCGATTACGTCGTTACCAAGATCCCGCGCTTTGCCTTTGAAAAGTTCAAGGGCTCCGAACCGCTGCTCGGCACGGCGATGAAGTCGGTCGGCGAGGTCATGGCGATCGGGCGCAATATCAAGGAATCGATGCAGAAGGCCCTGCGCGGGCTGGAAACCGGGCTTGATGGCTTCAACCGCGTGGTCGAACTGGAAGGCGCCAGCCGCGACGAGATCACCGCCGCGCTCGCCCGCGCCACGCCCGAACGCCTGCTCGTCATCGCGCAGGCCTTCCGCGAAGGGCTGACGGTCGACGAAGTCCATGCCGTGACCAAGTATGAGCCGTGGTTCCTGCGTCATATCGCTGAAATCATTGCGGAAGAGCAGATCATCCAGCGCGATGGCCTGCCCAATGACGCGGCCGGTCTGCGCCGGCTCAAGGCCATGGGCTTTTCCGACAAGCGCCTTGCCACGCTTGCCGTCCGCTCGGTCGGCGTCGCGGGGGGGCTGGGTGAAACCCAGGCCAAGCGATCGGGCCTGCTTCACGATGTGCTGAACGCCATGGCCGGCGCGACGAGCGAGGCCGAAGTGCGGGCGCTGCGCCACAAGCTGGGCGTGCGGCCCGTGTTCAAGCGGATCGACAGCTGCGCCGCCGAGTTCGAGGCGGTCACGCCCTACATGTATTCGACCTATGAAGGCGCGCTGTTCGGTGAACCGGAGAACGAAGCGGCGCCATCTGACCGCAAGAAGGTGGTCATTCTTGGCGGCGGTCCCAATCGCATCGGGCAGGGCATCGAGTTCGACTACTGCTGCGTCCACGCCTGTTTCGCGCTTGAGGAAGCCGGGTTCGAGACCATCATGGTCAATTGCAACCCGGAAACCGTCTCGACCGATTATGATACCTCGGACCGCCTCTACTTCGAACCGCTGACGGCCGAGGACGTGCTCGAAATCCTCGCGGTCGAACAGTCGAAGGGCGAACTGGTCGGCGTGATCGTGCAGTTCGGCGGGCAGACTCCGCTCAAGCTGGCGCAGGCATTGCAGGATGCGGGCATTCCCATCCTCGGCACATCGCCCGATTCCATCGACCTTGCCGAAGACCGTGAGCGCTTTGCCGCACTCGTGAGCAAGCTTGGCCTGAAGCAGCCCATGAACGGCATCGCGCGCAGCCGCGACGAAGCCGTGGCCGTGGCCAGCCGCATCGGCTATCCGGTGCTGATCCGCCCCAGCTATGTGCTCGGCGGCCGCGCCATGGAGATCGTCGACAGTCAGGCCCAGCTTGACGACTACATCGCCACGGCCGTGCAGGTTTCGGGCGACAGCCCGGTGCTGATCGACCAGTATCTGCGCGATGCCATCGAATGCGATGTCGATGCGCTGTGCGATGGTGAGCAGGTGACGGTTGCGGGCGTGATGCAGCATATCGAGGAAGCCGGCATCCATTCCGGCGACAGTGCCTGCACTCTGCCGCCCTACAGTCTGCCCGCTGAAGTCATTGCCGAGATGGAACGGCAGGCCGTTCTGCTCGCCAGGGGCCTCAACGTGCGCGGGCTGATGAATATTCAGTTCGCGATCAAGAACGGCGAGGTCTATCTGATCGAGGTAAACCCGCGCGCCAGCCGAACGGTGCCCTTCGTGGCCAAGGCCGTGGGCACGCCCATCGCCAAGTTCGCCGCGCGGATCATGGCGGGCGAAAAGCTGGCCAACCTCCCGCCGGTCAAGCGCGAGATCGACTACATGGCCGTCAAGGAAGCAGTGTTTCCGTTTGCGCGCTTCCCCGGTGTCGATCCGGTGCTTTCGCCGGAAATGAAGTCCACCGGCGAGGTCATGGGCGTCGACAGCACCTTTGCGGTGGCCTTTGCCAAGTCGCAGCTTGGTGCCGGGGTCAGGCTGCCACAGGGCGGCACGCTCTTCGTCTCGGTCAAGGACAGCGACAAGCCGGTCGTGCTGCCTGCGGTGCGCAAGCTTGCTGGGTTGGGCTTCCGTATCGTCGCCACCGGGGGCACGGCGCGCTACCTTGCGGATGCCGGGGTCGTGGTAGAGCGGGTGAACAAGGTGGCGGAAGGCCGTCCGCATATCGTGGACCGGATCATCGACGGCGAAATCACGCTGATCTTCAACACCACCGAAGGCTGGCAGAGCCACAAGGATTCGCAATCGATCCGAGCTTCGGCGCTGGGTGCGAAGGTGCCCTATTTCACGACGGCGGCCGCATCGGTCGCGGCAGCCGAAGCGATCGAGGCCCTGCGGACCACCGAACTTGAAGTGCGTTCGTTGCAGGACTATTATAACTGAACCCTTACGAGTTTCCCGGCATTCGCATCGAGAAGGTCCGGCACGGCGCATCCGGCGCCGGTCGGCGGGGGCAGGTTTTCCCTTGGCGGCCCTGACGGGAACCGGGGGAGCATGACAGGAAAGAGGTTGACGGATGGCGAGTGTGGAAAAGCTGCCGATGCTTGCGGAAGGCTACGAAAAGCTGACTGCCGAGCTGAAAGCGCTGCGCGAGGAGCGCCCCCGGATCGTCGATGCCATCGAAGAAGCGCGCGCGCATGGCGATCTGTCGGAAAATGCGGAGTATCACGCGGCCAAGGAACGTCAGGGCCAGGTCGAGGCGACCATTGCCGATCTGGAAGACCGCCTGAGCCGCGCACAGGTGATCGATCCTTCGACGCTTTCGGGCGACAAGATCATCTTCGGGGCAACGGTCACGCTGCTTGACGATGATGACAAGCCGGTCAGATACCAGATCGTCGGTCCCTATGAGGCGGACGCCAAAAAGGGGATGATCAGCTACAATTCGCCGCTGGGCAAGGCGTTGATCGGCCGCAAGGTTGACGACGAGATCGAGGTCACGGTCCCTTCTGGTGACAAGTTCTACCTCGTCCAGAAGATCGAGTTCATCTGAAGCAGCGCGCTTTCGTCTGAAAACCAAAAAAGGTCCCGGAAATATCCTTCCGGGGCCTCTTTTTTCTTTGTGGGCCAACCCTGCTGGCCATTCAGTCCTGCTTGAGCGACGGTTCCAGCAGGCGGTGCAGGTGAACGATGACATAACGCATCTCGGCGTCGTCCACTGTCTTCTGGGCCGCGCCGCGCCAGGCATCCTCGGCACTGGCATAATCGGGGAACACGCCCACGATATCGATGGCTTTCAGGTCCACGAACTCAAGGCCCTGCGGGTCTTTCACCCGCCCGCCCATCACGAGGTGCAGCTTTTGCATTGGCGATTATCCTTTGGGGAGGTTTCGCGGCTGCCCCTCGCAAAAAGTCGGGTTAAGCGCAAGTCGGCCTTGGTCGTAGATGGCACCCTTTTGCGCCGCAATGGTCAGGGCTTGATCCGGCCTGCCAGTTCGGTGACCTTTCGCAGTGCGGCCTCGCTGGCCTCGATTGCCGCCGCACGGGCGATTTCGGCAAGATCAATGGCCTTGCGCCGTGCTTCCTCGCTGCCTTCGGCCACCTTTTCGCCCAGAGCCTCACCGGCTGATTCGGCCTTGTTCAGCCCTTCGCGTCCTGCCTCTCGCGCCTTGGCGGCGTAATCGAGGGCGAACTTGCCCGCGACCGAAACCAGTCCCGCCGCGCTCCGCCGCAAACCATCCACAGCACCTTCAGTCCTGCTGGTGGTCTGCGATGCTGCCTTGTCCATACGCCGCCGCAACGGGGGCAGGGCGCTGGCAATCAGGGCGCCAACCAGCAAACCGGCCGCCACCGATGCAACCGGATGTTCTTCGACGACACCTTTCAGGCTCTGCACAGAGCGCGAGCCTGCGGTGCGCTCGGCCAGCCGCTCGCGCGCGGCGATCACCTTCTCGCGCAGGTTCGGCGCTTCGGGTGCAGTCTCAGGATCATCATGCATCATCATCTCCATCGTTTGCCCCGCCAGTGAACCTGTTTGCCAGGCGTCCGACCAGCCGCAGCAGCGGTTCGCGCAGGAACCATCCCCCCAGCGCCAGCACCGTTGCGGCAATCACCCCCTTGCTTTCCGCAGCGACATCGCGGGCATTGCCCAGCATCGTGCCGGCCTCATCAAGTGCGCGCTGCTTCATCCGCGCCGGGGACGCTTCAAGCTTCACCAGTTGCACGTCGCTCAGCACGATGCCGAGTGCTTCGTCACGCAAGCGACGGGCATCGGCAATGGTTTGCGGATCGCTCATTGCGTTTCGCTTCCGGCTTGCAGTGCGGCCTTGGCCGCCTTGATCCGGCGCAGCGCCAGCAGCAGGCTTAAGCCTGAAAGAGCCGCAAGACCCGCGCCCACCATCCCCAGCGCGCCCCACACGCCAACATAGGTTGCCAGCGCCATGAGCAGGCCGACCACCAGTGCCATGAGCGTGAAGAACCCGAAGGCCAGCCCCAGCAGGAAGAGGACGGCGATTGCCCTTGCCTCAGCCAGCCCAAAGGCAGCCTGCGCCTTGCGATAGGCGATCTCGGCTTCGATGAGGGTCTGCCCATCCTCGATCAGCGTGGCAAAGGCAGCACCAATGCTCTCTGCGCCGCCATGCTCTGCCGAGAGGGCGTGTGCATCATCGTTCGCCTGCGCGGCGCCCGCCGGGCTTTCATCATCCTGCACGGGGACCGGCGTCAGTCGTCAGAGCGGCTGGACAGCAGTCTGGCGATGGTGAACCCGGCAACCGCAGCAATGCCGATGGCGACACCGGGGCTCTTGCGCACGAATTCCTTAACGTCCTCGCCAAGCTCGCCCAGATCCTTGGCTTCGAGCTTTGCCGCCGTTTCCTGGATCGAGCGCGCTGCGCTGCGGGCGTAATCGCCATACTGCACGCCCAGCTTCTCGTCGATGGTGGGTGCGGTCTCGGAAATGGTCTTGCCCAGTGCGCCAAGCGCATCGCTGGCGCGGGCCTTGCCTTCCACAGCCAGCGCTGCACCCTTTTCCTTGGCCTGCGCGGCATAGACCCTGGCCTCGCCAACCCATTCTGCCGTCGTGCCCGATACCTTGGCCTTGATGTCGCCGGCATAGTCGGCGCCTTTTCCCAGCGCCTCTTCCTTGAGCGCCTCGGCTCCGGCGCGGGCTTCCTCGATCGCTTTGCTGAAGCGGCCCTTCGCCGTCTCGACCCTGTCTTCCACCGCCGGGACAACGGTCGCGACAACCTCTTCGACCTTCTTCTTCACGGTGCGCTTCTTCTGCGTGTCGTCCGCGGCAGCAGCTTCGGGTGCGGCGGAAGTCTCAGGAGTCGCAGTGCTGTCGGCCATGTCTCGTTTCCCTTCGATCGTAATGCAGTGCGTCTGGTTACAGGCGGCTGAGGTCTTCGACCATTCCCCCATGATATGGGCACTTGCGGCAATCATGCTAGACCCGGCCAGCCGATTGCAAGCGCCTTGGGATCAAATGCAGGTGCCGGAAGGCATGTTGCACTGCAAACGCGGCTTGCCTGCCAAGGTTCCAGCAGATAGGAGCCGCGCCAGACCCAAGGCGCGGCTGTGCCGCCGTATTGCAGGGAGCAAACCATGACCGCGATCATCGACATTCATGCGCGTGAAATCCTCGACAGCCGTGGCAACCCCACGGTCGAAGTCGATGTCCTGCTTGAGGATGGCAGCTTCGGCCGCGCAGCCGTTCCTTCCGGGGCATCGACCGGCGCGCACGAAGCAGTCGAACTGCGCGATGGCGACAAGGCGCGCTATCTTGGCAAGGGCGTGACCAAGGCGGTCACAGCGGTCAATTCCGATATTGCCGAATGCATCCTCGGCATGGACGCCGAAGACCAGCGCGACATCGATCTTGCCATGATCGAACTGGACGGCACCGAGAACAAGAGCCGGCTTGGCGCCAATGCCATTCTCGGCACCAGCCTCGCGGTGGCCAAGGCCGCGGCGGATGCGCGCGGCCTGCCGCTCTACAGCTACGTCGGCGGCGTTGCCGCGCATGTTCTTCCGGTCCCGATGATGAACATCATCAACGGCGGCGAACATGCCGACAACCCGATCGATTTTCAGGAGTTCATGATCATGCCGGTCGGCGCGCCTTCGCTGGCCGAGGCCGTGCGCTGGGGTGCGGAAGTGTTCCACACGCTCAAGAAAGGCCTGAAGGACAAGGGCCTTGCCACCGCCGTCGGCGATGAAGGCGGCTTTGCGCCCAATCTTGCCAGCACGCGCGATGCGCTCGATTTCATCATGGCTTCGGTCGAAAAGGCCGGATTCAAGCCGGGCACCGACATCCAGCTTGCGCTTGATTGCGCGGCCACCGAGTTCTTCCGCGATGGCAAGTATGAGATCAGCGGCGAAGGGCTTTCGCTTTCGCCCGAAGCCATGGCGGATTACCTTGCGGCGCTGTGCGATGCTTACCCGATCGTCTCGATCGAGGATGGCATGGGTGAGGATGACTTTGAAGGCTGGGCTGCGCTTACCTCCAAGATCGGCAAGCGCGTGCAGCTTGTGGGTGACGACCTGTTCGTGACCAACCCGCGCCGCCTTGAAATGGGCATTGGCAAGGGGCTGGCCAATTCGCTGCTGGTCAAGGTCAACCAGATCGGATCGCTGACCGAAACGCTCGAAGCCGTATCGATCGCGCAGCGCAATGGCTACACTGCGGTCATGTCGCATCGTTCCGGCGAGACCGAGGATGCCACCATTGCCGATCTGGCTGTCGCCACCAACTGCGGCCAGATCAAGACCGGCTCGCTCGCCCGTTCGGACCGGCTTGCCAAGTATAACCAGCTCATCCGCATCGAGGAGGAACTGGGCGTTTCGGCCCGTTATGCGGGTGCGGCCGCGTTCGGACGCCTCAGCGCCTGAGGCTGGAAGCGAACATACGGATCAAAGGGGCGGAATGCTGCGGCACCGCCCCTTTCCCGATGATGCTCGTCTAGGCGATGCGCTTGGCGGGAAGGTCGATCTGTTCGTCGCTGCGCATGTCGGCAGCAACGTCTGAGAAGTAGGTGACCATCTTCTCGTAGCCTTCGCTCGACAGGCGCACGAAAACGCGGCGGGCATCGGCATTGTCGTTCTCCCGAACGATCAGGCCCTTGTCTTCCAGAACCGTCAGCCAGCGCAGGGCCGTGGTTGCCGGGACGGCCGCGCCGATGCAGGCGCTTGTTACCGGCAGGCGCTTGCGTTCCTTTGCGGCAATGAACAGGTCGAGCAGGATGTCCCATGCCGGTTCGCCGAACAGGGCAGGGTCGTTGAAAATCTCGCCGCGCTTGCGCCTGTCACGATAGGTTGCGCGCGCCACTTCGGCCCAGACCGGACTGTCCTTGATATTGCGCGCGGACGGATGATCCTCCTCCGCTCCGTCCTCGTTGTTCAGCTCAAGTTCGTGTGCGATCGCCAGAAGTTCATTCGCCGCGGCAATCAGCCGCCGAGCCTTGGCCTTGAGTTGATCGGTGCCCATCCTGCTGCCACTCCCGATGCGAAACTGCCCTTGGACGGCGCCAGCCGCCAACTCTCCAAGGGATCGGGCAAGTCCGGGATTGGGGCCATTCGGTGAAGCACTAAGGAAAATTGCTTAGTCAGCTCAGATTGCCCGAAAAAATATAATAGAAACGGCGATATGGTTCTTTTTCGGAGTGACCGAAGCAGGATGATTCCGCCGTTCTGGAACAGTTTCATTGCCATGTTGTGGTTCGACCTGGCTGGAAGGGCTGCCGGAACGCAGTCCGGCAACTGGTGATCTCAACCGTCAAGTCATGCTCTCTTCCCAAGGCTGTCTGCCTCTGCCAGCTTGCACGGAGGGAGAGAGGACCATGGCGGATTTTCCGACGCGACCGGACGAGGTCGATCCTGCATGGCTTGAGGCGCAACTGGCGGGCGCCGGATTGCTGGATGATGCGCGCATTGCCGATCTTTCGTGGCAATCCATCGGCACCGGGCAGGTGGGCGACACGGTGCGGTTCACGCTCAGCTACAATGGCGCGCCGCCCCGTGCGCCGGCAACCGTTGCGGCCAAGTTTCCCTCAAGCGATGCCACCAGCCGCCAGACCGCAGCGGCATTCTCGCTCTATCGCAAGGAGGTGCTGTTCTACCGCGAAATGGCCCGGCACATCGCCATGCGCGTGCCGCAGGTCCACGCTGCGCTGCTGGATGACAACGGGTGCGATTTCATCCTCCTGTTCGAGGATCTGGGGCCTTGCTCTGCTGGCAACCAGCTTTCCGGATGCACGCTTTCGGATGCCGAAGAGGCGATCCGGCAGGCAGCTGCGCTGCACGCGCCAAGCCTCGATCATCCGGCGCTCGATGCCGCTTGGCTCCAGCCCGATCCTCAGGCGCAGGCCAGCCTGCGCATGCTCTATCCGCAGGCGCAGGCCATCTTCCGCGAACGCTATGCCGATACTCTGGCGCCAGAGCTCATGGCGGTATGCGAGGCGCTGAACGACAATCTCGCTCTGTGGTTCGATCGCCAGCACACCCGGCGCAGCCTGCTTCACGGGGATTTCCGCCTCGACAACATGCTTTTCGGCATTCGCGGTGGGGCCGAGCCGATAGCCCTCGTCGACTGGCAGACCTGTGCGACTGGCTGCGGTCTTACCGATGTAGGCTATTTTCTGGGTTGCGGCATCGGTTCGGCGCTGCGACGTCCGAACGAGGCTGCGCTGCTTGATCTCTACTGCGCGGAAATGACCCGCCGGGGCGTACCGCTGACGTGCGAAGAGATCTTCGACGATTACCGCATCGGGGCGCTGCACGGCGTTGCAACGGCCGTGTTCAGCGCGGCCTTTGTCGTGCGCACCGAGCGCGGCGATGCCAATTTCCTTTCGATGGCGCGCGGGGCCTGCGAACTGGCGCGCGAACATGACAGCATCGGCGCTCTCAAGCGCCGGATGGAGCCTGCCTCATGCTGACGCGCGGCGATGATTTTCCCCTTCACCAGACACCCGAACCGGTTGCCTATGCCGGCACCGATCGCAACTTCTACGACCGGTATTTCTTCAACGGCTACGCCCCCGATGGTTCGGGCTTCTTTGCCGTGGCACTGGGCATCTATCCGCACCTGAACGTGGCGGATGCCCACTTCGCGTGCATCAGGGACGGTATCCAATACAATCTTCACGCCTCGCGCGAGCTGAACATGGAGCGGCTCGATCTGACGGTGGGGCCGATCAGCATCGAGGTTGTGGAGCCGCTGAAGGTTCTGCGGGTGCGGGTAAACGGCGAAGGGCTGGCAGCCGACATCACCTTTACCGGGCGGGCATTTCCGATCGAGGAGCCGCGCTTCACCTATCGTATCGGTCCGCGCACTTTCATGGACTATACCCGGATGACGCAAAACGGGCGCTATGCGGGCTGGATCGAGGTCGATGGCAAGCGGATAGAGCTGGCGCCCGGCATGGTTGGAACGCGCGATCGCAGCTGGGGCGTGCGGCCGGTTGGCGCGCCCGATGCCCAGCCGCACGGACACGGCGTGGTCAGCAGCTTCTTCTGGCAATGGACGCCGGTGAACCTGCCTTCACGCAGCCTTTTCTTCCACATCAATGCCGATCGGCACGGCGCGCCCTGGAACACGCGCGCAGTCATCGCGCCGGACGGGGCAGGGCACAACGGCTTTCATGAAACGCCCTCGGCGGTGATGCACGCACAGCTTGCGCCGGGAACGCGCTGGCCTTCGGGCGGGACGCTGACGATCCAGGGGCCGGATGGCGCACTGACGCTGACTTTCGAGCCATTGCAGCGCTTCCAGATGCGTGGACTGGGCTATACCAGCCCCAGATGGGGTCACGGTCTCTATCATGGTCCCCTTGCGGTAGAGCGCGAAGACTTTGCGATCGAGGAACTAGACCCGATGGCGGCGACGATGGAGAACCTCCACGTGCAGATCATCTCGCGCGTCACCACCAGCGAAGGCGAGGTGGGGATAGGCGGCTTCGAGCAACTGGTGATCGGTCCCTACGCGCCCATGGGGCTTACGGAGTACCTCGACGCAGGCTGAGGGCGGGCAGGCGAGCGGGCTGCTTGCCCGCTCGTCAGGCCCAGCGTTCGCGCAGGGCCAGCAGGGCCAGCGCAGCCTTGGCCGCTTCGCCGCCCTTGTCCTTCTGCTTGGGGTCGGCGCGGACAAGCGCCTGCGCTTCGTTTTCGACCGTCAGGATGCCGTTGCCGATGGCAAGGCCATCCATGGTGAGCGCCATGATTCCGCGCGCGCTTTCCCCGGCCACGATCTCGAAGTGGTAGGTTTCACCGCGGATCACCACGCCGATGGCGACATAGCCATCATAGTCGCCCGAACCATCAGCCAGCGCGATCGCGCCGGGGATTTCCAGCGCGCCGGGCACCGTCAGCACCTCAACTTCGTGCCCGGCCTGCTTCAGGGCTGCCTTCGCTCCGGCCACAAGCATGTCGTTGAGGTGGTCATAGAAGCGGGCTTCGACGATCAGGAACTTGGCCATGGAAATGATGTCCTCAAGCAGGAAAAGCGTTACGGCAAGGCGCGCTGGCGCGGCGCCGTGTTCGCGCGCCTCTTAGAGGCAAGTCGGAGAAATTGCCATTCCCAAAGGCCACGCGCGCAACGAGCAGGGGCTTCGCGCGGCCAAGCCCAGCGCGTGCGGGCTCGGCGCCTCGGCACTGACGGGGCTGGCAACGAAATGACAGATGCGGGAAGCGATTCGGTGAGAAGAGCGCGCAATTTTGCCTTCTGATTCGGCAATTTCACATCATGATGATCCTTGCTTGCGCTTCAAGCACACGAGACTGTCTCATTCCTGAGCGCAGATCGCGGTTATTTGGTTACAGGCGCTTCTTCATTCCCCTACGGAATGCCACATTTTTAATTATGCGGTTGACAAAGATTCCGTCCCGATATGTCCTGTGCATCAGGCCACCCGCGGTAAATGATGGGGGCCGCTGGAGAGAGAGGTCTGAGCTATGAGGGGTAAGCTTTCCCTGCTGGCCGGCGTATGTGTCGCCGCTGTTTCGTCGCCTGTATTTGCCCAGAATGCACCGCAATCTTCCGAAGACGGTTTTGGCGTCGAGGAAATCATCGTTACCGCCCAGCGTCAGGCTCAAAGGCTTCAGGATGTTCCCATCGCGGTAAGCGCGTTCAGCCCCGAAGCACTCGACAAGCAGCAGATCCGCAACACTCTCGACCTGCAGCTTTCGCTGCCCAACATCACCTTCACCAAGACCAACTTCACCTCGTCGAGCTTCACGATCCGCGGCATTGGCGATCTGTGCGTTGGCGTAAGCTGCGATCAGGCAACCGCCATCCACATCAACTCCTCGCCGCTCTTTGCCACCCGTCTGTTCGAGGGTGAGTTCTACGATCTGGCGCAGGTGCAGGTGCTGCGCGGCCCGCAGGGCACGCTGTTCGGCCGTAACGCAACTTCGGGCGTGGTCGATCTGAATACGGCAAAGCCCGATCTTTCGGCTTTCGGCGCATCGGGTGATGCGGAATATGCCAACTACAATTCCGTGCGCCTGCGCGGCATGGTCAACCTGCCGCTGACCGATACGCTGGGTGTGCGCGTCGCCGGTTTCTATCTCAACCGCGATGGGTACACCAAAAACCTGTTCGACAATTCACGGATCGATGACCGCAACATGTACAGCATCCGCGGGTCGCTGCGGTTCGAGCCGGGCACCGGCACGACCATCGACCTGATGGCGCAGTATTTCCACGAGCGCGACAGCCGCATGCGTATCCAGAAGCAGCTTTGCCAGCGCGATCCGACGGGTGTGCTGGGCTGTCTCAACTCGCGCCTGACGAACGAGACCACCAATGGCAACTCGACGCTCGCCTCGATCCTGCCCTCGCGCGAGTTCTTCGCCATCCGCGGCCTGCCTTCTGCCTTTGCACTTCCGAGCATCTACGGGACCGATACCTATGCCGGTGTCGTCAATCCGGCCGATCCGCGCGTTGTCAACACCGATACCCGGCCGTCCTATTTTGCCGAGGAACTGATCGTCGTCGGTTCGTGGGATCAGGAACTGGGTGGTGGCCTCAGCCTCAAGCTGACCGGCAACTATCAGGATGTGAAGATCGATTCGAGCCAGGACTACAACAACTCGGTGCAGAGCCGCGCGCTGATCCAGCCCACGCTCAATAACCTTGCCGCTGCGCAGGCCGGGCTGCTTGGCCCCGCGCTTCAGCAGTATCTTGGCCCCGTTGCCTCGGCGCTCATGCCCAATGGTCCGGCAGGCGTGATCTGCACGTCCGCGCCTGATGAAACCGGCCGCGGCGTGTATGGCGGAAACAAGGTCTGCGGGATGACCCCGCTGGACTTCGACCGTTCCAATCAGGATAACCGCAGCTGGTCGGCTGAAGCCATCCTGAGTTCGGATTGGGACGGCAAGTTCAACTTCCTGCTGGGTGGCATCTACAGCAAGTTCACGCTTTCCGAGAACAGCTATTACGTCAACGCCTTCGGTCTTGATTACTTCTCTGGCGTCGTTGGTGCGTTCAGTGCCCTCGGAGCAGGTGCGCCGCCGTCCTACCTGGCAACGCCGTTCTTCCGCAACAACACCGATCAGCTCGACGTGAAGAGCTACGGCTTCTTCGGTGAAGCCTATTACAAGTTCGACGACCGCGTGAAGCTGACCTTGGGCCTGCGCTACAACAATGACGACAAGCGCATCCGGGCGCGCACCACGCTGTTCAACTGGCTCACGCCGCATGGTACGGCCAATGCGTATAACTCGCCGTTCTTCGGCACTTTTGATGCGGATCTCAGCCAGGCTGGCAACCAGCCGTTCCAGAACCGCAGGGCCAGCTTCCAGGAAATCACTGGCCGTGCCGTGCTCGATTTCCAGATCACGCCTGATAATCTTGTCTATCTGTCCTACTCGCGCGGCTACAAGTCGGGCGGCATCAACCCGCCGCTTTCGCCGATCTTCACCGTGCCCGAAACCTTCAATCCTGAGTTCATCGACGCCTTCGAAATCGGGTCGAAGAACCAGTTCGGTGCGCTGACGCTCAACCTCACTGGCTTCTACTACAAGTACAAGGGCCTCCAGCTCTCGCGCATCGTTGCCCGCACCTCGGTCAACGATAACGTGAACGCCAACATCTGGGGCCTTGAAGCCGAAGCCGTCATGCGTCCGGTTCGCGGCATGATGGTCAACATCTCGGCCAGCTACCTGAACACCAAGGTCTCGCAGGACAAGTTCCTTGCCAATCCGCGCGACTTTGGCGGCGGGCGCGCCGATGCCGTCATCATCAAGGACATCACGAACGCCGCAAACTGCGCCGTCGCCTCTACCAGCGGCAGCGTGGCGGGGGTGAATGCCTTCGTGAACACGGTGAACCAGCAGATCAACGCCGGTCTCATCCCCGGAGTGGTGGGCGGGGCCAACCTGCAGCCGACCACCTCGTTCGGCGCCAACAGCGGCATTGCATCAACCGGCGCGTTCAGCATCTGCGACGCGCTGGTGGGGGTTGCGGCAGCCACGGGCGGCGGCGCTCCGTTCGGCGGGGTTCAGGTCTTCACGTCAGGTATCCCGGTGAACATCAAGGGCAATCAGCTCCCCGGCGCGCCGAACTACAAGGTGGCAGGCGGTGCTGAATATGCCATTCCGCTGGGCGACCTGAAGCTGACGCCGCGTGCCGACTTCATCCTGACGGGAACGTCCACTGGCAGCATCTTCAACGGCAACGTGAACCGCATTCCCAGCTACACGCAGGTCAATGCGCAGATTCAGCTCGACGGTCCGGATTCCAAGTGGTTTGTGCGCGGTTTCGTTCAGAACCTCGCCAATTCCAACCCGATCACCGGCCTTTACGTGACCGACCAGTCATCGGGCAATTTCACCAACATCTTCACGCTGGAACCGCGCCGCTATGGCGTGGCAGCGGGCTTCAAGTTCTGATCCTGCATATTTCGACGTCAACCAGACGCGAAACACCTGACGCCGGAGCCCTTGTGGCTCCGGCGCTTTTTTGTGCCGATGGCACCCGGCAAGGTCAGTCGAATGCAGCCTGCGGCACGCCGCTACCGTCATAGACCGGCTGTTTGGCCACGACCCTATACTTGTCCACTTCGGCGCCGGTCATCCCCGCTTCGGCAAGATAGCCTGCCATGGCCCGATAGAGCGGTCCGGCCAGATGTTCGGCCAGATCTGCCACGCTTTCCCATTCCTCGAACACCCAGATCCGGTCCGGCTTCAGCGGATCGGCATTCCACACGTAGTGAATGCAGCCGCGCTCTTCATAGGTGGGCCGAATGAACTGCGCCCCGCCGCGCACGATCTGCGCCGCATCCTTGCCCGCGAAATCAATCCAGCCCCAGAGTGTCACCCGCTCCATGTCCGCGTGTCCTTTCTTTTCCGGTTTCGTTTCCGGGGATGCTAGACGCGGCGCAGGGCGACGCGGAATTGGCCTTTGCATCAGGTCCGGGTGATATACCGGGCGCGATAGGAAGCGAAAGCATCGCGCACTTCGGCTTCATTCAGGCCGAAGCGGTCAAGCGAATAGTCGTGCATCGGGCGCTGCTCGCGCTTGTTGCCGGCCATGAACTCGGCAAGCGCGGACTCGATCTTGTCGTCGATCGCAATGCCGATATGGGCCAGCACGCGCGTGGCCTGCTTCAGCGGCTCCTTCGCCACTTCGCGGTAATCGATGTCGATAAACCGTTCTTCGCCGATGCGCGCGCGGGCCTCCTCGAAGCGCTGCATCCATTCGGCCAGGCGCGGGAACCAGAAAGCGCCAACCGCTTCATCGGAATGGACCGAGTTCAGCTTGTAGAGCGCCGCTTCCATGCTGACGTAGCTGGGCACAACCTCCAGCGGATCACGATGGGTCATCACCAGCACTGCATCGGGAAAGGCATTGGCGATCACATCGGTATAGGGCAGGTTCTGAGGGCTTTTCAGAATCCATTTCCTGCCCCGCCGCGAAGGATCCTGCCACTGGAGATACTTCAGGATCGTCTTGAGGTCGGCATAGCCCTTTGACTGGTCATAGCTGTTGAGCCACTTCGCAAAGGAAGGGACGAATGTCATCGCCTCGACCATGGTGGTAATGAAAAGCTGGCCGAGGATGATGATTTCCTCGTCGGGCGCATCGGGATCGAGCGGGTGGATCGATGCAAGTTCCGGCGAGAGATTGAGCCAGCCCTCGATCATGGCCTGCGCATAGGCACGGCGAGCCTTGGGATTGCCCGGCTCGTCGCCGGGCAGGGGGGCATAGTTCTGCGCCTCATACCAGCGGATCGCGGTCATCCCCGGCGCGGAGGCAAGCAGGCGGTGGAAGATGGTGCTGCCAGTGCGCGGCAGGCCGAGGATGATCGCGGCGACCTCGACCTCTTCGTCAAGGATTTCGGGATGACGCTTGATGTCCTCGACCATGCGCAGCCGACTGGCGAGGCCCTTGAGGATGGCTTCGGTCTGTCCGGCAAAACCGGACTCGGTGAGCTTGCCCTCGGCATTGGCGGCCATGATGTAGCGGTCCATCGGTTCAAGGAACCACGTATCTCCGAAGTCCGACAGCCCCGTGCGTTCGCGCGCGGCGGCAAGCAGGGTTTCACGGTCGAAGAGCGGCGCATCTGCGGCCGCAGCGGGTATCGTTGCCATAGGGTCCAGCCTCTCGCACGGGAAATTGCCATCTTGCGTAAAATAATATGACGAAATGTCCGCAAGTGGCAGTCTTTTGTCACCGTGATAGGTGGCATGCAAATGAAAATCGGCGGAATGAATGCGGATATAGGGCCTGGCGGCGCCAGCCTATGGCTCCCTTTGTCGCATGGTGGTGACACATCGCGTCGGTCGCACCCGCCCATCCGTGTGGGGGGGCGGTGGACGAAGGGAAGATTGTCTCGGCTCAATCAATCTGCGGGTTATTCGTAATTTATGGTTGCATTGAATACGCAAATCGTCAATTGATAAGCCCATAGACTTTCGATATTGGCGATTTCGAATCTGTGGAAGCGGGCAATTTCCGCACCGAAACGGGATGGGAGAGTAGCGGCGGTGCAGGGCGCAGATCATATTGACCTGTCGGGGCAGGTGGCCATCGTCACCGGCGGCACGCGGGGGCTCGGGCGGCATATCGCCGCCGCGCTGGCCCGTTCGGGTGCGCAGGTTACGGTCTGTGGCCGCACTGCACCCGACAGTCTGCCCGAAGGTGTCGTGTTTCAGGCCGCCGACATCCGCGACGCCGATCAGGCAAGGGCACTGGTCGATGCCGTGGTGGCGACGCACGGGCGACTGGACATTCTGGTGAACAACGCGGGCGGATCGCCGCAGGCGGCTGCGGCCACGGCAAGTCCCCGCTTTTTCGATTCGATCCTGAAGCTGAACCTTCACGCCGCGATGTACATGGCGCAGGCCGCCTTTGCGCACATGCAGCCGCGTGGTGCGGGCAGCATTGTCAACATCGCCAGCGTTTCGGCCATTCGTCCATCGCCGATGACAGCGGCCTATGGTGCGGCCAAAGCGGGCCTCCTCAGCCTTACGCAGAGCCTGGCGCAGGAATGGGGCCCGGACGGCGTGCGCGTGAACGCCATCATCGCCGGACTGATGCAGACCGAGAACGCCGAGGCGACCTATGGCGATGCCGAGGCGCAGGCGGCGGTTGGTCGGTCCATGCCGCTTCAGCGCATGGGCACGGGCGATGACATCGCGGGTGCGGTGCTCTGGCTGTGTTCTGGCCTTGCGTCATGGGTCAGCGGCGCGCGCATCAATGTCGATGGCGGCGGTGAACGTCCGTATTTCCTCGATCTGGTGAAAGGATAAGCGCCATGTCCATCAAGGCACTGGGCTATGTGGTAGTGGAAACGGCACAGCCCGACGAATGGGACCGGTTCCTGACACAGTTCGTTGGCGTGATGCGAGTGGACGACGCGGCCGATGGCGCGGCGCTCTATCGTGTGGATGACCGCGTTTTCCGCTTCCGCATCGAGCCGGGCAAGCGTGAATGGTTCGTTGCGGCGGGATATGAAGTGGCGGACCGCGCCACGCTTGACGCGCTGGCGGCAAGGATCGCGGCGGCAGGTCGTCCGGTCGAGTGGGCAAGCGATGCGGAAGCTGCCGGGCGCGGGGCCGAAGCCATGCTGCGCACCAGCGATCCGGCGGGCAACGGGCTGGAACTATACTGCGGTGATGCCCGCACCGTTGTGCCGTTCGTCTCGCCCATTGGCGTGCCGGGCTTTGTCACCGGCGAGATGGGCATGGGCCATGCGGTGTTCTCCGCCCCCAATTTCGACGAGACTATTGCCTTCCACTGCGAGGTTCTGGGCTTCGGCCAGACCGACATGCCGCGCTTCCATCTGTTTGGTCCCGATGGCCCTTCGATGGGCTTTGCCTTCCTTCATGCGGCCAATGGACGGCATCATTCGATCGCGTTCGGCGAAGGCCCGATCCCGCCTTCGGGCGCAGTCCACATCATGCTGGAACTGCCCAACCTGATCGAGGTGGGCAAGGCGCACGACCGGATGAAGCGCCTTGGCTACCCTGAAAGCGCAACGCTGGGCCGGCATGTCAATGACGAGACCACCGGCTTTTATGTGCAGACGCCTTCGGGCTTCGATCTGGAAATCGGCTGCGACAGTCTGGTGATCGATCCGGCCACCTGGGAAACAACCCGCCACGAGGCGATCAGCGTGTGGGGGCATGAGTGGGCCTGGCAGAAGGCCCTCAAGGATCAGCAGGCGCAGGAACAGCAGGCGCAGGAACAGGGAGCTGAGGCGTGAGCCTTTCTGGCAGAACTTTGGACAAGCGGATGAGCGCGGCCGAGATCGTCGCGCAGTTGTCCGACGGCATGACCATCGGGATTGGCGGCTGGGGCCCCCGGCGCAAGCCGATGGCGCTGGTGCGCGAGATCCTGCGATCGGACCTCAAGGATCTTACCGTGGTCGCCTATGGCGGCGCGGACGTGGGAATGCTCTGCGCGGCAGGCAAGGTGAAGAAGCTGGTCTTCGCCTTTGTCAGCCTTGATGCCATTCCGCTGGAGCCGTGGTTCAGGAAGGCCCGCGAAAGCGGCGTCCTGGAAGTGCTGGAACTGGACGAAGGCATGTTCCAGTGGGGACTGAAGGCGGCCGCATTTGGCCTGCCCTTCCTGCCGACGCGCGTCGGCCTTGGCACCGATCTTGCCGAACTGGGCAGGCTGAAAACCGTTCAGTCACCCTATGCCGATGGCGAAACGCTGATCGCCATGCCCGCGCTGAAGCTGGACGCAGCGCTCATCCATGTGAACCGCAGCGACTGGCGCGGGAACGTGCAGGTTTTCGGGCCGGACGTCTATTATGACGAGTGGTTCGCCAAGGCCGCCGCGAGGACTTACGTCTCTTGCGAGGAACTGGTTGACCGGATGGAAGACCATTACCCCGAAAGCGCGCAGGCGAACCTGTTCGAGCGCTGCTTTGTTTCGGGTGTGGTCGAGATGCCTTGCGGTGCGCACCCCAGTTCGATGCCCCCGCACTATGGCTGGGACATGAAGGCATTCAAGGCTTACGCCGATGCCGCGCGAGATCCGGGGGAATGGGGCGCCGTTGCCGATCGCTTCGTGGCCGCATCCGAAGCAGCCTATCTTCAATCCATTGGCGGAAAGGAGGCGGTAGCGGCTCTTGCGCTGCCGATTTTCTGATGAGCGACATTTCTCTTGTTGATCTGTGCGTGGTCGCCTGTTCCGAAGCTTTCCGCGACAACGGCGAGATCGTCGCGACTGGTGTCGGTCCGGTGCCGCGCCTTGCCGCGGGGCTGGCCAAGCTCACGCATACGCCCGAACTGATGATGACCGATGGCGAAGCCTATCTGGTGGAACAGCCCGTTCCGCTGGGGCCACGCGCCTATGATGCGCGCAAGCCTGCCGGATACCTGCCATTTTCCCGCTTTTTCGACAGCGCGGTATGGTCTGGGCGCCGTCATGCGATGGTAACGCCGACGCAGCTAGACCGCTTCGGCCAGATCAACCTGTCCTACATGGGCGGCAGCTACGACAAGCCGAAGACGCAGATGCTGGGGGTGCGCGGCTTTCCGGGCAACACGATCTATCACCCCAACTCCTTCTTCTTTCCTGCACATGGCCCGCGCGTTTTCGTCCCGCAGGTCGATATGATTTCGGGCGTTGGCTACAATCCGGCCAAGCGCATTGCAGGCGGCAACTTTTCGGGCGTTGATCTGCGCCGGATCGTGACGAACCTGTGCGTGATGGACTTTGGCGGTCCCGATCACCGCATCCGCGTGATCTCGCTGCATCCCGGTGTGACCTTCGAAGACGTGCAGGCCGCAACCGGGTTCGAGCTGTGCCGGGCCGATGAGCTGGCCGAGACGCGCTTGCCCACGGCCGAAGAGCTGGCAGTAATCGCCAGCCTCGATCCGCACAACATTCGCGCCAGTGTCATCAAGGACAATCCGCCCGCCAAGCGCGCTGCGGCATAAGGGAGAGAGGGGCGATGAAGGATCTGCCTGTCAACGAACTGGTCGAACCCAAGCTGGTGGATATCACCTACGAGACAGACGAGCCGGTGCGCTATGAAGTGGAAGGCGCGGTGGCTTGGATCACGATGAACCGCCCCGCGTTCAACAATGCGCAGAACGGGCAGATGACCTATGCGCTCGACGATGCGTTCAATCGTGCGGTGCAGGACGACACTATCCGGGCGATCGTGCTGGCTGGAGAGGGCAAGCACTTTTCGGCAGGCCATGACATCGGCACGCCGGGGCGCGATCTGCATCACGAGTTCGACAAGCGGCTGATGCTGCCGCCGCACACGAACAAGCCGGCCGCCGAACTGCTCTATACCCGCGAGCAGGAGCAATACCTTGGCATGTGCCGCCGCTGGCGCGATATTCCGAAGCCGACCATCGCCATGGTGCAGGGTGCCTGCGTTGCGGGCGGGCTGATGCTGGCGTGGGTGTGCGATCTGATCGTGGCTTCGGAAGATGCCTTCTTTCAGGATCCGGTGAATCCGCTGATGGGCATTCCGGGGGTGGAATACTTTGCCCATGCCTTTGAACTGCCGCCGCGCGTGGCCAAGGAGTTCCTGCTGCTGGGCGAGCGGATGAGCGCGCAGCGTGCCTATGATTTCGGCATGGTCAACAAGGTGGTGCCGCGCGATCAGCTGCGCGAGGCGACGGTGGTATGGGCCGCCAAGCTGGCATCTCAGGGACGTCTGGGCAACTGGCTGACCAAGCAGGCGATCAACCACGTTGAGGAACTGCGCGGCAAGCGTGCGGCGATGGATGCGGTCTATCACATGCACCACTTCGCCCATGCGCAGAACGATCTCGTCACCGGCAATTCGATTGCGGGCGTAAGCGGCAAGTCGGCCGCGGCGGCGAACGCCGCAGCAGCAAACGCCGCAGCATCAAACAGGGCCGATCAATCCTGATGGCCGATACGCTTGCCACTGTCCTGACCGAGCGGCTGGGCTGCCGTCTGCCGGTGATCCAGACCGCTATGGGTTGGGTCGCCAGGCCTGAACTGGTGGCCGCATCGAGCAATGCCGGGGCCTTCGGGTTTCTGGCTTGCGCGGTGATGAATCCGCAGGAGGCGGCCGAGGAAATTGCCCGCCTGCGCGATATGACCCCGCACCATTTCGGTGTGAACTTCCACAGCTTTCAGCCCGGCGCCGCCGAGATCGTGAAGCTGATCCTTGCCAATCGTGATCGGGTGCGCGCGGTCAGCTTCGGACGCGGGCCGGATGCGAAGATGATTGGCGCGTTCCGCGATGCGGGCATCTTGTGCATCCCCACGGTGGGCGCGGTGAAGCACGCGGAAAAGATGGTCCAGCTGGGCTGCGACATGATTACCGTGCAGGGCGGCGAGGGCGGCGGGCACACCGGCGCGGTGCCTACAACCGTGCTGCTGCCACAGGTGCTGGACGCGGTCGATGTGCCGGTTGTGGCGGCAGGCGGCTTTGGCGACGGGCGCGGGCTGGCGGCCGCTCTCGCCTTCGGCGCAGTCGGGGTCGCCATGGGAACGCGCTTTCTGATGACGGCGGAAAGCCCGGTGCCGCAGGCGCCCAAGGCGGCCTACGTCAAGGCGGGCACTGCGGATATTGCGGTTTCAACCAAGGTGGACGGCATTCCGCAGCGCATGATCCTCAACCCGTTGCTGCGCCGGATCGAAGGATCGGGCACGCTGGCGATGTGGGCGCGCGCGATGGAGGCGGGGCTTGAGATGAAGCGCCAGAACGGCATGAGCTGGGGGCAGGTGATCGGCACCGCCCGCGCCATGACATCGCATGGCGAAATGCCGCTGGCACAAGCGATCATGGCGGCGGCGGCCCCGATGATGATCCAGCGCGCGGTCGTATCGGGCGACGCCGAAAACGGGCTGATGGCAACAGGCGTGGTGGCCGGACGCCTCAAGGACCTGCCGACCTGCGCTGATCTGCTGCAAAGTATCGAAACCGAAGCGCGCGCCCGTATTGCCGCGCTCTGCAACCGGGGCTGACAAATGCCGATAACAACCGAAATCCGCGATCGAATAGCCGAAATTGTTTTCGACGTGCCCCCGGTAAACGCTTTCGACAGCGCAACCTGGATGTCGCTCCCCGCCATCATCACCGCCGCGGCAAACAATCCCGAAGTGAACTGCGTGCTGATCCGGGCGGCGGAAGGCGCGCGCGGCTTTTGCGGCGGGGTGGACATCAAGGAGATGCAGGCACATCCCGAACGCATCACGGTTCTCAATCGCGGCAATTTTCTGACGTTCAAGGCCATCCGCGATGCCGAAGTTCCGGTCGTAGTGGCCGCGCACAAGTTCGTGATCGGTGGGGGTATCGGCATTTGCGGGGCGAGCGATACGATCATTGCAGCGGATGATGCGTTCTTCTCGCTGCCCGAAGTCGATCGTGGTGCGATGGGCGGGGCCAGCCACCTCTCGCGCATGTTGCCGCTGCACAAAGTGCGCGCGGCGTTCTTTACCGGCGGCAATATCCCGGCCGAGGAAGCCTATCGGTTGGGCGCGGTGGAGAAGGTCGTGCCGCGCGAGAAACTGGTGGAAGAAGCACGCGCATTTTGTGCGGTGATTGCCGCGAAGAGCCGCAAGGCACTGGTCATCGCCAAGGAGGCGCTGAACGGGCTTGAGCCGCGCGACGTGGATCGGGGTTATCGCTGGGAACAGGGCTTCACGCTGGAAATGTACATGCACGAGGACAGCCAGAAGGCGCGCGATGCCTTTGTCCATACCGGCAAGGCAGCGCAGTTCTGATGGCCCAACTCTGATGATGGCGCTCTGATAATGGACCTGACCTACACTCCCGAACAGCAGGCGTTCCGCGCCGAGGTGCGCGCATGGCTGGAAGTGCACGTGCCGAAGCATCCGCTTGAGCATTATGATGCCACGCGCGAAGGCTTCGAGGCCCACCGCAAGTGGGAAGCCACCCTGAAAAGCGGTGACTGGGGCATGGTCACATGGCCAAAGGAATACGGCGGGCGCGGGCTTGATCTGATTCAGTGGCTGATCTTCGAGGAAGAGTATTACCGCGCAGGCGCGCCGGGGCGCGTGAACCAGAACGGCATCTTTCTGCTTGGCCCCACGCTGATGGAGTTCGGCACCCACGAACAGAAGCAGCGCTTCCTGCCGCCAATGGCAAGCGGCGAGGAGATCTGGGCGCAGGCATGGTCGGAACCGCAGGCCGGATCAGACCTTGCAGGCGTTCGGGCCACGGCGGTGCGAGAAGGCGAGGAATACGTGTTGAACGGCCACAAGATCTGGTCGAGCCGCGCCGCCTTTGCCGACTGGGCCTTCGGTCTGTTCCGCGAACCGGGGAGCGAGCGGCACAAGGGAATGAGCCTGATCTTCTTCCCGCTCGATGCGCCGGGCGTGACCCGCAACCCGATCCGCAAGATCAACGGGCACGTGGGCTTTGCCGAAATCTTTCTCGACAACGTGCGTGTGCCTGCCTTTAACCGTCTGGGCGAGGAAGGGCAGGGCTGGCACATCTGCATGGCCACCGCAGGCTTCGAGCGCGGCTTGATGCTGCGCAGCCCGGCGCGATTCCAGCAGGCTGCGGCTGCCCTTGCCGCGCTGTGGAAGGACCGCAAGGACACGTGTGATCCAGTGCTTGAGGCCGATGTGATCCGTGCGCACATGAACGCCGAAAGCTATGCGCTGAACATCTACCAGACCGCGTCGCGCCTGATGGCGGGCGCGAAGATCGGGCCGGAGGCTTCGACCAACAAGATCTTCTGGTCGGAAATGGACATCCACCTGCACGAGACCGCACTGGCAATTCTCGGCGCCGAGGCGGAGCTTTTGCCGCCAACTGGCGAGCACGACTGGCTTGACGATTACATCTTTTCGCTGGCCGGGCCGATCTATGCCGGGTCGAACGAGATCCAGCGTAACATCATTGCCGAGCGTATGCTCGGCCTGCCGCGCTGAAGGGGGGACAGGCAAATGGACTTCACCCTGAACGACGAACAGCTGATGTTTGCCGAAACGGCGCGCACGCTGCTGGGCGATACCTGCACCCCGGATCACTGGCACCGGATGATGCAGCAGGGCGCAGGCTTTGACGCTTCGCGCTGGGCGCAGATTGTCGAGAACGGTTTCACCCTGTTGCTCCTGCCCGAAGCGGCTGGCGGCATGGGATTGAGCGAACTGGACCTCGCTCTGATCCTGATCGAGGCAGGCTATGTCGCGCTGCCCGAACCGCTGGCCGAAAGCGCGGGTGTTGGCGCGCCGCTGCTGGCAAGTCTTGCGCCGGGCCACCCGGTCCTTGCCGATCCGGCGGCAATCATCGCGGTGGCGCCTGCCATCAATCCGGTTGTCGCCAATGCCGATGTCGCGGCGGCAATCCTTATCGAGAAGGATGGGCGCGTCTGGCTGGCAAAGCCCGATCAGGTTCGGCTTACGCCGGCCGCGTGCATCGATCCACTGCGCCGCCTGTTCCACATCGAGTGGGATGCGGGCAAGGCTGAAGACCTTGGCCCTGCCGACTGGTCGCAGGCGCTGGACCGGGCTGCGCTCTTCGCAGCGGCGCAAGGGCTTGGGCTGGCGCAGCGGGCGGTCGATCTTGCCGTTGCCTACGCCAGGGAGCGCACCCAGTTCGGCAAGCCGATCGGCTCCTATCAGGCGGTAAAGCATCACCTCGCCAGCGCGCAGACCGCGATCGAGTTCGCCCGGCCCGTGGTGCTCGCCGCGGCGGCGGATGTGGGCCATTCAGACCTGCATTCGCGGGCGCGTGTCAGCCATGCCAAGATCGTTGCGCTGGAAGCCGCCGAGCAGGCCGCGCGCGCGTCGATCCAGGTTCACGGCGCGATGGGCTATTCATGGGAAGTGGATGTCCACCTGTTCCTCAAGCGCGCGCTGGCGCTCAAGGCCGCATGGGGAACACCCGCATTTCACCGCAGCCGCATTGCCGCGCGCATGTTCGCCCAGCCGCTTGGCGCCGATCAGACTTTTGCGCGGCAGGCCGGATAGGAAACCAACAGCGTAAACGAGGCTCCAGCTTGCTGAGAGCGAGCAAGACGCAAGGCCGCAAGAGCCGATTGCCTGCGACCGGCACCTGAGAATCAGGCGCCGGCTATGTTCGCCTTTTCAACTGGCGTCTCGACCGGCTCGTCCCGCTCCTTCCTTTCGGAATAGCGATCGACCAGTTGCTCGGCGTGCGGTCGCAGGAGCACCGTGAAACGCACCAGTTCCTCGATCACGTCGACAATGCGGTCATAATAGCTTGATGGCTTCATCCGCCCGGTTTCGTCGAACTCGTCATAGGCTTTGGCGACGCTCGACTGGTTGGGGATGGTGAACATTCGCATCCAGCGTCCAAGGATGCGCAGCGTGTTGACGCTGTTGAAGCTCTGCGATCCAGCGCAGACCTGCATCACCGCAAGCGTGCGCCCTTGCGTGGGGCGCAAGCCCTTGTAGGCCAGCGGCAGATGATCGATCTGCGCCTTCATGATCCCGGTGATCTGGCCGTGGCGTTCGGGGCTGCACCAGACCTGCCCTTCCGACCAGAGCGCATGTTCGCGCAGTTCATGAACTGCCGGGTGGTCGTCGCCTGCCACCTGATCGGGCAAGGGAAGGTCTGCGGGATCGAAAATGCGCGTCTCGCATCCGAAGAATTGCAATAGCCGCGCCGATTCCTCGATCACGAGGCGCGAATAGGACCTCTCGCGCAATGATCCGTAAAGCAGCAGGAACCGAGGCGGGGGATCAAGCGGTCCAAGCCCGATGGCCGGACGCCGGTGGACGTATTCGGGCCTGAGTGCGGGCAAATGGTCAGGATCGGCCAGCGTGCGCAGGCGCTGAAAAGGGGCGCCGCTCATGCCCGTGTCTCTGACGGAACACTCTCTGTGAACCAGCGTCGCCCAAACCAGAAGGCGGCGTTCACCAGCAGGATCAGCACCGGCACCTCAACCAGCGGTCCGATGACTGCCGCAAAGGCGACTGGCGATGCCAGTCCGAAGGCCGCGATGGCAACCGCGATCGCCAGCTCGAAATTGTTGCCCGCTGCGGTGAAGGCCACCGCAGTCGTCCGCGGATAATCGCTGGCGATCAGTTTCCCCATGAAGAAACTGATCGTGAACTGGACGACGAAGTAGATCGTCAGCGGAATGGCAATGCGGATGGTATCGCCGGGCAGCGTCAGGATTTCGCCCCCCTTGAGGCTGAACATGGCAACGATGGTGAAAAGCAGCGCGATGAGCGTTACCGGACCGATCCGGGGCAGGAAGGTCTGTTCATACCATTCCCTGCCCTTGGCCCTGACAAGCCATTTGCGCGTCAGGAACCCGGCAAGGAAGGGGATGCCCAGATAGATCAGCACCGCTTCGGCAATGGTCCCGAAGCTGACCTTGATCACGCTGCCTTCCAGCCCGAACAGCGGCGGCAGAAAGCCGAGGAAGAACCACGCGTAAACGCTGAAGAACAGGATCTGGAACACCGAGTTGAACGCTACCAGCGCGGCGACATACTGGTTGTCGCCTTTCGCCAACTGGTTCCACACGATCACCATGGCGATGCAGCGGGCAAGCCCGATCAGGATCAGCCCGGTCATGTATTCGGGCTTGTCGCCGAGAAAGATGACCGCCAGCGCGAACATCAGCACCGGGCCGATAATCCAGTTCTGCACCAGCGAGATCGCCAGAACCCGCTTGTCCTCGAACACGCGCGGCAGTTCTTCATAGCGCACGCGCGCCAGTGGCGGATACATCATCAGGACCAGACCGATGGCGATGGGGATATTGGTCGTCCCCCACGAGAGACGGTCTATCGCTGCGGGCAGGCCATCGAAGGTTGCCCCCAGACCCACGCCGACCGCCATGGCGAGAAAGATCCACAAGGTCAGATACCGGTCGAGGAACGAGAGTCGCTCGCGCTTGGCAGGAACAGTCATCATGCTTTTCCGTTCAGCCAGCCACGCGGTTGCCCGCGGCATCGATCACCTGTTCGCCGTCTTCCTTGGCAAAGGCTCCGCGCTGCTCAGCCGGGATCAGGTCGAGCACTTCTTCTGACGGGCGGCACAGCTTCACCCCCAACGGCGAGACAACCAGAGGGCGGTTGATCAGGATCGGGTGCGCCATCATCGCGTCGATCAACTGCGCCTCGGTGAGATCGGGATTGTCGAGGCCGAGTTCGGCATAGGGCGTGCCCTTTTCGCGCAGCAGCGCGCGCGGCGATATGCCAGCCCGTTCGATCAGGCTTTCGAGCATGGCGCGCGAAGGCGGCGTCTTGAGATATTCCACCACATGCGGCTCGATCCCGGCATTGCGGATCATCGCCAGCGCATTGCGCGAGGTGCCGCATTCGGGATTGTGATAGATCACGATATCGGTGTTCATTCGCTTGCTCCGATGCTGGCACCTTCGGTCTGGCCGATTTCCTTCAGCTTCTGCCGCATTGCCATTTCGTCGATGCTGGTGTGCGGCAGCGTAAGGAACAGCGAGATCCGGTTCGTCAGATAGCGCAGGGCCTGAAGAAATGCGTCGCGCTGGCCTTCGCCTTCGACGGCGGCCGGGTCCTCTATGCCCCAATGCGCGGTCATCGGTTGGCCGATCCACACCGGACAGGCTTCGCCTGCGGCATTGTCGCAGACCGTGAAGATGAAATCGAACTCCGGCGATCCGGGCTTGGAAAACTCGTTCCAGCTCTTTGAATACGCGCCCGTGGTATCGTAGTCCATCCCGTTCAGGACCGACAATGCCATGGGGTGAACTTCGCCTTTGGGCTGGCTGCCCGCGCTCCACGCCTTGAAGCGGCCCGCGCCCAGCTTGTTCATCACCGCTTCGCCGATGATCGAGCGTGCGGAATTGCCTGTGCAGAGGAAGAGGACGTTGTAGATCCTGTCAGACATCGCGTGCCTCACACGGTAACGGGTTGATCGGCGTTGCAGGTGATGCCGCCGATGAGATCGGCACACATTTCAGGCGCGCCTTCACAGCAATCCTGCATCAGGAAGGTGAGCAGGCGGCGCATTCCGGCATAGTCCGTGCGGTAGCGGATCAGGCGGCTTTCGCGTTGCGACTGGACCAGCCCCGCCCGCTCCAGTGTCGCCAGATGATGCGACATCGTGGATGGCGGAACCCCCTGATGTTCGGCAATGGCGCCAGCGATCATGCCCTCCGGGCCTGCCTTCACCAGCATGCGGAATACGCCGAGCCGGGTTTCATGCGCGAGCGCCCCCAACGCATCGACCGCCCAGACTTGTGTGGCCAGATTATTCGTCATTCGTCGATCCTTCGAGCGACGTCGAAATATGAGGTCTGCGACCTTACGTCAATCGATTCTTCGGAAAGTATCGAATTGATGGCGAGGGCATGGCCAGCGTCATGAAGCACCGGGCTGTCGCCAATTCCGGGTTAAGCAAAGCGGCACAGATTGATGCAACGCTAACCGGCCCCGACTTCGGCTGCCCGTATTGTGAGCATGCCGAGCATGGTGGTTCGTCGCGCTCTAGACCGTCTGGCCACAGGCAATTGCTTGTCGGTATATGGCCGCGGCACGGCATCGGTGGTTCTGTTCAGAGAACGTGCGCGACTTATACCGCCTTTACACGACCTTCGTCCGTCAGTGTAAGAACAACCGCTCTGCGGTGTAAGTTGCTCTATTCAAGGGATGAAAATGGTGGACGCACTAGGGCTCGAACCTAGGACCCGCTGATTAAGAGTCAGCTGCTCTACCAACTGAGCTATGCGTCCATGTCCGTGGGCAGGCCGTGAAACAGGCTCTGCAAAGACGGATGGTGGTGGACGCACTAGGGCTCGAACCTAGGACCCGCTGATTAAGAGTCAGCTGCTCTACCAACTGAGCTATGCGTCCATGCCATGCGGCATTCCCGTTCGGGAGCCGCCCCAATAGCGATTTTTTTGGCCCTGCCAAGCCCCATTTTGCGCATTGGATAACCTCATGCGCTTCGGCGCAACAGCGGCCTCCTTTACCGTCAGCCGGAAAGGCCGCGGGGCGCGGTGCGGTTCCAGCGTTCCACCGCCATGATCGTGCCGATGCAGATCATGTTGGTCATCATCGACGATCCGCCGTGGCTCATCCAGGGCAGGGGAATGCCCACGACCGGCGCAAGCCCCATGACCATCATCAGGTTGATGCACATGTAGAAAAAGATCGTCATCGTCATGCCCGCGGCCAGCAGGCGCGAGAACCGGTCGGGTGCGTCCTTGGCCACGCGCAGCCCCCAGCGAAAGATCAGGCCGAACACCGCCAGCACGAAGAATCCTCCGATCAGGCCCCATTCCTCGGCCATTGTGGCGAAAACGAAGTCCGTGTGCGATTCGGGCAAATAGTTGAGATGACTTTGCGAGCCATTGCCGAAGCCCTTGCCCCACAGGCCCCCCGATCCGATTGCGATCTTGGATTGGGTGATGTGATAGCCCGACCCCAGCGGATCGTTTTCAGGATCAAGGAACACGAGCACGCGGCGGCGCTGATAATCGTGCAGCAGGGTGAAGAACGCGATCGGCGCGGCAATGATACCCGCCAGCCCCGCACCGATGAACCATCTGAGCGGCAGGCCCGCCAGAAACATCACGATCACTGCGCCGAAAGTGATGGAAAGGCCGGTGCCAAGATCGGGCTGGAGCATGACGAGACCTGCCGGAATGCCCAGCAATACCGACGCTGGTATCAACGCCCGCCAGCTTTGCGTTTCACCGATTGGCAGCACCGAATAGAACCATGCCAGCACCAGCACGATCCCCGGCTTCATAAGTTCGGAGGGCTGAAGCGTCATGAAACCCAGATTGAGCCAGCGCTGGCTCCCGCCGCCGATGCCGCCGATCAGTTCCACCAGCACCAGCAATGCGCAGAGCACGCCGTAAACGGGCAGGGCGGCCTGGCGGAATAATTCCTTTGGCAGCCGGGCGATGACCATCGCCATGACGAGAAAGACGCAAAAGCGCACCAGATGCGACAGCGACCAGAGCTGGAACCGCCCGCCCGCTGCCGAATCAAGCACCGCAGAGCCAAAGCCGACAAGCGCGATGAGTGGCACGAGCACGCCCCACGGCTGGCGCGCGATGACAGCCGGAACATAGGCCCGCGGCATCACTGCCCTCCTGCGGCCGGAGCGGCCGGATTGGCTGCGGTGCCGGACGCCGCCCCAGGGGATGACGGCCTGGGTGTTGCCGGTGCCGGTTGCGGTGCTCCGGCTTCGGCATCGGCATCCGGGCGAGGGTCAGTCGCAGCGGTCTGCGCGGCTGAAGGTTCGCGAGGCTTGCGTTCATCCCCGATGCGCTCGGTAAGGCTGTCGTCATCAGGCGCAGGCGCTGCCGGAGCAGAAGCGCCATACTTCTGCGCGAACATTGCATAGCGTGCAGCCATGCGCTGCTGAACGTTGCCGCCCCACTGCTTCTCGAAGTCTTCAAGCACCGCCATCGCCTTTGCGGGATCGAAGATGTAGGTCATGACGTCGCGCGCGATCGGATAGGCGGCGCTCGATCCGCCGCCATGTTCGATCACCACCGCACAGGCATATTTCGGCTTGTCGAAGGGCGCGAAGGCGATGAAGTGGCCATGATCGCGGTATTTCCACAGACCGCTCTTGCCATTGGCGATGTTGAGGCCGACAACCTGGGCGGTTCCCGTCTTGCCCGCCATGAGGACATCCACCGGCAGCTTTGCGCGTCCGGCGGTGCCGCGTCCATTCACGACCTCGCTCATCGCGGCGTGAATGTAATCGAGGTGATCCTGCCTGAAGCCCATGTGCGCAGGCAGAGGGGCGTTGCGGTCGAGCAGCAGGCGCGGCATGACATTGCGGCCCGATGCAATGCGCGATGCCATCACCGCCTGCTGGAGCGGATTGACCAGCATGTAGCCCTGACCGATCGTGGCGTTCACGGTATCGTAAACCGCCCACTCCTTCTTGTATTTGCGCAGCTTCCATGCCGGATCGGGCACGGTGCCATAGGATTGGCCCGGATAGGGCATCGGAAACTCCTGCCCCAGGCCCAGCCTGCGTGCCATGGCGGCAATCGCGTCCATCCCGATCTTCTGCGCGAAGTGATAGAAATAGACATCGCAAGACTGGTAGATCGCCTTGGCCATGTCGACCGAGCCATGTCCGCGCCGGTTCCAGCAGTGAAACACGCGATTGCCCACGCGCAAGCCGCCGCTGCATCCGACGCTTGCGGAAGGATCGAGCCCCGCTTCCAGAAAGGCCATGGCCACCATCGGCTTCACGGTCGATCCGGGCGGATAAAGTCCGCGCAGCACCTTGTTGCGCAGCGGCACGTGATCGTCCTCGGACAGCATTTTCCATTCGATCCGGCCAATGCCGTCGGAAAAGCTGTTGGGATCGAAACTGGGCATCGATGCCATGGCCAGAATGTCGCCGCTTTCGCAATCCATTACCACGACAGCGCCCGATTCCAGCCCGATCCGCCGGGCGGCATATTCCTGAAGGCCGGCGTTGATGGTCAACTGGATGGGCTTTCCCGGCACGTCTTCGCGCGTGCCGAGGTCGCGCACGATGCGGCCCGATGCGGTCGCTTCCACCCGCCGCGCCCCCGGAACGCCGCGCAAGCGCGCCTCGAAGTGCTTTTCAAGCCCGTCCTTGCCGATCTTGAAGCCCGGCGTGACCAGCAGCGGGTTGCGTTCCTTTTCGTAGTCTTCCGCCGATGCAGTGCCGACATAGCCGATGAGGTGCCCCACCGAGGCGCCCGCCGGATAGAACCGGGAATAGCCCTTCTGCGGGATCACGCCCGGCAGTTCGGGCAAACGCACGCTCACGGCGGCAAACTTTTCCCAGTCGAGACTGGCGGCTACTTCGACCGGCTGAAATCCGCGCGCCTTGTCGAGCTTGTCGCGGATGTCGCGCACCCGATCAGGTGACAGATCAAGCAGGCTGGAAAGCGTCTGCATGGTCCGGTCCGCGTCGATGACGCGGTCGGGGATCAGGTCGACGCGAAAATCGGCGCGATTGGCTGCAAGCGATCTGCCGAACCGGTCGAGCACCCAGCCGCGCCGGGGCGGAATGAGCGTGAGGTTGACGCGGTTGCTCTCGGAGGCCGCCTGATACTTCTCGTTCTGCGCAACTGCGAGATAGCTCAGCCGCGCTGCCAGCAGCACCCCGACACCGGTCTGCAACGCGCCGAGAACGAAGGTGCGCCGCTCGAAGCGGTTGGTCAGGATGGCGGACGTCAGCGGCAGTTTCTGGGCCGATTTGCTGGCGCCCATGCTCAAAGCCTTTTCAGGGGCAGCAGCCGGATCCGGTCAAGCAGTGACACCACGCGCGTCATCACCGGATAGAGGGCAATCGAGACCAGGACCTGCGGCACGATCACGAGCGGCAGCGGATAGCCGGTCGCCAGCGCGGCAAAGGCCGAACAGAGCAGCAGGTAGGCAGCGATCAGCCCGCTGGCCGCCAACCAGTCCTGTCCGAACCCGCGCCAGAGAAACCGTTCATCGATCAATTCCATTGCCAGCATTGTCGCCGACCACAGCATGATGCCCGAACCGAAGGGCTGGCCAGAGTAGAGATCGTCGAACAGGCCCAGGGGCAGCCCAGCCCAGATCGGCAGCAGGCCCGGTCGCATCAGGCGCCAGGTGAGGAAGAGCATGTAGGCAAGCGGTGGCATGACCGGCGCCGATGCAATGACCGGCGAGAAGCTGGCCATCGATGCCAGCATGATCGAGGCCCACGGCAGGCCGATCGCCAACGCCGGCAATGGCGCGCGGTTGATCCGTCGGCGCAACAGGTCTTCTGGAGCCTTGCCAAGCGTGCGCAGGATCATGGTGCTGTGGCGGCGCTGGCGGCGCCTTCCCTTTGCAGCCGCTCATATTCGGCTCTGGCCTGCGGACTGAACGCCTGTTCGACGACAACATAGACGTGATCGGCCGGATCGGCGGCGAGGTGCCCGGTCGCTCCGTCGCGGGTCGGGGCGGTGGCCACGGCCACGGGTATGCCGGGAGGATAAAGGCCGCCCGCGCCCGAAGTCACGAAGACATCGCCCTTCTTTACGGGATTGACGCCCATGTTGATCAGACGGATTTCGACGCGGCCGTTGGAGGCTCCCTGAACAAAAGCGGCAAGTCCGTCGTTTGCCCGGCGCACCGGCACCACGTTGTCCGGGTCCGTCACCAGCAGCACCCGTGCGGTGGAAGGGCCGGCTTCGGTCACGCGTCCGATCAGGCCGGAGGCGGCGCGCACCGGCTGTCCGGCAATCACGCCGTGGCGCGTGCCTGCATCGATGACGGCAAAGCGCCGGGTGCTTGCCCCGCTCGATCCGATGAGATGAGCCGTGGCAACCGGCGGTCGCGCCGGATCGACGATGCCCAGAAGGGCCTTGAGGCGCCGGTTCTCGTCCTTGAGGGCCTGCATCGAAACGGCGTTGGCACGGGCCGCCTCAACCTCGCGGCGCAGTTCGGCATTCTGTTGTCCGGCCTTGAAATACGCGCCGATGGCCGCAAACACGCCTTGCCCCGCCGCGCGCCCTTCAGCGCCGGCGCGTCCCATCGGGCGGGCGACCTCGGCCGCGGAACTGCGGGCAAAGGCGAAAGTCTCCGGGCGGACAATCGACAAGACAAGCACGGCAAGGCCCGCCACGACGCCAAGAATGACGACCACGTAGCCGGTGAATATCCCGTTCTGCGCCCTGCGCGAATGGCCTGGGCGCCGGTCCTGCGACCGCGCCATCCGATCACCCTTTCAAAACGGCGCATCCCCCCTGCGCCGTGTTGCAACCCTTACTTTGCCAGCGTCCTAAGCCCAGCCTTGCCAAGCCCAAAGCCCTCAGCCCAAGCGTTATGCCATCAGGCAGTCATCAGCACGCCGCGATAGACGGGATCTTCCATCGCCCGGCCGGTGCCCAGCGCCACGCATGAAAGCGGATCTTCCGCCACGCTCACCGGAAGGCCGGTTTCTTCGCGCAGGTGCTCGTCCAGCCCCCGGATCAGCGCACCGCCACCCGTGAGCACGATTCCCTGATCGACAATGTCGGCGGCGAGTTCGGGGGCGGTGTTCTCCAGCGCGATGCGCACGCCTTCGACAATAGCGCCGATCGGTTCGGACAGGGCTTCGGCGATATTGGCCTGCGTGATGGTGATTTCCTTGGGCACCCCGTTCACGAGGTCACGGCCCTTGATGTGGATGGTTTCGCCCACGCCATCGGCCGGAGCGGTGGCTATGCCATAGTCTTTCTTGATGCGCTCTGCCGTCGCTTCGCCGATCAGCAGGTTATGATGGCGGCGGACATAGGAAACGATGGCCTCATCCATCTTGTCGCCGCCCACGCGAACCGAGGTGGTATAGGCAAGCCCGCGCAGCGAGAGCACCGCCACTTCGGTGGTGCCGCCGCCAATATCCACCACCATCGAGCCGACCGGTTCGGTCACGGGCATGTCGGCGCCAATCGCAGCGGCCATGGGTTCGAGGATCAGGTAAACCTGGCTCGCTCCGGCATTGCTGGCGGCATCGCGGATGGCGCGGCGTTCAACACTGGTGGAACCGGATGGCACGCAGATCACGATTTCGGGATAGCGCAGCAGACTCTTCGATCCGTGCACCTTGCGGATGAAGTGCTTGATCATCTCTTCGGCCACTTCGATGTCGGCAATAACGCCGTCACGCAGGGGGCGGATTGCCTCGATGTTGTCGGGCGTCTTGCCCATCATCATCTTGGCATCGTCGCCCACGGCCTTGACCCGCTTGATCCCGTTGATCGTCTCGATCGCGACCACCGACGGTTCGTTGAGCACGATGCCCCGATCCTGCACATAGACAAGCGTGTTCGCGGTGCCGAGGTCGATGGCGATATTCTGGGAACCAAACTTGAAGAATCGGGAAAAGATCGAAGCCATCAGGAAATCCGTGATTATCTATGGTTTGGCGCACGGGCACGCGCCAGACCCCTCGAAAGTGAGCGCCCGCAGTTGGCGGCTTCCTAGCAGGCGATACGGCCAAAGAACATCGGTTTATGCGGCCTTGATGCGGGTTTGGTGGGATAACTTCACCACTTGTCTCGAAATAAGTCGGCTTCATCGCTAGTCATGAACGGACCATGCCTGTCATTCGCCGCCTGCCCGAAACGCTGATCAACCGCATCGCCGCGGGCGAGGTGGTGGAACGGCCCGCCAGCGCGCTCAAGGAACTGGTGGAAAATGCCATCGATGCGGGTGCCAGCCATGTCCATATCCGGCTTTGCGATGGCGGGCTGACGCTGATCGAGGTTGCCGATGATGGCTGCGGCATGGGGCCTGAGGAAATGGCGCTGGCGCTCGAACGGCACGCCACATCGAAGCTGCCGGAAAGCCTGATCGGTGCAGAAGGCGCCATCGAACTGGTTGAAACCCTTGGCTTTCGCGGCGAGGCCCTGCCTTCGATTGCCTCGGTTGCCCGCGTCACGATCGAAAGCCGTGCACGGGGGGCGACCGATGGCTGGAAGCGCGTGGTGGACAACGGCATTCTGGTCGACGAAGGCCCTGCCGCTGTTCCGCCCGGCACGCGGGTGCGGGTGGAGCACCTGTTCGAGAAGATCCCCGCCCGCCGCAAGTTCCTGCGCAGCCCCCGATCGGAATGGGCGGCCGCTTCCGATGCCGTGCGCCGCCTTGCCATGGCGCGCCCCGATCTCGGCTTCACGCTTGAACACGATGGCCGCCGCGCGCTCAACGTGCTTGGCGGCGAAACCCTGGAGGCGCGGGTCGCGCAGCTTGTCGCGCGCGAGCTTGCGGGCAATTCCGTCATGGTCGATCTGGTGCGCGGCGATTATCACCTTACCGGCATCGCGGGCTTGCCCACCTACAATCGGGGCGTTGCCGATCACCAGTATCTTTTCGTCAATGGGCGCCCGGTCAAGGACCGGCTGCTGATCGGCGCGGTGCGCGGGGCCTATGCCGACATGCTCGCGCGTGATCGCCATGCCGTGCTGGCGCTTTTCCTTCAGGTTCCGCCGGGTGAAGTCGATGTGAATGTGCACCCGGCCAAGGCGGAAGTGCGCTTTCGCGATCCGGCGCTGGTGCGGGGCATGGTGGTATCGGGGCTGCGCCATGCGCTGGCCACGGGCGATCGGCGCAGCGCCCAGACCCCTTCCGCCAGCGCCATGGCAGCGTGGCAGACGGAACCGGTTGCGCCGGCCGAAGAGGCATCCGTGGCGCCCTTTGCCCCGCCTGGGCTTCAGGGCAGCATCTTCTCCCGGCCGTGGCAGCCCGGACCGCGCGTTTCGGAAGCCGGGCTTGCCTGGCGAGGCTACGAACAGGCCATCATGGCGCCGCCGCAGGCGCGGGCCGAAGCGGCATCGGAGCCTGTTGCCGATGCCGCCCTGCATCCGCTTGGCGTTGCGCGCGGTCAGATTGCCAATACCTATATCGTGGCCGAGGCCGAGGATGGTCTTGTGATCGTCGACCAGCACGCCGCGCACGAACGGCTCGTGCTGGAACGGCTGCGCGCTGCGGGTGCGGGGCAGGGGAGTGCACCATCGCAGGCGCTGCTCATTCCCGAAGTCGTCGAACTCGACGAGCCGGCGTGCGACAGGCTGGAGGACGCCGCGCCGCAGCTCGCCCGCTACGGCCTTGCGCTTGAGCGTTTCGGTCCGGGCGCAGTGCTGGTGCGCGCGGTGCCTGCCGCGCTTGCCAAGGGTGATCCGGCGCGGCTCGTCACCGATGTGGCCGATGACCTTGCGCGGCATGGCGATGCGCTGCTGCTGGGCGAGAAGCTCGATCTCGTGCTGGCGACGATGGCCTGTCACGGGTCGGTCCGCGCGGGCCGGGCGCTTTCGGTGGCGGAGATGAACGCACTGCTGCGCGAGATGGAGGCAACCCCGCGCTCAGGCCAGTGCAATCATGGGCGGCCTACCTGGGTGAAGCTGGCGCATGGCGACATCGAGAGACTGTTCGGGAGAAAGTGATATGGCAGGAATGGCCCGCATCATTCTGGTTTCCCTTGCTCTTTCGGCATGTTCGCAAAGCGGCCCAAGCGATGAGGAAGCCATCGCCGCGGTCAAGGCCGCGCAGGACGGCAAGCCGCCGCTTGAAGCCATCGAGCCGCAGCCCATCCTCTATCCTGACATCACCAGACACAAACTGCATGGCACGGGCTGCGCCTTCGTGGCCGATGGCGGGGGGATCGGTGCGATCCTTCTCGCGCAGGACACCCGCGGCGTTATCAAGCTCAAGGGTGAAGTCGAAGTGCTGGCGCCCGATGCAGGGGCGGCCGAACTGCCCAAGGGCGGAAGGAGCCGCTATACCGGCAAGACGCATGCCCTTTCGCTGACCCCGACAGGCCCGGTCCAGTCGGTTGGCACCGAAGACCGCTTTAAGGGCAGGCTTGTCATTACCGACGCCTTCGAACGCCCGGTTTATGAAGCAACCGGTGACGTTCAGTGCAAGACGATCTGAAGGGGCAGAAGCGTTAAGGGTCAGGTGGCGGCTTCGCTGTCGCGCACGCGGATCAGGCCGATCGATTTCATCGTCATGACCACCACACCATCCTGATTGTAAACGCGCACGTTGGAACGGAAACTTCCCATTTCCGGACGGGATGAGCTGCGCTTCTTGTCAACCACCTCGGTCTCGACCGAAAGCGTATCGCCGGGATAGACCGGCCGAAGCCAGCGGATTTCGTCCAGCCCCGGAGAGCCAAGTCCGGCCTGTTGGCGCTCCTTGAGGTTTTCCACCAGCATGGCCATGGTCATCGCGCAGGTGTGCCAGCCACTGGCCGAGAGCCTGCCGAAGTGCGTTTGCGCTGCTGCCTCGTCGCTCAGGTGAAAGGGCTGCGGATCATATTTCGACGCGAAATCGATCACCTCTTCGCGGGTCACGGCATAGCGGCCGAAGCGCTGCACCGTGCCCGGTTCAATATCCTCGAAATACATCATGGGCGAAGCATGGCGGCTCGCGCCGCAAAGTCAATTGCGCGATTAAACGGCTTCAAACATTGAACTTGAAGTGCAGGACATCGCCGTCCTTCACCACGTATTCCTTGCCTTCCTGCCGCAGCTTGCCGGCATCGCGCGCGGCCGCTTCGCCGCCCAGAGCCACGAAATCATCATAGGCGATGGTTTCGGCGCGGATGAAGCCGCGCTGCATGTCGGAATGGATTTCGCCTGCCGCTTCGGGGGCCTTCGCGCCTTTATGCACGGTCCACGCGCGGGCTTCCTTGGGGCCGACGGTGAAGAAGGTAATGAGGTGGAGCAATTCGTATCCGGCGCGGATCACGCGGGCCAGACCCGTTTCGTGCAGGCCCATTTCCTCAAGAAACACGGTGCGTTCATCCGCATCCATGCCGACCAGTTCGGCTTCGATCGCGGCCGAGACGATCACGGCGTTGGCACCTTCGGCCCTGGCCTTTTCGAACACGCGCGCCGAAAACGCATTGCCGGTGGCCGCGCTTTCTTCCTCGACGTTGCAGACGTAAAGCACGGGCTTGGCGGTCAGCAGTTGCGCCTGCCGGAACACGCGGGCTTCCTCGTCGTCCTTCGGCTCGGTCAGCCTCGCGGGCTTGCCTTCGCGCAGCAGGTCGAGCGCCTGACCCAGCACCGAGGCGATGACCTTGGCTTCCTTGTCACCTGCCTTGGCCTTCTTCTCGGCGGCCGGAACGCGCTTTTCGAGGCTTTCGAGATCGGCGAGCATCAGTTCGGTCTCGACCGTCTCCGCGTCCGAGATCGGATCGACGCGGTTGTCGACATGCTGGATGTCGTCATTCTCGAAGCAGCGCAGCACGTGCACGATGGCATCAACCTCGCGGATGTTTCCGAGGAACTGGTTGCCCAGACCTTCGCCCTTCGATGCCCCGCGCACCAGGCCGGCAATGTCCACGAAGCCAAGCTGGGTGGGAATGATCTTCTGGCTGCCGGCGATCAGTGCGAGCGTGTCGAGCCGAGGATCGGGCACGCCCACGTTGCCGACGTTGGGTTCGATCGTGCAGAATGGATAGTTGGCGGCCTGCGCCGCCTGCGTTTCGGTCAGCGCGTTGAACAGCGTCGATTTGCCGACATTGGGAAGGCCGACGATCCCGCAACGAAAACCCATTCTCATGCTCCTTGGTTGGCGCGGCCTTTAGCGGGCGTGGCGGCATTTGGAAACCTCTGCCGCAGGGCTTGCGGTTTCACCATTGTTTCAGGGTTTGCGTGGCATAGCCCGCTCCATGAAACGGACGGTTTTTCTGGCACTTGCGCTTGGCCTTTCGGCGTGCGGCGGCGAGAGCGTGGACAAGGCCGCGCGGGCGCGCGAGGAAATTGCGCGCATGGAACTGGCAGCGGCCAAGGTCGATCTCATGGCGGCGCTTGCCGAAAAGGGCGACAGCCGCGATCTGCTGGTTATGCTTGCGGGCGTGCAACTGCGCATGGGCGATGGTATCGGCGCTTCGGCCAGCGCCGCGCGGCTTGAACGGCTGGGCATGAAGGGGGACGAGCTTGCGCGTCTCAAGGCGGAAGCAGCGCTCCTTCGCGGATCGATCGAACAGGGTCTTGAGCTGCTTGGCGACGATCCCTCGCCGCAGGCGTGGCGGCTGCGCGCCGCGGCGCATCTTGCCAGAGGGCGCACTGCGGCGGCAATCGAGGCGTTCGCGAGAGGAGAGGCCGCCGGAGACGACGTGCTGTTGCTGCGCGATCACGCCATGTTCCTGCTGGGTGCCGATGACGTGGCGGGAGCCGCACAGCGCGCGCAGGCCATGGCAAGGATTGCCCCCGCACATTACGATACGCTCATGGTTGGCGGTGAGGTCGCGGTGCGCCGTCGCCGCTTTGACGAGGCGCAGAAGCTTTTTGCCGAAGCCGCCCGACTGTTCCCGAACGTGCCGGAGCCGTGGCTGGCCAGCGCCAGTGCCTATGAGGATGCGGGCGAGCTGGACCGCGCGGCCAGGATGGTCGCCAAGGCGGCGGCGCTCGTTCCGAACGACGCGCGCGTCGTGGCCTTCAAGGTGCGCGTGGCGGCCGGCAAGCAGGATTGGCAGACCGTTCGCAGCCTGCTTGCACGGCAGGAGGGGTCACTCGATCCGCTGTCGGCCAACGGGCTCGCCTATGCCGAGGCCCTGCTGTTTCTTGGCCAGCGCGAACAGGCGCGCGCCATGTTCCAGCGGGCGTTTCTGCGTGCACCGGGAAATCCCCGCGTGCGCTTGATGATGGCAGGCGCGCAGATGGCCACCGGCGATCCTGCGGCAGCGTATCAGACCGTCAGGCCGCTGGCTGAAAGCCTCATTGCCGATGATCCCGAACTGGAACTGGCCGAGGCGGCCGCCCGCGCGCTGGACCGCGATGCCGAAGCCGATGAATGGAAGGCCAAGCGTCTGTCCCCGCAGCGTGCGGTGGCGCTGGACCTTGCCGCAAAGGCTGCCGAGGCTGCCGAGCGAGAGGACTGGCCGACAGCCGTGGCCCTGTATCGCCAGCTTGTGGGGATGGGGCAGGACGGAGAAGTCTATCGCCGCCTTGCGCTGGCGTTGAGCAGGGCGGGCAAGGCCGACGAGGCAATTGCGGCTGCCGACCGGGCGCGCGGGCTGGTGCCCGGCGATCCGGATCTCGTCCATCTTGCCGGATATGTGCGGGCAGTGGCCGGCAAGCAGCCTGATGCTGCGCGCAGGCTCTTGCAGGAGGCGGCAGACAGCGATCCGCGTAATCCGGTCTTTCGCCAGAGCCTTGCGCGGTGGGGGCATCCGGCGGCAGGGTAGGAGAAAGGGGCGCGGTGCATTTCGCGCCGCGCCCCGATGCTGAATGACGAGCTGGCCTCAGCCGCGCTGCTTGATCTTGCGCGACCGGGCATAGCCGACGCCGAGAAGGCCCAGCGCCATCATGCCGAGCATTCCCGGCTCAGGCACCTGCGTGCCGCCCGTGCTGCCACCGGTGGTGGTGCCGCCCGTCGTGGTTCCGCCGGTGGTGGTGCCGCCCGTCGTGGTTCCGCCCGTCGTGGTGCCTCCCGTGGTGGTTCCACCCGTGGTCGTGCCCCCGGTAGTGGTTCCACCCGTGGTGGTGCCGCCAGTGGTCGTCCCGCCGGACGAAGTCGTAGTGGTGCCGCCCGTGGTCGTGCTGGTGGTCGTGCTGGAGCTGCTGCTGCTGGAGCAGGTCTTCGACGACTTCTTGCACGAGGTCAGACCGCTCAGCAGCCACCACGTGGCGTGGGCAGGGGTTGCGGTCGCGGCGCAAAGGGAAACCGTGGCAACAGCGGCGAGAAGCTTCTTGGTCATTTCAACCTCCACATCCTGGAATTGGTTGACACGATACTCAGCAAAGCCCGTGCCAAATCATCAATATCAGCTACTTGCATGGTTAACGGCCTTGAATCGCTTCATCGCATGTCAGTTCTGCCGACAGATTCATGCTTCTGAATTGTTTCTGGCCTGCATTCGATGATGCGAAGATCCGGTCCGGTCCGGGTTAAATGCCCCACCCGGTGGCCGATGCAGCGGGAGGAAGGATCGGCTGAGGTTGCTCAACACCGTCGTAATGGCCAGAAAAATTGCCGGGCATAGCCTTCGGGCACGTCCATTCCATCCACACCATATCCCTGCGGCCAGCGATCCCCCGGCAGGTAGGCAGTGCCAAGCCACCGATCGATCATCGGGAGGTGCACGGCAAAGTTGGTGTCGCGCGCTTCCTGTTCGATCGCGTGGTGCCAGTGGTGAAAGCGCGGCATGACGATCCAGCGTTCCAGCCATTCGCTGCGCGGGGCAAAGTTGGCATGAATGAACACCGCATGTACCGAGACAAAGCCGAGATAGGCATAGACGGCGGGCGTATCGAACCCCAGCGCAAGGATCGGCACCAGCACCAGCCCACGCGTGACGATCACGTCGATCAGGTGAAGCCGTGATCCGGCAAGCCAGTCCATCCGCACGACGCTGTGATGCACCCGGTGGAAGCGCCACAGGACCGGCACGGCATGGAAGGCGCGGTGAACGGCGTATTGGGCAAGATCGGCAACCAGAACGACAAGCGCGAACTGCGCCGCCAGAGGCAAGCCCCGGACAACACCCTGCACTGGCGCAATCGCCAGCGCCTGGCCCGCCCGCGTGGCGGGAACCAGCACCAGAAGCGACATGACCTGTGCCAGCGCATGGCTCATGAAAAAATAGGTCGTATCCGTCAGCCAGCCCGGCCGGAACGGGCCCTGCGCAGGCCGCAGCGCAAAGGCGCGTTCCAGCGGCACGAAAAGCGCTGCCATCGTCAGCACGCCCAGAACGAACCAGTCCAGCCCCAGATAGATCGCACTTTCGGGCGCGGCCCCTATTGCTACACCGCCAGCGCCGAGGGAAAGCGCAATGCCCGCCAGCACGAGTCCTGCCAGACCCAGCGCCTTTCTGCGGCGCAGCAGCATCGACAGACCGGCCAGCGCCATCGTCAGCAGAATGGCGCCATCAATGACCCTGCGCACCAGCCAAAGGGGATAGTGGCTGCGCAGTTCGGGCAAGGTAAGCCACTGCGGAAAGTGCAGGCAAAGCACTGCTGCCACTGCCAGAAGCCCCAGCAGCACGGCCAGAACGCCGCTGATCCACCCGGTGCCGAAACGGCGCGGGGCCTTGTCGGTGAAGATGCGGTTCAGCCATTGCTCTGCGGTCATGCGCGCTGGCATAGCCGCAAAGCACGAAGGATTGGCTAATCTAGCCGTTCTGCCGCAGCGCTATGTCATTCATGAAACGCACGGTGTCGCCATCGGCAAGCCACCCAGCCTCGGCCGCGACTGCTCCCAGCATTTCAACCAGATCGTCCTGCTCTGCCTTGGCGAAGTTGCCCAGCACGTGCCCGGTCACGCGGTCCTTGTGACCGGGGTGGCCGATGCCCAGCCTGACGCGGCGAAAATCGGCGCCGAGATGCTGGTCGATCGAGCGCAGCCCGTTGTGCCCCGCCGTCCCGCCGCCCTGCTTCACCTTCACCTTGAAGGGGGCGAGATCGAGTTCGTCATGAAACACCGTCAGCGCGTCCAGCCCCAGCTTGTAGAACCGCATTGCCTCGCCCACAGAGCGGCCGCTTTCGTTCATGAAGGTTGCCGGTTTGAGCAGCAGGATCTTGTGCGAACCGATCCGTCCCTCCTGCAACCAGCCCTGAAACTTCTTCTGCACCGGCCCGAAGCCATGAACTTCGGCAATGGTATCAAGCGCCATGAAGCCCACATTGTGGCGGTGCAGGGCGTATTGCGGTCCGGGATTGCCGAGACCGACCCACAGTTGCATCTGTCCTGATCCTTCGTTGCAGTTGGCTTGCGCCGGAGAGCTTCTCAGAGCCGCTCCATGAGCGCCGGTTTATCAGGGCCGGAGCGATGGCCGCAACGAAAGAGCCCCTCCCGCATGAAACGGAAGGGGCTGCTTTCGTTGGCCGGCGATTGCTGACGCACCGAGGAGGCTGTCAGCCTTCCTTCGTCGTATCGCCTTCTTCGCTCTTCAGCGAGGAGGGGGCCACGATCGTCGCGATGGTGAAATCGCGGTCGGTGATTGCGGGCTTCACGCCTGCGGGCAGGGTGACGGCGCTGATGTGGATCGAATCGCCCACTTCATAACCGGCAACGTCGACCACGATGTCATCGGGGATCGAATCCGGCGCGCAGATCATTTCCAGCTCGTGGCGGACAACGTTGAGGATTCCGCCCTTCTTGAGACCGGGCGACTTGGCTTCGTTGATGAAGGCCACCGGCACGTTGACATGGACAACCGAGTCCTTCGAGACGCGCAGGAAATCGGCGTGCTGCGGACGGTCCGTCACCGGGTGGAAGGCCACATCCTTGGGCAGGGTTCGGACGGTTTCACCACCAACGGTCAGCTCCACCACCGAGTTGAAGAAGTGGCCAGTGCCCAGCGCCTTCACCAGCGCCTTTTCTTCAAGGTGGATTGCCAGCGGTTCCTTGTTGTCGCCATAGATGACGGCGGGGGTGCGGCCTTCACGACGCAGTGCACGGGAGGCTCCCTTGCCAGCCCGGTCGCGCGTCTCGGCCGACAGATGCAGCGTCTCGCTCATTTGTCAGTACCTTTTCGAGAATGCGTTTTCACGTTCCCACCGCCACGCCTCCAGGGATGACCATGACGGGGAAGCGGCGGCCCTTAGCGGTTCTGCGGGAAAATGCAAGCGCGCAGCCGGGGCGGGGTGTTTTCATGGCACTCGCCGGATTGTCCATCCATGCGCGCTGAGCAGGCGTTGCAGGCTATCTGCTCCCGCAAGATGCGCGGCTCCCACGGCCACAAAGGGCATTGCCCCGGCTTTCAGCATGGTATCGATCTGCTGCGCCCAATCGCGGTTGCGCGCTGTCAGCAGGGCCTGTCGCAGCGCTGGGTCGGCAAGGAAGCCCTTGTTCGCTTCAACCGCAAGGCCCAGATCGTCGCCCTTCAGCCACAGCGCGATCATTTCGGCTTCCTCGCTGCCGTCGCTGGCGGCCTCTGTAATGACCTGTTCCAGCAGAACCTGCTGCTGCCGTTCGGGCAGGGTGTCGAACACGCCGAACTGGCCAGCCAGCGTCTCCAGCCCGGCAACCGGCTTGCCCGCCGCCAGTCGCCGCAATTCAGGCTCCACGCCCAGTTCCGGCCGCGCGCCGGCCTTCCGGCCTGAAACCGCCGCAAGCTGAAGCGCCACCGCCCAGCTTTCGGTATCGGCAAAATCCGCATCGGTCAGGCCCAGCTTGCGATAGACCTTCGCCAGTTCGTCGCGATAGGCGGCGCGCACGCGTCTTGATGGTGGCGGAAGATCGGGCGTTCCGGCCAGTTCGGCCAGCGCCTTTCCGGCAATGTTCTGGTTGAGCGGTTCGGCAATCTCCAGCACCAGCCGGTCGGATGCGGCCAAAGCCGCGGCGATTTGCGGGCGCAGCCACGGTGTGTCCGGGGGCAGGGCGTGGACGGTCCCGAACAGGTAGCCGCGCGCCGCGCCGGTGCTGTCGGCAATCTCCCACAGGGCGACCCGCGCCGTATGGGGGGCAGGCTCCGCCTTGCGTTCCAGCCAGTGGACGAGCACGCCCAGCACCAGCGCGGGGACAATCGCCAGCAGCAGGCGCCCGGCAAATGATCGAGGCAGCCACGTCATCCCCTATTGCACTCGCTGCGCCGTGATGCCGAGCCGGTCAAGCGCATCCTGCACGCTGTCGGCCCCTGCCAGATGCCCGGCACCCACCGCTACGAATACCGTGCCGGGACGGTCGAGCCGCTGGCGTATCCATGAGGCCCAGTTGCGATTGCGCTGGTAAAGCAGCGCTTCGGCAAGGTCGGCGTCAGTCATCTGGGCATTGAGCAGGCGGCCCAGCGCTTCGGTATCGCCCTTGCCCCAGACCTCGGTCATGCGGGCGATCACGCCGGACGCAGCGCTGAAATCGCGCACGGTGGCATCGAGGAAGCGCAGCTGCGCCGCGCGCGGGAGATCGGCGAACATGGCGATCTGGTATTCCACGCTCTCCAGCGCATTGCGCGCCTTGTTCTGCGCTTTGGCCGCAGTTCCCAACGTGGCTTCGGCGCCGTCCTGTGCCAGATAGCCCGCCTGCGCATAGGGCAGGACCGCCAGCGAAATGGCCGCCAGCCACGGCTCCAGCCCGTCATAGGTTTCGGGACGGATGTTGAGCCGCGCCAGCAGGGCTTCATAGGCCGCGCGGCTTTGCTCATCCATGAGGGAGCGCAGGGTCTCGCCCCGCAATGTCCCGCGCGAAAGGGCCGCCCGCGCCTGCGCGTCCGGGGAAACGTCCGGGATTTCCATGACCAGTTCGTCCGATGCGGCAAAGGCTTGCGCCACGGCGCCCTCGAACCAGACCAGACCCTTGGGCAGGGCGTGAACCGTGCCGAACAGGTAGATCGTCGTATCCGCATCGGCCACCTTCCACAGCGCCGGGCGCAGTGGCTGCGCGGCAGGGGCTTGTTGCAGGGCGGGCGCGGCCTTGGCGGGGCGGGCCTGCGCCGGAATGCCGGACGGCACGGCAAGGGCAAGGGCTGAAAGGGCAATCGCGGCGCAAAGGCGGCGGAGTATCTGGATCATCGCCCGCCTTGTGCCCGCAAAGAGCTTGCAAGGAAATGAAGGAAATTGCCGCAAGCCCTGCCGGTTCGGGGTTCTGCCGGATCAAAGCCCGGTTGATTTGGCGCCAAGCATCGGCCAAAGCCGCGCGCACCATGGCCGACACGAAGCAAACGCCTCCCCGCGCACCCCTGAGCCTGCAGGACATGATCCTGCGCCTTCATTCTTTCTGGAGCGAGCAGGGCTGCCTGATCCTCCAGCCTTATGACATGCGCATGGGGGCGGGCACCTTCCACACGGCCACCACGCTGCGCGCGCTCGGCCCGGAACCGTGGAACGCGGCTTTCGTGCAGCCGTGCCGCCGTCCCACCGATGGCCGCTATGGCGAGAACCCCAACCGGTTGCAGCATTACTACCAGTATCAGGTGATCCTGAAGCCTTCGCCGGAGAACCTTCAGGAACTTTACCTGCAATCGCTGGCCGAAATCGGCATCGATCCGCTGGTGCACGACATCCGCTTCGTGGAAGACGATTGGGAATCCCCCACGCTCGGCGCATGGGGCCTTGGCTGGGAAGTGTGGTGCGACGGGATGGAAGTCACCCAGTTCACCTATTTCCAGCAGATGGGCGGCTTCGATTGCAAGCCGGTTGCGGGCGAGTTGACCTATGGGCTTGAGCGCCTTGCCATGTACATCCAGGGCGTCGACAACGTCTATGATCTCGCCTTCAACAACCACGGCGTGACTTATGGCGAGGTGTTTCTCGAAAACGAGAAGCAGATGTCAAAATGGAACTTCGAGGTTGCCGATACCGACAGCCTGTTCGAAGGCTTCCGCCGTGCCGAGGAGGAATGCAAGCGCAGCCTTGAAGCAGGTGTGCCTATAGCCGCCTATGAACAGGCGATCGAGGCCAGCCACCTGTTCAACCTCCTGCAGGCGCGCGGCGTGATCTCGGTGCAGGAACGCGCCAGCTACATGGGCCGGGTGCGCGATCTCGCTCGCGGAAGCTGCGAGGCATACATGGAAAAGAATGCCCAGCAGTGGGCGGCAAAGTATCCGGAGTGGAGCAAGTGAGCGATTTCCTTCTCGAACTGCGCTCGGAAGAAATCCCCGCCCGGATGCAGGCGGGCGCGCGCGCCGATCTGGAAAGGCTGTTCCGCAAGGAACTGGATGCAGCCGGACTGAAGGCAGGCGAAATCACCGTCTGGTCCACCCCGCGCCGCCTTGCGCTTGTCGCGCGCGATCTGCCTCTGGCGACCGAGGCCGTCAGCGAAGAGGTCAAGGGTCCGCGCACCAGCGCCCCCGAACAGGCGCTGGAAGGTTTCCTGCGCAAGACCGGCCTGACCAAGGACCAGCTTACCGAACGCGACGGCGTGTGGTTCGCCGTGACCGAAAAGCCGGGGCGCGCCACGAAGGACGTTCTGGCCGAGGCGATCCCGGCCATCATCCGCGCCTTCCCCTGGCCCAAGAGCCAGCGCTGGGGGGCGGCCTCGCTCTCCACCGAATCCTTGCGCTGGGTGCGCCCGCTTTCGGGCATCGTGGCCCTGCTGGGCGAGGAACTGGTGAAATGCGAGATTGGCGGCGTGAAATCGGGCTACGTCACGCGCGGCCACCGCTTCCACTGCCCCGGTGAAATCACCATCGGCAGCGCGCAGGATTATGCCGAAAAGCTGCGCATGGCCCACGTCATCGTCGATCATGTCGAGCGTGAAGCCATGGTGCGCGAAAAGGCCAGGGCCGCTGCGGATGCTGTCGGTCTTGTGCTGGTCGAGGACGAAGGTCTGGTGATCGAGAATGCGGGCCTTACCGAATGGCCGGTTCCGCTGCTCGGCCGTTTCGACGAAGCCTTCCTCGATGTGCCGCCCGAAGTGATTCAGCTTACCGCGCGGGTGAACCAGAAGTATTTCATCTGCCGCGATGCTGGCGGAAAGCTCGCCAATGCCTTCGTCTGCACCGCCAATATCGAGGCGAAGGACGGCGGCGCGGCCATTATCGACGGCAACCGCAAGGTTCTGGCCGCGCGCCTTTCCGATGCCCGCTTCTTCTGGGAGCAGGACAAGAAGAAGCCGCTGTCACTGCACGCCGAAAAGCTGGCGCGCATCACCTTCCACGAAAAGCTGGGCACCGTGGCCGACAAGGTCGAACGCGTTGCCAATCTGGCCGAATGGCTGGCCAGCGAAGGCATCGTGCCAAACTGCGATCCCGCGCTGGCGCGGCAGGCGGCGCAGCTGTGCAAGGCCGATCTCGTCACCGAAATGGTGGGCGAGTTCCCCGAATTGCAGGGCCTGATGGGCGGATACTACGCCCGTGCCGAGGGCCTGCCCGATGCCGTGGCCGAGGCCATCCGCGATCACTACAAGCCGGTCGGGCAGGGCGATGACGTGCCGACTGCGCCGGTGACGGTAGCGGTGGCATTGGCGGACAAGCTGGATACGCTTGTGTCCTTTTTCGTCGTTGATGAGATGCCAACAGGATCCAAGGATCCATACGCTCTTCGGCGTGCGGCATTGGGGATATTGTCAATTCTGCAATTGAACGGCCTCCGGCTGCAGATCGCAAGTGTCGCTAATACCCTTCTATTACAGGCAGGTTTGCTTGCGAGGGCTATTAGTAATTTACCCGAAATAAAGGCTTTCGAAGCTGACAAGAAGGTCGCAGAAAAATTTGGGACGGTCATTAAGCAGGCAGAAGTCGATGCCTACTTTGACAAAGAGATTAGCAATCCGAAAATTCTGCATCTGATAGTCGACCGGGCTGCTTTGGCAGCTCAATTCCTCGCAGACCGCCTCAAAGTCCAGCAGCGCGAAGCCGGAGTCCGCCACGATCTGATCGATGCGGTGTTTGCGCTCGGTGGGGAGGACGATCTTGTCCGCCTGCTCGCCCGCGTCCGTGCGCTTCAGGCCTTCGTAGGCACCGAGGATGGCGTCAACCTGCTTGCCGGTTACAAGCGCGCCGCGAACATCCTCAAAAAGGAGGAATGCGCTCCTGCCGAGGCTGCCTATGATCGCGAACCTGCCGAACAGGCCCTGATCGACGCCCTCGATGCCGCCGAACCGCAGGCCGAAAGCGCCATTGCCGCCGAGGACTTCACAGCCGCCATGGCCGCGCTGGCCACCTTGCGCGGACCGATCGATGCATTCTTTGATCAGGTGACAGTCAATGATGCGGATGCGAACAAGCGCGCCTGCCGACTGGCGCTGCTGGACCGCTTCCGTGCTGCGGTGCACAAAGTTGCGGACTTTTCGCGCATAGAAGGGTAATAGCCGCGGCAAAAGCAGGCCGACTCCACAACGGCCTGCAAAGAACAGACACACGCAGGGAGCCTTGGTGGCCAAATGAGCGCATACGTATTCCACTTCGGCGTCGGTGCATCGTCTTCGGACGCGCGGGCCAGGGACAAGACCATCGTTGGCGGCAAGGGCGCTAACCTTGCCGAAATGGCCGGGATCGGCCTGCCGGTGCCGCCGGGCTTCACCATCAGCACCGAGGTCTGCACCGCCTACAACGCCAGCGGCAAGACCTTTGACGATGCCCTGCGCGCAGGCGTGGCCGCAGGCGTTGCGCATATCGAGAAGGCGACTGGCCGGGTGTTCGGTGATGCGGCAAATCCGTTGCTGGTTTCGGTGCGCTCCGGCGCGCGTGTTTCGATGCCCGGCATGATGGACACCGTGCTCAACCTTGGTCTCAACGACCAGACGGTGGAGGGCCTTGCAAGCGGTTCGGGCGATCCGCGCTTTGCCTGGGACAGCTATCGCCGCTTCATCCAGATGTATTCCGACGTGGTGCTGGGGCTTGACCATCACCGGTTCGAGGACGCGCTGGAAATCGTGAAGGAAGACAACGGCTTCTTCAACGATGTTGAACTTGGTGCCGAACATTGGCAGGCGCTGGTGGGCGAATACAAGGCCATTGTGGAAGACCAGCTTGGCCGTCCGTTCCCGCAGGACGTGCACGAACAGCTTTGGGGTGCGATCGGTGCGGTGTTCGATTCATGGGAATCGGATCGCGCCAAGGTCTATCGCAAGCTCAATGACATTCCCCACGACTGGGGCACTGCCGTCAACGTGCAGGCCATGGTCTTCGGCAACATGGGCGAGACTTCGGCCACCGGCGTTGCCTTCACGCGCGATCCCGCCACGGGCGAGAAAGCCTATTACGGTGAATGGCTGGTCAATGCGCAGGGCGAGGACGTGGTGGCGGGCATCCGCACCCCGCAATACCTGACCAAAGCCGCGCGCGAGCGGGCAGGGGCCAAGCCGCTGTCGATGGAAGAGGCGATGCCTGCGGCCTATGCCGAACTCGCCGCGGTGTTCGAACTGCTCGAAAAGCACTACCGCGACATGCAGGACATCGAGTTCACGGTGGAGCAGGGCAAGCTGTGGATGCTCCAGACCCGTTCCGGCAAGCGCACCGCCAAGGCTGCGCTGAAGATGGCTGTCGACATGGTGGGCGAAGGGCTGATCGACGAGGCAACGGCCATCAAGCGCATCGACCCCATGGCGCTTGACCAGTTGCTTCACCCCACGCTTGATCCCAAGGCGGCGCGTGACGTGCTGACGAAGGGCCTTCCGGCATCGCCCGGCGCGGCTTCGGGTGCAGTGGTGTTCGATGCCGATACCGCGCAGGCCCGCGCAGAACGCGGCGAGGCCGTGATCCTCGTGCGTGTGGAAACCTCGCCTGAGGACATTCACGGGATGCACGCGGCCAAGGGTATTCTCACGGCGCGCGGCGGGATGACGTCGCACGCGGCGGTTGTGGCGCGCGGCATGGGCCGCCCCTGCGTTTCCGGTGCGGCAGGCGTCTCGATCGACATGGCCAGCCGCACGGCAAGGATCGGCAACCGCGAGGTGAAGGAGGGCGATGTCATCACCCTCGATGGCTCGAACGGCGATGTCATGGCGGGCATGGTGCCCACGGTCGAGCCGGAACTGGTGGGCGATTTCGGCACGCTGATGACCTGGGCCGACAGGCACCGGCGCATGAAGGTGCGCACCAATGCCGAAACTCCGCTTGATTGTCAGGTTGCGCGCCAGTTCGGCGCCGAGGGCATCGGTCTGTGCCGCACCGAACACATGTTCTTCGAGGCCGGGCGCATCAGCGCGGTGCGCCAGATGATCCTTGCCGAGGATGAGGCCGGGCGGCGTAAGGCGCTGGCCAAGCTCCTGCCCGAACAGCGCAGCGATTTCCAGGCGATCTTCGAGGTCATGGCGGGCCTGCCCGTCACGATTCGTCTGCTCGATCCGCCGCTGCACGAGTTTCTGCCGCATGGCGATGCCGAGTTTGCCGAACTGGCCGAGGCAACGGGACTGGGGGTCGAGCACCTCAAGCGCCGCGCTGGTGAATTGCACGAGTTCAACCCGATGCTGGGGCATCGCGGCTGCCGCCTGGGCATCACCTTCCCTGAAATCTACGAGATGCAGGCCCGCGCCATCTTCGAGGCTGCCTGCGACGTGGCCGAGAAGAGCGGCGAGGCACCGATCCCCGAAGTCATGATCCCGCTCGTTGCCACGCGCAGGGAACTGGAAATCCTGCGCGCGCTGGTTGACCGGGTGGCGCTTGAGGTCTTTGCCGAGAAGGGCCGCACGCTGGAATACATGGTCGGCACGATGATCGAACTGCCGCGCGCTGCGCTGATGGCGGGCGAGATTGCCGAGGAAGCCAAGTTCTTCTCCTTCGGCACCAACGATCTGACGCAGACGACGCTTGGCGTCAGCCGCGATGATGCCGCGCGCTTCCTCAACCCCTATGTCGATCAGGGCATCTATCCGCGCGATCCCTTCGTCAGCCTTGATATCGAGGGCGTGGGGCAGCTTGTGGAAATGGCGGCCGAGCGTGGGCGCAAGACCCGGCCCGACATCAAGCTTGGCATCTGCGGCGAACATGGCGGCGATCCGGCATCCATCGCCTTCTGCGAGAAGACCGGCCTCGACTATGTTTCTGCCAGCCCCTACCGCGTGCCCATCGCAAGGCTTGCGGCGGCGCAGGCGGCTCTGGCCTGAGGTTCAGAACTTGGGTGGGCGAAGCGCTTTTGCCCACCCGCTGAGCGTGAGGATTTCGAAGCGTTCCGTGACTTTGCCGTCGGCATCAGCGCGGGCGGCAAAGGCAGCCTTCGCCCGCGCGAGCGCTGCCTTGCCCAGCGGCAATCCGGGTGTTGCAAGGCAGTTGCCAAGCCCCTGCGCGCGCAGATCATCTACAAGCTGGTCAAGCGATCGGAACCGCACCTCAACCCCGCGGCTGTCGATCACCGGATCGGCAAATCCGCAGCGTTGCAGGAGCTGCCCGCCCGCGCGGACATCCACCTGCGGGTGAATGCGCGGCGAAGGCCGGTCCGCATCCGCCTCCAGCATGATGGATCGCAGCGCGGGCAGGGAGCCTGCTCCTGCAAAGGCGGCGATCATGAGGCCGCCGTCGGCCAGTGCGCGCCGCAGATGCACCAGCGCGCCGGGCAGGTCATTTACCGTGTCGAGCGTGCCGAGACTGGCGATGAAGTCGAAACGCTCTGCAATCGGGAAGGGTGCTTCCTCGTCAATCGGCGTTGTCCCCAGCGCGGGGTCGCGGCTTTGCACGGAGCAGCCGACCGACGCCAGCGCGCTGGCCAGTCTGCCGGTCCATTCACCGATCACCAGCGCCCGCTTCGGATCGTGGCGCAGAAAGGAAAGGCGGTCGAGCACATCGTCGACCATGTCGTCGATGATATAGCGCGGCGCGTCATCAGCCTCTTGTCGCATTGCCATGCGCAGCCTGCGGGCTTTGCGCCGTTCCGGTGCGAAAATTGTCGGGGGGGTGCTGGCCATTTGCGGGCAGTGCCCATCTTCGCGCCCCTTGCCAAGATGCAAAGCTGTGCAACTATCGCGGGCGTGTCTCCTGCCCGCATTCTTGCGTCCCTGGTCGATTTCGTGTTTCCGCCGCGCTGCCCGCTCTGTGGTGATCCGGTGGGCGCGCATGGCGGGCTCTGTCCGGTATGCTGGGGAAAGCTGGAGGTTCCGACCGGCACCTGCTGCAATCTGTGCCAGCGGCCTTTGGGCGAGGTTCAGGGCGCGCAGACGGGGCTGGTATGTGCCCCGTGCATGGCAGAACCGCCGCGCCACGCAGGGATTGCGGCGGCTACGCTCTACAATGCGACCTCGCGCGCGCTGGTTCTGGCATTGAAGCACGGGCGCCGGATCGGGCTGGTCCCCATGATGGCGCGCATGATGCTGCCGCGCCTTCAGCCGATGCAAGGCAAATGGCTGGTCGTGCCAGTTCCCCTGCATCGCTGGCGGATGATGCAGCGCGGCTTCAACCAGTCAGCCTTGCTGGCCAGAGAGATCGCTCGCCTGACCGGTCAGGAACTCGTTGTTGATGGGCTAGTTAGGAACCGCCCGACGCCGCCGCTGGGAGGTTTGAATCGCAAGGCGCGGGCACGGGCGCTGTCCGGCGCCATCAGTGCGCATTCCGGCCGTGCGGCGCGGCTCAAAGGGGCGAATGTCCTGCTTGTTGACGATGTGATGACCAGCGGAGCCACAACCGATGCATGCATGGTGGCCCTGCGCAGGGCCGGGGCCGACAAGGTGCGCATTGCGTGCTTTGCCCGTGTGCTGGATGAAGCGCTTTCCGGTTTGCGGGACAATGCCGCCATCGATGCTTGATCGGGATTGTGTTGTCTGGGCTGGCGCGGCGCAGGGCCAGAGAAGGGTGCAAAAGGAAACGCCCGGAACCAGCGGCTCCGGGCGTCCTCGTGACGAATCTATGCGGGCGTTCGCGATGATCGCGATACCGACAGTCCCCCCGACTGTCCCGCCGTTTCCCTCACCTGCCACCAGCTTCCCTGCGCGGCCGTTTGGCCAGCTGCAAGAGACGCCAGATGGCTCCTCATCGCGTTTCCCCTGAACTTTGGCGCTGTTCAGATCGCGGCTCCCTCAAGCCACGCCGTTTCATCTCGCATCAGATGGGTTTGGGAAAGCGCATTGTGTGTTCATCATGGATTTTGCCACCTTGTGTGGTTATCCTGCAACAATTCCGCCATGACCGATCACGCATCGTCTCCTGATCCTTTCAGAAAGGCTCCCGGTTCCTTGTCCTCGTCCGAAGATTCCGCCTGCCGCGAGCAAGGCAACCAGTTCATGCCCCGTTTCGACCCCGCAGGTTTGCTGACAGCGGTGGCCGTCGATCATCGGAGCGGCAGGTTGCTGATGCTCGCGCACATGAACGCCGAAGCATTGGACCGGACACTGGAAACGGGCCTTGCGCATTTCTTCTCCCGTTCGCGCGGTCGGTTGTGGATGAAAGGCGAAAGTTCAGGCCACGTGCTTCGGATTGTCGAGATCAGGGTCGATTGCGATCAGGATGCGCTTGAACTGCGGGTGGAGGCGGCAGGGCCGGCATGTCACACGATGGCGCCGTCGTGCTTTTATCGCCGGATTGCGAGAGACCGCACGCTTGAGCGGGTGACTGATTGACGCTTACGTAAAGGTTAGTTAGGGTGAGGGCATGTCACAGCAAGCCGTCACCGCGACTCGTGCCTCTGCCGGCTCCGCCCGGCAAATGCAGGGCGAAAGTTCGCCCGCGTCCCCCGATCATGCGGATTCGGGCCATACCGGCCATCTTGAACAGCCCGATGCGCTTAAGCGTGACCAGTTCACCATTTCCGATCTTTCCAGCGAGTTCGGGGTGACGGCACGCGCGCTGCGCTTCTACGAGGACGAGGGCCTGATTGCCCCGGAGCGCATTGGCCTAACGCGGATCTATTCGAAGCGCGACAGGGCGCGGCTTGCCTGGATCATGCGGGCCAAGAATGTCGGTTTCAGTCTGGCCGAAATCCGCGACATGATCGACCTTTACGACATGGGCGATGGCCGCGCCGAGCAGCGCCGCGTCACTATCGCCAAGTGCCGTGAGCGGATCGAGAACCTGCGCAAGCAGCAGGCCGACATTGCCGCAACGATCGAGGAACTGACCAGCTTTGTCGACCTCGTGATCGCCCGTGAGCGTGCCGAAGGCCGCAATCCGGACGCCTGAATCAAACGTCTTTCTTCAAGGGACAGGACCATGCCGATCTACAACGCCCCCACGCGGGATACACGCTTTGTCGTCAACGAACTGATCCGCCTCGAAAGCTACGGGCATCTGCCGGGCTTCGAGAACGCGAGCCGGGACATGACCGATGCGATCATTGAGGAGGCTGGCCGCTTCGTGTCCGAAGTCGTCGCGCCGCTCAATCTTTCGGGCGACAAGGAAGGCTGCACCCGTCATCCCGATGGCAGCGTGACCACACCCACGGGCTTCAAGGAAGCCTACCGCCAGTATGTCGAAGGCGGCTGGGGAACGCTCTCTGCGCCGCCAGCATTTGGCGGGCAGGGGCTTCCGCATGTGATGGGTTTCATCATGGAGAAGTATCTCGCCACCGCCAATCAGGCGTTTGCGATGTATCCCGGCCTTGCCAACGGCGCGATCTCGGCAATCATTGCCAAGGGCTCGCCCGAACAGCAGGCAAAGTATCTGCCCAAGATGGTGAGCGGCGAATGGCTGGGCACCATGAACCTTACCGAGCCGCATTGCGGCACCGACCTTGGCATGATCCGCACCCGCGCCGAACCGCAGGCCGATGGCTCCCATGCCATCACCGGCACGAAGATCTTCATTTCGGCAGGCGACCATGACCTTACCGAGAACATCATCCACCTTGTCCTTGCCAAGACGCCGGGCGCGCCTGATTCCACCAAGGGGATTTCGCTGTTCATCGTGCCCAAGTTCATCGTGAACGATGACGGTTCGCTGGGAGAGCGCAACGCGGTGAGCGCCGGGGCGATCGAGGAGAAGATGGGCATTCACGGCAATGCCACCTGCGTGATGAACTACGACGGCGCGAAGGGCTGGATGGTTGGCGAGGAGAACAAGGGCCTTGCCGCCATGTTCATCATGATGAATGCGGCCCGTCTGGGCGTTGGCATGCAAGGGCTGGCGCAGGCCGAAGTCGCCTATCAGAATGGTCTGGCCTATGCGCTGGATCGCCGTCAGGGCCGAGCGCTCACCGGCCCGGCCGAGCCAGAGGCCAAGGCCGATCCCATCATCGTCCACCCGGACGTTCGCCGCATGTTGATGGATGCCAAGACCTTCATCGAAGGAATGCGGGCCCTGTGCCTGTGGGGCGCGTTGCAGGTTGATCTCTCGCACAAGGCGGCAACCGCCGAAGAGCGCCAGATGGCCGATGACCTTATCAGCCTGCTTACCCCGGTCATCAAGGGATATGGCACCGACATGGGTTACAAGGTCGCCACCGACATGCAGCAGGTCTGGGGCGGGCATGGCTACATTGCCGAGAACGGCATGGACCAGTTCGTGCGCGATGCGCGCATCGCCATGATCTATGAAGGCACCAATGGCGTGCAGGCGATGGACCTTGCCGGGCGCAAGCTGGCGCTCAACGGCGGCCGCGCGATTCAGGCGTTTTTCGCGCTGGTCGATGCCGAATGTGCCGAAGAGAGCGATCATGCAACGGTCAGGCTGGTGGCCGAACGTCTGGCCAAGGCAAACGGCGAACTGAAGGCCGCTACCATGTGGTTCATGCAGAACGCCATGGCCAATCCCAACAACCTCGGCGCAGGCGCCTATGCCTACATGACGCTGACCGGCATCGTTTCGCTCGGCCTCATGTGGCTGCGCATGGCCAAGGTTGCCGCCGCTGCTCTGGCCGATGGTTCTGCCGACACGGCCTTCTACGAAGCAAAGCTCACCTGCGCGAGCCACTGGGCCACGCGCTTCACCACCGAGGCCGGGGCGCTGCGCCGTCAGGTCGAGGCGGGGGCGGAAACGATCATGGCGCTTACGCCGGAACAGCTGGCGATTGCGTGATGCCGCGATCGGACCGGGAGGGCATCGGGCCTTCCCGGTTCAGCCAAGCACTTCGTCGAGCAGGTTCATGAGTGCGGCCCAGCTCTGGCGGTCAGCACTGGCGTTATAGCCGATTGCGGCCATGCCGCGCGCATCGCTGCCGGGATCGGTGAAGCCGTGGCGGACGCCACTGTAGCTGTGGAAGTGCCAGCTTGCGTCTGCCGCGTCCATCTCTTCCCAGAAGGCCATGACCTGCGAGCGCGGAACCATAGGGTCTGCATCGCCGTGGCAGACGAGGATGCGCGCATTGATGGCGCCGGGCTGGGCAGGGGCCTGTGTATCAAGCAGCCCGTGAAAGCTGGCTGCCAATACCAGATCGGCGCCATCGCGTGCCAGTTCCAGTGCCGCCTGACCGCCCATGCAATAACCGATTGCCGCAACTGGCAGGTCTTGCGCTTCGATCAAGGCAGTCAACGCCGAAAGCCCTGCGCGCAGGCGCTGGCGATAGGTTGCCACATCCTGCCGCAACGGCCCTGCCAGTTCACGCGCATGATCGAAATCGCGCACCTGCACGCCGTAAAAGTCGGCGATCATGGCCAGAAAGCCCGCCTCGGCCAGCATCTGGGCGCGGCGCACCATGGGGGCATTGCAGTTGGCGATGGTGGGCAGAACCAGCACGGCGGCGCGGGGCGTTTGCTGCGGTCTTGCGAGAAAACCGGTCAGCTCGGTTGCGCCGTCGGTATAGTCGATCTGCTCCATCGCCATCGGACCTACTCCGGAAGGAAATCGGGCACCGAGAGATAGCGCTCGCCCGTATCGTAGTTGAAGCCCAGAACGCGGGTTCCTGCGGGCAGGCTCGGCAGTTTCTGGGCGATGGCGGCAAGCGTCGCACCCGATGAAATGCCTACGAGCATCCCTTCCTTCGCCGCACACTGGCGCGCCATTTCCTTGGCGTCTGCCGGATCGACGGTGATCGCGCCATCAATCGCCTGGGTATGCAGGTTGCCGGGAATGAAGCCAGCACCGATGCCCTGAATGGGATGCGGTGCGGGTTGCCCACCGGAAATCACCGGCGAAAGCGTGGGTTCCACCGCATAGGCCTTGAGCGCAGGCCAGTGCTTCTTCAACTCCTCGGCACAGCCGGAGAGATGGCCGCCCGTGCCCACGCCGGTAATGAGCACGTCGATCGGATCGGCGGCGAAGTCCCTGAGCACTTCCTGCGCGGTCGTGCGGATGTGAACGGCAACGTTTGCCGGATTGTCGAACTGCTGGGGCATCCATGCACCGGGCGTCTGCTCGACCAGTTCCTTGGCCCGTTCGATGGCGCCCTTCATGCCTTTCTCGCGCGGGGTGAGATCGAAGGTGGCGCCGTAGGCCAGCATCAGCCTGCGCCGTTCTAGCGACATCGATTCGGGCATGACGAGAATGAGTCTGTAGCCCTTGACCGCCGCGACCATGGCGAGACCGATACCGGTGTTGCCCGATGTGGGTTCAATGATCGTTCCGCCGGGGCGCAGGCTGCCATCGGCTTCGGCGGCCTCGATCATGGCAAGGCCGATCCTGTCCTTGATCGAACCGCCGGGATTGGCGCGCTCGTTCTTCACCCACACCTCGTGATCGGGAAACAGGCGCGAAAGGCGAATGTGCGGGGTGTTGCCGATGGTGGCGAGGATCGAATCCGCTTTCATTGCGCGTGCTCCTGGTAGTGAAGTCTTTGTCCCAGCTTAGGACTATCTGTAGCGGGCTGCAAAGGTTCGCGCGTTTTTCAGTTCGGGGAACAGGAAGAACCACGCGGCCGTCACGGCAATTGCCCCAATCCCGCCGAATGCCACCGCGCCCACTGCGCCAAGCAACGCAGCCGCCACGCCAGATTGCATCTCGCCCAGTTCGTTCGAGGCGGAAATGGCAAGCCCCGAAATCGACGATACCCGCCCGCGCACCGCGTCGGGCGTGTGCAACTGAACCAGCGTGTTGCGGATGAACACCGATACCATGTCGCCCGCGCCAAGCCCCATCAGCATGAGGAGCGAGAGATAATAGTTCGTCGAAAGACCAAAGCCGATGGTAAAGGCACCATAGACCGCCACGCCCAGCAGCATCTTGATCCCGACATTGTTGGTAATGGGGCGGCGCGAGAGGATCAGCGCGACGAGCGCCGCCCCAAGCCCCGGCATGGCGCGCATGATCCCAAGGCCATCGGCGCCAACAGGCTTGCCGTCAATCAGCAGGATGTCGCGCGCGAAGACCGGGAGCAGCGCAGTCGCGCCGCCGAGCAGCACTGCAAACAGATCCAGCGTGACGCATCCGAGGAGGAAGCGGTCATTCCATACGAACGAGAAGCCTTCGCGCATCTGCCGCAAGGGATGGCTGTCGCGGTTGCTTTCGGGCGGAGGAAGCCGCCGGATCGAGGCTATGCTGAGGGCGGCCAGACCCAGCAGCACGGTTGACGTCCAGTAAGGCGCTGCCGGGTGCGAGGCAAACAGCATCCCGGCAAGGGCCGGACCGCCGACCGAACCGATCTGCCATGCCATGGAATTGATGGCGATGGCCTTGGGCATCAGTGGCGCAGGAACGACGTTGGGCGCGACCGACGCCAGCGCGGGGCCGATGAAGACCCTTGCCGTTCCGTGGAGCGCTGCCAGCCCGAACAGCAGGGGCAGGGAAAGCACTGCAAGTTGGGTGGTCAGCGCCAGTGTCAGCGCCACGGTCAGATCGATGCAGAGCGAGATGGTGGCAACGTTGCGCCGATCGAACCGGTCTGCCACCAGCCCGGCCACGGGCGTGAGGATGAACAACGGCAGGAACTGGGCGAGACCAAGCAGGCCGAGCAGGAATGCGGCCTGCGATATCGGCATGTCATAGGCGCTGCGGGCCACGTCGTAGAGCTGGTAGCCGAGAATCACGACCATGCCGCTCGTCGCGACCACCGAGAAGAACCGGGCGATCCAGAAACGCCGGTAATCTGGAATGGCAAGCGGCGAGGCGGGAAGCTGGGTGGCGTTGTCGTTCATGGTCACGGCGCAGCCAATGCCAGCCGGACAGGCTGTTGCCAAGCAAGCAATACTTGGCCCCTATGCCGGGGCGGACCGCGCGCCCGTCGCTGTGCTCTTCTTGCAGGGTCAGCGCGATGAACGCGGCTTTGGTGCTGGCTGAAGCGAACGGATCAGCTTGTTGAAATCGTCCATGCGGATAATCCGCTCAAACTGGAAACCGGCGCGCGTCCCGTCTGCCCAGACTACAAAGGCTTCGATTCGCCCGATTGACGGCAGGCGCACCGTCACCCGCTCGCCCCGGCCAAGATCCTCGATCTCGGTCGCCATGAAGCCCGTGGTCGAGATGTTCGCGACATGCAGCATGATGTCGCCGCGCGTGCGATGTTCGCCGATGACCGGCAGGTTTACCGGGTGCCGGGTGGAACGACGCAAATCGGTGACTGAAAGCTGGGCTCCGCCGCGCATCGTTCCTCCTGGCGCTTGGGTTGTCGGTCAGGAGGCTATAGGTCCGAAATGGCGAACAATTGGTAAAGCAGCGGCAATTCCCTGCCGGAAGCGGCAGGCCCTTGCCGTTAGATAATGGGAAACCCTGATTCGCCGCGCCTGTCAGGCCCGGCGCACGATGCCGTGCTTCTTCTTGCCTGAAGAAACGCGGATTTCCTTGTCCGTCAGGGTGATACGATGGCCTTCATCCGAAACGGCCTCGCCATCGATACGCGCGCCGCCACCCGCAACCAGCCGCTTGGCTTCGCCCCGGCTCGCCGCAAAGCCAAGGCCCACCAGCGCATCGACGATGCCGATGCTGTCCTCGCTCACTTCCAGAACGGGAAGATCCTGACCCAGCCCGCCCCCTGCAAACGTGGCCGCAGCAGTCGCCTCGGCGGCCTTTGCGGCAGCTTCGCCGCGCACAAGGCTGGTGACTTCATTGGCCAGCACGATCTTTGCGGCATTGATCTCGCTGCCCTGAAGGGCTTCCAGCCGCGCGATCTCGTCAAGCGGCAGATCGGTGAACAGGCGCAGGAAGCGGCCCACGTCGCGGTCATCGGTATTGCGCCAGTATTGCCAGAAGTCCCACGCGGGCAGCGCATCCTCGTTGAGCCAGACCGCGCCGTTCATGGTCTTGCCCATCTTCGCCCCGTCGGCGGTGGTGAGCAGCGGGGTTGTCACCCCGAACACATCTTTGCCATCCATCCGGCGCGTGAGCTCGATGCCGTTGACGATATTGCCCCACTGGTCCGACCCGCCCATCTGCAACCGGCAGCCATAGCGCTGCGACAGCTCGCGGAAATCATAAGCCTGCAGGATCATGTAGTTGAACTCAAGGAACGAGAGCGACTGCTCGCGGTCGAGTCGCTGCTTGACCGAATCGAAGCTGAGCATCCGGTTCACCGAGAAGTGCTGTCCCACTTCGCGCAGGAACGGGATGTATTCCAGCCGGTCGAGCCATTCGGCATTGTCGAGCATGATCGCATCGGACGGCCCATCGCCAAAGGCCAGGAAGCGTTCGAACACGGTCTTGATAGAGGCGACATTGGCCGCGATCGTCTCGTTGGTCAGCAGCTTGCGCGCCTCGTCCTTGAAGCTGGGGTCGCCGATCTTGCCAGTGCCGCCGCCCATCAGCACGATGGGCTTGTGTCCCGCCTGTTGCAGACGGCGCAGCAGCATGATCTGCACCATCGAGCCCACGTGCAGCGATGGCGCGGTGGGATCGAAGCCGATATATCCGGGCACGATCTCCCTTTCCGCCAGCGCATCGAGCGCGGCCGCGTCGGTCATCTGGTGGATGTAGCCTCGTTCGGAAAGAAGGCGCAGCAGGGAAGATTTGTATTCGGTCATCTCGGCCACCTGGTATCGGGATGGCGCGCCTAGCACGGAGTTGCGCGATTGGAAACGCATGAGCTTGTGCCCCATCCTTCGAGCCGACCGTTGGCCGTGCGCAGAATTGCGGCGCGCATAACCGGAATCGACGCGCACTGGATGACCCTGCGCTGGCGCGTGGAAGGCACTGAGGCGCTGCGCCTGCCCCCGTTTGCCGCCAGCGGGCGCGCGGACGGGCTGTGGCAGACCACCTGCTTTGAACTGTTCGCAAAAGAGGCGGGGGCGCGGGCCTATGCCGAGTTCAACTTCTCGCCATCGCAGCGCTGGGCGGCCTATGATTTTGTCGCCTACCGCGAAGGCATGGCTCCGCGCCCCGTGCCGCGCGATCCGGTCTGCACGCCGCGCATTGGCCGGTCGGTGCTGATCTTCGATGTGGCCCTGCCGCTGGCAGCCTTGCTCGCGCGGCCGTTGGACTATGGTCTTTGCGCGGTGATCGAGGAGGAGGGTGGGGCCAAGTCCTACTGGGCCATCGCGCATCGTGACGAAAAGCCCGACTTTCATCACCCGTCTTGCTTCGCCGCCCGGCTTGAGGCACCGCAGACGCCATGAAAAATGGCATAGACCGGCTGCTTGCCGACCCCACGCTGAGAAAACCGCTAGAAGGACGGCGCGTTTCGCTTGTTGCGCATCCTGCGTCGGTTACTGCGGGGCTGGTCCATTCGCTTGACGCACTGGTCGCCTGCGGCGTGAATCTGACATCGGCTTTCGGCCCCCAGCACGGGCTGAAGGGTGACAAGCAGGACAACATGGTCGAAACAGCCGACGAGCTGAACCCGACCTATGGCATTCCGGTATTCAGCCTTTACGGCGAGGTGCGCAGGCCCACCGCGCGCATGATGGACAGTGCCGATGTGTTCCTGTTCGATCTTCAGGATCTGGGCTGCCGCATCTACACTTTCGTCACGACCCTGCTCTATCTGCTTGAAGCGGCAAGCGGCACGGGCAAGGCGGTCTGGGTGCTTGACCGGCCCAATCCGGCAGGACGCCCGGTCGAAGGCACGAAACTGGTGCCGGGCTGGGAAAGCTTTGTGGGCGCAGGGCCAATGCCGATGCGCCACGGCATGACGCTGGGAGAGATGGGTGCCTGGTTCATCGATCATTTCCGGCTCGATGTGGATTACCGCGTGATCGCAATGGAAGGCTGGACGCCTGATCGGGGACCGGGATTCGGCTGGCCGGAAAGCCGCATCTGGATCAACCCTTCGCCCAATGCCGCCAGCCTCAATATGGCGCGGGCCTATGCAGGAACGGTCATGATCGAAGGGGCCACGCTTTCCGAAGGGCGCGGCACCACGCGGCCACTGGAAGTGCTGTTCGGCGCACCAGACATCGATGCCAAGGCCGTGCTGGCGGAAATGCGCGGCTTCGCCCCGCAGTGGATGGAAGGCTGCGCAATCCGCGAATGCTGGTTCGAGCCGACGTTCCACAAGCACGCCAAGGCTCTTTGCAGCGCGCTCATGGTCCATGCCGAAGGCGCGTTCTACAATCATGACGCGTTCCGGCCGTGGCGCTTGCAGGCGCTTGCCTTCAAGGCAATCCGTCGCCTCTATCCAGATTATCCGCTGTGGCGCGATTTTGCCTACGAATATGTCTTCGACAAGCTGGCGATCGACGTCATCAATGGAGGCCCCGCGCTGCGCGAGTGGGTTGACGATGAAGGCGCGATGCCAGCCGATCTCGATGCCGTGGCCGGGGCGAATGAAGCAGCTTGGGCGGACGAGCGCGCTGCTTTCCTGCTCTACTGATGGTGGTGCCGCCTATTTCCTGACCGGCTTGGGAATGAGGGGCGAGATCGCTGCAATCACTTCATCCGCTTTGTAGGACACATCGCCAAAGACCCTGCCGTCACCCGGCATCCCCGTCCTGAACCGCGCCACGTTCAGCGAAGTCTGCCCCGGCATCATCATGAAATGGCTGTGCCCGCGCGTTTTGGCGACAAGGGCCAGATGCAGGAGCATGGCATAGGTGGCAGGCGCGCCGCCACCGTCGCGCGCGGTGCTGATGATTTCGCCATATTCCGGGTCGGTCTTGGGCGCGGTGATGTAGCGCGATTTGTCGGTTTTCCAGACATTGCTTGCGAACTTGGCAAACTCGTTGGGCGCAAAGGCCGCGCGATAGGTGGCGAAACGATCACCGTTGCTTTCGCCCGGATCATTGATCTGCGCCACGGTGCGGGCTTCTTCTGCCGCCAGAATATCATGGGCTGAGGGGATTGGCGTGCTTGCCTTGTCTGCCGGGGTTGCAAGCGCATCAAGCTTTTGCGCCACGCCTGCCAAAAGTCCGGGGGCGACGCTGGGCCACCGGCTCCTTGCGGAAAACAACGTGCGCGCGCGCGTGCTTTGGCCGGAGTCGAGCGCGACGAGAATGGTGTAAAGGTCGTTCGCCTCGCTCGTGGACGTGACCGGCGAGTCGGTCTTGCCGAGGGCAATGTCCGCTTCGGCCTTTTCCATGGCGAGCTTCATCAGCCGATCGCCCTCCGCCGCATTTCCGGCAAGCCGGTAGGCAATCGCGGCACGGGATTGCGATCCATAGTGACGGGTCTTGGGTATGGTGGCGAGCAGGGCAACATAGGCGGAATAATCCGCAGCAGCTTCCGCGAACATCCCGGCGGCCGCTCGCGCTGCTGCCCGTTCGACGAGGAGGATCGGCCATGCACGTGCGGCCTGATCGTAGGCTGCCGCTTCTGCCGGGCCATAGGCCCGCGCAATGCCGATGTAGCGGGAAGCCGCAAGCTGCGCGCGAATGTCGAAGGGATTGCGGCTGGCCAGTTCAAGACCGAGCCTGTGGGCAGCTGCGTAATCCCCCTTGCCGGTCATGGCCATGGCTTCAAGCTCGATCGCGGTTATGCCAAGGCTCTGCTGGTATGCCGTCGTTGCAGTCAGTTCCGGCTGATCGGCCGTTACCGAACGAATATCGGCAAGCGATCCGTCCCAGTCCTGCATTTCCATGCGGTGAATGGCGCGTCCGAAGATCAGTTCGATCCGGCGTCCGCCGTCCTTTGCCGGTTCCGGCCCGGAAAGTGCCTCATCGCAGGCTTTGACACCGTCGGCACCGTTTTCGCGCTTCTTGGGATCGGGTGCCTCGCGCGAGGGAAGCAGCAGGCCAACAACGGCGCTGATTGCAACCAGCCGGGCAACGGTGCCCAGTGTCGATGCCTTGTTCGGAAATCCATCGCACCGTACGAAGGCCGAAGGGCCGGATGGCGCCTTGGTGCTGGCCGTATCGGCCGCAGCCATGGCCGGCGTGCAAACGGCGTTCAACGTAAGCGCCGCAGCCGCAACTGCGAACATCCCATTCTTCACCTGCACGCTGCCCCCTGTGAACCGATCTGCCAGACATAGACCAGAAAAGCGCGCTGGCAAGCGCGGACAAGGTCAGGGCACCATTGCGGATGCAAATCCGGTTTGATGCCGGGCCTATCGCCAGACGGGTTCGCGTTTGGCCAGAAAGGCTTCGATGCCTTCGTTGGTGTTCTCGTCCATCATGTTCCGGGCCATGACTTCGCAGGCGAGTCGATAGGCTTCGGCGCGCGGAACCTCGCGCTGGGCATAAAACAGGGCCTTGCCCCGGCGGATCGCGTCGGGGTTCTTGGAAATGATCGTTTGGGCCAGATCGTTCACCGCATCATCAAGCGTCTCGCTGGGGGTGATCGTATTTATCAGGCCCCACTCCGCCGCAACGCAGGCATCGACGAAACGGCCCGTCACCAGCATTTCGAACGCGCGCTTGGTCGGCACGTTGCGGCTGAGGGCCACCGCCGGGGTGGAGCAGAACAGGCCCACGTTGATGCCCGACACGGCAAAACGAGCGCTTTCCGCCGCCACGGCCAGATCGCAGGCTCCCACAAGCTGACACCCGGCAGCCGTTGCCACCCCGTGCACTTTGGCAATGACCGGAACCGGCAGGGCAACTATGGCCTCCATCACCTCGGTGCAGGCGGCAAAGAGCTTGCGGAAATGGTCGAGGCTGCGGTTGGCCTGCATTTCGGCCAGATCGTGCCCTGCGCAAAACGCCTTGCCCGCCCCTGACAATACGACAACGCGCAGCGCCGGATCCGCGGCAAGGGCTTCAAGTTCGGACAGCAGCGCCGCCAGCATGGCCTCGGACAGGGCGTTGAACTTGTCCGGCCGGTTGAGGACGATGTCTGTCCGCCCCCGGCCATCATTGGTTCTGACGATCAGATCCGTCATGCTGCCTCCCATCCTTTCCATCTGGCCGCGCCAATATCCCTTGGCAGCGCCCGCCCGAATTCAGTGTTTCTTGCGGGTCAGTTCGCGCATCGCAGCATCCAGCCCTTCCAGTGTCAGCGGATACATGGCGCCTCCCAGAAGGTCGCGGATCATCTTGGTGGACTGCGAATAGCCCCATTGCTTTTCCGGCACGGGGTTGAGCCAAACGGTTGCCGGATAGGTCTGCGCTACCCGGTGCAGCCAGACCGCGCCCGCCTCTTCGTTGAAATGCTCGACACTGCCGCCCGGATGGCTGATTTCGTAGGGGCTCATCGCGGCATCGCCCACGAACACGACCTTGTAATCGTGGCCATACTTGTGAAGGATGTCCCATGTCTTGGTGCGTTCGGACCAGCGCCGCTTGTTGTCCTTCCACACGCCTTCGTAAAGACAGTTGTGGAAATAGAAGAACTCCATGTTCTTGAACTCGGCGGTGGCCGCACTGAACAGTTCCTCCACCAACCTGATGAAGGGGTCCATCGATCCGCCCACATCAAGGAACAGCAACAGCTTCACCGCATTGCGCTTTTCCGGGCGCATCCGGATGTCGAGCCAGCCCTGCCGGGCCGTGCCTTCGATCGTGCCTTCCAGATCGAGTTCGTCGGCAGCCCCTTCGCGGGCAAAGCGGCGCAGGCGGCGCAGCGCGATCTTTATGTTGCGCGTGCCCAGTTCGCGCGTGTTGTCAAGGTTCTGGAACTCGCGCTTTTCCCAGACCTTTATCGCGCGCTTGTGGCGGCTTTCGCCGCCGATGCGCACGCCTTCGGGGTTATAGCCTGAATTGCCGAACGGGCTGGTGCCACCCGTGCCGATCCACTTGTTGCCGCCCTGATGGCGCTTTTCCTGTTCTTCCAGACGCTTCTTCAGCGTCTCCATGATCTCTTCCCACGAGCCGAGCGCCTTGATCTTTTCCATTTCCTCTTCGGACAGGAACTTCTCGGCCACGGCCTTGAGCCAGTCTTCAGGAATATCGACCGGGCGCTGGCCATAGTCTGTCAGAAGGCCCTTGAAGACCTTGTTGAAAACCTGATCGAAACGATCGAGCAAGCCCTCGTCCTTCACGAAGGTGGCGCGCGACAGGTAGTAGAAGGCTTCGGGCGTCTGCTCGATCACATCCTTGTCGAGCGCTTCGAGCAGCACGAGATGCTCCTTGAAGCTGGCCGGGATGCCCGCAGCGCGCAATTCATCGACGAAATTGAAAAACACCCGATCCGGCTCCCTTGGCTTAATCGAATGATTAAGCGTTCGGGCGCGGATGGGCAAGTCCTGCAATGATCGGCCATCAACAGGGGCCGGCCTACACGGGGGATCGGCCCGCAACGGGCCAGTTTGGCATTGAAGCCGGGCCACAGAGGCGTAAACCCTTACAACATGGTTAAGGCATGTTTACCGTGAACCGGATTGCGGGTGCCCTGGCGGTCGTGGGCCTTATCCTTGGGGCTGGCGGTATTGGCGTCGTCTCCGGGCTGGCGCCGGGCAGTGCCGAGCCTGCGCAGGCGCAGGTGGCCGATCCGTCTGGCGCTGCGGTCTCGCCGGACGCCCTGCCGCCACGCCAGCCGATGGTTCCACCGCCGGTCAGCGAAGTGGTGCAAAGCGGCGTGCTGATCGTGGTCAGCAAGCCTTCGCAGACGATGCACGTGTTCAAGGATGGCCAGCCGTGGGGGTCTTCGCCGGTTTCAACCGGAAAGCGTGGCCATGGCACGCCCGCGGGCGTTTTTCCCATACTGCAGAAGCGTGTGAAGCACCGCTCCAACATCTACAGCAACGCGCCCATGCCTTACATGCAGCGACTGACCTGGAGCGGGATTGCGATCCATGCGGGTTATGTGCCGGGCTATCCGGCTTCGCATGGCTGCATCCGTCTTCCCTATGGCTTTGCCCGCTCGCTCTTCGGCCTCACGCGGGCCGAGACGACAACCGTGGTCGTCACGAATGAGCGGATGCCCTCGCCTGAGCGCGCGGTCTTGCTGGCGCTCGATACGGATGCTCGCCGCACCGGCATTCCCGGTCAGCCGCCGCGCCCCATGCTGGCTGCGGCAGGGCCGGTTTCGCCACCCTTGCCCGTGGCGGCAGGTGCACAGCAGACCATTCAGCTTGCCGCTGCCCTGAGCGAGGCCGAGGCAGAAGCGCATTGGCAGATGCTCGTGACAGGACATCCGGAACTGGCCGGTTTCCAGAAGGCGGTCATCCCCGCCGTTGTCGGGGCGCGCCAATACTGGCGGCTGCGGGTCAGCGCGCCGGGCGCCCACGCCTGGTGCGCCACGCTCAAGCGTGCTGGCCGCGATTGCTTCCGGGTAAGCTGACCGGAAAAAGCCTGCGTCAGCTTCCCTGACGGCGCGCCATGAAGGCCAGCCGTTCGAACAGCATGATGTCCTGTTCGTTCTTGAGCAGTGCGCCGTGGAGCGGTGGGATGGCCTTGGTCGGGTCGCGGTTCTGAAGAACGTCCAGCGGCATGTCCTCGTTCAGCAGAAGCTTGAGCCAGTCGAGCAGTTCCGACGTGCTGGGCTTCTTCTTCAGACCCGGCACTTCGCGGATTTCGTAGAACACTTCCATCGCCTTGGTCACCAGCGTCTTCTGGATGCCGGGGAAGTGGACATCAATGATCGCCTGCATCGTCTCGCGATCGGGGAACTTGATGTAGTGGAAGAAGCAGCGACGCAGAAACGCGTCGGGCAGTTCCTTCTCGTTGTTCGAGGTGATGACCACGATCGGGCGTTCCTTCGCCTCGATGCGCTCCTGCGTTTCGTAAACGTCGAAGCTCATCCGGTCGAGTTCCTGCAGCAGGTCGTTGGGGAACTCGATATCGGCCTTGTCGATCTCGTCGATGAGCAACACGGGGAGCTTGGGCGCGGTGAAGGCTTCCCACAGCTTGCCCTTCTTGATGTAGTTGCGGATATCGTGGACGCGCTCGTCGCCAAGCTGCCCGTCGCGCAGGCGTGCGACGGCATCGTATTCGTAAAGGCCCTGCTGCGCCTTGGTGGTGGATTTCACGTTCCATTCGATGAGGGGGGCATCCACTGCCTTGGCGATTTCATGCGCCAGCACGGTCTTGCCGGTGCCGGGTTCACCCTTGACCAGCAGCGGACGGCGAAGCAGGACTGCGGCGTTCACCGCAACTTTGAGATCCTCGGTGGCGACATAGTTGCTGGTGCCTTCAAAGCGCATCGGCGATTCCTGTTCTTAATCGTTTGGTTAAGGGATAGGCCCTGTCCTGATGCAGCGCAAGAGGGTGCGCCATTACTGACGCTTGCGACAGGTTTTGCCAGTTATAATGACGGCTGCGTCAGGAATGGGGCCGATAAATGACGCAGTCGTCAGAATAGGCGTGTCAAAATGTCGCTGGAAGGCGCTGATGCCGCAAGCGCGATTGCGGGGGAAACGCCCCGCGTGTAGGCGCGGGTGGAAATGCTTGTGCGCGGCGGCGATCCGGCAAGGTCAGGCTATCAGGTTTCGCTGCGCGAGCGGGCGGGATCGCTTGTCTTTGCCCTTGCGGCAAGCGCGCTGGTGTTCTGGATCATGCTGACGATGGGGGCCATCACCGGCTTCGGTGGCAGCGAGAGCGCCCGGCTGACCGCCATCAACCTATCGCAGGCCGGCCAGGACGAGGCCGGGGCGGCGGACAAGCCGAAGGAAACCGCAGTCGCAAGGCAGGACAGAGCGCAGGCAGTGGCGCGGCCCGCCGCAAGGCCTTCTCCGGCAGTCGAGGTTCCGGGCAAGATCGAATGGCCGGAAGGCTTCATCGAACTTTCGCGTAACGATTATCGCTCAAGCGACATTTCCCGGATACAGCGCCGCGAGTTCGATGGCGGAGCGTTGCCCGGCGGCAGCAGGGGCAGCCAAGGCGACAGTCCCAGCGTGGGGCAGGGACCGGGCGGGGTGCGCCTCTATGCCGCGCAATGGTATCGCGAACCGACTGATGCCGAGATCGGTCCCTATCTCCCGCAGCGGCGGATGCAGGGCGATTGGGCGCTCATCGCCTGTCGCACGGTGGAAAAGTATCACGTCGAGGATTGCCAGGAACTGGGTGAAAGCCCGCCCGGATCAGGTCTGGCCAGAGCCTTGCGGCAGGCCTCGTGGCAGTTCCTTGTCCGCCCGCCCCGCATCAACGGCAAGCCGCAGATCGGCGAATGGGTCCAGATTCGCTTCGACGTGCGCGGCGGACGAAAGGACGAGGCGGGCGGTTGATCTTGGCGAATTGATCAGGCGTCGATCAGTTCCGGGTCTATTTCGGCAGCGCGGTTCTGGATGAACATGAAGCGTTGGGCAGGATCTCGGCCCATCAGGCGGTCGACAAGGTCTTTCACCGCTGCGCGGCCTTCATACTCCGGGGGCAATGTGATGCGAATGAGGCTCCGGGTTGCGGGCGCCATGGTGGTTTCGCGCAATTGCTGCGGATTCATCTCGCCAAGGCCCTTGAAGCGGGAGACTTCAACCTTCTTGCCCTTGAACTTGGTAGCCTTCAGTTCGGCGCGGTGGGCATCGTCTCTGGCATAGGCCGAAAGACTGCCGCTGGTCAGGCGGTAGAGCGGCGGCTGGGCAAGGTAGAGGTGTCCGCGCCGCACCAGTTCGGGCATTTCCTGAAAGAAGAACGTCATCAGCAGCGTTGCGATATGCGCGCCGTCAACGTCGGCGTCGGTCATTATGATGATGCGGTCATAGCGCAGGGCATCCGGATTGCAGTCCTTGCGCATTCCGCACCCCAGCGCGAGCGCAAGGTCGGCGATTTCCTGATTGGCGCGGATCTTGTCGGCCGAGGCAGAAGCGACGTTGAGGATCTTGCCGCGGATCGGCAGGATCGCCTGCGTCTTGCGGTCACGCGCCTGCTTCGCGCTGCCTCCTGCGCTGTCGCCTTCGACGATGAAAAGTTCGGTCTCGCCATCGCCTTCGCCCGAACAGTCGGTCAGCTTGCCGGGCAGGCGCAGCTTGCGCGCGTTGGTGGCGGTCTTGCGCTTGACCTCGCGCTCGGCCTTGCGGCGCAGGCGTTCGTCCATGCGCTCCATCACCGCGCCCAGCAGCGCCTTGCCGCGCTCCATGTTGTCGGTCAGGAAATGGTCGAAATGGTCGCGCACCGCCGCTTCAACCAGCCTGGCCGCTTCCGGGCTGGTGAGCCGGTCCTTGGTCTGGCTCTGGAACTGCGGATCGCGGATGAAGACCGAAAGCATGATTTCGCTGCCGGTCATCACGTCTTCGGGCGCGATATCCTTGGCCTTCTTCTGACCGATCAGGTCGGCAAAGGCGCGGATGCCCTTGGTCAGGGCTGCACGCAGACCCTGTTCATGGGTGCCGCCATCGGGCGTGGGGATGGTGTTGCAATACCACGAATAGGAACCATCGGACCACAGCGGCCAGGCGATGGCCCATTCCACCCGGCCCATTTCCTCGCCATCGGGACCAGCGGGAAAATCCTGCCGACCCGCAAACGGCACCGAAGTGACGCATTCGCGCCCGGAAACCTGTTCTGCCAGATGATCGGCAAGGCCGCCTGGGAACTGGAACACGGCTTCGGCAGGCACATCCTCGCTGGCGAGTGCAGACGCGCATTTCCAGCGGATTTCCACGCCCGCAAACAGATAGGCTTTTGAACGCACGAGCCGGAAAAGGCGGGCGGGCTTGAACTTGGCGTCCTGTCCAAAGATTTCCGGATCAGGAATGAATGTCACCTGTGTCCCGCGCCGGTTGGGCGCATTGCCGATCCGTTCCAGCCGTGTCGTCGGGTTTCCGCGCGAAAACTCCTGCGCGTAAAGTTCCTTGTTGCGGGCAACCTCCACGCGCGTGAGGGTGGACAGCGCATTGACCACCGACACGCCCACACCGTGCAGACCGCCGCTGGTGGCATAGGCCTTGCCGGAAAACTTGCCGCCCGAATGCAGCGTGGTGAGGATCACTTCCAGCGCCGATTTGCCCGGATACTTGGGATGCTCGTCCACCGGGATGCCGCGCCCGTTGTCGGAAATGGTCAGGCGGTTGCCTTCTTCCAGAACGACCTCGATCCGGTTCGCATGGCCTGCAACCGCCTCGTCCATCGCATTGTCGAGCACTTCGGCGGCAAGGTGATGGAGCGCGCGTTCATCCGTGCCCCCGATATACATGCCGGGGCGGCGGCGGACCGGTTCAAGGCCCTCAAGCACTTCGATGGCAGAACCATCGTAGCTTTCGGACGGACTGGACGCGGGCAGCTTGTCGAAAAGGTCGTCTGACATGCGAACGGGTATAGAACGCGCGGGAATCGGCACGCAAGCGGGCTTGCAGCCTTATCCCGCGAAAATCCCGGCCATGCGGATCGCTTCGTTTACTGGAACTTGGCGGGCGCAGGTGCAACCGTGATGAAAGTGCCCGCGCCCACCTCGCGAACTTCCATGGCGCGTTCGGCCATGCCCGTGGCGGTGAAGCGAAAAACGCCGTCCAGCCCGATGAAGCCCTGTGGATCATAGAGCTTGCCGGTTGGGAAGACGGTTCCGGGCTTCCAGTTGCGCGCAACGTTGAGCGTCAGCAGGACACTGTCATAGCCCAGCGTTGCAAGGCGCGAAGGGCTTGCGCCGAAGCGTGTCCGGTAGGACGTTTCGAACTGGCCGAAGCGCTGGTCGGATACGGCAGAGAACCACGCGCCGCGCAGGGCCGCCGCACTGGCGATGCTGCCTTCCCCGCTCCACAGTTCGGTTCCCAGCAGACGCACGCCCTTGCCAGCGAGAGGCGCGGCCTGAAGCGCGATCCGGCTGCCATCTGCGATCAGCAGCGCATCGAACCGGCCCTTCTCGCGCAGGCGGCGCACGGCGCTGGCTACCGATGTGTTGCCGCGATCATAGGTTTCGATGGCGGTCACGGTCATTCCGTTGGCTTTCGTCCCTTCGACCAGCCCGGCCATGGCCCGCTGTCCGTATTCGCCGGTCGGGATAAGGGCCGCTACGGAGCGCACGCCTTTCACCGCCGCAAAGTCCAGCGTGCGCGTGATCGACTGCGCGGGCGACTGCCCCATGACAAAGACATCGCGCGCCGCCACCGCGCTGTCGTTGGAATAGGTAATCATCGGCACTTTGGCGGGGCGGGCCGCAACGGCCACCGCGCGCACGTCGTCCGACAGCAGCGGGCCAAGGATCAGCTTGTTGCCATCGGCAATTGCGCGGGCCGCTGCCGATCCTGCGCCGGTTGCGGTGTCGTAGGTAGTGATGCGCAGGTTTGCCGCGTTTGTATCGAGCAGCGCCATCGTGGCGGCGTTCGCAATGGCCTGCCCCACCGCGGCATTGTCTCCGCTGAGCGGCACGAGCAGGGCAACCCGGTGCCTTCCGGAATCGGCGGGCAGGACATTGGCGTCGGGTGCCTTTTCCACCGGCTCGGTGACGGGCGCCGATCCCTTGGGAATGACCGCGCAGCCTGCCAGCAGCGAGAGCATTGCCGCCACCAGCATCCGGCGAGAATGGCGAAAGGCATCCAGCCGCTCCTCGCCCACCTGTCGTTCGATCATTGCGCGCGCACCCTCTTGTCGCATCCGGATGGCCGGTCCATGGAAATGCGCATGGACATGCCACCCCTTGAGCCCGGTCTCTACATTGTCGCCACCCCGATTGGCAATCTCGGCGACATCACCCGTCGTGCGGTCGAAACGCTTGAACGCTGCGCGGTGGTTGCGTGCGAGGATACGCGCGTAACCGGCAAGTTGCTGAATCTTCTTGGTCTGCACAAGCCGATGCGGCGCTATGACGATCATGCAGGCGATGCCGCGCGTGAAGGATTGCTTGCCGAAATGGTCCATTCGGCGGTCGCGCTGGTATCGGATGCGGGAACGCCGCTGATTTCCGATCCGGGCTACCGGCTGGTCCGCGAGGCGCGGGCGCGCGGCATTGCGGTTACGTCCATTCCGGGACCAAGCGCTGTGATCACGGCGCTTTCGATGGCGGGACTGCCGACCGATCGCTTCCTCTTTGCAGGATTCCTGCCCGGCAAGGACAAGGCCCGCCGCGACGTTCTTGCCGAACTGGCAGCGGTTCCGGCTACGCTCGTGTTTTACGATACAGGACCGCGGCTGGTGGCATCGCTCGATGCCATCGCGCAGGGCTTGCCCGGACGCGAGGTTGCCGTGGCGCGCGAACTGACCAAGCTGCACGAGGAATGCCGCAGCGGAACCGCGCAGGCGCTTGCCGATCATTACCGGGCGTCTCCTGCCAAAGGCGAAATCGTGCTGCTCATCGCGCCGCCGGGGGTGCCTGTGGCGCCCGCTGAAGACCTGGTTGATGCCGAACTCGTTGCCGCGCTTGCCGTCATGTCGCCATCGCAGGCGGCCGGACAGGTGGCGAAGGCACACGGACTCGACCGCAAGGCGCTTTATGCGCGGGCGATGGAAATCAGGGCAGGGGCTGGCGCTGGCGTTGCAAGGGCAGGCGAGGCTTGAACCGGGCGCGGTCGGAGCGGCAGGGGCGGCGCGCCGAGGAACTGGCGGCATGGTGGCTGAGACTGAGCGGCTGGCGTATTCTTGCGCGCCGGGTGAAGCTGAAGGCTGGAGAAGTCGACATCGTCGCGCGCAAGGGGCGGACCGTGGCATTTGTCGAAGTGAAGTGGCGGCGCGATGCACGCGGGCTGGATGATGCGATCGATGCGCACCGGCTGCGGCGCGTGGCACGTGCTGCCGAGGCGCTGGCCAGCCGCTATGCGCTCGCGGGCGACGATCTGCGGATCGACGTTATCCTTCTTGCACCGTGGCGTTGGCCGCGCCACATGGCGAATGTCTGGCAGCCCTGAAGGCTGCGTTTGCGGGATGGTGGTGCATGGCCTTGCGTGTTGCGGTCCAGATGGACCCGCTTCAATCGATCAATATTGCCGGGGATTCGAGCTTTGCCCTGATGCTTTCGGCGCAAGCCCGCGGGCACGAGGTGTTTCACTACGATGTCGGCTCGCTCACGCTTGACGAGGACGACCGGCTGATTGCGCATGCCGTGCCGGTGAAGGTGCAGCGGGTCGTCGGGGATCATTTCAGCGCTGGCGCGACGCGCAGGCTTGATCTTGGCCGCGATGTCGACGTGGTTCTGATGCGGCAGGATCCGCCCTTCCACATGGGCTACATCACCGCGACCCACCTGCTTGAACGGATCGAGGGCGAGACGCTGGTGGTCAACAACCCGCGCAGCGTGCGCAACGCGCCCGAAAAGGTCATGGTGCTTGACTACCGCCGCTTCATGCCGCCCACGATCGTCACCCGGTCGGTCGATGAAGTGCGTGCCTTTCAGAAAAAGCACGGCGCGGTGGTGGTGAAGCCCATTCACGGCAACGGCGGGAAGGCGATTTTCCGGGTAGGGCCTGAGGGTGACAACCTTGGCGCACTGTTCGAGGTTTTCAACCTGACCTGGCCTGAGCCGCATATGGTGCAGGCATTCCTTCCCGAAGTGGCGAGCGGCGACAAACGCATCGTTCTGGTCGATGGCGAAGTGGCGGGCGCGATCAACCGCAAGCCGGGCGAGGGCGAGTTCCGTTCCAATCTGGCCGTCGGCGGTTATGCCGAAAAGACGGAACTGACCCCGCAGGAGCAGGAAATCTGCGCCGTGCTGGGTCCGCAGCTCAAGCGGCTGGGACTGATCTTTGTCGGGATCGATGTCATTGGCGGAAAGTGGCTGACCGAGATAAACGTGACATCGCCAACCGGAATTGTCGCCATCGACAGGTTCAACGGGACCGATACCGCGGGCATGATCTGGGACGCGATCGAGCGCCGATTGTGATCCGCATATCAGGGCGTGCAGGCCGTTGAACGAATGGATCGTCTGGCTGATCGAAGGAGGCGGCTATTGGGGCATCGCGTTCCTGATGGTCATCGAGAACGTGTTTCCGCCGATCCCTTCGGAAGTCATCATGGGGCTGGGCGGCATTGCCGTGGCACGGGGGCGGATGGAGTTCTGGCCGCTCATGGCAGCGGCCACGACCGGTTCGACACTTGGCAATTACGTCTGGTATCTGGTCGGCCGAAAGCTGGGGTATGAGCGCCTGCGCCCGCTGGTCGATCGCTTCGGCCGCTGGCTGACCATGGACTGGCAGGATGTGGAGGCCATCGTCCGCTTCTTCCGGCGTCATGGGCAATGGGTGGTTTTCGCGGTCCGGTTTGCGCCGTTCATGCGCACCATGATCTCGCTACCTGCGGGTCTCACCCGCATGGGCCACGTCCGTTTTCTGCTGTTCACTTTCGCGGGGGCAGCCATCTGGAATGCCGTTCTGGCAGGGGCAGGATATTTTCTTGGCCGCAATTTCAGTGAACTGGATCGTTTTACCGGGCCGGTCGCCACGGCGACGCTTGCGGTGGTGCTCGCCGGTTATCTCTGGCGGGTGGTGACGTGGAAGCCGAAGGGTGACGGCGGCGATGCTTGACAGCAGGGGACACCGCACCAATCACATAGCTGTCAGCGCCACGTTGGCATATCAAATCTATCAAACACAAAGGTATCAGCATTCATGGCAGCAAAGGCAGTATGCATCGTCACGCGCAGCGAAGAAGGGCGCGGCGCTTATGCGGTGCGGATGGACAACGACGAGAACGTCTATTTCCCGCTCAGTGTTACCGAGGCACTTGAACTTGAAGAGTTCGACGAGGTTGAGGCAATCCTGGTGAAGAACGACCGGCCCGATCCGCCATGGCGCGCGATCCGTGCGCGTCTGCCACTGAATGGCGAGGATGACTGAATGAGAAAAAAGCCCCCGTGGATGCGGGGGCTTTTCACTTTCAGCAGGGAAGGGCGTGTCATGCGTCTTTTGCCAGCCACTCTTCCAGCCACTTGATCGAATAGTCGCCGCTCAGGAAATCCGGCTCGCTCAGCAGGCGCTGGTGCAGCGGGATCGAGGTCTTCGGTCCTTCGATCACCATTTCCTCCAGCGCACGCTTCAGGCGCATGATGCAGCCTTCGCGGGTGCGGCCATAGACGATCAGCTTGGCGATCATCGAATCGTAGTATGGCGGTATGCGGTATCCGGCATAAAGGCCTGAATCGACGCGCACGTGCATGCCGCCCGCAGCGTGATAGCTCTTCACCAGCCCCGGCGAGGGTGCAAAGGTGAAGGGGTCTTCGGCATTGATGCGGCACTCTATGGCGTGCCCTTTGAACTCGATCTCCTCCTGCCTCACCGAAAGCGGCTTGCCATCGGCAATGCGGATCTGTTCTCGCACAAGGTCCACACCGGTTATCGCTTCCGTGACAGGATGCTCCACCTGAAGGCGGGTGTTCATCTCGATGAAGTAGAACTCGCCGTTCTCCCACAGGAACTCGATCGTTCCTGCGCCGCGATAGCCCATGTCGGCCATGGCCTTGGCCACGATCCCGCCCATGCGGCTGCGTTCTTCGGCCGAGATGACGGGCGAGGGTGCTTCTTCCAGAACCTTCTGGTGCCGGCGCTGAAGCGAACAGTCACGCTCGCCCAGATGGATCGCGTTGCCCCTGCCATCACCAAAGATCTGGAACTCGATATGGCGCGGATTGCCAAGATACTTCTCGATATAGACGGTCGCATCGCCGAACGCCGCCTTTGCCTCATTGCCTGCCTGCTGCATCAGCGTTTCGAGCTGGTCGGGGCTGTGGCACACCTTCATGCCGCGCCCGCCGCCGCCCGATGCGGCCTTGATGATCACCGGATAGCCCGCCGCCTCGGCAATTGCCTTGGCTTCGGCAAGATCGGATACCGCGCCGTCCGATCCGGGCACCAGCGGCAGGCCGAGCGCGCCTGCGGTGCGCTTGGCCTCGATCTTGTCGCCCATGGTGCGGATGTGTTCGGGCTTGGGGCCGATCCAGGTGATGTCGTGTGCTTCGACGATCTCGGCGAACTTGGCGTTTTCCGAAAGGAAGCCGTAGCCGGGGTGGATCGCGTCGGCATGGGTGATCTCGGCCGCCGAAATGATCGCCGCCACGTTTAGATAGCTGTCCTTGGCGGCAGGCGGGCCGATACAGACAGCATGATCGGCAAGGCGCACGTGCATTGCGTCGGCATCGGCCGTGGAATGCACTGCAACCGTCTCGATGCCCATTTCATGCGCGGCGCGATGGATGCGCAGCGCGATTTCGCCTCGGTTGGCGATAAGCAGGCGCTTGATGGCCATGAGCGGGCCTTTACGCGATCACGACCAGCGGCTGGTCGAACTCGACCGGCTGCGCGTTCTCGACGAGGATGGCCTTGACCACGCCCGCAGCAGGCGCGGTGATCGGGTTCATGACCTTCATCGCCTCGATAATGAGCAGCGTTTCCCCGGCCTTCACCGTCTGCCCCACCGTGACAAAGTTCGCCGCCCCCGGCTCTGGCGCAAGGTAGCAGGTGCCGACCATCGGAGATTTCACGGCGTCTGCGTGATCTGCGGCTGTCGGTGCCTGGGCCGCCGGAGCAGGCGCAGCGGCGGCGGAAGGTGCGGCGGCTGGTGCGGGTGCGGCTACGGCCACTTGTGCTACCGGGGCCGCGCTAATCTGGCGGGCGACGCGGATCTTGCGCTCGCCGTCTTCCACTTCGATCTCCGACAGGCCCGTTTCTGCCAGCAGCTCTGCCAGTTCACGCACCAGCGTGCTGTCGATCGCCATCTTCTCGGCCTTGTCGCCGCGCTCGTGACCCATGTTTTTCCTCGCGGATAAGAATGCGAATGGTGTTTCAGGCCCTGCGCCATGCCGCCAAGATGCAAGGCTGGCAAGGGGTGGCGGGGGCGGCGGGGTGGAAAAACCTTATGCCGCGAGGCCGGTCAGAGCAGCGCTGCCGCTTCAAGCGCGACAAGATAGCTGCCCGCGCCAAAGCCCGCGATCGTGCCTTTCGCTGCCATGCCCACATAGGAGCGATGGCGGAACCCCTCGCGTCGGTGGGGGTTGGACAGATGCACTTCGATCACCGGTACGGTGATGGCCTTGATCGCATCGTGGAGCGCGATGGACGTATGGGTATAGGCCCCGGCATTGAGCAGGACTGCCTTTGCGCCATCGGCCTGCGCTTCGTGCAGCCAGTCGACCAGATGGCCTTCATGGTTGGACTGGCGCATGTCGATCTCAAGGCCCAGGGTCCGCCCCCGATCTTCCAGCATCCCGGCGATGTCATCAAGCGTATCAGCGCCGTAAATATCCGGCTCGCGCAGACCAAGCAGGTTGAGGTTGGGGCCGTTGAGCACGAATACGGTCGCGCTCCGCGTGTCGTCGGACAGGCTCATGCAGTCACCTCGAAGATGTGGGGCTGCCGTGATAGCCGTTGTTCGGGGTGACGCAAGCCCGTGCTGCCGCGAAGCTCCTGATGGAGCAAGGTCAGCGGCGGGACGATATCGTGGGGGCAGGACTTTAACGTAGCCGAGGCATTATTGGCCTATGGCAGGGCTTTCCGGCACTTCGCTGCCGCCTTCGAAGCCGCCGTTGCCCGGATCCATATAGGGATTTGCATCCTGCTCATCGCCGAAGCCGGTGTCCGGGCCAAAGTTGGCGACTGCCGCCGGGTTTCCCTGTCGCACGGCATTGACAGCCTCGCGCGCACGCCGGTCGGCTGAAGCAGCCTTGGCTTCCACCGCGGCAAGGCGCGCTTCGATCTTCGGATCGGTCTCCTTGCCGCCGCAACCGGAAAGAACAGCAGACAGGGCCAGCAGGGCGCAGGCACCGATGCGCAGCCGTTCCGTCCCGGCAGATTTCGCCACCTGCATCGCACTGACAAGACTATTGCTCATGAGGCAGGGCATAGCAGACGGAAGTTACCAGAAACTAACCAAGTTCATACCCTGCCATAGGCGCTTTGCCGGACTAGCGATCGGTGCCTTTCGCCTTTCCCCACTGGCGCGCCGCCGTGTAGCCAAGGTATCCGGTGCCGAACAGCGCATAGAGCGGTTCCGGCAAGCCATGAAGATAGCCGTTGATTCCGGCCGCGATGTTCTGTGCCGCCTCAGGGCGGAAGGCCGCGATCAGGCCCATCGGCAATGACCAGAGCAGCATCACATACATCACATACATGAACCCCGGCCGCGCGCGGCTTGTCCAGGGATCGGTCGAGGATGCTTCCGTGACAATGGCCGACATGCGCGTGCGCAGAAGTTCCAGCTCCTGCGATCCTTCAAGCCGCAACAGCTCAAGCTTCGCCTTGTCGCGCGCCTCCTTGTCGGGAATCACCTTGTCGATGATTGCCGAAACCGGAGAAATAATCGCTTCGAGAATAGACATGACACCGCGTCCCTACCTGTCGAAAGACGCGTCATCAGATAATCAAATTGGTTCGTGTAGGAAAGCGCCACGCCATCGCGAGCGCTTTGCTTGGGCGGCAGCGGTGAGACACAGTGCGCCCTGATCCAGCAATTCGAGAAGAGAAGCGGACTTCGGGCTTCGGCAAAGCTCGTGCAGAATCGCACGCCCGCCGCGCCAGTCGAAGTAAATCCTGCCTGCCCGTGCCCGCGGCGCCAGTGAGGGAATAGTCCGTGATGTGTCGGCAATTTGGTCGGGACGAGAGGATTCGAACCTCCGACCCCCACACCCCCAGTGTGATGCGCTACCAGGCTGCGCTACGTCCCGACCGGAAGCGCGCCTATAGGCAGGGCTTGCGGGCTTGGCAAGCGGTCGATTTTGCAAAAGTCCGTGCCTTTCGCAAAAGGCCGCTGCGTTCACCATCACCGGACGGTTGCCGCCCATCGCATGGCGGTTCATTGCCTTGCCGCCGCCAAGCTGCTAACCGCCCCGCCTCGAAGGCAGCCGCGCCGGGCCGGGTGAAAACCGCTGCGGGCACGGTTGCAATCCCGCAGGTCCGATCCCAGAAACGGAACACATGATGTTAAGCACGCTTTCCGCCGCTGCCGCCAATGCCGGCCAGCCGCCCGCTTGGATGAGCTTCCTGCCGCTTGTGGCGATGGGCTTCATCTTCTGGTTCCTGATCCTGCGCCCGCAGATGCGCCAGCAGAAGGAGCACAAGGCCAAGATTGCCGCCATGAAGAAGGGCGACATGGTGGTCACGGCAGGCGGTCTCATCGGCAAGGTCGTCAAGCTCGACGATCACTATGTCGAACTTGAACTTGGCCCTAATGTTAAGGTCAAGGCCGTGCGTGCCACCATCGGTGACATTCTGCCGCCCCCCGGCAGTGCTCCTGCCAACGACTGATCCAACCTGATCCGAAAGCTGCCCGCCGATGCTCGATTTTCCGCGCTGGAAGGTGATCTGGCTCTGGTTCGTGACGATTGTCTGCGTTGCGGCCGCCATTCCTTCGCTTGCCTCCATGGCGGGCCTTTCCTGGCCTTCGTCGCTGCCTGAACCCAAAGTCAACCTCGGACTCGACCTCGCCGGCGGCAGCCACATCCTGCTTGAAGCCGATCCTGCGCAGGTGCGCCGCCAGCGTATCGAAGGCATGGAAGAATCGGTTCGGAACAAGTTGAAGCAGGAAAGCAAGCCGATCCGCATCGGCGACATTTCCAATCGCGATGGTGCGCTGACGTTCATCGTGGCCGATGCCACGCAGGTCGATGCCGCCCGCGAGGCAATCCTGCCGCTCACCAACGGGGCAGGGCTGACCGGACAGCGCGACTGGGACATCAACGTTTCGGATGGAAACCGCTTCGTGCTGACCCCCACCGAGGCAGGCATCAATCAGGCGGTGACGCAGGCCATGGATACGGCGGTCGAGGTGGTGCGCAAGCGCATCGATGCGCTGGGCACCAAGGAGCCGACCATCATCCGTTCCGGCCCCACGCGCATCGTCGTGCAGGTGCCGGGCCTTCAGGATCCGCAGGCGCTGAAGAACCTTCTGGGGCAGACCGCGAAGCTGGAGTTCAAGCTGGTCGATACCACCGCGCTGCCATCTGACGTGGCGCAGGGCATCGCGCCTCCGGGCAGCGAGATCGTGCCTTTCGCCAATCCTGCCGAGGGCGGGGGTGTTCCCGCCATCGCCGTCAAGCGGCTGGGCGGCATTCGCGGCGATCAGCTTACCAATGCCCAGCAGACCAATAACCAGCAGACCAACGAACCTGTCGTCAACATCACCTTCAACACTGAAGGCGGGGCCAAGTTCGCCAAGCTGACCACGCAGAACGTGGGCAAGCAGTTTGCGATCATCCTCGATGGCAAGGTGCTCTCTGCGCCAGTCATCAACGAACCGATCCTTGGCGGGAGCGCGATCATTTCGGGCCGCTTCACCACCGAAAGCGCCAACCAGCTTGCCATTTCGCTGCGTTCGGGCGCGCTGCCGGTGGATCTCAAGGTGGTGGAAGAGCGCACCGTTGGGCCTGATCTGGGAGCGGATTCGATCCGCAAGGGGATGATCGCGATGGGCGTGGGCACGCTTGCGCTGATCGTTTTCATTCTCGTCACCTACGGGCGTTTCGGCGTCTATGCCAACGTGGCGGTGATCCTGAACGTTCTGATGATCATCGGCATCATGGGGGTTATCGGCACCACGCTGACGCTGCCGGGCATTGCCGGCTTCGTGCTGACCATCGGCGCCGCGGTCGATGCCAACGTGCTCATCAACGAGCGCATCCGCGAGGAGCGGCATCGCGGCCGCAAGGTCGTGCAGGCCGTGGAGCTTGGCTATTCCGAAGCGAGCCGCGCCATCTTCGATGCCAACATCACCAACGTGATTGCCGCCGTTCTGATGTTTGCGTTCGGCTCAGGTCCGATCAAGGGCTTCGCTGTGGTGCTCATCATCGGCGTGATGACTTCGGTCTTCACGGCAGTCACCCTCACGCGCATGTGGGTGGCGCAGTGGCTGCGCCGCGCCCGTCCCACTGAAATCGCCCTGTAAGAGGAGGCAAATCCCGTGAAACTCCTCAAGCTTGTCCCCGACAACACGAACATCCAGTTCCTCAGGTGGCGTGTGCCCTTCTACATCGTCAGCATGCTGCTGATCGCGGCCTCGTGGGGGCTGGTGCTGTCGAAGGGGCTGAATCTCGGAGTCGATTTCATCGGCGGCCAGATGATTCGCGTCACGTTCGAACGCAGCGCAGAGGCGCCCGTTGCCGAATTGCGGCAGCAGGTGGGCAAGCTCGGCTATGGCGAGCCGGTGATCCAGCGCTTCGGCAAGCCGAACGAGATCTCGATCCGCATGAAGCTGCCCGAAGGGGCCGAAAGCGATGCCTCGCTCTCGGACAAGATGGCGCGCACGATCACCGCCGAGATCCGCAAGAACCACGCCGATGCGCGCATCGATGGCGTCGATTCCGTTTCGGGCAAGGTGTCCAAGGAACTGGGGTGGGATGCGTTCAAGGCGCTGGGCTTCGCCTCGATCGCGGTGGCAGCCTATATCTGGCTTCGCTTCGAATGGCAGTTCGGTGTGGGCGCGCTTTTCGCGCTCGTCCATGACGTGTCGCTTACGCTGGGCATGTTCGCGCTTACGGGGATGGAGTTCGATCTCAACATCGTGGCGGCTCTGCTCACGCTGATCGGGTATTCACTGAACGACACTATCGTCGTTTATGACCGTATCCGCGAAAACATGAAGAAGTTCCGCCGGATGCCCATGCCGGAACTGCTCGATCTGTCGGTGAACGAGACTCTGGCCCGCACCATCGTGACTTCGGTTTCGCTGCTGATCACGCTTGTTGCGCTTCTGCTGCTTGGCCCGGATGTGATCTTCGGCTTTACGGCGGCAATCACGCTCGGCATTTTCGTTGGCACCTACAGTTCGGTCTATATGGCCGCACCGATCCTGATCTGGCTAAAGGTCAATCCGAACAGCTTCGTTCCTACCGAAACGGCGCTGGAAAAGCAGGAGCGGCTGGCGCGCGAGAGGGCCTGACCTTCCTGGATGCGTCAAGGCCGGGCAGTTCCGGCGGACAGATGGATTTGAAGGCGGCGGTGAGGATCAGGCCCTTGCCGCCGCCTTTTCATACAATCCGGCGAGCGCTTCGGCATTTGCGCTCCAGCTGAAGCGCTCGGCATTGGCGGCGACGGCCTCCTGCGAGCGTGGATCGGCAAGGATTTCGGCAATGGCCTGCGCAATCGCTTCGGGGGTGCGCGCAGCGATCCGGCCGGCACTTGCATCGCACACGACCTCGCGCGCTCCGCCGACATCGGGAATGACCACTGGCGTCCCGCAGGCCAGCGCCTCGATCCAGGCATTGGCAAGTCCTTCGCGCTCGGACGGCAATACCATGACATCGGCCGCGCACAGGAGGTGCGGAAGAAGATCGTGGTCCACCGCGCCGATGATCTGGACCCGGTCCTCAAGCCCAAGCGCGCCCACCAGCGCGCGCAGCGCACCTTCCTCGCTGCCGCTTCCGGCAATGACCAGCCGCACATCGCCGGGCAGATGAGTGAGCGCGCGGATCGCCAGAGCCTGTCCCTTTACCGGGACGAGCGCCCCCACGCTGAGCAGCATCCGGCCTACTGACCAGACGTGCAGTGCCGGTATGGCCGAAATCAGTTGCCTTGCCCCGGCGCGCGGCAAAGGGCGGAAGCGTTCCCGGTCAAGTCCCGTGTAATGGACGGCGATTTTCTCTGCGGGCATTCCCATGTCGATCATGTCATGCGCGAGGGCGCGCGAAACCGCGAGCAGGACTGTCGCCTGTCGGGCTGCTTCGAGAATCTGGGGGCGCACCAGCTTGCGCGTGCCCCACAGATGAATGTCCGATCCGCGCGCCTTGATCGCAAGCGGAAGGCCAAGGCTCCGGGCAATGCTGGCGGCCGCCGGTCCATCGGGAAAGAAGAACTGCGCGTCCACCAGATCGAACGGGCCTTCGCCGTGCAGCCGCCGGGCCAGCGGGGCAATGGCCCGCGCGATGAGCCGTGGGTTGATCGGGCCGGAAAGGCCGGGCACCAGCGTGAAGCGCGGGTGATGGACGGTGATCGGCCCATGCGTTTCCATTTCGGGAATCGCATCGAGCGCGGCATAGCGCGCCATCCGCACCGGCGGCCTGCCGATCGGGTTGATGACAGTTACCTGCCAGTCGTCAAGGGCTGCCAGCGCCTCCATCTGCCGCGCCACGAAGCGGCCGAAGCCTGCGCGGCCCGGCGCGGGATAGAGCGTCGAGATTGAAAGAAGGCGTTTCAAGCGATTACAGCTTGCGCACGAGCATTTCGGCAAGGCCCAGCCATGCGGGCCGATCGATCACCACCTGCCGCTGGCCGGGGCCGGGCGGGAGCAGCGCCACCCGGCCATCGCGCTGGTCGATCAGGCGGCCGAAGACGAAGCGCCCGCCGGGGCGCGGCGCCAGCACGTCGCGGTTGAAGGCGCGGGCAAAATCATCGGGTTCGATCTGGCGCAGCCAGACCTGATCGCCTGCCCGATATTCGCCCGAACTCGCCTCTACCGCCATGGCCATGAGCCGCGCTGATCCATCGAGCGCTACCGGCAGGATCGCGTCCATCGGCCTTGCCAACGCTTCGGCACCCTGCGGCCCCAACCGGGCTACCATGCGTGCGGGGCTTTCCTCGTCAGCCTTGACCAGAAGCTGCGGATCCACCCCCAGCGCCGCGCCGATGCGGTTCATCCATGCCAGCGAGAGCGAGCGCATCCCCGTTTCCAGTCGGCCAATGGTCTGCGCGGTCGTTGGCGGATCACAGCGCGCCGCCACATCGGCAAGCGTCATGCCCTTCTGGCGCCGGATATCCCTTATGCGATTGATCATTTCCCGACCCGTTTAACCATAGCGGTGTTTTTTGCTTTCCTACAAACCGCAGGGCGACACAAGCCCCTTGAAGAGGAGGCATGGCACAAAGCGGCTGCGTTCCGCTTGCTGGCATTTGATTCCTGGTTCCGGCCGGATCGACTCCATCCTGTGGTTGAAATGCGTTTCGCCACGCGAAAGGACGCTGCCGCCACAGTAACAGATGCAACGAAAATGCTTTGATAAGCATCTGAAATTATGCCACCGCGAGGCCGATTTATCGCACTTCGGAGACGATGCGTATGACCTTCAACCTTACCCGCCGTTTCTTTGTGGGCTCGACGGCTATCACTGCCGCGGTAGCCTTGCGTCCCGGCCTTGCCTTCGCCGCGGCTCCCGTGTCGGAAGATGCCCGGCTCGATGCCCTGTTCACGCGCATCTTCAACGATCAGATGATGCTTTCGCCGCAGTATGCAACCTCGCTGGGGCTGGACAAGGGTGACATGGCATCGCTGCGCTTCAAGCTGGGCGACAACAGCGCTGCGGGGCGCGAAGCGTCGATCGCGCAGACAAGGCGCGCCTTGGCCGATCTTGCCAGAATCCGGCCCGACCGTCTTTCGCCGGCGATGAAGGTCAATCTTGATGTCGTTCGCTATCAGCTTGAACGGCGGCTCGATGGCCCGCGTCTGGGTGTCGACAATCCGCAGTCGCCCTATCGCATCACCCAGCGCTTTTGCGCGGCCTTCAGTGTTCCTGACTTCCTAGATTCGACCCACCCGGTTGAGAGTGTGGAGGATGCCGAGGCATATCTTGCGCGTCTTGCCATGCTGCCCGCAGCGATCGACAACGATATTGCCGAGCAACGCGAACAGGCCGGTAGAGGCATTCTCGCGCCTGCCTGGTCGCTTGATCTTGCGCTTCTGCAATTGCGCAAGCTGCGCAGCCCGCAGCCGGGCGATTCCTTGATGGTGCAGTCGCTTGTCCGTCGTGCCGCCCGCAAGGGGATTTCTGGCGACTGGCAGCGCCGCGCCGAGGAGACCGTGCGGGATGGGGTCTATCCGGCGATTGATCGCCAGATTGCTCTGCTTGAGCAGTTGAAGCCGACCAGTGCGGCCGGTGATGGTGCCTGGCGCATTCCGCGCGGGGATGAAATCTATGCGGCTGCCTTGCGACAGGCGACGACCACCGACTACTCGCCTGAGGAAGTCCATCGGATCGGTCTTGAACAGGTTGCCGCATTGACCGCCCAACTTGATGAGGTGCTGAAGGCAGCAGGATATACCAAGGGCACCGTCGGCGAACGTCTTGCCGCGCTGAATACCCTGCCGGAACAGCTTTATGCCGATACGCTGGAAGGACGGGCCGCGCTGATTGCCAGCCTCAACGCCGGGGTGGCCAAGATGAATGCCCTGCTGCCGCGCGCCTTTGCCACCTTGCCCGATCAGCCGCTCGAAATCCGCGCGGTGCCGGTCGAGATCCAGGACGGGGCGGCAAACGGCTATTATTATGCCGCTTCGCTGGATGGCACGCGTCCTGCAATCTACTGGATCAATCTCAAGGAAGTATCCGACTGGCCGAAATATTCGCTGCCTTCGCTGACCTATCATGAAGGCACGCCCGGCCATCATCTCCAGATCAGCCTCGCCCAGCGTTCAACCAGCATTCCGCTGATCCGCAAGACTGGCGGGTTCTCGGCCTACTCGGAAGGCTGGGCGCTCTATTCCGAGCAGGTAGCCGATGAACTGGGCGCCTATGACGGAGTCGAGAAGGCCGGCTATCTCCAGTCCTTCCTGTTCCGTGCCACGCGTCTTGTCGTCGATACGGGACTGCACACAAAACGCTGGAGCCGCGAGCAGGCAACGGACTATATGGTTAGGACTACCGGTTTCACCCGTCCGCGCACCCTGCGCGAGGTGGAGCGCTACTGCACCTCGATCGGGCAGGCGTGCAGCTACAAGATCGGGCACATCGCGTGGCTGCGGGCGCGGGAAAAGGCGCAGAAAGCGCTCGGCAACCGGTTTGACATCCGGCAGTTTCACGAAGTGTTGCTCGAAGGCGCAATGCCACTTTCGATACTCGAAAAGCGGATCGAGGAGCGCACGGCAGCCCTGCTGAAAGCCTGACGTCCGCGCGTCGCGCCTCCGCGTCGATGCGGAGGCGCTTCAGGCTGCCTTGAAGGAAATGTCAGCCCTCGGTCATTTCCGCCAGCATCAGCCAGCGCTCCTCGGCCGCTTCCTTTTCGGCGCGCACCTTCTGGAGTGCTGTCATGAGGGCATCGAACTTCTTCGGATCCTTCGCGTAAAGGTCCGGGTCGGCCAGTTGGGCTTCGCCGCGCGCAATCGCTGCGTCGAGTTCCTCGATCCGTGCGGGCAACAGTTCGTAGTCCCGCTGGTCCTTGTAGGACAGTTTGCCCTTCTTTGCGGGCGGTGCGGGCAAGGGGGCTGTTGGCGCAGCGCTGGTCGCTTTCTCTCCTCCGCTTTTTGCGACAGGTTTGCCCGCCTCGCGCTGCTTCCTGATCTTTTCCCAATCGGCATAGCCGCCCGCGACAATATCAACGCGGCCCGAACCGTCCATGCCCAGCGTGATCGTGACCGTCCGGTCAAGAAAGTCGCGGTCGTGGCTGACAATCAGGACCGTTCCGTCATAGTCCGCTATCACCTCCTGCAAGAGGTCGAGCGTTTCCAGATCGAGGTCATTGGTCGGCTCGTCGAGCACGAGCAGGTTCGATTTGCGCGCGAACTCACGCGCCAGCAGCAGGCGCGAACGTTCCCCCCCTGACAGCGTCCCCACCCGCGCTTCGACCAGGCCGGGGTCGAACAGGAAGTCCTTGAGATAGCCCTGGATGTGCTTGCGCACACCGCGCACGTCGATCCAGTCGCTGCCATCGGCAAGCACGTCGCGGACACGCTTTTCCGGGGCCATCAGGCTGCGTTGCTGATCGATCATGACGCCTTGCAGCGTCTTGGCGAGGGTTATCGTGCCGCTGTCGGGGGCCAGTTCTCCGGTGAGCAGCTTGAGCAGGGTGGTCTTGCCTGCGCCGTTTGCCCCGACCACGCCGATGCGGTCCTTGCGCGTGATGCGCAGGGTGAAGTCCCTGACGATGGGCCGGTCGCCGAACGACTTGCTCACCTTGTCGGCCACGATCACGGCCTTGCTCCTGGCTTCGTCGTCGCTTGCCAGTGCCAGTTTCGCGGTGCCCTGCGGATTGAGCATGGCTGCGCGCTGGGCGCGCATCTCGTAAAGCTTCTCCAGCCGTCCCATGTTCCGCTTGCGCCGCGCGGTAACGCCCCGCTCAAGCCAGTGCGCTTCGATCTTCAGCTTGGCGTCCAGCTTGTCGGCAGCGCGGGCCTCTTCGGCATAGACCTGCTCCATCCAAGCCTCGTAGCCGCCAAAGCCGATCTCCTTGCGGCGCAGCGATCCCCGGTCCAGCCAGAGCGTCGCCTTGGTCAGGCGTTCCAGAAACGTGCGGTCATGACTGATGACCACGAAGGCCCCGCGATAGCGCTGGAGCCAGTCTTCCAGCCAGTCGATCGCCGCAAGATCAAGATGGTTGGTCGGCTCGTCCAGCAGCAGCAGGTCAGGCTCGCTCGCCAAGGCGCGGGCCAAGGCCGCGCGGCGCCGTTCGCCCCCGCTGGCGCTGTCGGCCTTGCGGCTCATGTCGATGCCGAGCTGTCCGGCAATGGCTTCCACCTCGTGACGGGGCGGAGCGTCCTTGCCCGAAAGCGCAAAGTCCATCAGTGTGTCGAAGCCGGTGAAGAACGGATCCTGTTCCAGCGTCACGATACGCGTGCCGGGCTGGATGGAGCGGGTGCCGCGGTCAGCCTCGATCTGTCCGCCCAGCAGTTTGAGCAGCGTGGTCTTGCCCGCGCCGTTGCGCCCGATCAGGGCCAGCCTGTCGCGCTGCTGGATGTGAATATCGAGATTCTGGAAGAGCCAGCCATTGCCCTGAAGCAGGCCAAGCCCTTCCCAACTGAGTATTGGTGCCGCCATGGCGCGCGCTTAGCGGCCCTGGGCATCATGCGCAACGCAAGAGGGGACTTCAGGCGCAACGTGGCTGCATCCTCACGCACACCTTCTTTGCATTCACACCTTGTTCAAGGCCGCAGGCTTAGGCATTGGCGCATCATGCTTCGCTCCCTTCTTCTTCTCATGGCCGTGCTTGGTGCATATCCGGTGCCGATTTCGGCGCAGCAGCGTCCGGACGAGCAGAACGAGGCACGGCGCGATCTGCGCGCGGGGGCGGTGCGTTCCCTGCGCGATATAGAGCGGCGGATTTTGCCGACCAAGCCGGGGATGCAGTATCTTGGCCCCGAATATGATCCGACAGCGATGGTCTATCGCCTCAAGTTCATCCGCGATGGCCGCGTGATGTTCGTCGATGTCGATGCGCGAACCGGGCAGGTGCTGGGCGAAAGCCGGTAACAGGCCCGGTTGCGCGCGCGGTTCCTGAACCGGTTCATAAGCCCGTGTTCCTTGACCGTTCAGGTTTCCCGTCCCATTTACCGCTTCACATGATCGCGCTCGTCGGGCGCGCAGCAAGGGGCAAGAGATGCGCATTCTGATCGTCGAGGATGAACCCACGCTCGGCAGGCAGCTCAAGAACACGCTCGAACACAATGGCTATGCGGTCGATCTGTCGACCGATGGTGAAGACGGGCATTTCATGGGCTCTACCGAGGATTACGATGCGGTGATTCTCGACCTCGGCCTTCCCGAAATCGACGGGCTGACCGTGCTCGGCATGTGGCGCAAGGAAGGCCGAAAGTTTCCCGTGCTCGTTCTTACCGCGCGCGACAGCTGGTCCGACAAGGTCGCGGGGCTTGATGCCGGAGCCGACGACTATCTTGCCAAGCCTTTCCAGACCGAGGAACTGATTGCCCGCCTGCGCGCCCTGATCCGGCGTGCATCGGGCAATTCGTCATCCGAACTGACCGCAGGTGACGTGCGCCTTGATACGCGCTCCGGCCGCGTCACGCTCAAGGGTGAGCCGGTCAAGCTTACCGCGCAGGAATACAAGCTCCTGTCCTATCTCCTGCATCACAAGGGCAAGGTCGTCAGCCGCACCGAACTGATAGAGCACATTTACGATCAGGACTTCGACCGCGATTCCAACACGATCGAGGTGTTTGTCACGCGCATCCGCAAGAAGCTGGGGCCTGATGTGATCACCACGATCCGCGGGCTTGGCTACAGTCTCGACGATCCGGCAGAACCGGCCCGCGGATAAGGGCGGCCCTGCGCGGTGCCCGAAAGGCCGGTGACACCCCCATTGCCATCATCGCCGCTGCCCGCGCCGCACACCGGATCGCTGGCGCGGCGGATGCTGCTGATTGCGGTCGGCTGGATATCGGTGCTGCTGATCGGCGGCGGCATTGCGCTTGACCAGACGCTGACGAGCCTCATCACGCGCAATTTCGACGAACAGCTTGAATATATGCTGACGGCGATGATCGCCTCGGCCGAAGTCGATCCCGATGGCGAGGTCTATTTCAACCGGCCGCTTGGCGACCAGCGCTTTCTTGAACCCAACAGCGGGCTTTACTGGCAGATTTCCGGGCAGGGGCACGATGATTTCCCCTCGCGCTCGCTGTGGGACCGCACGCTGACCAGCAACCCGGACCGCAATTTCGTGGAACCGGTCATCGAGGACAGTGACCAGTTCGATGGCGAGAAGCTCCGCGTCATCAAGCGTTCGGTGATCCTGCCTGGCAGCAACACGCTCTGGGAGTTTCAGGTGGCTGCCAGCCGGGGCGAGATCGATGCGCAGATCCGGCGAATCCGCGCAATCCTGTTCTGGTCTTTCCTTGTGCTTGGCTTCGGGCTTGTCGGCATGGCGGGTCTCCAGACCTATTACGGCCTTGGCCCGCTACGCCGGGTGCGGCAGGCCATCGCAAGGATGCGCGAAGGCACGGCCAGCCGCGTGACCGATCCCCTGCCGCTGGAAGTCCAGCCGCTGGTGATGGAACTGAATGCGCTGCTGGAACATTCCGAACGTCAGGCCGAGGAGGCGCGCACCCACGCGGGCAATCTGGCCCATGCGCTCAAAACGCCGTTGACCGTGGTGATGAACGCGGCAACGGCAAAGGCCGATGATCTGGCCGATACGGTGATCCGCGAAGCAGCGGTCATGCGGCGTCAGGTCGATCATCACCTTGCCCGCGCCCGCGCCGTGGGGCGGCGTGCAGTGGGGCTTTCGCGCGCGCCGGTCTGGGAAAGCGTCGAGGCGGTCGAACGCGCGGTGGTGCGGCTTTACCCCAAGGTCCGTTTCGACAAGGATGGCAACCGGCAGGCCGAAGTATCGATCGAACGGCAGGATCTCGACGAGATCCTCGGCAACCTGATCGAGAACGCGGCCAAGTATGGCGGCGGTTCGGTTTTCATCACAGTCGATGCCGTGCCGACCGATCCGGCCTTCTGCGAAATCTGGGTTGAGGACGATGGCTTGGGCATTCCTGAAGAAGCCCGCACCCGCATTTTCGACCGAGGCGTCAGGCTCGATACCGGAAAGCCGGGCACGGGTCTTGGCCTTGCGATCGTGCGCGACGTTGCCGAAATCTATGGCGGCAGCGTCGAACTGCGGGAAAGCGAGGATCTGGGAGGATTGCTGGCCGTCCTGCGACTTCCGCGTCCCGCTTCAACAAGCGCGAGATAACTTCAGGCGCGTGGATGCGCGCTGCGATAGACATCAAGCAAGGTTGCCGCATCGACCCGCGTATAGATCTGGGTTGACGAAAGGCTGGCATGGCCGAGCAGTTCTTGAAGGCTGCGCAAATCGGCGCCTGCCCCCAGCAGATGGGTTGCAAAGGAGTGGCGAAGCGCATGGGGCGTTGCCGTGGCAGGCAGGCCCAGCACGATGCGCGCCCGTGCCACGGCGCGCTGCACCATGCCCTGAGCCAACGGCCCGCCCTTTGCCCCGCGAAACAGCGGGCTGTCCTTGTCCAGCGGCCAGGGGCATTGCCGCACGTAATCATCTACTCCCGCGCGCACGACAGGCAGGAGCGGCACCACGCGCTGCCGCCCGCCCTTGCCGGTAATCACTATGGCATCTCCCAGTGGCAGCACCGATGCAGGCAGCGCCAGAGCTTCGGCAATGCGCATTCCTGCGCCATAAAGCAGGAGCAATACCGCGCGGTCGCGTGCCGCGATCCACGGCTGCGTTGCATCCTCGGCCACGGTCTCTGCCAGATTGACCGCCTCATCGGGAGTGACGGGACGCGGCAGTCCCTTCTTGATGCGCGGCCCGCGCAGGCGGGGGCGGCTGGCGTTCGCTTCGCCTGCCTGTTCGCGCGCGAAGGCAATGAACGACTTGATCGCGGACAGTTCGCGTGCTGCCGATGTATTGCTTATGCCCTCGGCACGCCGCGCGGCGAGGTGGCTGCGCAGGGTGGCAGCGTCGATCCGGGCGAGCGAGGCCCAGTCCTGCGTGCCGCCCAGCGCATCGAGCAGCCGCGCCGCCGTGGCCGCATAGGCGCGCACCGTATGCGCAGAACGGCGGCGGCTCAACCGCAGATGTGTATGCCACGCCTCCAGAATGTCGGCCTTCGTCATGTGCTCACCAGATCGCCGGCCACGATCTCGCCCAGCAGCGCTTCCAGCAATGGCGCTCCCTTTTCTGTCACGACAAGGCGGCTTTGGGTGCGCTCGATAAAACCCATGGCGGCAAGGCGGTCGCAGGCATCCCGGTCGATCATGGCATCAACCGCAAGACCGAAGCGCCGGGCGAGTTCCGGCGGGGATATGCCTTCGGCAAGGCGCAGGCCCATCAGCAGGGCCTCGGTTGCCTGTTCATGCACGCTCTGCGCCCGCTCTTCCGCAATGCCGTGGCCGTGTTCGCTAACCGCACGCAGGAAGTTCTCCGGTTTGCGGTGGCGCACGGTGGCCGCGCCAAGTCTGCGCCCATGCGCGCCGGGGCCAATGCCGACATAATCCTCGTAGCGCCAGTAGGACAGGTTGTGGCGGCTTTCCTCTGCGCGCCGCGCATGGTTGCTGGTTTCGTAGGCTGGCAATCCGGCCGCGGTAGTCATCTCGCGGGTGAGGGCAAAGAGATCAGCGGCCGCGTCATCGTCAAGCGGCGAAAGCTTGCCCTCGCGCACCAGCGTGGCGAACCGGGTGCCCGGCTCGATCGTCAGCTGATAGAGTGAAATGTGCCCCGTCCCGAAGGCAAGTGCACGTGCGAGTTCGCCTTGCCATGCGCTGATCGACTGGCCGGGCCGGGCATAGATCAGGTCGAAGCTGACTCGTCCGAAATGCCTTTGGGCAAGGTCCAGCGCAGCAAGGCTTTCGGTGACGCCATGCAGCCGTCCGAGAAAGCGCAGAGTCTCGTCGTCAAGCGCCTGAAGGCCCAGCGAGACACGGTTTATCCCCGCATGGGCAAGGGCTGCAAAATTGGCCGCTTCGACCGAACTGGGATTGGCTTCAAGCGTGATCTCGATGCCGGGGGCAAAGCCCCACAGCGCTTCTGCCTCGCGCAGCAGCGCCTCGACCAGTGCGGGCGGCATGAGCGAGGGCGTTCCCCCGCCGAAGAAGATCGAGGTCAGCGCCCGGCCGGGCACAAGGCGCGCCTCATGGCGCATGTCGGCAACAAGCGCGTGCTGCCATGCCGCCATGTCGGTCCGCTCGCGGACATGGCTGTTGAAATCGCAATAGGGGCACTTTGCGAGACAGAACGGCCAGTGAATGTAGAGGGCAAGCGCCATGCGCCTGCCTTAAGCCGAAAACTGGTCCGCTACCAGCTTGGCAAAGGCATCGGCGCGGTGGCTGATCGCGTGTTTCTGCGCCGGGTCGAGTTCGGCAAAGGTGCGGTTGTCTCCAAGCGGCACGAATACCGGATCATAGCCGAATCCCATCGTGCCGCGCGGCGGCCAGGTAAGCGTGCCTTGCGCGCGGCCTTCATAAACGGCGCTCTGGCCATCGGGCCATGCGATGGCCAGCACACAGGCAAAGTGGCATGTGCGCCGCGCATCCGGCCCCAGTTCGGCAAGTTTGCCCTCGACCTTCCCCATGGCCATATACCAGTCCCGCCCCGGTCCGCCTTCGAAAACGTCGGCCTCGGCCCAGTCGGCCGTATAGACGCCCGGTGCACCGCCCAGCGCATCCACACACAGCCCCGAATCGTCGGCAAGCGCGGGAAGCCCGGCCGCCTCAGCCGCGGCACGCGCCTTGATGAGCGCGTTCTCGACAAAGGTCGTGCCCGTCTCTGCCGGTTCGGGCAGGCCCAGCGCTCCTGCCGAAAGGCATTCTATGCCATAGGGCGCAAGCAGGGCCTGTATTTCCCTGAGCTTTCCGGCGTTGTGCGTGGCGATAACCAGCTTGCCAGAGCCGAGACGAGGCGAGGACATCAGCCGCGAACCGCCTTTTCCTGTGCTGCGAAGATCTCGTTGCAGCCGATGCGGGCCAGCCGCAGCAGCCGCAGCAGACCTTCCTCGTCGTAGGTTGCGCCTTCGGCCGTGGCCTGCGCTTCGGCAATCTTGCCGCCTTCGATCAGCACGAAGTTGGCATCGGCATCGGCGGACGAATCCTCGATGTAGTCAAGGTCGAGCACCGGTTGGCCATTGACGATCCCGCAGGATACGGCGGCAACTTTCTCGGTCAGTGGATCTTCCTTGATAGCGCCGCTGTCGAGCAGCTTCTGCACGGCAAGACGCAGGGCGACCCACGCCCCCGAAATCGAGGCGGTGCGGGTGCCGCCGTCGGCCTGGATCACGTCGCAGTCGAGCGTGATCTGACGCTCGCCCAGCTTCTTGAGATCGGTGACGGCGCGCAAGCTTCGGCCGATAAGGCGCTGGATTTCCTGCGTGCGGCCCGATTGCTTGCCCTTGGCGGCCTCGCGGCTGCCGCGCGTGTGGGTGGCGCGTGGCAGCATCGAGTATTCGGCCGTAACCCAGCCTTCGCCCTTGCCCCGCAGGAACGGTGGCACACGCTCTTCCACCGATGCGGTGACGATCACCTTGGTATCGCCGAAGCAAACGAGCACCGAACCTTCCGCGTGCTTGGTAAAGGCGGTTTCGATCACGATGGGGCGCATTTCATCGGGCGCACGGCCGGAAGGTCGCATGGAGATTCCCTCAAAAGTTTGGCCAGCCTCTGGCGCATCGGGCTTGAGCCTGCAAGAGCGGTGAATAGAGTAGCGCACATGAACGGTCCGACCCTTTCCGATTTGACAGACCGCGCCCGCGAGATTTTCCGTCTTGTGGTGGAAGGTTACATCGCCAGCGGGCAGCCAGTGGGTTCCAAGACGCTGGCCGGATCGGGCACGGTCAATCTTTCGCCTGCTTCTATCCGATCGGTGCTTCAGGAATTGCAGGATGCAGGGCTGCTGGCCGCGCCGCATACCAGCGCAGGGCGAATGCCGACCGAAGTGGGGCTGCGGCTCTTTGTCGATGGCATCATGCAAGTGGCCGAACCGTCCGAGGCAGAGCGCGCGCAGATCGAGCGCGGTCTGGCCAGCGGCGGCACCATCGAAAACGCGCTTGCCGCGGCCAGCCTTGCCCTGTCGGAACTTTCTGCCGGTGCGGCGGTGGTCATGGTGCCGAAGCGCGAACCGCGCCTTGTGCAGATTTCCTTCGTGCCGCTATCGCCGGTGCGGGCGCTGGCCGTGTTGGTCAGCGAGGATGGCGGGATCGAGAACCGCATCATCGATCTGCCCGAACCGGTTGGCGCAGCCGTGCTGGAACAGGCCGGAAACTATCTCACAAGGCGCCTCCAGGGCCGCACTCTGGGCGAGGCTGCCGGGGTGGTCCGCGCCGACATCGCCAGCGGACGCTCGGCGCTTGATGCGGCGAGCGCCGATCTGGTGCAGCGCGGGCTGGTGGTGTGGACGCAGGATGCCGCCGCGCGGCCGGTCATGGTGGTGCGCGGGCAGGCCAACCTGCTGGATGACGCGGCGCTGAATGACATCGAGCGCGTGCGGCAGCTGCTTGAGGAACTGGAAAGCGCCGAGGCCATCGCCCGCGTGCTCGATGCCGCGCGCGAGGCACAAGCCACGCGCATCTTTATTGGCAGCGAGAACCGGCTGTTCTCGCTTTCCGGCTCGTCGGTCATTGCCTCGCCCTGGCGCGACGGAGAAGGGCGCGTCGTCGGCGTTGTCGGCGTAATCGGGCCGACGCGGTTGAATTATGCGCGGGTTGTCCCCATGGTTGATTTCACCGCCCAGACCTTGGGCAGATTCATCGGACAAGACGGGTTTTCGAGAAAATGAGCGATAACGACACGCGCCCCACCGACGCTGAGATTGCGGCTGAACTCAAGGGCGTGCCTGAAGATATGATCGATCAGCCTTCGGGAGACGATGAATTGAACAAGCTGCGCGAGGAACTGGAAGCAGCCAGGCAGGACGTTCTCTACGCCAAGGCCGAAACCCAGAACGTGCGTCGCCGCATGGAAAAGGACATCGCCGATGCACGCGCCTATGCCGCAACCGGCTTCGCCCGTGATATCCTCTCGGTTGCCGACAACCTTTCGCGCGCGCTCGAATCGATTCCGGCTGACCTTCGCGAGGACGACAGGTTCAGGAACCTCGTGGCCGGTCTGGAAGCCACTGGCCGCGAGATCGAGAAGGTCTTCTCCAGCCACGGCATTGTGCGCATCGCTGCCATGGGCCTGCCGCTCGATCCGCACCAGCATCAGGCCATGATTGAAATGCCTTCGGCCGACGCGGAGCCGGGAACGGTCATTCAGGAATTGCAGGCCGGCTACATGATCAAGGATCGCCTGCTGCGCCCGGCAATGGTGGCAGTGGCAAAGAAGCCGGACTGAGCCGGTTCGCGCTATCGCCCCAGCAGTGCGGTCACTTCGTCGGTTGCGTAGAGATCGGCAAAGACCATGGCCATGATGCGAAGCGTTGCGGCGTGCTCCTCGTCTGAAAGCGCGGCATTGGCATCGCATGCCATCAGCACGCGGAAATTGTGCTGCATGGCATCGCGCGCGGTGCTTTCGCAGCAGCAGTTGGTAAGGGTGCCGGTGATCAGCACGGTGTCTATCCCGCGCGCCTGCAAGACCTGATGAAGCGTGCAGGTGCCCGGCGTGAAGCCGCTGAAACGGTGCTTGTCGATGACAAGGTCATCACCGGTCACGTCAAGCGAAGGCCAGAGCTGCCAGTAGTGATGGCCGGGCGTGAAGGCTTCGCGGTGCGCATCGGCGTCCTTGCCCATGCGCGCCATGAAATTGGACCAGCTCGCCCCGCCTGCGGGCGGCGTGGTATAGCGCAGGAAGATGTTGCATCCGCCCGCTGCGCGCACGGCCGCGCTTATGCGGTTGATGTTGTCCACGATGGAGCGCGCCACGGGCACTTCGACCGGCGCACCTTCCTCCATGAAGCCGTTCTGCATATCGACGATGATGTGCGCCAGCCGGGTGGGGTCGATGTCCCTGAAGATATTCCCGTTTCCGCCGCGCGCAGATGCAAAGCGGGCAAGTATGGCGTGATGGTCGATATTGTGCGGCATGGCATTCCTTCCCGTGAGTGAGGCCTTCCCATTAGGCAGGCATTCCCGTCAGTCAGGGGCAAGATTGCCGTTCGATTGAAGGGCTGTCGTCAGCGTCGAAGCGGGCATTCCGGCAGGAGAAACGCAGCCCTGCCACGCTTCGTCGCATGATCCGGAACCTCGCTGCCTGATTACCGTCGATTGCGCAGAGATTCTCGCAAGATCAGGAGATCAGTCATGCACAAGTTCATCATCGCGGCTGCCATTGCCGGATCGGCCATCACGCTGGGTGGCTGCGCGCGCAACTATACCGGTGAGGGCGCGGCTCTGGGCGCGGCAGTGGGCGCCGGGCTTGGCGTTGCCACGGGCGGAGATATCGCAACGGGCGCCGCGATCGGCGGGGCAGTCGGCGCAGCAGCCGGCTCGCAGGTGCGCAAGGACCGCGGACGCTGCTACCGAGTGGACAGTCGCGGCCGTGAATACGAAGTGCGCTGCTGATCAGGCGCTTTCAAGGGTCTTGGCAAGATTGACGACTTTCGACGCCAGAGCCTGAAGACGCGGTGCCGGGATGACACGGCGAAATTCGGAAAAGTCGCATTGGAGGTTCGGGTTGGCGAAAGTGGCAAGAATCCTTTCGCCAGCCTTTTCGATGCCCATCGGCGAATGGACAATATCATTGCGCAGGCCCAGCAGCTTCGACAGTTCCCCCAGACACTGATCGATCTTCTTCTTCCGCTCCTCGCTGACGGAGGAATTGTGTTTGGCCTTGCGGATCGCCTCGATCTTCTGGCCCAGCATATCGCATTTCGGGACGGCGTTGAGCTTTCGGGCAATGGCATCCACGGCAGCTTCGGCTTGCGCGAAAGCATCAATGGTTTTGCTGCGCCACAGATGCAGCGTGCTGTCCGTAGGTGTCGAGGCCATTGACGCAACCTGCCGCGCAAGTTTCAAGCATTCGTAAACGGCAACAGGTCATCCAGCAGCGCAACTGGGGGGGCGTGCGCTAATGGGCTGCCGTTCTTGGCCATGAACCAGTGCCTGACGATCTCTGCCTGTTGCTCGATGCCGTATCTCTCGAACGGCCGCTCTGGCTGGTAGGTGTAGCTGTATCGGCAGAACGGGTGCCGCATCAGCGGCAGCCACCAGCGCCCGCGCGTCTGGGTTTGCCAGACATGCACCATTTCGTGGATGAACAGCCCCTGCGCCTGAAGGTTGGCGCAGGAAAAATCGTCGCAATAGCGTTCGCAGTCCGGCGTGAAGTGGATATGGCCGGTCGGCGCCATGACCGTGCCCCTGGGCTGAAAGGGAAACCAGCGCCGTCGCCGGATGCGGACCGGTCCGGTATCGACCGCGCGGCCGAACACCTCGGCGACAAGGGCCTTCTCGCCGCCGGTGAGCGGGCGCTCTCCGCCCGGAGGGCAGAGCGCGCCCTTGCCGGTCACATCTTGCTCATGTCGTGGGCGGAATGGTCCATCGGCGCGCTCATGCCGCCGCCGACGGCTTCGATGCGGGCGGGGGCGCTCACCTTGTCGCCATTGTCGAGCGTGAGGGTAATCTCCGTGGTCTCACCGGCCTTGAGCGTATCGGCAACGCCGAACAGCATGACGTGCAGGCCGCCCGCCTTGAACTGCACCGGTTGGCCGGTGCTGAGCGGAACCGATGACACGGGCTGCATTTTCGAAATGCCGTTTTCGGTCACGGTTTCGTGCATTTCCGTGCGTTCTACTCCTTCGACATAGACACCGGCAATGCTGCGCGCACCCTCTCCGCCGAAGGTCACGCCGAAATAGGCAACGCCGGGGCGGCCGGGCGCCGCGGGCAGGCGCACCATGGCATCGCTGATGGTTACACCGGGCGCATTCTGGGGCTCTGCATCAATGCTGGCGGTCGCCGTCGGCACAGGGTCAGCACCCTGCTGACCACATCCCGAAAGCGCCAGAGCAACTGCTGAAAGACCTGCGAAAACGACCACGCGCATGGATTGCGACTCCAATGTTGAATGCGTCGCAACTGGTAGGCGCGCGGGGGCCTTGTGCCAAGCGCAAGCGCACCTATATCGCGGTCAATCGAGCCGCAATCGGCGGTCTGCCCGGCAGGGGGATCGCTTCCCGCGCGGTGTCTTGAATGGAAGGAACTGGGGAACTCATGGCTAAAGTTATCGGCATCGACCTTGGCACGACCAACAGCTGCGTTGCAGTGATGGACGGGGGCACGCCCAAGGTTATTGAAAACTCGGAAGGTGCGCGCACCACGCCGTCGATCGTCGCCTTCACCAAGGATGGCGAACGTCTGATCGGCCAGCCGGCCAAGCGTCAGGCGGTGACGAACCCCGACAACACGATTTTTGCGGTCAAGCGCCTGATCGGCCGCCGCTTCGACGATCCGATGACCCAGAAGGACACGGAGCTGGTTCCCTACACCATCGTGAAGGGCAAGAACGGCGATGCCTGGGTCAAGGCGGGCGGGCAGGAATACAGCCCGTCGCAGATCTCTGCCTTCACCCTTCAGAAGATGAAGGAAACCGCCGAAGCCTATCTCGGCGAAACCGTGACGCAGGCGGTCATTACCGTTCCGGCCTACTTCAACGACGCGCAGCGTCAGGCCACCAAGGACGCAGGCCAGATCGCGGGCCTTGAAGTGCTGCGCATCATTAACGAGCCGACAGCAGCTGCGCTCGCCTATGGTCTCGACAAGCAGGACGGCAAGACGATTGCGGTCTATGACCTTGGCGGTGGGACGTTCGACATCTCGATCCTTGAGATCGGCGATGGCGTGTTCGAGGTGAAGAGCACCAACGGCGACACCTTCCTTGGCGGCGAAGACTTCGACACCGCGCTGGTCGAATACCTCGCGGACAAGTTCAAGTCGAAGGAAGGCATGGACCTGCGCAACGACAAGCTTGCCCTTCAGCGCCTCAAGGAAGCGGCGGAAAAGGCCAAGATCGAGCTGTCGTCGGCCCAGACGACCGAGATCAACCTGCCCTTCATCACCGCGCGCATGGAAGGCGGAGCCACCACTCCGCTGCACCTTGTCGAAACGGTGACGCGCGCCGATCTGGAAAAGCTCGTCGCCAAGCTGATCGACCGCACGCTTGAACCGTGCCGCAAGGCGCTGGCGGATGCTGGTATTTCGGCCAAGGACATCGATGATGTCGTGCTGGTCGGCGGCATGACCCGCATGCCCAAGGTCCGCGAAGTGGTGAAGGACTTCTTCGGCAAGGAACCGCACACCGGCGTGAACCCCGATGAAGTTGTCGCCATGGGTGCGGCCATTCAGGCGGGCGTGCTGCAGGGCGACGTCAAGGACGTGCTGCTGCTCGACGTGACTCCGCTTTCGCTGGGGATCGAGACGCTGGGCGGCATCATGACCAAGATGATCGACCGCAACACCACGATCCCGACCAAGAAGAGCCAGATCTACTCGACTGCCGAGGACAACCAGCAGGCGGTGACGATCCGGGTCTTCCAGGGCGAGCGCGAAATGGCGGCGGACAACAAGCTGCTTGGCCAGTTCGACCTTGTCGGCATTCCGCCTGCGCGGCGCGGCGTGCCGCAGATCGAGGTGACGTTCGATATCGACGCCAACGGCATCGTCAACGTTTCGGCCAAGGACAAGGGCACCGGCAAGGAGCAGCAGATCCGCATTCAGGCGTCTGGCGGTCTTTCGGACGCTGACATCGAGCAGATGGTCAAGGATGCGGAACGCTTCGCCGAGGAAGACAAGAAGCGGCGCGCTGCGGCCGAGGCGAAGAACAACGCCGAAAGCCTGATCCACGCAACCGAACGGCAGCTTGAAGAAAACGGCGACAAGGTCGATGCTTCGCTGAAGGCAGAGATCGAAGCCGCCATTGCCGAGGCCAAGACCGCGGTCGAAAGCGGCAATGTCGATGACATGACCGCGAAGACGCAGGCCCTGACCGACAAGGCCATGAAGATGGGGCAGGCTATCTACGAGAAGGAGCAGGCTGCTGCGGCTTCTCCGGGTGCTGAGGCCGGCAATAAGGCCTCTGGGGCTGATGACGACGTGGTCGACGCCGAGTTCTCGGAAGTCGACGAGAACAAGTGATGTTGCGATGAAACCGGCCCGCCGCCTGCGTGAATGCGCGGGCGGCGGGTTGTCTGTCTAAGGAACCGCAATGTCGGCGGAAATCGATTTCTACGAACTGCTCGAAGTTGACCGCACGGCGGACGACAAGGTCCTCAAGTCCGCCTATCGCAAGCTTGCCATGAAGTATCACCCCGACAAGAACCCGGGGTGTGCCGAAAGCGAGGCGAAGTTCAAGCAGATCAACGAGGCCTATGCCTGCCTTTCCGATCCGCAGAAGCGGGCAGCCTATGACCGTTACGGACATGCCGCGTTCCAGCAGGGCGGCGGCGCTGGCGCCGGTGGCGGCTTTGGGGGCGCTGATTTCGGTGACATCGGCGATATCTTCGAGACGATTTTTGGCGGTGCCTTCGGCGGCGGCGGACGCCAGCAGGCCCGGCGCGGGGCAGACCTGCGCTATGACATGGAAATCACGCTGGAGGATGCCTTCCACGGCAAGGACACCGAAATTGCCGTGGAGGTTTCGCAGAAGTGCGAACCCTGCGGCGGATCGGGGGCAACGCCGGGCACTTCGGCACGGCGCTGCAATCTTTGCGGCGGTCATGGCAAGGTCCGCGCGCAGCAGGGCTTCTTCATGGTCGAACGCTCGTGCCCCAATTGCCATGGGCGGGGCGAGGTGATCGAAAGCCCATGCAAGACCTGCCGCGGGGAAGGGCGCGTCGATGCCGAACAGCGCCTGCAAGTGACAATTCCGCCGGGCGTCGATAACGGCACGCGTATCCGGCTGGCTGGCAAGGGTGAGGCGGGCCCCTTCGGTGCGCCTCCCGGCGATCTCTACCTGTTTCTCCATATCCAGCGCCACAAGGTCTTCGAGCGTGAGGGCACCACTCTGCTCACGCGCTGTCCGATCAGCTTCACCACCGCGGCGCTCGGCGGCGAGATCGCAATTCCCGGACTGGACGGGACCGTCCACAAGATCGAGATTCCCGCAGGAATCCAGTCGGGCAAGCAGCTTCGCAAGCGCGGGGCCGGGATGCCCGTTCTGCAAGGGCGCGGTGTCGGCGATCTTGTCGTCGAGATCCACGTCGAGACGCCAACAAAACTGTCCTCGCGCCAGAAGGAATTGCTGCGCGAGTTTCAGGCAACCGAAACCGGCGAGGAATGCCCGCAGTCAAAGGGCTTTTTCGAGCGGATCAAGGATGCCTGGACCGATCTGACCGAGTGATGATCCATCCTGCCCCGCAAATGGACGGGGCAGGGCGCCGCATCAGCCCTCTTCATGTGTGCCTGCGTTACTGCCGAATGCCGTCAGGACTTCGGCCCGCAGCCGGTCAACCAGGCCCGGCTCGGCGAGAAGGCGGCCCTGCTCCTCGTCGAGGATCGCCAGAAAGGCATCGCGCTTGAAACCGGCTATGACATCTGCGGGAAGCGGCGGCTCCACGGTTGAGGCAATGAGGTCGATCGTGCGCTCCGCGCCGTGGAGGCGGCCCCACAAATAATCGTTCTCGCGGTAGGCACGGCTGAAGAACGCGCCGAAATTGAAGAACTCCACTCCGCGCAGGCAGGCAAAGGTGCCGCCCTTGCGGATCGAGGTGGCATCGTCGGGCGAAATGCGATCAACCTTGACCGGATCGAACTCGCCCATGCCTTCGCCCTGCAACAGCGGAAGTGTGGCGATATCGTAGAACGGAAAGCCCAGATAGGCATGCAGGAAACGCCGCCGCAGCGGCTTGTCCATGCCCTCCAGCGCGGCCACCAGAATGGCATCGACCTGAAGATCGAGGCTGACCAGATCGCGCCGCGTGGCAATGGCGTTGAGCACCGCGCCCGGATCGACCATGGCAAGGGCTGCGGTCTCGGCAAAGCCGGGGCCAAGCCCGGCAACCCCTTCGCGGCCCTGATAGAGCGCCTGCGCACGATAGACCGCATCGCGCGCCACTTCACGCGATGCCGGATCGACGGTCTCTCCGGCATCCCAGTCATGTGTCAGCCTGCGTGCAAGCAGTTTGAGTCTGCGAATGCGGAACGAAATATCGTGCGTGCGGAAGAAGATGATCGCTTCGTGCGTTGCACCGCCGCGCAGCGCGGAAAGCCGATCCAGCCCGTGTCGCGCAAGATGCTCCCACAGCACGGCTTCGATCTCGGCCTCGCTGGCGCCCTGCGGCGCCGCTTCGCGGATCAGCGCGGCCAGTTCCGCAACGATGCCCGAAAGCTTGGTCTGGGCATATCCGTGAAAGGCAAAGCCCGCGCGTTCGGCGGCTGCCTGCTGCGCCTTGTTGCGCCATGCGGTTAGGCGCCGCTGGTTCGGGTGATCGAAGAAGAGGGTGCGCCCGAACAGGTGTTCGACGGTTTCCTCGATTTCCGGACGCAGCGCATCGACGATGCTGCGAAGGCGCGCGCGCTGACGTGACTGGCGTTCCAGCGCTTCAAGGTTGTCGCGGATGGGCTGCTCGCGCGGGATGGACGAGAGCGATCCGAAAATCGCAGAGAAGAATCCCACGGTGCGCCCGCCCCTTGGCGCAATGCGCATGTGATCGGGGCTGGGATCGATATAGACGAAGCGCCGGTCAACCTCGCGCCGTGCCGGACGGTCGCGCAGCACGTCGATAGCCTGGGCAAAGGGCCGGTTAACCAGCACGGCCCCGTCAACCAGCGCAACCGTTTCGGCAGTGCCGCGCCGTGCGTGGGTGGGCATGACCCGTTCGACGAAGGCTTGGCGGGTAGGCCAGGTCGCGCCGCGCTCGGCCACGAGCTGGTCAATCTCTTCCAGCACGAGCGGTGGAAAGGCACCGGGAAAGCTGGCGGTGGAGCGCGCGGCGAGAACCAGTTCGGGGCAGGGCGCCAGCGTCCTGTCGCCAGTCCGGGCCGCCGTGCGGCGAAAGCCGATAGAGAGGCGATGCTCGCTTTCGACAACCACTTCCGGGCTGTTGAGGCGCAGTTCCTCAAGGTGGCCGTTGAAATCGGTGGCAGTCACCAGCAGGTCGATCGGGTGGCCTTCGGGAAGCAGCGGATCGCCCATCGGATGCGCGGCCATGGCATCGAGCGCATCGGCGATCATGCGCGAGAAGCCGATGCCACTGAACGGGGGCGCAAACCAGCGCGCCCGGATGAGCCGGGAAACCTTGCGGCGCACCTCGGAGCGCGTTTCGGGGGCAACCGTGCTGCTGACGACATTGCCCGGACGCTTCAGCACGAACCACACCAGTGGCTGCGCCCAGAACTTGGCGAACTTGCTCCACGGCTTCGCATCGGGATCAAGCAGCACATCGATGTCCGCCCGCTCAAGCCACATGGCGGTAAGCGGTTCGAGGCTCTGCCCGGTGACGATGGCCTGTGCAAGAAACACACCGTTGATGCCGCCCGCGCTGGCCCCGGATATGATGTCGGGCAGCAGGCGCAGCCGCAGGTCGCGCGTCAGCGCAATGTCTTGCAGCAACCGGAGATAGACGCCTTCCACGCCCCTGATGTTATTCGCGCCTTGATCTTCAGGGCAATGAAAGGCACGGCTTGCGCGGGTGGCGCGCCATAGCTCCTTGGTGACGCCGTGCATATAGACGGCAAGGCTGATGCCACCATAACAGACGAGCGCGATCCGCAATTCCTTTTGCCGCATGGTCGCATAGTGGCATTGGCGCCCTTGCTGTTCCAGTCCGATCTGACAGGATCATGCGTGTAAGAATGGCCGACAGGATAAATGGTGCGTTTTCTTTATATTATTGAAAATAATATGAAAACCTGATTGTCTGCTTGCCAGCGGGCTTGTCAGGGTAACCGACGCTTTACCCTTTGCGGTGTAAGGCGCCCAGTGCAGGGGCCAATTTCGCGCGCCCCCTTGGGATGACAAGCGCCAGGCCAATGATCCGCCTGTTCAAACACTATATCCCGCACTCGGTCCTTCTGCTGGGCCTTCTGGACTTCGTCCTGCTGATTGCTGCGGGCGAGATCGGCTGGCTGCTGCGCGCCCACCAGATCGGCATGGATTCGGGCCAGATGGCCATGAGGACCACGCCGCTGCTGCTGTTTGCGGTGATGGTGCAGACGGCCATGATCGCGGTCGGCGTCTATGGGTCTGATGCGCTACGTTCGATGCGCTATGCCACCGCGCGGCTGCTCGTGGCGGTCAGTCTCGGCATCATCGCGCTGTCGGTCATCTATTTCCTGCTTCCGGGGCGCACCTTGTGGCGCTCCAATCTGTTCTACGCCATGTTCATCGGCATGGCGCTGCTTGTGCTGATCCGGCTGCTGCTGGGCGGTCTGCTGGGCACATCGGCATTTCGTCGGCGCGTGCTCGTCCTGGGTGCGGGTGCGCGGGCAGATCGGCTGCGCAAGCTGGGCGAACGGCCCGAAGCCGGGTTTGCCATTGTCGGCTATATCGGCATGAGCAGCGCCGCACCCGTGGTGGAAGAGGCGATCCATCGCGATGCGATCAACAATCTCACCCGCTATGTCGAAAATCTCGGCGTCAGCGAGGTCGTGCTTGCGCTTGAGGAGCGGCGCAATGCCCTGCCGCTCAAGGATCTCTTGCGGATCAAGACAACTGGCGTTCACGTGAACGATTTCTCCACCTTCATGGAGCGCGAGACGGGCCGGGTCGATCTCGATACGGTGAACCCAAGCTGGCTCATCTTTTCCGACGGCTTTTCGTCAGGGCGTGCGCTGTCAAGTGCGGCCAAGCGGATTTTCGATGTTGTCGCCAGCCTTCTGCTGCTGATCCTGACCCTGCCGGTGATCGTGCTGTTTGCGTTGCTCGTGAAGATCGACAGCAAGGGACCGGCCTTCTTCCGACAGACCCGCGTCGGCCTCTATGGGCAGACGTTCGAGCTGATCAAGCTGCGCTCGATGCGGATCGATGCCGAAGCCAATGGTGCGCAGTTCGCGCAGCAGAACGATCCGCGCGTCACGCGCGTCGGCCGGATCATCCGCAATCTCAGGATCGATGAACTGCCGCAGACATGGTCGGTGCTGAAGGGCGAGATGAGCTTTGTCGGACCGCGCCCCGAACGGCCGGAGTTCGTTGCGGATCTGGAAGACAAGCTGCCCTATTACGCCGAGCGGCACATGGTGAAGCCGGGCATCACCGGGTGGGCGCAGATCAACTATCCCTATGGCGCATCGCTTGAGGATTCGCGGCACAAGCTGGAATACGATCTCTACTACGCCAAGAACTACACGCCGTTTCTCGATCTTCTGATCCTGCTGCAAACCCTGCGCGTCGTGCTTTGGCACGAAGGGGCGCGCTGATGGCCAGCCCCTTTTCCTGGGCGGGCTTCGGGCAGTGGGTCTTTGTGACCGCGGCCTTTGCCTTCCTGTTGCTTGCCGGATGGCGGATAGAGCGGCGCAGACGCGAACGCGACGGCGGCGGCAAGGCGGAAATCACCGCCTTCATTCTTGCCGCCGCGTGGGCGCTGGTGGTGGCCGGGATCGGGGCGGAAACCGCACTTGGCCAGTTCTTCGAAACCTTGCGCAACCTGGGCTGGATCGGGCTGACCTACGCCCTGTTTTCGCGCGATGGCCGCCATTCAAGCGTTGCCCCGATCAGGCCGGTGATCTTCGCGCTCGTCTTCGTGGAACTGCTTCAGCCCCTTGTCCTGCTGGCGGGCCTTCGCGAGACGGGCAATCTGCCGGCGCTGGCCATGGTGTTCCAGATCGCCGTGCTGTTCCGCCTGCTGGTGGCGACAGGTGCGCTTGTGCTGGTGCACAATCTCTATGCCGGGGCCATGGCGCAGCAGCGCGTGGCCCTGCGCTGGTGGTGTCTGGCTCTGGCAACGATCTGGGGCTACGATCTCAACCTTTACACCATCGCCTATCTTTCGCGCGTGATGCCGCCGGAGCTTTCGGCCCTGCGCGGGCTGGCGCAGATCGGGGCAGCGGCTCTGCTGGTGATCGGCGCGGTGCGCGGACGGTCCGCGCTGCGTTTCTCCCCTTCGCGGGCAGTGGCCTTCCAGTCGCTTTCTCTGCTGGTGATCGGCGCCTACATGCTGCTGATGGTCAGCGCGGCCCAGTCGCTCGCTTGGCTTGGCGGCAATTCCGGCCAGCTTGCCCAACTGGGCTTCGTCTTCGTGACCAGTGTCCTGATCGTGGCGATCATGCCATCGGGGCGGGTGCGGGGCTGGCTCAAGGTCATGCTCGCCAAGCATTTCTTCCAGCATCGTTATGATTACCGGGCCGAATGGCTTCGCTTTACCCGCACCATCGGCCGCGCGGGCGCCCATGCCCCGCCGCTGCACGAGCGTGTGGTGCAGGCCATTGCCGATATCACCGACAGCGCCGCCGGGCTGCTGCTGGTTCCGGCCGAGACCGGCGAACTGGTGCTGGCATCGCGCTGGCAGTGGCCCACCGCGGACGTTCCCGCCGAAGCCATGTCGGGTCCTGCGGTTTCCTTCTTCGAGACGCGCGGCTTCATTGTCGATCTTGATGAACTGCGTGCGGGCGTGAACCACCAGGGCGAACGTGATGCCGTGCCGCAGTGGCTGATGGACGAACATTCGGCCTGGGCGCTGGTGCCATTGCTGCATTTCGACCGCCTGATGGGCCTTGTCGTCCTTGGCCGCCCGCCAGTCGGGCGCAAGCTCGACTGGGAGGACTTCGATCTGCTGCGCGTGGTGGGCATGCAGCTTGCCAGCTATCTGGCCGAACATGCCGGACAGTCCGCGCTGCTTGAAGCCAGCCGCTTTGATGAGTTCAACCGGCGCATGGCATTCGTCATGCACGACATCAAGAACCTTGCCAGCCAGCTCAGCCTGCTGTCGCGCAATGCGGAAAGGCACGCAGAGAACCCCGCCTTCCGCGCCGACATGCTCATCACGCTGCGCAATTCGGCCGACAAGCTCAATGCCCTGCTGGCGCGGCTTTCGCGCTATGGTTCGAGCGGCGGTGAGCGCGTGGAGGATGTGGACGCCGCCGAAGTCATCCACGCCGTTGCCGCGCGCTACAATGCGCCGGGGCTGGTGCGGGTCCACGTCACGCAGGACAGCCCGGTGCGCGTCCTTGCCAACCGCGAAGCACTGGAACAGGTTCTCCTGCATCTTGTCCAGAACGCGCTCGATGCCAGCCCCGAAGGAATGGCCGTTTTCCTGCAATGCCGCAGCGATGGCCTTTTCTGCTGCATAGAGGTGATCGACACCGGCTGCGGAATGAGCGCGGACTTCATCCGCAGCCGCCTGTTCAAGCCGTTTGTTTCAACCAAGCCCGGCGGCTTCGGCATAGGGGCGTTCGAAGCGCGCGATCTGGTGCGGGCGATGCGCGGCAAGCTGGAGGTTGAAAGCCGCGAGGGGCTGGGCAGCCGGTTTACCGTGCGCCTGCCGCTGGCTGCCACGCAGGGTCTGATGGATTCGATTGGCGGGGATGCGAACCCCGCAGGCAAAAGGGTTGCATGATGAGCGAACACAAGCCCGACCGGCGTCCGGCGCTGCTGATTGTCGAGGACGATCCGGGGCTTCAGGCCCAGCTGAAATGGGCCTACGAAGACTTCGACGTGTTCATCGCCGGGGACCGTGCCAGCGCGATCACGCTGCTCCGCTCGGAAGAGCCTGCGGTCGTTACGCTCGACCTTGGTCTGCCGCCCGACCCCGATGGCACGACCGAGGGCTTTGCCGTTCTCGACGAGATCATGGCACTGCGCCCGGAAACGAAGGTCATTGTCGCCAGTGGTCATGGCGCCCGCGAAAGCGCACTCAGAGCCATCGAGAAGGGTGCCTACGATTTCTACCAGAAGCCTGTTGATATCGACGCGCTGGGCCTCATTGTGCGCCGGGCGCTGCACCTTTCGCGGATCGAGGCTGAGAATCGCAATCTCGCGCTGAGGGCCAGTTCCGACAACAAGGTGCTGGGGCGCATGATTACCGCAGCACCCGAAATGATAAAGGTGGCGCGCACGATCGAACGGGTGGCGAACACCAATGTCTCGGTCATGCTGCTGGGCGCCAGCGGGACCGGCAAGGAACTGCTGGCGCGCGGGCTGCATGATGCCTCCGGCCGGGCGAGCGGTTCCTTCATCGCCATCAACTGTGCCGCGATTCCGGAAAACCTGCTCGAAAGCGAGCTGTTCGGGCACGAGAAGGGCGCTTTCACCGGCGCGGTGAAAACCACCGAGGGCAAGATCGAGCAGGCCAGCGGCGGCACCCTGTTCCTCGATGAAGTGGGCGACATACCGCTGCAATTGCAGGTCAAGCTGCTGCGTTTCCTTCAGGAACGCACGATCGAGCGGATTGGGGGGCGCCGTTCGATCGAGGTTGATACCCGGATCGTCTGCGCCACCCATCAGAATCTTGAGGCGATGATTGCCGATGGCCGCTTCCGCGAGGATCTCTACTATCGTCTTGCGGAAATCGTCGTGCGCATCCCCAGCCTTGCCGAACGCCCCGGCGATGCCACCTTGCTGGCCAAGACGTTCCTCATGCGCTTCGCCAAGGAAATGAATCCGCAGGTCAAGGGGCTGGCGCCTGATGCCCTTGCCGCAATCGACGGCTGGAACTGGCCCGGCAACGTGCGCGAACTGGAAAACCGCATCAAGCGCGCGGTCATCATGGCCGATGGCAAGCTGGTGACTGCGGCAGACCTCGATCTTCCCGGCGCTGGCGCGGATGAGGCTTCGCCGCTCAATCTCAAGTCCGCGCGCGAGGCCGCCGATCGCAAGGTCATCCGCCATGCCCTTGCCCGTAGCGAAGGCAATATCTCCAGCACCGCGCGTCTTCTGGGGATAAGCCGGCCAACGCTTTATGATCTGCTCAAACAATACGATCTCCAGACCTGACCGGCGGCTGGCGGCGATCCTGCTGCTGATCCCGGCTGCGTTGCTTGCCGTGCCGACCGGGCCGGTGCACGGCGCTGCGCAGGAAAGCAGGGTCGAGGAAGCGTCGCGTCAGGCGCTCCGTCGCGGCGACGGGGTGGCCGCCGAAGTGCTGCTGCGCGATGCCGTAAAGCACGATGCTGCCAGCGCCAACCGGCTGCGCGCCTTGTTGGGGGAAGCGCTGCTGGCGCAAGGCAACCTGCGATCAGCGCGCGAGACGCTTTACGGCGGCGACTTCACACCCGAAACGGCCGCACATGGGTGGCACCTGCGCGGCCGGCTGGAACTGGCCGAAGGCCGCCTTGGCGAGGCGGGGCGGGCATTCGACCAGTCCCTGCGGGTTCATCCAGACAATGGCGCGCTGTGGGTCGATATTGCCCGATTGCGGCTGCGCGGCGCAGAGCAGGCACAGGCGATCGAGGCCGCGATGCGTGCGGTCAGGCTTGAGCCGGAGAATCCGCGCGCGCTGGAACTTGGCGGCTTGCTGGTCAGGGACCAGTTCGGCCTGAAGGCGGCCCTGCCGTGGTTCGAGGCAGGTCTGCGCCACGCGCCCGATGATACGGCGCTGCTGGCCGAATATGCCGCAACGCTTGGGGATCTTGGCCAATACCGGGCCATGCTGGTGGTTTGCCGCAAGCTGGCCAAGGTTGACCCCGGCAATATCCGCGCCTTGTGGCTTCAGGCTGTCCTCGCGGCGAGAGCCGGGCAGACCGATCTGGCCCGGCGGATTCTGGACCGGGCAGGCAAGCCCTTGCAGGAAGTTCCAGCGGCCATGCTGCTTGCCGGGATCCTCGAATACCGCGCAGGCAATGCCAACCTTGCGGTCGCCCATTTCGATCGCCTGTTGCGGGTTCAGCCTGACAATCTTCAGGCCAGAACGCTGCTGGCCCGCGCGCTGCTACGCCGTGGCCTCGATCGGCAGGTCATGGAGGTGGCTGCGGGATGGAGCGAAATGCCATCCGCATCGCCCTATCTGCTGAAGGTCGTATCGGTCAGCTACGGACGCCTTGGACAGAAAGACCGTTCGCAGGCGCTGATCGACGCGGCGGCAAGGGGCAGCCGTGCTTCGCCGCAGCCGCTTCCGTCCGGGCAGCCGCTGTCCGTTCTGGCCCTGCGTGAGCGGCAGGCGCCGGGAACCTTCGAAAATGCGGTGCCCCTTGTGCGTGCCCTGCTGCGTGCCGGTCAGCGCACCGATGCCATCGTTGCCGCAGACCGGTTGCGCGCGGCCATGCCGGGGGCGGCCGAGGCATGGCTCCTTTCGGGCGATGCGCGGATCATGGCGGGCGATGTCGTCGGCGCGCTCGATCATTACGGGCGGGCGGCGCTCATCCGCTTCAATCTGCCCGCGCTGAGGCGGATCGATGATGGGCTGCGGCGTCTTGGCCGCCATGCCGAGGCCAACACCATGCTGGAACGCTATTTGAGCCAGAATCCGGGCAATCCGCAGGCCATGAAACTGCTTGGCGCAGGCCTTGCCGACAGCGGACAGCGTGAAGGTGCTGCGCGGATCGAAGCGCTCCTAAGCGCTGGCGGCCTGCGCAATCCGGTCTGAACTTTGCGCTCGACAGCCATGGGGCACCCGATTATCGGTTTCAACCGATCGATTAAAATGGGGAGTTCAAGATGGCTGGAGCGCTCGAAGGTCTGACCGTGCTGGAGTTTGCAGGTATCGGCCCCGGACCGTTTGCCTGCATGATGCTGGCCGATCACGGCGCACGGGTCATCCGCATTGATCGTCCGGTGAAGGGGGATCGCGTCGGCGATAGCGGCGAGCGCGACATTCTCAACCGCAACCGCGAACGCATCGAACTCGATCTCAAGGATCCTGCCGCCATCGCCCGCATCCGCGAACTGGTAAAAGAGGCCGATGCCATCGTGGAAGGCTATCGCCCCGGCGTGATGGAGCGTCTGGGCCTTGGACCGGATGTGCTGCTCGCCGACAATCCCCGGCTTGTCTATGGCCGCATGACCGGATGGGGGCAGGATGGCCCCATGGCACCGCTCGCCGGGCACGATATCAATTACATCGCGCTCGCAGGGGCGCTTCACAGCTTCGGGCAGGCAGGCGGCAAGCCCCAGTTTCCCGTCAATCTTGTGGGCGATTTTGGCGGCGGCGGCATGCTCATGGCCTTTGGCGTGATGGCTGCCGTATTTTCCGCGCAGCGCACCGGCAAGGGGCAGGTGATCGATTGTGCCATGGTTGATGGCGCGGCCATCCTTTCGGCCATGACCTATACCTTCCTTGGGTTGGGCCGCTGGCGCGATGAGCGCGGCGTCAACCTGCTCGATGGCGGCGCGCATTTCTACGACACTTATGAAACCAGCGATGGCAAATGGATTTCGATCGGGTCGATCGAGCCGCAATTCTATGCCCTGCTGCTGGAGAAGACCGGCCTCAAGGACGATCCTGAGTTTGCCGTCCAGATGGACCCGCGCCGGTGGCCCATGCTGAAGGACCGGATCGCCGCGCTTTTCCGCACAAAGAGCCGCGATGAGTGGTGCGCCATCATGGATGGCACCGATATCTGCTTTGCCCCGGTTCTGAGCCTGCGCGAGGCGCCGAAGCACCCGCACAATGTGCAGCGGCAGACCTTTGTCGAGGACGAAGGCATGGTCATGCCCGCACCTGCACCGCGCTTTCTCGGCACGCCTGCGCCCAGGCCCGTTCTGGCTGGCCGCCCCGCGAGTTGATTGTCAGCCCGGACTGATCCTCAGTCGGCGCGCACGGCGGCTTCGATCCCTTCATCGGGGTAAAGCCGCTTGTGCCGCACCGACCACCACAGCGAAAGGCCGATCAGCGCCGCGCCGATGAGGCCGGTGATCGTTTCGGGAATGTGCAGCCTGGCCGAAAGCAGCATGATCGCCCCCAGCGCGATGATGGCCCAGAATGCCCCATGTTCAAGGAAGCGGTATTCCGAAAGCGTGCCCTTCTTCACCAGCATGATCGTCATCGAACGCACGAACATGGCGCCAATGGAAAGGCCAAGCGCGATTATCACCATGTTGTTGGAAAGCGCGAAGGCGCCGATCACGCCGTCGAAGCTGAAGGACGCATCCAGCACGTTGAGGTAGAGAAAGCCGCCAAGCCCGGACCGAACCACCGCCCCCGCGGCCCGGTTCGCCTCCTCGCGCATTTCCAGGATGGTGCCCAGCGCCTCCACTGCGATGAACGTGACAAGGCCCAGCACGCCCGAAACCATGAAGGTCAGCGCCTCGGCCTGCGGCAGCATCAGCGAGACGCCGTAGATGACCAGCAGCAGCAGCGCGATTTCAGCGGCCTTGACGTTTGAAACGAGCGCCAGCTTTTCCTCGATCCAGCGGATCCAGTGCACTTCCTTTTCGCCATCGAAGAAGAACGAAAGCCCCACCATCGCAAGGAACGCCCCGCCAAAACCGGCAATGCCGACATGCGCACTGCTGACGATCTCCTCATAGCGCTTGGGATCCTTGAGCGAGAGATTGAGCGCTTCGACCGGTCCCAGACCGGCCGCTATCGCCACGATTGCCAGCGGAAAGACGATGCGCATGCCGAAGACGGCAATCACCATGCCCCATGTCAGGAAGCGCTTTTGCCAGACCTCGTCCATTTCCTCCAGCACGGCGGCGTTGACCACCGCGTTGTCGAACGAAAGCGAGATTTCCAGAATCGACAGCACGAACACGATCCACAGCAGGGATAGCGTGCCTCCGGTCGTCCCGGTCTGCATCCAGCCATAGGCGACGGCCATGGCAAGGCAGGCCAGCGTGAACAGGATCGAACCCTTGTAGAAACGAAGCAAGCTGAAACCCCCGAAGTGTGGCGCGCCGATCCCGCCGCGCGCGAATGATGCTGCGCTTACTTGGGTTGATAGGTCTGTTCAATGCCAGGGAAGGTCCGCGCGCGCACTTCTTCGGCATAGCGCGCCGCCGCACCCGAAATGGTGTCGGCGATGTTGTCGTAGATCTTCACGAAGCGCGGCACACGCTCGAACATGCCCAGCATGTCCTCCGTGACCAGCACCTGCCCGTCGCACTGTGCGGATGCACCAATGCCGATGGTGGGGCAGGGCACGGCCTGCGTGATGGCAATGGCGATGGGCTCCACCACGCCTTCGATCACGATGGCAAAGGCCCCGGCATCGGCCAGCGCCCGTGCATCGCCGATGATCTTGGCCGCCTCGGCCTCGCTACGGCCGCGCGCGTTATATCCGCCCAGCACGTTGACAGCCTGAGGGGTAAGGCCGACATGGCCCATGACCGGGATGCCGCGTGCACTGAGGAAAGCAACCGTTTCGGCCATGGCCTCGCCGCCCTCCAGCTTTACGGCCGCGCAACCGGTTTCCTTGAGCAGGCGCGATGCGCTTTCGAAAGCCTGCACCGGGGATGCCTCATAGGAGCCGAACGGCATGTCGACCACCACGGCCGCGTGATAGGAGCCGCGCACCACCGCCGCGCCATGGGCTGCCATCATGTCCAGCGTCACCGGCACGCTCGATGGCAGGCCATAGATGACCTGGCCCAGCGAATCGCCGACCAGCAGCAGATCGCAGTGGGCATCCAGCAACTGTGCCTGACGCGCGGTGTAGGCGGTCAGCATCACGATGGGCTGTGCGGTAACGCCGCCCTTCTTGCGTTGCCGGATCGCCGGTATCGTCAGGCGCTTCATGGGCGCAGGCGTCGGATTGGCGCGGCTGGTTGCCGTATCGAGCTGGAAGGTCGTTGACATGGAAGCGCATCCTTTCAGGCGGGGCCATGCTTCTACCTGCCCCTGCAAAACCTGCAAGGCCGGGTCCGAATGTGCCGGTCCGGGCGGGCAGGAATGAAGGGCAAACGTCCAAGGCTGGGGAAAAATGGCTTGCGCGAAGGCCCGTTGCCGCTAGCTTCGCGGGCATTAGCTGGTTACTGGCGCAACCGTTTGGCTGTTCGGACGGACCGCTTCAGGGCGTGTCGTGTTCAGTGGTGAATAACGTTTCAAGGCCAGTCCAAGGCGGGAGAAATTCATGTTCGGTCGCGTCAAGCCACTCGACGCCATTCTTGCAACCGCAGAAAAGAAATCGCTGCACCGTTCGCTCGGCCCTGTCCAACTGACCCTGCTTGGCGTTGGCGCAATCATCGGCACCGGCATTTTCGTGCTGACGGCAGAAGCCGCGCAGAAGGCCGGGCCGGGAATGATGTGGAGCTTCGTCATTGCCGGGTTCGTCTGTGCAGTGGCGGCGCTGTGCTATTCGGAACTGGCCTCGATGGTGCCGGTTTCCGGGTCGGCCTATACCTATACCTATGCCGTGATGGGCGAATTGCTGGCATGGATGGTGGGTTGGGCGCTCATTCTTGAATATGCGGTTGCAGCCTCGGCAGTCTGCGTGGGCTGGTCGGGCTACTTTGTCGGCCTTCTGCGAGACTATGTGGGGCTGGAGATACCTGCCGCGCTTGCCAATGGCCCTTATGCGGGCGGGGTGGTCAATCTTCCTGCGCTGGTCATCGGTCTGCTTGTCACCTGGCTGCTCATGCTGGGCACCTCCGAAAGCGCCAAGGTCAATGCCATTCTCGTGGCGATCAAGGTCGGCGCGCTCAGCCTTTTTGTCTTCGCCACGTTCAAGTATCTCTCGAACGAGGCGAACTTCACCCCCTTCACGCCGAACGGCTGGGGCATCATCGGTGTGGGCGGCGCGGCTGCGTCGATCTTCTTCGCCTACGTCGGGTTCGATGCGGTCTCCACCGCAGCCGAGGAAACCAAGGATCCCCAGCGCAACGTGCCGATCGGCCTGATCGGCAGCCTTGCCATCTGCACGATCTTCTACCTGCTGGTGGCGGGCGGCGCGATCGGTGCCATCGGCGCGCAGCCCGTGACCGGCCCTGCCGGCGAGGTTCTGGCACCCGGTTCCAAGGCGCTGGCCGATCAGTGCGCCGCGCTTGCCGCAATGGGGCAGGAACCGCTCGCCTGTTCGAAGGAAGCGCTGGCCCATGTTCTCAAGGAAGTGGGCTGGACCAAGCTTGGCGGGGTGATCGGCCTTGCCGCAGGCATGGCGCTGCCTTCGGTCATCCTGATGATGCTCTTCGGCCAGACCCGCATCTTCTTCGTCATGGCGCGCGATGGTCTCCTGCCTGAAAAGCTGGCAACCATCCATCCCAAGTGGAAGACCCCGCACATCGTCACCGGCATTACCGGTGTGTTCGTGGCAGCCGCCGCAGCATTCCTGCCCGTGGGCAAGCTGGCCGACATTTCCAATTCCGGAACGCTCTTTGCCTTTTTCATGGTGGCTCTGGCCGTGCTGGTTCTGCGCCGGACCGAACCGAACCGGCATCGTCCGTTCCGCACACCACTGATCTGGCTCACTGCGCCGCTGGCGATTGTCGGCACGCTGTCGCTCTATCTGCTGCTGCCGTTCGATGCCAAGATGGTGTTGCCGCTCTGGGGTGCGCTCGGTCTGGTGATCTATTTCGGCTACAGCCGCAGCCGCAGCCATGTTGGGCGCGGCCTGATCGAAGTGCACGAGGACGATGCCGATGCACCGCCCCAGCCGGTCCCGCCGATCCGGTAAAGGGATCGGTCAGGCCTTGACCTGAATTCGAAACCGGGGCCGCTCCGCGATGGGGTGGCCCCTTTTGCTTGCCCTCGCGCATTGTCTGACCTCGTTCCGGGGCGAACGGACATTTTTCACCATGCTTTGCACAGGAAGGCAGGGCTTGATGGATTGCACGTTTCAAAAAACAGAACATAATAAGAACAAAGGGACGAATCGCATGATCGAAAACGCTCAAATCGCCTCTGCTGCGCCAAGCCTCTCTCCTCTGCCACCCGGTCTGGCCAATGGTCTGACCCGTGGCCTGAGAAGCAGTGCCGGAACGCCGCGCTGGCAACCGGGGATCCCCACCGGATGCCGCTATGCCGAGCTTTTCGCTCCCGCCGGCGATGCCAGCGGGGCAGGGCTGGCCCTTGCGCTGGCGCGCGATGCCCTGCGCCAGAAGGCCGTTGCCCAGGCTGGCGCACCGGGCGAAGCGGCCGACCACCGGCCCTTCCTGTGGGTGCAGGACAAGGCCGCGATGCGGCTTTCCGGTCGTCCCTATCTGCCCGGACTGCCTGCCGATCTGCGCCATCGCCTGATCCACGTTGCTGCCGCCTCGCCGCAGGATGCCTTGTTCGCGCTCGAAGAAGGGCTGCGCTGCCGCGATCTGGCGTTCGTCATCGGCGAACTGGCCGGCAACCCGCGCGCGCTTGATTTCACCGCTTCGCGCCGCCTTGCCCTTGCCGCGGAAAAACATGACGTGCCGCTCTGGCTGGTGCGGCTTGATGCCCGGCATGATCTTGGTGCCGCACGGATGCGCTGGCAGGTGGCCTGCGCGCCTTCGCCAGTGCCGCGCTGGAACCCGGCGGCGCCCGGCCCTTCCGCCTGGAACGCCAGCCTGCTGCGCGCTCATACCTTTCACCCCGGACAATGGACCCTGTGTGATGGCGCCGCCGTCCTCACCGCCGCCCCCTTCAACCAGCCCGATGCCTCTCACACCGCCCCGCCGGATCATGGCGGTCTGGTGCAGGGATCTGGCGATCGATCGCTGGCGGCTGGCTGAGGGCTGCGCCCGCGGCGAAGAGGCCGATGCCGCGCCGCTCGTGCTGGTCGAGGATACCGCGCACGGGCCGCGCATTCTTGCCGCCAACACGCTGGCGCGGGCCGGCGGGGCCAGCGCGGGGATGCGGCTTGCCGATGCCCGCACGCTTTGCCCTGCGCTGGCGGTGCGCCCGGCCGATCCGGCAGGCGATCTGGCCTTTCTCGAAAAGCTGGCGCTGTGGGCGCAGCGCTGGGGACCGTGGAGCGCGCTGGACCCGCCCGACGGCCTGCTGGTCGATACCACTGGCGTTGCCCACCTGTTCGGCGGAGAAAGGACGCTGCTGGCCGATGCCCTGCATCTTTTTCACGGGCGCGGGCTGGATGTTCGTGCCGCGATTGCACCCACGGCGGGGGCGGCATGGGCGCTGGCCCGTCATGGCCCGGACGCGGCCATTCTCCCGCCCGATGCCGATCCGTGCCAGTATCTCGGCCCTCTGCCGGTTGCAGCGCTGCGCCTTGATGCGGACGTGATCCTGCTGCTGCGCCGGCTCGGTCTGAAGCGGCTTGGCGATCTGGACGGTCTTGCGCGCGAGAATCTGGCGCGCCGTTTCCGCAACACGCGCTCGGCTGCGGCCAATCCGCTGCTGCGGCTCGACCAGATCTTCGGCCTGCGTCCCGAACCGCTGCTGCCGGTAACGGATGTCCCTGCACCGCTGGTCCAGCGCCGCCTGATGGAGCCGATCCGCCACCGCAGTCTGCTCGATCAGGTCGTGGCCGATCTGGCCGCAGACATGGCGCGCCTGCTCGAAGGGCTGGGGCAGGGCGCGCGCCGCCTCGAACTGGGCATGTGGAAGGTCGATGGCGATGTGCTTGTCCGCTGCCTTGAGATGGCCGCCGCCTCGCGCGATCCGGCCCACATCTGCCGTCTCTTCGCTGCCCGCCTCGATGATCTCGATGCGGGCTTCGGCATCGAACTGATCCGCCTGCGCGCATCATGGACCGAGCCGCTTCTGCTGGCGCAGACCGATCTTGATGCCGCTGCCGAACGCCACGGCACAAGCCTTGCCGGGTGCATCGACCGCATTGCCGTGCGTCTGGGGGGGCAGGCGATCCAGCGCGCCATTCACCATTCCAGCCACATTCCCGAACGCGCGCAGCGCTGGCAGCCACCATTGGCCGATCCGCCTCCCTCACAGGAATGGCTGGCTTTCCACTACAGGCCACTGAAACTTCTGGATAAACCTGAATTGATCGCGGTCATCTACGAAACCCCTGACGGATTGCCGCGCCGTTTCCGCTGGCGCGGACAGGTGCACGAGATCGCCCGCGCCGAAGGGCCTGAACGCATTGCCCCGGAGTGGTGGCGCGAACGTTCCACGGTGCGCCTGCGCGATTATTACCGGATCGAGGATCAGAAGGGACGCCGCTACTGGCTCTATCGCCACGGAGTGATCGGCGATGGGCGCGGCGGGATTCCCGAATGGTTCATCCACGGCCTTTTCGCCTGACCGCTTGCTGCCAGAACCTTGCCCAGAGGTTCAGGTTTCTCGGTCGGGGCTGGCGCCAATCCCGAAAAGAACATATAAAGAACGAATGCCGCAGCACAGTGTTCTTGAACGTCTTGAAATCCTTGCCGATGCCGCGAAGTATGATGCTTCCTGCGCTTCATCGGGCACGGTCAAGCGCAGCAGCAAGGGCGGAAAGGGCATCGGATCGACTGAAGGCATGGGCATCTGCCACGCCTATGCACCCGATGGCCGCTGCATCTCGCTGCTCAAGATCCTGCTGACCAATCATTGCGTGTTCGATTGCCACTACTGCATCAACCGCAAAAGCGCGAATACCCGCCGGGCACGCTTCACCCCGCAGGAAGTGGTGGATCTCACGCTTTCATTCTACCGCCGGAACTATATCGAAGGGCTGTTCCTCTCGTCCGGCATTGTCAAAAGCTCCAGCCATACCATGGAGCAGTTGATAGAAGTTGCCCGTATCCTTCGGGAAGAGCATGATTTTCGTGGGTATATTCATCTCAAGACCATTCCCGAAGCCGATCCTGAACTGGTTGGCCGGGCAGGGCTTTACGCCGATCGCGTCTCGATCAATGTCGAACTGCCAACCGTGGCTGGCCTCACGCGCCTTGCCCCCGACAAGTCCGCGCCGCAGATCGAAGGCGCGATGGGGCAGCTCAAGGAAGCCATCGTCGAGGCCAGGGACGCTCGCAAGCGCTTTCGCCATGCGCCGAAGTTTGCCCCGGCAGGTCAGTCCACCCAGATGATCGTCGGCGCGGATGCGGCCACCGATGCCGATATCGTCGACCGGGCCAGCACTCTTTATGACCGCTTCGGCCTGCGTCGTGTCTATTATTCCGCCTTCAGCCCGATCCCTGATGCCAGCGCCGTCCTGCCGCTGAAGCGCCCTCCCTTGATGCGCGAGCATCGGCTCTATCAGTCCGACTGGCTGATGCGCTTCTATGGTTATGCCCCGCACGAGGTGCAGGAGGCCGCAGACAGCAACGGGATGCTGCCGCTCGACATCGACCCCAAGCTCGCCTGGGCACTGCGCTTTCGCGGGGATTTTCCGGTCGATGTGAACCGTGCCCCGCGCGAGAAGCTGCTGCGTGTGCCGGGGCTGGGGGTGAAGGCCGTGAATGCGATCGTTACCGCCCGCCGCCAGCGGCGGCTGCGCCTTGCCGATGTCGCCAGACTGACCGTTTCGCTCGCCAAGGTGCGCCCCTTCATCGTTACCGAAGACTGGCGCCCGGTCATGCTTACCGACCGTGCAGACCTGCGCAGCCTTGTTGCCCCCGCCGCGCGCAGCCAGCAGCTGGAGCTTTTCGGATGAAGCCTGTGTGCGACACGCGGCTTGCCCAGACGTTCCATGTCTCGCTCGATAGACCCGACGATTTCGAGGGCTGGCGCGATGCCGCGCGCGGCATGATCCGCGCCGGTGTGCTGCCAGACCGGATCGTGTGGGAAACGCCTGCCGATCAGCGCATGGACCTGTTCGCGCAGGTCAGCCGCCACAGCCCGCCGCCCTTGCCGGATGCACCGCCGCCGCGCACCTCGCGCAATTTCCTGCAACTTGCACAAAGTGTGATCCTTCATTCTGATTCTGAAAGATTTTCACTTCTCTACAGGGTGCTCTGGCGGCTCCAGTCGCATTCCCGCCTGATGGAAGACAGGGCCGATGCCGATGTGCGGCTGATGGAAGACCTTGCCCGGCAGGTGCGGCGCGACATTCACAAGATGCGCGCCTTTGTCCGTTTTCGCTGCGTCGAGAACGAGGATGGCGAGCATTATGTCGCCTGGTTCGAGCCGGAGCATCACATCCTGCGCGCCAATGGCGGGTTCTTCGTGCGCCGTTTTGCCGCCATGCGCTGGTCGATCCTCACTCCGCGCGCAAGCCTGCACTGGGATGGCGATACTTTGCACGAAGGCCCGCCCGCCAGTCGCGCGGATGCTCCTTCGGGCGATCCGGTCGAGGCACTGTGGCGCGGATATTACGCCGCGATCTTCAATCCTTCGCGCCTGAAGGTGGGGGCGATGCTCAAGGAAATGCCCCGCAGATACTGGAAGAACCTGCCTGAGGCCGCGCTTATCCCCGAACTGATTGCCGGAGCGCAGGCCCGCGAGGCGCAGATGGTTCAGGCCGGAGCGCAGGAGACCGGCGAGCGGCCGCAGAGCCTTGAGGCCATTGGCGCGGCAATCCTTGCCTGCCGGCGCTGCGCCATCGGCTGCAACGGCACGCGCGCCGTCATGGGCGAGGGGCCTGAAACCTCCGCGCTGATGATCGTTGGCGAACAGCCGGGCGACATCGAGGAACGCGAAGGGCGTCCGTTCCTTGGCCCTGCCGGGCAGGTGTTGCGGGCGCACCTTGAAAGGGCAGGCATTCCCATCGGGCAGACCTATGTCACCAATGCGGTCAAGCACTTCAAGTTCGAGAACCGGGGCAAACAGCGGCTGCACCACAATCCGGCGGCAAGGGAGATCGACACGTGCCGCTGGTGGCTCGACAGCGAACGTGCGCTGGTGCGTCCGCGCCTTGTCCTTGCGCTGGGGGCCAGCGCGGCGCGCGGTCTGCTGGGCAGAACCGTGAGCGTGCAGCAGGTGCGCGGGGCTGCGCATCGGCTCGATGATGGCAGCGAACTGTGGATCACCACGCATCCCAGCTATCTCCTGCGCCTCGACGGCGAGGGGAGAGAGGCGGAGGAAGCCCGATTTTCCGATGACTTGCATAAGATAGCTTCAAGGCTGTCCGAGCTATCGAAACCTGCCGCCGGGTCTCATGCCTGACCGGCCACTCACGCCCGGTCGCCGTCATGTCGAACCTGTTGGCGAGGGAGGTGCTCCCGCCCCTGCGGCCTTTGTGGAACTCGGCCTTGCAAGCTGCTTCTCGTTCCTGCGCGGTGCATCGGACGCGGTTGATCTTGTCACCACGGCGCGCAGGCTTGGTTATGATGCTCTGGGCATTGCCGATATCAACACCATGGCAGGCGTGGTGCGCCTGCATCTTGAGGCAGATGCGGCATGTCTGCGCCCGGTCATTGGCTGCCGGATCGAGACGATCGAGGGGCTGGCTTTCCTTGCCTATCCGCAGGACCGCGCTGCTTATGGCCGCCTGTGCCGCCTCATTTCCGCCGGCCGCATGACCACCCGATCCGGACAATGGCAGGCCAAGGGCGTGTGCGAGATCGATCTGGCCATGCTTTGTGCCCATGCCGAGGGAGTGCACCTGATTCTGATTCCGCCGCGCGATCTGGATCAGGCGTTTGCCGTCGAAACCGAAAGCAATGTCCGCGTCTTTCCGGGAGGAGCGCCTGCTGTTTCTCCTCAGGCAGGCCACAGCCAATCCCTGCCTTTTCCTGAAGTTCTCCCCCGGCTTGTCCACAGCCTGCCCACATTGCGGCATCTTGCCGCCAGCTATCTTCACGTGGGTGATGACATTGCCCGCATTGAGCGGCTCGATGCGCTGGCCCGCACTCATGGGCTTTGTCTGCTTGCCACCAACGATGTGCTCTATGCCACGCCGGATCGCCGTCCGTTGCAGGATGTGATGACGGCCATCCGCCACCGGACGAGCGTTGCCGCTGCGGGCCATCTGCTCGAACCCAATGCGGAGCGGCACCTCAAGTCGCCGGAAGAAATGGTGCGCCTGTTCCGGCGCTGGCCCCATGCCATCAAGGCGGCACGTGATGTGGCCGATGCCTGCCGGTTCAGCCTGACCGAACTGCGCTATGAATATCCTGAAGAGATTTGCCCGGATGGCCATGATCCCCAGTCATGGCTGGAAGATCGGACATGGGCGGGGGCAGGCGAACGCTATCCTGAGGGCGTGCCCGATGCAGTGGCCGAAACCCTGCGGCGCGAACTGGCCCTGATCGGCAAGCTCAACCTTGCAACCTACTTTCTGACCATCAAGGATATCGTTGATTTTGCCCGCAATTGCGATCCGCCAATCCTGTGTCAGGGGCGCGGCTCAGCGGCCAATTCCGCCGTGTGTTTCTGCCTTGGCATCACCGCGGTCGATCCTGCGAAACACGCGCTGCTGTTTGACCGCTTTATATCCGAAGAGCGCAAGGAACCTCCGGATATCGACGTCGATTTCGAGCACGAGCGGCGCGAGGAAGTGATCCAGTATATCTACCGTCGCTATGGCCGCCAGCGAGCCGGGCTGTGCGCCACGGTCATCCACTATCGCCCGCGCATGGCGATCCGCGAAGTGGGCAAGGCGATGGGCTTGTCCGAAGACGTGACGAGTGCACTGGCGCGCACCGTATGGGGCAGCTGGGGCAAGGACATCGAAGAACGCAATCTCGCCGAAAGCGGGCTTGACGATGCCGATCCCTACTTGCGGCGCGTTGTTGCAATTGCTCGTCAAATGATTGGAATGCCACGCCATCTTTCGCAGCATGTCGGCGGCTTTATCCTCACGCAAGGCCCGCTGACCGAAACCGTGCCGATCGGCAATGGCGCCATGGCCGATCGCAGCTTCATCGAATGGGACAAGGATGACATCGATGCGCTCGGCATTCTCAAGGTCGATGTCCTGGCGCTGGGAATGCTTACCTGCATCCGCAAATGTCTCGATCTGCTGTCGGAGCATCATGGCCGCAGCCTGACACTGGCCACTGTCCCGCGCGAGGATCCGGCGGTTTACGACATGCTGTGCAAGGGGGATTCGCTTGGCGTGTTTCAGGTGGAAAGCCGCGCGCAGATGAACATGCTGCCGCGTTTGCGGCCACGCTGCTTCTATGATCTCGTCATTCAGGTGGCCATTGTCCGCCCCGGTCCGATTCAGGGCGACATGGTCCACCCCTATCTCAAGCGCAGGCGCGGCGAGGAGAGGGTGGAGATTCCCGCGCCCGGCCCCGAACATGGCCCGCCCGATGAACTGTCCTCGATTCTGGCGCGCACGCTGGGCGTGCCGATCTTCCAGGAACAGGCAATGAAGATCGCGCTTGATGCGGCAAGGTTCACCAGTCTTGAGGCCAACCGTCTGCGCAAGGCCATGGCCACCTTCCGGTCACGCGGGATGGTCCATGAACTGGAGGACATGATGGTGGGCCGCATGGTGGCGCGCGGATATGATCCCGATTTTGCGGCGCGCTGCTTCAACCAGATCAAGGGCTTTGGCGAATATGGCTTTCCCGAAAGCCATGCTGCCAGCTTTGCGCATCTTGTCTATGTATCGTCATGGCTCAAGTGCCACTATCCCGCAGCATTTGCCTGTGCGCTGCTCAATTCGCAACCCATGGGGTTCTATGCCCCCGCGCAGATCGTGGGCGATGCGGCCCGTCACGGTGTGAGCGTGCTGCCGGTGGATGTGAACCATTCGGACTGGGATTGCACGCTTGAGCAGGAAGGACAGGCGCTGCGTTTGGGGTTGCGGCAGCTCGACGGCTTTCCCGAACATGCTGCGGCCATGCTGGTCGCGGCGCGCAGCGAGGGGGGCAGGTTCATCGATGCCGCCAGCATCAAGGAGCGGGCAGGGTTGTCGCCCGCGTTGATCGAACGTCTGGCGGCCGCCGATGCGCTTGGTTCGCTCGGTCTTTCGCGAAGGCAAGCCCTGTGGGATGCGCGCAGTCTGATTGCGTCGAAGGAACTGCCTCTTTTTGCCGCCATGACGTCACGCTCGGAAGGGGCGGAGCGCAGTCGCGCCGTGTTGCCAATGATGCCGCTTGCGGAGGAAGTCGTGGCCGATTACCAGACGCACCGGCTTTCGCTGAAAGCGCATCCCCTGTCGTTCCTGCGGCCCGTGCTGGGCGAGCGGGGCTTCGTGCGGGCGGCAGACCTCAGGAAGCACAAGTATCGGGCCAGCGTGCAGGTGGCGGGGGTGGTGCTGGTGCGCCAGCGTCCCGGCAGTGCCAAGGGCGTGTGCTTCATCACGCTTGAGGACGAGACCGGGGTCATCAATCTCGTAATCTGGCCCGATCTGATGGAGAAGCAACGCAAGGTCATCATGGGCGCGCGGCTGATGGAGGTGCGCGGGCGGGTGGAATACGATGACGAGGTGATTCATGTCATCGCGGTGCATCTGGCCGATGCCAGCGCCAGCCTTGATGCCCTTTCGGATGCCGAGCGGCTTGCGCCGCCCATCGCCCGCGCCGATGAATGCAACCGTCCGGTCCCTGCGCGCGGCCCCGGTGCCCGCTCTCATCCGCGCGATATCCGGATCATCCCTCGGTCACGCGATTTCCATTAGGCGCAAATTGCATCAGCGCCGCCGCATCATGTCCGGAGTCGCTCGATCCCCTGGGCAAGCGCAACGTAGAGTTTGCCCATGTCTGACGAAAGCAACGTAACGCCCAGCGCGTTACCGTCACGCGTTGACAGCAGCTGCCGCAGCATGGCTTCGAAATCGTGGATGTAACGGTTCACATGCTCGCGGAAATCTCCATCCGTCTCGTAATGCGCCTGAACCGCCTTGGCTTCGGCGTTCTCCAGAAGCGACACGGCGCGGCGCGTGAAGATGCCGCGATCGCCGCGCAGATAAGAGGCCCACGCCGTTTCCGAAACTTCGACCGACAGGGCTTTGGCAATGTCTATCGCCGATGAATTGAGAGACTCGGTGATGAGCGCCGCACGCCGGGCAAAGTCGTTGTCGACCTGCTCTTCCGCGCGTTCCCGCGCCTGCCTCACGCGGGCTTCGAGATTGGCGGCCAGCTCATCCACCTTGGTGAGCTGATCGCGCATTTCGATCACGGTATCCCGGCTCGCGGAAGCAGCCGCATCGATGGCTTCTTCAAGCCGCCCCACGAGTTCGGCGGCGCGGCCTCTGAGCACACGGCTCATGGCCTCGCTCGTCTGGTCGCCAAGTTGCCGGGCGAGAGCCTCGATCTCTTCTGCCGTGCCTGCCTGAAGGGATTGCCCCGCCGTTGCCGCCGCATCCGCAAGCTGGGATATGGCGCCGGCAAGCCGCGCTTCGATGCTGGCGGAAACGGCTTCCCCTTCGCTGCGGGCATCTGCCAGCGCCTGCCTGAGCGCGTCCAGCTCGCTCTTGCGCCTTGCGGCATGGTTTGCCAGCACCTTCTGCGCCGCTTCGATGTCTTTCAGCGAGGCGGCAACATCGTTGCGCACCGAACCCACTGTTTCCGAAAGAGTCCGCCCGCCGTCTCCAGCTTCGCGCAAGGTGTCGCGCAGCGTGAAGATGCGGTTTTCCAAACCCTTGAGCCCGGCTTCGGTGCTGCGCAGCGCTTCGGGCATCTGGGTCCGGGTGTGCTCGCTTCCGGCCTGCACCAGTTCCAGCAGCCTGACAGCCGAATCCGTCAGTTCCCCAAGCTGAAGGTCTGTTCCCGAAAGTGCATGGCGCACTTCGCCCAATCGCGCGTTGAGATCGGCCATGGCCCTGTCGAGCAGCGCGGCCGTCTGCGCTCCCTGCTTGTCCGATTCCTGAAGAACGCTGGAGAAACCTTTAATTTTTTGTGCGATTTCCTCGATCCGTCCGGCAATAGTCTCCACCTCGACCAGATGCGCCTTGCGCTGTGCGTCGATGGCCTGATCAAACCCGGCAAGTTTTGCGGCAAGCGCGTCTGCCGCTTCGGCCGCGGCCTGCTCCATGGCAAGACGGCGCTGTTCGATGGCGGCATCCATCGCGCAAAGGCGGACGTCGAGCGCGGTGCGCAGAGCCGCCGCCTGCGCCTCGGCATCGGCGCGCCTGCGCGCAAGCTCATCGTCAAGGGCCTTGGCCTCCTGCTCCAGCATCGCGGTGAGCGAGCGCGCCGCGTCCTCGAACCGGGAAAGCCTTCCGGCCGCATCGGCAACCAGCCCCTCGTGACTGGCCGATAGCTCTGCGAACGCTTCCCGAAGCGACGCTGCCTGCATGGCGGAACGCTCCTGCCAGCGGTCGAGCGCGTCCTGTTCCGCGCTTGAGAGGAGGGCAAGATGATCCGCACTTTGCCGCGAGAGCGCCTCGAAACGATCTTCCGCCAGCCTTGCAAGGCTTTCGGCGGAGGCGGAAAAGCGTTCAAGCGCAGCATCCACCCGTTCACGGAAGGAATTGACCTGACGTTCGCTGGCCAGACCAAACTCGTTGAGGCGCTGGAAGCCTGAAACCAGCTCTTCAAGCTGGAGATGGGCCGTGCGCCCGGCATTGCCGATATTGTTGGTTACGTCCTTGGCCGCATTGGCAATGACCGGCAACTGGCCGCGCAGCTTTTCCATGTTGTCGAGCGCGGCGGTGGAGACCTGCGCAATCTGGTCAACCTGCATGCCGTTGCGGGATACAAGATTTTCAAGGTGACTGGCGTTCGCGGACAGACGCTCAACCGCCACGCGGCCCAGCGTTTCCAGATCGCGCGATTGCGCCGCCACGAAATCACGCGCCAGCGACAGCTCGGTATTGATCGATAGAAGGCGCTGCTCAAGCCGCTCCGATTCGCGCGACAGCCCGGCGGCCACATCAGCGAACCTTGCGGCCTCCTTGCGACTGGTGCGCATGAACAGCAGAAACGTGACCATCACGAGCAGGACCGGCACGGCCCACTGACTGATCCACCATGCCCAATGCTGGGGCAGGATCGGCTCGGTCTGGGGCATTATGGCCACGTGCACGAAGAACGCTGTCCAGCCAATCACAATGGCGGCTGCCACGATGGCGGGTATCAGGCCGGGCCACCCGGCGCCGGCGCTGGGCGTCCCGACCGGGCAAGCATTTGCCTGCGGGGCATCTGCGGTGGCCATTTCATGCGCCGGTGTCGCCATTCCCGCAATTGTTTCGCTGGCTTCAAGCGAGTCTGCTTTGCGCGGCCCGCCTTCGCGGTCTGCGTCTTCGATCGGAATGATCCGTGTTCCCCCGTTCATGCGCATCGCATAACATGTTTTGAACCGGGGCATAAACCCCGCCTTAACGTGTTCCCCCCTAGCACCCGGACATGGCTTACGAAGGCGGCTCTCTCGATGCGAACCTTGCCGCTGCGGCGGGCTACGATCCGCATCTGGTGCAGGAGTTGCGCCTTGCCTTCCTCGAAAGCGCGGCGCGCCAGATCGACCTGCTCGCCCGCGCGCGGTGCGATGGCAACTGGCATGTTGCGGCCATGCGCCTCAAAGGTCTTGCGGCCAGTTTTCATGCGGAAGCCCTGATGGCGCTGGCCGATGAGGCGATCGAGACCGCGCCGGGCGATCCGGCGGTGCTGCGCCGCCTGCGGAAGCTGCTGGAGGAGCTTTCGCTTAACTCCTGACAACTTGTGGCGCGGCCTTGGCAGCAATGACCGCACCCCCTACGATAGCGGTCAGGAGGCAGTTTCTTGCGGGTCGCAATCCTATCGCTGATCGAACATGTCCCTTCCACGCAGCCCGGCGTCCAGCCCGGACTGCTGCGGGGCCTTCTGCCTGTGGGCGGAAGGTCGCTTCTGCGTCATCAGATCGGCCTTGCCCTGCATATTGGTGCAAAGCGTATCGTGGTCGTGGCCGAAGGCATCAGCGCCGAACTGGTTGCCCTTCAGCATTGCGCCGAAGCGGGCGGGGCGCAGTTTCATGTCGTGGCCACTGCCCGTGCCCTAGTGCCGCTGATCCTGCCCGAAGACGATGTGATCGTGCTGGGCGATGGCCTTCTGGCCATGCCCGATGCCGTGCGCGGCTTTCTGGATAGCGGCCCGGCCGTTCTGACCTTGCCGATCGAAACAGCTTTGCCACTCGGTTTCGAAAGGATCGATCTCAACCACGCCAGCGCGGCGGCGATGCGCCTTCCGGGGCGTGTTGTGGCCAGTCTTGCCGATTTGCCGCCCGAATGGAACGTGCAGTCCGCGCTGCTGCGGCTTGCCGTGCAGGCCCGCGCGGCGATGCGGGCCATACCTTCCGCCATGCTTGACGATGGCCGCTGGACAATGGTGCGCAGCGAACCGGAGGCATTGCAGGCAGAGCAGCGCTGGCTGCGCCTGCATACCGATCCGGGCGATGGGGGCAAGGCGATACCGGGCGAGCGCTTGGCCGTGGCGGGGGTGCGGCGCTTCGGCCCGGCCTTGCTTCATGCCGGAACCCGGCCCGGTCTTGTCGGGCTTGGTGCGGGCCTCGTGCTCCTTCTTGCCGCAGGTCTGGGCTGGCTGGGATACCACGCCACGGCCTTTGCGCTGGTCGGTCTGGGCTGGTTTATCGAACGCATCGCCAGCCTGATCGGCAGGGTCGAGCGCGATTCGTTGCTGGCGGCAGGGCTGACAAGGCACGGATCGGCGGTATTTCACCTGCTGATCGACGCCTCACTGGTGGCACTGGCGAGCTGGCGCAGCGAATTGCGCCTCATCACGGGCCTTCCTGCGGGGGCAGCAGCCTTTGTTCCTCTCCTGCTGGTTGCAAGCTTGCGGCTCGTTCCGCTCGCGCTGCCTCATCGGCGCTGGGCCTCGATCCTGAAGGACCGGCTGCTCGCGGGGCTGGCTCTGGCGTGCGCCAGCCTGTTGCTGCCTTTCGACCTTGCGATGGCCGTCGCGGTGCTGGTCCTGCTCGGTGGTTGCATGTGGGATCTTCAGTTCGGCAAGGCTTCGCCTAACCCGCAGTTAACCACTGGGGCTTAAGAGCATCGCATGGCATCGACTGCAATTCTTGACGACGATCCGGCAGTTATCGAGCAGCGCCTGGCGGAAGATCTGGCTCATGCCGATCAGGCCCTGTTTCACATGGGCCCAATTCTGCGGCACCTGCTTGGAAATGACGACACCTCGATCTTCAGCGACGAGGTAATCGCGCGTGTCAGAGGCATCATGGCCGATCTGGCGCGGCAGCTTGTGCAGGCGCTGGGGGAAGCGGCGGGGCACCGCGATGCTGCGGGCTGGGCGCATGAAGCCGGTCCGGGGCTTGCCGAGATGCTGACGGGCAACAAGGCCCTGCTAGATCACGTCCACATGCTTGCGCTGGAATGGCAGCTTACGGACCGTCTTCACGGCAGGCAGGGCATTGATCCGGTGCTGCCGCCGATGTTGCAGGAACTGATTGCTTCGCCCGATCCTGATGTCGCCGCGAGAGGCATGAACCTTCTTGCCGCGCAGGCCCGGACGGGGCAGGGGCTGCGGCGGATGCAGCTCCCCTTGGCTGAGCTTCCGCACGAACTGCACCAGATGGCCATGATTGCCATGCACGCCTACGTGGCGGATGATCCGGCCGGCCGCGATGCGGCAGAAATTGCCGAGGCGGCACTGCGCAAGGCGCGGCTTGCCGCAACATCGCGACTGGACCTTCTGGCCTATTCAGTGTCGCTGCCCCAGTCGGGCGGCGAACGGCCGCTTGATATCGAGCATTCGGGCGCGGCGCTCTTTCTCACGGCGCTCTCGGTGCGGACCGGGCTGACCCGCGAAATGGCCATAATGTGCACCACGGAAAGCCAGATGGCGCGGTTTTTCCTGGCGATGATCGCTGCCGGTGCCAGGCAGGAGCAGATCGCAACCGCTTTTGCCGCGTTCTTCCCGGAAACAATCGCGCCGCCGGTTCCTGCGGGTCTTACACCTGCGCGCGCTGGCGCGATGCTGACCGGCGCGCATGGCGGGGCAGGCGGTTGAGGTGACAGGCGTCGGGCCAATCAGCGGCCGTTGCGATGCCCATGACCGCCTCGTCGAGGCGGACGAGGCACTTGCAGGGTTACAGGTGCGTCTTGGCGGTGCCTATCCAGGCACGCTGGCGCTCGCACCGCTGCTATTGCTCGTGCGCAAGGTTCGACATTCGCGCACGACGCTTTCCGAGATGATTGCCGTGGAGGATGATGGCCAGCCGCTGACATTCCACGCGCGCGTCAGCCCGTGCGAGGATGGCACCCGCATCGCCATAACCCGGTGGCGTCTCTCGGCCGATCACTGGTCGGCCAGCGGCGGAGCTTTGCACGATCCCTCGCTCTTGCGGCAACTTGCCGAAGCGCACATCGTGCTTGATGCCGAACAGCGTGTGATTTCGGGCCATGCCGAAGCGGCAGACCTTGCCGAACTGGCTGCCGGGCTGGAACAGGGCTTTGGCCGATACTGGACCGATCTCGTGACATTGCCCGGCAATGCGCATCGCCAGCCTTTGCACTGGCGGCTGCTTGATCAATGCACGGTCGCGGTTTCCGGCTCGCCGCGAAAGTGGACGGCGCATCTCCTCCCGCTCGATCAGGCAGGTTTCGAACTCTTGCTGGTGGCCACCACGGTGCTGGCACCAGAAGCGGCGGAGGAGGGCGTGAAGGCGCCAAGCGAGGATGCGGCTCTTGACTGGAAGGGGTTGCTTGGCAGCAAGCTGGCACCTGCGCTGCGCATGCCGATAAATCGCATCGTGGCAAACGCCGAGACGATCCGGACCCGTCTGGCTGGACCGATTGCGGAACAGTATGTTGGCTATGCCGCCGACATTGCCGATGCGGGCCGCCACCTGCTTTCGCTGGTGGAAGATCTTTCCGATCTGGAAACGGTCGAGGACGAGAGTTTCGCTCCGGCGGTGGATGATATCGACCTTGCCGATTGCGCGCGCCGCGCCGCGGGCATTCTGGGCGTGCGCGCAAGGGAAAAGGGTATAGCAGTCCATGTTCCCGGCCCGGATACGCTCATTCCGGCCAGCGGCGAGTTTCGGCGCGTATTGCAGATCCTGCTGAACCTGATCGGGAACGCCATCCGCTATTCTCCGCAAGGAACCACGATCACCATCGAAGGCGGCAGCGATGGGCGGCAATCATGGCTTGCAGTCAGCGATGAGGGCAGCGGGCTTTCCCCCGATGAAGCGGAGAAGGTTTTCGACAAGTTCGAGCGCCTCGGCCGCAGCGGCGATGGCGGGAGCGGCCTTGGTCTCTACATTTCCCGGAAACTGGCAAGGGCCATGCATGGCGACCTGTCCGTCGTTTCTGCCAGGGACGATCCCCATTCAACCGGCGCCAGGTTCGTCCTGAGCCTACCCTCCGGTCAGGAGATGCGCGCCAGCGCATAGCCGAACACGCGACCGCTTCTGCACCGCCGCCTTTGTTGTTCATTATCACCCCTTGGATAACAGAAGCGGCGGGATGGACAGGCTGTTCAGCCCGTCCATCCCGCCGCCTTGTTGCCTGCCTTCCGATCAGCGCTGGCTGAGGGGGACGTAGTCGCGCTGCGTCGGTCCGGTGTAGAGCTGACGCGGACGGCCGATCTTCTGGCCGGGATCGCTGATCATTTCGTTCCACTGCGCCACCCAGCCCACGGTGCGGGCAAGCGCGAAGAGCACAGTGAACATGGTGGTCGGGAAACCGATCGCCGAGAGGATGATGCCCGAATAGAAATCGACGTTCGGGAACAGCTTCTTCTCGATGAAATACGGATCGCTCAGCGCGATTTCCTCAAGCCGCAGCGCAGTTTCGAACAGCGGATCCTGCACGTTCAGCGCCGCAAAGACTTCGCGCACGGTCTGCTGCATCACCGTGGCGCGCGGATCGTAGTTCTTGTAGACGCGGTGGCCGAAGCCCATCAGGCGGAACGGATCGTTCTTGTCCTTGGCGCGCTCGATGTAATGCTGGATGCGGTCGGGCGTGCCGATTTCCTTCAGCATGTTGAGCGCGGCTTCATTGGCCCCGCCGTGTGCCGGGCCCCACAGGCAGGCGATGCCCGCCGCGATGCAGGCAAACGGGTTGGCGCCCGAAGAACCGGCCAGACGCACGGTCGAGGTCGATGCGTTCTGTTCGTGGTCGGCGTGGAGGATGAAGATCCGGTCCAGTGCCTTTTCGACTTCCGGAATCACTTCGTATTCCTCGGCCGGGACGCCAAAAGTCATCTTCAGGAAATTGCCGGTGTAGGACAGCTTGTTGTCGGGATAGACGAAAGGCTGCCCCACCGAATACTTGTAGGCCATGGCCGCGATGGTCGGCATCTTGGCGATCAGTCGGTGCGAGCTGATCTTGCGGTGCTGCGGATCGGAAATGTCGGTGCTGTCGTGATAGAAGGCCGAAAGCGCGCCCACCACGCCGCACATGATCGCCATCGGGTGCGCATCGCGACGGAAGCCGCGATAGAAGGTGGAAAGCTGCTCGTGCAGCATGGTGTGCCGGGTGATGGTGCGGCTGAAATCGGCAAGTTCCTGCTGGCTGGGCAACTCGCCGTTGAGCAGAAGATAGCTGACTTCCATGAAGCTGGAATGTTCGGCCAGCTGGCCGATGGGATAGCCGCGATGAAGCAGAACGCCTTCATCGCCATCGATATAGGTCAGTGCGGAATCGCAGCTTGCCGTCGAGGTGAAGCCGGGGTCATAGGTGAACATCCCGGTCTGTGCATAGAGCTTGCGGATATCGATTACGTCGGGTCCGATCGTGCCGCTTTTGATCGGCATGTCGAGGGACTTGCCTCCTGCCGTCAACGAAGCCTGATTGTCGCTCACGCCTAAGCTCTCCTTTTTCTTGTGCCCTTACAAAGCCCTGCCCACGGTCAAACCAACTGATCGCGAATGCGCGCCAGCGATTCGTCCTTCCCGAGCAGGGCCAATACGTCGAAAATACCCGGCGAGGTAGTCTGTCCCGTCAGGCTTGCGCGCAACGGTTGGGCGATCTTGCCCAAACCTGTCCCAAGCTCCTCGGCCATTTGTTTTACCGTGGCCTCCAGCCCCTCGGTTGTCCAGCCGTTTTCGGCTTCCAGCGCCGCAACGACCTGGGCCAGGAGCGCCTTTGCTTCTTCGGTGAGAAGCGCGGCGGCCTTTTCCGTCATGGCGAGTGGACGCCGGGCGAACAGGAATGCCGCCCCGGCGGCAAGTTCGTTGAGATCGGCCGCCCGGATCTTGAGGACCGGCATGGCCCGTGTCAGGAGATCAAGCCCGGTTTCGGAGGAGAAACCGGGTTCGGCAGCCGCCAGTCGCGGCGCCACCAGCCCGGCAAGGCGGGCATCGTTTGCCTCGCGCAGGTAGTGCCCGTTCAGGTTGAGCAGCTTCTTGATGTCAAACCGGGAAGCGCCCTTGTTCACATCGGCGATGTCGAACCACTCCACGGCCTGTTCGCGGCTGATGATCTCCTCGTCGCCATGGCCCCAGCCCAGACGCAGCAGGTAGTTGAACACCGCTTCGGGTAGAAGCCCCATTTCATCGCGGTAGGCATCGACGCCGAGCGCCCCGTGACGCTTTGAAAGCTTCGCGCCGTCCGCCCCATGGATCAGCGGAATGTGCGCATAAACCGGATCGGGCCAGTCGCCTTCGATCGCGTTCATCGCGCGGATTACCACAAGCTGCCGGAAGGCGTTGTTGATATGGTCGTCGCCACGGATCACGTGGGTCACGCCCATGTCGTGGTCGTCGACCACCACGGCCAGCATGTAGGTGGGCGTTCCATCCGAACGCAGGATGACGAAATCATCCAGTTCCGTATTCTGGACCGTGATCGCGCCCTGCACCTGATCGGCTATGGTCGTCTCGCCATCGCGCGGGGCCTTGACTCGCACGACATATGGCGCGTCGTGCGGCCACTGATCGGGCGTCGCATCGCGCCATTCGCTGTCGATGCGAAACGGGCGACGCTCGGCCTGGGCCTTCTCTCGGCGCTGCGCCAGTTCTTCCGGGGTCAGATAGCAGCGATAGGCATGGCCAGCTTCAAGCAGGGCATGGGCAACTTCGGCGTGGCGGGCAGAGCGCGCAAACTGGAAAACGGGCGCCTCGTCTCCACCCAGACCCAGCCAGTTCAGCCCGTCGAAGATTGCCGCGATGGCCTCGTCAGTGGATCGGGCCCGATCGGTATCCTCGATGCGCAGAAGGTATTTGCCGCCGTGGTGGCGGGCATAGAGCCAGTTGAACAGCGCGGTGCGGGCGCCACCAATGTGCAGGAAGCCGGTGGGCGATGGCGCAAAGCGCGTGACGACATGCCCCTTGGCGGGCGATCCTGCAGAAACGGTATCACTGGCGCTTGCCATCGGCCGCGCTTTCCTTCCCTGTGAATGTCATGGCGTCCCCGGCGGCAGTTGGACCTGCGGCAGAACGTTCCGCCGCCGATCCGGGCTTTGCCCCGGCCGGACGCGCGCGGCATTGCGGCATCCTGCGGCGATTGTCCAGCATGCTTGATCGTGCCGATCATTTCCTTGAACGGCATCCGTTCGAGCGTGGATTGTGGCTCGTCGTCGGCTTTGCCGCCGGCATCCTTGCATGGATCGCATTGCCCACGGTCTGGCATTGGCTGTCTTTGTTGGGCGCGCTTTCGGGCATGGCGCTTGCGGCAGTGCTGGGTGTGAATGCGGTGCGCTGGCCGCATCTTCGCCTTGCCCTCTTCGGCATGGCAATCATGATCGGCGCGGGCTGCGCCACGATCTGGACGAAATCTGCGCTGGTCGGCCAGCCCGGAATCGCGCGTCCGGCGGTAGCGGATCTTCACGCAATCCTGCTGGAGCGGCGCGAGGAGCCGGCCAGGGGCAGGACGCGGCTTCTCTTGCAGGTTCGTCTGGCAGAGTTCGCCCGTCCGGTGCGGGTCAGGGTCAATCTCGCCGATGTCGAGGACGGGCCTGAGATTGCCGAAGGTGCGGTTCTGCGTCTGCGCGCCCGTTTGATGCCGCCCGCCCCGCCCATGCTTCCGGGCGGATACGACTTTGCGCGAACCGCCTGGTTCGATGGGATCGCCGCAACCGGAACCGTGCTCGGCAAGGTGGCGGTCATCAGTCCGTCGCCCGATGGTCTTGCCCTGCGCAAGCTCCAGCGATCGCTTGCAGCGCATGTGCGGGCCAGTCTGTCCGGATCGCCGGGCGCCATAGCTGCAGCGCTGGCAAGCGGAGATCGCGGCGCGATTGCCCGTGGCGACGAAGAGGCGATGCGCGATGCCGGGCTCACGCATCTGCTCTCGATCAGCGGCCTGCATGTCAGCGCGCTGGTTGGCGCGGTGTATTGGCTGGTGGCGCGCCTTCTGGCGCTTGTGCCATGGATCGCACTCAGGATCCGCGTGCCGATTGCCGCCGCGCTTTGCGGCGCTCTTGCAGGCGTCGCCTATACCCTGCTGACGGGGGCAGAGGTTCCTACGATCCGTTCCTGTATCGGTGCGCTGCTGGTTCTGGCTGCGCTCGCGCTTGGCCGTGATCCCCTGTCGTTGCGGATGGTTGCTGCCGGGGCCATGATCGTGATGCTGTTCTGGCCGGAGGCGCTGCTCGGCCCCAGTTTCCAGATGAGCTTTGCCGCCGTCATCGCCATCATTGCATTCCATTCGGCAGCCCCGGTCCGCAGCTTTCTCGCGCGGGACGATCATGGTCCAGTGGCAAGGCTGCTGCGCGGCCCGGTCCTGCTTCTGGCAACCGGTGTGGTGATCGAAATGGCTCTCATGCCGATCGGCCTGTTCCACTTTCACCGTGCGGGCGTTTACGGCGCACTGGCCAACGTGATCGCCATTCCGCTCACGACGTTTGTCATCATGCCGCTTGTCGGGTTGGCACTGATGCTGGACCTTGTTGGCGGCGGCGCGCCGGTCTGGTGGTTTGCGGGCAAAAGCCTTGAAGCATTGCTGGCTCTGGCCCACCTCGTTGCATCGCAACCCGGTGCCGCCGCAATGCTTCCCGCGAGCGCGCCATCGGCATTTGTCATCTTCATTGGTGGTATGCTGTGGCTGGCGCTCTGGACCGGGCCGGTCCGCTATTGGGGCGCCTTGCCCGCTGCGGTGGCAGTCGCAGGCATGGTTCTGGCGCCAGTGCCCGATATCCTCGTGACCGGCGATGGCCGGCATGTCGGCCTTCTCGCATTGCGCGAGGCTGCTACTGCCGGGGCGACGACCACTGCGGCCAGGCGCGTGCACGGTATGGTTGCAAGAGGCGCACAGGATGATACCGCAAGGCCCGAACTGATCGTGCTGCGCAATGGCCGCAGTGAATACGTCAGCGAAAACTTGCGCGAATCCGCGGGAATTGCCGGAGAAGTGCGAGCGATGGACGAATGGTCAGGAGCGCGCTGTTCGGAGGATTTCTGCAGCGCCGTTCTGGTCCGCAAGGATGGTGCAGGCAGGCAGCGCTATCTTGCCCTGCTCCTTTCGCGGTCAGCGAATTACGTCGATGACCTGGCGCTTGCTGCGGCCTGCGAGAAATCCGACATCGTGATCTCGGATCGCCGCCTGCCTGCAAGTTGCCGCCCCCGTCTGCTCAAGGCAGACAGGGCCTTCCTTGCCCGGTCCGGCGGGCTAGCCATCAGCCTTGGCCTTGGCTCGGAAGGATTGAAAAGCGCAGTGGACTCAACGCGAGGCCACAGAGCATTGCCCTTCAGCGTCGCCGAACTTTCGCTGCGCACTGTGTCTCAAACGCAAGGCTGCCATGGCTGGTATCCGTGGCCACCGCCTGAAAAGCGTTCCGCCACGAAGCAACGGCCGCAGGGCAAGCCTACAGCAACCACCGCAGAAGGGCAGGCTCATTCCCGGCGAGCGGACAGTCGGGGGCAGGGGCATTTGGGCAACCGGATCGCTTGCCCACCTCCGAACGCCCGGTCCTTCTGCTGTCGGTCACGCCGCGCGGGAGCGCTTCACGCGGCCGGGAACGCGGATCAGTGGTAGCGGCGAAGAAGCCCGGCGAGCTTGCCTTGAACCGCGACTTCTTCGGGCCGGTAGAACTGGGGATCATAGGCCGCATTTGCCGGGTCAAGGCGGATCATGCCCTTCTCGCGGTGGAGGAACTTGAGCGTTGCTTCCTCACCCCGCACCAGCGCAACCACGATCTCGCCGTCGCGGGCGACATCGGTCTTGCGGACCAGGGCATAATCGCCGTCGAAAATCCCCGCTTCGATCATCGAATCGCCGGAAACCTCCAGCGCATAATGCTCCCCTGCGCCAAGCAGAGCGGCCGGTACCGGCAAAGTTGCCGTTGTTTCCAGTGCCTCGATCGGCACGCCGGCGGCAATCTTGCCGTGCAGCGGCAGTTCGATGATATCATTGGCAGGCGTTGGAGCAGGCTTCGGCGATGCCCGCAGGGATGTTGCCGAGACCATCGAACCAGCGGCTTCACGGGGTGCAGCCGCAGCCTTGCCAACCGCGCTTTCGGGCTGGCGCAGAACTTCCAGCGCGCGCGCGCGATTGGGCAAGCGGCGGATGAAGCCGCGTTCTTCCAGCGCGGAGATGAGCCGGTGCACACCGGACTTCGACTTGAGATCGAGCGCTTCCTTCATTTCCTCGAACGAAGGGGATATGCCGGTTTCCTCAAGCCGGGTCTGGATGAACATGAGCAGGTCATGCTGCTTGCGTGTCAACATTGGCGGCACCTTCCGCAAAAGCGACTTCCGGCGAAATCGCGGCGCTTACCCATGCCGGAACATTTGCGTTAACCGGCGAACGAATGCGGAACGGATAAGCAACTTTGATCAGCGCGTCAAGCAATACCGCCATTTTCGAGCAGGAAGACCGGAACATCTGTTCCAGGGGCGAGCGGCTCTGCCATGGCAGGGCGCATGACCAGCGCATTGGCCCGCGCCAGCGGCGAAAGCGCGCCCGAATCCTGCAAAGGCAGAAGGCTTACGCCTGCTCCGTCCCAGCAGGCGCGAAGGAACTCCATGCGCCCGCCGCCCCTGTCCATCTGGGTCGAAAGACGTGCCGTGACCGGATGCGGCAATGGCGCCTTCGCGCCAAGCGCTGCTCGCAGCAGCGGCAAAAGGAACAGGAATGCCGTCACGAAGGCTGAAGCGGGATTTCCGGGCAATCCCAGGATGATCTGGCCCGGAATGATCTTGCTATCACGCCGGGCAACCAGCAGCGGCTTGCCGGGCTTGATCGCGACGCGCCAGAAATCGGTCGAGGCGCCAAGCCTTGCCAGCGCCGGGCGCACCATGTCGTGATCGCCCACCGAAACGCCGCCGCTGGTGACGATGATGTCCGCGTCCGGCGAGCTTTCGATGGCCGCGACGAGCGCTTCGACCCGGTCTGGCACCGGACCGATGTGACGGACATCGACCGGCAGCGCCCCTGCCATGGCGCAGAGCATGGGACCATTGCTTGCCGGGATCTGGTGGGCCTGGGGCATCTGTCCTGGTGCAACCAGTTCATCGCCGCTGTCGATGACCGTGAGCCTCAGCCGCCGCCGAACCGGCAGGACGGCATGCCCGCCCGCGATGGCAAGCGCGATCTGCGCCGGCCCCAGACGTTCGCCAGTATCAAGCAGGATGGTGTCTTTCCCGAAGTCCATGCCGGCCGGGCGAACGTGCCGGGTCGGGGGCGATGGCTGCTCTCCGGCAAGGCGCAGGTCCTGGTCCAGACGTTCGGCATCTTCCTGAAGCAGGACCATGTCCGCGCCTTCGGGAACGATTGCGCCGGTGCTGATCCGCACCGCCTCGTTCGTGCCGACCGTTCCGCCAAAGGGATGGCCGGCCGCACTTTCGCCAATGATGCGCCACGGCCCCGGCAGATCGGCGCTGCGCAAGGCATAGCCGTCCATGGCGGAAAGCGGCGCGGCGGGCTGCATTCGCCGTGCGCGCAGCGGCGCACCAAGATAGTGGCCCAGGCAGTCTGCCACCTTGCGCTCCTCCACGGGCAGGGACGGGGCAAGCGCCAGCAGCCGTGCCTGCGCTTCGGCAAGGGGGAGGGGCGGCGCTCTCATTCCTCAAGTCGCCAGACGCCGGACTTTCCGCCGCGCTTTTCGATCAGGCGAATGCCTTCGATCACCATGCCCTTGTCCAGCGCCTTGGCCATATCGTAAATCGTCAGGAGCGCGAGGGACACGGCAGTGAGCGCTTCCATCTCGACCCCGGTCTTTCCGGTAAGCGATGCCGTGGCGGTGCATTCCACGCAGCCACTGCCGAACGCGAAATCGATATTCACCGCATCGAGCGCAAGCGGATGGCAGAGCGGGATGAGGTCGCCCGTCCGCTTGGCAGCCATGATTCCGGCAACTCTTGCCGGGCCCAGCACTTCCCCCTTCGGGCCATTGCCCGATTGCACCGCCGCCAGCGCTTCCGCGCTCATCCGGATCATGCCGCGGGCGATGGCCACGCGCCGGGTTTCGGGCTTGCCGCCGGTGTCCACCATGCGGGCTGTTCCGGCGGCATCAATGTGGCTCAATCCGCTCATCCCGTCCTCTCGGTGGCGCATCTGGGTTGGCTGAACGGCGTGTGCCGCATGGCCGCAATGGCCGGATCGTGGCAGCTTTTCAAGGCTTCCGCATGACTTCGGCAGCTTACTGCGCCTTGGCTGTTGCCTCTTTGAGCGCCCTGGCAATCTGTTCCTGCGTTGCCGCGACGATCCGGTTCACCCCTTCGGCATTGGGATGAATGTTGTCCTCAAGCATGAGCGCGCGATTGCCCAGCACCGGTTCAAGGAAGAAGGGCACGAGGCCCGCCTTGTGCTTCTTGGCAAGCTCTGGCCAGATCGGGTTGAAGCGGCGGGTATAGTCCTCTCCCAGATTGGGCGCAGCGAGCATTCCTGTCAGCACCACGGGGATTTTCCGCTTGTCGAACTCGTCGAGAATGGCATCGAGATTGGCACGGGTTTCCTCAGGGGGAAGGCCGCGCAGCATGTCGTTGCCGCCGAGCCCGACCAGCGCCAGTGCGGGCTTTACCGGCTGGTTGTCGAGCGTGAATGCAAGCCTTTGCCGTGCCGCCGCAGTGGTGTCGCCAGAGACCCCGGCATTGACCACCCGCGCGGGCGTTCCAGCCGCATTGAGTGCCGCTTCCAGCCTTGGCGGAAAGCCTTCGCCCGGTTGCAGGTTGTATCCTGCATAGAGACTGTCGCCAAAAGCGAGAATGACGGGCGCATCGGCCGGAACGGGCGCCGCGCGCGCTGCGGCAGAAGCGGCACCCTGGGGATCCTGCGCGCTGTTCGAGGAACAGGCCGCGATCAGGGTGCAGGCAAAAAGGGTGGAAATCAGGGTTGCGACGCGCATTGAAACTCCTTCGGCGCGCACCCAAGTGCCGGTTGCACGCTGCAACCAATCTATGCCACCTGAGGCCCGTGACAAGTTCTCCTCTTCCGGTCATCACCGCTTCCGCCCTCACGCTTTCGCTTGGAACTGGCGAGGCGAGGGTGGACATCCTGCGCGGCATCGATCTACGCGTCATGTCCGGCGAGGCACTGGCGCTACTTGGGCCTTCGGGTTCGGGCAAATCGTCGTTGCTGGCCATCCTTTCCGGACTTGAGCGCGCGAGCAGCGGCAGTCTTCATGTGGCAGGTGCCGATTTTGCGGCGCTGGATGAAGATGGCCTTGCGGCCGCGCGGCGGGGGCGTATCGGCATCGTGCTTCAGGCGTTCCATCTCCTGCCCACGATGACCGCTGTCGAGAACGTGGCGACACCGCTTGAGCTGGCCGGAATCGAGGATGCCATGGCGCGGGCCGAGGCCGAGCTTGCGGCGGTTGGGCTGGGGCATCGTCTTCACCACTATCCGGCGCAGCTTTCCGGGGGTGAGCAGCAGCGCGTGGCGATTGCCCGCGCGCTCGCTCCGCGCCCCGCCATCCTCTTTGCCGACGAGCCGACCGGTAACCTTGACCATGCAACCGGCGAAGCGGTGGCGGATCTTCTTTTCGCCCGCGCTGGCGATGCGGGTGCCACTTTCATCATGGTGACGCACGACGAAGCGCTGGCAGCACGGTGCAGCCGGATCGTGCGTCTGGCAGATGGCAGGATCGTATCGGACAGTGGATCGGACCCTGCCGCATGAGCGAGGCCGCGGACTCGGCGCTGACGTGGCGCGCGGCTTGGCGAATCGCACGGCGCGGGCTGGACTGGCGGTTCAAGGGTCTGCGGCTGCTGCTGGTCTGTCTGGTGCTGGGCACTGCGGCGCTGGCGGCAATCGGCACGCTGACCGGCGCGATCGAGCGCGAACTGGTTGCGCGCGGGAGGGAAATGCTTGGCGCCGACCTGGAGTTCACGCTTGCCGCGCGCACGCCAGCGCCTGAGGAGCGGGCCGCGATTGCCGCGCTGGGCGAGCTTTCCGAAGGCGCGAGGCTTCAGGCCATGGCACGTTTGCCGGGCGAGCAGACCCGCACCACGCCTGTGGAACTGAAGGCTGTTGACGCCCGCTGGCCGCTTTATGGCCGTTTCACGCTTCAGGACAGCGCATCAGCGGCCACGGTCCGCGAAGCGGGCGCGCCCACGGGCATGACGGCATGGATTGCACCGGGCGTTGCCGATCGGCTTGGTGTGAAGATGGGCGACGCGCTGCTTGTGGGGGAAGCATCGCTCAAGGTTGGGGGCATCATTGCCGCCGAACCGGACAGACTGGCCGAAGGTTTCTCGCTGGGGCCTACTGTCATCATCAGCCGCGAAGCGCTCGAAGCCTCCAAGCTGGTGCAGCCCGGTTCGATGGTGCGATGGAAGTTGCGGTTGCGGCTTGCTGACGGGGCCGATCCTGCGGCGCTGGGCGAGGGCATCAAGGCGCGTTTTCCGCTCGCCGGGTATGAAGTGCGCACGCGGGAGAAGGCATCGCCGGGTCTGGACCGGTTCGTTTCGCGCATGGGCCAGTTTCTGGTGCTGGTGGCGCTGGCGGCACTGGCGATTGCGGGCATCGGTATCGGCAACGGAGTCAATTCCTATCTCGAAGCGCGGCGCGGCTCCATCGCAACGCTGAAGATCCTTGGCGCATCGAGCCGGGACATCGCACGCATCTATCTTTTGCAACTTGCCGTGGCCTCGGCGCTGGCGATCCTGGCCGGGCTGGTCATCGGGGTGAGCGTGACCCCCCTGATCGGAAGGGCCTTGCAGGGGCTGCTTCCGGTCGAGACGGGTCTTGTCGTCGATGTTCCCGCGCTGGCCGTGGCGGCGGCCTACGGGGCGTTGATCGCACTGACCTTTGCTGCCCCGCCGCTCGTGCGCGCACGCGCGTTTCCGGCCATGGCGCTGATGCGGGCGCGGATCAGCCCTCTGGCGGGGGGCTGGCGCGGCGCCCTGTTGCCGGTCGTCGCCGGGCTGGGGGGAATTGCGGCATTGGCCGTGCTGACTGCGCCGCAGAAACTCCTTGCCGCGGGCTTTCTTGGCGGAGCGGCCGCGCTGTTTCTTCTGCTATCGGGGCTGGGCTGGGCAATCGCCCGGATCGCAGCGCACTTGCCCCGGCCGAGAGGTGCGATTTCCCGCATGGCGCTTGCCAATCTCCACCGCCCCGGCGCGCAGACATCGGCGCTGGTCGTGGCACTTGGCTTCGGTCTATCGGCGTTCGTGCTGCTCGCGGCGGTCCAGACGAGTCTTGATGGCAATATCGTGCGCCGCGTGCCGAACCGGGCGCCCGACTATTTCGTTCTCGATCTGCCGCAGGAGAGGGTTGCGGCTTTCGATGCGATCATCCGTTCCGCGGCACCGGACGCGGAAATCCGCAAGGTTCCGGCGCTTCGCGGAAGCATCGTCGCCTATGGTCCGGAAGGCCGGATGACGCGGGTTGCCGATCTCAAGGAGATCCCGGAAAACGCATGGCCCCTGCGCGGGGACCGGGGCCTTACCTATGCCGACGAAGTTCCGCAGGGAAATGTCCTGACCGAGGGGCAGTGGTGGCCAAGGGACTATGCGGGCGAACCGCTGGTATCGGTTGACGATGATCTGCGCGCCGCGCTGGACCTGAGACTTGGCGACCGGATATCCGTTTCCATTCTGGGGGTTGAGCGCAGCGCGCGGATTGCTTCCTTCCGCCGGATCGACTGGGAGAACATGGGCTTCAACTATGTGCTCGTGTTCAGCCCGAATGCCATTGCCGATGCGCCGCACAACCTTGCCGCCACGATCAGCCTGCCCGAAGGCGAAAAGATCGCCGCGACGCGCGCGGCCATCCTTGGCGGTCTGGTAAAGGCGCTGCCTTCCAGTTCGGTGATCGAGATCGGTCCGGTGCTGGGGCAGGCACGCGCAATTCTCGGCCAGATGAGCACGGCCATTCTTGCAGCGGCGAGCGTTGCGGTGCTTTCCGGCATGGCGGTGCTGGCAGGTGCGATCGCCGCCGCGCGTGAGCGAAAGACCTATGACAACGTGATCCTGCGGGTGCTGGGGGCAAGCCGCAGGCAGCTTCTGGCCTTGCTTCTGGCCGAATACCTGCTGCTGGGCGCCATCCTTGCGCTGCTGGCGCTGCTTCTGGGGAGCGGGGTGGCGTGGGCCATCGTGGTCTGGCTGTTCGAGTTCGACTGGTTGCCGGACTGGCCGCGCATTCTGGGCGTGCTGGCGGCGGGCGTGGGGCTGATCATGGCTCTTGCGGTGGGCGGCTCGCTTGGCCTGCTGCGCACGCGGCCGGCCCAGGCCCTGCGTGAACTTTAGGGTGCCGTCCGACCGCGGGCCGTTCATCGCCGGTCAGTCGCGCTTGCCCTTGGATCACAATTGCCGCACCTTTTGCACCGGGATTGGATTGCAGGAGTTTGGGCCATGGGTGAGGTGGTTCAGGAAGGGGCGCGTTCGCCGGTTGCGCCGGTAACTGTGGCGCGGGATCTCGCGCTTCAGGATCTGCGCGCGGCGCTTCTGGCGGGCTGGCGCGATTTTGCGGCCTGTCCGGTTTTCGGGCTGTTCTTCGGCGGGATCTATGTCGTGGCGGGCCTGCTCATCTGGGCGGTGCTGTTTCGCGGCGGGCAGGTGGCGTGGCTGGTGCCTGCGGCAGCGGGCTTTCCCCTGCTCGCGCCGTTCGTGGCCGTGGGACTTTACGAAGTGAGCCGACGGCGGGAAAGCGGCGAGCCGATGCGCTGGGCGGCCGTGCTTGGCGCGCTGCGCGGGCGCGGGGACGAGCAGATCATTTCGATGGGCGTGATCGTGTTTGTGGCATTCGGCTTCTGGCTCATGGTGGCCCATGGCATCTTCGCGATCTTTCTCGCCGAATCCGGGATCGGCACCGAATCACTGGCGCTTTTCGGCACCACGGCAGGCATCGCCATGCTCGTCGTGGGCACCATGGTTGGCGCAATCATGGCGCTGGCCTTCTATGCCATAACCGTCATCAGCCTGCCGATGCTGGTCGACCGCGAGGTGGACTTCCTGACCGCGATCATCACCAGCCTTGCCACTATCCGCTGCAACGGCTTTGTCATGCTGGTCTGGGCAGCCGTGATCGCGGCGCTGCTGCTGGTTGCGCTGCTTCCGTTGTTTCTTGGGCTGCTGGTGGTGCTGCCGGTGCTGGCCCATGCGACATGGCACCTTTACCGGCGCGTGGTCAGCCCGGCCTGAACGCCCGGCCTGAACGCTGGCGTGCCGGGCGGTGTCAGCCGCCCAGCAATGCTCGCGTGGCCGCCTCCACATCATCCTGACGCATCAGGCTTTCGCCCACAAGGAACGTGCGCGCGCCCCACCTTTCGATGCGTTGAAGATCGGCATGGGTGTTGATGCCGCTTTCGCTGACCAGCAGCGCGCCATCGGGGGTGAGCGGAGCAAGACGTTCTGTTGTCGCAAGATCGGTGACAAAGCGCTTGAGATCGCGGTTGTTGACGCCGATCAGCCGCGATTTCAGGCGGCTGGCCCGCTCCATTTCCTGTTCGTCATGCACTTCGACAAGTGCGTCCATCCCCTGTTCAAGGGCCGCTGCTTCAATTTCCGCCATCTGCTGGTCAGACAGGCAGGCTGCGATGATGAGAATGGCATCGGCGCCCATTGCGCGCGCTTCAAGGCACTGCCACGGATCGACCATGAAATCCTTGCGGATGACCGGGAGGGTGCAAGCCGACCGGGCTTCGACAAGATAGTCCTCGTGCCCCTGAAAATAGGGGGTGTCGGTGAGGACCGAGAGACAGGTGGCGCCGCCTGCCTGATAGGCACGGGCATGGGCCGCGGGCTGAAAATCGTTGCGGATCAGGCCCTTGGAAGGGCTGGCCTTCTTGATTTCGGCGATAAGGGCATAACCGGTGGCGGCCTTCGCGCGCAGTGCCGCCTCGAACCCGCGCGGCGCACCCTGCGCGCTGGCGCGGGCGGCAAGATCGGCGGTGGATACGGCGGCCTTGCGGGCGGCGACTTCGGCGCGTTTCGTATCGCAGATTTCGGTCAGCATATCGGTCATTGCGGCACCTTCAGGCGTGTCTTGTCGCAGGATTTCACGGGGCGGGGACTTACTGAAGCGCCGCGATCCAACAGTTGAGCAAGGCGTTGGCAAGGCCCTTGTCGATCGCCTCCGCGGCCTCCTCGACCCCTTCATGCCAATCGCGCGCCTCGCCCGCCACGATCAGGGCGGCCGCGGCATTGAACAGGACGGCATCGCGGTAAGGGCCTTCCTCACCCAGCAGCAATGCGCGCAGGGCGGCGGCGTTGTGCGCCGGATCGCCGCCCCGGATCGCGTCGACAGGCGCGCGCCCCAGCCCGGCGTCGGCCGGGTGGACGCGGCGCATGGCAAGATTGGTGCCGCGCACTTCGGTCAGTTCGTTGCCGCCCGCTAGGCTGAGTTCGTCAAGGCCCTCGTCGCCGGAGACGACCATCGCGTGGTCGGTGCCAAGGCGGCTCAGCGCGTCGGCATAGATGGGCACATAGGCCGGGCGGGCAATGCCCACAAGCTGACGGCGCACGCCTGCCGGGTTGGCAAGCGGCCCCATGAGGTTGAAGATCGTGCGCCGCCCCAGCGCCTTGCGGATGGGCATGATGCGGCCCATGGCCGGATGGTGCCGCGCGGCAAACAGAAAACAGATGCCCAGATCGTTGAGCGTGCTCTCCGCCGTTTCGGCCGCACGATCGAGGTTCAGGCCAAGCGCTTCGAGTGTATCGGCCGCCCCGGCCTTGGAACTGGCGGCGCGGTTGCCGTGCTTGGCCACGGGCACGCCGCACGCGGCCACGACGAGGCTGACCGCAGTGGATACGTTGAGCGTATGATGGCCGTCTCCACCCGTGCCGCACACATCCATGGCATTGGCCGGAGCGCTGATCGGGATCATGCGGGCGCGCATGGCGCGCGCGGCACCGGCAATTTCGCCTGCCGTCTCGCCACGGTCGGACAGGGCAACCAGAAATTGCGCGATGTCTTCGTCGCCCACGGTGCCATCAAGGATCGCGCCGAAGGCTTCCTCGGCTTCGGCTTCCTCAAGCGGTTGCGCAGGCGACGGCAGCCGCATCATGCCGGAACCGGATTGGTGCTGATACCGCACAGCTTCAGGAAATTGCCGATCATGGCATGGCCGTGCTCGGTGGCGATGCTTTCAGGGTGGAACTGCACGCCGTGGATCGGCAGCGAGACATGGCGAAAGCCCATGACGTGCGTATCGTCCGACTGCGCGTTGACCGCAAGGCAATCGGGAATGTCCGTCACGATCAGGGAGTGATAGCGCGTGGCGATGAACGGGCTGGGCAGCCCTTCGAAAACGCCGGTGCCATCGTGCGTGACCGGGGAAGTCTTGCCGTGCATCAGCCCGCCGCGCACCACCTTGCCGCCAAAGTATTGCCCGATGGACTGGTGCCCAAGGCAGACCCCCAGCAAGGGCAGCCCCGCATCGGCCGCCGCGCCTACCAGATCGAGGCTGATACCGGCCTCGTTCGGCGTGCAGGGACCGGGCGATAGCAGGAACCCTTGCGCGCCGGATCTGATCGCCTGATCGGCGCTGAGCGCATCATTGCGCACGACCTCAACCTCCGCGCCCATCTCCATCAGGTAATGGACGAGGTTCCAGGTAAAACTGTCGTAATTGTCGATGACGAGGATCATGGCTGCCTACTGCCCGAACTTGGCCTGTGTGGCGACACGGATCGCCTCGCGCGCGGCAGCGAAGAGCGCGCCGCTCTTGGCCTCGCATTCGCGCTGTTCGTAGGCCGGGTCGGAATCCGCGACGATGCCTGCTCCTGCCTGAACGTGGAGCACCCCATCCTTGAGGATGCCGGTGCGCAGGACGATGCAACTGTCGACCGACCCATCGGGAGCGAAATAGCCGACCCCGCCCGCATAAGCGCCGCGGGTTTCCGGCTCCAGCTCTGCGATGATCTCGCAGGCGCGGACCTTGGGTGCGCCGCTGACCGTGCCAGCGGGAAAACCCGCAAAGAGAGCATCGACACTGTCGGCGCGGCTCGTGTCGAGCTGGCCGACCACGTTCGAGACGATGTGCATCACGTGGCTGTAGCGTTCGACCGTGTAGCTTTCCGTCACCTTGACGGTGCCGGCTTTTGCCACCCTTCCTACGTCGTTGCGGCCAAGATCGAGCAGCATGAGGTGTTCGGCGCGTTCCTTGGGATCGGCAAGCAGCGATTCCTCGTTGGCACGGTCTTCCTCGGCGGTCTTGCCGCGCGGGCGGGTTCCGGCGATCGGACGGATGGTAACTTCGCCATTGCGGATACGGACGAGGATTTCCGGGCTGGAGCCGGTCAGGGCAAAGCCCGGCATGTCGAGAAAATAAAGGAACGGTGATGGGTTGACCCGGCGCAGGGCACGGTAGAGCGCGACCGGCGGAAGCGGGAAAGGTGTGGTAAAGCGCTGGGCAAGAACCACCTGAAAGATGTCGCCAGCCTCGATGTAGTCCTTCGCCCGCGTCACCATCCGCGCATAGTCGGCCGCGGCCATGACCGGCTGCGGGCTGATGTCGATGCTCTGGGCAAGCCGGGCGTCGGCCGGTGCCGGATCGCCCAGCCTGCGCAAGGCGTTGTCGATGCGTTCGGCGGCCGCTTCGAGCAGATGCTGCGGGTTGCCCCCTTCAGCCCATATCGGCGCGATGGCAAAAAGCTCGTCCGACAGACGATCGAAGACCATGACCACGGTAGGGCGGGTAAACAGCATGTCCGGCAGGACAAGATCGCTCGGCGCGGCGCGCGGGAGTTTCTCGACAAGGCCGATCGTCTCGTAACCGAAATAGCCGACAAGACAGGCAAGCGCGGGCGGCAGCGCTGCGGGAACGTCGATCCGGCAGGCTGCGACAAGGGCGCGCAGTTCTGACAGGGCATCGCCGGTCAGCGGCGCAAAGGCGGCCTTGTCGTGCCGCCAGATCCGGTTGATCTCGGCCTGCGTGCCGGTGGCGCGAAAGACGAGATCGGGGTCTATCCCCAGCAGGCTGTAGCGTCCGCGGACCTCGCCACCCTGCACGGATTCGAGAAGGAAATCACCGCGCCCGCTTTCCATCAGCTTGAGCGCTGCACCAACCGGGGTTTCCGTATCGACAATCAGCTTGCGCCAGATCAGCGCAGGCTTGCCTTGCGAGAGCAGGGCAAGCGCTTCGTCGCGGTTTTCCACCGCATCGCGCTCGGTCCGGGTCATAATGTCGGTCGGGCTCATCAGTCGGCTTCGTTCGTCACTGCGGGCGGATTACTGCGCGTTGGCGCCGGTCAACTGGTTGCGAACAGCGGTGATGCCCGCCTGATTGCGCTCCACGCCAATGTCCCTGCGGATGGCGAGACGGAACTGTTCGGCATACTCTGCTCCGACATCGTCGCTGAACTCGCGCGAAGCCTGCGTGAAGACCGGGTCCGAGCGTTTTACGTCACCCGGCACGATGTCCTTGAGCGTCACTACATACCAGCCTGCGTTGTCGGCGCCTTCAAGGCGCTTGTTGCTGCCCTTTGCCATGGCAAACATGAGGGCGAGGGGGGCCGGAACCTGCCCCTTCATCTGCGTGAGCGCCTGACGCGGAAGGTCAACCGCCTGCGGCGCGGGAAGGGCCGCTCCGGCCAGCTTCATCGCCTCGGCAAGGGGGGTGCCCTTGTTGAGAGCGGCAAGGATCTTGTCGGCAGCCTGCTTGGCCTTGGCGGCGCCCTGATCGACTGCCCAGTCGCGCATCACCGCATCGCGGATGGCGTCAAGCGGTGCCGGGGTTGCAGGCGTGATTTCACCGACATCGAAAATGGCGAACTGTTCGCCGGCCTTCAACTCGGCAAGCTGGGCTTCGCCTTCGCGTTCCATCGCAAACGCGGCCTGTACCAGCGGAGCGATACCTTCAGCCACGCGTTCGCCCGGCTTGCCGTGAACCGAACCATCCACACGCAGCGGCGGCGTGGTCGCAAGCGTGAGATTGAGCGCCTTGGCCACGTCGGCAAGGCCGGTTCCTCCATCGACTTCCTGCTCTGCCTGCGCGGCAAGGTCCGAAAGGGCCTTGCGCCGCTTTGCCAGAGTAAGGGCCTTCACGATCTCCGGGCGGGCCTGTTCAAGAGTCTTTCCGGGATTGCGGTCAACCTTGTCGACCTTCACCACATGCCAGCCAAGACCCGATTTGGCAGGAGCGGCAAACGCCCCCTGCGCCGCGGCAAACGCTGCGTCGGCGACGGCTTTGGACGTCTGGTTGGCAAGGGTCGTGGGCGTTTGCGCGCTGAGCTGGCTTGCCACCAGTCCCTTGCTGCGAGCGACGGCATCGAGCGATCCCTTCGCGCTCGCCTCGGCCAGAAGCGCCTTGGCCGCGGCCTCCGTCGGAACGATTACCTGCGTTACGCTGCGCTGCTCGGATGGGGCATAAACCGCCGTGTTTGCGCGGTAATTTTCGGTTATTTCGGCTTCGGTCGGCGCCGGAATGCCCTTCAGGCTGGTTTCATCGACGATCGCATAACGGATCGTGCGCCGCTCAGGCTGCATGTAGCGCGAACGGTTGGCCTTGTAGAACGCTTCGAGCGTCTTCGCATCGGGCGGGGATGGCGGGGCAAAGGCCAGCGACGGCACCGTGATGATCGTGCCGGTGCGCCGTTCGGTCAGCAGGGCGGCATAGCGTTGCACCGCTTCGCCAGCCATTTGCGCCCCGAAGGCGGCAGGAAGGAGGATTTGCCGGGTCACGAGACCCTGCCCCAGATCGATGCGCACCTGCTTGTCGGTCAGTCCGCGTTGGGCCAGAAGCTGTTCGTAGGTCTGCTGGCTGAACTTGCCGTCCACGCCCTGGAAGGCATTGATCTTGACGATTTCGCTGTCGATCAGGCGGTCACTGGCCAGCATGCCGTTCTTGCGCCCCCATTCGGTCAGCGCGAGCCGGTCGGTCATCCCGGTCAGGACTGTTTCAAGCCCGCCCCCATCGAGAAAATCCTTCATCGTCAGCCCGGGCTTGCCCTGCCGCTGCTGCTCGAACGAACTGGTCAGCGCCTTGGCCAGTTCTCCGGTTCCCAGCCGCTCGGAGCCGACTTTGGCCGCCCTGTCACCACCGGCGATGCCGCCGAAGCCGCTTCCGGTCACATCGGCGCTGGCAAAGGCAAGGGCGATAAGCCCAAGAAACACGAGCGCAACGGCAACACCGATGCGGGACTTTAGCGCGGAGCGGAAAAAACCGAGCATTTTCGGGCGATCGTCTCTTGTTCGGATAAGGCCATGGCCCCGTCAAAGGCCAACTGCGCCTGCCTTAGGAGCCAAACGGCTTCACCGCAATGCCCGCGTTGCTCTGCCGGTGCGAGTGCCGATCCTTCGATCCAGGCTTTTGCAGAATCACGCATAGTTTGATAGCCGCCCGCCGACTCAATGCGCTGGTCGCAGTCGCACCCTGTGTGCGAGACGGATTTTCAGGGGAATCGCAATATCATGCCGCATCGGCCCTACATCGTTGGCAACTGGAAAATGAACGGCACGCGCGCCATGCTGGCCGAGGCCCGCGCGATCGACCGTGCCGCAGGGCGCTATCCCGACGTGCAGGTGGCGCTTGCGCCGCCCTTCACCTTGATCGGCGCCCTGCGCGAGGCCGTGACGGCGATGGGCGTTGGTGGGCAGGATTGCCACACAGAGGCGAAGGGCGCGCATACCGGCGACGTTTCGCCGGCCATGCTGGTTGATGCGGGCGCCGACTTCGTGATCGTCGGGCACAGCGAGCGGCGCAAGGACCATGGCGAAAGTGACGCGCTTGTCAGGGCAAAGGGCGAGGCGGCGCTTGCCGCGGGGCTGGCTGTCATCATCTGTGTTGGCGAAACGCTGGACGAGCGCGATGCCGGAAAGGCCGAGGCTGTGGTTGCCGGGCAGGTGGACCGGTCGCTTCCGCAGGGCGAGGGCCTTGCCGACGCGCTGGCCCTGGGCAGGATTGCCGTTGCCTATGAACCTGTCTGGGCCATCGGCACCGGTCGGGTGGCAGCGGTGGAGGATGTTGTGGCCATGCATGCGGCCATCCGCGAACGGCTGAACGCAGCCTATGGCGAAGCCGGGTCCTCGGTGCGCATTCTCTACGGCGGTTCGGTGAATGCGGCCAATGCTGCCGAACTGCTGGCGGCCGAGGGTGTCGATGGCGCTCTTGTTGGCGGCGCGAGCCTTACGGCAGAGACGTTTCTGCCGATCGTGGCTGCGGCCGGTTCGGGCGAAGCCTGAGCGCCAAACGGCCTGGCGGGTGATCCAGCGGCTTGCACCGAAAGGTTTGCCCGCCTACATGGCCTCCAGTTCCGGCGTGCAAGCGCGCTTCAGGTAGAGATCGATGTCGCTGTTCATTTTCCTTACCATTGTCCAGGCGATCGTCGCGGCACTTCTTGTCGTGGTGATCCTCATGCAGAAGTCCGAAGGCGGCGGTCTGGGTGTAGGCGGAAGCCCGGCGGGTTTCATGTCGGCGCGGGGTGCGGCAGACTTCATGACCCGGCTGACGACGACTCTGGCAACCGCGTTCGTGGTGCTGAGCATTACGCTGGCAGCGCTGGCCGTAGGGACCGCGTCGGGCCGTAAGATCGACACCTCGCTTGAGCGCGTGGCGCCTGTGCAGAACGCGCCTGCTGCCGATCCGCTTGCACCCGCGCAGGGTGAGGCAGCGCCTGCGGCGCCTTCCGGCGCATCGTCCGGCAACGCGCCCGCGCAATAAACTGCGTTATCGCGCCGTTAAGGCGTGCTTCCGGCCACTGCCTGCGGTGGCTGCCGGGCATTCCGCGCGGGCGATTCGGCGCCCGCACAACCATGCTTGTGGATTGCGGCGACGATTTCAGTCGCAACCGCTTGCGCAATTGCAACCTCTGACGCTAAGGCCCGACTCCCATGGCGCGGTACATTTTCATCACCGGCGGCGTGGTCTCCTCGCTCGGCAAAGGACTCATGGCGGCAAGCCTCGCGGCATTGCTGCAGGCACGCGGATTCCGCGTGCGCATCCGCAAGTTCGACCCCTATCTCAACGTCGATCCGGGGACCATGAGTCCCTATCAGCATGGCGAGGTCTATGTGACCGACGACGGCGCCGAGACGGACCTCGATCTAGGTCACTACGAACGCTTTACCGGCGTTTCGGCGCGTCAGGCCGACAACATCACTTCGGGCCGCATCTACCGCGACATCATCGCCAAGGAGCGGCGCGGCGACTATCTTGGCGCCACGGTGCAGGTGATCCCCCATGTCACCGATGCCATCAAGGACTTTGCACAGGCCGATACCGAGGATCTCGATTTCGTGCTGTGCGAAATCGGCGGGACCGTGGGCGACATTGAAGGTCTTCCCTTCATCGAAGCCCTGCGGCAGATGCATAACGATCTCGACCGCGATCAGACGTGCTTTGTCCACGTGACGCTGGTGCCCTACATCGCGGCGGCGGGCGAACTCAAGACCAAGCCCACGCAGCATTCGGTGCGCGAGCTTACCGGGCTTGGTATCCAGCCCGATATTCTGCTTTGCCGCTGCGAAAAACCGCTTCCGGAAAGCGAGCGTGCCAAGATTGCGCAGTTCTGCAACGTGCGCAAATCGGCCGTCATCCCCGCGCTTGATGCATCAAGCATCTATGCGGTTCCGCTGCAATACCATGCCGAAGGGCTTGATAGCGAAGTTCTGCGCCATTTCGGCCTGAGCGCGCCGCTTCCCGATCTTTCGCGCTGGACCGATATCGTGGACCGGTTCCAGAATCCGGAAGGCGAGGTAACGATCGGTGTCGTGGGCAAGTATGTCGGCTTGCAGGATGCCTACAAGTCGCTCAACGAGGCTCTGGTGCATGGCGGCATGGCCAACCGCGTCAGGGTGCGGATCAAGTGGCTCGATGCCGAACTGTTCGAAAAGGACGATGCCGAAATCGCTGCGACGCTTGAGCCGCTGCATGGGATCCTGGTTCCGGGCGGTTTCGGAGAGCGCGGCACCGAAGGCAAGATTGCATCGGTTCGCTTCGCCCGTGAACGCGGCGTGCCGTTCTTCGGCATCTGTCTGGGTATGCAAATGGCCTGCATCGAGGGCGCCCGCAATACGGCCGGAATTGCCGGGGCATCTTCGACCGAGTTCGGGCCGACCGATGAGCCGGTGGTCGGCATCATCACCGAATGGATGACGCCTGAAGGGCTTGAGAAGCGCTCAGAAGGTGGTGATCTGGGCGGCACGATGCGGCTTGGCGCCTATCAGGCCAGGCTTGCCGGCAACAGCCGCGTGGCCAGCATCTATGGCACAACCGAGATCAGCGAGCGGCATCGCCACCGTTACGAGGTCAACGTGGCCTACCGGGAGCGGCTTGAGCAGGGCGGATTGGTCTTTTCCGGCATGTCACCCGATGGTCTCCTGCCGGAAATCGTCGAGCGGCCGGATCATCCGTGGTTCATTGGGGTGCAGTTCCATCCTGAGCTGAAGAGCCGCCCGTTCGAACCTCATCCGCTGTTTGCCGGGTTCATCGCGGCCGCCGTGAAGCAGGCCCGTCTGGTATAGTCTGCCCGGAAAGGGCTAGTCACCCGGACCCTTCCCGATTATCTGCAATGCAGATGATCAGGGGACCGGGTAATGGACGCAGCACGGCTGGCCGAAGCGCTGACGGCACAGAGCCTTTTCGCCGATTGCGAGGAAGCCGAGCTTTCCGACATCATCGCCCGCGGGCAGGTGCGCACTTTCAAGCCAGGACACGTGCTCATCAGCCAGGGCGAGGAAGGCTCGACGCTGTTCATCGTGCTCAAGGGCCTTGCGCGGGTGAGCATGGTCGCCGCAAACGGGCGCGAGATCATCCTCGATTATGCAGAGCCGGGGCATGTGCTGGGCGAGATTGCTTTTCTCGATGGCGGCGAGCGCACGGCGACGGTTGAGGCTATCGAGCCGGTCGAGGCGCTCGTTCTCACCCGCGCGGCATTTTCCGAGATTATCGAACGTCACAAGGGCCTTGCCCTGCGCCTGCTCAAGGCGATGGCGCGGCGCCTGCGCCAGAACAATGCCGTGATCGAGGCAGATCGTGCCTATACATCGGGTCCGAGGCTGGCGCGTTTCCTGCTGCGCCTGATGATGGGCGAGGGCACGGGGGAGCAGAACCGGCTCAAGCTGGCACTGAGCCAGAGCGAACTGGGCAACTTTGCCGGCATGTCGCGCGAACAGATCAACCGCCAGCTTTCGGCATGGGCGGAAAACGGGATTGTCGCCCTCAAGAGCGGAAAGGTGACAATCCTCGACCGGGATGCGCTGGTGGACGTTGCCGAAGCGTGGTGACGACGAAGGTTTACAAGGCAAAAGGGGCGGGTCTTGCGACCCGCCCCGACTACCGCCTGGACCGAACCCGGATCAGGCGGCTTCGGTCTTGTTGCTGTCGATCACGGTGAGCTGGTTCTGCGCGCCGATGAGAACCTTCTTCGGCTTCATCGCCTCTGGCACTTCCCGCACGAGGTCGATCGTCAGCAGGCCATCGGCAAGATCGGCCTTCTCGACACGGACGAAATCGGCCAGTTCGAAGCGGCGCTCGAACCCGCGATTGGCGATCCCGACGTGGAGATACTCGCGGTCCTGCGGTTCGGGCTTCTGACCCTTGATGACCAGCAGGTTCTGCTGGGCGGTAATGTCGAGATCCTCGGCCTTGAACCCGGCGACGGCAAGCGTGATGCGATAGGCATCCTCACCGCTGCGCTCGATGTTGAAGGGAGGGTAGTTGTCACCCGCATTGGCGCGGGCCTGACGCTCCAGCAGGTCAAACAGGCGGTCAAAACCCACCGTGGTGCGGCGATAGGGCGTAAAATCAAAGCGGTTCATGGCAATATCCTCTTTCTGAGCAATCTGCACTTGCCCCGCGCGCCCGGATCATGGCGCGCGCAGGGACGGTTCATGGTCATGCCCGGCTTGCGGCGCATGACACGAACAGACATGTGTGTTAGCCAAATCGCCATTTCAAGACCCCTGAATGAGGTGCCAATGTCGAACGCCGCGAAGGTCGAAATCTATACCAAATGGGGCTGCCCCTACTGCGTCAGGGCAAAGCACCTTCTCGACAGCAAGGGCGTCGCCTACGAAGAGTTCGACGTGACGATGGGCGGCCCGAAGAAGGCCGAGATGCTCCAGCGCGCGCCGCATCACCTCACGGTTCCTTCCATCTTCATTTCGGGCCGGCATATCGGCGGATCGGATGATCTGGCCGCGCTTGAAGCACAGGGCAAACTCGATGCGTTACTGGCCCTGTGAACAGTGAGCCAATGAAGGCAGCGTCGGCCTCGCGGCCGGTAAAGGTCGCCGTCTGTCAGATGACCAGCGGCATCGATCCGCTGGCCAATGCCAAGACGATAACGGATGCGGCCGAACATGCCGCTGGCCAGGGCGCGCGCATGCTCTTCACGCCTGAAATGTGCGGCCTGCTTGATCGCGACCGGGCACGGGCGACGGTGCATGTCGTGGCCGAACCGGAAAATCCGGTGCTTTCGGCCGCGCGTCAGGCGGCACGCGCCCACCGTATCTGGATAGATCTTGGCTCGCTCGCCGTGCTGCGCGATGATGGCAGATGGGCCAATCGTGGCTTCGTGATCAACGAGGATGGCGCAATTGTCGCCCGCTACGACAAGATTCACATGTTTGACGTTGATCTTGCCACGGGCGAGTCCTGGCGCGAATCTGCCGCTTATGCGCCGGGCGATGCGGTTGTGGTGGTTGACACCCCGATTGGCAGGCTGGGCATGGCCATCTGCTACGACGTGCGCTTTCCCGCACTGTTCGAGGCGCTGGGACGGCTGCGCTGCGATGCCATACGCATTCCGGCGGCATTCACCGTTCCGACCGGCAAGGCGCACTGGCATTTGATGCAGCGTGCGCGCGCGGTCGAAGCCAGCGCTTGGGTGATTTCCGCGGCGCAGGGCGGCAGGCATGAGGACGGGCGCGAAACCTATGGCCACTCGCTTGTGATCGATCCGTGGGGCGATGTCGTTTACGATGGCGGCGAGGGAGCCTCGCTTGGCTTTGCCTTGATCGACCCTGCCCGAACGGACGAAGTGCGTCGACAATTGCCGAGCCTTGCCAACAAGCGCGAAATACCTAGATCGGCAGCATGATTGTCTTCGATCTGCAATGTGGGCCGCAGGGGCATCGCTTTGAAGGGTGGTTCGGTTCCTCGGCTGATTACGAGGATCAGCGCGCGCGCGGTCTGGTGGCGTGCCCTTCGTGCGGTTCGCCGGATGTGAACAAGGCGGTCATGGCGCCGAACGTGGGACGCAAGGGCAACCAGTTGCCGGCGCCATCCCCGTCACGGCAGCCTGATCCTGCGCCGCAGGCCATGGCCAATGCCCCCCTTCCGCCCGAAGCGGTGGCCATGTTGAAAGCGGTGGCCGCCATGCAGGCCGAAGCGCTCAAGTCCTCGACATGGGTAGGCCGGAAGTTTGCGGACGATGTGCGCGCGATGCACTATGGCGAAAAGGATCCGGCGGCAATTCACGGGCAGGCAACGATCGAGGAGGCACGCGATCTGATCGAGGAGGGGATTCCCGTCGCGCCGCTGCTCGTGCCGTTTGTTCCTCCCGAAGAAGCCAACTGAAAGAGCGTTGCCAGAGCGTCGGCGCCTGCCTAAAGGAGGCGCGGGCGCCCGTAGCTCAGCAGGATAGAGCACCAGATTCCTAATCTGGGGGCCATGGGTTCGAATCCCGTCGGGCGCACCATTCCACCCCATGCGGGGCCAAGGTGGCCTGCGCCGGGCAGGCCACCCTTCTTCAGCTTCAGTTGAAGGCCCAGCGCAGCCGGATGAAGGCGGATCGGCCCGGTCCGGGAAGGCGCGCGCCGGGGGCGACGTCTGATCCGGAAATGCGGTTGTAACCGGCGAGATGTTCGACATAGAGCCGATCGAACAGGTTCTCGACGCCTGCATCCACGCGCAGACCATCCCGCACAATCCAGTGTCCGTACAGACTGGCAAGCACATATCCCGCAGTTCTGGCCTCGCTGTTCGTGGTGGAGACACGATTCTGCGCGGCGGAGCCGAGCGCTTCGGCACTGATGCTCCAGCGCGCCTCTTCCCACGTCAGGGCAAGGCGTCCGTTTGCCGGAGCCATGCGATAGAGATTGTCGGCCAGATCACGACGCTTGCCCTCAACCCAGCTTGCCACCCCGTCGATGCGGAGCGGTCCGGCAATCCTTGCGCCGAAGGCGATGTCCGCGCCCCAAATGCGCGCATCGGTGTTGGCAAAGCGCAAGGGGGTCGGGTCGCCACTGGCCGCAGAGACCATTTCGACCGGGGTGTTGATGATACCCGGTGTATCGTCGAACGGGACGCCCTGAATGAAGCCGTCGATGCGGCGGTAGAACAGGACCGGGCGCGCGTAGGCGCGTTCATTCTGCCAATCGAACCCTGCCTCTGCGATCCATGCCGTTTCCGGACGCAGATTGACATTTCCGACATAGATGTTGCCGTCTGCCAGTCCGCCGCTGGCCTCGGTCGGCAGCCACGAGAAGCGTTCGATGAGGCTGGGGGCGCGTGTCTTGCGGGCAAGCGTCAGGCGCGGGGTGACAGCGCCCGCATCGGCCCACAGGCGCACAGAGGCGTCCACGGTCGTTCCCTGCCATTCGCGGTCGGCCTGCGCGAAGGCCAGCGCAAGATTGGTCGGGCCTGAAGGAACGCCCGGCCCGGTGCGCGGTGCCTCGGTGCTGGCGAAATGGCGGTCGGCGCGCAGCCCGATCTCCGCCTCGATAGCCCCGATGCCGGTCCGCCATTCGGCAAATCCGCCAAACCTCTGCGCCTTGGCCCTGTCGAGGGGATAGATGAAGAAGGCCGGGTTGGCCGGATTGTAAAGCTTGTAGCCCCGGTCTCCCAGTTCGAAATCGGCGCCAATGCGAACATTGCGGTCCGCACTGCCAAGGCGCAGGGCCACATCGCCCGTCAGTGTGTCGGCATAGGTATCGGACTGGCGTTGCATGGCTGGCGAGGCAACCGGGCGCAGCGTGAAGTTGTTCATGCGATGCGAAACGCCAGCATAGTTGGCGCGCACTTCCAGCCTGACCTTTTCGGCAAGATCGCCCTCGAAGCCCAGGCGGACAAAATCGGTGTGGAAGTAGAGGATGTCCATGGCAAAGGGCGGATTGCCCGACTTGCCTGTTTCCTGACGCCGATATTCGAAGCTGAACTCGCCCGGTCCCGCTTTCAGGCCCGCCTGCACGCCATAGACGGTCCTGTCGAACGAGGTTGCGGCAATCCGGCCGCCGGGGAAGCGGGTGTCATCCCCCTTTTCCTTCGACGCAATGACGCCGAGACGCAGGCTGCTGCTGGCAAGGCCCAGCATCCCGCCCATCGCATGGCTGTCATCCACGCTGCGATACTGGGCCGTCAGGTCTGCCTGCGGAGCAAGAGTGTCGCCATCGCCGAACCTGACCTGCTTGAGCACGGTGTTGATCCCGCCGCCAAGCCCCGGTCCATCGCGGACGGGTGAAATGCCGCGCGCAATCTCGACCCGGTCGATGAGAGCCGCGGGCGCATAGTGCATGACCGGGTCCATGGCGTTCGGTCCGCCCGAAGCGAAGCGCTGTCCGTTGATGCGAAGGAGAATGCGCTCGCCGAACAGGCCGCGAAGCTGCACCTGACCGGACAGCGCGCCATTGTCGACAAGGGCCGCGCCGGGCTGGCGGGCGATGAATGCCGCGCCATCGGGCGCGGTCGAAAGCGTGTCGCCATCGCTTTGCGACAGTTGCGTTGCGGTCAGCCTCGGCGCGGTGACGATGATCGTTTCAGGGTTGGGCGGGGCAGCCTCATCGGCATGGGCGATGGTCGGAAAAGCGAACGGGGCAAGCGCAAGGGACACGACGAGCGTGGCACGGGAAGTCATCATCGGAAAAATCCTGAACAGGTTCGCACCGCGCATCAGGCGCGGCGTTCAAACGGGGTTTGGTGCAGCGTTCAGGAGGTGTGTGGCGGTGCGCGCAGCGGCGGGCGGAGGCGATTGCCCGCCCGTGTGCGCAAGACCGGCAATGCGGCAAAGGCCAGCGCAAGCGCAAAGACCAGCGCCGCTGTCAGGATGACCGGATCAATCGGGCCAAGCGCTGCGTTGCCAAGCGATGAGAAGGCGCAGCTCTGCTCGGTCTTGCCGGGTGTTTGATCGTTCTTCGCCGGAACCACTATATCGCGCGAGGCATGGGCGTTTGCCGAACCATCGCAGATGGCAACGGTAAGCACTTTGCCGATGGGCGCCAGCATAGTGCCCGCCGGCATGACGGCCTTCATCGCCATAGCACCCAGCACGAACGCCAGGGCAAAAGCGCGGTAGGTCAGCATGAGGGCGCGCAGGCTACGCATGGCGCGGCCCCTTAGTGCCGTGCGGTGGTCTTGTCATCCTCAATGTGCGCAGAAGCAGAAACTGCAAGGCCAAGCTGCGCACCGGAGGCAAGTCTTGCGGCAGTCACAACCGCTCTTGCACCGGCGAGGCTGAGATGATGCGAATCGAAATAGGCGGGACGACCGTTCACCATCAGACGAGAGTGTGCGCCCTGTGCGAGAACGCTCAGGGGATCGACGATGCGGACGCCCTTCTGCTTCCAGCGGGAATAGTGCTGAGTCAGCCACGCGGTTTCATGGTGATAATCGGCAAGAGGCGCACCCCGCGCGAGATGGAGCCGCCCATTTGCCGCGGCCTGCGCAAGGTGGCGCGGCACATCGAACGGCTGAGGCGGCACCGGACCGATCAGCGTCACGGTCTTTCCTGCCGCCTGAAGCCGCGCAATTGTGCCGTCAATGCGGCCAGCAATGCCGGGCTGGCGATAGGCCGGGCTGGCCCAGAACGCGGCCAGATAGACATGGGAGATTTGCGGCGAGGCCAGAAGATAAGCCATGGTCCGCGCATTGCCCGCGGCGCAGCCCGGATCGTTCGCCACATGATAGCCGTTGACCGGCGGGCAACTTGCCCTCGTCCGTTGAACGACCGAGCGGTTTTCACTGGCAAGGCTTTCGCCCAGCGCCCACGCGAGTTCAACGCCGTGACTGTCACCCCAGATGGCGGCTGTCGGCGCGACCGGCGCGCCAAGGATGCAATCGGGGTGATCCGCTCCCGCTTCATCAAGAATGCAGCGGCCGCGCTTGGGGCTGATATCGTGCGCGGCCTGAGCAAGCCGGGTCACTTCCGGGGGGAAGCGCGAAGGCCAGCCTCCGAGCGGGACAAGGGCGAGCGCAAAGGCCGCAATCGCCCCCATACCGCCCAGCGCAAGCCGGAAAATGCGGCGCTGGCCGAACCGCCGTGGATCGCGGAACGGCCTTTCGACAAAGCGCCAGCTTGCCCACGCCGTCAAAAAGCTTGCCGCGATGATTGCTGCCTTGAACAGCGGCCTCTGCGGTCCATCCGTCAGGTAATCGGCAAAAACGATGATCGGCCAGTGCCAGAGGTAGAGCGAATAGGAAATCAGACCCGTGCCCACGAGTATCGGCGTTGACAGCAAGCGGCCCATCATGGTGCCCGGTGCATGGCGGATCAGCAGCGCTGCTCCGCCCACGGGTGCAAGCGCGCTGATTCCGGGAAAGACGGTGGACCGGTCGTATGCAAAGACCGCCCCTGCAATCAGGAGAAGACCGAACAGCGCAAGGGCCTCGGACTTGCGCTGGCTGCCGGTTGTGTCCGGCGGGTGAAGCGCGAGCAGCGATCCTGCCAGCAACTCCCATGCTCTTGCAGGCAGGAGATAAAAGGCAAAACCATCGGTATCGGCCTGCTTGGCCCAGGCAATGGCAAAGCTCAACAGCCCGGCGAGCACCAGCGCTCTTGTGCGATATTGCGGTGCAAATCGTGCACAAGCCCAGAGCAGGAAGGGGAAGGCAAGGTAGAACTGCTCTTCCACCGCCAGCGACCAGCAGTGGAGCAGCGGCATGGAATCGGCAGGTCCGCCGAAATAGCCGGTCTGCGTGAAGAACCACGCATTGGCCATGAACAGCAGCGTCATCAGGGCCGAGCGGGGCACCCCGGCAAAGTCTGCCGGAAGATAGAACAGCGCAGCAGCCCCAAGGACCACCGCGATCATCAGCAGAAGCGCGGGCAGGATGCGTCTGGCCCTGCGCTCGTAGAACCGCAGTAGAGAAAACTGGCCCTCGTCGATCTCTCTGGCGATGATGCCGGTTATCAGGAAGCCGGAAATCACGAAGAAGACATCAACACCGACAAAACCCCCGGAAAAGCCCGGCAATCCGGCGTGGAAGCCCAGCACCGGCAGAATTGCCAGCGCGCGCAGGCCATCTATGTCGCGGCGGTAGGAGGCGGTATGAGCCATGGCAGGCACGGCTTAGCGCGCGCGGGTTAATTTTCGGGAATGAACGCCGGTCCGCTTAGGTCCGGTTGCGGCACGGAGCGGCAGGGCTGGCGTAAGTATGCGGATATCGCGGATAAATCTTGATCCGGTCGGTCAATTGTGATTCTAATGCCGCATGACCGCGCGCCGCTCCGTTTTCCGTGCCAGAGAAAGCCTGTTTCAGTCCTTTGCGCTGGTGTGCGTTCTCGCACTCGGAGCGGTCGGTGTTGCTGGTCCAAGCGGGCTGATCGCCTGGGGCGAAAAGGCACGGCTGCTTGAGCAGCGCGAGGCCGAGATAGCGCGTCTTTCGGCAGAGCGGGACAGAATGCGCAACCGGGTGGAACTTCTCGATCCCCGCCATGCCGATCCTGACCTGGTCGGCGAGCTCCTGCGCCGGAACCTGAACGTTGCGCACCCCGACGAGCTTGTCATCCCGGTGGAGCCATAAGGGGCGGGCAATCATTGTCCGGGTCCGGTGTCGCTCATGCCGGTTCAGGCAGCCTGACTTGCCATGGCGATTGAACAGTCGGGTCCGCCCCTGACAGAGCCCGATCCGCTCGACTGTTCGGGAGAGGGTGGCGCGCCTGATGCGGTGTCGCCTTCAGTCTGGCGCTATGCCCGCGCATCGCGCGCCCACGCGGTCATCGACGCGGCGGATTACTTCGCGCTGATGCGCGAGGCCATGATGCGGGCGCGCCAGCGCATCCTGCTCGTCGGCTGGGATTTCGACACGCGCATCCTGATCGGTGGCGGCAGGCGTTGGTGGAACCTGCCGCGCAAACGCGTATCGCCGGCAAGGCTGGGACCATTCGTGGTCTGGCTGGTCAACCGTCGCAGGCGTCTGGAAGTGCGTGTGCTCAAATGGAACTTCGGCGCGTTGCGGGCCTTCTTTCGCGGGGTCATGATGCTGGATCTGCTGCGCTGGTGGCGGCACCCGCGCATAACTTTCAAGCTCGACAGCGCGCATCCCATCGGATGCAGCCATCACCAGAAGATTGCCGTGATCGATGATCGCTTCGCCGTCTGCGGCGGGATCGACATGGCGGGAGACCGCTGGGATACGCGCCAGCATCTCGACCATGATCCGCGTCGGCGCAGGCCGGGGGGCAAGGCTCACGGCCCCTGGCACGATTGCACCATGCTGATCGAGGGCGAGGCAGCAAAGGTTCTTGGCGAATATGGGCGCGAGCGGTGGATTCAGGCGGGAGGCAGGCCGTTTCAACCCTGCCATCCGCAGGAAGCGTCGCCATGGCCATCAGGGATCGAGGCGGAGTTCCGGGATGTCGAGATCGGCATTGCCCGGACGCGGTCCCAGCACGCCGAAAGCCACGAAGTGTGCGAGATCGAGGCGCTGTTTCTTGAGCACATCGCAAGAGCATCGCGCTTCATCTATTTCGAGAACCAGTATTTCGCCTCGCGCCGGATCGCCGAAGCCATTGCCTTGCGTCTCCAGGAAGCGGACCCGCCGGAGATCGTGCTTGTCTGCCCGGAAAGTTCCGACGGGTGGCTCGAACAGACTGCCATGGACAGCGCCAGAACGCGCCTTTTCCTTGCCCTTGCTGCGGTGGATCACCGCAGGCGCTTCTCGATGTGGCATCCTTTCACCGCGAAAGGCAGGCCGATCTATGTCCATTCCAAGCTGACGATTGTGGACGACGAGATCCTGCGCATCGGATCGGCCAACCTCAACAACCGCTCGATGGGTCTGGACAGCGAATGCGATGTTTTCATTGATGCACGCCGCCCCGGAAATGCGCATTGCATGCAGCCGATCCGCGATTTGCGCATTTCCCTGCTGGCGGAGCATTGCGGTCTTGCGCCTGAAAGGGTAGCGGACCTGCTTGCCCGGAATGGATCGATGGCGGCGATGATCGCTTCGGTTCCAACGGGGGCAAAGCGCCTGAAGCCTTTCGTTCCGCGCAAGCTCAGCGATGCGGAAGCGGCCCTGGCGGACAATGAAGTGCTGGACCCGGAACGGCCTGAGGAAATGCTTTCCTTCTACCGTCGCGGTCTGTTCAGGGGTCGTTTCCTGCGACGGCCGGAAGAGCGAAGGGAGTTTTGATGCGCAATCCGTCCGAAGCCGATCAGGACGAGGATCTGGCCCGCGGCAAATTGCCTGTCCCGGAAGATGTGCAGGAGGCAATCCGCACGCTTATCCGCTGGGCAGGCGACGATCCCGCGCGTGAAGGGCTGCTCGACACTCCCAAGCGGGTCGCGCGCGCGTGGCGGGAATACTGTCAGGGTTACGAGGAAGATCCGGCGGCCCATCTTTCCCGCCAGTTCGAGGAAGTGGGCGGCTATGACGAGATCGTGCTGCTGAAGGATATTCCCTTCCAGAGCCACTGCGAGCATCACATGGCGCCGATAATCGGCAAGGCGGCGATTGCCTATCTCCCCCGGCACAAGGTTGTCGGCATTTCCAAGCTGGCGCGTGTGCTGCACGGATTTGCCCGCCGTTTGCAGATCCAGGAACGGCTCACGGCCGAAGTGGCGCAGTGCATCTGGGACAACCTTCGCCCGCACGGCGTGGCGGTGGTGATCGAGGCCAGCCACGCCTGCATGACCGCGCGCGGTGTGAGAACCCCCGGCGTGGGAATGGTGACGAGCCGGTTGATCGGAACTTTCCTTGAGGATGAGCGCAGCCGCAAGGAAGTTCTCAGCCTGATGGGCTATTGATCGGCAAGACAGCAAAGAAACATTACAGTTTCGTCACTTGGTTGGCATTGGAGCGAGTCTTATGTGTCAAGTGTCACCGGTAAGAGGCCGGGGCATAGCAGGAGACAAAGACATGAAGACTTTCGTGTTCGCAGGCATGGCTGCTGCTCTGGCGATTGCTGCGCCGGTTCAGGCCATGGAGCACAAGACCGTTATCCAGCATCCGGTCGGCCCGATCGCAGCCGACTATTCGGGTTCGACCATCGTCGAGATGAAGCAGATTGGCGCAGCCGGGGTTGCCGGACGGCCGGGTTCGCTTCGCTGCACGTGGACCGTCTCGCTTTCGGTCGAGCGTGATGCCAAGGTTGGCTCGGCGCTTCAGACCCGGCGCACCATGACCCGCGCCAACGTGCTCAAGGGATCGGCGCCGGGCTGGTGCTCGGAGCGCAACAGCGGTGTCGACCGCATGGTCGAAGCCCGCGGCGACGAACTGCGCGGCGCGATGATGGCAATGGTCGAGCAGGATCGCGCGGTCATCATGGCCGAAGCCGACAAGGCCATTGCATCGCGCGAAGGCTGAGGGCACATGAAGCTGTGAGTTGCAGACATCGCCATGATCGACTTGTCCTGATTGCCGCAGTTCTTGCGTGCGTGCCGGGTGCGGTATTCGCCCAGTCGGTCGATGGCGGTGTCGAGGCTGCGACGGATGAAGTCCGTCGCGGCCTGAGCTGGAGCGGAGGTGATGTCTCCGCTTCGGCCGATGCCCGCGTGGGTCTCGCCGGTCTTGACGCCTCGGTGCGCGTGGCGATGCTGCGTGGTTCTGCCAGACATGCCGGTGCGGATGTCGTGGCCGACTTCGTTTTGGGCAAGGACTGGGACTCAGGCCCGTTTACAATTCGGACGGAAGCACTGGGGCATGTGTTTGGCGGTGCTCGCCAATCCATGAATTACGCCGAGGTCGGCCTTGGCGCGCGTTACTCGATCGGTCCGTTGCAATTCGGCGCGGGCGCCTGGTATGCGCCCAAGCAAGCGAGCATAGGTGGCGACAACCTCCATCTGAGAGCAACGGCTGACGCGGGCCTTCCGGGTTTCCCGATCAGCGTGTTCGGCGCGATCGGTCACACGACGGGCGACACGCGCGATTCCCGTTCTGCAAGACTGCGCCCGGTGGGCGACTACACTGACTGGAAAATCGGGGCCGAGTTCAACCGTTTTCCCTTCACGCTTGGCGTGGATTACGTCGGCACCAGTATCGATACGGCAAATGCGGTTTCGATCTCGCCCTTTGCTGATTTGCGCAACGCGGGCGACCGTGTTGTGGGACGAGTGCGGCTTTCCTTCTGATCCAAAGGCGCTGCCTGCATGGCCCGGAAATGCGGTCCCGGCCGAAGCCGGGACCGCGCCTTGGCATCAGAGATTTTCAAGCACGTATTCAGCCGCGCTCACCTTGAACTCGCCGGGCGCTTCGACGAACAGCTTTTCCACCACTCCATCGTTCACGACCATGGCAAAGCGCTGGCCGCGCTTGCCAAGACCGAACCCGGTTCCGTCCAGCGTAAGGCCCAGCGCTTCGGCAAGGTCGCCGTTGCCATCAGCGAGCATGGTAACATCGGGCGAACCCGAAGCGGCGGCCCAAGCCTTCATCACGAACGGATCGTTCACGGCCGTGCAGGCGATTTCGTCGATGCCCTTGGCCTTGAGTTCAGCCGCCTTATCAACATAGCCCGGCAGGTGCTTGGCCGAGCAGGTCGGGGTGAACGCGCCGGGCACGGAGAACAGAGCAACCTTCTTGCCCTTGAAATATTCGGCCGACTGGACCGCTTCCGGCCCTTCGGCGGTTGCCTTGACGATCTTCACGTCGGGCAGCTTGTCTCCAACAGCGATTGTCATCCCCATTCTTCCTTTCGTTGCAGCGTGGGCAGAAGCGCCCTGACTGGTTCAGCCATCCGGATATAGGACGGGCACCGCCACACGCAACCGCGCAGCACATCTGGTTCGCGCATTGCGGGTGCTTGTCAGCGTTTGGCGGACAGACGATATAAAGAAATCTTTATATTCAGTTTGCGCAGCGCATCGCACCGCGCTATGGGCTGAGGCAAGGCGCGCACCGCGCGCAACTTTTGCAGGAGAAGACTTCGTGGCCAGCGCGCTTGAAGCCAAGAAAGACTATGTGATCGCCGATATCGGACTGGCCGACTTTGGCCGGGCCGAGATCAGGATCGCCGAAACCGAAATGCCGGGCCTGATGGCGCTGCGCGAGGAGTTCGGCCCCAGCCAGCCCCTGAAGGGCGCGCGCATCACCGGTTCGCTGCACATGACCATCCAGACCGCGGTGCTGATCGAAACGCTTGTCGCTCTGGGCGCCGAAGTGCGGTGGGCAACCTGCAACATCTTTTCGACGCAGGATCACGCTGCTGCCGCGATTGCGGCTGCGGGCATTCCGGTGTTTGCGGTGAAGGGTGAAAGCCTTGCCGAATACTGGGACTATGTTGGCAGCATCTTCGACTGGGATGACGGCACTGGCCGCACTGCCAACATGATCCTCGACGATGGCGGCGATGCCACGATGTTTGCCCTCTGGGGGGCGCGCGTCGAAGCAGGCGAAGAGCTGTTCGAACCCACCAATGCCGAGGAAATCGAGTTCTGCCGTGCGCTGAAGGCGTTCCTCAAGCGCAAGCCGGGCTATCTCACCATGTCGGTGGCCCACATCAAGGGTGTTTCGGAAGAAACCACCACGGGCGTCCACCGTCTCTACCAGATCGCCAAGGACGGAAAGCTGCCGTTCCCCGCGATCAACGTGAACGACAGCGTTACCAAGTCGAAGTTCGACAACCTCTATGGCTGCAAGGAATCGCTGGTTGATGCGATCCGCCGTGCCACCGATGTCATGTTGGCAGGCAAGGTTGCCTGCGTCGCGGGCTTTGGCGACGTAGGCAAGGGCAGCGCCGCTTCGCTTCGTCAGGGCGGTGCGCGCGTGATGGTGACGGAAATCGATCCGATCTGCGCGCTTCAGGCTGCGATGGAAGGATACGAAGTCGTCACCATGGAAGAAGCGGTCAAGCGCTGCGACATCTTCGTGACCGCTACAGGCAATGAAGACGTTATCACCGCCGAGCACATGAAGGCGATGAAGCCGATGAGCATCGTTTGCAACATCGGCCACTTCGACAGCGAGATCCAGATCTCGGCGCTCGACAACTACAAGTGGACCGAAGTCAAGCCGGGCACCGATCTTGTCGAGTTTCCCGACGGCAAGCAGATCATCGTGCTGGCCAAGGGGCGTCTTGTGAACCTCGGCTGCGCCACCGGCCATCCCAGCTTCGTGATGTCGGCCAGCTTCACCAACCAGACGCTGGCGCAGATCGAATTGTTCACCAAGAACAGCCAGTACAAGAACGAAGTTTATGTCCTGCCCAAGCACCTTGATGAGAAGGTGGCGGCGCTGCATCTTGAGAAACTGGGCGTCAAGCTGACGAAGCTGACGAAGAAGCAGGCGGACTACATCGGCGTGCCCGAAGCCGGGCCGTTCAAGCCGGATCACTACCGCTATTGATGGTGCATTCTCCCGCAAGGTCTGCGGGAGAGCGTATTGCAAGTATTGGCCCTCGCCATCCGGCGGGGGCCTTTATGTGTTCAGGGCCGATCAATTCGCGCCATTGTCATGAATTCGCTCCATTGTAATTGTGCGACGCAGGCCCTAGCGAATGGGCGATGCCGTTGTTTAACCAGACCGCACTGGCAGTTATCGGGGCACTGCTCGCCGCTTGGACGGTTGGGGCCTTGTGGCTCGTGCTCGATGCCCGCAGGCGCGCACGGCGGGGCGAAGCGGTTCAGCGCCAGGCCCGTAAACTGGCCCGGATGATCGATGAATCCCCTGCGCTGCCACTGCTCGTGCGGGCCGATGGCAGGATCGAAGGGCCCGCGCGGCTGGCCCAGTGGCTGGGCTTCGATGCCATGCCGGGCTTCCTTTCCGAGCTGGATGGCGATGGCTGCGGCCTCGATGAAGTGCAGCTTTCCCGGCTTGGTGATGCCGTGCGCGCCGCGCAGAAGACCGGTGCCCCCTTTCGCATGGCGCTGGTTCCGAAGGGTGGCAGGGGCAGCCTTGCCGCCCATGGCCACCTTGCCGATCCTCAGGTTTCGCCTGGCGGGGCTGCGCTCGTCTGGTTTTTCGACTTTTCGGAAAGCCAGGCGGAACTTGTCAGGCTGCGCGAAGAGGCGGGCAGGGCAAGGGCCGATTTTGCCGGGCTGGCGGGTCTGATCGAAGCGGCTCCGCTGCCGATGTGGTTTCGCGGACCGGACCTGCGGCTGCGGCTGGTCAACAGCGCCTATGTGAAGGCGGTGGGCGCGGCGAGCGCGGAAGAGGTCATTGCCAAGGGTATCGAACTGATCGAGCCGGTCGACGGGTTGAGTGCGGCGCAGGTTGCCCGGCAGGCGCAGGCACGGCGCGTTCCTGTCGAACGATCGCTTCTGGCCACGATCAAGGGGCAGCGCCGCGCCGTGCGCGTGACCGACCTGCCACTGGGCGAGGAGGGCATTGCCGGATACGCGGTCGACATCGAGGAAATGGAGGAACTGATCCGCCAGTTCCGCCGCTTCCGCGAGGCGCAGCGCGAGATGCTCGATACGCTATCGGCCGGGATCGCCCAGTTCGATGAGAAGCGGAACCTTGTTTTCGCCAATCAGCCGTTTCTGCGAATCTTTGCCGTGCCGCAGGCCTGGGTGGTCGATACCCCGCCGTTCGACCGGGTGCTGGACCGGATGCGCGATGGTGGCAGGCTGCCTGAAGTGCGCGATTTTCCGGAGTGGCGGCGTGAACGGCAGGCGTGGTTCCTCTCGCGCGTTCCGGTTGAAGAGGCATGGCACCTTTCGGATGGAACCCATCTTCGCGTGGTCGGCCAGCCCATGCCCGATGGCGGCTTGCTGATGATCTTCGAGGACCGGACCGAGCAGTTGCAGCTTTCCGCCACGCGCGACACGCTGCTGCGCACGCGCACCGCCACGTTTGACAACCTGTTCGAATCGCTGGCCGTTTTTGCGCCTGATGGAAAACTTCAGCTCTGGAACCGGCGTTTTGCCGCAGACTGGGGTCTGGAGGAAGCGTTCCTTTCCACGCACCCGCGCGCCGATGTCCTGCTGAACAAGGTAGCGCCTCTACTCAAGAGACCCGCGCAGATCGGCACTGTCGCGCAGGTGATCCAGAGCGCGACGCTTGAACGCAAGCAGCGCAGTGGCAGGCTTGCACTGGCCGATGGCCGGCACCTTGCGCTTGCCGGTGTGCCGCTGCCCGATGGAAACGGGCTGCTGACCGTGCTCGACATTACCGATAGCCAGAAGGCCGAGGCGGCACTGCGCGAACGCAATGCCGCGCTGATGGAGGCCGATGCGGTCAAGACCCGCTTCATCGCCAACATGAGCTACGAGTTCCGCACCCCGCTGACCTCGATCGGTGGCTTTGCCGAACTCTTGCAGAGCGGTATTGCCGGGGAACTTACCCCGCAGCAGAACGAATATGTCGCCGCGATCCTGCAATCGGTCGAGCGACTGGGCGAGCAGATCGAGAATGTCCTTGAGCTTTCGCAAAGCGAGGCGGGCACATTGCCGCTGGCGCAGGAACGGGTCGAGGTCATGCCCTTGCTGACAGAGGTGGTGCACGAGCGGGCCGAGCGGCTTTCTGCTGCCGGATTGACGCTTGATCTCAGGGGGGACCGTTCTGCCGGGTCCATTACCGGGGATGCGAGGCGCTTGCGCCGCGCGTTCGGGCAGTTGATCGACAATTCCATTGCCGCGACGCCTGATGGGGGACGCATTCTCGTCGAGGCATCGCGCCGCAAGGATGGCCGCTTGCAGGTCGTGGTCTCGGACAATGGCAAGGGCATGGATGCTGCCATGCTGGCAAGGGCGCTTGAAGGATTGAAGATCAGCGTCGATGGCAAGACCGCAGAACGACGGCAGGGCTTGGGGCTGCCGCTGGTGCGCCAACTGGTTGAGGCGCATGGCGGCAGTCTTGAACTGATGTCCGAACCCGGCCTTGGCACCAGCGCCATCGTGGTGCTGCCGTGATCGTCGATCTGCCCGATCTGGCCGCTTCGCGTGCACTGGCCAAGCGGATTGCGAATGATCTGCGCACGGGCGATGTGGTCGCACTTTCCGGCGGGCTGGGAGCGGGCAAGACGACACTGGTGCGCGCGATCATCGCGGCCCTGGGGCACGAAGGCGAAGTGCCCAGCCCAAGTTTCGCGATCATCGAGCTGTATGATCCGCCCGCCGTGCGCATTCCTCTTGTTCATGCCGATTTCTACCGGCTTGAGCATCCTTCGGAAGCGCTTGAGATCGGGCTGGATGATTACCGGCAGGGCGCAGCGCTGCTGGCGGAATGGCCCGAACATGCCGGCGGCTTCGCGCACGAGGCGGGGTGCCTGCAAATCCTTCTGGAATCCACGGAAAACGGCAGGCGGGCCATTGTCCTGCCGGGCCGCGATTGGCTAGAGCGAGGCTCATGGACCTGACCATTCCCCCCGGCACCGAAGACTTCCTGACCAAGGCGGGATGGCTGGGCAGCGTTATCGAACCTCAGCCGGGCGATGCCTCGTTCAGGCGATATTTCCGCATCCGCAGGCAGGATGCCAGCGCGATGCTGATGCACGCGCCCCCTCCGAACGAGGATCCCAGGCCCTTCCTGCGCGCGGCGAAATGGCTTGATGCAAACGGAATGCGCGCGCCGCACATCCTTGCAGAAGACGCCGACAGGGGCTTCGTGCTGCTGGAAGATTTCGGAACGATCCGGATGCGTGAATACCTTGATGCATGGCCGCAGGACGAGGACGAGGTCTACCGCCGCGCGGTCGATGCGCTGGTCGAACTGCACCGACTGCCGCCCGGTCCGTTCACCGGCTATACGCTGGCCGAGTATCAGCGCGAGGCCAAGCTGTTCGTCGACTGGTTCGTGCCCACGCGCGGGCTTTACGTGAACGGGCCAGACTGGGCCGCGGCCTGGGAGAGCGTGCTGACCCAGCTTCTGCCGCGCCAGCGCCCCGGCGTCACGGTGCTGCGCGACTATCACGCCGAAAACATCATGCTGCTTGGAGGATTGGACCGGCAGGGGCTGCTTGATTTTCAGGACGCCCTTGTCGGACATCCGGCCTACGATCTGGTGTCGCTGCTTCAGGATGCCCGGCGCGAGGTATCGGCCGAACTGGAACAGCGCATGGTCGACCATTATCTGGACAAGGCCGGTCTTGCAGCCGCTGCGGCGCAGGAGTTCCTTGCCGACTATGCCCGGCTGGGCGCTCAGCGCAACGCCAAGATCGTGGGCATTTTCGTGCGCCTGTGGAAGCGCGACGGCAAGCCTCGCTATCTCGATTACATTCCGCGGGTCTGGGCAGCGATGGAACGCGATCTGGCCCATCCGGCGCTTGAGCCGGTGGCGCAGTGGTTTGCAGCGAACATACCGGCCGAAGTGCGCGCGGCGGGAGGCGGAAGGTTCGATCCATGAACCGCCCGCTTGCCAGCGATGTAGCCATGGTCCTTGCGGCGGGTCTGGGCAAGCGGATGAGACCGCTTACCGCCACCCGCCCGAAGCCTCTGGTCAAGGTGGCGGGCAAGCCGCTCATCGATCACGCGCTCGACAAACTGCGCGATGCGGGCGTGGCGCGTGCGGTGGTGAATGTGCACTATCTGGCCGATGCGCTGGAAGCCTATCTTGGGCAGCGAAACGAACCGGCCATCGCGATTTCCGACGAGCGTTCAGCCCTGCTGGAAACGGGTGGGGGCATGGTCAAGGCGCTTCCCCTCATCGACACCGATCCCTTCTTCTGCCTGAACAGCGACAACGTGTGGCTTGACGGCCCGCGCAACGTCTTTGCGCATCTTTCCGACCATTGGGATGCCGAGCGGATGGATGCCCTGCTTCTGCTGGTGCCCCATGCGCGGGCATTCAACTATCGCGGGAAGGGCGATTTTCACATGGACGCTCTGGGCCGCATCTCCCGCCGTCGTTCCGGGAGGGTTGCGCCCTTCATCTACAGCGGCATCCAGATTGTGTCGCACCGTCTGCTGCGCGACGCGCCCGAAGGGGCGTTCGGCACCATGGCATTGTGGCAACGGGCAATGGCCGAAGGGCGGCTTCATGGCCTTGCGCATCAGGGCCTCTGGTTCGAAGTGGGCGAGCCGCAGATGATTGCGCCGACCGAGGCGGCGCTAGAGCGCTATTGATGACGGCGCACGAAACGCGTCGGCGTTCGGGTCCGCGCGTCTGGTCGATCGCGGCCCATCGGGGTTTTGCCGATGCGCTGGTTTCCGGACTGATCCCGCGCTACCGCGAAGATCGCTTTGGCCTTGCCCGCCTGACGCTGCTCCTGCCAAGCCAGCGGGCAGTGCGGATCGTGACCGAGGCTTTCGTGCGGGAGAGCGACAGCGGCGGTCGCGGGGGGCTGCTGCTGCCGCGCATGGCCGTGGTGGGCGATCTTGATCTCGACGAGACGCTGGGGCCGCTGCTTGATCCGATCGGGGCGGGCGCGGATATTCCCTCAGCAGTCGATCCCACCTTCCGTCTGCTCAGACTGGCTGATCTGCTGCGCTTCGAACTGGGCGATGAGGCGCCGGGCGCGGCGGCGCTTCTGCGTCAGGCGCGGGGCATCGCGCAGACGATCGACCGGCTCCTCGTCGAAGGTGTCTATCCTCCCGATATCCTCAAGGACGAGGTGGTCGGTATTGCCGCCGAACTATCGGATCACTGGAAGGATGCGACACGGCTTTTTGCTGCGGTGTTCTTCCGGTGGGAAGAAGAACTCAAGGCGATGGGCAAGCTGGACGCGCCAGAACGGCGCAATCGCCTGCTCGATCATGCGGCGCAATCATGGCGCAATTCGCCGCCGCGCCATCCTGTGGTTGCGGCTGGGGTTACGTCTGCCTCGCCCGCCGTGGCCAGATTGCTGCGCGTCGTGGCTGATATGCCCGATGGCGGAGTGATCCTGCCCGATCTTGATCTGGCAATGGACGATGCGGTCTGGGATTCGCTTGGCTCGGCGGGCGGCGCTCATGGCGGCGTGTTCGAGCGCGGCGATATCATCACCCACCCCCAGTATCATCTGAAGCTGCTGCTCAATCGCATGGGTATCGCCCGCACAGAAGTTGAGCCGTGGCATCGTTCAGGCATTGCAGCGGCCCCGCCGGAGCGCAGCCGCGCGATTTCCAACCTGTTTCTTCCGCCAGAAGCCAGCACTTCGTGGGCGAGGCTGGAAGCGAAGGAACGGCGCATGTCCGGGGTCAGGGTCATGGAGACGGCGCACCCCGAAGAAGAGGCGCAGGCCATTGCCGTGCTGGTGCGCGAGGCGCTGGCCATTCCTGAGCGCCGCGTGGCTGTCGTCACGCCGGACCGGTCGCTCGCGGCGCGGGTGATCGCGCATCTTCGGCGCTGGAACATCGTTGCCGATGATACTGCGGGCAAACCTCTGGCGCAGACGGCAGCCGGGCGCGTGCTGCTCCTGCTTGCCGAAGTGGTGGCGCAGCGCTGCGCGCCGGTGCCGCTGCTGGCGCTGCTGGGCCACCCGCTGGTGCAACCCGGTGCGGGCAGGGCAGCTTGGCTGGAACGCGTTCGCCAGCTTGATCTGGTCTTGCGCGGCCCGCGACCGGGGCCGGGACTTGCCGCCATCCGGCAGGCCGCCGAGCGTGCCGAGGAACGCTACCCCGGTCTTGCAGTGTGGTGGTCATCGGTTGAAGACCTGCTGTTTCCGATCGTTTCGCTGGAAGGAAAGGTCGGGCTGGACGCGGCGCTCGATACCTTGTGCGAAGTCGGCGAACTGCTGTGCGGAGCCGGACTTTGGGCCAATGCCGACGGGCGAAGTCTCGCCCGCTTCATCGAGCAATGGCGCGAGGCGGCACCTCTGGCTGCGCTTCATCTGCCGTGCGAGGAACTGTCTGCCCTGCTGCGCGATGCCATGCAGGATTGTGCCGTTCGGCCTCCCTATGGCGGCCATCCCCGCCTTGCCATCTACGGCCTGCTCGAAGCCCGGATGAGCCGGGCCGATCTGGTGATCTGCGCCGGGTTGACCGAAGGCACCTGGCCGGGCAGCGCTGCGCCCGACCCGATCCTTGCACCTGCCATCCTGCGGGCGCTGGGCATTCCGGGAGCGGATTTCCGCATTGGTCTTGCCGCACACGATCTGGCCTCGGCGCTTGGCGCTCCCGAAGTCGTGCTCAGCTACGCCGTGCGCGATGCCAGTGGCCCGGTGATCCCCTCGCGGTTCCTGCTGCGGATGGAAGCCATGCTGGCTGATGATCTGCGCAAGGAAAAGCGGGCGGTCGAACTGGCGCGCGCACTTGCAAATCCCGATCCGGTGCCGCCTCATCCGCGCCCGCAACCCATGCCTGCACCTGAGCAGCGCCGGGTGCCGATCGCGGTCACGGCGCTCGATCGGCTGCGCAGCGATCCCTACCAGTTCTATGCCAGCGCCATTCTGGGCTTGCGCAAGCTTGATCCCATCGATGCCGATCCCAGCGCGGCGTGGAAAGGCACGGCGGTGCACGATGTGCTGAAAGCATGGCACGAAGGCGGCGGCATACCCGGCAACCTTGTGCCGCTGGCCGAGCGCATGTTCGACGAAATGAGTGCGCACCCCTTCATGCGCGCAATGTGGAAGCCTCGGCTGATCGATGCCCTGCTGTGGATCGAGGAACGCACAGACCTGCTGGCGGGTGAAGGGCGCGAGGTTCTTGCGGTGGAGTGCGAAGGCGAAATCACGGTTGACGGTATCCGCATTCACGGCCGGGCCGACCGGATCGACCGGCTTGCTGACGGCACGCTGGCCATCGTCGACTACAAGACCGGCAAGCCGCCCTCCGGAAGTATGGTGGAGCAAGGATTTGCGCTGCAGCTTGGCCTTATCGGATTGATCGCCAGCCGGGGCGGGATGGCAGGCGTGGCAGGAGAGCCATCGGTATTCGAATACTGGTCGCTTGGCCGCAACAAACAGCGTGGCTTTGGCTATGCCGACAGTCCGATCCTTGATGGACGCAAGAAGGCCGGGGTCAGGCGCGAGGATTTCCTGCCGGAAACCGAGCGCTATCTGCGCGATGCGATCGCGCGGTGGCTTCTGGGCAGCGAACCGTTCACGGCGCGCCTCAACCCGAACCTCCCCGGCTATGCCGATTATGACCAGCTCATGCGCCTTGACGAATGGCAGGGCCGCGAAGGCGATGGGGAGCCGCAGGCATGAGCAAGGTCTATCCGCTTAAGGCCAGTCAGGCCGATGCGGTGCACCCACAGCGCACCGTCTGGCTTTCTGCTTCGGCAGGAACCGGAAAGACGCAGGTGCTTTCGGCGCGCGTCCTGCGTCTGCTGTTGCAGGATGGCGTCGAGCCGGACCAGATCCTGTGCCTTACTTTCACGAAGGCAGGCGCGGCCGAAATGGCCACCCGTGTGAACGAGGTTCTGGCGAGCTGGGTGCGGATGGACGATACGCTGCTGGCAAAGGACATGCTGGCCATCGGCGCGCCGTGCGATCCGAAGACACTGGCCCGCGCACGCAGCCGCTTTGCCGCCGTGCTCGACTGTCCGGGCGGCGGGCTGCGGATCGAGACCATCCATGCTTTCAGCCAGTGGTTGCTGGGCGCGTTTCCCGTTGAAGCCGGTCTGCGTCCCGGCACGCGCGCCATGGAAGACCGGGACCGCGCCGTGCTGGTGCGACAGGTGCTGGCGGAGATGCTCGTCGGCGCGCAGGAGCAGGGCGATGATGCCCTGATCGAGCAATTGGCGTCGCTGTCGCTGCGTTTCAGCGAAGGGCAGGTAGAGGCATTCCTGCTGCGCTGCGCCGGAGCGCACGATCTCTGGCAGGGCGCGGGCGCATGGCAGCCCCCTTTGCGCCCGCGCATCAACCGCCTGATCGGCCTTGATGAGGATGCCGGTGAGGAAGCCCTTGCCGCCCTTTGCGCCGATGACGCCTTCGACATCCGTTCGGTGCGCAGATGCATGGAAATGAATGCGGCGTGGGGGCGCAAGACCGGCATCGATGCCGCCAATGTCCTTGGCGACTGGCTTGCCGCAGGGTCGCAACAGCGGCTCCAGTCGCTCGATAGCTTTGCTGCGGTGTTCCTGACGGCCGAAGGCAAGCCCCGATCCACCACCAACATCGAAAAGCATCAGCCTGACTATCCGGAGTATGCGGCGAGGGTGATCGATTGCCTGGCCGCGGTCAGGGATTGTCGCAGCAGGATTGAACTGGCAGCGCTGCTGGATAAGGCGCTTGGCGTCGGCAGGCGTTTCGCGCTGGCGTGGGATGCGGCCAAGGCACGCGAAGGCTTCATCGACTTCGATGACCAGATCCGCACTGCCGCCGATCTTCTGACCCGGCGCACGAGCGCTGCATGGATCCGCTTCAAGCTGGATCGCCAGTTCGATCACGTTCTTGTGGATGAAGCGCAGGATACCAATGCGTCCCAGTGGGATATCGTGCTTGAAGGGCTGGTATCGGACTTCTTCACCGGGGAAGGGCAGCATGGCACAGCGCTGCGAACGCTCTTCGTGGTGGGCGATTACAAGCAGGCGATCTTCGGCTTTCAGGGCACCAGCCCGGAAAACTTCGCAAGGGCCAGCGAACGGGTGCGCCGCCAGCTGGCGCAAGTGGCCACCGTCCTGGGCGATCCGGACCGCGAACTGCTGGAGCTGGGGCTTGGCCAGTCTTTCCGCACGGCCCGACCCATTCTGGATTTCGTGGATGCGGCCCTTGCCGGCATCGGCTGGGACAGTCTCGGCCTGCAAAAGCCGCCGGATCGTCATGTCGGGCTTGATATGCCCGGCACCGTGGGCATCTGGCAGATTGTGGCCGACGATGCGCCCGAAGACGAAGCGCATGGCGATGGCGCCGAAGCCGGGACGGATACCGATGATGGCCAGTCATGGCTTTCGCGCCCAGACCGCAAGCTGGCCGACCGGATAGCCCTTCAGGTCAGGGACTGGCTGGACCATGGCTTCACCCTTGCGAAGGGCGGGCCCAAGCGGGCCGGGGCCGGTGACATCATGGTTCTGGTGCGCAAGCGCAAGGAACTGGCCGGGCTGATCGTGGCGCGGCTCTATGCGCGCGGGGTTCCGGTTGCGGGGGTGGACCGCCTGCGTCTGGGCGCTCCACTGCCGGTGAAGGATCTTGTCGCGGCCCTGCGCTTTGCCGCTCAGCCGTTTGATGATCTCAATCTTGCCTCGCTGCTTGTCTCACCGCTCATCGGATGGTCGCAGGAAGACCTGCTGAAGCACGGGTATCGCCCCCGTGGCGTCAGGCTGTGGGATAGGCTGCGCCATGAACGCGACCCCTTCGTTGTGGCCACTGTCCGCAAACTGCTGGAGCTGCTCGACCGGGCCGATTTCGATCCGCCGCAGGTTCTCCTGCACTGGCTGCTGGTGGGGCCATGGGACGGCCGGGCGCGACTGGTCGCGCGTCTGGGCCGCGAGGCGAACGATCCCATCGACGAACTCGTCAATGCCGCCATGGCCTATGCCAGCGCCAACGTGGCAAGCCTGAACGGGTTTCTGCACTGGTTCGATGCCGGCGAGGGCGAACTGAAGCGCGAGGCCGGAAAGGCCGAAGGGCTGGTGCGAGTGATGACGGTGCATGGCTCGAAGGGTCTTCAGGCGCCCATCGTCATTCTTGCCGATGCTGCCGATGATCCCGATGCTTCGCGACCGCGCGATCTGGAACTGATCGAGGATTTGCCGGGCGTGCAGCGCAAGGTGCCGCTTCCGCCGCTGCGCAAGGAGGAAAAGCCCGCAGAAGTGCTTGAGGCCGAGGCGGCTGCCATGCGTGCCGAGCGCGAAGAGCACTGGCGCCTGCTTTATGTGGCCATGACCCGCGCAGAAGAAGCCCTGTTCATTGCCGGCGCGAAGGGGCGCAAGCCGATCAAGGGCGGCGAGGAGATCGCTCCCGATAGCTGGTATGCCAGACTGGAGCCTCTGTTCGGACAGGACTGGCGCGATCATCCGCTTTGGGGTGGGTTCAAGCAGCTGGGCGGCCCTGCTGCGCCGATTGCCGCGCCTCGACGGGATGAAGCGACAGGGCCGCGCATCATCCTGCCTGATGCGCTGTTGAAGCCGGTTGGCGAGGAACCCCGGCCGCCGCGCCCGCTGGCACCGTCGTCGCTGGGCGAAGAGGATGCCCCTGATCCGCCCGCACCGGCAGGCCCGCATGGATTGCTGGCGGCAAGGCGCGGCACCTTGATGCACCGCCTGATCGAGCGGCTTCCCGAAGTCGATCCGGAAACCAGACGTCATGCGGGTCTTGCCTGGCTTGCCCGCGCGGCGGCCGATTTCGATGCTGCCGATCATGCGCAGATGGTCGATGCGGCGCTTGCCGTGCTTGCCGACCCCGCTTGGGCGGATGTGTTCGGGCCGGATTCGCTGGCAGAAGTGCCGCTTGCCGCCGTGGTTGGCGGCCGTGTTCTGAGCGGAACGGTTGATCGTCTGGTGATCGGCAAGGACTGCATCCGAATTGTCGATTTCAAGACATCGCGACGCCCGCCGCGTTCGCCTGACGAGATTCCCGCCGCCTACATGCGCCAGATGGCTGCCTACGTTCTTGCGATGGAGGCAATTCATCCGGGAATGCCGGTGGAGGCTGCGCTTCTTTACACGCACACCCCGCAATTGTTCGTGGTGCCCCGCGAGGTGGTTCTTCAGGAAAAGCTGCGCCTTCACGTGGTTCAGGATTCCTTTTCGGGCTGATCGGTTGCGCATGGCGCACAAGCGCCTAGATTGGCGTTCAAACAGACAGGAGTTTACCCAAGATGCCGACCAAGGCCGTTACCGATGCCAGCTTTGCCAGCGAAGTTCTGGGCAGCAGCAAGCCCGTCCTCGTGGACTTCTGGGCCGACTGGTGCGGGCCGTGCAAGATGATCGCACCGGCGCTTGAGGAGATATCAGAAGAACTGGCCGACAAGGTGGAGATCGCCAAGGTCGACATCATGGAAAACACCGACACTGCAAGCCAGTTTGGCGTGCAGTCCATTCCGCTCCTGATCCTGTTCAAGGATGGCCAGCCCGTGGCGCAGAAGCTGGGGGCTGCCCCCAAGAGCCAGCTCAAGGGATGGCTTGAAAGCGTTCTTTGACCGGTCGTCTTGCCTGCCGTGCCCCGGCCTTGCGGGGGCGCAAATGCCATGTTCCAGGCCGGCTTCATCCTAGCCCAGCTTCGCCAGCCTTTCGGCCATGTCATCGAACAGGGCGGGGCTGGCCGCGCCGATCAGGCCCGGTTCGAGATGGCGGTCAACCCGGTAGGGCGAGCCATCGGGCCGCGCCGCCCTGCCGCCCGCCTCGTTGAGAAACAGCACGCCCGCTGCATGGTCCCATGCAAGGGTTTTCTCGAACAGCGATACGTCGTTCGTGCCAAGCCCGATGCGGGGATACTGCTCTGCGGCGCAGCGGGGAATGTCCACCAGAGTGTAATGCGGGGCGATGTGTTGCATCAGCGCGGCACGCTTTGCCTTGTCGACGAAAACGAGCGAGATCGCCGCAATGGGCCTTTCCGCGCCGCTGGTGCGGGCTGAGAGCCGTTCGCCATTGATCCATGCCCCGTGCCCGCGATGTGCGGTGCACAGGCGACCAGACAGCGGATCATAGATCCACCCCGCGACGGTCTCGCCGCCTTCGGCAAGCGCAATCAGGATGCCGAAAGGCGGCTTGCCAACGGCAAAATTGTTCGTCCCGTCAAGCGGGTCGATGATCCAGCACAGACTGTCGGACAGGCGCGAAAGGATGGCGGGATCGGCATGGGCCGCTTCCTCGCCGACGATTGCCGCTTCGGGAATGATCCGCGCAAGACCTTCGGCAAGCATGGTCTCGCTTTCGGTGTCTGCAATGGTCACGACATCATCGGCGGCCTTGTTCGTTACCGCGCCTGAGCCAAGGCGCTGATAATGCTTGAGCAGCGTTCTTTCCGCCGTTTCGCGCATCAGGGCGCAAACGGCCGCATCGAGCGCTGCGCTCATGACCGGTAATCCGCGTTGATCGAGATGTAGCCATGCGTCAGATCGCAGGTCCAGACCGTCGCCTTGCCACTGCCCAGCCCCAGATCGACCTCGATCGAGATGTCCTGCCCCTTGAGATGGCGGGCAACGGGCGCCTCGTCATAATCGGGAACGGGCTGACCATCGCGCGCGGTCCAGATTCCGCCGAAGCCAATGGACAGCCGGTCGCGGTCGGCAGGCTCGCCCGCCTTGCCCACGGCCATGACGACGCGGCCCCAGTTGGCGTCTTCGCCTGCAATCGCGGTCTTCACGAGCGGCGAATTGGCGATGGCGAGGCCGACCTTGCGCGCGCTTTCATCCGAGACGGCGCCTGAAACGGTGATGGCTATGAACTTCTGCGCGCCCTCGCCATCGCGCACGACAAGGTGCGCAAGCTGGCGGCACACGTCCTCCAGCGCTGCGGCGAAGGCATCGGCTCCAGGCGAATCAAAGCCCGACAGCAGCGCATTCCCGGCCTTGCCGGTCGCGAAGGCCAGAACCGTGTCGCTCGTCGAGGTGTCGCTGTCGACCGTGATGCACGAGAACGTGCGCCGGTTGGCTGCCGAGAGGCATTCCTGAAGGAAAGCCGGGCTGACGGCCGCATCGGTGAAGATGTAGCCAAGCATCGTTGCCATATCGGGCGCGATCATGCCGCTGCCCTTGATGATGGCGCTGAAAGTCACGCGCACCTCGCCGATCATCGCGCTGGCCGATGCGCCCTTGGCGAAAGTATCGGTGGTGCCGATGGTGCGCGCGGCATCTTCCCAGGAGCAGGGCGGGGCGTGCAGCGCGGCTTCGACACCGGCCTGCGCCTTGTCCTTGGGCAGCGGCACGCCGATCACACCTGTTGAGGACACGAAAACCTCGTCGCGCGGGCAGGCAAGGTGCGTTGCCACCTGGTCCATGATCTGCTCCACCGCCTCGCGTCCACGATACCCGGTGAAGGCATTGGAATTGCCCGCGTTGACCACCAGAGCGCGGGCGCGGCCCTGCGCGATGTTGGTGCGGCCAAGTTCGACCTCGGAAGAGCAGCACAGGTTGCGGGTGAAGACCCCGGCAACGGCAGTGCCTTCGGCCAATTCGACATAAGTCAGGTCGCAGCGGCCCCAGTCCTTGTATCCCGCGCGCGCAATGCGCGGCGTGACACCGGCAATCGGCGCCAGAGGAGGAAAGGGCGTGGCGAGCGGGGAGACGGCGTCTGACATGGCTCATGCGCCTAGCGCGCGGGCGAAGCGGCTTCAACTGCCTGCTGAACCGGCAGGCCGATTGTTTTCGTGATGGACGAACCGGCGCATAATGCCTATCTCGCTTGCCGATGCGCCTTCTGCTTGCTCTTCTGGCCGTGCTGACCGGACTATCGCTGCCCGATGTGGCGGTGGCCTTCTCGCGCGCGGAAGTGGCAGAAAGCGGCGCTGCGGCTCAGGCCGCGCAAACGGTCGAGCAACGCCAGCAGCGCTGTGCCGCGCGCACCGGCACCCTTGCGCAGCCTTGCCGCAAGGTCCGCCGAACGATCTGGCTTCCGCTGCCGGCTCTCACCCCGGTCCGCACCGTCGAGCTGAGTGACCGCGCCCGCGAATAGGGCTGCGCACAGGTTCCCCTTTCCGGTGGCAGCCGTGCCTGCCGCATGGCCGCGCCGCATCTGCGCGGCTCTCTACCCCGCATTGATTCCACAGGATGATTTCGCCCATGTTCGGCTCCATCGCAAAAGCTATCTTCGGTTCCTCCAACGACCGCTACGTAAAGTCGCTCGACAAGATCGTGCGCCAGATCGCCGCATTCGAACCCCGGATGCAGGCACTTTCCGACGAGGAACTGGCTGCGCAGACGCCCAGATTCCGCCAGATGCTGGCCGAAGGCGCGACGCTCGACGACATTCTGCCCGAAGCCTTTGCCACCGTGCGCGAGGCTTCGGTGCGCACGCTGGGGATGCGCCACTTCGATGTGCAGATGATCGGCGGCATCGTGCTGCATCGCGGCGAGATCGCCGAAATGCGCACGGGCGAGGGCAAGACACTGGTGGCGACGCTGGCGGTCTATCTCAACGCACTTGAGGGCAAGGGTGTGCATGTGGTCACCGTGAACGACTACCTTGCCCGCCGCGACGCCGAGACCATGGGCGTGCTTTACAAGTTCCTGGGGCTGACGGTGGGCGTGATCGTGCCCAACCTTGGCGAGGAGCAGCGGCGCGAAGCCTATAACTCGGACATTACCTACGCAACGAACAACGAACTCGGCTTCGATTATCTGCGCGACAACATGAAGCATTCGCGCGAACACATGGTGCATCGCCCGTTCAATTTCGCCATCGTCGACGAAGTGGACTCGATCCTGATCGACGAGGCGCGCACCCCGCTCATCATCTCCGGGCCGACCGACGACAAGAGCGAGCTTTACGTTTCGGTGGATGCCATCGTGAAGCAGATAAGCCCTGATCTTTACGAGGCGGACGAGAAGACCAAGAACATCACCCTGACCGAAGACGGCGTGGAATGGGTAGAGCGCGCGCTGGAAGAGGCCGGATTGCTGGTCGGCTCGAACCTCTACGATGTCGAGAACACGATGGTGGTCCACCATCTGGATCAGGCGCTCAAGGCCAATGTCATGTTCAAGCGTGACACCGACTATATCGTCAAGGACGACAAGGTCATCATCATCGACGAGTTCACCGGGCGGATGATGGACGGGCGGCGCTGGTCGAACGGCCTGCATCAGGCGGTAGAGGCCAAGGAAGGCGTGCGGATCGAGCCGGAAAACCAGACCATGGCCTCGATCACTTTCCAGAACTACTTCCGCATGTATCCCAAGCTGGCTGGCATGACCGGGACGGCTGCCACCGAAGCGGCCGAGTTCTTCGACATCTACAAGATGAATGTCGTCTCGATCCCGACCAACGTGCCCGTTCAGCGGGTGGACGAGGAAGACGAGTTCTACAAGAACACGCTGGACAAGTTTGCGGCGATTGCCCGTCTGATCCGCGAAAGGCACGAGAAGGGGCAGCCCGTGCTGGTCGGCACGGTTTCGATCGAGAAATCGGAGCTGCTTTCCGAGTTTCTGCGCAAGGAAGGGGTTAAGCACAATGTGCTGAATGCTCGCTTCCACGAGATGGAAGCCCACATCGTGGCGCAGGCCGGGCGGCTCGGCGCGGTGACGATCGCCACCAACATGGCAGGCCGCGGCACCGACATCCAGCTTGGCGGCAATGTCGAGTTCCGCATCGAGGACGAATTGCGCGATCTTCCCGATGGGCCTGAGCGCGAGGCGGGAATCGCACGGATCAAGGCCGAGGTGGCCGCAGAGAAGCAGCAGGTTCTTGCCGCGGGCGGGCTGTGCGTGATCGGCACCGAACGCCATGAAAGCCGCCGGATCGACAACCAGTTGCGCGGGCGTTCCGGGCGTCAGGGCGATCCCGGCATGAGCAAGTTCTATCTCTGCCTTGAGGACGATCTGCTGCGCATCTTCGGGCCGGATACTCTGTTCGCCAAGATGATGAACAACAACCTTGCCGATGGCGAGGCGATCGGTTCCAAGTGGCTCTCGAAGGCGATCGAGACAGCGCAGAAGAAGGTCGAGGCGCGCAACTACGACATTCGCAAGCAGGTCGTCGAATACGACGACGTGATGAACGACCAGCGCAAGGTCATCTACGAGCAGCGTGCGGACATCATGGACGCCGAGGCGGTGGGCGACGTTGTGACCGACATGCGCCACGATACCGTGAACGCGATTGTTGCCGATGCCTGCCCGCCGGGTTCCTATCCGGAACAGTGGAACATCGAGGGTCTGAAGGCGCGCGTAGCCGAAGTGCTCGGCATGGAAGTGCCCCTCGATGAATGGATGCAGGAAGAGGCGATCGAGCCGGAACTGATCGAGGAACGCATCCAGACCATGGCTGATGCGAAGATGGATGCCAAAGTGGTCGAAGTCGATGCCAATGCCTGGCGCAGTCTGGAAAAGTCGATCCTGCTGGAGCGGCTCGACCATCACTGGAAGGAGCACCTCGCCACGCTGGATGCGCTGCGTCAGGTGGTGTTCCTGCGCGCCTATGCGCAGAAGACCCCGATCAATGAATACAAGCAGGAAGCCTTCGGCCTGTTCGAACGAATGCTGGAGGCGATCCGCGAAGACGTGACGCGCATCCTGATGACGAGCGAGATCAGGCTGCGTCCTATGGACGATTTCCAGCTTCCCGAACTGCCGGACTTTCTCACCAGCCATATCGATCCCTTCACCGGAGAGAATGATGCGGTTCCGGCCGAAGGACCGCTCCCCTCAGCCGGTCTGTTCGGAACGCTGCCGCCCTCGGCCGGGGGCACGCTGGTTGCCGGGGATGCGGCTGCGGCGGCGCTGGCAGGCGGCGATCCCTATGCGGGGCAGGGCATCAGCCGCAATGCGCCCTGCCCATGCGGTTCGGGCCGGAAATACAAGCATTGTCACGGCGTGGTGGCCTGATCGCTCAATAACCTTGCGAGAGCCGGCGTGGGGCGGCGGGCGCCTGCCCGCCGGTTGGTCCCATTGCGTGCAAAAGCCTGTCTGAAATTAACCAGCATTTTTCCGGATCGTTGCTGGCGCGGATTGCAGCAATGATGCGACAGGACTAGTGTCCTGCCATAAAAGAAAACGGGAACGGGCCGCCTCACGAAATTGCCGATTGGGGGCGAGTGATAATGGGTTTGGAGTTTCCGGGCACTATGCGTCTGCTGCGGCGCGGGGTTGGCGCTGCCGGCGTGGCCTTGCTTGCTGCGGCATCGGCTGCATCGGCGCAGGGCCTGACGGGGCAGGCCATCAGCCCGCCATCGCGCGATGATCTTCGCGGCGTGACCACACAGGCGCCCCCGCCTGCGGCGCGTCTTTCGATCAAGGGCGGGATCGAGCGGTCGCCCTGTCCGCTCGATGATCCGCAGTATGCCGACATCAAGGTGACGTTGCGCGAGGTCATGTTCAACGGCCTCAAGGAACTCGCGCCCGCCGCGCTGGCCGATGCGTGGACTTCGCTCGCCGGAACGCCGCAGCCGATTTCGGTCCTTTGCGAAATCCGCGATGCGGCAGGCACCATCCTGCGCAACCGGGGCTATCTGGCTGCGGTGCAGGTGCCTACCCAGAAGATCGAGGACGGCAAGGTGCGCATGGAGGTGATCTATGCGCGCATTGCCGCCGTGCGGGCGCGCGGCGAAACGCGCGGCGTCGAACGCAAGCTGGAACAGTATCTTTCCGCATTGACCCGCGAAGAGGTGTTCAACCAGCAGCGCGCCGAGCGCTATCTGCTGCTGGCCCGCGATCTTCCCGGATACAATGTCCAGCTTACGCTCAAGCCAACGGGAACGGCCGCCGGCGAACTGGTAGCCGAAGTCAGCGTGGTGCGCGATCCGTTTGCGCTCGACCTCACGGTGCAGAACCTTGCCGCACAGGCAACGGGGCGGTTTGGCGGGCAGGCGCGCGCGCAGTTCTTCGGGCTGACCGGGATGGGCGATGCAACCGCAATCTCCTATTACGCGACGTCCGATTTCAGCGAACAGCATATCCTTCAGGGTTCGCACGAGTTTCGGCCCGGTTCGCACGGGCTGGTGGTGGGCGGACAGCTTACCTATGCCTGGACAAGGCCGAGCATTGCCGGTCTGCCTGCGAATGTGACGCTTGATGCGCGCACGCTCTATGCCGGGATCTATGCGCGCTATCCGCTTGAACGCTCGCTCGCGCGCAATCTCTGGCTCAGTGGCGGTTTCGATCTGGTCAATCAGGAGGTTGACCTGATCGGACCGCTCACGCGTGATCGCATCCGCGTGGCGTGGGGCCGGCTTGATCTTGACGCTATCGACACGCGCCATGCCCGTCCGCAATGGCGCCTCGCGTCATCGCTGGAGTTGCGGCAGGGCCTTTCCGTGCTCGACGCCACGCAAGGATGCGTGGGGGCAGGCTGCGCGGCGATTGTTCCGACAAGCCGTTTTGACGGCTCGGCGCGCGCCACGGTGCTGCGCTGGCAGGGCGAATATGAACGTTCGCTCGGTGATGTTTCTTTCCTGCTGGCACCGCGCGGACAGTATGCGTTCAGGCCCCTGTTCGCTTTCGAGGAGTTTTCCGCCGGCAACTTCACGGTCGGGCGCGGATACGATCCGGGTGAACTGATCGGCGACAGCGCCGTGGGCGGCACGGTTGAACTGCGCGGGCCGCGCCTTGCGCTGGCATCGCGCGGGCGGCTGCGGGTCCAGCCCTTTGTCTTTGCAGATGCGGCATGGGTCTGGAACAAGGGGCTTGCCGGTTCGCAGCGGCTGACATCGGCAGGCGGCGGAGTCCGGGGTGAACTGGCCAGCGGCCTGCGGCTGGACGCCACGCTTGCCGTGCCGCTGGAGAGTGCCGGGCTTCAGGGGCGCAAGCCCGATCCCCGTTTTCTGGTTTCGCTGACGACACGGCTGGTGCCGTGGAGGAGCTTCTGATGCGCGCCCTTCTTCCTCTCACCCGTTCGCAGCTTCTTTCGGCATCGGGCCTTGCGCTGGCGACGGCGCTGGTAGCCGCTGGTCCGGCGATCCGGGCGCAGTCCTTTCAGGCAACGCCGACGGCGACCTTCGGGTCGGTTACGATTGATACGGGCCCGACGACGACAGCGATCACGGTTTCCGGCCCAAGCGCGGTCATCAACTGGACACCGACCGACAGCGCGCCGACAGGCGGGCCGATCATCTTCCAGACTTCGGGGACGACCGCGACCTTCAGCAACGGGGTGAGCGGCCCTGCCGACTTTGCCGTGCTCAACCGCATCATCCCGACCGGTTCGAACCGGCCGATCCAGTTCAACGGCGAGGTGATTTCCCAGATTCAAAGTGCCGTGGCCGGACCGCGGCCGGGCGGGACGGTGTTCTTCTACAGCCCCGGCGGCATTCTCATCGGCTCGTCGGCAATCTTCAATGTTGGCAATCTCGTCTTGACGACTTCCGACCTCGGCTTCGATGCGGCGGGCAATTTCGACACGAACGGATCGTATGTGTTCCAGCCCGCCACGGTGCCGGGATCGCGCATTTCCGTGACGAACGGGGCGCAGATCACTGCGTCGCAGGATGGCTCCTATCTGGCGCTGGTTGCGCCGAACATCGAGAACAATGGACGGATCGAGGTTAACGGTTCGGCGGCACTGGTGGCGGCCGATGCAGCAACCATGACCTTCTCGCCCAGCGGCCTGTTCGACATAGAGGTTACATCGGGCAGCAGTTCGTCGGGCCTTGCCATTCTCAATACGGGAACGATCACGGGGCCGGCGGCATCGGGCATCAATGTCCACCGCATCTATATGGTCGCTGTGCCCAAGAACGATGCGCTGACCATGGCCATCGGCGCGGGCAGTTCGCTTGGCTTCGACATTGCCGGGGCGGCTGATGTCGATGGCAATGCCATCGTCCTTTCGGCTGGGCGTGACGTGATTGGCGGGAACGTGCAGTTCGGCGCGTCTCCAGGCGGTGGCACAGGTTCCGCCAATATTATCGGCAGCGACAGCTTCATCTCCTCCGCGCTTGAGGCGCAGGCCACGGGCGGGATTCAGTTCGGTGCGCAAACCCCTGATGGGCTGATCTTCGCTTCGGATGTGTTTCTGCGATCAACCGGTGGCAGCTCGATTCTCTTCGCACAAGGCACCGGTTTCGTAAATGTGGCCGGCAACCTCCAATTGCGGGGCGACGTCTTCGGAACAAATGCCGCGAACCCCGCCGTGGCAGTAGGAGCGGATCTGCTGGCGCTGGATGGCGGCACCATAACCATTGCGGGAAGCGCGCTTCTGAGTGCAAGCGCGGTCGGCGGCTTCACGCTCCAGCCCGATACCTCAGGCGGAGACGGGATCGGCGGACTTGCCCGCATCGAGGCATTCAACGGCAGCAGCATCACGATCGGGGGCGATGCCATCCTTCAGGCTTTCGGCGAAGGTGGCGGTTCGCAGGTTGGCGATGCGGGCGGCGGTTCCGGCTTCGGCGGCATTGCCCGCGTGACGGCGGGCGGCCCTCAGGCATCGCTCATCTCGATCGGCGGTTCGCTGGAAACGGATACATCAGGCTATGGCGCGGCAGGAACGGGTTGCGTTTCCTGCCTGACTGATGGCGGCAGCGGCATTGGCGGGCAGACCCGGATCGAGGCGAACAGTGCCTCGACCATCACGATCGACAACACGATGCGCCTGAAAAGCCGTGGCGACGGAGCGGGCGGACGCACAGGACCGGGTGGCGAGGGCCGCGGGGGCGCGGCAAACATGCTCGCAACCAGCGGCGCCAACCTGCGGCTTGGCCCGGTGGTCGTCGATGTTTCCGCGGTTGGCGGGACAAGCGAAACCCTTGGCGGCAATGCGACCGGCGGACAGGTCAATATATCCAGCACGGGCGCCGATGGCGGCGGCATTCGCATGTTCGAGGCGATCAACATATTCGCCAATGCCACCGCTGGCGTTGGCGATGAGCCGGGCGGCATTGGCGGTGCGGCCGAAGGCGGGCAGGTTCTGATCAGCGTGCAGGACACCACAAGGTTCGACATGCGCGGAAGCCTTCGGGCCAATGCCGATGCCTTCACGACCTTCGGCTATGGCGGGGTCGGCGAAGCCGTTGGCGGGCGCGTGACGGTTGAAACCCGCAATGGCGGCGAACTGGACGTGTTCCAGAACCTCGAACTGGCGGCCGACGCGCGCGGCGGCATAGCCTTTGGCGGGTTGACCGCTGGAAACGCAAGAGGCGGCAGCACCGAGGTTTTGGCCCAAGGCGGCACGATAACGGTTCAGTCAGGCAGCCTATTGAGCGCCAACGGCACTGGCGGGGACCAGTTCGAGGGTGGCAACGGCGGCGCGGGGAGGGGCGGTCTTGCGAGGGTTGCCACCGGGATCGGCGGCAGCATCGCCTTCGCAAACGCGCTCACCGTGCAGGCGAACGGCACCGGGGGCGCGGGCCTTGGCGGGCCGGGTGGGGCCGGTGGGCTTGGCCTTGGCGGTGAAGCGCGCGTTGCCCTTGCCGGCGGCGAGATGACCGCATCGGCCTCGCTCGAAGTGCTGGCAAACGGCTTTGGCGGACGGGGTTTTGCTTCAGGCGGCACCGGCGAAGGAGGCCGCACTCTTGTCGACATAGCGGGCGCGAACCTTCTGGCATCGGGTATTACCACGTTTGCTGCGGTTGGTGTGGGCGGTGAAACGGGCTTCAGCATTCCCACAGGAACTGCCGGACAGGGCAAGGGCGGCACTGTCAGTCTGAGCGCGGACCTCAGCAGCGTGGTGCTGGGCGCTTTGGCGGGCGTCACCTTTGACGCCAGCGGCGTGGCAGGCACGGGGCTTGCGCCGGGCAATGCTCAAGGTGGTGTGGTTTCGATCAGGGCGGACGCCGCCACGATCACGACACCCGGAGAAATGCGGGTTCTTGCGGAGGGTGCGGGCAGCGGCGGCGGATTCGGTCAGGGTGATGGGGGCATTGGTGCTGGAGGCAGCATCTTCCTTACCGCGAGCGGGGATGCACGCGCGGAAAGCGTGATCGATGCCGCCGGCATGCTGCTGAGCGCGAACGGATTTGGCGGCAATGGCGCAAGCAACGGTTTTGGCAGTGCCGCCGCAGGCAATGGCGGCACAGGGCTGGGCGGCCTCGTCCGGCTGAACACCGCACCCGATGGTGGCAGCATTCGCACCGATGGGCTTGAAGTTTCGGCCAAGGGCTTTGGCGGTGCAGGCGGGTTGGGCGACACTGGACCCGTCGCAGGCGAGAGCGGCGGCAACGGCGGCGGTGCGCAGGGCGGCCAGATCATTTTCGGCGCAGTGCGGGGTAACGGCACGGCGGCAGGCGGGCACCGGTTCGGTTCCGTGCTGGCTGATGCCGGTGCCATAGGCGGGGCTGGTGGCGATGGCGGCCCCGGACAGTCCTTCGGTGTGCCGGGCAGTGGCGGCAGTGCATCGGGCGGCACGATCGATCTGCAACTGGATGCCGGCTCCAGCACCATGGCAGTCGAGACGGCGCTGCGGTTGGAAGCGAATGGCCTTGGCGGATCGGCCGGCTTGTGCGAGGAAACCTGTGCGGCGGCCGGTGGTTCGGCACTGGGCGGCACGATCTTGCTGGGATCGGCAGGGCAGACTGCGGGCAATACCATTGATGCGCAGTCGATCACGCTTTCGGCGCGCGGGCAGGGCGGCAACAGTGCAGGTGCCGACGGTGGAGCAGGGCGCGGTGGGAGCATCACCGCGCAGCTTGGCAACGGTATAAGCCTTGACGCGGGAACGCTTGTTCTTGACGCAACCGGCCTTGGCGGCATCGATCCTGTCGGCTTTGCCGGGGGAGCCGGGCAGGGCGGCAATGCTCAGATCATTGCCGCTTCAGGGTCACAGATCGGCATTGACGGGGCGACAACGATCCTTGCCGATGGCGAAGGCGGTGCATCGGCCGTGCAGGGCGGCGCGGGAACCGGCGGCACTGCGCGCCTATTCAGTGGAGGAGGAACGATTGCACTGGGCGGCAACGCGCTCATCCGCGCGAACGGAACCGGCGGAAGCGCCGATGTCGACAGTCTGGGCAGTGCAGGTGGGGCTGGCACGGGTGGCACAGCCCTGCTCACGGTCGGCACGCCCACCGTGGACGGCAACAATGGCATTCTTACCGTAAGCGGGTCCGCGCAACTGATGGCGCAAGGCACTGGCGGTGCTGGCAATTCCGGAGGCACAGGCGCAGGTGGCTTCGTCGGCTCGTCGGCGCGGCAGGGGACGCTTGATCTGACCAGCCTTGAGGCATCGGCGGCAGGGTTCGGCGGCGCTGCCGGCGCGGGCGGCCCCGGTGGCGAAGGAAGAGGCGGCGAGATTCAGATATACGCCATCAGCAGCGTGAATGGTGCAGCCCTGGTGCAGATCGGTGCGCTGATTGCCGATGCAGGGGCAACCGGGGGCAGCGGGGGCGCACAGCCCAACCAGGGCGATCCCACCGATCCGGGCGGATCTGGCGGCAATGCTCTTGGCGGCAGCGTCGAGATCTTCGGCACCGCTGGCAATGGCAGGATGACCGTTGGCACGGTGGCGGCGAACGCGCTGGCAACAGGTGGCAATGGCGGCGATGCGCTTGATGGCAATGGCGGAACCGGCGGGATTGGCAGAGGCGGCACTATCCAGATGGGGCTAGCCAGTGGCGTTGACACCGGCACCCTCAACACGGGTTCAGCCAGCTATGGCCAGATCGAGGCGCTGGCATCGGCTACGGGCGGCAACGGCGGCGCGGGCAACGCGGCGAGCGGCCTGGGCGGCAATGGCGGCGCAGCCTTCGGCGGCGGTTCATTGCTGCTCGTGCGAGGTGCGCCGGTGACGATTGCTGCTGCTTCGACATTTGCCGCTGATGCGCAAGGAGGCAACGGCGGCGCGGGATCGGCAATTGGCAATGGCGGAGATGCTACGGTCAGCACCCTTCCCGCGCTCAGCCAGATTTCGGGGGCGAAGCTGGTTGTGACCAATCGCTTCAATCAGCCTGCCCAGACGGGGCGGCTTGATGCCAATGATCTCCTCTTCCGTGCCAGCGCAAACGCCGGGACGGGTGCCGTCAGCGGTGTCACGGGCATTGCCCAGGGTGCACTGGCCCTGCTTGTGAGCAACAGCACCTTCAACGGAACCAACCTTACCATGGTGGCCGAGGCCGGATCGGTAGCGCCCGGTGCGAGCGTCGATACGATCGCAATGACCAACGGGACGGCAACGCTTTCCGGCAACCTGTCGGTTTCCTCGCCGAACAGTCTGTCGCTCACGCTCGACCAGTCGGCGCTTACCGCTCGCAATGTTGAGATAACGGCAGGCAACTGGGTTCTTGCCGATCCGGCCCCGGCAACGCTTGGCACCTTGCGCGGGACCGACAGCCTGACCCTCCTTTCGGGCGGTGATCTGGCAGGACATGCCAACCTTCAGTCGGGCGGCAATCTTGAGCTTGTTGCAAACGGACTTATCCAGTTCGGCAGCCTGAGCAGCCCCGGCAGGATCCTCGTCAGGGCGGGTGGCCGTGCCACGCTTGATGATGTGACCGCGGGGGATCTGATCGACATTTCCGCAGCAGGGCCAGTCGTCGCGCGCAATCTCGATGCGGTATCTTCGGTCTCGGTGAGCAGCGACGGCAACATAACCCTTGGGCGTGTGACGGCGGGACAATCGCCAACCTCGTTACCGGCGGCCGGCACAATCTTCTTATCCGCCGGGTCAAGCGCGCAAACGGGCGATCTTGCGGCGTCGTCAGATGTTGCCGTGCTGGCACAGCAGAACCTTCTGACTGGCCAGATTACCGGCGCAGATACCCTGTTGCTGGCAGGAAACAGCATTACTGCATCCCGGATGGGTGCAACCGGGCGCGTGCTCATGGCGAACCGGTCGATGGTGCCGCCGCCCAATCCTGCGCTGCCGAACAACGGTTTCGACAAGGACCAGATATTCGCCGCAGCGCCGGTCGCCACATCCGGCGCCGTGGCCGTGGCCCAGCCATCGAGTGCGTCCTTGCTGCGCGTCTATGCGGGGACAACCGCAACGCTTGAGGCATTCGATGCCGCGCAAGGCATTGGCGTTGTCAGCGGCGGGAACGGCACCTTTGGTGCCCTGTCGAGCGCGAACGGCAACATCGAACTTTTCTCCCGCGCAGGAGGGATCACCCTTGCCGGGGCGAGTGCCGGCCTGAACGTCCTGGCCAGCGGCAGCGGCGCGCTGGATCTCGGCACGATTGCGGCGCAGGAGGTGGCCTTGCTCTCGGGCGGCAACGTTCGCGTTGCGGGCGTGACGGCGGGTGCGGTGTTCAACGCGTCAAGCGGGGCGCTGGTCAATGCTACCGGACGCTTGCTGGTTGGCAACGCCTCGATGCTGGGAGCAGGCATCATGCCCGGATCGGTGAATTATGGCACCCTTCTGGCGGCAACGCCGGTTGCCACCGCAGGGACGATCACGATTACCGATTCTGCCGCAGCCCGGCGGATCGCGACGGCCTCTGTCGGAGCCATGTCGGGCGGACTGCTGACCGCATTCGAACGGATCGACGTTGCGACGGCAGCAACGGCAACCGTTGCGCGGCGCTGGACGGCGCCTGCGCTGCGCATCGTCTCTGCCGATATCGCCATAACCGACAATGGTGCCAGCGCACAGGGACCGTCGGGAATCCGCACCGCGGATGGCGGCTCTGTCGAACTCATATCGAGCGCGACCGGCCCGGTTCTGCTGGGCGATGGCCTCAGCGGTTCAGGCTATGCCCTTTCGAATGGCGAGTTCGGACTGATATCGGCCGGACGGCTGACGATTGCCGCACCGGACAACGCGGCGAATGCCATCGACATGCAGGTAGGCCGTCTTGATGTGACCGCGGGCGGCGCCGCAGGAACCAGCAATCTGGCGGGAGCAAGCGGCACCCTGATTCTTGCTACCGGCAATGCCGCCACGCAGACCGCGGGCGGAAGCATCCGTGTGACGGGTGCCATCAACGGCACGGGCTTTGGTGCGGGCAACATTCTGGAGTTCTCCACGGGCCGCTTCGAGCTGGATGCCGCAAGCGGGTTGATTTCGCTGGCCTCGACCGGAACCACGCTTGGCGGAATCGTCGAGATCAACGCGGCCAACATCCACGTCGCCGCGCCCGACATCCTCACCCGATTGGCCGCCGATCCGCTCTATGCCGGGCGCATCGCCGATCTGAATGCGCCGGCGGCAGTGCAGCGGCCGGAAGGTGTATTGCGGGCGCTTGGACTTGATCTCTATCCCACCGGAACGCTCTATATCCAGAACACCGGAACCGCGCTCAACCCTGCTGGCTTCTTTGCCGACATCGCATTTTCCGATGTGACGCTGCCGGCAAATGCGACGCCGGGTTCGCTTTCGGTCATTATCAATGGTGCTTTCCAGACACCGACGGGAATCGTTGAAGGGCTTGCCGCGCACGATCTCATTCTGGACACTGCGGCAGACCTTTCCCAGCTTGCCGCTGACAGCCAGATCAACGGCTGCCTGTTCTCGGTGCCGGTCTGCCGCGTGGAAGGGGATGGGCCTGATGTCATCGGGGCGATCAGTGGACAGTTCCAGATCAACAATCTGGGCACGCTGGGCGATACCCCGCCCATGACGGGCGATCCCGACGGGTTGCTTGATGAAGAGGACGAGCAGGCGCTGGTTCAGGTGGCGGAAGGCGATGCGGCAGCCTCTGCGCCGATTGCCCCGCCAATGCCACTGGTGAACAGCGGCCCGCTGGATGCGCAGGCGCCGATCGAGCAGCCAGTGGCAGGCAGCGGCAATCCAGCGCTCATCGGTTCCGCATCGGGTGGCCGCGGCAATGAAGGAGATGGCCGGTGAGCGTTGAGCCTGGAACATCACGCGCGCAGCGTAGCCTCATGGGCTGGTTGCTGGCTGGGGTTGCGGTCGTTCTGGCCAGCGTCGGCCTTGGCGGACAGGTGCAGGCGGCAGACGGACAGAAGCAGCCGCTGTCGGTGCGTAATTCGTTTCGGGTGGGAAGCGCGGGCGTGATCTGCACCGCGCAGAATGCACCGCTCGACCAGCGCCTCGGCGGGATATTCGACCGGGGTTACCGCTTGTCCTGCCGCGATGCGGCAAGTGCGGTGGGCACATTGATTGCGGTCAAGCGCGATGTGGCGCTGCAAGCCGAGCCTAGCGGGTTTGCAGGCGTGGTGCTGGTTTGCGGTGACACGGGGGCCGCCACGATCCCGGCCATCGGCAGGGTCGCTGCCGCCCGCTGCCGGGATGAGACCGGAGCGATCGAATACCGGCGCTATGCCATGCGCAAGGGCGGCGTCACGTATCTGGTTGAAGGGCTGGCAGGCTATGACCCGGCCCTGAGGCTGGCGTTGGCCAGCGTGATCCGGGACGAGCCGGTTCCGGGTGAAATCCGCGTGGCCAGCACCGAGGTGAGCGATCCTGCCGCCTTCGCGCGCGTGCAGGCGGGGCAACTGGACCGGCTGGGCGTGCGCGATGAGGGATATCTGCGCAATAATGGCGGAAGGTTTGCCGAAGCATCCGAGTTCTTCGAGGCACTCGCCGCCAAGGACCGGCCCACCGGCGGGACGGGTCTTGTCGAGGCATTGGCCAATCAGGGGTTGCAGCAGTCAAACCTTGGCAATTTCACTGCTGCGGACCGGCTTTTCCATCAGGCTGCCGCAGGCATCGCGCGCGGTGATGGTCTCAACCAGCGCTTGCTGCGCAATTACCGCGCGATCAACGAACTGAACCAGCAGCGCCCTGACCGTGCCATCGAGGAGCTGAACAAACCGGTCAGCGCCATCGGTGATGCCTTCGACCGAACGAGCCTTGCCGCGGGCGTCATCAACCTGCCGCTGGCCGAGCAGATCAACCGCGAAAGCAGTGGGCTGAAGCGGCTTGGCGCGGTCGATCCCGGCCTTACCGACATTGAGCGGGGCGAGATTCTCGATGCGCAGGCCGAAGCGCTTGCGGCAACCGCGGCGCGGATGCAGCGCCGCTTCGACGATGCGATGGCCGGGTTTGATCGGGCGACAAGGCGGCTTGACGCCGTGCGCGATGGCCGTGTTGCCTCGACCGCTTGGCTGCGCTCGGAAATCGCGATCGAAATAGCCCTCGTTTCCGAAATACAGGGCCGCAAGGGCGATGCCGGCGCAGCCTTCGATCGCGCGATTGCCCTGCTGGAAGAATCGTTTCCGCAATCGCCGGTCCTTCTGGCAACGCAGGCGCGCAAGGCCGCATGGATGGGCCGAAATGGCGATGAAAGCGGCGCGGTTGCCCTCTTCGGCAAGGTTGTGAACGACAGCTTTGGTGTGCCGGACGCAGGCGTTACCTTGCGCGAACTGCTCAATCCCTACTTCGATCTGCTTTCCCGGCAAGGCGGTATGCGGAGCGCTTCCGCCATGTTTGCCGCGGCGCAGGTGCTGCAACGGCCCGGCGTGGCGCAGACGCAGGCAGTTCTGGCCCGCCAGATGTCCGAAGGAAACGACGAGGCGGCGGCGCTGTTCCGTCTCTCGCTTGCACGAAGCCGCGATATTGCGCGCGCCGAAGTTGCTGTGCAGCAGCTTGCCCTTGCCGCCGAGACCGACGCCCAGAAGGCGCCTGCGCTCAAGACTGCACAGGATAACCTTGCCTATCTGAAGCAGGAGCAGACCGCGCTGGTCAGCAAGCTTTCCGCTTATCCGCGCTACAGCGTGCTGGCACCCAGGGCCGTTGACATTGCCGAGTTGCAGGCGGCCCTCCTTCCCGGAGAAGGCTATTACAAGCTGATGATGGTGGGCGGGGCGAGTTACGGCCTGTTCATCACGCCCGATGATGCGCGGATTGTCGCTATCGCTGCAAGTCCTTCGGCTTTGGCCGAAACGGTAAGGGAACTGCGCGAGACGATCGTCAAGGTCGAAAACGGGCGGCAGGTGAACTATCCTTTCGATCTCCACACCTCGCGCAGCCTGTTCCGGACTGTATTCGGCGGGGTCGAGGATCTGCTTGGCAAGACGCGGCACCTCGTCTTTGAACCGGATGGCGCAATGCTCCAGTTGCCGCCCGGTGTGCTCGTGACCGATGACCGGGGCATTGCCGCATATGACAAGCGAATGGAAAGCCCCGACGGCGATCCCTTCGATTTTACCGGCATTGCGTGGCTTGCGCGAGGGCGTGAGGTTTCCATTGCGGTCAGCCCGCGCGGGTTCCTCGATATCCGCAAGCTGGCCCCTTCACGCGCGGCGCACAGCTATCTGGGTCTGGGCCAGAACGCGAAGCCCTCCGCCCGGCCGATCAGAGCCGCGGTGGCTGACGAATGCGACTGGCCTCTGGCCACATGGCGGAACCCGATTTCGGCGGCCGAACTGTTTCATGCACAGCAACGGCTGGGCAAGAGCGACAGCGTGGTCATGACCGACGCGGCCTTCAACGACAACGCCTTGCTGGCCAAAGCCGATCTTGACCAATACCGGATCGTGCATTTTGCAACGCACGGGCTGGTGACAGCGCCGCGTGCCGATTGTCCGGCCCGTCCGGCTCTGGTGACAAGTTTCGGCGATGGCGGATCGGACGGACTGCTGAGCTTCCGCGAGATCTTCGATCTGAGGCTGGATGCCGATCTCGTGATTCTTTCGGCCTGCGATACTGCCGGGGTTGCATCTGTTGCAGCAAGCCGCGAGGCCGGGGTGACGACCGGCGGCAACTATGCGCTTGACGGTCTCGTGCGCGCATTCGTGGGCGCGGGGGCACGGTCGGTGGTAGCCAGCCATTGGCCCGTGCCCGACGATTTCGACGCGACCAAGCGTCTTATCAGCGGGGTGATCGAAGCCGGCCCCGGCGAACCTCTTGCCGCTGGGCTTGAGCGCGCGCAGGAAAGGCTGATGGATGATCCCAACACGTCGCATCCCTTCTACTGGGCAGCATTCGTCATCGTGGGTGACGGAGCCAAGCCACTGGTGCCGGGCAGAACCGCCGGATTTTAAGCCCTTTACGTATCAGCCCGCAGGCGAGCCAGACGGCTGACTTGCGGGCTGAATGGCGCTTGCGGCCTGCCGTTCTGCCTTACTGACAGCAACCGGCTGGCGGAGAAGGCGCAATGTGGCTTGATCGTAACGTGCAACTTGCAGAGCAGCCGTGGAGCGCAACTGCCGGGCGCGCGGCCCCGGCAGTTCCTTGCGCCACTTATCGCCGCGGCGTTCTGCGCGCGAAGGTCGGGGTTCACATGCTCGATTGCCGCGAGGCGGTGATCGACTGTCCGGAAAACCCGCGTGAGGGAACGCTCGTGTGGCTTACGTTTCCGGGCATTGAAGGCCGCGCTGCCATGGTGCTGCATTCCGCGGGCTTTCGCGCGCGCCTGCGCTTTGTCGAGCCGTTTCACCCGGCCGTGATCGATGCTCTGGCCGCCGGAAGAATTGGCCGCATCCCCTAGGGTAGGCCGTTCGGCGCACCGCTTGCCCCTGACAATCTTGCCGAACAGCATGGCGCAGCTATGGTTGCCGCCGAAGGCAGGTGCGCGGCATGGGCAATGGTCGAACGGATTCGGGCAAGGCTCCGCCTTCTTGGACACCGCCATGGACACGCTGTTCGAGGCGCGAAGCGAGCGCGGCCTTGTTGGCGGGCGTGGCCAGCTGTGCCCTTCCGGGGTGGCCAAGGGCCGAAGTTCTGGCCGCTTTGCCATCCTCGGCGCGCCTCGTCGGCTTGCCCCTGCTTGTCCAAGCCGATCTCGCTGCGATCAGTCCGGGCCCTCTGTGGCAGGGTATTGCTGGAAGTTGGCAAAGAAGCGATTTTGCCAACCAAAGGCCGGTCGATCCTGAGCGGCGCACGGCCAAGCCTGCCGTGCGCCTGCTGGTGCCGCCTGAACAGGCTTTCACCGATGCCTTGGTTGTCGGTGTTGCAGCAGGCGCAAACAACCTTGGCGATTGTGTCGACACCTTCGGACTGGCGGCAGTCGAAGTCTGCTACGAAGGCAATGTCGCAAGGATCGAACGCCCTGGCGTTCTGAAATACCGCGATGCCAATGGCGCACTGCGACACGCTTCAGGCTGGTGGGCCAAGCTGACGCATGATGGCCGCAGCATGGCCGATCATCCCGATGGAGGCGCCGAAGTCTATTTCCGCGCCATTCCGCAAGATCCCTCGATGCAGCCGCGTGTCATCGGGCCATACCGCTTCTATCCGCGCGCGACGATGCATGATGCGGAACTGGTGGTTGCGCCATCGCGGCCAACGGTGCCGGGAAAGCGCTATCGCACCTTGCGCGATGCCGCCGAGTTCATTCGCAGCGCAGGCAGGAACTTTCCCCGCATCCTCATTGCCGAACCCGGCCTGCATGACTGGGGCAGCCTGTCCGTCAGCCATGAGACGCTGGGCTACACCGTGATCGAGGCAAGCGTTCCGGTGGTCATCGGCAAGGCCGCCCGCACGATCGGACAGCGCGGCATCGACACGGGTGGCACCATGCGGCCGAGGCTTGGCCCGCTCTGCTTTCGGGGGCGCAACATCACACTTGATTTCAGAAACATGTTTCACGTCTTTCACGAACGGCCTGAGAATCGTGAGCACTGGCTGGATGGTTGCCGCATGACCAACAGCGCGCCCGCTGGCAGGGCTGCTCTGTGGCGGATGGGGTCGCGCAGCATTGCCCAGATGATACGGGGAAAACCCTATTTCACCGAAGTGCGCGCGTCGAACCTTCTCAACGCCATGTATGGCTGCTCGCTGGCGCGCAATTGCACGCTTGAGAAAGGCGCGGCCGACATCTTCACCGAAGGGCTTTGCATTTACGGCAATAGTGTTGTCGACTGGGACAGCACGCTGGACTGGACGGTCTATCGCCCGGCACTGGAGGTCAGGTTCGACAGGCCGGGCATGGCGGCAACGCTGGAATGCTCCGGCAACAACCTTGCCCGGTCGCGCCGGATCATTGCGCGTGTGGATGGAAGGATCGTAGGCGAGCTGATCACTGGCAACGACGAGGCACTCCACGCGAAAGACAGCGGTTCGGGCTATACCTTTGCCGATCTGGCGGCATGGCTGAACGGCTTGCAGGGATGGTCGGCGCAGGTGCTGGACAACAGCCGTCTGGCTGCATCAGCGCAGATTGCGGGCAGCATCGGCCCCTGGGGCCCGGCTGCCGTGACGAGAGACGGACTGACGATCTTCAGCTATTTTGATCTGCACTCCGACTTCTACCAGAAGAACCATACCGGTATCCCGCTGGAGAACGTCGTCATCATGGACAACGATGCCAGGGGGATTGTGGCGCAGAACCTGTTCCTCTCTGGCAAAGGCGGCTGCGCGGATGTTCTGGTGATGGGCAATCGCTTCGAGAACAAGGGGTATGGCGGGCAGGAACAGCCGCGCTTCCGCATGTCGAGCCAGCTTTCCTTCGGGCAGAGCCACGTGGTGATCGCGCACAACGCATTTCTGGGCCAGAATATCGCGATCCGGACCGACAATCCCGCAACCGTCCTCGATCGCTACTGCCTGATTGCAGACAACGCCGTGGAGGCGGTGACATGGAAGGGCGCGATACGCGGAGAGCCACAGATCAGGAACAACGCACTACCATCGCCAAAGGCGGAAATGCGCTGACCGACGTGAGTGGATAAGGACGCCTGAAGAGGCGGAAGTGGCTCCCTGAGTAGGATTCGAACCTACGGCCGCTCGATTAACAGTCGAGTGCTCTACCGCTGAGCTATCAGGGAGCAGCCCCGGTTGCCCAGGGCAGGTGCGCGCTAATAACAGGGCTTTCGGGTTTGGCAAGCACCTGTTTTCAGATTTTTCGTCACACCATGAACTGTTCCGCGAAGATGCGGTCCTCAAGGCTCTGACCGCGATCGAACAGCAGGGTAAGGCGATGTTCGGGCCATGCCTTCACCCGCACTTCGCTGACATCGCGCACTTCCTTCTGGTCGGCCACGACCAGCACCGGACGCTTCACCGATTCGAGCGCCTTGAACACGATCTCGTAGGTATCGGGCAGGATTGCCCCCCTCCAGCGACGCGGACGAAACGGGCTGATCGGGGTGAGCGCAAGCATGTTGGACGAGAGCGGGAGGATCGGCCCGTTCGCCGAAAGATTGTAGGCGGTGGAGCCTGCCGGGGTGGCAACCAGAACGCCGTCGCAGGCCAGTTCGGGCATCCTGACCTTGCCATTGACGCTTACCTCAAGCTTGGCGGTCTGACGGGTTTCGCGCAGAATCGAGACTTCGTTGATGGCGCAGACCGAATGCTCTTCGCCGGTATTGGTCGTGGCCGTCATGCGCAGCGGGCAGATGGCAATGGCGGTTGCCTTGGCAAGCCGCTCCTCGATCGGGCGGCCGGAACGATACTTGTTCATCAGGAAGCCAACCGTGCCAAGGTTCAGGCCGAAAGCCGGAACGACATGGTCGATGTCGAGCATGGTGTGCAGGGTTTGCAGCATGAAGCCATCCCCACCGATCACAACGGCGGCGTCAGCCTCGTCAAGCGGAACCCATGCACGTTGCCGCAGAAGGGTCTCTCTGGCTTCCTGCGCGCGTTCGGTAGGTGAAGCGAGTAGCGCGAGACAGGCATAATCCGGCATAGTCTTTTTGCCTCCCGGCATGGTCCACTTTGCAAGCGGTCGTGGCGGGAGGGATATGGGGTGCGGGCCCTTGGCGCAATGCACAAAACCGGGAGGCGGCAAGTGGCGGAACGGTTTTGCAAGGTTTTTCAGGTTAGGCCAGCCCGCTATGGATCAGGCAGCCGGTTCTTTCGTGCGCGACGAGTTGACGGGGCTGCCGGCCCGCAGCGAGGCCATAGCCTGGCTTGATGCTGCCGCCGACAGGGGCCACCTTCAGGCCATGCTGCTGGGCCTGCACCGGTTCCGCTCGGTCAATATCGCCTATGGCCATGCAGGCGGCGATATGGCGCTTGCCGAGATTGCCCGGCGCATCCGTGATTTCGCACTGGAAGAGCTTGGCCCTGCGGGCTTTGTTGCGCGCATTGGCGGCGGTCAGTTTCTTGTCGCGGCGACTGCGCCGCTCAGCCGCGAGCGATGGCAATGGCTGGCAGAGGCGCTTGGGCAGACCGTGGGGCGTGCCTTGCCGCTTCATGGCGAAGTGCTGCATCTGCTCCCGCGCATTGCGCTGCTGCGCAAGAGCAGCCGCGCAAGCGGGCGCGAACTGCTTGACCGGCTCGATCAGGCGCTGACCAGTCTTGAGCAGAAGGCAGGAACCCGCGTGCTGTGGGCGGATGGTTCGCACCGTGCGCGCGGACGCAGCGCCGCCCGCCTTGAGGCCGATCTCATTGGCGCGATGGCGCGCAACGAGATCGGTCTGGTCTATCAGCCGCAATACCGGGTGGCAGATGGGGCTTTGGCGGGGGCAGAGGTGCTGGCACGCTGGAACCATCCGCAACTGGGGCGGATCGGGGCGGAAACGCTTTTTGCCATAGCCGAGCGCGGCGATCATGTCGGACAGCTTTCGCGCCACATCGTGCGAAGGGCGCTGTCCGGCGACGAGAACTGGAAAGGGCTGGTGCCGCTGTCGATCAACATCACTGCTGAAGATCTTGCAGCGCAGGGTTTTTCGGCGATGTTCCGGCAAGTGCTGCACGATACCGCAGTTTGCCCGGAACTGATTACGCTTGAAGTGACCGAACAGACGCTGATTGCCGATTTTGTGCGTTCAGCGGCGGTTCTGGGCGAACTGGCCGGGCTGGGTGTGCGCATCGCGCTGGATGATTTCGGCACCGGATATGCGAATTTCCGCACGCTGAAAGCACTGCCCATCGATACGCTGAAGCTCGATGCCTCGCTGATTGGTGACGTGGACAGCGACAATCGCGACCGGGCAATACTGCGGGCCATCGTGGCCATGGCAAGGGCGCTCGGCCAGAAGATCGTGGTCGAGGGGATCGAGCGGGACAGCCAGCTTGCGGTTCTGGCGGAGGAAGGCTGTGACGTGTTTCAGGGCTTTCTGCGCTCCGGCCCGGTTGATGCCGCAACGCTGGAGACGCTGGTCAATATTGCTGGCTAGGCCGCCTTCCTTGCCCGCTTCACGATGGCGGCAAGGCCCTTGGTCAGTTGCACCAGGCCATTGAGCCGCCCCTCCGCAGTGCCCCACGCGCGCTGGATCACCAGCTTGTTGTCGGGCCGCAGCTTTGCCACACCGTTGAGGCGCGCGACATAGGCAACGAGCCCTGCCGGATCGGGGAAACTGTCCTTGTGGAAGCTGACAAGCGCGCCCTTGGGGCCGACATCGATCTTGGCGATATTGGCGGCAATGGCCTGCCGTTTCACTTCGATCAGGCGCAGCAGGTTTTGCGTTGCAGCGGGCAGGGGGCCGAAACGGTCGATCATTTCGGCGGCAAGGGCCTCAACCGCTTCAGGCCCTTCAGCATCGTTCATGCGGCGATAGAGCGCCATGCGCACCGCCAGATCGGGCACGTAGTCTTCCGGGATCATGATCGGCGCATCGAGCGTGATCTGCGGGCTGAGCGCCTCACGCTCGCGCGCGAGGCCGATGTCACCGGCCTTGGCGGCAAGGATCGCGTCCTCCAGCATCGACTGATAGAGTTCAAAGCCGACTTCCTTGATGTGGCCCGACTGTTCATCGCCCAACAGGTTCCCGGCGCCCCGAATGTCGAGATCATGGCTGGCAAGCTGGAAACCAGCACCCAGACTGTCGAGGTCACCCAGAACCTTGAGACGCTTTTCGGCAACTTCGGTGAGGGCGGTATTTTCCGGCACGGTGAGATAGGCATAGGCGCGGATCTTGCCTCGTCCCACGCGGCCACGAAGCTGGTAAAGCTGGGCAAGGCCGAAGCGGTCGGCGCGATGGATGACGATGGTATTGGCCGAGGGAATGTCGATGCCGCTCTCGACGATCGTGGTCGACAGCAGAACCTCGTATTTCTTCTCGTAGAACGCGCCCATGCGGTCTTCGACCTCGGTCGGGGTCATCTGCCCGTGCGCGGTGACGAAGCGGACTTCGGGAACGTTGAGCCGCAGCCATTCCTCCAGTTCGGGCATGTCGGCGATACGCGGCACCACGATGAAGCTCTGTCCGCCGCGCTGGTGTTCGCGCAGCAGGGCCTCGCGCATGACCATGTCATCCCACGGCATGACATACGTGCGCACGGCAAGCCGGTCGACCGGCGGGGTCTGGATGGTGGACAGTTCGCGCAGGCCCGACATGGCCATCTGCAAGGTGCGCGGAATCGGCGTGGCGGTGAGAGTGAGGACGTGAACGTCCGTCTTCAGTTCCTTGAGCCGCTCCTTGTGGGTGACGCCAAATCTCTGTTCCTCGTCGACAATGACAAGGCCGAGACGCTTGAACTCGATCGACTTCGACAGGAGCGCATGGGTGCCGATGACGATATCGACCTTGCCGCTGGCCAGCCCGGCGCGGGTTTCCGCTGCTTCCTTGGAAGGCACGAGACGCGACAGGCGGCCGATCTCCAGCGGGAAGCCCTGAAAACGCTCGACGAAGCTGGCATAGTGCTGGCGTGCCAGCAGCGTGGTCGGTGCAATGACCGCAACCTGCTGGCCCTGCATGGCCGCGACGAATGCCGCCCGCAGCGCCACCTCGGTCTTGCCGAAGCCCACATCGCCGCACACGAGCCGGTCCATCGGCTTTCCGGAAACCATGTCCGACAGCACATCGTCGATGGCGCGTTCCTGATCTTCGGTCTCTTCCCAGGGGAAGCGATCGACAAAGGGGCCATAGCTGGCCGGGTCGACCGGCAATACGGTGCCCTGCCGCAGCGCGCGCCGGGCGGCGGTGGCCATGAGCTGGCCCGCCATTTCGAGAATGCGCTCGCGCATCCGCGCCTTGCGGCGCTGCCATGCCTCGCCGCCCAGCCGGTCGAGCGCGACGCCTTCGGCGTCCGAGCCATAACGCGAAAGGACATCGAGGTTTTCAACCGGAATATAGAGCTTGTCGCCCCCGGCGTATTCAAGCTGGACACAATCGTGCGGGCTATCTCCCACGCCGATGGCTTCGAGGCCGATGTAGCGACCGATCCCGTGGTCCATGTGAACAACGAGATCGCCGGGGGTAAGCGCTGAAAGCTCGGCCAGAAAGGCATCGGCGTCCTTGCGCTTCCTTTTGCGCCTGACGAGCCGATCACCAAGGATGTCCTGTTCGGTCAGCAGTTCCAGATCGGCGCTGGCAAAACCCTGTTCGAGCGGCAGGACCACGGCGACAGGCTTGCCAGATGCGGCAAGGCCAAGCGCTTCCTGCCAGGTTTCGGCCATGAGCGGCGCAGCCTTGCCCGCTTCGGCAAGCAGCGAGGCAAGGCGCGCGCGTGAACCGGCGGTGTAGGCGGCAATGATGGGCTTGCGGCCGCGCGTGCCAAGCGCCGCGATATACCTGGCAGCCGCTTCATAAATGTTGCTGGAGCCCGCCGCAGCAGCCGCACGTTCGGGCGCGAAATCATGGCTGGAGGTAAATCCGAAGTCGACAACCTGGGGCGCTTCCGGCTCGGCAAAGATCGTCGTGCGGTGGACCGGCCATGCGGCAAGCGCGCGCTGCAGTTCCCCGTGTGAAAGGTAGAGCGCGGTTTCTGCCAGAGGCCGGTAGCTGCCGGGAGCCTTGGAGGAGGACTCGACGCGCGACTGGTGATAGTCGGCAATATCGGCAATGCGTTGTTCGGCCGCCTTGATGGCAACCGCATCGATCAGCACCAGATCACCGGCGTCGAGATGATCGAACAGCGTGACGAGCCGGTCTTCCAGCAAGGGCAGCCAGTGCTCCATCCCGGCCAGACGGCGACCTTCGCTTACTGCCTGATAGAGCGGATCACCGGTGGCGTTGGCGCCGAAAAGCTCGCGATAGCGGCCGCGAAAACGCTTGATGCTCCCTTCATCGAGCAGGGCCTCGCTGGCGGGGAGCAGAAGATGCGTTTCTACCGGCTGCACCGAACGCTGCGTGGCCGGATCGAACAGGCGCAGCGTTTCCAGCTCGTCGCCGAAGAAATCGAGCCGCAAGCCATGATCGAGACCTGACGGAAAAATATCGAACACCGATCCGCGAACCGCATATTCCCCGGCATCGGCCACCGTGTCGGTGCGCGAATAGCCCTGTCGCTGGAGCAGCGCGATCAGGCTTTCGCGTCCGATCTCGATGCCGGGGCTGAGGAGGCGGGTGGATTCACGGATGCGGAACGGCGTGAGGACGCGCTGGAGGACGGCGTTGATCGTCGTCACCACGAGTTGCGGGCCGGTCTGCTTGCGCTGGAGCCGCGAGAGCGCGGCCAGGCGGCGCGAACTGATGGACAGGGCTGGTGACGCACGGTCGAACGGCAGGCAGTCCCATGCCGGAAACTCGATCACTTCCAGATCAGGCGCGAAGAAGGCTGCGCTTTCGGCAATTGCCCGCATCGCGGCATCGTCCGGCGCGATGAATACCGCGCGTCCCGTGCTCGCCCGTGCAAGGTCTGCCAGCACGAGCGGCTGCGCGCCGCGCGCAACCGAGGCCAGGGTCAGCGGCGAGCTGGCGGAAAGAATGCGGGACAGATCGGACATGGCGGAGCGGGTGGGGCCGAAACGAAAACGTCAGCGCGGAATGTCGACGTAGTCGAGCCGCCGCATGGCGTCCATCATGACGCCGCGATATTCTTCGGGCACTTCCTGCGTGCCAAGCGCCCACGCCATGATGTCGACGTCGTCCTCCTCGATCAGGGCTTCAAACCAGGTAACCTGATCTTCGGACCACTGGGCGTGGAAACGGTCGAAATAGCAGCCAATCATGTAGTCCGCCTCGCGGGTGCCGCGATGCCATGCCCTGAATTGCAGACGGCGAAGGCGCGCTTGCAGGTCGGGTTGCGCTGAGGCTTGCTGGGTGCTTGCCGCAGGAGTTTCCAATGGGCTTGTCGGATCGGTCATCAGCAAGGCCGTTAGGCGCAAAAACGCCGCGAAACAAGGCTTCGCGCCCTGTTCGATGGGCCATGATTCGATCTGTTGCGACAGGGGGTTTTTGACAGTCCGCCACCATCCCGTCGCATGGCGCGCCGAGCGGCGGGATGGTGTATCGGCGCGGTGTCCGGTTTTCAGCCGCGCAGGGCCGCGATAATGTCGGCAGGCTGGCGGCCAATGAGATCCTTCGAGACCTCGCGCACGATCACCTGCTGGGTGGCCTTGCTGTAGTGATGGCGCATCTCGCCAAGGGTCCGGGGCGCGGCGATGACGACGAGCTGCGCGATCCGGTGCGCCTGCACTTCGCGGTTGAGCCATCCCGTCACGGCTGCTGCGTGAGCGTCCTCGTCAAGAAGGTGTCCGGCGGGATTGCCCGCGCTGGAGTAATGACGTCCGCCTGAGCTGTGATTGTGTTCGTTAAGCTTTGGTGTGGGCAGCGCAGAAAGTTCGGGCGCGGCCTCGTTGCCGGTGTTGCGCCAAAGTTCCCAGTTCTTCCCATCAACCAGAGCGATGATGGTGCCGTGCGGGATCAGCATGGATTCGTTCCTTTTTTGCCGTGCTTGTCCGGCGCAGCAAGCACCCGAAGCGCGGCCGCATCCATGCGTTGAATCAAAATGGGAATCAAAATGGCATGCGCGAAGCAAAATAGCCGGAGGATTCCATGCCGGCGGCATTGGCGCAGGGCCGTGGTTGCGCCTATGTCGGCACCATGCGGCCCGAAGTGCTCAATTGTCTGTTTGCGCAGTCCGCCGGTCTCAAGGGCGTCGGGCCGGGCCTGTCGCGTCCGCTGGAGCGGCTGGGCCTGCAACGGATCAGGGATCTGGCATATCATCTTCCGGAACGGTTTGTGCAGAGGCGCGCCGTTGCCAGCCTCGATGAGGCCGCGCCCGGCGAACAGATCGTGGTCGCGCTCACGCCGCGCGAGCATCGCCAGTCATCCGGGCGGGGACCGTTCCGGGTCATGGCCGAGGATGACATCGGCAATATCGTGGCGCTGACCTACTTCGGGCGCGCATCCTATACCGCCAAGAAGCAGCTCCCAGTTGGAGCGCGGCGCTGGGTTGCAGGCAGGCTGGACCAGTTCGGGCAGACGTGGCAGATCGTCCATCCGGATCACGTGAGCGCCGATGGCGCGGCCATGCTCGGCCAGTTGAACGAGCCGGTCTATGGTCTTTCCGAAGGATTGACGCAGGGGCGGGTGCAGGCGCTGGTGCAGCAAGCCCTTGCCCAGTTGCCACACCTGCCGGAGTGGATCGAGCCGGGATTGGTGGCGCGAATGGACTGGCCGGCATGGCACGATGCCTTGCAGCGTGCGCACCACGGCCACGACAAGGCCGCGCGTGACCGGCTGGCCTATGACGAATTGCTCGCCAACAGCCTTGCACTCATGCTGGTGCGCGAGAGCAACCGGGCGCGCAAGGGCACCCCGCTGCATGGCGATGGGCACCTGCGCGCCCGCCTTTCCTTGCCGTTCGAGCTGACGGGTGCTCAGAAGCGGGCCATAGCCGAGATCGAAAGCGATCTTGCCCAAGGCGCGCCGATGCTGCGGCTGCTTCAGGGTGATGTGGGATCGGGCAAGACCGCGGTGGCGCTTCATGCCATGCTGATGGCGGTGGAATGCAGCACACAGGCGGCCTTGCTTGCGCCGACGGAAATCCTTGCCCGCCAGCACGCCGAAACTCTTCAGCGCATGGCCGCTGGCACGGGGGTGACGATTGCGCTGCTCACTGGCCGCGACAAGGGCAAGGCACGCGAGTCCATTCTGATGGGCCTGGTTGATGGCAGCATCGACATTTGCGTCGGCACGCACGCGATCTTTCAGGACGCGGTGACGTATCGCAATCTGGCTCTGGTGGTGATCGACGAACAGCACCGCTTCGGGGTGGGGCAGCGCCTGATGCTCAGCCAGAAGGGGCGGCGCACCCCGCATTGTCTTGCCATGACAGCAACACCCATCCCGCGCACGCTGACCCTTGCGGAATACGGCGAGATGGATGTTTCGCGGCTCGACGAGATGCCGCCGGGCAGGCAGCCGATCGACACACGCGTGATTGCGCAGGAGCGACTGGGCGACGTGATCGAGGCAATCGGGCGGCACATTGCAAAGGGCGCGCAAGCCTATTGGGTCTGCCCCATGGTGCGCGAACAGGAAAGCGCCGATCTGGCCGCTGCAGAGGCTCGCCATGCCATGCTGCGCGAGCGTTTCGGACATGGCGTGGAAATGGTTCACGGGCAGATGCGTCCTGAAGACAAGGACAGCGCCATGCAGCGGTTCGCCCGCGGCGAGGCAAAGCTGCTTGTGGCAACGACCGTGATCGAGGTCGGCGTGGATGTGCCCAATGCCACACTGATGGTGATCGAGCAGGCGGAGCGCTTTGGCCTTGCACAGTTGCACCAGTTGCGCGGACGGGTTGGGCGGGGCAGCCAGCAATCGACTTGTCTCCTGCTGCGCGGAGACGCATTGTCCGAGACGGGGCGCGAGCGTCTTGCCCTGATGCGCGAGACGCAGGACGGCTTCAGGCTGGCAGAGGAAGACCTGCGCCTGCGGGGCGGGGGCGAGCTTCTCGGCACCCGGCAATCGGGCGACACACCATTCCGTGTCGCCGATCTCGATCAGATCGCGCGGCTGCTGCCGCTGGCACACGATGACGCGCGTCTGTTGATGGAACGCGATGGCGGCCTTTCATCCGAACGCGGTGCTGCTGCACGCATCCTGCTCTACTTGTTCGAACGCGACTGGGGGGTGCAGCTCCTGCGCGGCGGATGAGGTGGGAGCGGCAGGTTCACTGCCGCTCCGCCGTCGGGTCTGTAAGCGGCCCGAAGATTACATCTGCCCGGTTGCGGCGCTCTTGGTGGCGTCGGCAAATTGCTGCGCTGTCATCCCGATGAACAGGCCGTTCGGACCATTGGCAACCGCCGTGCGGGGCAGCTTCACCTTGGCCGTGCCGGTATCGAGCACGAAGTCTGCCTCGGCAACCTCGCTGATCTTGCCGATGACGGTTACGCCATCCGAAGCGTGCACCGGGGCATCGACGACGATTGCCGCAGCAAGCGCAGCAGCGGTTTCGGCGGCAGCCTTTTCAACAGCGGCGTCCAGTTCGTCGCGCGTGAAACCGATGACCGGCCCCTTCGGGCCTTGACCAAGCGAGGAAACCGCGAGCGTCGCCGTGTTCTTGCCAGTATCGATCACGAAGTTGGGGGCGGCAACGGTCTTGATTGTGCCGACCTGATTGCCGGCTGCATCATAGACGACAGTGCCTTCGGTCGGTTGGGCCATGGCTGATGCTTGCGCCTCGCCCTGTGGTTGCGCCTGGGACTGGGCCTGCACTGGGGCAGCGATTGCGGCCGGAAGGGCGATCGTGGCGATAAGAGCGAATTTCATCGGTTTGGACAGCACGTGTCAGTTCCTTTGCAGTTGATCCCCAAGCGAAAGGGGCGAGTGCAAAGGGGGTTCCCGCGCGGAAACCGCTTGGCGGCCTGTCCTGCATTTTTCACGGCGAAATGATCTAAAGGTATAATGTAGTATATCTAAAGATAGTATTGCGCCTGATCGGGAAGCGGACGCGGCTCACCTGCATCGCCAGATCATGACGATGCCAGCAGAGGTTCGCATGCGGAGGAATGAGAAGGGATGAAGTGGTCGGGGAGAGAGGATTCGAACCTCCGGCCCCTGCCTCCCGAAGACAGTGCTCTACCAGGCTGAGCTACTCCCCGACCGATCAGCAACCGGCGAACCGGCTGCGAGGCAGGCGCGCCCTATACGCAGCGCAAAAGAGGCTGGCAAGCGGGGTGGACAAAGTTTTTTGAACCCTGCGCATTGGCGGCATCGATGTCCTACGCCGGTTTCATGCGGCGGCCTTCCAGCCTTGCGCAATGCCGCCTGAACGCGCCGTCTCGCACGTTCGGAAGCGGCGCACCAGTTCGCGCAGTTCGCTGGCCCCGCGCGCCAGTTCGTGCGCGGCGGCATTGCTCTGCTCTACCATCGCGGCATTCTGCTGCGTGACCATGTCGAGCTTCGCGAAGGATTCGTTCACTTCGCCCAGCACTGCGGTCTGCCTGCAGGTGGTTTCGGTGATTCCGGCGATTGCCTCGCTGACAGTGCTGATCTGGGCAAAGATCCGCCCAAGCACTTCGCCGGTCTGCCCGACCAGACTGACGCCCTGTGCCACCTGCTCGCCCGATGTCTGGATCAGGTTGCGGATGCTGCTGGCCGCTTCGGCAGAGCGCTGCGCAAGCGCACGCACTTCATTGGCCACGACCGCAAAGCCTTTGCCGGCATCGCCCGCGCGCGCGGCTTCGACACCTGCATTAAGGGCAAGCAGATTGGTCTGAAAGGCGATTCCGTCGATCAGCGTGATGATCTGGCCGATCTCGGCCGCCGACCGCTCGATTCCCGTCATCGCCTCGACGGCCGAGGAGACGACCTTGCTTCCTGCAAGCGCGGATTCCTGCGCTTCGGATATGGCCTGCCGGGTCGCATCGGCTCCGCTTGCGGTCTGGCGGATTTCTGCGGTCAACGCTCTGGTGGTTGCCGAGCTTTCCTCAAGCACGCTGGCCTGATGCTGGGTGCGCTGGGCCAGATCATCCGACGCCATGCGAATTTCGCTCGAGCCCTGTGCGATCTGTTCCGTGGTGGCGCTAACCGCGCTGACAAGCCTGCCAATGTCGTCAATTGCCGCATTGAAGCTGTCCTTGAGGCCGAGATAGGCTTCGGGCAGCGGGTCGGTGATCTTGCTGGCCACGTCTCCGGCAGCCAGTTGCTCAAGCCGTTTGCCAATTGCCGAGATGACGCGATGCTGTTCTTCGGATATCCGGCGCCTCTCGGCTTCTGCTTGCGCATCCGCGAGTTCTTTTGCCGCTCTCGCTGCTGCCTGGTCGCGGATGAGCTTTTCCAGCTGCTGGCTGAGAATGACGAGCGCTGCGGTTTCCACCAGAACGATGGCGGCGTGAAGGATCACCCGCATGATGTCGCCCGCGCTGCCATAGACCAGTTCTGGCGCAATGAAATTGCCAAGCAGATGGTGCGCCGCGGTGAGAGCCGCCGCGGTGATGATCGGCCGCCAGTCAGCCAGCACGGCGATGGTGGCCAGCGCAGCGAAGAAGACCATGTGCATGTCGATCATCCACGGATAGCCTGCCCACTGGTAGAGCAGGATCATCGGGAAGCTCATAACGGCGGCCGCCATGGCGTGACGTGCGGCAGCATCGTTACGGCCCTGGACGACAAGCATGAGCGCCAGTCCAGAAACGACAGCGGCAGCGAACGGGGGAATGAGTCCTGATTGCGCCCAGAAGGCGCCAATGAAAATGATCGCTCCGGAAATGGCGCAGATGCCGCCAAGCACGCGCATTCCCATCGCCCGCAGTGTATCGAGTTCGCTCATGGTCGGGTCCGATTCTGGTTCTGGTCGGCGCAAAGCGCGGCAGGGATGGCAATGGCAATCATGCCGTGACTCATTGCCTTGGGCAGAAGGCCGGGGGGCGCGCGGTCCAGCACAATTCCACCAACTGCTGTGCTTCCCGCGATGGCCGCGCCATGCTGCACCGCCCATTGCATGACTGGGCCTGCCTGTGCATTGGAAGCGGAAAGAAGCAAAGCCCCACTGCCACCGCGCGGAGCGAGCGCAGTCAGCACGAAGATGGCGGGCACGAGCAGGCATAGCAGCCGTTCGGGCCGGAAAATCCATTCACGGAAAAATGCGGGAAACGCCGGTTGCATGGCAAAGGCATACTGTTACGCCGTTGACAGGCGCTTCTCTGCCCTATCAGGGCATCTACGTGGCAGACACCGTGATTTCAGCCCTTGGCCTTGCCGGGTGGCTGGCGCATAGAATCGTGCCATGCAGCTTCCCACAGCAGAGCCGGACCGGCATTTCGAAGACCAGTATCTTGCCTTGATGCGCGCGATCTGGGAGCGCGGGGACGAACGGGTCGATCGCACCGGTGTGGGAACCCGTTCGATCTTCGGCGCAACCTTGCGTTTCGATCTTTCGGACGAGCGGATGCCGCTGCTGACGACGAAGCGGGTCTATTGGAAAACCGCGACGCGCGAGTTCCTCTGGTTCCTGACCGGGGATACCAATATCCGCACCTTGTGCAGCCAGGGGGTGGAAATATGGACCGACTGGCCACTGGACCGTTATCGCAAGGCCACGGGATCGGACATTTCACGGGCAGACTTCTCAGCGAGGATCGTGGCCGATGCCGCATTCGCCGCCGAATGGGGCGATCTTGGCCCGGTCTATGGCAAACAATGGGTGAATTGGCCGGTTTACGAAGCGGTCGATGGCGGACTTTTCCGCGAGCGCAAACCGGGCGTCAACCAGGTGGCCGAAGTTGTCCGTTCGCTGCGCGACAATCCCGGCAGCCGCCGCCATATCGTGGAAGGCTGGAACGTTGCCGAGCTTGACCGCATGGCGCTGCCGCCGTGCCACAAGACCTATCAGTTCCATGTGAGCGGCAACCGGCTGAACGGTTTGCTCTATCAGCGCAGTTGTGACGTCGCGCTGGGGTTGCCGTTCAACCTGTGGGGGGCGGCGCTTTTCATCAGGATGCTGGCGCAGCAGTGCGATCTGGAGCCCGGCGAACTGGTGTGGATGGGAGGTGACACGCACCTTTACCTCAACCATGCCGAACTGGTGGAGGCCCAGCTATCCCGCCAGCCATCGGGCGAGCCGCGCCTTGCGATCCTGCGGCGGCCTGCTTCGATTTTCGAGTATCGGATCGAGGATTTCGAGGTTCGAGGCTATACCCCGCAGGGTGCGCTTTCGGCTCCTGTCGCCGTTTAGACCGTGATTGACTCGGAAACCGACGCGTAATAAAATAACACCATCTTATAACTTTGCATCAATTGCTATTTACCGGCATTGCGGTGCGATTCGATGCGGGAGACAAGGGATGCAGGTGTTCGTATCATGAGCGGTAACGCGCGCAGCAATCTGCCGTCGCTGGCGCTGCACGTGCCGGAACCGCGGTTCCGGCCGGGCGACAAGGTTGACTACAGCCATCTGAAGATCAGCCGCGCCGGAGAGCAGCCACGCCCGGACGAACAATGTCCGGCTGCCGAAACCCATCCCCTGTGCCTCGATCTTGTGCGCGTGCTTGACGACCAGCATCGGGCGACCGCGCCGTGGGATCCCAGGCTTGATGCAGATACCCTGCGCCGGATGCTGCGCGCGATGGCCCTGACGCGCGCTTTCGATGACCGCATGTATCGCGGGCAGCGCCAGGGAAAGACCAGCTTCTATATGAAGTGCACAGGCGAGGAAGCCACCTCCGTTGCCCCGGCCATGGCGCTGGCGGGCGACGACATGGTGTTTCCCAGCTATCGCCAGCAGGGCATTCTCATCGCGCGCGGCTATTCGATCGTCGAGATGATCAACCAGATCTACTCGAACCGGGCCGACAAGCTGAAGGGACGGCAGCTTCCCATCATGTATTCGGCGCGCGAGGCTTCGTTCTTCACCATTTCGGGAAATCTGGCCACGCAGCTTCCGCAGGCGGTGGGCTGGGCCATGGCCAGCGCGATCAAGGGTGACAGCCGGATCGCGGCGGCATGGGTGGGCGAAGGGTCCACCGCCGAGGGTGATTTCCATTCGGCCATGACCTTCGCGGCTGTCTATAACGCACCGGTTATCTTCAACGTGGTCAACAACCAGTGGGCCATTTCAAGCTTTTCGGGCTTTGCCGGCGCTGAACGCACTACCTTTGCCGCCCGCGCCATTGGCTATGGCATCGCGGGGCTGCGGGTTGATGGCAACGATCCGCTGGCGGTTTATGCCGCAACCCAATGGGCGGCCAACCGCGCCCGTGCCAATGCCGGGCCAACCCTGATCGAGCATTTCACCTACCGCGCAGAAGGGCATTCCACGTCCGATGATCCAAGCCAGTATCGCTCGGCGCAGGAGCGCGAGGAGTGGCCGCTGGGCGATCCGGTAAACCGCCTGAAGCAGCATCTCATTGCGCTGGGCGAATGGTCGGAAGATCAGCACACCGCGATGGACCGCGAACTGATGGAACAGGTGAAGGTTGCCACGAAGGAAGCCGAGAAGAACGGCATCCTTGGGCACGGGCTGCATCATCCCTTCCACACCATGTTCGAGGACGTGTTCGAGGAACTGCCCTGGCATCTCAAGGAGCAGAGCGAGCAGGCCATCCACGAGCGCCGGGTCAAATGGCCGGAATGGTCGGAAGGGTGGAATCAGGCATGACCTACGAAGAAACCCCGGTGAGCCTTGCCGAAGCTCCCACCCGCCGTCTCAACATGATCGAGGCGATCAACGATGCGCTCGACATCATGATGGAGCGTGATCCCAATGTCGTCGTGATGGGCGAGGATGTCGGCTATTTCGGCGGCGTGTTCCGCGCAACCGCAGGCTTGCAGAAGAAATACGGCAAGACCCGCGTGTTCGATACCCCGATCAGCGAATGCGGGATCATTGGCGTGGCCGTGGGCATGGGGGCCTATGGCCTGCGCCCGGTGCCGGAAATCCAGTTTGCCGATTATATCTATCCGGGCCTTGACCAGCTTGTTTCGGAAGCAGCCCGCCTGCGCTACCGTTCGGCGGGCGAGTTCACCGCGCCCATGACAGTGCGTTCGCCATTCGGCGGCGGCATCTTCGGCGGCCAGACCCACAGCCAGAGCCCGGAGGCGCTGTTCACGCATGTGGCCGGCCTGAAAACCGTGGTGCCAAGCACGCCGCACGATGCCAAGGGCCTGCTCATCGCGGCGATCGAGGATAACGATCCGGTGATCTTCTTCGAGCCGAAGCGGATCTACAACGGACCATTCAACGGATACTACGACAAGCCGGTGGAACCGTGGTCGAAGCATCCGGACAGCGCGGTGCCCGAAGGATATTATTCGATTCCCCTCGGCAAGGCGCGGATCGTGCGGCCGGGCCATGCCTTTACCGTGCTCGCCTATGGCACAATGGTTCATGTCGCCAGCGCGGTCTGTGCGGAGAAGGGCGTCGATGCCGAGATCATCGATCTGCGCACGCTCGTCCCGCTTGATATCGAGACGGTGGAAAAGTCGGTGGAAAAGACCGGCAAATGCCTGATCGTGCACGAAGCAACACGCACTTCGGGCTTCGGTGCGGAACTTTCCGCGCTGGTCCAGGAACGCTGCTTCTATCACCTCGAAGCGCCGATTGAACGCGTGACCGGTTTCGACACGCCCTATCCCCACAGCCTCGAATGGGCCTATTTTCCCGGTCCCGTCCGCATTGGCGAGGCGATCGACCGCCTGATGAAAGCCTGAACCCTATGGGAACCTATACATTCCGTCTGCCCGACATCGGTGAGGGTATTGCCGAGGCAGAGATCGTGGCCTGGCACGTGAAAGTCGGTGATATGGTCGAAGAGGACGGCCGCCTTGCCGACATGATGACCGACAAGGCAACGGTCGAGATGGAAAGCCCGGTTGCAGGCAGGGTCGTGTCGGTGGCGGGCGAGGTTGGCGATGTCGTCGCCATTGGCTCGGCTCTTGTCGTGATCGAGACCGAGGGAGAGGGGGAAGGCGAGGAGCAATCGTCTGGCGAGACCCGCGAGATCACCCCTGCGCAGCCGTCTGAAGAGTCCGCCCCTGCAAATGCCCTCCCGCAAGCCAAGGTGCGCGAGGAACCGGCTCCATCATCCGTCGGGCTGCAAAGGTCTGAACCGGTCGTCGCCGCGCCGCCGCGCGCGGTTGCCGAAAAGCCGCCCGTTCTGCCTGCGCTGGCGGATGCATCGGGTGGAGCAAAGGTTCTCGCCAGCCCCGCCGTGAGGCAAAGGGCGCGCGATCTGGGCATCGACCTTGCCGAAGTGCGTCCTTCGGAAGAGGGGCGCATCCGTCATGCCGATCTCGACCAGTTCCTTGCCTACAATGCCATGGGCGGATACCGCGCCGCCGGGCCGGAACGCGGCGACGAGATAATAAAGGTCATCGGCATGCGCCGCCGGATTGCCGAGAACATGGCGGCATCGAAGCGGCACATTCCCCACTTTTCTTATGTGGAGGAGTGCGATGTAACCGCGCTGGAGGCCATGCGTGCCCAGCTTAATGCGAATCGCGGCGACAAGCCGAGGCTGACGATGCTGCCGCTCCTTGTGACGGCGATTTGCCGCGCCTTGCCGCGCTTCCCGATGATCAACGCGCGCTATGACGACGAGGCGGGGATCGTGACGCGCTATGGCGCGGTGCACCTTGGCATGGCGGCCCAGACGCCCGCTGGCCTTATGGTTCCCGTGATTCGCAATGCGCAGGGTCTCAACATCTGGCAACTGGCGCGCGAGATCGCCCGCCTTGCCGAGGCGGCGCGCAGCGGCAAGGCGAAGCCTGAGGAGTTGTCGGGTTCGACCCTGACTGTCACCTCGCTTGGCCCGTTGGGCGGTGTTGCGACAACCCCGGTGATCAACCGGCCGGAAGTTGCGATCATCGGGCCGAACCGCATCGTCGAGCGCCCCATGTTCGTGCCCGATGGCATGGGCGGCGAAAGGATCGAGAAGCGCAAGTTGATGAACATTTCGATCAGTTGCGATCATCGCGTGGTTGACGGGCACGATGCCGCAAGCTTCGTTCAGGATGTGAAGACGCTGATCGAAACCCCGGTGCTGCTGCTGGCGGACTGACCGGATTTACGGCTGTCTGACGGAAATCCGCAGGGTGTGAAAAATGCTGCACGAACAGCGTTGACAGCCTGCAAAGTCTGCCATAGAGGCAGCGCTCCCAACGGCGAGCGGGTGTAGCTCAGTTGGTTAGAGTGCCGGCCTGTCACGCCGGAGGTCGCGGGTTCAAGCCCCGTCACTCGCGCCATTGGGATGATTGCAAAGGGCACCTTCGGGTGCCCTTTTTCGTTGCTGGCGAGGCTGTCCGGGAACGCTCAAAAATCATTGTTGCAGCCCGTTGACAGGCCGGATTGCCTGCCATAGATGCGCGGCTCCCAAGGGGCACGCGGGTGTAGCTCAGTTGGTTAGAGTGCCGGCCTGTCACGCCGGAGGTCGCGGGTTCAAGCCCCGTCACTCGCGCCACCTTGGGATTTCGGAAAATTGGTGACGGTGCCTGTTCTCTCAGGAAGTTCCTGCGGGCGAGCTTATCCCCAGCGGCCCGTTTCCATCCAGATCAGGAAGCGCCGCAGCGGCAGCAGCCAGATCGTTCCGAGCACGATATAGGCAAGCGTCTGAAGCAGCACATGCCACTGCCCGATGACGGTGGATGCCGAAGCCACGCCCATGGCGTAGACGATCAGCCCCAGCACCAACGCGATGATCCCTGCGGGTTTACGCCAGGTGGGCTTCCAGTCGGGCTTTTCCGGGCCAGAGGGTTCGGGTCTGTTCATGCGGCATGTTCCCATGGTCCGTATATCCGCGTCGGCGTTATCACCGCGCGCAGCGGACGGTCATGTGTCTCGCGGGGCAGATCGTCGGCCCTCTGGCAATCCCATGCAAGACCGATCGGAACGGCCCCAGGATTTGCGGAGAGCCAGCGGTCATAATGCCCGCCACCCTGTCCCAGCCTGTGTCCATGGGCACTGAAGCCCACCAGCGGGACGAACAGCACATCGGGGACGAGTTCGGGGGCGTCGGCAATAGGTTGTGCAATTCCCTGCCATGGCCCTTCGACAAGGAGGTCATCAAGCCATGGCGACTGCCACTGCCGGAATGTCATCGGGGCATCGCGATCAGCGAACCAGGGGAGGGCCACCTTGTGCCCAGCTTCATGGAAATGCCGGGCATAGGCGGCGGCCGGCGCCTCGGCCTTGCCCGCCAGATAGACCCCGATGGTCGCGCCCTTCGGCACCATGGCCTCAACCGCCGAGGGCGGGCGCATGAACATGAGCGCCCTGATCTTCGGATCGAGCGCAGCGACGTGGGCTTTGCGCCGCGCTCTCAATTCCTTGCGCAACGCAGTCTTGGCATCCACGCGATGGCTCCAGCTTTCAGTTCGCCGGACCATTCCACCGGCGGCGATTCTGCGGGGGGTGACGGGCCCACCATGGGTCGTTTGCTCGGAAAATCCTCTGACGCCTCGACGTCAGGTGGGGACCGCATACCCAGGACCAGGATCCCGGACAGGGGCAGCCCCCTTGGATTGCTTATAGCCTCAGGGATGTTCATGCGGCTCGTGCCGGGCAGAACCCGTCGCGTTCCATCTAGGCGCTATGAACCGCCTGCTCAAGGGTTGCGGCAAGGTTTTCGATCCGCTCGGCCAGTTGCACGATCCGTTCCACCGCTGCCGCATCATCTTGCGCCGGTGCGGCAATCGGAGCCGCTGCCTGCGGGGGGGCTGCCGGGGTCTGGCGATGCGCCTCGTGAAGCTCGTCGGCCAGCATGAGGGCCGCGAACAGAAGCATTCTTGGCTCGCTCTGCCCGCTGCCGATGCGCCGCGCGCGATCATCGATCATGCGCCCCAGCATTTCGATGTGCGCCTCTTCGCCATCGGCGCAGGACACGGCGAATGGGCGGCCAGCGATCTCCAGCGTGACGTTGCTCATTTCGGCAGCCCCGCCAGCAGGAGATCAAGCTGGCGCAGTTCCTGTGCAACCGTATCTTTAAGCTTGCGGTGGCGCAGCTTGAGCGATGCCAGCTCCTGCGCGGTTTCGTCCGCGCCCCTGCCAAGTCGCCCGGCGGCAGCTTCCGCCCGGTCAAGAGCCTGTTCCAGCCTTGTGATTGCGCTGTCGAGTGCTGTGTCCGCCATGACGCGCAAGACTAGCAGAACGCCCCTGCCTGACAACCACGCGATGCCCGCCGCCCACAGTTTAAGCGCGCAAAGGCAGGGACCATCTTGGCGGCCATGCTGGCTCTCGCCGTGTAGTGCATAAGGGCCACACATCTCCGCGCACCTTTTGCCATCGCGCGCTGCTCTGGCTGGATCAGCACGGCCCAGCCTTGACCCTGCGCGCGTGCGTGACCAAAGAGGCACCGCTTCCGAATCAGCGGATTTCGTGCTCTCCGCTGACACATGGCGTGAACCTACCGCACGAACAGGGAAGGGCATTTCTGGCATGACACGCGATACCGCCGCGCTGGCACCCATGGCCAACGCGATCCGTGCGCTTGCAATGGACGCAGTTCAGGCAGCCAATTCGGGCCATCCGGGAATGCCGATGGGCATGGCCGACGTGGCCACCGTGCTGTGGACCCAGTTCCTGAAACACGATCCTGCCGCCCCGGCATGGCCTGACCGTGACCGCTTCATCCTTTCGGCAGGTCACGGCTCGATGCTCATCTATGCCCTGCTGCACCTCACGGGTTACGACAGCCCGACCATGGATGACATCCGCAAGTTCCGGCAACTGGACAGCGTGTGTGCAGGCCACCCCGAAAACTTCCTGATTCCCGGCGTGGAGCTGACCACCGGCCCGCTGGGGCAGGGGGTGGCCATGGCGGTGGGTTTTGCCATGGCCGAACGCCATCTGAATGCGCACTTCGGCGATGATCTGGTGGACCACCGCACCTGGGTGATCGCCGGCGACGGCTGCCTCATGGAAGGCATCAACCACGAAGCCGTGGGCCTTGCCGGAACGCTTGGCCTGGGCCGCCTCAACGTGCTCTGGGACGACAACAAGATAACCATCGACGGCGATACCTCGCTTTCCACCAGCGAAGACGTGCTGGCGCGCTATGCCGCATCGGGGTGGCATGTGACCGCCTGTGACGGACATGACTTTGCCGATATTGCGCGCGCTCTGGCAGAGGCGCAGGCCGATCCGCGGCCTTCGCTCGTGGCATGCCGCACCGTGATCGGCAAGGGCGCGCCGAACAAGCAGGGCGGCCACAGCGTTCACGGCTCTCCGCTGGGCGCAGATGAAATTGCAGCTGCGCGTGAGTATCTGGGTTGGACCGCTGCGCCGTTCGAGATTCCGGCCGACATTCTTGCCAACTGGCGCGCTTCGGCGGAGGCCGGCAAGGCCGCGCGCGCGGCATGGGAAGCACGCGCTGCCAGCAATCCCAAGGCAGCCGAACTGGCCCGGCGCATGGCCGGAGAGCTTCCGGCCGATACCGGGTATGATGCCTATGTACAGTCGCTGATTGCCAACCCGCCCAAGGTCGCTACACGCAAGTCAAGTGAAATGGCGCTGGAAGCGCTGACTGCGCACGTGCCGGAAATGGTGGGCGGCTCGGCCGATCTCACTGGCTCGAACAACACCAAGACCAAGTCGACCGCGCCGTTCACCCCGGCAAGCTATGATGGCCGTTACGTCTATTACGGCATCCGCGAGTTTGGCATGGCCGCGGCGATGAACGGCATGGCGCTGCACGGCGGGATTATCCCCTACGGCGGCACTTTCCTCGTGTTCTCGGATTATTGCCGGAACGCGGTGCGCATGTCGGCGCTTCAGCACCTGCGCGCGATCTATGTGTTCACGCACGATTCGATCGGGCTTGGCGAAGATGGACCGACACATCAGCCGGTCGAGCATGTGATGAGCCTGCGCATGATTCCGAACCTGCTGGTGTTCCGCCCCGCAGACGCGATCGAAACTGCAGAGGCATGGGCGCTGGCGCTGGCGGCGAAGGACCGGCCGAGCGTTCTGGCCCTCACGCGCCAGAACCTGCCCCCGGTGCGCTTCGATGCCGAGATGAAGAGCGCGAAAGGCGCCTATCGGCTTGTTGCCGCGGCGGCGCCGCGCAAGGTCGTGCTGCTTGCGACGGGATCGGAAGTCGAGGTCGCCATGAAGACCGCGGCGGCTCTTGAGGAACGGGGCATTGGCGCCGATGTCGTCTCGATGCCCTGCTGGGAACTGTTCGACGAGCAGGATCCCGCCTACAGGGCCGACCTCCTGCCCCCCGATGCGCTCAAGGTCTCGATCGAGGCCGGCGTTACCCTGGGCTGGCAGAAATATGTCGGTGACGGGCTGACCATCGGCATTGATTCGTTCGGCGCATCGGCACCCGCCGAAGTGCTTTTCGACCACTTCGGCCTTACTGCCGGAAAGATTGTCCCGCAGATCCTCGCGCGGGTTGCTTAAGTTCAACAGGAGAAAGCTGACATGGCGATCAAGGTTGCGATCAACGGTTTCGGACGCATCGGGCGCAATGTGGCCCGCGCCATTCTTGAGCGGCCCGAATGCGGCCTTGAACTGGTGTCGATCAACGATCTGGCTGATGCGAAGGCCAATGCGCTGCTGTTCAAGCGCGACAGCGTGCACGGCCCCTTTGCGGGTGAGGTGTCAGTCGATGGCAGCGACCTGATCGTCAATGGCAAGCGCATCCAGGTAACTGCCGAGAAGGATCCCGCCAACCTGCCGCATGCCGCCAACGGCATCGATATCGCGCTGGAATGCACGGGCTTCTTTACCGACCGCGCAGGTGGCCAGAAGCACCTTGATGCAGGCGCAAAGCGTGTTCTCATCTCGGCACCGGCCAAGGGCGTTGACCTCACCGTCGTTTACGGTGTGAACCACGACAAGCTGACCGGCGATCACCTGATCGTGTCGAACGCCTCGTGCACCACCAACTGCCTCGCGCCGATGGCCAAGGTGCTGCATGAAGCCATCGGGATCGAGCGCGGGCTGATGACCACGATCCATTCCTACACCAACGATCAGAAGATCCTTGACCAGATCCACAAGGATCCGCGCCGCGCCCGCGCCGCCGCGATGAACATGATCCCGACCAGCACCGGCGCCGCTATCGCGGTTGGCGAGGTTCTGCCCGACCTCAAGGGCAAGCTCGACGGATCGTCGATCCGCGTGCCGACGCCCAATGTCTCGGTCGTGGACCTGACCTTCACGCCGAAGCGCGATACCAGCGTCGAGGAAGTCAACGGCCTGCTAAAGGCCGCTGCCGAAGGCCCGCTGAAGGGCGTGCTCGGTTATACCGACGAACCGCTGGTCTCGATCGACTTCAACCACGATCCGCACTCCTCGACCATCGACAGCCTCGAAACGGCCGTGCTTGAAGGCAAGCTGGTGCGAGTGCTTTCGTGGTACGACAACGAATGGGGCTTCTCCAACCGGATGCTCGACACTGCGGGCGCGATGGCGAAGTTCCTCTGAGGAAGCGCTGACATGAACGGGCGTCTCGGCGGTATTGCACGGCACAGTCGGCCGCGCGGACCGATCGAGACGCTCGATCACGTTGCGGTGACGCGCGAATGTGGTGTCATCGGGAACTGCCGCGGTGTGATACTTCCCGGAAAATCGGGACGCAGGCAGGTTTCGCTGATCGAGGCGGAAAGCTGGTCTGCCGCCATGGTGGATCTCGGCCGCTTCGAAGATGAAGCACTGCCCTGGCATGTGCGCCGCGCCAATCTGCTGGTCGAGGGCATTCGCCTGCCGCGCGAGCCGGGCAAGGTCATAGCCATTGGCCCGGCATTGCGCATCGAAGTGACCTGTGAATGCGATCCGTGCCACCGCATGGACGAGATACTGCCCGGTTTGCGGGCCGCGCTTGTGCCGGATTGGCGGGGCGGCGTGCTCGGCCGGGTGCTGACCGACGGCGAGATCGTCGTGGGCGATGAAGTGAGGATCGAGGAATGAGCTTCAAGACGCTGGACGATCTGGGGGATGTTTCCGGCAAGGCCGTGCTGGTCCGCGAGGATCTGAACGTGCCCATGGCCGAAGGGGTGGTGACAGACGACACGCGCCTGCGTGCGGCTGTGCCGACGCTTGGCGAACTGGCCGACAAGGGCGCGAAGGTTCTGGTTCTTGCCCATTTCGGCCGTCCGAAGGGGGAACGCAACGCGCAGTATTCCCTGAAGCAGGTCGTCGCGGCGTTGTCTGGCGTGCTGGGTCGCCCGGTATCGTTCATCGATGATTGTGCGGGCGAAGCGGCAGAGGCCGCGGTTGCCGCGCTTCCTGCTGGCGCGATTGCAGTGCTGGAGAACACCCGGTTCCACGCGGGCGAGGAAAAGAACGATCCTGCGTTGGCTGCTGCCATGGCCCGTCTCGGCTCGGCCTATGTCAACGATGCGTTTTCCGCCGCCCACCGTGCCCATGCTTCGACCGAAGGGCTGGCAAAGGTGTTGCCCGCCTATGCCGGACGCGCCATGGAAGCCGAACTGAAAGCATTGCAGCAGGCACTGGGTGAGCCGGAGCGGCCGGTTGCCGCCGTGGTTGGCGGCGCAAAGGTTTCGACCAAGCTTGACGTGCTCAAGCACCTTGTCAGCAAGGTGGATCACCTCATTATCGGCGGAGGCATGGCCAATACGTTCCTTGCCGCCCGCGGGGTGAATGTCGGCAAGTCTCTGTGCGAGCATGATCTTACCGGCACTGCCGAGGAAATCCTCGACAATGCTGACAAGGCCGGCTGCACGGTGCACCTGCCCTATGACGTGGTCGTCTCGAAGGAGTTCGCTGCCAATCCTCCGTCCTTGCGCACCTGTAATGTGCACGAAGTGGCCGAGGACGAAATGATCCTCGATGTTGGCCCGGCGGCCGTCGAGGCACTGGCCGATGCGCTCAAGACCTGCCGCACCCTGGTCTGGAACGGTCCTCTGGGCGCTTTCGAAACCGCGCCGTTCGATGCCGCTACGGTGGCACTTGCACGGACCGCCGCCGCGCTGACGAAGGAAGGTTCGCTGGTTTCGGTCGCCGGTGGCGGGGACACGGTGGCCGCGCTAAACCATGCAGGCGTTGCGGGCGATTTTTCCTACGTATCGACCGCCGGTGGAGCCTTCCTCGAATGGATGGAAGGCAAGGAACTGCCCGGCGTCGCCGCGCTGGAGGCATAAAAAGTCGAGAGCGCGTGTTGCACTGCGGCACGCGCTCCATTATTGCGCACGCCTGCATAGGAATGCGCGGCAACGGACGCTCCTCTCTCGTGACGGGCGTCTTTTTATGACGCAATTGTGCATAGGTATGCGGAGTAGCAATTGCAGGCTTTCCGCGAGAACAGGACGGGCTGATGAACACGACCGAAATGACCGCCAAAATGGCTTCAGGCAACGGCTTCATTGCCGCTCTCGACCAGTCGGGCGGTTCGACTCCGAAGGCTCTGAAGGGGTACGGCATCGAAGAAGGCGCCTGGGCATCCGAAGAGGAGATGTTCGGCCTGATCCACGAGATGCGCGCCCGCATCATCCGATCGGCAGCCTTCACCGGTGAGAAGGTGATCGGCGCCATCCTGTTCGAACGCACGATGGACGGCACCGTGGACGGCAAGCCGGTTCCCGAAGCCCTGATCGAGAAGGGCGTTGTTCCCTTCATCAAGATCGACAAGGGTCTGGAAGACGAAGCGAACGGCGTCCAGCTGATGAAGCCGATGCCCACGCTTGATGAACTTCTTGTCCGCTCGAAGGCACTGGGCGTCTATGGCACCAAGGAGCGCTCGGTCATCAATTCGGCCAACCGCGAAGGCATTGCCGCTGTTGTTGCCCAGCAGTTCGAAGTTGGTCGGCAGGTTCTGGCCCATGGCATGATGCCGATCATCGAACCAGAAGTGAACATCAAGAGCGAGACGCGCGCTGAATGCGATGCGATCCTGCTTGAGGAAATCCTGAACAACCTCGATGGGCTGGCCGATGGAACACAGGTCATGCTCAAACTCTCGCTCCCTGTGATGCCAGGCACGTTCGACCCGCTTGTTTCGCACCCCAAGGTGCTGCGCGTCGTCGCGCTTTCGGGCGGTTACAAGCGTCCTGAAGCCTGTGTCGAACTTGCCAAGAACAAAGGGATCATCGCCAGCTTCTCGCGCGCCTTGCTGGAAGACCTGCGGGCGCAGATGAGCGATACCGAGTTCGACGCAACCCTTGGCGCCGCGATTGACGAGATCTTCGCAGGTTCCACCCAGAAGACGCTGGTTGCTGCATAAAGTTTCCGTTTGAGAGGACGGCAAAGGCACGCCCCGCCACCGGCACAAGCCGGGGCGGGGCGTTTTTCTTGCAGGGCGCCGGATGCGCGGATATGGCGCCCGCCATGGTCAGGCTTTCATCCGAACTCTATCTGATTTCGCCGCTCGACGTGGGCGGGGCGTTTCCCGATCGTCTGAAGAGCGCGCTTGATGCGGGCCCGGTGGCGGCCTTCCAGTTCCGCGTGAAGGGTATTGACGAACATGAGGCGGCAAAGCTGGCCGAACCCTTGCAGCGTATCTGCGCCGAGCGCGATGTGGCCTTTATCGTCAACGATTCGATCAGCCTTGCAAAGCGGCTTGGCGCCGATGGCGTGCACCTTGGGCAGGACGATGGTGACGTGCGCGAAGCCCGCGACAGACTTGGCCGCAATGCCCAGATCGGCGTAACCTGCCATGACAGCCGCCATTTTGCGATGGAGGCTGGCGAGGCGGGGGCGGATTATGTCGCGTTCGGGGCATTCTTCCCGTCAAGCACCAAGGACACAAAGCACATCGCCGGGCTTGATCTGCTTGAATGGTGGCAGTCGATTTTCGAATTGCCCTGCGTTGCAATTGGGGGGATCACGCCGGAAAACTGCGGGCCGCTGGTAAGGGCAGGGGCTGATTTTCTGGCAATCAGCAATGCGATCTGGGGCGGAGACGAAGTGGCTGCGGTAACGGCCTTCCTCGATGCGATCCGCGCCAACCCGCGTGTATCGGAAGACGATTGAAACGTCCGAAATGATGCGCAAAACGCCTGCGTGACGCTTCCTTTCATGCGGCTTGCGTGCCACTTCTTCGGCTGGCCGATGGACGGGTTAGCGGAGCGGGCATGAGCGGTAGCGGATCACCACGTGAACTGACCTTGCGGGGTATCGTCCTCGGCGCGGTCCTTACGGTCGTTTTCACTGCGGCCAATGTCTATCTCGGCCTGCGCATCGGCCTTACCTTTGCCACCTCGATCCCGGCTGCGGTCATCTCGATGGCGGTCCTGCGCGCGTTTTCAGGCACGACGATCCAGGAGAACAACATCGTTCAGACGATTGCCAGTTCGGCCGGAACGCTGTCAGCCATCGTGTTCGTCCTGCCCGGTCTGGTCATGGTGGGCTGGTGGACAGGATTTCCCTATTGGGAATCGGTGGCGGTCATCGCCGTTGGCGGGCTGCTGGGGGTCATGTATTCGGTCCCGCTGCGCCGTGCGCTGGTGACTGGATCGGACCTGCCTTATCCTGAAGGTGTTGCGGCCGCGGAAGTCCTGAAGGTTGGCGCGGGCGTAGGCGGTGCCGATGAGAACCGCAGGGGTTTGGTCGCTGTCGCAGTTGGCGGGCTGCTCTCTGCATTCTATCCCCTGCTTGCCAAGATGAAGCTGGCGGCCGAGGAAATTGGCGGCGTCTTCAAGGTCGGTTCCGGCGGATCGATGCTCTTCGGCGGCCTCTCGCTGGCGCTTGTCGGGGTAGGGCACCTCGTTGGGCTTGCGGTTGGTGTTGCCATGCTTGCCGGCATCCTCATCAGCTTTGGCTATTTGCTGCCGCATCTGACCGCGGCAGGCGCACCTGAGGGGATCAGCCTTGAGGATTTGGTCACCACGGTTTTCAGGCAGCAGGTCAGGTTCATCGGTGCCGGCACAATCGGCATTGCCGCCATCTGGACATTGCTGCGCGTGATCGGGCCGATTGTGCGCGGGATTGCCGCAGCGATTTCTGCCAATCGCGCGCGAAAAGACGGCGGGCTGGCCGCGCTGGCGCTTACTGAACGGGACATTCCCATCGGCATTGTCGGGGGCACGATCCTCCTTTCGATGCTTCCCATTGGCCTGCTGCTCGCGGATTTTGCCGCAGGCGGTCCACTCGCTGCATCGTTGGGGCTGACGCTGCTGGCGACGGTTGTCTATGTGCTGATTGCCGGGATCATGATTGCATCGGTCTGCGGTTACATGGCCGGCTTGATCGGTGCATCCAACAGCCCGATTTCCGGCGTGGGCATACTGGCAGCGCTGGGCATTTCGGTGCTGCTGCTGGTGTTCTTCGGCAAAGGCGCAAGCACTGCCGATACAAAGGCGCTGGTTGCCTTTGCCCTGTTCGTGACAGCGATCGTTTTCGGCGTTGCCACGATCTCGAACGACAACCTGCAGGATCTCAAGACGGGTCAGCTCGTAGGGGCAACGCCATGGCGGCAGCAGGTGGCGCTGATCCTCGGCGTCCTGTTCGGTGCGCTGGTAATTCCGCCCATTCTCGATTTGCTCAACTCGACCTTCGGATTTCAGGGCGCACCTGGGGCAGGCGATCAAGCGCTGTCGGCACCGCAGGCATCGCTTATTTCCGCCATTGCGCAGGGCGTGCTTGGGGGCAGCCTTGACTGGAGCCTGATCGGCCTTGGTGCGGCAATTGGGGCCGCCGTCATCGTGGTGGATGAGCTGCTGAAGCGCACAAAGCGCGGCGCGCTGCCGCCACTTGCAGTGGGGATGGGGATGTATCTGCCAACGCAGGTCACCTCGACCGTCATTCTCGGCACTGTGCTCGGACACCTGTACAACAGATGGGCGGCGCGTCAGAACGCGCCGGAACTTGCCGAACGTATGGGCGTGCTCACGGCAACCGGGCTGATCGTGGGTGACAGCCTGTTCAACATCGTGTTCGCTGGAATCGTGGCGGGCACCGACAATCCCGAAGCGCTGGCCGTGGTGGCAGATTTTTCCGGAAGCGTGACTGCGGGCACCGCGATCTTCGTCGCAATAGTCGTCTGGGCCTATTACCGTATGCGCCGCGACAGTCTGCCGCGCCAGACCCTCATGCGGGAATCAGGAAGCCAGTGAAACCGGGCCGGAATGGACACAGCGCAAACCGGTCATGCTCTCCTTCGTATCAAGCTCGCGCAGGATCTCCTCGCCATCCATCACGAAGCCGCGCCCGGCGAAGGGGCCACTGGTGAGCGTCAGCCGATCCGCCAGCCTGAGATAGCTGCCGCGCCCGCCATCCGGCGCGATGTAGCTGGAATCGGGGATGGTCGTGAAGTTCAGTTCCGGAACTTCCACGGGCAGAGCCTCGGCGCTGCCAGGCTTTTCGCAGGTCCATGCGCCCTGTTGCAGCACGCCAAGGCGCCCGCCAGGAACAGCATGGGCAACATCTGTGGCGCACAGCGCAATCACTGTCATCAGGAACAGCCGTCTCATCATTTGCGCGCTAGCATGCCGCAGCGGCTTGAAGCAACCGGCACGAGGCGCTAAGGCGCGCGCTTTGCAAACCTATGGCAAGGCTCTTTCCATCATGAAGATCAGCGGCGTGGACATCCGTCCGGGCAATATCCTGGAATACGAAAAGGGCATCTGGAAGGTCGCGAAGACCCAACACACCCAGCCCGGCAAAGGCGGCGCATTCATGCAGGTCGAGATGAAGAACCTCATCGACGGCCGCAAGACCAATGTCCGCTTCCGCAGCGCCGACACGGTCGAGCGCGTGCGCCTCGACACGAAGGACTTCCAGTTCCTCTATGCCGAAGGCGATGATCTGGTGTTCATGGACGTGGAAACCTACGATCAGATCACGCTGCCGTCCGATCTTCTGGGCGATGCGGCCGCCTTTCTTCAGGATGGCATGACGGTCCTTCTCGAAATGTATGACGAGCGGCCGATCTCGGTGCAGTTGCCCGAACAGGTCGAAGCTACCATCGTCGAGGCCGATGCCGTGGTGAAGGGGCAGACCGCTTCCTCGTCCTACAAGCCCGCCATCCTCGACAACGGCGTGCGCGTCATGGTTCCGCCGCACATCGAAAGCGGCACGCGCATCATCGTCGATGTTTACGAGCGCACCTACGTCGGCAAGGCGAACTGATCGATGGCAGCCATTTCCGGCCTGATGCGTGTGATGGAGCGCGCGGCGCGCAAGGCGGGCGGCCGCCTGCGCCGTGACTTCGGCGAGATTGAACACCTTCAGGTCTCGAAGAAGGGACCGGCCGACTTCGTGTCGAAGGCCGATCAGCACGCCGAACGCACGCTTTGGGATGAACTGCGCACCGCGCGCCCCGGTTGGGGCTTCTTGATGGAAGAAGGCGGCGAGATTGCCGGGGAACCCGGCAAGCCGCGCTTCATCATCGATCCGCTGGATGGCACCACCAACTTCCTTCACGGCATCCCGCATTTCGCCATCTCGATAGCGGTGCAGGAGCCAACGCCCGACGGGAAAGGCTGGGGTGAAATAACCGCAGCGCTGGTCTATCAGCCGATTACCGATGAAAGCTTCTGGGCCGAAAAGTCGCAGGGTGCATGGCTTCAGGACCGACGGCTGCGCGTATCGGCGCGCCGACATCTGGATGAAGCGCTGATCGCCACGGGCATTCCCTTTGCCGGGCGTGGCGACATGGGCGAATGGATTCGCATCTATGCGGAACTGGGCCCGCGCATTGCGGGAATCCGGCGCTTCGGGGTGGCTTCGCTCGATCTGGCTTGGGTTGCCGCCGGACGTTTCGACGGGTTCTGGGAAAGCGGGCTGCATCCGTGGGATACGGCTGCGGGATGCCTGCTCGTGCGCGAGGCCGGGGGCTTCGTATCCGACTTCAAGGGGCGTTCGCTTCCTGTCTGTGACGAGACCGTTCTGGCCGGCAATGACGCACTTCATTCGAAGCTGCACAAGTTGCTCGCCGGGGCTGTCCGTAACGCTTGACCTTTATCCGCGCCGCTGGCTAAGGCTCGGCGGCGCGCGTGCCCCTGTGGCGGAATGGTAGACGCGAACGACTCAAAATCGTTTGTAGAAATACGTGCCCGTTCGAGTCGGGCCAGGGGCACCATTTCCAGGACAGACTGACTTCCACAACGCCGGCGCGTGGCTTGCGTTCTTTCTATGTTCTGGTAATCACAGGGCATGGCCAAACCCAAACGTCGCTATGCCTGCCAAGCCTGCGGAAGCGTGACCCATCGCTGGCAAGGGCAATGTGCCGATTGCGGTGAATGGAACACACTGGCCGAAGAAGCCCCGGAAACCGTCTTTTCCGCAAAGCACGATCTTTCCAGCGGCGGCCGAAGGGTTGCCTTTGTCAGCCTTGACGAGCCGGTTGCCCTGCCGGAACGGCGCAAGACCGGCATTGCCGAGCTGGACCGTGCGCTGGGCGGGGGGCTGGTTCCCGGTTGCGCCATTCTCATGGGCGGCGATCCTGGCATCGGCAAATCGACGCTGCTGCTTCAGGCGGCGGCGAGGGTCGCCCTGTCCGGGGCGGAAGCCGTCTATATCAGCGGCGAGGAAGCCTCTGATCAGGTGCGACTGCGCGCCGATCGGCTTGGCCTTGGCAAGGCACCGATCCGGCTCGCCTCGGCCACGTCCGTGCGCGACATTCTGACAACGCTGGGTGCGATGCCGCCGCCAGCGCTTCTGGTCATCGATTCGATCCAGACCATGCACTCCGATCAAATCGAGGGAGCCCCCGGCACCGTCAGTCAGGTGCGCGGCTGCGCGTTCGAACTGATCCGCTATGCCAAGGAGAATGGCGTCTCGCTCGTTCTCGTCGGCCATGTCACCAAGGACGGTTCGATCGCCGGTCCGCGGGTGCTTGAACACATGGTCGATGTGGTAATGAGCTTCGAGGGCGAGCGCAGCCACCAGTATCGCATTCTGCGCGCGATCAAGAACCGCTTTGGTGCGGTTGACGAGATCGGCGTTTTCGCAATGGCCGGTGCAGGGCTGGAGGAAGTGGGCAATCCTTCGATGCTGTTTCTTTCCGGACGTGCAGAGGAGGTTGCGGGAAGCGCGGTTTTCCCGGCATTGGAAGGCACACGGCCCGTGCTGGTCGAGATACAGGCGCTCACCGTGCGGCTTGCCAGTGGGGCGACGCCCCGCCGCGCGGTGGTGGGCTGGGATAGCGGGCGCCTTGCCATGCTGCTTGCCGTGCTTGAGGCGCGTTGCGGCCTGAACTTCTCGACAGCCGAAGTCTATCTCAACGTTGCGGGGGGATATCGGCTTACCGATCCGGCAGCGGATCTGGCCGTTGCCGCCGCGCTCGTTTCCGCACTGTCCGAACGGCCCTTGCCCGCCACGTCGATCTGGTTTGGCGAAGTCTCCCTTTCGGGCGAGGTCAGGCCGGTGGCCCACGCCCCGATCCGCCTGCGCGAAGCGGCCAAGCTTGGCTTTACCCGCGGATGCGGCCCCGAAGCGGGGGCTGAGCAGGCGCCGGGCCTTCACTATTCTCCGCTGCGCCTGCTGCCAAATCTGATTGACCGGGTCATGGGCGCTTCATAGGAACCGCGGCATGACCGGTTTCGATTATGTTGTGCTGCTCTTTGTCGGCATCGGTGCGGTTGGCGGGTTCCTGCGCGGCTTTGTCGAGGAAGTGCTGTCTCTGGCGGCGTGGTGTCTTGCCCTGCTTGCCGTCCATTATGGACACGCACCAGCCACGCTTTGGCTGTCAGGGCATCTGCCGACCGAAACCGGGGCAGGAGTGCTGGCCTTTTTCCTGCTGCTGCTGATTCCATATCTCGGCACGCGAATGCTGGCGCGCAGCATCGGCTCGGCAAGTCGGGACTCCGCTGTCGGTCCCGTAGATCGCCTTCTGGGGCTGGGCTTCGGTGTAGTCAAAGGCTTCATCATCGTGGTGATGGGCTATTCCATCGTGGTGTTCGGCTATGATCTGGCATGGGGTGAGGACGGCCGCCCCGGCTGGATGACAGAGGCGAGAGCCTATCCCTTCCTCAATGCGGCGAGCGAAGAACTTCTGACGCTGATCTCCGAACGGCGCGAACAGGCGGCCGAACAGGCGAGCGACCTGGCCCGGCGCAAGGCGCGCAGGCAGCTTCTGGGCGATTGAGATGAACGCTTCGCGTGGGCTCTACACGCCCGAAGTTCTGGCGACAGCCATGGAACTTGCGGGCCACCCGTGGGACGATACCTGGCCCCTACGCGGCATCGCGCGTTCGCGCACCTGCGGGAGCATGATCGAGCTGGCGCTGGAAGCGGATGGTCATGGCGCCATCGTGCGGATCGGTGCGCGCCCGCACGCCTGCGCCATCGGTCAGGCAGCCGCCGCGCTTTTCCTGCGCAGTGCCGCTGGCAGGGACGCAGCGGCCATAGCGGCTGCGCGGGACGCCATCGCCGAATGGCTTTCAGGCGGCGATGACTTTCCAGACTGGCCGGGGCTTGCGTTGCTGGAACCGGCCCGCGCCCACAGCGCGCGGCACCCGGCGATTCTGCTGGCATGGGATGCCGCGCTTGACGCGCTTCGCACGGGGTGATCCCGCACAAAAAGCAGGGCTTGCCGTGGCGCCGGGCGCTTGGCTAGAGCGACTGGCAGCGAGGCCCTGAAGGCAGGGAACGGGATTGGGGGAAAGCAGCGTGTCAGGCTCAGACCTATCGGCCAAGGAAGCCAGTCAGACGGTGGCCGAGCCATCGGCATCGGATATCAGGCTGGTCATTGCCGCAAGTTCGGCTGGCACCGTGTTCGAGTGGTATGATTTCTTCATCTACGGCACGCTTGCTGCAATCATCGGCAAGACCTTCTTCCCTTCCGACAATGCGACGCTTCAGGTTCTGCTGGTCTGGGCCGGATTTGCCGTTGGCTTTGGCTTCCGTCCGCTGGGGGCTGTCCTGTTCGGCTATCTGGGTGACAGGCTTGGCCGCAAATACACGTTTCTGGTCACGGTCACGCTGATGGGAATCGCCACGGCCGGTGTGGGCCTGATTCCTTCTGCCGACAGCATAGGCATCATCGCGCCGGCCATCGTCATTCTCCTGCGGGTGCTTCAGGGTCTTGCTCTTGGCGGGGAATATGGTGGTGCCGCAATCTACGTGGCCGAACATGCCCCGGATGGCCGCCGCGGCTATTATACAAGCTACATTCAGGCCAGCGTGGTTGGCGGTTTCGTCCTTAGCCTGATCGTCGTTCTGTCCAGCAAGGCACTGATGAGCGAGGCCGTCTGGCTCGATTGGGGTTGGCGTGTGCCCTTCCTTGTCAGTCTTGCGCTGCTGGCCATCTCGCTGTGGATGCGGGTCAAGCTTTCCGAAAGCCCCGTGTTCAAGGCCATGAAGGAGCAGGGCGAACTCGCGGGCAATCCTTTCGTCGAAAGTTTCACCTATCCGGGCAACAAGCGCCGCATCTTCATCGCCCTTTTCGGCATTGCCGCGGGCCTTACGGTGATCTGGTATACGGCGATGTTCTCCAGCCTCGGTTTTCTGAAATCGGCTGCGCGCGTGGACGATACCCTTGCCGAAATCATCGTTGGTGTGGCGGGGGCGGTCGGTATGGGCTTCTATCTTCTGGCCGGTGCATGGTCCGATCGGGTCGGACGAAAGAAGCCCATCGTCATCGGATATGCGCTGACCCTGTTACTCCTGTTCCCGATTTTCTGGGTCATCGGTTCGGCAGCCAACCCCGGCTTGGCCGAGGCCGCTCGGCGCAACCCGGTCGTCGTTTCCGGGCCGGACTGCCATTACAGCCCCTTCGCTTCGGAACAGGAAAGCAACTGCGGCAAACTCCTCTCGGACCTTGCCGCGTCCGGCATCAGCTATGAACTGGCAGAGGCGCCTGTATTCAGCGTGTCGATCGGCGCCGATCCCATGATGGTTGACAGCTATCCATGGGACGAGAAGGCCGCGGCACGGATCGCGGCCCTGCAGGCCGAGCTTTCCGGGCATGGTTATGATTTTGCAAAGGTGACGCCATCGGCAGGCAGGATCGCCATAGTCATCGCTGCGTTGCTTTTGCTCATGGCGCTTTCCGGCGCTACCTATGGGCCGGTGGCGGCGCTTCTTTCGGAAATGTTCCCGCCGCGCATCCGCTACAGTTCGATGTCGATACCCTACCATATCGGCACGGGCTATTTCGGCGGGTTCCTGCCGCTCATTTCAAGCTATATCGTTGCGCGCACGGGTGATCCCCACGCAGGATTGTGGTACACTTGGGCCGTGGTTCTGGTGGCTTTTCTGGTGGCGCTCTGGGGCTTGAAGCCCGGAATGCCCAGCGATTTCAAGGACGACTGAGATTTCGATACTCCTCCCGTCGTCAACCCTGCGCCTTGCTCTCGACAGGGAAGCCCTGGTGGCGAACTGGCGCGCTCTCGATGCCCTTTCCGGTAATGCTGCGGCCGGGGCAGCGGTGAAAGCCAATGCCTATGGCCTCGGCGCCGGGCGCGTTGTCGAAGCACTGGCCAGCGCGGGTTGCCGGGACTTCTTCGTGGCTCACTGGTCTGAAGTGCCCGCGCTTTTGCCACACGCATCACCCGCCATGATCGCTGTGCTGCATGGCCCGCTTACCCGCGAAGAGGCAGCGTTTGCGCGCCAGACGGGGGTGCGGCCGGTAATCAACAGCCTCCATCAGGCCGCAATCTGGACGCAGACCGGCGGCGGCATCTGTCATCTCATGGTGGATACCGGCATGAGCCGTCTCGGACTGTCCATGGATGATCTAGCCGATCCTTTGCTGCGCAGTCTGGATATCGACATCTGCCTGAGCCATCTTGCCAGTGCTGACGAGGACAGTGCGCTGAACCTCATCCAGCGCGATCGCTTCGCGCAGGTGCGCAGCACGGTTGCGGCGAAGCGCTACAGCTTGGCCAACAGCGCCGGTATCGCGCTCGGCGCAGACTATCATGCCGATATCACCCGCCCCGGCATTGCGCTTTATGGCGGCATCGTGCGTCCGGAACTGGAAGGCAGGATTGCGCAGGTAATCCGCCCGGAGGCTGCGCTCATTCAGGTCCGCAAGCTTCGGCCGGGCGATACTGTCGGCTACAACGCGCTGTTTACCGCAAGCAGGCCGATGCGCGTGGGTACCCTCAGCATCGGCTATGCCGACGGCTATCTGCGGAGCTGGGCGGGCAAGGGCGCGTTCACGCATGACGGCACGATCGCACCAGTGATTGGCCGTGTATCGATGGATCTCACCATTGTCGATCTGGAGGCTCTGCCGCAATGCCGTGAGGGAGACTGGCTGACTGCCGCATACAGCCTTCCCGAGTCATCACGGCTGACCGGGCTGTCGCAGTATGAACTGCTGACCCTGCTCGGAGAACGGTTTTCGCGCCAAAACGGCGGCTAACCAGACTTGTTAAGATTTGTTGCGCCGCACATGCTGCACGTGCTAATATCCTAGGACGTCGCAGCGGGGGCCCACCTATGGCCAGTGAATCCAAGAACGGCGGCACGGTGATAATCAAGAAATACGCCAACCGTCGCCTCTACAATACGAGCACATCGAGCTACATCACGCTCGACCATCTGGCGCAGATGGTGAAGGACAACATCGACTTCAAAGTGATCGATGCCAAGACGGGTGCGGATCTGACGCACTCCATCCTTGCACAGATCATCATGGAGGAAGAGTCCGCCGGTGAGCAGATGCTCCCGACCAACTTTCTGAGGCAACTGATTTCGATGTATGGCAATTCCATGCAAGCATTCCTGCCCGGATACCTCGAAGCATCGATGGAGCACTTCCGCGAAAATCAGGCCAAGATGCGAAAGGCGATCGAGGAAAGCATCGGTGCCAATCCGCTGGCGCAGATCGCGCAGCGCAACATGGAAATGTTCAAGGCTGCCGCAGCCGCCTTCGTGCCCACGGCCCAGCCGGCGGCGGAGCCGAAGCAGGCTGCTGATGCCGATGATCTTGATGCCCTGCGCAAGCAGATGGCCGAGATGCAGAAGAAGCTCGACCAGCTGACAGGCTAAATCGGTTCCCGCAATCCCAACGCGGGCATTGCGGGAAGCCGTCTGGCGCTTTATCGCGCCACCTCATGAACCAGCCTACGATAAAGCACGCGCTCAACGTCAAGCGCGCCGACGACTTTGCCCAGTGGTATCAGGCGGTGATCGCCGAAGCCGAGCTTGCCGAGGAATCCGGCGTGCGGGGCTGCATGGTGATCAAGCCGTGGGGCTATGGCATCTGGGAACGCATCCAGACGCTGATGGACGCACAGATCAAGGAAGCAGGCGTCGAGAACTGCTATTTCCCGCTGTTCATTCCCTTGTCCTACTTTGCCAAGGAAGCCGAACACGTTGAAGGCTTTGCCAAGGAAATGGCGGTTGTCACCCACCACCGGCTGATTTCCGATGGCAAGGGCGGACTGGCGCCCGATCCCGAAGCAAGGCTTGAAGAACCGCTGGTGGTGCGGCCGACATCGGAAACGGTGATTGGTGCCGCCATGGCGCGCTGGGTGCAGTCGTGGCGCGATCTCCCGCTGCTCACAAACCAGTGGGCCAACGTGGTGCGCTGGGAAATGCGCACGCGCATGTTCCTGCGCACCAGCGAGTTCCTGTGGCAGGAAGGCCATACGGCGCATGTCGACGAGGCCGATGCCATGAAGGAGACGCTGCGCGCGCTGGAAATGTATCGCGCCTTTGCCGAAGGTCCGCTGGCCATGCCGGTGATCGCCGGAGCGAAGCCTGAGAACGAGCGTTTCCCCGGCGCGGTCGAGACCTATTCGATCGAGGCGATGATGCAGGATGGCAAGGCGCTTCAGGCAGGCACCTCCCACTATCTGGGCACGACCTTCGCGCAGGCTGCCGGCATCCGCTATCAGGACAAGGATGGTCAGCAGACGCTGGCGCACACGACATCGTGGGGCGTCTCAACCCGGCTGATCGGCGGTGTCATCATGACCCACGGTGACGATGACGGTCTGCGCGTGCCGCCGCAGGTTGCCCCGCAGCAGATCGTGATCCTGCCCATGCTGCGCGAGACCGATGCCGACGAGGCGCTGCTGGCCTACTGCGAGGAGATCCGCGCGGCGCTGGCAAAACAGTCCGCTTTCGCAGAACGCGTCCGCGTCCTGCTTGACAAGCGGCCCGGCAAGGCAACGCAGAAGCGGTGGGCATGGGTCAAGAAGGGGGTTCCGCTGATTCTCGAAATCGGCGGACGCGACGCGGATTCGGGGCAGGTTTCGGCGCTTCGCCGCGATCGGCTGTGGCGCGCCGATGCCAAGCCGAACTTCGTCGCGCAGGCCCGCGAGGCCTTCATTGCTGCTGCAGGCGCCGAACTTGAAGACATCCAGAACGCGCTTCACAAGGAGGCGCGCGAACGCCTTCACGACCGGATCGTGCGCGACGTGACCGATCTTGACGGGCTGAGGGCCTATTTTGCCGAAGGCGTCAAATATCCCGGTTGGGTTGAGCTGGGATGGAGCAGGCCCACCGGCGAGGCTCTGGCGAGAGTGGTCGAGCAGCTGAAGGCGCTGAAGCTTACCATCCGCAATACGCCAATGGATGCAGGCCCGCCTGAGGGCACATGCCCCTTCACGGGTGAACCTGCGGTGGAGAAGATCCTCATCGCGCGCGCCTACTGACCGCGGGGAAGGGTGGCTGAAAAAATCGTCACCCTTTTCACTTCCCCGGCTTGTGGCAATAATCGCGACGTTGCATGACGCGGCGATGCGCAACTTCCTGATCCTGCTTCCGCTTTTCGCGGCCACCTCGGCCTTTGCCGCCCCTGAAGACTCCATCTCCGAAGCCCGGTTGCGGGCGGATGTGGAAAAACTCGTCAGCTTCGGCACACGCCATACGCTGTCCTCGCAGACCGATCCCAAGCGCGGCATCGGCGCCGCGCGCAAATGGGCCGAAGCAGAGTTTCGCAAGACTTCTGCCGCCTGCGGAAACTGCCTTGAAATCGTTCTGCCGGAAGCCGTTGTCTCTGGCGACCGCGTGCCTGTGCCGACGCGTCTGGTAAATGTGGTTGCAATCCAGCGCGGCACCGAGCGACCGAGTGAAGTCGTTATCGTTCAAGGCCATATAGACAGCCGCGTGTCAGACGTTCTCGACGCGGTGAAGGACGCACCGGGTGCCAACGACAATGCATCAGGGACCGCGCTGGTGCTTGAGGCGGCGCGCGTCCTCTCGCGCGAAAAGTTTCCGACCACCATCGTCTATGCCGCGCTTTCGGGCGAAGAGCAGGGCCTCTTGGGCGGCAAGCTTCTTGCCGATTATGCCGCAGCTCAGGGATGGACCGTAAAGGCCGTTCTCAACAACGATATCGTTGGTGGCAGCACCGGTTCGGATGGCTACAGGGACAATGCCCATGTCCGCGTTCTGTCGGAAGGTCTGCGAGCCGATTCCACCGACGCGTTGCGCGCCCAGATGCGCCGCTTCGGCGGCGAGAATGACAGCCCTTCGCGCAACATTTCACGCTGGGTTGCCTCGCTTGCCGAAGCCGATGCGGGCAAGGGCCTTGCTGTCCGGCAGATCTGGCGCGCCGACCGCATGGGCAGGGGCGGCGACCAGTTGCCCTTCTCCGACAAGGGCTATCCAGCGGTCCGCTTCACGGTGGCGGTTGAGGACTACGAGCATCAGCATCAGGATCTGCGCACCGAAGATGGCGTGAAGTATGGCGATACCGCTGACGAGATGGACTTTCCCTACCTTGCAAGAGTGACCCGGCTGAATGTCCGCGCGCTCGCCAGGCTGGCCCGCACACCGATGCCGCCCGCTCCCGTCGTCAAGGGAGCGGTCAAGCCGGATACCGATATTGAATGGCAGGCCGTGCCGGGTGCCGTCCGCTACGTGGTGTGGCAGCGACGCACCGATGCGCCGATGTGGGACACGCGAGTGCAGGAAACAGGCGGAACGAGTGTGAGCCTTCGCGGCGTCCGCGCGGACGACTGGCTGTTCGGCGTCAGCGCCATTGCCGCCGATGGCAGCGAAAGTCCTGTGGCTTCAGCAGTGCCCGGCGGCCAGTTCGGACCATTGACCAGACCGTGAACGCTTGCCATCGGCACACTTAGGGACCACATGCCGCCGATGGCAAAGCATTCGTTTCCTCAGGGGCTCCCAACGCGCCAGCAGGTGCTCGATTTCATCGCCCGATCGGCAGAACCTGCCGGCAAGCGCGAGATCGCCAAGGCGTTTGGCCTGAAAGGCGCGGAGAAGATTGCGCTGAAGGCCCTGCTCAAGGACATGGCCGAAGAGGGGCTGATCGACGGCAATCGCAGCGCGTTTCACGCCATGGGCGGTGTGCCGCGTGTGACAGTGCTGCGGATCGTCGAGATCGACGAAGGCGAACCTGTGGCCATTCCCGATAGCTGGCAACCAGATGATGCCAGCCCGCCGCCACGGCTGCGCGTGGTCGAACCCAAGGGCAAGGCGCGGGATCGTGGACCCGCGCTGCGCGTGGGCGACAGGGTGCTGGCGCGCACGGAAGAAGCGGGCAAGGGCTGGATCGCCCATCCGATGAAGAAGCTGCAAGGCGGCGAAGACCAGCTCATGGGCGTGGTCGAGATTGACGGTGCTGGCAAGGGCTGGCTGGCTCCCGTGGACAAGCGCGTGCGCAACGCCGCGCCGATTTCCGATCTTGGCGGCGCAGAGGCTGGCCAGCTCGTGCTGGCCGAACCGGCGGGTCGCTCCTCGCGGTCGGGCATGAAGGTCGTGGCCGTGCTGGGCGACCCGCTGGCGCCGCGTTCTTTCAGCCTGATTGCGATCCACCGGCATGGCATTCCCTTTGTCTTTCCAGATAGTGCGCTGGCCGAAGCCGAAACCGCCGCCAGACTTCCACTCAGTGAAGATCACCGCGAAGACCTGCGCGCCCTGCCGATCGTGGCCATCGACCCGGTCGACGCGCGTGACCACGACGATGCGATCTGGGCCGAACCCGATGGAGAAGGAGGCTTCAGGGCAATCGTCGCCATCGCGGATGTCAGCTTCTATGTGCGGCCGGGCGGCCAGATTGACCGTGAAGCTCGCAAGCGTGGCAACTCTGTTTATTTTCCCGACCGCGTGGTGCCGATGCTGCCCGAAGTGCTCAGCGCTGACGTCTGTTCGCTGAAATCGGGAGCGGATCGTGCCGCCATGGCATGTCACCTGCACATCGACGGTTCCGGCCACATCCGCGAATGGCGCTTTACCCGCGCCATCGTGCGTATCGCCGAAGTTATCGCCTATGAGGAAGCGCAGCGCCGCATTGATGCTGGCGAGGCCGAAGCGCACCTGCAAAACCTGTGGGACGCATGGCGGCTGTTGGAAAAGGCCCGCAACGCGCGCGATCCTCTCAACCTTGAGCTGCCAGAACGCCGCGTTGTGCTGGATGAGCACGGTCGACTTGTGGACATTGCCATGCGCGAGCGGCTTGATGCGCACCGCGTGGTCGAGGATTTCATGATCGCGGCCAATGTAGCTTCCGCAAAGGCGCTGGAGGCCAAGGTGGCCCCGGTTGTCTATCGCATCCACGAAGCGCCGAGCCGCGAGAAACTGATCGCACTCAAGGACTATCTCGCCACCTTCGGTCGCAAGCTTGCGCTGGGGCAGGTCATTACGCCGACCCTGTTCAACCGGATGCTCAAGGATGTGTCGGACGACGCGGAAAAGGCGCTTATCATGGAGGCTGTGCTGCGCAGCCAGACACAAGCCTACTATGGCCCGCGCAATGCTGGCCACTTCGGCCTGGCGCTTGGTTCCTATGCGCATTTCACATCGCCCATCCGCCGCTATTCGGACCTACTGGTGCATCGTGCGCTGGTCGATGCCTATGGCCTTGAACAGCCGCGCCCCCGGACCGGGCTGCCGCCCGCATCGGGCCTATCGGACCGCGACCGCGCCGATCTTGCCCGCGTATCGGAAGCCATCAGCAATGCCGAGCGGCGCGCCATGGAGGCAGAGCGCGAGACCATTGACCGTTATGTTGCTGCGTGGCTTGCTGGAAAGGTGGGCGAGGTTTTCGACACGCGCATCACAGGCGTGCAGAAGTTCGGCCTGTTCGCCACGATCATCGGTCTTGGCGGCGATGGGCTGGTTCCCGTCTCGACCCTAGGCGCAGAGCGTTTCACCTATGAGGAGAAGGCGCAGCGTCTTGTCGGCGAGACAAGCGGCGAAACCTTTGCCATGGGGCAAATCCTGAAGCTCCGCCTTGCCGAAGCCAATCCGCTGACCGGCGCTCTCAAGTTCGAGCCAGTGGATGTTGCCGAAGGAGTCCAGCGCATCGAGCGGCGCGGCGGTCGCATGGAACCCAAACCGCGCAAGCAGGGCAAGTTTGGTGTGGGCAAGCGTGGGCGTCCCGCAAACATCCGGCATCAGGGACGCCGGAAATGACGAAAGGGCGGCCGATCAGCTGAAGCGGTCGATCTCCTCATCGGACATTCCGCCCGGAACCACCATCAGCGGGCACGGCAATTGTCCGGCAATGCCCGAAAAGTGCGAAACCAGCGGCCCCGGCGAATTGCCTTGCGCCGCGCCGAGCACCAGCGCCGAAATCTCAGGATGCTCGTCAAGATACCTGCGCACCACTTTCGGCCCGTCGCCCTGACGGACAGAGATAACGGGTGTCAGCCCCGATTCGCTTGCAAGGCTGCCCGCGGCGGTCATGGCAAGAACCTCGGCCCGATCGCGCGTTTCCTGTTCCATCGTGGCCTGCACCCCGCCGAAGGCCACGAACTGCTGGCGCGCCACCAGAGCGAGGATGTGCACGGTGCCGCCGGTCCGCACCGCCCGGCGGGCGGCAAAGCGCAACGCGCTTCTCGCCTCGTCGGTTTCGTCCATGATTACCAGGTAGATGCGCTGTGTCATGCCGCCTATCCTCTCGATGCCTTGGTATCGGCTAATTCGTATTCAGCGCAAGCGCCAAGCTACTTGACCCGACGCGCCATGTTGGTGAAATGGGGCCGACAAAAGATGCAGGTCAGGTTTCCTTCTCAGGGGCCTTGATCCCGCCCTCCAAGGATACGGAAACGCGCTCCCATGCCCATCGCCATCAAGATGCCCGCCCTGTCTCCGACGATGGAAGAAGGGACCCTCGCCAGGTGGCTGGTCAAGGTGGGTGACAAGGTTTCCTCTGGCGACATCATGGCCGAGATCGAGACCGACAAGGCCACTATGGAGTTCGAAGCGGTCGACGAGGGCACTGTCGTGTCGATCGACGTGCCCGAAGGCAGCGAAGGCGTGAAGGTTGGCACCGTGATCGCCGTGATCGCCGGGGAAGACGAAGATGCCGATGCGCCCGCACCTGCGCCGGTTGCAGCCGTCCCCGTCGCCGAAGCGGCGAAAGCGCCTGCCACTCAGGCCCCAGCGCCGACTGCCGCGCCGGCAAAGGCCAGCGCACCAGTAGCCAAGGGTGATCGCGTTGTTGCCACGCCTCTGGCGCGGCGTATTGCCGCAGACCGGGGCATCGATCTTGCCGCAGTTGCCGGATCGGGTCCGAACGGGCGCATCGTCAAGGCAGACGTCGAAGGAGCAAAGCCGCAGGCAGCGGCTGCGGCGGTGGCTGCGCCCGCACCGGCTCCGATCCAGCCCACTGCCGCTGCTGCCCCTGCGGTGCCCGATTTCGGTATTCCCTACGAAGCGCAGAAGCTCAATAACGTGCGCAAGACGATCGCGCGCCGCCTGACCGAGGCCAAGCAGACAATTCCGCATATCTACCTGACGGTCGATATCCGTCTCGATGCTCTGCTCAAGCTTCGCGGGCAGCTCAATACGGCGCTCGAACCGCAGGGCGTGAAGCTTTCGGTCAACGATCTCATCATCAAGGCCCTGGCCAAGGCGCTGGTGCAGGTGCCAAAGTGCAACGTCAGCTTTGCGGGTGATGAACTGCGCAGCTTCAAACGCGCCGACATTTCGGTGGCCGTTGCCGCTCCATCCGGCCTCATCACGCCGATCATCGTCGATGCGGGCAGCAAGTCGGTTTCGGCCATTGCCACCGAGATGAAGACGCTCGCAGCCAAGGCCCGTGAGGGCAAGTTGCAACCGCACGAATATCAGGGCGGCACGGCGTCGCTGTCGAACCTCGGCATGTTCGGTATCAAGAGCTTCGATGCCGTCATCAATCCGCCGCAAGCCATGATCATGGCGGTGGGCGCGGGCGAACAGCGGCCCCATGTGATCGACGGCGCGCTTGGCATTGCCACGGTCATGTCGGCCACGGGAAGCTTTGATCACCGCGCGATCGACGGCGCAGACGGGGCGGAACTGATGCAGGCTTTCAAGGCGCTGATCGAAAACCCGCTGGGACTGGTGGCCTGACAAATCTGCGAGCGGCAACGTGCTGCTCGATCCGCTAGAAAATCGGCCGGAAGAGGGCCTTCAAGGAGCATTTGCGTGGCTGAAAACTACGATGTCATCGTTCTCGGATCGGGTCCCGGCGGCTATGTCGCGGCCATCCGCTGCGCACAGCTTGGCCTGAAGACCGCCATCGTCGAGCGGGAGAATCTGGGCGGCATCTGCCTTAACTGGGGCTGCATTCCCACCAAGGCTCTGCTGCGTTCGGCCGAGGTGCTCAACCACATGAAGCACGCGGCTGCCTATGGCCTTGCGGCCGACAATATACGGGCTGACCTTGACGCCGTGGTCAAGCGCTCGCGCGGGGTTGCCAAGCAGCTCAACCAGGGTGTCACGCACCTGATGCGCAAGAACAAGATCACCGTGCATATGGGCAACGGTGTTCTGAAAAGCGCGACAAGCGTTGAAGTGACGGGTGAGAAGGGCACCGAGACGATTTCGGCAAAGCACGTCATCGTCGCCACTGGTGCCCGCGCGCGTGACCTGCCTTTTGCCAAGGCCGATGGCGAACGTGTCTGGACCTATCGCCACGCCATGACGCCCAAGGAAATGCCGACGAAGCTGCTGGTCATCGGTTCGGGCGCAATCGGCATCGAGTTCGCCAGTTTCTACAACGACATGGGCGCTGCCGTGACCGTGGTGGAGATGATGGACCGGATCGTGCCAGTCGAGGATGCGGACGTTTCCACCTTCCTTGAAAAGGCGCTGACCAAGCAGGGCATGACGATCATGACCGGCGCCGGCGTCGAGAGCCTTGCCGTATCGGCATCTGGCGTGAAGGCGAAGATCAAGGGGAAAGACGGCAAGGTTGCCGAAGCCGATTTCAGCCATGTGATCGTGGCTGTAGGCATTGTTCCCAACACCGAGAATATCGGGCTTGAAGCGCTGGGCGTGAAGGCCGAACGCGGCATTATCGCCATCGACGGCTATGGCCGCACCAACGTCAAGGGCCTTTGGGCCATCGGCGACGTGACGCCGGGGCCTTGGCTCGCGCACAAGGCAAGCCACGAGGGCGTGATCGCCGCGGAAGCCATTGCCGCCGAACTGGGCAACAAGGACGTGCACCCGCATCCGATGGACCGCGCCAACATTCCCGGCTGCACCTATTGTCACCCGCAGATCGCCAGCGTCGGCCTGACGGAAGCCAAGGCAAAGGAAGCCGGGCACGAGGTGAAGGTTGGCACGTTCCCCTTCATCGGCAACGGCAAGGCAATTGCGCTTGGTGAGCCGGAAGGCTTTGTGAAGACGGTGTTCGATGCAAAGACCGGCGAACTTCTTGGCGCGCATATGATCGGCGCGGAAGTGACCGAGATGATACAGGGCTTCGTTGTCGGCAAGACGCTGGAGACCACCGAAGCCGAATTGATGCACACGGTGTTCCCGCATCCGACCATCAGCGAATCCATGCACGAAAGCGTGCTGGCAGCCTACGGACGGGCATTGCACATCTGACCTGACCGACGTTCGGCACAATCCGGAAGGCGCGGGGAAGGCATTTTCCCGCGCCTTTTTCTTCGTGCGCGCGTGAGCCGGTCGGCGCGAAGAAGTTTCGAAACAGTCCGTTCTGGTTGATATCGATCAAGGACGGGACAATCCGGAGCAGGCCATAACACCCGTATTCTTCGACATTGGAGCAAGTTTCAAACCGGATAGAGGAGGCAAGTATGGGCAGCGGTTCGCGAATGGCAGAAGCAGTGGCCTTGGCGCTGCTTGTTGCAGGATGTGCCGGAACACCGACACCATATCAGCCGATATCGTCTGCCAGCAGGAGCGAGGGAGGATATTCCGAGGTCCAGCTTGCCCCGGACCGCTTCCGCGTAACCTTTGCCGGCAACAGCTTTACCTCGCGCGAGCGGGTAGAGGCTTCGCTCCTTTACCGGGCCGCCGAACTCACTCTGCAACAGGGTAATGACTGGTTCGTGATCGAGGATCGGGAAACCGAACGCCGGGTTGAGCGCGATTTTCGTCCCGATCCGCTCTACCGTCCGTGGTTCTACGATGATTATGCCTACTGGCGGCCCTATTGGCGCTACTATGGACCGGGCTTGGGCTGGCAGACATGGGATCCATACTTCGGCGATCCCTTCTGGACAGGCCGGGTCGACACGCGCCAGGTCGAACGATTTGAAGTGACTGCGGAAATCCGGATGGGCCGTGGCTTCATGCCGACAACCAATCTCAAGGCGTTCGATGCACGCGACGTCATCCGGCGGATCGGGCCGGACATCCGCAGCGGTCGTTGAGCCGCTGAAAGGTCAGCCCCGTCTTCTGAACCAATTCCGATGCCGGGATCGAAGTTGCCGCCCTCACCAGAAACAAGGAGAGTTGTAATGTCACGAAGGATCATGACCAGCTTGCTTGCCTGTGCCGCCGCCATGACCGTGATGGCACCCGCCGCCTTGGCCCAGCGCGCCGGAGGGCATGGCGGGGGAGGGATGTCCTCTGGAACGATGCAGATGCCCAGTCAGGGCCGCACCGGAGATATGGACCGGATGCGCGATCAGGACAGGATGCAGGATCGCGATCGGCTGCACGATAGGGATGCCACCCGTGACCGCGATCGTGATCGGACACGGGATCGGGACCAGCTTCAGGACCGTGATCGACTTCAGATCAGCCGCAACATCGAAGGTCAGCTTTCAGGCTGGCAGATGCTGACCGAACAGGAACGGCAGCAGTTCCATCAGCGGATGCGCAATGCCACAACCGAACAGGAACGCCAGCGTGTGCGCGCGGAGAATCAGGAGATGATCCGGGAACGCGCGCGCAATTTCGGTGTCGATGCTCCCTTCGGGCCTGAACGTGCAGGAAGCGGCCAGCGCGATGGCTATTATCTGGCACAGGCATTGACTGAGCAGGAGCGACTTCAGTTCCATCAGCGGATGCGCAATGCCACAACCGAACAGGAACGCGCCCGCATCCGCACCGAAATGCAGACGATGGCAAGAGAGCGCGCAAGAGACATGGGCGTTGATGTGCCCGACTGGTATGGTCGCGGCCAGCCCTGACCGGCCCTCTGGCTGGCACCGTTTGCTTCTGTCCAGACTTGCAGCCCACCCCTTTCAAGCTGACGGGGGTGGGCATTGCATTGCGGCCTTTGCGATCAGGCGTTCCCGCTTCGGTGCATGTCTCCGGCAGCGCGCCAGACGTTCAGTCAGGCGAGAGCCGCCTTTCTGACAGCCTCTGCGATATAGCCCGCCATGGCAATCTTGCAGGGCTTTCCCGGAACACTGTCGGTGGCAAGGACAGGACCTATGCCGGTGGCTGCAAGTGCCGAAAGATCGGCAGGGCGGGCAAGGCAATGGCTGGCCACCGCCGCAATGGCGATTGCCCCTGCTGCTTGCAGTTGCCGTGCGCATGCCAGCATCGTTCCGCCGCTGGAAATGACATCATCGACGAGAATTACCTGCCGGTTGCGCACTGCGGATGCAGCGGGCAGTTCGATCTGCACCGAACGGTCCCCGGTGCGATGCTTGCGGCCAACGATGATCTCAAGTCCGATGGGTGCGGCCACGGCTTCGACCCAGGGGCGCGATTCCTCGTCCGGTCCAACGAGAACACACCCTTCTGATGGCTGGGCGCCTGCAATTCCGACAACAGCAGCGGCAAGCGCAGGCGCGGCGGGCACGTTGATGGCCGGAATGCCCGGCACGACATCTTCCAGTCTCGACGTGCGATGAAGATGCGGATCTACAGTCAGGAGGGCATCAAAATGCCCGGACAGGAGCCGGCCCAGGACGCGCTGCGAGACGGCTTCTCCGCGTGTGAAGGCGCAATCCTGACGCATGTAGCCAAGATACGGGGAAATCAGGATCAGCCGCTTTGCGCCGCCCTCGCGCAAGGCAGAAGCGGCGAGCAGCAACGGCATGAGCCGTGCATCGGCATTATGCAGCGAGCAGTGGATGAGGCAGGTGTCCGCCGCAGGTCCAACCCTGATCAGGCTTTCCCCATCCGGAAACCTTCGGTGTACTATCAGCGCATGCGCCATGCCCAGCGCTTTGGCCAGGCGCATGGCTGGTCTGGCGTCAGTGCGGAAATAGTGAAGGATCGCTGTCATTGCCTGACCACAAACCCGGCATCCTGCGAGGCCAGTTCGACAGCAAAGCCAAGACCTGCCTGCGAGGTTGCATGTATCCGGTAAAGTGTCTCGCCTTTCCCGACGGGATCGCCGACCTTGCGGAGCAGGTCTATCCCGGCGCCCTTGTCCATCGGCGCCCCGGCAAGGCGGGCAACGCGGGCAATGAGGTGACAATCGATCGCGACGACCTGCCCATCGCAAGGCGCCAGCACCTCGTGTACAAGATGACCGACCTCGGCCTCGTGCTCCTGCCTGCCTTGCGCGTCGATCAATCTCTCCATCGCGGCAAGCGCCGCCCCTGAATTGAGCAATTCCGCCGCCCGCGCATATCCCTGTCCGCCACGCAGACGCGGGTCGAAGTCAAGCAAGCGACCTGCCAGCATCAAGGAACGTTCCCTGAGATCCGACGGAGCATCGGGATCGTTACGCAGCACTGCCATGACGTCACGCGCTTCGAGCACGGGGCCGATGCCGCGACCTATGGGTTGCGACCCATCAGTCAGGACGATGTCGACCGCAAGGCCCACCTTGCCCGCGACATATTCGAACAACTTGCGCAGCCGGACAGCCTCGGTCTGATCGCGCACCTTCGCCGTCGGCCCGACCGGGATGTCGATCACGAGGTGGGTGGATCCCGCGGCCAGCTTCTTGGACAGGATCGAAGCCACCATCTGCTCGAAAGTGTCGATGCGCAGCGGTCGTTCCACCGAGATGAGCACGTCATCTGCCGGAGAGAGGTTGACCCTGCCGCCCCACGCCAGAACCGCGTTCTCTCGTGCGACGATCTCTTTCATCCGTTCGGCAGAAAGATCGACGTTGGCGAGCACCTCCATGGTATCGGCAGTGCCGGAGGGCGATGTTATCGCCCGCGAAGACGACTTGGGAATGATGAGGCCGTGTGCGGCCACGATCGGCACGATAATCATTGAAGTCCGGTTGCCGGGAATACCGCCAATGCAGTGCTTGTCGACAACCAGCGGGGATTCCCACTGCAACCTGCTGCCGACGTTAGCCATGGCCCTTGTCAGCGCAAGGGTTTCCTGCGTGGTCATGAACCCGGCGCACGCCACAAGAAATGCGGCAATCTCCATCGGCGAATAGTGATGCCGGGAAATGTCGCGAATGATGGCGGCAATCTCATCGTCGGCAAGGGTGTCCCCGCGGATCTTTCGGCGCACCGCTTCCAGGCTCGCAGGCGGCTTGGCCTGGGCAATGGCAACAGCGGTGCCCTCAGGCAGACCCATTCTGCGAAACGCCTGTTCTCCCAGCCCGATCTCTCCAGGCTGGAGCAGGTGCTCGTCATCCATGATTGCCAGCGTGGCGAGGATGGCCGTGTTTTCATGGCAGACCTCGATCTTGCGCAGCGCGCGGAACTGTTCTGCCCCGTATGTGCTCCCCCTGCGCGGAAGGAATGCCGTATTCTCCGGGTAGGTGTCGATCGCGACCAGCCTGATCCTGAACATGCTTTTCCTGGGCCTTCCACCAGCAACAAGCCCTGCGGGCGCGCCGTTACCATCCCCATCACGGGCAGGCAGCCGTTAGCACCTGCTGCGCCGATGTTGTTTGTTCTGTCGCAATGATGCAAGCTTCGGCATACCTTACAGGAAATTGCTGCAAGCGGAGATTGGCCAAGCAGGAGTCCTCCATGACGCTTTCCCTGACAGTTCACGGCGCTGGACGTACAGTCACCGGCTCCTGCCTTGAACTTCGTCACGGCAAATCGCGCGTCCTCCTCGATTGCGGCCTGTTTCAGGGATCACGCACGCTCGAAAGTCTCAATCATCAGGCTCTTGCTTTCGATCCGCAATCAGTCGACGCGGTGGTTCTGAGCCATGCCCACATCGATCACAGCGGTCTTCTTCCGCGTCTGGCCGCCGAAGGCTATACCGGGCCGGTATGGTGCACTGCCGAGACGGCCGATCTGCTTGAGTTCATGCTGGCCGATGCCGGACGGATACAGGAAACGGAGGCAGAGCGCCGCAACCGACGCGCCGACCGGGCCGGTGATGACGCCTTTCAGCCCATTTACACCGAGGCGGATGGCATAGCGATCTGGCGAGCAAGCAGGCCGGTGGCGCTGGAAGAATGGTTCGAACCGGCACCCGGATTTCGGGTCAGACTCTGGAATGCCGGGCACATTCTCGGCTCGGCCTCGATCGAGGTCGAGGCTGGCGGGGTGCGCTTGCTCTATTCCGGTGACATAGGACCGGACAACAAGGCCTTTCACGCCGATCCGGAATCCCCGGCCGGATTCGATTACGTGATCTGCGAATCCACTTATGGTGATCGTCTGCGCCAGCGCGCCACGATCGCCGAACGGCGTGAACTGCTCGCTGCCGAGATCGTGGAGGCGCGCCGACGCGGCGGGAATCTGGTAATTCCCGCATTTGCCCTGGAGCGAACCCAGGAACTTCTCCTTGATATTGCTGCACTTTCTGCCAGCGGAAGGATCGGCAACGCAACCGCATTCGTGGATTCACCGCTCGCAAACCGGGCGACAGGCGTGTTCCGCAAGTATGCCAGTCAGCTTGAGGATACGGGAGGCGCCGACGTCTTCGGCCATTCTGCCATTCGTTATGTCAACGATGTGACCGAATCCATGCGGCTCAATTCCGTTTCAGGAGCAATCATCCTCGCAGCCTCTGGCATGTGCGAGGCTGGCCGGATCCGGCACCATCTGTTCTACAATCTTCCAAGGCGCGATTCGACCATTCTGTTCGTCGGCTTTCAGGCGGAAGGTTCGCTTGGACGCGTCATTCTGGATGGTGCGCAGCGGGTGCGTATATCCGGGCGTGATGTTGCCGTGCGGGCGCGCATTCGCGAGATCGAAAGCTATTCCGCCCATGCCGATCAGGGCGAGTTGCTCGACTGGATCGCCGAGCGTGGGCCGATTGCGGGAAGCCTGTTCCTCGACCACGGAGAAAGCGGGGCCGTAGAAACTCTCCGCAGCGAAGTGCAGAAACGCGGGCTGGCATCATCCATCATCATCCCTGAAATCGGTGAAACCTATGAACTGATGCCCGGCACTGCGGCGCGGCGCACGGCTACGGGATCGGCTGAACTGCATGAGGCTATCGGTCGCGACTGGCAGAACAGTTATGCCGACCTCGCCACAAGCCTGAAACGTCGCCTTGTCGCTATCCGCGATGCCCGTGCAAGACAGAAGGCAATAGACGAGATGCGCGCCGTGCTCGACCGTTACAGCACCTTCCGCGAGGACAGGAAGCACCGCAACCAGCGGGATTGACCGCCAGCACCGAGGCTCACCCTTCGGGATTGACGAACGCGGCGCAATGCGCACTTCGGTGGGCATAGTGTGATGAGGCAGACCGCCTGTCGGCAACCTGCGCTTTCAGCAACCAAGTGAAAGCTTTGTTCTCTGCACCGCCAAGGGCGGTATGGGCAGCGCAAACATCTGTTCGCCCGGTGCAGGTCCGGGCCATGAGGGATCCGTTCAATGACTTATCGCCATTTCTTCCGCGCTGCGTTGGCTGTCGGTGCCGCCCTTGCGTTTTCGGGTGTCGCCAATGCAACCGATGGTTACTTCGTGAACGGAATGGGCGCAAAGGCAAAGGGCGCGGGTGGGGTTGCCATCGCCATGCCCGATGATGCCGTGGCTATTGCGGCCAATCCCGCTGCCGCAGTTGATCTGGGCGAGCGTCTTGATCTGGGGATCGAGGTGTTTGTGCCGAGCCGCGGCGTCGAAATCACCGGAAACGTTCCGCTGGGCGGCAAATGGTCAGGCAATGGCGCAAACCCCTTCGTCCTGCCTGAAGTGGCCTACGTGAAGCCCTTGAACAAGACTTTCGCGGCTGGAATCACCGTTGTCGGCAACGGCGGCATGAACACCAACTACGATGCCAATCCGTTCGGCAACTTCGGTGCGCAGGGTGAGGCCGGGGTGAATCTGCGTCAGATATTCATCACACCGACCATCGCGGCGCGGATTGCCGAAGGCCACAGCATTGGCATTTCCCCCATTCTGCTGCTGCAAAGCTTTTCAATGACTGGCATCCAGCCATTCACCGCGGCCAGCAGCGCGCCGCTGCAAATGACGAACAACGGCGACGACTGGGCCTTCGGTGCAGGCTTGCGCGTCGGCTATCTGGGCCATCTGGGCAAGTCGGTATCAGTCGGGGCGTTCTATCAGTCAAAGGTGTGGTCCGGGCGGTTCGAAAAGTATGCAGGCCTGTTTGCCGGGCGGGGGGATTTCGATGTTCCCGCGTCCTGGGGTTTCGGCGTTGCGCTCCGGCCAAGCAGCAGGCTCACGCTGGGCGCGGACTACAAGCGCATTGAATATGCGGGCGTGGCTTCTGTCGGCAATCCGCTTGCACCGCTCTTCTCCGGGAATCTCTTCGGATCCGAGAATGGCCCCGGCTTTGGCTGGCAGAACATCGACGTGGTGAAGTTCGGCATTGCCTACAAAACCAGCGACACGCTGACCCTGCGCGCAGGGTATGGCCGATCGGATAACCCGGTTCCCGCGTCGCAGACTTTTCTCAATCTTCTGGCTCCGGGGGTCGTCACCGATCATTTCACCGCTGGCGCAACGGTCAAGGTTGACGGAAAGCTTGAACTTACCGGGTATGTCATGCACGCACCCCGCAACTGGGTTTACGGTTCGGGATCGATTCCGCAGCCCTATGGTGGTGGCGAAGCCAATATCCGCTTGGCTGAAACGGCCGCAGGATTTTCGGCCGGCTTTCTGTTCTGAGGAAATGAAACAATGCCTGATGGCTGGACAATCTCCCTTGCCGGGGGCGTGCTCATAGGGCTGGCATCGGGCGGGCTCTATTTCCTCGCAGGCGAGATCGCGGGGATTACCGGAATACTCCGGCGCGCGGTTGGCGGACCGGCGCGCGGTTGGCGCATCGCCTTCATTGGCGGGATGGCGCTCGCTGCCCTGGTCTGGCTGCTGACAGGCAATGTGGCGCAGGCGATCGAAGGGTTGAACGATATTCCGGTGTGGACACTGGTGGGGGCAGGGCTGCTCGTCGGCATTGGCACCGACCTTGGCAATGGCTGCACCAGCGGCCATGGCGTTTGCGGTCTTTCGCGGTTCTCCCTGCGCTCGCTGGTGTCGGTGCTGATCTTCATGGCCGTGGCGATGCTGACGGTGTGGATAATCCGCCATGGGGGACTGGCATGAGAACGCTTGTCGCATTCATTGCAGGTCTGGCTTTCGGCTTCGGCCTGCTGGTTTCAGGCATGAGCAGCCCCGCAAAGGTGCTGGCCTTCCTTGATCTGGCCGGGACGTGGAACCCAAGCCTTGCCTTCGTGATGGGCGGCGCGGTGATTACTGCAACTCCGCTGTTCTGGCTGGCCAACCGGCGCCAGCGCCCCCTGGTCGGCGAAGCTTATGACAAGCCGGATCGGCAGATGCTCGACCGTCGGCTGATCGGCGGCGCCGTGCTGTTCGGCGTGGGCTGGGGCCTCGCAGGCATCTGCCCCGGTCCCGCGTTGGTCGATCTGGTGCTGGCCCCTGCGGCAACCGCTCCATTCATGGCCGCCATGATCGCAGGCATCATGCTTTCCGCAAGGATGCGCCGCGCTCCCCAGCGGCCCGACGCGCCCGAACCCGGTCAGCCCTGAGATCGAGTGACGTAGCCAGCACCGTCGTTGGCAAGGCATCAGGTGATGCTTGCCGTGAAGCAAAACGGGTGAAAATGGCGGACAGGGTGGGATTCGAACCCACGGTGAGCTTGCACCCACGGCGGTTTTCAAGACCGCTGCCTTAAACCACTCGGCCACCTGTCCGCAGATCGACGAACGCGCCGCCGACGGGGAGCCGTTAGCGGTTTTGCGTGGCGGCGCAAAGGGGGATTCCCATTGTGGCGCAGACGTGCGACAGGTTCGGGATGGAATACCGGACGAATGCGAAGGGCCTCAAGATGGCCCCAAAGCTTCAGCGGGCTTTGATCGGCGCCGTTGCTTTTCTCGGCTGGCTTATGCAGCCTGCCCCGTCAGTTGCGCAGGAGGTCGGTTCGGAAGCAGGATTTCAGGGCTATTTGCAGCTTCTTGGCGCACGCGCCCGTTCAGAGGGCGTGAGCGAGCGCACCATTGCCGAGGTGACGCAAGGCCTGACCTTCAATCCGCGCGTTGTCCAGTTGGACAGGGCGCAGCCCGGATCGAACAGCGGCGCAATCCCGGCATTCGAGCCTTATCGCCGCAGCCATGTCGATGCCTCGCGGATTGCACGTGGGCGACAGCAATTAATGGCAGCGGCGCGTGAAGTCGCCACGATATCGGCGCGCTACGGTGTTCCGGGGCCGATTCTCCTCGCCATCTGGGGGCACGAGACCGATTACGGTAGCTACACCGGAAACTTCGATCTGCCGCGCTCGCTAGCGACTCTGGCTTACGAAGGACGGCGCCGGGAACTGTTCGCTGACGAGTTCATCGCGGCGATGAAGATGGTGGACCGGGGAGTTCCGCGTTCAAGGCTGGTCGGAAGCTGGGCAGGGGCATTCGGAAATCCGCAGTTTCTGCCATCCGTCTATCTGCGCGTCGCCGTGGATGCGGATGGCGACGGCCTTGCCGACATTTGGTCGAACCGTGCGGACACCCTCGCCTCCATCGCCAACTATTTTCGCGATGCGGGCTGGCGGCCGGGTCAGCCATGGGGCCTTGCGGTAAGCGTGCCTGATGAGCTTAACCGCGAAAGGCTGGGCACATCGCTGCGCAGCCCGCGCTGCCCGCGCGTGTTCGACCGGCATACCGGATGGAAGACCATGGCCGAATGGCGTGCGCTGGGCGTGGTTCCCAGATCGGGCGCGTGGCCGGCAGACAATGTGATGGCAACGCTGCTGGAACCGGATGGCCGCGGCAAGACCGGATATCTGCTAACCGGAAATTATAGGGTTATCCTCGATTACAACTGCTCGAACTTTTACGCTCTGTCCGTAGGACTTCTTGCAGATGAAATCAGCCGCTAGCCGGATCGCTCTCGCTTCCACCCTGCTTCTGGCCGCCTGTGGTGGTGCCAATGCGCGGGTTTCCGCTCTTCCAGACGGTGCCGCACGCGGACCGGCCGGGGATTACCCGATGGTTCTGGGCGCCCCTTTCGTGATCGATGGCGTCACCTACACGCCCGCAGATACGCTCAACTACGATTCGGTCGGGCAGGCGCAGCGGGCCGCAGATGGTGCGCTGGGCACAGGCATAACCGGAGCGCATCGCACGCTCCCTCTGCCAAGCTATGTCGAGGTTACTTCGCTGGAGACCGGCCGGACGATACTGGTCAGGCTGACGATGCGCGGCCCGATGACCGGCTCTGATCTTCTTGCGCTGTCACCGGCTGCATGGAACCAGCTTGGCGCGCCGCAGAACGGTCGCGTTGCGGTTCGGGTGCGCAGGGTCAACCCGCCTGAGGCGGAGCGTGCACTGTTGCGCAGCGGTGCCGAGGCGCCCGTGCGCATGGACACGCCGCCGGGCCTGCTTGCCGCGCTGCGGCGTAAGCTGGGAACGGTTGCGATGCCGGCCACAACTGTGGACGCTCCACCCGCAGCCATTGGCACAGCGATGGCGCAGGAAACGAAAATGCCCGCGCCAAAGCCACCGGCAAAGCCGGCCGAGCAGGCGAACCGCGTCACTGCCACCCAGCCCCCAGCCCCCGCCAAGCCTGAACCGCACCCGGCAACAGACGCAAAGGCTGTGTCGGTTGCCCGCCCGGCACCGGGCACCACCGCCAAGGCCGAGCGCGGCCTGTTCGTGCAGGTGGGTGCATTCTCGACCAGGGCACGGGCCGAAGGCGTGGCCCGGACGGTGGGGGGCACTGTTTCGCCCGCAGGGAAGTTCTGGCGCGTGCGGGTGGGGCCGCATGACGATCGTGGACAAGCCGATGCAGCGCTGGCGAAGGTGCGCGCGCAAGGCTATGCCGACGCTCGGATCATGACCGCGCCTTAAGCCTGTCGTGCGCGGATCTGGTCCCTGTCGTTTTGCGGGGAATGCAGTTGCGCTCGAATATCCTGATTGGCATGGCTCTGGCGGCATTTGCGGGGGGGGCCACCTCTGCGGCCTCTCCTGACGTTGCAGCGACCGTCGGTCAGTCCGGGACCGCTCAGGCCATGCCGGCGATCGATGCACCGATTGCCCTGCTCGTGGATGTCGGATCGGGGCGCGTTCTTTATGCCAGAGACGTGCACCGCAGGTTCGTTCCCGCCTCGATCACCAAGATCATGACCAGCTATGTGGCTTTCGACCTTCTCAGCAAGGGGCGGCTGCGGTTGGACCAGCGCCTGGGCGTGCGGCCTGAAACGTTTCGCAAATGGCGCGGCGTGGGCAGCACGATGTTCCTGCCTGCCGATGCGCAGCCGACAGTGGCGGAACTGATCGAGGGCATCGTGACGGTTTCGGCCAACGATGCCTGCGTCGTTCTGGCGGAGGGGGCGAGCGGATCTGTGCCCGCCTTCACTGCGCTCATGAATGCGGCGGCAGCAGACCTTGGGATGCGTGACAGCCACTTCAACACCCCCAACGGCTGGATGGACGAAGGCGAAACTTACGTGACCGCCGCCGACCTTGCCACATTGAGCGGTGCTCTCATGACGCGCTTTCCCGATCTCTACCGGCGCTTCTATGGCCACGCAGAAATGACCTGGGGCGGGATCACCCAGCCGAACCACAATCCACTTTACGGCTATGTGCAGGGCGCCGATGGTGTGAAGACAGGGTTTACCAACGAGGCGGGCTATGGCTTTGTCGGTTCGGCCGAACGAAATGGACGCAGGTTGGTCATGGTGCTTGGGGGCTATGACAGGCCGCAGGACCGGGCGCGCCAGTCGCGTGCCCTGATCGAGTGGGGCTTTGCTGCCTGGAATGCAAAGCCGATCTTTTCCAAGGGAGCACAAGTTGCGACGGCAAGCGTGCAGGGCGGAAGGGAGCGCAGCGTGCCTTTGATTGCCCCAAGAGAGCTGAGCGTGACGGTGCCGAAAGGCGAAAAGGCCCGCTACACGCTTTCGGTGCGCTACAGGGGGCCGTTAAAGGCCCCGGTATCGCGAGGAGATGCGGTTGCCAGTCTGCTTGTGCGGGTTCCGGGAGAGCCGGTGCGAATCCTTCCGCTCGTCGCCGGGCAGGACGTTGCCGCAGGCGGAATGCTGGCACGCCTGCGTGATGGCATGTTGGGGATCTTCGGACGATGAACGCTGCAAGCCATTCGGCAGGACGCTTCATTGCCTTCGAAGGCGGCGAGGGTGTCGGCAAATCCACGCAAGGCAGGCTTCTGGCGGCTACCCTGCGCGAGCGCGGACTTGAAGTTGTCACCACGCGCGAACCGGGCGGGACGGCCGGTGCCGAGGCGATCCGTGCGATGCTGCTGAGCACCGAAGGCGAGGGGTGGGGAGCACGCGCTGAAGCCCTGCTGTTTGCCGCCGCACGCGCCGACCATGTGGAGCGCCTGATCCGGCCGGCGCTGGCGCGCGGTGCCTGGGTCATCTGTGACCGTTTCGTGGACAGCAGCCGCGCCTATCAGGGCGCAGGCGGTGGTCTGTGCGATGAAGAGGTCATGACGCTTCACCGCATTGGTAGCGGTTCTCTCCTCCCCGACGTGACGATACTGCTCACTCTCCCGCCCGAAGCAGCGGCAGCGCGGCTTGCCAAGCGCGATGGTGATGATGCCGACCGGATCGGTGGCCGTTCGGCCGCGTTTCACGTGCGCGTGGCCAGTGCATTCCGGGGCTTTGCCGAACAGGAACCGGAGCGCTTTGTAGTGATCGATGCGCTCGGCACCGTCGATGATGTGCATCACCGCATCATGGCCGCCCTTGGGCCTCATCTTCCCGCATGACTGGCCCCGCTCCCCTGATCGGGCACGATGAGGCATGGCGGATCTGGCGTGCCGCAATGATGGGCGAGCGCATGCACCACGGCTGGATTCTGGCCGGGCGGGAAGGGCTGGGCAAGGCCAGCTTCGCGATGGCGGCAGCAGCCGAACTCGTGGCGGAACCGGGCGTGTCGCAGCCTTCGGCTGAAGCCCATCCCGATATTCTGGTCCTGTCGCCGCTTCCGGCCAACGATGACGAGGCGAAGAAGCGGGATGATGGCAAGCCGTTCCAGTTGAAGCGCAACATCACGATCGATCAGGTGCGCGCATTGCAACGTCGGCTGACGACACGGCCTACGCTGGGGCGGCGGCGCGCTGTCATCATCGATGCAGCGGATCTGCTTGAGAAGAATGCTGTCAACGCGCTGCTCAAGAGCCTCGAAGAACCGCCGCTCGGAACCTTTTTCCTGCTGGTTGTCCATGCTCTTGGGCGCTTGCTCCCAACAGTGCGTTCGCGCTGCCGGATCCTGCGTTTCCAGTCGCTGACCGAGGCCGATGTCGCGCGTGCGCTCGATGCCGAAGCGCCCCATCTTGATGCCGACACCCGCCGGATGGCGCTTCTGCTCGCAGGAGGCGCGCCGGGGGCGGCGCTCGCATTTGCCGGACAGGATCTGGCGAGGGCGCACGCCATCTTCGAAAGGCTGCTTGAGCGTGGCGATCCGGATCTTTCCCTGCGCGCATCGCTGACCAGTGTGCTGGGAGCGCGGCCTGATCGCGAACGCCTCGCCGCGACGATCGAGGCCGCGCGGATGACGGTGGTGCGTGCGCTGAACCGCGCCGCTGATCCTGAGCGCCTGCGTCTGGTGGATGTCCATGCCCGTTTGGTCAGGCTTGCCGCAGAAGCGCCCATCTACAACTTCGACGCGGGAATGCTGATGACCGAAATCGGCTCCTTGCTGGCATCGGCTGCGCCGATTAGGGAAGGGGCGCATCAAGTCTCCTGCCTTCAGACCAGAAAGTGACCGGCCCGATGGGCGAACCCTTTTACATCACCACCGCCATTTCCTATCCCAATGGCAAGCCGCATATCGGCCATGCCTACGAAGCCATTGCCGCAGACGTGATCGCACGGTTCCAGCGGGCAATGGGGCGGGACGTCAGGTTCCAGACTGGCACAGACGAACATGGCCTGAAGATGGCCCAGAAGGCCCGCGAACTGGGCATGACCCCGCGCGCACTTTGTGATGAAATGTCATCCTATTTCATAGAGATGTGCGATAGACTGAATGTATCCTATGATGTGTTCATCCGCACCACCGAAGAACGTCATCACGCATCGGTGCAAGAACTCTGGCGCCGCATGGAAGCGCGCGGCGATCTCTACCTCGATCGGTATGAAGGCTGGTATTCGGTGCGCGACGAGGCTTTCTATGACGAAAGCGAACTCGTAGTCGGGGAGGGTGGCGAAAAGCTTTCGCCCCAGGGCACGCCGGTCGAGTGGACAGTCGAGGAAAGCTGGTTCTTCAGACTCTCCAGATATGCCGAGCCACTCCTGCGGCTCTACACGGAAAACCCGCAATTCATCCAGCCTGACAGCCGTCGCAACGAGGTCATGCGCTTCGTCGAAAGCGGTCTGCGCGATCTGTCTGTTTCGCGAACCAGCTTCGACTGGGGCATCAAGGTGCCCGGAAGCGATGGCCATGTGATGTATGTGTGGGTAGATGCGCTCACCAACTATCTGACCGGGCTGGGGTTTCCTGATGAAGGCGGAGATTTTGCAAGGTTTTGGCCAGCAGATCTGCACCTGATCGGCAAGGACATCGTGCGGTTCCATGCGGTCTATTGGCCTGCGTTCCTTATGAGTGCGGGCGTGGCCGTGCCAAGGCAGGTGTTCGGCCACGGGTTCCTCCTCAACCGCGGGCAGAAGGAATCGAAGTCGCTGGGCAATGTCACCGATCCGCTCGATCTGGCAGAGCGCTTCGGCGTTGATCCCTTGCGTTATTTCCTGATGCGCGAAGTCGCCTTCGGTCAGGATGGCTCCTATTCCCCCGAAGCCATCGTCACTCGGTGCAACGCCGAACTGGCGAACAGCTACGGCAATCTGGTTCAGCGCACTTTGTCCATGATCTTCAAGAACATGGGCGGAAAACTGGAGAAGTTCTCGACGGTCGAGGCCGACGACAGACTTCTGGCGACGGTCTTCAGCGCGTGTCACGACGAACTGCCGCGCGAGTTTGCCGCGCTGAACTTTTCTGCGGGTATCGAGGCATGGATGCGCGCGGTCTTTGCCTGCAATGCCTATGTCGACGAGCAGGCACCCTGGGCCTTGCGCAAGACCGATCCCGAACGGATGAAGGCCGTTCTGCTAACCCTGTTCATGGCGATCCGCGACCTGACGATCGCAATTGCCCCGGTCGTGCCCGCGGCAGCGGCCAAGGTGCTGGATCAGCTCGGCATTCCGCTCGAAGCGCGGGCCTATGCCGACCTTGCCGATGCCGACTGGTATCTGGCGAGGGTCGCCACTGGCGAACATATCGCGCAGCCGGTTCCAGCCTTTCCCAGGCTCGATCTGCCTGAGGAGCCTGCCGCGCAATGATGCTGATCGATTCCCACTGTCATCTCAACTACAAGGGGCTCGTCGAGCAGCAGGGTGAAGTGCTTGGCCGCGCACGCGAAAGCGGTGTGCGCGGTTTTCTCAACATTTCGACCCGACTGCGCGAATGGCCCGATATTGTCGGCACGGCCGAGCGCGAGGGTGATGTCTGGGCGAGCATCGGCATTCACCCGCACGAGGCCGATGCACATGCCGATCTGGGCGAGGCAGCGCTGCTGAAGGCGGCAGCCCATCCGAGGGTGATCGGCATCGGAGAGACTGGTCTGGACTATTACTACGACCATTCCGACCGCGGGGTCCAGCAGGATCTCTTTCGCGTGCACATCGCCGTTGCGCGCGAAACCGGCCTGCCGCTGATCGTTCACACTCGCGACGCCGAGGAGGATACGGCGCGGATCATTGAAGAGGAAATGGGGAAGGGGGCCTTTCCCGCGCTGATCCACTGCTTCACGGCATCGGCCGACTTTGCCTCGAAGATGCTGGCCCTGGGCCTTTCGATATCACTTTCAGGAATTGTAACATTCAAGAATGCGAAAGACTTGCAGGCCATAGCGGCCAGCTTGCCTGAGGACCGGCTGCTGGTCGAAACCGATGCGCCGTTTCTGGCACCGGTGCCTCACCGCGGCAAGACATGCGAACCGGCTTTTGTCTCGGACACATGCGCTTTCGTCGCGACCTTGCGCGGCACCAGCACGGAAGCGCTGGCGGACGTTACCGGCAGAAACTTCTTCAACCTGTTCCGCAAAGCGTCGCTGTGAAGGCGCGGTCATGAAGTTGACCATACTCGGTTCCGGCACGTCCACGGGCGTTCCACGCATCGGCAATGACTGGGGCGATTGCGATCCGAATGAGCCGCGCAACCGGCGCACGCGCGTGGCGATCATGGTCGAGGGAGAGGACGGCAGCCGTCTGCTGGTGGATACGCCCACAGACCTTCGCCAGCAGTTCCTGGCCTGCGGGATAGACCGTGTCGACGGGGTGCTGTGGACACATGACCACGCCGATCACTGCCATGGAATCGATGATCTGCGGCCCCTGCGATACGGACGCGGCGGGCCGATCCCGGCCTATGCCGCCGGAGAGACGGTCCGGCGCCTGCGCCAGCGCTTTGGCTACGTCTTTGCCGGGCAGCACGGATACCACACGATCTGCGAACTCGATAATCTGGACCGCGTGAGGATGCTGTGCGGCATCGGAATCAGCCACTGCCAGATGCCGCACGGCCCGGCTCAGTCAACTGCCTATCGCTTCGCTCAGGCCGGAAAAGCCATAGCTTACGCCACAGACTTCAGCGAGATTACCAAGGAGATGATCGACCTGTTCTACAAGGTTGACGTTCTGGTGGTGGATTGTCTGCGGCGCCAGCCACATCCAACCCATGCGCATCTTGCCATGGCACTGGAACTGATCGAGGCGAGCCGCGCTGATCGCGGCATCCTCACGCATCTCGACAAGTCGATGGATTACCGGACGCTTTGTGCGGAAACCCCGGATCATGTCGAACCGGCATACGACGGCATGGAGATCGTTCTGTGAGCGCGGATCAGATTGTCCGGTTCATCGGTCTGGTCATGGCGCTGGTGCTGCTTGTGGCCAACTGGCGCGGCCAGCGGATCGGGATGTCGGAAGGGCTGCGAATGGGAGCCTTGTGGGCTTTCCTGATCCTTGCGGCGGCTTTGCTGTTTTCGGTGCTGGGCTGGTGATGATGGTGCCAAGCCATCGCAATCCTAATTTACATAATACTTATTATCGAACTTATTTCTTTGTTTGCGTAGCCGTGTTCCTGCGACGCTTCTGCTGCCTCCGCTTCGACATCGCCCAAAATCCGGCGGCACCAAAATCCGGACTGATGCAATGAACCAAAACCCCACCACCAATCTCGTCCGCCTGCTGGGCATCATGGCGCGCCTGCGCGATCCGGAGCGCGGCTGTGAATGGGACTGCGCCCAGACGTTCGCCACAATCGCGCCCTACACGATTGAGGAAGCCTACGAAGTCGAGGACGCCATAGCCCGCGACGACATGCCGGGTTTGAAGGAGGAATTGGGCGATCTTCTTTTGCAGGTCGTCTTCCACGCCCGCATGGCCGAGGAACTCGACCTGTTCAATTTCGACGATGTCGCCGCAACGATCTCGGAAAAGATGGAAGCCCGCCATCCCCATGTCTTCGGCGGCATTGATGGCAACGAAGAGGAACGCGAAGATCGCTGGGAAACTGCCAAGGCCGCCGAGCGCGCCGCCAAAGGCGCGCAAAGCGCCCTTGACGGTGTGGCGCTTTCCCTCCCGGCACTGATGCGCGCTGAAAAGCTCCAGAAGCGCGCTGCCCGGCAAGGCTTTGACTGGCCGGATTCAGATGGTGCTAGAGATAAGGTTCTTGAAGAAATAGAAGAACTTGCACAGGCTTCCTCAGACGAGGAACGCGTTGCCGAAGCTGGTGATCTTCTGTTTGCTGCCGTAAATCTTGTGCGCAAGCATGGCATAGGCCCTGAGGAGGCACTGCGCGCGGCCAACGCCAAGTTTGAACGCCGCTTTCGCGCCATGGAGCAGCTTGCCGAAGGCCGCTTTGCCGATCTTTCGCTCGATGAACAGGAATCCCTGTGGCAGGCAGTCAAGCGTTCAGGGCAGTAAAGCGCCCCAGTTCGCGCTGGCTCAGCCGCACCCTGATGCGCATCGCAGGCCGATCCTCTCCAGAGATCTCATGCTCCTCCAGTATCTCCCCATGCGCATGGAGCCATGCCAGCCGCTGTCCATCAGACAGGGGAATGGTAAGTTCGACGACCTGCGCGCCGCCCGTGAGCAATTCGCCAAGCTTTTCAAGCAGCCTGTCTATCCCTTCGCCGGTCAGCGCAGAAATCGGGACGACCGGAACTTGCGTCAACTTGGCTGCGACGAGATCGCTGCGGACCGCCCGCTCCTCAGGCGAGAGAAGATCCCATTTGTTCCACGCCTCGATGATCGGGACTTTGGCGCCCCCTTCCCCGATCACACCCAGATCGGCGAGGATCTGCTCCACCTTGGCCTTCTGGTCTGCGCTGGCCGGATTGGCCACATCGCGCACGTGGACGATCACGTCGGCTGCGGTCACTTCCTCCAGCGTTGCCCGGAAGGCCGCTACAAGCTGGGTCGGCAGATCCGAGATGAAGCCAACCGTATCTGACAGAATTGCTTTCTCGACGCCGGGCAGGCGGATGGCACGCATAGTGGGATCAAGCGTGGCGAAGAGAAGATCTTCCGTCATGACGTCAGCCCCGGTCAAGCGGTTGAACAGGGTGGATTTTCCGGCGTTGGTGTAACCAACAAGCGCAATCACTGGCCAAGGTGCGCGCTGGCGACGTTCGCGATGCAGGCCGCGGGTGCGACGAACTTGCTCAAGTTCGCGGCGCAACCGGGCCATGCGTCCGCGGATGAGGCGCCGGTCGGCCTCGATCTGGGTCTCGCCCGGCCCTCCGAGAAAGCCGAAGCCCCCGCGCTGGCGCTCAAGATGCGTCCACGAGCGCACCAGACGCCCCGCCTGATAATCAAGGTGGGCAAGTTCAACTTGAAGCCGTCCTTCGGCGGTCGCTGCACGTTCCCCGAAGATCTCAAGGATCAGGCCCGTGCGGTCGATGACCTTGCGCTTGAGCTTCTCTTCGAGATTGCGCTGCTGGATTGCCGAAAGCGCGCCATCGACGATGACCAGTTCGGCGTCGGACTGGTTGCACGCAATGGCCATTCGTTCCACCTGTCCTTCACCGAACAACGTGGCCGGACGAACGTTACGGACAGGCAGAATGAAGGCATCAACCACCTCGATCCCGATCGCGCGGGCGAGGCCCTGCCCTTCCTCAAGCCGGGACTCGGCATCGATACCAAGACCGCCGCCGCGCTGACGGATATCAGGCAGGACCACAATGGCGCGTGCGCCGCGGGTGACTTCGCCGGCAATGTCGCCGGCGTTGTTGCCAAATTCAAAAGTGCTCAGGAATCCTCACCATCCCAGTCGCCAGTCAGGTCCACATGACCGGCAGGCTGAATCGTCGAAACAGCGTGCTTGTAGGCGAGCTGGACGTAGCCCTCACGCTCAAGCAGCATGCAGAAGAGATCGTAGGACGCCACCCGCCCCTGAAGCATCACACCGTTGACAAGGAACATTGTGACCTGGACCGCCGCATCACGGACACTTGACAGGAAGACTTCCTGCAAAAGACGCGCCTTCTTGCCGTTCTCGTCGCCACCTGTCTGGAAGTGCGCAACGGAAAGCTGTTGACCGGGCATGATCGTCGAGATTGCGTGCTTGTAAACCAGCTGGGACTGTCCGTCGCGGCGCAGAAGGATCGAGAAATTGTCGAACCAGGTGACGATTCCCTGGAGTTTGACGCCCTTCACGAGGAACATCGTGACCGGGATCTTGTTCTTGCGCAGATGATTGAGGAAGAGGTCCTGAAGGTTCTGGCCCTTACCGCCTGTCGCGCCGGGGGTAACCGCAGGAGCTTCGACCGCGGGGGCGGGTTCCGGTTTGGGCCGGGGGCGAGCGGACAAGGTCTTTCCGGTCATTTCACGTGACTCCGTTTGGTATTGGCCTGCACCGGAACCGGTCACAGGCAATCTGGCCATCGGGGGATGCGCACCAAGGCAAAATCCCGTTCCGGCCGGCTTCGTCGGGCAATGTAGGGCCGCATCGACCGAAGGTAAACATGCCAAATTGAGGAGGGGGGCCAATTCATGCGAATGCGTAGCCCTCGCCCACCGGTATCACCCGACAGTCAGTCCTCGTCTTCGCCCTCGCGGCGTTCGGCCATGCCAAGGAGCTTGAGCTTGCGATGGAGCGCAGAACGTTCCATCCCGATGAAGGCTGCGGTCTTCGAAATGTTGCCGGAGAAGCGGCGGATCTGGACCTTGAGATACTCGCGCTCGAAGTTCTCGCGCGCCTCGCGCAGGGGCACTCCCATCAGCGCCGATGCACCGGTCTCGCCGCCCATGGGCATTGCCACGATCTCGGAAGGAAGCATGTCGGGGTCGATCCGCGCAAGGCGTTCGCGCGGGGCAAGGATGATCGTCCTTTCAACCACGTTGCGCAGTTGCCGCACGTTGCCCGGCCAGTCATAGCTCTGGAGCGCGGCCATGGCTTCGGGTGTTACCGCAGGCGGGGGAACGCCTTGCTCGTTGGCGTAGCGCGTGAAGAAATGATCGACCAGCGCGGGAATGTCATCGCGCCGCTCTGCCAGCGGGGGAATCGCAACCGGAACGACATTCAGCCGGTAGTAGAGATCCTCGCGGAAGCGGCGCTCGGCAATCTCGCGTTCAAGAGGCCGCGAGGAAGAGGATACGACGCGGACATCGACGCGGATCTGCCGATGCCCGCCGACCCGGACGAAGGACTGCTCGGTCAGCACTCGCAGGATGCGTGCCTGACTGGACGGCGGCATGTCCGACACTTCATCAAGGAACAGAGTGCCACCATCGGCCATTTCCAGCAGCCCTGCCCGAACCAGCTTGCCGTCCGATTCTTCGCCGAACAGTTCCTGTTCGAACCGTTCGGGCGTGATACGCGCGGAGTTCACGGTAACGAAGGCATTCTGCGCGCGCGGGCTCCACGAATGCAGCAGGCGCGCCGCCACTTCCTTGCCCGATCCGGCAGGCCCGGAAATCAGCAGGCGGCTGCCGGTATTCGCCACGCGCTTCAACGTGGCGCGCACCTGATTGATGGCCGAGCTGTTGCCGGTGAACTCCTCAGCCATGGCGAAGCCCTGCCGCAGGCGCTGGTTTTCCCTGCGCAGGCGCTCGGTCTCGGTTGCGCGTTCAACCAGCAGCAGCAGGCGTTCGGCTTCGAAGGGCTTTTCCAGAAAGTCCATCGCACCGCGGCTGATCGCGGATACCGCGGTGTCGATATTGCCGTGGCCGGAAAAGATGATGACCGGCAGTTCCGGCTCGCGCTTCTTGATCTCGTCCAGCACTTCCAGCCCGTCCATGGGGCTGCCATGAAGCCATACGTCAAGCAGGACAAGGCTGGGGCGGCGTTCATCAATGGCGGCAAGCGCGGCAGTGCTGTCGGCAGCAAGGCGGCAGCCATAGCCCTCGTCGGAAAGGACTCCCGCAACTAGTTCGCGGATATCGCGTTCGTCGTCCACGATGAGGATGTCGAGTGCCATGTCGGGGTCCTGTCAGTCCTGTTCAGCGTGTGCAGCAGATGCCGGAGATGCGGAAAGCGGATCACGCGCAAAGCGCATGATGACGCGCGTGCCACCAGTGGGTTCGGGAGCAAAAGCCATCTCGCCGCCATGCTCCTCGACAATCTTGTGCACGATGGCAAGGCCAAGGCCCGTGCCCTTCTCGCGCGTGGTCATGTAGGGCTCAAGAATGCGATCACGCTCTGCCGGCAGCCCTATGCCGTTATCGACCACTTCAACCGTGACGGACGTTTCATCGCCTGAAAGCGTGACCGCGATGCGCCCGCGATAATCGATGTCCTCGTGCTTTGCCCGCGCCTCAATGGCCTCGATCGCATTCTTGAGGACGTTGGTCATGACCTGTCCGAACTGGTGGCGATCGCATTGCAGCGGCATGGTGCTGACGTCACACGCGAAGCTGAAATCGAGCGCCGGATGCGCTACTTCCTGAAGGAACAGGGCCTGTCGCACCAGATCACTGGCATCTTCGGCTCGAAACACCGGCTTGGGCAGACGGGCGAACGAGGAAAACTCGTCGACCATCTTGCGCAGATCGCCAACCTGACGAATGATCGTGCTGGTAAGTTCCTCGAAAAGTTCGGGATCGTTGGCAATCTGGCGGCCATAGCGCCGCTTGAGCCGCTCGGTGGCGAGCTGGATGGGCGTCAGCGGGTTCTTGATCTCGTGCGCGATGCGCCGGGCAACGTCCGACCATGCCGCCCGGCGCTGGTCCAGCAACTGGCGCGAGATGTCCTCGAAGGTGATGACATGGCCGTTGTCGTCCTTGACCACCCTCACCGCAAGCGTTCTCAGATCGCCGCCCATCGGCTGCTGGATGACATGATTGGCTTGTCCCGACGTCACGAGCTGGTCAAACACCGGGGAAACTTCGGCCAGAGGCCGCCCGATGGGGCTGGGTGCATCGGCAGGCACAAGCATTCGCTGGGCCGAAGAATTGATAAGCAGGACCGAGCCATCGCGACCGATGGAGACGATCCCGGCCGTGATCGATTCAAGCACCGCTTCGATGAAGGCGCGGCGCACCTCAAGCTGGGCATTTGCGGAAACGAGTGCTTTTGTCTGCCCTTCAAGCTGCTGGGTCATGCGGTTGAAAGCACGGGCGAGCAGGCCCACCTCGTCGGTGCCGCTGCTTTGCGCGACGCGCATGGCAAAATTGCCGCTGCCGATCGTGCGCGCCGCCGAAACCAGTTCGGCCAGAGGCGCCACCTGGCGGTCGGCAAATCGCAGCGCCGCCCAGACCGCAATGGCGACAAGGCCGAGACTTACCGCGAAGAGCAGGATGTTGAACCGCAGTTGCAGCGCGCGCGCGCGCGTTGTCAGCATGTCGTAGGATTTGAGCACGCTCTGCGCGCGCTCCCATTGGCCAAGCGCGAGCATGTCGGAATTGCGCGCGGTATAGAGGTAGATCTCGCGCTTGCGATCGATCGGAGTGATCGCCTCGATCCTTTCGGCCGAGGCTTTGACCACGACCCCCTCGCCCTTTTCGATCCGGGCAATATCCTGCGGCGTGACGCGCTCGCGCTCGGTGTTCTTGTCGGGATCGACGATGGCCGCAGTGCGCAGGCTCCCGTCCGAGCCACGTTCGACAATCGCGGATTCGTTGAGCTGGCGGCTCAGGACCTGAAAGGAATAGCCTTCGGCAAACTCGATCGAGGCGATATTGGCCTGATCGAGAAAGTCGCGGATGTCGCCCGCCATGGCAACGGTCTGGTTGGAAACGTCGCGCAGCTTGTCCTCGTAATAGCCGCGCGCCAGCTTGTTGGCATTTTCAAGCATTCCCCGCGAACTGTCGGAAAACCAGAACTCGACCCCGGACTGGAAGAGCAGCGAGGCGAATACCACCACGAGCAGCGTCGGAATCGCCGCGATCAGCGAAAAGAGCCAGACGAGGCGCACATGCAGGCGGCCACTTGAGCCAAGCACGCTGCGGGCCGCACGCCGGATGGCCAATCGCCGTCCTGCCAGCACCAGCAAGGTCATGGCAGGGACAAGCGTGCCGATCAGCAGGCTTGAGGTGAGCCTTGAGGGAAGGATCTGCCCCTCGCCGGTTGATCCGGTCACGGTCAGCCAACTGACCGAAAGCATCAGGACAAGGATTGTGGATGCCGCAAGCTCAAGCAGGAAGAAGACATTGGCCCGCCGCAGCGCAACCAGCAGACGCCGGAACCAGCGGGGCATTCGGCGCGAGGTGTCTTTGCCTGACTGCTGCATCGTTGCACATATACAACACCACTGTTGCGCCGTTGCAAGCAGAATTAATGACGGGTCGTCGCCGCATCCTCAGGATTGATCTGCAATTCGACCAGCCGCTTGCGCAGGGTGTTGCGATTGATCCCCAGAATCTGCGCGGCCCGAAGCTGGTTGCCCGCTGTGCGTGAAAGCACGTGAAGAAACAGCGGACGCTCGAAGGCGGCAAGCGCTGCGTCATAAACCTCACCCTGCGCCGGGGCATTTGCTTCGAGCCAGTATTCGACCGCAGCGGAGAGATCGGCGGGACCGGCCGTCTGGGCAGGCAAGGCCGCAGGCGGCGCGCCCGTATGCCTGTCATCGTCCTGCCTGTGCGAGGCCGGCGCGCCTGCCGCACCCGACGCATCCAGCAGAGCTTCGACGCCCGCCGCATCGACGACCTCCTCACGCGCCAGCAGGGCCAGCCGATACATGAAATTGCGCAGTTCCCGGACATTGCCGCGCCACGGATGGCGCGCCAGCACCTCGGCCGCCGACTTGGAAAGATTTCGGCGCGGCAGGCCCTCGCTCGCCGCCTGAACGAGAAAATGGCGTGCCAGCGCCTCGATGTCATCGGCGCGTTCGCGCAGCGGCGGCAGCTCTATCGGAACGACCGCGAGCCGATAGTAGAGATCCTCGCGGAACGTTCCGGCGGAAATCATCGGCAGGAGATCGCGATTCGTGGCCGCGATGATCCGGCAGTCCAGCTTTATCTCGTCACGTCCGCCAACCCGCCGGATGCGACCGGATTGCAACGCGCGCAGAAGGCGGGTCTGCGCCTGCATCGGCATGTCGCCGATTTCGTCGAGGAACAGCGTGCCACCACTGGCCTGTTCGAACTTGCCGATGGAGCGCGCAACCGCACCGGTAAATGCTCCCTTCTCATGGCCGAACAGTTCGCTTTCGATCAGCTCGGCTGGAATCGCGGCCGTATTGACAGCGATGAAGGGGCCGGAGCGGCGGCTTCCAAGCTGATGAATGGCCTCTGCCACGAGTTCCTTGCCGGTTCCGGATTCGCCGAGAATGAGGACGGTCAGATCGTTGCGCAGAACGCGCGTAATCATGCGATAGACCGCCTGCATGGCAGCGCTGCGCCCGACCAGCGGCAAACCCTGCGGCACCTCCGGCTCTGCGGTGGCTGCTGCGGCCTCGGCCCTGCCGATGGCCTGGGTTACGGTGCGGACCAGTTCTTCAAGATCAAAAGGCTTGGGGAAGTATTCAAAGGCGCCGGTATTGCTGGCCCGAACCGCCGTATCGAGCGTGTTCTGTGCCGAAAGGATGATGACCGGAAGATCGGGATGCGCTTCGCGGACCGGGCCAAGCGTGGCGATCCCATCGCCATCGGTCAGCATGACATCGGTCATCAGCAGCAGGTAGCCGTGCCCGGCAAGCAGACGGTCACGCTCGGCGATCGATTCGCAGCGGTCCACCGTGAAGCCCTCGGCTTCCAGTGCGGCCGTGATAACCAAAGCGATCGACGCATCGTCCTCGACCAGAAGGATACGTTTGGACATCAGGATACGGACCCCGCCACGGGAAGGTGCAGACGGAAATGGGTCACCCCCTTCACCTCGTCACGATCATGCGTGATGCGGCCATTCATCTCGCGCACCAGCTTCTGCACCAGCGCAAGGCCAAGGCCCTGCCCGTGCTTCTTGCCAGTGACGAACGGTTCGAAAATGTGATCGCGCAGAACGGGATCAATGCCCGGCCCATTGTCTGAAACACGAAGTTCTATCGGCAGGCGCAAAGGCTTGCCGCCTGGCCCGGCGTGCAGCTGGATGCCGCTCGCGAATCGGGTCCGCACGGTGATGGCGGGATGGGGCACACCCTCGCAGGCTTCGCGCGCATTGCTGAGCAGGTTCAGCAGCACCTGCACCAAGGCATCGGGATTCGCTGTCACTGCGGGCAGCGAAGGGTCGAACTCTTCGCGGATCGCAACGCTGCCGGGATGCCCGGCCGTCAGAACCGCTTCGGCACGACGCACCGCTTCGTGAAGATTGCAGGGCTGCGCCGGCTCAAGGCTGCGCCGGGACAGCGACTGCATCTGATCGATCAGTTTGGCGATCCGGTCGACCTCGCCGGTGATCAGCCCGGTCAGGGCTCTGTCCCGATCATCCAGCTTGCGGTCAAGCAGTTGTGCGGCGCCGCGAATGCCGGCAAGCGGATTCTTGATTTCGTGGGCAAGCACTTCGGGCGCGCGCAAGGCCACGCCCTCGCCTCCCCCGGCACCGGCACCATCCCCCGTCAGCGCCTCCACACCCACGCCTTCGTGAAGCATCAGCAGTTGCCAGCCGGGGCAATGATTGACCGGGCTGATCATCACGTCGAACTCGCGTGCTGCCTGCCCCAGTATCCGCACGCGCACTCCCCGCGCGAAGAGGTGCGCCTCGCCCTCGGCAAGGCGATCAAGGATCAGCGGCTCTTCAAAGTCAAACAGGTCCGCAACCTTGCGGCCCACAAGACGCCGGTAGCTTTGCCCCATGAGCTGTTCGGCCGCCGGGTTGACCGACGCCACGACCAGATCGGGATCAAGCTGGAGCAGGGCCAGTGGCAGGCTGGAGACAACGCGCTTTGGGTCGGGCTTCTGCCCCGGTTCGCTGCGATGCCATTCCGGAAAGGCGATCATGCCGCTGCGCGCTGGCCGATCCCGACGCCCGCCGCGCTGTCCTGCGTGGCAAGCTGATGATCTATCGCCCGGCCATAGAACTCGGCAAGGCTCGCGAGCACCGCATCGGGATCGTCAATGAAGTTGACCTTGTTGCGAAAATCAGCCGAGCCGTGCAGCCCCTTGGTGTACCAGCCAAGGTGCTTGCGCGCCATGTTGACGCCCGTGACCGTTCCGTAATGGGCAAGCATCGCGTGATAATGCTCGACAATCAGGGCATATTGCTCGGCAAGCGTGGGGTCGGACAGCCGCTCGCCCGTGCGCAGCCAGTGCATCACCTGCCCCAGCAGCCAGGGACGTCCATAGGATCCTCGGCCAATCATGACGCCATCGGCCGCGCTCTGTTCCACAGCCGTGGCGACATCGTCGATCCCGCAGATATCGCCGTTGACGATGACCGGAATGCTCACCGCTTCCTTCACCCGGCGCACGAAAGCCCAGTCGGCGTGGCCCTTGTACATCTGGTTGCGGGTGCGGCCGTGAACGGTAATCATCTGCGCGCCCAGATCCTGCGCGATGCGGGCAAGTTCAGGGGCGTTCAGGCTGTCATGGCACCAGCCCATGCGCATCTTGACCGTGACCGGAACCTTCACGGCCTTGACCGTTGCCTCGATCAGCCGCGTGGCAAGGGGAATGTCGCGCATCAGGGCAGAGCCCGCATCCCCGTTCACGACCTTGCGCACCGGGCAGCCCATGTTGATGTCGATGATCGCCGCACCCTTGTCTTCCGATAGCTTCGCGGCCTCGGCCATCTGCTCCGGTTCGCAACCGACGAGCTGCATCGAGACCGGCTCCTCCATCGGGTGCCAGGCCGCCTTCTGGATCGACTGGCGCGTTTCGCGGATGGCCGCAGGGCTGGCGATCATCTCGGTGACATTGAGACCGGAGCCGAAGCGACGCACGATGGTGCGGAAAGGCAGGTCGGACACGCCCGTCATCGGCGCGAGCACCACCGGGCAATCGATGGTGACGGGGCCTACGCGGATCGGGGCCAGAACTGGCGGGACGGGAATGCTCGACATGCTGGGGTCATTCTGCCTAAAAAACAGGCACGCGCATAGTCGATTGCAAATGCAACGGCAAGGTTGTTGCTCCTGAAGCCAGTGCGCTGGTAGAGGCGCGGGCAATGGAACGCGCAGCAGACGATCAAGCCTCGGCTACCGAGCAGACACTTAGCACCGCGCAATCGCGCGGCGCAGCCGTCGTCGTGGCAGCAGGCAAAGGATTGCGGGCGGGCACCAAGCTGCCGAAGCAATTCGTGATCTGGCAAGGCAAGCCGCTGCTCAGGCATTCGGTTGAAAGCCTGCTGCGTGCGGGCATCGCACCGGTCGTCGTGGCGATACCTTCTGGGTGGGAAGCCGAAGCCGAGGCCGCTCTTGCTGGTCTTCGGCAGGTGGTGTTCGTGACCGGCGGTGCAACACGACAGGAATCGGTGCGCCGCGCGCTTGAAGAACTGGCGGGCGCCCCTCCCGAAACCGTGCTCATTCATGATGCCGCGCGCCCCGTGCTGCCGCAACCCGTGATCGCCCGCCTGCTCGGAGCACTCCGCAAGGGGCGCGCGGCTGTTCCGGTGCTGCCTGTGGTCGACAGCATGGTGCGCGGCGCCGATGGCACCATGGCGGCAACCGTTGCCCGCGAGGAGCTTTACCGTGTGCAGACTCCGCAAGCCTTCGATTTCACGGCAATTCTTGCCGCACATCGAAACTGGCAAGGACTGCCCGACGCGGGAGATGATGCGCAAGTCGCGACGGCAGCGGGCCACACGGTGCTTTTGGTCGAAGGCGACGAGGCGCTGCGCAAGGTAACCTTCGCGCATGATCTGCTGGAATATCCTGCCGCATCATCCGAAACGGAGACAGGCAGGCATAGCGAGAGAAGGAAGGCCATGACCCTGCCGGTCCGAATGGGCACAGGCTTTGATGTGCACCGCCTTGTTGAAGGGGAAGCTCTGTGGCTTTGCGGCGTCAAGGTCCCTCACGACAAGGGACTGTCAGGGCATTCCGACGCTGACGTGGCCATTCATGCGCTTGTCGATGCTCTGCTTGGCGCGATTGCAGCGGGTGATATCGGCGATCATTTCCCGCCATCCGATCCCCGGTGGAAGGGCGCTTCATCCGACCGATTTCTGGACCATGCTGTCAGCCTCGTGCAGGAGGCCGGCTATCGTATCGGCAATGTCGATGTCACGATCATCTGCGAGGCACCGAAAATCGGACCGCACAAAGCGGCCATGCGTGAGACGCTTGCCCGGATTCTCAGGATTGACAGCGCTGCCGTATCCGTCAAGGCGACAACCACGGAACGGCTTGGCATGACCGGCCGCGGCGAGGGAATTGCAGCCCAGGCGGCGGCAACTCTGGTTGCCACTGAAACCTGAACGAGGAATTGGACGATGTGTGATTGGCATGATTCGGCGGAATGCCCCGGCAGCACGGTTCTGGCCTGATCCCATGACCATGCATTGCCTTCTTCCCGCCCCGCTGTGCGACCTTGCCCGCCGGGTGATTGCCGAGAACTCGGCCATCGGCCGCACGGTTGCCGTGGCGGAAAGCTGCACCGGCGGTCTGGTGGCCGCCGCCCTCACCGAAGTGCCCGGCAGCTCGGCCGTCCTCGACCGCGGCTTCGTGACCTACTCGAACGAGGCGAAGACCGAAATGCTCGGCGTGTCGGAGGATCTGATCGATACCTTCGGTGCAGTGTCCATCGCGGTAGCATGGTCGATGGCCCAAGGCGCGCTGCACCGGTCCAAGGCCGACGTTGCCGTGGCGATTACGGGAGTTGCGGGGCCAGATGGCGGTTCCGAGAACAAGCCCGTGGGAACCGTGGTCTTCGCCTGCGCGAAGCGCGGCGAGGATCCCGAAGCGACGAACGCCGAACTCAAGGTATTCGACGAGGCGCAGACGCGCGCCGAAGTGCGTTATGAAGCAGCGATGACCGCGCTGGCGCTGCTGCTGCCGTAAAGCTGTTCGGCGCGCTTCTCGAACGCGGCGACCATCTTGCGGAATGCGGCATCGAGATATTGCCCCGCCAGCTTTTCGAAAATCGCATTGCGGAACGTGAAATCCACGCTGAAGCCGATGGTGCAGCCACCGTCGGCTCTGGCGGTGAAGGTCCAGTCATTCTCAAGCCGCTTGAGCGGCCCGTCGATGTATTCGACCCTGATTTCACCCGTCCCGCTTTCGTCCGGACGCCGCTTGTGCACGCGCGAGGTGAAGCGTTCGCGCAGGGCGCTGAAGCCTACCAGCATGTCGGCCACCATTTCGGTCTCGCTGTCGGACTTGATGCGCGTGGCCACCACCCACGGCAGAAACTCGGCATAACGACGCACGTCGGCGACCAGATCATACATCTGCTCAGCCGACCAGGGCAGGGTCCGGGTTTCCGAAATGCGGGGCAAGATCAGGCTTTCAGTGCAGCCTTGGCAAGCTGCGCCTCGCGTGCGGCACGCATCTGCCGGAAATCGTCGCCGGCATGATAGCTTGACCGGGTGAGCGGGCTGGAGGCGACCTGAAGGAAACCTTTCGCGCGCGCGATCGCACCATAAGCCTCGAAAGCCTTGGGCGTCACAAACTCCATCACTTTCGCGTGTTTGGGCGTGGGTTGGAGATACTGGCCCATCGTCAGGAAATCGATCTGGGCAGATCGCATGTCATCCATGACCTGATGCACTTCAAGGCGTTCCTCGCCAAGGCCAAGCATGATGCCCGACTTGGTGAAGATGCGCGGATCGTGCCGCTTGACCTGTTCGAGCAGGCGCAGCGACGCGTAATAGCGCGCACCGGGGCGGATCGTGGGATAGAGCCGGGGCACGGTTTCGAGGTTGTGGTTGTAAACGTCAGGCCCCGCATCGACGATCGCCTCGACCGCGGCTTCCATCTTGTTGCGGAAATCCGGCGTCAGGATCTCGATGGTGGTGGCCGGGGTCATTTCGCGCAGGGCCCTGATGACCTTGACGAAATGGCCTGCCCCGCCATCGGGCAGATCGTCGCGGTCAACCGACGTGATGACGATGTGTTCAAGCCCCATTTTCCCCGCCGCCGTTGCAACGTTGAAAGGCTCCATCGGATCGACCGCGCGGGGCATTCCGGTCTTCACATTGCAGAAGGCGCAGGCGCGCGTGCAGACATCGCCCAGAATCATCACCGTGGCGTGCTTCTTGGTCCAGCATTCGCCGATGTTCGGACAGGCCGCTTCCTCGCACACCGTGTTCAGCCCAAGTTCGCGCATCAGGTTGCGCGTTTCGCCATAACCCTTGCTGGTGGGCGCTTTGACACGGATCCAGTCAGGCTTGCGCTGGCGTTCCGGGCGGATGGTCTGGGCAGGTTCGGTCATGGCTTGCGAGATAGGCCGTTCCTTCCGCTCTTGAAAGACCCAATCGATGCGGCCATTAGCTCAGGCGATGAACGAGAACTCACCAGGGCTTGAGCGCCTGCTCGCCGGCTATCGCCGCTTCCGCGAATCCGGCTGGAAGCCGAACCTTGAACGCTGGCGCGAACTGAGCGAAGGCCAGTCGCCTCAAGTCATGGTCATTGCCTGCTCGGACAGCCGGGTCGATCCCGCGCAGATCTTCGATGTCGATCCGGGCGAGATCTTCGTCGTCCGCAACGTTGCCGCAATGGTCCCTCCCTTCGAGACCGCGCCGGGCCATCACGGCGTGTCCGCAGCGCTGGAGTTCGCGGTGCAGGTTCTTGAGGTCAAGGAAATCGTCGTCATGGGGCACGGCATGTGCGGCGGATGCAAGGCAGCGCTGACCCACAGCCTGAAAGGTGCAAAACATGGCGACGGTGGGTTTATAACCGACTGGATTTCGCTTCTGGACGAAGCGCGCGAGGCGGTGGTTGCGCAGCACGGCACCGAAGGCCGCGCCGCCGAACTCGCGATGGAACTGGCGGGCGTGCGGCAAAGCCTTGCCAATCTGCGGACATTTCCTTTCGTGAGCCGCAAGGAGAAGGAAGGCAGCCTGCGTCTGCGCGGCGCTTTCTTTGCGATCAACGACGGCGTGCTCAATCTGCTTGACGAGGCTTCGGGCGAGTTTCATCCGGTAGCCTGATCGCCGCTGGCATCAGCCCGGCTGCACACACCATCACACCAGACGAAGAAAGGGCGGCTGTTCAGGCCGCCCTTTCCGTCTTGCCGCAAGGCCCTGAAAGCTCAGGACGGCGAATGCTCAGGGACGGCCCTGCACGGTTGCGAAGGCCGACCAGAGCCGCGCCAGCTTGGCACGGGTTCCGCCAACCTGGGCAAACACGGTCTTGGCTTCGTCGAACTTGTCCTGATCGACCAGCGCGATGCCAAGCCGGGTCAGCGCACGATCGCGGTCGATCGCGCCGCCCTTTTCCAGCGCCATCCGGTACATTTCCTCGGCCTTGGCTGGTTCGTCGTAGGACAGATAGGCATCGGCCATGGCGACGGCGCTGCGGCCATCCTTGCTCGCACGGGCTTCCTTGTCGAGCGCAGGCAGCGATGCCTTGTCGGCTGCCACTCGGCTCTTGGCCTGCGAAAGCGCATCGGCAACGAAGGCGTCGTTGGCGCGCAGCACACCTGCCTTGATCCCTGCCTCGGCAACCTTGACCACCTCTCCGGGGAAGCGGCGCGGGTCAGCAGCCTCGATATACTCGACATATTCGCGCTCGACATACTTCGGATCGTTCTGGAACCCGCCGGCGCGCAGCAGGAGACGTCCCAGATCGAGCGATTCCTGCGCGGTGAACTGACCGAACTCGCGCACGAGCTGACCGGCACCAAGCCAGTTCAGCGCATTCGGTTCGTTCTCGACCATAAGCGTCGACCATTCGATCGCCTGCTCGCCCAGACGGTTCTTGTAGGCGATGAGGTTGGCGCGCTTGAACCACGCTTCGGGAATGGGCTGGCCTGCTGCCTTGCGCACATCCAGCGCCATCTTCAGCGCAGCGAGTGCCTCTGCGTTCTGGCCCTGCTGGGCATAGGCATCAGCCAGCAGTTCGGCCGCACTGTCATCGTTGTAATTTGCCTGAACGACCGCCGTCAGCGCCCTCACCGCCGTGGGGAAGTCCTTGTTGGAATAGGCGAAGTTGCCGAGGTAGAACTGATACTCGGTCAGGTTGGCGGCAGGCACCTGTCCGCTGTCGAGCATGTACTGGATGCCGCGCTGGCGCATCCCCACATCGTTCAGCAACCCGCCGAGGCTTACCGCCCAGCCGCCGGCCGCCATGCGATCAAGCGGGGTCTGGATTGCGGCTTCGGCCGCAGCCAGTTCGGCGGCAGCATTGGGCGCGGCGGCCTTCTGCGCGGCGGCATCGCCACCCTTCTTCTTCACTTCGTCAATGGCGGTCATCGACTTCTGGATAGGACCGGCCGCCGCCACGAACTCCTTCGAGTAGGTCGCCTTGGCAGCCTTCTGTTCCTTTTCCTTGGCCGCGACCGCGGTTGCGCCGACAGTCAGCGCGCCGGTGCACAGCGCCACGGCCAGCGCGGTCTTGCCGATCATGCTTCCGGTAATACGCTTGAAGTTCGAACGCATAGAACTCGTCTCCTCTTCGACCGGTGGCCCACGCGGGCGACCCTGCCCGGATGCGTGTTCCCTTGCGGCCCTCTCGCCAGATTGTCGGCTTCCGCTAGTGGCGCGGAAATGTCCCCTTGGCAACGGTCTGTGCGCTATCCTTGTTCCCGTGAACGCTGATTGAATGACGCTTCACCCCGATATTCATGCAACTGGTCGCAGCGGCTCGCAAATGTGGAAAACCGGGCCTTAACGCCGGTCTTGGGCGGTCTGTTGCTGGCCATTGGCGGCCGATGGGTCTAGGGCCGCAGATCATCCCTTGTTCCCATAACGAAAAGCTGTTCCCGTGAGCGACGACACCACGATCATCGACCCCCCTGCCCCCGCCCCCGACGGCGAGTTCCAGCGGATCGACATCGTCGACGAGATGAAGACCAGCTATCTCGATTACGCGATGAGCGTGATCGTGAGCCGCGCGCTGCCTGACGTGCGCGATGGCCTGAAGCCCGTCCACCGCCGCATCCTGTGGACCAGTCACGAAAACGGGTTCGTCTCGACCAAGGCCTATCGCAAGTCAGCCCGCATCGTTGGCGATACGATGGGCAAGTATCACCCGCATGGCGACAGCGCGATCTACGATGCGCTCGCTCGGATGACGCAGGACTGGTCGATGCGTCTGCCGCTGATCGACGGACAGGGCAACTTCGGCTCGATGGACCCCGATCCACCGGCCTCGATGCGTTATACCGAAGCCCGTCTGGCCAAGGTCGCGGATGCGCTGCTTGCCGATATCGACAAGGATACCGTCGATTTCAGCCCGAACTATGACGGCTCCGAGCATGAACCGCAGGTCCTGCCCGCACGCTTTCCCAACCTGCTGGTCAACGGCGCGGGCGGGATTGCCGTCGGCATGGCCACGAACATCCCCCCGCACAATCTGGGCGAGGTGATCGACGGCTGCCTTGCCTACATGGACAATCCCCGGATCACGATCGACGAACTGATCCAGATCATCCCCGGACCCGATTTCCCCACCGCCCCCCTCATCCTTGGTGCATCCGGTGCGCGCAAGGCCTATCATGAAGGGCGCGGCTCGATCATCATGCGCGCCCGCCATCAAATCGAGGAAGGCCGGGGCGACCGGCGTTCCATCGTTCTGACGAGCATTCCCTATCAGGTCGGCAAGTCGAACCTGGTGGAAAAGATCGCCGAGGCGGCCAAGGACAAGCGGATCGAGGGCATCTCGGACATCCGCGACGAATCCAACCGCGAAGGCGTGCGGGTGGTCATCGATCTCAAGCGCGATGCCACGCCCGAAGTGGTGCTCAACCAGATCTGGCGCAACACGCCCGCGCAATCGAGCTTCCCGGCCAACATGCTGGCCATTCGCGGCGGCAGGCCCGAAGTTCTCAACCTGAAAGATATCATCGAAGCCTTCGTGCGCTTCCGCGAGGAAGTGATTACCCGCCGCACCAAATTCGAACTGAACAAGGCACGCGACCGGGCGCATATCCTGCTGGGCCTCGTGATTGCCGTGACCAACCTTGACGAGGTGGTGCGGATCATCCGCGGCTCGCCCAATCCGCAGGTTGCGCGTGACACCCTGCTCGCCCGCGAATGGCCGATGGGCGAGATTGCGCCCTATATCCGCCTTGTCGAGGCGATCGAGGATGCCGGCGTTGCCGATGCGGCCACCTATCGCCTTTCGGAAATCCAGGTCCGCGCCATCCTCGACCTGCGCCTGCACCGCCTGACGGCGCTGGGCCGCGACGAGATCGGCGATGAACTGGAGGGGCTGGCCAAGGCCATTGCCGAATACCTCTCCATCCTTGCCGACCGGGCCAAGCTCTATGGCGTCATGCGCGAGGAACTGCTTGCAGTGCGCCTGGCTTTCGCCACGCCGCGCCTTTCCGAGATCGCGCCTGCTGCCGACGGCATCGAGGACGAAGACCTGATCGAGCGCGAGGACATGGTCGTGACCATCACCCTCGACGGCTATATCAAGCGGACCCCGCTTTCCACCTTCCGTGCCCAGAACCGGGGCGGAAAGGGTCGTTCGGGCATGGCCACCAAGGACGAGGATGCCGTTGCCACGATGTTCGTGGCCAGCACGCACACACCGGTCCTGTTCTTCTCGACGGCGGGCAAGGTCTATCGCCTCAAGGTATGGCGTCTGCCAGAAGGCGGGGCGGCCACGCGCGGGCGCCCGGTCGTCAACATGCTGCCTGCACTCGATCAGGGCGAAACCATCGCCACCGTGCTGCCGCTGCCGGAAGACGAGGCCGAATGGGGCAAGCTCTCGGTGGTCTTCGCCACGGCAAAGGGCAACGTGCGCCGCAACTCGATGGATGCGTTCGCCAACATTCCCTCGAACGGCAAGTTCGCGATGAAGTTCGAAGAGGACAGTGATGACCGGCTGATCGGGGTGGCACTGCTGGAGCCGAGCGATGACGTGCTGCTGGCCACGCGGTCGGGCAAGGCAATCCGCTTTGCGGGCGATGAAGTGCGCGAGTTCACCAGCCGCACCTCCACCGGCGTGCGGGGGATGACGCTGAAGGGCGATGACGAGGTCATCTCGCTCTCGATCCTGCACCGTGTTGGCGTGAAGGATCAGGAAGAGCGCGAGGGCTATCTGCGCTTTGCCCCGTGGAAGGGTGAAAAGGAAGGCGAGCCCGTGCTTTCGGCCGAGCGCATGGCCGAACTGGCGGCACGCGAGCAGTTCATCCTCACCGTCTGCGCCAACGGCTATGGAAAGCTGTCTTCTGCCTATGAATACCGCCGCACCGGACGCGGCGGACAGGGCATTACCAATATTGACAACATCGAACGCAATGGCCCGGTCGTGGCGAGCTTCCCGGCAACACAGGCCGATCAGCTCATGCTCGTTACCGATCAGGCCAAGCTCATCCGCCTGCCGCTCGATTCGCTGCGCGTGATCGGACGCGGCAGCGCGGGCGTGCGCCTGTTCAACGTTTCTGGCGACGAGCATGTGGTAAGCGCCGTGCGCCTGGCAGAGGCCGAAGATGGCGCGGACGGCCCGGAAGCCGAAGCCGGCGGGACAGCGTCAGACGCAACGCAGGTTTGACCAAAGTGATGATGTCGTCTCCTCCTGCTGTCGCCTACAAGGTGCTCACATCCGGGCAGATGGCGCAGTTCAAGGCTGATGGCGTGTGCCGGGGAGCGCCTGTCGATCTGGCGGATGGCTTCATTCACCTCTCAACGGCCGAGCAGTTGACCGAAACAGTGGACAAACACTTCGCCGGGCAGGACGGTCTTCACGTCGTTGCCGTCGATCTGGCGCAGCTTGGCGAAGCGGTGCGGTGGGAACCGTCGCGCGGTGGCGCGCTGTTCCCGCACATCTACGCCGACCTGCCGTGGAGCGCGGCCATTGCCAGTGGCCCGTTGCAGCGGGACACTGCGGGACAGGTCATTCTTCCTGTCGCAGACTGACTTGAACCCGGTCCGTCATTCCTGCGCAAACTCGCCGCGCGCCCGCAAGGTGGCAATGACCCCGGTGCAGATCAGGAACTGGCCGAAATAATAGAGCGGCCAGATCAGCATTTGCGCTGCAGCAGTCCCTGCCAGCGGCCCCATGCGTGCGAAGATCAGCAGATCGGATGCCACGAACATCATGGCACCCAGCCCCACCCGGTAACGGGGAAAGCTGCTGAGCCATGCCGCTGCGGCCATGCCGGAAAGGCCAAAAGCATAGAATGCCACGTCTGCCCGGCCGGTAAGCTGCCACGAAATAAGCGGCACCCCCAGCAAGGTGGCGATGGCCGCCGCCTTCTGGCTGGGCGCAGGCCGTTCGCGCCGGAAACGCCGGTAAAGCGCAATAGCTGCCAGATGCCCCAGCAGGAAGGCCACCGCGCCGCCGGCAAAATGGACTTCAAGAACCATATCGCCAATGGCCCCCAGCGCCATGACCAGCGCCAGTTGATGCGCATTGCGCGAAGGGTGATGTGCCCAGGCATAAGCGGCAAGCAAGGCCACCCCCAGCCCCTTCCAGGCAATCAGCCACAGCCCCGGAACCTGCCCCTTGGCCGCCAGCCAGTAGCTTGTTCCGGCAACAAGACTGGCCGCCAGCCAGGGCCGCTTTTCCATCAGGGCACCACCTGCCACACTTTCCCCCTTCGCCAGTCCTCGCAACGCTATTGCCGCAGCCGCCATGCAATGCCAAGGCGCAACCCATGACGTATCAGGTTCACATCATCGGTGGCGGCATGGCCGGTTCCGAAGCCGCCTGGCAACTTGCCCGGCGCGGCATCCGCGTGCGCCTTTCGGAAATGCGCGGAGGCGGTGATACCACACCGGCCCATAACGGCGCTGGTCTTGCCGAACTGGTCTGCTCCAATTCGTTCCGCTCGGACGACGACGAGAAGAACGCAGTGGGGCTGCTGCATCATGAAATGCGCCAGTGCGACAGCCTGCTGATGACAGCAGCAGCAAAGGCGCGGGTTCCGGCAGGCTCTGCGCTGGCCGTGGATCGCGACGTGTTTTCAGCCGAGGTCGAGGCGGCCCTGCGCACTCAGCCGACGCTGGAAATCGTGCGTGAGCGGGTTGATGTGCTGCCAACGGACGGACTGACGATCATCGCCACTGGTCCGCTCACCGCGCCCTCCCTCGCGCACAGCATCGGTGCCGCCACCGGTGCGGAAAGCCTTGCCTTTTTCGATGCCATTGCTCCCATCGTCTATCGCGACAGTATCGACATGGATGTGGCCTGGATGGCCTCGCGCTGGGACAAGGGCGCGGAAGCCTCGCTTGCCATGGGAGGCGATGGACGCGACTACATCAACTGCCCGATGACCCGCGAGCAGTATCTGGCGTTTCGTGAGGAACTGCTGGCAGGCGAGAAGACCGAGTTCAAGGAATGGGAGGCAAACACCCCCTATTTCGACGGCTGCATGCCGATCGAGGTCATGGCCGCCCGCGGCGAGGAAACGCTGCGCTTCGGCCCGATGAAGCCGGTCGGGCTGGACAACCCGCACTGGGCAACACCGGAACACCCCAATGGCCGCTGGCCCTATGCCGTCGTCCAGCTCCGGCAGGACAACAAGCTGGGCACGCTGTGGAACATGGTCGGCTTCCAGACCAAGCTCAAGCACGCCGAGCAGGTCCGCGTTTTCCGCACCATTCCGGGCCTGGAGCGGGCCGAGTTCGCAAGGCTTGGTGGCCTGCACCGCAATACTTTCATCAATTCCCCCACACTGCTGGACCGGCAGCTTCGCCTGAAGCGTGCCCCGCATATCCGCTTTGCCGGCCAGATCACCGGCTGCGAAGGCTATGTCGAAAGCGGTGCGGTCGGTCTGCTGGCGGGCCTTATGGCGGCGACCGAACTGGCCGGGCGTGAATGGCAGGCACCACCGCGCACAACAGCGCTGGGCGCGCTGCTTGCCCATATCACCGGCGATGCAGAGGCTGAAAGCTTCCAGCCGATGAACGTCAATTTCGGGCTGTTCCCGCCACTGGCAGATGTGAAGAAAAAGGTGCGCAAGGAAGCCTATACCGAACGCGCCAAACGCGATCTCTCCAAATGGACAGGCGCCCTCGTCTGAAGCCTATTTGCAGACGCATTTCTGTTTGATCTTCGGCTTGTCCTTCGGCCGCGTGGTGGCAAACTCCTCGCGCGTCAGGAACAGGTCGCCATTGGCATCGGCGGCAGCGAACTTGTCGACCGTGGCGTGTGCCCATTCCTCGAAAGTGAGGAGGTTGTTGCCGTCCTTGTCGAGCTTGCGAAACGCCTTGGCGCGGGTGCTGAGCATTTCGGTGCGGCTGATGCGATTGTCCCGATCCTTGTCGAGCAGGTTGAAGCGCCGCGTTTCCCTGCCGATGGCGGTAGCCTCCGGCGGCGCGGCGCCCATCAGCCCTTCCACATCGGCGCTTGGCAGGTCTTCCGGTTCCAGTTCGTCTGCTGAAGCCGCAGGCGGCGCCGGAACTGCTGAATCAAGACTGCTGGCGGCACGCCCCTGCCACCAGAACACGCCCGCTGCTGCAAGCAGGAGCGCAGCCAGCGCGCCAAGCAGACCTCGAAGCATCGCAACCCCTCCCGCAAGAACGCGGGCAGCCTAAAGGTTCGCGCACAAAGGCGGCAGAGACAGACGGTTCCGCTTTGGCAGGATTGTCAGAAGCCCAGCAATCCGGCGCGCATGACCCGCAAAAGGTCGGCAAAGGGGCTGGATCTGCGATCCCTTCTCTCGCGCCGGGCAAGGACGCGCAGCACCGCCAAAGGCCGCATGGGGCGGGCAACGGGCGGACCGGGGCTGACATCCCCCTTACCCGTCGCCAGATCGCGCGCCATCCGCTCAACCGGCTCCAGCGCGGTCACGCCCAGCAGGTCGGCAAGGGCGAGGTGCGCTTTCACCCGTGCCTCGCAAAGCTGCGTGCCGCCATCCTCGCCGACGATCATTGCTTCCCAGCCATCGATCAGAGCGCCTAGCGCGCCATGCCGCCCCTGCCACGATACAAGCTGCGCCAGCAATGGTTCGCTCACCGGCCAGTTGGTCCCGTCCTCGGCGAGCCGGTCGCGCCACCAGGCAAGCCGCAACTGGATCATGATCGGCTCCCTGCCGGGGCGCGCGGTATCGGCCATGCGCTGCTCGAACGCGAGGAGCGCAAGCCATGCTGCCCGTGCGGACTTCGGGGCATAGGCAAGCGCAATGCGATGTTGGGGATCAAGATCGTTCGGCGGCGATGACATGCGCAGTGCGCTATCCTTCCATAAGCGCGGAAACAGGGCCGGTCAGCGCCACATGCAAAAAAGGGGTGCCAGCGGCGCGGCACCCCTGCATCACGGTCAAGCCGACCACCCGGTCCTTAGCGATAGCACACCTTGCGCACGGCGGCGGCGATTTTCGCGGCATCGATCAGCGCCGCCTTTTCGAGATTGGCTGCATAGGGCAGCGGCACGTCCTCGTCGCAAACCCGCAGCACCGGAGCATCGAGGTGATCGAAGCCTTCTTCCATCGCAATGGCGATGATTTCCGATGCGATCGAACAGACCGGGAAGCCCTCTTCGGCCACAACCATGCGGTTGGTCTTTGCCAGCGAGGCGAGAACGGTTTCCTTGTCGAGCGGGCGCAGCGTCCGCAGGTCGATCACTTCGGCATCGATGCCCTCGGCCGCGAGCGCTTCCGCCGCTTCAAGCGCGAAGCCGACGCCGATCGAGTAGGAGACGATGGTCACGTCCTTGCCCGGACGGACGATGCGTGCCTTGCCGATAGGCAGCACGAAATCATCGATCTGCGGCACATCGAAAGTGCGGCCATAGACCAGTTCGTTCTCAAGGAAGACAACCGGGTCTTCGCTGCGGATCGCGGCGCGCAGCAGGCCCTTGGCATCGGCGCTGTCATAGGGCGCGATCACCACGAGGCCGGGCACGCTGGCATACCATGGGCCGTAGTTCTGCGAGTGCTGGGCGCCGACGCGGGCTGCCGCGCCGTTGGGGCCCCGGAACACGATCGGGCAGCGCATCTGTCCGCCCGACATGTAGTTGGTCTTGGCGGCGGAGTTGATGATATGATCAATCGCCTGCATGGCGAAGTTGAAGGTCATGAACTCTATCACCGGACGCAGACCGCCCATGGCCGCGCCCGCGCCAATCCCGGCAAAACCATATTCGGTAATGGGCGTGTCGATCACCCGCTGCGGTCCGAACTCGTCAAGCAGCCCCTGCGTGACCTTGTAGGCGCCCTGATATTCCGCCACTTCCTCGCCCATCACGAAGACACGGCTGTCGGCACGCATTTCCTCGGCCATGGCATCGCGCAGTGCCTCGCGCACGGTGGTTGGCACCATCGCCGTGCCTGCCGGGATTTCCGGATCGGCTGCGGGCTTTGCATCGCTGCGCGGCGCAATGGCCGCAGCTGCCTTGGCCTTGGCATCAAGGCCCGCAGGTGCATTTTCGGCAACGGGGGCAGACAGCGGCGCGACGGCTGCCGACGCCGTAGCAGCGTCATCGTCTTCGCCCTTGATCGTGGCAATCACGGTGCCGACCTTCACGCCTTCCGTGCCTTCGGCAACAAGCAGTTCGGCAATCACCCCTTCATCGACGGCCTCGAACTCCATCGTCGCCTTGTCGGTTTCGATTTCGGCAAGAATGTCGCCAGACTTCACTTCATCGCCAGCCTTAACCAGCCACTTTGCGAGTGTGCCTTCCTCCATGGTCGGGGAAAGCGCGGGCATCTTCAGTTCGATCGCCATTTCAGTAGGTCTCCACCAGAACGTCGGTGTAGAGTTCGGCCAAGTCCGGCTCAGGTGAGGTTTCGGCAAAGTCTGCCGATTCCGCGACAATCTGGCGAATGCGCTTGTCGATTTCCTTGATCTTCTCCTCTGCCACGCCGCGCTTCAGCAATTCGGCCTTGGCGCCTTCGATCGGGTCGTGATTGTCGCGCATTTCCTGCACTTCCTCACGGCTGCGATACTTGGCGGGATCTGACATCGAGTGGCCGCGATAGCGATAGGTCTTGAGTTCCATGAGCACTGGACCGTTGCCTGCACGCACATATTCAAGCGCAACTTCGGCCGCCTGGCGCACTTCCAGCACGTCCATGCCATTCACGTCCATGCCGGGAATGCGGAACGCGGTGCCACGGCGATAGAAGTGGGTTTCCGCAGAGCCGCGACGCACCGCCGTGCCCATGGCATAACCGTTGTTCTCGACCACGAAGATGATCGGAAGCTTCCACAGCGCCGCCATGTTGAAGGTCTCGTAAACCTGCCCCTGATTGGCCGCGCCATCACCGAAATAGGCCATGCAGACGCCGCCGTCGCCGCGATACTTGTGCGCAAAGGCAAGTCCGGCCCCCAATGGCACCTGCGCGCCCACGATCCCGTGACCGCCGTAGAACTTGTGCTCGGTGCTGAACATGTGCATCGAGCCGCCCTTGCCCCGCGAGATGCCCGCGCCGCGCCCGGTCAGTTCGGCCATGATGACCTTGGGGTCGATGCCGTAGGCCAGCATGTGTCCATGATCGCGATAGCCGGTGATGACGCTGTCATGCCCTTCCTTGAGGGCTGATTGCAGCCCGACGGCGACCGCTTCCTGACCAATGTAGAGGTGGCAGAAACCGCCGATCAGGCCTAGTCCGTAAAGCTGGCCCGCCTTTTCCTCGAACCGGCGAATCAGAACCATCTGCTCGTAGAACTTGAGCAGTTCCTCGTCGCTGGCATCGTAGCGCTTGTTGTTGGCATGGGCCTGCTGCAGGCTGCGCAGCGCAAAAGCGGCCTCTTCGGCAACGGACGATGCAATAACCGGTTCGGCTTGCGCTGCGCTTGCCGCAGCGGAAGAAGCGCTGCGCGCGGCGGGTCTGCGGGGTGTCTTGGCGGCGGATTTGGGGGCGCTGGGCCTGGCGGACTTTGCCAAGTCTGGGTTTCCTTTTCTGGCAGCCTCACGTTCTGCAATTTCCAGAACGCACGGCTTGCCTATACCCTACCGCCCGCAGTTCGCAACGCTCTTGCGACAACTGAAACGCGAATGGATACCTATTCGATTTATGGAAACCAGATTGGTTACATGGCCCAGTGCGTGAGTGCTCTCCTTCACCGGATGCCGATGTCGGCTTCAGTTCGAGCCGAGGCTCACGTTGATGCGATTGATCTTGTTCTCGGCGTTGAAACCCAGCCTGCTGGTGACGCCAAAGCTGCCGACGCGTCCGCGCATGCCGATACCGCGCGCATCGCCGAACGGCTCACCCATCGAGCCGGACTTGCCGCTCTTGTTCTGCTCGCGCACAGCGGCGGCCACCTCGCTCCTGCCCCGATAGGTGCCGCTTGGGGTGGACATCACCACATCCTCCGCCAGTTCCTTGAGCGCCCCCTGTTCGTTGCCGCTTGAGGCTGCGCGCGCGAAACGGCGGGCCGTTTCCATTTGCACCGGTGTGAAGGCAGCAGCACCAACAGCGGCAGGCCGCGTTCCGGCGGGAGCACGCGGCGCGCGCACCAGCGCGGCCAGCTTTGCTCTTCGCGCTTCGATCCGATCGAGAAATGCCTTTGCGGCCGGTTCCGTCGATGCTCTGGAAAGCTGATAGCGCGCGGCCAGTGCGTTCAGCTCCTCCGTGCTGCGCGCGCGCTCGACCTCTGAGGCGAAGCTGCTTTCGTTGCGGGCGAGAAGAGATTGATAACTTGTCGCCGCGCAGCGGCCCAGAGCGGTTCGCAAGCGCTGGACCGCCGCACCTGCTTCCGGCGCAAGGTATCGCAGATCGAGGCGAGACATTTCGGCTGACGCGCTGTCGATCAGGGAGAGCGGAAACGGTCCGCCAGGCACGACTTGCGGATCGACCAGAGCCTGCTCGGCAATAGACAGCATGGTCCAGTTGGTGAGCGAGGAGACCACGTTCCAGCTGCCAAGTGCCATCAGTTGCTGTCGCCCCGCAGCGGAAAGGCGGCCGTCCCCGGCAATCTGTCCGAGCGAGGAAAGGCCGGATCGGACGAAATCAATTTCGCCAAGCCGGGCATTGCGCAACTGTGTGCTGTCGCCAATTCCTTCGACGTAGCCTGTTTCGCCAAAGGCAGGACAGCGCCGTGCCTCGACCACCGAAAGTCCGGCAAGAGCGCCCGAACGCGATTCGGCAATCTCCCGCTCCGGGTTTCCAGCACGTGCGAGCGCGGATGCGTCTCCCCCGAAAGCAGCCGCCAGTGCCGCCACCGCGGCGACAGTCCGGCCAGTCGCCGAACGCAAGGCGCCTTCTTCGCCAGACATCATTGGGCGAATGCCAGATTGGGCAGATTTGGCTGGAAGCGCGCGGCAGTAGGCTCACCAAGCTTGCGGCCGACCGTGCTGAAGGCATTCACTGTCAACCCGGTGCGGACATTGCCGGAAAAGCCCGTGCAGACATCCCCGCTTGAACGCATGCGGTCGCGCACCTGCTCCATGTAGTCGTTGCGCGCCTCCGGGCTCATGCGCGCGTCTTCGATCTTCACGTTCGAGGATTGGGCATCGGCGCAAAGCAATCCGTCGCGATACTGCGCCGTGGTCGAAACCACCGCCACCGTTCCGGCGGCGCTTAGCGGATATCGGTTCGTGACGGTCACGACACCGCCAGCGCTCTCGGCAAACTCGGAGACGATGCCGCATCCCTTGGGCGAAGGATCATGGCAAAGGTAGCGCACGGATTTGGCTGTTGCCACAACGGTATGCGCGTCAACCAGATTGGGTGATTTGAGGAAGACCGAACGTTCGCTTGGCCCCTTCTGGGCGGCAAGAGCGTTCTCGGCGCTCACGTCCAGCACTGTGGCGCCAAGGATCACCGCTTCCCAGTTGTTGCTGCGATCTGCCATGCCGGAAAAGATCACCTTGTCGTTGTTTATCCCCTTGGCCACCATCCGCTGCATCTTGGGACAGGAAAGGCTGTGGCCTGCGCGGACGGCGCCGAAGAAACGGGCCGCGGGTGAAATGCCGCCTTTGAACAGATCCGGTTTCTGCCCCACGATCGTCACGACCACCCTCTCGGCGCAGACCGGAGCTTCGGCATAGGCTGCCAGATCCGCTCCGGAACGGCCGATCAGTTTTCCCGGCAAGGCTTTCTGCGCCGAAATTGCACCCGGCATGGCCATAAGCGCAGCAATGCTGGCAATACCTCCCATTGTAAAGAAAGTGTAATTTCTGCGAGGATCGCAAGAGAACCGGCTGCGCATCGGCGACACCCCCAAAACGGATCAAATGAACTTCTTGAAGATCGCAAGTTTAAAACCTTCGTCAAGCACTTCTGACGGTGATCCATGACAAAAAAGCTTATCTTGGCCGTGGACTCACCAATATCATTCACTCATATTCGGATCAGTTTCGCGCTTCGGGGGCAAAAAAGCGTCATGGGAAAGAATATTTCCATAGCAATCAGCAGCTTCGTTTGCGCTGCGGTCGTTTCGGCAAATATTGACGGCCGAATCGTCGAGAACAGCAATGCAGCCTTGGTCATCCCTTCGGCGGCGGCGCAATCCGCAGTGCGCAGCTTGTCGGCCGGCAGTGCAAGTGCCTCTGGCTCCGCAGCACAGAACCCTTCCTCCGCAGAAGTTGCAGCTTCGGCAGAAACATCACCTTGTCTGCAAAAGTTGCAGGAAAAGAAGATCGCCGATGAAGCCAAGCCAAAGAAGAAGAAGAACGCGGGCCTTTTCGGCGCAATCGGCGGCGCAATTCTGGGCGGGGTCATCGGCTCGCAACTGTGCAAGAACGAAAGGGGCGGAGCCAGCGCGGGCTGCATTGCCAAGTATGGCGCCATCGGTGGCGCGGCAGGATTTGCCCTTGGAAAACTGATCGAGAAATCGGACGAGCGCAAGGTTGCGGAAGCCAGCTACAAGGCCGCACTGACGCAGCGTCCCGTATCGATTGCGCTCAAGAATGGCTGTGCGCTGGCCGAACCCAAGGGCGAGCCAGTCTATGAGCCGCGCGAAGTGCAGCTTGCCATGCTTGAAACTGTATCGCCGCCCGCAGGCACCTTGCGGGCAATTGGCGGTTTTCGGCAACCCGCTGCGGCCATGCCGCTGAACCCATCGACCGCAGCCGCGCGCAAGCCCTTGTCCAGCCTCCAGCCCAAGACGCCCGCATTCGTCATGGGGTCGGCAGACAATGGCAACTGGCTGCTTGTTGCAAGGCAGGACCCTGAGCAGGGTTATGTCGCCTCTGGCTGGGCGCGTGCGGCCGGTTGGACCGAAGCAACACCGCCCGCCGAAGAACAGACGATCAGCGGCCAGACCTACAAGAGCGCTTCGGTGAAGGTTGAAGTGCCCTGTTCGGAATCGACCGTGACCATTCGCAACGAAGCCACGAACAAACAGGAATCGCCCTCGGTAAAATCCTGCATCATGCCCGATGGGGTGCCGGAAATTGCCTGACCGATCACCGGAGGCGCTGACGGCCCATCGCGCGTGAACATCGCATCTTCAACGCCGCCAAATGCGTCCGGCGATCAGGCAGGCCCCTTCTTGCTGTCGCAGCGGATTGCCCGCTTCATCGTCCGGATGCGGTGGGCGATGCTGGGCGTTGCGCTGCTGGTCTGCGTCATTGCCGGGATGGGACTGCGTTCGCTGGAGATACAGCACGACTATCGCAGGTTCGTTGATGCCGGCAACGCCGAGCTGAGCCTGTCCGATCAGCTTGCATCGATCACTGCAGGCGGCCGGGAATCGCTTGCAATCATCTACCGGCCGGAATCGGGCCAGGTCTTCGAATCCACCAGCCTTCTGCAACTTGCCAAGCTGGCTGATCTTGCTTCACGAATGCCGCATGTGGACCAGCAGAAGTCCCTGCTGACCGCTCGCAAGCTGGTAAGGCTGAGTGACTCCGGCACGGCGGCATCAGATCGCGACCGCTACCGCATCGTGCCCTTCATTCATCCCGACGGATTGCTGGAAGATGCCGGTTTCGCGCGGATGCGCGGCGATGCGGCAGCTCTGCCTTCGCTGGGTGGACGCCTCGTGGCACGCGACGGCAGCAGCGCTCTGGTCCTGCTGGCAGTCAATATGGGAAAGGATGGCAGCGAGCGGCAGGCGCGCCTCGCGGCCCTAAAGGATGCCGTGGCGAATGCACGGGTCGATGTTCAGGGCTTGCGTGGCGGCGATCAGGTTACGCTTGTGGGACCGGCGCTGTTCGACAGCGCGCTGGCGGAGATCCTTTCGGAAGACGCAATGCGGCTTGCTCCGGTCGGGCTTGTGCTGTTCTTCGTCCTTCTCTTCGCGCTGTTTCGCAGCATGGCGCAGGCTGCCATCGTGCTGGGCATCAGCATTGCGGCGTGCATTGCAGCGCTCGGAACGCTCTGCTGGACAGGTGCGCCAGTAACCATTCTGGTCTTTTCGGGACTTCTGCTGGTGGCCACGCTGTCTGTCGCCGAAGCGCTGCACGTGATCAGCGGCTTCTCCTTGCGGCTTGGCGAAGGCGCCACCCGCATCGAGGCGCTCGAACACACGCTCGATCACAACTTCTGGGCCATCTGCACCACCAGCGCGACAACCGCCATCGGTGAGGCCGTCCTGCTTTACAACAGTTCTCCGGCCGTGCGGACGATGGGCCTTGTCATGATCTTCGGCGCATTCTTCGCCGTTTTCCTTACCCTGACAGTCGTGCCAGCACTCGTTCTGGGCACCGGACAAAGCGGCAAGGGGCTTGGCCATTCCAGCATCCGTGCGCTCGACCGGCTGGGCGCGCTGTGCAGCCGCCATCCACCCCGCGTATTGCTGGCAACGCTGGCCATCTCAGCGCTGCTTCTTCCGGGTATCGCCAACAGCTTCCTGCACGATTCGATGGCCGGATGGTTTTCGCCAAGGGCCGAGTTCAGGAAGGGCCTCGATCTGCTGAACCGTGATTACACCGCCGTCCAGTCGTTCAGTATCGCCACCGAGGCTGACAACGCCGATCGCGAGGCTGCCAGTGGATGGCCGGTGGCGTCCGAGCTTATCGAGCGACAACAGACGTTCGACCGGGACTTGGCGCGGATGACCGGCGTTCGCGCCGCGCTTACGCCCTCGCAGTTGCGCAGCGCCTTTGAACAAGCAGCAGATGGCGCCACATCGGACAGGTCCAGCCTGGTCATAAGCACAGCGCAGGCCGCAGAGGCAATCGACGTTGCAGTGCCTTCGGTTGCCATGCTTGAGGACGCAGGTGTTGCCTCGCCATTCGAAGCGGGCAAGCGGTCCTATCTGCTGCGCACTGTCGATGCAGGCGTTTCCAGCAACGGCGATCTTCTGCGCGTTGTCGATGAAGTCAGGGCTGCCGCAGCGCGAACCATTCCCGACCGGCCGACCCTTGCGGGCGGCGCGGCCGTGGTCTTTGCCCGGCTTGGCGAGGACAACATCGCCAATACGGCGCAGGGAACGGTGCTGACGATCATCAGCATTACCATTTGCATGGCTTTTGCCTTTCGCAGCGGCCGACAGGCACTGCTCAGCCTTGCCCCGAATGTTCTGCCGGTCGCGCTTGTGTTCGGCGCCTGGGGCTGGATTTCGGGTGAACTGAACCTCGCCGCCACAACCGTGCTGAGCGTGGCGCTGGGCATCGTGGTGGATGATACGACCCACATTTTCATGAAGTTCGACCGCCTTGTGCGGCAAGGACTGGATGCGGCAACCGCCACGGCGTTGACCATGGCGCAGGTGAGCACGCCAATCGTCGTGACAAGCGTGGTGCTCGCCAGCGGCTTTGCGCTGCTGGGCTTCAGCCAGTTTGCCCTGACCGCGCAGCAATCCTGGATGATTGCCGCGTCGATCCTGGCGGCTGTTCTGTTCGACCTGACGGCAACGCCGGCCATGCTCGCCCTGTTTGCCGACAGACAGCTTGGCCGCAAGGCAATGATGGAGAAGCAAGCATGACGGCGCCGGAAGATATCTTGCTGGCTCGGAGCCAGAGCAGGCCTCAGTTGCTCCGGCTCTTCGTGGCGATTTCAATGGCATTGGCGGCGCTGCCTTGGGCGAGCGGGCCGGCCTGGTCACAATCAGCCTCGCGTCCGACATTTCCGGGCCTGCCCTTTCCGGGGTTGCCGCAATTGCCGCTGCCGCTTCCAGGAGGCACCGGCGCCAACGGCTTCGAACTGCCCAATCTCCTTCCGCAGCCCGGACCCGTGCCAGCTACCTCTCCCGCCCACGAGGCGATGCTGAAGGAATATGGCGGCGTATTCTCCGGGCCGCAGACCGCCCTTGTCCAGTCTGCCATTACGCGCATCTCGCTGGCAGCGGGCACGTTTGCGCCGCGTGGCGGCTATCGGGTGACGCTTCTGAACTCGCCGGTTCTCAATGCCTTCGCCTACCCCGATGGAAATGCCTATATCACGCGCCAGCTTCTTGCACTGACGAATACCGAGGAAGATCTCATCGGCATTATGGGCCACGAGGCGGGTCACGTGATCTTCCGCCACGGCAACATCGATATGGCCCTGCGCACACCGCAAAAGGCGGGAGCGGCGGTGCTGGGCACCTTCCTGCCGGAGGTCGGCAACATGGCCAAGGTATCCGGCGACCTTGTGCTGGGTGTTCTCGACCGGGCGCAGGAGCATCAGTGCGATATCAGCGGGGTCAAGTTCCTGTCCAAGCTGGGAATGGACCCGCTGGGCATGTATCGCGGCATCCGCGCACTCGATCTTTACGAGAAGCTGGACAATGCCGAGTTCGGCGCACGCTCCGAAGGCGCGATGGATTACTGGCTGCGTTCGCATCCGGTCAATGCGGAGCGGCTGAGCCTTATCACCACGGCGGCACAGACTTTTACCGGCCCGCCCACATCGCCAGCCGCCCGTGCCGCCTATATCCGCGCGCTGGACGGGATGCTGTTTGACGACGGACCGAACGACGGCATTCTGGACGGGCGCGTATTCCGGCATCCGGCAATCGGTCTGGCACTGACGATTCCCGATGGCTGGGCCATGCGCAACGGCCAGAAGGTCGTGTTCACCAACAAGGCGGGCGGGATCGTTGTGATGACCATGCACGCCGGAAGTGGCACGGCCGAGCAATTGTTCGCCAAAAGCTGGACCGACGAGTTCAAGCCGGGCAAAGCGCCACCAACGCCGTCCGTAGCCGATCTTGGCGGCATTGTCCGCGCTACCGGCTCTGCACGCACCGGCACGCAAGCGGCCATGGTTGATGTCACGCTCGCGGTCTATCGCTGGAGCAATCAGGGCTACATCCGCATTGTTGCCATCGACAAGGGCATGAAAGCACAACCACAAATCGACAGCATTATCGCTTCGGTTCAGCGCCTATCGGCGCAGGAAGCCGCAAATGTCAGGGTAAGGCGGGTCAAAGTGGTCGAAATCCGTCCGGGAGACACCATCGCTGCACTGTCGGAACGCATGGCTTATGACAACTTGCGCGAACAGCGCTTCCGGGCGCTTAACGGCCTTGGCCCAACCGACCGCCTGCCCGCGGCCGGGCCGGTGAAGCTTGTGGTGTGGGCGCCGCGATAGACCGCCCAGCGCGGCCGCTTCAACGCGCCTTCGTTCAGCCTGCAAACATGCAGCCAAGCGTGGCCTGTCCGACCACACCGATGATTTCCGGATCGCCCATCCCAGCCAACCGTTCAAGAACGCGCTGCGTGCCGCGCGGCTGATCTGAAGCCTTGAAAGCCTTGGCCAGTGCCCCAAGCCTTTGCAACTGGGCGATGCTGAGATCCTGCGCCAGCGGCCGGGCCATACACCGTGCGACCGAATCCGAAAAACCGAACTCAATCAGATTGCTCCTGACCCTGCCTTCTTTGTCGACGCAAGACACAAGAAAGAAACTGGCAACAACAGCCAACAGGGATGAGGTGTAACGCATCTCTCTGGATCAGTCCTGAAACGAGCAGATTTCTCAATATTTGTCATGAAGCTATACTGTAGCTTCGCATAATTTCGTAATAGCACAACCCGAAAATTATCGCCTGACAGGTAAAGCCGTCATTCAAACTGAAATATTTTGCGACACTTACCACAAAGACGGAAAATACGCGCGAAGCCGCGTCCGGATCGCGCACGCGACTGCGCCATAGCAACACAGGGGGGATCATTGTGTTGGAAGAAATGGCGCACCCGGAACGATTCGAACGTCCGACCCTCAGATTCGTAGTCTGATGCTCTATCCAGCTGAGCTACGGGTGCCTGCCAATGTCATCCCAAACCAAACCGCAAGGGGAATGGCGCACCCGGAACGATTCGAACGTCCGACCCTCAGATTCGTAGTCTGATGCTCTATCCAGCTGAGCTACGGGTGCTTGGGAGACGCGCCTTTAGGGCGCTCTTTTCGCTTTGGCAACCCCCCAGAACAAGTCACAGCAAGGGAATGACCGCTTGCACCAAGGGAACATCCAGCGGGGGCACCGCAAAACGGGAAATGTCGTCAGCGGATGCCCAGACAAGCGCCGAACCCGCTTCGATCGGGCGAGGTTCGCCCTGCCAGCGCCGCGCTCCGTAAAGCAGAAGGAGCATCACCCGCTCCTTAGCCGCAAGCCATTCTGTGGAAAAAGAAATCGGGAAGAGATCGCCTTCGTCGAGGACGATGCCAAGTTCCTCGTCGATTTCTCTTACAAGTGCCGCGCAACAGGTTTCGCCTGCCTCCAGCTTGCCGCCGGGAAACTCCCATAGCCCACCATGAGCCTTGTTTGCCGGGCGCTGCTGCATGAGCACCCTCCCCTCACCATCCATCAGGGCCAGCGCAACGACAATCACCGGTGTCGAGGAATCTTCCACACGCATCCCGACTATCAACCCTTTCTTAGGGAACCCAACGTAAAAACCACAGGGCCGCTTTCGTGGGAACGACGATGAAGACCTTGCTTCGAAACATCATTCGCAACGAATGCGGTGCTACGGCCATCGAATACGGCCTGCTGATTTCGCTGATCGGCTTGGCTGCAACCTTTGGCATGAAGCAGTTCGGCAGTGCCATGTACAACATGTACGTCACTGTGAACGAAAATACCCTTGAGAAAGTTCAGGGGCCTTAACTGCTTCTTAGGCTTTGCCACGTAGTTCTACGAATGCTCGCTCCGGGGACAAAGTTGGGGCGGGACGGGAAGAAGAAGACCATACTCTAGGAGACCGACCATGAAGCTTTTCCGTAACCTGCTCGCCAACAACGAAGGTGCCACCGCGATCGAATACGGCCTGATCGCCGCCCTCGTCGCTGTCGCCGCGATCGCCGCCATGACCCAGCTCGGCAGCTCGCTCGGCAACACCTTCACGGGCGTCGCCACCTCGATGGACAACTCGCTCTAATAGAGCGCCGCGGCCTTACCGGTCGCCATCACGCAAACCGGAAGGGGCGCCCCAGCAGGGCGCCCCTTCTTCGTGTGTGCTCCAGCGCAAGCGCGCACCAATACCCTTGCGGGGCTGAGCAAGCGAGCTGTTGCGGACCTGTGTTCAGTAAACGACAAGCTTGACCTTGTCGCCCGCCTGCAACCTGCTTGATGCCGTGAGGCCATTGAGCACGAGGAAGCGGTCAAGCTGGCGATCAGTGAATGCCATACGCGCGGCCAGAGTCTGCACAGTGTCGCCAGCCTTTACAGTCACCACGGAAAGTCTGCGCGGCTTGACGGCCGATGCCTCGGCGGCATTGATCCGCCGGACGGAATTGAACATCGCATCGAACTGCTGTGCCTGCCCGGCCTGGCTGATCGTGGCAAAATGATAAGCCTGCGTCGGGCCGAATTCGTAGGCGAAGACCACGATATCGACCTGCCCGTTGCCGCTGTTGGCGCGGGCAAAGCCATAGGCGGCGGGAATACCGTTCACGGTCGTGCGCTCTATCGATTGCGGCGCGAGCCGCTGCTGGCTGGAAAGACCGGCAAAAACCGAAGTCACGTAGCGGTTCAGGTCGCCGCTGTAACTCGCGGTCGAAAACTCACCCTTGCCGCTTTGCCCGGAAATGGCGACGGCACGCGTTCCGTTGACCAGGTAGAACCCGTTCGGCGCCTGAAACGCAAGGCGCAACACCGGATGGGTGAATCGGCTTCCGTCCACGATGCCCTGCGCCGGATCATCGCCATAGGTCAGCCCGTTGATCCCGGCGAGGAACGCATCGCGGTTGGTCCGGCCTGTGGCGTTGGCACCCGCGCGAACCAGCGCGGCCCGCACGCGCGATGCCGGATCGGGGTGGGTGCTGGCCCATTCAGGCACCTGATTGGCCGTTCCCTTGAGCGCAGCATCGAGCGCATTCTGATTCGCAAGGCTTTGCAGGAGCGTCGACATCGCGCGCGGATCGTATCCGCTTCGCTGGAGGTAGGTTATCCCAAGATTGTCGGCCTCGGTTTCCTGACCGCGCGAATACTTGAGCGTGAGAAGCTGGCTGCCAGTCGAGAAGATCTGCTGTCCGATCTGGCCAAGTGCACCATTGCCGAGCACCGCACCCGCAAGCACCGTTCCGAGCGCTCCAAGCAGCGAGTTGCGGGTGGCGGCGCTCTGCCGCTTGGCGGAATGGCGCGCGGCGACATGGCCGACCTCGTGTCCCTGCACCGCTGCCAGTTCGGCCTCGTTGTTCATCAGCGCGGCAAGCTGGCGCGTGACGTAGATGTAGCCACCGGGAATTGCGAAGGCATTGTTCACCGGCGAGTTGAGCAGCGTGACCGTGAAATCGGTGCTGGCATTGCCAAGGCCTGACTGCATTGCGATCGACCGGCCAACGCTTTCGACATAGGCAGCCTGCGGCCCTGTCATTGCGCCGCCGAACTCCTGGAGCAGTTGCGGATGCGCTTCGGCCCCCTGTTTCTTGTCGGCTGCACTGATGGTCTGGACGGTGCCCTGTGCGTTCGCGGGCGCGCCGCCCTGCCCCACGCAGGCCGGCAGGACCGAGAGACCAAGCACCGAAACGGTCAGCAATCCGGCACGCGAACGAGCGATGATCGACATGAAACTCTCCCCGATAGCTACCCGACAACATCGGACAACATCATTGCCACGTCCAGCCTGAACGCCACCCGACAGACCGACATCCCCCGCTGCTCGTCGCAAAGAAGGTCGCCCAAGGCCAGTTTGGCAATTGAGCATACACAAAATCAGGTCAGCGGGGGTGGCCTCAGGCGCCGATGCGCAGGAAACGCTCGGCCCGGAGATTGCGCAGTTCGTCCGCCGACTTTCCGGCAAGGCCAGCCAGTTCTTCTGCAATCGCCTTGCCCAGCGCCGTGCAGGCTGCGGCAGGATCGCGGTGCGCGCCGCCGATCGGCTCCGGCACGATGCGGTCAATCACGCCCAGCGACAGGAGATCCTGCGCCGTGACCTTCATGGCCTCTGCCGCATCGGCCGCCTTTTCCGCTGTGCGCCAGAGAATTGACGCGCAACCTTCGGGCGAAATGACAGAATAGATCGCGTGTTCAAGCATCAAGACGCGCTCGGCGCTGGCAAGCGCCACGGCGCCGCCCGATCCGCCTTCGCCCACAATCGTTGCCACCATCGGCACGCCCAGCGCAAGGCAGGCCTCGGTTGATCGGGCAATAGCCTCTGCCTGTCCGCGCTCTTCCGCCTCGACACCGGGGAAGGCACCTGATGTGTCGACCAGTGTCACCACCGGAAGACCGAACCGGCTGGCAAGTTCCATCAAGCGGATCGCCTTGCGATAGCCTTCCGGCTTGCCCATGCCGAAGTTGTGGCGAATGCGGCTTTGCGTATCGTGGCCCTTCTCGTGCCCGATCAGCATGACCCGGCGGCCGCCATAATCATCGCCAAGCCGTGCGAAGCCACCGATGATTGCCTGATCTTCGCCAAAGCAGCGGTCGCCGCCGAGCGGCATGAAACCGGTGAATATCTTCTCGATGTAGTCGCGCATGTGCGGACGGGCCGGATGCCGCGCCACCTGGGTCTTCTGCCAGGGAGTCAAAGCCCGGTAGGTGCTGGCAAGAAGATCCGCCGACTTTGCTTCAAGCCGCCGGATTTCCGACGCGATATCGATATCGCCGCTCTGCGCGGTTTCGCGCAGTTCGGCAATGCGGGCTTCGAGCGCGGCGACCGGCTTTTCGAACTCGAGATAGGAAATCATGGGCCTTCCGCTAGGCCGGAGCGGAGATTTGGTCAACCACGTGCAAGCGGATGACGCTGGTTGACGAGCTGGACAAGCCTTGCCGCATCGACGTGGGTATAGATCTGCGTGGTGGCAATATCGGCATGGCCCAGCAGGGTCTGAAGCACGCGCAGATCGGCCCCGCCTTCAAGCAGGTGCGTGGCGAAGGCATGGCGCAAGACATGGGGGCTGACCTTTTCCGGGTCCAGCCCTGCCCGCAACGCCAGATCGCGCAGCAACTGGAAAAGCCGCACCCGTGAAAGGTGACCTCCGCGTGGCGAAGGAAAGACATAGCGTCCGCCGCGTCCGCGCACTGCCAGCCATTCGGCCAGAGCTTTCGTTGCGCGGGCGGAAACGGGCACCATGCGCTGCGCCCCGCCTTTTCCCGTGATGGCAAGGAACGGCGCATCGCGGGGGACCGCCGACAGGGGCAGCGAGACCAGTTCCGTGGCGCGCAGACCCGATCCATAGAGCAGTTCGAGAAATGCCAGCAGCCGCAACGCTTCCGGCGAGCCGCCCGCCGCATCGGCCTCGGCCGCCTCGAACAGTGCCGCAACCTCCGCATGGCCGAGCAGGCGCGGCAGCGGCCGACGCGCGCGCGGGCGAGGCAAGGCGCTTGACGGATCATCGCCGCGCAATCCCTCGTCCACCAGAAATCCATAGAACTGCCGCAGCGCGGATGCCTTGCGCGCCAGCGAGGACGGCGCCAGCCCTGACCATGCCGCGCCGAGCCGCTCCAGCGCCTGTGTGGTGGCCCTCGCAAGCGGGCCGATGACCTGCGCCGCCCCGGCCAGATCGCGCCGATAGGCCGCCAAGGTATTGGCAGCCGCCCCGCGCTGCGCCGCGAGCATGGCAAGGAACAGCTCGACTTCCGGTTCCGGCGTCGGCTTCACCTTCGCCTCCCTTGTTCCTGCAACGCGCGCCTAGACCCTTGAAACCGCTTCGGCGGCAATCATCCGTGCTTCGGCCGAAAGGCCGACGCGCTGCAATGCCGATACGATATGGTAAAGGTGCAGCGGGGTCATGCGGTCCCACCTGTCCGCCTGCATGCCGAATGCCGCGAGCAGGGACACCAGAGCCGGATTGCCGGATGCGGCAGCGGAATCGATGGCCTGCGTCCACCGGGTCTGCCGGTTGAAATCGACCGAAAGCTTGGCCGCCAGATCGCGAGCCGCGCCCGGATCGACACGGCCCAGCCCCATCAGCCCGGCCAGCAGGAAGCGCGTGCGCAGCGAACCTTCCGAATCGTCGCCATCAAGGAATGTGCCCAGCGCCTCGCCGCTGACGGTCGTGGCACGCCCCGGATTCGACAGGACCAGAAGCCCCCATGCCTCGCTGCCGACCGGGCAGAACCGTGCCCACTTGAGCGCGTTGCGATCAAGGCCCGCAGTCAGCATCGACGCAATCAGCGGCGCGGCCTCGTCTGCGATGTTCTCGGCCGGGATCACGCGCGCGGCGGCGTGCGAAGTCAGCACCAGCCCGGCATAGGCACGGTCGGGGTCGCGCCCGTCGCCCCACAGCGTGCGGATTGCCTCAAGCCTGTCGCCGGCGTCCTGGGCCACATAGGCTGTGCGCAGGCTCTCGGCGCGGCGTGTCCATTGATCGACATCGCCGTTCGTCGCCGATGCGCCGCGCAAGGCATAGATCTGGCTGTAGAGATCGATCATCGCAGCGCTGGAAAACACCCCGCGTGCCGCAGCCACATCGGCCGCCGCAGCCCTTGCCGCAGGCGGCAGCATCGGTGCGCGCGCCGCCATCAGCGCGTAATCCGTCCCGCTGCTGGCGCGCAGGGACTCCGGCGGCTCAAGTCCGGTGGCGAAAGACATGCCGATGCTCCAGGGAGTCAGCGTTTCGACGCCGTCCCATTCGATCTTCACGGCACGGCGGGCGTTGGTTGCGGCGCCCGCGAACTTCTGCGCCAGAAGAATGTCGATCTTGCTGGCGGTGCCACGGCGCATGGCGCGATCAAGCTGGGCCATCGCGCTGCCGCCTTCCTCGCTGAACCCGGCGCAGATGGCGCGCATCAGTTCCCACTGCGCACCCTCGCGGCGTGCCGCAGTCAGCGCGGTTATGGGGCAAAGGCCCACCGGATCGGCCGTGGCCAGATAGCTTGCCATGGCGGCGTCTTCGAGTGCGGGGGTGAAGTCTCCGCTGTCGACCGCCTGCACCATCGAGCGCGCCAGATCGGCTTCGCCCATGCGCAGGAGCAGGCTGGCGCGGATGGCCGCCCAATCGGCACCGTTCATGCCAACGGGCGTGGCAAGGCGGCTCGCCAGTGCGCGCCGCAAAAGGATATGCCCCCATCGCGAAACGAACCGGCCGCGCGTCTTGCCGATGACAGCTTCGACGAAGGGGCCATTCAGATTGCGCGTCGAGGCCATGGGCAGCCCGCCGTCACGCTCGTCCACCACCCCGACCACTTCAAGGCTTCGTCTGCCGCCAGGAGGTATGTCCGATTTGGGCCGCGCTGATTCGAGCAGGCGAGCCAGCAGTTCGGGATCGATGGACTGGAGCAGTTCCTCGTCACTCAGCCCTGTTGCGGTGGCAACAGAAGTGGCGGCAGGAACAGGCTGCACCACCGGCGCGGAAACGCTGGGAGGGCTGGCCGCAGCAGGGGCTGCGGGTTGCGCGGCAACCGGGCTTGGCGCGGATGCGGGGGCAGGGGCGCGCGTGGCTGCCGGGCGAGTGGCCTGCGACGGGCGTGGCGCGGGTGAAGGACGCGCCGCAGGCGGACTGTCAAAGCCCGGTGGCAGCAGCGATTCCTGCGCCAAGAGCCCGCCCGAAATCAGTGCCAGCGCGGCAACGCCTGTCATCGCACCTGCGGAAATGAGCAGCCGTGACCTGTTCATCGCGTCATCCCGCCTTCTACCGGCTGTTCAATCCAGTCCATCGGTTGCGCGCCGCCCCTTATCCAGGCCATTAACAGAAATGCGGCCAGCAGAACCAGACCAGCCACGGCAATCTTCTTCATCAACGCACTTCCGGCTATCGTTCAGGCGGACCTGCTGTTTGCATCACGTCATGCGGTGCTTGCAACGGGCACTAGCGCAAGTATAGGCGGCGCGGCAATGGAACAAGCAGCGTCCACTCTTTCCCCTGCGGAAATCGCCCGGATCGCGCGCCGGATAGACCGTCCGCTGGTGCTGGTGGGGATGATGGGCGTGGGCAAGACAACGGTCGGGCGCAAGCTGGCTGCCCTGCTCCATCTGCCCTTCGTTGATGCCGACGAGGAAATCGAGAAGGCGGCCCAGATGCCGATCCCCGAAATCTTCGCAACCTATGGCGAACCCTATTTCCGCGACGGTGAACGCAGGGTCATCGCCCGGTTGATGGGAAGTGGCCGCCATGTCGATCGCAAGGTGCTTTCCACCGGCGGCGGCGCCTTTTGCGATGCCGAAACCCGCGCCCTGATTCTGGAAAAGGGCATTGCCGTCTGGCTCGACAGCGATGTCGAAACGCTGCTTGAACGCGTCGGCCGCAAGGACAATCGCCCCCTGCTCAGGACGGGCGATCCGCGCGAAATCCTCACCCGCCTGAAGGCAGAGCGCGAACCCTTCTATCGTCAGGCCCCGATCCGGGTTGTGAGTGCGGCGCAGCCCCATCACATGACTGCCTGCAAGATATTGAAAGAAATCGACGAATGGCTGTAATCCCGGTTGCCATAGCTGGCGCCCCCTATGAGGTGCGCATTGAGGCCGGTCTGCTGACAAGGGCCGGGCAGCATTGCCGTCCGCTGCTGCGCAAGAACCGCGTTGCCATCGTCACCGATGAGAATGTCGCCCGCCAGTGGCGCGCCGCTGTCGAGGCATCGTTCGAGGCTGTCGGCATCGCGAGCGAATGGCTTGTCCTGCCCGCCGGAGAGGCAACCAAGAGTTGGGAATATCTCGCGCGCGTGGTGGAATGGCTGCTGCTGCAGGAGGTTGAGCGCAAGGACAGGATCGTTGCTCTGGGCGGCGGCGTGATCGGCGATCTGACCGGCTTTGCCGCCTCGATGGTCAAGCGGGGCTGCGGTTTCATCCAGATCCCCACCACCCTGCTGGCACAGGTCGATTCAAGCGTTGGCGGCAAGACCGCAATCAACACCGCAGCAGGAAAGAACCTTGTCGGGGCGTTTCACCAGCCATCGCTGGTGCTGGCCGATCCGCTGGCACTAGATTCGCTGCCGCTGCGCGATCTGCGCGCCGGCTATGCCGAAGTCATCAAGTATGGCCTGATCGACGATGCGCCCTTCTTTGCCTGGTGCGAGGAAAATGGCGCGCGCCTTCTGGAAGGCGATGCCGAGGCGCGCGAAACCGCAATTGCCGCCAGTGTCGCTGCAAAGGCGCGGATCGTGGCGGCCGATGAAAGGGAAACGCAGGATTTGCGCGCCCTGCTCAACCTTGGCCACACCTTCGGTCATGCGCTTGAAGCCGAAACGGGATTTTCGGACCGCCTTCTGCATGGTGAAGGCGTGGCGCTTGGCATGGTGCTGGCCGCGCGTTTTTCTGCCCGTCTGGGATTGATGGACACGGGCGCGGCGCAGCGCATCGCGGCGCATGTCGGCGCGGCCGGCCTGCCGGCCAACCTTGCTGCGCTTGGTCTCGATTGCGACGGGCAGACCCTTGTCGGCCACATGCTGCACGACAAGAAGATGGACGCGGGAACCCTGCCCTTCCTGCTCATGCGCGGGATCGGCCAGACCTTTGTAGCACGCGATGTCGATCTGGCCGCGGTGGCTGCGTTTCTGGATGAGGAACTGCGCGCCTGAACAAGGCGGAAACGCATCCAGTGCGGGCGCGCCCCGATCGGCCGCCCGCACCGATTGCCGCCTACTTGCCGCTGAAGACCGGCTTGCGCTTTTCCAGAAAGGCAAGGCCACCTTCGGCCGCATCGGCGCTGTCGCCGGCAATCCACTGGCCTTCCGCCTCGACCTGCAAGGCGCTGGCATAATCGAGTTCAAGCGCCCGCGCGAGGTTCTGGCGCATGGTGCCAAGTGCCACGGTCGGACCGGCGGCGAGCCGCTTGGCCAGCGCCATCGCTTCATCCTGCAAGGCGGCATCGTCCACGGCCTTGTAGATGAGGCCCCAGCTTTCTGCCTTCTCTGCGCCGATTTTCTCGCCCAGCATCATCATCTCGGTGGCGCGGGCCTTGCCCACAAGCCGCGTGAGCATCCACGAGGCACCGCCATCGGGAACAAGCCCGATGTTGACGAACGCCTGAAGGAAATAGGCGCTGCGCCCGGCGATGACGAAATCAGCCGCGAGCGCGATGGAGCATCCGACCCCGGCCGCCGGACCATTGACCGCCGTCACGACCGGCACGGCGAGGCGCGAGAGCGTGAGCATGAGGGGATTATAGGCCTGTGTCAGAGCAGTATAGGTACCGCGCCCGCCGGAAATGGAACGTTCGCCGCGGGCCGCCAGATCCGCCCCTGAACAGAACGCGCGGCCTTCGCCCGTAATCAGCACGGCGCGCGCACCGCCCAGATCATTCAGCGCATTGGCCAGTTCAAGCGCCATGTTGGGCGGGCAGGCGTTGAGCCGCTCCGGCCGGTTGAGCACGATCTTGAGCACTTCGCCGCTGCGTTCAACGCGAATGGTTTCGTATTCCATCAGGCCACCCTTTCCTTCGGCACCGCCAAAACAGTCCTTCCGGTCATAACCTGCCGATGGCACAAATCCACCAGAATTAATTGACCGGTTAAGGCGCATGCCACAATTCAACCACTGCCACGCGTTAGTCGCCGGGCAGCGGCATGGCCATCGACAGAATCGTCAGTTGGCGTATGCCTGCGCAAAGGCGGCTGCGGCTCCGAACAGGCCGGGTTGCGGATGGGTGATGAGCTTGACCGGGATCGCCGCCATCAATCCTTCGAAGCGGCCCTTGGCACGAAACCTGTCGGCAAAGCCGGAACGCACAAGCGTATCCTTGATACGCAGGCCCAGCCCGCCTGCCATGACCACGCCCGTGGCGCCGTGGGCAAGCGCCAGATCGCCCGCAACGCTACCCAGCGAAAGACAGAACCGATCCACCGCCGCGGCAGCCAGACTGTCGTGCCCAAGCGTGCCCAGTTCCCACAGTTCACGGTCGGTTAGCGGGCGGAAAGGGCGGTTTTCAAGGTGGGCAAGCGCCTCGTAGATGTCGACAATGCCCGGCCCGGCAACGACCCGTTCCACCGATACGCGACGGTGCCGCTTGCGCAGGCCCGCCAGAATGGCATCTTCTATGGCATCGAGCGGGGCAAAATCGATATGCCCGCCCTCTGTCGGGACAACCCGGTAGCCCGTGGAATCGCGCCATAGTTGGGCCACGCCCAGCCCCGTTCCGGGGCCGACAACGCTGATGACACCGGTTTCGGGCAGCGGTGCATCAGGCCCAGAAAGATGCAGGAAATGGTCGTCTCCGGCCTGCGCCACGGCATGAGCCACGGCGGCAAAGTCATTGACGACGACGAACCGTTCCGCACCCAGCTTTTCGGGAATCAGCGCTGGGCGGATGATCCACGGATTGTTGGTGAAGCGGATAACTTCACCCCCTACCGGCCCGGCAACGGCAATGGCCGCAGCCGATGGCAGCGGCGCGCCGACCGTCCGCCCAAAATCTTCCCAGGCAAGCTGGAACGAGCCATGCTCTGCGGTCTTGAGGGTTACGGCATCGCCCAGAGAAAGAACGCGCCCTTGCGCAACTTCCGCAATGGCAAAGCGCGCGTGGGTTCCGCCAATATCAACCGCGACGACCTGCATCCTCTTCTCTCCCCCTTCCCGTGCCGGGGCTGTTACGCGGCCGTGCCGCCAACCTTGGACCTAAAGCCCTGCCGCGGCGAGCATGGCCGATCCGCCGCGCTCGGCCTCGTCTGCATGAAGGCGCATGAGTGCGAAGAGTTCCCGGCCCACACCGTCTGCCGCAGCAGGCGCGGGCGCCGGTTCACGCGCTGCCCACTCGGCTTGGGGCACCAGTGCCTCCAGCGTGCCTGTGACTGCACAGACCCGCACCATGTCGCCATCGCGCAGCTTGGCCAGCGCGCCGCCCTGCTTTGCTTCAGGCGAAACATGAATGGCAGCCGGAACTTTGCCCGATGCGCCCGACATGCGCCCATCCGTCACGAGTGCAACCTTGAAGCCGCGATCCTGAAGCACGCCCAGCGGCGGGGTCAACTTGTGCAGTTCGGGCATTCCGTTGGCCGCTGGTCCCTGGAACCGGACGACGACCACCACATCACGCTCAAGTTCGCCCGCCTTGAAGGCTGCCAGCACGGCGTTCTGATCCTGAAATACCCGCGCTGGGGCTTCGATCGTCCAGCGCGAGGGATCGACCGCGCTGACCTTGATGGTCCCCCGCCCCAGATTACCCTTCAGCAGGCGCAAGCCGCCCTCCGTGCGGAACGGGGCAGACACGGGGCGCAGCATGGTTTCATCGCCCGACTGTTCCGGCGCAGGGATCCATTTCAGCGCATCGCCATCCATCACCGGCTCCTGCGCACCTTCCGCAAGCGACTTTCCATAGACCGTCATTATGTCGGCATGGGCCAACCCCGCGCCGATCAGTTCCCGGATCACGTAAGGCATTCCGCCCGCAGCCGCGAAGGCATTCACGTCCCCGGAACCATTGGGATAGACACTGGCGATCAGCGGGACGGCGCTGCTCAGCTCGTCCATATCGTCCCAGTCGATCATGATCCCCGCCGCGCGCGCTATGGCGGGCAGGTGGATCACATGGTTCGTCGATCCACCCGTTGCCAGAAGGCCAACCACGGCGTTGACGATGGCTTTCTCGTCGATACACCGGCCAAGCGGGCGGTAATCATCGCCGTTCCAACCGATCTGCGTGATGCGGTGCACCGCCGCGCGCGTCAATTCCTGACGCAGCTTGAGGCCCGGCTGGACAAAGCTGGAACCGGGCATGTGCAGGCCCATCATTTCCATCATCATCTGGTTGGAATTGGCCGTGCCATAGAACGTGCAGGTTCCGGGGGAATGATAGCTTGCGCTCTCGCTTTCCAGCAGTTCCTCGCGCCCCACCTTGCCCTCGGCATAGAGCTGGCGGATGCGCACCTTTTCCTTGTTGGGAAGGCCGCTGGGCATCGGGCCTGCCGGAACAAGGATGGTGGGCAAATGGCCAAAACGCAGAGAGCCGATCAGCAGTCCGGGAACGATCTTGTCGCAGATGCCAAGAAGGAGCGCGCCCTCGAACATGGCGTGGCTCAACCCAACGACGGCAGCCATGGCAATATTGTCGCGGCTGAACAGCGACAGTTCCATCGAATCCTGCCCCTGGGTCACACCGTCGCACATGGCCGGGACGCCGCCCGCAACCTGCGCCGTGGCGCCCACCTCGCGCGCGAAGATCTTGATCTGTTCGGGATAGCGACCATAGGGCTGATGCGCAGAAAGCATGTCGTTATAGGCGGTGACGATGCCGATATTCATCGCCTTGCCAGATTTGATGAGCGCCTTGTCATCACCGGCAGCCGCGAACCCGTGCGCCAGATTGCCGCACGAAAGCTGCGGCCGGTTCAGCCCCTGATCGCGCGAACGCTCGATCAGATCGAGATAGGCCGCGCGGCTCTTGCGCGAGCGTTCGACGATGCGCTGGGTCACGCGCTCGACAACAGGGTTCAGCGGCATCATTCGCTCCAGTAGATGGTGACAGGCGGGCCGTAGCCGTGCAGAAACTCGGTGACGGGGTAGCGGTCATTGCCGCCAAGCGCGCTTTCCAGCAGCGCCTTCTTGGAATGCCCGGTCACCACCAGGATGATTTCGCGTGTGGCCTTCAGCGCCTTTGCGTTGAGCGTCAGTCGGTCAAACGGGGCTTCGGGTGGCAGCGGAATGGGCGTGGTGGCGATAACGGCCGGTCCCGGCCGCACATGGGCCTGCATTTCGGGAAAGAGCGATGCCACGTGGCCGTCTTCGCCCATGCCCAGCCAGACAAGATCGAAGGGCGCAACTTCCGCTCCTTCCTCCAGCCGCTCGAACGTGGCGCCCGAAGTGCCGAGGGCGGCATGAATCTTGGCAAAGTTGCTGGCGGGATGATCGTCAGGCACGCGCCGATCATCGGTCAGCGCAATGGTTACGCTGCGCCAGTCGAGCGGGCGATCCTTCAGCAGGGCCAGCACCCTGATCGGGGTGGAGCCGCCGGTAAAGGCAATGCGCTTGTGCCCCGGTGCCGAGACCACGCGGGCGATGTGATCGGCAACGGCACAAGCATCGCCCGGATCAGCCCATTGCACCATGACCGGAACCAGCTCAGTCATTCCAGCTTCTCCCGTCCCGTTCGGTCAGCGCGATACCCGCGTTGGGGCCCCAGCTTCCGGCGGCATAGGGTTTGGCCTCCATGTCGGTTTCGGCCCAGACCTTGCGGATTGCATCCACCCAGCGCCACTGGGCCTCCACCTCGTCTCGGCGCACGAACAGCGTCTGTTCGCCTTCGATCAGGTCCAGCAGCAGCCGTTCATAGGCAATCCGGCGGCGCGCCTTGGCAAAGGCAGTGGTCAGCGAAAGGTCGAGGTTCACCTCGCGCAGCACGATGCCGCCACGGTCCAGCCCCGGCTCCTTCGCCATGACCTGCAAGCGCACGTATTCTTCGGGCTGAAGCCGGATCACGAGGCGATTGGCCCGCAGCCGCCCACCGCGCTCGGCAAAGACATTGTGCGGCACCTGCTTGAACTCGACGACGATCTCGCTCCGCCGCTCGCCCAGCCGCTTGCCGGTGCGCAGATAAAAGGGCACGCCCGTCCATCGCCAGTTGTCGACGTGGGCCTTGATGGCAACGAAAGTCTCGGTGTCTGAAGGACTTCCCAGATCCTCCTGATAGCCGTTGACCGAAACGCCCTTCACCGCGCCTGCACGATACTGTCCGCGCACCATTTCCTCGGCCTTCACGGGTCGCAGCGCGCGCAGGACTTTCACCTTTTCGTCGCGGATCGAGGTGGCATCAAGGTTTGCGGGCGGCTCCATGGCGGTGAGCGCCAGAAGTTGCAGCATGTGGTTCTGCACCATGTCGCGCAGCGCGCCAGTATCGTCGTAGAAGCCCTTGCGCCCTTCAAGACCCACGGTCTCGCTCACCGTGATCTGGACATGATCGATGCCGCCCGCGTTCCAGAGCGGTTCGAACATCATGTTCGCAAAGCGCAGCGCCATGAGGTTCTGCACGGTTTCCTTGCCGAGGTAATGATCGATCCGGAAAATCTGATCCTCGGCAAAGGCGGCCGCCACGGCATCGTTGATGCGGTTTGACGAGGCCAGATCATTGCCCAGCGGTTTTTCAAGGCCGATCCGCACATTGCCGTGCGTCAGCCCGGCCTGCTTCAATCCGGCAATGGTGGGTTCAAAGAGGAAAGGTGCGGTCGAAAGGAAGATCGACAGGCCGCAAGAGGTATCGCCCAGCTTTGCGGCCAGTTCGCCGAAGCCGTCGATGTTCGAGGCATCGAGCGTCTGGTATTCAAGCCTTTCCAGAAAGCTGGCCAGCTTGGCTTCGTCCCTGCGGTCTTCCGGCAGGAACTCGGCCAGAGCCGCGCGAGCAAACTCGCGGAACTCGGCATCATCGTGTTCGGACCGGGCGGTGCCCACGATACGCAGATCGGAACGGATCAGCCCGTCCTCGTGCAGGGCATAAAGCGAGGGCAGCAGCATGCGCCGCGAAAGGTCCCCGGTCGCGCCGAACAGCAGCAGGGCCGAGCAGCTCTTTTCGATCATCGACGCAATTCTCCCATTGGCACTGCGGGCGGGGCGCGCAGCGCGCGAAAAAGCCCGTGCCTCGCCCAAGCCCCTAAACCCATCATGGGCAGGGTTCAGCACGCATAAGTATGCAGGATAGCTATGCACCGCAAAGGCAAAGCGGCAGGGCAGACGCGACTTGCCCTTCCCGCCTCTTTCTCCCGGCCCTTCCCTGCCGGTCAGGTGGCTATTTGCCGGGATTCAAACGCACCGCAAGGCCGCCACCCGGCGCAAGCCATGCGGGAAGCACATCTCCCTTCTTCACCTTCAGCGTGGCATAAACGATGCGATGACGCGCTTCTGTCTCGTATGTTGCGCCCTCGCCGTCCTTCCAGATCGTGGCGGTATAGACCCGTCCGGGATCGAGGAAATCGAGCTTCAGGGAAAGATCGCGCGGTGTTGCGTCGTTCACGCCGCCCACATACCAGTCATCGCTGTTGCGGTCCTTGCGCGCGAAAATCGCATAATCGCCCACTTCGCCGGCAATGAGGTGGCTTTCCGACCAGTCTGCGGGCACCTGCCTGATGAACGCCAGTTCTCTGGGGTGCGCTTCCAGATTCTCGATGAAATCGGCGGCCATCTGGATCGGTGAATAGATCGCCAGATAAAGGCCAAGCTGCTTGGCGAGCGTCGATGCCAGCGGCACCTTGTTGGCACCCTCAAGGCTGAGAACGCCCGGCGTGAAGTCCATCGGACCGGACAGCATCCGGGTATAGACCAGCGTCGGTTCGTGGTCCGGGCCGTTGGCAAACTGGCCCCACGCATTGTATTCCATGCCCCGCGCGCCTTCGCGGTCGATCCAGTTGGGATAGGTGCGGCGCAAGCCGGTATCCTTCACCGGTTCGTGCGCATTGATGGCGATGCGGTATCTTGCCGCAGTCTGCACGACCTTGAGATGATGCTGCACCGCGCGTTGCCCGTCGTGATACTCGGCCCGGTAGGTGCCCGGCGCATCACCGGGAGCCAGAATGCCGCCCGCATCGGCGACGTAACCCGTTTTCACGGCGCGCACGCCAAGCCGGTCATAAAGCTTCATCGCATCATCAAGCTGCGCTTCATAATTGGCGATGTTGCCGCCGGTCTCGTGATGGCCGATCAGCATCACGCCCTTTTGGGCGCCATATCTGGCCACCGCTTCAAGGTCGAAGTCGGGCGTGGCCTCGGTGTAACTGAAATCCCTGCCGTTTCCGAACCAGGTGCCGTTCCAGCCCTTGTCCCAGCCTTCGACAAGCACGCCCCCAAACCCGTGCTTAGCGGCGAAATCGATATACTGCTTTGCCCTCGTGGTAGTGGCGCCGTGGTTGGGGCCTTCGGCCCATGACCAGTCCCCCCGGATCATGCCCCACCAGATGCCGATGTATTTCATCGGCTTGAACCACGAAACATCTCCCAGACGGTTCGGCTCATTCAGATTGAGTTCCAGATCGTTCTCGACCAGCCCCCTGGCACCGTCGGCAATGCGCAAGCTGCGCCACGGCGTGTTGAAAGGCAGCGCACGCACCACCTTCGGCCCGTTGCCCGAAGGCGAAAGCGTGGTGCGGAACGCGGTGCCGGTCTGGCGCTTGAACCACATGGCCGAATAATCGACCAGTGCAGCCTCATGGAACGCAAGGTGGGTTCCGTCCGCCAGCTTCATGGTGATGGGCGTGTGTGCAGTGGATACGCCGTCGATCGGGGTTTTCTGATAGACCTGTTCGTAACGGTTCCATTCGCCGCCGGGGATCCACCACGCCGTGCCGTTCTGCGCGATGTTGAACTCGGTCAGTTCATCGGCGATCCTCATCACCTTCATTGCGGGCTGTTCCGGGATTTCGTAGCGGAAGCCGAAACCATCGTTGAACAGCCGGAAGCGCACGTTCATGCGCCGCCCACCCCAATCCGGCACCTGCTCGAAACGCACCAGCAGTTCATTGTGATGATCGTTGACGAAGCGGCGCTCGCCCCATGGCTGTTCCCATGTTTCCTTGCCGCCACCCGTCTCGTGACCGACGATCCTGTTGCCGCGCTGCATCGTGGGTCCGTCGCTGGGAATGAAGCCGAGCATTGACGCGCCGATGAGCAGCCTGCCCTTGCGGCTGAGGCTGTAGGTCGGGCGTCCGTCGGCATCGGTCGTCACGGTCACGACAAGTGTGCCGTCCGGGGATGAAGCGGTAACGGTTTCGGCCACTGCGGGCGTTATGAAGGCGCACGAAAGCGCCAGCGCCAGCGGCGCTGCAAGCATCAAGGTATAGCGCATCAGATCCTCTCTTCGATCAGCAGCGCGCCGAATGGCGGGAGCCGCCCGATTGCCGCGCCGTTGACCGACGCGAGTTCCTGTCCGTCAAGCGCCAGTTCCTGCGGCCAGACTACCGGAAACGACGCAAGGTTGAACAATCCTGCAATCGATTGTTTACCGGAAACCCGCCGGATGACAAGCAGGCATTCGTCTGCATGGAGAACATCGCAGCTGCCGATCCGCATAGCCGGATTGGCGCGCCGCAGCGCCAGCAGGCGTGTCGTCAGGTTGAGCAGCGAATCAGCATCTGCTTTCTGACGATCGACCGCCTGTGCAAGGTTCTCTTCGCCCAGCGGCAACCACGGCGCACTCGCGCTGAACCCGCCTTGCGCTGCCTGCACCGCCCATGGCATCGGCGTGCGCGCACCATCGCGCGAAAGTGTCAGCGGCCAGTTCGCGATCGCTTCGGGATCCTGCAACTGCTCGTAAGGGATGTCGACCTGCACGAGGCCCAGTTCCTCGCCCTGATAGACGATGATGTTCCCCCGCAGCGATGCAAAGAGCATGGCCTTGACCCGCGCGAACGCCTCGCGGTGCTCAGGAGCGCACCACCGCGAAAGCGCGCGCGGCGCATCGTGGTTTTCGAAAGCCCAGCTTGGCCAGCCAATCCCCGGCGCATCGGGCCATTTCTCGACTGCTTGCTTCACGATTCCCGGAGTCAGCCTGTCGGCATAGAGAAAGTCAAAGCCATAGGCGCTGTTGAGATGGTCGTTACCGGCCGTGAAGGCCTTCATCTCGGTCTCGGCCAGATCGCCGCCCACTTCGGCAACGGTGAACACCGCTCCATATTCATCGCAAAGCCTTCGCACACGCCGGATGAAACGGATGATGTCGGGGTGCGACTGGTTGTAGAGCTTTAGCTGGTAGTCGAACGGGCGCGTCTTGCGGCGGCCATCGTCGGGCGCCGGCGGATTGTCGCGCAGGGTCTGGTCGTGCATCAGGAAGTTCAGCGCATCGAGCCGGAAGCCATCGACCCCGCGATCAAGCCAGAAACGCATTACGCCAAGCAGAGCCTCCTGCACCTGCGGGTTGTGCGCGTTGATCTGAGGCTGGCTGGAAAGAAAGTTGTGCAGGTAATACTGTCGCCGACGCGCATCCCATGTCCACGCGGGGCCGCCGAACACAGATTGCCAGTTCGACGGCGGCGAGCCGTCGGGCTTGGGATCGGCCCAGACATACCAGTCGGCCTTGGGGTTGGTCCGATCCTGCCTGCTTTGCGCGAACCATGGGTGCTGGTCAGATGTATGGGCATAGACCTGATCGATCGTGACCTTCAGCCCCAGCTCGTGCGCGCGCGTCACCATGGCATCGAAATCGTCAAGCGTGCCGAAGATGGGATCGATGCCGCAGTAATCGGCCACGTCGTAGCCGAAATCCTTCATCGGAGAGGTGAAGAACGGCGAAACCCAAATGGCATCGACGCCAAGACGCGCAACATGATCGAGCCGTGACGTAATGCCCGGCAGATCGCCAATGCCGTCCCCGTTGGAATCGCAGAAGCTGCGCGGATAGATCTGGTAAATCGCTGCGCCGCGCCACCACGGAACGGCGGCCGCATCCGGAGTGGACATCTTGCCTGCGGCGGTATCGGGCGTTGTCATCGCGTTTCAATGTCCGTGAGAGAGGGTGTTGCCGCACTTTAGGGGCCAGCGCACAATTTGGCAGCCGCAGAACGACGGAACTGGCCTTCAACCCCAGCAATATTCGTATGCGCATCGATTGCAGTCATGCGCGGTTTCTGCAACGTCGCAGCGTGAGCTTGCAGAACAAGAGGATGACGGCATGAGCGAGGAGGGTCTGATCGGAGCGGTCGAGGCAGGCGGCACCAAGTTCGTGCTCGCGCTGGCACGGCGCGATGGCACTATCCTCGCCCGCGTGCGCATTCCCACCAACACGCCTGAGCAGACCTGGCCTGCAATGCAGAGCTTCTTTGCCGAAAGCAGCGCGCAGCATGGTCCCATTTCCGCCTTTGGCGTGGCGAGCTTCGGGCCGATTGACATTGATCCCTGCTCGGCAGCTTATGGCACCTTTACCACCACCCCCAAGCCGGGCTGGGCGGGGGCGCGCTTTCACGATGCGCTTGGCAGCTTCGGGGCGCCGATCAAGGTTGATACCGACGTGAACGGTGCGGCCATCGGAGAATGGCTCGAAGGTGCAGGCCAAGGCTGCCGCACCCTGGCCTATACCACCATCGGCACGGGCATCGGCACGGGCGTTGTCCATGAAGGGCGATCAATCATGGGCATTTCCCACTTCGAAAGCGGGCACATCCGCCCCCCGCATGACCGCTCGCGCGATGCGTTCGAGGGCATCTGCCCGTTTCATGGCAATTGCCTCGAAGGGCTGGCCTGCGGGCCAGCCATCGAGCAGCGCTGGGGCAAAAGTCTCGACCGGCTCGGCCCGGAAGAAGTCGATCTCGTCGCGGGCTATATCGCGCACCTTGCCAGCACACTGGTCCTGCTGCACATGCCCGACCGGCTGATCTTCGGTGGCGGAGTGATGAAGGCTGCCGGACTGATCGAGGCCGTTCGCGAGCAGACCGAAAGAGCACTGGCCGGATATGTGCGCCATCCCCGGCTTGATCCGGGGCTTGAGCGCTATATCGTCACTCCCGGCCTTGGCGACGATGCCGGCATTACCGGCGCCATCGAACTGGGCCGTCAGGCGCTGCTAAGCAGATAGCGAAATCTAGCGAAACCCTCGCCCCGCATCGCATAGGCTTCGCCCGCCATACGGTGCTGCAAGGTGAGGCACTGCGCCCCGCCATTGGCGATCACTTCGATGCTGCCGCTGTCGATCCACAACTCCACCGGCCCCGTGCCAAGGTGCATTTTGCAGCTTCGATCAAGCTGCGGGGTTACGGGATCGGTGCGTTGAACGGCCAGCACGCCGCCTGCTATGCTGCACGAAATGCTGCGTCCCAGATAATCCGCCAGATCAAGGCGCACATCCTGCTCTGCGGGCAGTTCTATAAGGGCGGCCGATGCCAGCGGAGAGCACCCTTGCGCCAGCAGCAAAGGCTCTGCCGCGCCGAACAGGGCACGACACGCCGGTTCAATCTGCTGCACAAGCTTAAATCCCCCGCCTGATTGGCGAAGCGACAGCCTGCGCGGCAGGCTCATCGCGCCCCGCCAGCCCTGCTGGGGCAAGTGCTTCTGCACGGCATGATTGCCCATCCACGCAATCCATGCCGGACGCCCCGCCGCATCGCGTGGTTCCATCCAGCCGATTGCGGCATAGAACTCGTCACCATGGTCGGCCACCTGCCAGCCCGTTTCAGGCACGAACCGCACCCCGTCGAACTGGCCGACACGATAGAGCGCACCCGATCCCGGCGCGCCTGAAAGCACGTCCACCTTGAACAGCCAGCGCGTCGCGTCCGTTCCCTCGACCGGAAGCTGAATCAGAAAAGGGCATTCCCACAAATGCCCCGGCGCGCCGTCCTGCGGGATCTGCGAAAGTTCGTGCCAGCGCTTCAGATCGACCGAGCCGTAGAGCAAGGCACGGTTCTCGTCGGAAAGGACCACCACCATGACCCACTGGCCCGATGGCGCATGCCAGAAGACATTGGGATCGCGAAAATCAGCCATCTGCCTGTCGAGAACGGGATTGCCGGCAAACTTCGCAAAGGTTCGTCCGCAATCGGTGCTGGCGGCAATGCACTGGAACTGGTGCTGCCGGTCCGTCCGCGCACCGGTATAGACGGCGATCATGGCCCCGTGCCCGAACCCGGCTGTATCATCGCGATCAATCACCGCCGAACCGGAAAAGATCATCGTGCTGTCCGCCTCTTCCAGCGCCACAGGCAGTTCCTGCCAGCGCGCCAGATCGCGGCTCGTGGCATGGCCCCACGACATGTGCCCCCAATCTTCGCCAAACGGGTTATACTGATAGAACATGTGCCATTCGCCATTGGCCCAGACCAACCCGTTGGGATCGCTGAGCCAGTTGGCGGCCGGGGCATAATGATAACGCGGGCGCATCTTTCAGGCTTTCATGACGGGAACGATATCGAAGGCGATGGTCATGCGTTCGCCATCATCGAAGGGCACCGTGCCATGCCACATGGTGGACGGGAATAGGGCCAGCCTGCCCGGCTGGGGCACAATTTCGCCATAGGGTTCAAGCGGCAGGGCGAGTTCTGGCGGGGGCGCACCGAAGTGCAGATTTCCGGCAGGCGCCGGGCCGCGCTGTTCCGGCCGGGGCACGGTCACGTAAAGCGCCGAAGAGATCCAGCCCATCGGATGGGTGTGCACCGCATGATAGCCGCCAGGACGCAGCCGCACCGACCAGCTCCCGGCGAAGCGGAACAGGCCGCGCGGTGCCGCAAGCAGCGGGTGCGCAGGATCGGGCGGTGGCAGACGTGCAATGTAGCTGCGCACCGCTGCCTCGATCTTGCGGCGAACACCGGCAATGACCGGATCGAGCCGCAGCAGAAGCGGCCGTTCGGTCTGCGTTCCGCCCCGCACCGATTGCTCATGCCACGGCTGCTGCATCGTGTGGAGCGAGCGCAGGCAGGCGGAAAGCCGGGTCAACTCATCAGCGGTGAAGTCCAGATCGTAATGGCACACATGGCGCATCCCGCCATCGAGCCAGTCGGCACGCGCGTCATCCAGCAATCGCCATGCGAGCGAAAGATAGGCCCAGAAAGCGCGGATGGTCGGCGCGCCAAGGTGCCGCGCACAGACATCGCGCGCGCGGGCGGCCTGCCCCGTGCGCAGGAAGTGGCGCGCGCGGGCAATGTCCAGTCCAACGTCAGCGATTTGCTCAACGCCATCGAACAGGGCCGGATTGTCCGCCTCTTCGCCGCTTTCGCTGGCGATGAACAGCTTGCCCAGAAGAGATGCCTGACGCTCGCCCAGCGCAGCCTCAGCCTCGGCAATGACCTGCCGGGCAGGCTCCCACTGGCGGGCAGTTGCCAGAACATGAAACCATGCCATGCGCAGCGCAAAGTCTTCGGGTCTGCGCTGCACCGCTTCGGCAAAACTGCGAGCGAAATCCGGATCGCCTGCGGTGGTCCGTATTCCGGACAGGCAGCGATGCCCCTCGATCCATCCGGGATAGCTTTCGAGCAGGCGCGCCAGCAATGCATCAGCTTCGGCCACCGCGCCTTCGGCGGCCAGCGCGACGGCGTGGCTGCGTTGAACATCAAGGCGGCCCTGCGCAAGGTCTGCGGCGCGGGCATAGAGCGTGGCAGCGGGCAGTCCGGCCTCGAAGGAAATCTGCGCGAGGCCGAGGGCAATGTTCGGATCATCGGGCGCAAGGCGATGTGCGCCCCTGATCGCCTCGATCGCGCCTGCCATGTCCTGCGCCTCGCGCAGCATGACGGCCTGCTGCATCAGGGCATGCCCCTCGCTCACGCCTGATCTCTATCCCGCCTTGCAATGGGCGGCGATGAAGTCCTCATGCGCTGGCTGCTGCAAGGCGGCGTGGTGCATTGCCGCGCGCAGCTTTGCCAGCCAGTCGCGCCCGTCGATGCCACGATAATCGGCCAGCGGATCGGTGCGCTCCGGAATATTGTCCTGCCCCACATGCACCGCAAGCCACGATGGCGCGCCGAACAGATCGGCATCGCGCTGCACCAGTCTGCCATAGCGGCGGAAATGCTCGATCTTGGTGAGAAGCGTATCGGGGACAGGCATGTTCGCACAATAGCGCCAAAGCTCGCTGTCGGTGCGGGTGGTCAGCTTGTAATGCAGAATCAGGAAATCGCGGATGCGCTCGAACTCGTTGACCGCGATCCTGTTGTATTCCTCGATCACCAGCGGATCGAAAGTGCGATCGGGAAAAAGCGCGAGCAGCTTGGAAATGCCGGCCTGAATGAGGTGGATCGATGTGGATTCGAGCGGCTCCATGAAGCCGCTCGACAACCCCACCGCCACGACATTCCTGTCCCAGAACGCCTTGCGCCGTCCTGTCACGAAGCGCAGCGGGCGCGGTTCGCCAAGCGCCTTTCCGTCAAGACGCGCCATCAGCCTGACTGCGGCCTCCTCCTCGGACAGGAAATGGCTGCAAAACACGTAGCCGTTGCCCGTGCGATGTTGCAGGGGAATGCGCCATTGCCAGCCCGCTTCCTGCGCGGTCGATCGCGTGTAGGGCGTGAGCGGCCCGGCATTCTCGCACGGCACGGCCACCGCCCGGTCACAGGGCAGCCAGTGAGTCCAGTCCTCATAGCCCGCCTTCAAAGCCCCCTCGATCAGCAGGCCACGAAAACCGGAGCAGTCCACGAAAAGTTCTGCATCGATCGTGCGTCCGTCCTCCAGTGTCACACCGGTGACAAAGCCGTTCTCGGCGTTCTGGCCAACGCTTGCGACCTTGCCCTCGATCCGCACAACGCCCTTCGCTTCGGCATATTCGCGCAGGAACCGGGCATAGAGTCCGGCGTCGAAGTGATAGGCATAGTCGAAAGTTGAAAGAACGTGCCGCTGATCGGGCGATGGCCGGGCGAAGCGATTTTCCTTCGCCAGCGCCCACGCCATGGAGTGATCGTCGAGCGGCGCTCTTTCTCCGGCCTCCCTCGCACGCAACCAGTAGTGGTGCAGGCTGACAATGTCGAAGGCGCGCCCGTGCGGTCCGAACGGGTGAAAATAGCGGTTACCGAGGCTGCCCCAGTTGACGAACTCGATGCCGAGCTTGAATGAACCCTGCGTTCTGCGAACAAATTCGCGCTCGTCGATCTGCAAGGTCTCGTTGAAGGTGCGGATCGGCGGAATGGTTGCCTCTCCCACGCCGACAGTCCCGATCTCGTCGGATTCGATCAGCGTGATGGCGCAATTGTGCCTGAGCGCCTGTGCGAGGGCCGCGGCTGTCATCCAGCCTGCCGTGCCGCCTCCCACAATGGCAATGCTGCGGATCAGAAGGTCGGGATTTGTCATGCGGCCTGCCTTTGCCTAGCGCCCTCTCGTCAGTCGCTCCCTATCGCTCTTGCGGCGATGTGGAAACGTGAACCCGAAGACAATGGCGGGCAGAGGCGCGTCGCGCACTCAGCCCGCCCTGCCTTGCGACCCGAAGCGGGGATGGCAGCGCACCTTTGCAGGGCGCCGCCATGCCCGGCATCAGAAGTTGTAACGGACCGAGGCCGACACCGTGCGGCCAAGTGCCGGAGCGCCGGAGATGACCGTGGGCGAAACCGACGGATCGACCACGTTGCCGTTACCGCGCAGGTCGAACGTGTTGAACACGTTGTAAACCTGCAATCCGAGTTCGAGGTTGCGGATGGGATAGACGCGGATCGACGGGTTGAAGATCGCGTTGCCCGGATACTCGAAACCGGCATCATCGATCGAGCTGGTCTGGCCCGTGACCGCAAGGCCCAGCGTGACCAGATCACCGAAGTCATAGTTGGCCGATGCGGTATAGATCAGATCCGGCAGGCCCGGTGCACGGCTGAACGCGGTTGCCCCGGCAGCCTGGCGGCGCGCCTTCGAATAGGTGGCGTTGCCGGTGAAGCTGAAGCCGCCGTTGCGATAGGTTGCGAAGAACTCCGCGCCGGTCGACTTGAACTTGGCGTCGATCACGCATCCACCCGAACCGCCGGGGCAGCGGGTTGCCGAAAGTTCGTAGGTCGATTGCTTGAAGTTGCCCTTGAGCAGCGTCATTTCCATCGTGAACCTGCCGCCCAGCAGATCACCGCGGCTCTTCACACCCAGTTCGTGCTGGGTCACGAAATCGACCGAGGGCGTCACGCCATCAGCCGAGCAGCCATTGCGCCCGATATCGGCGGAAGTGCACAGTGCCCCGTCGTTGCGGATCTTGCCGCCCAGCGTCTGACGATCGCTGTTGAAGCGGCCGCCGCGCGAGGTGCGCGCAAAGATCGTGATGTTCGGGGTGGCCTTGAACAGGGCGCCCACCGTCCAAGATGTATAGCTGCGGGTATAGTCGAGGTTCTCGCGCACACCGTTGGCGGTTATCGTGGGGATGTTCACGCCTCCGCTGTTGACCAGAAACTCCGAACCGCCGCCGATGGCATAGCCACTGGCCTTCACGCGCTCGAAGCGCACCGAGCCATCGACCCCGAACTGGTCATGATCGAAATCGAGCGAGAGATAGGGCGCAGTGTTGGCGTAGGACAGATCATAGTCGCGCGCGCAGCATTCACCCCAGTTGTTGTTGTAGCCCGACTGGCCCGCCTGAGTCAGCTTGTTGCCCGCACTGTCGAACAGGTCGAGCTGCGAGGGATTGTCGCCGTTCAGTTCGCGCAGCGACTTGTTGACGTGCCAGTCCATCGCGATCTTCTGGTTCATAAAAAACAGACCAGCGCGGGTGGTCAGCTTGCCGCTTGCCACATCGAACTTGCCCGCAACAGTCAGATCATTGGCAAAGCTGCCAATGTCGCGGATGTTGGTGCGCACGTTCACGTTGTTGTCGAGATAGGTGTCGGTGAAGAGCTGCCCCGCCTTTGGGCCGCTGGCATAGCGAATGGCAGCCACCGTCCGTCCGTTGACCGTCGAGCCAAGAACCGAAGATGTCCGCGCCACGTTCAGGAACGGCGAAGCAAAGGCGCCACTCATGTCGGTATAGCGCATATTGTTGTCGACGGTGATCCCGCCGTCGAACTCGTAGTGGAACTGGCCGCCGAACGATGTTGCCTTGGTGGTGATGCCGTCCATGCGGACACGCTCAAGGTTGCCCTCACGATTGTAGATCAGGAAGTCCTGATTGTAGATCGAATAGTTCGAGCTTTCACGCCCATCGAAACCGGGGAAGGCACGCACATTGCTGATCTTGCGCCCGTTGACCGTGGCCAGAGCTGGCGAGCCGGTATAGTTCGGCTCCTGCGTATCGGCCACCTTGAAGAGCACGCGAAAGTAGCCGCGGCCTTCATCGAACTCCTTCGTGACGCTACCCTTGACCTGGAAGGAATCGGACACCGTGTAATCCATCTGGAGCGGACCACGGCCGTTCTTCACGAAGCCGCCGACGTGGAAATAAAGGGTGTCGTTGATCGGGCCGCCATAACGGAAGTCGACGCGCGTCTCGTCATAGCCCAGACCGCGGTTGATCGAGACGTAACCGCCTTCCTGCTTGCCGGTGTGGCTGATGTAGTTGATGACCGCGCCCGGTGCCTGCGAGGCAAAAGTGCCGGCGGAACCGCCGCGCACGCCCTCGACATTGGCGACCGAGGCATCGAATCGGGTCCAGTAGTCGTTGTTGCCGAACTGGATATCGCCAAACAGGACGGTCGGCAGGCCATCTTCCTGGATCTGCACGAAGGGCGAACCGCCCGTCGCTACGGGAAGACCGCGAACCGCAATGTTCGAGTTGCCGCCCGGACCGGCCGTGCCCGCAACCTGAATGCCCGGAATGGCGCGGAAAACTTCAGCTTCCGAAGTCGGGCGGATTGCCTGGATCGTGTCAGCCGAAATCGAGCTGACCGAAATTGCACTGTTGAGCTGGGTCTTGTCGCGGCCCGATGCCGTCACGACGATGGCGTCTAGCCCGACAGCTTCGGGCGCGGCGTCGCTCTGCGCGGCATCCTGCGCCATGACCGGCGCGGCACCAAGCGCTGCGGAAAGCGCAACGAACGATGCACAGGCATAAAGTGGAGACAGCTTCATATTTCCTCCCGCCAAAAAGCTCCTGCGTCGTTTGCAGGAATCAGTCAGGGCTTGTTAATCTGTGATACAATCGTTTGCAATCCTTTTCGCAATCGATTGTATCCGAAGCCGCGACGAAGATGATCTCGTTGCACTCGCGCAACACCTAAAGCGTCTGCAACGCCGGAAAGCTTGGTCCATTCCGGTTGACATTCGCTGGTAATGCGCTCCATCACACCGGCCGAACGGAACCGGGGCGGGGAAAACCCTGCATTCACCGAGGAACACCTCTTGCGATGAACGACGCGCACAAGCCGCAAAAGATCAGGAATATCGCCGAACTCGCGCGCATGGCGGGCGTTTCGGCTGGGACCGTATCGCGCGCGCTTGCAAACAAGTCGCTGGTCAACAAGGAAACGCGCGAGCGCATTCAGGCGCTGGCCCGCGAACATGGGTTTCGACCGAACCAGATGGCTCGGCGCCTGCGCACACAGCAGACAGGCGTGATCGGTGTGGTCATCCCCCTGGGCCACGAACGCCGCCAGCACATTTCCGACCCGTTCTTCATGACCCTGTTCGGCTATCTGGCTGATGAACTTACCGAAAGCGGACATGACATCATGCTTTCGCGCGTCATTCCCGGTGATGACGAATGGCTGGACCGCATCGTCGATTCGGGAATGCTCGATGGCGCATTCGTGATCGGTCAGTCGAACCAGAGCGCAGTGATCGAACGTGTCGCGCGCGAATACCGGCCGCTGGTTGTCTGGGGCAGCCATCGCGAAGGTCAGGTGCAGTGCACGGTCGGGGTCGACAACGCTGCCGGCGGAAGGCTTGCCGCCGAACACCTTCTGAAGAGAGGCGCACGGCGTCTGGCGTTCTTTGGAGATACCAATGGCCCGGAGATCGCCGACCGGCTTCATGGCGCAAACAGTGCCGTATCTGCCGTAGCAGGTGCCAGTCTTCAGCCCTTCTCCACGCATCTTGCAAGCGACGAGATGGCGGACCAGATTGCCGGACATCTGGATCAGCTTGGCAAGGCAGTGGACGGCATCGTCTGCGCATCCGACATCATCGCGATGACCACGATCCGGCTGCTGCATGAACGCGGCCGGAGCGTGCCCGATGAAGTGGCCGTCACCGGCTTCGACGACCTGCCGATTGCGTCCCGCATGGTCCCTCAGTTGACCACGGTGCGTCAGGATATTGCGGCAGGTGCCAAGGCCATGGTTGCCGCACTCCAACGCCGGATCGCGGGCGAGGACGCGCCTTCTACGGTTATGCAACCCGAACTGATAGTGCGCGAAAGCGCCTGATCGCACGAAAGCCGTCTGGCGGCTATGGGCGGCTGCCCCTGCGCAAAGACCACTATTGAACGGGCGGGCATTCGCTAAGGCGTCAGCGATCAGGCCACCAAAACCCGGTCGCCGTCAAACTCCAGACAGAAGCGCGGCGCAGGGATTCCGCCGAAATTGCCGCGCAGCAATTCGGGATGATCGGCAAGCGTGCGACCGGCCATACCCCAGTAGTCAACGAAGCTCCACACTTCGCCCTCACCCGTAACCCACCAGCTGTAGGTTTGCTTCGGCTCTGCGTCCGGGTTTGCCGCGACCAGCCCCCCCGTGTTGACCGGACGCCAGGGGCCTTCGATGCTCTCGGAAACCATGCCATAAAGGCCATTGGGCCCGGCCGCCGCATCGGGCGCAAAGGTGTGAGTCTGGGTTGACCAGAACAGGTAATAACGCCCGTCGCGGATCACCACGTGCGGCCGCTCCAGCTCGTTGTTCACTCCCACGGCCTCGACCAGCGGATCGCCGAGACGCCATTCGCCGTGTTCCAGTGTGGCAATGCCGATCACCCCGTTGAAAGCATGGTTCGACCATGCCGCGCTGCCGGTGAACAACAGGTGCGCCTTGCCGGTTGCGGGATCGCGCAGCCAGGCCGGATCGCGGAACCCCTTGATAAGGCCCGGCGCGCCCTTGTCCTGCCGGTCGAGCACATAGCGCACACCATCGGCTTCAACGATTTCGCGCGGAACCTGCCAGTCACCGGGCCCATCAGTGCCCAATCGCCCTTCGCTTGCGAACAGGCGCTGTTCGAAGGTGGGCGCTGGCTCACCACGGCGGCCCGATGCGGTGAAGAAATGCTGCACCGTCACGCCATCGTCCATCAGGACACATGAGCCTGCCCATTCGCGGCTGCCGGGGGTAAATCCGTCGGGGAAGGCATTGCCGTGATCGTGCCAGCCATCAGCGCCAAGCGACAGCAACCGGATACGGGCATGGCCATGGCGGTCCACGGGATCAGGAAAGGCCGGCGCTGAAAGAAAGAACCACCAGTTTCGCCCCTGATGGCTGACGGTCCGGCCGTCCTCGTGCGCCAGCGGCCAGCAGTCCCACAGATCGAGGTCGGCAAACAGCCTGACGACTTGGTCCGCACCGATGATCGGGATGCGCTTGGGCGCAGCAAAAGCGCAAGGTTCCCAGCGGGTCGCACCGAAGGCGGCCTTGGCATCGGAATGGACGAGAATCTCGGACATGAAGGACTTTCTGATTGGCTTTGAACGTGTGACCGTCAGACTGTGCGCCAAAGGTGATAGACAAGAACGGTTTCGGCCTTCGTTGGCGGAAGTGACAAACCATGGCGCGCCAGCCAGCTTGCCGGGATGGCCAGTGGTGCCTGCACCATCGCATCGAAGAACGGGGCGCTGTGGCTGGCATGTCCGCCCTCTCCGCCACCGACGCGCAGCAACTGGACCTGCCAGTGGCCTTGCGCTCCCGCGAACGGCAGCGGCAGCGGCTGCGGACGACGATCCTGCGGCGGCGCTGCCCGGATGACGAACAGCAGCACCTCGTGCTCGTTGCCCTGCGCCTGCCAGACCAGCCCGTCAGCCCCTTCACCCAGCCAAACGCTGCCAGGATGCAGCAGGCCGCGCCATTGCTTGTGAAACGCGATCCAGCCCGCAAGTTCGGCGCGTTCGGTATCGGAAAGTGTGCGCGGGTCCATTTCCACGCCAAGGTGCCCGCACATGGCCATTGCTGCACGAAAGCCCAGCGCATGGCGCCGCCCGGTTGCATGAGCCGGGCTTGCCGCAATATGCGATCCCATGACTTCCGGCGGAAGGAATGCCAGAAAGCCGCGCTGGATGGCGATGCGGCTTGCGGCATCGATGTTGTCGCTGGTCCACCAGCGATGGCAGAAATCCGCCATGCCCGCATCGTTACGTCCGCCGCCCCCGGCGCAGGCTTCTATTTCGACATGAGGATGCGCAGCGCGAACCCGCGCCATCAGAGCATATGTCCCGCGCACCTGCGCAGCGCCGCCAGCGGGGGCAAGGTCGCGGTTGTGATCCCACTTGAGATAGCTGATGGGCAAGTGCGAAAGCAGCCGGTCGATGCACCCGAACAGGTAATCGCGCACGTCCCCGCGACGCATGTCGAGCACAAGCTGGTTGCGCGCGGTCGGACGGCCAAGCCCGCCAAGCGCCAGTGCCCAGTCGGGTCGGGCGCGATAAAGATCGCTGTCGGGATTGATCATTTCCGGTTCGACCCAAAGGCCGAACTCCATGCCAAGCGCCTTCACACGCTCGGCCAGTGGCAGAAGCCCGCGCGGATACTTTGCCGGATCGGCGGTCCAGTCGCCCAGCCCGGCAGCATCATCGCGGCGCCCCGCAAACCAGCCGTCGTCAAGGATGAAGCGCTCAACGCCTATTGCCGCGGCGGCCTCGGCCAGCGCGATGATGCGCTCCTCGTCATGGTCAAAGTAACAGGCTTCCCACGAATTGAGATGAACCGGCCTTGGCCGCATTGCCTCTCCCGGCCAGCACAAACGGGCACGCACGGCATCGTGGAAGGCGGCGGCGGCTGCGTTGCGACCGTCGCACGATACCGCCACGATGGCATCGGGGGCTGACCATTCCTCGCCCGGCTGCAACTGCACTTCTCCTGGCTGAAGCACCGCCCCGGCGCTGGCGATCCAGAACCCTTCGTCGTCACGCTCCACGGCCAAACGGCTGTCGCCCGACCACGCCAGTTGCAAGGCACGCACGGTGCCGCTGGCAAAACCCGCGCCTTCATCAAGAATGTAGCATCCGGCTGGGCCGCCATGGCCGGAAATGCCCCTGCGCCCCTCGCGCAGCCAGATCTGCCCCGGCATGGGATCGCGGCACTCGACCAGCTCGGCATTGTGGCGGCCGCGCCATGAGACAATCTCGCGCGCCTCGGCGGCCACCGGCACAAGAACGCTGGCCAGCCATTCCACTTCGAAGGGCGCATCGCCCACATTGCGCAGGCTGTTTGCACAGGTCCACGCCCTGCCCTTGATACGGAATGACAGGCTGAGTTCCACCCCTGCCACTCCATCACGCAGGATGAACAGGGCGCAATCGTGTTCGACCCTGCAATCGGCGAGCGCAAAAGTCAGTGCAAGCGCCGCACCTTCGCGACGCAGACGAACCTGTTCCGGCCCGAACCAGCCCTGCCCGCCCACGGGCGCAATCGTCAGCGGAACATCATGGTCGAGCGAGAAGGATGCGGGTGTGCGCTCATCGGCCAACGGTGCCAACCCTGCCACCTCCGCCCGCGGCCCGAAGTGGCGCCATAGCGGCACGCCTGCATCCCCGCGCAGTTCCCAGGCCATCGTGCCCTGGCCTGCATCAAGCGTGACGATCCGTGCCATCATGCAGCCGCCAGAGCCTGATGTGCAACCGCGCTTGCCCGCCCTTCGCGGACCCAGAGCACCGAAAGACCCGCCAGCCCAAGGCTCGCACCGCAAAACATCAGCATGTTGCGCGGATCACCGCCCAGCACCTGCTTGTAGGCATCGAAGCCAAGCGCAACGAAGCCGAGATCCAGCCTGCTCATCACCACCGCGAAGATCAGCATGGGAATGACGATCATCATGTTGAAGATGCCCATGTAAACGCCGGTGCGGGCAGGCGGGATCGCATTGGTCAGGATGGCATAGGGATTGCCCATGATGCTCCCCCAGGCCAGTCCGATGCCGATTGCTGGAACGAAAAGCAGGGCCTTGTCGGTCACGTTGGGCAAAACGGCCATTCCCAGCCCTCCGGCAAACAGGCACAGCGCATGAAGCGGCCCCGGCCCGATGCGCCGGGCCAGCGGGACCATGGCAAATGCGGTGACAAAGGCGACCGCGTTGTAGAATGCCGCCACTTCGCCGTTGGTCAGCACGGCGGAATGGAACGCACTGCTGTGCACATCGGTCGTGCCATAGACCGACCGGCTCATCGAATAGACCGCATAAGTCCAGTAACCGGACATGCCCGCCCACTGGAACAGGCTCATCAGGCCAAGCTTGCGCATGGCCTGCGGCATTTCGATGATCGCGGCGCCGATTTCGCGCAGCGTTGCCCAAGCACCCTTCGGCTGCGCGCGAATATGATCGCGTTCGGCCTGCGAGAGCGGAAGTTCCGGCACGCGCACGATGGACCAGAGGATGGTCACAAGCGACAGCGCCGCCCCCACCATGAACACGACGCGCACGGTATAGGGAATGCCGTGATCGTCCACCCAGTCCTGATCCATGCCCAGCCCCACCAGCAGCGAAGGGGTGAGAAAGGCCAGCATCTGCGCCAGACCGGTAAAGGCGCTTTGCGAGAGAAAGCCGAGCTGCCTCTGATCGGGATTGAGACGGTCCGAGACATAGGCCCGGTAAGGCTCCATCGTGATGTTGTTGCCCGCATCCAGAATCCAGAGCAGCGACATGGCCATGAGGATCGAGGAGGACAACGGCATGAAGAACAGGCCAAGGGCGCAGAGCACCGCACCGATCAGGAAATAGGGCGTGCGCCGCCCCCAGCGGCTGTCGGTCCGGTCGCTCATCGCGCCGATGATCGGCTGGACCACCAGGCCCGTGATCGGCCCCGCAAGCTGGAGCAACGGCAATTGCGCCTCGTCGGCGCCAAGATAGCTGTAGATCGGCCCCATGTTCCCCTGTTGCAGGCCGAAGCTGAACTGAAGGCCCAGAAAGCCAAGGTTCATCTCAAGAATGCGCAACAGGGAAAGCCGCGGACGCGGCTTGCCAACCGCCTCAACGCCCGGCACCGGCCCGCTGAAATCCGCGCCTGCACTCATTCCGACACTCCCCCGGTTGCCTTTCTGGCTTTGCGGGATGAACCATGTCACAGCTTCATGGCGATTACAACAATCGATTGCATAAATTGACCGGAAGAGGTTGCCCGCTCCGCGAAGAAAGCGGCGGCCTGATGGAACCGCCAGTCAAGTCATTCAGTTTGCCGGATCAATCAGCACCTTGCACTGGTGCGTGCGCCTGCGCAAACCCTCGAACACCTCAGGCGTTGCCCCAAGCGGGATAGTATCGGTCACCAGCAGCCGCGGCTCTACTGCGCCACGATCCAGCGCATCCAGCGCCGCTTCGTATTCCTGACGGGTAAAGAAGGCCGATGTCACGAGCCGGACCTGCTTGGACAACATGACAAAGCTGTTGAAGGTATCGGGCTTGGTACAAAGTCCAAGAAGCACGATGGCACCATCATTGCGCACCTGTTCCACACATTGCGCGATCAGCCCCGGCGCGCCAACACATTCGAAGACTACGTCGGCATTGCCGCCCAGTGCGCGCTGGGCGGCACCGACAGGGTCGGCGGCGTCAACCACGAAATCATGCGCTCCCATCTGCAAGGCGCGGTTCCGCTGCCATTCGGCAATGTCCTGAACAACCACCCGCCCCGCGCCAAGGCGCCGCGCCCAGAACGCAACCGCAAGCCCGATAGGCCCCGCACCGACGACAAGAACCCTGTCGCCTATGCGCATCCCGCTCAGCGCGACGCCATGCAAGGCAACCGCCAGCGGCTCGACAATCGCACCATCGGCAAGACTGGCGCTCGCCGGCAGACGCACGCACTGGTTCGGGCGGGTCAGGGCATATTCGGCATAGCCGCCACCTTGCAGACCGAACTGCTCGCACCACTGCACGGCGCCCGTCCGGCAGGCGTGGCAATTCCCGCAGCTTTGCAGGGGAATGACAGCAACGAGATCGCCGGGCTTCAGCCCCTCCACGCCCTTGCCCAGCGCCACCACCTCGCCGGCGAACTCGTGGCCGAGGATGGAACCAGCACCCTGACCATAGGCCGGGTCTTCGGTCATGTGCAGGTCCGAGCCGCAGATACCGCAGCGACCCACCTTCACCACCAGATCGCCCTCGCCCGGCACAGGATCGGGCACGTTCTCTATCGCCAAAGGCCGGTGCAGGCCCTGCATCACGGCGGCGCGCATGGCAAAGCCTCCCTACTTGAACTTGCCCAGCATCATGCCGCCATCGATCACGCAGTGGCTGCCGGTCATGTAATCGGAAGCATCGGACGCCAGCAGCAGGGCAAGGGGCTTGATCTGGTCGGTTTCAGCCATCCGGCCCAGCGGAATTATGGCATCCCATGCCGCGCGAGCCACGGGATCCTTCTTCACCCAGCCTCCGCCGATATTGGTGACGAACGGCCCCGGCGCGATGGCATTGATCCGGATGCCGAACTCGGCCAGTTCAAGCCCCAGCGCGCGCACCATGTGCAGAACACCGGCCTTGGCCGGCATGTAGGGCAGACCCACGATCGGCTCGGTCACGAAACCGGCATTCGAAGCGGTGGTGATGATCGAGCCGCCCGTCCGGCCATTCGCCCGCCCTTCCTGTTTCATGATCCGCACCGCGTTGCTCACGGTATAGAAGACGCCGTTGAGGTTTACCGCGATGGAGCGGTTCCAGCGCTCGTGATCGTAGGTATCGACCTGCCCTTCAGGATTGCGATGGCCCGCCGGATTCCAGAAGCCCGCACCGGTATCGATCCCGGCATTGGCAAAGCAGATGTCCAGCCCGCCATAAGCTGCGGCATGGGCATTAAATGCAGCAACCACCTGATCCCAGTCCGAAACATCAAGCTGGTCCGCGCGAGCTTCGTATCCCTCGGCGCGCAGCCGCGCCGCCTCGCGTTCGGCGCCTTCCGCGTCGATGTCGGTAAGCGTCACCGCAGCACCGGCCTCGGCCATGGCCTCGGCATAGGCCAGACCGATGCCCGATGCAGCGCCGGTGACGAGTGCCGTGCGCCCAGCGATGTTGAACTTGTCAAGCGTTCCCATTGGCATCCCTCTGTTTGTCACCATGTCACTCGCGCTTCATCGCACTCGATGCCAAGCCTTGGCGCTTATCCAGCAGCGCCTGCCTGTCGCTCGCGTTCGATGAGCCGTTGCAGCATTCGCCGGGCGCGCACGCCGCCACCATCGCCGCCAAGGACAAGGGGGCGCAGATCCCAGAAGTCTTCGCCCCGCATCAGCCGGTGACTGTCGCGGATGATCGGCATGTCCTCCTGCTCGAAGGCATATTCCAGCGCGCCGCGCATCATTGCCGTGAATTCGGCATCGCCCAGCTTGTAGTCGCGCGCGGTGGCCCAGAAGTAGTGTGTCGTGTCGGGCGTTTCCGGCGTGAAGGCGTGGAGCGAGGGCAGCAGGGTGCACGCCTCGCGGGGCGTGCCCGGCTCTCCGGCTCGGAAGTCGAAATAGAGCACGGCTGGCGCATGCCACCGGACCAGACCATAGAAGTCCTGCCTGCGTCCTTCGGTGCCCATGACCGCTGAAATGCCCACCGAAAGGTAATCATTAAGACGGACATATTCGGCAAAGACGTTCTCGCCTTCCTGCCAGAACCTGCGCTCGCCTTCGGTGAAGGCACTGGCGACGAGTGCGGGATGAACGAAATTCGCGTGGCTGAGATCAAGGATATTGTCGCTGTACAGTTCGTAATGCCCCTCGGCGAGGGTGGAGCCGCGCACGGCCTCCCATCTGGGGTTGGAAAGCCACGAAAAATCCGGGATCAAGGCGGAATCGGCCTTTTCCGCATCGCCCATCCATATCCAGAGCAACGCATGACGCTCGACCAGCGGATAGACCCTGATCTGCACATCCGGCAGTTGCCCGCCCGGATGCGGATTATGAACGCAGCGCCCTGCACCGTCGAACCGCAGCCCGTGGTAAGGGCACATCAAGGCGCCATCCACAACGCTGCCGTGGCCCAGCGGCGCAAAGCGGTGCGGACAGCGCCCGCTTACCGCCTGCGCCAGCCCGGAACCATCGCGGAACAGGGCTACCGGTTCCTCCAGGAAAGTCCGCTGCTGCGGCGCATCGCCAAGCTCCGATGCCCAACCGGCAACATACCAGGAGTTGCGCAGATAGGTTCCGGCCGCCTTGCCCGGCAGCTTGGGAACCGGGGCCTTTCCATCCATCGCAGCCACCGTCATGCGCCGCCCGCCTTAAAGGTAAAGCGCGGGATTGATGGCGATGCCGTGCTCGCGGCAATAGCTCTCGTAATGGTTCATGAACCACCAGACGTCGAGCGTTTCCACGTGGTTGCCGTGTTCATCAAAGAACTCGTTGGCGCCCTGCATGTGGAACAGCGCCTTCATCCCGTTGGGATCATCCGTCACCAGCGTATGAGCCGTGCCCGGTGTTTCGGTGATGAAATCGCCCGGACGGCAAACCCAGTCGTATTCAAGATAGCGGAACGATCCTTCCAGACCCACTGCCCAGACTCGGCCCCGGTGCTTGTGCGTGCCGATCACGCCGGGGCCCTTGATCCAAAGGATGTTGACATAGACGTTCTCGCGCACGTCGAACGCCAGATGACGGATGGCAGCGTTGTCCCCGAAGGGAACCCACGGGCTTTCCGCCTCGGAGGAACCGACATAGGTGCCCTCCACGCCTTTCGCCCTGATCAGATCGCCATAGAGTTCGGGAACGTCGACAATCTTGTATGCCCCGGAAGGGGGCGCTTTCATCGTGGCCATCGTTTCCTCGCAGGCTTGGTCAGGCTCACAGATAGAGCTTGGAATTGATGGGAATACCGTGCTCGCGGCAGTAGGTTTCGTAATGATGGATATACCACCACACGTCAGCCGTCTCGACGAGAGCACCGTGCTCGTCGAAGAAGTCGATCGGACCCTGCATCCAGCCAAACAGCTTGCACCCATGCGGATGCTCGGTCACGAGCGTGTGGCTTTCGCCGGGAACCTCAAGGATCAGGCCGCCGGGACTGGCCACCCAGTCATATTCAAGATAGCGCACGCTGCCTTCAAGGCAGACCATGGTGATCGTGCCGCGATGCAGGTGCGTGCCGATCACGCCCGGTCCTTTCACCCACAGTATGTTCGAGAACAGGTTCTGCCGCACATCGAACGCCAAGTGCTTGATCGCGGCATTGTCTCCGAACGGCACCCACGGGCTGTCGACGTCGGTCTGCGCATCGATGTAGCGGCCGCCTGGGCTAAGGCGGGCGACAAGCTCCTTGTGCGCGAAGGGCACGTCAACGATTTCGGCCTTGTTCGAAGGCGGTGCGGTCATCACGGACATCGCGCGCGTTCCTCTCAACGGATCAGGGTATCGACGTAATCGGCACCGATGCCGACACGGTCATAATGTTCGCGGGCGGCCTTGATGTAATCGAACACATCGTAATGGCCCACGGTGTTGCCATCGTCATCCAGCCACATGAGCGGGCCGGATACGACGAAGAAGACCTTCATCGGATCTTCGTGCTCATAACAGACCAGCGTGTGGCTCTCACCCGGCGTCTCATAGACGAAATCGCCCGCCGTCGCGGTCCATTCATGTTCAAGATAGGCCCACTTGCCGCTGATCGTATAGGCCCAGATCGGGTGCGGATGATAATGGCGGTTCACCAGCCCCGCCTTCTTGCTCATCAGCACGTCGGCCCACATGTTCTTGGTCGGGCTGATCCAGACCGGCTTGGAGAACACCGTTTCGGAAATCGGCACCCAGTAGCGTTCGTCGCCTTCCGCGATCTTGGGCATATAGACTTCCGGCAGCCCGCCTTCGCGGAAGACCTTCTCCACCGGCTTGATGTCTTTCCAGAACTCGCTGTGCGCCGCCTCTGGCATCGTCTCTCTCCACTTGAACTGGTGCGCGGGCAGGAACGCACAGGGCGCGCCCTGCCCGCGCAAAACGTCAGATCAGAACTCGAACCCAAGCCGCACGTACCATTCGGCAGGGCGGTTGTAGGTGCCGTAGATCTGACCACCAGCGATCTGGGCCTGACCGGTGATCAGGTAACGCTCGTTGGTGATGTTGGTGCCGCCCACCGTGAGGTTCCACTGGTTGCCCGGAGCCTGATACTGGATGCTGGCATTGACGATGTCGGTCGTCGGGCGCAGCAGCAGGATCGTGCCTTCGGTGTCGTTGCGCATGCTTGTGGTGTGGGTCCAGTCAGCCAGCAAGACCACCTTGGCGCCATTGCCCAGTTCGGTTTCATAGCGCGGCGCCAGGTTGATCTTCCAGTTCGGCGCCTTGGGCAGGGCCGAACCGCGCTGCACGCCAAGCTGGAACGGATTGGGCGCAACCTGCGCAGGGGCAAGCACGTTGGTGTAGAACGCGTCGATGTAGCCCGCCGATGCGGTAACGGTGAAGCCCTTCGTCGGGGCCGCGACCATTTCCACTTCGAAACCGCGGATGCGCGCATCACCGGCGTTCTGAATCGTCGGCGAAACACCTTGCTGGAAGTTGAGCTGGATGCCCTTGTAGTTGGTGGTGAATGCGGCGGCATTGAGCTGCAACCTGCGGTCAAGCAGGAGCGACTTCACGCCGATTTCAAAGGTCTCCGCCACTTCCTCGCCAAAAGTCGGGGCAACCGGCAGCGGGTTCGACAGGCGGGTGGTCCAGCCGCCGGTCTTGTAGCCGCGCGAGAATGAGCCATAGGCCATGACGTCATCCGTCGGGTGCAACTGCACGCCAAGCTTGTAGGAGAAGTCGTCGAAAGTCTGCTTGTTCGGCGAGGTAGGATAGTAGCGGAACGGCTCGCTGGGGATCGGGAAGCCGACCGCCGTGGCGCAGGCAGCGCTGGGGTTGCCCGTCGCCGGGTTGAGATCCATGCAGTTGAAGAGCTTGTAGTTGAAGCCGTTCACGTCGGCCTGCGCGCCGTCATAGCGCTTGTTTTCCTTGGTGTAGCGGGCGCCAACCGAAATGCCGATAAGGTCGTTCACGCGCCAGTCGATCTGGCCGAAACCGGCATAGGCTTCGGTATCGACCTTGCCCGGACCATCAACCTGGAGCAGCCCCGCCGAGAAGGTCACAAAGTCGCGCAGATCGCCCTTTTCCTTGAAGCCATAGCCGCCCAGCACGAAGTTCAGCGCGCCATCCATCGCCGAACCGGTAAGCTGAAGTTCCTGGCTGAACTGATACTGGTCGACAATGAAGCTGGTCTGGAGGATCGGCAGCGGCGAGTTGTCGAGGTCCACCCCGGCCCTGAAGTCCACTTCGCGATAGGACGTGATCGACTTGATCGCGACGGTATCGGTCAGGTCATATTCGAGGTTGAGGCCAAGACCCCACTGCTTCAGCTTCGAGAAGTTGTTCCCGTCGGCATAGCTGATGTCCTTGTCGGTATTGACCCAGCGGCTGTCGTAGGGAAGCAGGTTATTGAAAGGATTGCCATCGACGTTGCGGCTGGCAAGTCCGGGCAGCGTCAGATAACCGGCATTGCTCGACCGCGGACCGCAAAGGTTGGTCGCGTTGCGTGCAGCAATCTGCTCGGCGGTGGAGCTGATGCAGAAGTTGTAGAGACCGGCAAACAGGAAGCCGGAGCTTCCGGTCACGACATCAAGCGCGGTGCCGGGAATGTTGTTTGCCGCAAGACCTGCGAACGGCCCCGGAATGGGCGTGACTGCAAGAACGGTGTTGGCAGTCGATTCCTGATCGATGTTGGTATAGTCCGCGCTCAGCGTTGCGCGGAACTTGCCGCCATCATCCCAGCGCAGCTTGCCGCGAAGGTTCCACGAATTGTCACCACCCTGCCGCTCGCGCGTTTCATAGCCCGAAGCCGGGAAAAGCGTGAAGCTGTCATTGGCGCCGGGGTTCGGATAGGGAACGCGCTTCTGGAAGCCGTCACGCTTGTGCAGCCCAAAGGCCACCGACGAGCTGAGACCATCGGTCAGCGGCAGGTCAACGAGGCCGCGCGCCTGAATACGGTTGAACCGTCCGGTGGTAATGTCTCCCTTGACCTTGAAATCCTTGCCGGGGTTGTGGGTCACGATCGAGATTGCGCCGCCGATGGTATTGCGTCCGAAAAGCGTGCCCTGCGGCCCCTTGAGCACTTCGATGCGTTCCACATCGAGCAGATCCTGGTTCGCACCGATCGAACGGCCCAGATAGACGCCGTCGATATAAACGCCCACGGCCGGGTCGATGTTGAAGGCGAAGTCCGATGAACCGATGCCGCGGATGGTGGCGCCAAGCACGGCGCTCGAACCCGAAAACGGCGTCGATGCGTCCAGCGTGACGTTCGGCGTGATGCCCGAAAGCGCGGACACATCGCCCACTGCGCGCTCCTGAAGAGCACTGGCGGTAAAGGCGGTGATCGCAATCGGCACGTCCTGCACGTTTTCCGTGCGCTTCTGTGCCGTCACAACGATCTGGGCGATGCCGCCGGTGTCTTCAGCCTGAGCCTGATCCTGCGCCATGACTGGCGCGGCGAAGGTGCCGACAGCGATGGCTGTTGCCAGCGCCATAGTGGAGACGGGTGCAAATCTCATGTCATTCTCTCCCTGTTCTGATTGTTGAACCCCACGGCCGGAACGCCAATTCCCGGCCCAATGCAGAGGTTTTACCCTTGGCCAAGACGCGCGGCTTGCACTGGCGCGCAAACCGATCAGGACTGCCGCGCAACAGCCGTGATGCGCGGCAAAGCCATGATTCAAAGTTCTTTCGTTTTGCCCAGACGCCAGTCTCGCGGGGCAGCTCCGAAATGCTGGCGGAAGCAGCGGGTGAAATAGGCGCTGTCGTTGAACCCCAGTTCAAACGCTATTTCGGTAATGCTGGCATCCGGGCGCGCCATGAGGCGGTCCGCCGCGCGGCGAAGCCGCTGTTCAAGGATATAGGCCGATGGCGTGGTTCCCATGGCGGCGAAAACGTTCTGCACCGTGCGAACCGAAACATTGCAGGCATCCGCGATCGACGCGGTGCGCAGTGCCGGGTCTTCAAGATTGGCCGAAACCATGGCGACGATACGCCGCCGCATATCGGCATCACCCTGTCCCGCGTGCGGCCGCTGGGCACCGCGCATGGCCATGGCTGCAAGATCATAGAAGACGGCGTTGACCCCGCTCTCCCATTCGGGATCCTCGCCGGCCCGTTCGCCCTGCTGCCACAGCGAAAGCAGGAAATCATGGAACACGCGCCCGCCCGGCGTAGCCCCGCACATGCGTTGCATCAGGGCATCGTCAACGCCGGGAAAGCGATCAACCAGCGGCGCGCGCGGGAACTCGACGACCAGCATCTCGTGCCCGGTCAACTGGATCGAGTAGGAATCGTGCGGACTGGCCAGCACGAAGTCGCCCGGTTCCAGCGCGCAGTGCGAGCGCCCCTGCGAATGCTCGCTGCTGCCCCGGCACTGCAAATGCAGGATAAGCCGCTCCTCGTCCTGGGGAAGCGGGGTGCGCCCGACGCCCGACCGCGTGGAGTCAGTGCGGATCATGTCGAGATCGCCCACCCGCCAGGCCAGCATCCGGCCGGCGAACTCCTCGCCCGGCACGTTCACGAAAGTCCCGGTAAACACCCGGTCGGCAATCTCGTTCCAGTATCTTGCCCGCTCCTGCGGGGCAACGTCTCCGGTATGGAACTTGAGAAGCGCACCCATGGTTCTTCTCCCATCGTCGTAGTCCGTCGGTTCAGGCCCCGATCGCCAATGCCGGTGCCGCGCGCCGTGCGACCACGCGCGGCGCGGATTCAATGAGACCAAGCGCCAGCGCTCCGGAAAGCAGGGCGCAACAGGCCATCAGCCAGAGCGGCGCCGCAAGCCCGTAAACATCTGCGAGCGCCCCTGCGAGAAACGGTGCAAGAACCCCGCCCAGCACCTCGCCCGTTCCCATCACCACCCCGGTGAGTGTCGCCGTCAGGCGCGGGTCAACCGATTCCGCCGGAATGGTCGCCATGAACATCGGGAACAGGCCATTCAGCCCCCACCCGAAAAAGAAGATGGCCGCGAGCACCCAGACCGAACCCTGATAATACAGGCCGCCCAGCGGCAGGATGACGCCAAGAAACGCAAAGAAGATCATCACCGGCCGCCGTCCGATCACATCGGAGATTGCCGGAACGACGAAGCTGCCCAGCCCCGCAGAGATTCCCAGCGTTGCCATGAGCCAGCCCATCGTTTCGGGATCGAAGCCGCGAATGCTGGTCAGAAAAAGCGGCATAAACGCCCAGCAGACGACCAGATAGGCAACGAGCAGGATCGAAATGAGCGCGCAAAGCACGACATTGCGATGCGCAAATGCCTCGCGCAGCGTAACCTTGGGGGCGGCTGCATCATGCACCTCGGCAGGAGGTTCGCGCAGGGTGAACCAGATCAGCGCCGCAGTGACGAGGCCGGGCAGCGCCGCGAGATAGAAGCCCGTGCGCCAGCCTACCGCCATGGCAACCGGCACCAGCAGGATGGGCGCAAGCCCCGAACCCAGCAGGTTCGAACCAAGGTTCTGCGCTACGCCCATTGCCAGTCCGCGCCGTTCGGGCGCCACCTCTGCCACGATCATCGAGTGGCTGACCGGCATGACCCCGCCCTCGGCCGCGCCCATGAGCAGGCGCGCGCCCAGCAGCATCAGGAAAGAGGAAGCAAGGCCGGATATGAACGAGCAGACGCAAAAGGCAATTGTTGCCACCACGATGACGGGCTTGCGCGATCCCAGCTTGTCTGAAATCCGCCCGACAAAAAGACCGGACAACGCCCAGGTGAGTGAAAGCGCGGAACTGAACATGCCGACCTGCGTGTTCGACAGCTTCAGATCCGGCTGCACGAATGGCATCAGGAAGTTGAGCGCATTGCGATCAAAGAACAGTATCCCGAAATTGAGACTGAGCAGGGCCGTAACCCAGATCTGGTAGCCTCGGCTGCTTGGCTGGCCTTCGCTCATTGCTGTCACTCTGCCCTTCCTGCTGCTTCGAACGATGGTCAGATGAACGGGCGGACCGGATCGGTTCCGTCCCAGCCCTGCGCTGCCTGCCACATGGAGGTGAAATGCGCGTCCATCCCCGGCGTTGCAGGGATCAGTTCAACAAATCCGGGCGCCGCAGCGCTCCCGCCTTCAAGATAGGCGACGCTCCCGCCGGTCGGCACGGCGGCTTTGAAGGCCAGCGCATAGCCGCGCGCTTCATAGGCAGCGAGCGCATCATCGACATCCGCGCAGGCGATACCGAAGTGATGGAAGCCGTAGCCGCGCTGTTCGATCGTTTCGCGATAAACCGAAGGGTTTTCATCCAGCGGCTGGATCAGTTCGATCTGCATGTGGCCTGCAAATCCCATGGCAATCGCCACGTCGGCAGTTGACGGCGCACCCCGATAGAACTGATCCGGACCAAGGAAATGGTCGAGCAGGAAGAATGGCCCCGCCCCGCAATCCCGCTGGAAATGCGCGATCGAGGCATGAACATCCTCGACCACGAATGCCGTCTGGATGATACCGCCCATTGGCTGGCCAAAGCCAAGCACTTGCCCCATGCTGTTCCTCTCCTGCACCCCGCCTATCTGTGGCTGGTGGCGCCGCTTGATTGTTTCTAGAGCGTTATTGCCACTTTTCCAAACAATGCTGCCGATGACTGATAGGCATAGGCGGCAAGCGCGTCCTCCATATCAAAAACCTTGTCGACAACGGGCTTGATGCCATGGCTGTCGACGAAGGCGTTGAGACGCTCGGCCATGCCCTTCGAGCCGACGAAAATGCCCCGGATTGACGCGCCCTTGAACATCAACCCATGCGGGTTGGTGTCGCCCTCGCGGGTCAGCACGCCGATCAGGGCGATCTCTCCGGCAAAACCCACGGCAATGATCGATTGCTTGAGCGTGCCGGCTCCGCCGACTTCGACCACCTTGTCAACACCGCCGCCTGCAAGGTGCGCTGCCTGTGCGCCCCATTCGGGCGTGGTGCGGTAATTGATGACGTGGTCCGCACCCAGAGCCTTAACCCGCTCCAGCTTTTCATCGGAGGAGGAAGTGGCGATCACCGTTGCGCCCGCGGCCTTGGCAATCTGCAAGGCAAGCAGCGAAACCCCGCCCGTGCCCAGAACCAGCACGCTATCTCCGGCCCTGACGGGGCGCGGCCCTTCCATCAAAGCATTCCACGCCGTCACTCCGGCGCAGGGCAGACATGCGGCCTCGACGAAATCGAGCGTCGTTGCCAGCTTCACCACGCCATGCGCGGGGAGAACCACATAATCCTGCAACATGCCCGGCGCAGGCGGAGCGCCAAGGGCCGCGCCCATGCCCGGATTGGGCGGACCATCCATCCAGCCCTGAAAGAAGATGCCGGCAACCCGGTCGCCAACGGCAAGCCCAGTTACGCCTTCGCCAAGTGCTGCAATTTCACCGGCACCGTCGGACAACGGCACCGTATCGGCCTGCACCACGCCGCCAAGGTAGAGACCAAGCGGGATCGCCTGATCGCGATAGTTGAGCGAGCATGCCCGCACTTTTACAAGAACTTCGCCCGGCCCCGGCCGGGGCTGCTCGGCCCGCTCTAGGCGCAGGCCGTCAAGCGACGTTGATCCTGCCGTTATGATCCATCGGCGCATGTGCGTCTCATCTCCCATGCGCCGAGCATCCCCTATTTGGCCCCAACAATTAATCAGCGAGACAAACTGATTTCATCCAGTGAAACTTAAGTCATGGACTGCTCCAATGCGCCCGCAATTGCCCGTGCCGTTGCCTTCAGCGCTTCGAGATGACGTTGGACAACGGCTTCATCGGCTCCGCGCCGCCCCGGCCATGTCACGTTGATCGTCGCGATTGGCGAGCCGCGCACGAGGATCGGCACGGCCATCGAGCGCCGACCGTCGCGCAACACCAGCTGTTTTGAACGGTCCGGCCAGGGCAACAGGGGATCGCGGGTGGCATAGCCGCGCTGGCGCACATTGCGCAGCACCTGCCGCAGTTCCTCCTCGCTGCCTTCGGCTGCATTGGCCGGCCGCAGCCGGTCGATGATGGCATCGCGCTCGGCATCGCTGCATGCCGCCAGATAGGCGCGGCCCGTGGCGGTGTGGATATAGGAAAGCTTGACCCCGACAGGCCCAAGCACCGCCGAATCCAGACGGAACAGCGGGCTGTTGGTTTCAATGATCTCCATGTGATCGAGCCGCGGCGCTGCAAGCACGGAAGGCCAGGCCACCTTGGTGGAAAGGGCTTTCATGTAGGGTGATGCCACTTCGGCAATCTGGGCCGCCGACATGGCCGATGCGCGCTCAACACGATCGACGTGCGGAAGATAGGCGCCATCGGCAAGGCGCTGCCAGACCAGACCCTTCTGGCCGAGCGTGACCAGCATGCGCAGCAGGGTGGCCTTGGGCAGACCGGTGGCAAGGTGGAGTTCGTGCAGGCTCGCGGCCTTGCGCGTCTGCACCTCGATCAGCACATCCAGCCCGCGTTCAAGCGCGCGAACGGTTTTGACCCTGCGGTCCAGCATGGCACCTCTCCGGAAGAGTCCCGAACGGACTCGGTGAAATCTGCGTTTCACCTCATGCAACGCAAAATCCCGAAACACTGGTGCAAAGTCAACCGCAGTATCGCAGCAATAAGGCCAAGGAGAGGAAATCGACGATGCCCCAAGCCCCAGCAGACGCTCCCAGCGTCCTGTTCATCTGCACGCAGGATACCAAGGAAGAGGAAGCCCGCTTCACCCGTGCCGCGCTCGAAGCGGCGGGCGTGAGGGTGATCCATCTCGATCCCAGTGTCCGGCGCACTGTGGGCGGCGCCGAAATCTCGCCGGAAATGGTCGCACAAGCGGCGGGCATGACCATCGAGGAGGTGCGCGCGCTCGGCCATGAGGGCAAGTGTCAGGACGCGATGATCCGGGGCGCACTGGTGGCCGCGCATGAATGGGACGCGCACTCGCCACTGTCAGGCATCCTTGCTGTTGGCGGGTCGATGGGTTCGGCGCTGGCGGGCGCGGTCATGCAAAGTTTCCCCTATGGCCTGCCCAAGCTGATCGTCTCCACGATGGCATCCGGCTTCACCAAGCCCTACATGGGCGTGAAGGACATCGCGATGATGAACGCGGTGACTGACATCTCCGGCATCAACACCATCAGCCGCGATGTCTTCCGCAACGCCGCCAATGCGGTGGCGGGCATGGCCAAAGGCTATGACCGCGACAAGGGGCCGGACAGGCCGCTCGTTCTCGTCACCACGCTGGGCACCACCGAGGCCAGCGTGAAGCGCATCCGGCAGGCCCTTGAGGCGGACGGCTGCGAGGTCATGGTGTTTCATTCGTCGGGCGCTGGCGGACCCACGCTCGACTGTCTGGCGGCCGACAAGGATGTCGCGCTCGTGCTTGACCTGTCGCAGACCGAAATCCTCGATCATCTGCTTGGCGGCCTTGCCGATGCAGGGCCGGATCGCGGCAAGGCCGCGCTGGCCAAGGGGATTCCCACGATCCTTGCGCCCGGCAATGCCGATTTCATCGTTGGCGGCCCCTTCGATGTGGCCCAGGCGCAGTTTCCCGGTCGGCGCTACCACAAGCACAATCCGCAGCTGACCGCGGTGCGCACCACGATCGATGATCTGAAGCGCCTTGCCGATCATCTGGCCGCGAATGTGCGCGAAGCCAAAGGGCCTGTGCGCGTCTTCACCCCGCTCGGCGGCTTTTCCAGCCACGACAGCGCGGCCGGGCACATTCAGGACACCAGCGTCCCCGCCCCTTTTGCCGACTATCTCGCCAGAGTGATGCCCGAAGGCGTCCCGGTAATGGCCGTGGATGCACACTTCAACGACGAAGCCTTCTCCGACGCGGTGATTGCCGCTGCGCGCGAGATGCTGGCCGCAAGGAACTGATTGCGCCATGACCGAAGATCTTCCGCTCAGCCATGAGGACATCGCCGAGATCGCGGCCATCCTCGAAAAGTCGGGCTACCGCGAGCTTGATCTTGCCACGCGCCGTTTCCGGCTGCGGGTGGGCAAAGCCGATGGTCCGCAAGGTGAACCGGCAATAACGCAGGAATGGCAGTGGGCAGGTGCCATGGGCGAGGCCGCCACCGAGGCTGGCGACGCGGTCGCCGCCGATCCCGATGCGATTTGCTCTCCACTGCCCGGCACCTTCTATCATGCACCGCAACCCGGCGCTCCGCCCTTTGTCAGGCCCGGCGATGCGGTGGGCCCGGAAACGGTGATCGGCATTGTCGAGACCATGAAGCTGATGAACCCGGTGCATGCTGGGCGCAGTGGCAAGGTCGCGGAAATCCTCGTGCCCGATGGCACGCTCGTGCCCAAGGGGGCTGCACTCGTGAGGCTCTCTTGAGCCGCGCGGCGCCCACCCGGCCACGGGCCTGCAAAGACTGGTAAAACCATGATCCGCAAACTGTTCATCGCCAACCGCGGAGAGATTGCGCTCCGCGTGATCCGCACTGCATCGCGCATGGGGATTGAAACCGTGCTGGCCGTGTCCGAAGCCGATGCCGGCTCGCTTCCGGCGCGCCTTGCCGATCACGCCGTCACTGTTGGCCCCGGTCCTTCGCCGCAAAGCTATCTGGCGATCGAAAGGGTTGTTGATGCCGCAGTGCGGGCTGGCTGCGATGCGGTCCATCCGGGCTATGGGTTCCTGTCCGAGAATGCCGCTTTCGCCCGCGCCGTGGAGAGCGCCGGATTGCGGTTCGTCGGCCCTGCCATTTCGACGCTCGAAGGCATGGGCGACAAGCTGGCCGCCCGCGCGCTTGCAGTCGAGGCCGGTCTGCCGGTCCTGCCGGGCGGTGCTGCACAAACGCGAGAGGCAGTTCATGCCCGTGCGGCGCAAACCGGCTTCCCGCTGTTGCTCAAGGCCGTGGCGGGCGGCGGCGGCAAGGGCATGCGCCGGGTCGACCGGGCGCAAGACCTCGACGCCGCACTCGACATGGCGCAAGCCGAAGCGCAGGCCGCATTCGGCAACAGCGCGGTCTATGTCGAACGCTTCGTCGCGCGCGGTCGCCATGTCGAAGTGCAGGTTCTGGGAGATGGCACAAACGCCATTCACCTTGGCACGCGCGATTGCTCCATCCAGCGCCGCTTCCAGAAACTGGTGGAAGAAGCACCTGCCCCCGCCATGCCGCTGGCGGCACGCGAGGGTATCGAACAGGCAGCCGTCCGCCTCGCAAGGCACCTTGGCTATCGGGGCGCAGGCACGGCCGAATTCCTTGTCGATGCAGATGATTTCTCGTTCTATTTCCTTGAACTCAACGCCCGCATTCAGGTGGAGCATCCGGTCACCGAAGCGATCACCGGCGTGGACCTGGTGGAGCAGCAGCTGCTGGTCGCCATGGGCAAGCCGCTCACGCTGACGCAGGACATGGTGCGCCCGCATGGACATGCCATCGAAGTGCGGATCAATGCGGAAGATCCCGATGCCGGTTTCCGCCCATCGCCGGGGCGCGCGGGCCGCGCGGCCTGGCCCGCCGGTGAAGGCGTGCGCGTCGATACCCACATCAGCGTGGGCGGAGAGGTGCCGCCGTTCTATGATTCCCTGATGGGCAAGCTCATCGTCCATGGCGAGACACGCGAAGAGGCGGTCCACCGCCTCGGCAAGGCGCTGGCGGCGCTGCACATAGAAGGGATGCCGACCACCGCGCCGCTGCACCGCCGGATCATTGCCGATCCGCGCTTCATCGCTGGCGGCGTCGATACCGGGTTTCTCGAAGGACTTGGCCAATGACCCAGATCCGTCTCGTCGATGTCACCATGCGCGATGGCAATCAAAGCCTGTGGGGCGCCACGGGCCTGAACACCGCACACATGCTCCAGGCCGCGGCCCTGACCGAGGCATGCGGCTTTCGCGCCATCGATTTCACCTCGTCGAGCCACATGGCCGTTGCGGTCCGCTATTTCCGCAACAATCCGTGGGAGCGCCTGCGCCGCATGGCCGCCGCCATGCCGTCAACACCGCTCCAGTTCATCACCACGGGCCTGCGCTTCATCGCATGGCAGCAGGCCGATCCGGAGTTCATGCGGCTGGTCTATCGCGCGCTCCAGCGCAACGGCGTGGGCCGTTTCGTGCTGCTCGATCCGATGCATGAAGTGCCCGCCGTGATCGAGGCAGCGCGTTTGGTGAAGGAGGAAGGCAAGGCCGAGGTCATGGCCGCGCTGACCTTCACCCTTTCGGAAATACACACCGACCAGTTCTATGCCGATTTTGCCCGCGCGGTCGGGCAAAGCCCGCACATCGACCTGTTCTACATCAAGGATCCGGCAGGGCTTCTCTCGATGGACCGCGCACGCACGCTGGTCCCGGCGGTGAAGGCGGCCATCGGCGACCGCCCGCTTGAAATCCATGCCCACACCACGGTCGGTCAGGGAATGCTCGCCAGCCTTGAGGCGGCTAAACTTGGCATCTCCGCAATTCATGTGGGCGTCGGCCCCGGCGGCGATGGTTCCTCGCTGCCAGAGGCGAACCGCATGGTTGCCAACCTTGAGGAAGCGGGCTTTGAAGTCGGAATCGACAAGGCTGCACTCAAACGGCTCACCACCTACTGGCAGAATGTCGCACTGGCCGAAGGACTGCCGCCGGGCAGGCCGCAGAACTTCGATGCCAGCTTCCTGCGCCACCAGATCGCCGGGGGAGTGATGACCACGATTGCCCGGCAGCTTGAGGAGCTGGGCCTCTCAGACCGGATGGAAGCCGTCATCAACGAAACCGGGCAGGTCCGCGCGGACCTTGGCTATCCGATCATGGTCACGCCCTTCCCGCAAATGGTCATGACGCAGGCCCTGTTCAACGTCATTGGAGAGCGCCGCTACGGACAGGTATCCGATCAGGTCATCCGCTATTGCATGGGCAAGTTCGGCAAGCCCACTTCTCCCGTCGATCCGCAGGTTCTGGCAACCATCATGGACCGCCCCCGCGCGCGCGAGCTGGAAAAGGAGCCGACCTTTCCGGCGCTTTCCGACCTGCGCCGCCAGTTCGGCTCAGACATGCCTGATGAGGAGTTCCTGCTGCGTGCGGTCATGCCGGCCGAACAGGTCGATGCCATGCTTGCCGCCGGACCTTCGCGCGCAACCTACTCGCCGCAGGCGGCCCCCATTCTTTCGTTGCTGCGCCAGCTCGCCGCAAGACCGACTGCGCGCGACATCGTGATCGAGCGCGAAGGCTTCCGCCTCGCACTCCATGCCGGAGCATCACTTTGACCCTTACGCCCCAGACAAAGGCGCGCCTGCGCGGCGCAGCCGGCTTCATCTTCGACATGGACGGCACTATCGCGCTCGGCGATGCCAAGAGCGGGGGCCATCGCGCCCTGCCCCACGCCATTGCCGTACTCGAAGCGCTGAGGGCCAGCGGCAGGCCATTCGTCGTGTTCACCAATGGCACGGCCAAGCCTCCCGCGGCCTATGCACAATCGCTGCGCAATGCGGGCTTTGCGCTTGATGACAGCCAGATGCTCACTCCTTCCTCCTCGGCAGCGGCTTGGCTGGGCGAGACAGGCACGGGCAAGGTGCGCGTGCTTGGCAATCCGGGATGCGCCGCGCCCCTGATCGATGCCGGACTCGACGTGGTGGGTCCATCGCAGGCAGCCGATGGCGTGGAAGCGGTCTATACCGGCTGGTTCCGCGAGTTCGATTTCAGCGCGCTGGAAGCGGCCTGTCATTCGCTGTGGAACGGCGCGCGTCTGGTTACGGCCAGCAATGTGCCCTTTTTCGCGACCGAGAACGGCCGTGCCATCGGCGCGAGCTTTCCGATCAACGCCATGCTCACCGCCATGACGCGCAAGCGCCCTCGCATTCTCGGAAAGCCATCGAAGGTGGCCTTCGACACCGCGATGAAGGTCATGGGCCTGCCCCGATCGGCAGCGAAGGACATGGTGGTCGTGGGTGATGATCCTGCGCTTGAGATGCGCATGGCCAATGCCGTGGGGGCCATGTCGGTCGGTCTGGCGACGGGCATCATTGGGAGCGATGCTGCGCTTCCCGAAAAGGATCGCCCCTCGGTGCTGCTTGCCGATCTTGAACCGCTGCTTCAGGCGCTCTGACGGAGCGCGCCATCAGGACGGTTTCATCGACCGCCACAGGTAAAGCCCTGCCGCCACGATCATCGTGGCGCCAAGGGCCGAAAGCAGATCGGGCCTTTCGCCAAACAAGGCCCACCCGAAGCCTCCGGCCATCAGCAGCTGGACATAGGTCATCGGCGCTATTGCCGCCGCTCCGGTGCGCGTCGTGGCAAGGTAGATCAGCGCGTGCGCGGTGCTTGCGCTGACGGCGATCACGGCCGACTTCGCCAGAACCGCAACCGGCAGGGGTGGCACATGAAACAACGCGATGCCGCTGTAATGCCCGGCAAAAGCGGCCACGCACAGAAAGGCCGCACCGATGGCCGCCACGTTGAACTGCATCGACAGGACGCTGCCCGTTCCTGCCACCTTGCGGTTGGCGATCATCAGCAGCGCCATGCCGCAGGCCGCAATCATCGGCAGAAGCGCAACCCACCCAAGGAGGGCGAAATTGGGCCGAAGGATCAGCAACACGCCGCCAAAGGCCATGGCGCTGGCAATCCACGTCTGCCGCCGCAATGGCTCATGCAGCAAAAGCGCCGCCAGAAGCGCGGTAATCATAGGACTGGTAAAGGAAATTGCTGTCGCTTCGCCAATCGGCATGAGGTGCATGGCGGTGAATGCGGCAACGGCGGAAACCGCCACGCTGAAACCCCGCAGGACCTGCCAAGGCCAGTGCGGCAGTGCAAAGCCCGCGCGCCCTTCCCGCACCAGCAGGATCGCACCCAGGCCAATGGCGCCGATGACATAGCGCAGCGCGCCAATGGCCGAACCAGGCCATGCGCCTGCCATGCTCTTGACCAGCACGTCTCCTGCCGAAAGGAGCGCGAAACCACCCAAGGCCAGAAGCAGGCCCGATCTGTTGTTCTCCGACAATTCTGCCGCTTCCTGTCCGGATTCCCCCCCTGGGAATGCTGGTGCGTGCGCTAGCATCCCTGTCGCCGGATTGCCAAAGCCTTCGATGGTCAGCCGTTAGGAATCCTTGAACGATTTCTGGATAGGAATGGTGAAGCATCGGCGAAGAACCCGTCCGCAAGGATCGGCACGACGCCTGACGATATGGCATTATGCAGCGAATTGGGGTCATTGGATGAGCGCGTTCGGGCGAAAGACGGGAATGGCCGGAACCATGGGCGGTGGATCGCGTCCATCGTTCGGCGTGGCGCGCCCGATGCGTGCAACCGAACCACCGGCCACGCCTGCCGCGCCCGTGCCTATGCCGATGGGAGGCGAACAGTTCCCGCCGCTTCCGGCCTTCGACAGCAATGATGGCGCAGCCAATGCCGCAGCCCTGAAGGCTGATGCGCTCACCCGTCTTGCCGACCGCGCCAATGGCGTTGCCGAAGGCAATTATCAGGCCGAAGGGTTCGAAGCCTCGGTCCACAAGATCAAGGAACAGGTTCTCCCGCGTCTTCTCGAACGGGTCGACCCGGAAGCGGCGGCCACGCTGACCAAGGATGAACTTTCCGAAGAGTTCCGACCGATCATCCTTGAAGTGCTGGCCGAACTGAAAGTCACGCTCAACCGGCGCGAGCAGTTTGCGCTCGAAAAGGTGTTGATCGACGAACTGCTCGGCTTCGGTCCGCTGGAAGAGCTGCTCAACGATCCCGATGTTTCGGATATCATGGTCAACGGGCCTGAGCAGACCTATATCGAAAAAAAGGGCAAGCTCCAGCTCGCGCCGATCCGATTCCGCGATGAAAGCCACCTCTTCCAGATCGCGCAGCGCATCGTCAATCAGGTTGGCCGCCGTGTCGACCAGACGACGCCACTGGCCGACGCGCGCCTCAAGGATGGCAGCCGCGTCAACGTGATCGTGCCGCCGCTGTCCTTGCGCGGCACTGCCATCTCGATCCGCAAGTTCTCCGAAAAGCCGATCACGCTCGACATGCTGCGCGATTTCGGCTCGATGTCGGACAAGATGTGCACCGCGCTCAAGATCGCGGGAGCCTGCCGCATGAACATCGTCATTTCGGGCGGCACCGGTTCGGGCAAGACCACCATGCTCAATGCCCTGTCGAAGATGATCGATCCGGGCGAGCGTGTGCTGACGATCGAAGACGCGGCCGAACTGCGCCTCCAGCAGCCGCACTGGTTGCCGCTTGAAACGCGCCCGCCGAACCTTGAAGGGCAAGGCGCAATCACCATCGGCGATCTGGTGAAAAACGCCCTGCGCATGCGTCCCGATCGTATCATCCTTGGCGAAATCCGCGGCGCGGAATGCTTCGACCTGCTGGCAGCCATGAACACCGGCCACGATGGTTCGATGTGCACGCTTCACGCCAACAGCCCGCGCGAATGCCTTGGCCGTATGGAAAACATGATCATGATGGGCGACATCAAGATCCCCAAGGAGGCCATCAGCCGCCAGATCGCGGAATCCGTCGACATCATCGTTCAGGTCAAGCGCCTGCGCGATGGCTCGCGACGCACCACCAACATCACCGAGGTGATCGGGATGGAAGGCGATGTGATCGTGACGCAGGAACTGTTCAAGTTCGAGTATCTCGACGAGACCGACGACGGCAAGATCATCGGCGAGTTCCGCTCGTCGGGCCTCCGCCCTTACACGCTTGAAAAGGCACGCCAGTTCGGCTTCGATCAGGCCTACCTCGAAGCCTGTCTCTGATCGCTGTCACCGCGTGTTCTTCGCCCCGCAAAGGGCGTCAGGCCGCAAACCATTCGCGCGCGGCAAGGCCGATCAGCACGCAGGCCGCCAAAAAGGACACGAGGTAGATCACCGTCCATGGCATGAAGCCAACTGCATCAAGGTTGGTGCGCCGCAGCCTGCGCCGATCGGCCCACCCGGCCAGTATCGCAAGCGCCAGGGCCAAACTGCCCGCTGCAAGGTGAAACTGCCATATCCGGGCGAACCAGTCTTCCATCACCGCGCAGATGGGCAACGAAGGGGTTGATCGCAAGCCCCAAGGCCCTATGGCACCGGCAATGCCCTCTCATGACCGCCCCATGCTGGCGCTGGCGCTGCGCCTTGCCGCCACCGTGCTGTTTTCCGTCATGCTGCTGCTGGTCAAGCTGACGGGCGAACGCGGCATTGCCCTGCCCGAAACCCTGTTCTGGCGGCAGGTCATTCCGGCCATTGGCATTTTCCTCTGGCTGCTCTCGCGCGGAGAGCTTCACCGGCTGCGCACAAAAAGGCTGGCGGTTCATGCCCGGCGCGCGCTCATCGGCGGAAGCGGCATGTTCCTGACTCTCGGCGTGGTGCGTCTGCTGCCGCTTGCCGAAGCGACGGTGCTGGGTTTCACCACGCCCATCTTCGCGGTTATTCTGGCCGCGCTGGTGCTGAAGGAAAAAGTTGGCCCGTGGCGCTGGTCTGCTGTCCTGCTTGGCCTTGGCGGGGTGGTGGTCATGGCTGGTCCCGATCAGGCGAACCTGCCCGTGCTGGGCGTTGTGACGGGCATTGCCGCTGCCTTCATGGTCGCGCTCGTGACAATTCAGGTGCGTGATCTTGGCCGGACCGAGGAACCGTTGACGGTCGTGTTTTATTTCTCGGCCATCAGCGCGCCGTTTCTGGGCCTGTTCCTGTTCCGCACCGGAGCCAGCCACGATGCTGTCGGATGGCTCATGCTGGCAGGCATTGGCATCAGCGGGCTGTTCGCACAGGTGGCAATGACGGCATCGCTGCGATACGGCACTGTCGCAAGCGTGATGGTGGTGGACTATATCCAGCTGGGCTGGGCTACGTTCTGGGGCTGGCTGATCTTCAATCACCTGCCCCCGGCCTCGACATGGATCGGCGCGCCTGTCATCATTTCGGCAAGCCTGCTGATTGCCTGGCGTGAACATCTGCGCAGCAAGACGCGCCAGAACGAGGCAGGTCCGGTTGTGGAACCGCTTTCACCAAAGGGCGTTGCAAGCAGCGGTTAACAACCGGCGTGGCAGGGTTCAAGAAACCCGTTCATTGGCCCGCTTATTGGAAGGCAAGAGAGATGATGCGCAAACTCATGGTCGCAGCCGTGCTCGGCAGCGTTCTGGCCAGCCTTGGCGCCTGCAACACGGTCAAGGGTCTTGGCCGCGATATCCAGTCGGTTGGGCAGGCCGGCGAGAAAGCCATCAACTGAACCTGCGGGCAAAGGCGCGGAATGCCGCTCCGGGGCAGACCGGAGCGGCATTCCGCGTGCTTCAGCCCTCGCGGTAAACAAGCCTTGGCCTGCGGGCTGCCAGTGTTTCGTCCAGCCTGCGGCGCGGCGCGAGATGCGGCGCTGATTTGAGCAGTTCATCGCCTGCCCTCGCGCGCTGGGCAAGCGAGCGCATCGCTCCGATGAACTGGTCGATCCCGGCCTTGCTTTCGGTTTCGGTCGGCTCCACCAGCATCGCGCCGTGGACGACGAGCGGGAAATAGACCGTCATGGGGTGATAGCCCTCGTCGATCAGGCCCTTGGCAAGATCGAGTGTCGAGAACCCTTCGGCAAAGCCATCGTCCGAGAACAGCGCCTCGTGCATGCAGTGCCCGGCATTGCCGAAAGGCGCGTCGAGAACATCGTCAAGGCTGCGCAGAACATAGTTGGCATTCAGCACCGCATCGCCCGACACCTGCCGCAGACCATCCGCGCCATGGCTGAGGATATAGGCAAGCGCACGGGTGAACATGCCCATCTGACCATGGAAGGCGCACATGCGGCCGAACGCCTGCGGGTGATCTTCGTGCGCCTGCTCCTCTTCGATCAGCCTGATCGAACCATCTGCCTGCCTCGCGGTGAAGGGCAGCGGACCGAACGGGGCCAGTGCCTCGGACAGGACAACCGGACCCGATCCGGGGCCTCCGCCGCCATGAGGGGTCGAGAAGGTCTTGTGCAGGTTGATGTGCATGGCATCTACACCTAGATCGCCGGGGCGCACCCGTCCCACGATGGCATTGAAATTCGCACCATCGCAATAGACATATCCGCCCGCGGCATGAACCGCATCGGCAATCACCTTCAGGTCGCGCTCGAACAGCCCGCAGGTGTTGGGATTGGTAATCATCACGCCAGCAACATCGGGACCAAGCCGCGCGATGAGCGCCGCCGTATCCACCCGGCCTTCGTCAGTGGCGGGAATGTTCTCCACCTTGAAGCCGGCAAATGCGGCCGTGGCGGGATTGGTGCCATGCGCGCTTTCGGGAACAAGGATCACGTCGCGCGGATCTCCCTTGGCCTCAAGCGCGGCGCGGATGCACAGCAGCCCGCACAGTTCGCCATGCGCGCCCGCCTTCGGCGACATGGCCACGCCGTGCATCCCGGTCAGTTCGATCAACCACTGCGCCAGTTCATTGATGACACCCAGCGCGCCCTGCACGGTCTGGACCGGCTGGAGCGGATGCACATCGGCAAACCCAGGCATCCGTGCCACCTTCTCGTCGAGCCGCGGGTTGTGCTTCATCGTGCATGAGCCGAGCGGGAACAGCCCCAGATCGATGGCATAGTTCTGGCGCGAAAGACGGGTGTAATGGCGCACGGTTTCAGGCTCTGACAGCCCCGGAAGATCCGGGATATCGCTCCGGGCCATCGGACCGAGGCCGGCAAGGTCGAGCGTGTCCGTCGCCGGAAAATCGACGCCCGAACGATCCGCCGAGCCAAGCTCGAACAGCAGTGCTTCCTCAAGCTGCAAGGCACGGTTGCCGGTAAAGGTCTGCACCGGGGTGCCGGGAACATTCTCGCCCATGGCAGGGCGCCAGCCAGCGGGGTTGATCACGTTCATGCCAGCACCTCCTTGAGCGCCGCTGCCAGCGCCGCAATATCCTCATCTGTCGTGCATTCGGTTGCCGCCACGACCATGGCTTTCGCCAGCCCCTCTTCGCGCGGGTAGAGCCTGCCCAGCGAAACGCCGCCCAGCACCTGCCGGTCCGCCAGCGCGCGCACCACCTGCCGGGCATCGCGCGGAAGGGTTACGGTGAACTCGTTGAAATAATGGCTGTTGACCACCGCAACGCCGGGGATGGCGGCAAGCGCTGCGGCCGTGCTGCGCGCAGCGGCATGGCTCAGCTTCGCCATGGCGGCCAGCCCCTTGCCGCCAAGCAGCGTCAGGTGAATCGAAAAGGCCAGCGCACAAAGCCCGGAGTTGGTGCAGATATTGCTCGTCGCCTTTTCGCGCCGGATATGCTGCTCGCGCGTGGACAGCGTCAGCACGAAGCCGCGCTTGCCATCCGCGTCCACCGTCTCGCCGCACAGACGACCGGGGAGCTGACGGACATACTTTTCGCGGCAGCCGAACAGGCCAAGGTAAGGACCGCCGAACTGAAGCCCAACGCCCAGCGACTGGCCTTCGCCCACCACGATATCCGCACCGAGGCTGCCGGGGCTTTGCAGCACGCCGAGCGCCACCGGCTCTGTCACCACCGCGATCAGCAGGGCGCCCGCAGCCTGCGCGGCCGAAGCGATCTTCGCCAGATCGGGAATGCGGCCCAGAATATCGGGATACTGCACCACGACGCAGGACGTTTCGCCATCGATCCGCGCGATTACTGCCTCGTCATCGGGCGTCGCGGAAAGTTCGGGCGCTGCCGTATCGAGCCGGTCGCCCGTGAACCGCGCCATCGTGCGCGCCGTTTCCACATAGTGTGGGTGAAGACCGCCCGAAAGCACCGCCTTGCCGCGCCTGGTGATGCGCCCGGCCATGGCGATGGCCTCCCAGCACGCGGTCGACCCATCGTAGAGCGAAGCATTGGCGATCTCGGTCCCGAACAGGCGCGCCACCTGCGTCTGGAACTCGAACAGCACCTGCAAGGTGCCCTGCGCGATTTCGGGCTGGTAAGGGGTATAGGCCGTCAGGAACTCGCCACGCTGGATCAGGTGGTCGACACTTGCCGGAACGTGGTGGCGATAGGCCCCCGCTCCCAGAAAGAACGGCACCGCGCCTGCCGTAGTATTATTGGCAGAAAGCCGCGCCATGTGCCGCTCCACCGCCATTTCGCTGGCGTGGCCGGGCAGGCCGGCAATCGGTGCGGCAAGGCGGGCCTCGGCGGGAACGTCGGCAAAAAGCTCATCGATCGAGCCAGCGCCGATCACCGCGAGCATGGCGCTGCGGTCGGCATCCGTCAGGGGGAGATAGCGCATGGGATCAAAGCTCCGCCACGAATGCCTGATAGGCCGCTTCGTCCATGAGACCGGCGAGTTCGGCAGGATCGGCAAGTGTCATCTTCCACAGCCAACCCTCCCCTTCCGGATCGGTGTTGACCAGCTCCGGCTCGTCCTCAAGCGCAGCATTGACCACAGTGACCTTGCCCGAAACAGGAGCATAGACATCCGAGGCGGCCTTCACGCTGTCGACCACCGAGGCGCTGTCACCGATGCCGACATCGGCGCCCGCTTCGGGCAGTTCGACAAATGTGATGTCGCCAAGCTGGCCCTGCGCGTAATCGGTGATCCCCACCGTCGCTTCATTGCCCTCGACCGCGATCCATTCGTGGTCCTTGGTGTAATAGCGGGTCATCAGGCGGCTCCTTTGCGATGGTAGCGATGGGGAACGAAGGGCATTGGCACGACCTGCGCCGCCAGCCTGCGGCCGCGCATGTCGATGGAAAGGGGCGTGCCGGGCGCCGCCAGAGCAGCGGGCACATAGGCCATGGCGATGGGGCGTTCGAGGCTGGGCGAAAAGCCGCCGGAAGTGACGGTGCCGACTTCGGCATCGCCTGAAAGCACCTTGGCGCCTTCGCGTGCGGCCATGCGTCCCTCGATCACAAGGCCGACACGGCGGGTTGCCGCACCGCTGGCAATCAGGGGAAGGATCACGTCCGCGCCGGGAAAGCCGCCTTCGCTGCGGCGGCGCTTGTTGATGCCGAATGCAAGGTCGGCACTCACAGGATCGAGCGCCTCGTTCATGTCATGGCCGTAAAGCGGCAGCCCGGCCTCAAGCCGCAAGCTGTCGCGTGCGCCAAGGCCGACGGGCTTGACCTGCGGCTGGGCGCAGACGAGATCGGCGATCTGTGCGGCACTTTCCGCGGGCACCGAAATCTCGAATCCATCCTCGCCGGTATAGCCTGTGCGGCTGATCCATGCTTCAACCCCGCCAAGTCGGAACTGCCCGCCGCGCATGAACGTGAGCGCGGAGAGCGGGTAATCGCCCGAAACCAGCGGCTCCAGCGCATCGAATGCCTTTGGCCCCTGAAGCGCGAAGAGCGCGCGGTCCTCCAGATGGTTCAGCGTGATACCATCGGGAAGGCTTTCGCGCAGGACAGCAAGATCGTCCCACTTGGTCGCGCCATTGACGACGAGATAGAACCCCTGTCCCCAGCGGCTGACCATCAGATCATCGAGGATACCGCCTGCCTCGTTCAGCAGGAGCGAATAGCGCACGCCGCCCAGCGGCAGTGTTGAAAGATCGATGGGAAGAACCGCTTCCAGCGCTGCTTCGATCCCTGCGCCCGAAACATGGATCTGGCCCATGTGCGAAACATCGAAGAAGCCTGCGCTGGAGCGTGTCCAGAGATGCTCGGCAATGATCCCTTCGAACTGGACAGGCATCCAGTAACCGGCAAACTCGACCATCCGTCCGCCTCTTTCGCGGTGCCAATGGTCAAGCGCAAGCGCCAGCGGACCGGCTGGTTCGCGTTCCTTGATCCGGTCAATTTCGTAAGTGTCGCTCACAAATATCGTTCCCGTGCAGTTCAGACGCCATGCGGCGCCCCCTCTGTCACGGAAACCTGAGAGCTTTCCCCCGCCCGCCTCTCCTGACGGGTTTGGATGGGGTTACCCCTTCGGCGGCCCTTCCCGTTACGGGAAGCGACTCTTTCCAGAGTGTCGCTGTTGACCCACGCGGTCCTTTTGCCTGAGAGATTCCGGGGCGGTTGCTCCTTCGGCGTCTCCCGATACTGAACGAATCGGGAAAGCTCTCCCGCGCGATCAGCGACGCTTCCTCTTCGCTGCACTGCAACGCACTGTCAACCGCAGTGCGGCAATCTTATCCCCGGCGCAGGATACGGCAAAACTCGTCATGGTGATGGACATGCCGGCCGCGCTGCTTCGCTCCGGCCAGCGCAAGGATCACGCGGGCAAGGTCTCTGTCCCTGACGGAACGGAACTTGCGCCATCTCCCTTGCAGCAGCAGATCGGCAAGCGGGCTTAGCATCATGCCGATGCGCTCCGCGGGACGAAACGTCCCGTCCCGGCGCCCCTTGAGCAGTCCCGGCCGCAGCAGGTCAAGCCGGTCAAACTGCATGCGGGCAAGCTTGTCCTCCACCTCGCCCTTGACCGAAAGGTAGAAGTTCCGAGCAGAGTACCGCGCGCCTGCCGAGGAAACGACAATCAGTTGCCGGGCGCCTGCTGCCTTTGCCGCCGCTGCACATTCCAGCACGAGATCGTGGTCCACGGCCCTGAACGCCTGGCGATCTCCGCCCACGGCACGGATTGTCGTGCCCAGCGCAATCACCACCGCGTACGGCCTGCCCGCCGCAATGGCATCGGGCCAGTGCGCAGTATCGGACAACAGCATTTCCATGCGCGCACCCTTGGGAAGCGGCACTTCGCGCCGGGCCACTGCCATCAGATGGATGTCAGGACGCTGCACCGCCTCGGCCATGACCGCGCGCCCGACAAGCCCGGTCGCCCCCAGCAGCACCACTCGTGTCTTTTCAGCCATGAGCCCGCGCAGACCTTGCCCCGCTAGACATTCCTTAGCCCTTCGGGCGTCCGGCCGAACAGGCGGGCATGACAGTCGATGGCATAACGGTCGGTCATGCCTGCGATGAAATCGGCGATGTGGCGTGTGCGCGCAGGTTCTTCGCCGGGCAGAGACAGCCGCCAGCTTTCAGGCATCAGCGCCGGGTCGGCCGCATAGGCCGCAAACAGCGCCGCAATCACGTCCCGCGCACGGTCGGCCGTCTGGCGCTGCTCCTCGTGCAGATAGAGCCGCTGATACATGAACTGCTTGAGCGCCCGCTCCTCTTCCCCCATCGCGGCCGAAAAAGTGGCCAGCGGCCGCCCGGCAAGGCGCACCTCGTCAGCGCTGGCAACGCCAGTTTCGCGGATATTGGCCGTAGCAGTTGCAATCACGTCGTTGACCATCCGTCCGATCTGCCCGCGCACCAGTTCGCGCAGAAGCCGGTCCTGCGGCGCACCGGGATAGCGGCGCTCGATCGTGCGCCACTGATCGGCCAGTGACGGCAGTTCGAGCAACTGGTCAAGACACAGGAACCCGGCGCGCAGGCCATCATCGATGTCGTGATTGTCGTAGGCGATGTCGTCGGAGATCGCCGCAACCTGCGCTTCCAGCGAGGCGAAGGTGCCGAGATCGAGCGGAAATGCTGCGTCCAGTTCGCGCAGCGCCCATGTCGGTTCAAGGATCGGGCCATTGTGCTTTGCCAGCCCTTCCAGCGTCTCCCACGAAAGGTTCAGCCCTTCGTGCCCGCAATAGGGGCTTTCAAGCCGCATCAGCACCCGCAGGGTATTGGCATTGTGATCGAACCCCCCTGCCCCGGCCATGGCTGCCTCAAGCGCATCTTCGCCGGCGTGGCCGAAAGGCGGATGGCCGATATCGTGAGCCAGGCACAGCGCCTCGGTCAGATCCTCGTCAAGCCCCAGCGCGCGGGCAATCACCCGCCCGATCTGCGCCACTTCCAGACTGTGGGTCAGCCGGACACGGTAGTGATCGCCATCGGGCGCAATGAAAACCTGCGTCTTGTGGCGCAGACGCCGAAAGGCGATCGAATGGATGATACGGTCACGGTCGCGCTGAAACGCGCTGCGCGGACCGCGCGATGCCTTGTCATCCAGTCCGAACTCGCGCCCTCGCGTGGCCGCAGGATCGCTGGCCCATGCAGCGCGCCCTTGCATCATCGCCGTATCAGCCCAGAATCCAGTCTGCCGCTGCCTCGGCATGGATCCGGGTGCAATCATAGATCGGCAGGACATTGGCATCGACATCGATCACCATGTCGAGCTCGGTGCAGGCAAGGATTGCAGCCTGCGCGCCGCGCTGCTCCATGTTGGTCAGCATGGTCTTGAAGCTGCGCTCTGCCGACCGGGTCGCCTTGCCCTGCATGAGTTCGTCATAGATGATGGCGTCGGTTTCCTCGACCTCCTCCATCACCGGCGGCAGCAGCGTGATGCCATGGCCGACCAGACGCTTGCGGTAGAAGCTTTCCATCACGACATAGCGCGTGCCAAGCAGTGCCGCCGTGGTCACACCATCAGCCTTGAGCCGCTGCGCCACGGCGTCGGCAATGTGGATCACCGGAACCGCAACGGCGGCAGCGACTTCGTCATAAACCTTGTGCATCGAGTTCGCGCCGATCAGCAGCGCCGTTGCCCCCGCCTGTTCAAGGCGGCGAGCACTATCGGCCAGAACGGCTGCCGCATGGCTCCATTCCTCGGCTGAAGACAACCGGGCCAGCCCATTGAAATCAAGGCTTTCAATCAGCAACGGCGCGCTCGAAAGCGTGGATGTGCGGGCCTGCACAAGCTGGTTGATATCTTCATAGTAGGTGCGCGTGGAAAACCAGCTCATGCCACCGATCAGGCCGATCTTTCTCAAGACATGTTCTCCCCAAGGCAGACCACCGCCCTTGTCGCGTCGGGCCTTACGCAACCCGGCCGGTCAGGTCCAGTCTCCGTGCAGACCCCGGTGTGCCAGCGTTTCCGGCATGATCCGGGTTCGTCAGCTTGCCGACTTTTTCTCTGGTGCAAATCCGCTGGCACAAAGGGCCGCCGCGCTGGCGGTCACGCCCAGCAGTTCGGCATCGCCCAGACGACGCACCGTATCGACATAATCGGCAAGGCTTCGCCTGGGCGCCCGCAACGACTGCAACCGCTGCAACTGTCCGATGTTCAGCCGGTCTGTCATCCGCTCTGCCATGCAGGCGGCATTCGGAGCGGAAAGGCCCGCATCGACCAGAGCCGAGCGGACCTTTCCGTAAGCCAGTTTCGAAGGCGAACATGCTGCCACCGCCAAGGCCGTGGCGATGACAGCGGCAGCCTTGTGCATCAGTGCTGCAACGCCTTGACGATGTCTTCGACCATCTTCTTGGCATCGGCCAGTAGCATCATCGTCTGGTCCATGTAGAACACGTCGTTGTCGACACCGGCATAGCCCACGCCGCCCATCGAGCGCTTGACGAAGAAGATCGTCTTGGCCTTGTCGACGTCGAACACCGGCATGCCGTAGATCGGGCTGGACTTGTCGGTCTTTGCCGCCGGGTTGACCACATCGTTGGCGCCGATGATGAAGGCCACGTCCGCCTGCGCGAACTCGCTCTGGATGTCTTCCAGTTCGAACACTTCGTCATAGGGCACGTTGGCTTCGGCGAGCAGCACGTTCATGTGTCCCGGCATGCGGCCCGCAACGGGGTGGATCGCATACTTGACGTTGACGCCTTCCTTCTTGAGCACGTCGGCCATCTCGCGCAGCGCGTGCTGCGCCTGGGACACGGCCATGCCGTAGCCCGGAATGATGATGACGTTCTCGGCTTCCTTCATCATGTAAGCCGCGTCTTCGGCCGATCCGCGCTTCCACGGACGCTGTTCGCGTGCTGCGCCGCCGGCGCCCGCAGACGCATCGGCGCCAAACCCGCCCGCGATCACCGAAAGGAACCCGCGGTTCATCGCCTTGCACATGATGTAGGAGAGGATCGCGCCTGAGGAGCCGACCAGCGCACCCGTCACGATCATCGCCGTGTTGTGCAGCGTGAAACCCATCGCCGCCGCGGCCCACCCGGAATAGGAGTTGAGCATCGAGACGACCACCGGCATGTCCGCCCCGCCGATCGGGATGATCAGCAGGAAGCCGATGATGAACGAGAGCACGGTGATCGTCGCAATCACCCATGCAGACTGGTCCTGCGTGAACCAGGCCACAAGGCCAAGGATCGCCAGAAGTGTGCCGAGGTTGAGCACATGGCGTCCCGGCAGCAGGATGGGCGATCCGCTCATCTTGCCTGCCAGCTTGAGGAAGGCGATGACCGAACCGGAGAAGGTTATGGCACCGATGGCGATGCCAAGGCCCAGTTCGATGCGGCTGACCGGGTTGATCTGTCCATCGGGCAGCATGATCCCGAAGGCATCGGGATTGAGATAGGCCGCAAGGCCCACCAGCACTGCCGCAAGACCCACCAGCGAGTGGAACGCCGCCACGAGCTGCGGCATGTCGGTCATCGCGATCTTGCGCGCGATGACGAAGCCGATGCCGCCGCCAATGGCGAGCGCGACGATGATTTCGGGCAGGCTGGCGATCGAGTGCGTAAGCAGCGTGGTCACGACCGCGATGGTCATGCCGATCATGCCATAGCGGTTGCCCGCGCGGCTCGTTGCAGGGCTGGACAGCCCGCGCAGCGCCAGAATGAACAGGACGCCGGAAACGAGATAGGCCAGCGCCACCCATGCGGCCGTGCCGCCGGCAGCCTCGGTTGCGGCTTGCGAAAGGAGCGTGAAGCGCATCACTTCTTCTCCTTCTTCTTGTACATCGCAAGCATGCGCTCAGTCACGGCAAACCCGCCGAAGATGTTGACCGAGGCCAGCACCACCGCGCCCAGCCCCAGCCACTTGGCCGAGGGGCTACCCGCCGCAGCCGACGCCACCAGCGCGCCGACCACGATCACCGATGAAATCGCATTCGTCACCGCCATAAGCGGTGTGTGCAGTGCCGGCGTGACCGACCAGACAACGTAATACCCGACAAAGCAGGCGAGCACGAAAATGCTCAGGATCGAAATGAAGTCCACGGTCTTCCCCCTCAGCCAAGCAGACGTTCGTTGACCACCTTGCCGCCCTGCGTGCACCGGATGGCGTTGCCGATTTCCTCGTCAAGAACAGGCTTGCCCTGTTCCTTGTCCCAGAAGGCCGACAGGAAGTTGAACAGGTTGCGCGCAAACAGCGCCGAAGCGTCGGCCGCCAGATGCGCGGGCGTATTCGCATAGCCGACGATCTTCACGCCATGCTTTTCGACCACCTGATCGGCCACAGAACCTTCAACATTCCCGCCCTGCGCCACGGCGAGGTCATAGATCACCGATCCGGGCTTCATCGTGGCGATCTGCGCATCCGAGATCAGGCGCGGTGCAGGGCGCCCCGGAATGAGCGCGGTCGTGATGACGATGTCCTGCTTGGCGATGTGCGCGCTGACCAGTTCGGCCTGAGCCTTCTGGTATTCCTCGCTCATTTCCGTGGCATAGCCACCGGCACCCTCGCCTTCGATACCAGCAACGCTCTCCACGAAGATCGGCTTGGCGCCGAGCGACTGGATCTGTTCCTTGGTGGCCGAGCGCACGTCGGTCGCCGAAACCTGCGCGCCGAGACGGCGGGCAGTGGCAATGGCCTGAAGCCCGGCAACGCCCACGCCCATGACGAAACACTTGGCAGCCGAGACCGTGCCCGCCGCCGTCATCATCATCGGAAACGCGCGGCCATAGAGGTTCGCAGCAACCAGCACCGCCTTGTATCCGGCAAGGTTCGACTGCGAGGACAGGATGTCCATCGACTGCGCGCGGGTGATGCGCGGCATGAACTCCATCGCCAGCGCTTCGTATCCGGCAGCGGCATAGGCATCAATGCGGGCACGCTTGCCGAAGGGATCAAGCCCAGCCACGATCCACGCGCCGGGATTGGCGCCCGCCAGCAGCTCCGGCTCCGGCCCCTGCACGCCCAGCACAATGTCCGCACCCACGACAGGATTGTCACAAACTTCCGCGCCCGCCGCGCGATATTCCTCGTCCGAGATGGAGGCCGTGATCCCCGCCCCGCTCTCAATCGCAACCTTCGCCCCAAGGGCAATGAACTTCTTGCACGTCTCCGGCGATGCCGAAACCCTCGTCTCCCCCGCCGCGCGTTCCCGAAGGACGGCGATCTTCATTGCCCCCGCCATGGTGCGGTTACTGGATTGCGAGGATGACGAGGAAAACGATCACGAAGATCGCCGGCGTCGACCACTTCACCATGTTGACGAAGCCTTCGTATGTGGCCTTGGCGGCCTTGATATCGTTTGCAGGAGCCATGTTCTTCCCCAATGTTGCTTGCGCCGCAAGTGGCGCGACGCTCATGCTCTAGCGACGGCCTGACCCAGGCTCAAGTGCCGACAGGGGCAATGGCTTGCCCCACGCTGCCGAACTCCGCTTCGAACACTGTCATCGCGCTTAATCGGGTCTTTACCCAAATATCCTACTGCTGCGCGCCTGACGGAAATGCGGGGGGAGTCAAAAGCAGAGGTTATGCACGAACCCGAACAGCGCCTTCTTATGCTTATCGACGATGAACCCGCGCAGTGCCGCCTGATATCGGCGCTCGCCTCGCGGGAAGGATGGCGCACGATCATTGCCCGCGATTCCGAAAGCGCCATTGCCACGCTGGGCACGCGTCAGGGGATGCAACTGGGTGCAATCATTCTCGACCAGTGGGTTCCCGGCGACGATGCCTGCTCGCTGATCGCCGAACTCAAGGCACGTCGTCCGGCCCTGCCCATCCTCATGCTCACCACCAGCAATTCACCCTTGCTTGCGGTCGAGGCGATGCGGGCCGGCGCAACCGATTATCTCATCAAGCCGGTTGCACCCGAACGGCTGTTGCAGGCGCTGCGCAGCGCCACCTCGCGCGAGACCGACGCAAGCGAACTGCAACCGCTGACCGAAAAGCTGGGCGCCCCGCTGGACTTCGATTCGATGATCGGTGCCGCTCCTGCCTTTCGCGCAGCGCTGGCGGTGGCGGCCAAGGCCGCACGCACCCATGCCAACGTCATGATCGAAGGTGAAAGCGGCACGGGCAAGGAAATGCTGGTGCGGGCGATGCACGCGGCAAGCCCGCGCGGCAAGATACCTCTGCGCATTCTCAATGCCGGCGCGCTTCCAGCCAACCAGATCGAATCCGCGCTGTTCGGCCACGAGAAGGGCGCTTTTGCCGGCGCCTTCGAGCGCCACGTCGGACTGCTGCAACACGCCGACGGCGGAACGCTGGTAATCGACGAGATTGACCGGGTTCCCGATGCGGTTCAGGAACGCCTTGTCCGCTTTCTTGAGCGCGGCGATGTGCAGCCGATCGGAGCGCGGCACTCTTTCCGGGTGGATGTGCGGCTGATTGCCTGCGCCAATGCGGGCTTGCGCGATCTGGTTGAAACCGGCGATTTCCGCGCGGAACTCCACCAGATGTTAGGCCAGACGCAGGTGCTGCTTCCCGCGCTGCGCGAACGTCCGGGCGACATCCCGGCGCTTGCCCGCCATTTCCTTGCCCGCATCGGCGAACAGCCGGGGTTGAGACCGCTGGGCATCACCGATGGCGCGCTGGCGCTGCTTGCCGCCTATGACTGGCCGGGCAATGTTCGGCAATTGCAGGCAACGCTGTTCCGCGCCGCCGTGTTCTGCGAGGGAGAGGCGCTGACGCCGCAGGATTTTCCGAACCTTTCCAACCTGATCGGTGAAGGCTACCGCCGCGTGCCACAGGTTTCGGATGGCGCGGGGATCACGCTCTTCGCACCCGATGGAAACCTGCGCCCGCTTGAGGAGATCGAGGCAGACGTGATTCGGCTGGCCATCGGGCACTATCGCGGGCGGATGACCGAGGTGGCGCGCAGGCTGGGCATCGGCCGTTCCACGCTCTACCGCAAGCTGTCGGAACTTGGCATCGACAACGCCGCCTGATTGGCGCTAGATCGCAGCCATGGCAGATCATGGCGAGTTTTCCGGGCGGGTGGCGCTTGTCACCGGGGCCGCATCGGGGATTGGCGCGGCCGTGGCGCGCTGGCTCGATGCACGCGGGATCGCCGAACTGGTGCTGATCGACCTTGATCGTCCTGCGCTCGATACGCTTGGCCTTGCCTGCAAGGTAAGGCCCTATGGCGGGGACGTTGCCGATCCCGCGCTGTGGAAGCTCTTGGAACGCGACATTGCCCGGCTCGATCACGCGGTGCTCAATGCAGGCATCGCCACCAGCGGCAACATAACCGACCTGGACATTGCCACCTGGCGCAAAACAATGTCGGCCAATCTTGACGGCATGTTCCTTTCGCTGCGCGCTGCCATGCGGCTGATGCAGCAGGCCCGCCGGGGGGCGATCGTGCTTACGGCATCGGTTTCGGGGATCAAGGCAGCAGCCGGAACGGCAGCCTATTCTGCATCGAAGGCCGCAACCATCCAGCTTGCCAAAGTGGCGGCGGCCGAAGCGGCTGGGCACGGGATTCGCGTCAATGCCATTGCCCCCGGCGGCGTCGACACCGCAATCTGGGACAAGGCCGATTGGTTTGCCCAGATGGCGCAAGAGCATGGCAGCCGCGAGGCAGCGCTTGCCGCCATGGCTTCCGGGGCTACGCCGCTTGGCCGCTTCGCCACGGCCGATGAAGTGGCGGCGCAGATCGGTTTCCTGCTGTCCGATGCTGCGGCGACGATCACCGGCACCTGTCTCGTGGCTGACGGCGGCGTTTCGCTCTGAACCGGGATTTCGGAAAGGCGTGACTTACGCCAACTGGCTGAAATCGGTCAGCGCCGCATCGCGCAGCCCCCGCCACACATGAAGCGCCTGCACCGTTTCGAAAACATCATGAACGCGCACCATCTGGCACCCGGCATCCATGGCCTTTGCCGCCAGCATGACTGATCCGGCCATGCGCCGGTGCGCGGCAACCTCGTTGGAAAGCGCCCCGATCATGCGCTTGCGGCTGGCGCCGAACAGGATCGGTTGCCCCAGCGCATGAAACAGCGGCAAGGCATTCACCAGCGCCAGATTCTGGGCAAGCGATTTGCCAAAACCGATGCCCGGATCGAGCAGAATGTTGTGGCGGGCAATACCTGCTGCCAGCGCGGCATCACGCCGCTCCTTCAGGGCATCGAACACATCAAGCACGACATCGGCGTATTGCCCGTCGGCATGAAGATCGCCATCGCTTCCCGGCGCGTGCATCAGCACCACTGGCACACCCGATTGCGCCACGATCTGCTTGGTCCGCGGATCGTGGCGCATGGCCGAAACATCATTGACGATATGTGCCCCTGCCGCGAGCGCGGCCTCGATCACGCTGGAGCGGCGGCTGTCGATCGAAATCGCGGCTCCTGATGACGCCAGCCTTTCGATCACCGGCACCACCCGCTTCACCTCGTCGCCTTCCCACACCGCAGCCGCGCCGGGGCGGGTTGATTCCCCGCCGACATCGATCACGGCCGCCCCGGCGGAAACCATGGCATGCGCATGGTCCAGCGCGGCCTCAGGATCGTCGAGGAACTTGCCACCGTCCGAAAAGCTGTCGGGCGTGACGTTGAGAATGCCCATGACCTGCGGTTGATCGAGCCGCACGGTGCGGGCGCCGCAAGCGAGCGGCGAGTGGACAAGGCGCAGGTTATCCCACTGCACCGCCGCTTCCGGCACGAGCGCATCGGGCAAAGCGCTGATCGCCTCCGGCACCTCGGCCGCGCCAAGCAACCGGCGCGAGACGACCTTTCCCCCATCGCGCACGATCAGCGCGAAGCGGCTGGCATAGACCAGCCCGCCACCCAGCCTTATCGCCGCGCCCTCTTCAGACTGCGGACTTTCGGCAAGGCCGATGGGGCGGATGTAAACCGTCTGCATCAGTCCTCGACAGCAAGGAGGTAAAGCTGGCGCAGCGCGTCGATAGGCTTGACCTCGCCTTCATGCTCGACATGCCAGAAGGTCCAGCCATTGCACGAGGGCGCGCCCTGAAGCCTGGCTCCCAGCCCGTGGATGGAGCCGGTCTCGCTGCCTGCCTGCAACGATCCGTCCGCGCGCACCACCGCCTCGAACCGCCCCTTTTTCGCCACAAGGCGCGTGCCCGGCGCCAGCCAGCCGCTTTCCACCAGCGCTCCGAAGGCAACCTTTGGCGCAGTGCGCTTCGACTGCATCGTCACCAGTGCAGATTCGTCGAGCGGCAGCGCCATCTCGATCCGCTCCTCGGCAACCTCGATGTAATCGGCTTCGCGCTCGCAGCCGATCCAGTCACGCCCCAGGCGTTTGGCCACCGCGCCCGTCGTGCCCGTGCCGAAGAACGGGTCGAGCACCACGTCGCCCTTGTTGGTCGTGGCCAGCATGACCCGGTACAGGAGGGCTTCGGGCTTTTGCGTCGGATGCGCCTTGGCGCCGTTGCGCCGCAGCCGCTCCGGGCCTGAACAGATCGGCAGAACCCAGTCAGAGCGCATCTGCAACTCGTCGTTGAGCGTTTTCATCGCACGATAGTTGAATGTGTATTTCGACTTTTCGCTTTTCGATGCCCAGATCAGCGTTTCATGGGCATTGGTAAAGCGCGTGCCCTTGAAGTTGGGCATCGGATTGGCCTTGCGCCAGATGATGTCGTTGAGAATCCAGAAGCCCAGATCCTGAAGGATCGTGCCCACGCGGAAGATATTGTGATAGCTGCCGATCACCCAGATCGAGCCATCCGGCTTGAGCAGGCGCCGCGCCTCGGTCAGCCATTCGCGGGTGAACTGATCGTAGGCGGCAAAGCTGGAGAACTTGTCCCAGTCGTTCGTCACGGCATCCACATGGCTGCCATCGGGCCGCGCCAGATCACCGCCAAGCTGGAGGTTGTAGGGCGGATCGGCAAAGATCATGTCGATCGAGGCATCGGGCAGCTTGCGCATTTCACCGATGCAGTCCCCGCGCAGGATGCGGTTGAGCGGCAAGGCGACATCGGCCTTGAGCACCTTGGCCGGGGCGGCCCGCAGCGCCCTTGCCGCCAGCTTGCTGCCCGTTGCACGTTCCTTGACCGCGGCCACCATATCTTGTCCCCGAACCTTGTGGATAAGCCCACCGTTTGAGTCATCGCGACTCGCACGTCAAGCCGCGACTCGCCAGAATTGCGCGAGTCGCTCAGTCAAGAAAACGAGAACGGAACGAGTCCGGATCGAGATGTTGAGTCCATCTGCGCCAAACAGACTCAAGATGTGGTGGTGCACCCCGAAAGCCGCATCACGGAATTATTTTTCAAAAGACAGAGCAAGCTGCGCCACCGGAGCAAAGCTGCGGCGATGGAACGGACTTGGACCGTGGAGCCGCAGCGCCGCCATGTGGGCAGCCGTGCCATAGCCTGCGTTGCGATCCCATCCATAGTGCGGATAGGCCAGTGCGGCCTCGCGCATGATCCGGTCACGATGCTCCTTGGCGATGATCGAGGCAGCCGAAATGCAAGGTTCACTGCCATCACCACCCACGATGGCGCGTGCGGGCCAGCACCACTGCCCCGCCCTGCCCTGCGGCGTCAGGTTCCCGTCGATCAGCACTTCGCCCACGGCCTCGCCCGACCCGAACTGGGCACACAGCGCCGCTACCGCCTTGGTCATGGCCAGCATCGTCGCGGTCAGAATGTTGATGCGGTCAATCTCCTCGGCCTCGACCACGCCCACCGCCCAGCGACAGGTCTGCTTGATCGCAGCTTCCAGCGCTGCCCGCCGCCTTGCCGAAAGCTTCTTGGAATCGGCAAGATCGTGTGGGTGCCCGCTGCCCAGCACTACGGCTGCGGCCACCACCGGTCCGGCCAGAGGCCCGCGCCCGGCCTCATCGACGCCGATGACAAGAGGGCACATTGCAGCGGGGCACGAAAGGGTAGTGGCACCGGCCTGATTTGACGGCATTAAGGCAGTCATGACGAATCCCCTGCTGCGTTCGCTATCGCCGTTCGCCCTTCTTCTCGCAAGCTGCGGCGCACCAATCTCTGCCCAGAAGGCAGAGCTCGTCGAAACCGCAACCACCGGTCTTTCCGTGACCGATGTGGCAACGTTCGATGAACCCTGGGCCATGACCTTCCTCCCCGGCACCGACCTCGCGCTCGTGACCGAAAAGAAGGGTCGGCTCAAGCTGTGGCGCGAAGGCGAGGCGACGAGCAGCGATGTCGCGGGCGTTCCGCCTGTCGCCTACGGCGGACAGGGCGGCTTTGGCGATGTGGTCGCCGCCCCCGATTACGTCTCATCCGGCATGATCTATCTCAGCTGGGCGGAACCCGGCGAAGGCGATACACGCGGCGCGGTTGTCGGCCGCGCGCGGCTGGTGCTGGATGGCAAGCCGCGCCTTGAAGGTCTCACCGTCATCTGGCGCCAGCATCCCAAGGTCAGCGGCAAAGGGCATTATTCGCACCGCATCGCCTTCTCGCCTGATGGCCAATACCTGTTCATCACATCGGGTGATCGCCAGAAGATGACCCCGGCGCAGGATCTCACCGGCAATCTCGGCAAGATCGTCCGCCTTCTGCCCGATGGCACCCCCGCGCCCGGCAATCCGCTGGCAGAAAAGGGCGGCGTTCCGGCGCAGATATGGTCATGGGGCCACCGCAACCTGCTTGGCATCGCCTTTTCGCCGGATGGCAGGCTTTGGGATATTGAACACGGCCCGGCAGGTGGAGACGAGATCAATCTTGTCGAACCGGGGCGCAACTATGGCTGGCCGCTCGTATCCGACGGGGATCACTATGACGGCCGCCCCATCCCCCGCAACCGCACACGCCCCGACCTTGCCCAGCCAGCGATAAGCTGGAACCCCGTAATCGCACCGGGCAACATGATCTTCTACACCGGCAAGGCCTTTCCCCAGTGGCAGGGACAGGCGCTCATCGCGGCGCTTGGTGCAGGCGGCATTGTGCGCGTTGCCATTGACGGCACGACTGCCCGCGAGGTGGAACGCATCGAGCTTGGCAACCGCATCCGCGAGATAGCGCAGGCCCCGGACGGCACGCTCTATGTCCTTGAGGATGGCGAAGACGGCCGCCTGCGGCACATCGCGCCCAAGCGCTAGGGGCCAAACCCAATCAGGGCGCATTCGAGGTTCGAGGCAGAATGGCTCAGCGCAAGAAGGCGGGGCGCAGGAATAGTCGATATTTCTAGTCCTGCCGACGCAGCGCTGGGCCATTCTGGTCGAACCCCTCCGGGGCACCCTGATTGGGTTTGGCCCCTAGAACCCTTTCGACCAGCGCACCGCAAACCCGGCATCGGCTGGTGCGCCCCGGCGGTGCCCCGGTTCGCGCCGCACGAAAGTGCTGGCAGCAATACTGCCCTGATCGAGAGGCGCGGACCATGCCAGTTCCGCATCGATCTCGCGCCCGCTTGGCGCAAGCGAAAGCATGGTGGGCGCAAATTGCGCCGTCTGCGTGGCATAGTCCCAACCGACCGGGAGGTTGAGCGACAGTCCGCCGCGCTCCACCCGCAGGGGCTGCGCCAGCCGCAGCCCCAACCGGTCGTTTTCGACAAGAAGGCCGCGGCGTTCCAGCTCGACGGACCATGCCGACGAAAGAAGTTCCATGCCGCCCGGCAGGATCACGCTTGCAGGCCGGCGCGTCAGCCCTGCGCGCGCCTGCGCGCCAAGGCTCCACCCCCCGGCCAAACGCCATGCCAGGGCAGGTTCCACGCTGATGGTAGAGCCTCCGCCGCCGCCAAGCGCTGCCGAAAAGCGCCCGCCAAGCACGGTCTGTTCCTCGCGCAGCAGACCCAGCCCGATGCTCCAGTCCAGCCCCGAAGCCCCACCTTCACCCTCGGCCAATCTCGCGCCGCCTCCATCCAGCGTGATCGCGAAACGCGCCAGCCGTTCGGCGCGGGACAGGCGCCCTTGCGCCGCTTGCATGAACGCGCCCTGCAATCCCGGCAGGCCCGGTAGCGCTGCCTGCGACAGATAGCCCTCCTCCGCGGCGAAGCTCAGGCCCGTGGCTCCAAGCCGGTAGCGCAGCGCCATGGCCATGCGGGTGCGTTCTCCAAGGCCCGGATCGCGCCCGGCGATGAGGAAATCCGGCTCGCGCCGCTGCGAAAGCCGCGCTGCCAGCGCATCACCGCGCACCGACCAGCCCAGCGCCATGTCGAGGCGGTCACCAAGCCGCGCGACAAGGCTCGATGCCAGCACGCGAGCCTGCTCCCGCTCTGTCGGGGCCAATCGCATGGGCACGGCGCCGAACCGCCGGTCGACCGTGAATGCAAGAGATGCGTCTTGCATATCAAGCGCCACCGGGCGGACCGAAGCGGAAAGTCCCGCAAGGAGGGGCTGGAAGCCGGGCGATGCCCGCAGACCGTGCGCCAGATTCATTGCATAGGCCCGGCCATAGCCATCGAGAATGACCGTGCGCAGCCCGGCACCGGCGGAAGCGCCCGTCTGGGCACCGCTCCCCGTCAGGGCATCACCCATGGCCGGGCTGGCAATTGCGCTAGGTGACGCCAGCGGCACCAGAACCTGCGTTCCGGCCAGACTGGTGCTGCCCTGAGGCGAAAATGCGCGCGCGATATCGAGTATGCCCCGCCCGTAAATGACATCGGTGCCGGGCGCGCCCGCATCGCGCGCGGTGGTCAGCAGAAGGTTGACGATCTGGCTGCCGGTCAGATTGGGAAATGCCTGCGCCAGCAGCGCTGCGGCTCCCGATACCTGCGGCGCGGCAAAACTGGTTCCACTGACCACGGTCACGAAAGTGCCTTCGCCGTTGGTGGTCGTCTTGATCTGGCTGCCTTCGTAAACGCAGCAGACCTCCTCGCCCATCGCCATGAGCATGCCGGCTGCCGATGTTCCGGCGCGGTTGCTGAATGCCGATGCCATGCCCGTTGCATCGACCGACCCGACGATGATCGCGTTGCCGCCAGCGGCCTGCAATACCGAGACAGCGAAGGGATCGGGATTTTCGGGATCGATCCCGCTGCCGGTCTTGGCGCCATCATTGCCCGCCGAAACGATCACCACTGCGCCGGCGCTGCTTGCCCTGCCGATGGCCGCGCGCAACATGCCATTGGCAGGATCGCCGCCAAGAGACAGGTTGATGACCCTTGCGCCCGCGGCAATGGCCGCATCGATGCCCGCGGCAATATTAGCATCCGAAAACGAACAGCCCGAACTGCCGCTGCACGATCCCGGCGTGTCGGCCCGAAGCATCTGGATGGTGGCATCCCACGCCATGCCCATGATGCCCGAACTGTTGCGCGCAGCCGCGGCCAGAAGCGCAACCATGGTGCCATGATCGTCTTCGGGATTGCTGATCGGGCGACTTGCGGCAACATCGCGCGATGCCGCCGAGATGCGGCCGGAAAACTCGTTGTTGGCGGTGTCTATCCCCGAATCGATGATGGCAATGGTCGTGCCCTTGCCGGTAGCGCCCGCCTGCCAAGCGGTTACTGCTCCGTGCAGCCCCGGCCCGTCAGAGCGACGAAACTCTGCCGTGTTGAAGCTGGTAGGCGTTGGCGCGGGAGTTGGCGTTGGCGTGGGTGCCGGTGTGGGCGCTGGCGTGGGAAGCGGCGTGCTCACCACGGCACCGGGCGAACCTGCGCCGCCACCGCAGGCCGAAAGCGCCAGAAGCATTACCAGGGCCACCCATCGACCGGGCATTTCGGGCTTGCGCATCAATCCGTCCTGCGTTCAAGAAAGTCCTGTTATCTTGACCATATGTTGCTGGCCGTAAATGCCGGATAACCCGGAATAACAGGATAATACGTTCAATCCCGAAGGATGACATACCCGATGGCTTTCGATCCTGTCGGCGTGGACTGCTGGATTTTCGATCTCGACAACACGCTCTACCCGCCCACGACCCGGCTGTTCGACCAGATCGATCTGCGCATGGGCCAGTTCATCCAGAACCTGCTGGGCTGCGATGCAACCGAGGCGCGGCGGGTGCAGAAACTCTACTTCCACGATCACGGCACCACGCTTTCCGGCCTGATGCACTATCATGCCACCGATCCCCATACCTTCCTTGATTTTGTTCATGACATCGATTTCTCGCCGCTTGCCGAGGCTCCACGGCTTGCGGATCGTCTGGCCGCGCTGCCGGGGCGCAAGCTGGTCTTTACCAATGGCGATGATGCCTATGCCGCAAGGGTTCTGTCCGCGCTTGGGCTTTCAGGCAGCTTTGACGGCATCTGGGATATCCATGCCATGGCCTACCGGCCCAAGCCTGAAATGGCCGCCTACACCGGATTGGTTGAAGCCTTTGGCCTGAACCCGCAACGCTGCGTCTTTATCGAGGACATGGCGCGCAACCTCGCCCCCGCCAAGGCCCTTGGCATGCAGACCGTCTGGCTTGACCTCGCCACTGACTGGGGCGACCGCGCCAAGGATGATGCCGCCATCGATGCCGTGACCGACGATATCGTGAAATGGCTCGATCATGCGCTGGGGGCGCTTGCCGATCCGGGCGGCCTCGGCTAGTCCGCCCTGCACTTCGCGCAGCCCGCTTGCGCCCAATCGGAGATACGCCATGACGACCTCGCTTGAAGCCGCCATCGAAGCTGCATGGGAAGACCGCGCCAATGTCACCCCCGCCAGCGATGCGGTGCGCGAAGTGGTCGAAGCCGCGCTTGAGCTGCTTGATAGCGGAAAGGCGCGTGTTGCCGAGAAGGTCGATGGCGCATGGCGGGTCAACCAGTGGCTCAAGAAGGCAGTGCTGCTGTCCTTCCGGCTCAATGACAACGCCGTGATCGAGAATGGTTCGGGCGGCGCGCCTGCGTTCGACAAGGTGCCCTCGAAGTTTGCCGGCTGGGACGAAGGCCGCTTCCGCGATGCGGGCTTTCGCGTGGTGCCGGGGGCAGTGGCGCGCAAGGGCGCGCACATCGCGCGGGGCGTGGTGCTGATGCCCAGTTTCGTGAACATCGGCGCATTTGTCGATGAAGGCACCATGGTCGATACCTGGGCTACGGTCGGCTCCTGCGCGCAGATCGGCAAGAATGTGCACATTTCCGGCGGCGCGGGCATTGGCGGCGTGCTCGAACCCCTTCAGGCAGGCCCCGTCATCATCGAGGACGGCGCATTCATCGGCGCGCGTTCCGAAGTGGCCGAAGGCGTGATCGTGGGCGAAGGCGCAGTGCTTTCGATGGGGGTCTATCTCGGCGCGTCCACCAAGATCGTCGATCGCCAGACGGGCGAAGTCCACATCGGCCGCGTGCCGCCCTATGCGGTGGTTGTGCCCGGCGCGATGCCAGGCAAGCCCCTGCCCGACGGCACCCCCGGCCCTTCGCTCTACTGCGCTGTCATCGTCAAGACGGTTGACGCCCAGACCCGCAGCAAGACGGGCATCAACGAACTGCTGCGCGACTGACCCGACGCGCGGCACATGACGGGTGCGGACATGGCTTCGGCGCAGGAACTGATCGCCAGCCTCGATCTGAAACCGCACCCCGAAGGCGGCTTCTATCGTGAAACCTGGCGTGCGGAGGCCACTCCGTCGGGCCGCAGCGCCAGCACCGCCATCCTGTTCCTGCTGCCTGTGGGCGCGCGTTCGCACTGGCACAAGATCGATGCCGACGAACTGTGGTTCTGGCAGGGAGGTAATCCGCTGACGCTTCAGATCGCCGAAGCAGACAATGCTGCCCCGCGCACAATTCTGCTTGGCCCCGCAACCGCTCCTCGCCACAACCTTCAAGGCATAGTGCCGCGCGATCAGTGGCAGTCGGCAGAGCCATCCGCAGGCCCTTGCGGCTACAGTCTGGTGTCTTGCGTGGTCGCGCCGGGCTTCTCGTTCGATGGTTTCATCCTGGCAGACCCCGGATGGTCCCCCGGCGCATGATCCGCGCCCCGGATTGCCGATGATCCTGTCCGATCCCGCAACGCTTGTTGCCTGCTCGCTGGCCGTGATCCTGATCGGCATGGCGAAGGGCGGTTTTTCCGGGCTTGGCGCGCTGGGGACGCCGATAGCCGCGCTTGCCCTTCCGCCATCGACCGCTGCGGCCGTCCTGCTGCCGGTGCTGATCGTCCAGGACGTGGTCAGCGTCTGGGCATTCCGCCATGCGTGGGACCGCTGGATCGTCGGATGGATGCTGCCCGGCGCCATCGTGGGCATATCCGCAGGCTGGGCATTGGCCAGTGCGATCGAGGAAAAGGCGCTGATGGGCGTTCTGGGGGCGATTACGCTGCTGTTCGGTCTCTATCGCCTGTGGATTGAACGTGGCGGAAGGGTTGTCGCGCCATCCACGTCACCGGGATGGGTGGGCGCCTTGTTCGGCATGGCCACGGGCTTCACCAGCCAGATTGCCCACGCAGGCGGTCCGCCATTCCAGATGTGGGTCACACCGCGCAGGCTGCCGCATCTGACCTATGCCGGAACCAACGCCATCCTGTTCGCGGCCATCAACTGGCTCAAGGTGCCAAGCTATGTGCTGCTGGGGGCCTTCACGCCCGATGTGATGCTGGCAGCGCTGCTGATGGTTCCCCTTGCCATCGTTACCACGCTGGTTGCCGTGCGCCTCGTGCGCCGCCTGCGCCCGGATCGCTTTTATGCGATCATCTACCTGCTGATGGTGGTGCTAGGCGCCAAGCTGCTGGTTGATGCCCTGGCCTGAGGCGCGGCTTCGCGCTGCATGGTCCAGAAAAGCGGACCGTTGCGGGCCACGCGCCATGTATCGATGACCTTGAAGCCCAGCGCGCGATAGATGCCGACATTGCCTTCCTTGGCCGTTTCAAGCACCTGCGGCAGCCCGGCGGCTTCCGCTTCGGCAAGCCCGGAACGAATGGCAAGGCCACCCAGCCCCTTGCCCTGCCATCGGGGATGAACCCCCGCCATGCGCAAATAGAACTGCGCCTCGCCCGCAGGCAGATGCCTTTCGATCGTCCTGTCAAGCCGCTCCGCTCGCAGAACGGCGGTCCCCAGCATGGCAAGAAAGCGGACAAGCATGATCGGCGTCAGCGGTGCGTGCTCATGCACCGCACCCGGCGGCCGCCACAGCGTCACCGCTTCCGCCCCGGCCGTGCCCAGCACCATGCCGTGCCGCAGATGATCGGTCACGCTCCAGTGCATCAATCCGGGCAAGCGCCGCGCCCGCACGGCAGGATCGGGAAACATCCAGCACATTGCCGGATCATCCATGAATGCGGCAACAAGGGTTGCGGTGGCCTGATCCACATGGCAGGCGCCAAGGCGGATGATCGTTCTGTCCATGACGGCCGGTTCTCCCGCCGACCAGCCCTGCGTCGGCGACAGCCGGAGAATAGCGATGAGCGACAGCGAAGACTATGTCTATGACGAGGACAGCGGCGAATGGATGCCCGCATCCGAGCTGGCGGCGCGTCGCGCAGCCGCCGATGCGGTCGAAGTGCGCGATGCCGTGGGCAATCTTCTGGCCGATGGCGATCAGGTGACGCTCATCAAGGATCTTGAAGTGAAGGGCGCGGGCCAGACCCTGAAACAGGGCACGCTCATCAAGTCGATCAGGCTTACGGGTGATCCGCAAGAGATTGACTGCCGCTATCCGGGGATCAAGGGCCTGGTGCTGCGTGCGGAGTTCGTGCGCAAGCGTTGAACTGTCAGGCCGGGGAGCGGCGCAATCTCCTTGCTACCGAGCCGCAAACACGCGCAACGAATCATCACGCGGGGCTTTGCCCGGATGACGCATTACGGGCCTTGGTGCAGGTCATGCTGGCCCGCGCCTTAATCAAGTGATTGATTTCTTGGAAAACCAGAATGACTTGCGATTCCTGCAACTCATTTTCCGGCAATTACAATTGCCGCACCGCACCCAATCCCTATGCTGCAACGCAACAAGATAAGGGGTGCTGAAGGCAATCTTTCCTTATCTTTCAGGAGACATTGCCATGTTCAAGACCGTCCTCGCTTTCGCAGCCGCTTCGCTGGTTGCCGTTCCCGCCCTCGCCGCCGAGCCGGAAGCCGGTTCGTTCACCTATCAGGGCGTGAAGTATGATTACACCGCCGAACAGATCGGCGACGTGAAGGTGCTGAAGGGCACGGCCAATGGCGGCAAGCAGCCGTTCGAACTGCGCGTGACCAAGCGCGCCGTCACCGGCCGCTTCAATGGCCGCCCGGTCAGCTTCGATGTCAAGGACGTGAAGCCCATCGCGAGCAAGGCTGCTGCCGCGAACGATTGACTGCCCCGCAACACGGGACTGCCTCGCCTTCTGGCGAGCAGCGCCTCACCCGTGAGCAGGGCCAGCTTCGCGCTGAACCACTGAAAACAGCAAGGGCGTTTCCTGCAGGGAGCGCCCTTTCTGCTTGAATGGCGCTGACCAAATCTCGCTGGCACTCCAAGCCAATCTCACCTCAGGCCAGTGTCACTTCAGGCCAGTGTCAGGAAAATCTCGGCGATCAGCACCCAGCCATCGCCCGGCCGCTCGCGCCACTTTGCCCAATAGGTGCCTGATGCGACCGCTGCACCTGTCCCCTCGATCACGCCCTGCCAGTGTCCGTGCTCCATGGCGATCGGCTCTACCGTAGAGACGATGACGGTTTGCGGAGTGCGGGTGTAGTGCGTTCGCGGCCTTGCCGAAAACTCGCGCTTCCATGCCGAAAGCTGGGCCTTCCGGCCCGCGATGACGGCGCTGTCCGTCCCCGTGATGAGAATGACTTCAGGTGCCAGCAATCCAGCGATCGCGGCAAGATCACCCTCGGCCAGCGCACGGTTGAACTCGGCGCGGCGCATCCTGATGGCAAGTTCGGCACCCAGCGCGCCGCTGTCATGGGCAAGGCTCATGGCCCTGCCATGGCAGGGCGCGGATCATCTGAAAAGACCTGCGCCCTGCCGATGGCCTCAATCAGGCCGAAGCGAGATTGACCGCCGAAGCCTTGCCGTTGCGGCCGGTTTCGATTTCGTAGCTCACGCGCTGGTCCTTATCGAGCGTCGCCATGCCGGCCGCCTGAACGGCCGAGATGTGAACGAAGCTGTCAGCGCCGCCGTTGTCGGGCTGGATGAAACCATAGCCCTTGTCGGTATTGAAAAACTTTACGGTGCCTACGGGCATGGGATGTTCCTTTCAAGAACGATGGTTGCCCCGCGGCGCAAGTGCCGCAGGGTCGTGCGTCAGAATCGTCAATTGAAAGGAGCCCGTCGTCAAAATCCGCAAATGCCGCCTGAATGGCCGCATCAACGGGAGTCTCTGCCGAAGTCCGTCGCAAAATTCGACGTCAGCATCGGCACGCCTAGCACGAGATGACCGCGATAGCGAATCCATTCGGCAATCGATGCGGCATGGGGCAACACCGCCCCTGCCCCGCATTGCTTTTTGCCGCGCGTTACGCCGCTTCCTCCGCAACGCGCGCTGCCCGGCGCACGCCATCGTAAACGAACTCCTGCCCATGCAGATCTATCGCGGGGATCACCTCGCGCTCAAGCCAGTAGTTCTGGTTGTGCCGCCACTCGTCCTTGCTTCCGCGCCGCGGCATCTTGTCGAGATCGCGCATGAGATAGCCGGGATTGAAGTTTTCCGGTTCGATCCAGGGGAGGATCTCCATCCCGGCGTCCTCATCGCGGAATGCAACTTCCACCTTGCGCGCACCCAGTTCGTCCATGTGGCGCAGCAGGCGGCAGACGAAATCACCCAGCATGTCGACCCGCAAGGTCCAGCTTGCGCGGAAGTATCCGAAAACCCACACCATGTTGGGCACACCGGTGAACATCATGCCGCGGTAGGTCACGGTATCGCCCCACCTGATCGGCTTGCCATCAACCTCGAACGGAATGTCGCCCAGCACCTTGAGGTGAAACCCCGTGCAGGCAACGATGATGTCGGCCTCCAGCAGTTCCCCGGAAGATGTCAGCACTCCCTTCTCGGTAAAGCGGTCGATCGTGTCGGTAACGACGCGCACCTTGCCCTGCGCCGCTGCGCGGAACAGGTCGCCATCCGGGCAGAAGGCAAGCCGCTGCTGCCACGGACGGTATTTCGGCGTGAAGTGCGGTTCGAAGGAAAAGTCCTCTCCGGCATAGGCCCGTGCGGCCGCCTTCAGTTCCTCGAAGACAACATCGGGTTCCTCAACACAGCGCCGGTCGATCACGGCCTGATCGTGCATGATCTGGGCGCGCACCACGCGGTGGATGGTCGGCTCGTCAATGCCGATCTGGCGCAGCCGGTCGGCCAGTTCGTTCTGGTTGGGATGGCAGTAGAAATAGGTCGGAGAACGCTGGAGCATCGTGACTTCGGCTTTTTCGGCAAAGGCGGGAACCACGGTTGCCGCCGTTGCCCCCGATCCGATGACCAGCACGCGCTTGCCCTCCCATTCGGTCGCCGGATCCCAGAGCTGGGCATGAACGAACAGGCCCTTGAAATCGGACACGCCCTTCCATTCGGGCGGAATGTAGGGAACCTGGTGGTCGTAGTATCCTTGGCACATCCACAGGAAGCCGGCCGTAAACGTCACTGTCTCCCCGTCGCGGCGGCGGGTCTCCACGGTCCAGAGATTCGTGACGCTGGACCATTTGGCGCTGAGCACCGTGTGGCCATAGCGGATATGCCGCCCGATCCCGGCCTCGGAGATCACCTCGCCCATGTAATCGAGTATGGCTTGCGCACTGGCGATGGGAGCGCCCACCCATGGCTTGAAGCGATAACCGAAGGTGTAAAGGTCGGAGTCCGAACGCACGCCGGGATACTTGTGCGTTTCCCAGGTTCCGCCAAAGGTATCCTTGGCCTCGATGATGGCATAGGTCTTGCCGGGACACTGGTCCTGAAGGTGCCAGGCCGATCCGATCCCGGAAATCCCCGCACCAATGATGAGGACATCGAAATGGCCGCCGGAAGGCGTATCGGCCGCCGCGGCATCAGGCTGGCCCGCAGTGCGCAGTGCTTGCTCGCCCATCTTTTCCTCTCCATGATCCGCTCCCGGTTCTGCCGGGCTTGCGGGGCCGTTGTCAGGCACGATGCGAAAGGTGACATTGACCGGCATCAAGTGGCAACCCGATGCCGCTGGGCCTGAGGCTATCGGTCAAGAAAATCAGCCCTCCCCGTGAGGTGAGCCGCGTGGCTTCGTGGTGCGCATCGCGCCATCACGCCCCGCCCGCCATGCCCTTTCTGACGGGTCGTCCGGCAGGTCTCAAGCCGGTGGTTGCACCGGCAACCGCATGGCCCTAAGCGCAGGAGCATGACTGTGCGCAAGTGCGACATCGCAATTCTCGGCGGGGGCCTCGCAGGCGGACTGGTGGCCCTTGCGCTCAAGCGCGAGCGGCCGGATCTGGAACTGGTGCTGGTCGAGCAGGGCAGCACCATCGGCGGCAATCACGTCTGGTCGTTCTTCGGCACCGATGTGGGCAAGGCCGGGCGCGAACTGCTCGACGGCATGATCGTGGCGGCATGGCCCGAATATACCGTGCATTTCCCGCGCTATGAGCGGCGGCTGCGCACGAGCTACTATTCCATCACCTCGGCCCGCTTCGACAGGATCGTGCGCGAAAGGCTTGGCGACGGGGCAATCCTCACGGGCGTGCGGGCGCTGGCATGCAGTGCAACAAACGCCACCCTCTCGAACGGCACGCGGATCGAGGCAGGCGCGGTAATCGACGCGCGAGGCCTGCGCGATGTCAGTCACCTCTGCGGCGGCTGGCAGAAGTTCGTCGGACGCCGCTTCCGGCTTTCGGCGCCCCACGGACTTGATGCGCCCGTGGTCAAGGATGCCACGGTCGAGCAGATCGACGGCTATCGCTTCGTCTATTGCCTGCCCTTCAAGGCCGATGAAATCTTCGTTGAAGACACCTACTATGCCGACGGTCCGGATCTTGACATCAACGCCATCCGCGCGCGGATCGACAACTACGTCACGGCTCGCGGCTGGCAGGTCGAAGAGGTTCTCGACGAGGAGCACGGCGTTCTGCCCGTTGTGGCCGGGGGCGATTTTGGCGCATTCTGGCGCGCCAGCGGCGGGGCAGTTGCCCGCGCCGGGGTGCGCGCGGGTCTATTTCAGGCCGTCACCAGCTATTCGCTTCCCGACGCCGTGAAGTATGCTCTTGCGCTTGCCCGCGAAAAGAATCTGGGGGGCGATGCACTTGCCGCTTTCAGTGAGCACTGGGCGCGTGAACACTGGCAGCGCTCGGCCTACTTCCGCGCGCTGTCGGCGCTGCTGTTTGCCGGTGCGGAACCGCAGGACCGCTACCGCGTGCTTGAACGCTTCTACAGCCTGCGCCATGGCCTGATCGAACGCTTCTACGCCGGTCGGACGACCGTGCTCGACAAGGCCCGCATCCTTGCGGGCAAGCCACCTCTGCCGATCACCCGCGCGCTGGGCGTCCTTACCGGCCTGGGCGCCCGGCCCCGGCCTCTTTCAAATTCGGGAACCACCAGATGAAGCGTGCTTGCGTAATCGGTTCGGGCTTCGGCGGTCTTGCCCTTGCCATCCGGCTCCAGTCCGGCGGCATACAGACCACGGTGATCGAGGCGCGGGACAAGCCGGGCGGCCGCGCCTATCACTGGAAAAAGGACGGCTTCACCTTCGACGCCGGGCCGACCGTCATCACCGATCCGGCCTGCCTTGAGGAATTGTGGGCGCTGAAGGGCCACAGGCTGTCCGACGATGTCGATCTCATGCCCGTCATGCCCTTCTACCGGCTCAATTGGGCCGATGGCACGAACTTTGACTATTCGAACGACGAAGCCGCGCTGCGCGCCGAGATCGCCAAGCTGAACCCCGATGATGTTGCCGGATACGACGAGTTCCTGCGTTACTCGGCGGGTGTTTTCGAGGAAGGCTATGTCAAGCTTGGCGCGGTGCCGTTCCTTGATTTCGTCGCGATGCTCAAGGCCGCGCCTGCGCTGTCGCGCTATCAGGCGTGGCGCTCGGTCTATTCCATGGTCTCAAGCTATGTGAAGAACGAGAAGCTGCGCGAGGCATTCAGCTTCCACACCCTGCTCGTCGGCGGCAACCCGATGACCACGAGCGCGATCTATGCCCTCATTCACAAGCTGGAGAAGGATGGCGGCGTCTGGTGGGCCAGAGGCGGAACCAACCGGCTGATCGAAGGAATGCTGACCCATTTCAGGCGCATCGGGGGCGAAGTGCGCATCGGCGATCCGGTCGTGCACATCGAAACGCTGGGCGCGCGCGTAACGGGTGTGCGCACGCAGTCAGGATGGTCGGCAAACTTCGATGCGGTTGCCTCGAATGCCGACATCATGCATTCCTACCGCGATCTCATGCCTGATAATCAACATGCAAAACGGCGTGCAAAATCGCTTGGGAAAAAGAAATATTCGCCCAGTCTCTTTGTCGTCCACTTCGGCCTGGAAGGCACATGGCCGGGCATTCCGCATCACATGATCCTGTTCGGCCCGCGCTACAAGGGTCTGCTCGACGATATCTATACCCACGGGGTCCTGCCTGAGGATTTCTCGATCTACCTCCATCACCCCACCGTGACCGACCCTTCGGTCGCGCCGGAAGGCAAGAGCACGTACTACGCGCTCGTGCCCGTGGCCAATATGGGCAAACTCCCGGTTGACTGGAATGAAGTCGGACCGATCCTTGAAAAGCGTATTCTCGACGAGGTCGGCCGTCGCCTCATCCCGGATATCCATTCGCGTATCGTAACGAAGTTTCATTACGCGCCGAGCGACTTCAGGACCGATCTGTCTTCGCATCTTGGCAGCGCCTTCAGTCTTGAACCCCTGCTCACGCAAAGCGCATGGTTCCGGGCGCACAACCGCGATGACGCGATTTCCAATTTCTACCTTGTCGGTGCCGGCACCCATCCCGGCGCGGGGATCCCCGGCGTTGTCGGCTCCGCCAAGGCCACGGCCAGGCTGATGCTGGAGGATCTTGCTTGAAACGTCTTGCTGTTTACTGCGGTTCGGCCACGCCGCAGGATCACCGTTACGTTACGCTTGCCCGCGAAATCGGACAGGAACTGGCCCGGCGCGGAATCGGCGTTGTCTATGGCGGGGGGCGGCTCGGCCTCATGGGCGCAGTTGCCTATGGCGCGCTTGATGCCGGCGGCGAAGTCATCGGCATCATCCCCGAAGGACTGGTCAATACCGAGGTGGCAAACCACGATTGCACCGAACTGCACGTCGTTTCGGGAATGCACGAACGCAAGAAGCGCTTCACCGATCTGTCGGATGGATTCCTCACCATTCCCGGCGGGGTTGGCACGATGGACGAGTTGTGGGAAGCGGTGAGTTGGGCGCAGCTTGGGTATCATGCCAAGCCTGTGGGCCTGCTCAATGCCTTCGGCTTCTATGACCACCTGCTCGCGTTCCATCACCATATGATCGAGGTGGGCTTCATCCGCGAAGCCCATGCCGGCATCATCATTGCCGAACCTGATCTTGATATCCTGCTCGCCCGGATGGCCGCCTATGTCCCGCACAAGCCGATCTTCGCGATGAAGGCGGATGACCTGTAAAGACCATGGCGGACCGTACCGCGCTTGTTGCCCATGCCAGAGAAGCCATCCTGCGCGGCTCAAAAAGCTTTGCCGCCGCTAGCCACCTGTTTGACCGGATCACGCGCGAACGCGTGTGGCTGCTCTATGCCTGGTGCCGCCGCTGCGACGATGTGATCGACGGGCAGGACCATGGCGGCACGCTTGGTCCCCAGACCGGCATGGCCGAGCGCCTGCACCACGTCCGTTACCTCACACAGGCAGCCTTTGCAGGCAGGCGAACCGGCGATGCCGCGTTTGACGCGCTTGGGCTGGTCGCCCGTGAAACCGGGCTGACTGAAGCAATGGCCGACGCGGTGATCGAAGGCTTTGCCCTCGACAGTGCCGATTGGCGCCCGCAAACCGAAGCCGACCTCATGCGCTATTGCTGGCATGTGGCTGGTGCGGTCGGCGTGATGATGGCAGTGGTCATGGGCGTTTCGCCCGAAGATGCCGATACGCTCGACCGGGCCTGCGACCTTGGCCTGGCCTTCCAGCTGGCCAATATTGCACGTGACGTAACAGAGGATGCCGCGGCTGGCCGCTGCTACATTCCGGCAGATTGGCTTGCCGACGCCGGTATTGCCGCCAGCCAGATCGATCAGCCTCGGCACCGCGCCGATCTGGCACGGATCGTGGGCGAGATGTGCGCCATGGCGCATTTACACGAGTGTTCGGCAAGGATCGGCGCCGCCCGCCTGAAACCGCGTCAGCGCTGGGCGATCCTTGCGGCAGCCAGCATCTATGGCGAGATTGCACGCGAGGTGGCCCGCCGGGGCGAACATGCGTGGGACGAGCGCGTTTTCGTTAGTAACGCCCGCAAGGTGGCCTTCATAGCCAGCGCCGGGCTGGCTGCGGTGCGCGCCGTGCCACCGGAATGCGAGGCAGCATCCGCCAGGCGCCGCTTCACCCGCAGCGTCCTTGTCCGTCTGGCAGAAGCGCGGCCAGCCGATGGCCTGAGAACCGCCTGACCGGGGCCTTGCCAATCGCACCATAGCTGGCACACTCGCCCGGCAATGGAGTGGAGCGCAGTCGTGACGGCCAATTCCGCAAGCGTTACGTCACAAAACGGCGAAGACTCGCCCTGCGGCCCGCTTGTTTACCGGATCAGCCTGCCGGTGCGCATCTGGCATGGCATCAACGCCCTTTGCATTTTCGTTCTGCTGATGAGCGGGGCCACGATTTTCAATGCGCATCCCCGGCTCTACTGGGGCAAGGCGGGTGCCAATTTCGATCACGCTTGGCTGGCAGCAGGCCGCAATGGAGAGGCGGGGTTCCTCCGGGTCGGACAGATCGAGTTCAACACCACCGGCTTTCTCGGACACACGCCCTATTCGACCAAGGCAATCCCACCCTTGCTGACGATCCCCAATTACTACAGCCTTGCCGAGGGTCGGCAATGGCACTTCTTCTTTGCCTGGCTGCTGGTCGTCTCAATCACGGCATTTCTCATTTATTCGCTTTGTAGCAAGCATTTGAGGAATGATCTTCTTCCGAGATGGAAGGAGATATCCCCTTCCCGTCTCTGGAAGGAGATCGTGGCGCATGTGCGCCTTCGGTTCGCCTCCGGGCACGCCGCGAAAGGCTACAACCCGCTCCAGAAACTGGCCTATCTGGGCGTCATTTTCGGGCTGATTCCGCTGGCGATCCTGACCGGCATAACCATGTCACCCAATCTCAATGCAGCCTTTCCCTGGCTGCTGGACCTGTTTGGTGGCAGGCAGTCCGCCCGGTCCATTCATTTTATATGTTCAGCAGCACTTTGTCTGTTTATCTTCATCCATCTTCTGATGATCCTTGCTGCCGGCCCCCTGAATGAAATGCGGGCGATCATCACCGGCTGGTTCAGACTTCCTCAGGCACAGGAGAACAGGCCATGACCGGATTTTCCCGCCGCTCGATGCTGGTAGCGACAGGCAGCGCCGCGCTGGCCGGGTGCGAGCGCATCACCACTTCGCCCACGGTGCGCAAGGTGTTGACTCTTGGCGAGAAAGCTACGCTTTCCGGCCAGCGCTTCCTCACCGATCGCAATGCGCTGGCCCCTGAGTTCGCCCCGGTCGATATTTCTCCGCGCTTCCGGGTGAACGGGAACTTCCTGCCGCGTTCGCCGGACTTTGCGGCGCATCTGGCCAAGGGCTTTGCCGATTGGCGGCTTGAGGTATCAGGGCTGGTCCGCCGCCCCCTGCGCCTGACCCTTGCCGAGTTGAAGGCAGGTCCGCAACGCACCCAGATTACGCGGCACGATTGTGTGGAAGGATGGAGCGCCATTGCTGAATGGACCGGAACGCCTTTAGCATCCATTCTCAAGATGGCAGGTATTTCTGATAAAACACAATATCTTGTATTCCATTGTGCAGATGATTTCTCAGGAATGCCCTTTTACGAGAGCATCGATCTTGTCGATGCCTTCCATCCGCAGACGATCCTTGCCCACACCATGAACCGGCAACCCCTCCCCGTTGCGCATGGCGCCCCGGTCCGCCTGCGTGTGGAACGTGCGCTGGGATACAAGCAGGCGAAATATGTCATGCGGATCGAAGCCGTCGCCTCGCTCGCGGGGATATACGGCGGCAAGGGCGGATACTGGGAAGATCACTCCGGCTATCAGTGGTTCGCCGGAATATGAGCCTTTGCGGCTCCATTCAAATGCGCCCGATCCCCCCCTTAAACCAAGAACCGTGACGTAACGTTACCGCATGAGAACCAGTTCCTCAGCCATCGAGGGATGCAAGGCAACCGTTGCATCGAAATCGGCCTTGGTCAGCCCGGCCTTGACCGCAATGGCCGCCGCCTGAAGGATTTCCGGGGAATCCGGGCCGATCATGTGAATGCCCAGAACCTTGCCCGTCGTCGCCTCGACGATCATCTTGTAAAGTCCCCGTTCGGGGCGATGCGCGAAAATGTTCTTCATCGGCCGGAAGTCCGAGGAATAGACCTTTATGTTGCCCCCATGAGCCTTGCGCGCTTCGCTTTCCGTCAGGCCGACCCCGGCCAGCGGGGGCTGCGAGAACACGGCGCTGGGAATGCAGTCATAGCTGACCTCGGTGTCCTTGCCGCCGAACACCCGGTCGGCAAAGGCATGGCCTTCGCGGATGGCGACAGGCGTCAACTGGACGCGGTCCGTTACGTCACCCACGGCATAGATGCTGTCGCACACGGTCTTGCCATGCCGGTCAACCGGGATTTCGCCGCGTTCGCCCGTTGTGATCCCCGCATTCTCAAGCCCCAGCCCATCGGTCTTGGGACGCCTGCCGGTGGCCACCAGAACCACATCGGCGTGCAGAGGCTCGCGGTGACGATCAAGGTGAACGACCAGCGAACCGTCGTCCTGCTGCAAGACCTGCTCGATATGGCAGTTCAGCCGATAGTCTATCCCGCGCGCCATGGTGATCTGAAGCAGGCGGTCACGCAGCGAGTCATCATAGCCGCGCAGGATCGTCTCGCTGCGGTTCACAACCGTTACGTGACAACCAAGCGCATTGAAAATGCCGGCAAACTCCATCGCGATATAGCCGCCGCCGGAAATCACGACCCGGCGGGGAAGCTGCTCCAGATGGAACACCTCGTTCGAGGTGATGCAATGCTCGCGCCCCTCGAAATCGGGCATCACCGGCCAGGCACCGGTCGCCACCAGAATGTAGCGTGCCGTAACGGTCCGCCCACTCGCCAGTCTGACGGCGTTCGGCCCTGCAATGGTCGCACGCTCCAGAAACCTCTCGACCTTGTTGCTCTCAAGCGTCGTCGTGTAGGCCGCATTGAGCCTGTCAACGTCCTTGAGCACGGCGTCACGTAACGTTGGCCAGTCAAACCGCATGCCATCGACGGTCCAGCCATAATTGGCGGCATCCTGAAGTTCTTCGGCAAAGTGCGATCCATAGACCAGCAGCTTCTTCGGAACGCAGCCCCGGATGACGCAGGTGCCGCCCACCCGATATTCCTCGGCCACTGCCACGCGCGCGCCGTGGCTGGCGGCAATGCGGCTTGCACGCACTCCTCCCGAACCGGCCCCGATCACGAAAAGGTCGTAGTCGAACTCACCTGCTGCCATGTCCTGCACTCCTTGCACGGGGCATATGGCCCGTTGCCATCGGCAAGACCAGAGGCTTTGACACAGGAGACCGCGGCCGGGTCAGCGCTTTGCCATCAGCCGCCGATCCCCGCCGCGGCCAGCAGGGCTTCGGTCGATGGATCGAAGCCGTCGCCGCCGCCTGCCTCGATCTGCTTTGCAATGGCTTTGCCCAGTTCCACCCCGAACTGGTCGAACGGGTTGATCCCCAGCATCGCCGCCGAGACGAAAGTGCGATGTTCATGAAAGGCGATGAGCGCGCCCAGCGTGGCGGGATTGAGGTCATCGCACAGGATCGTGGCCGAAGGGCGATCCCCCGGATAGGCGCGGGCGCCATCATCAGATGCCTTGCCCGCCATGAGCGCTGCACCCTGCGCAAAGCAGTTCGCCAGCAGGATCTGGTGATGCACCGGATCGAGATCGTGCCCCGGCGTCTTGACGGCAAGAAAATCGACCGGGATCAGATGGGTGCCCTGATGCAGGAGCTGGAAAACCGCGTGCTGCGCATCGGTGCCGACACCGCCCCATGTTACCGGGGCACTGGGCCGGGCCAGCGGCGTTCCATCAGCCAGAACCCGCTTGCCGTTGGATTCCATCTCAAGCTGCTGAAGGTAATCGGGCAGGAGCCGGAGCCTCTCGTCATAGGCGAAGACGCCGCGGGTCTGGCACTGGCGCGCCTGCGTATAGTAAAGGTCGGCAAAAGCAGCCCGGACGATCACGTTGCCGGCAAGCGGCGCATCGATGAAATGCCGGTCGATTGCCGCAGCGCCATCCAGAAATGCGGCAAAGCCCTGCCAGCCCAGCGCCATGGCAACCGGAAAGCCGATCGACGACCACAACGAATAACGTCCGCCAACCGTTTCCGAAAACGGCAGGACGCGCGTTTCATCCACGCCCCACTCCACCGCCTTTTCGGGCGATGCGGTGAGTGCAACAACCCGGCCATAGGGATCGGCCACCCCGCCCTCGCGCAGCCACTCCAGCGCCGATGCCGCGTTGGTCATCGTCTCGGTCGTCGTGAAGGTCTTCGAGGCCACCGCGATCAGGGTGGAATGCGGATCGCACGCCTTCATGGCCGCTTCCAGCGCGCAGCCATCGATGTTGGAGACGACATGGACGGCAAGTTTTGCCCCCTCGCGGGTGAGCGCATCGATGGCCAGAGCCGGACCAAGCGCCGACCCGCCAATACCGATGTGGATCAGGCTCTTCACCTCGCCAAGCGCGCCTTCATGAATGGCATCGACCAGCATCCGCATCCTCGCGTGGAGGGCATCAGCCTCCTCGACACTGGTATCCTTGCCGATGCCCCGCTCGGCCGTATGCTCGGCGGCGCGCCCTTCGGTATTGTTGATCTTCTCCCCCGAAATCAGGGCATCGCGACGCCCGGCAAGGTCCATCGCCTCTGCAATCGCGCCAAGCAGCTCCTCGACCTCAGGCGAAAGATGCGTCTTCGACCAGTCGAACAGGATCGGTCCACCGGGAAGATCGAGCGTGGCGGAATATCGGCCGAGACGATCGCCTGCCGCGAACAAGGCCGAAAGCGTGGGCCGAGGCAGGGCTTCCAGCGCGGCCCAGAGCGTTCCTGCTTGCGCTAACGTCATCGTGATCCTCATCCTTTCGCAACTGCACAAGGCCCTAATGCCCGCTAAGCCGGTCTGCGCCAAGCATGGTCTTGGCAGGCGCGCGCCATGCGCAAACGTATTTCAACCGGCGTATTACACGAATAACACACTTGACGAAGGCCAGCGGGGGCAACATGACCCCGACGATGCAGGATACGCCCGAAGCCCCCCCGACACCCTCCACCGCCCCTTCGCAGGCCAATCCTGCACAGGCTGACGCTGCACTGGCGCCGCAGCCCTTGAAGAAGGAAAAGAAGGAAGACAGCTTCCCCGTCTTCCTGCTGAAGCTGATCGTGATCGTGGCGATCTTTCGCAGCTTCATCTTTTCGCCCTTCAACATCCCCTCGGAATCGATGCTGCCACGTCTGGTGAAGGGCGATTATCTGCTCGCCGCCAAGTGGCCCTATGGCTACAGCCGGTATTCGCTGCCTTTCAGCCTTCCGCTGCTGCCCAAACGGATTTTCGCGCACCAGCCCGAACGCGGCGAGATCGTGATCTTCAAGGCGCCTCCGGGCAACGACATCGACTACATCAAGCGCGTGATCGGCTTGCCCGGCGATACGGTGCAGATGATCGGCGGCGTGCTGCATCTCAACGGGCAGGCCGTGCCCAAGCAGCGGATCGAGGACTTCGTGATCGCCGTAAGCCCCAATACCGATTGCGTGGCGGCCGAATTCGCCGTCACCGAGGCGGACGGGCGGCAGACCTGCCACTATCCGCAGTTCCGCGAGACCCTGCCTGGCGGACGCAGTTACAACGTGCTGGACCTTGGCCAGCGCGCGGTTGACGATACTCCGCCAGTGGTCGTGCCTGAAGGCCACCTCTTCATGATGGGCGACAATCGCGACAATTCGATGGACAGCCGCTTCCCGGCCATGGAAGGTGGCGGGATCGGCCTTGTGCCACAGGACAATCTCGTGGGTCGTGCTACGATCATGATGTGGTCGACTGATGGCAGCGCCAACTGGTTCCTGCCGTGGACATGGTTCACCGCCGCGCGCTGGAACCGGATCGGAGGCACGTTCTGAGCCTGCTTTCCGCCTCGGCCCTTGCCTTCATCTCCAGCCTGACCGGGCATGAGCCAAAGCGCATCGACCTGTGGACCGATGCGCTCACCCACGGTTCGATGGGCGAAGCGCGTGATTACCAGCGGCTGGAGTTTCTTGGCGACAGGGTGCTGGGGCTGGTCATTGCAGAATGGCTGCACGAGCAGAGCGATGCGGCCGAAGGCAAGCTATCGCAGCGGCTCAACGCACTTGTCAGCCGCGGGACCTGCGCCGATGTCGCGCGCAGCATCGGCCTTTCGGAACATATCCGCCTTGGCAAACAGGCCCGCGATGACGGCGGCGCGCAGAGCGAAAACATCCTCGGTGACGTCATGGAGGCCCTGATCGGGGCGGTGTTCGTCGAACAGGGCTTCGATGCGGCGCGGGCGCTGGTTCGCAGGCTATGGGCAAAACCCATGGCATCGGGCACTGGCCAGCGCAAGCATCCCAAGGCCGCGCTTCAGGAATGGGCTGCGGGCAACCGGCGCAAGCCGCCGGTCTATACCCTGGTTGCACGCGAAGGCCCGGACCACGCCGCCACCTTCACCGTGTCCGTCGCGGTCAAGGGCGTGGGCGAGGCAAGCGCTCGCGGATCGAGCAAGCAGGAAGCCGAAACCGCCGCCGCGCGCGCCTTCATGCAGGCTTACGCCTGAGGCCGAATTGCCTTAAAGGCATCCAATCCCTCTCGAAAAGACCAGACCCATGACCGAAAAATGTGGCCTCGTGGCCGTGCTCGGCGCGCCCAATGCCGGCAAATCAACCCTCGTCAACACACTTGTCGGCCAGAAGGTCGCCATCGTCTCTGCCAAGGCGCAGACCACCCGTGCTCGCCTGCTCGGCATCGCGATCGAAGGGGAAGCCCAGATCATTCTGGCTGATACCCCCGGCCTTTTCGAGCCCCGGCGCAGGCTTGACCGTGCGATGGTCAATGCCGCATGGGACGGCGCGCAGGAAGCCGATGCGATCCTCCTGGTGGTCGATGCGCGCAAGAAAAAACGGGATTACCTCGACCCGATCCTCGCCAGTCTGCGCGACCGGCCGGAGCGCAAGATCCTTGTCCTGAACAAGGTCGACTCCACACCCAAGGAACCGCTGCTGGTCATGGCCGAGGCGCTCAGCGCCGCAGCCGCATTCGACGAAGTGTTCTTCGTTTCCGCGCTGACCGGCGATGGCGTGCCGGAACTCAAGCAGCGGCTGGCCGCGCTCATGCCCGAAGGCCCATGGAACTATCCCGAAGATCAGGTTTCCGATGCCAGCGAACGCCTGATGGCCGCCGAAATTACCCGCGAACAGCTTTATCGCCAGCTCCACGATGAACTGCCCTATGACAGCACGGTGCGCCCGGAAAAGTATCTGACGCGCAAGGATGGATCGATCGAGATTCACCAGCAGATCGTGATTGCACGCGAAACCCAGCGTCCCATCGTGCTGGGCAAGGGTGGCGCCAGGATCAAGGCGATCGGTGAAGCCGCGCGCAAGGAACTGGCAGAACTGCTTGGCTGCAAGGTGCACCTTTTCCTGCACGTCAAGGTGGACGAGCGCTGGGCCGATGCCAAGGAAATCTACGAGGAAATCGGACTGGAGTGGGTGAAGTGAAGCGTCTTGCCATGCCTTTCATCCTGATGGCGCTGGCGGCGCTTCCAGCCTGGGCCAAGCCGCAGGCCCTGCCCGAAGGTGCGCGCTATGTGGCGCTGGGCAGTTCGTTTGCCGCAGGCCCCGGTGTAGGCCCCAATACGCCGGGCTCGCCGGAACGGTGCGGCAGAGGCACGCTCAACTATCCCAACCTGCTGGCAAGCCATCTGAAGCTGGCGCTTGTCGACGCAACATGCAGCGGAGCCACCACCGAATACGTGCTTGGCCCCTGGGACGAGGTTCCCGCACAGATCGAAAGCATAACCGCAGATACGCGGCTGGTGACGATCACGATTGGCGGCAACGATGTGAACTTCGTGGGCAATATCTTTGCCGCCGGCTGCGAGACGATGACCAATCCCCTCCCGCGCTGTCAGGCCTGGCGCGAGATCAGCGACGCGGACTGGGAAGGCAACGAAGAAAGGATGCGCCAGATCGTGCGGCAGATCCGTCAGCGGGCACCCGAAGCACGCATCGTGTTCGTGGATTACATGACCGTTCTTCCTGCCCGCACTCCTTGCGCTGCCCTGCCGATCAGCAGCAGGCGTCTGGCCCAGAGCAGGGACGCCGCCACCCGTCTTGCCGCCATGACGGCACGTGTGGCACGGCAGGAAAGGGCCGAAGTGTTCCGCCTGTCGGCCATGTCCAGACCGCACGCCCCCTGCTCTGCCAAGCCGTGGGCAAATGGCCTGACTGCGCCGCCGGGCGATGGCATTCCGGTGCACCCGAACCGGCTTGGTCATGCCGCTACGGCCAAGGCCCTTGCCGCATTTCTGGCAGGCACTACCCGCCGCTGATTCATGACGACCGGATGCCAGCGAGCATCCGGTCGGTGCGGTCACTGCTCCGCCTTCGCCTTTCGGCCTGCTGCTGTGCCTGATGCGGCCTTGCTGGAAGCCGCCTTCTTGGCGGGGGCCTTTTTTGCAGGCGCTTTCTTGGCGGTGGTCTTCCTGGCCGCCCCCTTCTTGCCCTTTGCAGGCCCCTTTGCCGCACGTTCATCAATCAGCGCAACGGCTTCTTCTGCGGTCAGGGTTTCAGGCTGCTTGTCCCTCGGCAGGGTGGCGTTGGTGGTGCCATCGGTGACATAGGGACCATAGCGGCCTGCCATGAGCCTGATCTCGCCGCCGGAAACCGGGTGCGCCCCGAAAACCTTCAAGGGTTCCGCCGCAGCCCGGCTGCCCCGTGCGCCCGCACCAGCAGCAGCAGCGGCGAGCATCATCACTGCCGCGTTCATGCCCGTCTCGAACACTTCGGACGTGCTCTTGAGCCGGGCGTATTTGCCATCATGCGCCAGATAGGGTCCGTAACGGCCAATGCTGGCAGTGATCGGCTTTCCGCTTTCGGGATGGATGCCCACCTCGCGCGGCAGGGACAGAAGCCTCAGCGCCCCTTCGAGATCGATCTCGCCCATGTCCTTGGGGATCGAGGCCCGTTTTGCGTCCTTGCCTTCACCAAGCTGCACATAGGGGCCGAAGCGCCCCGCCTTGCGGACGACATCCTGCCCCGTTGCCGGATCCTGTCCGAGAACGCCGTCCTCGCCGCTCTCGGCCTCTGCCCCGCCGGGCTGGGCAAACTTGCGGGTATATTTGCATTCCGGATAGTTCGAGCACGCGACGAACGCGCCATACCGCCCGCCGCGCAGCGAAAGCCGCCCGGCCTGACATTTCGGGCACTGGCGCGGATCGCCGCCATCCTCGCGCGGGGGGAACAAGTAATCCGAGAGAAACGCGTCGAGTTCGGCCGTGACCTCGCTCGGCTTCTTCTCCATGACTTCGTCGGACTTGGGTTTGAAGTCCCGCCAGAAATCGGCCAGCACCTGCTTCCACCGGGCGCGCCCACCGGAAACATCGTCAAGTTCCTCCTCCATTCCGGCGGTGAACTCGTAGGCGACATAGCGCGGGAAGAATCTTTCGAGAAATGCTGTCAGAAGACGACCCGATTCCTCTGCAAAGAAACGGTTTTTCTCGGTGCGCACATAATTGCGGTCTTTCAGCACCTGCAAGGTGGCAGCATAGGTCGAAGGCCGCCCGATGCCCAGTTCCTCCAGACGCTTGACAAGGCTCGCTTCGGAATAGCGAGGGGGCGGCTGGGTGAAGTGCTGGGTCGCCTCGACGCCGCGCTTTGCCGGACAATCGCCCGCCGCAAGCGCCGGAAGCAGTGTTGCCTCCTCATCCTCGCCATCCTGTTTCTGATCGCGACCTTCCTCGTAAACCGCAAGGAAGCCCGGAAACCTGATGACCTGCCCGGTTGCGCGCAGTTCGTTGCGGCCCGTTCCATCGCGCAGCGTCACGGTGGTGCGCTCAATGCTGGCAGACGCCATCTGGCTGGCCATGGCCCGCTTGTAGATCAGGTCGTAAAGACGCGCCTCATCGCCCGAACCATACCTGTCCTTCGCAAAGTCGGTGGGCCGAATCGCTTCATGCGCTTCCTGAGCATTCTTGGCCTTCGTCTCGTAATGACGGGGTTTTTCGGGAAGGTAGTGCCCGTCAAAGCGATCCGAGATGGCCTTGCGCGCGGCCGAAATCGCGCTGGGGTCCATCTGCACGCCATCGGTGCGCATATAGGTGATCGCGCCTGCCTCGTAGAGCGTCTGCGCCACGCGCATCGTGTGGCTGGCCGAAAAGCCCAGCTTGCGCGCGGCTTCCTGCTGAAGGGTCGAGGTGGTGAACGGCGGATAGGGATTGCGCCGGGTGGGCCTGGTCTCGACCTCCTCCACGCGGAAGGTGGCCGCCTCGACCACGGCCTTTGCCCTCATCGCCGCGCCTTCATCGCCAAGCGTCAGCTTGTCGAGCTTCTCGCCATCGAACCTGACGAGCCTTGCGGCAAACGTGGTTCCGGCATGTTCGAGCCGGGCAATGACCGACCAGTATTCCTGCGCCCGGAAAGCTTCTATCTCGCGCTCGCGCTCAACGATGAGGCGCAGCGCTACCGACTGCACCCGCCCGGCAGACTTTGCCCCCGGCAGCTTGCGCCACAGCACCGGAGAAAGCGTGAAGCCGAACAGGTAATCCAGCGCTCGCCGCGCCAGATAGGCATCGATCAGATCCTGATCCAGCTCGCGCGGGCGCTGCATCGCCTCGGTCACGGTCTGCCTGGTGATCGCATTGAACGTAACGCGCTCCACTGCCTTGGGCAGGGCCCGGCGCTTGGCCAGCAGTTCGCGCACGTGCCAGGATATGGCTTCGCCCTCGCGGTCGGGGTCGGTCGCAAGGATCAGGCGGTCGGCCCCCTTGGCCGCATCGGCAATTGCCTTCACCCGCGACTGCTTGTCGCCGTAAAGTTCCCAGTCCATCGCGAAGTCCTCGTCGGGACGGACCGAGCCGTCCTTTACCGGCAGGTCGCGGATATGCCCGTAGGAAGCGAGCACCTTGTAGCCCGGCCCCAGATACTTCTCGATGGTCTTGGCCTTGGCCGGAGATTCGACGATGACAAGCTGCATGATCTGAAAAATCGGTCCTTACGTGTACGTGTGCGCGAGGGTGGGGATTGCCATGGCAGTTCGTCAAGCGCCTCGAACGCGAGGCTCGCCCCATAGCCGGATCACACCGAAAGGCTGACCCTGCCCCCGGCATGGCGCTGCAACCGCCCGGCCAGTTCCAGTTCGATGAGGGCCATCTGGACGGCTCCCGCACTTGCCCCGCTTTGCCGGATCAGTTCATCTACCGCCACGGGCGCCTGTGTGAGCAATCTGGCAACATCTGCCGGTTCCTCTTCCTCGCCGATGGCGAACGGCACCTCGCCTTCGCGGAATGCCGAGCGCGGCCGCCCGTCGAACCCTGCCAGCAGTTCGATCACGTCATCGGGTGATTGCACCAGTATCGCACCGTCGCGGATCAACTGGTTGCACCCGTGGGAACGGCTGTCGAGCGGCGATCCCGGTATCGCCATGACCTCGCGCCCGGATTCGGCCGCAAGGCGCGCGGTGATGAGCGAGCCGGACTGCGGCGCGGCCTCCACTACGAGTGTGCCCGTGGCAAGACCGGCGATGATGCGGTTGCGGTGGGGAAAATGCCGGGCCAATGGCTCTGTGCCCGGCGGCATTTCGGCCACGAGCAATCCGTCACGGCCGACCTGATCCTGAAGTTCGGCGTTTTCCGGGGGATAGGCAATGTCGATACCGCAGGCGATAACTCCCACCGTGCCGCCGCCGTCCGCCATTCCCGCAAGGGCGCCGCGATGGGCCGCAGCATCGATGCCGCGCGCAAGACCCGAAATCACGCAATAGCCACGGGCGGCCAGCGCACTTGCGAATTCGCGCGCAAGCTTGGTTGCCGCAGCCGAGGCATTCCGCGCACCCACCAGCGCAACCGACGGCCGCAAAAGCAGCGCCGCATCGCCCCTAACCGTCAGGATGGGAGGCGGATTTTCCAGCGCGGCCAGCAGGCGCGGGTAATCGGGACCGTCATGGAAGAGGTAGCGCGCGCCCGCCTTGCGCACGTTGCCAATCTCGGCCTCGATCCGGTCTGCTGCCGCCACACGGTAGCGCGCCCCGCCACGTCCTGCGAGATCGGGCAGCGCATCCAGCGCAGCGGCCGCCGTCCCAAAGCGCTGCAAAAGCTGGCGATAGGATACCGGACCGATATTGGGTGAACGCAAGAGGCGGATGCGCGCGAACGCCTCATCGCGGGTCAGCGCAGGTGCTGCCGCAGGCGCGCCGCATGCCATCACTTGCCGCTGCCGACTTTCGGTTCGGTTCCCGCACGCAGACGGGCAATGTTCTCGCGGTGCAGGAAGATCACCAGAAGCGCCAGCAAGACCAGAACCGGAGCATAGCCGCCAAAGCCAAGCGCGAGTGCCGCGACCGGTGCGGCAACAGCAGCGCTCATCCCGCCAAGCGAGGAAATGCGGCTGGCAAAGAGCACGCCCAGCCAAACCAGAGCATAGACAAGCCCGATCTGCCACGCGAGGCCAAGCGAAATGCCCATCATGGTGGCCACGCCCTTTCCGCCCTTGAAGCGGAGCCACAGGGGGAAACAGTGCCCCAGCACCGCCCCAAGCGCTGCGAGAGCCTCGGCACCCGGCCAGATCTGGCGGGCCAGAAGCACTGCGGCAAGTCCCTTGCCAAGATCGAGCAGCAGGGTTGCCGCCGCAATGCCCTTGCGCCCGGTGCGCAGCACATTCGTGGCGCCGATATTGCCCGATCCGATGGCGCGCAGATCGCCGCCGCCGGAAATCCGGGTGAGAATGAGGCCGAAGGGCACAGAGCCAAGCAGGTAGCCGGCGAGCAGGGAAAGAAGCATGTCCACCGCCTGCTCATATCCGCAACCGGGTGACAAGCGAAAGAGGCCACTTCCCAATTTGCTGCCAATCCCGATACAAGGCGCGCGTCCATGACCGTTCCCGCCAAGCCTCCGTCCGTCGATCCTGCCGCGCCGCTCCTCCTGTTCGATTCGGGCGTTGGGGGCCTGTCGGTCCTGCGCAAGGTCCGCGCGCTGCTGCCTGAAGCCCCGGTAATATATGTCGCCGACAATGCCGGCCTGCCCTATGGCGCGAAGACCGAAGCGCAGATTGCCGCACGTGTTTCGGGCCTTCTCGGCCGCCTGACCGAGCGTCTTCACCCCCGGCTGGTCTGCATTGCCTGCAATACGGCCTCAACGATTGCGCTGGCCGCGGTGCGCGAAGTGCTCGAAGTGCCTATCGTCGGAACCGTCCCCGCGATAAAGCCCGCCGCCGCGATGACCCGGACGGGAGTTATCGGCCTGCTGGGCACCGAGGCGACGATCCGCCAATCCTATGTGGACCGGCTTGAAGCCGAGTTTGCCGCCGACAAGCACCTGTTGCGCCACGGAGCGCCGGAACTGGTCGCCGCGGCCGAGGCGAAGCTGCGTGGCCAGCCCGTTGATCCCAAGGTATTTTCCGATGCGGCCGCGGCACTGCGCGCACAGCCCGGCGGCGAACGGATCGATACGGTGGTTCTGGCCTGCACCCACTTTCCGCTGGTTCAGGACGAACTGGCCGCCGCCTTCGGCCCCGGCGTTGCCTTTGTCGACGGTTCTGACGGCATCGCACGCCGCATCGCCGCGCTGACGGCGGGGCAGCCATGGCAGTGCCCGATAGTCGATGGGCGGCCTGCTCCCGATCTGGCGTTGTTCACCCGTGGCGGAATCGAAATCGAGCAGCTAGGTTCGGCGCTTGCCGAATATGGCCTTGGCCGCACGGCGGTGTTCTAGGTTCAGCAGCGCGGGGGGCGGGACATTGGGTCCATTATCGAAAGTGGCCATAGCCATCCTCGCAGTGGCGGGGCTGGCCTATTACTGGCTGCTGGTCGATTCCGGCCCCGCTTCCATCCCGCCACGCACCTTCGATATGGCCGCAGTGCGCAGGGCCGCCGATGCCTTTCCGGGAGACAAGCCCACGGCCATCCACTTTGCGCTCGTCGCCTCGCGCGAGGTGCCTTCGGCGGCGCTGGCGGCCGGAACAGGTTTCAGGCCAACGACGGCAGGCGTCATCGCGTGGAAGATCGAGGCGCCCGGAGGCAGCATCGTGATCGATCCCGGCCTGAGCCGGGCCGACGCGCTGGCCACGGGCTTCAAGGACTATGATCCGGCTGCGGCCGCGCTGGTCGAGCGATGGATCGACGAGGCGGGGCTGATACTGCTGACCCATGCCCATCTGGATCACGTCGGCCTGTTTCTCGATCATCCGCGCTTCGACGGAATCATGGGCAAGGCCATTCTGACACCGGGGATGCTCGCCACCATCAATGCGCTCTACCGCGAGAACGGCAGCCACATCAAAGGCACGCGCAGCCTTGCACCGATCGAAGCGATTGCCCCTGGCGTAGTGCTGATCCAGACCCCCGGCCACACCCCGGCATCGGAAATGATCTTCGTGAAGCTTGCCAACGGGCGTGAGTTTCTCTTCGCGGGAGACACCGCATCGCTTGCCTTCAACATCGAAAAAGCCGTGCCGCGCTCGCGCCTGCTTACCGATTTTCTGGTGCAGGAGGATCGCCATGCCGTCATCGGCTGGGTCAAGGCACTTCATGCGCTTGAGAAGAAGGAGCCGCGCCTGGTCATCCTGCCTTCGCACGATGCCGACTGGATCGGCGATGCCGCAGCGGAAAAGGGCTTCAGCATCGCTCCCGATCTCGCGCCAAAGGCCCCGCCTGCCGCAGCGGCCTCGTCTCCGCCTTTGGGACACAGGCCCGAATTGACACTGGCAAAGCCCCTTCAACCCGCGTAGAAGCGCCCCCATATCGCCGATAGGTCCACGGGTTCAGGGCCTTCCGGGAGCGTCACAGCCCCGGTTGCAGGAAGGAGCGGCGGAGTGAATTACGATCAGGTTTTCGATTCCGCTATCGAGCGTCTGCACTCCGAAGGCCGCTACCGCGTTTTCATCGACATTCTGCGCAACAAGGGCGCCTACCCCAACGCACGCTGCTTTGCCGGCCACAACGGCCCGAAGCCGATAACGGTCTGGTGCTCCAACGATTATCTCGCCATGGGACAGCACCCCAAGGTGATCGCCGCCATGGAAGAAGCGCTGCACAACGTGGGCGCAGGATCGGGCGGGACGCGGAATATTGGTGGCAACACGCACTATCACATCGAACTTGAAGCTGAACTGGCCGATCTGCACGGCAAGGACGCCGCCCTGCTTTTCACCAGCGGTTATGTCTCGAACGATGCCACGCTGTCCACGCTCGCCAAGATCCTGCCCGGATGCGTGATTTTCTCGGACGAGCTGAACCACGCCTCGATGATTGCGGGCATCCGCAATTCCGGTGCGGAAAAGCGCGTTTTCCGCCACAATGATGTGGCGCACCTCGAACAGCTTCTGGCCGAAACGGATCCGGCCCTGCCCAAGCTGATCGCGTTCGAATCCGTCTATTCGATGGATGGCGATGTGGCGCCGATCCACGCCATCTGCGATCTTGCCGACAAGTATAATGCGCTCACCTATATCGACGAAGTGCACGCTGTCGGCATGTATGGCCCGCGCGGCGGCGGCATCACCGACCGCGATGAGGCCGCCCACCGCATCGATATTATCGAGGGCACGCTGGGCAAGGCATTCGGCGTGATGGGCGGCTATATCGCGGCTGACCGCAAGATCATCGACGTGATCCGCTCCTACGCGCCGGGCTTCATCTTCACCACCTCGCTCTCTCCGGTGCTGGTGGCCGGTGTTCTCGCATCAGTGCGCCATCTCAAGACCTCGAGCGTCGAACGCGAAGGCCAGCAGGCTGCCGCCGCCTATCTCAAGAAGGCATTTGCGGAGGCGGGCCTGCCGGTCATGCCATCGACCACGCACATCGTTCCGCTGATGGTGGGCGATCCCGTGCGCGCCAAGAAGATCAGCGACATCCTGCTGGCGGAATACGGCGTCTATGTGCAGCCCATCAATTTCCCCACCGTGCCGCGCGGAACAGAGCGTCTGCGCTTCACGCCGGGACCATCGCACACCGAAGCGATGATGGACGAACTGACCGCGGCGCTGGTGGAAATCTGGCAGCGCATGGAACTGGAGCTGCGCCGGGCTGCCTGATCCGGTATGCGAGCCTGACCGATAAGCCCTCCCGTTATGCGGGAGGGTTTTTTCGTTGTGGTTGCGGCCTGAACCAAAGCCAACATGCTTGCCTTTCTCGTCCGCCACGCTAGCCTTAATCGCTCAATTAAATCCGGGAGGTTGCATGGAGGTTCCGTCTTACGATGAAGTGGTTCTCGGCCGACGCTCTATCCGCGGCTATCTCGACAAGCCGGTGCCGAAATCGCTGATCGAAGAGATCCTTGCCCTCGCGATGCGCTCTCCCTCTTCGATGAATACCCAGCCCTGGCACTTCCATGTCATCACCGGCGAGCCGCTCGAACGCATCCGCAAGGGCAATACGACAAGGATTCTGGCGGGCGAACCGGACAGCCGCGAATTCCGCCGGGGCCAGCCATTCAAGGGCGTGCACCGTGACCGGCAGGTAGAGGTCGCCAAACAGCTTTTCGGTGCCATGGGCATCGCGCGCGATGATGCCGCTGCCCGTCAGGACTGGGTCCTGCGCGGATTCCGCCAGTTCGATGCCCCCGTCTGCGTGATCGTCACTTATGATCGAGAACTGGCTGATAGCGACGACACCGCTTTCGATTGCGGCGCGGTGACAACGGCACTGGTCAATGCTGCATGGTCACGCGGTCTTGGCTGCGTAATCAACTCGCAAGGCATCATGCAGTCGCCCGTCGTGCGCGAACATGCCGGCATCCCCGACGATCAGGTCATCATGAAGGCCGTTGCCCTAGGCTGGCCCGATCCCGCCTTTCCCGCCAATGCCGTGGTGAGCAGGCGAAAGAGCGTAGATGAGGCGGCAAGGTTCGTCGGGTTCTGAAACTTCACTGAGCCAGCACACCAGCCATACGCGGATGCGCTCCCTGCGCCAGCGTTCGCGCCTTCCCGATCAGCGCAGAAGCATTGCACCTGCCTCAGACCATGAGAAAAGAACAAGGCCCCGCCTTCCGGCAGGGCCTTATCCGAACCAGATTGCGTCGTTTTGGATCAGCGCAGCGAAACCACATTGTCGGAAACGCGCGGATCGCGGCGATCACCGCGATACTGGCTGGCCATCGGTTCGTCCGAAACCTCGAAGACTTCGGTTGCGCCAAAGCCGTTGAACGCGGTCTTCATGGCCGCGCCATAGGCACCCAGCATTCCGATCTCGATGTAATCGCCTGCCTTCACGTCAACAGGAAGTTCGAACGGTCCTTCCATGTGGTCCATGTCGTCGCAGGTCGGGCCATAGAAGCTGAAGCCCTCCATCTCGATCTCGGTTTCCAGATCGTTGGCAACCTCATCGCGCAGAACGCGGACAGGGAAGCGCCAGCCCACATGCGCGGCATCGAACAGTGCGCCATAGGCGCCATCGTTGATGTAAAGCTCCGTGCCGCGGCGACGCTCGACCCGCACGATCATCGAGTTGTATTCCGCGCAGAGTGCCCGGCCCGGTTCGCACCACAGTTCGGCCGAATAGGACACCGGCAGCGATTCATAGGTGCGGTCGATCACGCCGAAATAATCTTCGAGCGGCGGTGGTTCCATGCCCGGATAGATCGACGGGAAACCGCCACCGACATCGATGATATCGACCAGGACCGACGCATCCACGATCGCCGCACGCACGCGCTCAAGCGCCTGGACATAGGCGTGCGGGCTCATCGACTGGCTGCCGACGTGGAAGCAAACACCCAGCGAATCCGCCACCTGCCGCGTGGCCTGAAGCAGTTCGCCCGCCTGCGTCAGATCGCAGCCGAACTTGGAGGCAAGGCTCAGTTCGGAATATTCGGACGAAACGCGCAGGCGCACGCACAGCGTCAGATCCGTGGCAAGGTTGCCATCGGCGTCGGCGGTGGCCGTCTTGATCTTTTCCAGTTCCTCGAACGAATCGAGGCTGAACACGCGCACGCCATGCTCATGATAGGCCTCGCGGATCGCGGAAGGTGCCTTCACCGGGTGCATGAAGCACAGCGTTGCCTGCGGCAGCGTTTCACGCACCAGACGCACTTCGCCGATGGAGGCGACATCGTAATGCGTCACGCCCGCGTCCCACAGGATGCGGATGAGATCTGCCGAAGGGTTCGCCTTCACCGCATAGAGCGACTTGCCCGGAAACTTCTCGACGAAGAAGCGGGCAGCGCGCGCAGCAGCGTGCGGGCGGTTCAGAATGGCGGGTTGTTCAGGCGCGGAGGCGCGAACTACAGCCAGTGCGTCAGGATGGATGTGCAACTCAAGGGACCCCCAAACGGAACAGTTGAACAAAGCTGCCTTGCGGTTTGGAAGTCCCCATGGGGCAGCGAGAGCGCGGTAATAAGCCCCCCACGCTGAATCTCAAGTGAAAATCTCACGCCCCAACAAAGATGTCAGAAAAATGAAACATTTCCAGACAGATCGCCGAAAATCAGCACCTTAGCGCATCTGCCAGCGCGGCCCACGCCGGAAGCGACAGTGGATCATTCGCGCCGTTCGCCGCAGTCGGATGCGATGCGAATCGTGCAATCGTCATCTCTGCAACCGGATCGATCCACAGCGTCTGCCCATGAATGCCCCGCGCGCTGAAACAGCCGCTGTTGGTGTGCGCGTGCCACCACTGGCTGCCATAACTCCATCCCGGCAATTGCGGATAGCGCGCCGTATCGAACAGGGCGGGATCGCCGCCTCGCCGCACCCGTTCGACCACGCCTTCTGCAATCACGCCAAGTCCGCCCAGCCGCATGGCCTCGCCAAAACGGGCAAGATCTTCCAGCCGCAGGTTCAGCCCGCCACCGGCAAAGGCTGTTCCGGCCTGATCGACAATGAGATCGGCATCCCCCAGCATTCCCAGCGGCTGCCACAGGCGCGATGAAAGAACGTCCGCGAAGTGGGCCCCTTCGATCCTCGCGATGATCCACGCCAGGACTTCCGTATTGGGCGTGCGATAGGTGAATCCCTGACCATGCTCACCAGCCTTGGCAATGGTAGGAAGATAGCTGGCAAGATCCCCCGGCCCGGCATAGCCAGCGGGCCTTGGCGTCAGCCCCAGAGCCGCGCTGTAGGCGCCGATGCCGGAATTGGGATCGGCATAGTCCTCTGAAAAATCGAGCGCGGTGGTCATGTCCATGACCTGCCTGATCGTGGCATCGGCAAACCCGCTGCCGTGCAGTTCGGGCAGGATGGCGTCCACGGTAGCATCAGGATCGATCCGCCCTCCCTCGACCAGCATTTCGGCAAGCGTGCCGACGAAGCTCTTCGTCACTGAAAAGGCGATGTGGCGCGTATCTGGCCCGGTCACGCCGAACCACCGTTCGAACACGACTTCACCCCGGTGCAGCACCATGATCGCGTCGGTAAAGGCATCGGTAAGCGACTGTTCCAGCGTCACCGGAGCATCCGCGCCCAGCGGCACGAACCGCACCTGCCCCAGATCATCGCGCAGCGCGCGTGCAAGGGGTTTTGCGCCGACTGCGGCCGCAACACGCCGCGAGGGCACGAACTGGCGCATGTTCGAATAGGACCAGCGGATCATCGGAAAGCGCATGTGATCGGCGCGCGCAGCAAGCAGCAGCTTGTCCGCAGAAGGCGGAAAGCCCTGCATCCAGCCCATCCGGACCGGATCACTCGTCACGCCATCAAGCAGCTCACCCGCCATCCCTGTTCTCCCGCCATGTCTGTTCTGGCGGGCACCATGCCTCAGGAAAGGCGGTCGCGGAAGTCCTCGTAGGTGAAGCTGCGCAGCTTCTCCAGTGCGTCGGTTTCGCTGTCCCAGAGCCAGATCGAAGGAAGCGGCACACCGTTGAAGGTGGTCGTCTTGACCATGGAATAATGGGCCTGGTCGAGGAAAGCGAAGCGTGTTCCCGGCTCCATTCCGCCCGGCAGCCGGTAATCGCCGATCACGTCTCCGGCGAGGCATGAAGGGCCGCCAAGGCGCACGGGCACGCCGCCCTCCCCGCCATCCTCGTATTCGTCGATCGGCAGTTCGCCCAGCATTGCCGGGCGATAGGGCGCCTCGATCACATCGGGCATGTGGCACGTGGCGGAAATGTCGGTGATGCCAAGCTGCATTCCGTTCCAGTGCCTATCCAGCACCGTGCCGACGAGAATGCCGGCATCGAGCGCAACCGCCTCACCCGGTTCAAGGTAGATCTCGCAGCCCGTGCGTGCCTTTACCTCGCGCAGGAAGGCAACCAGATCGTCGCGCTGGTAATCGGCGCGGGTAATGTGATGACCACCGCCGAAGTTCAGCCACTTGAGCCGTCCGAAGTATGGCGCGATCCTTGGCTCAAGTGCGTCCCACGTGCGTTTCAGCGGTTCGAAGTCCTGCTCGCACAGGGTGTGAAAATGCAGGCCCGAAACGCCATCGAGATGTTCGGGCTGCAACTGGTCCACCGGAAAACCGAGGCGCGAATGCGGCGCGCACGGATCATAGCGCGGCACTTCGCCTTCGGCGTGCAGCGGATTGATCCGCAGGCCAAAGTCGAACACGTCGCCTGCGGCCCGTGCCTGCGCGATCTCGGCGGAAAAGCGGGCGTGCTGCCCTGGCGAATTGAAGATCACATGGTCGGAAAGTCGCAGGATTTCCGCCATGTCCTGCGCCTTGTAGGCCGCGCAATAGGTGGCGATCTCGCCCGCATAGTGCTCGGCCGCCAGCTTCGCTTCCCACAGGCCGGACGTGCACACTCCATCGAGATACTGGCCGATAATCGGCGCAACCTTCCACATCGAGAAGGCCTTGAGCGCCGCCAGAACCTTGATCCCGGCGCGATCACGCACATCGGCGAGAACCGTCAGATTGGCGCGGAGCCTTGCAGCGTCGACCACGAAAGCCGGGCTGTCCACACGACCAAGATCGAAATGGGCAAATGCTCCCGGATCACCGGCTCTGGTTTCCATCTTCAATCCTCAAACTGCGGCAGGGACCGCAGAACGGCCCGCAACCTTGCACCCACAAGCCGCACTGCAACCGGCTGAACGCCCCGCCTCCGCAGCGGCAGGAACAATCAGAACTCCAGCGGCCCTGCCAGTTCCTTCACCTGCCACGGCAGCCCGTGCCGGTTGAGCATGTCCATGAAGGGATCGGGATCGAACTGTTCCATGTTGAACACGCCCTCACCCTTCCAGATGCCCTGCACCATCAGCGCCGCGCCGATCATCGCTGGCACGCCGGTGGTGTAGCTCACCGCCTGATTGCCGGTCTCGCGATAGGCGTCTTCATGGTCGCAGATGTTGTAGATGTAGAAGGTCTTCTCCACCCCGTCCTTCAGACCTGTGGCGATGTCGCCGATGTTGGTCTTGCCCTTGGTCGTGGGACCAAGCGAGGCCGGCTCAGGCAGAACGGCCTTCAGGAACTGGAGCGGGATGATCTCCTTGCCCTCGTAGATCACCGGATCGATCCGGGTCATGCCCACGTTCTGGAGCACGGTAAGGTGCGTGATATAGGCATCACCGAAGGTCATCCAGAAGCGAATTCGTTCGATTTCGGGCAGATGCTTGGCAAGGCTCTCAAGCTCTTCGTGATACATGAGATACATGTTCTTCGGGCCGACCTGTTCGAAGTCGAACTGCTGGCGGATGGTCAGCGCAGGCGTCTCGATCCATTCCCCCTTCAGGTAATGGCGGGCGGGCGCGGTCACTTCGCGGATATTGATTTCCGGGTTGAAGTTCGTCGCGAAGTGCTGACCGTGATCGCCGCCGTTGCAGTCGAGGATGTCAAGCGTGCGGATCGTGTCGAGCTTGTGCTTCTTGAGCCATGTGGCGAACACGCTGGTCACGCCCGGATCGAAGCCCGAACCCAGCAGCGCCATCAGACCCGCCTGCCTGAACTTGTCCTGATAGGCCCACTGCCACGAATATTCGAACTTGGCCTCGTCGATCGGCTCGTAGTTCGCGGTATCCATGTAGTTGACGCCCGCGGCAAGGCAGGCATCCATGACATTGAGATCCTGATAGGGCAGCGCAAGATTGACCACGAGGACGGGCTTTACCGCGTTGATGAGCGCGGTCGTCGCTGCCACATCGTCAGCATCGATCTGGTAGGTATCGATGTCAACGCCGGTGCGCTCCTTCACCGAGGCGGCAATGGCATCGCACTTCGCCTTGGTGCGGCTGGCCAGCGCGATACCGCTGAAGATATCCGGGTTCATCGCCATCTTGTGGACCGCGACCGAGCCGACGCCGCCTGCGCCGATGACGAGAACTTTTGCCATGGTGACTCCAACTGTCTTTTTGCATCCCGCGCCATGCTTGCGCAGGACAATCATGGAGCACGCCTTTAGAGGAGTGGCATGACAAAACCAATTCCTTCTGTCGATTGCCGTATGCCGACGCGCGCGGGTGTGGTGCGCGCAGCCGAGAAGATCGCCGCGCTTCTTCCGCAAACCCCGCTCCTGCCGCTTGAACTGCCCGGAGGCGCTCTTGTCTGGTGCAAGGCCGAAAGCCTCCAGCCGGTGGGGGCATTCAAGATCAGGGGCGCCTGGCACAGGCTTTCGGACCTGACCGATGAAGAACGCCAGCGCGGAATCGTCGCGGTATCGAGCGGCAATCACGCACAGGGCGTGGCCTGGGCCGCGCGCAGGCTGGGCATTGCCGCGCGGATCGTCATGCCCAATGATGCGCCTGCCGTAAAGCTTGAGGCCACCCGCGCTCTTGGCGCCGAAATCGTCCTTTACGACCGCCCCGGCGGCGAGGACCGCGATGAGGTGGCCCTGCGGCTGACCGCGCAAAGCGGCGCAACGCTGGTCCACGCCTATGGCGATCCCTGGGTGATCGAAGGACAGGGCAGTTGCGGGGTAGAACTCGCCGCGCAGATGGAATGCCTTTCAGGCGGGACGCCCACCCGCGTGGTCACACCCTGCGGCGGCGGGGGACTGGCTGCGGGGCTGGCCCTTGCCCTGCCTAATGCCGAGATTGTTCCGGTTGAACCGGAAGGCTGGGACGATGTGGCGCGCAGTCTGGAAAGCGGCACTATCCAGCGCGTGTCGGCAGGCGCCCCGCCGACCGCTTGCGATGCGCTTCAGACACCGGCCACCTTTCCGATAAACTTCGCCGTGATGATGTCGCGCGGCCTCAAGGGAATCAGCGTTACCGAAGCGGAAGTGCGCGCGGCGCAGGCCCTCGCCTTTGCAAGGCTGCGGTTGGTGATCGAGCCGGGCGGTGCGGCCGGGCTTGCGGCGGTTCTGGCCGGAAAGGTGCCGACCGATGGGCGCACGGCGATCGTTCTTTCAGGGGGCAATGTCGATCCGGCAGCCTTTGCCGCCATGATCGCGCAGACTTGAGCGTTCGTCTTACAGCTTCCTGACAATTGGCGGCCATGTGCCACACGGGCGCAATGGTCACGTTCCAGTAGCATGGCCGAAGCCAATCCTGCCAAGGGTCATTGCCATGCTGGAACGCGCCGGTTCCCATCCCATAACGCGCTCGGTCGTCCGCAAGGGCACGGGTGCTGCAAGCCGCGTGCTCGATCATGCCTTTGCCCTCGCCTTTCGCGGCCTCGTCTATGCCCAGATCTGGGAAGACCCCGAAGTCGACATGAAGGCGCTGGCAATCCGGCCGGACAGCCGGATCATCGCGATTGCCAGCGGGGGCTGCAATGTCCTGTCCTATCTCACAGCCGACCCGGCAAAGATCACTGCGGTTGATCTCAACACCGCGCATATCGCGCTCAACAAGCTGAAGCTCGCCTCGGCGCGGCACCTGCCCGATTATCAGCACTTCCGGCGCTTCTTTGCCGAGGCTGACTGCGCGGCCAATATCGCTGCCTACCGCGAACACCTGGCCCCGCATCTCGACGAGCCGACGCGCCGTTACTGGGAAGGGCGCGACATCGTCGGACGCCGCCGGATCAACGGGTTTGCGGGCAACATCTACAAGCGCGGCCTCCTCGGCAACTTCATCGGCATCGCCCATCTCCTCGCCCGGCTTTACCGGATCGACCTTTCGGCCATCCTCGCCGCGCGCAGCCTTGATGAACAGCGGCGCGTGTTCGAACGCGAGATGGCGCCGGTTTTCGACAAGCGCTTCGTGCGCTGGCTGACCGATCAGCCCGCCTCGCTTTTCGGGCTGGGCATTCCGCCCGCGCAGTTCGAGGCACTGGCCGGGAACGAACCCATGGCCGAAGTGCTGCGGCGGCGCCTCGCCCGTCTTGCCTGCGACTTTCCGGTGGAGGACAACTACTTCGCCTGGCAAGCCTTCGGCCGGGGTTACGGGCGCGGCGATGACGCTCCCCTGCCACCCTATTTGCAGGCCGCCAACTGGCAGGCAGTGCGCGACCGGGCAGACCGGGTCGATGTCTGTCATGCCAACCTGACCGAACACCTGTGCCGCCAGCCTGACGCCTCGCTCGATCGCTATGTGCTGCTCGATGCGCAGGACTGGATGAGCGACGAGCAGCTTGATGCCCTGTGGCGGGAAATCACCCGCACCGCGCGTCCCGCTGCGCGCGTGCTGTTCCGCACCGCCGCCGAGCCGAGTCTGCTGCCGGGCCGCCTCGATGATGCGCTGCTGGCACGCTGGCACTATCACGAGGCACTTTCCGCCGAATGCACCGCGCAGGATCGCTCGTCGATCTATGGCGGTGTTCATGTTTACGAACTGGCCTGATGGCAGCGAAGGCTCAACCCGCAGGACATGGCGCGCTGATGGACGCGGTCTATCGGCGCCAGAAGCACATCTATGATGCCACCCGGAAGTATTACCTTTTCGGGCGCGATGGCCTGATCGCAGGGCTGGAAGCAGCGCCGGGGATGGCCGTTCTCGAAGTGGGGTGCGGCACCGGGCGCAATCTTGCCTGCATCGCGCGCGCCTGGCCCGGTGCGCGGCTTCACGGGCTGGATATTTCGGAGGAAATGCTCTCGGTCGCACGCACTCGCCTTGGTGCGGATTGCACGCTGGCGCGCGGCGATGCCACCGATTTCGATGCAAAGGTGCTGTTCGGCCGCACCACGTTTGATCGCGTGGTCATTTCCTATGCCCTGTCGATGATCCCGCACTGGGAACGCACGCTGGGCCATGCCGCCAGCCTGCTTGCCCCCGGTGGTTCACTTCACGTGGTCGACTTCGGCGACTTCGAGGGCCTGCCCGGCCCCTTGCGCGGCCTGATGAACCGCTGGCTTGCCCGCTTTCACGTAAGCCCGCGCCGCGATCTTGTGGGTGCCGCCATGCGCATCGCCGCAGACCGGGGGCTTACCTTGCGCACATTGCGCGGGCGTTGGGGCTATTTCCGGCGAGTCACGCTGCGGCGATAAGTTGCATTTGACAATCGAACTTCATCCACGCAGTCTCTTTCCGGTCCGGGGGGAGAAAATCGGATGCAGACGCAAATCCTGACACCGGCAGCTTTGCTGGTGCTGTGGTCGATCGTGATGCTGTTCTGGATGGCGGGCAGCCGCCTTCCCGCGCTCAGGAAGCTGGGCGGCCTTGGCAATGCCAAACCCGGCGGACGCGGGCAGGATCTGGAAGGCGTCCTGCCCGATCAGGTCAACTGGAAGGCGCACAACTACGCGCATCTGATGGAACAGCCTACGCTGTTCTATGCAACCGTTACCATTCTGGCGATCATGGGGCCGGGCGCGGCAGACGTGGCACTGGCGTGGGCCTATGTCCTGCTGCGGGTGGTGCACTCGGTCTGGCAGGCAACGGTCAACCGGGTGCCGGTGCGCTTCCTGCTGTTCCTGCTGTCCACGATCTGCCTGACGGTGCTCGCGCTGCGCGCGCTGCTGGCGACTCTGGCGCACGGCTAGAAATCACGACGAAGGGGGAGAATACCGAATGGAACCTGCAAAGATCCTGCAACCGGCGGTCGCGCTGATGGCGTGGACCATGGTCATGTGGCTGTGGATGTATGCCACACGCATTCCGGCGATGAATGCTGCCAAGCTCGATCCCGACAATCTCGCTCAGGATCCGACACGCACGCTGGATGACATCCTGCCCGCCCCGGTGCAGTGGAAGGCCCACAACTACAATCACCTGCACGAAGCGCCGACGCTGTTCTACGCGGTCTGCGCGGTGATCGCACTTGCCGGGCAAGGCAACGGCACCAGTGCCACGGTGGCATGGGTCTATGTCGCCCTGAGGGTGGTGCATTCCATCGTGCAATCCACGGTCAACAAGGTAATGATCCGCTTCCTGCTGTTCACCGCCTCTACCTTCGCGCTCATGGCGCTCATCTATCACGCCGCGCGCGTGGTGTTCTGACCGTCAATCCCGCACGAACAGGCTGGCCAGTTCCACATGGGTCGACCAGCGGAACTGGCCCACCGGGCGCACTTGCTCCAGCCTGTAGCCACCCGCAATCAGCTTCGCCGCATCTCGCGCCCAGCTCGCCGGATTGCAGCTGACATAGACCACGCGCGGCACCTTGCTCAGCGCGATCTGCGCCACCTGCTCCTGCGCCCCGGCGCGCGGCGGATCGAGCAGAACCGCGCCGAACCGGTCTAGCTCTTCCACCCGCAGCGGATTGCGGAACAGATCGCGATGCAGGGCATGAACCGGCCGCCCATGGATCCGTGCCGCCCCCTGACAGGCGGTAAAGGCATCGCGCGCCGCCTCAACGGCCAGCGCCTTGGTCCTCGGCCCCGCAAGCGCGAAGGCGAAAGTGCCAAGTCCTGCAAACAGGTCGGCAATGGTTGCCACCCCTTCCAGCCATTCACGCGCCGCATTCACCAGCGCCGCCTCGCCATCCGCGGTGGCCTGCAGGAAAGCGCCCGGCGGCAGCGAAACCGGCGTGCCGCCCAGCGTAACCGTGACCGGTTCAGGCTCCCACACCCCTTCGGGTCCAAACCCGCTGTCGAGCGTCAAGCGGGCAAGCTGATGGTCGCGGGCGAAATCGAGCAGCGCCTCGGTCTTGGCCAGACCTTCGGCCGCAAGCCCCTTCAGCCCCACCGAAACACCCTGATCACACAAGGCCATTTCGACATCCACGGCCAGCTTGCGTTCGCCCCAGCCTTCGAGCAGGCGGCGCAGCGGCGCAACCAGCGCCACCAGCGATGGTGCCAGCACATGGCACTCGCGCATGTCGACGATCCGGTGCGATCCCTGTTCGCGAAAGCCAATGACCACGCGCTTGCCGATGGCCTGTGCATGCAGCGTGGCACGGCGGCGTGAGTGCGGCGGAGAAAGGTGCGCGGGCGCGGCGACGACATCGGCAATGCCCTGACCGCTGGCCGCGCCGACCACGCGGTCGGCCACGAACCGGGCCAGCGCGCTTTCCGAAAGGTGCTGCAACTGGCAGCCGCCACATGCGGGAAAGTGGCGGCAGGCCGGATCGACATGGTTCGGTCCCTTGAGCAGCGAACCATCATCCCGCAATTCGTCACCCGGCGCCGCCAGCGCGGCATATCGGCCATCGGCGGTTGCCCCTTCCCCCTTGGCGGCAACGCGCACGATCAGGCCCGGCTTGTTCATTCAATACATTCCCTAAGCGCGCTCTGAACGGCGCGGGCCAGTTGCCCGGCGGTAAATGCGGCCCCGCACTGCCGGGCCGCCTCGGCGTGGAGCCATAGGCCCTCTTCCGCCGCGCGCAAGGGCTGCCGATGCACCGCAAGGCGGCTGGCGATTATGCCGGCGAGCACATCGCCGCTCCCCGCCACCGAAAGCCATGACGATGCGCGCGCCGCCACAATCACATGTCCATCAGGCGATGCGATCAGGCTGTCCGGCCCTTTCAGCACCACAACCGCGCCGGTTGCCCGCGCCAGCACCAAGGCGCGCTCACGCCGCAAGCCATCACCGGAAAGGCCGAAGCTGTGCTCAAGCGCCGCCATTTCGCCTTCGTGCGGCGTCAGCACGCATGCCTGCCCCGCAAGCATCGCAGGCCGCAGCAGCACAAGCGCATCGGCATCGATCACGCAGGGCGATCCGGACTGCAACGCACTTGCCAGCAGCCGGGCGGCAGAATCATCGCGGCCAAGCCCCGGCCCGATCAGCAGCGCGGAAAGACGTCTGTCGTTGAACAAGTCGGCAGCATTCCCGGTAACGACCAGTTCCGGCAGCGAAGCGGCAAGCACCGTTCCGGTTGCAAGCTTCACGTAGCCCGCGCCGCCCCGCAGGGCAGCCTCGGCCGCCAGCACTGCCGCCCCCGGCAAGGCGCCGCCGATGATCCCCAGCATTCCGCGCCGATACTTGTGCGAATCGGCCGCAGGCGCATCGACAGCCGGGCGGGCAAGCAGGCGCGCAGCGCCCGGCACCTCTGCCACGCCGATGTCCACCAGCCGCAGCGCCCCCATCGCGGCGCAGCCCGGCATGGCAAAATGCGCGTGCTTCCAGGCACCCAGCGCAACCGTAAGCGACCATTCGGGAAGGCCCCGGTTCAGCACTGCGCCGCTGTCGCTTTCGATTCCGCTGGGCACATCGATGGCAATGCGGTGCCGGTGACATGCGGCCATGCGCGTCAGCAGAATGGCCAGATCATCGGGCAAGGCACGGGTGAGACCGCTGCCGAACAGGCAATCAACCAGCACATCTCCGCCCGGCACCGCATCGGGCATCGCCACTTCGCCGCGATAGCGCGCACGCGCGTTCACCGCTGCCGGTGTGGCCGGTTCGCGGGCGGCAATGACCCTGACGGAGTTGCCATTCTCGCGCAGGGTCTCCGCGATCACCCAACCATCACCGCCGTTGTTGCCCGGCCCGCACAGCACCGTCACCGAACCGCCGCCTGCCACGCGGCGCACCCATTCTGCCGCACCGCGCCCCGCCACCTGCATCAGCGCATCGACACTTGTCCCGCCGGCAATGAGATCTGCCTCTGCCGCGCGCATCTGTGCAACGGTCAGGACTTGCCGCAAGACGGCATCACGGCTGCGGGGCATCGGCCTTTACCTGCGCCGGAAAGCGGTAGCGATCACCGGCCACGGTCACTTCCAGCACGCCTTCGGCAGACCATCGCGCGGTGGCCTCGTCGGCACCATCGGCGGCAATCACCCCGCGCCCGTCGTCCACCATTTCGAACCGGCGGAATGCGCCATCCCGGTGCTGCACGATCAGGAAGCGTCTTTGCCCGATGCGCGAATCCTGAACGAAGCAGTCGGGCGTGAACTTCGCCGCTCCGGCCAGCTGGCAATCGATAACGCGCCCCTGCGGCTTGTCCTCGCCCCGCGAACATCCGGTCAGCACCATTGCGGCCAGCCCGACGCCCGCGAGGAGGACCAGCCCGCCCTGCTGCATCAGTCCACCCCGATCTGCGAAAGATCGCGCACCGCGCCGCGCGCCGCGCTGGTGGTCATCGCGGCATAGGCCTTGAGCGCGGTCGTCAGCTTGCGGGGACGGGCTTCGGCGGGCTTCCATCCCTTGGCATCCTGCGCCTTGCGGCGTTCAGCCAGCACCGCTTCCGCAATGGCAAGGTTGATGGTGCGATTGGGAATGTCGATCTCGATCATGTCGCCGTCTTCGACCAGCCCGATCTCGCCGCCTTCGGCCGCTTCGGGAGAGACATGACCGATCGAGAGGCCCGATGTGCCACCCGAAAAACGTCCGTCCGTGAGCAGCGCACAGGCAGCCCCCAGCCCCTTCGACTTGAGATAGCTGGTGGGGTAGAGCATTTCCTGCATGCCGGGGCCGCCCTTCGGCCCTTCATAACGGATGACCACCACGTCACCGGCAACGACCTGTCCGGTCAGGATTGCCGTCACGGCGGCATCCTGGCTTTCATAGACCTTGGCCGGGCCGGTGAACTTCAGGATCTTCTCGTCCACGCCCGCCGTCTTCACGATGCAGCCATCGCGCGCAATGTTGCCATAAAGCACCGCCAGCCCGCCGTCCTTGCTGAAGGCGTGTTCGGCACTGCGGATCACGCCGGTTTCGCGGTCGAGGTCCAGTTCCTTCCAGCGCCGGTCCTGACTGAAGGCAACCTGGGTGGGCACGCCGCCCGGTGCCGCCCTGAAGAACTCGCGCACGCTTTCGGAAGCGGTCCGGCGCACATCCCAGCGCTCGATCGCCTCGCCCAGCGTGCGGCTGTGGACCGTGGGAACATGCGTGTGCAGCAGACCGGCCCGCTCAAGCTCTCCCAGAATGGCATAGATGCCGCCTGCGCGATGGACGTCCTCCATGTGGACGTCGGCCTTGGCCGGGGCCACCTTGGAAAGGCAGGGCACACGGCGGCTCAACCGGTCGATGTCGGCCATGGTGAAGTTGACCCCCGCCTCGAAGGCCGCGGCAAGCAGGTGCAGCACCGTGTTGGTCGATCCGCCCATGGCGATATCGAGGCACACCGCATTCTCGAAGGCATCGAAGCCGGCGATCGAGCGCGGCAGGACACTGGCGTCGTCCTCTTCATAATAGCGTTTGCACAGGTCCACGGCCAGACGGCCCGCTTCAAGAAACAGGCGCTTGCGGTCGGCATGGGTGGCCAGCGTCGATCCGTTGCCCGGCAGCGAAAGGCCAAGCGCCTCGGTCAGGCAGTTCATCGAATTGGCGGTGAACATGCCGCTGCACGATCCGCAGGTCGGGCAGGCGGAGCGTTCGATCGCGGTCACTTCCTCGTCGGTATAGCGGTCGTCCGCCGCAGCCACCATCGCATCTACCAGATCGAGCGCATGCTCCTTGCCATTGAGGATGACCTTGCCCGCTTCCATCGGACCACCTGAGACGAAGACGCAAGGGATGTTGATGCGCATCGCCGCCATCAGCATTCCCGGCGTGATCTTGTCGCAGTTGGAAATGCACACCATCGCATCGGCGCAGTGCGCGTTGACCATGTATTCAACGCTGTCGGCAATAAGATCGCGGCTGGGAAGGGAATAGAGCATTCCATCATGGCCCATCGCGATGCCGTCATCCACCGCAATGGTGTTGAACTCCTTGGCAACCCCGCCAGCGGCCTCGATCTCGCGCGCGACCATCTGGCCCAGATCCTTGAGGTGCACATGGCCTGGCACGAACTGGGTGAAGCTGTTCACCACAGCGATGATCGGCTTGCCGAAATCTTCGTCCTTCATCCCGGTGGCGCGCCACAAACCGCGCGCGCCCGCCATGTTGCGGCCGTGGGTCGTGGTGCGTGAACGATAGGCGGGCATCTTGTGTAACTCCACTTGGATTCCTTTGGCGGAATCGGCATTTTCCGGTGCGCGACCTGTCCGGTTCCCTACCGCAGCAGACCGGCTGATGTCGAAAGTATTAATTACAACTATGTGAGCAGGCGTCCGCTGCAAACAGGCGCAAATCAACCCATTTCAAGCGCAACCTGATTGGCAATCCGGGCCAGCCGCGCGGCCCAGACTGCCTGTCCTGCCGCATCCGCGATCAAGTCCTGCCGCACCTCGATCCCCATATAGGGCCGCCCCTCGCTCTCGGCATGGCGGTTCATCGTCGCGTTGAGCAGCTTACCCGAATAGGGAAGCTGATCGCCTACGCACAGACCCTCGGCTTCAAGCAGTGCGATGGCGATGCGCGCGGCCCGGTCATCCTCGTTGTAAAGCACGCCGACATGCCATGGCCGCGCCTCGTCGCGCGATGCGAGTTGGGGGGTAAAACTGTGCAGCGAGACGATCAGCGCTTGCGGCACCTTGGCCAACAGATCTTCCAGCGCATCGTGATAGGGCCGGAAAAACCGTGCCAGCCGCGCCTCGCGTCTGGCCGCATCCAGCGCGTTGCCGGGAATGGCATGGCCATCGCTTTCCACCGGGATTACGGCGGCGGCATCCTCTTCCCGGTTGAAATCGCACACAAGACGGCTGACCGCGCCCTGAAACGCCGCGATGCCTGTGCGCTGCGCCATGATCGCTCCAACTTCAGCCACCCCGATATCGACGGCGATGTGCTGGTCCAGAAGGTCTGGCGCAATGCCAAGGGCAATATCATCCGGCACATGGTTCGAGGCATGGTCGGACACCACAAGGATGCCGCCAAAGCGCGGGGTGCCAATGATTCGGAAGGCTTCGCTCATCGCAGCATCCCCGCCATGGTCCACCAGCCGGGCTGCATTGCCGCGCGTGCCGCATCGCGCCGATCGGTGGTGTCGTAAAGCCCAAAGCAGGTCGCGCCCGATCCCGACATGCGCACAAGCCAGGCTCCGGTGCCGCGCAGGGCATTCAGCACCCCGCCGATTTCCGGCACGAGGCGCAGCGCGAGTGCCTCAAGGTCATTACGCCCCGCAAGCGCCATTTCGCGCAGGTTTGCGCCTTCCAGCGCACCACGATCCACGCCGTCCCATGCCCTGAACACCGGCCCCGTCGCCAACGGGATGCGCGGGTTGACGAGCAGCACGGGCGTTCCGGCAAGATCATTCGCCACCGGCGCAAGATCGGTCCCTGTGCCGCGCCCGATGCAGGCCACGCTTTCAACGCAGGCAGGCACGTCCGCGCCCAGCTTCGCCGCGCGGGCAAGCCAGTCATCGGGAAGCCCGCAGGCTCGGCGCACCATGCGGAAGATCGCTCCCGCATCGGCCGACCCACCGCCCAGCCCTGCGGCCACCGGCAGGTTCTTTTCGAGCGTCACCGCCCAGCCCCCGCTGTGCGGCAGGCCGCCAAGGGCCTTGGCCACGATATTGCCGAAAGGATCATCAAGCGCACTGGCGAACGCGCCCGTAACCCGCAGCGAATCCGCCTGCGCAGGGCTTGCTGCCAGTTCGTCTCCCGCATCGACAAAGGCGAACAGCGTTTCCAGATCATGGTAGCCGTCATCCCTGCGCCCGCGCACGTGCAGGGCAAGATTGATCTTGGCAAAGGCGGTTTCTCGCAAGGTCATGCGCATTCCCTGAAACCAAAAGAGGCGCCGGAGCAAGCCCCGACGCCTCTGCCAGATGGTCTTCTGCCCAGATCACATGTTGGGATAATTCGGACCGCCGCCGCCTTCGGGCGTCACCCAGTCGATGTTCTGGGTCATGTCCTTGATGTCGCAGGTCTTGCAGTGGACGCAGTTCTGCGCATTGATCTGGAGGCGCGGATTGCCTTCTTCCACGCCGACATATTCATAGACGCCGGCGGGGCAATAGCGCGTTTCCGGCGCGGCATAGATCGGCAGGTTGATCCGCGTGGGAACCGTCGGATCCTTGAGAACGAGGTGGCAAGGCTGGTCCTCCTCGTGATTGGTATAGGAGAAGGACACACTGGTCAGCCGGTCGAAGCTGATGACCCCATCGGGCTTGGGATAGGCAATGGGCTTGAACAGATCGGCGCGCTGCGTGGCTTCGGCATCCTTGTGGTGCTTCATCGGCTTCCAGATGCCGAAGCCCGCAAGGGTCCGCAGCCACATGTCTGCACCCGCCAGCACGGTGCCCAGTTCACCACCGAACTTGGCCACAAGCGGCTGCGCGTTCTGAACCTTCTTCAGCTCGGTTGCGATCCAGCTTTCGCGCACGGCAGTGTCATATTCCACCATGTCGTCCTTCTCGCGCCCTGCCGCGATGGCAGCCACGATGGCATCGGCGGCCAGCATCCCGCTCTTCATGGCGGTGTGGCTGCCCTTGATGCGCGGCACGTTCACGAAACCGGCCGAACAGCCGATCAGCGCACCGCCGGGGAACGACAGGCGCGGCACCGATTGCCAGCCGCCTTCATTGATTGCCCGCGCACCATAGGACACGCGGCGACCGCCTTCGAGAATGGCGCGGATTTCCGGATGCTGCTTCCAGCGCTGGAACTCCTCGAAGGGATAGACATAGGGATTGGCGTAATCGAGCGCGGTGACGAAGCCCAGCGCAACCTGATTGTTCGCCTGATGATAAAGGAAACCGCCACCCCACGAGTTCGATTCCGAAAGCGGCCAGCCCTGGGTGTGAATCACACGGCCGGGCACGTGCTTTTCGGGATCGATGTCCCACAGCTCCTTGATGCCGATGCCATAGACCTGCGGCTGGCAATCGCGTTCAAGGTCGAAGTGCGCTTTCAGCCGTTTGGTCAGGTGCCCGCGCGCGCCTTCGGCAAACAGCGTGTATTTTGCGTGGAGTTCCATGCCCGGCTGATAATCGGGCTTCTTCGACCCGTCCCTGGCAATGCCCATGTCGCCGGTGGCAACGCCCATGACCGCGCCGGTCTCGTCGAACAGGACTTCGGCTGCGGGGAAACCGGGGAAGATCTCGACGCCCAGTTCCATCGCCTGCTCGGCCAGCCAGCGGCACAGGTTGCCGAGGCTTCCCGTATAATTCCCGTCGTTCGACATGAACGGGGGCATGGGCCAGTGTGGAATGCTTATCTTGCCGGTCTTCGACAGGACCCAGTGCCAGTTGTCCGTTACCGGCACCTCGGCCATCGGGCAACCCATCGTCCGCCAGTCGGGCAGGAGTTCGTCGAGAGCCTTGGGGTCGACAACCGCGCCGGAAAGGATGTGCGCGCCGATCTCCGAACCCTTTTCAAGGATACAGACCGATATTTCCGGGTTGGCCTGCTTCAGCCGGATCGAGGCCGCCAGCCCCGCCGGTCCGCCGCCAACGATGACGACGTCATACGGCATCGATTCCCGTTCGCTCATGCCCCTGTCACTCCCGACCAATTGCTTGATTGCACCGTTTGCTTGATTGCGCTGTGCGATGTCGCTTTGTGCCTTGAAAGAGGCTACCGCCAAGGTCAAGACCGCAAAACAGACTGGGAGGAAGCACAGGTTGCCCGATACCGCCGACATGCATGACCTCGGCTGGCACGCTGCCGTTACGGCAGCGCTGGACTGGTGGCGGCTGGCTGGTGTCGATCATGCCTATGTTGATGAACCGGCAGACTGGCTGGCTGGCGCAGCCGAAGCGGCGAACGCAACAGCGGCCCGGCCAGCCCCCGCGGCACCGCGCAAGCCCCCTGCCGAATCACCACCACCGCCAAGGCTGGCCGATCCCGCCAACTGGCCGCAGACGCTTGATGCTTTCGCAAAATGGTGGCTGGAAGAACCCCTTCTCGCACCGTCCGGGCTGCGCCGCCTGCCTCCTGCCGGTCCTGCACGGGCAGCGCTGATGATCGTGGTGCCCATGCCAATGGGCGATGACGAGACCGGCCTTCTCACGGGCCTTGCAGGCAGGCTTCTCGACGGATTTCTTGCGGCAGCCGGTCTTTCGCGCACCGACTGCTACATCGCCTCGGCGTGTCCGGCGCACATGCCCGCACCCGATTGGGCCGCGCTGAACAGCGCCGGGCTGGGCACAATCCTGATGCACCACATCACGCTGGCCGCACCGCGCAGGCTGCTCATCTTCGGCGCATCGGGCATTTCGGCGCTGCTCGGCCACGATCTGCCGATTTCAGCTCAAAGTTTACCCGCAATTAATCAAGAAGATGCACCGGTGCCGGTCATGGCTGCACGGGATCTGGAAGCCATGCTCGCAAGACCGCAGTTGAAAGGGTCATTCTGGGCCAACTGGCTCGCATGGACAGGACAGTGATGCTTCATCCCGATGATCGGGTTCATTCACGATGATGGGGTTCACAGGGGGTAGTTCGATTTGAAACCGGGACGGTCCAATCGCATGGCGCGCGTCGCTCTTGCAGCCCTTCTGGCGGCCCCGGTCATGCTTGCGGCTGCTCCCGCCAAGGCCAACAGCGCCGCTGTGGACTATTTCCGCGGCCGGGCTGATCGCAGCGCGGTTCCCAGTCTGCTCGGTGCCGAAGACCGCACCTATTACAAGACCCTCTTCGCCGCGATCGACCGCAGCGACTGGACACAGGTGCAGGCGCTCCTCGCCCAGCGCAGCGACGGCCCCCTCCATGCCGTGGCGCGGACGCAATACATGCTTGCCGCAAGTTCGCCCAAGGCCGAACTTGCGCCCATTACCGAAGTTCTCGGCAGCGCTCCGCACCTTCCCTGGGCCGAACAGCTCGGCCGCCTTGCGCTGAAGCGCGGGGCCACCGAACTGCCCGCTTTGCCGCAGGCGCAGCGGCTTGTGCCCCTGCCAACGGTATCCAAGCGCATTCGTCCCCGTTCTATCGATGACGGCACGATGCCACCGGCCATTGCCGCAGCCATTCAGGAACGCATCAAGCTCGACGATCCGGTCGGTGCGCGCGTCCTTCTCGACGGGATAGACGCCGTGCTCTCGGCCGAAGCGCGGGCCGAATGGCGCCAGAAGATCGGCTGGGCCTTCTATATCAACAACGACGATGCGACTGCGCGCGCCATTGCGCTGACGGCGGCTGATGGCGGTGCTGGTCCTTGGCTGGCCGAAGCCTTCTGGACGGCAGGTCTGGCAAGCTGGCGCATGGGCGATTGCCTTGCCGCTGCCGATGCCTTCGAAAGGACCGCTGGCAGTGCCCGCAACGAAGAGCTTGCCGCCGCTGCGCACTACTGGGCCAGCCGTTCGTGGCAGCGCTGCCGCAAGCCTGAAAAGGTTGCGTCGGCACTGCGTCAGGCTGCCGGACTGCGCGATACGCTCTATGGCATGATGGCCGCAGAGGCACTCGGCCTGCGCGAGACTGCGCCTGTCTCTGCACCCGATTTCTCGCAGGCAGACTGGCTTGCGCTGCGCGATGTGCCCAATGTGCGCACCGCCGTGCAGCTTGCCGAGATCGGCAAGGACGGCCTTGCCGATGAAGTTCTGCGCCATCAGGCCCGGATTGGCGATCCCCGCCAATATGCGCCGCTCTCGCGCCTTGCGCGTGATCTTGGCCTTCCGTCCACCCAGCTCTGGATGGCCTATAACGCGCCGCCCGGCGCCCGTCCCGATGAAGCCGCCCGCTTCCCCGCACCGAAGTGGACCCCGGCGACTGGCTGGAAGGTGGACCCCGCGCTTGTCTTTGCGCATTCGCTTCAGGAATCGAACTTCCGCCCTTCGGCGGTCAGCCCGGCGGGCGCACGCGGCCTCATGCAGCTTCGCCCCGGAACGGCGCGCGACATGGCCAAGGTCGAGCCTGCGATGGCCGGACGCGACAGCCAGCTCGATCAGCCCGATGTCAACCTTGCGTTCGGCCAGCAATATCTTGAACACTTGCGCAAGGCCGAAGCGACTCAGGGGCTGCTGCCCAAGGTCATGGCTGCCTACAATGCAGGTCCGCTTCCGGTAGCGCGCTGGAACACGCAGATCCGCGGCGGCGAAGATCCCTTGCTGTGGATGGAATCGATTCCCTATTGGGAAACCCGTGGCTATGTTGCCATCGTCATGCGCAACTACTGGATGTATGAACGGCAGGCTGGCGGCCCTTCCGACAGCCGCATCGGTCTGGTTCAGGGCATGTGGCCGAAGTTTCCGGGGCTGGCCGGGGCCGAGAACGTGAGGCTCGCTGCACCACGGCCGGATCATGCAAAGGTGGCCTTGCTTGGCAATTGATCTCACGCGCGAATTCAAGCCCGTCAATATCGCCCTGCTGACCGTGTCGGACACGCGAGGCCCCGCAGAGGATACCTCAGGCGATATTCTGGCTGAACGTATCAGGGCCAAGGGCCATCGCCTCGTCGCCCGCGCCATCGAGAAGGACGATGCCGACCGCATCGCCAGCAGGCTCAACAACTGGATCGATGATCGCGGCACCGATGTCGTCATCATCACCGGGGGCACCGGCCTTACCGGGCGCGACGTTACGCCCGAAGCACTTGACCGCGTGAAGACGCGCGACATTCCCGGCTTCGGGGAACTGTTCCGCTGGCTTTCCTACAAGACCATCGGCACCAGCACGATCCAGTCGCGTGCCTGCGCAGTGGTGGCTCGCGGCACCTACATCTTCGCTCTGCCGGGTTCCAACGGCGCGGTGAAGGATGGCTGGGACGGCATACTCGACGAACAGCTCGACAGCCGCAACCGCCCCTGCAACTTCGTGGAGCTCATGCCCCGGCTGCTGGAACAGTAGCGCCTGTTCCCATACGCAGGCGCAGGCGCGAATCTGGATTACAGGCGGGCCAAGCCGCGAACCGTGCCGCGGCCCAGCCTGCCCGCCCGCCGATCCTTCAGGCCACCTGATCCCACGTATATTCGCGGAACTGCTCGCGCAGGTCCTTCTTGCTGATCTTGCCCGTGCCAGTGTGCGGGATCGCATCGACGAAGGCCACGGCATCAGGCACCCACCACTTGGCAACGTGCTGTGCCAGATAGGCTTTCAGTTCTGTCTGGGTCACGTGCATCCCCGGCTTGGTCACGACCACAAGCAAAGGCCGCTCGTCCCACTTGGGATGATAGACGCCGATGGCAGCCGCCTCGGCCACCGCAGGGTGGCCAACGGCAGCATTCTCAAGCTCGACCGAACTGATCCATTCACCGCCCGACTTGATGACATCCTTGGTGCGGTCGGTCAGTTGCAGGGTGCCGTCGGGATGAATCACGCCGACATCGCCGGTGTCGAACCACTGCCCGGCTACCACGGCATCCTTCTCTGCCTTGAAGTAGCGCTTGATGATCCACGGGCCGCGCACCTGCAAGGCCCCGGCGGTCACACCATCGCGCGGCAGCACCTTTTCGGGATCGCCAAGGTCCACGCAGCGGATTTCAACGCCGAAGGGCGGGCGACCCTGCATGGCCTTGACACTGACCTTCTCGTCAAAGCTTAACTCGTCCCAGTTCCAGGTTTCGCAGCCGGTCGTGCCAATGGGCGATGTTTCGGTCATCCCCCATGCGTGGGCGACCCGCCGCCCGGCGCGCATGAACCGCTCGATCATGGCGCGGGGCATCGCCGATCCGCCGCACACGATGGTATCCAGCGTTGGCGGAATCTCGCCACCCGTAGCATCGACATGTTGCAGCAGAGCCAGCCACACGGTTGGAACCCCGGCCGAGCAGGTCACTTTCTCGCGGTTCATCAGATCGCACAGAACCTGCCCGTCGTTGACGGCGGAATAGACGATCTTTGCCCCGGCCGCTGCCCCTGCCCACGGCAGACCCCATGCCGCCGCATGGAACATGGGCACGATCGGCAACATCACCGACCGGCAATCCATGCCGAAGATTACCGGCGTCACCGCCGTCATGGCGTGAAGCACGGTCGAGCGGTGCTCATAGAGCACACCCTTGGGATTGCCCGTCGTGCCGCTGGTGTAGCACAGCATGCACGGATCGCGCTCGTCGCCATCGACCCATTCGGCCTGCCCGTCCTCGGCACCGATCCAGTCCTCGAAATGCTGCGCCGGTTCGCTGCTGTCGAAACAGATGTAATGTTCGACCGTGGGCCAGCGAGGCTTCATCCGTTCGACGATGGGCGCCCAGACCTTGTCGAACAGCATCACCCGGTCTTCGGCATGATTTACGATATACTCTAGCTGGTCATCAAACAGGCGCGGGTTCAGCGTGTGCAGGATGCCGCCCGCCCCCACCGCGCCATACCATGTCACGAGATGGCGGTGATGGTTCATCGCCAGCGTGCAGATGCGATCTCCGGGCTGAATGCCCATACGGCGCAGGGCCTGAGTCATGCGCAGGGCATCGTGGCGTATGCCGGCCCAGTTGGTCCGGCTTTCGGTGCCATCGGCCCAGCGGCTGACGATCTCCCGCGTGCCGTGTTCGCGCGCGGCATGGTCGATCAGATGAGTGACGCGCAGCTTCCAGTCCTGCATTGCGCCAAGAGCGCCACCGTGCTGCCCCGACTGTCCGGCCTGCTGCATCATCTCTCTCCCGAATGATCCTATTCAACCAGCCGCAGGTGCCTTTCCGGTCTTGCGGTCAGAGCTACATTGGCAACCCCTTCTATCGGAATCAATCGCTCGATTAAGTCGCTGTCCAGTTTAAAATCATTTCCCAGCCGGACCAGCGGCTCTTTCGGCCCTCCGGTCTTCAGCCGGGCGAGCACCTCGCCCTTTCCGTCGGCGCCGCGCGGCAACAGCATGGCCAGTTCGGTAATCGCCTGCGCCGAACGCACTTCCAGCCTCAGCAACATCCGCGAAGCGCTGGTGACTGACGCCAGCGGGCGCGCGCTGCGCACGGTCACGCGCGGCGGTTCATCCGGGTTGGGCCGGTCAAGTTCCACGCTCAGCAGGACGCAAGTGCCATCGCGCGCCCATTGCTGGAAAGGTTCGACAAGGCTCTCTTCAAAGCACGATGCAGAAAACAGACCGGAACTGTCGGAAAAATCGGCCATGACGAAGTCCTTGCCCTTCTTCGTCTTGCGCTTCTGCACATTCTCCACCAGCGCGGCCATGACCGCTCCGGTCCGCCCTCCGCCTTCGCCGCCACCAGTCATCAGGCTGGCATATGTGCGCGCGCCATTGGCCGAGGCGACCGCGCGATATTCCTCCACCGGGTGCGCGGCGAAATAGAAACCGAAGTTCTCGCGCTCGGCTGCCATCTGGTCGGCCCGGCTCCACGGTTTCGTTTCGGCAAGGCGCGTTGCGGGCGTGGCGTGATCGTCGCCACCGAACAGCCCGCCCTGCCCCGATGTGCGCGAACGCGCAGCCTCGTCGGCAACCGCCATGAGCAGTTCGGCGTTGGCGATGATCTTCGCGCGGTTGGGCTCAAGGCCATCGAGCGCGCCGCCTGCCGCCAGCGCTTCCAACTGGCGGCGGTTCATCGCGCCTGCCGGAATGCGCCGGAACAGATCGTCGAGCGAAGCGAACGGTCCGTTTGCCTCACGCTCGGCCACGATCTGCTCCATCGCCTTCTCGCCCACGTTCCTCAGGCCCGCCAGTGCATAGCGCACGGCAAACCCGTCATGTGTGCGCTCGACGGTAAACTCGGCCTCGGAGCGATTGATGTCCGGCCCGGCAAGCGCCACCCCGTTACGCCGCATGTCGTCGACGAACACCGCCAGCTTTTCGGACTGGTGCATGTCGAAGCACATCGAAGCCGCATAGAACTCGTGCGGATAGTGCGTCTTGAGCCATGCCGTCTGATAGGCCAGCAGCGCATAGGCCGCCGCGTGGCTCTTGTTGAAACCGTATCCGGCGAACTTGTCGATCAAGTCGAACAGTTCGTTGGCCTTGTCCGCCGGAATGTCCGATACCTCGCGGCATCCGTCGACAAAGCGCTGTCGCTGCGCGTCCATCTCGGCCTGCACCTTCTTGCCCATGGCGCGGCGCAGCAGATCGGCATCGCCCAGCGAATATCCCGCAAGGATCTGCGCGGCCTGCATCACCTGTTCCTGATAGACGAAGATCCCGTAGGTTTCGGACAGAATGCCTTCAAGCTTGGGGTGTGGATACTCGATGCTCTCCAGACCGTTCTTGCGGCGGCCGAACAGCGGAATATTGTCCATCGGCCCCGGCCGGTAGAGCGAGACGAGCGCGATGATGTCGCCGAAATTGGTAGGTTTCACCGCGGCAAGGGTGCGTCGCATCCCTTCCGATTCAAGCTGGAACACGCCGACGGTATCGCCCGACTGGAGCAGCCTGTAGGTCTGCTCGTCATCCCAGGCGAGCGCGGACAGATCGATCTCGATGCCGCGCTTCTTCATGAGGTCCACGGCCTTGCGCAGCACTGACAGCGTCTTGAGGCCGAGGAAGTCGAACTTGACCAGCCCGGCATCCTCGACATGCTTCATGTCGAACTGCGTGACCGGCATGTCTGATCGCGGATCGCGGTAGAGCGGCACGAGCTGCGCCAGTGGCCGGTCGCCGATCACCACGCCCGCCGCATGGGTCGAACTGTTGCGCGGCAGGCCCTCAAGCTGCATCGCCAGATCGATCAGGCGCTTCACTTCGGGATCGCGGTCATACTCGCGCTTCAGTTCCGCAACACCGTTCAGGGCGCGCGGCAGAGGCCACGGATCGGTCGGATGGTTGGGCACCATCTTGCACAGGCGGTCGGTCTGCCCGTAGCTCATCTGGAGAATGCGGCCGGTATCGCGCAGCACGGCGCGCGCCTTCAGCTTGCCGAAGGTGATGATCTGCGCAACGTGATCCAGCCCGTATTTGCGCTGGACATAGCGGATCACCTCGCCGCGCCGGGTTTCGCAGAAGTCGATGTCGAAGTCCGGCATCGAGACGCGTTCGGGATTGAGGAAGCGCTCGAACAGCAGGCCCAGCCTGATCGGATCGAGATCGGTGATCGTGAGCGCCCATGCCACCAGCGATCCGGCGCCCGAACCGCGCCCCGGCCCTACGGGAATGTCGTTTTCCTTCGCCCACTTGATGAAGTCGGCCACGATCAGGAAGTAGCCGCCGAAACCCATGCGGTTGATGATCGAGATCTCGAACTCAAGCCGCTTGCGGTAATCGAGCACTTCGTCCCACGCGCCCGCTTCCCGAAGTGCCGGATAATCGGATGCCTCTGGTTCTGTCTCAGGCCCAAGGCAAAGCACCTTTTCCAGTTCGGCATGCGTGCCTTCCGGGTAATAGGGCTTCAGCCTGAGGACGAGGCCCCTGCGGCTGTCTTCGGCGCACATGCGCGCCTCGCCTTCCTTGTCGCCGGCAAGGCTTGGCAGGATCGGCTTGCGCTTGGGCGGCATGACCGCGCAGCGCTGCGCCACCACCAGCGTATTGGCCAGCGCTTCTGGCAGGTCGCCGAACAGTTCCTCCATCACCTCGGCGGGCTTGATCCACCATTCGCGGCTCGACCGGGGGCGGTCAGGGCTGTCAACGTGGGTGGAACTGGCGATGCACAGCATGGCGTCATGCGCCTCGTAGAACCCGCGTTCGGCAAAGCAGGCGGGGTTGGTCGCCACGAGCGGCAGATCGCGGGCATAGGCAAGATCGATCAGCGCTTCCTCCGCGGCTTCCTCGACCGGGTCGCTGCGCCGTGCGATCTCGATATAAAGGCGCTGCGGGAACAATTCCTGCAACCGGTCGAGATAGGTCTGGGCGGCGGCATTCTGCTGTCCGGCAAGCAGCCTCGCCAAGGCGCCCTCGCCCGCCGCCGTCAGGCAGATCAGCCCCTCGGTATGGCCAACCAGATCGGCCAGAACGACATGCGCGTCGAACTCGAGCGGCCGGTCAAGATGTGCGCGGCTTACAAGGTGGCACAGATTGTCATAGCCGCGCGCATCCTTTGCGTAGAGCGCCAGCCAGTCGATCGTGGGCGCGGCGGGGCCGAAGCCCCCGCCCACCCCGGCACCGGCGCCTTCGCGTTCCGGCCGTGCAACTGCCAGCATCGTGCCGATGACGGGTTGCACGCCCATGTCCTTGCAGGCTTTGGCGTAGGCAACGCTGCCGTAAAGGCCGTTCCGATCGGTAATGGCAGCGGCCGGAAACCCGCGCTCGGCCGCGGTCTTGGCGATGACCTTGGGATCGATCGCGCCGTCCAGCATCGTGTAGGACGAGAAGATGCGCAGCGGAACGAAGGGGGCGTGGGGCATGACTGCAAGGTATGAAAAAGGCCGCGCTCTTGCGAGAGGCGCGGCCCGTTTTTCCCCCGAACCGAAACGGATGTCAGAGCAGCTTCTCGATATCCCTGGCTATGCTTTCAGGCTTGTCGGTCGGGGCATAGCGGCGCACCACCTTGCCATCGCGGTCGATCAGGAACTTGGTGAAGTTCCACTTGATTGCCTTGGTGCCCAACACGCCCGGCGCTTCCTGCTTGAGCCAGTCGTACAGGGGATCGGCGTTGTCGCCATTCACCTCGATCTTGGCCATCAGCGGAAAGCTCAGCCCGAAGTTGACCTTGCAGAAGCTCTCGATCTCGTCCGCGGTGCCCGGCTCCTGCCCGCCGAACTGGTTGCACGGGAAGGCCAGCACCTCGAAACCCCGCTCGCCGTAGGTGCGCCAGAGCTTTTCGAGCCCGTCATATTGGGGGGTGAAGCCGCATTTGGATGCGGTGTTCACCACCAGCAGCACCTTGCCCAGCTTCTCGGCAAGATCGACCATCTCGCCGCCCGGCTTCTTCACCTTGAAATCGGCAATCGTCGAAGGCGCGCTCATCCTTGCCATGCTCCCCTGTCGCGTTTCCGGCCAGCAGGCTGGCATGACCGGCGCGCGCGATCAATCCGCCAAAGCTGACGGATTGCGGCTCAGTGCAGCACGCCCTCGTGAAGCCGCACGACCCGGTCCATCCGCTGGGCAAGCCGCTCGTTGTGCGTGGCGATGAGCGCCGCACTGCCTTCGCCGCGCACCAGCTTGAGGAACTCCTCCAGCACCCGGTCGGCGGTCGCCTCGTCGAGATTGCCCGTAGGTTCGTCGGCAAGCACCAGTTCGGGCCGGTTGGCAAGCGCGCGCGCCACGGCAACGCGCTGCTGCTCTCCGCCCGAAAGCTGGCTGGGCCGGTGATCGAGTCGCTGCGCAAGACCAAGCGCCGTCAGCAGTTCGCGCGCCCGGTCCTCGGCAATGGCGCGAGCGGTCCCTGCCACCATCTGCGGCAGCACCACGTTTTCAAGCGCATTGAAATCGGGCAGCAGGTGATGGAACTGATAGACAAAGCCCAGATGATCCCGGCGAAGGGCCGTGCGATCGTCTCCAGAAAGGCTGGAGGCATCGGTTCCGGCAATCTCGATCAGTCCCGAAAAACCCCCTTCCAGCAGGCCGATCGCCTGAAGCATGGTGGATTTGCCGGAACCCGAAGGCCCCAGAAGCGCGACGATCTCGCCGGGCCGGATTTCAAGGTTGACCCCGCGCAGGACATCGATCGTCACGCCGCCCTGGCTGAAGGAGCGGCGCAGATCATGAAGGCGCACAACAGGCTTTGCAATCATTGGATCACTCATAGCGCAGCACCTGCACGGGATCGGTGCTGGCGGCTTTCAGCGCCGGATAGAGCGTGGCGAGGAAGCTGAAGAGAAGCGCCATCAGGCAGATGACGAGTATTTCCACCGGGTCCGAACGGCTAGGCAGTTCGGTGAGGAAGCGGATCGAGGGGTCCCACAGGTTCTGTCCCGTGATCCACTGGATCGCATTGACGATGGGCTGGCGGAAGAACAGGAACACGAAGCCCAGCGCAAGGCCCGTCAGCGTGCCCAGCGCCCCGATCACGAAGCCGATCGTCACGAAGATCTTGAGCAGGCTGCGGCGCGTTGCCCCCATCGTGCGAAGGATGGCGATGTCGCGCGTCTTGGCGCGCACCAGCATGATGAGCGAGGACAGGATGTTGAACACGGCCACCAGCACGATGATCGAGAGCACGATGAACATGGCCACCCGCTCCACCGCGAGTGCCTCGAACAGGCTGGCGTTGATCGTGCGCCAGTCGGTGACAACCGCGGTGCCTTCCAGTTCCTTCGCCAGCCCTCCCAGCGTCTGCATCACCGTATCGGCGTTGCGGGTCGTCACCTCGATCATGCCGATGGTATCGCCCGTCAGCAGCAGGGTCTGCGCATCGGGTATGGGCATGACCACATAGGCGTTGTCGTAATCGTAGATGCCCACCTCGAAGATGGCGGCGACGTTGTAGCCGATCTCGCGCGGGACCGTGCCGAATGGGGTGGCCCGGCCCTGCGGATTGATGATCGTGATGGTATCGCCCACCCGCGCGCCAAGGTTCTGCGCAAGCCGGGATCCCAGCGCGATATGGCCGGAACCCGGCCTGAGCGCGGCCATCACCCCGTCAACCCGCTTGTCCTCCAGACGGCGGATGTCCTCTTCGGTGTTGCCCCGCACCAGCACCGCTTCGACGCGGCCGTTGAAGCTGGCCAGCAACGGCTGTTCAATAAGCGGCGAGGCATGGGTCACGCCCGGCGTTGCCTGCACACGCTTCAGGATATCCTGCCAGTTGTCCAGCCGACCGCCATAGGCCTGAATGATGGCGTGACCATTCAGGCCAACGATCTTGTCGAGCAGTTCGGCCCGAAAGCCGTTCATCACGCTCATCACGATGACCAGCGCGGCAACACCCAGCATGACCGCCACGAGGCTGATTCCGGCGACAAGCGCGATGAATGCCTCGCCGCGTCCCGGCAGCATGTATCGCTTGGCAATGGTCCATTCGAACGGGGAGAGGATCAAGCAGCAGCCCTTCGGATTGAACGCCATGTGTCCGCACGCAGCGCCGGCACGGCGGCTTGCACGCGCAGCGATTTAGGGCGTGAAAGGCCAAACGGCAATGCTTGTCCATCAGGGAACTGTCCGCACAGGCCGTCTGTCCACTTGTGGAGGTATTGCCGCAAGGAGCCTGATGGCTCCGTGCGGCCGATCAGCAGGTCAGATCAGGAACGGCCTGCCCGGCACGGTCTTCCAGTTCGGCAATCCGTGCGCGCATCCGGCGCATTTCCTCAACCCGGCGCAGCCGCTCGCACATCAGCGGGAGTGCCGTAAGCACTGTCACCCCGACATAGAGCTGGAAGAACTGGATCTGGTCGCCATAGTCCATCTCCATATGCGCAATCGGGCCGATCTGTGCCGCCGTTGCCGCCCCGCCGATCAGAATGAGGAGGATCGGCAGCAGCGTGACCACCGCGCTCGGCAGGGTGGCCGCGCAGACCACGAAAAACGCAAGCGGAAAGACAAGCAATGCCCGCACATCCATGGCGAACACCAGCATCGTAAGCAGCGTGAAGCTGCCCACAACGACGAGGGTCATCGGCAATTGCCGCGGATCGGGCAGGAAGCTCTGTCCCTTGCTCAACCTTGCATAGATGAAGTGGAACACCGGAAGGCATGAAAGCAGGCCCAGCGAATGCCCGATGATCCAGCGCGTGAGATTGTCGATGAACGGCATGTCGAGGATGACCCACGCTGCCGTTGCCGCAAGGAAGCCCGACAGGAGCGGCACCATCAGTCCGATGCCGATATAGAAGCTGGCCACCCATTCAAGCGTATCGCCCGGCCAGAATGATCGCGTGATCCGGCGCCAGACAAAGGCCGCGCCTGCCGCTTCGATCATGTTGATCGCCGCAAAGGGCACGGCGGCAAGCCAGCCCAGACCGAAAAGCCCGGTTGCCAGCGCGCTGGCAAGCCCGCATCGCATGAGCCAGTGCGGCCAGCGCCTCTCCGGCACATGGACGAGGCGTCCGGCCAGCACCGCGCTCGCCAGCCAGACCATCGCCACCCCGCCCGCGAAACGCGCAAATGCCACGGCAAAGGCGGCTGCAAGGAAATAGGCTGTTGCCAGTGCGGCCGGGCTGGCAAGCATTCGGGCGGAGCGCATTGCCTGTTCTTGAACGGAAACGGTTAATATTCCGCATCGCCGTCCGGCCGGAATTGCGCGCAAGCTTTCCTGCATCGTGCCTGTGCATCACGCAGCACTTGCCATGCGCGGCAAAGGTCGCCATTTGGGCGCCAGCTTTGGCCGACGCCGTTTGCGTCCACGCGAGTCCACAGGCCCCATGACCACAGATCACGCTTTCCCCGACGCCACGCCCTGGGACATAGGCACCGACGACGACAAGCTGCGCGAAGAGTGCGGCATCTTTGGCGTACTGGGCGTTCGTGACGCTGCCGCGACAGTGGCGCTGGGCCTTCATGCGCTGCAACATCGCGGCCAGGAAGCCGTCGGTATCACCAGCTTCGACGGGCAGGAGTTCTATTCGCGCAAGGGACTTGGCCATGTCGCGGCGAACTTTTCCAGCAGTTCCATGCTGGCAGAGCTTCCCGGCTCGATGGCGGCAGGGCACGTGCGCTATTCCACCACTGGCGGCGCGGGCGTGCGCAACGTGCAACCGCTCTTTGCCGATCTCGCATCCGGCGGCTTTGCCATTGCGCACAATGGCAACATCTCGAACGCGATGTTCCTCAAGCGCGATCTCGTGCGCAAGGGCGCGATCTTCCAGTCCACTTCGGACACCGAAGTCATCATCCACCTCGTGGCGACGAGCCGCTACCCCACGCTGCTGGATCGCTTCGTCGATGCGCTGCGGCTGGTGGAAGGCGCCTATTCGCTGATCTGCATGACCCCGCAAGGGATGATCGCCTGCCGTGATCCTCTGGGCATCCGTCCGCTGGTGATGGGACGCATCGGCGATGCCATCATCTTCGCCAGCGAGACCGTGGCGCTCGACGTGGTGGGGGCAGAGTTCGTCCGCGAGGTCGAGCCGGGCGAACTGGTTCAGGTCGGCCTTGATGGCACGCTCAGCACGCACCGCCCGTTCGGGACGCCCGCCGCGCGCCCCTGCATCTTCGAGCATGTCTATTTCAGCCGACCGGATTCGCTGATGGGCGGCAACTCTGTCTATCAGGTGCGCAAGGCCATCGGCATGCAGCTTGCGCTGGAAAGCCCGGCCGATGCCGATCTTGTGATCCCCGTGCCCGACAGCGGGGTGCCCGCCGCACTTGGTTATGCCCAGCAGTCAGGCATTCCCTTCGAACTCGGCATCATCCGCTCGCACTATGTGGGCCGCACTTTCATCCAGCCATCGGACGGCGCACGCAATGCCGATGTGAAGCGCAAGCACAACGCGAACCGCGCGCTGGTGGCGGGCAAGCGCATCGTCCTCATTGACGATTCGATCGTGCGCGGCACGACCAGCCTCAAGATCGTGCAGATGATGCGCGATGCGGGCGCTGCCGAAGTGCACATGCGCATTGCCAGCCCGCCGACCGAGCATTCATGCTTTTACGGCGTGGATACTCCTGAACGTTCCAAGCTGCTTGCCGCGCGCATGGACGTGGCAGCCATGGCCGAGTTCATCCACGCCGACAGCCTTGCCTTCGTCTCGATCGACGGGCTCTATCGTGCCGTGGGTGAAGCGCGCCGCAATCCGGATTGCCCGCAGTATTGCGATGCCTGCTTCACCGGTGACTATCCCACCCGGCTGACCGATCTTGCCGAGCGCGAGAACCCCGATCAGTTGACCCTGCCCGTGGAAAAGGTGGCCTGACGTGACGGATGCCACCAGCACTCCTGAAAAGCCGCTGGCAGGCCAGCTTGCGCTTGTCACCGGTGCCAGCCGCGGGATCGGTGCCGCAACGGCCAAGGCGCTGGCCGCGCAAGGGGCGCATGTCATTCTCGTGGCGCGCACGGCCAAGGATCTCGAAGCCGTCGAGGAGCAGATTTTCGAAGCAGGCGGCACGGCCACGATCGCGCCGGTCGATCTTGCCGAAGCCGATGGCATCGCCCGCCTTGCCACTGCCATTTCCGGCCGGTGGAACGCGCTCGACATTCTGGTCATCAATGCTGCGGGCTTTCCCACGCTCACCCCGGTCTGGCAGATCGACGCACGCGAGTTCAATCAGGCACTTACCCTGAACGTGCTGGCCACGCAGGCCCTTCTGGCCGGTTTTGACGGCATGCTGCGCAAGAGCCGTGATGCGCGCGTCATCGGCCTCACCAGCAGTGTCGGCGCCTCGCCGCGGGCCTACTGGGGCGCCTATGGTGCAACCAAGGCCGCGTTCGAAAATCTGCTGTCGTCCTATGCGCAGGAAGTGCGCAACACCGCCTCGATCCGTGTTGCCATTGTCGATCCGGGCGCCACGCGCACCAAGATGCGCGCCAAAGCCTATCCGGGCGAGAATCCCGAAAGCGTGAAGCCACCCGAAGTTGTGGCGGAGCGGATCGTGGCCCTTCTTGGTGAACAGTTTTCCAGCCCGCACCGGGAACGGGTTAACCAAGACTGAAAACCGCGCGTTAACGACTGTCGTCGATTCTTTGCAAAGGTTTGCGGGCAGCCAGCCAGGCAGGCCACGGCGAATGAGGGCGCCCGGCATGGATACGACCGACTGGAACACCAACGTCTATGCGCAGGCTGCGCTCGAAGATCGCAGCGCCCCGCGCGAACGAGTCAACATTCCGGCAACCTTGCGGCCATCGGGCGGACGCGGATTTCCGACGGTGGTTCTCGATCTGTCGCTCAGCGGCTTTTGCGCCAACGCACTGAAGAAGATGTATCCGGGCAACCGCTGCTGGCTGACCCTGCCCGGCATGGCCGCGCTTCAGGCGCACGTCGTCTGGTGGGATGCAGGCCGCGTCGGCTGCGCTTTCGACGATCTGCTCAGCCCTGTCGTGCTCGACACCATCGTAGCGCGCAACCGCCCGGCCCCGGCGTTCCGGCGGATCTGAGCCTCAGCGCTTGACCAGCGTTATCTGGCTGACGTTGATCCCGCCTCCACGAAAGCCCCCTTCGCAATACATCAGGTAATAGCGCCACAGATCGATGAAGCGCTGATCGAAGCCCTGCGGCAGGCGGTTCTCGCTTGCGGCCTTGTCCAGTGCATCGCGCCACAGCTTCAGGGTGCGCGCGTAATCGGCGCCGAAGTCCTCGCGGTCCTGCCAGCTCAGCCCGCGCTCCTGCGCAAGCATGGAAAAGGCCTTTTCGCTGATGAGCAGCCCGCCGGGAAAGACATAGGCCTGAATGAAGTCGGCGCTTGCGGCATAGGCGTCGAACAGATCGTCGCGGATGGTGATGTATTGCAGGGCAGCGCGCCCGCCCGGTTTCAGGCAGCGTGCCAGGCAATCGAAGAACGAGGGCCAGTATTCGCGGCCCACCGCCTCGACCATCTCGACGCTGGCAATCGCATCGAATTGCCCGGAAACGTCGCGGTAGTCCTGATGGCGATAATCGATGCCCTGAAGGCCGCTCGCCGCCAGCTCACGCCGTGCCCATTCAAGCTGTTCGTCGGAAAGGCTGATGCCCGTCACACGCGCGCCGGCGGTCTGCGCCAGACGGCGCGCGAGATACCCCCAGCCGCAACCGATCTCCAGAACCTCGCTTCCGGGCCGGAGGTCAAGCCTTGCGGCCAGTCGGTCCACCTTGTTGGCCTGCGCCTCGGCCAGCGAGGCATCGGGGGCAATGCCCTGCCACGAAGCGCTGGAATAGCTCATCGTCTCGTCCAGCCACTGCCGGTAGAAATCGTTGCCAAGGTCATAGTGCGCGGCAATGTTGCGCCGGGCCTGAGTCTTCGAGTTCCTGCGCAGAAGGTTGAGTGCGCGCCCCGCCAGCCGCCAGGGCCCCTTCGCGCGCCCCACATCGCCCAGTGTGGCGGCATTGCGCATGAACAGATCGAAGATCGGCACGGGATCGGGGCTATCCCATTCACCTGCCGCCCATGCCTCATACCAGCCGATCGAACCTGCGGCCGCCAGCCGGACAAGCGCGTTCCAGCTATGAAGGCGGATGCGCGCCACCGGGCCTTCGCCTCGCCCGCCCACGGTGGTCTGCGATCCATCCGGAAGGACCGCGTGAATCGTGCCGTGCATCAGGCCGCGGTCGATCCGTTCCACCACCTTGCCGAACGATCCGGCAAACAGGTGCGCCGCCCAGCGCCCTGCACCGGACATGTTCCAGCCCCCCAAAAGAAGGTGCGCGCCCCGTGTCGGCATCTGTGCGGTCATGGCGTTTGTATGTGGTGCATTGCAGGGCGGCGCAAGATCAGCCTTGCCCCTTCATTGCATCGTGCGCGGCAAGGGCGCGGGCGCGGGCTTCGGCATGGGCCACAAGCTTGCGCGGATAGCCACGCGGCGGCAAGGCGGGATCGTGGATATCGGCATCCGACAGGTGCGCCAGCTCCGGCACCCATCTGCGGATATAACCGGCGGCATCGAACTTGGGCGATTGGGTGAGCGGCGCCATGATCCGCACGAACATGTTGGAATCAACGCCCGTCCCGGCCGTCCACTGCCAGTTGACCGCGTTCGATCCGTAATCGGCATCGACCAGCGTATCCCAGAACCAGCGCTCACCTTCACGCCAGTCAATCAGGAGATGCTTCACCAGAAAGCTGGCTGCGATCATCCGCACGCGGTTGTGCATCCAGCCGGTGTGCCACAGCTCGCGCATTCCCGCATCGACGATGGGATAGCCGGTGCGCCCCTGCTGCCATGCCCGCAGGTCTTGCCGATCATCGCGCCACTGCAACCGGTCATAGGCTTCGCGGGCGTTGCGCGATCCGTATTCGGGCATCTGCAAGATCACGTTCTGGGCATAGTCACGCCAGCCCAGTTCGCTGAGGAACACATCGACCGATCCCCCGGCATCCGCCACCCGGTGCCAGACGGTTGCGGGCGAGATCTCTCCGAAATGCAGGTGCGGGGAAAGCCGCGATGTTCCTTCAAGCGAAGGCAGATTGCGGCATTCGTCATAGCGCCGGGCCTTGGCCACGAAGCTGTCAAGCCGCTCCATCGCACCGGCCTCGCCGGGCTGCCACGTCTCTCGCATTCCGCCCGCCCAGTCCGGGCTGGTCGGCAGCAAGGCCCAGTCTTCCAGCCTTTCGCTTTCGGGCCAGCTTGCGGGGGTATCGAGTGCCGCAGGGGCCGCTGTTGGCAGGGGCGGCGGCATCCGGCCCTTCAGGGCATTCCAGAAGGGCGTGAAGATCCTGTAGGGCGCGCCGCCACCCGTCAGCACCGAACCGGCAGGCGCCAGATAGTTCCCATGGTGGAGATGCAGGGGCACTGTCTTTGCAACGGCCTTTTCGGCATTGCGCCACCACGGCTCATAGTGATGCAGCGCGTGCACCTCAGCCGCGCCGGTTTGCGCCACAAGCGCCGTCAGCACGTCCTCGGAGCGCCCGCGCCGCAAAACAAGGCGCGAACCCAGCCGCCGCAGCGAAGCATCAAGACTGGCGAGGCTGTGGTGGAGCCACCAGCGCGAGGCGCCGCCCATCCGGCGGTGCCGGGGCGTCTGGTCATCAAGCACATAGACCGGGATGACCGGACCGGCCTTCGCCGCTGCCAGCAGTGCCGCCTGATCGGCAAGGCGAAGATCGCGGCGGAACCAGACGATATGGGGTGCGCTCATGCACTCCTATTGGCGCTGCCGCCGCTGCCTTTCCAGTCTTGCCGACCTGCCCATAGGGACAGGCCGGGGTCGTGATCCGATCAGGCCGCCTGAACTGTCCAGGTTTGCCCCTTGCCGAGCAGCTTGGCGAGGTTGGCATCCTTGCCCTTGCGGGCCTGTTCGTCCTGACCGAGCAGCGTTTCCTCGTAGGTCGGGCGCGGATCGTCATAGATCACGCCCAGCGCCATCGGGAATGGGCCGAACGGCATTTCCACCAGCATGTGCGCCAGCGCGCGGTTCCTGACATTGTGGACGAGCACGCCTGCGGCCTGCCAGTCGCCATCGATCACATCGACGACCTTGAGCGTCAGCGTCTCCATGTCGAGCGCGATGCCCTTCACCCCGCCCGACTTTTCCGAACCGAACAGCATCGGCTCGCCATCGGTCAGCCAGAGCTGGTTCTGATCGGCAACGCCCTTCGCCACGAAATCGTCGAAGCGGTCCTTGTTATAGACGATGCAGTTCTGGAAGATTTCCACGAAGGCCGCGCCCTTGTGGGCATGAGCCGCCTTGAGCACGCCGGGAAGGTTCTTCGACACGTCATAGGCCCGCGCAATGAAGCGCGCGCCCGATCCCAGCGCGAAAGCGCAAGGCAGCGCGGGACGGTCAACCGAACCGAGCGGCGATGTGGGGCTGTTCGTCCCCTCGCGGCTCGTCGGCGAATACTGCCCCTTGGTCAGGCCGTAGATCTCGTTGTTGAACAACAGGATCTGCACGTTCACGTTTCGGCGCAGAATGTGCATCGTGTGATTGCCGCCGATCGACATGCCATCGCCATCGCCCGTCACCAGCCAGACGTCGAGGTCCGGATTTGCGAGCTTGATGCCGGTGGCAAAGGCGGGCGCGCGGCCGTGGATCGTGTGGAAGCCATAGCTTTCCACGTAATAGGGAAAGCGGCTGGAGCAGCCGATGCCCGATACGAACACGGTGTTCGAAGGATCGGCACCAATCTCAGGAAGGGTGCGCTGCACGGCCTTGAGGATCGCATAGTCTCCGCAACCGGGGCACCAGCGCACTTCCTGATCGGTTTCCCAGTCCTTGAGCGTGGTCTGGACCTTAGCGATGGGGGTCATGTCGTTCATTGGTTTCGTCCAATCATTCGAACGAGTGCAGGAGGTTGCTGAACTCAAAGCGCAGGCTGCGCTCATCAGCTTCAACATTTCTGACTTCCCAGACAGAGAGATAAGCCGAACGTGCCATCGACTTTCCACTTTTCCTTTGAGGAGCGTCTGAAACCTTGCTTCGAGTTAGCAGGACCACCTGATTCTCTTGAATTGCCTTGATGAAATTTGGCCACTTTCCGACGCCGGGCATGCATCCCGGATCTTCATAGCGCATTCCATTTTTCCAATACTCGTGAACACACGGTATCCGCGCACCATCCACAATCGCGCACCATGATCCGCGATTGCCGGTTGGCAGTATCACTTCAGCGCCTCCTCGATCGCGGCTTCGATTTCCGCGATGGTGAAGGGCTGGCCGCTGGTCTTGTTGAGCGGCTGGGCGTCGATCAGGAACTGGTCACGCAGCACGGTCTTGAACTGGCCGGTGTTCATTTCGGGCACCAGCACCTTGTCGTAGCCGCGCAGCAGATCGCCAAGGTTGGATGGCATCGGCCAGATGTGGCGGACATGGACATGGCTCACGTCCAGACCCTTGCGGCGGGCGCGGCGCACGGCCTGATGGATCGGACCATAAGTGCTGCCCCAGCCCACGACCACGAGCCTGCCCGAAGTCTCGCCATGGCTGACTTCCTGCGGCGGAATGCTCTTCGCCACACCGTCGACCTTGGCCTTGCGGGCATCGGTCATGATCTGGTGGCTGGCCGGGCTGTAGTCGATATTGCCGGTGCCGGGGTTCTTCTCGATCCCGCCGATGCGGTGCATAAGGCCGGGCGTGCCGGGCCGGATCCATGGGCGTGCGCCCTTCTCGTCGCGCGCGAAAGGAAGAAGCTCGCCGTTGGGGCCGTTCTTCGCTTCGAGGAACTTGACCGGGAAGGGCCTGAAGCTCGCCGGATCGGGCACCTTCCAAGGCTCGGCCGCATTGGCGATATAGCCGTCGGTCAGGAGCATGACCGGGGTCATGTATTCCACCGCAATGCGGCAGGCCTCGATGGCAACCTCGAAGCAGTCCGAAGCGCTGCGGGCGGCAATCACCGGCATCGGCGCATCGCCATTGCGGCCATAGACCGCCTGATAGAGGTCGGACTGCTCGGTCTTGGTTGGCAGGCCCGTGGAAGGGCCGCCGCGCTGGGAGTTGACGATCACCAGCGGCAGTTCGGTCATGATGGCAAGGCCCATGGCCTCGCCCTTGAGGGCAATGCCGGGACCGGATGACGAGGTTACACCAAGCTGGCCGGCATAGCTTGCGCCGATGGCCGATGCGATGGCCGCGATCTCGTCCTCGGCCTGAAAGGTGGTGACGCCGAACTCCTTGAGCCGGGCAAGATTGTGCAGGATCGCCGATGCCGGCGTGATCGGATAGCCACCGAAGAACATGTGCAGATCGGCAAGCTGTGCGCCCGCAACCAGACCAAGACTGATGGCTTCCGCGCCCGTCACCGTTCGGTAAAGGCCCGGTTCGCTTTCGACCGGGGCAATGTGATACTGCTTGAGCGGGCCTGAAAGTTCGGCCGTTTCGCCATAGGCATGACCTGCGTTGAGCGCGGCGATATTGGCCTCGGCCAGAACCGGGTTCTTAGCGAACTTGGCGTTGAGCCAATCGATCAGCGGCTGGCGGTCACGGTCGAACATCCACAGGGCAAGGCCCAGCGTCCACATGTTCTTGCAGCGCAGGGCTTCCTTGTTGCCAAGGCCGAAGGGCTTGACCGCCTCAAGCGTGAGGGCCGAGATGTCGAAGGCCAGAAGCTGCCACTTTTCGAGACTGCCGTCCTCCAGCGGGTTTACCTCGTATTTCGCCTTTTCAAGGTTGCGCTTGGTGAACTCGCCGCTGTCGGCAATGATAAGCCCGCCGGGCTTGAGCGCGCCGACATTCGTCTTGAGCGCGGCCGGGTTCATGGCCACCAGCACATCGGGCTGGTCACCCGCGGTGTCGATCTCGGTCGACCCGAAATTGATCTGGAAAGCAGAAACGCCGAACAGCGTGCCCTGCGGCGCGCGGATTTCGGCCGGAAAGTCCGGGAAGGTCGCCAGATCGTTGCCCGCAAGCGCGGTGGAAAGCGTGAACTGACCACCGGTCAGCTGCATCCCGTCACCCGAATCCCCGGCAAAGCGAACGACCACCGCTTCGGGGGCCTTCGCATCGGTTCCGCCGGTATCCTTGCCGCCCGTCAGCGCATCCGGTCCATCAACAAGTGTCGCCATATCGTCCTCTGCTGCGCGCCGGGACTTTCACCCGATCATGCCAGCGCGCCTATGCCTCTCGTGCCGGGTTCGCAAAGAAGAAAATCTGCGCGAGCCGAAAAATCCTCCTGCGCTCTTGATTCCCATCGGCCTTGCCAGTCAAGTTGCAAAACCAAACTTACACCGACGTTCATAACGATTCCTGCCAACGGGACGAGGAGCAATTCATGACCGAACAGACGACCCATTACGTGCGCCCCGATGTTCAGGCCTTTCTCGCCTTTCTCAACAGCACCGATGCGCCGCCGATGAGCCAGCTCGGTCTGGAGGCAGCGCGGGCCAGCTACATTGCGATGGGTCAACTCGCCGAAGCAGAGCCGCGCGCGCTTGCGGTGATCCGCGATCTTTCCTGCCCCGGCCCTGCCGGAGAGATCCCGCTGCGGCTCTATGACCTGCGCGAAACGCGCGAGGCAGGTCCGGCGGTGGTCTTCTTCCACGGCGGCGGCTTCGTCATCGGCGATCTTGAAAGCCACCACAGCCTTTGCACCGAAATCGCCGCGGAGCTCGATCTGCCGGTGATCGCGGTCGATTACCGTCTGGCGCCTGAGCATCCCTTCCCCGCCGCGCCCGATGACTGCGAGGCCGCCGCACGCTGGATCGCGGGCAATTCCACCACGCTTGGCCGCGAGATCACTGGCCTTATTCCGATGGGCGATTCGGCAGGCGGAAATCTTGCCATCGTGGTCACACAGGCCCTTATGGACCAGCCCGCTGCCGCGCCGGTTGTGATGCAGGTGCCGATCTATCCGCTCTCCGATGACAGGCCCGATCATGAATCGTTCGCCCAGTTCGCCGAAGGCTTCCTCCTGACTTCGGACACCATGCGCTGGTTTGCCGATGCCTATCGCGCCATGACCGGGCACAAGCGCGCCTATCCGATCTATTCCGACCATTCGACCACACCGCCAACAGTGCTAGTGACGGCGGGCCTTGATCCGATTCGCGACAGCGGGAGGGTCTATGGCGCGGAATTGATCCGGGCCGGGGCCGAAGTCGTGTTCCTTGAGATGAAGGGCACGATCCACGGCTTCACCCAGTTGCGCAAGGCCATCCCAAGCGCGCAGGAAGACATGCAGTCGATCTTCAAGGCCGTTCGGCTGCTGCTGGAAAGGTTGAAATGACAGATCCGTTTGCCGGGCTTCCCTATCGTCCATGTGTCGGCATCATGCTGGTCAACCACGCACGACGGGTCTTTGTCGGCAAGCGGATCGACAACCGGGAATCGGAGGCCTGGCAAATGCCGCAGGGCGGCATCGATGACGGCGAGGAACTGCACCTTGCCGCCTTGCGCGAACTGGAAGAGGAAACGGGCATTGCCCCGCACCTCGTGACCATCATCGCCGAAACCCGCGAGGAACTGCTCTACGATCTGCCGGATTTCCTGATGGGTCGGATGTGGGGCGGCAGGTATCGCGGCCAGCGGCAGAAATGGCTGCTCATGCGCTTCAACGGACAGGATGCGGATATCCGCCTTGACGCCCATGAGCACGCCGAGTTCGAGGCATGGCAGTGGGTGGAACCCGACCAGCTCCCCGAACTCATCGTTCCGTTCAAGAAGCGAGTCTATCGGCAGGTCGTCGAAGAGTTTCGTGACCTTATCTGAACCTGTCCGAAACAGTCGCGGGCAGGCCTGCGCCGCAGCGCTTCCTGCCTTGACTGCCTTCAGTTGTTTTCGACCGTGGTGTCAGCCGTGACGGTTTCGGCAGCCAGAACCTTGGTCATCGGGCCACGCGCGATGGCAGCGGCCAGTTCGGCGGTTTCGGCGCAGCCCTTGCCGCACAGCCCCTCAAGCCGGGCAAGGTTGCGCCGCGCCTTTTCCAGCGCGCCCTTCTCGGCCATGGCGCCGCCCTCACCCGAAATTGCCATGAGATTGTTGGGGTCGCTCGCCAGCACCTGCCGGTAATAATGGATCGCCTTGCCCTGCAAGCCGTCCCGCCGGGCCGCATCGGCCAGAGCGAGAAGCGCCGCTGCGCTTCCCGGTTCGATCGTCAGCGCAGCCTCGAAGCGGTCCGTCGCGCCGCTCACGTCGCCTTTGGCGAGGGCAGCGCGACCCTCGGCCAGAAGGGCGACCACGCGCGGATCGGAAGGGCCGTTCGTCCGCGCAGACCCCATACTGCCGGTCACGGCGACCAGCAGCGAAAGAGCAAACGCGGCGGGGGCGTAACGCATCAGCAACTCCTTCGGACGCAACTGTCTGCGGTGCAACTCCTTGAACCGGAGACTGTCACGGGATGCACCGTCGTCCATGTCGCTTCAATTAACACGCCGCACGAGCGTTGCGAAGAAAAACCCGTCGGTCCCGTCCCGAAAGGGCACGAGCCGCCACCCTTTGCGATGCGGCGCACCCCCGCCCAGCGATGGCGTTGCAGGCTCCCAGCCGGGATTGCGGGCAAGAAACGCATCGATGCGGTCGGCGCCTTCGGCATCGAGCAGGGAACAGACAACGTAGGTCAATCGTCCGCCGGGGCGCACCAGCCCTGCCCCCACATCAAGCACTCCGGCCTGCATCCGGCAGTAGCGGTCGATCGCCGCCGGATCGAGCCGCCAGCGCGCTTCGGGATTGCGCCGCCATGTGCCCGTGCCTGAACAGGGGGCATCGATCATGACTGCATCGGCACGTGCCTGCCAGTCGCTCAGCATTTCGGCCTCGCGTCCGGGATTAAGCAGGCGCACCTGCGCCAGCACACCGGCCCGGCGCGCACGTTCGGGCAGGCGAGAAAGGCGTGCGCGGTCGATATCGCAGGCCAGCAATTGCCCGCGGTTCGCCATTGCCGCACCCAGCGCGAGCGTCTTGCCACCCGCGCCTGCACACAGGTCAACCACCCGTTCGCCGGGGCTGGCGGCCAGCGCCATGCAGGCAAGCTGGCTGCCGGCATCCTGCACTTCGAACAGCCCTTCGGCAAACTCCGGCCAGCCTTCGGCCGGGGTTCCCGCAGGCAGACGCAGGCCATCCGGCACGGCCAGCGGTTCTGCCTCCACCGGCAGCCTGCCGCGCAGGGCCTCGCGCCCGACTTTCAAGCTGTTGGCCCGGATGTCGAGCGGCGCGCGCGCCAACAACGATGCCTGATCCCGCGGGCCAAGCCCGGCCGCGGCAAGCCGTTCCACCAGCCAGGCCGGGGCAATGCCGCCCGCCGCAACCGGCTCGCCCGGTCTGACCGGAGCAGGGCCATAGTTCGATCCATCGAACAGCGCCGCCAAGGCGGCATCATCGGCTGCAAGCCGCAACATGGCAGCCCGACCGGATGGCGGAACCTCTCCACAAACCCGGATCGCGCCCCACACCAGTTCCCGGATCGCCCGGCGGTCCTTGGAGCCGACATAACGGCGCGAACGGAACCAGTCTGCCGCGATGCGATCGGCCGAGGCGCCCTGCGCGCGTGCCGCGCCGATCACTTCGTCAAGCAGGTCGATCGCAGCCTGAACCCTCGCCGCCGGTGTCATCGCCCGGTCCCTGTGCGGCTTCAGCCCACCTTGTAGTTGGGTGCCTCGCGGGTGATCGTCACGTCGTGGACATGGCTTTCGCGCAGGCCCGCATTGGTGATGCGCACGAACTGCGCGCGCTTGCGCAAGTCCTCGATGGTGCGGCTGCCGGTATAACCCATCGCCGCCTTTATCCCGCCGACAAGCTGGTGGACCACATCCTTGGCGGGGCCCTTGAACGGCACCTGCCCTTCGATCCCTTCGGGCACCAGCTTCATCTGGTCCTTGATGTCCTGCTGGAAATAGCGGTCTGCACTGCCGCGTGCCATGGCACCGACCGACCCCATCCCGCGATACGACTTGTAGGCGCGCCCCTGATAGAGGAACGTCTCGCCCGGCGCTTCCTCGGTCCCGGCCAGCATCGATCCGATCATGACCGAGCTTGCCCCTGCCGCCAGCGCCTTGGCGGCATCACCCGAAGTGCGCAAGCCCCCATCGGCAATCACCGGCACGCCCGACTTTTCCGCCTCGGCAGCGCATTCCATGATCGCGGTGAGCTGCGGCACGCCCACGCCCGCGACGATGCGCGTGGTGCAGATGGAGCCGGGACCGATGCCGATCTTCACACCATCAGCCCCCGCATCGATCAGCGACCGCGTGGCCTCGCCTGTCGCGACATTGCCAGCAATGACCTGAACCGAATTGGACAGCTTCTTGGCCGCTTCAACGGCGCGCGCAACATCCCGGTTATGGCCATGCGCGGTATCGATGATGACGACATCGCATTCCGCCTCGACCAGAGCCATGGTCCGGGCAAAGCCCTTGTCGCCAACAGTGGTGGCGGCTGCCACGCGCAGGCGCCCGGCCGCGTCCTTGGTAGCATCGGGGAAAGTCACGGCCTTTTCAATATCCTTGACCGTGATAAGGCCGATGCAGTGGAAATCATCATCCACCACCAGCAGCTTTTCGATCCGGCGCTGGTGCAAAAGGCGCCGCGCTTCATCGCCGCTCGTGCCCAGCTTCACCGTCGCGAGATTTTCGTGCGTCATCAGTTCGCGCACGGGCTGGTTGGGATTGTCGGCAAAGCGCACGTCGCGGTTGGTGAGAATACCGACCAGACGGCCCGAAGCCTCCACCACAGGAATGCCGCTGATCCTGTTGGTGCGCATGATCGCGTTGGCCTCGCCCAGCGTGGCGTCGGGCGAAATGGTGATCGGATTGACCACCATCCCGCTCTCGAACCGCTTGACCGCACGCACCGCCGCGCACTGTTCCTCGATCGAAAGATTGCGGTGCAGCACGCCGATGCCGCCAAGCTGCGCCATGACGATCGCCATGTCGGCCTCGGTAACGGTATCCATGGCCGATGACAGCACCGGGATGTTGAGGCTGATTTCCTTCGTCAGCCGCGTGCGGGTGTCAGCCTGCGAAGGCACGATATCCGATTCGGCAGGACGCAGCAGCACGTCGTCGAAGGTAAGGCCGAGAGGGATATCCATGATGGGAGCCACTTCTTTGTATCCGGGGAGATTCGTGGCGGCCCATGTAAACAGGAAGGACCGGTTCCGCTAGGGGGTTTGACCCTGCCGCGCCTGACCCGGTTCCAGGGCTGCTCCGCCCCCTTTTGCAGCGCTTCCCGTCAACGGCAATCCGTTCCCCGGCCATCCCCGCGCGGGCAGGCGGCGCGGATCGGCAAATGTCCGGATCAGTTCCACCTGCACCATCACATCATCCGCCATGCCGCCATAATCGATGCCTGCCCCCGCCTGATCGGAGGGGCGGTGATAGGTTTCCTGCATGAACCGTTCGAGCAGCGTCATGTCGCCATAGCTGTTGCTGACCATGACCGTGGGCACGTCATGGCGCAGCAGCACCCAGCTGTCCTGTCGCCGGATATAGGCATTCGCCCCATCGCCGTCGGCCAGTCTGCGCTTCATCCGCCGGACCACTTCCTCGATCAACGGATCAAGCGGTGTCAGCCCCTTGCCGACAATGCCCAGCGGGCTTCCCGCGGGGGCCAGCCCGGTGCTGTCGACATTGAGCGCGGCAACGAAGCGGTCCAGCGGTATTGGCGGGTTTTCGGCGAAGGCCACCGCACCCAGCAGCCCCACTTCTTCGGCGGTCGTTGCCAGAAAATAGACATCCCGTTCAAGCGGCCGCCCCTTGGCAAGAAGGCGCGCGGTTTCGGTAACGACCGCAAGGCCGGAGGCATTGTCGATCGCGCCGTTGCAGATGACGTCCTGTGCCGGGGGGGCAGCACAGGTTCCGAAATGGTCCCAATGAGCCAGCACCAGAATCGCCCCGGCATCGCGGCTGCGGCCCGGCAACCGGCCGATCAGATTGTGCGTGCGGATACGGGTTTCCCGGCTGGTCGCCTCAAGGGTTGCCTGAAGCCCCAGAAGGTGCGGCACAAAGCGGTTGCTTGCAGCCTCGGCCTTCAGCCGGGCAAGCGAGGCATGGTGCGCACCCGGCAGCAGAAGATCCAGCGCTTCGGGGGTTATGAAGCCCTCGATCTCGCTGACAACCGGACCTCCCGCGACGGCATGACCTGCCCTGCTGCGGCGGGCGACAACGTCGGGCAGCGTCCGCTCGTCATCAAGCACCGTGAGAACCGCCAGCGCGCCGGCATCGAGCAGCCGGCCCACCCTGTCGCCCGCCGCATCATGACTGATACCGGCGGGCAGACTGTCAAGCATCACCGCAATACGGCCGGCCATTTCGGCGCGCGGTGGCGGCGCTCCGGCGGCGTGGCCCACGAAGACCAGCGGTGCATCCTGAACAAGGCCGCGCAGGCCCGATGTGACCACATAAACACTTTCGGCAGGCAAGGGCACGCGCCGCCCCGAACGGGTAAAGACCGCACGCGAGGAAACGGGTTGCCGCTCGATCAGATCGACCGGCGCGAACCACCCGCTGCCCGGAATGTTGGTGCCCGGTTCAAGCCCGATGTCGAACCATTGGCGGGCCAGATAGCGCAAGGTCTTGCTCTCGCCCTCGGTCCCCGGTTCGCGCCCGGCAAAGTCATCGCTGGAAAGCGCTTCGACATGGCCGCGCAGCGCCATCTCGATCGGACTGGGCGGTTTCGGCAAGGCGGACGGGCGTGCCGGAGGACGCGCGCCCCCCAGCGTCAGGGCCGCGCAGAGCATCAGCCCCGCCCGCCTTGCCCATCGCCAGCCCACAGCACGATTCATCGCGGCCCTCAAACGTTTCGTCGCAGCTCCTTGCTGTCAAAAGCCGCAGGCCAGCGCAAGTTCCCATTTGTCGCCACGGCCGGGACGGCTGCCGCCATCCGCAATGTTACCGATGGCGCGTCTTCACTCCGCCACCCAGCCACCATCCATGTTGTAGTTGGCGCCCGTGATGTTGCGCGCCTCGTGGCGGCACAGGAAAAGCGCGAGCGCCGCCACGTCTTCCGGCTGGACGAATTGCTTGGTCGGCTGGCGGGTCAGCAGCACATCGTTGATGACCTGTTCGCGTGTCAGACCGCGCGCTTTCATCGTATCGGGGATCTGGTTCTCCACCAGCGGCGTCCAGACATAGCCGGGGCTGATGCAGTTGGCGGTGATGCCGTGGGTTGCCAGTTCCAGCGCAAGGGTCTTGGTCAATCCGGCGATGCCGTGCTTCGCCGAGACATAGGCCGCCTTGAACGGCGAGGCCGTGAGCGAATGGGCCGAGGCCGTGAACAGGATGCGGCCCCAGCCCTTTGCCTTCATGCCCGGAATGACAAGCCGACAGGCATCGAAGGCCGATGTCAGGTTGAGCGCGATGATCGCATCCCACTTCTCCACCGGAAAGTCCTCGACCGGGGCAACATGCTGCATCCCGGCATTGTTGATGAGAATGTCGATCGCGCCGAACTCGGCCAGTGCCGCTGCCACCATGGTCTCGGTGCCCTCGCGCCGGGTCAGGTCTCCGGCGGCGAAGATCGCCCGCCCGCCGCTTGTCGCGGCAAGCTCGCTGCACAGGGTCTCGATCTCGGCAGGATCGCCAAACCCGTTGAGGACGATGTCGGCGCCCTCGGCGGCGAGCGCCCGTGCATAGGCAAGACCGATGCCCGAAGTTGAACCGGTAATCAGCGCGCACTTGCCCTTCAGGAACATTTGGTTACTCCGGCATGAAAGGATGGACATGTCCGGATGGCATTGCGGCAGACGTGCGGCTTGTCCAGACGGAACGCGAAAAAGAGGGGCAATGCGATGCGGCTCGATGATTTCGACAGTTCTATCAATGTCGAGGACCAGCGCGGCGGCGGCAGATTCCCCCTCGGTGGCGGTGGCAAGCTGGGGTGCGGCTCCATTGTCATCGCGCTGATCGCGGCGCTGGTCTTCGGCGTCGATCCGGCGCAGATGCTGGGCACGCTGCAACAGGTGCAGACCCAGGCGCCCGCGCCGCAGCAGCAGGGCGGAGCAAGCCTTGCGGAAAGCTGTTCGGCCAATGCCTTCAGCCGCGAAAGCTGCAATGCGCTCTCCTCGCTCAACAAGACGTGGGAACCGCTGTTCCGTAAGGCCAATGTGCCGTTCGAGGCGCCGAAGCTGGTTTTCTATGCACAGAACGGCAGTTCCGGCTGCGGCGCGGCGCAAAGCGCGATGGGACCGTTCTACTGCCCGGCCGACAACGGCATCTATATCGATACCGACTTCTATACCCAGATGGACCAGCAGATGGGTGCGGGCGGCGATTTCGCGCGCGTCTATGTGATGGCGCACGAATACGGCCATCACATCCAGAACCTGCTGGGCACCTCCACCGAAGTGCGCAAGTTGCAGCAGCGCAGCCCCAGTCAGGCGAACCGCCTGTCCGTCGCGCTTGAACTTCAGGCGGATTGCTATGCCGGGGTCTGGGCGGGCAGGAACCGAGACCGGATCGAACCGGGCGACATCGAGGAAGGGATGCGCGCTGCTCATCAGATCGGCGATGATACGCTGATGAAGGCCGCTGGGCGCCGTCCGGTCGAGGAAGGATTCACCCATGGCAGCGCGGCCCAGCGCCAGCAATGGCTGCGGCGCGGACTGGAAACCGCAGACGAGGACCAGTGCGACACCTTTGCCGCGCTGCTGTAGATCGGGTTCACGGAACCGAAAGGCAGGTCATGGCGTAGTCAAGGCAGGAAGGAGCAACCATGTCGCTCATCACTGCCAACAATCGCTGCCACGCCCCGATCTTGCTGGCGCTGGCGCTACCTCTGCTGGCATGGGCAAGCGTGCCGCCTGCTGCGGCGCAGACTGCCGTGGCGCAGGAGAAGGTCACGCCCGGCGATGTCGTCACCAAACCCCTGTCGGACCTCAACCTCAGGAAGGACGAAGTGCCCCAGCTTCTCCAGACTGCACGCGAGAAGCCCTACGATCTTGCCGGTCTGAAACGCTGCACCGCCATCGCTGCCGCCGTGGCCGAACTTGATGCGGTTCTGGGCGACGATATCGACGTGGCCCGCGACGAGAGCAATTCCACCATCAAGGTCGGGAGTCTGGCCAAATCGGTAGTAGGCTCGCTCATTCCCTTTGGCGGCGTGATCCGCGAAATCAGCGGGGCCAATGCCCAGCAGCGCAAATGGAACGAGGCGATCTATGCAGGTTCGGTCCGCCGCGCCTACCTCAAGGGCGTGGGCGAACAGCGCGGGTGCGCCTATCCGGCTCGCCCCGCCACGAAGGCCGACGCCGATGCCCTTTGGCAGGCACGCGAAGCAGCGGCCTCCAAGGACGCCAAGGACAAGAAGGCCGATAACAGGGCCGAAAGGGATCAGGCCGCCAAAGTCCCCGCTGCGAAAACCGGTTCCGTCAGCTTCGAAAGCAGGGCGGTCGTCCAGCGCATACCCTGACGCGCAAAGCAAAGCGCCGGAGTGTTTGCACCCCGGCGCCGCATTGCTTGTGCCTGAGAAAAGCCGCGCTCAGTAAACGCGCTTCTTTGGCTTGATGTATTCGACATCGTCGGTCAGCGTGTATTCGTGGACCGGGCGATAATCGATGCGCACTTCGCCGCCCTTGCCGCCCCAGCCATTGAACCACGCGGCCGTGTGCTTCATCCACTCGGCATCGTTGCGATCGGGGAAATCCTCGTGCGCGTGGGCGCCGCGGCTTTCCTTGCGGTTGTGGGCCGAATGCATCGTGACCGTGGCCTGGCTGATGAGGTTGTCCAGTTCCAGCGTCTCGACAAGGTCCGAGTTCCAGATCAGCGAACGGTCGGAAACATGGATGTCTTCCATGCGCTTGTAGGTTTCGGCCAGCTTGACCTTGCCTTCGGCCATCAGTTCGTCGGTGCGGAACACGGCGGCGTGCTGGCTCATGGTGCGCTGCATTTCGGTGCGCACCTGTGCCGTGGGCGAGCCGCCCTTGGCATGGCGGAAATGGTCAAGACGCGAAAGCGCCATGTCCGCGCTGTCCTTCGGCAGCGAGTTGTGCGACGTGCCGGGCTTGATAAGCTCCTTGAGGCGCAGACCCGTGGCACGGCCGAACACGACAAGGTCGATCAGCGAGTTCGAGCCGAGACGATTGGCGCCGTGGACCGAAACACATGCCGCTTCGCCCACCGCGAACAGGCCGGGGACAACCGTTTCCGGATTGCCGTCCGGACCGATGGTGACGACTTCGCCATGATAATTGCACGGGATTCCGCCCATGTTGTAATGCACGGTCGGAACCACGGGGAGCGGCTGGCGGGTAAGGTCGACGCCTGCAAAGATCTTGCCGCTTTCGGTGATGCCCGGCAGGCGTTCCGCCAGCACATTGGCATCGATATGATCGAGGTGCAGGTAGATGTGGTCCTTGTGCGGCCCCACCCCGCGCCCTTCGCGGATTTCCATGGCCATCGAACGCGAAACCACGTCGCGCGAGGCAAGGTCCTTGGCCGAAGGTGCGTAACGCTCCATGAAGCGCTCACCCTCGGAGTTGGTGAGATAGCCGCCCTCGCCGCGCGCGCCTTCGGTGATGAGCACCCCCGCGCCATAGATGCCGGTGGGATGGAACTGCACGAACTCCATGTCCTGAAGCGGCAGCCCCGCACGCAGCACCATGCCGCCCCCGTCACCCGTGCAGGTGTGGGCCGAAGTCGCGGTGAAGTAGCAACGGCCATAACCGCCCGTGGCCAGCACAACGGCATGGCTGCGGAAGCGGTGGATCGAACCGTCATCCATGCACAGCGCGATCACCCCGCGACAGACCGGCACACCATCCGGGCCATCCTCCATGATGAGGTCGATGGCGAAGTATTCGATGAAGAAGTCCGCATCATACTTCAGGCTCTGCTGATAGAGCGCGTGAAGCATGGCGTGGCCGGTGCGGTCAGCTGCGGCACAGGTGCGCTGCACCGGAGGGCCTTCGCCCATGTTCTGCATGTGACCGCCGAACGGACGCTGATAGATCGTGCCTTCGGGATTGCGGCTGAACGGCACCCCGGCATGTTCAAGCTCGTAAACCGCGGCAGGGGCTTCGCGCACCATGTATTCGATGGCGTCCTGATCGCCCAGCCAGTCCGATCCCTTGACGGTATCGTACATGTGCCAGGTCCAGTGGTCAGGCGAGTTGTTGCCGAGGCTGGCGGCGATCCCGCCCTGCGCTGCAACGGTGTGCGAACGGGTGGGAAAAACCTTGGTGATGCAGGCCGTGCGCAGGCCGGCCTGTGCCGAACCCATCGTGGCGCGCAGGCCCGAACCGCCCGCACCCACGACAACGGTATCATAGGTGTGGTCGATGATCTTGTAGGCAGGCTGAGTCGAAGTCATGTCTTATGCGCCCCCAAGAGCAATGCGCAGAACCGAAAGAATGCCGAAAGCGGCAGCCGCGAAGGGCACGATGTTGACCAGCAGCCACGCCGCGATCTTGCCGCCTTCTTCGTGGACATAATCCTCAAGCATTACCTGCACGCCCATACGGGCATGGGTGAAGGTGTTCACCATGATGAGGATCAGCGCCACCGACGGCACCGGACGCGCCACCCAGCTGCGCGCCGTGGCGAAGGAATGATCCGGCAGCAGTGCCAGGCTGACGATCAGGAAGGTGATGAGAACAAGGTTGCCCACGGCCGTGAGCCGCGCGGTCAGCCAGTGATGCGTGCCCTGATGGCTTGAGCCAAGCCCGCGCACGCGGCCGATGGAGGTGCCGTTACCCATGTTGGATGCCTCTCTTGCTATATCGTCGGTGCCGGCGCTCAGCGCAGCAGCACGAAGGCCCAGAAGGCGATGGTGAGAAGGATCGAAAAGACCATCGTCAGGATCGACCAGCGGGCGTTGGTCTGAAGCTCGTAGCCTGCGCCGATGTCAAGGATGAGGTGGCGGATGCCCGTGGCGGCGTGCTGGAAGAAGGCCCATGTCAGGCCCACGAGCACAACCTTGCCCAGAATGGCGGTGAATGCCTGCACGCCGCCCGCGGTGCCGAGCCATACCCAATCGAGGAAGATCTGATAGGCCTGCTCGCCGCTGGCCAGAGCGCCGATCCACCACAGCAGCAGACCAAGCCCCGCAAAGGCAAGACCATTGCCGGTGATGCGGTGAAGGATCGAAACCAGCATGGCCGGACCCCAGCGCCAGATCTGGAGATGCGGAGAAATCGGCCGTGCCTTGCGCGATTGCGCCATGGATATACCCCCTCGACTAGGTACAAGGATTGCGGGAAGCCCGCGAAAGGAACGAAGTCCTATTAGTCGAAAAGACCTGCCGCGCAAGCGTATGCGGGATGTAAAAAAGGACAGCCCCGGCAGGCGCCGCCACTCATGCCGACAAAGGCGGTTGCGCGCCCCCTGCCCCATGCCTAGACGCTTGACGGCATGAGCATTGCCCTTGCCCTCGCTGCCGCAGCCGCAGCCGCAGCCGCAGCATCCCCTGCCCCCGCCGATCCCGCAGCCACGCGCGAAATCATCCGACAGTGCGAGGGCAAGGAGAGTTTTTCCGACCCTGCGCCCCCGGCGCGCGTGTTCGGCAATGTCTGGTATGTGGGCACCTGCACCGTCTCCGCCCTGCTTGTCGCTGGCCCCGAAGGCCATATTCTTGTCGATGCCGTGACCGAGGAAGCCGCCCCTTCCATCCTCGCCAACATCCGCAAGGCCGGGTTCGATCCGCAGGATGTGCGGCTTGTCGTCTCAAGCCATGAACATTTCGATCACGTGGGCGGCCTTGCCGCCATCCTGAAGGCCACCGGCGCAAGGTTTGTCGCCACGCGCGAGGCCGCGCGGGTTATCCGCAGCGGCAAGGTCAGCCCGGCCGATCCGCAGGCGCAGAAAATCCACGGTTCCCCCAAGGCACGGGTGGACCGGATCATCCGCACTGGCGATGTCGTATCGGTCGGCCCGCTGCGGCTTACGGCCTTTGCCACGCCCGGCCACACCGAGGGATCGACAAGCTGGCACTGGAAATCATGCGAAGGGGCCGCAGGCGATCGGGATTGCCGAACGGTCACTTATGTGGACAGCCTCACCGCCCTTCCGCTGGGCACCTATCGCTTTGCCGATCATCCAGAGCGCGTGGCCATGTTCCGCCGCACCTTCGCGCAGGTTGAGGCGCTGGATTGCGGCATCCTGCTGACCCCGCACCCCGGCGCGAGCGCGATGTTCGAGCGCATGGCAGGCGACCAGCCGCTGGCCGACCCGGCCGCCTGCAAGGCTCTTGCCGCCGCCGCACGCGACCGGCTTGACAAGGCACTGGCGCGATGAGCTGGAAGATCACCGTTCTTGCCCCGCGGTCGATCATTCAGGCCGCGCTGGTGGCGCACGAGGATGCATGGGACTGGGATCCCGAAATCGTCATCGCCGGAAGCGAGATTGCCGAAGACAAGCCCGATGACTGGCAGCTTGAAGCGTGGCTCGATCGCAAGCCCACGAAAGCCGATCAGAACGCCATTGCCGATCTTTTCGAAGGCACGCCGCCCCGGCTGAACATCGAAGAACTTCCCGATGCCGATTGGGTTACGCTGAGCCAGCAGGGTGTCGAACCGATCCGCGAGGGCGTGTTTCACGTTCACACCCCGGAATACCCCCCTCTCGCCCGGCCGGGCGTGCGCGATTTCGTCATTCCTGCCAGCCAGGCGTTCGGCACCGGCCAGCACGCCACCACCGCGGGCTGCCTCGCCATGCTCAGCCACATGAAGCGGCAGGGGGTCCGGGTGCGCAATCTGGCCGATATCGGCACGGGAACGGGCCTGCTCGGATTTGCCGGGCTGCATCTGTGGCCCACGGCCCGCGCCATTGCCAGCGACATCGATGCCGTGTGCGGCCCCGTCGTGGCTGAAAACGCGGCGAACAATGGCATTGCGCTGGGCGACGGGCCGGGGCGCATGGCCATGGTCATCGCCCCCGGCATGGATCATCCGCTGCTTGAAGCGGCAGCACCCTATGACCTGCTGATCGCCAACATCATCGCCGGGCCGCTGGTCAAACTTGCCCCTGCCTTTGCCCGTGCAGTTGTTCCGGGCGGAAGCGTGCTGCTGGCGGGGTTGCTGGAAACGCAGGAAGCCGCCGTGCGTGCCGCCTATCGCAAGGCGGGACTTCGTCTGGCTGCCCGCATGGTGCGGGGCGACTGGTCTATCCTGTGGCTGCGCCGCCGCGCTGCTGGCCGCGTCCGTTCCTCGCGCGTGGGCGCCTTGCCTGAGTGGTCGAAGCGCTGGTGAGAGCGCAGCAAAGCGCATTGCCAGCGCACCGGGAATGCGTTTAACCTTTCGATTAAACGAGAGGAGCCGCGCATTATGGAATATGCCACCTTCATCGTCGAAAGGCGCGGGCAGGCCGATTGGGTCACGCTCAACCGGCCCGATGTGCTCAACGCCATCTCCTTGCAGATGGTGCATGATCTTCACACCTATTTCGGCCGACTGCATCATGATCGGGACTGCCGCGTGGTTGTCCTGCGGGGCGCGGGCAAGGCATTCTGTGCCGGTCTGGACATCCGCGAACGCAGCACCGACCGCGACACGCCCCCATTTGCCGCAGGATTCGGCTTTCAGGGCTATCTGGCCGAAGTCTATGTAAAGATGCGCCGCTGCCCGCAGCCCATCGTCGCGCTGGTCCATGGTGCGGCCTGTGGCGGCGGATTTTCGCTGGCGCTGGCATCCGACATCCGCATTGCCGGTGAAAGCGCGCGCATGAACGCCGCCTTCATCAAGCTGGGTCTTTCGGCCTGCGACATGGGATGCAGCTATTTCCTGCCGCGGCTCGTCGGTGCATCAGTAGCAAGCGAACTCATGCTGACGGGGCGCTTCATCCACGCCCCACGCGCCCTGGCCACCGGCCTCGTTTCGCAAGTCGTCCCCGACGACCAGCTTGAAGAGGCCGGAGAAGGCCTCGTCGCCGATCTTCTGGGCGCGTCGCCCATGGGTCTCAGGATGACCAAGGAAGGGCTGAACTTCGCCATCGACGCTCCCAGCCTCGAAGCCGCCATCGCGCTGGAGAACCGCAACCAGTTGATGACGGCGGCCAGTCCCAATTTCCGCGAGGGGATGCAGGCCTTCCTCGAAAAGCGCAGACCGGATTACGCGGCCGAGTGAACCTGAAGGGTATCGCGCAGGAGAACAAGCGCCGCCCTGGTGAAGACCTGCATGTTCTGAAGGCGATTGTCGCTGGCATTGGTGACAAGCACGGACGCCTCGATTCCGTCTGGTCCGACAAGGCCGATTGCGCTCGTCCCCGAAGCGACGCCAAGAGGATGCGCGCTGCCCCCGGATGCACCGGTTTCGGCCATTCCCCAATCCGCGCCCAGCCGTTCACGGATCAGGCGCGCCTGCGCAAGGGCATAAGGCTCGGTCGCCGATGTAAATCCCCGCAGCGAGCCGGGCTCATGCCCCAGCGCAATGCGCCGCCCCTTCATCGAATAGATCACCGAACCGCCCAGAAAGAACGCCGAAGCACCCGGCATTGCCAGCAGGCTTGCCGAAATCAGACCCCCGGTCGATCCGTCGACCACGGCAATCGTCTGCCTTCGCGCCTTCAGCAGCGCGCCCGCCTCGGCACCAATGGCCGCCAGTTCATCAAGCATTGTGTTACCCCGCGTTCCGGACGATTTCGGCCCATGCCGACTCGTCGATCACTTCGATGCCCAGCGCTGCGGCCTGTTTGAGTTTCGATCCGGCGCCCGGCCCGGCCACGACCAGATCGGTCTTGGCCGAAACCGAACCTGCCGCCCGCGCGCCAAGCGCTTCGGCCTGAGCCTTGGCCTCGTCGCGGCTCATGGTCTCAAGTTTGCCGGTAAAGACGATTGTCTTGCCCGCCACTGCGCTTGCTTTCGTTTCAACCACATAGGGCGGTGGCGAAACCTCGGAAAGGAGATCGTCCCAGACCGCCTGGTTGTGCGGTTCATGAAAGAAATCGCCCAGCGCCCCGACCACGACCGGCCCCACGCCATCGATGGAAAGCAGCTCCCCCGCCGCCTCTGCATCACCGTCGCGCGCTTTCACCGCTGCCGCGCGAAGTGCCGACAGCGTGACAAAGCGCTTCATCAGGTCGCGCGCCGTCACCGCGCCGACATGCCTGATGCCCAGCCCGAACAGGAGCCGCGCGGCATCGGGCGCGCGCCTGGCCTCAATCGCTGCCAACAGGTTGTCCACAGACTTGTCCTTCCAGCCCTCGCGGCCAAGAATCTCGCTGCGGCGCCTTTTCAGGCGGAAGATGTCCGCCGGGCTTTCCAGCCAGCCCAGTTGGAAAAACTCGATTATGGTCTTTTCGCCCAGCCCCTCGATATCGAGCGCGGCACGGCTGACGAAGTGCTTGAGGCGCTCGACCCTTTGCGCCGGGCAGATCAGCCCGCCGGTGCAGCGCACATCGACCTCGCCGTCTTCGGCCACCGCTTCGGAATGGCATTCGGGGCAATGATCGGGGAAAGCATAGGCTTCGCGCGATACCTCGCGTGTCAGGTTCTCCACTACCTGCGGGATCACATCACCTGCGCGCTGAAGCACGATGCGGTCCCCCACCCGCAGGCCGAGCCGGGCAATCTCGTCGCGGTTGTGCAAGGTGACATTCGTGACCGTGACTCCCCCCACCAGCACCGGGCGCAACCTTCCCACCGGGGTCAGCTTGCCGGTGCGGCCTACCTGAATGTCGATGGCCTCAATCGTCGTTTCGGCCCGTTCCGCCGGAAACTTGTGCGCAATCCCCCAGCGCGGCGCCTTGGCGACGAAGCCCAGCCGCTCCTGCCAGTCGAGCCGGTCAACCTTGTAAACCACGCCGTCGATATCATAGGGCAGATCCGCGCGGCGCGCGCCAATGGCGCGGTAATGCGCCAGCATTTCCGCAGCCGAAGCGCACCGGACCAGAAGGTCTGAAACGGGCAAGCCCCAATCGGCAATCTTGCGCATCATCTCGAACTGGCTGGACGCCGGAACTTCGCTGGCCGCGCCCCAGCCGTGCGCGAGAAAGCGCAAAGGCCGGCTCGCTGTCACCGCCGGATCCTTCTGCCGCAGCGATCCGGCGGCCGCATTGCGCGGGTTGGCAAAGACCTTTTCTCCCTTCTCGGCCTGACGGGCATTGAGCGCGAGAAAATCAGCCTTGGCCATATAGACCTCGCCGCGAATCTCGAACACGGCGGGAATGTCGAACAGCCCGGCGGCCTTCAGCTCCTGCGGAATGTCGGCAATATGGGCAACGTTGGCGGTAACATCCTCGCCCACCTGCCCGTCCCCGCGCGTGGCGGCGCGCACCAGCCGCCCGTCTTCATAACGCAGCGAACAGGACAGGCCATCGATCTTGTCTTCGGCGGTCATCACCACTTCGGCATCGTCCGGAAGGGCAAGGAACCGGCGCACGCGCGCGACGAACTCTTCCACCTCCTCATCGGTGAAAGCGTTGTCGAGGCTCATCATCCGCACTTCGTGCGTGACTTTGCCCAGCGGCGAGGATGCTATCTCGTGCCCCACCTGTGCGCTCGGACTGTCGGCGCGGATCAGGTGGGGAAAGGCAGCCTCAAGCTCGGCATTGCGGCGCACCAGCGCATCGTATTCCGCATCGGAAATCTCCGGCGAATCCTCGGCATGGTAGAGCCGGTTGTGCCGCGCGATCTGCCTTGCAAGGCGCATCAGCTCGTTGGCGGCTTCGGCTTCGGTCAGTGCGGTCATGGCGCAACTTTCTCCGTCTCCTCTACCGAGCAGAGAGCGGGGAGGTGATGGAAACTCAAACAACTTGCTCCACTTCTGCCCTTGCGCCCAAACCCGCAATGATCGGCCGCGCCTTGCGGATCGCTTCCTGCACTTGCGGAAGCGCCAAACTCGCCTTGTGCGCAGCCTCGTCGCGCCAGACTTCAGTGATCCACACGCTGTTCTCGTCGCCCTTGTCGCGCCAGATCTGATAAGCAAGGTTGCCGGGCATGTCCTTTGAACCTTCGCCGAGATAGCCGATCAATTCTTCACGCTTGCCCGGCACGGCCCTCATCTGGCCGATGATCGCATAGACGTTTTCAGGCTCGACCTCTTCCATCGCCAGACCCTTCCCAGCCACCAGAAGCGCAGCGCCCGCGCCCACCAGCACGGTGCGCCGCGCAAACACTACGCCTTTTCCAGCAGGCGATTTGCCTGCGCCCGTGCCTCGTCGGTCACTTCCGCGCCGGAAAGCATTCGCGCGATCTCTTCCTTGCGCGCTGCCGAATCAAGCAGACTGACCGAGGTGCGCGTGACCGTGCCTTCGGATGATTTGGCGATCATGTAGTGGCGGTCTCCGCGCGCAGCCACCTGCGGGCTATGCGTCACGGCCAGCAACTGGCCGCCCCGCGCCAGCCGCGCCAGCCGGTCGCCAATGGCGCTCGCCACCGCGCCGCCCACACCACGGTCGATCTCGTCGAAAATGATCGTTGCGGCCCCGCCCTCTTCCGCCAGCGCCACTTTCAGCGCAAGGATGAAGCGCGAAAGTTCGCCGCCAGACGCAATCTTGCCCAGGGGCGCAAAGTCCGCACCGGGGTTGGTGGAAATCAGGAACTCCACCGCATCGATGCCGCCAGCGCCCCAGCGATCATCGGGCAATCGAAGAACCGCGGTGTGAAACTTCGCGGCATCAAGCTTCAGCGGCGCAAGTTCGGCCGCAACCGCCTTGTCGAGCCGCCGCGCCGCTTCGGCCCGGATCACCGAAAGCGATTCAGCCTTGGCCTGATAATCGAGCGCCGCATCACGCGCGGCGCGTTCAAGCCCGGCGATCTGTTCCTCGCCCCCTTCGATGGCGTCAAGTGCGGCGCGCATTTCCTGCATCCGGTGGGGCAGATCATCCACCGTGCATCCGTGCTTGCGGGCTGCGGCGCGCAGATCGAACAGGCGCGTCTCGATCCGGTCGAGCAGCGCGGGATCATGGGCCAGATCCTCGGCCGCGCGGGCAAGCTTGTCCTCTGCCTCTCCCGCCTCGATCACGGCCCTGTCCAGCGCCTCAAGCGCTTCGGCCAACATGGGATGCTCACCCGCGATCCGGTCAAGCCGCCGGGCGGCGCTGCGCAAGGTGGCCAAAGCCGAATCCGAACCTTCCCACAGGCGTTGCAGTTCGGCCAGATCGCCCGAAAGCCGTTCACCCTTCTGCATGTCGGCACGCTGGCCGGCCAGTTCCTGCTCCTCGCCGATGACCGGCGCCAGGGCATTCAGTTCGGCCAGATGGGCCAGCAGCAGGTCCTGCTCTTCACGCGCTTCGGCCAGCCGCGCCCGTGCCTGCTCAAGCGCATCCTCGGCGCGGCGCCACTTGATCCATGCCGCCTCGACCCCGGCCACGTCGGCCCCGGCATAGCGATCAAGCAGGGCGCGGTGCCCACGGGCATTCACCAGCCCCCGGTCATCATGCTGCCCGTGCAGTTCCACCAGACTGCGGGCCAGTTCGCGCAGCAGCGCCACGCCCACGGGCTGGTCGTTGACGAAGGCTTTCGATCCGCCATCAGCCTTGAGCCGCCGCTTGATGATGAGCGGCTCGCCCGGCTCGATTTCCACATCTGCCTCGGCCAGCGCATGGCGGATGCCGTCGGGCAGTCGGTCGAACTCGAAGGTGGCGGTCACGCTAGCCTGATCCTCGCCGCTGCGCACCAGACTGCTGTCGGCCCTGTCTCCCAGCACCAGTCCCAGCGCATCAAGCAGGATCGATTTTCCCGCGCCCGTCTCGCCCGTCAGCACGCCCAGCCCCCCGGCAAACGACAGGTCGAGCGCTTCGATGAGGACGACGTTGCGGATCGAAAGACTGGTCAGCATCCCGCGATTCTCTAGCGCCTCATTGGCGCGCCGTCACCACCGCTTGTCGGCATTCGTTCCCCACTTGTTTCACCTGCGTGACACCATGCCACACGCACGCAATGCGAATCCGCCACAGCGGCACCAGTTTGGATTACCCCACCCAAGAATAGGTGCGCCAATGGCAACCCGTGCCAGAATCGACGGCCAGATGCTTTTCCGCTCAGCCACCACCGTCAGCGTTTCCATTCCCGACTGGCTGGACCTGCCGGAACCGCGCGGCTTCCGGCCCAAGCGCAAGTATCGCACCATCTGGATTTCCGACGTGCACCTCGGCACGCGCGGCTGCAATGCCTCGATGCTGCTGGATTTCCTCTCTTCGATCGAATGCGAAACGCTCTATCTGGTGGGCGACATCGTCGATGGCTGGCGGCTCAGCAAGGGCTGGTATTGGCCCGATGAGCACAACGAAGTGGTTCGCCGGGTGCTCAAGATGGCGCATCGCGGCACGCGGGTGATCCTGATCGCGGGCAACCATGACGAAATGCTGCGCCCCTATGCAGGCATGAGCTTCGGCGGCGTGGAACTGGCGCTCGATATGATCCACGAAACCGCCGATGGCCGCCGCCTGCTTGTGACGCATGGCGATGGCTTCGATGGCGTGGTGCTCTATGCCCGCTGGCTCGCCTTCCTTGGCGACAAGGCCTACTCGCTGCTGCTGCGGGCCAATGTCTGGGTCAACATGATCCGTCGCCAGTTCAAGCGGCCCTACTGGTCGCTTTCCGCCTATCTGAAGAAGCGTGTGAAGAACGCGGTCCAGTTCGTCTGCGATTTCGAGGAGGCCGTGGCCCACGCCGCGCGCGACTTGGGGGTGGACGGGGTGGTCTGCGGCCACATCCATTGCGCCGAAATCCGCCAGATCGGCGACATCACCTATTACAATGACGGCGACTGGGTCGAAAGCTGCACCGCTCTCGCCGAAGACCATCAGGGCCATATGTCGATCATCGACTGGGCCGAGGAGACCCGCCGCGCCGCCGCGCTCAAGGCCAGCCTCAAGCCCATTCCCGCTCTGGAAGATGCAGCTTCCGAAGCACAGCGCGGCGAGGAACAGATGGCCGAGGAGAACGTGGCATGAGAATCGCGATCTGCACCGATGCCTGGCACCCACAGGTCAACGGCGTTGTCCGCACGCTGGCTGCCACGGTCGACCGCCTCGCCTCGCGCGGGCATGAGGTAGAGCTTATCACCCCCGGCCAGTTCCGCACCCTGCCCCTGCCCGGCTACAGCGAGATCCGACTTGCCATGGCCCCGCGCTTCGGCACGCGCCGGACGCTGGCAGATTTTGCGCCCGATGTCGTCCATATCGCCACCGAAGGCCCCATCGGCTGGAGCGCGCGGAGCTGGTGCAAGGCCAACAAGGTCCCGTTCACCAGCGCCTTCCACACGCGCTTTCCCGAATATGCCGCCGTCCGCACCGGCTTGTCGCCCGCACACTTCTGGCCGCTGATGCGCCGCTTCCATGCTGCCAGCCGCGCGGTGCTTGTCTCAACGCCCACTCTTGCCGCCGAGCTGGCGCAGCATGGCATTTGCCACACCCGCCTGTGGACGCGCGGAATTGACCGCAGCCTGTTCAATCCGCACGCCGAACCGCTGCCCGCAATCGCCAGCCTGCCTCGCCCGGTGCTGCTCAATGTCGGCCGCGTGGCGATCGAGAAGAACCTGACCGCATTCCTTGATGCCGATGTGCCCGGCACGAAGGTGGTGGTGGGCGATGGCCCCGATCTCGTCCGGCTGAAGGCGCGCTATCCCGATGCCGTCTTCCTTGGCCCGCTCCACGGTGAAGCGCTGGCCAGCGCCTATGCCGCGGCCGATGTGTTCGTCTTCCCAAGCCGGACCGATACTTTCGGCCTCGTGATGATCGAGGGGCTCGCCTGCGGCCTGCCGGTTGCGGCCTATCCCGTGCCCGGTCCGCTCGACGTAATCGGTATTGCCGGACGCGGTCCTGACGCAAATCTGCCGATGACGGTCGGCGCGCTGGATGAAGACCTGTCGATCGCGATTGCCAAGGCACTGCAATGCGACCGGCTTGGCGCTGCGGTGCAGGGCGCACGCTACAACTGGGACCGGGCAACCGACCAGTTCCTCGCCGCGGTCACCGAAGCGGTGGAGCCGGCGCGCGCGCCGGAACCGGCCTGATTTCACGCATCGCGCCAAAGCGCGGATATCAGCGCCCGGCTGATCGAACCGGCGGGAGCATAGTCCGCTTGCGCCAACCTGCCCCGTCTTGTTCACATACCCTGTAGCGATAGCAGCTGGCCAGCCCCTCTACCATTGGGCAGGCCACTGCCTCTTGCCCCCCGCGCTGCATTCGCTAAGGACGACTCACTCAAACTCTTGCGAACTTCGCGGCACAGGAAACCAAGATGGCGACTTTCTCGCTTCCGAAGAATTCCACGATCACCGGCAAGGCACGTCACCACGCATCGCCGACCCAAGGCAAAGTCCGCAAGTTCAAGGTCTATCGTTACGATCCCGACAGCGGCGAAAACCCGCGTTACGACACTTTCGAGATCGATCTTGAGCAGTGCGGCCCGATGGTGCTCGATGCGCTGATCAAGATGAAGAGCGAGCAGGATCCCACGCTCACCTTCCGCCGCTCCTGCCGCGAGGGCATCTGCGGTTCGTGCGCCATGAACATCAATGGCCGCAATGGTCTGGCCTGCACCACCGCGATCGAGGATCTTTCAGGCGAAGTGCGCATCACCCCGTTGCCGCACATGGAAGTGATCAAGGATCTGGTGCCCGATTTCACGCACTTCTACGCCCAGTATGCCTCGATTCGTCCCTGGCTTCAGACCGTATCGCCCACGCCTTCGGGCAAGGAACGCCTCCAGTCGCCCGAACAGCGTGAAAAGCTTGACGGGCTTTACGAGTGCATCCTTTGCGCCTGCTGCTCCACCTCGTGCCCCAGCTACTGGTGGAACTCGGACAAGTTCCTTGGCCCGGCCATCCTGCTTCAGGCCTATCGGTGGCTGGCAGACAGCCGCGACGAGATGACCGGCGAACGGCTTGACGAACTGGAAGACCCGTTCCGTCTCTATCGCTGCCACACCATCATGAATTGCGCCAACGTGTGCCCCAAGGGCCTCTCGCCCGCCCGCGCCATCGCAGAAATCAAGAAGATGCAGGCCGAGCGCCTCGTCTGATTGGTGTGGTGTCCGACCGGTGAAGCATCAGTCAAGGTGAGCGAACAAACCTTCCGCTATGAACCGGCCGAGGACCATCCCGGCTGGTTCACATGGAATCTCATCGACGAAACCCGCTTCAATGCCCAGACCATGGGCCGGATGCTTACGCGCATCGAAGAGGGGCCTGACGGCATTCGCCGGGCAAGGTTGCGGATGTTCCCCGAAAGGCGGCATTCGAATCTGCTCGATGCCGTTCATGGCGGGGTGACGCTGTCACTTGTCGACATTGCCCTGTTCGCCGCAATGCGGACACTGCTTGATGGCGATGCGGCCGGTTCGGTCACGCTTGATCTGTCCACGCAGTTCATTGGCGCAGGCCACATAGGAAAGCCGCTCGATGCCGTGACGGAAGTCCTGCGCGAAACCGGGCGTCTGGTATTCCTGCGCGGCCTGGTGATGCAGGAGGCCGAGACCATCGCCGCCTTCAACGGCACCATTCGCAAACCCACCCGGCGATGACCTCCGTCCTCGCACGCTACCATGAACTGGTTGCGGCAGGCGAATTGCGGCCTGATCCGGAACAGGAAGCCGCGGCCACAAGGCTTGATGCGCTCCAGCGCGAGCTGGAAACCCCACCTTCTTCGCCCGGTCTGCTAGGGCGCCTGCTGGGCGCCAAGACACCGCCTCCACCGCGCGGGATTTACATGTGGGGCGGTGTCGGCCGCGGCAAGTCCATGCTGATGGACCTGTTCCATGCCAATCTGGCAGTGCCCGCCAAGCGCCGCGCGCACTTTCACGAATTCATGCTTGAAGTGCACGCGCGCCTGCGCGTGGAGCGCGAAAAGGAAACCGGCGACCCGATTCCTCCGGTTGCCGCTGCCATCGCCGCGCAAACACGCGTGCTGTGTTTCGACGAGATGGTCGTAAACAACAGTGCCGACGCCATGATCATGAGTCGGCTGTTCACCGCGCTCATGCGCGATGGCGGCGTTACCGTTGTAACCACCTCGAACCGGCCGCCATCCGATCTTTACAAGGATGGCCTCAACCGTGAGCATTTTCTGCCCTTCATCGCACTGGTGCAGGAACGGCTGGACGTGCTGCCCCTGAACGGCCCGACCGATTACCGACTGGAAAGGATGCAAGGGGTTGGCACCTGGCACGTCCCCATCGGGCCAGAGAGCACCGCGAAAGTGCGCGATGCCTTCTTCCGTCTGACGGATTATCCACCCGAAGACAGCGAGAACGTGCCGAGCGCCGATCTTGATGTTGGCGGCGGGCGCGTGATGCACGTTCCCAAGAGCCTCAAGGGTGTGGGTGTGTTCAGCTTCAAGAGGCTGTGCGGCGAGGCCCGCGGCGCAGCGGATTATCTTGCCGTTGCGCGCCACTATCACACCGTGATCGTGGTGGCGATTCCCCGGCTCGGTCCGGAACTGCGCAACGAGACCGCGCGCTTCATCACGCTGATCGATGCACTCTACGAACACAAGGTCAAGCTTATCGCCACAGCCGACGCCCAGCCTTCAGAGCTTTATGACGGGAGCGGCAAGGGCGACGAGGAAGGGCGCTTCATGTTCGACCGGACGGTCAGCCGTCTGATGGAAATGCAAAGCCAGGATTATCTCGCGCTGGGCCACGGCCAATCGTAACGCTGCGATGATGTCGCAACTCCGCGGTAATTGCGGATGCCAGAGGCTGTCCAAACCTCTTCCCATCGCGAACTAGCGCAATTTCCCCCCAAGCCGTTGACCACGACTCGGGCGATCATTGTGCGCCCAAGCAAAAAGCGCTGCCGCAACGAGCGACAGCGCCTATGCTGATCAAGCCACTGGTTTCATTACAGAAACCAGTGAGACCCGATCAAAGGAAGAACCAGCGGAGAATTTCGATAACCGCATTCAGAGCTGCAAACATTCGTGCCTCCATCCACGATTGGAGACACACGGTTAACACCATCAAACATGGTTAACAACTTCTAAACACTTCCAAAACGGCGCTGTCCCATTTTGAGAAGGAAGCGCTGAAACTCGGCAAAGGGCTGCGGCCTGCCCAGAAAATAGCCCTGGCCGACATCACAGCCCAGCCTGACGAGCGCCTGATAGGTCGGCTGATCCTCGATACCTTCGGCCACCACGGTCTGGCCAAGGGCATGGGCAAGATGAATGGTGGACTGCACGATCTTCGCCTCACGATCGTGTGTCAGGATTCTGGAGACGAAACGCCGGTCGAGCTTCAGTTCGTCGCTCGGCAGATCCGCCAGATAGGCCAGACTGGCCTCGCCGGTCCCGAAATCATCGATCGAAAGACGAAAGCCCATCGCGCGCAACTGCGAAAGATTCTGCACGGCAGCCGGGCGGTTCCTGACGCTGGAGGTTTCCGTGACTTCGATGGTCAGGAGGCGGGGGTCGATCCCGCGGCGGCGGACAATCTCGACAAAGTTCGAGACAAGTGAAGGCTTGTCGACCATCTGCGCCGAAAGATTGACGCTCATGTGGAAGGGCGGAACGCTGCCGTTGAGGGTCAGCGTTGCGGTTATGGCTTCTTCGAGCACCCAGTATGTCAGGGCATCGATTCGCCCGGCCCTTTCCGCCTGAAGGATGAAGGCATCGGGAGCAATCGGCCCGCGCGTCGGATGATTCCAGCGGACCAACGCCTCCGCGCCGCACGCCAGGCCGCGCTTCATGTCCCATTGGGCCTGATAGGCAAGCCAGATTTCGCCGTTGCGCAGCCCCTCGTCGATCCTGGCATGAAGCGAAAGCTCCCATGGAGCTTCGGCAAGGCGTGCGGCCTCAAAGAGTTCGATTGCCCGGCCGCTGGCCAGCGCATCGTTCGCGCTTGCCAGTGCCGAATTGACGCGCGTCGGCGCATCGATGCCTTCATTCCGGTCAAGGCCGAAATGGATATTGGTATCAAAGGTATGGCTGCCGATCTGCAAAGGGGCTGCAAAGAGCGCGCGCAATCCTTCGAGATGATTCAACTGCATCTCTAGCGGGCGGGCTTCCTCGGTCCAGGCAAAATGCCCGCCCTCACCCTTGTAGATCGTCTCGATCCCTGATCCGACGGACAGGCGCCTTGCAATCTGGCGCGCGCATTCACCGTGAAGATCCTTGGGCAGCGTTGCCAGAATCTCCTCGTAGCGCGCGATGACGGCAACGATTACGTCGTGGCCCACCTCGACCGGTTGCGCGCTGAGCGCGAGAAGGTTGGGAAGGCCGGCCTCGCTCGTGTGCTTGATCTTGCGCATGCGCAATTGCCACAGCCGCGCCGCGCCATAGATCATCAGGCACAGCATGGCGGCGGAAGGTTCGACGCTCAGCCCGATGCCGAAAAGCACAGCCGGCGCGAACACCGCCGCCCCGACCGCCAGCCCATAGAACAGGAACTTCTGGCGACGCCTTTCCCGCCTGCTGGCGCAGTTTACCAGAAGCCAGACAACTCCCAGCAGCAGGTAGTGCCCCAGATCAAACGCGAAGGGTTTGCGCAGACTCTGATACCCGGCAAGATCGAGCGCAAGCGGATGGACCCGCCCGCGACCGAAAAGCCCCAGCGGAGTTGCCACACCGGTCGAGTTGACGATCACGGTGCGGCCCGTAAGCAGTCCCGGAGGATAATCACCCTTCAGGAACTTGCCTGCGCTCAGATGCGGGATCGAATCGATGTCGAGCAGATAATCTGCCTGAAATCGGTCCTGCGGCCCGGTCTGGACCCCGGCAAGCTCTGCCGGAAGGGTGGGGTAGCGCCGTCCGCCAAGATCGATCGAATATCGTGAAGCGACTCCGTAGTCGATGAAGTTGGTCCCCCACGCCGACAGGGCTACCTTGGCGCCGGGAATCTGATTGTCTGCGGGAATTGCAAAGTCTTCGGCCCTGCTTTCGAGCGCAAGGGTGTTGTTCTTCTTGCTCCTGACGACGACTATGGCATCGGGGTGCAGCTTGAGGAAGGCAGAGGCAAGCGCGCTGTCACCTTCACGGTCCACGCCAAAGGCAACGGGACTGTCCACGACAACCCGTTGAGGCATCTGAAGCGCAAGCTTCTCAAGAACGAGAGCAAGGTCGCGTGATCCGACTGCCGTTGATTTCCCGGAATCATCGGCCACTTCGAATGCATTGCTGAAGGTGACGACAACGATTGATTCGGCTGAGGATTTGCCGCCCAGCTTCGCATGAATGTTGCGATACACGTGATCCAGCGGCGCGACGAAATCGGTCAGCGCCAACAACGCCGGGATCAGCAGCGCGAGATACAGCGGAGAGCGCAGTTTCTTCAGCATGGACCCACAGACGTTGTTTCCACACCGGATTAGTCCGTAATGGTGAAGATTGGCTTACCGAACCCTTAGGGGGTTAAGGGCAAATCAACCGAGCCGCGCCAATGATTTCCGCAACATAAGCATCTGCCAGATCAGCCGGCTGTGATCTGCGCGCCCGGCAACGTGCGCTTTGGCCAGCGCATCGAGGCGGTTGGCATCAAACCATCCGGTCGCCGCGAGCGGGCCGCTTGACGCAAGGCCCAGAGCCTCGCCCGCAAGCGGACCGCGCAGCCAGGCGGAAATCGGCGTCACAAAGCCCATCTTCGGACGGAACAGCACCTCATCGGGAAGATAGCGGCGCATGGTCTGCTTCATAAGCCACTTGCCGGTAGTGCCGCGCACGCGCACCGCTTCGGGCAGGCGTGAAGCGAACGCGATAAGACGATGATCCAGCAGCGGCTCGCGCGCCTCAAGGCTCACGGCCATGCTGGTGCGATCCACTTTCGTCAGAATGTCTCCGGGCAGATAGAACTTGAGATCGGCATATTGCGCCCGGTCCAGACCCGATTGTGCCGGAGCATTGCGCATCAGTGCTACCAGCGGTTGTTCAGCGAGGTAATCGCCGCGCAACCGCTTGAAATCATCGGTATAAAGCGCGTTGCGCAGATCCGGCGCGGTTACGGCAAGCGCGTGCGCATAGCCCTCCTCGCCGGAACGGGCCAGGCTGAGGAGGGTCGACTTCGCCCTCAAGGGGCGCGGCGCCCAGTCCGCCTTCGGCCAGATGCGGCCGAGAGTGCCGAACAGAGGCTGGCGCAACGCGGCGGGCAGGAACGCGCGCACCTGCTCTTCCCGATGGTGGAAGGTCTGGCGGCGATAGCCTGCAAAAGCCTCGTCCGCGCCATCCCCCGACAGCGCCACGGTGACATGTTCGCGCGCCAGTTCGCAGACGCGGAACGTCGGCAGGGCGGATGCATCGGCAAACGGCTCGTCGAACATGTCGGCAAGCCGGTCGATGAGCGCGAAATCGTCGGAAGATACCGTGCGCTTGCGGTGGTCGGTCCTGTGTTGCGCGGCGATCCTGTCCGCATAGGCAGTCTCGTCGAGTGCCGACACGTCAAACCCGATGGAGCAGGTCTTGACCGGATCGGCGCTTGCCTCGGCCATGAGGGCGACCACGCTGGAACTGTCGACGCCGCCCGACAGAAAGGCACCGAGGGGCACATCGGCAAGCATCCGCGATGTGACAGCTTCCCGCATGTGGTGCAGAAGGTGCGCTTCCAGATCGGCCGGCTTCTCGCGGGTGCGTTCGGCAAAGGATACATCCCACCACTGCACTGGCGGGCCGGGCGGCGCATCATGGCGCAGCAACTGGTAATGCCCGGCGGGGAGCTTGCTGGCGCCCTTGAGGATCGAGCGGTGATCGGGCACGTAACCCCAGGCAAGATAATCCTCGATCGCCAAGGGATCGATATCCCGCCGCAAAGAGGGATGGGCCAGGAGCGCCTTCAGTTCGGACCCGAAAATGACCGCGCCATCGGCAAGACGCGCCGTGAAAAGCGGTTTCACCCCCAAGCGGTCACGCGCCAGCAGGGTGATGCGCTGCTTCAGATCGTAAAGCGCAAAGGCAAACATGCCATGCAGACGCGGCAGGCATTCGACGCCCCAGTGCCGCCACGCTTCGAGAATCACCTCGGTATCGCCGTCCGTGCGAAAGACCGCACCCTGCCCCTGCAGTTCCTTGCGCAGTTCCCTGAAATTGTAGATCTCGCCATTGAAGACGATGACCGCATCACCGCTGGCAGCGAGCATCGGCTGGGGTGATCCGGCAAGGTCGATGATCGACAGGCGGCGATGACCAAGGCCGATGCCCGGCGCGGTCCATATGCCCTCGCCGTCAGGCCCGCGATGGCTGATCGCATCGCACATGCGGCGCAGGCGATCGGGATCGACGGGCTTCAGCCCTTCCGTGTGAACGATGCCTGCTATCCCGCACATGCTGTCGGCCCTTAACTGCCGGAAGCCGCGCGGTCCATCCACGCCCCGACCGGCCCGATCGCATCAAGGAAGGCCCGCATTGATTCCGCCGCTGGCGGCCGGCCTTCCACACTGTCTTCGGCCGAGACGATAAGGGTTGCCGTGGTTGCCTTTTGCAGGAGCAGACGATCGGCAAGGTTTGCAAGACGCAGCCGTGCGTTGCTGCCCGTCAGAACATTCCCGGTGCGGTAGAAGGTTTCGGCCAGCCGATAGACTGGCCCGGCCGTCTGTATCCGCATGGCGCTGCCGCCTGCCAGCGGCGCTGGGTTGCGTTCCCACGACCAGCCGCTGTCTGGGGTGAGCGCCCCCTCGCCGAAACCGCTCGCCTCGCGCCCATCGCCCTGCGCAGCATAGAGCGCGAAAGACACATCCACCACATGCCCGCGCGCGTCGATGAAGCGGCCGAGCAGGACATGGTCCGCACCAGCATGCCGGGGCTGCCAGAGTGCAAGCGGCTGATAATCCACCTGCCGCCATCCCGGAACCTGCGGAAAGAAGATCTGGCGCGGCACTTCCGCCTCGATCCGCGAGGCGCCCAGCGCCCATGCCGCGGCAAGCAGCACGATTCCGCCCATGGCCGCCACACCCCTGCCCGCGCCGATCCCGAAGCGCTCCAGCCTTTGCACAAGCCCGCTGGCTGCAATCGCGTCAGCATCGATCATCCGGTCATCGATGGCGCGATCGAAGAAACGCCATGCCGCCGCCATGACCAGCGCCATGACCACGGCAAAGAATATCCAGCCGTAGAAGATGTGATCGAACCCGACCGCAAACTCTATCCCGTGGCTTTGCGCGATGTAGATCGTGCCCCATGCGCGCACGCCATTGGCGAGGATGGGCGTCGCCACGCACAGGGCCATGAAGCCGATCCGGCGGGGCCAGGCACGGAAGCAGACATTGGCGACAAGCGCGCCATAGGCGATCATGGCGATGAGGAACTTCACCCCGGAGCAGGCTTCGGCAACCTCGAAATAGCCGCCCGGCGTAGTAATAAAGACACCCTCGATCTGTGCAGGCACGCGACTGATATCCAGCAGGGCCATTGTGATCGCGGCGGTGATGTTTTGCAGGGCGGGGATCAGTTCATCGCCAGCAGGCACCAGAAAGAGCATGTAGGCCAGCGGGAAGAGCAGGCCCGCCGATGCCCTTAGACCCAGCACGACCAGCACGCTTGCCTGCGCCATGAGCACGACGGCAAGCTGCGTGGCGAGCGCCACTCCGGCAAAATGGCCCAGCAGCCACAGAAGCGAGGCGCCCGTGAACGGGATCAGCCCCGGCCACCACCCGTGCGGCGTGATCTTGAGAACCTCGCGCCAGCGCAGCGAGATCAGCCAGCCGAGGATGAACGGAATCAGAAGGATATGGTTATAGGTGGAACTGTCCCACCATTGCAGCGCCATCGCCTTCCAGTCGGACGCGAAAACAACAAGATTGCCCAGCCACGCCAGCCCCAGAAGCATGAGCGCACGCCGCCATGCCGGGGAAAGCGCTGCCCATGCACAGCCAGCAGGCGACGCCAGACCGGAACTAGGCGGCAGCACGCGGACGTTCCGCATCATTCAGGCCAAGCAGTCCTCCAAGCGGTTCAAGCACGCCCGGCCAGCTGCATTCCTTCAGCACGAAGCTCCGCGCCGACCGGCCGATGGCATCGGCCAGCGACCTGTCCCGCAGAAGCCGAATGGCCTCACCCGCCAGCGCCTGCGAACCTTCGGAAACGACGATCTGCTCGCCATGGCGTGCGGGAATGCCTGTCGCGGCGGCGGGCGTTGCAAGCACCGGCCGGGCCATCGCCATGGCTTCCAGCACCTTGTTCTGAACTCCGCGCGCAATCATGAGGGGCGCCACCACCAGGTCCGAGCCTGCAAGCCACGGGCGCACATCGGGCACCGCCCCTGTCACAAGCACTCCGCCAATGCCGCCCAGCGCACGCACGGCAGGGGTTGGCGCCCGGCCGACGATGTTGAAACAGGCGGCGGGAAACTCTTGCCGGACGAGCGGCATGACCTTGCGGGCGAACATCTCGACCGCGGCGATATTGGGCGGATAGTCCATCTGGCCGGTAAAGGTGATCTGCGGCCCCGATCGCGCGGCCGCTTCGGCAGCCTCAACTCCGGCCGGATCGAAAAAGGCGGTATCGATGCCGTTGCCCAAGGACCGGACCTTGGGCTGCGGTCCCGGAGAAAGCCGCTCGCCGAACAGCTCCGCTTCCTCGTCAGTCACCAGCAGGCTGACACTGGCCCTTCGCGCAATGTCGCTTTCGAAGCGCGACAGCAGACGCGCCTCGCGCCGATAGAGCATTCGCATCGGTGGGACGGCACCGGCAGCATAGGCTTCGAACTTGGCCGAATCCACATCAACGAAATCCATCACTATGCGCCCGGCGAAATCCGCAGGCACATACTGCGCCATCTGCCCGGAAAAGACATAGATGGCGCCGATGGGCCGTTCGGCCAGAATACGCGCGACATAGGCAGCAATCTGCCGATCGGCAAAGGCGGTCAGGCTTACCGGCTTTCCCGCCAGCAGCGCTTGCACCCCTGCCCGCACCAGCGAACGCCCGCGCATGACCAGACAATGGCTTGCCGCGATGGCGGCCAGATCGCCCTCGTGGACCGTGTCGGCAGCGTCATCGGCAAAGCAGGCGACGTGAACCGGCGCCAGACCGGCAATGTGGCGCAGGATGTGGCAGGAACGGATCTTGTCCCCCCGGTCAGGAGGAAAAGGAATGCGATGGGCAAGGAACAGCACCTCGTTCATGCAAGCCCCCTTGCGATGAACGGCCCGATCCGGTTCGCCAGCCCCAGGGGCAGTTTCTGCCACAGCGCGATCTTCACCCGGTAACGGGGGCTTAGCGGGTTGACATCGCGCGGAGCATGCCCATCCGCCGTCCAGTGGGCATAGGACAAGGGCTGCGGCACAAATCCCCAGTTGCGCTTGAAGTGATAGGCGCCCGTATCGACCTTCGACCGCCCGAAATCAAAGCGATCGCATCCCCGGCGGCGCGCATGGTTCATCAGCGCATAATACATCACGTCATTGGCGCGCATTGTCCGCGCCGCAAACACACCGCCTCCCCAGTAAGGCATGACCGCGCCGCGATGATAGAGGCTGAGAACCGAGGCAAGCGGCGTCCCCCCGTGCAGCACGGTCAGGATGTCGGCGTCATCGCCGAAAGCATCAAGCACGGCATCGAACAGGGCGCGCGGAAATACCGGAGTGCCAAGATTGTGCACCGACTGGGCATAGACGGCATAGTGCATCGCCCTGTCCTGCGCCTCGCGGCCCACGCGCACCTCCATGCCATACCCAAGACCGCGGCGCACTTCGGCACGCTGCTTGCGCGGGATCGCCAGGAGTTGTGCCTCGTCATCAGCGGCAAGGGGCGCGATGAAGCCGGCGTGGCTGTCGGCCTTGATGTGCCACCCGAAGCCATGCGGGAAGGCACCGCCGCGCAATTCCACCGTCGGGCATTGCAGGCGCAGGGCAAGTTCCTGAACAGCCCCGAACAGGGCATCGTCTCCTTCGCCCACCACACCGCCGCCAACGCCGAAACCGGTTGAAACCAGCGCCCGGCCGAACAGCGGCGAATGGACCTGATGCAGGGCAAGAACCGCCCGGATTGCACCATCCCGCTCGGACAGGAGCAAGCGCACGCGGTGCCCGGTGGCGCGCTCGACCGCGTCGAGCCATTCCAGCCGGTGAAAGGCTTCGGTATCGGGATGTTCATCAAGAAACCGGGCCACCGCCCCGCGATCACCCGGATCAGCCAGCCTGACCTTGACGCGCGAAGGCAGGAAAGGTGCGTTCATGCGGCCATGCTCACCGATGTTCGAGCCGCTTCGTGCGAGGCCACCTCATCCATCCGTCCCCACCGGAAATCACGCACGAGCCGCGCCAGCTTGCCCGCCATGACATCTAGATTGGTATAGTGGCGCAGCCGCGATCTGAGCGGCGCGGTTTCGGGTCTGGGCTGGCCAGGATCGATTTCCCAAGGGTGAAAATAGAATATCGCGGGGCGGTGGTCGCGCAGGTTCACCTGACGGATGGCCCAGCGCGAAACCGCATAGGGAAACAGACGAAAGAACCCGCCGCCGCCCGCCGCCATGCGCCGCCCGGCCACTTCTGCGGTGGTGACGGGAATCTCCAGCAAGCCACTGCCTGCAACCGGCCGGAAGGCAAAGCGCGGTGCCTCGCGCCAGCCATAGTGATCGTGCACGATCGGGGCCACCGACGAAGAATAGGCATAGCCCTGTTCGGCCAGCACTTCATGCGCCCAGGGGGTGCGGGCATCGATCGAAAAGCTTGGCGCACGATAACCGGTCACAGCCTGACCGGTCGTGTCTTCCAGAACCTTGCGGGCGCGGGCGATATCGGCAGCAAAGGCTTCCCGGCCCAGCGTGAACACGCGCGCATGGTCCCAGCCATGGCTGGCAATTTCGTGCCCGGCATCGGCAATGCTGCGCATCATCGCCGGATAACGTTCGGCGATCCAGCCCAGCGTGAAGAACGTCGCCCTGATCCCGGCCACATCGAATAGCGCCAGAATCTCGGCGCAGTTGCGCTCGACCCGGCAGGTCATCGCGTCCCAGTCGGCGCGGTCGATCACCGTTTCGAACGCGCCAACCTGGAACCAGTCCTCCACATCGACCGACATGCCGTTCAGCATCTCAGCAGGCGCGCTCATGATCGTGTCCCCCCATCGAGCCGCTCAGGCGGCGGCGCGCTGAAAGTCTTCGCCCTCGATCCATTCGATAAGCATGGTCAGCGTGTGGCGAATGGCCTGCTCCTGTTCGGCAGTGCGGGTTTCCAGTGCGGCAATGCGGCGCTGCACGTCCTCGATGGCCTGCATCACGCCATCAGCCGCCGGACGCGCTTCGAGCGCGGCAATGCGGGCATGGGCATCTTCCAGCGCACCCACCAGATCCTCAAGCAGCGCCGCCTGATTTGCATCAACCGCCACGGGGGGCATTGCCGCCTTCTCTTCCAGTGCAGCGATCCGGCGCTGTGCCTCCTCAAGGCGGGCCTGCGTCTCGAAATCGGGCATCATCGGCGCGGCGGGCGCGCTGCGCGTGTCGGCCAGTTCGATGATGGCCTGCTGAAGTTCGGCAATCTGCTCATCGCGTTCAGCAAGGGCCGCACGCCACGCGGCCTCGTCAAGCGCTGCGGCGGGTGCAGGTTCAAGACCCGGCGTGGCAGCAAGGGGTTGCGGCGCGCCTTGCGAGGCCAGTTCCACCTTTGGCGCTTCCGCAATCGGCACCGGCGTAACCTGCGGCTGCGACGATGCGAAGCCGTCACCGGCAAGATCGGTCAGCACGGCCTCCAGCATCGCCGCATCAATCGTATCACGCTGTTCCACCGCGCCCATCAGGAGCAGACGGTTGACAATTTGGTTCACCCGCCGCGGCACGCCGCCGCTGGCCTTGGCAAGATCGGCAAAGACGCGCGGTTCGAAGGCGGGACGGCCCTGCCAGCCCACAAGGGCCAGGCGATGCTGGACATAGGGGCCGACTTCGCCCGGCTCCATCGCATCGAGGTGATGCGAAGCAATCACCCGCTGGCGCAGTTGCTCAAGTTCGGGCGATGCCTGAAGGAGGGTGCGAAACTCCGGCTGGCCGAGCAGCAGAATCTGCAAGAGCGGGTGCGCGCCAAGCTGGAAGTTGGAAAGCATCCGCAGCTCTTCCAGCGCCTCGATCGAAAGGTTCTGCGATTCGTCCACCACCAGCAGGCACCGGCGGCCCTCACGCGCCTCGCGGTGCAGGAATGCCTCGATCTGTGCAAGCGCAGTGGCCTTGTCGTGACCGGCAACTTCCAGCCCAAAGGCGCGCGCAGCCACGTGGATCAGTTCTTCGCCATCAAGCGCGGACGTGACGATCTGTGCGGCGGTCAGCCTCTGACGATCGACCGTAGCCATGAGATGCGCGGCCAGCGTCGATTTGCCTGCACCGACCTCGCCGGTAATGACGATGAAGCCTTCGCCCTGCGCCAGACCATAGCCGAGATAGGACAGCGCCTTGCGGTGCGTCGCGCTCTCGAAATAGAAGCGCGGATCGGGCGTAAGCTGGAACGGGCGGCCTGCGAGGCCATAGTATTCATCGTACATCGTGGCCGTCTCCGGGCTTCAGAAGGAATAGCGCAGGCCGACAAGGCCCGACGCCACCGTCTGATCTTCAAGCAGATTACGGTTAAAACTGTCCAAACTCACGGCTGCGGAAGCTGCGAGGCGATTGGTCAGGTTGCGGAAGTAGGCAGCATTGATGCCCAGCGCATTGGTGTCGCCAAGTCCGGCAGCGCCCGACTGGAACCACGCCGAATAGGCCGAAACGGCAAAACGCGAGCGCCGGTCGATCGGGCCGTTGATCCCGGCATCGACGTAGTAGCTTTCATCGATCACGCCGTTTGCGGCGCCCAGCACAGAATCGGCGCGCGCGATGAAGCTGCGGCGGATGTAGCCTGCGCCAATCCCTGCCTGAAGCCGTCCCAGGCGGCGGGAATAGGTGGCATTGACGCCTCTGGCCCGGAATACCGAAGAGGCGACCGAGGACAGCGCATTGTTGACGCAGGCCCCGCCCTGCGAGCCAAGCGCGCAGCCGCTGATCTGCCCGTTGAAGGGATCGCGGTTCACCTCGAAATCGGTCGGCAGATCGCGCAGCGCGCGGGTCAACTGCCCGCCGAAGCCTGAAACATTGTCATAGGCCGCAATGGTCAGCGCGCTGCGCGAATCGGGGACGTAGGAGAAGCTGCCGTAGTAGGTGGTGCTGTCATAGCGCCGACCGACAAAGGCCGACAGCGCCGTTCGGCGGCTCGGCCGCCACATCACCCCTGCATCCCAGGTCAGCCCCTCGGTTTCGTAGGCAAGCTGGCGCGGGCGAGAGGTATCGGTCACGAAGCGGCCATCGGGTCCGATCACCGGGGCGCCGCTGCCATCACGCAGCGCATCGCGCGATGAAACCTCAACGTCCTCATAGCCAATCGCCCCCACGAGCGAAAGTTCGCTCGATACCGGAAGGATCGCCTGAACCCCGGCGCGCATGTCGCGCACGCGCTGGTCAAGGTTGGATATGTCTTCCTGGAAGAACGATCCGGTTGCCGTCAGCCCGATGGGCAGCACGGTTCCCGGTGCGACACCCGCGGAAAGCTGGGCCGACTGGACGAAAGATTCGTCGAACAGGTCGTTGAGCGGCTGGCCTGCTGCGCCTTGCAGCACGTTCTCCTGATCGAGCCGGTTGTAGCCGACCATGTAGGAACCCGACATGGCCACATCGCCCACGTTCGTCGAGAAGGCCGGGCCTGCATAAACCGAATAGATCTGGCTGACGACATCATCGGATGCCAGCGAGTTCAGCGCAGCCGCGCCGCCTGCGCCAATGCTGGTGCGCGTTGCCAGAGCGCCTGCCTCGATCGAGAGCTTGCGCGGCACAAGGTCATGCCGCACGCGGGCCAGGCCGGAAAGTATGTCGCCATCGGCCACGCGGTCGGACTGCGAAATCCGCCGCTCGTAGCGCACGGAGATGGCCCCCTCGGTGCGGCGTCCCACCAGCGATACGTCAACCCCGGCCGCGAGCGAACTGTAAGTCAGCACATCGTCGCCCGGCGAAAGCTCCCACAGCACGTTCTGCACGGCCTCTATATAGGGGCGAACCGTGGTGCGGGCAGCGCTTGCGCCTTTTACCGAAGAACTGCGCGGCGCCGAAGTATCGCCGTCGAGGCTCTCGTAGCCGATGGTCTGCGCGTGCAGCGGCGATGCCACGAGGACGGCAGCGGCCAGAGCCAGCCAGCTTGAAACCGTCTTGCGGGAAGGACATGCCATGCCGGTCACTCCTTGTAACCGTAGTAGGTGCCAAAGCGGCGCCCGGTGGTGGAAAAGCGCGTGCCGTTGAGCAGCAGCTTGATATCCTCGCATGCGCCCAGCAGGCCCACCGCATCGCGAAGGGCTGCCTCGCCAGTCATGTCGGCCCGCACGATCACCACCGTCTGGCCCACGTGGTTGGCCAGAACCGTGGCGGGCGATGCCGCCAGAACCGGAGGCGAATCGAAAATCACGATGCGGCCGGGAGCATGGGCGGTCAGCCGGGCAAGCACCTGCTCGGTCCGCGCCGAGGCCAGAAACTCCGTGTCCGATCCCGTCGCGTTGCCTGCGGGCAGCACATACAGCCCGGCAATATCGGTGCCGATGACGCAATCCTCCACCGCCAGCGAAGGATCGGCAAGCGCGTCCATCAGGCCCTTCCCGCCGGGCAGCCCAAGCGTGGAAAGCACCGATGGCTTGGCAAAATCGGCGTCGACCAGAAGAACCTCGTTGTCCTTTTCGGCGGCAATCGAAATCGCAAGGTTCACCGCGCAGAAGGTCTTGCCCTCACCGGGATGCGCGGATGCGATAAGAATGCGCTCGCCGCGCACCGGTCCATGACCGGCCCGCGATGCCGCCGCCGTGCGGAGCAACTGCCGCTTCACGATGCGGAACTCCTCCAGCAACCCGGTCACGGCGCTCTCAGGCTCGATCAGGCACTGCTCGCGCAGATGGTCGCGGTCGATCCGATGGCGCGGTCCGCTGAACGGCACGGGCGCGGGCATGGATTGCACCGGCGCAGCCGAGGCCACAGCTGGTTCGTCAGCAGATTGGGCAACAGCGGTCTCGTGAACGACCTCGACGGCGGCCTGGCGCGCAGCCGATGCCGGCCTGACGTTCGGCTCCGGCGGCAGGTCAGGCAGGGGACTGCGGGCAACCGCCCGGAAATCGAAGCTGCCGGACGCGCGCTCGATCAACGAGGGGCCTGAAGGCGGCAGCGGAATCTTTGTCTGGTCGGTCATCGCGCTCCGCTCCTCAAGCCATCATTCCGCGCTTCAGCATCTCGACGCCGAGCAGGACGAACAGGACCACGAACAGACCGGCGAAGCCGCCTGCGAACCACTTGAGCTGCCTTGCGCGCCGTGCGCGGGCATCACGCGTCAGGGCTTCCGAAATCGCACCCAGCACCGGAAGGCCGGTCGCCCGTTCAAGCTGACCCGTGGTCGAATAGGCAGACTTGAGCTGGGCGAGCGCAAAGGCCCCGCCCCCTCCCGCGCCAATTCCGGCCAAGAGCACGAAGACCAGCAGAAGCGGACGGTCCGGCGCCGAAGGCCCGCGTGGCATCGTGGGCGGATCGATCACTTCGAACTTCACCGCATCGCGCTCGGTTTCGACCTGGCCCCGCAGCCGCAGTTGCTCGCGGTCGCGCAGGAGCTTGTCATACTGCTCCTTGAGGACATCATAGTCGCGGTTGATGCGCGCAGCCTCTGCGGCCGCGGTCGGCTCGCTGAACTGCTGCGCGGCAAGCTGGGCAATCTCGGCCTGCAAGGACGCCTTGCGCGATTGCAGCGCCACGATGCTGGCCTCACGGTCCGCCTTGATCGAGGCAAGCGAGGAATAGGCGGGGTTCGGCGTTCCGCCGCCGCTGCCTTCGCTGGCCGCTGCCTTCTGGAGACTGGCGATCTGCGCCCGAATCGAAACGACATCAGGATGGCTGTCGGTCAGCCCGCGCGCGCGCATCGAGGCGAGGTCTGACTGCGCCTGCGCCAGCGCGCCCTTGGCACCGCCCGCAGCCCCCGGCACTGCAATGGTCTGCGGCGTGCCTGAAAGCTGGCCATTGATCGATGCCAGCGCACTTTGCGCTGCCAGCAGGTTCGATTCGACATCACGCAACTGGCCGCGCGCAGCTTCGAGCCGCGTCGTGATCGAACCGATGCCGGGAAGGATCCCGGCATTCTTGGCCTCGAACTCGGTGCGCTTCAGTTCCGCCGCTTCCAGCTCGCGTTTGCGGTTGGCCAGCTGCTGATCCATGAAGGCCAGCGTCTCGGTCATCTCGCCGCGCCCGCCGGCAAGGTTCTCCTCGCGGAAGATGTCGATCATCTTCTGCACCACATCCTGCGCCAGCCGGGCGTTCTCGCCATCGCTGCGACCGCCGCCACGCGTCGTGGCCGTGATCGCGAAGAGGTTATCCTGCTGGCTGACAACCTGAATGTTGCGCCCCAGCGATTCGACAGCGGCCTGCATCTGCGCGTCGGTGCCCACGGCATCGCCCAGCCGCGTTGCGCGGATGACCTTTTCAAGGTTGACTGCGCTCGTCAGCGTCTGGCGCACGCGCTCGATATCGCGCTTGCGATCTCCGCGAATGCCGATCTGATCGGCCAGCACATCGTCGATCTGGACGAAGATGCGCGCCTTGGACTCATAGCTGTTGGGTATCAGTGTCACGGCCAGCCAGCCCAGCAGGCAAACCGCCCAGGCAATGGCCAGGGCAATCCAGCGCCGGTGCCAGATGCCGTGGAGCGCGATGCGCACTTCCTCGTAGATGCTGGTCATGCCTGCTCCATCCCCCGCCCGCTGCTCAGAACATGCTTTCGGGGATGATGATGACGTCGCCGGGCATCAGCAGGACATTCGCCTTGGTATCGCCCTTGCGCAGGAGATCGCCGATGCGCACGGCATATTCCTTCTGCGCGCCGGACTGCTTGTCGAACCGCACCAGACGCGCCTTGTTTCCTGCCGCATATTCCGACAGGCCGCCCACCGCGATCATGGCGTCAAGCAGCGTCATGTTGGCACGGAACGGGATCGAGGCAGGCTTTTCGGTCGCTCCGACGATGCGCACCTGCTGGCTGAAGGTTCCGGCAAACTTGTTGACGATGACCGAGACGATCGGCTCCTGAATATACTGCGAAAGCTGGAGCTTGATGTCCTCTGCCAGCATCGAGGGCGTCTTGCCCACGGCGGGCATGTCGGTGATGAGCGGCGTGGTGATCCGGCCATCGGGCCGCACCTGCACCGAAGCGCCCAGTTCGGGATTGCGCCACACGAAGATCGTCAGTTCATCGAGCGGGCCGATGACGTATTCCTCGCCCGGCCCTTCCTGAAGGGCCACGAACGAGGCAGGCGGAAGCTGCTGACCGCCCCCCGCTCCGCCGCATCCCGCAAGCGCAAGGCTGAGCATTGCCGTTCCGGCAAGCATACGGGTTACGCGGGCATTCAAGGGCATGGCCATTCCTTCTTGCTGCGATATGCCCTGCGGCGTCCGGCCGGTGGCCGGGGCGCAAGGACCGCAATTCATCACCGGCTATCGCCAAAAAGGGTGAAGATTGCGTTAGCCTTGATTGCTGCAAGAGGTGACGCCAAGGCGGCGCTGACCCTTGTGCCACATCGGGACTGCCACATATCGAACGGTTAATCGCCGGTTCTGGCGGCCTTTCAGGCGCCGTCGGACCTCATAGACGGCCCAGTCACAATTGGCCCCGTCAGACAAGGATTTCGCGCGCCGGTCCCTGACCCAGGAACATTGCCGGGCTGGCCGTGGCGCCATAGGCCCCAGCGCAGAACACCGCCACGAGATCGCCCACATCGGCGCGCGGGAAGCCGCCCTTGTCGGCCAGCCGGTCAAGCGGCGTGCACAGGCAGCCCACGATGTTCGCCTCTTCTTCCGCCGCCGCCCCGAACCTCGTGGCAATGGCGCTGGGATAGTTGCGGCGCACGACTGTGCCGAAATTGCCCGATGCGGCAAGCTGGTGATGCAGACCGCCATCGGTAACGAGATAGACTTCTCCGTGACTTTCCTTGCGGTCAACCACCGACGCCAGATAAACCCCGGCTTCGCCAACGAGATAGCGGCCAAGTTCGATGCAGAACGCTGTATCCTTGAGCGCAGCGGGAAGGTTGGCAAACCGTTCATCGAGGGCTGCGCCGACCGCCGCGATATCGAGCGGTTCATCACCCGGAAAATACGGTATCCCGAAGCCGCCTCCCAGATTGCACTTTGGCAGCACCGCGCCAGCTTCGTCTGCAAGTCGCGCAGCAAGGGCAAGTGTCTGCGCCTGCGTCTCGATGATCGCGCCTGCATCCAGCGCCTGACTTCCGGCAAAGATGTGAAAGCCCCGCCAGTTCGCCCCTGTTGCCATGATGCGGCGCACCAGTGCGGGCACTCGCGCGGCATCGACGCCAAACGGCTTGGCCCCGCCGCCCATCTTCATGCCCGATCCCTTGAGATCGAAATCGGGGTTCACCCTCACCGCCAGTTGCGGGATCACGCCAAGCCGGTCGGCAATGGCGAACGCCCGCTCTGCTTCCCCTTCGGATTCCAGGTTGAGCGTGACGCCTGCCGCAATGGCGATCTCGATCTCGGCATCGCGCTTGCCCGGCCCGGCAAAACTGACCTTCTCCGGATTGATCCCGGCTTCTTTCACGATTGCCAGTTCACCGCCCGATGCAATGTCAAACCCATCGACAAGGCTCACCATATGCCTCAGCAACGGCGCGTAAGGATTTGCCTTGACTGCATAATGGATGGAAAGCCGCTTTGGCATGGCCGCACGCAGAGCGCCCATGCGTGCGCTCAGCATGGCGCTTGAATAGACAAAGAGCGGGGTCCCGCCAGCCTCTGCCACCAGGTCTGTTACCTTGCGGCCATCGACGGCCAGCACACCATCGATTGCTCCAAAGCCTGCTGGTATCGGTCCAAGCGGTTTCATGTCCGCGCTCCTTCGGCCAGTTCAGCCGCCAGCGCCACACGATCAAGTTTGCCATTGGGGCTGACCGGCATGACCGCGCGCCAGTGCACGTGGCGCGGCACCATGAAATTGGGCAATGCGCTGCCCAGGGCGGGGAGCAGCGCATCGGGATCTGCCCCCGCAGCCAGCCGTGCGACGAGGTGGATCGCCTGTCCCAGTTGCGGATCAGGCAGGCCAATTGCCACTGCCTCTGCAACGATGCCTGTCGCCACGGCCGCTTCCTCAACCTCCTGCGGGCTGACGCGATTGCCGCTGGTCTTTATCATGGCATCGCGCCGCCCCACGAAATGCAGCAGTCCCTGCGCGTCGCGCGTCACCCTGTCACCCGACCAGACAGCAGTGCCCCCAAGGCGCGAGAAGGCGGGCGCGGGCCGGAAACGCTCGGCGGTGCGTTCGGCATCGCGCCAGTAACCCTGTGCCACCAGCGGGCCGGCGTGGACCAGCTCCCCCTCCTCTCCGGTCCCGGCCTCCTCGCCCCGGTCATTGACGACGAGGATCTCGGCAAAGGGAATGGCGCTGCCGATAGATGTGGGATGCGCATCGACCAGCGCAGGATCAAGATACGTTGAGCGGAAGGCTTCGGTCAGACCATACATGGGATAAAGGTCCGCATCGGGAAAACGGGTGCGCAGGCCGCGCACGAGCGAGGGTGTAAGCGCGCCGCCACTGTTGGTCAGCCGCTTGAGCGATCTTACCGCATCGACCGGCCAATCAACTTCGGCCAGTTGCAGCCAGAGCGGCGGAACAGCCGCAATGGTGGTTATGGCGTGCCGCGCGACCGCTTTTACCACATCGCGCGGGGTCAGGTAATCGAGCGGCACCACGCTGCCGCCCGCATACCATGTGGAAAGCAACTGGTTCTGTCCATAATCGAACGCCAGCGGCAGGACCGCCAGAACCCGGTCATGCGGGCCAAGTTTCAGGTAATGCGCAACGCTGACCGCGCCGAGCCAGAGGTTGGCCTGACTGAGCATCACGCCCTTGGGCCGCCCGGTCGATCCGCTGGTATAGAGGATGGCGGCAAGGCTTTCCGGTCGGGCGTCAGAGGGAGGCAACTGCCCGGCCAGCGCACCGACCTCTTCCCATGCCCCGCCCTCCTCCATGCAGGGGCAAGGCGCGTCGCCAGCCTCAAGTGTTTCAAGGCGCGCCCTGTTCGAAATGAGCATCGCAGCCCCGCTGTCGCCAAGGATGTGCGCAACCTGCGCCCGCTTCAGCAGGGGATTTATCGGCACATGGACCAGACCGGCGCGGACTGCTGCCAGCGGCATGATACAGGCCAGTTCGGTCTTGGGCAGCCAGGTGGCAATCCTTGCGCCAGTTTCGGGAATGCGCGCCTTCAGCCACGCGGCAAGGCTGCCTACACGCGCGTTTAACTGTTCATGGCTAAGCCTTGCATGCCGCAACACCAGCGCGGGCGCGCCGCGTTCGCCGCGCAAGGCGAGGTGATCGAGCGGAAAGACGGTGGGATCGGGGCTTTCGGGCACGCAGGTCTCGGCAGAGGAATGCAGATCGTAGTGAACGTCTATCATGCCAGTCTTGCCGAAGCGCAAGCCGACACGCGGGTTCTTGGCGTGCAAGGCGCTTCGCCGTTCGAGCGGATGGACTGGCTGGCGCTTCTTGCCGACCATTGCCTTGACCGGTCAAAGGCGCGCATCAGCCTCGCGACCGGAGATAAGGGCGTTGCCGTCCTGCCCTGGATCGAAGCCCATGACGGGGCGGAGGCACTGGCAAACTGGTACAGCTTTTTCGTTTGTCCACTTGGTGAAAGCAGCCTTCTTTACGACATTGCACGAACATTGCCCGCAGGCCGGGCAAGTTTTGCACCAATGCCCGAAGCGGATGCTGCCGCGCTTGGCGTTGCCTTTCGCCGGGCGGGCTGGATCGTGCTTTCACAGGTCTGCGACCTGAACCACGTGCTTCCCGTCAAGGGGCGAAGTTTTGCCGAATACTGGGCGCAAAGGCCAGGCGCCTTGCGCGAAACGGTGCGACGAAAGGGTCGCAAGGGTGTGGTATCACTGAATATATCATCGCGCTTCGATCCCGGCGAATGGGACGCCTACGAAACGGTTTACCGACTGAGCTGGAAGCCCGGCGAAGGATCGCCCGACTTTCTGCGCTGCTGGGCGCAGGCGGATGGCGCCGCCGGGCGGCTGAGACTTGGCATTGCCCGCATCAATGGCCAACCGGTGGCAGCGCAGTTCTGGACCGTGGAAGGCGAAACCGCCTTCATTCACAAGCTGGCCCACGACGAACGCTTCCGCAAGGCATCGCCCGGCACCCTGCTGAGCGCGGCGATGTTCGAGCACGTGATCGACACCGACAAGGTTGCCCTGATCGACTTCGGCACCGGGGACGATCCCTACAAGCGTGACTGGATGGAAGAGGTGCGGCCTCGCTGGCGGTTGCGGGCGTGGCGCAAGGGTGCCGTCCGCCACTGGCCGGCCATGCTGAGGGCGCTTGCAGGAACCGCGCTGGCACGAAAAGCTCCGGCCGGGTCGGCGCCGCTGCCTCTTGTATCGGCAAATCCGGGTGTCTAAGGGCACATTGAAGCAAGGCGCAGCAAGGCGCAATCGAACTGCAAACGGGGCCTGATGAGCGATATTGACCGCACTCTTCGCGCAATCCTTCAGGACGTTCTGGGCCTTTCGGCCGAGCGTGTGGCGGGATTTGATGCTTCGACCGGCCTGTTTGGCGATCTGCCCGAACTGGATTCAATGGCCGTGGCTGGCCTGCTGACGGAAATAGAGGATCGCCTCGACATCGTGATCGAAGATGACGAGGTTGACGGCGAACTGCTCGAAACCTTTGGCAATCTGACCGCGTTTCTGGAAGCGAAGCTGGCGCAGAGGCTGCCGGGGTGAGATCGGCGTGACCGCCGGTTCCATCGCTCCATGGCCCTGTCCCGGCCCGCACGGACAGAGCATGGAATATGCCCTCGCATTCGATCGGCGTCGCAAGGTCCGCCTGCTGATCGTTCCGCCGCTTTTCGACGAGGCCAACCGGATGCGGCGGATGCTGGTCGATACCATGCGCCTGCTGGATGCGGCGGGGACAGATTGCTTCCTGCCCGATCTGCCGGGCTGCAACGAAAGCCAGCAGGATTTTTCGGCGCAGAGCCTTCACGGCTGGCGGCGCGCCATGGCTCTGGCTGCAAGCCATTTCCGGGCCAGTGATGTGCTGGCCGTGCGCGGCGGTGCGCTGGTCTTCCCCAAGGTGCTTCCGGGCATGGTGCTGGAACCGGTCAAAGGGGCAAGCATCCTCCGCCAGTTGCTGCGCGCCCGCACCATCGCCGCGCGTGAAGCCGGGCGAGCCGAGAACGCAGCCGAGCTTCTGGAGCAGGGACGCGAAACGGGTCTGGAACTGGCAGGCTGGCACTGCGGGCCGTCGCTGATAGCCGGACTGGAGAACACAACACCCGAAATCGAAGGGCAGCGCATCATCGCGCAGAGTGAACTGGGCGGAGCCGGATTGTGGCTGCGCGCCGAACCAGCGGCTGCCCCCGATCAGTCGGCGGCTCTGGCCCGAATCGTTCTGGAGGAAGTGGCTCCATGACCCGGCGGCACCTGACTTTCCGGTGCGAGGGTGCGCAACTCTTCGGCACGCTCGACATTGGCGAGGCCAGTGGCGCGACTGGACTTCTGCTGGTTTCCGGCGGCAACGAACTGCGATCCGGCGCATGGTGCGGGCAGGCGCAACTGGCCGCACGTCTGGCCCGCGAAGGCTTTCCGGTGTTCCGCTATGACCGGCGCGGGGTTGGCGACAGCGAGGGCGAGAACCCCACCTTCCGCCATTGCGCACCCGATATTGCCGCCGCCCTTGCCGCGTTCAGGACAGCGGCACCGCACATCTCGCGCGTGGTGGCCTTTGGCAACTGCGATGCGGCCACCGCCCTCATGCTCTTTGCCCGCGAGCTGCCACTGGCAGGGCTGGTGCTGGCCAATCCCTGGACAATTGACGGGGAAGAAGCGCCGCAGACCATGCCCGCATCGGCCATCCGCCGCCGCTATATCGCCAAGCTCACGAACCCGCGCGAGGTTTGGCGTTTGCTTACCGGCGGGGTTAACCTTGGCAAGCTGGCGAAGGGACTGCGCAGCGCGGCCGCCACGAAGCCCGCGGCCCCGGCCGGACTGGTTTCCGAAATGAGCACCGGCCTTGCCGCATTCGACGGGCCGGTTTCGATCCTGCTGGCATGTGGCGACCGGACAGCGCAGATGTTCGCCGAGGTGTGGGACCGCGCCGATCCGCGCATCGAGCATGTCGACAGCGCATCGCACAGCTTTTCAGACGCTGCCGCGCGCGAATGGCTGCACGCGCGGCTGGTGGACATGCTGGAACGAAAGGACTTGGCCGGTCGGGCTTGCTGACGGATACCCCGCCTCCTCGCAGCCGATCGGCAACGCCGGTTCAGACCTTGGCCGCCTGCGCTGCCTTGAAGTCATGTTCGGCGAGGAAGCGTTCAGCATCGAGCGCGGCCATGCAGCCGGTGCCTGCCGCCGTCACGGCCTGACGATAGGTGTGATCCATCACGTCACCACAGGCAAAGACACCGGGGATTGCGGTCTTGGGTGTGCCCGGCTCGACGACGATGTAGCCGTTGGCGTCGAGTTCCAGCTTGCCCTTGAACAGTTCCGTTGCGGGCGCATGGCCGATGGCAACGAAGGCTCCATCGGTTTCCACAAGCGATTCCTCGCCCGTCACGGTATCGATCAGCTTCACGCCGGTCAGCCCCTTGCCATCCTCGCCCACGAAGCTGTCAACCTTCCGGTTCCACAGCACCTTGACGTTCGGGTGCGCAAAGAGGCGGTCCTGAAGGATCTTTTCGGCGCGCAGCGAATCGCGGCGGTGGATGAGCGTCACGTCGGGTGAATGGTTGGTCAGGTAAAGCGCCTCTTCCACGGCGGTATTGCCCCCGCCGATGACCACCACCTTCTTGCCGCGATAGAAAAAGCCGTCGCATGTCGCGCAGGCCGATACGCCCTTGCCCGAAAACTCCTGTTCGCCGGGAACGCCAAGCCACTTGGCCTGCGCGCCCGTGGCAATGACCAGCACATCGCCTTCATAGATGTCGCCACTGTCGCCCGTGGCGCGGAACGGCGGTCCTTCAAGGCTGACATCAAGGATCGTGTCCCAGATCATGCGAGTGCCGACATGTTCGGCCTGGGCCTGCATTTCCTGCATGAGCCACGGCCCCTGAATCACGTCGCGGAAGCCGGGATAGTTTTCGACATCGGTCGTGATCGTAAGCTGCCCGCCCGGCTGAAGCCCCTGCACCACGATCGGCTGCATGCCCGCACGCGCACCGTAGATTGCGGCGGAAAGCCCGGCGGGGCCGGAGCCGATGATGAGCATTCGGGTCTTGTGCGTGGTGGCCATGGCAATCATCCTGTCGGTCTGAGACGCCGATCGCGAGCCTTGACCGGCGGCGGCATCATGGCCGCGAAATAGGCAGATGGTGCGGCAAAAGCGAGTCCGCGCAGGGCGGTTTTTCCTCAGGAAGGACCGAGAAAATCTTTCCGCCGCAAACCGGGCGCCCGGTTACGCCTCGACAAGATTGCGCTCCATCGCAGCAAGCAGATCGGACGACACACCAAGCACATCGGCGGCATAGGCTTCAAGGCTGCCGTGACTTTCGGCAATGGCGCCAAGCGCCGTATCGAGGAAAGCGGGTTCAACCCCCATGAGCACGCGGATGGCCGCATCCTCCATATCGCGCCCGAAGCCTTCGCGCACATGGCGCGCACCAGCTTCGATCCGGGCCTCGGCGTTGCCGGCGCTATTGGTCAGGAGATAATCGGCCATGGCGTCATCGCGATGGACGCCCAGCAGATGATGAACCAGCGCGGCGGCAAGGCCCGTGCGGTCCTTGCCTGCCAGACAGTGCAGCAGGCTTGGGCAAGGCTTTTCGGCAAGGGCGCGCATATAGAGCCGGAAAGTGCCAACGAGAACCGGCCGATAGGGAAGGGTCCGGTAGAGCGCTTCCATGGCGCGGCGGGCATCGGCGGCGCTGCGCACTTCGGCGGCGGCTTCCTCGTGCACAGCGCGGCCGGGAGCGCCGCCAGCCTGCATGGCCGTCTCGCCCGGATGAAACAGGACTTCGCCCGCAAAACCGGGCGGACGGCGGCACGGGTTCTGGCGACGCTCGCTGTCGCCGCGCAAGTCTATCACCGTGGCCAGGCCGATCCGGGCAACCTGCGCCAGATCATCCTCGGTGGCCTCGCTGTGATGGCCCGAACGCCACAGCACACCCCGGCGCAGGCGCCCGGCGCGAGCGGCATAGCCACCATAATCGCGAAAGTTGTGAATACCCGACAAGGGGATCACGCGGCCATCTTCGCCGGCTTCTGTCATTGGGGAAAATCCTTGCGCGAAGTTCATTTCCGTTCAACCGGGATGATCGCCAGCGTCAGGCGCGAGATGCACACCAGCCTGCCGCCCTCGTCCTCGATCCTGATCGACCAGACATGGCTGGTGCGCCCCAGCGCTTCGGGCCGGGCCGTGGCATAGACCCAGCCTTCGCGCACCGGGCGGACATGATTGGCGTTGATCTCCATGCCCACGCCAAGGAAGCGCTCCGGATCGACCACCATCGCGCCTGCCATCGAACCGATGGTTTCTGCCAGCGCCACCGATGCGCCGCCGTGAAGCCGTCCGTAGGGCTGGTGGGTGCGATGATCGACCGGCATGCGCGCACGCAGCCAGTCCGGGCCGCAATCGACGAACTCGATGCCGATATGCGCGGGCATGGATGTGCTGCCCAGCCGGGTCAGCCGCTCAAGCGAGGGCATGACGCCATTCCACCAGATAACTTCGGTCATCCGGAAAAGCCTTCGGCCAGAAAGCGCTCGGCGCAGCCCGCAAGCACCGCAGCGCCCAGCGGCAGCACGCTTTCATCGACAATCATCCTCGTCGAATGGATCGAGCAGCACGAACGCCAGTCCACCCCTTCGTGCGCCACGCCAAGGAAGAACATCGCACCGGGCACGCGCTCAAGCACGTAGGAAAAATCCTCTGCCCCCATGATCGGGTGGTCCAGCCGGTGAAAGCCCTTCGCACCCGCGATTTCACGCACCACCCTTTCCCCCAGATCAACCGCACGGGCATCGCAGACGGTCACGGGAAAGCCTGGGGTGATGGTGACGCTGGCAGTCATGCCGTGGGCAGCCGCGACATGGCTGGCGATCTGTTCCAGCACTTCGCGCAGCCGGGCGCGGTTTGCCGGCGAAAGCGTGCGCAGCGTCCCGCGCATGGCCACGCGGTCGGCAATCACGTTGTGCGCGGTGCCCGCCTCGATCTTCGCCACCGTGGCAACGACCGGATCGCTGACCGGAAATCGGCGGGTGACGGCGGTTTGCAGTGCGGTCACGATTTCGCAGGCAACGGGCACGGGATCAAGCGCATCGTGCGGCATCGAGGCATGGCCGCCACGCCCCTCGACAACCACGTCGAACTGGTCGGCCGAAGCCAGCAGCGCCCCTGCCCTGCCCGCCACCAGCCCATGCGGGCTGTTGGGCATGACATGCAGCGCAAAGGCCGCATCGGGCAGAGGATCAATCAGCCCGTCATCCAGCATGAAACGCGCGCCGTGAAACCCTTCCTCGCCGGGCTGGAACATGAACTGCACCTCGCCCGCAAGCTGGTCGGCCCGCGCGCAGAGCACTTCGGCAGCGCCTGCCAGCATGGCCGTGTGCGTATCATGGCCGCAGGCGTGCATTGCACCGGGTATGGTGGATGCGAAGTCCAGCCCGGTTTCCTCGTTCATGGGCAATGCGTCCATGTCGCCCCGCAGGAGCACCCTGCGGCCCGGTCCGGCACGCCCCTTCAGCGTGGCAACCAGACCGGTGGTGGACGGCCCTTCACGCCAGATGAGCGGCAGATGGGCCAGCGCCGCCCGCACCTTGTCGCGCGTTTTCGGCGTGTGCAGTCCCAGTTCCGGCTCGGCATGGATCGCGCGTCGAAGGGCAATGATGGCGCCGGAAAATCCGCGCGCCTGTTCAAGCAGTTCGTGGTGAAGCATGGGGCCTCGTTGTGATGATGACGGCAAGGGTTGCATGTTGCGCGCTGCCTGTCGAGCCTTGGGGATAAGGCTTGCACCTGCGGGCAGCGTGCGTTAATCGAACGGTTAAATAACTGCCCGGAGAGCATGTCATGCCAGAAGCCTACATCATCGACGCCGTCCGAACCCCGCGCGGAATCGGCAAGCCCGGCAAGGGCGCATTGTCGCACCTTCACCCACAGCACCTTGCAGCCACCGTGCTCAAGGCCCTGAAGGAGCGCAACAACCTCGACACATCGACCGTCGACGACATCATCTGGTCCACTTCTTCGCAAGTGGGAAAGCAAGGCGGCGATCTGGGCCGCATGGCAGCACTGGCCGCAGGCTACGATATCTCCGCCAGCGGAACGACGCTTGACCGGTTCTGCGGCGGCGGGATCACTTCGGTGAACCTTGCCTGTGCATCGGTCATGTCGGGCATGGAAGACTGCGTTATCGCAGGCGGCACCGAAATGATGAGCTTCACGCAGGCCCATGCCGCCGAACAGGCCAATGCCGGGATCAGGCCGCTGGGAATGGGTTCGGGCAACATGGCGCTTGATGCGCTGCATCCGCAATCGCATCAGGGCGTGTGCGGCGATGCAATCGCCAGCATGGAAGGCATCAGCCGCGAAGCGCTCGATGCGCTGGCGCTGGTCAGCCAGCAGCGTGCCGACCGCGCCATCCGGGAAGGCCGCTTCGCCAAGTCGGTCGTCCCGGTCTATAACGAGGACGGCTCGGTTGCGCTCGATCACGAAGAGTTTCCGCGGCCGGAAACCACCGCCGAAGGACTGGCCGCACTCAAGCCGAGCTTTGCCGCCATGGCGGACTTCGATCTTGGCGGCACCACCTTCCGCAAGCAGATCAACCGGCGCTATCCCGACCTCAAGATCGAGCATTTCCACCATGCCGGCAATTCATCGGGCGTGGTGGACGGCGCGGCAGCGCTGCTGATCGTATCGCCCGCCTACGCCGAAAAGCATGGCCTGAAGCCGCGCGCGCGGATCGTGGCCTATGCCAATCAGGGCGATGATCCCACGCTGATGCTGAATGCCCCGGTTCCGGCCGCGAGGAAGGTTCTGGCCAAGGCCGGACTGACGAAGGATGACATCGACGTCTGGGAGATCAACGAAGCCTTTGCGGTGGTGGCCGAGAAGTTCATCCGCGACCTCGATCTCGACCGCGAGAAAGTGAACATCAACGGCGGCGCAATGGCACTTGGTCATCCCATCGGTGCGACCGGCTCCATCCTCATCGGCACCGCACTCGATGAACTGGAGCGTTCGGGCGGGCGCTATGGCCTGGTCACGATGTGCGCGGCTGGCGGCATGGCGCCCGCCATCATCATCGAGCGGATCTGAGCCAGCGCTGCACCGCACAGGCATGAGAACACTGAGGCCCGCCAGCGTCACTGGCGGGCCTTCTTGCCTGCCCATGAGTGCGCAATTGCCAAAGCAGCGCAGGTGTGGATAACCCCAAGGGGACATGGGCCTGAAGCAGCGCACCCTGACGAAACCGGTAAGGAACAGGCTTGCGGGCTATCTGCTCGCCATTGCGCTGTCCGCGCTGGCGGTGATTGTCAGGTTTGCCTCGGACCGGTTGTTGCCGCCGGGATTTCCGTTTCTCACGTTCTTTCCGGCTGTAATCCTCACCGCGTTTCTCGCAGGACGCGGCCCTGCCGTGCTGAGTGCCGCGCTCAGCCTGCTGGCGGCGTGGTATTTCTTCATAGAGCCGCTGGGCAGTTTCACCCTGAACGCGCCCGTGGCAACCGCGCTGGCGTTCTTCGCCACGGTTCTGCTGGTGGACATCCTTCTTATCCACGGCTTGCAGCAGCGGCAGGAAAAGCTGGTCGAAAGCCAGCGGGAACTGGCAGCGATGGCCGAACAGCGCACCTTGCTGTTCAAGGAGCTTCAGCACCGCGTAGCCAACAACCTCGCCTCGATTTCCGCCATGCTCCGCTTGCAGCGCAGGCAGATCGAGCGTGATCCCGCAGTCGCGCTGGGCGTCCTCGGCAGCGCGGACGCGCGGATCGAACTCATGGGCAGGGTGCATCGCCAACTATACGATCCCGCCGCGCATGGGCTGTCCCTTCCCGACCAGATCGCCAAAGTGGTTCAGCAAGCGCAGGATGTGGCAGGTGCGACCGATGTGACCATCTTCGTCGAGGCCGTGGATGCCCGCATCGCGGTGGACCGGCTGATGACGCTGATGCTGCTCATCACCGAAGTGCTGAACAATTCCATGAGCCATGCCTTTGACGAAGGGCAGCCGGGCGAAGTCGTGCTGCGGCTGGAGAGGGTTGCCGGGAAGCGGCTATGCCTCACGATCTCGGACAATGGCCGGGGTTCCTGTCCAGAGCCTGCCGAGCCAAAGCCGTGGCGCGGCCTTGGCACGACGATCATTCAGGGTCTTGCCATGCAGCTTGGCGGCACGCTGACCATCGATGGCAGCAGCGGGATGACCACGGTGCTGGAGTTCCCCGAAGAGGTTTGACGTCAGGGCGTCGCCGAAATCGTTCCGGCCTCGTTGGCCAGGATGGACAGGGTTTGCGTCCACGCTGCCACGTTCTGGGCGAGATCGGCGGCATCGACCTTGTCGAGCGTGTCATCGGGCGTGTGGTGCAGATCGAAGTAATGCGTGCCATCCTGATCGAGATCGACGACAGCCAGCTTCTGCCGCTCGATCACCGGGCGGACATCGGTGCCGCCCGTGGCTTTCCCTTCGCCGCGCACGATGCCGAGCGGGGCAAGCGCGGCGGCAATGCGGTCTGCCAGAGGCTTGTTCATGTCCGCCATGGCAAAGCTCACGCGCCAGACCCTGCCTGCGCCGAAATCGCTTTCCATGGCAAGGGCATGTGGTTCGGTGTGGCGCTGGGCGTAGGCGCGCCCACCCCAGCCTCCCAGTTCCTCGGCCCCGGCCCACAGCAGCCGGATCGTGCGCAAGGGCTGCTGTGTCTTGTGAACGTTGAGCGCAGCCGCCGTGATGATCGCGCAGCCTGCGGCATCGTCGATAGCCCCGGTGCCAAGATCCCAGCTATCCAGATGGCAGCCCAGCAGGATCGGCGGCAGCGAGGGATCGCGCCCCGGCAATTCCGCAAGGACATTGCCCGATGGCAGGTTGTCGGTCGTTCTGCCCGTCATTACGAGGTTCAGGCGCATAGGCTTGCCGCTGCGGGCGATGCGCGCGATGAGATCGGCATCGGGGTTGGAAACCGCGCCTGCCGGGATGGGCTTCACGCCTTCCGGGAAACTGGTGCTGCCGGTATGCGGATTGCGATGGCTGTCGGTTCCGATGGAACGGATCACCGCGGCCATCGCGCCCTTGCCTGCGGCAATGGCCGGGCCCTGCCGCCGCACAGCGCCATAGGGGCCATAGCCACTGCCATCCTGCGTGCGTTTCATCGCGTGATCGATGAAGACGATCTTGCCGGTGAGCGATCCGGCAGGCGCTGCCCTGAGCGCGTCGAGGGTCGGAAAATAGACCACCTCACCCTCAATCCCCTTATCGGGCGTGGTGCCGCTGTAGCCCAGCGCCGTAATGGCGAGCCGGAGCGGAATGGGCGCAACCAGGCTGGCTTCATCGCGTCCGCGCAAATAGCCGCGGAAAGTGAAAGGTTCGGCCACGACATTGCTGAAACCCAGTGCCTTGAGCCGCGCCTCGGCCCAGACCCGCGCCCGCGCTTCGGCCTCGGTACCGGGCATGCGCGGCCCGACTTCGCTGGTCAGCCCGGCTAGAATATCCCATGCGACGTCGCCTTGAGGTTCCTGCGCCCGCGCGGCAAAGGGAATGGCGGTGGTCATGGCGGCGGCGGCAAGCGCTAGGGCACGGAACTGGTTTCGCATTAAACGGTGCCTAAAGCGGTGGTGCCTGCCTGCCAAGCCCCTCCGCCCACCCTTGTTGCCTGCCGTGCCGCTGCCTTTGCCCCGCACCGAAGTGCAGGGAGACGGAAGAGAGAGCGCCGATCGTCAGGCGCCGCTTGCCCGCACGGTTCCCAGCAGGTAGAGGCGGCGCAAAGCCCTTTTGCCAGAGATCCAAGGACCACAGATGGCTGCCCAATACGCCTACGTCATGAAGAACATGACGAAGACCTTCCCCGGCGCGCAGAAGCCGGTGCTCAACAACATCAGCCTGCAATTCTATCAGGGCGCCAAGATCGGCATCGTCGGCCCCAACGGCGCGGGCAAGTCCACGCTCATGAAGATCATGGCGGGGATCGATACCGACTTCACCGGCGAAGCCTGGCCGGGCGAGAACATCACCGTGGGCTACCTGCCGCAGGAGCCGCAGCTCGATCCGACCAAGACCGTTCTCGAAAACGTCAAGGACGGCGCGCGCGAAACTGCCGATCTGGTGGACAGGTTCAACGAAATCTCGAACATCATGGCCGATCCGCCGGAAGACGTCGATTTCGACGCGCTGATGGAGGAAATGGGCGATCTTCAGGCCAAGATCGACGCGGTGGACGGCTGGACGCTCGACAACCAGCTTGAGATCGCGATGGAAGCACTGCGCTGCCCTCCGGGCGACTGGTCGGTGGAAAGCCTTTCGGGCGGTGAAAAGCGCCGCATCGCGCTGACCCGTCTGCTGATCCAGAAGCCCGACATCCTGCTGCTGGACGAACCGACCAACCATCTTGACGCGGAAAGCGTGGAATGGCTTGAAAACCACCTCAAGGAATATGCGGGCGCGGTGCTGATGATCACCCACGACCGCTACTTCCTTGACAACGTGGTGGGCTGGATCCTCGAACTCGACCGGGGCAAATACTTCCCCTACGAAGGCAACTACTCGACCTACCTCGAAAAGAAGGCCAAGCGCCTTGAACAGGAAGAGCGCGAGGAAAGCGGCAAGCAGAAAGCCCTGCAACGCGAACTCGAATGGATCCGGCAAACCCCGGCGGCGCGCCAGACCAAGTCCAAGGCGCGTATCCGCAAGTTCGAGGAACTCCAGAACGCGCAGGACAACCGCCCCGTGGGCAAGGCGCAGATCGTCATTCAGGTGCCCGAACGCCTTGGCGGCAAGGTGATCGAAGCCAAGAACATCTCCAAGGCCTACGGCGACAAGCTCTTGTTCGAGAACCTTTCTTTCACGCTGCCGCCGGGCGGCATCGTGGGCGTGATCGGGCCGAACGGCGCGGGCAAGTCCACCCTGTTCAAGATCATCACCGGCAAGGAACAGCCCGACAGCGGCACCATCGAAATCGGTTCAACCGTGCATCTGGGTTATGTCGACCAGAGCCGCGACCATCTTGACCCCAAGAAGAACGTCTGGGAGGAAATCTCGGACGGCCTCGATTACATGAAGGTCAACGGTCAGGACATGTCGACGCGCGCCTATGTCGGTGCGTTCAACTTCAAGGGTCAGGACCAGCAGAAGAACGTCGGCAAGCTTTCGGGCGGTGAACGCAACCGCGTGCACATGGCCAAGATGCTGAAGGAAGGCGGCAACGTCCTCCTGCTCGACGAACCGACCAACGACCTTGACGTCGAAACGCTGGCGGCGCTGGAAGACGCGATCGAGAACTTCGCCGGGTGCGCCGTGGTCATCAGCCACGACCGCTTCTTCCTTGACCGTCTGGCCACGCACATCCTCGCCTTCGAGGGCAACAGCCACGTCGAATGGTTCGAGGGCAACTTTGCCGCCTATGAAGAGGACAAGCGGCGCCGTCTTGGCGATGCGGCAGACCGTCCCACACGGCTTGCCTACAAGAAGCTGACCCGTTGATGCGCCTGACGACCTGAGCGGAGAAGGCCCCGCATCCGCATCTGAACAGGGCGGTTGCGGGGCCTTTCCTGTATCAGGAAGGCCCGATCAGGGCGCTACCCATGCCCCTTCCCACGGCGCAGCGGCATGGCTGCGGGCGAAGCGGGCGCGTTCCCCGCCCCGATGCGTGAGGCGCAGCCAGTCAAGACTGAGAACTTCGACCAGCAGTACGGCGAAATGCGCCCGTCCCGGCAGCGTTTCTTCCAGCAGCGGCGCGCGATCGAGCAAGGCTTCGGGCAATGCCGAACCGGGCCTGCCAAGCTCAGCCCCCGGCCCCGCCTCGGCCAAATAGCATCTGCGGCTTGATGCGGCCGCACATGCCCATGCGGCATCGGCCACCGGCCCTTCATGCTCGATGCGCCCGGTGCCCTTCATGCGCAGTTGCACGCGCTCGACCGGATCATAGGCCAGCACAGAGACAGCCGCCCCTTGCCCGATCAGCACCGCCTTTGGGCTGCGCAGGTCAGTGTGAAAGCGAAGGCAGGCAAGATCGGCATGCGCCTCGCGCAGGACCATGATGCGCAGATCACCATCGGACGTGCCGATCACCGGAGTATGCATGGCATGACGACGATTGCGCGCGGCTTCGGCAAGGCGCTGCGCGGCATCGCCGGGAAGACTTTCAAGGTCCAGGACCATTCATCTTTCTCCGTGCAAACATGAACGAATGGCGCGCTACCGGTTCAGCCAGCCGACAGCGCGAATCATCTATCGGGAGTTATCGAGGCATCCGGTTTGGGCGAAGCCTCATCGAGCGGAAAGGGTCGGCAACCATGCCGGACAAATCAATCTTCAGAAGCGCTGCTCTGCTGGCACTGGCCGCAGGCATTGCCGCCGCCACTGTTCCTGCCACGGCTGCGGCGCAGGAAAGCGAGCAGCGCGGGAACTGGCGCAGTAGCGGCGCGGTCGAAAGCCGCAGGGATGGCGGCGCAAGGGGCGGCTGGATGCGCGGCGGCGACGGCATGGGAGCACGCACTGCATCGCAGCCGCAATTTGAACCACGCGGACAGGCATCCGCCGGAACACCTCGGTCCGCAAGGGAATCGGCACAGGCCAATCCAGCCTTTCCGGCCGCATCGCAGCGCCCCTCGTCTGGCGATTGGCGTGGGGACAGGGACGGACGCATGAGTCCCCCTGCCCCGCCCGTGCGCGATACCGCCAATGCCAATGGAGGCGGCGCATCGGTGCCCGTCGGCGCGCCCCCCTCGCGGAACTGGAGCAGCGGTGGCTCTTGGGGCGCGAACCGTGGCGCTGATCCTGCTGCAGGGGCTCCGGGAATGGCGCAGGGCAGCGCAGATGGCCGCTGGACCAACAACCGCACTGGCGCGGGTGAGCGTGGCAGGGAGCGCGACTGGAGCCGGGAGCGCAATCGCGATCAGGCCCGCGACGGCGGCGGCGAAGGCCGAAACACCACCTATACGGATCGTAACCGGGGGCGGGACGAGCGCAATCGCGGGAGCTGGTGGAACGGCCAGAATAGCGACCGGGACCGCACCGACCGCTGGCGCGACGGCGAACGCTGGCGCGACAACTGGCAGAACGGCAATCGCGGCGGGTCCTGGGCCAACAGCGGCAGGCGCGACAACGACTGGCGCCGCAACGATTGGAGAAGCAATTCCTGGCAGGGCAACAACTGGTCGCGCGGCGGCTATCAGGGTGACTATCGGCGCTGGGATGGCAGCTGGCGTCGTGACAACCGCTATGACTGGAACCGCTACCGTCAGGCCAACCGCGCACTGTTCCGGCTCCCGCCCTATTACGCACCTTTCCGGGGTTATGGCTACAACCGGCTTTCGATCGGCATTTTCCTGAACCAGGGGTTCTTTGCCAGCAGTTACTGGATCAATGACCCCTGGGCGTTCCGTTTACCTCCGGCCTACGGTCCCTATCGCTGGGTCCGCTACTTTGACGATGTCCTGCTGGTCGACATCTATTCAGGAGAAGTCGTCGACGTTATTTACGATTTCTTCTGGTAGGGCATTTCCCGTATTCGTTCAGCCACAATCGGCCTCTTTCACCCCGGCGGGTGAGAGGGGCCGATCTTGTCAGGGCGCAAGAACCCCCGACATGGATCGCAGGACAGTGCGCATCAGTTCACGCCCATCCTCCGTCAGGCGGACATAGCGGCGGCGCGCATCGCAACTGTCGGCAATGCGATATATCAGGCCTTCCTGTTCGAGCCGCGCAATCCAGCGCAGGATCGTGGTGGACGGCACGCCCGCATCGAGGCAGACGCTGGAAACCTGAACATCGGTCCTGCGCCGTTCGGCAATGTAGAGATCGAGCAGGATATCCCATCCTGGCTCTCCGAACAGACCCTTGCGCGCGCAGGCATCATCGCGTTTGCGCCTGAGCGCGTAAAGTGCGACGGCAAGCTTGAGGCTATCGAGTTCCATGTCGGTGAAGGCGTCCAAACAATACTCCTCCCGGACAAAGAAGGCTGCTGCGGGCACCATATCCCCGCTCTGACTGGAAGAATCCGAGCCGCCCCGCGCTCAATCCGTATCCAGTTGCAACCCTTCAGCGACCGCTATCTTCTTTGAACATGATGGATGGTTAACCCAAGCATAAAGAAAATGCTTGGGGATTTCGCCGTTAAGCGTCCACATCGGACTAAATGACGGCTCTTGCGAAGCCGAAGGCATTGAAGCAAGACGTTTATTGGCATGTCGCTGTTTCGCAGAAAAACTCAGTCTTCATCGCAGACAATTGCGCTCAGGCGCGTCGGGGAAATCGTGCGTGCGCGGCTCAGGGCTGATCCCGGCGTCTATCAGCTTCCGGTTGATGGTCTGGAAATCTTTGGTGTTGCGCAGTTTTTCAGTGAAGCGGAGTGCGCGACGCTGATGGCCAAGGTGGATGCGGTCGCCCGCCCCTCGCCAACCTACAAAGGAACCGACAAGACCGGGCGGACAAGCTACAGTGGAGACATGGACCCTTTCGATCCTTTCATCCTCATGCTTCAGCGGCGCATCGACGATCTGATGGGCATAGACCCGGCATTGGGCGAGACGATACAGGGGCAGCGCTACCAGCCGGGCCAGGAGTTTCGCGGCCACTTCGATCACTTTCTGCCTTCGCAACCGTTCTGGGAGGATGAGCAGAAGCGCGGCGGACAGCGCAGCTGGACCGCGATGGCCTATCTCAACGCGGTGGAAGAGGGCGGCACGACCGATTTCACCAAGGTCGACCTTTCGATCCCGCCGCAGCCGGGCGCCCTGCTCATCTGGAACAACATGAAGCCCGACGGCACACCCAACCCCTGCGCCATGCATGCCGGGATGCCGGTGGTGCGCGGCGTCAAGTATGTTCTGACCCGCTGGTACAGGGCGCGCCCGTGGAAATGAGCGACGGGGCCAGCCCGCTGTCCTGCGCGATCCGGAAGATCACAGGTAGCGCCATCACCGCTGCATTGCTTGCAGCCAGCCCGGCATCCTCTTCGCCGCAGCCCCGGCAATCGGCACCGCAGGAAGAAGCTGCGGCACAAGCCCCGCTGCGCGCGGAAGCATCGGCCACGGCAAGGCTTGAGCGTCTGTTTGCGCGCGATCAGGCCGAAATGCTTGGCCTTGATCCTCTGGGGGCGATCCAGCAAGGCAAGCCTGTGTCCGCCAGTGCTTTCCGGATGCTGTTCACGCCGCGCCTTGCCGCCGAGCACCGCGCCGCCAATGCCCGAACGCTGGCAGAGCTGGAAGCAATCGCGCCCGACCAGCTTGATGCCGAACGGCAGATTTCACGCGCGGTTCTGGAAGATGCCAAGCGTGCCGAACAGGCCTTGCTGACACCCGAAGCGCTGGCGATTAGCGAAGTCCAGCCGTTTCACCATTTCGGCGGCTTTCATGTTTCCTATCCGGAGATATCCTCGCCGGGCAGCGGCATCGCTCTGGACAGCGCGCAGGATTATGCCCTGCTGATCGCGCGGCACCGCGCCCTGCCGGAGGTGTTCGATCAGGCGATAGCCCGATTCCGCGAGGGCATGAACAGGGGCGTGACCGCGCCCCGCCTTACCGTTGACAACATGATTGCCCAGATTGACGGTCTGCTCGCGCAGCCGGTGGAGCGATCGCCCTTCTTCGCGGCAGCGCGGCGCTTTCCGGACAGCATCCCGGCCGCCGAACGCGTCCGCCTGCGGCGCGAGATCTTCAATGTCACCCGGCGCGAGATCTATCCAGCCTACCGCGAACTGCGGCATTTTCTGGCAGACGAATACCGCAAGGCCGCGCGCGAGACGGTGGGACTTTCCGCGCTTCCTGGCGGTGCGGCGCTGTATCGGGCGCTGGTGCGGGCCAACACGACCCTCGATCTCGATCCCGACGAAGTGCACGAACTGGGCCTTGCAGAGGTGGCCCGCATCCAGCGCGAAATGGACGAGGTGAAGCGCAAGCTGGGGTTTGCAGGGCCGCTGCGGGGCTTCTTCGATCATATTCGCAGCGATCCGCGCTTTCACCCCCGAACCGAGCAGGAACTGGCCGAAGGCTATCGTCAGGTCGGCCGCAAGGTGGATGCGCTGGCTCCGCGCTATTTCCTGCACCTGCCGCGCACGCCCTTGCAGATACAGCCCTACCCGCCCTATCGCGCGAAGTTCGAGGCGGGCGGCAGCTATGCGCAGGGATCGCCCGACGGGCACCAGCCGGGCACCTTCTTCTTCAACACCTACGATCTCAAGAGCCGATTCCTGACGGGAATTGCCACGCTTTACCTGCACGAGGCCGCGCCCGGCCACCATTTCCAGATCAGCCTTGCGCAGGAGAATACCTCCCTGCCCGATTTTCAGCGGTTCGGCGGCAATACCGCCTATATCGAAGGCTGGGCGCTCTATGCCGAAACGCTGGGCTATGAGATGGGGTTGTACAAGGATCCGATGGCGCACTGGGGCACGCTGGATGACGAGATGCTGCGGGCCATGCGTCTGGTGGTGGATACCGGCCTTCACACCAGAGGCTGGAGCCGCGATCAGGCGGTTGACTACATGCTGGCCAATTCCGGCATGGGCCGCAGCGATGCGGAAGCGGAAGTGGATCGCTACATCGTGATTCCCGGTCAGGCGCTGTCCTACAAGATCGGCGCGCTGACCATTCAGCGGCTGCGCGCCGAAGCGCAGGCGGCGCTTGGCCCGCGTTTCGACATCCGCCAGTTCCACGATCAGGTGCTGGGCAGCGGCGCGCTGCCGATGAAAGTGCTGGAAGCCAAGGTGCACGGGTGGATCGCCTCCACCCGTGCGGCGCGCTGAAGATTAGCCTTCCGGCAGCTCAGCTTTCCAGGGCCTCGGCAATCAGCTTGCGGGTATTGCCGATGCCATAAAGCGCAATGAAGCTGCCCATGCGTGGCCCGGCGCTCGATCCCAGCAAGGTTTCGTAAAGGCACCTGAACCAGTCGCGCAGGGTTTCGAATCCGTAGTGGGGATCCTTGCCGATCTCATAGACGATGTTCTGAAGTTCCTCGGCGCTCGCATCGTCGGAGGTTGCGGCAAGTTCCTCATCGAGAGCGGCAAGGGCCAGTGCCTCGTTGCCTTCGGGCTTGCGGCGCTTGAGTGTAGGAGCGATGAAATCCCGGTTGTAGGCAAGCGCGCGGGTGACAAGACCGTCCAGCGCGGGATGCGCCGAAGGATCGGCATCCTCCACATAGTTGCCAAGATAGGACCAGACCTGATCGCGCGTTGCCTGCGCGCCCAGCACGCCGACGAGGTTCAGGAGAAGACCATAAGTGACAGGCAGCCTGTCGCCATCGCCGCCCTGATAGCCGTTGGCCCGCAGGAGGTGCCACACCGGATTGCCAAGCTGCTGTTCAACCGGCTGATCGGGCAGCTTCTCGCGGAACTGCCAGTATTCATCGACCGCGCGCGGGATGATGCCCACGTGCAGCGACTTGGCGCTCTTGGGTTCACGAAACAGGTAGAAGCCAAGGCTTTCCTCGCTGCCGTATTCGAGCCACTGCTCGATCGTCAGGCCATTGCCCTTCGACTTCGAGATCTTCTCCCCCTTTTCGTCGAGGAAAAGCTCGTAGATCAGTCCTTCTGGGCGCTGGCCGCCAAGCACGCGGGCGATCTTGCCCGACTGGGTGACGCTGTCGGTCAGATCCTTGCCGCACATTTCATAATCTACACCCAGCGCAACCCAGCGCATTGCCCAGTCAACCTTCCATTGCAGCTTGGACTTGCCGCCAAGCACGGTCTGTTCAACCGTCTCGCCGTTGCTGTCGGCAAAGCGGACGACGCCGGCTTCGGCGTCAACAACCTCGACCGGCACCTGAAGCACTTCGCCAGTGCTGGGCGACACCGGCAGGACCGGCGAATAGGTCTTGCGGCGTTCCTCACGCAGGGTAGGCAGCATGATGTCCATGATCGCCTGCCAGTTGCGCAGGACATTCTTCAGGGCCTCGTCGAAGGCACCCGAATTGTAGCGATCCGAGGCCGAGACGAACTCGTAATCGAAGCCGAAACGATCGAGGAAATCACGCAGCATCGCATTGTTGTGATGCGCGAAGCTTTCGAACTTGCCGAACGGATCGGGAATGCGGCTGAGGGGATGGCCCAGGTGCGCATCAAGCAGCGGCTTGTTGGGCACGTTGTCCGGAACCTTGCGCAGGCCGTCCATGTCATCCGAGAAGGCGACGAGGCGCGTGGGGTGGCCACCTGTCAGCACCTCGTAGGCGCGGCGCACCAGCGTTGTGCGCAGCACTTCCTGAAAAGTGCCGATATGCGGCAGGCCCGACGGTCCGTATCCGGTTTCGAACAGGACCGGTACGAGATTGCCTGATGCATCGCGTTTGCCGCCGGGATACCGCTTGATGAGCTTGCGGGCTTCCTCGAAGGGCCAAGCCTTGGAGGTCTGGGCGGCGGTGATGATGGCGTCTGTCATAGCGCCCGCCCTTTTGCGCGGCAGAGCCGCTTGCGCAAGCAAAAGCTACGACGAGAAGGCGGACACCGCGCGAGGGCAGCATCCGCCTTCCCGTGGAGGCCCGACTGAAGGGGGTTACTTCAGGAGCGAGAGCACGTTCTGCTGGGCCTGATTGGCCTGCGCGATCATGGCGGTGGACGCCTGGCTGAGGATCTGCGCCTTGGCCATCTGCGTGGTTTCCGCCGAATAATCGGTATCCATGATGCGAGAGCGGGCATCGGATAGGTTGGTCACGTTGTCGTTGAGATTGTTGATGACCGATTCCAGACGGTTCTGCCCGGCGCCAAGCCCCGCGCGCGTGGCGCTGACCGCGGCAAGCGCGGCATCGGCATTGGTGATCGTGGCGATGGCATTGGCCACGCCGCTGCCATCGCCCGCGACCGTATCGTTGACCTTGAGCGACTGCGTGCCGCCAGCCGTATAGGCCGTGTTGCCCGTTCCGAAGAGCACGTCGCCATCGAAGGCAACGCTTGTCAGCGTGACATTGTCCGTGGTTTCCGCACCGGTCTGGATCACGAACGAGAGGTTGTCGGCCGGCGTGGGGTTCGTGGCAACCGTGAACAGGTTGTTGCCGTTGAACGTGGTCTTGGTCAGCACTTCGCTGATCTGGCTGGTGAGGTTCTCGACTTCGGACTGCATGGCGTCGCGGTCGGATGCCTGATAGGTGCCCGATGCGGCCTGCACTGCCAGTTCGCGGATGCGCTGGAGCATGGCCGTTACTTCGTTGAGAGCGCCGTCGGCGGTCTGCGCAAGGCTGATGCCATCGTTGGCGTTGCGCACGCCCTGGCTCATGCCCTTGATCTGCGAGGTCATGGTGGTGGTGATCGCAAGGCCCGCCGCATCGTCCTTCGCGCCGTTGATGCGCTTGCCGGTCGAGAGACGTTCCATTGCCACGCCCAGCATCTTGCTGGCCGAATTGGATGCATTGGCCGCACGCACGGCCGCGATATTGGTGTTGATGACTGCCATTTCCCATTCTCCACTATGGGCCGGATGGCTCGCGCCGGTCCGGTATTGGTTCCCGCAGTGTAGGACGGCGCCCGTGCGGCGGAATTAAGCGAAGCCGGATCGGGCTTGCCCCCTGTTCCATTCCTGTTCTAACGCTGGCGCAGTGAGCGCGCGTCCTGCCCTTCTGCTTCCGGCGATTCACGCCAGCCACGGCGGATGCTGGCTGCGCGATGGCGAAGCAACCCGCGGTGTGGGCAAAGGCGATGCCATCGTGGCGGCGGCCGATACCCCGCTGCTCCTGCTCAACGCCCCGCTCGTGGCCAGCCGCCTTGGCTATCCCGATCTGTCGGGCCTTGATCTGCTGGAACTGTTCGCCTTCGTCCATCCGGCGCGGTTCATGGTGCCGACGCCCAAGGGGCTGGCCCACGCGCTCGATCTGCCAGAACCCGCGGCCGACGATGCTGTTCCGCTGCTGCTGCAACAGGCCGCCGAGACCCTGCTGGCCACCTGCGAGCGCGAAGACTGGGCCGAGCGTGAGGGCGCATGGACCGTATTGCAGGCACTGGTCCGGATGCGCTGGCCCTGGGCCACCCTGCTGACGCCGCGCATCGCGAGGCCGCAGCGGGCCGAGCGCTGGCTGTTTGCAAAGCTCCCCGAATGGGAAGAGGCAAGCGACCGGCCCCAGCCTGCGCAGATCGTATTGAGCGACGAGGCCGTGATTGCCCGTCTTGGCGAATTGACCGGCGCCGGGGCTGAACAGCGCCCGGCGCAGCGCGAGTATGCCTGCGAGGCTGCGCGCATGTTCGCCCCGCGCCAGCAGCAGCGCCAGCCGCACGTGGTTCTTGCACAGGCAGGAACCGGAACGGGCAAGACATTCGGCTATCTCGCCCCGGCCTCGCTCTGGGCAGAGCAATCGGGGGGGACGGTCTGGGTCTCGACCTATACCAAGGCCCTGCAACGGCAATTGCGGCGCGAAAGCCGCCGCGCCTTTCCCGCAGCGCGGAACGGAAAGCCGCCGGTGGTGGTGCGCAAGGGCCGTGAGAATTACCTTTGCCTTCTCAATCTGGAAGATGCGCTGCAGGGCGGGTTTGGCGGACGCGCGGCAATCCTTGCGCAGTTCGTGGCTCGCTGGGCAGCCTATAGTCAGGACGGGGACATGATCGGCGGCGATCTGCCGGGGTGGCTTGGCACGCTGTTCCGCAAGCGCGGCATCGCGGCGTTGACCGACCAGCGCGGCGAATGCGTCTATGCCGGGTGCCCGCACTATCGCAAATGCTTCATCGAACGGGCCGCGCGGGCATCGGCCGATGCCGAACTGGTCATCGCCAACCACGCACTGGTCATGGTGAATGCGGCAAGGGGCCGGGATGTGGCGCAACGGCCAACCCGGATCGTGTTCGACGAAGGCCACCACGTGTTCGAGGCGGCGGATTCAACCTTTTCGGCCGCGCTGACGGGCGCCGAGACGATCGAACTGCGGCGCTGGGTGATCGGGCCGGAAGGCAAATCGCGCGGACGCCGCCGCGGGCTGTCGGCGCGGCTGGCCGATGTGGCCAGCTATGACGAGGAAGGAGCCCGCGCGATTGCGCAGGCACGCGAGGCAGCAGAGGCCCTGCCAGGCGATGGCTGGCTTGCGCGGGTGGTGGAAGGCACGCCCTCCGGCCCGGTGGAAGAACTGCTGAACGCGGCGCGCGCCCTTGCCTATGCCCGCGATGAGAGCGGCGGGCAGGAAGCTGGCTATGGCCTTGAAACCGAAGCCGCGCAGCTTGACGGCAGCTTCATCGAAATCGCCGGACGGGCGCAGGAAGCGCTGGAAGCTCTGCGCAAGCCGCTGGTGCGGTTGGGGCTGCGGCTCGAAGCGCTGATCGAGGACGGACCGGACTGGCTTGATGGCCCTGCCCGTGCGCGCATCGAAGGCGCGCGCGGAGCCATTGGCTGGCGCAGCGATCTGATTGCGGGCTGGATTGGCCTGCTGGCGCGGCTGGGTGGACCGGGCGATCCCGATTTCGTTGACTGGATTGCCGTGGAGCGGTCTGACGGACGCGAATGGGATGTGGGGCTGCATCGCCACTTCCTTGATCCGATGAAGCCTTTTGCCGAAACGGTGCTGGCCCCAGCACACGGGGTGATGATGACATCGGCGACCCTGCGCGATGGCGATGACTGGACCAGCGCCATTGAACGCAGCGGCGCCCAGCACCTTGAAATCGCCCCGCGCCGGTTCAGCGCGGACAGCCCCTTTGACTACGCTCGACAGGCCGAAGTCCTGATCGTGACCGATGTGCCCAAGGGCGACATTCCCGCGCTGGCATCGGCCTATGGCCGCCTGATCGAGGCTGCCGAAGGCGGAGCGCTGGGCCTGTTCACTGCGATCCGGCGGCTTCGCGCGGTTTACGGGCGGATAGCAGACCGGCTGGCGCGCGGCGGCCTGCCACTCTTTGCACAGCACGTCGACCCCATCGACACAGGCACCCTGGTCGACATCTTCCGCGACGATCCGCGCGCATCGCTGCTGGGCACCGATGCCCTGCGCGACGGGGTGGACGTGCCCGGCCATTCGCTGCGTCTGGTCATCATGGAGCAGGTTCCCTGGCCCAAGCCATCGATCCTGCACCGCGCACGGCGGCTGGCAGGCGGAGGGCAAGCCTATGACGACCGGATCATCCGCGCCCGTCTGGCGCAAGCCTTCGGGCGGCTCATCCGTTCAGGCACGGACAGGGGGCACTTCGTGGTGCTGTCCTCAGCCTTTCCTTCACGGCTCCTGTCGGCCTTTCCGGCAGGCACCCCGATCCGCCGGGTCACGCTGGATGTTGCTTTACAAAGCGTCTCAGGCCGTGCTTCAGAAGATGCGAAGGCCGAAACGTTGCGCTCCGAGGGGATTTCGTGAAGACACTCGCCCTGTTCCGCCATGCCAAATCGGACTGGAGCGATGCCCGCGCGCGCGATTTCGACCGGCCGCTGAACGCGCGTGGACAGCGCGGCGCGCAGGCCATGGGCGAATATATCAAGCAGACCGGCCGCACTTTTGACCGGATGATCGCCAGCCCCGCCGTGCGCGCAGCCGAAACGGTGGAGGAAGCCAGCAAGGCGTGGAAATGCACCTTCAAGGTGGAATGGGACCGGCGCATCTACCTTGCCAGTTCGGCAACGCTGATCGACCTGCTGAAAGAGCTTCCCGGCGATCCGGCCAGCGTGCTGATGATCGGGCACAATCCCGGCCTTGAAGACCTGATTTTCGATCTGGTTCCCGATGATGGTTCATCGCCCCTGCGCACCATCGTGGAAGAGAAGTTTCCGACCGCCACTTTCGCGGTGCTGGAACTCGACGTGGAACGATGGGCTGACGTGACCGAAGGCTGCGCAAGGCTGGTGGAAATCAAGCGGCCGCGCGATCTTGATCCAAGCCTTGGACCGGCGCTGATCGATTAGCCCTGCCCCGTCAGGCTATTCGTCGAGAGCCGTGGCGAGCCGGTCGCGTATGCCGCGCAGGAAGGCAATCAGGGGTGCTGCGGATTCGCCCTGCGCACTTCTTTCGGGCTGCGGCGCCACGACGGGCGCAGTAGCATCCACCTTGCGCCCGCGAAGGGCCTGGCGAGCGCCCTTGATCGTATAGCCTTCGCGGTGGAGAAGCCGGTCGATCTCGGCGATCAGGGCGATATCCTGCGCACGGTAATACCGCCTGCCGCCCGCGCGGGTCAGCGGCCGGAGTGCCGGAAATTGCTCCTCCCAATAGCGCAGGACATGCTGCTTGATGCCAAGAGCCTTCGCCACTTCGCCAATGGTGCGCAGCGCTTCAGGAGCCTTGCCGTCCGCACCTTCATGAAGCAGCGGCGCATTCATGAAAACCGCCTCGTCATCCCTTGCCGATGCGATCCTTCAGCATCTGGCTGGCACGGAAGCTGAGGACGCGGCGCGGGGTGATCGGCACTTCGATGCCAGTCTTGGGATTGCGGCCAATGCGTTCGGCCTTGTCACGCAGAAGAAAGGTTCCGAAGCCGGAAATCTTCACATTCTCGCCGCGCGCCAGAGCATCGCAGACATGACCAAGGATGGATTCCACCATTTCGAGCGAATCCGCACGCGAGAGACCGACACGGCGGTTGATGCTTTCGGCAAGATCAGCCCGCGTCAGAGTGCCAATTGAACGCATTCCCCCAGAACCCCCGATCCGTAAGACTTGTAAGGCGCACAATAACGCGGATTCTGCGGAGTGCAATGCAGTGCCATTCCGATCCGGATACGGGCCGTCAGCGCGTCATCGATGGGAAAAAATCAGACGCGGACGAGACTGGCGCCCCAGGTAAAGCCGCCACCCATCGCCTCGAACATCACGAGACTGCCCGGCTTGATCCGCCCATCGCGCACGGCAACATCAAAGGCCAGCGGCACCGATGCCGCGCTGGTATTCGCGTGCCGGTCAACCGTGACAACAACCTTCTCGGCGGGCAGATCAAGCTTGCGCGCCGTTGCATCGAGGATGCGGAAGTTGGCCTGATGCGGCACCACCCAGTCGATCTCCGCAGCCTGGTGGCCGGTCGCGTCGAGCACTTCGCGCAGAACGCTGGCAAGATTGGATACCGCGTGGCGGAAAACCTCGCGTCCCTTCATGCGCAGCTTGCCGACGGTTCCCGTGGTGGAAGGACCACCATCGACATAGAGCAGTTCGTTGTGCGCACCATCGGCGTGCAGACGCGTGGCGAGAATGCCGGGCGCAGCCGGATCGTTGTCGTCCACCACCTGCGCTTCGAGGACAATTGCGCCCGCACCGTCGCCGAACAGAACGCAGGTCGTGCGGTCTTCCCAGTCCAGAATGCGGCTGAAGGTTTCTGCGCCGATCACCAGCGCGCACTTGGCCATGCCGGTGCGCAGCATCGAATCCGCGGTGGCCATCGCATAGAGGAAGCCCGAACAGACTGCCGCGACATCGAAGGCAATCCCGCCATGGCAGCCAAGATTGTGCTGAACGATCGTTGCCGTTGCCGGAAAGGTCTGATCCGGGGTGGCGGTGGCAAGCACGATCAGATCCACCCTGCCCGCATCGATACCGGCCGCCTCAAGCGCACGCTGCGCGGCAAGTGTGGCAAGCGTTGACGTGGTTTCCCCCTCGCCCGCTATGTAGCGCTGCCTGATGCCGGTCCGCTCGACGATCCATTCATCGGTCGTATCGACCATCTGCGCCATTTCGGCATTGGCAACACAGCGCGCTGGAAGGGCAGAACCACTGCCGCGAATGACGGATCTGACAACCGGACGCGCGCTCATGCCGCGTCCTCGCCACTTGCCACGGCGGCCCGGCCACGGCCCGACGTGCGGATGGTATCGGCGCCAAGGCGGGCAAGGTCTGCTGCGATCCGTTCGGTCAGGTTTTCCTCCAGCAGCCTTGCGGCAACGGCGACCGCATTGGCAACGCCCAGTGCCGATGCACTTCCATGGCTTTTGACGACAACACCGTTCAGCCCCAGAAACACGGCCCCGTTATGATTGTTGGGGTCAAGGTGGTGCTTGAGCAGTTCGGTTGCAGGGCGGGAAATCAGGAAGCCGAACTTCGAACGCAGAGACGATGAGAAACTGCGCCGCAGGAGATCCGCAACGAAGCGGGCTGCGCCTTCCATCGACTTGAGCGCGATATTGCCCGAAAATCCATCGGTAACGACAACATCGCAATCACCGCGCGAAAGCTTGTCGGCTTCGGTAAATCCGTCGAAGCGCACCGACAGATCACCCGCCAGCTCCTTGAGCTGGTTTGCCGCATCGCGCAGCGCATCCGTGCCCTTGGTTTCTTCGGTACCGATATTGAGCAGGCGGACGCGGGGTGCCTCCAGCCCGTGCAGGATGCGGGCATAGGCCGCGCCCATGATCGAAAACTGCACAAGGTTGCGCGCATCGCATTCGGTGTTAGCGCCGAGATCGAGCATGATGAGATCATGCTCACCCAGCGTTGGCAGCAATGCGGAAAGCGCAGGGCGATCGATGCCCGGCATCGTGCGCAGGGCCAGTTTGGACATGGCCATGAGCGCGCCGGTGTTGCCGGCACTGACTGCGGCACCGGCCTGACCCTGCTTCACGGCATTGATGGCCAGCCCCATCGAGGTGGTCTTCGCCCGGCGGAGCGCCTGAGTCGGCTTCTCGTCGCCCGATACAACATCGGGCGCATGAAGGATCTCGGACGCATCGCGCAGGTTCGGGTGCCGTTCAAGCGCCTGCTTGATCCGGGCCTCGTCACCCACCAGAAGGAACTTGAAGCGATCGTGGCGCCGCCGGGCGAGGGCCGCACCCTCGACCATTACGCGCACACCTTCGTCTCCGCCCATCGCATCGACGGCGATACGCGGCAGGCTCATCTCTTCAATCCCCTCCCGCAGACAGGCTTAGAGCCCGACGGCGATGATTTCGCGTCCGTTGTAGTGACCGCAGGCGTTGCACATCATGTGCGGGCGCTTGAGTTCACCGCAGTTCGAGCATTCGTGGAACGCTTCGACCTTGAGAGCATCGTGGCTGCGGCGCATACCCCGGCGGGACGGGGTGGTCTTTCTTTTGGGGACGGCCATTTCGGCACCTGTTCCTGAATTGCGAAGTTTTGTTGCGGGCGCGATAGGGAAAACCGGACCATCGCACAAGCCCTGTGTGGCACAGGACCCGCACGCAGCGACGCATCGCCAGCAGGAACGGGATTCGCCAATCACGGGCGAAGGCGCGCCTATACGGATTTTCTGATGCTTTGCAAGCGCGCCAAGGCTAGCAGGAGCAGGCATCACGCAGGATGCCGGTGACACGGGGGAGTATTTACAAAGACATGATGACCTTGCCTATCACGCTCTGCGCGGCGGCGGCGGCCGCTGCAATCAACCTCTGGCTTTCGGTCCGGATCGGCATGATCCGCGGCGCGAAGAAGATCAGCATCGGCGACGGCGGCGACATGGAACTGATCGCCCGCATGCGCGCACAGGCCAACTTCATCGAGAACACCCCGATCGTGGTGGTCCTGATCGCGGTGATCGAACTGGCACGCACCGGCAATATCTGGCTGGCGGGCGTGGCCGGCATCTACATGCTGGGCCGCGTGGGCCACGGCATCGGCATGGACGGCGGGCCGCTGCGCTTTCTGCGCGGCGTCGGCACGCTGACGACGATGCTGGCGCAATTGGGACTTGGCGTCTGGGCGGTTTCCATCGCTCTGGACATGTGACCTGCGTCAAAGGGGAGCGGCCTTCAGCGCCCTCCCCTTCACCAGATACCGAGAGCCTCAGCTCAGCGCGTAGTCGCTGACGAAGGCGTTGGTCTGACGTTCCCGGCCGAAGGTGCTGCTGGGCCCGTGGCCGGGCACGAAAGTCACGTCATTGCCCAAAGGCCAGAGCTTGCCGGTGATCGAATCGATCAGGTCCTGATGGTTGCCGAGCGGAAAGTCGGTCCGGCCGATTGATCCCTGAAACAGGACATCCCCCACGATCGCCACGCGCGATTGCGGATGATGGAAGACGACGTGCCCCGGCGTGTGACCGGGACAGTGGATCACATCGAGTGCGACCTCGCCAACCGTGACCTTGTCGCCGTCGGCAAGCCAGCGCGTCGGCTCGAAAACCTCGCCGGTTATGCCCCAGCGCTGCCCGTCCTCGTCGAGCCTTGAAATCCAGTAGCGGTCGGCTTCGTGAGGGCCTTCGATCGGCACACCCAGTTCACGCGCGAAAATGCCTGTGCTGCCGCAGTGATCGATATGGCCATGCGTGACGAGCAGTTTCTCGATGGTCACGCCCGTGATCTCGATTGCCTTGCGCAGCTTTGCCAGATCGCCGCCCGCATCGATGAAGGCACCGCGCATGGTTTTCGAGCACCAGACCAGCGTGCAATTCTGCTGGAGAGGAGTGACGGGAATGATGGCCACCTTGAAAGGCGGCTCGGCGGCGGAGGCAGCTTGCTCGGTCATGGACAGGGGAATGGCCCGCGCCGTGCCGAATGGCAAGATCACTCAGAGCCGTCCGCCCTTCCACACCACGCGGCCGACAAGTTCGACATGCTCGATCGGGCGTTCAAGCCGAGGATAGGCAGCGTTGTCGGAAATGATGCGGACCGTGCCCGCCGGGCCGGGTTCCAGCCGCTTCACCAGCAGCATTTCGTCCAGACGGATCACATAGATTCCGGCACGCAGCGCCCGGCGCGCCCTATCAACGAGAATCTCGTCGCCATCGCGCAGCGTCGGCTCCATGGAATCGCCTTCGACCTCGATCACCGAAAGCATTGCCGGCTCAAGCCCCTGTGCCTTGAGCCAGCGATGGGAAAAACGCAGACGCCCTGACGGGATTTCCTCGACGGGCATGGCTCCCGGACCGGCCGACGCGCCAAGCGGCAGGCGCGGAATATCGGCCCATTCGGCAGGAGCGCTGCGCGCCGCAGGCACACCCTGCCTTCCCTGCCCCGCTGCCACCGCCGTGCCGCGCTGCACGCCGCCCAGTTCGTTTTCGGAAACGCCAAAAAACTCGGCCAGGGTGCGGCGGTCATTCTCTTCCAGCTTGCGCGGACTGCCCTTGCGCACGAACTGCTGAAGGTAGGTGGTGTTGCGGCCGATCAGCGCGGAAAGCGCGGCAAGGCTGACGCCTCGCGCAGCGGCAAGCGAGACCAGCCGTTCCCGCGCCCCATCATCTGGTCCGCCACTCATTCGTCTTCCTCCATATCCGAAGGACTTTTCCTATCATTGTAGGATTTCAAGATCAACATAGGAAAAATCCTATTTCGAGTCGCTTTCCGCGATCCGCCTGACAACGAGGGTCCGTAGCCATGCTTCTGCGCCAGATCGAAAAGTTCCTCAGCCGCACCGGAATGCCGGAAACCCGCTTCGGCCGCCTTGCCGCGCACGACCCGCGCCTGGTGGGCGACCTGCGCAACGGGCGGGAACCGCGCTCTGCCATGATAGCACGAGTAGAACATTTCATGAACAATTTTTCGGAGAATACCCATGCTGCTTGATCTGAACCGCTTCGAGACAAAAGCGGATGTCGCCCAATCCGCCTTCGCCCGTCCCCAGCCTGCTTCGCGCCGCCTGTCCGTTGCGGAGCGACTCCTGCGGGCCATCCGCGATATCAGCGGCCCGCTTGCCGAAATCATCAGCCACAGGGAAGTGCCCTGGGCCAGCATCACCTTTTCCGGAGAGCGTCACATGATCGCCCTGCGCTTTGCCGGAAGCGATGCGGTAAGCGATGGGGAACGCTTCATCGCCGTCCTGTCCGACCACGAGTTCAAGCTGCGCGGCAAGCTGGTGGCGGATGCCAGCGTGATGCGCGTCGATCACGAACTGCTGCCCGCGCCCCTCATGGAGGTGGAATGCGAAATCCTTCTGCTGGACGAAGACTGAGCAAGCGACGACCGCCGCTGGGCTAATTTGCCGGCCGCGCCAGCAAGGGCGCGGGGCTGGCATCGACCCACAGCTTCATGTCGACCGCATTCGACACGCGGAATACCTCGCGCCGGCTGTTGAGAAACAGCTGCTCCATTTCCGGCCGGGTGAAGGGACGAGAACCCAGCCGGCCGAATACCGCCATCTGGCCGCCGGTCTCGTCAACGCCGCGATCCCGGTCCAGTCCCTTGGACAGAGCCAGCGCCGGACTGGGCGTGCGCGCCCACGCAATCAGTTCCGGCCTGGGTTCGGGCGAGAAGCCATAGAAGTTGGGCTGGCTGGCCGGGCTGGTCAGTTGCAGAACCTTCACGCCATTCCGGCCATCGGCAACATAGGCAAAGGCGGAAGCATTCGTGGAGGCCACGATCACGTCCTGAGCATCGTTCAACTGGCCTTCGGCAGTATAACTGAGCAGGATGGATGGCCGGGTGGGCGCGGTAATATCCACGATCACCAGCCCCTGCCCCTTTGCCGCAACGTAGGCATAGGTGCGGGCCAGATAGACCCGGCGCGCATCATCGAGCGGCACGGTTGCTTCGGCCACCGGCCGGGGACTGGCAAGATCGGTCACGTCCATCAGCTCAAGGCCGTTGGCGGTCGTTACCCAGAGATAGCGGAACTGCACCGCCGTTGCCCGCGGATCACGCAGCGGCACGATCGAGGTTACGCGCGGATCAAGACACGTCTCGCCGCCCTTCTTCGCACTGACTTCGCAGGGCTTTTGCGCCGACCACGGCTTTGTAAGGTGGACCGTGACGAGCGCCTTGTCCGTAACCACATAGGCATAGTCCCCCGCCAGCGTGATGTGCCGCGCACCCGCAAGCACGCCATCAGGATTGAAGGTGAAGGCGCGCGTGAAGAAGTTGTTGCGGAACTCGCCATCGGCCAGCGTATCGACATTGACCGCGATCAGCCCTTCCACCGCATCGGTCACGAAGGCGTAGCTGTAAACCGGCGAGAACGGCTGCTCCTGGTTCAGCGCGCGCAGTTCGGGCGTGTTGCGGGTGGGGGCAATGGCCTGATTGGTGGGCAGCGCCATGCAGGTGGCGTTCTTCGTCCTGATGTGCGTGTTGTGACCGAGCGAGGAGAACGGCGCGGTGACGATCCGTTCGGAGAAGCCCTTGTCGCCGATCGCAGCAATATCGTAGGCGCGAAAGCCTCCCTTCCCTTCGGCAACGAACATGTATTCACCGCGCATTTGCAGGCAGCGCACCGCGTCCTTCGTGCCTTCGACGATGTTGGTAAACTGCTCCTGCCCGGTCGTCTCGCCCGACAGGTTGGCGTCGAAGATCCGGCCGCGCGTCCAGTTCTTCAGTTCGCGCCCGTTCTTCTCCACATGCTCGCGCCAGTAATCGGGATAGGCATAGCGGTGGAGGTAGGAACCGATCACCGCCTGCGGCTCGTCCCATTCGGTCACGCGAATGGCCTCGAAGCCGCGCTCAAGTCCGAACCAGGCATTAAGCCCGACGAAGTTCACGTAGTTCGTGCCCAGCAGCAGCAATTGCGCCATGATGGCGTTGTTGTCGTCGTCCTGGCTGACATGGCAGTCGGTGCACTGCTTGGTCTCGTTCTTGCGGACGGTGTGCGGAAAGTGCGGCGCGAATGCCTGCGATGAATAGCCGATGGAGGAAATCGGCGGCTGCTGCACGTAGATGCGTTCACGGTTGATGTTCGTGGACGAGAGGATCAGCGCCGAGGTGGAACGGATCGGCGCAGTGATCGCCTTGCCCGAAACCGGATTGCCCGCCGCATCGAACTGCACCGGATCGGAACCCGATGACTTGTTGCGCTGGTGCTTGCCGATCTGGAACATGTCGTCACGCGCAACCTGCGGGTTATAGGTCGCATAGTTGCGGGTATAGTCTTCCTCATACTTGTGCGTGGCCGATTTCCAGTTCGCCTCGATCGGCAGGTGGCAGCCCGCGCACGATGTGGTCCACGAAAGGTGGCAGGTGAAGCAGGCCATGTCATCATCACGGTGCGCGCGCTGCTCCTTGGGAATGCCGGTGCCGAACCGGTAGATGCCATCTTCGGCGGCAGACTTTGCCATGAGCTTGGCGCGCGCCGCCTTGGGGTTGAAGATCGGCGCGCCGGTGCTGTCCACCTTGCCCTGATAGCGTGCATCGACCGCATCCTTCACGAGACTGACCCGCCATGACAGGTTGGGATCGATGATCGAACGCTGGATCAGCACACGGCGGCCATCGGCTTCGGTGAACCATTCGAAGCGGCGCTGGCCATCGGCGTTGCGCAGAAGGGCAAGGTTGTTGCCCTTCTCCGGCGCGGCAAGGTTTGAGGTGAGAAGGTTGGGATAGGCATCGGGCGTGCCGTGGCAATCCTTGCAGCCGATCTCCACCGCGTTGGCGACCTCGCCATAGATCAGGCCGTTGCCGTGGCTGTCCTGTGCGAAGTGACAATCGGCGCATTGCATTCCGATCTGCGCATGAATGTCCATCATGTGGACGGCCTTGCCCGGATTGTCGGGTCCGGCATTGACGAACTTGCCCTCCGCGCCTTTGCGGAACTTTTCGGGATCGTCGGGCGCAATGATATGCGCCTTGTCGGTCCCGTAGGTGCTCATGTCGCCATCGGCATCAAGCAGATTGCCACGGCGGTCCCGCTTGAGGATGGCGCGGAAGTTCCACCCGTGGCCGTGATAGTCGGCGAACTGGGTGTCCTTCATCTGGCTGTTGAGATCGTAGATGTTGCGCAGGAACTCCACATCGCGCCACAGGCCGCGCGTGGCCGCGCCTTCAGGGTTGCGGTCGAGCACTTCGCGCTGTTCGTCGATGTTGGGATAGAACTGCCTTTTGAATGCCTTGGCGTATTCCGCGTCCGACATTCCGGCGGGCCTTGGCGCGCGGTTTTCCGGCCCCGGCCACAGCGAATCCGCATCGGACTCATAATCCCACATGATGTAGCCGAGATAGGTGTTCAGGAAGATGTTCGGCTGGTGCATGTGGCAGTTCATGCACTGGGCGGTGGGGATGGCGCGGGTAAAGGCGTGGACCAGCGGATGCCCGCGTTCGCGATCCTGCATGGCGACGGGACCGGCCGCATCCTGCGCCGCATCGGCATGGCCGCCATCCGCGCGATGCACTGCGGCGGCTTTCACCCGGCCCTTCTCGTCCAGCCCCGCGGCGGCATGAGCCGATGCCTTATCCAGCTTGCTGTGGTCCATCGTGCCATGCGGCGCGACGCCCTGGGCTGGCGCGAAGACAAGTTGTGCAGGCGACGCGATGGCACGCGCGCAATCGGCCGCCATGTCTGCCGAGGCTGAGGGATCAGACCTGTCTCCGCCCAGATAGCTGCCCTTCCCGCCCAGCACGGTGCCGCGCACCTTTTCGTGCGCTTCATGGGCTGCGGCATCGTAAGTGCCATAGGCGCCCTTGCGGTGCTGGCCTTCGCGCAAGCCATTGATGGCGGGATCGGCGGTCACTGTCTGCCCGTCTCGCCCGCATTTGCCGTAATTGAGCGAGTGGCGCGGTTCTCGGTCGTTCGCATAGATCACATGGCACGCCGCGCAGCCCGATGAGCGATAATCGCCCGGCTGGTCGTTCGTGCCCATCTGGAACAGGAACGGATCATTGAGGCGCGTCTTGTGGATATTGAGCACGGGAATGGCGACCCGCAGCCCAGTGGCCGGGCCGCGGTTCGACTGCTTCAGATCGGGCCGCCCCGGCTCGTCAAGCCGCTGGATCAGACCCGTGGAGTTGGGCAGACCGATTTCGGGAAACTGCGGGTTTATGACGCGCCCACCATCCTCGAACACGCGGAAAATATCGCCCGGCGGGATCTGGTGCCAGCGCGGCAGCGGGTAGAGCACCGGCAGCGCGCCGCGCGCCTTTTCCCGTGGCGTAACCGTTCCCCACATCGGCTTTCCATCGGCGCCGATTTCCTTTGATGCGGATTTCAGCAGCGCCGGTTCGCCATTGCGGGTGAAGCTTTCGCCGAACATGTAGTTCTTGAAGGGCACGATCCCGTTGTTGTAGGCCGCGCCGCCCCACAGCATAGCCCCCGTTGCCATGAGCGAACGCTCCGATGCCTCGATGATCGCCATGTGGCATGCCCCGCAGGCATCGCGCGCCACGCGGTAGTCCGAAGGATTGACGAAGCGGATGAACTCCGGGCTTTCCTTGGCGAGCAGCGCATAGGACCGCTTCGGATTGGCCGAGGACGGCCAGCCCCACGCAACGGGGTATTTCGGCAGGACATGGGCGTCCTTCATCGCGCCGACATATTCCATCGAATTGCGGTTCCACGACCGGTCCGCGAAGACCCGGTTGTTGCCGCCGTGGCAATCGACGCAGGACAGGATCACCGCCGGGCTGGCATGCATGGTGCGATGGTCGCTCTGCGTATGGCAGCTTGTGCAGCCCGCGTTCTGCCGGTCAACATAGGCCCACTGTTCTGCCGCGGTCTCGCCCGGCTGGCCGCGCGGCGCAGGCGGCGCGCGCAGGTGCTTCACCTTCTGCGCCGGTTCCTCCCCCGAAGCCCTGAGCGCGCTGGGCGCGGCCAGCGCGGCCAGCGCGGCCAGCAGCATGATGAACCATGCCAGGGGAACAGGGCGAAGGCGGCGCACGAGAGGCATGATCGGAACCATCAGAAAGCCAGGGTCGCGTTGGCAAGCACGGAATAGAAACGGCGGGCATTGCCCTGCTGTGCAAACAGGTCGTCAAAGCCGGCTCCCGGCTCAAGCATCGCGCCTGAAAGCCGGAACACAAGGTTCTGCGAGGCATTGGGCCGCCAGATGGCCGAGACGGAAGCATCCCAGCCGATCTCACGCGGGATCGAGCCTTCGTTGCGCAGCACCTGAAGGACTTTGGTGTTCTCGAACCACAGGTGGTTCACATTGGTCGAGACACGCAGGGTTGGCGTCAGATCAAAGTCCGTGCCCAGCCCCAGCAGCATCGTGCCGGGATTGGTGAAATTGGACTGGCCCTGCTCCTTCGAGGAGCGCAGCGAATTGAGAATGCCATTGCGGCCATTCACGGAAACCGCGCGTCCGCCCCCCGCAAAGGGAATGGTCTGACGGACCCAGTAGCTGGTATCGGCCCCGGCGAACTGCGGATTTTCGAAGATGGCATCGAACCCGCCTTCCACACGGTCGTATGGGTCATCGTCGCCACTGGCCCACAGGCCCGAAAGGCGGATGCGCGTCCAGTCAATGTCATAGCTAAGTTCGGCCGCCGCCATGAACGCGCGGATGCGTGAAGGGGCGCTGGTAAGGAAGTTGTTGCTGTCATTTCCCAGCGCGCCATAAACCTGCGCCGTCAGGTTCAGGCGGCCGATATGGCCATCGGCGGCATAGCCCAGATAGATCACATCATAGCTGCGGCTGCGCAGATCGCCCAGCAGCGCGGGGCGCACGGGAAATCCGTTCTTGTCCACCGCCACCTGCCCGCGCTCGCGGTTGATGTTCCATGTGGCGGAAATCTGGCTGGTCAGACCCACTACCGGAAAATCCTGCCGGTAAAGGTTCGCCATGAGCACGAAATCATCGCGCGGGCTTTGCGTGATGTCGTTGAGGCCCGAATTGGTATCCTTTTCCAGTCGCCAGAACGCCGCAAGATTGAACTGGAAGCGGTTGTTGTCGCGGTTGCCGAACAGGCGGATGCCAAGCTGGTTGTCGTTGAACAGGAACCCCCGGAAATCCGACTGCATCGGCTGGATCCCGGCGCGCACCGAGACGAAATCGTAGCGCTTGGTGTCGAACCGGCCGAGGTGATAATCGATGAAGGCTTCCTGCACCCCCACGAAGCCATCGGTGCGCCGGGTGCCTTTCGATGGTTCCACGAACAGCACGCGCCGTTCGGGCACCTGCACGTGGTTGATGTTCCCGGCAATGGCGATGCGATACTCCACTGTCGGCGGCTTGAACGCGGTCATCCCCTTGAGCAGCGAGACGCTGGCGATGAAGGTCTGCGCCAGAACAAGGCTGTTGCTGCGCCCGAACACGTCGATCTGGCCGGGGTCGCTCGTCGTCTGGTTGCCAACCGGTATGGGAAAGCTGCGCGGCTCGACGATGGTGTCGGACACGGCGCCGGCAATCAGGAACCAGTCGTCGCCCTTGAGAAAACCCGGCCGTTTGCCCCGCGCCAGGGGCCTGTCGCCTTTCAGCAGGCTGTGATGGAACGGATCAAGCGCGGAATGGCAGACATGCTCCAGCCGCGGAAAGAGCGTGTAGAGCGAACGGTCCTTCCTGCCGGTTGCCTTGTCCTTCTGCGGGCAAAGCGAAGAGACGATGCGCCAGCGATCGGGAACCCCCACATCGAGCGCAAGGTTGCCCAGCGGTCCCTCGCCGTCATACTTGTCGTAGAAGGCTTCTGGCGGCGGAGCGTTGACCGCACCGGGATTGTCCTGATCGGCACGGTCCGGCAGACGCCTGTTCCAGCCGGGGCGGCGGCGGCCATCGATCAGCGCGCTGTCGGCATCGATTGGGCCGCCGGGCAACCCGGCATCAGCCGCGCCTTCGGGCGGGGCGGATGCAGCTTCACCTGCCGCAGTCTCCGCCACTACCGGCAATGGCTGCTCTGCCCTGACGAGCTGATCGGCGGGCTGCCCCATGCCCAGCAGCGGCGCGAGCAAGGCAAGCGCGGGCTGCATCACTTGCCCTCGCACACGTTCTGGTCGCCCGTATCAAGGAACGGGGCGAACGGGCAGTTCACATAGCGCAGGCGCACATTGCGGCTGCCCAGCGCCACAAGGATCGTATCGGACCGCATGTCCCTGGGCGCATTGCCGATGCCGCCCACTTTCACCCCGGCATTGTGCAGGCCAAGGAAGGAAATCATGTCGTCCTGATCGATCCCGTCACCCGAAACCCCGATCGCGCCGACAAGGCGGTTGCCCCGGTAGATCGGCACTGCGCCGGGAAAGATCTGGATGCCGTTGGCAATGCGTTTGCGCCCTGTAGGCGTATCGGGCACGGCCGAGCAGGTCTGCGGCGTATCGCTTCCTGCGCCTTGCACGAAGCCCGCATGCTGAACCAGATTGGACGCCACCAGCGCAATCTGCAATCCCGTGGCAAAGGGGCTGAAATCATCGATCGGGCGTGACAGCGGCCCCGGCGCACGGCCCAGTTCCCCGTCCGGGAAATAGGGCCGCGCAACGTTTCCGGTCGCCCGGTCGGAAAACGCCTTTGCGCCGGTCAGGGCGTTCGGATCCTGAAGGAAATCGCGCATCCGCTGAACAAAAGGGGCAATGCCGGTATCAGGATTGCCCAGCAGTTGCTGCGCGGCAACGGGGTTGGACAGGAAACCCGCCGTGCGCGCCTTCTGAAGGGACACGTCGATGCCGAAAACCGGTGCATCGGGGCTGCGCACCTGGCCCAGCACCTCACCAAAGGTATCGACAAGGCTGATCGTCACTTGCGCCCGGCTGTCGAGCGGGCGGCGAATCTGCGCGCGCGCGCGGGTCATCACGGTGAAGGCTTCTTCCAGCACCGCCCGCACCTCGGCAAGCGAAAGCGCCTGGCCGACGGCCGCCCCATCGGTGCCCGCACGCAGCGGATAGCGCGCGGCTCCCGAACCATCGGTCAGGACATAGGCATCGGCGAGCGCGAACTCGGCCGCAGTGGCCCTGCGAATGCCGCTGCGTTCGGTGCCATATGCGGTTCCGGCGACGATCGCGTTGCCATCAAAGTAGCCGCGCACGGGGATCAGCGTGCCGCGCACATTGTTGATCGCAGCAAAGCTGGTCTGCAAGGGCGCCAGGCGGCTCACATCGGCGTCGGCAAAGCGCAGCGTGGTGCCATCAGCCGTGATCCGATCCCCCCTGATGCTTTCAGCCGGAGCGAATCCCTGCATCCCGGCCAGCGCGATATATTCCTCGTCATCCGCGTCGAAATCGCTGACATCGGGATCATAGCCATAATCGCCATCGGCCATCACGCCGATGCCGCCCACGACCACGCCGTTCTTGTAAAGCGGCAAGCCCCCCGGATCGGCCGCAAGCCCCAGCGGCGACCGCTTCGGCCCGATGAAGGCGGCGCTGCCCGCGTTGCCGGAAACGAAGCGGGTATTGAGGTCAGAGCAAGGAAGCTGGCTGAACTGGACGCCGAACAGTGGCCCGGATTCCAGCCCCGGCGTATTGGGTGCAGGCGGAAAATGCTGCTGCACGATCATGCTGGCGGTGCGGGTGGAAAAGGCATTCCCGCTCGATGAAAGATAGGCGGCTGTGATCGCCTTCGCGATGGCCCCCATCGTGGCTTCCACATCAAGACCCTGCGCATCGATACCGGGGCTGGAAATGCGCCCGGTGGCCGTGCGGCGGCTCGTGACCATCCGCGAGGGGGCGCCATTCATCCGGAACACGGCCAGCACGTTGCCCACCCGGTCAACCACGCTGATGATGGCGGGTTTGCTGCGCGCCTGCGCCTCGCCCACGGCCTGCGCCACGATCTGCTGCACCTCGGCTGCGGACAGCGCCTCCTGCGCGGGATCGACGAAGAAACGCGAGGGCGCGGTGGGCGCAGGCGCAGGCGTGAACGTGTCGCCCGATCCCGATTCCCCTCCCCCGCATCCGGAAAGGAGCAGCGCCAGCGACGCGCCCGCCCCGGTCGCCCCGCGAAGGACCGCCCCGACTTTCCCAAGGCCACCCATCAGCGCAGGCTCCGGATGGAGCGGACGGCACCCTCCAGAGCGCGACGGAAGGCCATGGGCTGGAAGCCGTTGGGATCGCGCACGGCGGCATAGGCTTCGTTGATCTGGATTCGCAAACCGTTTGCTGCGGCAGCAGGGACCATGCCCTGATTGACCATTCCACCAAGCAGCGTGTCCACCGCCATGACCGATTGCACCGCACCGCCATAATCGGTGAAGCGCGCGCCGATAGCATCGCTGGCGATGGTCTCCATGATCGCGAAGGTCTGTTCACGCGTAAAGCTGGCAACGGCAAAGCGGCCCGACAGCGCATCGGCTGATTGGCGCAGTGCCTGCGCGGCGGCCACGGTCTCTGAGCGGCCAACCAGCATGGCGCGGTGGAATGCCCTTGCTCGCGTATCGAAAATCGCTGCCGCATCCGGCGCAACCACCCTCGCCGCGGCCAGCAGCATGATCATGTTCTCGTCATTGTAAGGAGGCGTTCCCGGATCAACCGGACGGCCCGGATTGGGCACGGCGGTGACATTGCCGCCAGCCTCGCCATCGTGGATGCGCCGGTGGCACGAATGGCAATCAAAGAAGGTCAGTTCGGGAAAGATGCCGTCAACCGCGCGGGCAGGCTGGCTGAACAGTTCCAGGCTGCGCTTGACCGCTTCGGCCTGCCCCACTGCCCACATGCGCATGGCGTTGGTCTTGCCGCCCTTGCGCCGCGCGTAATCGGCATCCTCGTCGTGGTGCTGCTGGAGCGTGGTGAACAGATCAAGCTCGAAGGAAAGGCGCGGATGACCCGCTGCCATGATCCGGTGAGCAATGAACTGACCCTTGGCATCGCCGGAGAAGTGGCAGTCAAGGCATACCTGCGCCTTCACGCGCGGGTTGACGAGATCGGTCATGCCCTGCGCCAAGTTGCGGGCATGGGTCGCGCCCACGGTATAGTGGGTGGCAAGCCAGCCCGATGCCCTGCCATGGCATGCCTCGCAATCAACCCCGTCCGACTGGCGCTGCGCACCGGGCGTGGCGTGGCATCCGGCGCAATCGCGCTGAACGCCCGCCGCATCCAGTCCGAGCCGCCGGATGATGGCCTGACCGCGCGGTTCCCGAACCGCCCGCCATGCGCGGCTGTGCGCGCCGGAAGGTGAGGATTCTTCCTGCCAGCGGAGCAGTTCGTCCTGCCGCACCACCGCGCCATCGGCAACGCTGCGGCCATGGCAGGTGGAACCCGCGCAGCTGGCTACGCCGGTGTGGCCGGGCAGTGTGGCGCTCGATGCCTCGGCCTGCGCGGGAGAGGCACGCAGCGCCCCGCCTGCCTGCGTCAGCAGGCCGGCCAAGGCAAGCCCCGCAGCAAGGCCCAGCAGCACCGCTGGCGAAACCAGCCGGAACGACGCGACGCGACGCGCTATCACCCTGAAAATGCCAAGCATTGCCCCTCGTTCCCACCGACTGGCCAACCGCCCGGCTTTGCGCCCTTTGCGATCCGCCAAGCCGGAAGCGCTGCAATGCGACCCCGATGGCGTTCAGACTAGGCCACGAGGCAAGACCGCTTCAAGGGGCTAAACGCAATTTGCGCACACAATTCGGCAATGATTTCCTCACCCGCACGGGGGTTTCCCCAGCCGCACCTGCGATCAGTAACCTAGCGTCAGATCGACCTGCGGCTGGAGCGGTTCGCCCCGGCGGAACCTTTCAAGGTTTGTGAGAAGCCGGTCCACCGAACGCTGGAACATCTTCGTCTGCGCGCGCCCCGAAAGGTGGCTGGTGACGTGGGCATTGGGCAGGCTCCACAGCGGATGATCGGCAGGCAGCGGTTCGGGCGTGACCGTATCGAGAAAGGCATGGCCCGGCCTGCCCGCTTTCAGCCCTTCAACGAGCGCGTCCTGATCGACCACCGAACCGCGCGCCACGTTGACCAGCGTGGAGCCGGGCTTCATCGCCGCGATCTCGGCCGGGCCGATCATCTTTTCGGTTTCGGGCGTTCCCGGAACAGACAGGATCACCCAGTCGAACGTGCCCAGTTCGGCGCGCCACTCATCCGGCCCAAGCGTGCCTTCCCCGCCTGATCGGCGCACCTTGACCACATCCATGTCGAAGCCTTGCAGAAGCTGATCCACCTTCTGTCCGATTGCGCCATAGCCAAGGATCAGCGCCCGGCTGCCAGCCAGTTCCACCTTGCCCGGCGCATCATCCATCCATTCGTGCCGCTCCTGCGAACGCACGATCTCGCGGTAACCCTTGGCCACGGTGAGCATTCCCATGACCACGAACTCGGCAATGGTGATGGCGTTGATGCCAGTGCCATTGGTGAACACGACACCGCGTTCGCGCAGGACATCAAGCGGAAAGTAATCGGCCCCCGCGAAGATCGAGTTCAGCCATTTGAGCTTTGTCGCAAGGCGCACTGCCCCCGCGATCTTCGGATAGTCCTGCACATCGAACCAGCCGATTTCCGCTTCGGGGGCGAGCGCGTAAAGTTCCTCTATGCTGCGGAAGAAGCGCGGCTCCACCCAGTCGGGCAAACGCCCCTCCACCAGAGGGGCTGCAAGCGCACTCATCACCAGAACGGTCATCTTTTCAGGCTCTCCCGGACGAATCCTGCTCAAGGCATATCGTATCGGTCCTGAAATGAAACCCGATCAGGTGATTTTCCACTCCCAGCCGAGGGGGTCGCCGTCCATCACCTCTACGCCCCTCGCAGCCAGTTCATCGCGCAGCGCATCCGAACGCGCGAAGTCCTTTTCCGTGCGGGCAGCCTTGCGCGCGTCAAGCAGGGCCTCGATCCCGGCTTCGTCCATACCTGCGTCCTTGGGCCTGATGCGCAGCGCCTTGCGGTCAAGCGTCAGCACGCCCAGCCCCAGAACATCATCCATCGCAGCCAGCGCTGCCAGCTTCTCGGCGGGATCGACCTTCTTGAGCGCAAGCACCTCCTCGAACACGGTCAGCGCAATGGCCGTGTTGAGATCGTCCGAGATCGCCGCATCGAAGCGCTCAAGATACGAAGTGAAGCGCGGCCCCGGTGTGGCCTTGTCCTCACTGGCGCGCTCCCTGAGCTGGCCAAGTGCGATGAGAATGCGCTTGAGGCGCGTGAGTGCCGCCGCCAGACCTTCCCACGAAAACTCCAGTTCGCTGCGATAGTGTGCCTGAAGGCACATCATGCGATAGGCGAGCGGGTGATAGCCCTTGTCGATCAGCAGTTGCAACCGCAGGAACTCGCCTGAGGACTTGCTCATCTTGCCCGAACGCTCGACGAGGAAGTTGTTGTGCATCCACACCCGCGCACCGGAATTGGCGGGCAGATCAAGACCATCGGTGCAGCAGAAGGCTTGGTTCTGCGCGATCTCGTTGGGGTGGTGAATCTCGCGGTGGTCGATCCCGCCGGTATGGATATCGAACGGGAAACCCAGCACTTCGCCCGACATGACCGAGCATTCCAGATGCCAGCCCGGCGCGCCCCTGCCCCAGGGAGAGTCCCATTCCATCTGGCGCTTCTCGCCGGGCGGGGTCTTGCGCCAGATGGCGAAGTCGGCAGCGTTGCGCTTGCCTTCCACCGCTTCGATGCGCCCTTCCCCCTCCTCGGTCTGCGCGCGGGCGAGACGGCCATAATCGGCCACCGTGGAAACGTCGAAATACAGCCCGCTATCGAGTTCGTAGCAGTGCTTCTTCGCAATCTTCTCGGCAAAGGCGATCATCTGCGGCACATATTCGGTGGCGATTGTCCACCGCGCGGGCTGGCGGATGTTGAGCGCCTTCACATCCTCCCAGTAGGCCTGGGTATAGTGCCGCGCGATGTCCCAGATGGACCGGGCCTCCGCCCGCGCCATCTTCTCCATCTTGTCCTCGCCAGCATCGGCATCATCAGTGAGATGGCCGACATCGGTAATATTGATGACATGGGTGAGCGCATAGCCCTTGAACGTGAGCGTGCGGCCCAGGACATCGGCAAAGACATAGGCGCGCATGTTGCCGATATGCGGGTAGTTATAGACAGTCGGCCCGCACGAATAGACGCGCGCCTCTCCGGCATGGACCGGCTGGAACTCTTCCAGTTTGCGGGTGAGACTGTTGAAAAGTCTCAGCGGCGCGGAAGGCGCGAAGGGAGCGGGTGCATGTGACATGGCGCGGAGCCTTGCCTTGCCCTTGCGCCCCCGGTCAAGTCATAAGCAGCCAGCCCCAAGCGGCCCGTCATTCCTGAGGCGCTTCCGCCAGCACTTCGGCCAGCCATTCGAACTGGGCCTTGCAGCCATTGTCGAGCAGCAGCGTCCCCAGTGCCGCCGCATCGGCAGGCACCGCTTCGGGTTCCAGCACCACGATCCGGAACTCTGTCGTCTTCTCCGGCGACGCTTCGTCATAGAAGCGGTAGGTGCGGCCCTCCTGAGGGGCGAGCATGGTCTTGGGCCAGGCAATTCCGGCAGTCCTCGCGGGCCATTGCATCCGCACCATCTCGCCGCCCTCGCTCTCGGTGAGCCAGGTGAAGACGCGGGCTTCGGCCTTGCCGCGCCAGAGATAGATGTCGCTCCCGCGCGGCACGCAGACATTGCCGCCCTGCGCTGTATCGGCAATCCATATGCTGACCGGCAGAACCACATCGGCATCACCCGCAGGCGCACCGCGCACGGCCCCCGCCCGGACCGATGCCGGGTTGCTGAGCGATCGTGCCAGAAGGGCCGCCGCTCCGCGATCGCGGTTCACGGCATTGTCGATCACGAAGGAACCTGCGCCTTTCAGGACGCGCGTGCCCGCACGGTCAAGCACCGTCACCACATCGCCAGCCTTGAGCACGACCGGCGCGTTGACCGGCAATCGCTTGCCTTTGGGGTAACTGACCGCCGAAGGCCCGGTGGAACGGACAACCACCGCCTGCGCCAGGGCCATGCCGGACATGGCCGAAGCGCCCAGCAGGCAGGCCGCGGTGATCATGAGCCTGCGCACGGAATCAACCACCCGCCTGACTGGCGGCAGAAAGCCCTGCCAGAAGATCAAGCTGCGCCGTGCAACCCTTTTCAGCCATGAGCGCGGCCAACTCCACCGCATCGGCGGGCACTTCGGGCAGCAGCATCGTGCGGATTTTCACCGGCGCGCCAACCAGGCTGCTGAAAGTGTAGGTCTGCCCATCGATCACGGGCACGCTTGCCACCGGCCAGAGCTTGAGCGGATTGCCCGCGCGCCAGGTGACATCTGCCGTGCTGCCATCCTGCGAAAGCAGCTTGCCGGTGCCGTCCGCAGTCTTGTCCGGGCGCCAGAGCACGAGAGCGGCCGGATCGGCAACGCAATAGGCCCCGCCCTTGCTGACATCGATCTGCCAGACATTGTCGGGCTTGGCCACCACGGGCGCGGCTGGCGCATCGCCCCCACCACGCACGGCCCCGGTGCGAGTCCGCGCGCTGCCGCCGCGGGTCATCATGGCTGCAAGTGCCACTGCCCCCGAATTGTCACGGTTGACCGCGCCGTTCAGGATAAATGTCCCCGGCCCTGCCAGAACCCGCGTTCCCGCCCTGTCGAGCACCGTGACCTGATCGCCCGCTTTCAGGACAACCGTGGCATCGGCGGGAAGCTTGCGTCCTTGCGGATAGCTGCCCGCCGATGGCCCGGTCGAGCGCACCACCACCGATTGCGCAGCCGCCTGCCCGCCGATTGCGGTAGCGGCCAGCGCGATTGCCGCGGCAAGTCCTGCGCGCATCCGCCTGCGTTCACCCCAACCCATATGCTTCTCCCTTGTGCCTCGCGCGCAATCGCTCGACGAGGTTCATCAATGCATCATCACTTTGCGCTGTTTCCAGCAGCCTGTCTGTGAGCGCCTGCACTCGGTGCATGTCGCCTGCTGAATGGGCGCTGATCAGTTCAGCCGAGAGCGCGCGCGCCTCGGCGGCCATTTCGGGAACCGGCTCAAACACCTCGACGGGTGTGGCACGTCCCCGCAGGACCACCTCGCCCATGGGCCGGAACCAGTCGAGCCCTGATCGTTCGGCCGCCTCGCGGCTGACCAGAACCCTGGTGCCCAGCGCCTTGTTCGCCCCTTCAAGGCGCGCCGCCGTGTTCATGGCATCGCCCAGCGCGGTGTACTGGATGCGCCCCTCGCCGCCGAAATTGCCGACCACCGCCTCGCCATAGTGGACGCCGACTCGGGTGCGGCCAATCCGGGGAACCCCGGCGGGCGCTGCCTTGCGGAACTCTTCGCCGGCAAGATACATCGCCCATGCCGCCTTCACCGCCCGTTCGCCATCGTCGGGATAGGCAATCGGCGCACCCCAGAACGCAACGACCGCATCGCCCACGAACTTGTCGAGCGTGCCGCCGTATTCGAGCACAACCGCGCTCAGCCGATCGAGGTAATCGTTGAGCAGCCGCGCGATCACTTCCGGCTCTACCGCGTGAGTCAGCTTGGTGAAGCCCTCCAGATCGCTGAACAGGCAGAATATCTCGCGCTTCTCGCCGTGAAGCGAAAGCCGTTCGGGGTTGCGCATGATTTCGGAGGCAACCGAGCGGGGCAGGTATTTGCCCAGCGCACCCTGCGCAAACTCGCGCTGCGCCGCGTTGATCGCGCGCAGCGCCGAACTGACCGCGGTAAACGCGATAAGCCAGCCGACCAGCCAGCCGGTGGCGGGAAGATCGAGCGTGTCGAAGCCTGCCCGCTCGGCCAGGAATGGCACGATCAGAAACAGCGCGAATTGCGCCAGAACCGCCAAAGCCAGAACCCACGTGCGCACCTGCGCCGCAGCAGTGCCAACCCCCAGTCCAACCGCAATCAGCGCCGCCAACAGCTTCATCCAGGTGGCAGGCGGTGCCTTCCATGCCTTGTCGAGCAATTGCGCCAGCATCGAGGCATGGACTTCCACACCGATCATGCGAGTCTCGCCCGTGACCGGGTTGCCGGTGCGGGTAAAGGGCGTGTCGAACTGGTCGAAATCGGAAAAGTCTCCGCCAATCAGGACATAGCGCCCCCTTACGACATCGGCCACAAGCGGAGCGGTTTCCGGATCGGCCAGAAGGTCGATGGGGATCTTGTCGAAGACGGGCCGGTCAGTGGCGGTAGGCACCCGAAACCGGATCGGTCCGGTATAGGCGGCAAAGCGGGCATCGGCATCGGGACCGTTCTGCGTCAGGGCCAGCGACAGCAGCGGCGGCAGACCGGGATATTGCCGGGGCCAGCGCCGGGCAACGCCATCGGCATCGGTTTCCAGCAGGATCGATGCCGGGCCGACCTTGTCCGTCCGCACCGTCTTGAGGAATGCCTTGAGATCCTGCTCCTGTTCGTAGGTGATTGCTTCGGGATTGGTGCGATTGTCGGCATAGGCAAGATAGACGGGCGTCTTCATTGCCATGAGTGCGGCGCGCAGCAGTTCGTCGTCGTCCTGCGGGCTGTCGAACAGGATGTCGATCCCCACGCCCTTTGCGCCAAGCGCATCGATCTGGCCAAGCGCCTTGGCAAGGATCGTGCGGTCCACCGGGGATATCTGGCCCGTCGCGCGGTTGGTATCGGCGGTATAGACCACCAGCGTCACGCGCTGGTCAGTATCGGCAGGCGGCGCGAAGTTGGCGGCGCGCAGATCATAGAGCGCGGCTTCCGCATCACGCAACAGCGGCAGCCGCCAACTGCTGAAGGCCACGAACAGCGCCAGCGCGATCAGCAGCAGCGCCATGATCGTGCGCTGGGTGCCGAGCTGGCCAAGCCCGCGCAGGGCGGTGCGGCCAATCTCGTCCGCGCCCGCTGCTGCCTCATCGTTACGCCACGGCATGACCGGCCCCCATTCCGAACTGCCCGCAAGGCAAGGACCACCCGGCCTTGCCGGACACGTCGGCCTGATGTCAGCCAGTGCCCGGCACCCTCGCACCTCGTTATCCGATGATGGCCGATTGTTGCTGCACTGCCAATGCGAAACTGTCCGCATCTGGTGCGGGGGATGCAGGCCAAGCGGTTCAGAAACCGTCGAAGGTGATGGCCTCGGTCAGAGGCGCGCGCGGCACCGCGAATGTGTTGACGGGCGCGTCGGGATCGCGCCAGCCGATGGCCAGACCACAGAAGAAGATGTGATCCTGCGGGATCGGAACGCAGGCGCGCACCTGCTTCTGATAAACCGCCCATGCTTCCTGCGCGCAGGAATCAAGCCCTTCCTCGCGCAGCAACAGCATAACCGTTTGCAACCACATGCCGATATCGGACCACTGCGGCGGCCCCATGTAGCGCGGGGTGTGCACCAGCATCAGCACGGGCGCACCGAAGGCGCGAAAGTTGCTGACGAACTGGGCCAGCCGCCCGCGCTTGTCCTCGCGCCCGATGCCGAGCGCGGCATACATCGCCTCGCCCACGCCGAACCGCCGCGCTTCGTAAGCGCCATCCAGTTCGGGCGGGTAGATGGCATATTCTGGCGCATGGGCAGCGCGGCCTGCGGGGAGCGCCTGCGCCACCTCCTCCACCAGCCGGGCCAGCGGCTCACCGGCGATGACATGCGCATTCCACGGCTGGACATTGCCGCCCGAAGGGGCGCGCTGCGCCTTTTCCAGCACACGCTGCAAGATGTCCTGCGGCACCGGATCGGGGCGGAACAGCCTTATGGACCGGCGCGAGGATACCGCTTCGGAGACGTTCACCGCGCCATCCCCTTCTTGCTCAGAATCCGAGGAAGCGCACGTTGCCTTCCACCGGTTCACGCTCACGCTCGAACCCGTTCACGGGATTGTCCTCAACCCGCCGGCCGATGGCGATGCCGCAGAAGAAAATGTGCGTTTCATCGGAAACGCCGATGAACTCCTTGATGAGCTTCGCGTGCATCGAAAGGAACTCCTGCGGGCAGGAATCGAGCCCTTCCTCGCGCAGCAGCAGCATAATGGTCTGGAGCCACATGCCCACGTCCGACCACTGCGGCGGTCCCATGCGCCGGTCGAAATAGCACAAGAGCACCGCAGGCGCGCCGAACGAGGTGACATTGTTGCGCACGAAATCTGCGCGGGCGTCGGCATCGCTGCGGCCGATCTCCATCGCCTGATACATCGCCGCTCCCACGCGCTGGAGCCGGGCCTTGCATTCGGGGATCACTTCGGGATCGGACCAGGAATATTCCGGCGGATCCTGAAAAGGGGCGGCCAGCATCTTCGCCTGCAATTCAGCCAACGGCGCGCCGGTGACGATGGTGGCTTCCCAAGGCTGGAAATTGCAGCCCGAAGGCGCCCAGCGCGCCTTGTCCATGATCCGTTGGAGAACCTCCAGCGGCACGGGATCGGGCTTGAACGCGCGGATCGAACGGCGGGAAAGGACGGCTTCGCTGACGGTCATGGTGCTCATGGCGGATTAACTGCCCGGTTAAAACCGGCACGTCAACCCGCCACGGCAATCTTTGCCCTCAGCCCTTGGCCTTCATCGCTGCAACGGCTGCGGCAACTTCATCGGGGCGCAGCGCACCCGGTCCCGGCCCCATGTCGTCGGCATCGACAAGACGGTCCGTGCTCGACTTGACGAACTCCGCCTCGGTCGATGGGCGCAGGTCGGGCCGTCCGGCCATGATCCCCATCTTGATCTTGCACATGGCATACTGGGTTTCATCGGCTTCGACCTGAAGCGCCAGCACGTCCTTGGCCTCGCTCTTCACGGTGTATTCGTGGCGGCCCGGATCGGTAACGAGGATGAAATAGCGCCCCGCGCCCAGCGAGCTGATCTTCTGGCCGTTTTCGTTCACAGCGCAGCCCATGGCCGCCCCCATGATCGTGCCCGTGCGGTAGAACACGATCTGGCCCTTGCCCGGCGGCGGCGGCGGGATGACCACTGGCGCCTTGTCTGCGGCGTGCGAGACGCCTCCCGCCGCAGGCGCCATGGCCAATGTGACCGCTGCGACCAGTGCGCGCGTCGTTGTCCGCTTCATTCGTTACCCCTTCCCTGCATTCCGGCACGATCGCCGGGTGAAATCTCTGCGCTTGATGGCTGCGTCGCCCCGCCTTCGGCCGCGATGACGAACGGCTCGGACGTCTTGGCCATGGCAACCGTTCCCTTCGGATAGACGACATTGCGCCCCGTCACGGCAAAGCCGATGATCCCGATGGGCAAAGGCGTGGCGGCGGTGGCAGCATTGAATGCCACGACACCATTCACCGCATCACCTCCGACCAGCCCGACCCGCATCGAGCGGAGCTTCAGCGGCCGGCCGTTCACCGTGAGGAAGCGCGCGGTCAGGACCAGTTCGCCCGGCGCGCCACTGCCTCCCGCCTTCTTGGCATGGATGACCTCGCCCTCCCCGACCGCTCCCGCAGGCGCCAGTTCGTGACCATCGATCACGATGGTCTCGGCCAGATGAATGGGAAAGGTCTGACCCGTGGTGCTGATCTTGCTGCCAAGATCGGCATCGATCACGATTGAAACCGGCGTCAGCGCCGGAATTGCCCGCACATCAGCAGGCATGCCGTCTTTCAACGCGCCCGCGGCTCTTTCGATGGGCTGAGCATCGGTCAGGGCATCAGATGCCGCAGGAGCAGCAGAGGCATCCTGCGCTGCGGCCATCGGCGCAAAAGGCACCTGCGCGAAAACCACCAACCCGCAGGCTGTCCGCGCTTTGCGCAAAAGAAAAGACGGCCCCCGGTTCACTATGCCGAACACTGCCGCACTATTGCAAAGTGTGCAAGCGGCATCTTGTCCGTGACGGGGCTATTCGTCCTCGAACAGATCGGCCAGTTGTTCGATGATCGTGCCGCCCAGTTGCTCGGCATCCATGATTGTCACGGCTCGGCGGTAATAGCGCGTCACATCATGGCCGATGCCAATGGCGACAAGCTGCACCGGCGACTGCTTCTCGATCCAGCCGATCACCTTGCGCAGGTGCTGTTCGAGGTATCCGGCGTTGTTCACCGAAAGCGTCGAATCATCAACCGGCGCACCATCGGAAATGACCATGAGGATGCGGCGGTCTTCGGGGCGGGCCAGCAGGCGCGTGTGCGCCCAGAGCAGGGCTTCCCCGTCGATGTTTTCCTTCAGCAGCCCCTCGCGCATCATCAGGCCAAGGTTCTTGCGCGCGCGGCGCCAAGGCTCATCCGCCTTCTTGTAGATGATGTGGCGCAGATCGTTGAGGCGGCCCGGCTGGGCAGGCTTGCCCCCCGCCAGCCATGCCTCGCGGCTTTGCCCGCCTTTCCACGCGCGGGTGGTGAACCCCAGAATCTCCGTCTTCACGCCGCAGCGTTCCAGCGTGCGGGCCAGAATGTCGGCGCTGATCGCGGCAATCGAGATGGGCCGCCCGCGCATCGATCCGGAATTGTCGATCAGCAGGGTGACGATGGTGTCCTTGAACTCGACATCGCGCTCCACCTTGTAGGACAGCGAATGGCCCGGCGAGATCACCACGCGGGCAAGGCGCGCGGCATCGAGCAGCCCTTCTTCCTGATCGAAATCCCACGAACGGTTCTGCTGCGCCATCAGGCGGCGCTGCAAACGGTTGGCCAGCCGCGTGACCACGCCCTGAAGGCCCTTGAGCTGCGTATCGAGATAGGCGCGCAGGCGCGTCAGTTCTTCCTCGTCGCACAGGTCGGTCGCGGCAACCACTTCGTCGAACTGGACGGTGAATGCCTTGTAATCGAAATCTTCGGGCAAATCGGTCCATGGCCGGTTGGGGCGCGTGGGCAACATGCCTTCCTCGCCCTCGTCGGCCATGTCGGAATCGGCAGCATCGTCGTTCTGCTCGACCTCCTCTTCGGAGTCCGATTCCTCGTCACCCTCGCTGGTGTCACCCGCCACTTCGGACGGCTGCTGATCCTGATCGTCGGACGTGCTCGGCTCTTCCTCGCCTTCGTCCTCCTGCTGCTCGCCCTCGTCCTCGTCGGTCTCCTCCTCCTGATCGCTGGCAGACTGGGTGAGTTCAAGGTGCTGCAACATGTCGAGCGCGATCTGCTGGAAGGCGCGCTGATCGTCGAGCGACAGCGCCAGCGCCTCCACATCGTTGCCGATCCTGCTTTCGATCCAGCTTCGCACCATGGCCATGCCGGTGCTGGCAGAGGCTGGCACTTCGGCCCCGGTCAGCTTCTCGCGCAGCAGCAGGGCAAGTGCGGTGGGCAGCGGCACGTCTTCGGGCTTTGCCGCGCGCGCGATCGGATCGGATGCCACGCGCATGTCGAGCGCCGCACCCAGATTGCCGCGCATCCCGGCATAGGCATTGGCGCCCAGTGCCTCATATCGCACCTGCTCAACCGCATCATAGCAAGCGCGGGCCAGCGGTTCTGCCGGCGCATTGCGGCCATGCAGGGCGGCATTGTGATGGCGCAGGCGCAGCGCCATCGAATCGGCATGGCCACGCGCCTGTGCCACCTGATCGGCTGGCAACGTGCGGCCCGGCATGGGCACCCGCATCGCGTTGCCCGACTGCACCGGCGCATCGGCCGTCCACGCCACTTCAACCTCTGGATCAAGCGAAACGGCGCGCGCGGTGCCGGTCAGCACCGCGCGGAAACGGTCGAGGGGGGATTCATCAGCCAAGGAAACAGCGCCCGTGCAACAGGAAGATCAGACGATCTTCTGGCCGGTCTTCGCCCAGTCTGCAAGAAAGCCTTCGATGCCCTTGTCCGTAAGGACATGTTTGAACAGGCCCTTGATGACGGCGGGCGGCGCGGTGATGACATCGGCGCCGATGCGCGCGCTTTCAAGCACATGCACCCCATGGCGGATCGAGGCGACGAGGATTTCGGTCTCGAAGGCGTAGTTGTCGTAGATAAGGCGGATGTCGCGGATCAGGTCCATGCCGTCGAAGCCATTGTCGTCATGGCGGCCCACGAAGGGCGAAATGAAGGTGGCGCCCGCCTTGGCCGCCAGAAGCGCCTGATTGGCCGAAAAGCACAGCGTGACGTTGACCTTGGTGCCATCGCCGGTCAGCGCCTTGCAGGTCTTGAGGCCGTCGATCGTCAGCGGCACCTTGATGCAGACGTTGTCGGCAATCTTGCGCAGCACTTCGGCCTCGCGCATCATCCCTTCGTGGTCGAGCGCGACGACTTCGGCCGAGACCGGCCCATCGACCAGCCCGCAGATTTCGCGCGTCACCTCGATGAAGTCCTTGCCCGCCTTGGCAATCAGCGTGGGATTGGTGGTCACGCCATCGAGCAGGCCGGTAGCGGCAAGATCGGCGATTTCGGCGGTATCGGCAGTATCGACGAAGAACTTCATGATGGGGGCCTTCCAGATGAACGAAGAGCGATTCCCGCCTGCCTATAGGCAAAGCCGGACGGGATGTCAGGCACGAACCATACGAATTAATCAGACATATGCACCAGTGCTGCGCACTATTTCAGCGCCAGCGCGGCAATCAGCAGCGGGTCGTTGGTGGAACGCGGATTGGCGCGGATCGCGGCTTCCTCGCGGCCGATCGCGCGGAAGATCGCGGCATCGGCATCGCGCGCAAGCGAACTGGCAATGCCGCCAAGGTCCACCCCGGTCAGCGCTGCCAGCACTTCACCCACCAGCGGATCGCGCGTGGCGCGCAGGGCACTGCCGAAAGCGGGAACCATGACCTCGACCAGCCGCCCGCCCATTTCGCGCTGGAGAAACGCGGTTGCCGCCATGGGATCGCCGCCACGCAGCAGGGCCATGGCATCGCGCACGCCGATGGTGCGCACCACATCGGCGACATAGGGCGCAGCCCGATCGGCAGCATCGAATGCCATGTCGTTGAAGGCACGCTGCAACCGGTCCTTCATCAGCGGCCCGGTCAGGATGCGGGCAAGAACATTCCCGCGCGAACCGATTGCATCGGGCAGGGCCAGACGGGTGATCTGATCGTCCCAGAAGCCGCCGGGTGCCAGCAGTCGGGCGAAGGCGCGGTCGCTTGACAGGAAAAGCAGACGCCGCACCGCTTCCTCTAACGAGAAGCCCTGATACCCGGAGCAGGCCGCCACCGAAAGCGCGGCAGCCGATGCCAGTGCGCCTATCGCATGGCGGCGGTTCAGAGGCAGGTTCGTGTCCGGCACTTTGCGTTCTCCTCAGTTCACTTGCGCCGCAGGCTTTGCCGCCCGCGTCCGCGCCCCATATAGACGGCCTAACATGAACCGTGTCCGATGCCTCGTCTTCAATGCCGCGCTTGGCCCGCTCGATTACCGCGTCCCGCCCGGCATGACGGTGGAACCAGGCAGCGTGGTTCTTGCCCCGCTCGGCCCGCGCCAGATCATCGGCGTGGTCTGGGAGGCCGAACGGCTTGCGGGAACCGAGGTTCCCGATCACAAGCTGCGACCGCTGCTTGCGGTTCTGCCGGTCCCGCCTCTGCCCACCCCCCTCAGGCGCCTGATCGAATGGACAGCGGACTATTACCTTGCCCCGCTTGCCGCGGTGGCGCGGATGGCGCTGTCAAGCACCGCAGCCCTTCAGGGCGGCGGCACGATCACCGAATACCGCCTGACCGGAAAGACCGCCGAACGCCTGACCCCGCAGCGTGCCAGGGCGATGGAACTGCTCGATGGCCAGCAGGCCACGATCCGCGAGCTTGCGGCAATCGCGGGCGTTTCTGACGGGGTGCTGCGCGGCATGGTGGGCGCTGGTCTGCTTGAGGCGGTGACGGTCGATTCGGACCGGCCCTATCCCGCGGCCGACCCGCATCACGATGCACCGGCGCTTTCGTCCGAGCAGGCAGGGGCCGCAGCGCGCTTCATCGCAGCCGTGAATGCGCGGGGCTTCCAACCCTTTCTCCTTGATGGCGTGACCGGATCGGGCAAGACCGAAACCTACTTCGAAGCCATAGCCGCAGCGCTGGAACAGGGCCGCCAGGTGCTTGTGCTCCTGCCCGAAATCGCTCTGACGCAGACTTTCCTGAAACGCTTCGAGGCACGCTTCGGGGTCCCGCCGGTCACGTGGCACTCCTCGCTCAAGGCATCGGAGCGGCGGCGGGCATGGCGCAGCGTGGCCTTTGGCGAAGCACAGGTCGTGGTCGGCGCCCGCAGCGCGCTGTTCCTGCCCTTTGCCGCGCTTGGCCTGATCGTGGTCGATGAAGCGCACGAGATCTCGTTCAAGCAGGACGATGGCGTGCGCTACAACGCGCGCGACGTAGCGGTGATGCGCGCGCGCTTCGAAAACGTGCCCGTCATCCTCGCCAGTGCCACGCCCGCGCTGGAAAGCCTGCAAATGGCCGAGGCCGGCCGGTATGAGCGCGTCGTCCTGCCCGCGCGTTTTGGCGGGGCAACCATGCCCGACGTGCAGATCGTGGACCTGCGCACCGATCAGCCTGAGCGCGGACACTGGATCGCGCCGCCGCTGGTCAGCGCGCTGAAGGACCGGCTGGACAAGGGGGAACAATCGCTGCTGTTCCTCAACCGGCGCGGCTATGCCCCGCTAACGCTGTGCCGCACCTGCGGCTATCGCTTCCAGTGTCCCAACTGTTCCGCATGGCTGGTGGAGCACCGGCTTTCGCGCCGCCTTGCCTGCCACCATTGCGGGCACGAAGTCGCGCCGCCCGATGCCTGCCCGGAATGCCACGAACCCGATTGCCTTGTCGCCTGCGGCCCCGGCGTTGAGCGTATTGCCGAGGAAGTGGCCGAGATCCTGCCACAGGCGCGCGTGGCGCTGGTGACATCCGATACGCTGACCAGTCCGGCCAAGGCGGGAGAGTTCGTCGAAATGGCCAGCAGCGGCGCAATTGACGTGATCGTGGGAACGCAGCTTGTCACAAAGGGCTATCACTTTCCCGAACTGACACTGGTTGGCGTGATCGATGCCGACATGGGGCTGGAGGGCGGCGATCTGCGTGCTGCCGAGCGAACCTATCAGCAGGTGGCGCAAGTTGCCGGGCGCGCCGGGCGCGGCGAAAAGCCCGGCGAGGTCATGATCCAGACCCGCCACCCCGAAGCGCCCGTCATCGCCGCGCTTGCCAGCGGCGACCGCGACGCCTTCTATGCCGCCGAAGCGGAAAGCCGCCGCGATGCGGGCGCGCCGCCCTTCGGCCGCTGGGCCGCCATCATCGTTTCGAGCGAGGACGAGGCCGAGGCGCGCGATGCGGCGCGCGGCATCGGCGGCAGCGCGCCCCGGCTTGATGACGTGCTGATCCTTGGTCCTGCACCTGCCCCGCTTTCGCTGCTGCGCGGGCGCTATCGCTATCGCCTGCTGGTGAACGCGCGCCGATCGACCGAACTGCAACGCGTGATCCGCCAATGGCTTGATCCTCTGCGCTTCCCCCCCGGTGTGCGCGTGGCGGTGGACATCGATCCCTACAGCTTCGTCTGACCCCAACGGGCAGGTTGCGCGCGGCTGTGCGTCGGCCATTGCCAGGGCATGACCGGCCCTGTCCTCGTGCCCATCCTTGGCGATCAGCTTTCGCCTGCGCTGTCCAGTCTTGCCGACCGCAGGCCGGACGACACCGTGGTGCTGATGATGGAGGTGGCCGAAGAGACCACCTATGTCCGCCACCACAAGGCCAAGATCGCGCTGATCCTTGCCGCCATGCGCCACTTTGCCGAGGAACTTCGCGCCGCCGGGTGGACGGTCGATTACATCCGTCTTGATGACCCCGCCAACACTGGCAGCTTTGGCGGCGAAGTGGCCCGCGCCGTTTCACGCCACAACGCGCGCGGCGTGCAGATGACTGAGCCGGGCGAATGGCGCGTGCGGCAGGCCATGGAGCAGTGGCGCGCCACCTTGCCCGTGCGCCTGCGCATACTGCCCGATACGCGGTTCATTTGCGCCCTGCCCGATTTCTTCGAATGGGCGGCGGGCCGCAAGGAACTGCGCATGGAATGGTTCTACCGCGAAATGCGCCGCAGGACCGGACTGCTGATGGATGGCGACAAGCCCGTCGGCGGGCGCTGGAACTTCGATGCGGAAAACCGCGGCGGCCCGGAAGCGGGATTGCAGCCGCCAGCCCTGCCCGCCTTCGCGCCGGATGCCATTACCGCCGAGGTCCTCGAAATGGTGGCAGCGCGCTTCGACAACCACTTCGGTTCGCTCGATCATTTCCGCTGGCCTGTCACCCGCGCGGATGCAGAGACGGCGCGCGATGCCTTTCTGAAGGAACGGCTGCCCCTGTTCGGCAGATATCAGGACGCCATGGTTGCGGGAGAGGATTTCCTGTTCCACGCCGCGCTTTCGTCCGCGCTCAACATCGGGCTGCTCGATCCGCTGGATCTGTGCCGCAGGGCCGAGGCGGAATGGCGCGAAGGACGCGCACCGATCGAGGCCGTCGAAGGCTTCATCCGCCAGATCATCGGCTGGCGGGAATATATCCGGGGCATGTATTGGCTGGACATGCCGGGTCTGGCCGAGGCGAACGGGCTGGATGCCACGCGCCCCCTGCCCGATTTCTACTGGACCGGCGAAACGCCCATGCGTTGCCTTGCCGACTGCGTGAGGGCCACGCGCGACAATGCCTATGCTCATCACATCCAGCGCCTGATGGTGCTGGGCAACTTCGCGCTGCTTGCAGGGATCAGGCCTCAGGACGTGGCAGACTGGTATCTGGCGGTCTATGCCGATGCCTTCGAATGGGTGGAACTGCCCAATGTTGCCGGCATGGTGCTTCATGCTGAAAAGGGGCGGCTGGCGTCGAAACCCTATGCCGCCAGCGGGGCCTACATCAACCGCATGAGCAACTATTGCGGCCAGTGCCGGTTCGACGTGAAGCGCAAGACCGGGCCTGATGCCTGTCCCTTCAATGCGCTCTACTGGCATTTTCTGGCCCGCAACGAGGCACGGCTTGCCCGCAATCCCCGCCTCGCCCAGCCCTATGCGACATGGCGGCGGATGAGCGAGGACAAGCGCACGGAATATCTCGAAAGCGCTGAAGCCTTCCTTGCAACGCTTGAGCCAGCGAGGGCAGGCTGGGCGCGCTAGGCGCTTCGCCACATCGGCGGGCGAATGCCGCCTTCGCGCACCACGCGCAGCAGCAGAAAAAGCCCCGCCAGCGTGGCGACCGCCATGGCCACCGCGCTGGCTTCAAGGCCAAAGGCTCCGCCGGTGAGCCAGTCCGGCCCGGCGCGGCTTGTCACCAGTAGCCCGTCCGGCGCGATGCCGCCCGATACCGGCACGCTGAACACCCAGCCTTGCGTGAAGTTCCAAGCCGCATGAATGCCGATGGGCACCCACAAACGCCGCGTCCAGAGATAGGCCGCACCCAGCAGAATGCCCGCTTCCATGGAAATGGCAAAGGCTGCAAACAGGCTCGCCCCCGGATTGGCCAGATGGGCAAGTCCGAACAGCGCCGAAGTGATGACCAGCGCGGCCCATGTTCCCAGCATGGCCTCGATGTGGCGCAGCAGAATGCCGCGAAACAGGATTTCCTCGATCGTGCCCGACGTGATCGCCAGCCCCAGCATGGCCCAGAGCGCGCCCAGGCCATTGACCCGCTCGATCGTGATCCCGCCAAGTGCCGCCACGATTGCCGTCATCGCGGTGAACAGACCCGCTCCGATCAGCAGCCCCAGCGGCAGTTCCCGCGCCAGCGCGCCGGGCGACAGTTCATCGTTGGCAGACCGCTCGATCCAGTGTCGGCAGCCCAGATAGACGGCAATCGACAGCAGCGCGATGCCCGTCGCCCCCAGAAGGCCCGAAAGCCCTTGCGGATCGGCCATGCGCACCAGCAGCGCCGAGCCGAGCGATGCGGCAAGGCCCACGGCCAGAAACTCGATTACAAGCAGCGTCAGCGGAAATGCGATGATCCGCCGTATGACCCCTGCCTTTGCCTGCACCGCGCGCTCCATCCTCAGTCCTGCCGCGAACCGCGCTCCTTGTCGAGCAAGCGGCGCTTGATCTCAAGCCCATAGGCATAGCCGCCCAGTGACCCGTCGGAACGGATCACCCGGTGGCAGGGAATCAGCACTGCCACATTGTTCGCGCCGTTGGCCGATCCGGCCGCGCGCACCGCACCGGGGCGGCCCACCTCGGCCGCGATCTGGGCATAGCTGCGGGTTTCGCCGGGCGGGATGCGCCGCAGCGCCTGCCATACCGCCTCCTGAAATGCGGTCCCCTGTACATCCAGCGGGATGTGCGGATGATGGCCGGGCGTCTCCACTGCGGCAATCACCTCGCCCAGCAGCGCCGCAAATGCTGCATCGCCCGCTTCAAGCCGCGCTTCGGGAAACCGTGCGCGCAGGGCATTTTCGTCCTCGTTGAAGGAAAGGCGGCACACGCCCTTGCCTGTCGCCGCCACCAGCATTGGCCCCAGCGATGTCGTCACCACCGCCCAACGGATCGTCACCCCGCGGCCACCATTGCGCCACGCCGATGGCGCCATGCCAAGCCGCTCCTGCGCCGCGGCATAGAAGCGCGAAGGTCCGGAAAAACCCGCATCATAGATGGCATCGGTCACGCTTGCCGCCCCCGATAGACCCTGCGCCATGCGCTCGCGCTTCAGGGCGCGGGCATAGGCTGCCGGAGAAAGGCCGGTGTGCCGCCTGAACAGGCGCTGGATATGCGTTGGCGAATAGCCGCACACCCCCGCCAGTTCGTCAAGCGAAGGTGGCCGTTCGCCCCGTTCATCCGCCTGCCGGATGGTCTTGATTGCCTGTTCCACCGCCCGCTCATCGCGCGCCGCTGCATCCGGCTGGCAGCGCAGGCATGGCCGCAGCCCTTCTGCACTGGCGGCGCGCCCATCGGCGAAAAAACGCACATTCTCGCGCCGGGGATGACGCGCCGCGCACGAGGGGCGGCAATAGATGCCGGTGCTCAGCACGCCGGTAACGAAACGCCTGTCGTAACTGCGGTCGCGCGCAAGCACAGCGCGCCAGGCTTCTTCCTCGCAGATCGGCAGGTCGGTCATGGCACCGTGGGCATAGCCCGGCCTGTTCTGGCGGCAAAGGCGATATGCTGCGTTCATCGAGAGTGTCTGTCCTTGCGCTTCCGGTTTGATCCCTTGCCTTGATGCCCCTCGTCGCCGGTCATTGCTTCCCGCACCTTGCGATCAAAGCGAAACGGCGCAAGAAGCGAGCCATGCGTGTCGCCAGATCGATAATCACAACTCTACTCGCCCTCTTCGCAGCCCTTGGCGCCACTGCTGCGCTGGCCGATCCTGCCGATATCACCGCGGCCAGCCGCTCGGTCGTGCGCGTAGTGCTGATCGAGACCGATGGTGAACGCGCCCGACTGGTCACGCATGGCACGGGTTTTGCCGTCACGCCCGAACTGATCGTGACCAATGCCCACGTCGTGGAGGAGCTGCGCCGCGATGACACGCTCATCGTGGGCGTGGTTCCCGCCGAAGGGCGCAATGGCTTTCCCGCGCGTCTCGTTGCCTATTCGCCCGGCAATGATCTTGCCTTGCTGCGGATCGAAGGGGGCGGATCAATTACCCCGATCACGCTCTTTGGCGGCGTGCCCGGCGATGGCGCCGAAGTCTATGCCGTGGGCTATCCGGGCAATGTCGATCTGGCGCAGGGCCTTTCCATGGCCGATCTCGTGCGGCCGCAGGCTGCGGTCAAGACGCGCGGCTACCTTTCGGGCGGCCGGTCTTCGCGCTCGTTCGATACGCTGCTGCACACCGCTCCACTGGGTTCGGGCAATTCGGGCGGCCCCTTGCTGGATGCCTGCGGACGGGTGATCGGGGTCAACTCGTTCGGAACGGTCAGCGACAATACCACCGATTCGGCTTTCTACTTCGCCATATCCATGCGCGAGCTTTCGGCATTCCTGCGCCGCGCCAATGTCAGCGCCCATACCAGCGGGCTGCCATGCCGCTCCATCGCCGATCTTGACCGGGCCGAGCAGGAACGCGCAGCAGGCGAGGAAGCGCGCCTGAGGGCCGAACGCGAAGCGCAGGAGCAGAAGCGCGAACGCGCGCTCGACAAGGCGCTGCGCGATGCCGAGCGCGCCGTTCTGGCCGAGCGCGACAATGGCCTGGCGCTGGCGGCCCTGCTGTTGCTGGCGGCTGGGGGCGTGGGGGGCTGGGGTTTCGTTCAGGCATCGCGCAGCCGTGGCAGATTGCCCGCAAAGACGATGGCGGGCGCGGGCGTGTTGCTCATCGCGGCCGTGGCCGCATGGATGCTGCGCCCCTCGCTCGAATCAATCGACCAGCGCGCGCAGGAGCTTCTGCCCCACCCCGAACCCGGAAGCAGCGCCGTGCCTGCGCAAAGCCGCAAAGGCAGCACGGGCGCGATGATCTGCGTGCTCGATCCCCAGCGCAGCCGGGTCACGGTGTCGGACATCACCGACGTTCCGATTGAATGGTCCGAGGGAGGCTGCATGAACGGCAAGACGCAATATGGCCTTGCGCAGGATGGCTGGAGCCGCATCCTCGTGCCTAACGGCGAAGACACCGTTTCGGTCAACACCTTCGATCCGGAAACCGGAACCTACACAGTCGAGCGCTACCTTGTCGGGCTGGACGTGATTACGCAGGCACGCACCGCAAGGGCGAAGATGAATGCTCCGGCCTGCAACGCCGGCGAGGATGCTGCCCGGCAGTTCGGCCAGAGCCAGCAGGCGATCAAGGCCCTGCTGCCCCCCGAACCGAACGAGCGCCTGCGTTACACCTGCCAGCCTGCGGATTGACGGCCCTTGCCCGCAGGGTCGGCCGGACCGGCAGACAAGTGGCGCGTGATCTGCGTGAAAAGCAGTCTCATACCTATGCACAAGCGCTCAAGTCGCATCTTGTCATAAGGCCGCGACGTTGCTAGGCGCGCCCCGTCTGCGGGCAACCGGCTGTTCATCGACCGGCAATGTTCCGCTTCGGCTAATCCTTGGATGAAGGAACCTCGGCGCGTGGAGATTTCCGGCGGCATTACTGCCAGCTTGTCAGGACGTTACGCTTCGGCGTTGTTCGAACTGGCGAACGAGAAGGGTCTGGTCCCGTCCGTCGAGAGCAATCTCGATACGCTTTCTGCTGCACTGCGCGAATCGGCCGATCTTCAGGCGCTTGTTGCCAACCCCCAGCTGGGCCGCGATGCCGCAGGCCGCGCGATTGAAGCGGTCGCCGGGCTGCTCGGCCTTGATGGCCTCACCAGGAACTTCCTCGGCGTGTTGGCGGCGAACCGCCGCCTTTCTTCCCTGCCCGACATCATCCGTGCCTTTGGCCAGATCGCTGCGGCGCATCGCGGCGAAGTCAGCGCGGAAGTCACCAGCGCCCACCCGCTTGACGAAGCCCAGACGGCTGCCCTGACCGAAAAGCTCAAGGCGCGCACCGGCAAGGCAATCAAGCTCAAGACCAATGTCGATCCCGATATTCTCGGCGGTCTCGTCGTGAAGATCGGCAGCCAGATGATCGACAGCTCCATCCGCACCCGTCTCAATTCCCTCGCCCAGGCGATGAAGGCTTGAAGCCTCAAGGCTCTACGAAAGGCTGAAAATGGAAATCCGCGCCGCTGAAATCTCGAAGGTCATCAAGGACCAGATCGCCAGCTTCGGCACCGAGGCACAGGTCTCGGAAGTCGGGTCGGTTCTCTCGGTGGGTGACGGTATCGCCCGCATTCACGGCCTCGACAAGGTCCAGGCCGGTGAGATGGTCGAGTTCTCGAACGGTGTGAAGGGCATGGCCCTCAACCTCGAAGCAGACAACGTGGGTGTCGTGATCTTCGGCTCGGACGCCGAGATCAAGGAAGGCGATGTCGTCAAGCGCACCGGCACGATCGTCGACGTTCCCGTCGGGAAGGGCCTGCTGGGCCGCGTGGTCGATGCTCTGGGCAACCCGATCGACGGCAAGGGGCCGATCGAAGGCGCCACGCGCCAGCGCGTGGAAGTCAAGGCGCCGGGCATCATCCCGCGCAAGTCGGTGCACGAACCCGTGCAGACGGGCCTCAAGGCGATCGACGCCCTCGTGCCGGTCGGCCGCGGCCAGCGCGAACTCATCATTGGCGACCGTCAGACCGGCAAGACCGCCGTCGCCATCGACACCTTCATCAACCAGAAGGCCGTCAACGCCGGCGATGACGAGAGCAAGAAGCTCTACTGCATCTACGTGGCCGTTGGCCAGAAGCGGTCGACCGTTGCGCAGATCGTGCGTCAGCTCGAAGAAAACGGCGCAATGGAATATTCCATCGTGATCGCCGCGACCGCCTCGGAACCGGCCCCGCTCCAGTATCTCGCGCCCTACACCGGCGCCACGATGGGCGAATTCTTCCGTGACAACGGCATGCACGCCGTGATCGTCTATGACGACCTTTCCAAGCAGGCCGTTGCCTATCGCCAGATGTCGCTGCTGCTGCGCCGTCCGCCGGGCCGTGAAGCCTATCCGGGTGACGTGTTCTATCTCCACAGCCGCCTGCTTGAGCGCGCCGCGAAGATGAACGACGAAAACGGTGCCGGTTCGCTCACCGCGCTGCCGATCATCGAAACCCAGGCGGGCGACGTTTCGGCCTATATTCCGACCAACGTGATCTCGATCACCGACGGCCAGATCTTCCTTGAAACCGGCCTGTTCTATCAGGGCATCCGTCCGGCCATCAACGTTGGCCTCTCGGTGTCGCGCGTCGGCTCCTCGGCCCAGACCAAGGCGATGAAGAAGGTTGCCGGCTCGATCAAGCTGGAGCTGGCCCAGTATCGCGAAATGGCCGCCTTCGCCCAGTTCGGTTCGGACCTTGACGCCTCGACACAGAAGCTCCTCAACCGCGGCGCACGCCTGACCGAACTGCTCAAGCAGCCGCAGTTCTCGCCGCTGGGCTTCGAAGAGCAGACCTGCGTGATCTTCGCTGGCACCAACGGCTATCTCGACGCCATCCCCGTGAACCGCGTCAACGAATACGAAGCCGAACTGCTGAGCTTCCTGCGCTCGCAACACGCCGATCTGCTCGGCCTGATCCGTGACACCAAAGATCTTGGCGACGAAGCCAAGGGCAAGCTGGTCGCGGCGCTCGACGCCTTTGCAAAGCAGTTCGCGTGATTGGGCAGTTCGCCTAAGTCTTTGAAGTCAACGCCACCCCGCCCGGTGCGGCGGGGTGTCGGATCAAGGGAGCCGTCATGGCCTCGCTGAAGGAACTCAAGGGTCGGATCAACTCGGTCAAATCGACCCAGAAGATCACCAAGGCCAAGCAGATGGTCGCCGCGGCCAAGCTGCGCAAGGCACAGGCTGCGGCCGAGGCTGCGCGTCCCTATGCCAGCCGTCTGGCCGAAGTCATGGGCAGCCTCGCCGCCAAGGTGGCAGGGCAGGACAACGGGCCGCTGCTCATGCGCGGCACCGGGTCGGACCAGCGCCACCTGCTGGTCGTGGTCAACACCGACAAGGGCCTGTGCGGCGGCCTCAACTCGAACATCGTCAAGGAAGCCAAGCTTCAGGCGCGGGCGCTGGAAGCAGCGGGCAAGACCGTGACCTTCTACCTCGTGGGCAAGAAGGGCCGCGCGCCGATCAAGCGCGATTTTCCCAACGCCATTGCCGCCGGGTTCGATACCAGCACGGTGCGCACCCCCGGCTTCGACGAGGCGGCGGCGATTGCGCAGGAACTGCTGGCCATGTTCGAGGCAGGCAAGTTCGATGTTGCCCATCTCGTCGCGCCCAAGTTCAAGTCGGCGCTGGCGCAGGATCCTGTGACCACGCAGATCATCCCCGTCCCCGCCCCGACCAAGATCGTCGTGATCGACGCCGTGGTGGAATACGAGCCGGGCGAGGAGGAAATCCTCGAAGAGCTGCTGCCGCGCTATGTCACCACGCAGATCTTCGGCGCGCTGCTTGAGCGCGAGGCTTCCGAACAGGGTGCCTCGATGACCGCGATGGACAACGCGACGCGCAATGCCGGCGAGCTGATCAACAAGCTCACCATCCAGTATAACCGCAGCCGCCAGGCCGCGATCACCACCGAACTCATCGAAATCATCGCTGGCGCCGAAGCGCTCTGACGACTGAGATAGAAGGCAAGGAAACAACCATGGCCACCGTGCTCTCCTCTACCGGCAAGATCAGCCAGGTCATCGGCGCCGTCGTCGACGTGACGTTCGACGGCGAACTCCCCGCGATCCTCTCGGCGCTTGAAACCGACAACAACGGCAACCGCCTCGTTCTCGAAGTTGCCCAGCATCTCGGCGAGAACACCGTCCGCACCATCGCGATGGACTCGACCGACGGTCTGACCCGCGGGCAGCCCGTCACCAACACCGGCGCGCAGATCTCGGTGCCGGTCGGCCCCAAGACGCTTGGCCGCATCATGAATGTCGTGGGCGATCCCATCGACGAGCGTGGCCCGGTGGGCGCAGAGCAGACCGCACCGATCCACGCCAAGGCGCCGGAGTTCATCGATCAGTCGACCGAAGCCTCGATCCTCGTTACCGGCATCAAGGTGATCGACCTCCTCGCCCCCTATGCGAAGGGCGGCAAGATCGGTCTGTTCGGCGGCGCGGGCGTGGGCAAGACCGTGCTCATTCAGGAACTGATCAACAACATCGCCAAGGGCCACGGCGGCGTGTCGGTCTTTGCAGGTGTGGGTGAACGCACCCGCGAAGGCAACGACCTTTACCACGAGTTCCTCGATGCGGGCGTTATCGCCAAGGATGCCGACGGCAACCCGACGCCGGAAGGCTCGAAGGTGGCGCTGGTGTTCGGCCAGATGAACGAACCGCCGGGCGCGCGTGCCCGCGTGGCGCTTTCGGGCCTCACCATGGCGGAATACTTCCGCGATCAGGAAGGTCAGGACGTTCTGTTCTTCGTCGACAACATCTTCCGCTTCACACAAGCGGGTTCGGAAGTGTCGGCGCTGCTCGGCCGTATTCCTTCGGCCGTGGGTTATCAGCCGACGCTCGCCACCGACATGGGCGCGCTGCAGGAGCGCATCACCTCCACCACCAAGGGCTCGATCACCTCGGTGCAGGCGATCTACGTTCCCGCCGACGACCTTACCGACCCTGCTCCGGCAACCTCGTTCGCCCACCTCGACGCGACGACCACGCTGAACCGCGCCATCTCGGAACTCGGCATCTATCCGGCGGTTGACCCGCTCGACTCGACCTCGCGCGTGCTGACCCCCGCCGTCGTCGGCGAAGAGCACTACCAGACCGCCCGCCGCGTCCAGGAAACGCTGCAGAAGTACAAGTCTCTGCAGGACATCATCGCGATCCTCGGCATGGATGAGCTTTCGGAAGAGGACAAGCTCACCGTCGCCCGCGCCCGCAAGATCCAGCGCTTCCTCAGCCAGCCGTTCCACGTGGCCGAAGTGTTCACTGGCATCCCCGGCAAGTTCGTGCAGGTCGAAGACACCGTCCGTTCGTTCAAGGCGGTCGTCGACGGCGAATATGATCACCTCCCCGAAGCCGCTTTCTACATGGTGGGCGGCATCGACGAGGCGGTCGAGAAGGCCAAGAAGCTGGCTGCCGAAGCCTGATTGACCTCGTTCCCCGGCGCAGGCCGGGGACACCGAAAGGCAAGAGATGTCTCTCCATTTCGAACTCGTCACCCCGGCCCGCCTCGTTCGCTCGGAGGAAGTCCACATGGTCGTCGTCCCCGGCACCGACGGCGAATTCGGGGTGCTTGAAGGCCATGCGCCCTTCATGTCGACGGTCAAGGACGGGGCCATCAAGGTTTACAAGGCTGCTGGCGCAGCGCCGGAAGAGATCAAGGTTCAGGGCGGCTTCGCGGAAGTCAGCGCCAAGGGCCTCACCGTTCTGGCCGAACACGTCGAAGGTTAAGCAGCCTGTCAGGTCTTTGAGGAAAGGGGCTGGCCCGCAAGGGCTGGCCCTTTTGCTTTGGAGGCCTTGATCCCGATGGGACGGGCATCCGCGCGTTGGCCAGGAGCGCTGCCTGCGGATTTCGTATGCTTTGCATACAATTTTTCACCCAATTCAGCATTACGAACTTTTCAGACATACGAAATTAGGGCATAGACTCTTCCCATCCGCGAAACTCTATCGGGAGAGCACGTAATCATGTCCCAGAGCCTTGAGCAGGTCATCCGGAATGCCGGTGATCTCGTAACCTTCGTCCGCAACCAGCAGGTTGGCCCGAACGTCTACCCCGGCGTGCCTTCCGAATATTCCAACTGGCGCAGCGAACAGTGGGCATGGGCGCATTCGGCCGTGCTTTACAACCAGTCCTATCACATGGTCGATCTGGCCGTGAAAGGCCCAGATGCCTTTCAGATGCTCGAATACCTCGGCATCAACTCGTTCAGGAACTTCCAGCCAGACCGTGCCAAGCAGTTCGTGCCCGTCACGCCCGATGGCTACGTGATCGGCGACGTGATCCTGTTCTACCTCGACGAGAACCACTTCAACCTCGTCGGGCGTGCGCCCACGATCGAATGGGTGGAATATCACGCGGCCAGCGGCAACTGGAACGTGGCGGTGGAACGCGACGAGCGCTGGGCGATGCGCACCGATGGCAAGCGCAATTCCTACCGCTTCCAGATCCAGGGGCCGAACGCGATGAAGATCATCGAGAAGGCCACGGGAAAGACCGCACCCGATCTCAAGTTCTTCCACATGTGCCGCATGACCATTGCCGGCAAGGAAGTGCGCGCGCTGCGCCATGGCATGGCAGGGCAGCCCGGCTTTGAACTGATGGGCCCGTGGGAGGATTACGGCGCGGTCCACGCCGCGCTGGTGGAAGCGGGCAAGGAGTTCCAGATGGCGCTCGTGGGTGGCCGCGCCTATTCCTCGAACACCTTGGAATCGGGCTGGATCCCATCGCCCTTCCCCGCGATCTACACCGGAGAGGCGCTCAAACCCTACCGCGAATGGCTCACCGCCAATTCCTATGAGGCAAAGTGCTCGGTCGGCGGCAGCTATGTGCCGGAAACGATCGAAGGCTATTACACGACCCCTTGGGACCTGGGTTACGGCCCCTTCGTCAAGTTCGACCATGACTTCATCGGCCGTGCCGCGCTTGAACGCATGGCCGCCGAAGGCAGGCACCGCACCAAGGTCACGCTCGCGCTCGACAACGAAGACGTGATGCGGGTCCAGTCATCGGCCCTGTCTAAGGGCGATCGCGCCAAGTTCATGGAATATCCCAGCGCTGTCTATGCGATGCACCCCTTCGATCAGGTGCTTGCCGATGGCAGGATGGTCGGCCTTTCCACCTGGATCGGCTACACCGCGAACGAGGGCAAGTTCCTCACACTGGCGATGATGGATGCAGGCTACGTGGAGCCGGGCACGCAGGTCAGCCTGCTCTGGGGCGAGCCGAACGGCGGCACCACGAAGCCCACGGTCGAACCGCACGTGCAGACCGAAATCAAGGCGACCGTTGCGGCCGTCCCCTATTCGGAAGTGGCGCGCGACAACTATGCCGAAGGCTGGCGCACTCGCAAATAAGCGGCAGACCACAGGCTTGACGGCCCGCAGGGTCGAAAGCGGGAGCGCCGGACCAATCCCGACTGGCCCGGCGCTCCTTGCGGCCTGACCTGCTTGATCCACCGGGAGGAGTCGCCGTGGCTGAAGGCAATGTCATCACGCTTTATGACCTCAACATCGCCACTGGCGCTACGCTCAGCCCGTTTGTCTGGGCGACCAAGTTTGCGCTGCGGCACAAGGGCTTCGACATCGATCTGGTGCCGGGGGGCTTCACCGGCATTCTCGACCGGACAGGCGGACGCAGCGAACGCCTTCCTGCCATCGTGGACAATGGCGAATGGGTCCTCGATAGCTGGAACATCGCCGAACATCTTGACGCGAAGTATCCTGATCGGCCCATGCTGATGGCCCACGAAGGCGTTGCGGCGTCAACCAAGGTCATCGAACGGTGGCTGTGGGACGCGGCAATCTGGCACTGGATGAAATGCTTCATCAAGGACTACCGCGACCTGTCTCTGCCGCAGGATCAGGATTACGTCACGCGCAGCCGTGAAGAAAAGTTTGGCGCGCCGCTTGACGTGCTTCAAGCAGGCCGCGAGGAGCGTCTGCCCGGCATATCGGCCAGCCTCGAACCACTGCGCAGCGCCCTTCGCGAACATCGCTGGCTGGGCGGAGCCAATCCCGACTACACCGATTACAGGGTGATCGGGGCATTCCTCTTCATCTCGTCCATCTCGACGATTCCCGTCCTTGCCGCCGACGATCCCCTGCGTGACTGGATCGAGCGGTGCTGCGATCTCTACGACGGACTCGGCCGCCATCCCGGCCTTTTTCCGCTGTTCGGGCTGGAGGAGCGCCCCGGAGCGCCGGACCTGTTCAGGCGTCAGCCGGACATGAGCGGTCTGTCAAAGCGCAATACCGGCGCCCAAGGCTGAAATCACGCAGCCTCAGGAGCAAGACCGCAGGCGGGCAGCCGCAGTTCAGTGCGCCAGCGCGCCTGCACTGCGCTGCAAAAGCTGCGCGACCTTCGCCTCAAGCTCGGCGGTAAAGCGCACTGCCGGAACAGCAACGCTGAAGGCGCCGACAATCTGCCCGTCCATGACAGCCGCCACCGCCATGCCGCAGATCCCCGGCGTTGCCTCCTCGCGTGCAAGGCAGATGCCGCTCTGCCTGATCTGCACAATATCGGCCCGCAGGTCCCCTTCGGAAACGCGCGTATGCGCGGTGAGCATGGCTCTTGTCGTGCCCGCGAAATAGTGATCGAGTTCCTCGTCGGGCAAGGCGGCCAGCATGATCTTGCCCGCGGCAAGGGCATGAAGCGGCCGCCGCGTGCCGGGATCGACCGCATAGCGCAGCGCCTGATCGCTGGCCTCGGTGATCAGCGCCTCGACTTCCCAGCCGCGCCGGACCATGAACGATGATGTTTCGTTAAGCTCGGCGCGCAAGGCCCGCACAAGCGGTGCCACCCGGTCTTCCAGCGTGAGCGCAGCTTCAGGCGCCCGCAGCCTTTGCAGGCCGGGTCCGGGCAGATAGCGCCGCCCTTCCCGCAAAAGATATTCCCGTTCGGTCAGCGTGGCGAGCAGATAGGACAAGCTGCTGACCGGGATGGCCAGCGCTGCGGCAATCTCCTGCGCCACCACGCCCTGCCGGCGCGCCACGACATACTCGATCACATCGAGCGTGCGCATAGCGGATTTGACCGGGTTGGAAGCAGCGCTTGCCATCAGAAGGTCAGGCTACCCCGCCGCTCGGCAAATCGCCAGCCATCGCCCGTCAGCACGAAACGGTCATGGAACGAGCCGACCAGCGGCGCGCTCTCGCCGGTAAACAGCAGCATGGCGCTCGTGCCGCGTGCCGTGGTCGGGCTTTCGATGTCGATGACCACGTTGGAGCAGACATGGCGCGTCTTGCGGGGCGGCCGCGCCTTGAAGGCGGCAAGGATAGCCTCGCGCCCGGCAATTCCCGCATCGGGGGCGGTCGGGCGATACATCACGCCATCTTCGGCATAGAGCGCCGCCACCTCATCCCAGCGAGCTTCGTCGTTGAGATTGGCATAAAGCGCAACCAGGCGCGCGCAATCAGCCTCAGCGGCGCGCCGCTCGTCCGCCGTCACAGGCGGCTCGCGGCAATGTCCGCGCCCTCGCGAAGCGACCTGAGCTTGCGCCACGTCACGATCGGATCGAGTTTGCCATAGCCCGCAAAGGTGCCGAACCCGCAATCGGTGCTGGCCACGACCCGTTCCGGCCCGACGATGGCGGCAAAGCGTTCGATGCGCTGCGCGATCAGTTCCGGGTGCTCGATATAGTTCGAGCAGGTATCGATCAGTCCCGGCGCAAGGATCTTGTGATCGGGCAGCCTGGCGTCCTTCCACACCTTCCATTCGTGTTCATGACGCGGATTGGCGGCCTCGAACAGGATCGTGGCGGGCCGTGCCTTGAGGACGATGTCGATCACCCGTTCCAGCGGAATGTCATGATCGTGCGGGCCTTCGTAGTTGCCCCAGCAGATGTGCATCCGCATCCGTTCCGGCGGAATATTGGCGGTAGCCGCATTCAGCGCCTCGACATTCGCTTCGGCAACCTTGAGGAACTCTTCCTCCGACAGATCCTGATACCCGGTGTGTCGGCTCATGGCCAGATCGGGGCAATCAAGCTGAAGATAGAAGCCCTCGGCCACGATCGTCTCGTATTCCTCGCGCATGGCATCGGCCAGATCGGCAAGATAGGCTTCGTGACTGGGATAATGCCGGTTCACCTGGAATGCGGTGATGAGGCCCGGCGAAGCCGCATTCATGAACGCTTCGGTATCTGGCGCAGCATGCTTGTCCAGCGCGGCCTTGAAACGGCGGATATCGTCATGCAGCGGCTGAAGCGTGACCTTGCGCACAGGGCCGATGCACGATGCGCGCACGAACTCCTGACTGCCCATGATCGCCGAAAGCTTCTTCGCAAGATTGGGCACTTCGGCAAGGTCAGCCGCGGGCTTGCGATCGATGTGCCCGCCGAAGCCCGAAAGCCGTTCGATCATGTAGGTGGAGTAGCCGACCTTGCCCAGTTCGCCGTCCGAAACAACCGAAACCCCGGCCTCCACCTGATGGCGCACGGCATCATCCACCGCGGCCGATACCAGACGGTCGAACTCGGCGGCGTCATACGGTTCGCCCTTGTCGCGCGCCAGCAGCAGAGGGGTAAGTTCGTCGCCACGCGGGAGGCTTCCGACATGGGTGGTCTTGATCTTCACCATTCTGCAAACCTCTCCGCAATTCATATCCGTGAAGATTTCATAGCGGAAGATCAGGCCGAGACAAGCCGTTTCAGTGTGTCGGCATCTTCTCCCGTGATGGGCGCCGACCGGTCATCCGCTGGTAGAACCGCGAGAAATAGCTGGGATCCTCGAAACCGAGTTCGGCCGCCACCTGAGCTGCGGTTGCATTGGTGAAGCGCAGCAGGCGCTGCGCCTCCAGCGCCAGACGGCGATGGATCACGTCCATCGGGCTGGTTCCGAGGCTGGCCGCCGTCATGCGCGAGAGCGTGCGGCGGGTCATGCCCAGCGCACCTGCGTAGAAATCAAGATCGCGGTGCTGCCGATAGTGGACTTCCACCAGTTGGCGGAAGCGTTCCAGCCGTCGGTCGGAACGCGCATCGCCAGCAGACGAGCCCCCCGCCGCAACAGACCGGATCAGCGCTTCGGCCAGCGCCATGAACAGGGGATCGTGCTCCTGCCACTCCTGCTGAAGCCCCAGCATCTCGCGCGCAAGCCAGAAGGCGCGTCGTGCCGTATCGAACGAAAGAGCCTCCACCCCGCCCCGCGCAAGCACGGCGATCAGCGGGTCCGCCCCGCCCGATGCCCTTGTGGAAAAGTCGGTCGACAAGGTGAGGACAAATCCCCCTGTTCCCTGCCGAAACCGGAAACCATGAACGGCCCCTGCCGGAATGATGACCCGCCCCGGCCCTTCAAGCGCATAGTCCGCACCATCCAGCAGGACCGCCGCATGTCCCTCCTCTACCAGCAAGACCTGCACGAAGTGATCGTGCCGGTGCACCCCGATTTCCCAGTCGTGCAGCGCGCTGCGTTCGGCGATTGTCTCGATATGCGCAAATCCTCCCGGCGCTCTGGCCGCGCCTTCGCCATAAAGCGCATAGCTGGGGATCGATCGCGCCATGTCCTGAAAGTGCCAGAAGATTGTCCTGCCGCTGCATTCCGCAATTCCTGCGCCCTTGTCAATTTGCGGTGCAGAGCTTCCGGCATCCCAGTGTCGGCGCGTGGGAGACAGTGCCATGAAAACCCAGGTTGCCATCATCGGCGCAGGCCCTGCCGGTCTGCTGCTCGGTCATCTGCTCAAGGCCGAAGGTATTGATTGCGTCGTGCTGGAACGCCAGACGCCTGATTACGTCCTCGGCCGCATCCGCGCGGGTGTGCTGGAACAGATCACCGTGAGCCTGATGGAGCGGCTTGGCCTGAATGCGCGGCTCAAGGCCGAGGGTCTTGTCGAGGAAGGCTTCAATCTGGCCGATGGCGAACGCCTGATCCGCATCGATGTGGCAAACCTGACCGGCAAGACCGTGGTGGTCTATGGTCAGACCGAGATCACCAAGGATCTGATGGATGCCGCCCCTTCGCGCGGACTTGAAGTGATTTATGGCGCGGCCGACGTGGCACTGCACGGCATCGAAAGCGATGCGCCCCATGTCACATTCCTGCACGATGGCAACGAGCGCCGCCTCGATGCCCGCTTCATCGTCGGATGCGACGGGTTTCATGGCCCCAGCCGCAAGGCGATCCCGCTTGGCGCGGTCCGCGAATACGAGCGCGTCTATCCCTTCGGCTGGCTTGGCATTCTGGCCGATGTCCCGCCCTGCAACCACGAACTGATCTATGCCAATCACGAACGCGGCTTTGCGCTGGCCTCCATGCGCAGCCACACCCGCAGCCGCTACTATGTCGACGTGCCGCTGACGGAGAAGCTTGAGGACTGGCCCGACGAGCGCATCTGGGACGAACTTGCCATCCGCCTCGGCCCCGAAGCTGCCGCCAACATCACGCGCGGCCCCTCGATCGAAAAATCCATCGCGCCGCTGCGTTCCTACGTGTTCGAACCCATGCGTCACGGCAGCCTGCTGCTGTGCGGCGATGCCGCGCACATCGTGCCGCCCACCGGCGCCAAGGGCCTCAACCTTGCGGCCAGCGATGTCCACTATGCCACCGAAGCCCTCGTCGGCTATTTCAGGCACTCCGACAACGATGCCGTGGGCGCCTACTCGGCCAAGGCTCTTGCCCGTGTGTGGAAGTCGGAACGCTTCTCGTGGTCGCTCACCAAGCTCATGCACCGCTTTCCCGATGATGGCCCGTTCGAACGGGCAATGCAGGTGGCCGAACTCGATTACATTTCCACCAGCAAGGCCGCGCAGACGAGCATTGCCGAAAACTACGTCGGCCTGCCGGTCTGAGGCTGCTTTTCCATCTTTCTCGATGGCACGGCCCAATGGACGGGACCGTGCTGTAACATCGTCATTTCCCCGTCACATAGCCGCGACAGAAAGCCTTCAAGGACAGGGGCTTTCTGCACATGCGGCGTATCGACATTCTACTGACGGATGATCTTGCGGGGGGGCGCGAGACCTTCCAGCATTCCGACCTGCGCGTGGTATTTCATCGCTGGAAATCCGATGCCCCCCTGCCGCTGATGGAAGGGCGGCCATGGGCCTTCATCGACTGGGTTCTGCCAGACATGTCGGGGCTTGAACTGTGTCGCAGGCTGCGCGCTGTCGACAGTCTGGGGCATGATGCGCATATCACGATGATCCTTGAGGAGGACGATCCGGAGGCCAAGCGCCGCGCCCTGCGCGCCGGGGCCGACGATTACATCCTCGGCCCGGTTGATCGCAGCGCCCTGCTGGATCGCGTCCTTTCGATCCAGTTGCCCGAACACGAAGCGCCCGCCCGCATCCTCAAGCTGGGTGATCTTACGCTCGATCTCTCGGCATTGCAGGCCCGCTGGCGCGAAAAGCCGCTCATGCTCATGCCGAACGAATTGCGCCTGCTGCGCTATCTGATGGAGCAGCCCGGCCACGTCTTCAGCCGACAGCAGCTCATCGTGGCACTGGGCAAGAACGAACAGCCGATCGACGAGCGCACGGTCGATGCCTGGGTCAGCCGCCTGCGCCGCGCTCTGCGCGATGTCGGCGCAGGATCGCCGCTGCGCACGGTCCGCTCGCTCGGATACGTGCTCGACCGTCCCTGATGCGCCCCGGCCTTACGGCAAAAGTCTCATCCCCGCCGGTTCGCACCCGGCGGGGTTTTTCATGGCGTTGCTTCCCCAAAAAAAAGAGGCGGCTCCGGTGAAGAGCCGCCTCCAGAGGGGTGGAAAGTCAAAAAGGGTCAGAAAGTAACCGATGCCGAGAGTGCAAAGGTGCGACCGACATCGTAGGAGTTCACCTCAACGCGGTTGGCCCCAAGCTGCTGGAACTCGATATTGCGGCGACCGGTGAGGTTACGCGCTTCGAACTTCAGTTCGACTTCCTTCTTGAACAGATTGAAGCCCTGCCGCGCGACGAAGTCGATCCGCAGGCCCGGATCCTGGAAGATGTCGGGCTGGCCGGTATTGAGCAGACCGCGGCTGAAGACACGCTTGCTGGCATAGCTGAACAGAAGCGTCTGCTGCGAAAGCTTGTCGGTGTCCTCGATTCCCAGTTGCAGGTTGGCGATATGCTCGGACTGGCCGGTGAGCGGAACGCCATCGCGGAAATAGTCGAGCGCGCGGGTCGATGCGGCCTGGAAATAGGAGGTCGTATCACCCTCCTTCACCCGCAGCTTCGACTTTGTGTAGGTATAGTTGAGGATCGACACGAGCCGCCGCGATTCCCACATGCCGCCCCAGCCCGAAAGGTCGAAATACTTCTGCAGTTCGACTTCCGCACCGTAGAGATCGGCGCGCGGCGCATTGGCGAAGCTGGTGATGACTTCGTCGGACTCGGTCGTCACGAAGGATTCCACCGGTTTTTTAAGACGCTTGTAGAAGCCTGAAAGCGAAAAACGCTGATCGCGCGCGAAATACCATTCATAGCGCGCTTCCGCATTGGTCAGGGTGCTGTCCTGAAGGTTCGGGTTGCCGCGGAAAACGCGGTTGGTGTCCGGATCGAAATAGAACTGGAAGATCAGCTCGCGGAACTGGGGACGCCCGATGGTCTTCGATGCGTTGAACCGCATCTGCATGTCATCGCGCATCTGCCAGGTCAGGGTCGCGGCGGGCAGCCAGTAATCCTTGTTGATGCGGGTCTGGCTCGCACCCACCGGAACGTCATTGAACACCTGAAGCGGCGAGACGACCATGTTGCCCTTTTCGAAGCGCACACCGGTATCGAGCTGCAAGTCATCAGTGATCTGCGCATCGATCTTGGCATAGGCGGCGTGGTTCTTCAGCGTGGCGACGAAGGCCGGGAAGCCTTCGTTCACGTCGATCAGGCGAATGTTGAATGCCTTGATGACAGCATCGCTCAGCAGGTAATCCGGCCGCAGCGTGTTCACGCCCTGCGGCAGGTTGACCGCACGGAACTGGAAGTCGCGGCGCGAACTGACGCGGTTGAAGTCGGCATAGGAATAGCCGACCGTTGCGGTCAGGCTGGGCATGATCTTGTAGGCAATGTCGATGCCGCCCGACCACAGATCCTCGTTCAGGTCGGAAAAGCTGACGTTGGCGCGGCCGGCATTGCCGTCAAGGTTGTTCACGAACAGGTTGCCGAGAGGGTCGGCGGCCACGTTCGTGCGCACATATTCGAAGCCCAGTTCGTAAGGCGCCTCGCGCTGCGAGTTGGCGTATCCGCCGCGCAGATCGACGCTCAGCTTGTCGGTCAGCTTGAGTTCGGCCACCATCTGCGTGTCGATGAGCTGGCGCTCATACCAGGCAGTTTCCTGCTGCTGCCAGTCGGCCGTGGTCTGGTTGCGCTGACCAAGGCTGATGCGCGTGTGCTTCAGGGTGTCGCGAATATAGAGGTTGGTCCAGCGGATGCGGTTGCGGCCCCACTCAACGCCAACCCCCATCATCCCGTTGGCCACGATCCGGTTGTCGGTCACGACACGGTGGAAATCGGACTGGAGGATCGAGAGATCAGCTTCGAACGAGGTCTGGCTGGTGATGTCGCGCGTGATCCACTTGTTGCTGTATCCGGCAGTGGCGATGACGCCGAGCGTTGCCCCGCCAAGATCGAACGACGTTCCGGCCGAAAGCGATGCCGAGCCATTGGCCGGCATGTTGGGAATGCGCTGGGTCAGCCCGTTGCGCGTGTTCACGATGCCCTGCGCCAGCGCGATGTTGTCGATGTTGCCGGAGCTGAGCCGCTCGCCGCTGGCGAAGAAGGCACGAAGCCGCCCCGTAAGGTCGCGCTGGCCGTTGTCAAATCCGGTCCAGTCGGTGCTGGAACCGTAATAGGTGTAGCCAAGCTGGTTGGTCGTCTCGGTATCCCACGCCCCGCCTGCGCCAACGGTCACGAAGGATTCCTTCGGCACGGCCTTGGTCGTAAGGTTGATGACACCGCCGCCAAACTCGCCGGGATAGTTCACGGAATAGGACTTCTGGACGAGCGACGAGGCAATGATGCTCGACGGGAACAGGTCGAGCGGCACCACGCGCTTGAGCGGTTCGGGGCTGGGCAGCGGCGAACCGTTGAGCAGGGCAAGGCTGTAGCGATCGCCCAGACCGCGCACATAGACATAACCGTTGCCGACCACGCTGAGGCCCGTGACCCGCCCCAGCGCGCCCGCGATGTTGCCTTCACCCGTCCGCGCGATTTCGGCAGTGCCCAGCACCGAGACGACTTGCGGCGCAGCCCGCTGGATATTGCGGTCACGCTGGCCAGTCACGACGATCTGCCCGCCGGGGATCGAGACTTCCGGCGCCTCTTCCTGAGGCTTTGGCTGTTCGGCCGCATCGGACGCCGGGGCGGCCTCCTGGGCGTATGAGATGGCAGGCGCAATGAACGCCGTCGAAAGCAGCAGCGTCGTGGCAAGCCGCAGCATTGTCATGTCCTTCGTCCCCCCTGGGGAACATCCTGAGGAATTGTATTCCAGCCTGAGGAATGTTCTTTTTGGTCAGTAGCGAGAAAAGGGGGGCAGCCGTTGCCAGCCACCCCCCGCTTTCCCGAAAGGCAGCCGATCAGGTCGTCGGGATCGCAGTGCAGCGGCCGCTGGTCGAACCGAAGTTCGCCGCATCGCTGTTGCAGGTCCAGCCGGCATACCAGGTGTCGCTCGCGTTGCGCACCGCGCCGATCCACGTCACGTTGTCGAAGAACGAGGATACGCCCGTCACGGTGAACGCGGTGACGGCGGTTTCGTTCGCGCCGTTGATGAAGCCACCCGTCAGTGTCGAGGTGAAATCGTCGCGGTTGTTGTTCGAACCAGCTCCGAAGAACGTCGCTACCTGTGCCGCAGTGTAGGTGCCGGTGCCGATATACTTCGTCGGACCGCAGGTCATGACGACCGATCGGGCCAGCAGCGTCGCGGCATTGGCGCCACCCGAACCGTTCATGCGGATGCACTCGTTCTGCGGGGCAACGACAACGCCGTTGTAAAGCTCAACGTCGGCGTTGCCGCGGAAGAGCATCGCAGCCTGATTGTTCGATTCGTTGTTGCTGCTCGTGGCAGGCTGGATCGCGGTGAAGTTGGTGATCCGCGCCCGCTGACGCGGGAACTGGGCTTCGTTGTTGTTGCTGTCCAGTTCCATCAGCGAGTCGCCAAGGCCCGAACGCTGGATCAGGAGCAAATACTGGAGATTGGCCTGAATGCCCGTGTCCATATCAAGGCTGTCGTCATCCGCGCCAACCACCACGAGGTGCTTGAGGTTCACGGTGCCGCCGAAGAACTCGACGCCATCGTCCGAGCTGTTGTAGGCCATGATGTAATCAAGTTCGGTGCCCGACCCCGTGCCCTCGGTCGTCAGCGCCTGAAGCTCGCTGTTCGCGCTGAGCACGAAGCCGGAGTAGCGGATCTGGACATACTTCATCCGGCCGCTGCTATCGGCCGAATTGTTGCCGCCGTAGCGTGCGGGATCTGTCGCGCCTTCAGTCTGGCGTTCGCAGGTGTTGGGAACGCCTTCGCTGGCCACCGAACCGAAGCCGCAGTCAGTGATCGGCGCGCGCCCCATGAGCACAACACCGCCCCACTGCTGGTTCGAGAACTCGTTGTTCAGACCCAGCACGTTGTCGCGGCTGGTAAAGATGATCGGCTGCGTGGCGGTGCCCACAGCGTCGATCGCGTTGCCGCGGTTCACCGCAAGCCAGGTCGTGCCCGTGGCGGCAAAGAGCACCACGCCCGGATCAATCGTGAGGGTAACGTTGGTTCCTGTCGAACTGAAGCCACGGTCAACGCCCACGTCGGTGCGGCCATTCAGGCGATAGAGCAGCCCCGGCAGCTTCACCAGACGCGAGGAGACGTTGATCTGGTTCGGCAGGGTGCAGACGCGCCAGGTGCCTTCGGGGCCAGTGATCGTGCCCGAATCGGTCAGTCCCTGCGGATCGGCAATCGTCGGGCAGCCAGCGGCGGGCGTGACCAGCGACGACGTCGGCGTCGGCGTGGGCGTCGGCGTGGGTGCCGGATTGTTGGTGGTGTTGTTGATGGTCACATTGCCGCCGGTGCCGGGCGAGGCAATATCGGTGGGGCCGCATCCGGCCAGCGCAAGCACGCTGCAACCAACGAGGAACAGGCCGAGGTTCGTCTTCACTAGAAATCCCCCATGAAACCCGGCCGGAGCGATTCCGACCGTCACGCATGGGCCGTCTAGGCGCGCAAAGTGACAGCCTGTTTGCGGTTTCCTGACAGATTTGTGTCAGATTATCTGACGGTTATTTGACTATTATGACAAAACCTCCACCAAACCGCGGGCTTTGGAGTTACACTTTTATGACAATGTTTCAGTTTCGTTGCATCAAACGAGAATCACGGCATCTTCATCCTCAACAAGAGCAATTCGAGACCGGAGAGCCATCATGTCCAACACCTTCCTCCTTGCAGCCGCGCTGATGAGCCAGTCTGCCGTCATGATCACGCCGCCGCTGACCGTGCCCGCCCCCGCGCTGCCGAGCGGAGAAGTCGGCTACAACGAAATCATGGCGGGCCGCCCGCTGGCTGCCATCGGCCGGATCGAAGGAGGGGATCTGATCAAGGCGGATGATCCGCTCGCGCTCATCAATCTTGGAACGGCCTACAAGATGATCGGGCGCAAGGATGTCGCCGCGCGTCATTACCGCAAGGCCCTTGCCAGCGATCAGCGCTACGATGTTCAGCTTGCCGACGGTCGCTGGGTGGATTCGCGCCGCGCCGCGCGGCTTGCGATGTCGGGGATTGACCGGAACGAGACGCTGGCGCTGCGGTAAGGTCCACCCTTTTTGGCTTTGAGCGGCGCCTTACGCCATTTGTAACTTTTTGCTTTGATCCAGATCGGATAGTTCTCGCCGGATTGGAGGGAATCTGTCGGGGGTCTGGATCGGGGTATGTTCTCGCTCAAATGTCTGTTTGGGCTGCACCAGCCAGTGCGCAGTTCGGTGGTGCGTGAAGCGCTTTACTATTCCTCGCGCTGCAAGGGCTGCGGCAAGCCCATTCGCCGCCTGCGCAAGGGGCGGTGGGCTTTGAAAAGCGGCAAGGACCGCTGATATCAGCTTCCTGCCCGGCCTCTGCCGGGGTCTAACCGCGTCCGCGATAGGATGCCACGCCCTGATCCGGAAGCCAGACTTCCGCAGGCGGCGCTCCGCTTTGCCAGAACACGTCGATGGGAATGCCGCCGCGCGGATACCAGTAGCCCCCGATGCGCAGCCAGCGCGGCTGCATTTCGTTGAACAGGCGCTGGCCGATGCCAACGGTCACATCCTCGTGAAAGCCCGCGTGATTGCGAAAGCTGCCAAGGAACAGCTTGAGCGCCTTTGATTCCACGATCGTTTCGCCCGGCACATAATCGATCACCAGATGCGCAAAATCGGGCTGGCCCGTCACCGGGCACAGCGAGGTGAACTCTGGCGCGGCAAAGCGGATGACATAGCCCGTGCCGGGCCGAGGGTTGGGCACATAGTCGAGCACGGCCTCGTCGGGAGAGGCCGGAAGGCTCGTCGTCTGTCCAAGGAAACGCGGAGAAGCAGTCATCATCACATCCCATGCCCGACGGAGGCGATCATGCCCCGCCGGGAACCGGTTCGCCCTTTGCACCCCTCTCCAGCCCGGAGCAAGGGCCTTCGCCTTTGCCTTTTGGACCATCCCGTGCTGTGGTTTGCGCGCGCTGCCAGCCTTTCCGGCCAAGTCACCGATTTTAGAGGTCGACGCCGGTTAGCGGCCTGTTTAATCTCCTGTCCGATGAACCCACGCCAGATGGGTCGCAGCACAAGCCGGTTGGCTTAGCCGACCGGGCAGCAGGCAGGCAGGAGCACGGGAAATCTATGGATTCGCTGGTTTCAACCCAGTGGCTCGCGGACGAGATGGGCGCGAGCGATCTGCGCATCGTCGACGCAACGGCATTTCTGCCAGAACATGGCCGCGTGGCGCGGCTGGAGTATGAGGCATGCCATATTCCCGGCGCGGTTTTCATGGACCTGTCGGAACTGGTGGATACGGCATCACCGGTGCCCAACACCCTCCCTCCGGCCGAAAAGTTCGCCAGCAGGATGCAGTCGCTGGGCCTCGGCGATGGCAGTCGCGTCGTGATCTATGATGACAGCCCGGTAAAGACAGCAACGCGCGCATGGTTCATGCTGAACAAGTTCGGCGCGCAGAACGTGGCCCTGCTCGATGGCGGGATTGCCAAGTGGAAGGCCGAAGGCCGGCGCTGCGCGCAGGGCGTGGAAACGCTCCGCCAGCGGCACTTCACCGTCTGGTCCGATGAAAGCCATGTGCGGACCAAGGCCGATGTTCTGGCCAACCTTGAAACCATGGCCGAACAGCTTGTCGATGCGCGCGGCGCGGGCCGCTTCACCGGCGAGGTTCCGGAAACGAATCCGGCGCTGGCCAGCGGGCACATTCCCGGCGCGCGCAACCTGCCCTATTCAACCCTGTTCAATCCCGATGGCACCTGGAAATCGCCCGATGCAATAAGGGCGCTGTTCGAGGCGGCAGGGGTCGATCTTGCCCGCCCGCTCATCACTTCGTGCGGATCGGGCATGACCGCCAATGTCCTGATCTTTGCTGCCCACCTCATCGGCAAGAACGATGTGTCGCTCTATGACGGATCATGGAGCGAGTGGGGGCTGGACCCGGCAACACCCAAGGCCACCGGACCTGCCTGAGGCCCGCCGTTCCCGGCAATCCGAAGCCTGCGGTCCCGCCTGCACGGCAGATCGGCGCCCTGCTTTATGGGGCGCAAGGTTGCTGCTATCCGGCCAGACATGACCATGATGCAAGACGATGAACCGCGCGGCCCCGGCACGCGCGCCGTGATGGCCGGACGGCGCAGCGAATGGACCGGCACGACCGATCATCCGGCCGCCGTGGTCAACCCGCCCGTGTGGCGCGCCTCCACCCATCTCTACCCCGATATGGCGGCGCTGCGCAGCACGCCGGCCAACGAGGACGGCCGATTCTACTACGGGCGCCGCGGCGGGCCGACCCAGTGGGCGCTGGCCGAGGCGCTTACGCAGCTTGAACCGGGCGCGGCAGGCACCGTGCTCTACCCGTCCGGCGTCGCGGCCATTGCCGGCGTGCTGCTGACGGTGCTGCGACCCGGCGACGTTCTGCTGATGACGGACAATGCCTACGAACCAAGCCGGGTCATGGGGCGCGGCCTGCTGAAGGATTTCGGGATCGAAACCCGCTGGTTCGATCCTTGCGATCCTGCCGCGTTCGAAGCCGCCTGCTGCGAGCGGACACGCTGCGTCCTGCTCGAAAGCCCCGGCAGCCTGACCATGGAAGTGCAGGACGTGCCCGCACTGGCTTGGGTGGCGCGCGCGCGCGGGATCGTGAGCGTTATCGACAATACCTGGGCCTCGCCGCTCGGTTTTCCGGCCCTTGCTCGCGGCGTCGACATCACGGTGATGAGCCTCACCAAGCACGTGTCCGGCCATTCCGACTGCATGATGGGCAGCGCCAGTGCGGGGCCGGAATGGTATCGCAGGTTGCGGCTGCGCGCGCAGGGTCTGGGCACGGTCGTCTCGCCCGACGATGCAGCCCTCATGCTGCGGGGCCTGCGCACCATGAATCTGCGGCTGGAGCGCGAGACCGCAGCAGCCCTTGAAATCGCCCGCTGGCTGGCAGCGCGGCCCGAAGTGGCGCGCGTGCTGTGCCCCATGCTGCCGGGATCGCCCGGCCATGATCTGTGGCAGCGCGATTTCACTGGCGGCTGCGGCCTGTTCAGCTTCGTCCTGAAAGGCGGCACCAGCGCGGCCCGTGATGCCCTGATCGATGCGCTTGGCCTCTTCGGCATCGGCTATTCGTGGGGCGGATTCGAAAGTCTGGCAACGCCGGTCGATCCTGCCCCGATCCGCACGGCAAGCGCGTGGCCGCTTGTCGGCATGGAACCGGATGACCGGTTTGGCGTTAGACTTTCCATCGGGCTGGAAGATACGGCCGACCTCATTGCCGATCTGGAACGCGGCCTTGCCGCGTGGGCGGCGCACGGAGCGAACGCGTGAACACCTTCAGGACGCAGGTGGCCGAAACGGTCCGCCTGCTCGACGAAATCGGCTTTACCATCGGCAGCTATCACATCTCGGTCTGGGGCGCCTTGCGCATCCTGATCGTGATGGCGCTTGTCGTGCTGTTCGCGCGGCTGGGCAGCAGGCTGGCTCGACGAGCCTTCCGCCGGATCGACAGTCTCGACGGCGCGCAGCAGCTCCTTGGAGAGAAGCTGGTTTCGCTGGCCATATGGATCCTGGCGGTGCTGATGGGGATAGACGTTCTCGGCATCAGCCTCACGGCGCTCACCGTCTTTTCGGGCGCGTTCGGCCTCGCTATCGGTTTCGGCCTTCAGAAAACCTTCGGCAACCTGATTGCCGGGATCATCCTGCTCATGGACCGATCGATCAAGCCGGGCGACGTAATTGCCGTGAACGATGGCAAGGGCAACACCTTCGGCGAGGTCAAGAAGATCGGCATTCGCGCGGTGTCCGTCACCACCCGCGACAACCGCGAATATCTGATCCCGAACGAGATCCTTATGACCAGCCAGGTCGAAAACTGGTCCTACTCCTCGCGCGAGGTGGGCATCTCGGTGCCGGTCGGCGTTTCGTATGACAGCGATCTCGACCGCGTGCAGGAACTCCTGCTCGAAGCCGCGAAGGCCACTCCGCGCGTGCTCGAACATCGCCCGCCCAGCGTGCTGCTGAGCGGTTTTGGCGCAAGCAGCGTCGATCTTACCGTGTTCCTGTGGATCGACGACCCGGAAGAAGGCGTGGCCAACATCCGCTCCGAAGTGCTCAAGCGCGTGTGGCGGCTGTTCAGGGAAAACGGCATTTCCATCCCCTTCCCGCAGCAGGATCTGCACCTGCGCGACAGCGAGGGCCTGCGCCTGCTCACGAGCAGTATTGCGGCAGGCGCAGGCACGAAGGAAACCGGCATCCCGCCCGAGCAGGATCGCTAAAGCTGATCTAGTCCGGGGGCAAAGCATTCTCGCTGGCGACTGGCGCGCCCTGCGCCCATGTGGCCCCCATGAGCAACTCTCCATCGAGAATCGGCACCGTCTATCTGGTAGGCGCCGGGCCGGGCGACCCTGATCTTCTCACGCTGCGCGCGGCGCGGCTGGTGATGAATGCCCGCGTGCTGGTGCATGACGGCCTTGTCGATCCCGCAATCCTTGCCATGGCCCCGCAGGGCTGCCGCATGATCTCGGTCGCCAAGCAGCGCTCTCGCCACACCATGCGGCAGGAGGAAATCAATGCGCTGCTGGTGCGCGAGGCCCTTGCCGGGAACGATGTCGTGCGCCTGAAGGGCGGCGATCCCTTCGTTTTCGGACGGGGCGGAGAAGAGGCAGAGGAGTGCATCGCCGCCGGGGTGCCGGTCGAAGTCGTGCCGGGCATCAGCGCCGCAATGGGCGCTGCCGCATCAGCCATGATCCCCCTCACCCACCGCGAGAATGCCAGCATCGTCTCGTTCGTCGCAGGCCAGTGCAAGGGCCTCAGCGATCAGAACTGGGCGGGCCTTGCAGGCTTTGGCCGCACGCTGGTGATCTACATGGGCGTCGCCACCGCCGAAGCCATTGCGGAAAAGCTCATGGCAGACGGGCTTTCGCCCGAAATGCCCGTGGCAGTAATCGAAAACGCATCGCGCCCGCAAATGCGCGTGCTGCGCGGCCAACTTGCGGCGCTGGGTGCTGTGGTAGCGAGAAACAAGGTCAGCAGCCCTGCCCTCATCGTGATCGGTGAAGTGGCGGGCCGGGGAGACATGATGGAATTGAACAAGGTTCTGGAGGCGGTCCGATGAAGACCGGGGAAATCAAGATCATCACCGGCAACGATCTTCGCACCGGCGATGTCGTGTGGTGGACCGGCGAAGGATGGTCGCGCCATGTCAATGACGCGGTCGAAGCGGGCGAACATGCCGAAGCAGTCATCGCGCGCGAGAATGCCAAGCAGATCGTGACCGATACCCACGTGATCGATGCCACCCGCACCGCAGAAGGTGTGCGGCCAGCCCATATCAAGGACCGCATCCGGGCGCTTGGCCCCACCGTGCGGCTCGACCTTTCCCTCAAGCCTGCCGATCCCGATGCCGGCACCTGGGTGATCTGACATGTACCAGTATGACCAGTATGACCAGGCCATGGTCGATGCCCGCGTGGCGGAGTTCCGCGATCAGGTGGAGCGGCGCCTTGCCGGTGACATCACCGAAGACCAGTTCAAACCCCTTCGGCTGAAGAACGGCCTCTACCTCCAGCTCCATGCCTACATGCTGCGGGTGGCCATCCCCTATGGCACGCTGAGCAGCCGCCAGATGCGGATGCTGGGCGACATCGCGGACAAATATGACCGCGGCTATGGCCATTTCACCACGCGGCAGAACATCCAGTATAACTGGATCAAGCTGCAAGAAGCACCCGATCTGCTGGCCGATCTGGCCTCGGTCGAAATGCATGCCATCCAGACCAGCGGCAACTGCATCCGCAACACCACGGCCGACCAGTTCGCGGGCGCGGCGGCGGACGAACTGGTCGATCCCCGCCCCTATGCCGAACTGCTGCGCCAGTGGTCGACCTTCCATCCGGAGTTCGACTATCTGCCGCGCAAGTTCAAGATCGCCATCATCGGCAGCGAAACCGACCGCGCGGCCATGAAGCTGCACGACATCGGCATTCAGCTTGTGAAGAACGATGCGGGCGAGATCGGCTGCCGGTTCTACGTCGGCGGCGGCATGGGCCGCACCCCCATGATCGCGCCGGTTATCGGCGATTTCGTGCCCCCGCTTCAGATGATTTCCTATCTGGAAGCGTGCCTGCGCGTCTATAACCGCCACGGCCGCCGCGACAACAAGTACAAGGCGCGCATCAAGATCCTCGTCCACGAAATCGGCGCCGACGAATACCGCCGTCAGGTGGAGGAGGAGTTCGCGCATATCCTGACACTGGGCCTTGAGCCGCCACCGGCGGAACTCGAACGGATCAAGGGCTTCTTCGCCGATCCTGCGTTCGATCCTGCTGCGCCGGATGAACTTGACCTTTCCGATCCCGATTTCGCCCTGTGGGTGGATCAGAACATCCATGCCCACAAGAAGCCGGGCTATGCCATCGTAAATATCAGCCTCAAGCCCGTTGGCGGCATTCCGGGTGATGCAACGTCCGACCAGATCCGCCTCATGGCCGATCTGGCGAAGGATTATTCGTTCGATGAACTGCGCGTGACCCATGCCCAGAACATCGTCCTGCCCCATGTTCGCAAGGCCGATCTCTACACCATCTGGCAGAAGCTCGAAGAGGCTGGCCTTGCCAATGCCAACCTTGACCTGATCGGCGATATCATCGCCTGCCCCGGTCTCGACTATTGCAGCCTCGCCAATGCCCGGTCGATCCCGGTGGCGCAAAAGATTTCCGAGCGTTTTGGCGATCTTGGCCGCCAGCGCGAACTGGGCGAACTCAAGCTCAAGATTTCGGGCTGCATCAATGCCTGCGGGCATCACCACGCAGGCCACATCGGCATCCTTGGCGTCGATCGCAAGGGCGTGGAAAACTACCAGCTTCTCCTCGGCGGCTGCGAAGGTGCAGACACCTCGCTCGGCCAGATCACCGGCCCCGGCTTCAACGAGGACGGCATCGTCGATGCGGTCGAAAAGGTCACCGAGGTCTATCTCGCCCAGCGCGCACCGGGGGAACGCTTCGTCGATACCTTCCGGCGCATCGGCATGACCCCGTTCAAGGAAGCGATCTACGCCAAGGAGACCGCCAATGGTTGAGCAGACCCTGCGCTTCCGCGACGATGAGCCGGTTGGCGATCCGGCCGTGACGGTCGATGCCTTCGCCGATCAGTCGAACGCCACCGCCGTGCGTATCGAGCCGGGCGATGATGCCCGCGCGCTTCTGCCGCATCTTGATCGGATCGCGCTCGTCGAGGTGAACTTTCCCGCCTATACCGACGGGCGCGGCTATTCGGCAGCGCGCATCCTGCGCGAGCATGGCTACACCGGCGAATTGCGGGCGGTGGGCGATGTGCTGGTGGACCAGCTTTCGCACATGCGCCGCTGCGGGTTCGACAGCTTCGCGCCTGAACAGCCGATCAGCGCCGAAGCCGCCGCAAGGGCCTTCACGACATGGCCTGAGGTCTATCAGAAGACGGTCGACGGCCGCCCCGCCATATGGGCGAAGCGTCACCCCGCCTGAACCGCGGGACAAGGACTGAAAGCATGGACAGCACCAGAAACGCCCGCACCGAGGCTCGCAAGATCGACCTGATCGACGCCCGCCCGCGCTTTACCGAAACCGACGCGATCCGGCTCAACCACCTGTTCCGGGGAACCGACACGCAGGACATGCTGCGTTCGGTGATCCGCGACGGGCTGGCTGGCGATCTTGCCATCGTTTCGAGCTTTGGGGCCGAAAGCGCTGTCCTGCTTCACCTTGTTGCAGAAATCGATCCTTCGGTGCCCGTGCTGTTCCTTGAAACCGGCAAGCACTTTGCCGAAACGCTCGCCTATCGTGACGAACTGATCGGATTTCTGGGGATGACCAATCTCCAGATCATCGAACCCGATCCGGACGTGATCGCCACGAAGGACGGGAACGGCCTGCGCTGGTCATGGGATCCCGACGGCTGCTGCGAGATCCGCAAGGTCGAGCCGCTGGCAAGGGCGCTGCTGCACTACGACGCCTCGCTGACCGGGCGCAAGGGCTTCCAGTCGAAGACCCGCGCGGGCCTTCCCCGCTTCGAGATAGACCATTCCGACGCGCAAGGGCGGCTGAAGATCAATCCGCTGGCCTCGTGGGACAAGGCCACGCTCGAAGCCTATTTCGCGCAGCACGGCCTGCCACCCCATCCGCTGGTGGCGCAGGGCTATCCTTCTATCGGCTGCGCGCCATGCACCAGCAAGGTGGCGCCCGGCGAAGACCCCCGTTCAGGGCGGTGGAAAGGCTGGGACAAGACCGAGTGCGGCATCCATCAGCCGACCGATGGCAAGAAGCCGGGCAACGAACTGCCGCCGGGCTACGAACCGGTTTTCTGAAAACCGCACCTGCCCATTTGCCAGCGCGCGAACCCCTCTGCTAGGCCGGTCGCCGGTCGAGGGGAGCTGAAGGGGTCTGGCTTTGGACGCGCGCAGAATCGGACTGATTGCAGGGCCGCTGGGCTTTGCGGCAACGCAGCTGCTTGCCGCACCTGCCGGAATGCCCGACACCGCATGGAGCGCGGCCGGTCTTGTCGTGTGGATGGCCGCCTGGTGGATGACCGAGGCGCTGCCGCTGTCGGCAACGGCCATGCTGCCCTTCCTCGTTCTGCCGCTGACCGGCGTGGCCGATGCCAACAAGACCGCCGCCGCCTATTATTCGCCGATCATGTTCCTGTTCATTGGTGGGGCGTTTCTGGCGCTCGCGATCGAGCGCACGGGCCTGCACCGAAGGCTGGCGCTGTTCATCATGGGGCTGGCCGGGCACGGACGGCGCCAGTTGCTGCTGGGCGTCATGGCCGCCACGGCCACCCTTTCCTGCCTCATCTCGAACACTTCGACCGCGCTCATCATGATGCCCATGGCGGTCGCCATGCTGCGCGCTGGCGGTGTGCGCGAAGGCGAGACCGGCGGCATGGCCGGCGCCCTGCCCATCGGTATCGCCTTTGCCGCCTCGATCGGCGGGCTGGCAACGCTGATCGGAACGCCCACCAACGCGATTGCCGCGGGCCTTATCGACAGCGCGCTGGGCGTGCGCGTCACCTTTCTGCAATGGGCGATGTATGGCGTGCCGATTGCCATGATCGCAGTGCCGACCGCAGCCTTCATCGTCGCGCGGGTGCAGCGGCTCGACGCCGACAGTTTCGATCCGGCTGCGGCCCGCGCCGCGATCCACAGTGCCGCGCAATGGAGCGCGCCGGAAAAGCGGCTCGTGCCCGTGGTCGCGCTCGCCTTTCTCGCCTGGGTGTTTCAGCCGCTGATCGAGAAAGCGTTCCCCGAAGGCGGCTTTACCGATGGCACCGTGGCGGCCATCGCCGGGCTGGTCCTGTTCATCCTGCCCGATGGAACCGGCAGGCGGATGCTGACCTGGCCCGAAGCCAACCGCGCCCCGTGGGACGTGGTGCTGATGTTCGGCGGCGGGCTGGCAATGGCCATGGGTATGACCACCAGCGGCCTGACCGAATGGATGGTCACCATGCTCCTGCCGCTGAGGCACGTGCCCCTGCCCCTGGTCGCGCTGGTGCTGGTGGCGTTCGTGATCCTTGTTACCGAGTTCGCCAGCAACATCGCGGCCGCCAGCGGGATCATGCCTGTGGTGGCGGCGCTTGTCGGTGCGCTGGGCGCAGACCCGGTCCTGCTTGCCCTGCCTGCCGCCTTCGCCGCCACATGGGGCTTCATGCTGCCAGCAGGAACCGGGCCCAATGCCCTTGCATGGGCCACGGGGCATTGTTCTATGCGCGCCATGGTGAAGGCAGGCTTCGCGCTGGATGTGGCCGGCGTTTTCCTGCTCGTCGGCGTTGTCTGGCTGCTTGCCCCACTGCTCTGAACCGGGCGCGGCACGGCTCAGGAACCGCCTAGCCGTGGGCGCCGAAGTAGTTGGCGATGGCCACCGCAATGCGAATGTTCAGGGCGTGGGCCCGCTCGATCGGATCGATGAACCGCGCACGGATCGCGCCATAGTCCTCGCCGCGATGATCGGGATAGTCGGTTTCCTCGTTCACCGGAAAATCGCCAATCTCCGGCTCGATCACCGGATAGGCCCGCCGAAGCTGCGCAAGCGCATCCTCCACGCGCAAGGACAGGACCATTTCCAGCACGTCCTCGCGGCTGACATCGTTCGACCGGGCAAAGGGCGGCACCTGCACGGCGCGGATGAACATGTGCATCAGCAGCGCCAGCCGCACCGATTGCAGCAGGCCGATATTGCGCCGGTCTGCATCCTGAGCCGGATCGCGCCCGGCCTTCTGGCCCGGCACCAGCGACAGCAGGCGGTGCAGCTTCATCCAGTCCACCCGCAGACGCGAAGTCAGACGGCGGAACACCCCTGCCCGGTCATCCTTGGTGAGATATTCGGCAAGCGCCAGGCAGGCTGATTCCAGCGCGGTTTCGGTGCCGCGATAGGGGCGGCTGGCCCAGTAGGCGGAATTGAACAGTTCGCCATGCGCGGCAACCGTCTTGATCGAGGCAAGGCCATTGGCGGCACGCAGCAGCCGCACAAGCTGGTTGCCGCGGGTGGACCGGCCAAGCAGTTCGGCAACCGATTCCATCTCCTCGCCCGCAGCCGTGCCCGCACCGGCAATCACGTTCACCGGATAGCCGATCTGCTGAAGGATGGCATTGTGCGGGATTGCGCGGATCTGGCGCAGGCTCATCGTGCGGTCCGCGCCAATATCGGACTGACGGCGCGAGACCCGGCTGCCCGTGCCTTTCAGCAGCCCAAGCCCGAACGCGGTCAAGGCGCGGGAATAGGTCGCGCTTTCCAGATGCTGGCGCTGCACCCGGCGGATAGAGCGGTAGAAATCAAGGCTGAGATCGGTGCGATCGTAGAACGGATCCCTGAAGGAAAGGTCCTGCTCCTGCGCCTCGTGCTCGGCAATGCGGGTCAGCGTGGCAAGCGCGAGATCATCGTTGCGGAAAAAGAGGTAGCCATCTCCGCCCTGAAAGCTCGCCTCCGGCTCGATTGTGATGCCATTGCGCGCAAAGCGCCGGCGTGCCCAGCCGGAAAGCGGCCAGGTCAGCCGGTCGGCAAAGCCCGAAGGGTGCGCGCCGCGCCCCATGGATTCGCCATGAGTGTTGAAGACAAGAGCGGCCACATCGGTCAGCCCGTTGGCCTTCATCGCTTCTGCAAGGCGGCCCTGCAATCGCTCGATCGCCAGCGCCGCGGGGATCTGCCCCATGAAGCGCCCGGCATCGGAAAAGCCGGTCTGGATCGAAACCCGCCCGCGCAGCCGCGCATAGCTGCGATAGGCTTCCTCGGAAAGCAGCGCCTCAAGGAAGCGCCCGCCATGCTCCAGCGCGGCCTCGGTCTCGAACAGGGGCGAGACATCGACCTTGCCCTCGATCCCGAACAGCCGGGCGAAATAGAGCGCGGCCAGCACTGTCTGTGGCTGTTCGCATTCGGCAATCAGCATCCGGATCGGCGCATCGGCATCGATATGCTGCACGATCTTGGCCATGACGAGGAACTGGCGCATGGCGGTGCTGGTCTCGATAGCCAGCGCGGCAAAGTTTACGCGCAGCGGCTTCACTTCGGCCAGCAGTTCGCGCAGGCGCGAAAGCGCGCTCTTGCTGCCAAGATCAAGCGTCCCGTCGGGATCGATCCGGCGGCGCAGCGCGTTGTGAAGCTGCGATGCGTTGACACGGAAGTGGATCCAGCCAAGGCCAAGGCCATCCGCCCGCATGGCCGCCGCCAGCGTGGCAAGGCGCACGGCCTTGTCCTCGTCCGCCTGCGCCGCTTCGGCTTCAAGCGCGGCGATGAGCGGCGCAAGGCTGAGCAGCTTGGCCGGATCATCAGCGCTCAGCCGGTTGGCGGCCGCCGCCAGCGCTTCGGGCGTATCCAGCGGGGCAGAGAACAGCGCCGCCATTTCGGCGGAATGGGCCTGCGCGGCATCGAGCGTTGCCAGCAGCGCATGGCCATCGTCGATCGCGCGCAGCGATGCGGCATAGCCTGCAAGGCGACGGGCCTTTTCCCGCAGGCGGAACGCAACCGAAGTGGTCCACCCGATATCGGTGCGGCCGTCCATGTCATAGCCGACCCACGTGGCGAAGCGGAACGGCAGCGGTCGGAAATCAAGCCAGCGCCCCGGCCAGCGCTGGCGCGCATGGGCCAGCAGCGCGGCATTGATCCGGTCACGCGCGGCTGCGGCGCGCCCGATCGCCGCGCAGACCTCGTCATGCTCGAAGCCCAGCGTGATCTTCGCGCCATCAGCAGGCAGGACGCAGACAGTCGCGCCCTGAGGATCATCGCTCAGCGCGGCGGTGGCAACGGCATCGGATTGCGCCGCCGAAAGCAGGAAGGTGGGATGCGCAGTGAATACGGCATGGAGCAGCGGCTTTTCCCAGCGCGCGCAGAACTCGGAAAATCCCGCCTCTTCAGGATTGAGTGCGGCAATGCGCGAAAGGTTCTCGGCAGTGTCCGTAGGTGCCACCAGACGCCGCAGGCGGGCGGCGCGGCTTTGCAGCGCCTCGCATTCCAGTTCGCTGACCAGCGCTTCCACATCGTCGAGCGAGAGATCACCTGCCTCGATCTGGCGCGAAAGATCGTGGCTGAGCTGGAACACAGGGTTGAACAGCGGCGTTTCGGCCGTCCGCTCATGAAGTTTCTGCAACCTGGCCTTGAGCTTTGCGACCGTCTTCATGTGCCCCGTCTTTCCTCGCAATTGCCCCGGTGCCTTGCCGTGTCAGCGCCCCAGCGCTGCGGCTTCGCGCGCGGCAGCCTCTATCGCTGCCTCATCAGGTGCCCCCTTGCCCACAACCCAGCTTCCGCCCACGCAGAGCACAGGCTCAAAGCCCAGCCATTCCGGCGCGGTGGCAGCGCTGATTCCGCCGGTGGGGCAGAACTTGCACTGATGGAACGGTGCGGCCAACGCCTTTAATGCAGGCAGGCCGCCCGATGTGGAGGCGGGAAAGAACTTGAAATGCGTCAGCCCAAGATCGAGGCCGCGCATGATGTCGCCCGCCGATGCGATGCCCGGCAGGAACGGAATGCCCGATGCGATAGCGGCCCTGCCCAGATTGTCGGTCAGCCCCGGCGAGACGATGAACTCGGCCCCGGCATCGATCGCGGCCTTCAGTTCATCGGGATTGGTGACGGTGCCCGCACCCACGATGGCGCCTTCCACTGCCTTCATGGCATGGATCACATCAAGCGCTGCCGGGGTGCGCAGTGTCACCTCAAGGACGCGCAGCCCGCCTTTCACGAGCGCGCGCGCGATGGGCAGCGCATGATCGGCATCGTCCACGACCAGCACCGGAATGACCGGCGCGGTCCGCATGATGGTTTCGATCGGCTTCATCGCGGGCTCCCTCGCATTGCAACAAGGTGAGCGGCTTACCCCTTGGCGCGCACAATGTGCAGACGCCGCAGGCGGACGCATAGCTATTCTTGGCGCAGGATGCAGGTCATGGCACGTCGGTCAGACTGCCGAACTGAATTGCCGCGCCTCGGTCCGGTAGGCGTCGAACACCGATGCGATGGAACGGGCGTAAGGCTCGTTTCCGGGAAGGAGGGCCAGAGTTGCGCCATCGAGCCGGGCCAGACCGCGCGCGATGAACGGCTCAAGCCGCGGGCGCGCCGCTGCCAGCAGATCGGCGTCGATCACTGCCTTGCCCTTGCACAGCAGATCGGTGATGATCGCGCCGCGCCGCCGATCTTCTGAAGATCGCACAACCCCCTTGCGCCCTGCAAGCTGGTCCGCGCCGATCAGCATCCGATAACGCCCGGCGTTCTTCTCGGTCTGAACGAAAAGGTCGGGAAACTCGCTGATAGAGGACGCGCCAATGCCGATGAGCGCGGGTGACTGGTCTTCGGTAAACCCCTGAAAGTTGCGGCGCAGGGCACCATTGCGGGCCGCCAGTGCCAGATCATCGTCCGGAAGGGCAAAGTGATCGAAGCCGACCGGCTGGTAGCCTGCATCGACCAGCCGGGCATGGCCTTCGGCCGCCATGCGAAAACGGGCGCGCTGATCGGGCAACTGGCTGGCATCGATGCGCTGCTGGCGCGGGATCATGTGCGGCACATGGGCATAGCCGAACAGCGCGAAGCGATCTGCGCCCATGGCGATCGACTGATCCAGCGTCTCGGCCAGAATCTCGTCCGTCTGGAACGGCAGACCATACATGAGATCAAAATTGATCGAATTGACCCCGGCCCTGCGCAACCCTTCGGTCGCACGCTCGATCATCTCGCGCGGCTGGATGCGGCCAATCGCGGTCTGAACACGCGGGTCAAGCGTCTGCACGCCCAGACTGGCCTTGATGACCCCGATCCCGCGAATGGCCAGAAACCAGTCCGGCGCAAGGGTGCGCGGATCAAGCTCGATCGATAGGACCGGATTCACCAGCCGGAAATTGAGCGTCAGGCAATCAACGATCCGCACGAAATCGGTCGGGCTTATGGCGTTGGGGCTGCCTCCGCCAAAGGCGATGCGCGAAACCTTCACCGATGGATGAAGAAGCCGGGAGACCAACTCGATCTCGTGATGCAGCGCTTCCAGGTAGGCGGCCAGCCGGTGGGTTTTGTTTGCCGCCCCGGTGTTGCAACCGCAATACCAGCAGATCTCGCGGCAATAGGGGATATGCAGATAGAGCGATACGGTGCCGCGCAGCGCGCGCAGGGCGCTGGACTGGCGTTCCTCGAAGCTTTCCTCGACAAACTCGGCCGCCGTTGGATAGCTGGTATAGCGCGGAACCGGGCGGGCCAGAAGTTCCGGCCAGTAGGTCCATCCGCCAAAGACTTCGGGCTTCGTCATCACCTCACCAGCCATGACCATCGTCCTCGCCTTCCCCGCCGTTTGAGCAACAGCTATCGGCAGCAGAACGCTTGCGCATTGAGATATGACAAACCTTGCAGCACGGCAGGTTCTGGCTGCCATCCTCGCGCGCAGGCAGGCGAACAGGGATGCTGGCGCCATTGCCCCCGCAGGCCGCCAGCATAATCGTGCGCCCTGCCGCCGCAGGGGACGGGGCAATCATCTGGAGCACGGCCAGCGGCGCAAGGATGCGAAAGGCGCCGGTCATGGCCGGGTTCCGCTTGCACCGTCAGGCTCGCCGTGCCCGTCGCCTCCCTCGTCCTCGTCAATCAGGATGCGCGCGGCCGCGCCATCCAGATCCCCGTATTGGCCGCCCTTGAGCGACCAGAAGAACGCGGCAAGGCCCAGCAGACCCATGCCCAGCGCAATCGGCAGCATGAAGGCAACACCGTTCATTTTCCGCTTCCTGCCAGCCGCAGCGAATTGGCCACCACGATCAGCGAACTGGTCGACATGGCCACGGCCGCAACCATCGGCGTCACATGGCCAAGGATCGCCAGCGGCACCGCCAGCAAGTTGTAGCCGATCGCCAGCGCAAAGTTCTGGCGGACCACCCGCATCGTCGCGCGCGAAACCGCGATGGCTCGCGGAATGGCGAGAAGCGATTCACCGGTGAAGACCATGTCGGCCGCCTGCCGTCCCACATCGCTCGCCGTTCCGGGCGCAATCGAGGCATTGGCTGCGGCAAGCGCTGGTCCATCGTTCAGGCCATCGCCTGCCATCATCACGCGGCGGCCCGCGGCCTGAAGGCGCTGGATCGCCTCGTGCTTTGCGTTCGGCGATGCGGCAGCCTGCGCCGTCAGCCCGGTGGCGCGTGCAACCGCGCTCACCGCAGGGACGGAGTCGCCCGAAAGGATCGATGCTTCCACCCCAAGCGTGCGCAGCCTCGCCAGTGCCTCGTCCGCATCGGGGCGCAGACGATCGGCAAAGGGAATGACCCGCACCGGATCGCCTTCGATCCGCAGCGCGGTTGCCATGCCTTGCGCCGAAGCCGGGCGGCCAAGCGCAACGGCAAGACCGTTCCAGCGGGCAGTCACACCCTGCCCGGCTTCTTCCTGCACATCCTCAAGCACGGCGGCGCGCACGCCGCGGCTGCCCAGCGCCTGCACGAGGCTGAGCGAGAGCGGATGGCGGCTATGGCTGGCAAGCGCCAGCGCAACCGAGGCTTCCGGCCCGGAAAGTGCGCCCAGAGACACCTCATCGGGCACAGGACGGCCCAGCGTGAGCGTGCCCGTCTTGTCGAGCAGGAGGCGGTCCACATCGGCCATGCGTTCAAGCGCGGAGCCGTCCTTGACCAGCACCCCGCGCTTCATCAGTGCCCCTGCCGCCACAACTTGCGCCACGGGCACGGCCAGCCCAAGCGCGCAGGGGCAAGTGATGATGAGCACCGCAATGGCGATGACCAGCGACTGATACCATCCGGCACCCGCAATCATCCACCCGGCAAAGGTCAGCGCGGCAAGCGTGTGGACCGCAGGCGCATAGAGCTGCGCCGCGCGATCCGCGATGCGCACATATCTGGAGCGCGACTGACCTGCCGCCTCCATCAGCCGGGCGATCTCGGAAAGAGCCGTGTCCTGCCCGCTGGCCATCACGCGCACATCCACCGGCGCATCGATATTGAGCGTTCCGGCATGGACAAGCGTTCCGGGTGCGGCGCGCACCGGTGCGCTCTCACCCGTCAGCAGTGACTGGTCAAAGCGGCTCGTGCCGCGCAGCACCTCGCCATCGGCGGCAAGCCGTTCGCCTGCGGCCACGCGCATCAGCATTCCGGGGGCAAGATCCCTCGCATCCACCCAGCGCGTCGCGCCGTTGGCCTCGACCACCATCGTGCCCGTGGCTGCCTGCCGCAGCAGCGCATCGACGCCGGACCGCGCCCGGTCGCGCATCATCGCATCGAGCACCCGCCCGGCAAGCAGGAACATCAGGAGCATGAGCACGCCGTCGAACCAGGCGTCATGGCCCTGCGTCAGCGTTTCGTAAAACGAAAGCCCGGTGGCGATGACGACACCGATCGAGATCGGCACGTCCATGTTGGTCCTGCCGCGGCGCAAGACCTTCCACGCCGAGGAGAAGAACGGGCGCCCTGCATAAGCAATCGCGGGAACCCCGATGAGCGCCGAAACCCAGTGAAACAGCGACCGCGTGGTGCCATCGGCACCCGACCACACGCTGACCGACATCAGCATGACATTCATGCAGGCAAAGGCCGCAACGGCCAGCGGGGCGAGCAGCGGCTTGACGGCTGAAACCGGCTCGGTCTCAAGCTGCCGGGGCTGCGCTTCGAAGCCCGTGGCGGCAAGCGCGGCCAGCAGAGCCGGCGTCTCGACCAGAGGCGCATGGACCACTTCGACCGTGCGTGCGGTCAGGTTCGTGCGCGCACTCGTCACGCCCTCCAGCGCGGCAAGCGCGCGTTCCACCTTGCCCATGCAGCCTGCGCAATGCATCCCCGGCACCGCCAGGACGGTGGTGATCTCATCGCCGGGCGCGGCAAGAGCCTTGGCCGGCGCGCTCACTGCACTTCTCCAATGGTGCGCCACACCTGCCCGTCGGCCTCGACCGTGATGCGCAGACGCCAGCGGCCGGCTTCAAGCGGCGCGGCATAGATGCCCGGCGCGGTTTCATGCAGCGCCAGCTGCGCAAGCGGGCGCTGGCCAAGGGGGTGTTCGGCAATCGCCGCAACCCGCGCAGCACCGATCGGCTTGCCGGAACTGTCGGCAAGGGTCAGCGCTGCCCGCCCTTCCCCGTCGCGGGCGATCTTGCCGGTCCAGCCCAGCGCCGCATCGGCCCTTGCTTCGGCCAGAAGTTCGTTGAAATGCTGGCTGGCGACATAGGAGTTCTCGACAACCACGCCGCCGAAGGTGGAGCTGGCAAGCCGCGCCATCGCCACGTTGACCCCGACCACCACCGCGAAGAAGCCCACAAGGATGGCCGCCATCTTCCTGCCCGTGAACGGGCGCGGGGCGCGCTTGCCCTGATTTCGGCGCATCCCGGTCATTGGCCGTTTCCTTGTGCGGTGGTGAAGGTGGTTTGCGCCCGGTCGGTTCCGCCTTCATCGTCGTTGGCTGTCATCACGAAGGCAAACTGCGCAGGCGCAGACCCGCGCGGGCGGATTGCATAGACCCGGACCGGCTTGGTCGTATCGGCGGGAACCTCGATGCTCAGCGCCTTGCGGGCCGATGCGGCCTCCATCTCGTCGGTGAACATCGCGCCGCCGTCCAACCCCTCAAGCGCCACGGTGAAGGTGCGGGGGCGCGCTTCCATGTTGCGCAGCTTGAGCGTGTAGGCATTGCGGATGGCCCCGTCCGAAAGCATCACGTATTCCGGGTTGCGATCCTTGGCCACCGACAGATCAAGCCGTGCGCGCTGGCCAAGCATGAACAGCAAGGCAAGGCCGATGGCGCTCCAAATGCCGAAGTAAACCAGCGTGCGCGGGCGGAAAATGGTCTTGAGCAGCGGCGTCGGCGCTTCGCCGCGCTTTTCCTTCTCGGCATCCTCAAGCGTGCAGTAATCGATCAGCCCGCGCGGACGGCCCACGTCTGCCATGGCCTTGTCGCAGGCATCGATGCACAGCGCGCAGGTGATGCAGCCGATCTGCGGCCCTTCGCGGATGTCGATGCCCGTGGGGCACACGGCCACGCACTGCATGCAGTCGATGCAGTCGCCCAGCGGTGTGGTGGCCTTCTGCGCCGCCTTGAGCGAGCCGCGCGGTTCGCCGCGCCAGTCCTTGTAGGTAACGATAAGGCTGCGCTCATCCAGCATCGCGGTCTGGATGCGCGGCCAGGGGCACATGTAGATGCACACCTGCTCGCGCATGAAACCGCCGAAGATGAACGTGGTCATCGTCAGCACGAATGTGGTGGCATAGGCCACAGGCGCGGCATTGCCCGTCCAGAACTCGTGCTGAAGCGTTGGCGCATCGGCGAAGTAGAATATCCACGCACCGCCCGTGGCAAAGCTGATTGCCAGATAGATGGCCCATTTCAGGGCGCGCTTGCCGATCCTTTCCGCGTTCCACGGCGCCTTCTGCAAGCGAAGCTGGGCGTTGCGATCCCCGTCGATCAGCCGGTCGACATGCTGGAACAGATCGGTCCAGACCGTCTGCGGGCAGGCATAACCACACCACGCGCGCCCCACCGCCGAGGTGACAAGGAACAGCCCGATGCCCGCCATGATCAGCAGCCCTGCCACGAAGTAGAACTCGTGCGGCCAGATCTCGATGTCGAACATGAAGAAGCGGCGGTTGGCCAGATCGATCAGCACCGCCTGATCGGGGGCATAGGGGCCGCGATCCCACCGGATCCACGGCGTCACCCAGTAGATGACAAGGCACACGGCCATGACGAGCCATTTGAAGCGCCGGAACCTTCCGTCAATGGCCTTGGGAAAGACCGACTTGCGCTTGGCGTAAAGGCCGATCTCGTTGGAATGGTCCGCGCTCATTTTGGGATCGTGCGCAGTCATGACCGTGTGTCCTTGGCTGGGATTTTACTTGGTGGCGGCAGCCGGTCCGGCGGCAGCCTCGGCCGGTGCGGCTTCCGGTGCCGGCGTTTCCTCGCCGCCGCCCAGCGAATGGACGTAAGCTGCCAGCATCTTGACCGTGACCGGATCGAGGCGGTTGCCCCACGATGGCATCACGCCATAGCGTGCATTGGTGACGGTCTGCGTCAGCGTCTTGCGATCGCCGCCATAAAGCCAGATCGCATCGTTCAGGCGCGGCGCGCCCACCATGCGGCTGCCCTCGCCTGCCGTCCCGTGGCAGACGGCGCAATTGTCGGCATAGACCTGCGCACCGCGCTGCGAGGATGCACTGGGCTTTTCCTCGCCCGCCAGCACGCGCACATGGCTGACCACATCCTGCACTTGCACCGCGTTCAGGATACCGTCGCGCCCGAAAGCGGGCATCTGGCTCATGCGCGTGGCATCGTCGCCAGGCTGGCGGATGCCGTGGACCAGCGTCTGGTGGATGCTGGCCACATCGCCGCCCCACAGCCAGTCATCATCGTTGAGGTTGGGATAGCCGGGGCTGCCCGCCGCACCGTTGCCGTGGCACTGGATGCAGTTGACCTTGAACGCGGCGCGCCCGCCGTCAATTGCCGCACGGCGCAGGCGCGGATCGGTGGCGATCTGTTCAAGCGATGCCCGGTCCAGTTCTGCAAGCAGCCCGGCCTTGCGCGCCGCCTCCGCCTTCATCTCGCCCTCAAGCTGCCCGCGGCTCGACCAGCCCAGCGTTCCCGCGGTGGCCTTGTCGATCAGCGGCCAGGCCGGGTAGGCCACGCAATAGCCGATCGAAAAGACGATGCAGGCATAGAAGGTCCACAGCCACCAGCGCGGCAGCGGATTGTTCAGTTCCTCGATGCCGTCCCACTCGTGGCCGACAGTCTCGACGCCGGTGGCGTCGTCAATCCGGGATTTAGCCATCGTTCTCGTCCTTGAAGATCGAATTGGCGGCCTCTTGGTTCAGTGCCCTGGCGCCGGGGCGAAACGGCCATGCGCTCAGCCCCACGAAGATCACCGTCATCATCAGCAGGCCCCAGCTGTCGGCAAGGTGCCGCAGCATGTCATAGGTGGAGTGGGCGCTCATCGGCCCTTCTCCTTGGCAAGGGCTTCCTGCGCGGCGGGCGCATTCACGTCCACCAGCGTGCCCAGCATCTGGAGATAGGCCACCAGCGCGTCCATCTCGGTCAGCCGCTTGGGATTGCCGTCAAAGTCGCGAGCCTGCGCCTTGGGGTAGCGCTTCTTGAGATCGGTGGCATCGGCATCCGGATCGGCCTGAGTCTTCAGGTCGTCGTTGGCCTTGGCGATATCTTCCTGCGAATAGGGGACGCCGATCTGATAAAGCGTGCGCAAGGTGGCGGTCATGTCGCCCATGTCGAGATCCTTCTCGGCAAGGTGGGCATAGCCCGGCATGATCGATTCCGGCACGACCGCGCGCGGATCCTTCAGGTGCTGGACATGCCATTCATCCGAATAGCGGTTGCCCACGCGCGCCAGATCCGGCCCGGTCCGCTTCGAACCCCACTGGAAGGGGTGATCGTACATCGATTCGGCGGCAAGGCTGTAATGGCCATAGCGCTCTACCTCGTCCCGGAAGGGACGGATCATCTGGCTGTGGCAGACATAGCAGCCTTCGCGCACGTAGATGTCGCGTCCGGCCTGTTCGAGGGGAGTATAGGGGCGCATCCCCTCCACTTTCTCGATCGTGTTGTCGATCCAGAACAGCGGGGCGATTTCCACGATCCCGCCCACGGTCACTGCGGCAAAGGCCGCAATGCCGAGCAGCGTGATGTTGCGCTCCAGTTTCTTGTGCTTTTCCACGATGGTGGTCATGGCATTTTCTCCGTGATCGCCGGATCAGGCCGCAGCGGGCGCGGCGTTGACGACGGGACGGTCCTTTTCGGGATCGAAGGCGGCATCGCGCATCGGCGCTTCATCGCGGCTGTGGCCAAGAATGGTGCGCCACACGTTGACGACCATGACCAGCGCGCCTGCCAGGAACAGGAGGCCGCCCAGCGCACGCAGGAAGAACATGGGCCTGAGCGCAACCACGGTTTCTACGAAGCTGTTCACGAGGTATCCGTCAGCGCCATATTCGCGCCACATCAGCCCCTGCGTGATGCCCGCCACCCACATCGAGGCCGCGTAGAAGACGATCCCGATGGTCGCGAGCCAGAAGTGCCAGTTGACCATGCGCAGCGAATAGAGGCGCTGGCGGTTCCACAGGCGCGGCACCAGATAATAGATCGCCGAGAAGGTGATCATCCCGTTCCAGCCCAGCGCACCCGAATGCACATGGCCGATGGTCCAGTCGGTGTAGTGCGAAAGGCTGTTGACCGACTTGATCGACATCATCGGGCCTTCGAAGGTGCTCATGCCGTAGAAGGCCAGAGCCATCACCATCATGCGGATGATCGGATCGGTGCGCACCTTGTCCCATGCGCCGTTCAGCGTCATCAGCCCGTTGATCATGCCGCCCCAGCTCGGCATCCACAGCATGATCGAGAACACCATGCCCAGCGTCTGCGCCCAGTCGGGCAGCGCGGTGTAATGCAGGTGGTGCGGACCGGCCCAGATGTAGAGGAAGATCAGCGCCCAGAAGTGAATGATCGACAACCGGTAGGAAAAGACCGGACGCTCCGCCTGCTTGGGAACGAAGTAATACATCATCGCCAGGAACCCGGCGGTCAGGAAGAAGCCCACGGCATTGTGGCCATACCACCACTGCACCAGCGCGCCCTGCACGCCTGCAAAGATGGGATAGCTGCGGCTGCCGACAAAGCTGACCGGCCAGTTCAGGTTATTGACGATGTGCAGCATCGCCACGGTCACGATGAACGAAAGGTAGAACCAGTTGGCCACATAGATGTGAGGCTCGGTGCGCTTCACGATCGTGCCAACGAACACCGCGAGATAGGCGACCCAGACCACGGTCAGCCACAGGTCGACATACCATTCCGGTTCGGCATATTCCTTGCCCTGGGTGATGCCCAGAAGATAGCCGGTCGCGGCCAGGACGATGAAGAGCTGGTATCCCCAGAACACGAAACGGGCGAGGCCGGGGAAGGCCAGCCTCGCCCGGCAAGTGCGCTGCACGACGTAGAACGACGTGGCAATCAGCGCGTTGCCCCCGAAAGCGAAGATGACCGCAGAGGTGTGGAGCGGGCGCAGACGGCTGAACGAGGTCCATTCAAGGTTCAGGTTCAGCACCGGCAGCGCAAGCTGCAAGGCGATGTAAAGCCCTGCGAGAAACCCGGTGATGCCCCAGAAGACGGTCGCGATCACGCCCCAGCGGATCACGTCGTCATCATAGCGGCCCGGATCGGGCGCAAGGATCGCCTTGGACAGGTCGACGCCGCGCAGCGTGACGACAAGGCCGATCACGCAGGCAAGCGCAACCAGCCCCATATGAATTGCAAAACCGGTGTCGACGGCTGCGGCGCAGGCGGCGACGGCGATAAACAGCGCCACGAGCCACAGGCCCGCGCGCGATACTGCCAGTTCCATGGAGCCTTCCCTTCCATGAGTGATGTGCCTTTCGCGCTGCACCGTAATGCCGGGGCGAACATTGACCCGTGTCAAATCCGCCGGAAGCGTTCTCAGACTTTGGTCTCAGATTGCGCGTTTCCATTTTTGCGCTTCGTCAATGTCGGCTGATTCGCCGCGGTGCATCAGGCTGGGCGAGCCACGGAGAGACGTTCGGCCAACGAGGGGTTGGCCAGCCGTGGCGCAGGACAAGATCAATGAAGAAGCTGATGACTGCCGTCATTTCCGGCGCCATTCCTGCCATCGCGGCTGCGGCTGCAATGCTGTCGCCGACACAGGCCCTTGCCGGTTCGTCCGAGGGCAAGCTGCAGGTCAAGGTGCTCGGCACGGGCGTTCTGCCCGATGGCAAGATCGTCGAAGTGAAGAACGATCCGCTCAATCTGACCGTCGGCGCCAACACCAAGGCGAACGACAATGTCGTGCCGACTCTGGCGGTCGAGTATTTCTTCTCGCCCAATGTCTCGGCCGAAACGATCTGCTGCTTTACCCAGCACCGCGTCAGCGGCACGGGCACGCTCGCACCGGCCAATCGCATCGTCGATCACGTGCTGATCCTGCCCGCCACGCTCACGCTCAAGTATCACCTGCCGATGGGCGGCGGGATCAAGCCCTATGTCGGTGCCGGTCCTTCGATGTTCCTGATCTTCGGTGAAAAGCCCGGTGCCAGCGTAACCCCGCTGGGCGTCACCAAGGTGAAGATGTCGAACGAGGTAGGCCTTGCCCTTCAGGCCGGGATCGACATCCCCGTGAACGACAAGGGTCTGGGCATCAGCCTTGATGGCAAGAAATACTTCATGGACACCACGGCCCGCTTCTATGCCGGCAACGCCGAAGTGCTTGCCACCAAGCACTCGCTTGATCCCTGGGTGCTGAGCGCAGGACTGTCCTACCGGTTCTGACGCCGCTCCCGGCCTCCTGACCCCATTCCCCGGTCGCTTCGCCAACCCCCACGCGCGGCGCAACGACAGGGGACGGCGGGCAGGAACGTGCGAGGTTCTGGGATCACCTCGCCGCGTTCCTGCCCGCTACCTTTCAAGGCATGTTCCTGTGCGAAACCTTCCGGCAGAAGGCCTGCCAGCCAACCGGCGCATCAGCCCCGATCGGCCGCAGCGGGAGGCCCGGCCGCCTCGGCCATGGCAGCAGCCCCCATGCTTGCCGGGCGCAGTTCAAACCAGCCGGAATGGCCGGCGGCAGAAAGGAACGCCGACAGCGCAGCGCCCGCCAGCACCAGCCCAAGCGTGGCACGAAGCCGGACTCGCCCTTGCGCATCGGCCTCAGGGTTTTGTGGTTCACGCATGGCTGCATTCCTTTCCGCGTGTTTCTCTTCACGCGGTCAATGCAGCTGGGCGCGTATCTATCCGTGACTTAGTTTTGCCAGGGCGAGGCCGCTGAACGGTCTGCGCGGATGTCAGCCAGCCAGCGCCTTCAAGGCCGGACGATCGAGGATCTCCACCTCGCGGCGCGATGGCAGGTCGATCACGCCCTCGTTCTTCAGCCGGGTGAACTGGCGGCTCACGGTCTCGATGGTCAGGCCCAGCACGTCGGCCACCTGCTGGCGCGAAAAAGGCAGGGCAAACCTGTCTGCCGGGCCGAACGCGGGCGTGCAGCCGGTCTCGGCCAGCCGCTCGGACATTTCCAGCAGAAACGTGGCAATCTTTTCCGCAGCGTTCTTGCGGCCAAGCAGCATCATCCACGAGCGCGTCCGGTCCAATTCGGACAAGGTGCGTTCAAGCAGCTTGTGCTCAAGCTCCGGATGCTCGCGGGCGAAGCGGTCGAAATCGTTGCGTGAAAAAACGCAGACCCGCGCGTCGGTCAGTGCCACCACGCTGGCGCGGCTGGTCTGTCCGAATGGTCTTCCGATGAAATCAGCCGGATAGGCAACGCCGACAATCTGCTCGCGCCCGTCCTCGGTGCTGGTGGTCAGCTTGAGGACACCTTCGATCACATTGGCCACCAGCAGGGAATCGTCATCTTCCCAGATCAGCGATTCACCTGCCGTAACGGTGCGGCGGCGACCAATGGCATTAAGCAAGGCCAGTTCATCGCGTTCAAGTCCGGCGCAGATCGCACGGTTACGGACCACACAGGTTTCGCACGTTGACATGCGGGTTCACGTATCATGAGACAGGTTTTGCAGCAATTGGCGAATAGGAGCGCTTGATCCTGATATACTTGTCAAAAAAAATCGGGCGGCACGAACATTCGGGCCGCCCAAGTTGGGGAGAAATCGCCAGAGAGGTTGGCGGGTCGGAAAAAGTGACCAACCGCTCTGTCGAAAACAGGATTATCCCGTGCGCGAAGGACAGACGTTGACGGATGTCAAAATCGGCGGATTTTTCGCTCGCATATGGAAGAAAAAGCCCGCTTCATCCGCCCCCTTCACCCTGCTGTCAGGGTTCACTCTCCGGAAAGGCGCGCCAGATCGTGGTATTGCCCGCGGAAGAAGAGCAGCGGATTGCCTTCCTCCCGGCGGTCGAGCGAATCAACAGCGCCAACGACCAGGAGATGGTCGCCAATGTCCTCCACCCGCTCCACCCGGCAATCGATCCAGGCAATAGCATCATCAAGCAGAGGCTGGCCCGAAGGCGTGGTGCCGTGCGCCAGATCGGCAAACTTGTCGTCGCTACGGGCGGCAAAGCGCTGGCACAGCGAAAGCTGATCGGCGCCCAGCACGTTCACGCAGAACCGTCCGACTTGCGCGATCCTTGGCCAGGTTGACGAGCGCTTGTCCGGGAAGAAGCCCACCAGCGGCGGATTGAGCGAGATCGACGTGAACGAGCCGACCACAAGCCCGTGGCGCTGCCCTCCGGCGTCAACCGATGTGATCACGCAGACGCCGGTTGGCCAGACGCCCAGAACATTGCGGAAATGGCGGGGATCGATCATGCCGCGCTGCCTGTCGGCAAATCGGCGGCGCGTCAACCGTCCGCAGGGGAAAATGCCATCCGCATTCGGTTGCATGGCCCGACACCCCGGCCATTCAGGCGCTCCACGCGGACGGAACCGACGCCGCAAAAGAAATTGAAGCCAAACCGGCAAAAGACGTGTAGGGGCCGCCGCACAGGTATCGCCGTGCACTGTGTGGGAACGGGCTGAGGCGATTCGTGCCGGGAAAAGACCGGCCACCCAGCCGATACTGGCCCAACACCTTTGCGAATGCCGCATCTGCGGCAGGAATGGCGATTTTTTGACGATGACTTTTGCACACCTACCGCGCCCGCTTGCGCAGGCGCTCGAAGATCATGGCTACACGGCCCTCACCCCGGTTCAGGCTGCCGTGACCCAGCCCGAAGCACGGGGCCGCGATCTGGTGGTTTCGGCCCAGACCGGATCGGGCAAGACAGTGGCCTTCGGCCTTGCCATGGCGGGCGAACTGATCGGCGACGAAAGCGCCCTGCCCTTCGCCGTCGCTCCGCTTGCGCTTGTCGTTGCTCCCACGCGCGAACTCGCGCTTCAGGTCAGCCGGGAACTGGCATGGCTCTATGCCCCCACCCATGCGCGCATCGCCACCTGCGTTGGCGGCATGGACCCTTCGCGCGAGAGGCGCGCCCTTCAGGGCGGCGCGCACATTGTCGTCGGCACGCCGGGCCGCCTGCGCGATCACCTTGAACGCGGGGCGCTGGATCTTTCGGCGCTGGCCTGCGTGGTCCTCGACGAGGCCGACGAAATGCTCGACATGGGCTTTCGCGAAGACCTTGAGGAACTGCTCGACGCGACGCCCGAAAGCCGTCGCACCCTGCTGTTCTCGGCAACGATGCCCAAGCCGATCGAGGCGCTGGCTCGCCGCTATCAGCGTGATGCCCTGCGCATCTCGACCGTCAGTGAAGCGCGCGGCCATGGCGACATCGCCTATCGCGCGGTTGCCGTCGCCCCGGCCGAGATTGAAGCGGCCGTCGTCAACCTGCTGCGCTTCCACGAAGCCGAAACCGCGATGCTGTTCTGCGCCACGCGTGATAACGTGCGCCGCCTTCATGCCACGCTGGTCGAGCGCGGCTTCACTGCCGTGGCGCTTTCGGGCGAACACAGCCAGTCGGAGCGCAATAACGCGCTTCAGGCCCTGCGTGACCGCCGCGCCCGCGTGTGCGTTGCAACCGATGTGGCTGCGCGCGGGATCGATCTGCCTTCGCTCAGCCTTGTGATTCACGTGGAAATCCCGCGCGATGCCGAAACGCTGCAACACCGGTCGGGCCGGACGGGTCGCGCAGGCAAGAAGGGCACCGCCGTGCTGATCGTGCCCTTCCCGCGCCGTCGCCGCGTGGAAATGATGCTGCGCGGCGCGAAGATCAACGCCGAATGGACCGAGGTGCCCTCCCCTGAGGCAATCCGCGCGCAGGATCGCGAACGTCTGCTTGCCACCATCCTGACGCCCGTAGAGCCGGACGAGGCAGACCTCGACATCGCCCGCACCCTGCTTGAACAGCGCAGCGCCGAAGAGCTGGCCGCAGCGCTGGTCCGCGCCCATCGCGCCGCCCTGCCCCAGCCGGAAGAACTGCTTTCCGGTTCTGACGAAGGCCGCAGGCAGACCGCGCACCGGCCCGGCTTCGATGATGTGGTCTGGTTCCGCATGGATGTCGGCCGCCGCCAGAACGCGGATCCGCGCTGGATCCTGCCCACGCTGTGCCGCCGTGGCCACGTCTCGCGTCAGGAAATCGGCGCGATCCGCATTGCCCCCAACGAAACCTGGTTTCAGGTTCCCCGCGCGATTGCGGATCGTTTTACCGATGCCGTGCGCCGCACCGCCGATCCGAAGGGCGAGGACGAGAACGGCATCCACATCGAACCTGCGCCTGAAGGCCCGCGCGAACACGCGCGCGACAATCGCCGCAGCCCGAACGACGGCCCGCGCAAGTTCCAGCGCGCCGACGGTCCGCGCGCCGACGGTCCGCGCGCCGACGGTCCGCGCGCCGATGGACCGCGTGGCCCTCGCCGCCCGCATCCGGCAGGACAACGCCCACAGGGAAAACCGCATCGCAAAGGCCCGCAGGGCGCTCGCTGATAGACAAAGACCCGCCAGATGCAAGTCCGGCGGGTCTTTTGCCTCTCAGGTCCGAAGCAGGGCCTACTCTTCGCCCATGCGCAACGCCGCGATGAACGCCTCCTGCGGGATCGACACGTTGCCGTATTCGCGCATCCGGGCTTTGCCCTTCTTCTGCTTTTCCAGAAGTTTCTTCTTGCGGGTGATGTCGCCGCCATAGCACTTTGCGGTCACATCCTTGCGCATCGCGCTGATGGTCTCGCGCGCCACCACCTTTCCGCCGATGGCGGCCTGAATCGGGATCTTGAACAGGTGGCGCGGGATAAGATCCTTCAGGCGCTCGCACATGTGCCGCCCGCGCGCCTCGGCCGCGCTGCGGTGCACGATCATCGAAAGCGCATCGACCGGTTCGTTGTTGACGAGAATGCTCATTTTCACCAGATCGCCTTCGCGCAGCCCGATCTGCTCGTAATCGAACGAGGCATAGCCGCGGCTGATCGACTTCAGGCGGTCATAGAAGTCGAACACCACTTCATTGAGCGGCAGTTCGTATGTCACCTGCGCGCGCCCGCCCACATAGGTCAGGCCCGTCTGGATTCCCCGCCGGTCCTGACACAGCTTGAGCACCGAACCGAGGTATTCGTCGGGCGTGTAGATCGTGCCCTTGATCCACGGCTCGTCGATCTGCTCGATACGGCTGGGGTCGGGATAATCGGCGGGATTGTGCAGCAGGATCTCGCGCGCGTCGTCGTTCTTGCTGGCGCGCAACTGGATGCGGTAAACCACTGATGGCGCTGTGGTAATCAGGTCAAGGTCATATTCGCGGCTCAGCCGCTCCTGAATGATCTCAAGGTGCAGCAGTCCCAGGAACCCGCAGCGGAACCCGAAGCCCAGTGCCGCGCTCGACTCCATTTCGTAGCTGAACGACGCATCGTTGAGCCGCAGCTTGGCAATGCTCTCGCGCAGCTTCTCGAACTCGGCCGCGTCCACCGGAAAGATGCCGCAGAACACCACCGGCTGCACTTCCTTGAACCCCGGCAGCGGTTCGCTCGCGCCCTGCTTCACCGTGGTGATCGTATCACCCACGCGGGCCTGCGCCACTTCCTTGATCTGGGCGGTAATGAAGCCGATCTCGCCGGGGCCGAGTTCGTCCAGTGTCTCGATCTTGGGACGCATGCAGCCCACCCGGTCGATCAGGTGCTCGGTTCCGCCGGCCATGAACTTGACCTGCAATCCCTTGCGGATCACCCCGTCGATCACGCGCACAAGGATGACCACGCCCAGATAGGGGTCATACCACGAGTCCACCAGCATGGCCTTGAGCGGCGCGGCCCGGTCGCCCTTTGGCGGCGGAATGCGTTCGACCACGGCATCCAGCACTTCCTCGATGCCGATGCCCGACTTGGCGCTGGTCAGCACCGCGTTGCTGGCATCCAGCCCGATCACGTCTTCGATCTCGGCCTTGACCTTTTCGGGTTCGGCGGCGGGCAGATCGATCTTGTTGATGACCGGCACGATCTCGTGATCGTGCTCGATCGATTGATAGACATTGGCAAGCGTCTGCGCTTCCACGCCCTGCGCGGCATCGACAACCAGCAGCGCCCCCTCGCAGGCGGCAAGGCTGCGGCTGACCTCATAGGCAAAGTCGACGTGCCCCGGCGTGTCCATCAGGTTGAGCTGATAGGTCTTTCCATCCTTCGCCTTGTAATCAAGCCGCACGGTCTGCGCCTTGATGGTGATCCCGCGCTCCTTCTCGATGTCCATGTTGTCGAGCACCTGCTCGGACATTTCGCGCTCGGACAGCCCGCCGGTGTACTGGATCAGGCGATCCGCCAGCGTGGACTTGCCGTGGTCGATGTGGGCAATGATCGAAAAGTTACGGATCAGCGAAAGGTCTGTCATGCGCGCGCCGTTAGCAGGTGCAAGGCTGCGAGTCACGCGGGGCGCTGGTGCAGGCAGCGCCCCGCGACCGCATCAAAGTTTTCAATCCGAAGACATTTTTCTGACGATCATCACTGTATTGTAATTAAACATTTCCATCTTTTTATCAGCATCTTACGCTACTTTTAACACGCAAACGCCGCAGGAATGCGTCAATCGACTGTCACATATCCGTCATTTTGACGCTCTAGCGGCCGCTCCGGGTCGATCCGAACCCGACACGGAGATTCTCGCGGAAATGAACGGCAGGGCTTTCAGGGCAGGACTTGCGGCATGCGTTTTCATCAGCGCCGCCAGTGTGGCGCAGGCGCAGATCGCGCCCGAAGATCAGGCCGCAAAGATCGCCGACCTCCAGCGGCAGGTGGATGAACTGAAGGCCATGGTGCACGCGCTTCAGGCCATGCAGGGCAACGCGCGCATGGCCAGCGCGCCTGCGGGGGCAGCTGCGCCTGCGCCCGCCCCCACCGCGCCTTCCGATACGCTTCAGGCGGGCCTTTCTGCCACCACTTCCGCCGCACCGCCCGCCGCGCAGGCTCGGCCCGTGCAACTGGCTGCGGCCGAAGCTCCGGCAAAGAAGAAGAAAGCGTGGCATGAAAAGCTCATGATCCGCGGCTACACCCAGATGCGGCTGAACGAGATCATCAGCGGTCCCAAGTCCGCCCCTGCGGGCATCTCGCGGCTGCGTTCGGTGCAGGACAGCGGCATCAACGAGAACGGCAATTTCAGCCTGCGCCGTGCGCGCCTCGTCGTCCAGGGCGACATTTCGGACCGCGTCTCGCTCTACATGCAGGGCGATATGGCGGCCGCAGTGAATAACCAGTCGGTCAGCGAACCGCGCCAGCACTTCTTCCAGATGCGCGATGCCTATGCCGATGTCTATCTCGACAAGGCCAAGACCCTGAAGGTGCGCTTCGGCCAGTCGAAGGTGCCCTACGGCTGGGAAAACCTGCAAAGTTCGTCCAACCGCGTCCCGCTTGACCGCACCGATGCGATAAATGCCCCGGTGCCGGGCGAACGCGATCTTGGCGTCGTGCTCTATTACACCCCGCCCAAGATCCAGAAGATCTGGGACGAACTTGCAGCCGATGGGCAGAAGCTGTTCGGAAACTACGGCGCCTTTGCGCTGGCGGCCTACAACGGTCAGGGAATCAACCGCATAGAACGCAATGGAGGGCTGATGACGGTCGGCATGGCAACCGTGCCATTCCGCCTCGATGGCATCGGCCTTCCCGGCCAGGTGGCAGAGTTCGGCGTTACCGCCATGCGCAACCAGTTCCGGCCTGAATTGCGCTCCGGTGGTGTCTCGACCGTATCGTATGACGATAACCACGTGAACTTCCACGGGATGATCTACCCCGCCCCGATCGGCGTGCAGGCCGAATGGACCTTTGGCACCGCGCCGCAGTGGGATCAGGCGCTTGGCACCATCCGCTCGCAGCGCGCCACCGGCGGCTATGTCATGGCGATGTATCGCGTGCCGCAATCCCCGGTCGGCCAGATCATTCCCTTCGCGCGCTGGCAGAAGTATCGGGGCGGTTTCAAGGCCGCCACCAACGCCCCGCGGCTTGAAACCGACGAGTACGAAGCCGGCGTGGAGTGGCTGCCGATGAAGGAGCTTGAAGTCACGCTCAGCTATTCCAGCATCAAGCGCAACGAGGCGGACGAGCGGCGGACCGGACGCGCCAAGGGCGACGTGGTCCGCGCGCAGGTCCAGTGGAACTACTGAAGCATCGCCACGCGCAGGCGCCTCAGCGGGCCGAAAATGCGCTCGAAAGACGGAAGGTGCCCTGCGCGGCCAGGCCGTTCACGTAACGCACCCGGTAAAGCGTATTCGTGCCATAGGTTCCGGTCATGCGCGCCACAAGCTGCCGCCCCTCGCCCGCTGGCACATCCGCGCGCTGGATCGGGTGGTAGGTCGTTCCCCCGTCAAGCGAATGCTCAATGAACAGCGTTCCAGCCACATCGGCAAAGGCCGTGGCAATGAAAAAGCAGAACGGGGTCGAATTGCCGACCCTGCCGGTGCCGGTAAAGCTCGCCGAAGCGGCAAGCGCGGTGGTGCTGTCGGTATAGCCAAGGCTGGTATTGACCGTGCCGGTCACAACCACGTTGCCTATCGATGCACCGCTGCCTGCAAGCGATGTGCTCGTCACGTTGAGCGGCCTGCGCTTGAGCACAAGCACGATCGACACCGTCCCGCTGCCATAGCTTGAAACCCGCGCCCGGACAAACCCCGCATTGGATGAAAAGGCATAGAGGCCGACCGCCGTCGTGGTGATCGAAGGGGAACTGGTCGCGCCGTTCGTCGCGATGACCGGAATGGCGATCCAGTTGATCCCGTCGTTCGAATGTTCGTAGTTCACGGTGCAGGAATTGCCGCCCGAAACCACCTGAAAGGTGCCCCCCGCAAATCCGGTGAGCGGTGCCGAAACCACCACGTCCGCACTCGTCACACTGCCCGCCACGGTCAGGCCGTCACCCACGTCGTCAAGGAAGACATTGCCGATATGCGCGTTTCCGGCAGGCAGCGGTGCGGTCCGCACTGGCAGGGGGGATGCCTCGCTCACCGTCTGCGCCGCGCCTCCCGGAAGGGCGTAAGCCATTGTCCCGCCGCTGACCGGCAGCGGCTTGTCCAGCGAGACGACTTCGGCCGAACCGTCCTGCTTGGCATAGGCCAGCGCCGTAACCGGAGCGATGCGCGAGGGGAAGGTGACTTCAGGATTGGTCATCGATGTCTCCATTGCAGCATTTTTGGAACAATCGACGAAAGTAGATAACCATATTGGCACATGTAGGAAAATGGATTGTGCACGCATGGCGCAAACTCCGGCTCCATCTCATCAATTTGTCGCGCAAGGGGATCAATTCGGCGCACTTTGCTCAGCACAACGAGCCGTTCATCCCGCGTTGGGGATCAGCGGCCAAGTCTTTGCGTTGTCCCCCACAACCGTCCTTGCAGACGGACAGCATTCAGGAGAAATCCATGAAAAAGACCGTTCTTTCCCTTGTGATGGCCGCACTGGCGGTTCCTGCGGCTCCTGCTCTTGCCAGCCCGCCGGGATGGGCGCCCGCGCACGGATACCACAAGGTCAAGCATGACCGGGTCTATGACAGCCGCGGCCGCTATATCGAACCGCGCCGCATCTCCCGCAACGATCGCGTCTGGCGCGGGCGCGACGGTCGCTACTACTGCCGCCGCAACAACGGCACGACCGGCCTCATCATCGGTGCCGCCGGTGGCGCGCTCATCGGCAGAGCCATCGATTCGCGCGGCGATCGCACCATGGGCACCGTCCTTGGCGCGGCAGGCGGCGCGTTGCTGGGCCGCGAACTGGAGCGCAGCGGCGCACGCTGCCGCTAAACGCCCCGGACCGCCGCAGGGTGGCAAAAACCCTTGCGATTGAACGCTTTTGGCATAGTCTGTCGGTATGTGGCTGCTTGATCAGATGTTGAAGCGGTTGATCCGCAAGGGTCGGCTGGTGGTGATTGACCATGACGGCAAGGAATACGCCTATGGCGATCCGGCCGCTTCGCCTGTCACCATCCGTTTCACCGACAAGGGGGCCGCCATGCACGTGGCCAAGGACCCCCGCGTCGGCGCCGGCGAAGCCTACATGGATGGCCGCCTGGTAGTGGAACCACCGCACGACATCCGCGACATGATCCTGCTGGTCATGGGCAATGCCAATTCCGGCGGCGGCATCGATCGCAAGGGTCCGCTGCGCAACCTGCTGGGCAAGGTCATCTCGCGACTTGACCAGATCAACGAGCGCGCGCAGGCCGCAAAGAACGTGGTCCACCACTATGATCTGACGCGCGAGTTCTACGAACTGTTCCTCGATACCGACCGTCAGTACACCATGGCCTATTTCGCCGATCCTGCGAACACGCTGGAACGCGCGCAGGTCGACAAGAAAGCCCTGATCGCGGCCAAGCTGCGGCTGGAGCCGGGCCGGGCAGAAGGCATGCGCGTGCTCGATATCGGATGTGGCTGGGGTGGGCTGGCGCTCTACCTCAATCGCCATTTCGGCTGCGAGGTGCTGGGCGTCAGTCTCGCACCAGATCAGGTCCGCTTCGCGCAGGAGCGCGCCGAAGCCGCAGGCGTTGCCGACAAGGTGAAGTTCCAGCTCATCGATTACCGCGACGTCACCGGCCAGTTCGACCGTATCACCAGCGTCGGCATGATCGAACACGTCGGCGCCCCCAATTTCGGCGAGTATTTCGCCAAGACCAACGAACTGCTCGATCTCGAAGGGATCATGCTCACCCACACCATCGGACGCACCGGTCCGCCGGGGACGACCGACAAGTGGACCCGCAAATACATCTTCCCCGGCGGCTATATTCCCGCGATGAGCGAACTGGTTTCGGCGCTCGAACGCACCGGATGGGAAATCGGCGATATTGAGGTTCTGCGCTATCACTACGCCTATACTCTTGCCGAATGGTATCGCCGCACATGTCTGCACCGTGAGGAAATCATCGCGCTTTACGATGAACGCCTGTTCCGCATGTGGCAGTTCTATCTGGCAGGCGCGGAACAGAGCTTCCGCCATGGCGGTATGGTCAACTTCCATATCCAGAGCGTTAAGCGCCGCAGCGCCCTGCCCATGACGCGCGACTACATCCAGCATGAGTGGGAGCGTCTTGCCCGGCTGGATCAGGCGCCGGAATGGCACCTGATGAAATCGGCCGCCGAGTAGCGCTTGATCCGCAGACCGAAACACGTCCACGCCAATTCCTGAAACGGCCCGCCGGCAAACCGCGCGGGCCGCATGCCCACTGCGCCATCTGTCAACCGCGCCACGCAATCAGGAATTGCCATGACCACATCCGTGCCAACCGCCGCCGATCTTGCGACCGACATCGCGCGTGTCTTCGCGCTCCAGCAGACCCATCAATGGGAAGCCAAGGCTTCATCGGCTGCCGAGCGCAAGGACAAGCTGGCGCGCCTCAAGGCTGCGGTCGAAACACACGCCGATGCCATCGTGGCCGCCGTCCTTGAAGATACGCGCAAGCCTGTCGCGGAAATCCGCGTGACCGAGGTCATGAATGTCATCGCCAACATTCAGCGCAATATCGACAATCTCGATGCGTGGATGATGCCGGTAGAAGTCGGCTCCTCGCTCAACCCCGCTGACCGGGCACGGATTATCCATGAAGCGCGCGGCGTATGCCTCATCCTTGGCCCATGGAACTTCCCGCTGGGCCTTGCGCTTGGCCCCGTGGCCGCCGCCATCGCGGCGGGCAACACCTGCATCGTCAAGCTGACCGACCTGTGCCCGGCCACGGCGCGCGTTGCATCCGCCATCATCGAGGAAGCCTTCGACGAGCGTGATGTCGCCCTTTTCGAGGGGGATGTTTCGGTGGCGACGGCCCTGCTGGACCTGCCCTTCAACCACATCTTCTTCACCGGATCGCCGCGCGTGGGCAGGATCGTCATGGCGGCTGCCGCACGGCACCTCACCAGCGTCACGCTCGAACTGGGCGGCAAATCGCCGGTCATCGTCGATGACAGCGCCGATATCGATCAGGTGGCCGCCCAGCTTGCTGCGGCCAAGCAGTTCAACGGCGGCCAGGCATGCATCAGCCCCGACTACGTCTTCGTCAAGGAAGACCGCAAGGCTGCTCTCGTCGAAGGCTTCCGGGCCAACGTGCAGAAGAACCTCTATGACGAGGCCGGACAGATCAGGAAGGACAGCATCGCCCAGATCGTGAACCGGGCAAACTTCGACAGGGTCAAGGCCATGTTCGACGATGCCGTGGCGAAGGGTGCAACCGTTGCGGTCGGCGGCACCTTCGAGGCCGATGACCTTACCATCCACCCCACCATGCTCACCGATGTCACCCCGCAGATGACCATCCTGCAAGACGAGATCTTCGCGCCGGTCATCCCGGTCATGACCTATGACACGCTCGATCAGGCGATCGGCTATATCGCCGCGCGCGACAAGCCGCTGGCACTCTACATCTACAGCCGCGACGAAGCCAACATCGAGAAAGTGCTTGCCCGCACCTCGTCCGGCGGGGTCACGGTCAATGGCGTGTTCTCGCACTATCTCGAAAACAACCTGCCCTTCGGCGGCGTCAACACCAGCGGCATGGGCAGCTATCACGGCGTGTTCGGCTTCCGCTGCTTCAGCCACGAACGCGCGGTCTATCTGCATGGCTGAGCGCAGCCGCAGGGGCGCGCTTCGGCAAAAGGTTGCGGTTCCCGGTCCCGCCTGTTAGGCGCGCGGCGCGCATTTCAGGCACCTTTTGCTCAGGGGAGTCGCTCCGCTCATGTCCGATATCAAGAAGGTCGTTCTCGCCTACTCCGGCGGTCTCGACACCTCCGTCATCCTCAAGTGGCTGCAAGTCACCTACAACTGCGAGGTCGTGACCTTCACCGCCGATCTCGGCCAGGGCGAAGAGCTTGAGCCTGCCCGCGCCAAGGCCAAGCTGATGGGCGTGCCCGACGAGAATATCTACATCGACGATCTGCGCGAAGAGTTCGTGCGCGATTTCGTCTTCCCGATGATGCGCGCCAATGCCCGCTACGAAGGCGATTATCTGCTGGGCACCTCGATCGCGCGGCCGCTGATCTCCAAGCGGCTGATCGAGATTGCCCGCGAAACCGGCGCCGATGCGGTGGCGCACGGCGCAACTGGCAAGGGCAACGATCAGGTCCGCTTCGAACTGGGTGCCTATGCGCTTGAACCGGGCATCAAGGTGATTGCTCCCTGGCGCGAATGGGATCTCACCAGCCGCACCGCGTTGATCGCCTGGGCCGAAGCGCACCAGATCCCGGTTCCCAAGGACAAGCGCGGCGAAAGCCCCTTTTCCACCGATGCCAACCTTCTGCACACCTCTTCCGAAGGCAAGGTGCTCGAAGATCCGTGGGAAGAAACCCCGGACTATGTCTATTCGCGCACGGTCAATCCCGAAGACGCGCCCGATCAGCCGGAATACATCACGATCGACTTCGAGAAGGGCGATGGCGTGGCGCTCAACGGCGAGGCAATGTCGCCCGCTACGCTGCTCGCCGCCCTCAACGAACTTGGCCGCAAGCATGGCATCGGCCGGCTCGATCTGGTCGAGAACCGCTTCGTGGGCATGAAGAGCCGCGGCATGTATGAAACGCCCGGAGGCGAGATCTATGCCCGCGCTCATCGCGGAATCGAAAGCATCACGCTGGATCGCGGTGCGGCACACCTCAAGGACGAGCTGATGCCCCGCTATGCCGAACTGATCTACAACGGCTTCTGGTTCAGCCCTGAGCGCGAGATGCTCCAGGCCGCGATCGATCATTCGCAGGCGCGCGTCAACGGCACAGTGCGGCTCAAGCTCTACAAGGGCAACGCGTGGGTCGTGGGTCGCAAGTCGCCCGACAGCCTCTACTCGGAACGCCATGTCACATTCGAGGACGACGCTGGTGCCTATGACCAGAAGGACGCGGCAGGCTTTATCAAGCTGAATGCGCTGCGCCTGCGCCTGCTTGCGCAAAGAGGACGCTGAGCATCTGCGGATGCGGACACGGCCCTGATTCCAGAGGGTTGGCAGGCCGCATTTTGCGCTGCAAAATACTATCCACCGGAAGGTGCGGGGGCTGTGGATAACTCCCGCACTTTTCGCTTGCGCGACTCGGCGATGAGGCGCAGCCTGCAAGTGTCAGAAGCATGAAACATCTCAAGGTTTTCAGCCTAAATAGCTGAAAAACAGTGTCATTATGTTTGTGACGCGAACATGAATGGTTGACAGCGTAACCAACCTGCAAATGGCGCCAAGCTGATCTGCGGCTGTGCGAAACTGTTGCCATCATGGTCGGAACAGGAACGCTGGAAAGCCAGACCTGAAGGGATGCGATGTGCGGCAAGGGCCTTGGCCTGCACCCGGCACAGCAAAATCCGGATGGAGTGGCAAAAGGCATTCCGCCCTTGCTTTGCTGCAATTGACCGAGACGGCGCAGGCCGCCTGAGGATGAGGCCAGCAAAGCAAAGGCGCCCCAGCGATGGGGTAACGCCCGATGATGGCTTGAAACGGATTGTCCGCAAGGCACGATCCGGAGCTGTCGCGAAAGGCGGAGCGTGGCAGGAGCATGTCGACTGTCAAGGTCCGTCGCCTGAAGGCGGGATAGCGGCATCTGTCTATGCGCAAGCAAGGCAGTGATCGCGGCTCAAGGGCTACGTGCCCTGAAAAGCATCCCGCAGGATATGGCGATGACACAGCGCTCTACCGGCGAAAGTGAATGGAGCTGATGGCATGCCGATGGGCGTCCCGTCACCCTGAAACCGAAACCGACCGCGACGCTGATAAGCCGGAATGGACGTAGAGTGGGGGCCGGCAGCAATGCTGGCCCCCATTTGCTATGCCCGTCAAACGCAAACAATCCGCCATGTCAGGCGGCAACACCCACCCGGCCCCTCCCTCTCAACCCCAGGATCGGCGCATCCAGCCGAGGCCGGATGCGCATTTCCAACCGGCCATACGTGGGATCGACAAGACAACCTTAACCACTTGCTGGGAAAAGGCCGGATGGAGCGAATCCCGCAACAGCGCGCGGAATCGGTCGAGGTTCGGGCTGCATGAACACGTTACGCCAGTTTTTCAGCCGTTTGTGGCAGGCAACATCAGGAAATGTCCTGGTCATCACGGCTGTTGCGATGATTCCGCTTACGGCAATGATTGGCAGCGCCGTGGACCTCAGCCGCGCCTATTCCGCCAAGACACGCCTGCAAAGCGCGTGCGATGCCGGCTCGCTCGCGGCACGCCGCATCATGCGCAACGATGATCTGACCACCGAGGTTCAACAGACCGCGGTTCGCTTCTTCTCGTTCAACTTTCCGCAGGGCAGCTTCAACACCACCCCGTTCACCCCGACCGTGACGCGGCCCTCCACGGGCGTCGTCCGCATGACCGCGGCCACCCGCATCCCGACGACGCTGATGGGCATCTTCGGGTACGATTCCATCCCTCTGCGGGTCAGCTGCGATGCATCGCTGAACTTCGTGAACACCGATGTCGTGCTCGTGCTGGACGTGACGGGCTCCATGGCCGATCCTGTGGATGGGCGTCCAAAGATCGAGGCTCTGCGCGATGCGGTCATGGCGCTTTATGATGAACTTGCTCCGGTGCAGACCCAGTTGCAGGCACAGGGCCTTCGTCTGCGCTACGGGATCGTCCCCTATTCGAGCACGGTGAACGTCGGAAGGCTGCTCTACAACGTCAATCCGTCCTACATCACCGACAGCACAACCTATCCTTCGCGCGTAGCGAACTTCAATACATTGGTCTATCCCGCCAATCCGCCCACATCGACTTCCGGCTGGGAATACTGGAACGGCAACACAACCGGCCAGGACACACCGCACCCCACCGCCACCCGCTCAACCTCGCAGTGCCAGACCTGGGTGCAGTCTGCTGCGGTGAACGGCGGGGGGCCTGCTCCCACCGCCACCACGCAAACGACCTACAGCGGCACGTCGACCAGCACGGCCTACGTCGCCAGTCAGGACTGGGGCTGGGCGGGCGCACCGGTCACATCGGGCACCAATCGCAGCTGTCGGCGGTGGCGAACCGTCACCACGACGACCTATCAGACCCGCCGCGATTTCACGAGCTGGACCTACCGTCAGGAAACCTATGACACCTCGCTGTTCAAGCAGCCGGGCGGCACCATGGTCATTGCCACCGATGCCAATGGCACCGTGGCCAATCCGGGCGGCACCTACAACCTTCAGCAACTGCCTTCGGTCAACAGCGAAGTCGGCACCAGAACAGCCACTTGGAGCGGCTGCATCGAAGAGCGCAACACCACCACGTCGATCAATGGCGGCACGAGCCTGACAATCCCTGCCGATGCCTTCGACCTCGACATAAACCGCATTCCCGACAGCAACGCCACCCGCTGGCGACCGATGCTGCCTGAGGTCGTCTATACCCGCACCCAAGGCTCGACCTCCACCAGCAATACCACGCGCAACACGACGTCCGGCTGGATTCTCAACAACGCCTACAGCACCGGCTTCTGGGCCTGCCCCACAGAAGCGCGACGGCTCAACACCTGGACGCGCACCGGCATGGAGAACTATGTCAATTCGCTCCAACCGATCGGCGGCACTTATCTCGATATCGGGATGCTCTGGGGCGCACGGTTCATCTCAACCGGCGGCGTGTTTGCCGATGGCTGCACCGAATACAACGGCATGCCCTGCAACCGGCACATCATCTTCATGACGGACGGCGAGCAGACCGCCTACTGCAACGTGCTGACCGCCTACGGCATCGAGCAGAACGACATGCGCGTGACGGGATCGACAAGCTGTTCCACATCGAACCAGCTTGCGCGTCACCAGCAGCGCCTGCGCATGATCTGCAACGCCGCCAAGAACATGAACGTCTCAGTATGGGTGATTGGGTTTGATACCACGATAAACGCCGATGTGCGCGGCTGCGCCAGCAATGCGGCACAAGCGTCCGTCTCTTCCAGCAGCGCCGCGCTGATCGCCAAGTTCCGTGAGATCGGCAACCAGATCGGCGCCTTGAGGCTGGTGAAATAGGGGATGGCCATGCGTTTCCTCGACCGTGTAAAGCGCACTGCACTTGCCCTGCGCGAAAATCGCAAAGGCGCTGCCGCCACCGAGTTTGCCCTTGTTGCCGCCCCGCTGATGGCAACGTTGCTGGGCTGCTTCGATCTGGGTTATCAAGCCTATCTGCGATCGGTCGTGCAGGGTGCGCTCAATGATGTGGCGCGCACGGCATCGCTTGAAGCACCCGAACTGAACTGCACGGGAACGACCGTGGTTGCGCAGGTCGAATGCGCCATCAAGCGCCGCTCCGACATCGTCGCCCGCAAGGCCACCTACGAAGTTCGCATCCGCAACTACTTCGATTTCGTCGGCGTCGGACGAAGCGAGAAGCTCGTCACCGACTATAACAACAATGGCCGTTACGACCCCGGCGACTGCTTCATCGATCTGAACGAAAACGGCGCCTTCGATGCGAATGCCGGACGCGAAGGCGTGGGCAGCGGCGATGACGTGGTGTTCTACGAAGTGACTGTGCGGATGCCGCGTCTGTTTCCCATTCACCAGTTCATCAACACCAGCCCCAACTATGCGATCCGTGGCGAAACGGCGATCCGCAACCAGCCCTACACCCGCCAGCGGGTTCCACCCACGGTATGTGTCTGAGATGCGCCTGATGGACAAGCTGGGGCGGAACTTGCGCAAACTGGCCTCCTGCACGGCAGGGGTGGCGATGATCGAGTTTGCTATTGCCATCCCCACAATCACGTTTGTTCTGCTCAGCGGTCTCGAACTGACCAACCTCGTGGTCACGCATATGCGTGTGAACCAGATCGCAATAACCGTGGCCGACAATGCCGGACGCGTGCGCACTGGGATCGACGAGCAGAACATCTACGAAGTCTTCGCCGGTGCCGAACTCATCGGCAGGCCGTTCAACTTTCCCGCCAATGGGCGCGTTATCCTGTCCTCACTGCAACCCAACGAGCAGACCGGCTCGAACAACGGCCAGATGATCAACTGGCAGCGCTGCTTCGGCTCGCTGCCAGGAGGATCGGCCTATGGCGTGGAAGGCACGGGAAGGACCAATGGCTCGCTTAGCTCTGGCATGGGTCGGCCGGGGAACCGCATCACCGCCGCGCCAGGAACAGCCGTGATGTTCGTCGAGGTGAATTATCGCTATCGTCCGATCATCTTTCCCGATTTCAGCCCGCGGATCACCAACCTGCGCTATGAGGCGGCGTTCAACGTGCGCGAACGCACCAACCAGAACATCACCAACACGCAGAACCTGCCCCGCAGGCTCTGCTGATGCGTATCCTCCATCACTGTTGCCGCCCAGTGCTCCTCGGATGACTGCATGAACCTCAAGACCGCCCTTGTCTTTGCCTTCATGACCCTGCTTCTGGCTGCCTTTCTGCTGGAAGACGGCAGCGCGGTTGCCGAACTGGGCAAGGCGGGTGCCGCGCACTCGGCCGGCAATCTTGCCGGGGATGATCCATCGGGCGATGTCTGGTCTGCCGACACGGGCAGCGACCCATCGCTGGCACCAGTCCAGAGCGGCTATGCGCCTCCTGCCCCGGCGGAACCCGTGCCCGAACCGCCGATGCGTCCTGTCGGCTCAAGCGACAGGATCGAATAGTCAGGCTTTACCCGCGCCCCGGAACGGCGCCCTAATCCTCGAAAGCTGACCACCCGTGTTCGCGCAATGCCGCGCCGTGCTCGCCATGCAGTGGCGGGGGAATGCCCTCTTGCGCCCCCCGCGCACCAAACCGCACCGGCGATGACTGCTCGAAATAGGCACCTTCCGATGGATGGAGGCGACGGCGGAAAAAGCCCGTCGCGGCAAGGTGCGGGTCGCTCATCACGTCATCGAGATCGCGCACGGCCTGCGCCGGTATCTGCGCGGCGTGGCACCGGCGCAGCAGTTCCTGCGTCGTGAATGCAGGGCTGAACCGCGCCACGGCGCGATAAAGCTCTGCCAAGTTCTGCAAGCGCAGCTTCGGTGTTGCCAGATGCTCGGCCAGCAGGAAATCGGGCTGTTCCAGAACGGCAAAGAGCCGCTCCCACGAAGCATCATCATAGAGGACAATGCTGATATGGCCGTCTGCCGTCGGAAAGGGCTGGCGATCAGGGTCGATCTGGCGGTGGTATCCGGCGGGTCCATTGGGCGGGTCGAACGTCAGCCCGCCAAGATGTTCCAGCAGCATGAAGCTGGAGAATACCTCGAACATGGGCACTTCCACGCGCTGCCCCTCGCCCGTGCGCTGGCGGTGGACAATCGCTGCCAACGCAGCATAGGCGGCATGGAGCCCCGCTACCTTGTCGGCAATGAGCGAGGGCAGATAGCGCGGCCGCGCGTTGCCATCCACACGCGGCAGGAGCGTGGCAGTGCCGGTCGCGGCCTGAATCACGTCATCATAGGCCTGAAGATCGGCATAGGGCCCATCCTGCCCGAAGCCGACGCAATGGACGTAGATGATCGAAGGGTTGATCGCGCGCACGTTGTCGTAGTCCAGCCCGATCCGTTCCAGCGCCTTGCCCCGCACGTTCACCACGAAGACATCGGCCCCGCGCAGCAGGTCAAGCATCACCGCCCGGTCTTCCTCGGCCTTGAGGTCGAGCGCGATTGATTTCTTGCCCCGATTGAGCGCCATCCACGCCGGTGCCATGCCCGGCGTCGCGGCTGCCTTGCCCGACCAGCGAAACGCATCGCCCGCGCCCGGCGCCTCTACCTTGACGACATCCGCGCCAAGATCGGCAAGGATCTGCGTGGCATAGGGTCCGAACACCACGGTCGTCAGATCGACCACCCGGATTCCCTCAAGCATTGTCGGCGATCGCTGCATGCCTCGCTCCCTCAGGCCAGCACAAAGCCGTTGCGCTTCTCGCCCGGCGTCACGATCAAGCCCCGGCCCAGCGGATCATCGCGCAGCATGGCTGCAAGCGTATCGGCCTCGCGCGTGGCGGCAATGAACCTCCCGCCCGTGTCCATCGTGCCGATCACGATGGCGGCTTCCGGCTCCCCCTTTGCATAAGTCACCGTATAGGTGCGGATGGTCCCGCGTCCGGCTGGCCTGTCTGCCATCGCGGCGGGGGCCACGCCATCATGGCGCGCCTGCGCCATTTGCCTGTCGCACCCCGGCCATGAGCAGGGCGCGGTCGAAAGCACGGCAGCACCATATTTCGACTGGAAGCCGCCGTTCAGTCCGACCATGCCGAAACTGCCGGGCGCGCTGCGCAGGCGTTCGATCATCGTGGCAAAGGCGTGCATCGAATAATTGTTTCCCGCACCGCCGAAATAGGGCAGCCCGCCCGTCACCGTCAGTCCGCGCGGATCGTCGGGGCGAAGGCCCAGCCCGTCGATGGCGGTGGCAAACACCGGCACGGGAAAGCAGGAATAAAAATCGAAGGCGGCCATGTCAGCTGCGCTCCTGCCCGCCATGGCAAAGGCCTGCGCAATGGCCTCGTTCGCGGCCGGATAGGCGCCAATGTCCGGCCGCTCCAGCAGTTCGCGTTCGTTCGCCAGCGCCGCGCCATGCAGATAGACCCAGCGCTCCTGCGGCACGCCTGCCTCGCGCGCGGCCTTGGCCGACATCAGCACCAGCGCCGCCGCCTGATTGACCTGATCGCGCGATACCAGCTTCAGCGGATAGGGGTCTGCGATCATCCGGTTGCGCGCGCCGGGGGTGGCAATCTCGGCCGCATCCATGGGCCTTGTGGCCGAAGCGCTGAAGGGATTGGCTGCCGCCACACGGGTAAAAGGCGCAAACAGCCTGCCCATTTCCAGCGCATAAGCCTCACGCGTCAGACCGAGCCGTGCACGGCGCGCATTTTCGCACAGGGCATAGGCCGTCACCGGCGCGCGGATGCCATGGGCAATGCTCGCGGCGGAAAGCGTGCCTTCGAAACCCGGCCCCTTGTCGATCCATTCAACACCGGCGCCGGCGGGATCATCCGTTTCGGCCCAGTCGCGGCTCTCACCGCTGCCCACAAGGTGGCGCACGGTAGAGATCGCCTCGCTGCCGAACATCAGCGCCGCCTCGATCTCGCCCGCGGCAATGCGGTTGCCCAGATCGGCCATGAGCGCCAGCGGCGATTGACCGCCAACCTTCTCCAGAATGGCCACCTTCGGCGCGAGGCCCAGCCGCCGGGAAACCGCCAGCGGCATATGGCTGGCTCGCCCGAAGGGCACCTGCATTGCACCCGATTCCTCGAAGGTGCGGATCGCCCCCACTGCCTTCACCCGCTGCGCCACGGCTGCACTCGCCCCGGTATCGGCCAGCGCCGCCGCTGCCGCCCGTGCGGAAAGATCGGCAAAGGAAAGCCCCTGATAACCTGGCGCGTCGATCCTTTCGACAAACTGGCCTGCGCCGACCAGCACCGGCGTGTCATCGGGAATTGGCGGCATCGCGATCTCTCCGGGGTGATGGTTTGCTGCGGCCTGTCCGGCAGGCTTCAGCCGTAAAGCCGCCGCTCCGGCATGGCCTTGGCCGAACGCACCTGCGCCAGCAGCGCCCTTGCCCCCGTCGCCATGTGCTGGCGCAGAAAGCGGCTGGCAGCGCTGGCATCGGTATAGCCCAGCCGATGCGAAAGTTCGGTCAGGTTCGGGCGGCGCGCCGAGCGGAAGTATTCATCAGCGGTCTGCTTGCGCACCTGTTCCAGGATCAGCGCAAAGCTCGTGCCGCGTTCGGCAAGGCGACGTTGCAGGCTTTGCGGCGAAAGCCCGGCAAGACCGGCCACATGCGCAAGGTTCGCCTTGCGCTCGGTCAGGTTGCTGGCAATGAAATAGCGCACCTGCTGCACCAGATCGCCGGGCCACTGGCTGCCGGCCTGCGCCAGTTGCCGTTCCAGATACTGCCGCATGTTGGGATTGGCGCGCGGCGATGGCCGATGCAAATCCGATTTGCGGAAGACCAGTGCGCAGCGATCCGATTCAAACACGATCGGACAGCGGAACACGGTCTGATGATAGCGATGACTTGGCGGTGCGGGATGATCCAGTTCAAGCCGGATCGGCAACCACTCATCTCCCAGCATCATGCGCGCGATCCGCAACTGCAAGGTCAGGGTGCCCTGAAGGTATTGCGAACCGCCAAGGCGCGCTGGCACCATCAGCACATGGCGCAAGGCCGCCTCATGCCCGGTGATGTCAGTGCTGGATCGCATCGCCGCGCTTTCCAGATGCATGTAGCGCCGGGTCAGCCGGGTCGCCTCGTCAAGCGTCGAACAGTGATCCCACAGGAGGCTCACCGGACCGAACCCGCGGATGTTGCACCACATCGCGAATGCCACCCCCAGATCGGGCCTGCCCGCCTCTATCGCAACAGTCTGAAGCAGATCGACCTGCACATGGGCGGGCAGCCATTCGGCGGTGCGCGCCTGTTCGACAAATGCATGGAGTTCGGCCGGACAGAGCCGCCTCAGATCAAGCCCCGCCACTTCGGCGAACTGGGCAAACTGGCGCGTGGCGCTGGCGTGGGCAAGGCCGGTCTCTGCTGTGCTCATGACACGATCTGACAATAGGGAGACGTGATCCGTCAAGATCAATTAATCGATTAAACGCACAATGCCGCCAAGGTCGGCACCTGTCCAGCCCCGGCTTGACAAGCCGCAAGAGAAACTGCGCAATCAGGCACTTGCCTGCCTGACCGGGCGTCATCAGCAGGTTTCATGCCGTCGCAGCAGGCGGTCAGGATGGAAGGATTGGCGATGATCGACGACACCGATTTCACCGGAAAGACCGTGCTTGTCGTCGGCGGGTCAAGCGGTATCGGCAATGGCATTGCGCAGGGCTTTCGCAAGCGCGGTGCTGCGGTTCACGTCTGGGGAACCCGCGCCTCGGCGCAGGACTATGCCGGCGCCGAAGGTTCGGACCTTTCCGGCCTTGGCTATACCTGCGTCGATGTCGCCTCTCCGGAAGCGATCACGACTGCCCCCTCCCCTTTCCCAACGCTTGATGTGCTGGTCCTCTCGCAGGGGACGGTGCTCTACAAGCGCGGCGAGTTCGCGCCCGACGGGTGGGGCAAGGTCATGGCGGTCAACCTCGACAGCGTAATGCACTGCTGCATGAGGTTTCGTCCGCAGCTTTCCGAAAGCCGGGGCACGATCGTGATCGTCAGTTCGGTTTCGGGGTTCCGGGCCAACATCGGCAATCCGGCCTATGCCGCTTCGAAGGCAGGCGCGGTCAGCCTCACGAAAACGCTGGGGCAGGCATTCGCCGCCGATGGCATTCGCGTCAACGGCCTTGCTCCCGGCCTTGTCGATACCAAGCTGACGAAGGTGACAACCGCCAATCCGCAGCGCCTTGAAGGTGCGCTTGCCGCCATTCCCCAGCGCCGGATGGGCACCCCTGCCGACATGGCCGGAGCCGCGATCTTCCTTGCCTCGCCGCTCGCATCCTATGTCACGGGCCATACTCTCGTCGTCGATGGCGGCCTGACGCTCTAGGTCACATACCCAATCAGGCCCGCACCGCCGCCGCCATCCTCGCGCGGCGGGCGGCAAACCACGGTGCCATGCGCTCTACCGCCTCCTCCACCAGCGATGTCGAGACGGCAAAGCTGAACCGGATGAAGCGCTTGCCGTTGACCGGATCGAAATCCACCCCCGGCGCGGTCGCCACGCCGGTGTCGCGCAGCAGGTCCTCGCACAGCGAAAGGCTGTCGTCGGTAAACTCGCTGGCATCGGCATAGATGTAGAACGCGCCATCGGGCGGCGCGATACGCCCCAGCCCCATCCGAGGAAGGGCCTCCAGCAGCATGGCCCGGTTGCGCGCATAAGTCCCGACATGCCCGTCAAGCTCGTCGCGGCAGTCGAACGCGACCAGCCCGGCCTTCTGGGCCAGCACCGGCGGCGTTAGAAACAGGCTGCCCATCCGCGCCCTTGCCGCATCGATCAGGCCCGAAGGCACCACCAGCCAGCCCAGTCGCCAGCCTGCCATGCTGAAATACTTGGAAAAGGAATTGACGACCACCGCATCCGGCAAGTGCTCCAGCATCGAAGCCGCCGTCTTGCCATATGTCAGGCCGTGGTAGATCTCGTCCGAAATCACCCTGATTGCCTTGCGACGGCACACCTCGGCGATGGCGGCCAGTTCGTCAGGCTCGATGATCGTGCCGGTCGGATTGGCGGGACTGGCAAGGATCAGCCCCTCAGGCGCGGGATCAAGCGCATCAAGCGCTGCGGCCGTCACCTGGAACCGCTCATGCGGGCCGCAATCCATTTCCACCGGTTCCAGATACATCGCGCGCAAGGTGTTGCGGTAGGCTACATAGCCCGGCCGCGCCAGGGCGATGCGCGCACCGGGCCGGAACAGACACGAAAGGCCCATGACAAACGCAGGAGATGCCCCGCAGGTAAGGATCACCTGCTCGGCATCGACCTTCACGCCATAGTTCTCGGCATAGCTGCGGGCGATCCGCGCCTTGAGCGGCACGCTCTCCCAATAGCCCATCGCCTCGGCGTCCAGCACCGCGTGCGCCACGGCAATGGCCTTTGCGGGCGCTCCGGTTGAAGGCTGGCCGAACTCCATGTGAATGACGCTGCGTCCCGCCGCCTCCATGTCATGGGCAAGACGGCTGACGGCAATGGCGTGAAAGGGTTCGACTTCGGCGATCATGCGCCGGTGCTATCCGCCCGCCCCCACTTCTGGCAAGAGCGGGAGGAGCGTGGCGCTCAAGCCTTGCCCGCGCTTTCCCTGCGCAATTCGGCCAGTTGCGCATCGGTGCGCGGCAGCACACCGATCCCGCCAACGGTGCGCCGATCGAGATCACCCAGCGCATGATCCGGGCTCTCGCGCGTCAGCAAGCGCAAGTGCTGGATACGGATCACCGCCATGGCCCCGCCAAGCGTCGCCACCGACACCGCAAGCCGCCAGAAGGCAAAATGCCCGCTCTGGAGCGTCGAAAGAAACTCGGCAAAGCAGTGCCATACCGTCAGGGCGCCCAGAAGCTCCGTAGCGCGCTGGCGCGGTGCGGCCAGCAGCAGCGCGCAGCCCAGCAGGAACGAACCGATGCCAGACGAGACCGGCTCAAGCACATTCGTCACATAGGCAAGACCAAGGCCCACCGCCGTCACTACGGCAACGACACGGGCGATGCGGGTGATCTGACCGGGGGTCAGGCTGTCGAGTGGGCTACGCATGAGCATTGGCTAACGCGCAGGTCATCAACAATTGGTTACGTTACATAACGCTGGTGATAAGCCGCGAAACAAAAAGATAAATTGCCGCCCACAACCCTGCCGAAAGGACCACAGGAGCGGCCAGCCTCGTCCATCCGGGCCACCCGGCATCGCGCGATTCGGTGCCTTCACGGCACTCTGGCATGCCCTGCGATTCGTCCAGCCGGGCAAGCGCTTCGTGCATCGCATGAACCGGCGAACCGAAGGACGGATCAGCGGGCTGGGCCAGCCGCACCTCGTCATGCGCCAGCCCTTCATCCTTGATGGCAGCTTTCTTGATGGCAGCTTTCTGGACAGGCACCACAAACAGCCCCGGCAACAGCGAAGCCTTGCTATTGCCCAAAGCCGGTAAACGCCGGATGCCAACCGACTAGGGGAAAACACTGCGCGGTTGCGCTGCGAACAGCCCGGTCAACCGCGCTGCGCCAGATCCAGCGGCTCTCCCCGCACCGGATAGCCAAGGCCATCAGGGATCATCAGCCAATGCTGGCCGTCACGCTTTTCCAGATAGGGGCTGATCGTCTGCACGGGCGTTTCGATGGCATGGGCGCGGGCCTGCTCGAACGTGGTAAACTGGGCCAGCCGTTCAAGGTTGCGCCGCGTCGGAAAAATTACCTTGATCCGCCCATCCTCCGCCAGCCTCAGCGCCTCCTCGGCACTTGCCCAGAACATGTGGCGGTTCTCGGTCGCATCCACTGCAATGTCGACAGCCCCCGTTCCAAGATCGGCCAGATAGAACCGCGTGTCGAAAATTCTTTCAGTCCGGTGCCTTGGCCACCACCGGGCAAAGAGCGTCAGTCTTTCCGGCACGATATGCCAGCCGAACCTTTCAAGCACCGGTGCCAGATGCCCGGTCTCGATCAGCATGGACCGCGCTTCGGCGGCAATCACGCCATCGACGCGGCCCGCTATGCCCACAACCAGCCCCGTCTCCTCCAGCGTCTCGCGCACGGCGGCGATGCGGGCGGCCAGATCGTCATGCTCCATTTGCGCAAGGCCCGAAAGCCTTGCCGCCAGCGCAAAATCCTCTGCATCGACCTTGCCGCCGGGAAAGACCGTGGCCCCGCCTGCGAACTTCAGGCTGGCATTGCGTTCCACCATCAGGATCTGTGCCGGACCACCCGCCGGATCGCGGCGATAGATGACCATGGTTGCGGCCGGAGTGGTCTTTGCCAGCAGGTTTTCCGGTTCTAGATCGTGCGTTTCCATCCCGCCCATCATGTCCTGCCGCCGCGGCCTTGCCAAGCCTGCAAGATATGTCGGATCGCTTTACAACCGGCCTGTTCCGGCACCGCAGGGATATTGGAAGAACCCCAGAAAACAGCCACTTTGCCATTCTGGCACGATCTCTGCATAACCCTCTGCGTCCCGAAGAGTAGCTTCTTCTCGAGGCGGAGCCAGTCCCCCCGGTCTCCCTTGGCTCCGCCTCTCCCGGCCTCCCCACACATCCGGTATTCCCGCATCGCCCAACAGAAAAGCCAAACGGCGCGAACGCCGTTTGCGTCCGCGCCGTGATCCCGGCGTTCATGGCCTGCTGGCATGTGTTTGCCGGTTTGGCTTGCCGGACGGCACCATTGCGCCGCCCCGGCTCAGGCGTGCCTCATCAGCCCTGTTCAGGCAGACTTCACGTCCGCGTCGGCCATCATCTGCTGCAATTCGCCGGCTTCGAACATCTCCATCATGATATCCGAACCGCCTACGAATTCGCCCTTCACGTAAAGCTGCGGGATCGTCGGCCAATCGGAATAGGCCTTGATGCCCTGACGGATTTCCATGTCCTGAAGCACGTCCACTGCGGCGTATTCCACGCCCAGATGTTCGAGGATGGCCACAGCCTTGCTTGAAAAGCCGCACTGCGGGAACAGCGGCGTGCCCTTCATGAACAGGACGACATCGTTGCCGTTGACGATTTCGGAAATGCGCTGCTCGGTCGACATGGGGATCAGATATCCTTTCGCGCTCTCAATTGGGAACGGCAGTGGTCAGTTGCAAGGCATGAAGCTGTCCGCCCATGCGCCCGCCAAGTGCCTCATAGACCAGTTTGTGCTGCTTCACGCGGGGCAGGCCCGCAAAGGCGGCAGAAACCACGCGCGCAGCGTAATGATCGCCGTCGCCTGCCAGATCGGTAATCTCGATCTCGGCATCGGGAAGCGCGGCCCGGATCATGGCCTCGATCTCCGAGGCAGGCATGGCCATCAGGCTTCACCCATCAACTGACGACGCGCATCCACCAGCTTGGCATCCATTGCGGCGCGGATTTCGGCCTCGTCGGTCTCGATCCCGGCCGAAATCAGGTCGCCCAGCAGCTTGCGGATCACGTCCTCGTCGCCCGATTCCTCGAAATCGGCCTGAACGACCGACTTTGCATAGGCTTCGGTTTCCGCCGCATCCAGCCCCATGCGTTCCGCAGCCCACTGCCCCAGCAGCCGGTTGCGACGCGCGTTGACGCGAAACAGCATTTCCTCGTCGCGGGCAAACTTGGCCTCGAAAGCCTTTTCGCGGTCATCGAAAGTGGTCATGCGCCGGGAATCCTCATTAGAACCTTCCCGTAAGCCGATAATCACGCCGCGCCCGCGCCGCAAGGGACCAACACGAAGAAACCTGCCCCCGACCTGCCCTCCTCAGATCGACCGGCCTCAACGCCGGCGAATGTCGAGCAGGACGCCGCCCTGAGCGCTCACGTCGCAGGAAAAGCCGTCGCCATTGGTCAGCGCACCTGAAACCTTGAAGCCGTCGGCGCTGCGCGCAGCACTGTAGATATCGGCCACTTCGCCTTTCGCGGATGCCTCGGCCACGCAGCGGTCCACTGCGTCATCGATGTCGCGCAAGGGCGCGCGCGCAGCATCATCGCGGGCTTGCGGCTGCTGCCAGCCACCACCGCGCGGGTCATTGCGCGAAGGAACTTCGTCGCGATAGCGATAGCCGTCATCGCCGTCGCGTTCGCGTCTGCGGTCCCGGTTGGCATTGTCGGCCGAAGCGGCAATCGCCGCAATCCCGCCGATCAGCAGCAGGCCAAGCAGCACATCGCCGCCATCGATGCCGCCCCGGTCACGGTGCCATCCCCGCCCGTTCCAACCGCCGCCATTCCAACTGCCACCCCAGCCGCGGTCAGGCCGCGCCTCGGCCGCCAGCGGCATAAGGGTCATCGCAGCCGCACCCAGTGCCAGCGCCAGTCTGCCGGTCGTCTTCACCATCTGCCGTTTCCTTCCGTCCGCACCCTCCGGCATGAACGGTTCAGGCTGTCGCAAGCCTGAACCGTTCGCCAGGGGACGCCGGCCAGGCATCAGAGCCCGCGGATCCCGCTGTAGTTGAGCCGGGTGATGCGCCCGCGTTCGATCTGGCAACGGAAGTTCCCGCTGTCGAAGCGACGCCGGTTGTCGTTCCAGCCCCGATCAAAGCGGCCATCCCCGCGCCAGCCGGAATTGACCTCGATCCGTCCGCGCACCTCATAGCCCCAGCGCGTGTCGCGCACGTCGCGGATGTCGGTCACATTGGCCCGGCGAAAACCTGCGCGCTGCGCATCACGTTCGGCCGCGCGCACGCACTGTTCCACCGCAATGCGCGGATGGTCACGCCCGCCGCGCGGTCCGTCCCAGCCGCGCGGTCCGTTCCAGCCGCGCCCGTCGTTCCACCATGAACCGCCGTTCAGTGCGACATTCACCCCCGCACCGACTGAAGTGTGCGGCAATGCCATTGCGGGCGTAGCCGCGGCAGCAGCAGCGGCAGCGGCAGCCAGAGCCATCGGGAAAGTCTTCATAGGTCCGCTCCTTCATCCTGACGGCAGGATCATTCCTGCCACGGACAAGGACATGCCGGAGTCGCGGTGAGGCATCGCTGAACTGCCATGACAGCCAGTGTTCATGATTGAGCGGCTTTTTATGAACGAACTAGAGGCCGCGATCCAACCCGGTCCAATGCGACAGGAAGGCGAGCACATCCGCGCCCGCACCAATGATCTTCTCCACCGGCTTGCCCGCGCCATGCCCCGCGCGCGGCTCCACCCGCAGCAGATGGGGCCGATCGCCGATCTTGGCCGCCTGAAGCGCGGCCACGTATTTGAAGCTGTGCGCGGGAACCACGCGGTCGTCGTTTTCGCCGGTCGTCACCAGAATGGCCGGATAGTCTCCCGTTGCGGCCACGTTGTGATAGGGAGAATAGGAACGCAGCACGCGCCAGTCCTCTTCCCGGTCGGGGCGGCCATAGTCGTCCACCCAGAACCGGCCAGAGGTGAACCGGTCGAAGCGCAGCATGTCCATCACGCCCACATCAGGGTTGGCCGCGGCAAACAGATCGGGCCGCTGGTTCACCACTGCGCCCACCAGCAGCCCGCCGTTCGAGGATCCCTGAACCGCCAGCCCGCCCTTCGCGGCGATGCCCTCGCGGATGAGATATTCGCCCGCCGCGATGAAATCATCAAAGCTGTTCTGCTTGTTGAGGCGGCGCCCGGCCTCATGCCATTCCCGCCCGAACTCGCCCCCCCCGCGAATGTTGGCCAGCGCGAAGGCCCCGCCTGCCTCCAGCCATGCCATCCGCACCGGCGAATATCCGGGGGTCAGCGAGATATCGAACCCGCCATAGCCATAGAGCAGCGTGGGCAGCGGCTTGCCTGCCTTGGCCAGCACCCGCTTGCGCACAAGATACAGCGGCACCATCGTGCCATCGCGCGATGGAAACTGGCGCTGTTCCACTTCGTAGTCATCTGGATCGAAGGCCATCTTCGGCACCGCGAAGGGCGCTATCGCGCCGCTGCGCAGGTCCATGCGATAGATCGCGGGCGGGCGGTTGAAGCTGGTATATTGATAGAACGTCTCGAAATCGCCGGGCCTTCCGCCAAAGCCGCTGGCCGTGCCGATACCGTTGAGCGTGATCGCCTTGCCCGGACGCCCCCTGCGGTCGGTCATCACCGCCACGCTCTGTCCATCCTTGAGGTAGGACAGCAGGAACCGGTCGCCGATCATGCGCGCGCCTTCCAGCGTGTTGCCGCGCTCGCCCATCACCACTTTCCAGCCATCGGCCGGGCGGGCCAGATCGATGCTCACCAGATGATAGAGCGGCGCCCCGCGATCGGTCAGGAACCACAGCCGGTTGCCCAGCCCCGCAATCAGGCGCCAGTGATCGGCAATGTCGGGAACCAGCGGCTGGACCTTCCACTGCCCGGCCTTGCGGCCTTCCAGTTGCACCACATGCACCGCGTTGCGCTTGTCAGTGCTCACCTCGCTCACGATCACGGCCCACCGGCCATCGCTCGTCACCTGCGCCTTGTGGCCCCATTCGGGATGGTCGGGTGTGGCGTGAACCAGTTGATCCTCATCCTGCGCCGTTCCTACGCGGTGGAACCACACCGCCTTGTTGAAGCGCGGGCTGCGCGGATCATCGCCCACCCGCGGTTCGGGAAAGCGGGAATAGAGAAAGCCCTCATCGCCCACCCAGGCGATTTCGGTATCGTTGGCCCAAAGCACCGGGGCGCCCAGCACGCGTCCGCTCGCCACATCCACCACCCGCAGCGTGCGCCAGTCGCTCCCGGCCTCCTGTTCGGCAAAGGCAACATAGCGCCCGCTTGGCGAAGGCTCCCACTGCGCCAGAGCAAGCGATCCGTCCGTGCTCCAGCCATTGGGATCAATCAGCAGGCGCTGCTTGCCGTCCACACCCTTGCGCACCCACAGCGCCGACTGGTTCTGAAGGCCGGTGTTTCGGGTATAGAAATAGTGGCTCCCCGCCTTGCGCGGCAGGCCATAGCGCTCGAAATCGAACAGCGTCCTGATCCGAGCGGCAAAGTGTTCGCGCGCAGGCAAACCGCCCAGATAAGCTGCGGCAACCCCGTTCTGCTGGCCGATCCAAGCCGCCACGTCGGCATCGCTGCGCGGGTCGGCCTCAAGCCAGCGATAGGGGTCGGCTACCCGCTGACCGAACATCAGTTCCACCACAGGATCGCGCTTCGTCCGGGGATAGGCATCGCGCGGAAGCAGCAACCTGTCCGCACCTCCCGCACCGCGGGCCTCGCCTGTGGCAGGCCGTCCGAAGTCGGGCAGCGCGGCCGCAGCAGCTGCTGCTCCTGCCGCCTCATGGTCATCTGCCACGGCCGGGCTTGCAGCAGCTGCCAGTGTGCACGCCAGCACTGCCGCCGACAGGCCAGCGCGCAAGCCTCGCACATGGTGCAAGGACCGCTTCCGGATCATCTCCCAAACCATCGTTGCCACAACCCTAGCAGGTTGCCCGATGCCGGGGGAAGTGGCTTGAAGGTCAATCTTTTGGCTGCAACCCCGTCCAGTGCGCCAGAAAGGCGAAGACGTCGGCCGATTCCTCGATCAGCTTGGAAACGGGCTTGCCCGAACCATGCCCGGCGCGCGTCTCGATGCGGATAAGCTGCGGCTTCGGCCCCAGCCCTGCGGCCTGCAATGCAGCCGCATACTTGAAGCTGTGGCCTGGCACCACGCGGTCATCGGTATCGGCGGTCGTCACCAGCACCGCCGGATAGGGCTTGCCCGCCGCAATGTTGTGATAGGGCGAATAAGCGCGCAGCACCTTCCAGTCGGCCTCCACATCGGGGCGGCCGTAATCATCCACCCAGTATCGCCCTGCGGTGAACCGGTCGAAGCGCAGCATGTCCATCACGCCCACCGCCGGATGGGCTGCGGCAAACAGATCGGGCCGCTGGTTCACCACCGCGCCCACCAAAAGCCCCCCGTTCGAACCGCCTTCCACCGCCAGCCCGTCGCGCGGTGTCATGCCGCTGGCAATCAGCCATTCGCCTGCAGCAATGAAATCGTCGAACACGTTCTGCTTGCGCGCGCGGCGCCCCGCATCGTGCCAGGCATCGCCATATTCGCCGCCGCCGCGCAGGTTGGCGATGGCATAGGCCCCGCCGCTCTCCAGCCATGCCATGCGCGCGGCCGAATAGGCGGGCGGCAGGGCGATGTTGAACCCGCCATAGCCATAAAGGATCGTCGGCACCGGGCCCTTCGCATCCCTGCGCCGCACCACGAACATCGGGATCCTCGTGCCATCCTTAGATGGATAGAACACCTGCTCCACCCGGTAATCATCGGGCGCGAAGTTGAGCGCGATCTTCTGCCAGACCGTTGCCTTTCCGCTTTGCGGATCAAAGCGATAGACTGTTCCCGGCATGGTGAAACTGGTGAAGCCGAAATAGCCCGTCCTGTCCTGCGGCTTGCCGCTCACCCCGGTCAGCGAACCCACGCCGGGCAGTTCCAGTTCCTTCACGAACCGCCCGTCCAGATCGTGCAGATTCACCTGCGCCTTCACATCGCGCAGGTAGTGCAGGAACAGCCGCCCGCCGATGATCCCGGCCGCCTCAAGGTTGGCATCGCTTTGCTCGACAACGGTGGTGAACACCGGCTCGGTGCCGGACATGTCGACCTTGACCACCTTCTTGAGCGGCGCGTCCTTGCTGCTGACAAACCACAGTGTGTCGCCCACGCCATCGAAGAAATCCCACTGCGCGGTCATGTCAGGCACGATCCAGCGCGGTTTCCAGTCGCCACGCCCAATGGGCGCCACGGCAACCGCCGAAAGCGGATCGGTGCCTTCATGGCTCGTCACCACCATCCAGCGGGCATCGCTCGTCACCTGGGCAATGTGCCCCCATTTCGGCTTGTCGGGCGTCGCAAGGACGGGCCGGTCCTCGCTCTGCGGCGTGCCCAGCCGGTGATACCACACCGTCTGGTTGTAGTTCAGCGCCTGAAACGCCTCTCCCTCCTTGGGTGCATCGAACCGCGAATAGAGCACGCCCTCGCTGCCGACCCAGGCAATCGCGCTGAACTTCACCCATTTCAGCTCGTCGGCCAGCACCGCACCGTCCGCCGCGCGCACAAACTTCATCGTGCGCCAGTCAGAACCGCCATCCTGCACGGTATAGGCAACCGTGGCCCCGTCAGGCGCAGGTTCCCAAGCATCAAGCGCGGTCGCCCCGTCGCTGGCCCAACCATTGGGATCAAGCAGCACGCGCCCGGCCGGTGATGCCTGATCGCGCACCATGAGCTGCGCCTGATTCATCAGGCCCGAATTGTAAGTGTAGAAGGTGCGCCCGCCTTCCGCGCGCGGAAGGCCGTAACGGGCATAATCGAACAGCCCCTTGAGCTTGCGCTCGAACCCCGCGCGTTCCGGCAAAGCCTTGAGATAGGCATCGGTAAACGCGCTCTGCTCCGCAACCCATGCGGCAACCTTCGCGTCCACGCGGACATCCGCCTCCAGCCAGCGATAAGGGTCGGCCACCGTCTCGCCGAACAGGGTTTCCACCACATCGCCGCGCTCGGTCTGCGGATAGGTCATCGCGGGATCAGCAGCCATGGCTGGAGCGGCAAATGCAATCGCAGCGCATGCTGCAAGGAACGGGCGCGACAAAATCATGGAAGGCTTTCATGCGACTCATATCGGTTGCCGCTGAAACTAGAGGCACCTCGCCTCAATGCAAGCAAAGCACTGAAAATGGAGGCGCCCTCACCCGGCACGCAAACGGTTACGTCACAAACAGAAAACGGGCGGAGCGCATCCTGCGCCCCGCCCGTCCTTGTCGTTCGCGCGGATCGCGAAGCCTCAGGCGGCTTCGTATTCGTCCTCGTCCGCGGTCATCACCGGGCCGGAATCCTGGCCCTTGGCCGAGGTGTCGCGGTCAACCAGTTCGATCACGGCAATCGGCGCCGCGTCCGAAGCGCGGTATCCGGCCTTGATGATGCGGGTGTAGCCGCCATTACGGTCGGCGTAACGCTCCGCAAGCACCGAAAACAGCTTCTGCTCCTGCGTTTCGTCAAGCAGGCGCGCATGGGCGAGACGGCGGTTCGAAAGGCCGCCCTTCTTGCCCAGCGTGATGAGCTTTTCGACATAGGGGCGCAGTTCGCGTGCCTTGGGCAGCGTGGTGGTGATCTGCTCGTGCTTGATAAGCGCGGCAGCCATGTTGCGCAGCATCGCGATGCGGTGCGAAGAGGTGCGACCCAGCTTGCGCTGGCCCAGCTTGTGACGCATGTGTCTTTCCTTCCGTTCGTAGGGGGGCCGTGCAAGGTACCCCGATCCAGGTCAGTTCAGGGGCTGACCAAAACCCCGCTGAAACAGGGCGCCCCGCCATGGAGCGCCCCGCAATTCATCAGCCCAGCAGCTCCTGTTCGAGCTTCTTGGCCATTTCCTCGATGTTCTCAGGCGGCCAGCCGGGGATGTCCATGCCAAGGCGCAGGCCCATCGACGACAGGACTTCCTTGATCTCGTTGAGCGACTTGCGGCCGAAGTTCGGCGTGCGCAGCATCTCGGCTTCGGTCTTCTGAACCAGATCGCCGATATAGATGATGTTGTCGTTCTTGAGGCAGTTGGCCGAACGCACCGACAGTTCCAGCTCGTCCACCTTCTTGAGAAGGTAGCGGTTGAGCTGGTTGGCGTCGCTTTCTTCCGGCGCGTGGGCGGCAATGCCCGCCACCGAAGGCACATGGCCAACCGGCACCTGATCGTCGAAGTGCACGAACAGCGCGAGCTGGTCCTGAAGGATGCGCGCCGCATAGGCCACGGCATCTTCCGGCGTCACGGTGCCGTCGGTCTCGACCGTCAGGCTCAGCTTGTCATAGTCAAGCTCCTGCCCGATACGCGCGTTTTCGACCTTGTAGGACACCTGCCGCACCGGCGAGTAGAGCGAGTCGACCGGGATCAGGCCAATCGGTGCATCGACCGGACGGTTCGACACCGCGGGGACATAGCCCTTGCCGGTATCGACGGTCAGCTCCATGTTGAAGGTCGCGCCTTCATCAAGGTTGCAGATCACCAGATCCTTGTTCATCACCTCGATGTCGCCGGTCACGGCGATGTCGCCGGCCTTCACCTCGCCCGGCCCTGTTGCCGAAAGCTGAAGGCGCTTGGGGCCTTCGCCCTGCATCTTCAGTGCAATCTGCTTCACGTTCAGCACGATGTCGGTCACGTCTTCACGAACACCGGCAAGCGAGGAGAACTCGTGCAGGACGTTTTCGATCTTGATCGAAGTGACCGCCGCGCCCTGGAGCGAGGAGAGCAGCACCCGGCGCAGGGCGTTGCCGAGAGTGAGACCGAAGCCACGCTCAAGCGGCTCTGCGACGAAAGTCGCGCGGCGCTTGGCGTCGTTGCCCGGCTTGATCTCGAGAGTGTTGGGCTTCTTCAGTTCCTGCCAGTTCTTGATGTTGACAGTCATGGAATTCCCCTGGGGTTTGTGCGGGCTTTTGCCGGTTGCCGGGATGCATGATGCCCGGCTCCGGTCGAGATCTTGGGCGGATGGGGTGCCGGTACCTGCGCCCCGTCCGCCAGAGGCAGGTTCAGACGCGCCGGCGCTTCGACGGACGGACGCCGTTGTGCGGGATCGGGGTCACGTCACGGATCGCCGTGATCGTGAAGCCCACCGCCTGAAGCGCGCGCAGGGCGCTTTCACGGCCCGAACCGGGGCCCTTCACTTCAACTTCCAGCGTGCGCACGCCATGCTCGGCGGCCTTCTTGCCGGCATCGTCAGCCGCAACCTGAGCGGCATAGGGCGTCGACTTGCGGCTGCCCTTGAAGCCCATCATGCCGGCCGACGACCACGAGATGGCATTGCCCTGCGCGTCGGTGATGGTCACCATGGTGTTGTTGAAGCTGGCATTGACATGGGCAATGCCGCTGGTGATGTTCTTGCGCTCGCGGCGCTTGATGCGCTGAGGTTCGCGTGCCATTTTTTCAATCCTCGAGAAACTGGGGACGGAAGAAGGACCAGTTCAGGTCTTACTTCTTCTTGCCGGCGATCGGCTTGGCCTTGCCCTTGCGGGTGCGGGCATTGGTGTGGGTGCGCTGGCCGCGGACCGGCAGGCCCTTGCGGTGGCGCAGACCACGATAGCACGCGAGGTCCATGAGACGCTTGATGTTCATCGCCACTGCGCGGCGAAGATCGCCTTCCACGGTGTGCTCGGCGTCGATCGTTTCACGGATCTGAAGGATTTCGGCGTCCGAAAGGTCCTGAACGCGGCGGGTATGGTCGATACCCAGCTTGTCGGCGATCTGCTTGGCCTTGAACGGGCCGATACCATGGATGTAGGTCAGCGCGATGATCACGCGCTTGTTGGTGGGGATGTTTACCCCGGCAATACGAGCCACTTGCTTCTCCGTTTGCTCCACAGGACGGCCGAATCAGCTTCGCCGCCCCATCTCATCGCGAAAACACACCTGAAAACCTGCAAAAATCGCGCTAATTTCAGGGCAATAACCCTGAATGGCCGAAAGCCCGCCGGTCGAAGGTGAAAGGCGCGCTTAGGCGCTTTGGGTGGCGGCGTCAACTCCACCGCAACGAAAAAGGCGGACCGCCCGATACGACCCGGCCCGATCCTGCTCCGTTATGGCCCGAACCATAGACCAGATCGCCGCCAAGGTCAAAAGCCGAAAGCGGTGGGGTGGGGTTGCTCGCCCCTGGCATCGTAACTTGCATCCTTCCCGCCACATTATTAGATTTGGTATTCTAAAAATAACGGGAGAGAACCGATATGGCCAAATCGACGATGCCCGCGCTTGTGCGGCTTGCACTGATCGCAGCGCTCTCGCTGCCGTTGGCGGCGTTTCACGCTTTCGTCGGCTGGCACAAGGCTTTCTCGCCCCACGCCGAACTCGTGCTGCACAAGGCATGGACGGCACACCTGCCCATTGCGCTTGGCAAGGCCGTGGGTCTTCTTGAACTGCTTTTGACGGTGCTTCTGCTTGCAGCACTCTTGCGCCCTCGCCTCGCACGGCTGGGCATGGGGGTCTGCGCGGCATTCGTCATCATGGAAGCGGTATCGCTCCTCACTCACCAGATCATGCGCGATGGCGCGCCCGCCCTGCAAAACGTGCTGACAATCGCCCTCACGGCATTCCTTGGCTGGCTTTTCAGCGGCCGCGCCCGGTCGCAGGAACGCAGCGCCCGAACGGCCTAGATCCGCTCCGCCTGCGCCACGGCCTCGCTTGCACGCAGGGCGCTGACAATGCGGGTCAGGTGCGCCAGATCGCGCACCTCCAGATCCACCTCGTAGGTATGGAACGGGTTTTCCCGCTGCGTCATCTCAAGGTTCACCACATTGGCGTGGTTCTTGGCAAAGATGCCCGCCATTTCCGCAAGCGTTCCGGGCCGGTTATACAGTTCCGCCCTGATCCGGCCCACGGCGCCATCGGTGCGCGCATCCCATGACAGGTCGATCCAGTCGGCATCGACCCCATCGGCCAGCTTCATGCAGTCAATCGCGTGGACTTCCACGCCCTTGCCGGGGCGGCGCAGGCCGACAATCCGATCACCCGGCACCGGGTGGCAGCACGCCGCCAGCTTGAACGCCATGCCCGGCGTAAGCCCGCGCACCGCGATGGCGCGCTTCTGGCTTGGCCAGCTTTCCTCCGGAATGTTCGCCGCGCTTCCCGGCACCAGCGCTTCCATAACCTGCCGGTCATCCAGCTTGGCCGAACCGATGGCGAACATGAAGTCCTCCTCGGATCCCAGCTTCAGCCGCTTCAGCGCATCGCCCAGCGCCTTCTTGCCCACCTTGGTCGGCAGCCGCTCGACAATCTCCTCATAGAGCTTGCGCCCGATCGCGGCCACTTCGGCGCGCTCCTTCTGGCGCACGAAGCGGCGGATCGCCGCGCGCGCCTTGCCGGTCACGACAAAGCCCAGCCACGAAAGCTGCGGCTCGGAATTGCGGCTCTTGATGATCTCGACCACATCCCCATTGCCCAGCGGCGTGCGCAGCGGCACGTGCCGTCCGTTGATCTTGGCCCCCACGGCCTGCGCGCCCAGATTGGTGTGAACCGCAAAGGCAAAGTCGATGGGCGTCGCCCCCTTGGGCAACTGGAACAGCGCACCCTTGGGCGTGAAGGCGAAGATGCGGTCCTGATAGATCGCCATCTTCGTGTTTTCGAGCAGCTCTTCGGGATCATTGCTGGCTTCGAGAATCTCGATCAGATCGCGCAGCCAGCCCACCTGCCCGTCCGGCTTGCCGCCCTGCTTGTAGGCCCAGTGTGCGGCAAGGCCGAACTCGTTGCGCTCGTGCATCTCGCGCGTCTTGATCTGCACTTCCACCCGCATGGCGTTGGAATAGATCAGCGCCGTGTGCAGCGAACGGTAGCCGTTCATCTTGGGAGTCGAGATATAGTCCTTGAACCGGCCGGGGATCATCTGCCACGCGCGGTGCAGGATCCCCAGCGCCTTGTAGCAGTCATCCTCGGTTTCGGTCAGAACGCGGAAGGCCATGATGTCGGTGATCTGCTCGAACGAGACATGCCGCTCGGCCATTTTGCGCCAGATCGAATAGGGGTGTTTCTCGCGGCCCGAAACCTCGACCCGCAATCCGGCCTCGGCCAGCGCCTGCTTGATTTCCAGCGCGATGGAATCAACCTGGGCGCCCTCCTCGCTGCGGATCGCCGCCAGCCGCCCGGTGATCGTCGCGTAGGCTTCCGGCTCAAGCTGCTCGAAGGCCAGAAGTTGCATTTCGCGCATGTATTCATACATGCCCACGCGCTCGGCCAGCGGAGCATAGATGTCCATCGTCTCGCGCGCGATGCGGCGGCGCTTCTCCTCGCTCTTGATGTAGTGGAGCGTGCGCATGTTGTGCATCCGGTCCGCCAGCTTTACCAGCAGCACGCGCAAGTCCTCGCTCATCGCCAGGAGGAACTTCCTCAGGTTCTCGGCCGCGCGTTCGCTCTCGCTCATCGTCTCGATCTTCGAGAGCTTGGTCACGCCATCGACCAGCCGCGCCACGTCCGGGCCGAACAGGCGCTCGATCTCGTCCACCGTGGCGAGGGTATCCTCCACGGTATCGTGCAGCAGCGCCGTGATGATCGTGTCCTGATCGAGCTTCAGCTCGGTCATCAGGCCCGCAACTTCTACCGGGTGCGAGAAGTAGGGGTCTCCGCTCGCCCGCTTCTGGGTGCCATGCTTCTGCACGGTATAGACATAGGCGCGGTTGAGCATCGCCTCGTCCGCATCCGGATCATAGGCAAGCACACGTTCGACAAGTTCGTATTGGCGGAGCATCTTTGCCCTAGATGGCGGCAAGCAGGCCCTTCCCGCAAGGGGGAATACCTCGCATATGCAACTGACGTGACGGCCGGGATTGGCCGATCAGGCGGCGCCCCTCAGCTCCACACCGCTTCGGGCGGCAGGCTCATCAGGATGGCGTCAATGTTGCCGCCCGTCTTCAGGCCGAACAGCGTGCCCCGGTCCCACACCAGATTGAACTCGGCATAGCGGCCGCGATACTCAAGCTGGGTCAGCTTCTCGGCCGGCGTGAAAGTCATGCCCATGCGCCTGCGCACAAGGCGCGGGAACACGTTGATGAAGGCTTCGCCCACATCGCGCGTGAAGGCGAAGTTCGCCTCGAAGGCGGCGTCATCGGCACATTCCAGATGATCGTAGAAAATGCCGCCCACCCCGCGATGCACCTTGCGGTGCGGAATCCAGAAATAGTCATCGGCCCATTTCTTGAACTTCGGGTAATATTCCGGGTCGTGCCGATCGCAGGCGGCCTTGTATTCGGCGTGGAACTCGGCCGTATCTTCCGCGTAGGGGATCGGCGGGTTCAGATCGCCGCCGCCGCCGAACCATGCCTTGCTGGTGGTCAGGAAGCGCGTGTTCATGTGCACCGCAGGAACGTGAGGGTTCGCCATGTGCGCCACCAGGCTGATTCCGGTTGCGGTGAAACCGGGTGCCTGCGCGCTGGCGCCGTTGATCGATGCGGCAAAGTCCGGGGCAAACTCGCCCTGCACGGTCGAAACGTTGACGCCGACCTTCTCGAATACCTTGCCCTTCATCAGGCCCTGCACGCCGCCGCCGCCATTCTCCACCGCTTCGCCCTCATGCTCGCGCTGCCACGGCGTGTAGGTGAACGCGGCGTCCGATCCGGCCTCGCGCTCGATCGCTTCAAACTCGGCGCAGATGCGGTCACGCAGGGATTCGAACCATGTGCGGGCGCGGGCGGTGTGCTGTGTCCAGTCGTTCATGCCCGCAGGCTTGCCAAGGGAATCGCCTTCCGGCAAGAGAAAGCCATGGTTCCCGGTTCGTTCGCATCCTTCCCCTTCATGGGGCACGAGCTTTGCCTCGGCCCGGCGCGGGCGGTGTTCTGGCCGGATGAGAATGCGTTGCTGGTGGCGGACCTCCATCTGGAAAAGGCCAGCTTCCTTGCCCGTCACGGGCAGATGCTCCCCCCCTATGACAGCCGGGCAACGCTGGAACGGCTGGCGCAGGCCCTGCGCGAGACGGGCGCGCGTCGTGTCTTCTGTCTGGGCGATTCGTTCCACGATGCCGCCGCCGCCGCGCGGATGGAGCCTCATGCCGCGGGAATGCTCGATGCGCTGGTCAGGGCAACCGACTGGGTGTGGATCACCGGCAACCACGATGCGGATGCCGCAGCCCCCGGCGGCACGCTTGCCTGTGAACTCGAAGTGCGCGGCATCACCCTGCGGCACATGGCGCATCGCGGGCATGAACGGGGCGAGATTTCCGGTCATTTCCATCCCAAGCTCCAGATCAGGGTGCGCGGCCGTTCGATCGCGCGCGCCTGCGGCGTCATCAGCGAGAACCGCCTGATCCTGCCTGCTTTTGGCGCGCTCACGGGCGGCATGAACGCGGCTGATCCGGCCATCGTCTCGGCTCTTCAGCCCGCCAGCAGCATCGATGCCATCGTTCCGGCGGGTGATCGGCTGGCCCGGTTCGAACTCTGGCGCGCGGCGGCCTGAACCGTGGCTGCGCCGCGGTGCGCGCGCAACACCTTCGCATCAATCGGCACAAACTGCGAACTTCCCGCAATCCGGGCCTTTATCTGGCCGCGCTTTGTGATAAGGAGCGCACCAATCGTCTATCTGGGTAAACTGCAGGAGAAAGCACTATAGCTCCCCCACCGCGGCGCATGATGGCGCCCCCCGTCAAGAGCGGGCCTCGCTTCAATCACATGATCAACGTGCCCAAGGTGCGCGTGATCGATGAGAATGGCGAAAATCTGGGTGTGATGTACACCCGCGAAGCGATCGAGCAGGCCGCCGAAGTCGGTCTTGATCTCGTCGAGGTTTCGCCCAACGCCGATCCCCCGGTCTGCAAGTTCCTCGATGTCGGCAAGTACCGGTATGAGGCGCAGAAGAAGGCGAACCTTGCCCGCAAGAGCCAGAAGACGCAGGAGATCAAGGAGATCAAGATGCGTCCGAACATCGATGACCACGACTATGACACCAAGATGCGCAATGTCGTGCGTTTCATCGAGGATGGCGACAAGGTGAAGATTACCCTGCGCTTCCGCGGCCGCGAACTTTCGCACCAGCAGCTTGGCATGAACCTGCTGCGCAAGGTGCAGGACGATGTGGCCGAAATCGCCAAGGTCGAAGCCTTCCCCCGCATGGAAGGGCGCCAGATGCTGATGGTGCTTGCGCCCAAGTAACCGGCAGCGCTCAGCCAAGGAATCAAAAAACCCGGCGAGGATCACCGCGCCGGGTTTTTTCATGTCTGGAACCGGCAGGCCCCGCATCCGCCCCGGCCGCAAGGCCGGAGCGGGCGCGCAAGTCTGCTCAGAACCGGTAGCGCGCCGCCACGCCATAGGTCCGCGGCTGGTTGGTATAGCCGGAGATCGAACCTTCCTGTGCCGGGCTGTCGAAGATCGAGAGCAGATAGCGGTTGTTGCCAAGGTTGCGGCCCCACGCCGTCAGTTCCACACCCGATGGCATGACCCAGCTGATCGATGCGTTGATCTCGCTCACCTCGCGGCGCCACGGGCGCGCTGCCGCCACTGCCGCCGCGGTGCCGCCCGAAAGGAAGCCGGGCAGGCCTTCCACGATCTGCACCGGCGATTCATAGTGATAATCGCCGCGCAGGATCAGGTGATGGCCACCGGCAAACTCGTGGTCATAAGTCGCCACGAAGGTTGAAGAGATTGCCGGAATGCCCGCCGGGCGCGTGCCCGAAAGATCGCCCACCGCCGAGAACACGAAGTTGTCGTAGCGCGGATCGAGGTAGGTCATACTGACATTGAACAGCAGCCCCTTGACGGGCTTGACGCTGCCTTCAAACTCGATGCCGCGCACCGATTGCGTGCCCGCATTGGCCAGCACGAAGCCCGAACCGGTGAAGGTGTTGGACTGGAACCCGTCGATCTGCTGGTCGAAGGCGGCAAGGTTGGCCGTCACCAGCCCCCAGTTGGCCTTGAGGCCGATTTCATAGACGGTCGAGGTTTCCGGTCCGGCAAAGCGGCTGCCATAAGTCTGGTTCACCACTGTCAGCCCCCGCGCGATCAGCGCATCGCGGTCACTCAGCGCGGGGCGGCTGTCGCGCGAAAGGTTGATCGAGCTGGCCTTGAAGCCTGTGGCATAGCTTGCATAGACGTTGATTGCGCTGTTCACGTCATAGGCCACGCGCACCACATAAGTGAACTTGTCGTCATTGGTGCGCCCCGGTTCCACCGCGTTGGGCACGCCAAGGAACGGCGGCAGATACTGCAAGCGCTTGAGCGCCAGCAGCGGGTTGCCCACCGTCAGCGGATTGCTGTCGGCCGCCGCCGCCGTGGTCGAAAGGTTGGCGTTGAGCGCGGCAAAGCTGGCCGCCTGCGCCTGAAGCGCGGCAAACTGGGTGGGATTGGCCGCAGCGAAGGCCGCGATTGTGGCCGGATCGCTCGTGCCAAGCGCGGTCGCCACGAACTGCTGGCCAAGCGCCGTGGCGCCGATCTGCACCAGATCGAGGTTGGCGAAAACGTCGCTCGATGTGGCCGTGGCGGCAAAGTCCTTGCGGTCGCGCGTATAGTTGATGCCGCCTGTCACGGTGATCCTGTCACCGATCTTGAAATCGGCCTGCGCAAAGAACGACCACGCCTCGTTCTTCAGGCGGTAGCGCTCGTCCAGTCCCTGCCCGTTGGCGAAGAAGCGGCCGGTCTGGTTCGTTCCCGTCAGACTGCCGATGGTGGTTTCCAGCAGCGGCAGCGACTGGGCATTGCCCGTCAGCCCGCGAATGATGAAATCGGCATAGCCGCGCGCGCTGGCACCCCAGTCGATCTGGTTGGCCTGCGCGATGCTTTCATTGAAATAGTATCCGCCCAGAATGAAGTTCAGCGGCCCCTCAAGGTTGGTCGCCAGCCGCACTTCCTGCGTGAAGGTCTTGATCGACTGGTCGGCGGCATTGCGCCCGATCAGGTCCGCGCTCGAAAAATCGGAATCCTGATCGGTCACGGCATTGGTGCGCCGGTAGGCCGTGATCGAGGTCAGGGTCAGCGGCCCGATGTCGTGGTCGATCTGTCCGGAAATGCCCCAGTTTTCGATATTGTTGGTGGAATCGATGTTCGAATAGACCTTGTCCGCAAAGATCGCGTCGGGCCCGTTCACCTGCCCGCCCAGCGCGCGGATCGCCAGCGTTGCCAGCGAGGGCTGGAGATTGACGACGCCGCAGCAGATTTCATCGATCTTGGAGTAATCTCCAATCAGGCGAACGCGCGTCTGCGCGGTCGGCTCCCACAGCGCCTGCCCGCGCACGAACCAGCGGTTGCGCTCGTTCGTGCGATTGCCCGTTCCCAGATCCTGATTATAGCCGTCGCGCTTGTTGATACCGCCCGCAAGGCTCACCGCGAGCTGCTCGCTCACCGGGCCGGTGACAACGCCCTTGAGGATCAGCGCATCGTAATTGCCATAGCTCGCCTCGACATTGCCGCCGAAATCGAACTTGGGCGCATCGGTGACGATCGAGATCACGCCCACGCTGGCGTTCTTGCCGAACAGCGTCGATTGCGGCCCGCGCAGCACTTCGATGCGCTGCACATCGGGAAAATCGCCAATCTGCGCGGCCGAGCGCGAGCGATAGACGCCATCGATGAACACGCCCACCGAAGGCTCGATGCCGGCATTGTTGGCGCCATTGCCGAAGCCGCGAATGATGAAATTGGTATTCGCGCTCGATTGAAGCTGCGTCACCCGCAAGGAAGGCACCACGCTCACCAGATCCTTGAGATCGCGGATCTGCGCCTGCTCCAGCGTCTTTGCCGTCGTCACGGTCACGGCAACCGGAACGTCCTGCAAAGTCTGCTCGCGCTTGGTCGCTGTCACGATGATTTCGTTGCCGTCGCTCGCCAGTTCGGGCGCGGACGTTGCCGGCAGGGCTTCCTCGACCGCCCCCGCCTGCGCGGCATCCTGCGCATGGGCAGAAGCGGCAAAGGCAAACGCAAGACAGCAGGTTCCGGCAAGCAGCGCGCGCTGGCGGCAACGTCCGGCAAAAATGGAACGCATATCGTCGATATCCCTTTATGAAGCGCGGCATCCCGAAAGCACTGGCCCAAGAAGGCACTGGCCGCCGACACCGGCCCGCGGCCGAACCGCAAGACCCTGCCGGGTGGAATGGACAGGAGCCGCTGCTGCAGGTTCATCCTCTTTCTCAACAGCGCCGCCCATAGGCTGCGCGCCGCACCGGAACAATCCTTGCCCGCGCCCGAACGACAGGTTTTTGGGTTGTTTCGGAGCCAATGTTGCAAAGTGGTGACATATGAAACCATTCGGGCGACAAGGCAGACAACTGCCTGAACGCGCGCCCTTGTCCCCGCGTGCTTGCCGCAACGCGCCTCGTCGCTCCCCGCGTGCTTGCCGCAACGCGCCTCGTCGCTCCCTGCGTGCTTGCCGCAACGCACAATTGCCTGTAAGCGCGCGCCGAACTTGGGCGAGGCTTGGCTGTGCCCGCCCTTACCGATTCCTTTCTGAGAAAGCCTTTCTTCAATGTCGCTGCCCCTGCGCAACATCGCGATCATCGCCCACGTCGACCACGGCAAGACCACGCTGGTCGACCAGCTCTTCCGCCAGTCCGGCACCTTCCGCGACAATCAGCGCGTGGAAGAGCGCGCGATGGATTCGAACGATCTCGAAAAGGAGCGCGGCATCACCATTCTGGCCAAGTGCACCTCGGTCGAATGGACCTCACCCAGGACCGGCGAGACCACGCGCATCAACATCGTCGACACCCCCGGCCACGCCGATTTCGGCGGCGAGGTGGAGCGCATCCTCTCGATGGTCGATGGCGTCATCCTGCTGGTCGACAGTTCCGAAGGCGCGATGCCGCAGACCAAGTTCGTCACCGGCAAGGCGCTCGCGCTCGGTCTCAGGCCCATCGTCGTCGTCAACAAGATCGACCGTCCCGATGGCCGCCCTCAGGAAGTGCTCGACGAAGTCTTCGATCTCTTTGTCAGCCTTGATGCCAACGACGAACAGCTTGAGTTCCCCGTGCTCTATGCCTCCGGCCGCAATGGCTATGCATCCGACGATCAGGACGCGCGCGAAGGCACCCTCGAACCGCTGTTCGAAAAGATCGTCGAGCATGTCCCCGCCCCCAACCTCGATGTCGATGGTCCGTTCAGCTTCCTTGCAACGCTGCTCGATCGCGACAACTTCATGGGCCGCGTGCTGACAGGCCGCGTCCAGTCGGGCACGATCAAGGTGAACCAGCCGATCCACGCGCTCGATGCGGACGGCAACGTGATCGAAGTGGGCCGCGCCTCCAAGCTGATGAGCTTCAACGGGCTTGACCGCGTGCCGGTCGAGGAAGCCCGCGCGGGCGACATCATTGCGCTGGCCGGGCTGGAAAAGGCCACCGTTGCCAACACCATCGCCGATCCCTCGGTGCGCGAACCCATCGCTGCCCAGCCGATCGATCCGCCCACCCTTGCCATGCGCTTTGCGGTGAACGACAGCCCCTTCGCGGGCCGCGAGGGCGACAAGGTGACGAGCCGCATGATCCGCGACCGTCTGCTGCGTGAGGCCGAAACCAACGTTGCCATCCGCGTGACCGAATCTGCCGACAAGGACAGCTTCGAAGTGGCCGGGCGCGGCGAACTCCAGCTTGGCGTGCTGATCGAGACCATGCGCCGCGAAGGCTTTGAACTGGGCATCAGCCGCCCGCGCGTGCTGTTCGATACCGACGAGAACGGCCAGCGCACCGAACCTTACGAAACCGTCGTGATCGACGTGGACGACGAGTTTTCCGGCACGGTCGTGGAAAAGATGCAGCGCCGCAAGGCCGAGCTGACCGACATGCGCCCCTCCGGCGCCGGCAAGACCCGCATTCTCTTCTCGGCCCCTTCGCGCGGCCTCATCGGCTATCACGGCGAGTTCCTTTCGGACACGCGCGGCACCGGCATCATGAACCGGCTGTTCGAAAAGTATGGCCCACACAAAGGTCCGATCGAGGGCCGCCTGAACGGTGTTCTGATCTCGAACGCATCGGGCGAGGCCGTGGCCTATGCGCTCAACAGCCTTGAAGAACGCGGCGTGCTCTTCGTGCGTCCGCAGGACAAGGTCTATGAAGGCATGATCATCGGCGAAAACGCCAAGCCCGAAGACCTTGAAGTCAACCCGATGAAGTCGAAGCAGCTCACGAACTTCCGTTCGAGCGGCAAGGACGACGCCATCCGCCTGACCCCGCCCCGGATCATGACGCTGGAACAGGCCATCGCCTATATCGACGACGATGAAATGGTCGAGGTGACGCCAAAGACCATCCGCCTGCGCAAGGCCATCCTCGACCCGCACGAACGCAAGAAGGCTTCCAGAAAGAAGGAAGCCGCGTAAGGAACGAGAACGGGCGGCTTCACGGAGCCGCCCTTTTTCTTGCCGCACAGGCAATTGCGCCAGAGGGCTACCACCGTCCGACCTGCTTCCACCATGTTTCCCTGGGGAAACAAAAGTGGAACATATGCCTTGTCCGGCCCCTCTGGCAAGCCCTATCGCGAGAGAAATCTCCTCTGTCCGGCACGCCTGTCACTCGCCATTCATGTTTCATCGGTCTATGGCGCAGGCGATGACCCAGGCCGAGGCGACTTCCTTTCCCACCGATCTTTCCGATCTGCGCGTGGCGCTGTTCAGCGGGAACTACAACTATGTGCGCGACGGGGCCAATCAGGCGCTGAACCGGCTGGTAGGCTATCTGCTGCGGCAGGGAGCGGATGTGCGCGTATATGCGCCGAAGGTTGAAAACCCCGCCTTTCCGGCCACCGGAACACTGATCGGCGTGCCCTCTTTCGCCATTCCGGGGCGGGCGGAGTATCGTTTTCCGCTTTCGCTTTCCCCGCGCGTGCGGCGTGATCTGGCTGATTTCGATCCGCATGTAGTGCACGTCTCCTCGCCCGATGTGGTGGCGCACCGCGCGGTATCGTGGGCGCGGCGGCGGCGTTTGCCGATCCTTGCTTCGGTCCACACGCGCTTCGAAACCTATTTCCGCTATTACAACATGGCCTGGCTTGAGCCGGTGATCGAGGCGCTGATGCGCCGCTTCTACCGGCGCTGCGATGCGCTTGTCGCCCCTTCGGAATCGATGGCGCAGGTGCTGCGCGACCAGCGCATGAACTACGATATCGACATCTGGTCGCGCGGGGTGGACCGGGAGATCTTCAACCCCTCGGCGCGCAGCATGGAATGGCGGCGCAGCCTTGGCATTGCCGACAACGAGGTGGTCATCGGCTTCCTTGGCCGTCTGGTCATGGAAAAGGGGCTGGATGTCTTTTCGGATTCGATCGACCAGTTGATCCGGCGCGGGGTGAAGCACCGTGTGCTGGTGGTGGGCGAAGGCCCCGCGCACGACTGGTTCGCCGCGCGGCTGCCGGATGCGGTTTTTGCCGGATTTCAGGGCGGCGCGGATCTGGGCCGCGCGGTGGCGAGCATGGACGTATTGTTCAACCCGTCCGTGACCGAAACCTTCGGCAACGTGACGCTTGAGGCCATGGCCTGCGCGGTGCCGGTGGTGGCCGCCGCCGCCACGGGCAGCCAGAGCCTTGTCGACGATGGCATATCGGGCCGCCTCATCACGCCGGGCGCGGTGCGCCAGTTTGCCGAGGCGCTGCGTCTCTACGTGGAAGACGCAGGATTGCGGGCAAGGCATGGCGCAGCGGGCGAAGAGCGCAGCCTTGAGTTTTCGTGGGACCGCATCAATCAGGCCGTGGCCGACACATACCTGCGGCTGGTGCGCCAGAAGGCCAAGCAGAACCGGCGTTAACGCAGCACCCCTGCCGCGGCCATCCGGCGCGCATACCACAGGAAGAACAGAAGCGCGCTCCATATCAGAAGGTTCATCACCATCATCGCCCCGCTGTTCATCGAGGCAGGCATGGCCGTATCGAACACATGGTAGGACTGGCTGACGGCAAGCCCGACCAGCGAGACCGCAAAGGCCGTTACCGCGTGGCGCGAGCGGGCGAGCAGCAGCACCGATCCGGCGAGCGAACCCCAGACACCCAGCGCCCAGAACGCGCTGAGCCATGCGGGCATGGCCTGCATGTAGGCGATTTCCTCGGCGCTCATCCCCACGGACTGCATGTAGGCCAGCGGATCGAGCTTGGTCATCGTGTAATCGACACAGCCGAAGCTGTTCCAAAGCAGGCTGATCACCGCCACGGCCCAGAGATGGCCCGGCGTTGGCGCAGGCGTCGGTTGCAGGTTCTCCATGGGCCCCCTCCCCCGGTTTAGGGGAAGGAGGCTACCATGACCCAAGGCGTCGTCAAAGGCCTGTGAGAGGGCGGATTCGAGCTGCATCAGAGCCGTTCGATCCGCCGCGCCGCATCGTCGAGAATATCGGCAATGGCCAGCGCGGTATCCTTGTCGAAGTCCTGCGCCATGGCGCGGTTGCGCAGCACGGTGTGAAGGTTGCCAATGGCGCGGCGCACCGGCGGGCTTTCGGCACGATCGCGTTCTTCGCCCAGCGCCTTGAGCCGGGCAAGAATGGCATCGAGTTCGGCGTCCTTCCCGGCCAATTCCGCCCTGCCCGCACCGGTTGCGGCAAACGCCTTGCGCGGTCCTTCGCTCGCTTCCTCCAGCGCCAGCCCTTCATCCACCAGCAGGCTGAGCGTGGGATAGACCACGCCCGGACTGGGTGCATATTCGCCCCCTGTCAGATCGCTGATGGCACGGATCAGATCATAACCATGGCGCGGCTGCTCGGCGATCAGATGGAGCAGGAGCAGCCGCAGTTCGCCGCCCGCAAACATGCGCCCCCCACGGGGCCCGCCCCGGTGCCCGCCTCCGCGCGGCCCGCCGCCATGGCCGCCGCCTCTTCCCCGGCGGCCACCAAATCCGTGGCCGTCATCGCCATGTTCCCCAAAGCGTCCGCCGAAGCGTCCGCCCTTCATCGCCATGATCTTCATGGCATGTCGACCACCGCACGGGCGGCCTTGTTCGAATTGCATGTGCATACATCCTTTCATGATGCGTCTAAGATATATCTTTTTAGGCGGATTGCAAGAGGCCCGTGCATTTTTTGCCAGCGCCGCCTATTTCAGCCGCGCATGGCCGACCTTTTCGCCCCTCCTCCGCAGGACCAGCCGCCACCTCAGGCAGGGGCGCAGGCGCCGCTGGCCGACCGGCTGCGTCCGCGCGATCTTTCGCAGGTGATCGGACAGGACCACCTGACCGGGCCGGATGGCGCCATCGGGCGTATGGTGGCCGCGGGCAAGCTGACCTCGATGATCCTGTGGGGGCCGCCGGGCACCGGCAAGACCAGTATCGCGCGCCTCCTCGCCGAGGCGGTGGACATGCGCTATGTGGCTATCAGCGCGGTCTTTTCCGGCGTGGCGGACCTGAAGAAGGCCTTTGCCGAAGCCGAGGCCATGGCGCTTGCCGGTCGGCGGACGCTGCTGTTCGTTGACGAGATCCACCGCTTCAACCGCGCGCAGCAGGATGGTTTCCTGCCCTTCGTGGAGAACGGCACGGTCACGCTGGTGGGCGCAACGACAGAGAATCCGTCCTTCGCGCTCAACGCCGCGCTGCTCAGCCGCGCGCAGGTGCTGATCCTGCACCGGCTTGATGCGGCGGCGCTGGGCACGCTGCTGAACCGGGCCGAGGAGATCACGGGGCTTCGGCTGCCGCTTACCCCGCCCGCGCGCGAGGCGCTGGTGGCATCGGCCGACGGCGACGGGCGGTTCCTGCTCAATCAGGCGGAAATGCTGTTCGACGTTTCGCTTCCCGCCCCGCTTGATCCCGAAGGACTGGGCAGGTTCCTGATGCGGCGCGTGGCGGTTTACGACAAGGACCGCGAAGGCCATTACAACCTCATCTCCGCGCTGCACAAGGCGGTGCGCGGGTCCGATCCGCAGGCCGCGCTCTATTACATGGCACGGATGCTGGTGGCAGGCGAAGAGCCGCTCTACGTGCTGCGGCGGCTGGTGCGCATGGCGGTGGAGGATATCGGCATGGCCGATCCGCAGGCGCTGGTGCAATGCCTTGCAGCCAAGGACGCCTATGCGTTTCTGGGCAGCCCGGAAGGCGAACTGGCGATCGTGCAGGCGCTGCTTTATGTGGCGAGCGCGCCCAAATCCAACGCGGCCTACATGGCGCACAAGGCGGCGTGGAAATCGGCGCGCGAGACCGGATCGCTGATGCCGCCTGCCCATATCCTCAATGCACCCACAAGGCTGATGAAGGACATCGGTTACGGCAAGGACTATGCCTATGACCACGATGCCGAAGACGGCTTTTCAGGTGCGGACTACTGGCCCGAAGGAATGGCGCCGCAAACCTACTACGAACCGGTCGAGCGCGGCTTCGAGCGCGAGGTGCGCAAGCGGCTGGAATGGTGGGACAGAAAACGCCGCGAACGGCAGGGTTGATGCCGCAACGATGACGCCCGATCGCTTCGGACATTTCCTTGCCATTGACTGGTCGGGCGCGGCGGGCGAACGGCACCGGGGCATCGCGCTTGCCATGACGAGGCGCGGCGACGACACGCCGCAGATCGTGCGGCCCGGCCATCGCTGGTCACGCACGGAAGTGCTGGACTTTCTGCGCGAGGATGTCCCCGCCGATACGCTGGTGGGCGTGGATCTTGGCATTTCGCTGCCGTTTGCCGATGGGGGCGCGTTCTTTCCCGGCTGGCCCGCAAGCCCGGCCAGCGCGCGCGAGCTGTGGGCCATGATCGACGCGATCTGCGCCGATGAACCGCATCTGGGCGTTTCGGCCCTGGTCGACCATCCCGAACTGTGTGCCTGGTTCCGCAGGCACGGCGGGCGCGAGGGCGCACATTTCGGCGGGGGCAAGGGCCGCCTTCGCGTGACCGAACACGCCCAGCAGCAGATGGGATGCCAGCCCTATTCCAACTTCAACCTGGTGGGGGCTGCGCAAGTGGGCAAATCCAGCCTTTCGGGAATGCGGATGCTGCACCGGCTGGGACCGGCCGTGGCGGTCTGGCCGGTTGACCCGCTGCCACCGCAAGGGCCGGTTGTGTGCGAGATTTACACCACCATTGCCGCGATGGCCGCAGGTCGCAGCGCGGGCCGGTCGAAGATGCGCAGCGCCGCCGAACTCGATGCGGCGCTTCATGCGTTGGGCTGCGCGCCTTCGGGGCTGGCAGGCCCGCTCGACGATCACACCTGCGATGCCATGGTGACGGCGGCATGGCTGCGCCGCGCCGCCAGCGATGCGCGGCTGTGGGCCCCGCGTGAGCTGACCCCCGCCATTGCCCGCACCGAAGGATGGACGTTTGGCGCCCGCTAGGCGGAGCAACTTGGCCGGAGCCATTTGAGCGGGGCCTTTTGATCGGCCCCTTGTGAAGCGCGCCGACCGGCGCTAGGGAACGCGGCGACGCAATCTGGGCCGGCTTAGCACAGCGGTAGTGCAGCGGTTTTGTAAACCGAAGGTCGGGGGTTCGATCCCCTCAGCCGGCACCATGACAGCTTGGCGTCTGCGTCCTTCCGACAGACCCACCCACAAGGTTCAGTCCACCGGCAGGGCCAGTGCCCGCGCGGCAGCCACCACCGCCAATGCGCGCTGGCCGCGTGCGGCGGCAAGGCGCAGTTCGCATTGCGCAAGCGCGCTGGCCGAAAGGCTGAGGGCATCGCGGCTGATGGCCCCGGTGCGAAAAGCCGCGGCATCGCGCGCGTGCGCCTTGCGGCTGAGCGCGGTTTCAGCTTCGGCGCGGGCCAGCGCTTCGTGCGAGGCGGCAAGCGCGGCATGGGCGGTTTCGACATCGGCGGTGGCGCGCAGGACCGTTTCCCGATAAGCGGCCAGCATTTCGCGCGTGCGGCCGCGCGCGGCCTTTACCTGCGCATCGATGCGGCCGAAATCGAACAGGCGCCAGCGCAATCCCGCCGCCCCCTGCACCGCCACCGAATCGCCGGAAACAAGGTTGCCGAAAACGTTGCTTTGCAGGCCGAGAAGACCGCTGATCGAAAGGCTGGGCCAGTATTCCGCCAAAGCCGCGCCGATCCCCGCGTTTGCGGCAATGAGCCGGGCCTCAGCCGCGGCTACATCAGGACGTGCCGCCAGCACGGCGGCAGGCACACCGGCCAGCGGATCGGGCGCGGCAAAGGCAAATCCGCCCGCAAGATCAGGCGGAAGCGAGGGCGAGTGGCCTGACAGGACGGCAATCTGGCTGCGCTCCTGCTCAATTCGCGCAGCAAGATCGGGCAGGCTTGCGGCAGCCTGTTCGGCAAGGGCGGAGAGGCGCTCCTGCTCGGCCAGGGATGCCGCGCCCGCGCCAAGCCGCGCCGCGCCGATCCTTTCGCGCAGGCGCGCGTCATCGACCAGCGCCGCAACGGCCCTGTGCTGCGCCTCGGCCACGCGCAGACGGAAATAGGCCGCCGCCAGTTCGGCGCTGACGGCAAGGCGGGCGGCAGCCACCCCGGCAGCGGCCTCGGCAAGACCGGCGCGAGCGGCCTCCTCGCGTCGGCGCAGGCCGCCTGCGAGATCGAGATCCCACGAGGCGCTGACCGTGACCGCGCCGTTGTTCACGGTGCGCGGCAGATCGGGCACGAAGCGCGAAAGCTGGCCGATCCCGGCATTGAGCGACTGTTGCGCACGAGCGGCGGTGGCGCCCGCCTCGGCCGCTGGCAGGCGCGCCGCACCTGTGCCGCGCAAGGCCGCGCGCGCCTGATCGAGCCGGGCCAGTGCCTGTTCGACCGAGAGGTTGCCCGCCAGAGCCTCGCGCTCAAGCCGGGCGAGCACGGGATCGCCGAACGCCTCCCACCACGGCGCCTTTGCGGCCGCGCCGCCATTCGCGGGTGCGCGCCACGCCGGGGCGACAGGCAGTTCGGGCGCGACATAGTCCGGCCCGGCGGTGCAGGCGCCAAGCACAAGCGCAAGAAGTGGCAGCGCGTGTCGATGCAGGGCGGAAGGGATCATGCCAAGGCTCCTTCCATTGCCGGAGCGGACGGTTCGGGTGCCTTTCCGGGGGCCAGCAGGAGATACATGACCGGCGTGGCGATGCGCGCCAGCACGGTGGAGGAAATCAGCCCGCCGATCATGGCGATGGCCATGGGAGAAAACAGGCCGCTGTTGTCGATCGCCAGCGGCAGCAGACCACCGATGGCCGTTACCGAGGTCAGCAGGACAGGCAGGAAGCGCAGTTCTCCCGCCTTCTCCACCGCAGCGCGCACCGGCAGACCTTCGCGTTCAAGCTGCTGGGTGAAATCGACAAGGAGGATGGAGTTCTTGATCTCGATGCCCACCAGCGCAATCAGCCCGACCGCCGCTGTGAACGAGAGCGAATTGCCCGTGATCCACAGTGCGACGACCGCGCCCAGAAAGCCGAAGGGAACGATGCCCGCCACAACCGCCACCGTGCGGAAGCGCCCGAACTCCAGCACCAGCACCGCAAGGATGCCGAGCGAGGAAATGACGATGGCCGGAACCAGCCCCGCAAAGCTGCGCGAGGAGCTTTCCGCCTCGCCGCCAAGGGTGATGGCATAGCCGGGCGGAAGATCAAGCGCGGCCGTGACCTTGTCGAGCACCTGCGCCGTGGCTTTCGAGACAAGCACGCCCGGTTCGACATAGGCAGTGAGCGTGACCATGCGCGCGCGGCGGATACGGTCGATGCGGGCCGGTTCGGAACGCAGTTCCATGGCGGCAAGCGCCACAAGCGGCGCGCTGGCGCCATTGCGGGTAGGCACGTAGATGCTGCCAAGCTGGCCCAGATCGTTGCGGCCCGCATTGGGCAGGCGAACGGTGACACCGAAGTCATCGCCATCGGCATCGCGGAAATTGGCAACCGTGGCGCCCGAAAGGCCGATCTGCACCGCATCGCGGATCGCGCCCGGCGTGGCGCCCAATGCGGCGGCGGCGTTCTGATCGATGGCGAGGTGCAGGTCGGTGCGCGGCTGGCGCAGCGGGTTGCCGATATCCCGCACGCCCGGAACCGAAGCCATGGCGGTTTCTGCCTTGCGCGCCAGAACGGCAAGCCGCGCCACATCTGGCCCGGATATGCGCACCACGATGGGCGCTTCGCTTTCCGGCCCGTTGACGAAGGTGACAATGCTGATGCGCGCGCCCGGATAGGCATCGAAGCGGCGGCGCAGATCGGCCAGCAGCGCATCGGACCTGCCCGGCTCCCACTTGTGGAGACCCACGCCCACCTCGCCAAAGGCCGGATCGGTCTCGCGCTGGGGGACGTTGTAGTAGAGTTGCGGATTGCCGCGCCCGACATTGGCCGATGTCCAGCGCACTTCGGGGCGGCTGGCCAGCACCTGCTCCACCCAGCGCACCGCCTGATCGGTGCGGCGCTGTGCGGTGCCCTGCGGCATTTCAACGCGCACGAGGAACTGCGGAGTTTCGGCAGGCGGAAACAGGCTTGAACCGATCACCTTGACCAGCGGCAGCGACAGCACGCAGACCAAGAGCAGGCCGATGATCCAGCGCCGCGGCCGGTCAAGCGCGCGGTGCAGGACCGGCCCGTAGAAGCGCTGGATGCCGCGCTGCACGGCTTGCAGGATGCGGTTGCCTTCGGGATGTTCATGCCGCGACAGCATGACCCGCGCGGCCAGCGGGGTTATGGCGAACGCCACGATGAGCGAGCCGATGACCGTGGCAATGACGGCGACGGGCAGCGAGCGGATGAACTCGCCCGATGCTTCGGGCAGGGCCAGCAGCGGCACGAACGCGAAGATGAGGCAGGCCGTGCAGCCCACCACCGCCAGCGCAATCTGCCCGGTTCCCTGCACCACGGCGGTTGCGCGATCGGCCCCTTCGCGCAACCAGCGGGCGATGTTTTCCACCACCACGATGGCATCATCGACCAATATGCCCAGCGCCAGCACGAAGCCCGATATGGCAAGCTGGTTCAGCGTGAAGCCGAGCGCGGCGAGGATGGCCACGCCGATCAGCAGCGAGAGCGGTATGGCGATCATCACCACGCCTGCAGCGCGCAGGCCCAGCGGCAGCAGGGTGATGCTGACGAGCAGCAGCGCGATGGTGAAATCGCGCGTCAGCCCGCCTAGCCGGTGGCGCACATTGTCGGACTGGTCGAAGCCGCGCTCAAGCCTGACCCCGCCGGGCAGCGTGCGCTCAAAGGCATCGAGTTCGGCCGCGATGGCGCGCGAGAGGCGCGTGACGTCCTGATCCTTGCCTTGCGTGGCAGTGACAAGCAGGGCGCGCTTGCCGTTGAAGCGGGTGATGTGATCGGGATCATCCTGCGCCCAGCCAACGCTGGCGACATCCCCCACGCGCAGCACGCGCCCCTCGCCCGCGACGACCGGGACGGCCGCAAGGTCATCCGGGCTGCGGAAGGCGCCGCCGTATTTCACGGTAAAGCGCCGGTCGCCGGCATGGACGGCCCCCACCGGGGTTTCGCGACCCGCGCTGCGCACCGCATCGGCCACGGCGGCAGGCGAAAGCCTGAGCGCGGCAAGACGCGCCATATCGAGCGAGACGCGCATCTCGGTGCGGCCTGCGCCCCAATACTTCGCCTCGTTGATGCCGGGGATCGTGCCCAGACGTTCGCGCAGGCGGTCTGCCAGCTTCTCCAGCCGCCGCATGGGCAGACGCTCGCTGACGAGCGCCACTTCGACGATCGAGACATTGATCGGCCGTCCGCGCACGACATCGAGCCGCTGCAAGCCCGCCGGCAGGCTTGAACGCAGCGCGGTGACTTCGCGCGTGAGCCGGTCATAGCCGCTTTCAGGATCGGTGCCCCAGTTCAGTTCCACCCGCGTGACCGAAAGGCCATCGCTGCTGCGCGAGCGCACTTCGCGGATACCATCGAGGCGATAGACCGCATCCTCGACCGGGCGCGTCACGAGTTCTTCGATCTCTGACGGGGATGCCCCCGGCAGAACCGCATTGACGACGAAGATCGGCGGATCAAGCTGCGGATCCTCGGTGCGCGGGATGGCGAAGAAGGCGGCCAGGCCCAGCGCAGCAAGCAGCACCGCGCCCAGCAGCGTGAACTGCCATCGCGCCAGAGCGAAGGCGGCAGGGTTGAAGCTCATTGCCCGTCCACCCGCACTTTCTGGCCATCGCGCACGAAACCCGCGCCCGCAGTGATGACACGGGCATTGGCAGGCAGGCCCGACACGCGCAGCGCTTCACCGGCAAAGCCGTGCAGCGCCACGCCCGTGCGGCGGGCGACGGAACTTGCCGGATCGACGACGAAGACATGGCCACGCGCGCCGTCGGCATCGACCAGCGCCTCGGCGGGAATGAGGACAGGATTGCCCGCAGCTGCGGACGGCAGGGGATTGGCCGGAAGAGCCGCGCTGCCGGTAAGCCCGCTGGCAAGGCGCGTGCCCGCTGGCAGGCGAATGTCGATCAGGATTGTCCCGGAGGCGGGATCGGCCGCGCTGCCCTTGCGCATCACTGTGCCGACCAGCTTCTGCCCCTGCGCCAGCGTCACCGGAACCGCGGCGCCGATGGCCAGTCCTGCGGCAACCGAGGGTGCCACCGCCGCGCGCGCCAGCAGGGGAGAACCCGTATCGGCCAGACGCGCAACGGGTTCGCCGGGAGAAACGGTCTCGCCGATCTCGTGCAGGCGTTCGAGCACGACCCCGGCAAAGGGCGCGCGGGCAGTGGTCGAGGCGCGATCATAGCGCGCCGCCGCAAGGCTGGCGCGCGCCGCGGCAAGCGCGCTGTCGGTATCATCGCGCTGGGCTTCGGAAATGGCGCCTTCGGGCAGGAGTGTGACATTGCGGCGTGCGGCGCGTTCAAGCCGGGCCACATCCGCGGCCGCGCGCGCCTCGGCCGCGGCGAAGAGAGTGGGCGTGATGGCTGCGATTACCGCCCCTTGCGCCACGCGGTCTCCGGCGCGGACGGGCACCGCCGAAAGCGTGCCGCCAAGGCGCAGCGCAATCGTGGCCTCGCGGTCATAGACAAGGCGCACGGGGAACTTTGCGGCATCGCCCGCCGCGCCGCCCGCACCCCCGCCCCCGCCCGGCACCTGCGGGACGACGGCCTCGACCGCGAGCGGTGCAGGTTCGGCCGACTGGGGAGCACCACCGCATCCGGCAGTCAGGAGAAAGAGCAAGGCCGCAACAGCTGCGGGGCCACTTACGCGGGGGGTGACACGGTGCTGCTTCGCGCGCATCAGGTTCGACTCCGCAACCTATCAGTGATAGCCTATCGATGATAGGTTGACGCGGGTTCGTCAAGAGAGGAAACAGGGCCATGGCAGAAAGGGCGCAGCGCAGACGAACCAGGACGGCATCCGGCTTGGAACCGGCCAATGGCGCTGCCCATCGAGCAGGGCGCGTGGCAGACCGGCGCGAGCAGATCCTTGACGAAGCGCAGCGCCTGTTTCTGGAGCACGGGCTGGATGGCGTGACCACCCGCCAGATCGCCAAGGCCGTAGGGATCAGTCAGCCATCGCTCTACGCCCACTTCCCCAACCGGGATGCGATTGCGGTGGAACTGTGCGTGCGCGCCTTCCGCCTCCTGGAAGAGCGCCTGGTGGCGGTTGACGACAGCGTGGCAGGGGCGGAACGGCTGCGCCAGTTGTGCCGGGCCTATATCGCTTTCGGGCTGGAGCAGCCTGCGGCCTACCGCGTCGCCTTTGTTGCCGACATGGCGGTTGACAACGAAAGCGGCGTGCATCGGGGGCTGGATGCAGGGCTGGCCGCCTTTGCGGTGGTGCGCCGGGCGTTTGGCGCAGTCCACACCGATCCGGCCCGCGCCGAAATGGCGGCCCAATCGGTCTGGGCGGGGATTCACGGGCTGGTCACGATCCTGCACACGCGGCCGGAGTTTCCCTTTGTTGACAGGCAATCGCTGATCGAAGCCCACATCGAACGGCTGCTTGGCCCCGAACTGCGCGGCGGCTGAGATGAAATCTTTCTCCTGCGTGAGGCATTGGGGGCAGACAACACGCACCGAATCTGGTATAAACTGAAACCAGTTTAGGCGGGCCGATCAGCATGGCTCCGCCCCACACCACCCGCCGGGAGAGCACCTTTGACCAAGACTCAGGCCGCAACCGACCTGTTCGAGAACCCCTTGGGCCTGGACGGCTTCGAGTTCATCGAGTTTTCCGCACCTGAACCGGGCCTGCTGGAACCGGCATTCCGGCGCATGGGCTTCACCCACATTGCCAACCACCGTTCCAAGGCGGTGCAATTGTGGCGGCAGGGTGGGATCAACCTCATCGCCAATTACGAGCCGCGCAGCCCGGCCGCCTATTTCGCGGCCGAACACGGGCCATCGGCCTGCGGCATGGGCTGGCGCGTGCGCAATGCGGCGCGGGCCTATGCGCTGGCGCTGGAACGCGGGGCCGAGCCGGTGGAAGTGCGCACCGGCCCCATGGAATTGCGCCTGCCCGCCATTCGGGGCATCGGCGGCGCGATCATCTATCTGATCGACCGCTATGAAGGCGCGCCGCAGGGCGATCTTTCGATCTACGACATCGACTTCGAATATCTGCCCGGCGTGGACCGGCATCCCGTGGGCGCGGGCTTTCACACCATCGATCACCTCACCCACAACGTCTATGGCGGGCGGATGGCGCACTGGGCCGCGTTCTACGAGCGCGTGTTCGGTTTCCGCGAAATCCGCTATTTCGACATCAAGGGCGAATATACCGGCCTCACCAGCCGCGCCATGACCGCGCCCGACGGCAAGATCCGCATTCCCCTGAACGAGGAAGCCCGCACAGGATCGAACGGGGCCGGGAGTGGACAGATCGAGGAGTTCCTGCGCGCCTACAACGGCGAGGGCATCCAGCACATTGCCTTTGCCTGCGACGATCTGATCGGCGGGTGGGACAGGCTGAAGGCGCTGGGCACGCCGTTCATGTCGCCGCCGCCCGATACCTATTACGAAATGCTCGACGAGCGGCTTCCCGGCCATGGCGAGCCGGTCGCCGAATTGCAGCGGCGCGGCATCCTGCTGGATGGTTCCACCCGAAAGGGCGATCCGCGCCTGCTGTTGCAGATCTTTTCGGAAACCCAGATCGGGCCGGTGTTCTTCGAGTTCATCCAGCGCAAGAAGGATGAAGGCTTTGGCGAAGGAAACTTTACCGCACTGTTCGAATCGATGGAGCGCGACCAGTTGCGCCGGGGCGTGCTGAAACCCGACGAGGCCGCCGCGCCGGAGACTGCACAATGATCCCGCAGATCAAGCGCATCCATCATGTCGCCTATCGCTGCCGCGACGCGAAGGAAACGGTGGAATGGTATGAGCGGATCATGGGCATGCGCTATACCAATGCCTTTGCCGAGGATACGGTTCCCTCAACCGGCGCGCATGATCCCTACATGCACGTGTTTCTTGATTGCGGGGGCGGCAATGTGCTGGCCTTCTTCGAGCTGCCGGGCCAGCCGGAAATGGGCCGCGATCCCAATACCCCGGCGTGGGTGCAGCATCTTGCCTTCGAGGTGGAGGACGAGGCCGCGCTGCTTGCGGCCAAGGCGCATCTCGAAGCACACGGCATCGACGTGCTGGGGCCGACATGGCACGGCATCTTCAAGTCGATCTATTTCTTCGATCCCAATGGGCACCGGCTTGAACTGGCGTGCAACATCGGCACGCCCGAACAATATGCCGAACTGGCGCAAGTGGCGCCCGTCATGCTGGAGGAATGGAGCCGGACGAAGCGCGCCCCGCGCCACGCGGCATGGCTGCACAAGGAACCCGCCGCCGATTGAGAGCGCGGCCGGTTGCTTCAATTGCCGATCGGCAATGCAGGCAGTGACCGATCGACGGCATTGCGCATCACCGCCCAAGCGGGCAGACCTGCGGTGATGATCTTGCCCCGCCGGATTGCCACCTTTCTCGCCCTTGCCCTTCTCGCCGCGCCGGGCCTTGGCGGATGCACGGGGGCACCGGACCGCATTCCATCGGCTGAGGCGAAACCCGCCCCGCCCATGGCCGCCGCTGCCCCGGCAGATTCCCCGGCAAGGGACTGGGCCTTCGAGGGCAGCGACCTTCCCCCCGATCCGGATTTCCGCTTCATCCGGCTGGACAACGGCATGCGCGTCATCGTGCGGCGCAACGCGACACCGCCCGGCACAGCGCTGGTGCGGCTGAACATTGCCACCGGATCGCTGCACGAGCGCGAGGACGAACGCGGCTTTGCCCACTTCGTCGAGCACATGGCCTTCAACGGATCGACCAGCGTGCCCGAAGGCGAGATGGTCCGCCTGCTGGAGCGCAGCGGGCTTTCCTTCGGCGCGGATACCAACGCCCAGACATCATTCGAGCACACGACCTACATGCTCGACCTGCCCCGCAGCGATCCCGCCTTGCTCGACACCGCACTGATGCTGATGCGCGAAACGGCCAGCGAACTGACCTTCAGCCCCGATGCCGTGGCGCGCGAACGCGGGGTGGTGCTGGCCGAACTGCGCGATGGCCAGGGCTGGCAGCGCGCCAATCTGGAAGCGCAGCTTGCCTTCTTCCACCCCGATGCCACCTATCGCCAGCGCCTGCCGATCGGCACCATCACGACGCTGGAGGCAGCCAGCGCTCCTGCCCTGCGCGCCTTCTGGGAGCGTGAATACGTGCCCGAAAAGGCGACACTGATCGTGGTAGGCGACTTTGACCCCGACGCGGTGGAGCAGGCCGTTCGCCAGCGCTTTTCCGATTGGCGGGCCCGCGCGGCCGCGCCGCGTCCGGATGAAGGACGGGTCGATCCGGGGCAGAAGCGGGCCAGCGCAATCTATCTGGACCCGTCCCTGTCGGAACGCGTCACCGTTTCCCGGCACGGCCCGTGGCTGGGCCAGCCCGACAGCGCCGAGGAGCGCCGCCGCGCCCTGCTGCGCCAGATCGGCTATGGCGCGATGAACCGCCGGTTCCAGCGCATGAGCCGCCTGATCGACCCGCCATTCCGGGGCGCCGGGCTTGGCACGAGCGAGGTTTTCCGCATCGGCCGCACCACCAACCTGATTGTCGATACCGTGGACGGTGGATGGGAACGCGGGCTTTCGGCTGCCGCAGCCACTTACGCACGCGCTCTCGCTCAAGGCTTTACCCAGGCCGAAATCGACGAGCAGGTGGCCAATATCCGCACCGCGCTGGAAAATGCGGCACGCGGCGCACAGACGCGCGCGCACGCCGCGCTTGTGGCCGCAGCCCTTGCGCTGGTCCGCGACGAGCAGGTGCCCACGACACCCCAATCGGGTCTGGAGCGCTTCAACCGCTATGCCGCCGCCATCACGCCGCAAGCCGTTCTTGCCGAATTGCGCGGCGAGCTTGTGCCGCTGGTCGATCCGCTGATCCGCTTTCAGGGGCGCCGATCCCCGAAGGGCGGCACGAAGGCGCTGCGGTCTGCATGGAACCGGGCCTTGCGCGCAAGGACGTCTGCCGAAGAGCCGCCTCCCAGCGCCCCCTTCGCCTATGAGAACTTCGGCCCGCCGGGCCGTGTGGTGGCGGACGTGCTGGAGCCGCATTTCCGCATCCGACAGGTGCGCTTTGCCAACAATGTGCTGCTGAACCTCAAGTATTCCTCGCTGGCGCAGGACCGCGTGGAAGTGCGCATCAACCTTGACGGCGGACGAATGCTCGACAGCCGCGACAATCCGCTTGCCACCGAACTGGTGAGCAGCCTGCCGCGCGGCGGCCTTGGCCAGCACAGCGAGGACGACCTGCAAAGCCTGCTCGCGGGCCGCTCGGTCAGTCTGGGCCTTGGCGCCACAGGCGATACCTTTGCCACGGGCACGACCACCACGCCGCGCGATCTGGCACTGCAATTGCAGCTCTGGGCCGCGCTGCTGACCGATCCGGGATACCGGCGCGAAGGCGAAGTGCTCTACCGGCAGAACATCGTGAACAGCTTTGCCCGGCTGCGCTCTTCACCGGGTGCGGCGCTTGGCAACCAGATCGGCGCCATCCTTTCCGATGGTGATCCGCGCTTCACGCTGCAATCGCTCGATCGCTATACTGCGCTGACGTTCGACAAGCTGCGCGCCGACATTGGTGAGCGGTTGCGCCATGGCGCCATCGAAATCGCGGTGGTGGGCGATATCGACGAAAGCGCCGTGATCGATGCGGTGGCTCGCACCTTCGGCGCGCTGCCTGAGCGCGAGGCGGGCTTCCGCGATTATGAGGCAGAGCGCGAACGCCCCTTCACCGCGCGGCGCGGCCCGGTGGTGCTGCGCCACGCAGGCGAACGCAATCAGGCCATCGTGCGCCACGTCTGGCCAACGCGCGACGACAGCGATCTGGAAGAAACCGTCACGCTTGCCCTGCTGGCCGAAGTGGCGGGAATCGAACTGATCGAGACACTGCGCGAGAAGCTGGGCAAAGCCTATAGCCCCGCGGCCGCCAGCAGCCCAAGCCGGGTCTGGCGTGGCTATGGCACCTTCATGATGAATGCGTCGGTCGATCTGGCCGACGTTCAGGCCGTGCGCGCCGCGCTGGCCGAGACGGCACGGCAACTGATGGACAGCCCGATCGACGCGGACCTTCTCCAGCGCGCCCGCGCGCCGATGATCGAGCGCATGGAAAACGCGCTCAAGACCAACGCGGGCTGGATGTCGCTGGTGGAACGCGCACAGGGCGATCCTGCAAGCCTTGTGCGGGCGCGCAGGGCAAGAGCGGTTCTCGAAGCGCTCGTCCCGGCCGATCTTCAGGCCGCGGCACGGCGCTATCTCGCGCCGGAGCAGGCGGTGCAACTGGTGGTGGTGCACGACGAGGCAGCCCTTCCGCCGGATCTGGCCGGCGCCGAGCCGGGCGTATCGCAGCACTGAGCCACGGTGCGGCCTGCTTGACGAAGCGTGCCGTCAGGGTCTATCGGCCCGCGCATCAACCCACGGGGTGTCTTGGTGCCACCAAGGCTGAGAGGCGCGTCGGGAACAGTCCGGTTCCTTGCCTGCCAACCCGCGAACCTGATCCGGTTCATACCGGCGGAGGAATAGGGCCATGCGCAAGCACGCCACACGTATATCCATCGTTTCGCCTGCCCGCCTGCTGGCGGCGTCATCGCTTGCCCTGATGGCGGCAAGCCTCATCCCCGCAACGGCGCGCGCCGCCGACGCGGATGCCGCAGATGCTACCACCGCGCAAACCGGCGTCGACATTGTCGTTACCGCACGAGGGCGCACCGAAAGCCTGCTGAAAGTGCCGGACACGATCACCGTGTTCAACCGTGACGACGTGCCCGCGCTGCGGCTTGAGACGATCGACGATGTGATCGCGGTGACACCCGGCGTCTTCATCATCAACGATCAGGATCCCGGCACCAATCTCATCTCGATCCGCGGGGTATCGACCAATCGCAACCAGGCCCCTTCGATTGCCTATATCGTCGATGGGCTGGCACTGGCCGATCCCGAACTGTTCACGCTGCGCACTTATGATCTAGCCCGCATCGAAGTGCTCAAAGGACCGCAGGGCGCGCTGTTCGGCCGTTCGGCATCGGGCGGGATCATCAACATCACCACTGCCGATCCCGGCCCGCAGGCGGGCGGCGAGGCATCGCTGGGGCTTGGCAACGGGCTGACGGTGAACGCCGATGCCGCTTTCAACCTGCCTCTTTCTGATAAGGTGCAACTGCGCCTTGCCGGATCGCTGCGCGATACCGAAGGCTTCATCACCAACACCTTCCTGCGCCGGAAAGTGGACGGCTTCGTGACCCGCAACCTGCGCGCCAAGCTGCGCGCCGAGCTTGACGAGGCAACGGTGTTGAAGCTGCGGCTTGGCTGGGCGAACGAGGATGGCGGCGCGGCGTTCATCTCGTCGGGCAATGTCACCGGGCAGTTCGGCGGGCGGCTGGCAGGCGCGGCACTGACCGAGCCTTTCGGCGATTTCGAGGGCCGGGCATCGCGCGAATGGTGGGGTGTGCAGGCAACGCTTGAACACGAGACCACGGGCGGTCTGCGCATCTCGTGGACCGCCGGGCTTGACGACTACGCCAAGCAGTTCGTCGAGGAACTCGATTTCCGCAATGGCCCTGTCAGCGTTTTCGGGCAGGACTATCCCGATGGCCTTGCGCCGATTTCGCAGCCTGTGGGGATCAGGGCCTATACCACCGAACTGCGCCTGACCTCACCCGACGATCAGCGCCTGCGCTGGCTGGCCGGTGTTTTCGCGCAGCGGCTTGAGCGTGACCGGACCGATGATTTCGGCCCCTTGCTGGGCGGGTTCGAGCCGCAGCGCTGGGAAACCCGTTCAAACCAGATCGGGTTGTTCGGGCAGGTCAGCTACGATGTGGCGCCCACCTTCGAGGCGACGATGGCGCTGCGTTATGACCGCGACAGCCGAGCCGAACGCAACGTGGGTGCGGTATCGGGCACCCCGTTCGGGCAGCGCGCGCGGGTGTTCGAAAAGTGGCAGCCCAAGATTTCGCTCGCGTGGCGGCCGAGCAGCGATTTCACCGCCTACGTGACCGGGGCCATCGGCTTCAAGGCGGGCGGCTTCAACCCCGCGCCCTTCCCGCCGGTGGCCTATGACGAACAGTTCGCGGCAGAAACCACGCGGTCGATTGAGGCCGGCATCAAGACCGCGCTGGCCGATGGCCGGGTGCGGCTTTCGCTGGCGGGCTTCCTCACCGATTTCCGCAATTTCCAGAACACGGTGTTCTTCGGCAATTCCATCGTGTTCTCGGTGCCGCGCGTCAATGTGCGCGGGCTGGAAGCTGCCCTGGAGGCCGATCTTGGAGCAGGCTTCCGGCTGCAATCGGGCGCGGCTTATACACGCAGCCGGGTGGGCCGCTATCTGGTGCCCAACCCCACCCTCGAACCGGGCGAGCCGGACATTCTTGACCTTACCGGCAACCGCACCCCCAATGCACCCGACTGGACCGTGAACGGCGCGCTGGCCTGGCGCGGCGAGGCGGGCAAGGCCACCATCGATGCGCGGCTTGGCGTCAACTGGGTCAGCCGCGTCGATTTCGAGATCGACAACATCCTGCACACCCCCGGATATGCCTCGGTCGATACGCGGCTGGCGGCCACTGTCGGCCGGCTTACGCTTGACGTGTGGGCGCGCAATCTGTTCGACAAGCGCTGGGCGATTTCCGCCTTCGGGCAGCAGCAGTTGCCGCTGCTTCTGCTGATGCAGCCGGGCGGACCGTTCGACAGCTTCACCATCAATCCCGGCCGCCAGTTCGGCACCAGCGCCACCATCCGCTTCTGAAGGAGGAGGATCTGCCATGAGCTTCTGCAACGCGATCTGGGAAGAGATGCTGCCGGTGCGCCGCCAGATCCTTGACCTGCCGTTTCTCGCCGAACTGGCGCAGGGCACGCTGGAGCAGGACGCCTTTCGGCACTACATCGTGCAGGACAGCCTCTATCTTGGCGAATATGCCCGCGTGCTGGCGCTGGCCGCGGCCAAGGCGCCAACCGCGGCGGCGCGGGCGGAATGGTCTGACGGGGCCAAGGTTGCGGTGATGGTGGAGGAGAGCCTGCACCGATCCTACTTCGCCATGTTCGGGGTGGACGAGGCGCAAGTGCGGGCCGCAGAGCCAACGCCTGCCTGCCTTGGCTATTCCAGCTTCCTTGGCCATCTGGCCGCCACGCGCAGTTACGCTGAACTGGTGGCGGGCATCCTGCCATGCTTCTGGGTCTATTGGGAGGTGGGATGCGCGATCAAGCCCAAGGCCGCTTCGCCCAATCCCTACGCCGCATGGATCGATACCTATGCCACCCCGGAGTTCGGCGGCGCGACCGCGCGCGCGCGCGATCTGGTGGACGAGGCCGCCGCTGCCGCAACGCAGGAGACGCGCAGTGCCATGGCGCGCGCGTTCCGCACGGCGACGCGCTATGAATGGATGTTCTGGGATTCAGCCTACGCCCGCGCAGGCTGGCCGGTATAGCCGCGCGCGCGGGGAGGCTCAGAACCGGTCGAGATCCTTGGCGAGCGTGACCGGGCCGGAATAGGTTTTGCGCACCAGATCCACGATGGCGCTGAGCCGCTCAGGCCCAGCGGTGCCGCCCGCGAAATGCGTCACGACCAGCGCCTTTGCACCCGCGCGCCTGGCCAGAAGACCCACGTCCTTCGGGGTAAGGTGGTGAGTCGTCAGGTGCTGCACCAGATCGGCCTTGGCCTTTTCCGGCATGTTCGGCGAATTGCGCGCCACCGTTGCAAGCGTGGCGTCAATGTCGATCATCTCGCTGACCAGCAGATCAACCCCGCGGGCCAGCTTTTCCACCGCAGGCGAAGGCCCGGTATCGCCGGTGTAGAGGATCGAGCGATCTGGCAGATCGAACCGCAGGGACAACGACTTAAAGGCCCGGTCCTCGGCGCTGCCGGGGACGAAATCATAGTGGGTGTTCTGAACGGCGCGCACGTTCATGGTGCCGATCGTCCGGGTGAAGCCATCCCCCATCTCCACCACCTCGACCATGGCGGCAGGATCGTCCCAGGGCTGGCCGGGAATGCCATAGCCGGCGAGGGCCGCAGGCCGCATCGAGGCGACAATGCCCGCTACCAGTTCCCGCGTGCCGGGCGGTCCATAGACGACCAGCGGCACGGCAACCTTGGTCTGGTTGCGTAGACCGAGGATGGCCGAAAGTCCACCCGTGTGATCGACATGGAGGTGGCTGAGGAATACGGCCCGCACCTGCGGAAGCTGGAAACCAGCCTTCGCCAGTTGCTGCACCGTGCCATCACCTGCATCGACGATGTAGAGATCGCTGCCCGCAACGAGCAGGTTGGCCGGTTGCGATCGCTTGCCATCGGCAACCGGCCCACCCATCGTGCCCAGCGTGATGAATGCGCCGCCTTCGGCCACCGCGTCGCGCGCGATGGCCGAAGGCGTGCCCCCCACAAGAGCGAGCGCGCCAAGAGCGGTTCCCAGCCAGCGCGTGGCAGACCCCAGGCGGGAATCGCGCCGAATCAGAATGAATAGCCCATGCGGATGCCGTAGGTGCGCGGCGGCGCGAATGTGCCGACCGAGAAATCGAGGATCGGGCGCGTTCCGGCGCGGACCAGAACTTCCTTGTCTTCGATGTTGCTGATGAAGCCGGTGATGGTCCAGCGGCCACCATCGCCTTCGAGCGTTACGTAGGCATCCGACATCATGAAGCTGCCCTGCTTTTCATCCTCGCGGTAGTTGGCGTTGAGGAAGCGGCTCGATTCAATGCTGGTGCGCGCACCCAGCAGCAGGCGCATCTTGTCGCTCACGTCGAAGCCGCGCTCATAGCCAAGGCCGAGCGTCCATTCGGGCGCCTGCACCGCCGGTTTGCCGGAGCAGTCGAGATCGAAGAAGCGGGCGTTGTTTCCGGGCACGCCGGGGTTTGCAAGGCGGCTGCCAAGGATGGTGCAGCCCGTTGCCACGGGTGCGCCGGTGGCCGAGAAGTTCGCCGTCTGGAGGCTGTTGTATTTCCCGTTCAGATACTGGACGTTCATGTCGAACCGGTCATTGCGGGTGGGCTGGAAGCGCACTTCGGCTTCAAGACCATAAATCCGCGACTTGCCCGCGTTCTCGGTGCGCGACCCTTGGGCAAAGATGCCGCCCGCCGTGCGCACACCGCCCACGAAGGTGATCTGCTGGTTGGTGTAATCCCAGTAGAACGCTTCAAGATTGAGCTGCAACTTGTTGTTGAAGAAGCGGTTCTTGGTGCCAAGCGTATAGGCGGTGAGCGTTTCGGGAGCGAAGGTGTTTTCCGGCGGGGCGGCAACAAAGAACCCGCCCGACTTGAAGCCCGTGGCAACATCGGCATAGACCAGCGACGACGGCCCCGCATCCCATTCCACCCCGGCCTTCCAGGTGAAGCGTTCGAACGAGAGAGCACCGGGGAACGGCGCCCCCAGCGGCGGATTGACCGGACCGGGACGCCCGCCCGAAACCGTGGCGGTGAGCTGGTCCTTGGTTTCCTTGGTGTAGCGCCCGCCCGCCACGAGGCGGAAGGTATCGGTGAGGCTATAGGTGAACTGGCCGAACGCCGCATAGCTTTCGGTCTTGATGTTCGGCGTGAAGCGCGTGGTCGAAAGATCGCCCTGACGGAAGAAGTTCAGCGCGTTCTGGTCTTCGCTGAAATAGAAGGCACCCAGCACATAGCGAAGAGGACCGTTGCCGTTCGACGAAAGACGCATCTCGACAGAATACTGCTCTGCATCCTCGACCACTTCACCCCGGAAGCCCGGCAGATAGGTGACGAAGTTGATGTCGGACTTGCGCCATGCAGGCTGGATGGTGAGCGTTGCGAAGCCGAGGTCACCCTCAAGCGTTGCGCTCAGGCCGTAGAACTGGTTGTCGAGGAAGCCGTTGTCGGCAGGCAGATCGATGCAGCCGCTGGTCACGAAACCGCCCGGACCACCGCAGAACGGCGGCGCGAACAGGGTGGATGCAAGCGTGCGGATCGCGGCCTGCGCCTCAGGGCTGGAAATGCCGATGTGGCGGTTGATGTCGGGCACCGCAAAGCGGCTGTTGGGAAGCAGCACGCTGCCCCAGCCCTTGCCATGCTGGTTGAAATAGTCGCCGACCAGCAGCACCGACCAGCCCGCCGCAGGCTCGACCAGAAGCGAAGCGCGCACGCCTTCGCCGCGGTCATCGCTGTAGCCGTCGGAAAGGAAACCATCGCGATCGACAACCTGCCCGGCAATGCGCAGGGCAGCGGAATTGCCGATCGGAATGTTCAGCGCGGCCGAAGCCTTCTTGCTGTCGTAATTGCCGTATTCGGCGCGGATGTCGCCACCGAACTTGCCCAGTTCGGGCTTGCGCGGAATGACGTTGATAGCGCCGCCGGTGGCGTTGCGACCATAGAGCGTGCCCTGCGGCCCCTTCACCACTTCGACGCGGGCCAGATCGTAGAAGACCCCCGCAGGACCGGAAGGACGCGCCACATAGACGCCGTTGAAGTTGAAGGCGACCGCGTTTTCAGCAAAGGAGTTCTGCGAATTGGTGCCGACGCCGCGCAGGAAGAAGCTGGTGGTGCCGCCAGTGGGCGCAACGGCCAGCGCCGGGACCAGCTTCTGCAAGTCCACCACTTCCGTGATGCCCGCCGAATCAAGCGCGGCGCCCGTGATGGCGGTGACGGCAACGGCGGCCCGCTGGAGGCTTTCCTCGCGGCGCTGCGCGGTAACGACGATATCGGCAAGGCCGGCATCTTCAGAGGCTTCCTGCGCTTCTTGTGCATGGGCCGGCAACGCGGTGCAGATCGCGGCAAGCGAAACCGCACAGCGGAGAAGGAATCTGTCGCTCATGAAAATCTCCCATCCAGATCACTGGTTTGTTCTCGCTTCCCCCGATGCACCAAGCAGACCGATATGAAAAATAGATAATGTGACTGGATTTTTATCAATGCGCCGTATGCATTTCAATTAGGATAGTTGTTCTTATTTTAATCTTTCGCACAGCGCCGCGCGGCTCGCCAAAGCCGGCAACCGGCGCAGAGGCGCCGACGGCTGCGGGTTTGCTTGATGGCAGGCTTGGCCCTATATGCGCGCGATGCACGCCCCGGACCATACCAGCCCCTCGCTTCCCGCCACCATGCCCATCGCCGGGCATCTCGATCCCGTGCCCGTGCCCCGGCCGGGCCTGATCGATGGCGTAACCCCGCGTGAAGACGGGCGCGTGGACCTCATCGGTCTGCCGCGCGGCCGGATTGCCGAACTGTTCGCGGCCGCCGGTCTTGATGCGAAGGCGGCCCGGCTGCGCGCCAAGCAGGTGTTCCACTGGCTCTATCATCGCGGTGTCACCGATTTTGCGGACATGACCGACATTGCCAAGGCGATGCGCCCTTGGCTTGCCGAACGCTTCGTGATCGGGCGCCCTGAAATCGTCGAAGCGCAGGTCTCTGCCGACGGCACGCGCAAGTGGCTGCTGCGCACGGCGGACAAGCACGACTTCGAAATGGTGTTCATTCCCGATGCCGACCGGGGAACCCTGTGCGTGTCCAGCCAGGTGGGCTGCACGCTCAATTGCCGTTTCTGCCACACGGGCACGATGCGGCTGGTGCGCAACCTTACGCCGGGCGAGATCGTCGGGCAGGTCATGCTGGCCCGCGATGCGCTGGGCGAATGGCCCAAGGCCAACGACACGCGCATCGGCACCATGGCCGGTCTCGATTTCGACGATGACGACGAAGACGCCGCGAGCGCCTATACGTCTGACGGCCGCCTGCTGACCAACATCGTGATGATGGGCATGGGCGAGCCGCTCTACAATTTCGACAACGTGCGCGATGCGCTGAAACTGGTGATGGACGGCGACGGGCTGGCCCTGTCGAAGCGGCGAATCACGCTTTCGACCAGCGGCGTGGTGCCCATGATGGCGCGCTGCGGCGAGGAAATCGGGGTCAACCTTGCCGTCTCGCTCCATGCCGTGACCAAGGAAGTGCGCGACGAGATCGTCCCGCTCAACCGCAAATACGGGCTGGAGGAACTGCTGAAAGCCTGCGCGGAATATCCCGGCGCCTCGAACGCACGGCGCATCACTTTCGAATACGTGATGCTGAAGGACAAGAACGACAGCGACGAGGACGCGCGCGAACTGGTCCGCCTGATCCGGCAATACAAGCTGCCCGCCAAGGTAAACCTCATCCCGTTCAATCCCTGGCCGGGCGCGCCTTATGAGTGCTCCAGCCCGGAGCGCATACGCAGCTTTGCCAATATCGTGTTCGAGGCGGGCATCAGCGCGCCGGTGCGCACGCCGCGCGGGCGCGACATCGATGCGGCGTGCGGTCAGCTCAAGACGGCAGCGGAAAGGAAGAGCCGCGCCGAGCTTGACCGGCTGGCGGAAGAAAAGCAGGCCGCGCTGGGCTGAAGGGCGCGGCCCGGCCGCTTTCGGCCGGCCTCAGCAGCCCCGCGTGCGCAGCGGTTCTTGCCTGCCTATCCCACTTTGCGCGGAGCTATTTCGTCAGGCTCCGCGTCTGCCGCGATCCGCGCGACAACGGCGGCGATGCGGCCATTGTCATCCAGCCGCAGCGGCTGCGAGAACTCGACGCCCATGCGGTCCTCGTTGCACCAGCGGCAGGTTGCCGTGACGATGTGGTTCTCGGCCAGAATCACGCGGAAGATCGTGCCGGGCGGCACGTTCCACAAACCTTCGATCATCGCGCCGATCTGGCTGATGTTGCGGATCATCGCGTTGTAGCGGTGGCCACCGTGATCGAGCACGACCTTGCGCAGCATCGAATGACGGGCCGCACGCGCCGAACGCGGCCCCTGCGCAATGGCGATAAGGCCGGTTGACAGGCGTGCGCCAGCGCTGGTGGCGGAAAGCGGGCGTTCGTAGATGTATCCCTGCACGTGACTGCATCCGAGCATGCGCACCAGATCCAGTTCGTCGAGCGTTTCCACGCCTTCGGCAGTGGTTTCCATGCCGAGCGATTCGGCAAGGCTGACGATGGATGCGATGATCGCACCGTTGCGGCTGCCCGGCTGGGTGGCACCGCGCACGAACGACTGGTCGATCTTGATCTTGTCGAACGGGGCCGAACGCAGATAGCCGAGCGAGGAATAGCCCGTGCCGAAATCATCGAGCGCAAGGCGCACACCGATGGATTTCAGCGACTTGAACATCTGGTCGGTGCCCTCGTCATCGTTGAGGAACACGCTTTCGGTGATTTCCAGTTCAAGCCGTTCGGCCGCAACCTGGGCATTGGCCAGGGCATTGGTGACGATGACGGGCAGCGAAGGATTGGCAAATTGCAGCGGCGAGACGTTCACCGCAACGCGCACGTTTTCCGGCCACTTCGCCAGATCGCGGCAGGCCGTGCGCAAGGCCCATTCACCGATCGGGGCAATCAGACCGGTATCCTCGGCGATGGGAATGAAGCGGGCCGGACTGATCCAGCCCTGTTCGGGGTGGTTCCAGCGCAGCAGGGCCTCGAAGCCGGTAATCTTCTCGGTCGTGGTCTGGACGACCGGCTGGTAATAGAGTTCCAGCCCGCCATTCGCGACTGCATCGCGCAGGTCCTCTTCCATCTTGCGCCGCTCTTCGGCATCGCTGTGCAAATCGGGCGCATAGAAGTGATAGCGGCCGCGCCCGCCATCCTTGGCGGCGTAGAGCGCAAGGTCGGCATTGCGGATAAGGGCTTCGCTGGTCACGCCATCATCAGGCGCGAGCGCGATGCCCACCGATGCGCCGATCATCACCCGGCTGCCTTCGATCGAATAGGGCTGCGACAGGCTTTCGATGATGCGCAAGGCCAGGTGCGCAAGCTGATCGCGGTCGATCTTGCCCGGCATGATGACCTGGAACTCGTCGCCGCCCAGGCGCCCGACACGGCCCATCTTGCCGACCACGCGCTCAAGCCGCTGTGCCACCTGCTTGAGCAGCGCATCCCCCGCCGGATGGCCCAGCGTATCGTTGACCTGCTTGAACCGATCAAGGTCGAGCAGGAACACCGAGCAGGCGCGGTGATGAAGCTGCGGCGCAAGCAGGATCTTCTCCAGCGTCTGCGACATGCGGAAACGGTTCGACAGCCCGGTGAGCGAATCGAAATGAGCCAGCCGCGAGGCGTGCTCCTGCGAACGGCGCTTTTCGGTCAGGTCGGTGCCGGAACCGCGGAAACCGGTGAAGTTGTTGAACGTATCGTATGTGGGGCGTCCGGTGATCGACCACCAGCGTTCTTCATCAGGCGTGGCCGCACGCACGGCAAGTTCGCTGAAGCTGGCGCGCGCGGAAAGGTGGAAGGCCAGCGTGCGCTCGCCCTCGCCCGCCTGTTCGGCAAGGTTGAACAGCTCAGAAAAGGGACGGCCCAGCAGATCATCGACCTTGCGTCCGAGTATCCCGGCGACGGGCTTCGAAAGATAGGTCAGGTGCCCGCGGCGGTCCGTTTCCCAGAACCAGCCCTGCCCCGTTTCTTCATAATCGGCCAGGATTTCCTGCGCACGGGTCTGGATGCGCGCGTCGTTCTCCGCCTTCTCGCGCAGGATCAGGTCGATCCTGCGCTGGCGCAGATAGGCCGCAATCGCAATCGCCACGCCGACGACGAGCGAGAAATAGCCGCCGATCGTGCTGGCGACACAAGTGATGCCGGACCAGACCGAGACCTGCACGGCCAGCACGCCGATCAGACGGCCGGACTGGACGATGGTTGCCAGCAGCGAAACGATCGCCACGGCAACAAGGCAGTAGAACCAGTCGATCTGGCCGAACTCGCCCCAGATGCCCAGTGCAGAGCCGAACAGGAACATCGGGAACGCCACCGCGCCGCCCATCATGACCATGCGCTGGCCCGTATCCATCGGGCGATCTGCTTCAAGCCGAACCGCGAAGCCGGACAGGTGCGTCACCAACCCCGCCAGCAGCAGCAGCACGATACTGAAAAGGTTGGGCACCACGAGGTTCAGCGCCGCGACAGCGCCGGGCACCAGAACCATCGGCACGGCCATGCGCGGCCACTCCGGCGCAATCAGCCTGTTCGAGGGATCGCTGCCGAAAAGGAAGCTGGCCCCGACCTCGCGCCCCGCTGTCACCGGCACCCGTTCGCGGCGATGCGTACGGGCATATTCGCGCGCAACCGGTTCGGGATTCGGAATCTTGACAGGCTCGTCGAGTGACATGCCCGCGGGAATGCACCGGGTTGGTTTGAGAAACGGTTAAACATCCTTTCGCCGAGACGCTTTTGCTGCGAGTGCGAAGATGCTAATCGCCAGACTGCGCAGGACAGGAACGATGCCGGACACAGCAATTCGATCAACCATCGGCGTCGGGGGGCGCCGATTGCACATCGCCCGCTGGCACGTTGACCGCAGGGATGGCCCGAACCCCGCGCATCGCCCGCTGGTGATGCTGAACGGCATAGGCATGAATCTGGAAATGCTTGCGCCTCTGGCCCGCGCCCTGCCGGAGAGGGAGGTGATCTGCTTCGACATGCCGGGGATCGGCAGTTCGCCCGATCCGGTGCTGCCCTATACCATCCCGTGCATGGCGCTGACCACGGCCGCGCTGCTTGACCGGCTGGACATTGCCGAGGCGGATATTCTGGGCATAAGCTGGGGCGGCGCAGTGGCGCAGCAGTTCGCCTTCCAGCACCGCACCCGCACGGGGCGCCTCGTTCTTGCGGCAACGGCGGCAGGCGCAACGATGGTGCCCGGCAATGCCGCCATGCTGGCCCACATGGCGGACCCGCGCGAATATACCGTTGAAAAGACGCTGAAGCGCAATCTTGCCGCGATCTACAACGGCGGGGGAAGCGCACGGGTCTCGCTCAACGCTGCCAAGGCGCCCTCGCCGCTCGGCTTTTCCTATCAGCTTGCCGCCTTCGCCAGCTGGACCAGCCTGCCGTTCCTGCCGATGTTGCGGATGCCGGTCATGGTCATGGCCGACGAGGAAGACCAGCTCGTGCCGCCAGCCAACGCGCATCTCCTGCACAATGCCATTCCGGGCAGCCGGCTGGAGATGTTTCGCGGCGGCGGACACCTGTTCATGCTCTCGCAGCGCGAACGCTTCATCGACCTGCTGCGCGCCTTTCTGGACGAGCAGGGATAGAGCGCCCCGACCGCCGCGAGACGCTTTTCTTTTCCCGGCAAGGCGATAGCATCCGCAGGCGAGACTCGGCCACGCGGATGGACGGGATCGACAGGCTGGGGAGAGGCCATGCGACATATCGCCATCGTCGGTTCGGGACCGGCCGGATACTATACCGCCGAAGCTGCACAGAAACTGTGGGGCGAAGATGTCTGCATCGACATCTTCGACATGCTGCCAGTCCCCTATGGCCTGATCCGCTTCGGCGTGGCGCCCGATCACCAGTCGATCAAGGGCGTGACCCGCCGCTATGAGCAGACCGCGCTTTGCGGCAATGTCCGCTTTCTGGGCAACGTCAAGGTTGGCGAGGATGTGGCAATCGGCGAATTGCAAGAGCTTTACGATGCGGTCGTGCTGGCCACAGGCGCGCCGCGTGACAGGGAACTGGGCATTCCCGGCGATCACCTGGGCAACGTGTTCGGCAGTGCGGCTTTCGTTGGATGGTATAACGGTCATCCAGAGTTTGCCGCGCTTTCACCCGACCTTTCGGGACAAACCGCGGTGGTGATCGGCATGGGCAACGTGGCGCTCGACGTTGCCCGCATCCTTGCCAAGACGCGCGAGGAGTTTGCCGGGAGCGACATCGTGGCGCACGCCCTTGATGCGCTGATGGCATCGAGGATCCGCCGCATCGTGATCCTTGGCAGGCGCGGACCGCACCAGATCATGATGACCCCGAAGGAACTGGGCGAACTGGGCCAGCTTTCGCGCGCGGCCCCCTATGTCGATCCGCGCGATCTGCCCGATGCGGCCGAAGATGCACTGCTGGAACCCGGCATCCGCAAATCGGTGGCGCATCTGCGCTCTTTCGCCGCTATTCCCGAAAGCATCCGCGGCGAATTGCCACTGGAAGTGGAGTTTGATTTCTTCGCGGCGCCGCGCGGGCTTGTAGGTGATGGCCGGGTTCGTGCGCTCTCGGTCGAACGCACCCGCGTGGAGGCTGGCCGGGCGGTGGGCACGGGCACGTTCTACGAAATCCCCGCCGATCTGGTGGTATCCTGCATCGGCTATCAGACATCGCCCATTGCCGGTGTGCCGTTTGATGAGCGGGCCGGGCGCTTTGCCAATGATGAAGGGCGCATCCTGCCAGGGCTTTACTGTGTCGGCTGGGCGCGGCGCGGGCCTTCGGGCACCATCGGGACCAATCGCCCCGACGGCTTCGGCGTGGTCGACATGATCGCCGAGGATTTCCCTTCAAGCCGGGGCAAGGCGGGCCGCGAGGGTTTCGACGCTCTGGCTGCAAGGCGCGGCCTTGAGGTTGTCAGCTTCGATGACTGGAAAAGGATCGAGGAAGCCGAACAGGCGCGGGCCCGAAGCGATGCCCCGCGCGAGAAGTTCGTGGACGTGGAGGAGATGATCCGGGCCAGATGATCGCGAATGCGCAGCGCCCGCACGATTGACCGCGCGGCCATCCTCTGACTTAATCGCATGATTAATGCGCAAGGCCGCCCGCAGCGAGTCGGCCAGCGCAGGAGAAGGAGCCTGCCCATGCCTGCCAGTCAGACACCTGCCTATGACCTCATCATCAGAAACGGAACCATCGTCGATGGCACCGGCGCCCCGCGCTTTACCGGCGATGTGGCCGTGAAGGACGGGCTGATCGCCGCCATCGGCACGGTGCGCGGCAATGCCGCCGAGGAGATCGACGCGTCAGGCCGTATTGTCGCGCCGGGCTGGGTGGATGTGCATACCCATTACGACGGACAGGCCACGTGGGATCCGGAAATGGCGCCTTCCTCGTGGCATGGCGTCACCACGGTCATCATGGGCAACTGCGGCGTCGGCTTTGCCCCGGCCGCGCCCGACCGGCATGACTGGCTCATCGGTCTGATGGAGGGGGTGGAGGACATTCCCGGCACCGCCCTGGCCGAGGGCATGACATGGGACTGGGAAACCTTCCCGCAGTATCTTGATGCGCTGGAGAAGATGCCCCGCACGGTCGATATCGGAACCCATGTGCCACACGGTGCGGTGCGCGCCTATGTTCTGGGCGAGCGGGAAAGGCCCGGCGCGGTGCCCACACCCGATGACATCCGCCAGATGGCCGCGATCGTGGAAGAAGGCGTGCGGGCGGGCGCACTGGGCTTTTCCACCAGCCGCACCGTGATCCACAAGTCGGTTGATGGCGAAGTGGTGCCCGGCACCACGGCCACCGCCGAGGAACTGATCGAGATCGGCCGCGCCATGGGCCGGGTGGGCCACGGCGTGTTCGAAATGGCATCGGACATGAAACGCGAATGGAACGAGTTCGGCTGGATGGGCGCACTGAGCCGCGAAACCGGCCTGCCCGTGACCTTCGCCGCGCTGCAATCCATCGCCAAGGAGATGCCGCTTGACGAACAGATTGCCGAGATGCGCCGCCAGAATGCGCAGGGCGCCAATATCGTGGCGCAGATTGCGCTGCGCGGAAACGGGGTCATCATGGCGTGGCAGGGAACGATCCACCCCTTCCGCTTCCGCCCCAGCTATGCCGCGATTGCCGATCTGCCGTGGAACGAACAGCTTGCCCGGCTGAAAGACCCGGCGGTGCGCGCCCGCATCCTTGCGGAAGAGAACGTCTATCCCGAAAGCGACATCATCGGCCTGCTGATGATGATCTCTCAAGGCTGGCACAACCAGTTCGTGATGGACGAAGGCTTCGACTACGAACCGCAGCCCCAAGCCAGCGTTCTGGCCCGCGCCAAGGCCGCAGGCATAGCGCCGGATGCCTTTGCCTATGACACGCTGATGGAGAACGATGGCACCGGCTTCCTCTATCTGCCGATCCTCAACTATGCCGATGGCAACCTTGATTTTCTTGAAGAGTTGCAGGCCGCCGACGATACGGTGAACTCGCTTTCGGATGGCGGGGCGCACTGCGGCACGATCTGCGATGCGGCCAGCCCCACGTTCATGCTTCAGCACTGGGTGCGCGACCGGCCGCGCGGTGCAGGCCGTGAAGGCGGACGCATCAGCCTTGAACGCGCGGTGCAGCGCCAGTGCCGCGATACGGCTCGGCTCTATGGCCTTGACGATCGCGGCGTGCTGGCACCGGGTTACATTGCCGACATCAACGTGATCGACCTCGACAACCTCAGGCTGCTCAAGCCGTGGCTCGCATTCGATCTTCCCGCGGGCGGCAAGCGGCTGCTCCAGAAGGCCGAAGGCTATGACTACACGATCAAGAGCGGCAAGGTGACATTCCGCCGGGGCGAATGGACCGGCGCAACGCCGGGCGGCCTCATTCGTGGGCCGCAGCGCGCAGACATGCTTGAAGCGGCCGAATAAAGCCGCCCCGGTTCAGGCCGCGTGAAGGAGCCGCGCGGCCCCCGCCCCGCTCTGCTGCTGTGCGCCCTGCTGCTCAAGCCGAAAGCGCGACACGAGCGTGGACAGCCGGTCGGCCTCGCCAGCAAGGCTGCGCGCTGCGGCGGTGGCTTGCTCGACCATGGCGGCATTCTGCTGGGTCATCGTGTCCATCTCGCGCACGGTTTCGCGCACTTGCCCGATGCTTGCGGCCTGTTCGTGCGCCATGCGGGCGATGTTGCTGGCAAGCTGGGCGACGTGGCCCACCTGATCGACGATGACGGCGAATGTCTCGCCCGTCTGGCCGACAAGACTGACGCCGCGCTCCACCTGGACCGAGCTTTGGCTGATGAGCTGCTTGATGTCGCGCGCGGCATCGGCGGTGCGCTGGGCAAGGGCGCGCACTTCGGTGGCGACCACGGCAAAGCCGCGCCCTGCATCGCCCGCGCGGGCTGCCTCGACCCCCGCGTTGAGGGCAAGCAGGTTGGTCTGGAAGGCAATGCCATCAATCACCGAGATGATCTTGCCGATTTCCTGCGCCGAGGTGTGAATGTCGTTCATTGCCGATACGGCCTCGCCCACCACTTCTCCGCCGCGCAAAGCCTCGCCATGGGCCTGCTGGACCGAACCGTGCATGTGCTGCGCATCGTCGGCCGCGGAGCGGACCGTGGCGGCCAGTGTGGTCATCGCTGCGGAGGCTTCCTCGAGGCTGGCAGCCTGCTGTTCGGTGCGGCGGGCCAGATCATCGGACGCCTGCCGGATTTCCCGCGCCCCCAGATCCACCGATCCCGACGTGTCCGCGACATCGGCCAGCACGCCCGAAACCTGAAGCCGCATCCCGTCGAGGTGCTTCTGCAATTCGGCAAAGGCAGCGGGAAGGTCCGGAACCCTTGTGGCAAAATCGCCTGAGGCCATGGCCTTGAGCGCGCCGCTGACCTCGTCGATCACGGCAATGCGGGCAGCTTCTTCGGCCTTGAAATAGCTCGACAGCGCCACTTCCATGTCGAGCAGGGCCATCTTTATCATCGACCCGACCGAACGCGCGATCTGCCGACGGCGGAAGAAGGCGCCGAAGCCGGAGAACATGGCATTGACGATGCGTTCCAGAACCGTGGCATAGGCGCCGATATACCAGCCCGGCTCCAGCCCGATGCGAGCGTGGATGTTGCCCACGCGCTCAGCGCTTTCGAAGTAGCGTGCATCAACGCCACCGCCGAACATCGCGGCCCAGTGATCGATCTGCTTGTCACGCGCGTGCTTCATCATCTGGCGCGAACCGAAGAAGCGCGCGGTTTCCGGCGTTGCGGCGATCTGGTCGTAAAGAGCGTCAAGCGCGGGCGGGGCATGACGCCGCATGGCCTCGGCAATATGCGCGAACCGGGAAAGATCCTCGGACCCGATATTGAAGAACTTCAGCTTCCGGGCAGCGGTTTCGGCATCGTGTGCGTGCGACATGAACGTGAACTCCTGGGACGCATGACATTTCCCACGGGTTCGGTTCAAACACGGTAATCAGGACATTGCCGGGATTACCGGTGCGGCTGGCAGGAACCGGTTAACCCTTTGCCCGCCCTGCACAGCCTTCATGCTGTCTTGCGATGGCGATCAAACCCGCATGGGCATCAGCACATAAAGCGCCGGGCTCTTGTCGTCCTTGCGGATAAGGGTGGGTGCGCCCGCATCGGCAAGATGCAGTTCCACGGTATCACCATCGATCTGGCTGAGGATATCCTTGAGATAGCCTGCGTTGAAGCCGATCTCGAAGCCTGCCGCGCCATAGCTGGCGGGCAGTTCTTCGGCGGCGGTGCCATTGTCCGGGCTGGTGACAGACAGCGTGACGCGATCATTATCGAGCGCCATCTTGACCGCGCGGGTCTTTTCGGTGGCGATGGTGGCCACACGATCCACGCCTTCGTAGAAGGCGCGCGGATCGAGTTTCAGCAGCTTGTCGTTGGCGGTGGGGATCACGCGGCTGTAATCCGGGAAAGTGCCATCGATCAGTTTGCTGGTCAGCACAACGCCATTTTCGCCGCCCAGGGTGAAGCGCACCTTGCTTGCGGAAAGATCGACCAGCACCGCCGAATCCAGCACGTCTTCAAGCAGTTTTCGCAGTTCGCCCACGCATTTGCGCGGCACGATCACATCGGGCATTCCTTCCGCGCCATCGGGGCGGGGAATGGTGAAGCGCGCCAGCCGGTGGCCATCCGTTGCGGCCGCCTTGAGAACGGGCTGGGCCTCATCCGAGACGTGCAGGAAGATGCCGTTCAGATAATAGCGCGTCTCTTCCGTGGAAATGGCAAAGCGTGTGCGGTCGATCAGTTCGGCAAGCGTGCGCGCGGGGATCTCGAAGCTGGTGGGCAGATCGCCTTCCACGATCACGGGAAAATCGTCGCGCGGCAGCGTGGGCAACTGGAAGCGGCTGCGGTTGGCCTTTACGATCATCCGGTTGTCGGTCGTCTCAAGGCTCACTTCGCTGCCATCGGGCAGCTTGCGCGCGATGTCGAACAGGAGATGCGCCGAAACCGTGATGGCGCCGGGCGTTTCCACACGCTTGGCGGGCATGGTCTCGACAATCTGGAGATCAAGGTCGGTCGCCATCAGGCGAACGGTGCTGTCGGGCGAAGCCTCGATCAGCACGTTCGACAGGATCGGAATGGTATTGCGGCGTTCCACCACCGACTGGACGTGGGACAGGCAGCGCAGGAGCGTCGCGCGTTCAATCGTCGCCTTCATTCTCGTCTCGATCCCCCGGAGGACCGGGCCGAAGCCCTGCCCCGTGAATATGGTTGAGCCGGGGAATCACGACCCCGGCATCTGGTTCGGACTGCCTGTCTTAACGCAGAGGCGGGACTCGGCAAGCACCGGTCCCGCCCTTGTGCCCTAAACTGGGGATAAAACCCCCGAAATCCGCCTCAGGAGAGCATCGCCATGCCGCCGTTGACGTGCAGCGTCTGCCCGGTCACGTATCCGGCCTCTCTGGAAGCGAGATAGGCGACCGCCGCGCCGATATCTGCGCCCTCGCCCATGCGGCCCATCGGAATGCGGGCGTTGAGCGCGTCCTTCTGGGCATCGGGCAGAACATCGGTCATGGCGGTGCGGATGAAGCCGGGCGCCACGCAGTTCACCGTCACGCCCCGGCTTGCCAGTTCCTGGCCGAGCGACTTCGACATGCCGACCAGCCCCGCCTTGGCAGCGGCATAGTTGACCTGCCCCGGATTGCCGGTCGCGCCGACCACGCTGGTGACAGAGACAATGCGGCCGAAGCGCGCCTTCATCATCGGCTTGGTGGCCGCCCGCATCAGGCGGAACGCGGCTTCGAGGTTGACGCGGATGACCGCATCCCATTCCTCGTCCTTCATGCGCATGGCCAGATTGTCGCGCGTGATCCCGGCGTTGTTCACCAGAATGTCGAGCTTGCCGAAAGTATCGAGCGCCGCCGGAACGAGGTGTTCGACCTGTTCGGTGTTCGAAAGATCGCAGGTGATCTCGACATGATCGTGACCATAAGTGTCGTTCAGTTCATCACGGAAGGCGCGCAGCTTGGCCGGGTTGGTGCCCGACAGCGCAATGCGCGCGCCCTGCCGCGCGAGGGCATGGCAGATTGCCGAGCCGATGCCGCCTGCAGCACCGGTGACAAGGGCGGTCATGCCGGTCAGATCGAAAAGACGCTGTTCCATATCTCGCTCCACTAGATCGGTGCGCGGCAAGGCGCGCCATGCCTGTCAGATGGTCCTGACTCAAATGTCCTTCAGGATTGCTTCGATATCGGCCATGCCCACCACGCTGGTGACGGAAACATCGGCCAGCGTCCGGTTGACCATCGGGCCAAGCACCTTGCCGCCCAGTTCGATGAACTGTTCGACACCTGCTTCCTGCATGGCGATGGCGCTTTCACGCCAGCGCACGCGGCCCGTAACCTGTTCGACCAGCAGGCGCTTCACCTCGGCCGGATCGGTCACAACCGATGCAGTGACATTCGCGAAGAGCGCGATACGCAGGGCCGACGGCGGTGTTTTCTCGAACGCCTCGGCCATGGCTTCGGCGGCAGGCTGCATCAGCGGGCAGTGAAACGGCGCGGAGACCGGCAGAAGCACACCGCGCTTGATGCCGTGATCCTTGACCATGGCAACTGCCCGTTCAATCGCGCCGCGGTGCCCCGAAAGCACGACCTGCGTGGGATCGTTGTCATTGGCCACGGTGCAGACTTCGCCTTCGGCCGCCGCCTCGGCCAGTGCGCTCGCCTTTTCGATATCGGCGCCCAGCAACGCGCACATGGCGCCTTCGCCCACCGGCACGGCCGCCTGCATCGACCGCCCGCGCAGCTTGAGCAGACGCGCAGTATCGGCAAGGCTGAACGCGCCCGCAGCGCACAGCGCGGTGTATTCGCCAAGGCTGTGCCCGGCAACGAAATCGGCCTTCTCGGCCAGCGTTATGCCGCCTTCGCGTTCCATCACGCGCAGCACCGCAATGGCATTGGCCATGATGGCAGGCTGGGCATTTTCGGTAAGGGTCAGAACGTCTTCAGGGCCTTCCTTCATGATCTGGAAGAGCTTCTGTCCCAGCGCATCATCGACTTCCTCGAAGACCTCGCGGGCCGCAGCGCTCGCCTCGGCCAGTTCAAGCCCCATGCCGACCTTCTGGCTGCCCTGCCCCGGAAACACGAATGCGCGCATCTCACTCTCCTCTTGTGCGGCCCACCACCATGAATGGCGCGCCCCCCTATTGCGCCCCCGCCGCCGAGGCAAGGCCGAAGGGCACGATCCTGTTGGCAGCATCATGGCCGATATCGGCCGGTCCCAGAAAGGCAATGCCCGTGCGCGCGCACCAGTGCCGGGCCATGGCCTCGACCGTGCAGCCGAAAGGGTGGTCGTTTTCGGGCACGTCGCTCACCCGGCCAAGACGCAGGCCCGCAATGCTCATCGGCGCAAGTGCGTGGGTGACATGAAACAGCAGCCGGTCGACCGCGTAATCATATTCGGCCACTTCCTCGACCATCACCACATGGCCCGAAAGATCGGGCATGAAGGGCGTGCCGCAGAGCATGGCAAGGGTCATGAGATTGAAGGCAACCGCTGGCCTGCCATCGCCCCTGAGCGACGGCTCCAGCCCATCGGTCATGCCAGAGAGCCAGCCGAGTGTGCGGCGCACCGCCGCATCACCTCCGGCGCGGCGGATGTCGGTGGGCATTGGGGCATGAACCTGCCTGCCGATGCGCGCGCGGTAGAGCGCGGCCAGCAGCGTGCCGCCATCGGAATAGCCGAGATAGACCTTGTCGTAAGCCGCCGGAGAGAGCAGCGCCAGCGCATCCTGTGCAATCCGGTTGGCCCCATAGCCGCCGCGCACGAACCACACCGCATCAAAAGCGGGATCATTGGCGCACTCCACGAAGGCGGCCAGGCGCACTGCATCGCTCCCGGCAAAATGGCCCTCGCTGGCAAAGCACTGATCGTGAAAGGCAAGCCGGAGCCGGGGAAACTCTGCCGCAGCGAGCCCCGCAACGCGGGCCGCATCATCGCGCGTGAACGGCGTTGACGGGGCGCAGATGGCAATGTTCCGGCTCATGCAGGCAACCCTAGCCGCTTTCCCGTATCGGGTGAAAGCAGCAATCGGGTGGTTGTCACCAGCGGCGCGGGCGCATACCGCTGAATGCCATGACAGACGAAGCACTTGCCGAAGCACTTGCCACCCCGACCGATCTTGCGGCGAAGGACTGGTTCTTCTGCGGCATCGGCGGATCGGGAATGCTGCCGCTGGCGCTGATCCTGCACGGAATGGGTGCGCGCGTGGCCGGATCGGACCGCAGCCGCGATCAGGGCCGCACGCCGGAAAAGTTTGGCTGGCTGGAAAGCATGGGATTCCGGCTCTTTGCGCAGGACGGTTCGGGCATTGTCTCTGCCGATCAGGTGCTCGTCGCCTCGGCAGCGGTGGAGGACACGGTTCCCGAAGTGGTGCGCGCGAAGGCGCTGGGCTGCAAGCGTTTGAGCCGGGCGGAACTGCTTGCCCGGCTGTTCAATGCGGCACCGCAGGGCATTGCCGTGGGCGGCACCAGCGGCAAATCGACCGTCACCGGCATGATCGGCTGGATCATGACCGCCACCGGACGCGACCCCACGATCATGAACGGCGCGGTGATGAAGAACTTCGTCGCCCCTGATGCACCCTTTGCCTCGGCGCGGGTCGGCAGGGGCGGGTCTTTCGTTTCCGAGGTGGACGAAAGCGACGGGTCCATCGCGCTCTATCGGCCCGCTATTGCCGTGCTCAACAATGTGAGCCTCGATCACAAGAGCCTTGAGGAACTGCGCAAGCTGTTTGGTAATTTCCTTGCCAGTGCGCAGGTCGGCGTGGTCAATGCCGATGACCCGGAAAGCATGGCGCTGATCGGCCATGCACGGCAGGCGATCACCTTTGGCTTCGCAGCCGAAGCGACGATTGGCGTGGTGGCAGGCTCCGTCCGCGAAACGCCAACCGCGATTGCCGCCCGCGTGATCGACCGGCGCGACGGCACGCTCCATGACCTTGCCTTGCAGGTTCCGGGCCGGCACAATCTGGCCAATGCCCTTGCCGCGCTTGCAGCGGCAACCGCTGCCGGATTGCCGATGGACGAGGCCACACTACGGCTTGGTGGCTTCACCGGGCTTGCCCGCCGCTTCGACATTGTCGGCACCTCGGCTTCGGGCATCACCGTGATCGATGATTTCGGCCATAACCCCGAAAAGGTGGCGGCAACGCTTGCCACGCTCAAGGCGCATCCCGGCCGCGTGATCGCCTTTTTCCAGCCGCATGGCTATGGCCCCTTGCGCCAGATGGGCGAGGAACTGGCCAAAGTGTTCGCCTCGCGGATGGAAGCGGAGGACGTGACGATCCTGTGCGATCCGGTCTATTTCGGCGGCACGGTCGATCGTTCGGTCGGCTCGGAACGGATCGTGGCGATGATCCGCGCCCATGGGGCAAATGCCGAACATGTGCCGCTGCGCGCGGACTGCGCCGGGCGCATCGCCGCAATCGCCCGGCCGGGAGACCGCGTGGTGGTGATGGGCGCGCGCGATGATACCCTGTCGCAGTTTGCAAGCGATCTGCTGGCCCGGCTGTGAAACATGAGGCCGGACCGCGCGGGCGCGCTATCCGGCCTCCCCCCGTGCTGATTCGCTCCGGCCCTTCCCCCGGAGCGCGACCCGAGGGCTAGCGGAACCGTTTTTCCAGCATCACGAGGTGCGGATCGCCTTCGATCCCATGAGGCGTGAAGCCCTTTTCGCGTTCGAGTTCGATGGCGGCATGGTTTTCGCGGTCCTCGATCGAGATCACGCGCGCAAGGCCGCGCCTGCGTGCTTCTTCGGCCAGAAGATCAAGCATGGCCCAGCCCACGCCGCGACCGCGCCAGTCCCGCCGGATCGAGACGGCAATCTCGCCCGTGTCCATCGCCGCATCGCAGGCCAGCATGGCCGATGCGACAAGCGATCCGTCAGCGTGCGCAAAGGCAAGGAAGCTCTCGGTGCGCCAATGATCCACATGGGTCATCGCCGCAAGCTGATCGTGCCCGACATGCCTGCTGGCGGCAAGAAAGCGGAAACGGCGATCCTCGTCGCTCACCCGGTCGAAGAAGGCTTCAAGCACAGGCTCGTCTTCGGCATAGGCCGAGCGCACATCAAGCACGGCGCCATCGCGCGTGACAAGCTGGCGGACGGGAGCAAGTTCAGCCAGCGTGGCGGCGGTATCGGACATTCTGGGGTCTCCTTGCGGGCCGAATGGCCCGATGTCCCGGCTTCTAGACCGTGCTGACGGTCGGGCCTTGATCCAGCGCAAGCCGGGGCACGCCAGCACTTGCAATCATGGCGCATGCGCTTGCAGGAAACGCGAAGTTTACCTGAGGCTCCGCACATTCCCGCTCTGAAACGCATGAAATCCCGACCGTCCTTGCACACGTTGGTTAACGCAAGTGGAGGAATGACCATGTGGCTGGATGCCGAGAACCCCGATTTCGACGCGAAACGCCGCGCGCCGCGCGTCGGCATCGAACTGCCGGTGCGCTGCAAGCGTGGGGCCGAGCGTTCGACGGTGATCCTCAAGGATCTCAACCCCTATGGCGCGCGCATCGAAGGGCTGGAGAAGCTGCGGATCGACGAGCCGCTTTATCTCCTGCTGCCGGGCCTGCAACCCAAGCTGGCCTTCGTGGTCTGGAGCCGCGAGAGGGTGAGCGGGCTTGAGTTCGAACGCCGCCTGCACGACGATGTGTTCGAAAGACTGGTGAGCGAGTTTGCGATCAGGCACTACCGCGAGGCGAGCACAGCCCGGCTTCCGGTGCGCCACGCCGCGTAAGGCAGCGCCTGCCCCGGTCATTGCCCGACTGCGGTGAAACCGGGATCGTCAATGGCCGCCGCGTGCTGCCGCGACAAGGTGGACGATCACGGCAACAATCCCGCCAAGGATCAGGCCCACCACGGCAGAAATCGCCGCATAGGTGATCCAGCCGAGCACACCGACAAGAGGGCCGCCAAGCGGGCTGGCGGCATGTTCGACCATGTGCTGCACGCCATGTGCAAATGCGGAAGGCGGGGCAAAGCCCAGCACTTCGCTGCCGTGAAGAATGATCTGCCCCCCCACCCAGAGCATGGCCACGGTGCCGACCGATGCCAGCAGAGTCATCAGAACCGGCATGGCGCGCAGCAGCAGCCTGCCCAGCGCCTGCCGTGCCGCCCCCTCCTTGCGGACAAGGTGGAGGCCGATGTCATCCATCTTCACGATCAGGCCGACCGCGCCATAGACCAGCACGGTTATCACGATGCCCACCAGCGCCAACGCCATCGCCTGCTGGAAGATCGTCCGCTCCGCAACTTCGGACAGCGCAATCGCCATGATCTCGGCCGAGAGGATGAAGTCGGTGCGCACGGCGCCCGATACACGCTGCTGTTCGAAGCTGGCAACATCCTCCGGACCGTCTTCCAGCGTTTCGCCATGCTTGGCGCCGCCCAGCTTTTCCATGACCTTTTCCGCGCCCTCGAAGCACAGGAACAAACCGCCCGCCATCAGCAGCGGGGTAATCGCCCAGGGCAGGAACGCGCTCAGCAGCAGGGCCACCGGCAGAAGAATCACCAGCTTGTTGATGAGGCTGCCACGGGCGATGCGGGCAATGACCGGCAATTCACGGTCAGGCGTGAAATCGGTGACATAGGAGGGCGTGACGGCGGCATCGTCGATCACCACGCCTGCGGCCTTGGTCCCGGCCTTGGCAGCGGCGGCGCCAACATCATCGAGCGAGGCCGCAGCCGCGCGGGCAATCACGGAAACGTCGTCGAGCAGGGCAATAAGGCCGGATGGCATGGCGCAGCGGTTCCTTCCTCGGCGGTGACGGACACTCACCTCTCACGCGCGGATGTGCGTGAAGCCGCGGTCTGGCACAAGCCCCCTTCCTCACCGCACCGCAGGCACAAACCCGCCTCGCGCAAGCTCTGCTTCTACTGGCGGCAAAAATGCTCTAGGGCGCAGCGATGAGCGCCGCCCCTGCCCGCCTGCACCACCTTGATCTGGCGCGTGCCGTGCTTTTGCTGCTGGGGCTGCCATTTCATGTTGCCACCAAGGCCATCTTCGAAACCGGACCGCCCGCGCTCGATTTCCAGCAATCGCTGCTGATCGGCGGCTGGAACTCGTTGACCCATGCTTTCCGCATGTTCGCGTTCTTCATGCTGGCGGGCTACTTTGCCGGGATGATCCGCGAGCGCAAGGGAACGCGGATCTGGCTGGGTGAGCGCCTGCGCCGCCTTGGCCTGCCCTTTCTGGCCGCGCTGCTGACGCTGGGCGCGTTGCAGTTCCGCTTGCAGGAAAGCCTGCTGCACAAGCCATCAGAGCGGTTTTTCGGGCTGCCGCTGGCGCTTGACCATTTCTGGTTCCTGCTGGTGCTGCTCGGCTATTGCGGGCTTTACGCGCTGATCCCGGCCCGATGGATCAGACCGGGAGAGCGGATGCGCCGCGCCATGCTGCTGGGCGGACCGCAAAGCCTGTGGTTGTTCGGCGCACTGGCGCTGTGGGGGCTGCTGCGCCATGCCGCAGAATGGGTGCCGCCCATACCCGATGCGCCTTCCGAAACGCTGCTGTGGCTGCATTTCCTGTTTCACGGCGCGGCCTTTTCGCTGGGCGTGCTTGCCTGGCATTCCGGGATCGGCACGCAACTCTTCAACCTGCCGGTGCGCTGGACCGTGGCGGCAATCGTAGTTCTGCTGGCAATCTACATGCCGCTCGATCCGATGTTCCGCCTGGCCCTTGGGCTGGACTTCTATCCCGGCCTTGCCGGGGCGCTGGTGCTGCGCACCATCCAGTTGCCGCTTGCCTATCTGATGACACTGGTGCTGTTCAGGGTGCTGGCGCGGCTGGTGCGCGGTCCCAGCCGCATAGTCTCGTTCTTCGTCGATGGCGCGCTGGCGATCTACCTGTTCCATCTTGTCTGGGTGATGGCACTGCTGCCCCGCGTGCGCGCAATGCCGATTGCCGCTGAACTGCAATGGCTGCTGGTGTCTTCGTCCGTGCTGGTTCTTGCCACGGCAAGCTACCTCGTCGCGCGGACCAACGGCCTGACGGCGCTGCTTTTCTGCGGGACGCAGGCCAAAACGGCCGGGATCGAACCTGCCCAGACCCCTCTGCCGCAGGTCTAGGCTCCAAACTCAACCAGGCCAGCATTTCAGGACTGCGTGCGGCCCCGCTCCATCACCGCGCGCCGACGCGCCTCGACCTCGGCGGCATCGACCGCGCCGTTCATCTGGCTGGAAACCCTTGCCTCAAGCGCCAGCGCTTCGGACAAGGCAAGGCCATAGCCATCATCGATCAGCCGCTTGTAGGCGGTCGCCATGCGCGGATCGATACCAGCCATGTCATTGGCGAGCGCAATTGCAGTCGGCAGCAGTGCATCAGCGGGAACCACCCGATTGACCAGCCCCCATGCCAGCGCCTGATCGGCGCCGATAAAGTTTCCGGTCAGCGAAAGCTCCTTGGCGCGCGCAATACCGATCATCCGCGACAGCTTCTGCGAAAGGCCCCAGCCCGGCATAATGCCGACGCGCGCATGGGTGTCGGCAAAGCGTGCGTTGTGCGAGGCGATCAGCACATCGCAGGCAAGAGCCAGTTCGAAACCACCCGTGATCGCCACACCGTTGATCGCCCCGATCACCGGCTTGCAGCACTGTTCGACCGCCCGAACCGGGTTGCGGGCCGCATCCTGCGCATTGGCAGCGCCCAGATGCGACGTATCAGCCCCCAGTTCCTTGAGGTCCAGCCCGGCAGTGAAGGCCCTGTCTCCCGCCCCGGTCAGCACCACGGCACGAACCCCGTCATCGGCATCCACGGCCAGCATGGCTTCGGCCAGCTGCGCGCGCAGGGCCGCCGAAAGGGCGTTCATCGCCTCAGGGCGATTGAGCCTGACCACGGCCACCGGGCCATGCCGTTCGATCTCTACAAGCATCATGATCCCTTTGGTTTCACCGAACGATTAAAACCCGGCTTAAACTGCGGCAACGGCCCCATGCAAGACGTGCCCTGCCGGTCCAGCGCGGCAAATCTGCTTGCTTTCCGCCGCGGAATCGCTAAGGGCCGCAGCTTCACCGCAGGGCTGGCTGCTGCCGCAACCGGGTGAAACACGAAGAAAGCCGGAGGGGCCCCGCAATCCCGCGGACAAGCCAGCGATCGGTTAGTTAGACAAGGAAGCACGAAGCATGCCGCTTTATGAGCATGTCTTTCTGGCGCGCCAGGATCTGAGCCAGGCTCAGGTCGATGCGCTCGCCGCCGCCGCCACCGAAATCGTCGAGAGCAACAACGGCAAGGTCACGAAGACCGAAACCTGGGGCCTCCGTTCGCTGGCCTACAAGATCCAGAAGAACCGCAAGGCGCACTTCGTGCTCCTGAACATCGAAGCTCCCGGCGCGACGATCGCCGAACTTGAGCGTCAGACCCAGATCAACGAAGACATCATCCGCTACATGACCGTGCGTGTCGACGAGCACGAAGCCGGTCCCTCGGTGATGATGCGCAAGAACGACCGCGAGCGCACCCGCCGTCGTGAACGCGAAGGGGAATAAGACATGGCTCGTCCGTTTTTCCGCCGCCGCAAGAGCTGCCCGTTTTCGGGCAAGAACGCGCCGAAGATCGACTACAAGGACGTGCGTCTGCTGCAGGGCTTCATGTCCGAACGCGGCAAGATCGTTCCCAGCCGCATCACGGCCGTTTCGGCCAAGAAGCAGCGTGAGCTGAGCCAGGCGATCAAGCGCGCCCGGCACATCGGCCTCCTGCCCTACATCGTCAAGTAAGGAGCGCCTGACATGCAGATCATCCTGCTCGAGCGCATCGAGAAGCTGGGCGGCATCGGCGACGAAGTGACCGTCAAGGACGGTTACGCGCGCAATTTCCTGCTGCCCAACAAGAAGGCGCTGCGCGCCAATGAAGCCAACCGCAAGGTCTTCGAAGCCAACCGTGCGCGCATCGAAGCCGAAAACGCTGCTCGCCGCGATGAAGCCAAGGCCGAAGCGGGCAACGTCGAAGGCAAGGAAGTCGTGCTGATCCGCGCTTCGTCGAACGCGGGCCAGCTTTACGGTTCGGTTTCGGTTCGTGACATCGCCGACGCTCTGGTTGAACAGGGCGCCAAGGTGACGAAGGCGATGATCGTGCTGGAACGCCCGATCAAGACCATTGGCGTCTATGACGTCAAGGTTTCGCTGCATCCGGAAGTTTCGGTCACGGTCAAGGTCAACGTTGCCCGATCGCCCGACGAAGCCGAACTCCAGTCGCAGGGCGTCAACGTGATCGACGCAATGTTCGACAACGACACCGGCGGCTTCACCGAAGCCTATGATCCGAATGCCGAACCGGGCGAAATCCCGGCTGAGCTGCTGGAAGGCGGCGAAGAAGCACAAGCCTGACGCTTTTCGGCCCTCCGGGTGCGCCCGGAATGCCGAAAACACGGTATCGGGGGCGCTCCTGCGGGGCGCCCCTTTACTTTGACGCATCGCGCACAAATGCCCCGTCCGGGATACGATTTCACGGCGCAGTGCCATTGCACTGAAGGATTGCCGCGCTAAATCGTTGCAGATGCAAGTAACTGACAATTCGCTGGCAACTGATGAGATCCTCGCCGAACTCGTCCGCCATTTCGATGCCGCCGTCGCCCTGCTGCGGGCCGATATCGCCGAATACGCCAATCACGGAACATTGCCGCCCCCGGAGCGAAGGGCCGACGGCAGCTATTGCTACCCCGAACTGCGCATCAGGCTGAACGATGATCCCCAGACCGAATCGCTAGGCCGGGCTTTCGGCAGGCTCACCCAGCGTGGCGATTATGCCTGCACCATCACCCGCCCCGGCCTGTTCGCGGACTATCTGACAGAGCAGATCGACCTGATCCGCACCGCCTACAACGTCGAGATCGAGGTCTGCCGGTCAACGCAGGAAATCCCCTTCCCCTACGTGCTCGACGGGGCCTACGGCGCGCAGATCGGCCGCGTCAGCCCGCAGGATCTGGCCAAGCATTTCCCGGCGACCGACCTTGCCCACATTGGCGACGAGATTGCCGATGGCGAATACAATATCGGCGACGGCCCGATGCCGCTTTCGCTCTTCGATGGCCTGCGCACCGACTTCAGCCTCGCCCGCCTGGCCCACTACACGGGCACGCAGATTGAGGACTTCCAGCGCTATATCCTGTTCACCAACTATCACCGCTATGTCGACGAGTTCGTGGACTGGGCAGCGCAACAGATCGACGGCGAGCGCTATGTCGCGCTTACGGGTGCGGGTGGCCTCGCCCTTGATGCGCGCATCGACAACGCGCGCGAACGGCTTTCCGACACGGCGTGGCGGCGCCACCAGATGCCCGCCTACCATCTCGTCGCGCCGGACCGTTCGGGCATCACGCTGGTCAACATCGGCGTCGGTCCGTCGAATGCAAAGACGATCTGCGACCATCTGGCCGTGCTGCGGCCGGAGGCGTGGCTGATGATCGGACACTGCGGCGGCCTGCGCCCCACGCAGAAGATCGGCGATTACGTGCTGGCCCATGCCTATCTGCGCGACGATCACGTGCTGGATCCCGTGCTGCCGCCCGAAATCCCCATTCCGGCCATCGCCGAAGTGCAGGTTGCCCTGCAAAGTGCGGCCGCGCTTGTTTCGGGCGAAGGCGGAACCGATCTCAAGAAGCGGATGCGCACGGGCACGATCGTGACGACCGACGATCGCAACTGGGAATTGCGCTACAGCCATTCCGCGCGGCGCCTTTCGCTTTCACGCGCAGTCGGCATCGACATGGAAAGTGCAACGATTGCCGCGCAGGGTTATCGCTTCCGCGTGCCCTACGGGACCTTGCTGTGCGTTTCGGACAAGCCGCTGCACGGGGAAATCAAGCTGCCGGGACAAGCCAACCGCTTCTACGAAGAGGCCATCGCCGCGCACCTTGCCATCGGCACGACCGCCTGCGAACTGCTGCGCCAGGAAGGTCCGCGCCTTCACAGCCGCAAGCTGCGCGCCTTCAACGAACCGCCGTTCCGCTGACAGCGGCAGCGCCGCAGCCGGCGATCATCCAAAAGAAAAGGCAATCCGAGGCAGCTAGCCCTGCCTGCGGATTGCCGAGGTTGCGTTCCCTTTGTCCGGGGTGGCCGGAACCGGGGCCGTTACTTGAAAACTTCGGTGCCCAGCGTGTCCATCGCGCTGCGGAACATATCGACCGAGTTCGAGAAGACCTCCAGATCGATACCCTTCCCTGTCACGAGATCCCATGTCATCATCACGCTCTGGTCCTTGCCGATCGAGACCGAGGCAAAGCGCGTGTTGCGGTTGAAACGCAGGGCATCTTCGGCGGTAAACTTCTTTTCGGGCGTGAAATTGGCAACGAACTGCAACGACTGGCAGCCGTCATGCGTCTTTGGGTTGCATTCGTAGAACAGCAGCGCGGCCTGCCAGCCGCCAATATCGGCATTGATCAGCGGATCGCCGCTCGCATCGCGGGCCAGTTCTGCCGTGTAACCCAGATTCTTCAGCGCTTCGGCAACGCCTTCCGGGCGGATTGCCGAGACCGTGGCCGCATTGGCCGCTGAAGGGACAAGAACACCTGCAGCCAGCGCTGCAAGCAGGCTCTTCACCATCATTGCATCCTCGATACCGACAAGGCTCTTTGCGGCCTGTTCGTTGATTGGGGCAAGCTGCCACCAATGGAGCAATCCGGCAAGAGGCACTGGACGGTGAACGCGAAAAGGGCGGGAGTGCATCGCATCACGCCCCGCCCCGTCGCGCTTTTTCGGCCTGCCGATTGGCGGCCCCTCAATCGCTTGTACCAGCGCGCTGAGATGCCGACGCATCACGCGCTGGAAATGCTCAAACGCCGCGCAGGCTTAACCAATGGCCGATGAGCCACGCTCATCGGACGTTGGTATTACCAGCCGCAGGCTTGCCCCTTGGTCTGGGTGGCCAGCCACTTGGTCAGCGGCGCGAAATAGCGGATCATGGCCTTGCCGCTCATCTCGCGCGTGCCGGTAAAGGCTTCCAGCGCATCGGGCCAGGGCTTGGACGCACCCATTTCCAGCATGGCGTTGAGCCTGGCGCCCACGTCCTTGTTGCCATAGAAGCTGCACCGGTGGAGTGGCCCTTTCCAGCCCGCCTGCCTGCATGCCGCCTCGTAGAACTGGAACTGGAGCACTCGCGCGAGGAAATAGCGCGTGTAGGGCACGTTCGCAGGCACGTGATACTTCGCCCCCGCATCGAAGGCATCGGCGGGGCGTTCGGCGGGTGGCACGATGCCCTGATACTTCAGGCGCATCGCGTCCCAGCCCTTCTGGTAATCGGCAGGCGCGATCTTGCCGTTGAACACATCCCAGCGATACCGGTCGATCAGCAGGCCAAAGGGCAGGAAGGCGATCTTGTCCATCGCCTGACGCAGCAGCAGCCCCGTATCCTTGGCGGCAGGGGGCACCTTGTCCCGGTCAAGCAGGCCGATCTGCACAAGATATTCCGGCGTGATCGAAAGTGCCACGAAATCGCCGATGGCCTCGTGGAACCCGTCGTTCGCGCCGCCCTGATAGAGCGCATCCTGCCTGTTGTAGGCACGCTGGTAGTAGTTGTGGCCAAGTTCGTGATGGATCGTCACGAAATCATCGCCGTTCACCTTGATGCACATCTTGATGCGCAGATCATCGACATTGTCGACATTCCACGCCGAGGCATGGCAGACGACATCCCGGTCGCGCGGCTTCACGAACTGCGAACGCTGCCAGAATGTCTGGGGCAGCGGCGAAAGGCCGAGCGAGGAATAGAACCCTTCGCCCGCCTTGACCATCCTGATCGGATCATAGCCCTTGGCGACAAGCAGCTCGCCCAGATCATAGCCGATATCGCCTGCACCGGCGGGCGCGACGACATCGTAGATGTTGCCCCATTCCTGCGCCCACATGTTGCCCAGCAGATCGGCGCGGATCGGGCCTGTCCTGGGCTGCACGCCGTCGCCATACTTTTCGTTCAGCTTCATGCGGGTGTAGCAGTGAAGCTGGTTGTAGAGCGGCTTGACCTCGTTCCAGATCTTCTCGGTCAGCGCGGCAAAGGCCTCCGGCTCCATATCATAGTTCGACCGCCACAGCGCCCCCATGTCGGAAAAGCCAAGCTCTTGCGCGCCGGCATTGCCGATGGCGATCATGCGCGCATAATCGGCCTTCATCGGCTTGCCGACATTGTCATGCCAAGAAAGCCACATTTCCTTCAGCTCATCGGGATTGCGATTGGTGCCCATCGCCTCCTCGATGTCGCTGCCGTTGATCGGCTGTCCGCGCAGTGTGCCCGTGCCCTTGCCGTAGATGCCTTCCAGCCCGGCCTGAAGCGCGGCGAACTCCTGCGTGGCGCCGGGTGCGGACGGTGCCGGCCCTGTGATCTGGGTGCGCATCATCACCAGCTTGCGCGCCACATCGGGCGCAAGGCCCGGCACGGCAGAATACTCAGCCGCCCGCTTGGCCTGCCCGACCTGAAGCGCGGTGAACTTGCCGTTGGCCGCCGCGACGAGCGCGGCACTGTCGTCGTTGATATAGGTCGCGTAGATCCAGTTGGCGCGCGAAGTGGCAACCGACTCGGTCAGGATATCGGCTTCGGCGCGCTTCACCCAGTCGGCCACGCCGGCTGCATCGACGGAGGCCGATTGCGCCAGAGCAGGCGCCGACACGAGCGCGACCGCCACAGCCGCGACGGAAACGAGCGATTTCATGAACATCTGTCTCCCTTAAGGATGCACCCTACCCGGCTTGCGGGATGGTGTCGCAATCCCTGTTCCGGTTACAGATGAAACCGCAAGGGTCAAGCCCGCGCGGTCAGGAACGTCACCAGCGCATCGCCAAGTTGCGGCATGGTCACACTGCTCATGTGGGTGCCGGGAATCATTTCGAGCCGCGCATCGGGCAGAGCCTCGGCAAGGCGCGGGGCAGAGCCGTTGTCGTTGTCCTGATCGCCGCAAAGCACCAGACAGGGCATGGTAATAGCCGCAAGGTCAGCCGGATCGGTATCGGCCATGCTGCCCAGCAGCAGCCGCGCGGCGACGCGGTCGGTTCCTGTGGACTTGAGAAACTGCTGCGCGAAATAGGCCGGATCGCCGCGTTCGATGGTGCCAAAGCGGTCGATCACATCGCGGAAGAAGTCTTGCCTGCGCGCCCAGCCCGCCAGCCCTTCAAGGCCCATTCCCGCCAGCACCAGCCGCCGCGGCCGCAGCCCTGCAATGACCGCGCGCGCCGCAGTGCGCGAACCGAGCGAGAAACCGACCAGATCGAAGTCTGTCGCGCCTTCCGCGCCCAGCCCAAGATAGGCAACGAGCGCTTCGAGATCGCGCGCGAGCACGTCGCGCGGATAGGCCGCCGGATCGTGCGGCGCCTCGCTCTGGCCGTGGACGCGCAGGTCCGGCATCAGGCATTCGAAACCTGCCGCTGCCAGCTTTGCGGCGGTTCCGAACTTGATCCAGTTGACATGGGCCGAAGAGAACAGCCCGTGCAGAAGCACCACCGGCTTGCCAGCCCCCATGCGGTGCAGCGCAAGGCGCGCGCCGCCGAAACCGGGGAAGTATTCCAGCGATGCTTCTGCCATGGCGGGATCAGCCCTTCTTGAGGTGACGACGGCCCAGCAGTTCGGCGATCTGCACCGCGTTGAGCGCCGCACCCTTGCGAAGGTTGTCCGAGACGCACCACAGGGCAAGGCCGTTGTCCACGGTCGAATCCTCGCGCACGCGCGACACGAATGTGGCGAAATCGCCCACGCATTCGACCGGGGTCACGTATCCGCCATTCTCGCGCTTGTCGACGAGCATGACGCCCGGTGCCTCGCGCAGGATGTTCTGCGCTTCTTCCGCCGAGATTTCCTTCTCGAACTCGATGTTCAGGGCCTCGGAATGGCCGATGAACACCGGCACGCGCACGCAAGTGGCCACGACCTTGACCTTGGGATCGAGGATCTTCTTGGTTTCGGCCACCATCTTCCACTCTTCCTTGGTGGAACCGTCATCAAGGAAGACATCGATGTGCGGGATCACGTTGAAGGCGATCTGCTTGGTGAACTTCTTCGGTTCGACCGGATCGCCGACAAAGATCGCGCGGCTCTGTTCGAACAGTTCGTCCATGCCTTCCTTGCCCGCGCCGGACACCGACTGGTAGGTGGCGACGACCACGCGCTTGATCGTGGCCGCATCGTGCAGGGGCTTCAGCGCCACCACCATCTGCGCGGTCGAGCAGTTGGGGTTGGCGATGATGTTCTTCTTCACATAGCCGTCGATCGCATCGGGGTTCACTTCGGGCACGATCAGCGGCACGTCCGGGTCCATCCGGTAGAGCGAGGAATTGTCGATCACCACGCAGCCTGCCGCCGCCGCCTTGGGCGCATAGATCTGGGTCGGGCCCGATCCCGCCGCGAAGAGAGCGATATCCCAGCCGGCAAAATCGAAGTGCTCGATGTTCCGGACCTTCAGTTTCCGGCCCGTCTCGCCGAAATCGATCTCGGTCCCCTGCGAGCGCGGCGAGGCGACGGCTGCGATTTCGTCGCAGGGAAACTCGCGCTCTGCCAGGATGTTGAGCATCTCGCGGCCCACATTGCCCGTCGCGCCGACCACTACAACCCGATAACCCATTTCCATTCCCTTCCTGCGGCCCGCCCCTCATCCGCGGACGGACCGTGCTCTAGCGGCTGGTTCCGACCAGCCAAGTGAAAAACGCTTGGGGTGCGCACACCCCCGCTTGCCTTGAAACCCTGCATCAATCCCACGCGATGGCATCAACCGGAACGCGCTTCGGGATGACGCCACCTGAAGCCACCACGCCCCCTATTTCCCACTCCCCGCGCCATTACGATCGAGGAAGCGGAAAATCGTCTCATACAAGTGCTGGCTGACCTTCGGCCCGCTGATGCGGTGCGTGTAGCCGGGATAGAGCATCATCTCGAAAGGCACCGCCTCGCCCTGCATCTTGGCGATGATCGCGCTGGCGTTCTCGAACACCACGTTGTCGTCGGCCATGCCATGAATGATGAGCAAAGGATCGCTGATGCGGCGCGTATCGGCGAGCGCATTGGCCTTTTCGTAAACCTCTGGCAGCTTGCCGGGATCACCAAGATAGCGTTCGGTATAAGTGGTGTCGTAGAGCTGCCACTTCGTTACCGGAGCAACCGCGATGCCCGCCGCATAGACGCCCGGATCGGCCTGAAGCATCTTGATCGTCATATACCCGCCATAGGACCAGCCGAACGTGCTGATCCGTTCCGGATCGACAAAGGGCTGCTGCTTGAGCCAGAGCGCCCCGGCGCGCTGATCCTCGACCTCGACCGAACCCATCGCATGATGGATCGCCGAGGCGAACTTCACGCCCCGGTTTTCCGAACCGCGGTTGTCGATCGCGAAGTAGATGTAGCCCTTGTCAACGATGGCCTGTGCCAAGGCGCCCTGAAACCCCTTCGTCACAACCTGCGCGGTCGGCCCGCCATAGTGGTAGGTGAAGACGGGATAACGGCGTCCCGGCTCCAGCGGCGGGGTTATCATCATGTAGTGCAGCGGCGTGCCATCGGCGGCCGGTATCGTGCCGAACTGCGCAGGGCGGTGGCTGGCCAGATAGGGGGCATAGGGGTGCGCCCCCTCCACCCGGTTTTCCTCTATCCATGCCAAGCGTTTGCCGTTGCTGTCTGCGATGTAGGACTGCGGGGGCTGCGCATCGGACGAGCGCGTGACCATGAGCGTCTTTCCGCTCCTGTCCATGCTGGCAGCGTTGACCCAGCCCGGTTCGGTCAGGCGCGTGATCCTGCCCGGCATGGCAAGATCGAGCGCATAGACCTGCGGGGCAAGCACATCATCCTTCGTGCCGGTGAAGAACACCCGGCCCGCCTTCTCATCCACTCCGACAAGCCCAGTGACCACCCAGTCTCCCTTGGTGAGCTGGGTCCACCGGCCCTTTCTGAGGCGGTAGAGATGCCCGAAGCCATCGCGCTGCGACCACCAGACAAGACTGCCATCCGCAAGGAAGCGATAGCTGTCGGAAAGGTCGATCCAGTGTCGCGGCGCTGCCTTCTCCGTGAACAGGACGCTGGACTTGACGGTTGCGGGATCGACCTTGAGCATGTCGAGCACGGTCTGCTCGCGGTTCATGCGCTGGACGTAAAGCGCCTTGCCATCAGGCGCCCAGTCCACACGGGCAAGGTAGATGTCCTTGTTGGCGCCCAGATCAACCTCGACCCGGTTCGAACCATCAGGCCCCATGATCCACAGCGAGACTTCGGCGTTGGGTGTGCCCGCCGCCGGATAGCGCTGCTGGTAGGTGCGCGTGTCGTCGGCACCGATGGCGGTGCGCGTGACAACACCCACCATGCTTTCGTCAAACCGTTCCACCGCGATACGGGTTTCATCGGGCGACCACCAGAATCCGCTGAAGCGGCTCATTTCCTCCTGCGCGACGAACTCGGCCTCGCCCCAGTGGACATCCGCATTCGGCTCTTCCGGCGTGATAGGCCGGGCGCTTCCCGTCACCGGCCCTGCCCACAATCGCCGATCGCGCACATAGGCGATGTTGCTTCCCTTCGGCCCCAGCTTCGGCGTCAGTTCGCCGCCTACGGTGCCTTCCACCTTGCGCACCGATCCATCGAGGCCGGCAAGGAACAAATCGCCATCAACCGGCACCAGCACCGACTTTCCATCGGCGGCCCACTCATACGAGACGATGCCCTTGAGATCGCCAATGCGCTGGCGCTCGCGCTGCATCTTTTCAGCTTCGGAAAGCGTGCGGCCCGATGACAGACTGAGCGAATCCACCAGCATCTTCCATTGCGAAGTCTGCCGGTCAAAGCCCCACAGATCATAGCGCTCGCGATCATCGGCGCGGTTGCGCAGCAAGGTGAGATAGCGGCCATCGGGCGAAAGCTTCACCGCGCGCGGGGCCGGGCCATTGAGGCTGGGGCTGGCAAACACACGCTCGAAAGTCAGGCCGGGGGCTTCGGCGGGCGCGGCAGTGGTCATGGATTGTCCCTGTTGGGCAAGCGCTGGCGAAGCGGCAAAAGCGGACAACGCGCAGGCGGCGAGCAGGCGGAAATGATGCATTGGGTAAGGGTATCCTCAGGCCCGGAACATCGCCGGGAGCATGTTTGCGATGCGCTTAGGTGGCCCGAAATAGTTGCTCTTGAAAGCAAAAAAGGCGCCCCGGCTGTTGAGCCGGGGCGCCTTTCCAACACGTCAGCCGTGTTGCGGCGATCAGCCCCCTGGGCTCAGGCCTTGGTGACCTTGCGCTCTGCAATGCGTGCCGATTTGCCGGTGCGGCCACGAAGATAGTAGAGCTTCGCACGACGCACGACACCACGGCGCACCACGGTAATCGAATCGATGTTGGGCGAATAGAGCGGGAACACGCGCTCCACGCCTTCGCCGAACGAAATCTTGCGAACGGTGAAGTTCGAGCCAAGGCCACGGTTCGAACGCGCGATGCAGACGCCTTCGTAGGCCTGAACGCGGGTGCGATCACCTTCGACCACGCGCACGCCAACGCGCACGGTATCGCCTGCGCGGAAGTCCGGAATCTCCTTCTTCGCCTTGTATTCGGCGATGGCTTCAGCCTCGATCTGCTGAATCAGGTTCATTTTCAATCATCCTGCACTTCACGCTGCGCGCCAGAGGCAGACTGGACCCGAACGCCGATGTGGCGCTCCCAAAGGTCCGGCCTGCGTAACCGTGTATCGATCTCGGACTGTGACTTGCGCCACGCCGCGATCTTTCCATGATCCCCCGATCGCAGCACTTCAGGGATCACTCGCCCTTCCCACTCCGCAGGTCGGGTATAGTGCGGGTATTCAAGGAGGCCGTTCTCGAACGACTCCTCTTGCCCGCTAGAAGCCGCGCCCATTACGCCGGGAAGCAGCCGAATGCAAGCGTCGAGCAGCATGAGCGCAGCACATTCCCCGCCCGACAGCACGATGTCTCCGACCGAGACTTCCTCGACCTCACGCCCGGCGAAAATCCGCTCGTCGAACCCTTCGAACCGGCCGCACAGAACGATCACCCCCGGCCCCGCCGCAAGCTCGCGCACACGCGCCTGCGTCAGCGGCTTGCCGCGCGGCGTCATGGCGATCACCGGGCAGCCGGGATGGCGTGCGCGTGCATGATCGATGGCCTTGGCAAGCACGTCCACCCGCAAGACCATCCCCGCCCCGCCGCCTGCCGGCGTGTCGTCAACGGTCTTGTGCCGGTCGATGGCGAAATCGCGGATCTGCACCGCATCCATCGCCCACGTCCCCTCGCGCAACGCGCGCCCCGCGAGGCTGACGCCGAGCGGACCGGGAAACATCTCAGGATAGAGGGTGAGGACTGTGGCGGCGAAGGTCATGGCAAATCACACCGTCCAGTTCTCGACCAACAACCCCGGCACATCGGCAAAATCCGCCTCGTTGTTCGTGACCACGATTGCACCAATGCTCAAAGCATGGGCCGCAAGCAGCCGATCAAATCTCGCGCGCCTGAATGGCAGCTTGGCATACTCCCGCGCGGCAGCTTCATCGAAGGCCAGCAGAGGAATCGCCTCAAGGAAAGCTTCCAGAACCTCCGGCGCTGGTGGCTTGCCAGTGTATGTGCCGTAAGCAACTTCTGCATAGCTGACCGCAGAAATCGCCATCGAGCCTGCATCGCAATCGGAAATGCGTGCCTTCAGGAGTTCGTGCCCCTGATCCATCGCATAGACGGCGCAGTTCGCATCAATCAGGTATCTGATCACAACGAACCAGCCGCCTTGCGAGCAGCAATCACGCTGGGCCTTTCCTCGAAATCTTCGCGCGGCGCCAACCGGATGCCGGGCGCCTTGCCGGCGAACCCGCTGATATCGATCTTTCGCTTGGCTTCTGGCTTGGCGCGAAGCACCAGATTGCCGTCCACCCATTCAACGGACCATTCCCGATCCGGCTCGATTCCCAATGCCGCAGGCACCCGAATTGCCACGGAGTTCCCCGACTTGAAGCTCTTGGCGGTGTATTCCTTGCCCATCACGGCCTCCGTATATACGCCATGTATATACTACGCGACCCAACCGGCCTCAATCACAATCCGCTCGTCGTTCCATTCGGGCACCGCCTCCGGCTTGATCGGCACCATGAACGTCTTGCCGTTGGCCTTGCGGATCTCGATCAGGTCGCCCGCGCCGAAGTTCTCGACCGCCACACATTCGCCCAAGGCTTCGCCCTCGGTTGAAACAGCGGGCAAGCCGATGAGATCGGCGTGGTAATACTCACCTTCCGCCAGAGGCGGCATTTCCGAACGGCGCACAGTCAGCGCCGTGCCACGCAGCCTTTCGGCAGCCGTGCGATCGGGCACTTCGGCGAAGCGGGCAATCGCACCACCCTTGCCGTCGTCCCTCAGCTTCACCACGGTAAGCGCAGAATCGTTGAAGGCGCGGTAGCGCTTCAGCGCTGCCACGCCTTCACCGAACAGCTTCAAGCGGACCTCGCCCGCCACCCCGTGCGCGCCGATGATGGCGGCAAGCGTGACGGGCCGGTCTGCCAAGATCAGGCCTCGGCCTGCTCTTCGGCAGCAGGTGCTTCCTCGGCGGGCGCCGCAGCCGCGGCAGCGGCAGCTTCGGCGGCTTCACGGGCCTTCTCGGCCTTTTCCTCGGCGCGCTCCTTGGCCTTGGCGCCCGGTTCACCCTTCTTCGGGTTCACGGTCGGAGCGCGTTCCTTTATGCCGGCCTTGTCGAGCATGCGGGCGACGCGGTCAGTCGGCTGAGCGCCCACACCGAGCCAGTAGCGCACGCGGTCTTCGACCAGACGCACGCGGTTTTCATCGTCCTTGGCCAGCAGCGGATTGTAGGTGCCGACCTGCTCCAGATACTTGCCGTCGCGCGGGGCGCGGCTGTTGGCAACGACGATCTTGTAATAGGGGCGCTTCTTCGAACCGCCACGCGAAAGACGAAGGGAAACAGACATTTGAACTACCTTTCAGACAAACCGGAAAAAACGGAACAACGCAAAATCACTTCTTTCTGAGCAGGTCGCCCAGATTGGCGGGCAGGCCGCCCGAACCCAGACCGGGCAGGCCGCCCCCCCCCGCAGCACCGCCCAGACCGCCAAGGCCGCCCGGCCCCATCTGCTGGTCCAGCCCCGGCATGGCAGCGCCAAGACCACCCTTGCCGAAGAGTGCGGCCAGCCCCTTGAGGCCGCCCATCTTCTTGATCTGCTTCATGGCCTTGGCCATTTCCTGATGCATCTTCAGAAGCTTGTTCACATCCTGCACCTGCGTGCCGGAACCCTTGGCAATGCGGATCTTGCGCTTGGCGTTGAGCAGTTCGGGCCGCTCGCGCTCCTTGGGCGTCATCGAACCGATGATCGCATCCATGCGCAGCAGCACCTTGTCGTCCATGCCCGATTGGGCCATCGCGGCCTTGGCTTTCTTCATGCCCGGCATCATGCCCGCCAGCATGCCAAGCCCGCCCATGTTCTGCATCTGCCGCAACTGGGTGCGCAGATCGTTCATGTCGAACTGACCCTTGGACATGCGCTGGGCAAGCCGTTCGGCGTCTTCGGCCTGGATCGTTGCGGCCGCCTTCTCGACGATCGAGACGATATCGCCCATGCCAAGAATACGGCCCGCAACCCGTTCGGGATGGAAAGGCTCGATCGCGTCCAGCTTTTCGCCGGTGCCTGCAAACTTGATCGGCTTGCCGGTAACGGCGCGCATGGAAAGCGCCGCACCACCGCGCGCATCGCCGTCCATGCGGGTGAGGATAACACCCGTCAGATCGACCTCGCCCGAAAACGACCGGGCAACGTTGACCGCATCCTGACCGGTCAGCGAATCGACGACGAGCAGCGTTTCCTTGGGCGCCGAGACAGCGGCAACCGCCTTCATCTCGTCCATCAGGGCCTGATCGACGTGGAGACGGCCCGCCGTATCGAGCAGCAGCACGTCCACGGCCTGAAGCCTCGCCGCATTCATGGCGCGCGTGGCGATATCCACCGGCTGCTGGCCGGGAATGATCGGCAGCGTGGCAACGCCCGCCTGCTCGCCCAGCACCTTGAGCTGCTCCTGCGCCGCCGGACGGTTGACGTCCAGCGAGGCCATGAGGACTTTCTTGCCCTGCTTTTCCTTGAGCAGCTTGCCGATCTTGGCAGTGCTGGTGGTCTTGCCCGACCCTTGCAGGCCGACCATCATGATGACTACGGGCGGCGTTGCGGCAAGATCAAGTTCGGCAGTGCCGCCACCCAGCATCTCGACCAGGGCATCGTTGACGATCTTGACGACCTGCTGACCCGGCGTAACCGACTTCAGGACCGACTGGCCCACGGCCTGCTCGGACACCTGATCGATGAAGCGGCGAACGACGGGCAAGGCGACATCGGCCTCAAGCAGCGCAATGCGCACTTCGCGCATGGCGGCAAGGACATCTTCCTCGCGCAGCGCGCCGCGGCCGCGCAGGCGATCGAAGACGCCTCCAAGCCGGTCTGACAGACTATCGAACACGCGCAATTCCCATCGTCATGCCCGCGATCGAACGCCAATTTCGCATAACGCGAAAAACGCCGGTGGGCGAAACCTCGCCGACCAGCGTGTGGCATCCTGAACAGGGGCCGTTGTCGAATCTGCAACGGGCACAGCACCGCCGCAAGGCGCGCCCTTACGCGCCGGGACGCGCCAAATCAAGCACGATGATGGTGGCAACGTTCGCAACAACCCCCCGCACCAGGGGTGCACAGACAATCTTAACCAAAACTTCAGGACGAACCCTTAGGCTCCGAAGCTCTTGAAAGGACGCCACCGGCCACATGGCCGGGCCAAACGAAAGCAGGGGTATGGCGATAGCGCCAGATCGAGAAAAATCGGTTGCAGATGCCGAGGTGATTGCAACTGGCAGCGCTGCTGCCACCACGGCCATGACCCGCAGGCCGGACAATGACGTGATCGGCCTTGGCATCATCGTTGCGGCGGTCCTCATGTTCGTTGCCAACGGCTCGGTCGTCGTCGGAGACTTTCTGCGCGCGATCCTTTCGGGCGATGCACCACACGAACCGATGCTGGGCATCGCACTTATCCTCAACATTGCGCTGCTGCTGTTCGGCTGGCGCCGCTATGTCGATCTCACCCGCGAAGTGGGGCAGCGCCGCAAGGCCGAGGAGACCGCGCACCGGCTTGCCCATACCGATCCGCTGACCGGCTGCCTCAACCGGCGAAGCGTCGGCAAGGCGCTGGAAGACATCATCCGCGCCGCGCGCATCACCGGCCACGAATTGGTGGTGATGATGATGGACATCGACAATTTCAAGCGCGCCAACGACACCCACGGGCATCAGGCAGGCGATGCGGTCCTCACGCAGACGGTGGAGCGCGTGGCCGCGCTCCTGCCCGAACGTTCGCTCATGGCCCGGCTTGGCGGCGACGAGTTCGCCTTTGCCGCGATCTACGATCCCGACCATGCCGAGGCGATCGAGCGCCTCATGGCCCGGATCACCGCAGCGATCAGCCGCCCTGTGATGATCGACGGCCTTTCCCTTGATGTCACCGCATCGATCGGCCTTGCCACCTCGGCCGACAAGGCCGATGCAGACCCGGCAGAACTTTCCGCAGCATTGCTGCACCGCGCCGATCTAGCGATGTATCAGGCCAAGAAGAGCGGGCGGAACCGCTACAGCTGGTTCGAGGACGTGATGGAAAGCGAACTGCGCTTTCGCAGCGAACTGGAGCGCGGCATCCGCGAAGGCATTCCGCGCGGCGAGTTCGTGCCCTACTACGAAAAGCAGGTCGATCTCGACACGGGCGAGCTGACCGGCTTCGAGATGCTGGCACGCTGGAAAAGCCCGCGTCACGGGATCGTCTCGCCGGACATTTTCATTCCCATTGCCGAAGAAATCGGTCTGATCTCCGAGCTGTCCGAAAGCCTGATCCGACAGGCTCTGCGCGATGCCCGCGAATGGGATCCGCGCCTGACGCTGTCGGTCAATATCTCGCCGCTGCAACTGCGCGATCCGTGGTTTGCGCAGAAGCTGCTCAAACTGCTGGTCGAGGCCAATTTCCCACCCAACCGGCTGGACATCGAAATTACCGAGACCTGCCTGCACGAAAGCATCGGCGTGGTCCGCACGCTCATCACCAGTCTCAAGAACCAGGGCATCCGCATCAGCCTGGATGATTTCGGCACAGGCTATTCCAGCCTTGCGCAGCTTCGCACCCTGCCCTTCGACCAGATCAAGATCGACCGCTTCTTCGTTTCAACGCTGGGCACGAACAAGGACAGCGCGACGATCATCGAGGCGATCTCCTCGCTGGGCAAGGGGCTGAACATGCCGATGACGGCAGAAGGAATCGAATCGCCCGAAGTGCTGGACGAACTGCGCAAGTTCGGTTCGTTCAAGGGTCAGGGCTTCCTTTACGGACAGCCCGTGGATGCACAGGAGGTGCGCGCCATGCTGGCAGAACGCGCCCTTTTGCAGGGCAGCGATGACCCGGCCGCCGATACGCAGGCGCAGACCGATACCCCCCGCACGGCCCTTGGCTGAAAAGACCGCAGACGGAAATCACGGTTCGCGGCAGCGCAACTGATTGCCTTGCGCCGCGCCAATCCTTAAGTCGCGGGCCATGCGCATTCCCTTTCGCAAGATGCATGGTCTCGGCAACGACTTCGTGGTGATCGACGCACGCGCAGCGCCGGTGATAATGACCGCGCGGCGCGCCGCCGCATTGGCCGACAGGCGCACCGGGATCGGCTGCGATCAGCTAATCGTGCTTGAACCATCGGCCGTGGCGGATGTGCGGATGCGGATCTTCAATCACGATGGCAGCGAAGTGGAAGCCTGCGGAAACGCAAGCCGCGCGGTCGGCCTGCTGCTGGGTGGCGATCAGAGCATCGAAACGCTGGGGGGCGTTATCCGCTCATCCGCGCGCGAAGACGGTGTATCGGTCGACATGGGCGCGCCCCGCCTGCGCTGGGATGAAATCCCCGTGGCCTATGCCATGGATACGCTGGAAATGCCGGTCGGCTGGGAAGACCTCGAAAACCCGGTGGGCGTCAATGTCGGCAATCCGCACGTGGTATTCTTCGTGCCCGATACCGACGCGATCGACCTGGCGCGGCTTGGCCCTTTGATCGAATGCGACCCGCTGTTTCCGCAGAAGATCAATGTCAATGTCGCCAGCCTGATCGGCACCGATCATCTCAGGCTGCGCGTCTGGGAGCGCGGAGCAGGTCTTACGCAGGCATGCGGCACCGGTGCCTGCGCCACGGCCGTGGCGGCGATCCGGCGCAAGCTGACCGGGCGCCGGGTGCGGGTCGACCTGCCGGGAGGGCCGCTTGTCATCACATGGCCCGAAGGCGGCACCATCGACATGACCGGCCCCGCCGCCACGAGCTTTGAAGGCACGTTCGCGGACACCGATTTCCCGGCATGAGCCAGCTCACCCCTTCCGGCGAAGTCATCTCGCTCGGCTGCCGTCTGAACATTGCCGAAAGCGAGGCAATCCGCGGGTTTCTTGCCGATGCTCCGCCCACGGTGGTGGTCAACTCTTGCGCCGTGACCGCCGAAGCGGTGCGCCAGTCACGCCGGGCAGTGCGACGCCTGCGCCGCGCGCATCCCGGCGCTCGGCTCGTTGTCACGGGCTGTGCCGCAACGATCGATGCAGATGCCTTTGCCGCGATGGCCGAAGTGGACGCGGTCGTATCCAACAGCCTCAAGCTCCGGCCCGAAAGCTGGGCTGCAAACCCCGCTCGGCCGCCGCGCGCGGCCGGTTCGCATACCCGCGCTTTTGTCCCCGTGCAGAACGGCTGCGATCATGCCTGCACGTTCTGCATCATACCGCAGGGGCGCGGGGCAAGCGTATCTGTGCCAGTCCCCAGCGTGCTGGAGGCAATCGGCCAGACCGTGCTTGCCGGAGAGCGGCCGGTGCATGAAGTGGTCCTCACGGGCGTCGATGTCACCTCGTGGGGCGCGGACCTTCCCGGCGCACCGAAACTCGGCCACCTGGTGCAGGCGATCCTCGATGCCTTTCCCACTCTTCCCCGCCTGCGCCTGTCATCGCTCGACGGCGTTGAGATCGATCCGCTGCTGTTCGATCTCATCACGCAGGAACCGCGCGTGATGCCGCACATCCACCTTTCGCTGCAATCCGGCAGCGACATGGTGCTCAAGCGAATGAAACGCCGCCATTCGCGCCGCGATGCCATCGCTCTGGTCGAGCGCATGAAGGCCCGGCGCCCGGACATTGCCATCGGCGCCGATCTGATTGCCGGCTTCCCCACCGAAACCGCCCGGATGCACGCCGAGAACCTTTCCATCGTGTCGGAATGCGCGGTCGTGCATGCACACATCTTTCCCTATTCGCCGCGCCCCGGCACTCCGGCAGCGCGGATGCCGCAGGTCGATCCGGTGCTGGTGCGCGAACGAGCCGCCGAACTGCGCGCGCTGGCCGGGCGTGAACGCACGCGCTGGCTGGAAACGCTGGTCGCAAGCCCCGCACAGGTTCTTGCCGAACGCGACGGAACCGGCCATGCGCCCAATTTTGCCTGTTACCGCGTGCCGGTCGGCACTCCTGCGGGAAACATCGTCACGGTAACGCCGACAAGGATTGTCGAAGGAATGCTGGAATGAGTGGCGAAAGCTGGACCGACCGCTTGCTGGGCGGGTTTCGCAAGACCTCGGAACGCCTTGCCGAAAATCTTGGCGGGATCGTGGGCACAACGCGCCTGACCGAGGCGCAACTTGACGACATCGAGGATGCGCTGATCCTCTCGGACCTCGGACCGCGCGCGGCGGCCCGCATCCGCGCGAAACTGAAGGATGCGCGCTTTGCCGCCGGGATTACCGAGCAGGGCCTGAGGGAGGCCGTGGCCGAAGAAATCGCGGCCATCCTTCGTCCGGTGGCCAAGCCGCTTGAGATCGTGGCCTTCCCGCGCCCGCAGGTGATCCTCGTGATCGGGGTGAACGGATCGGGCAAGACCACCACCATCGCCAAGCTGGCGCACCTGTTCCAGGAACAGGATTATGGTGTGATGCTGGCAGCGGGCGATACCTTCCGCGCCGCCGCCATCGGCCAGTTGAAGGTCTGGGCAGACCGGCTGGGGGTGCCTATCGTGACCGGACCGGAAGGCGGCGATCCTGCCTCGATCGTGTTCGATGCGGTCAAGGCCGCGACCGAGACCGGCATTGACACGCTGATCGTGGACACAGCGGGCCGTCTTCAGAACAAGCGCGAACTGATGGACGAACTGGCCAAGGTGCGCCGCGTGCTTGGCCGCCTGAATCCGCAAGCACCCCATGACGTGGTGCTGGTGCTCGACGCCACCAACGGGCAGAATGCGCTTCAGCAAATCGAGATCTTCAAGGAAGTGGCGGGCGTGACCGGCCTCATCATGACCAAGCTGGATGGCACCGCGCGCGGCGGAGTGCTGGTGGCAGCGGCAGAACAATATGGTCTGCCTATTCATGCCATCGGCGTTGGCGAGAAGATCGACGATCTGCGGCCCTTCGACCCCGATCTTGTGGCCAAGGTCATTGCAGGAGTATTCCGGTGAGCACGACGGACAGGAAGCCCCGGTCATCCTGGATCAATCTGGCGGTCGATTACGGACCGCTGCTGGTGTTCTTCCTCGCCTATCGCCACTTCAAGCCGGAAGGCGCGGAAGCCGGGCTTGGCGAGGTGGTGGCCGTGACCAAGGGAACCGCCGCATTCATGGCGGCCACCGTAATCGCCCTCATCGTATCGAAATGGCGACTGGGCAAGGTATCGCCGATGCTGTGGCTTTCCACGGTGCTGATCCTCGGCTTCGGCACGCTTACGGTGCTGCTGGGCGATCCGTTCTGGATTCAGGTAAAGCCGACCGCGATCTACCTGCTGTTTGCGGGCGTGCTGTTTGCCGGGCTTGCACGCGGCAAGGCCATGCTGCGCTATCTGCTGGAGGCAGCCTTCGACGGCCTGAGCGAAGAAGGCTGGATCAAGCTTTCGCGCAACTGGGCCTTCTTCTTCCTGTTCCTGGCCGGACTGAACGAAGTGCTGCGCCACTTCTTCAACACGGCCAACGGCAATTTCGAAATCTGGCTTCAGGCAAAGCTGTGGGGCGTGACGGCGCTTTCGTTCCTGTTCACCTTCGCGCAAATCCCGATGCTGATGAGGCACGGACTGGCCGTTGAGGCGGAAACCGAGGTGGAGCAGAACCCGCCGCACGACTGATGCGGCTGCGGGAACAAACTGGACTGGCCGCGCCGGCCCGTGCCCTTCGGACAGGATGCCTGCGCGTGGTTTTCGTGTGACTTTTGCAACACATTTTTGTGTGACATTCGCCGCACCGTGCCTAATATGCGGGGAACCGTAGGCGCTTCAGGTCGTGCGCCGGAATGACAGACGGTTGTATAAAGGGGGAAATCTCATGGCCAAGTTCTTTGGCAACCTTCATCTTGTGCTTGTTACCGGCCTTGTCGCCGCAATCGTGCTGATGATGGGCTTTACCGATTCCGCACCGGTCGATGCGAACTCGGTGCTGCGCTGGCTGCACATCTTCTTCGGGATCGTGTGGATCGGCCTGCTTTATTACCTGAACTTCGTGCAGGTGCCCACCATGCCCAAGATCCCGGCAGAGCAGAAGGGCGCCATCACCGGCTTCATCGCGCCCAAGGTATTCTTCTTCTTCCGCTATGGCGCGCTGCTCACGGTCATCACCGGCCTCGGCATTGCCGTGGTTTCGGGCTACGCCCATCAGGCCATGACGCTCACGGGCGAAGGCAATGTCCGCCTGATCGGCATCGGCATGTGGCTGGCGCTCATCATGGCGTTCAACGTGTGGTTCATCATCTGGCCCGCCCAGAAGAAGATTCTCGGCATCGTCGAAGCATCGGCCGAAGAAAAGGCCGCCGCCGCACCGCGCGCGCTCTATGCCAGCCGCACCAACACGCTGCTGTCGATCCCCATGCTCTACGCCATGGTCAGCGCGAACCTCGGCTGAAGCCGACACACCCGTTGCTGACACGCGACAAGGAAGGGGGCGCGGCGCGCAAACGCCGCGCCCTTATTCGTGGGCGCTTTCAGGTGGCAAGCAGGCTGGCCAGCTTTGCCAGCAGATCATCTTCCGCATAGGGCTTGGCAATCAGCGGGCGATCCGCAAACGCCGACTCGACCGAGCCATAGCCAGTAGCAATGACGAAGGGGATGGCCTGCCCCGCAAGAGCGATGGCCACGGGAAGACCGGGGTCGCCACACAGGTTCCAGTCGAGCACAGCGGCATCGATATGCGGTGCGCCAAGTCTGACGCCGCCGATGGCCTGCAAGGCATCATCCACCCGACCGACCGGCCCCAGCGCAATCGCGCCTGCATGGTCCAGTGCTTCGGCCACCATGGCCGCCACGATGAACTCGTCCTCGATCACCAGAATGCGCTTGCCCGCAAGCGCGCCATAAATGGCAGGCTCCGATGCCATGCTCAGATCTTGAGCTGGCTGCCCAGCTCAACCACGCGGTTGGTGGGCAGGCGGAAGAACTCCATCGCGCTCGCCGCATTGCGCAGCATCCATGCAAACAGCTTTTCCCGCCACAGCGCCATGCCCGGCTTGTCTGACGGAAGCAGCGTCTGGCGCGAGAGGAAGAAGCTGGTCTTCATCATGTTGAACGGTTCGCCGCACATGTCGACTCGCTTGAGCGCGGCTGGCACATCGGTTTCCTCAAGGAAGCCGAACCGCAGCGTCAGCCGGTAGAACCCGTTGCCGAAGTCCTTGACCGAGTAGCGCTCGCTCTCCTCCACATAGGGCACGTCCTCGATCGAGACGGTGAGGATGACCACGCGCTCGTGCAGCACCTTGTTGTGCTTGATGTTGTGCAGCAGCGCCGAGGGCACACCCGACGATGTGGACGCCATGAAAATGGCCGTGCCGGACACGCGCGCGGCGCTGGAATGGGCCGACTTGGTAAAGACTTCGAGCGGGATCGTGCCTTCGGCCATGTTGGCCCGCATCAGCGCGCGCCCGCGCGACCAAGTGGTAAGCAGGGTGAAGATCGCCACGCCCATGAGCAGCGGCACCCAGCCGCCATCAGGGATCTTGGTAAGGTTCGCGCCAAGGTATGCCCCATCGATCGCGAAGAACAGGGCCAGCATGGCAATGGCGGCAGGGGCTTTCCACTGCCAAAGCTTGAACAGCACCACCGCCAGCAGGAAATTGTCGATCAGCATCGCGCCGGTCACGGCGATGCCATAGGCCGCCGTGAGATTCGACGAACGCTGGAACACCAGCACCAGCAGGATGACCGCAATCATCAGCGCCCAGTTGATGACGGGAATGTAGATCTGGCCCGCCGCGGTCGAGGTGTGCTTGATCGTCATGCGCGGGATGAAGCCAAGCTGGATCGCCTGCTGCGTCACCGAGAATGCGCCTGAGATCACGGCCTGCGAAGCGATGATTGCCGCGGCCGAGGCAATGAACAGCAGGGGCCACTGGAACCATTCGGGCGCAAGGAAATAGAACGGGCTGGCCAACGCCGAGGGATCGCGGATCAGGAGGGATGCCTGGCCCAGATAGTTGAGCACCAGCGCAGGCAGGACAAACACCAGCCACGACACGCGGATCGGATTGCGCCCGAAATGGCCCATGTCGGCATAAAGCGCCTCCGCCCCGGTAACGGCCAGCACGGCCGCCCCCATGGCAAGGAATCCGCGAAACGGATCGGCAATGAACATGCTGGCAGCATGATGCGGGCTGAGCGCGCCGATGACCTGCGGATGCTGGGCAATGCTGAAGGCGCCAAGCGTGGCAATGGTGGCGAAATAGAGCAGCATGACCGGGCCGAACAGGGCCGAAACACGCTCGGTCCCGCGGCTCTGGATGAGGAACAGGCCGATGAGAATGCCGACGACAAGGGGAACGATCATCCCCTGCATCCGCGGCTCGTAAACCGAAAGCCCCTCGATCGCGCCCATGACCGACACGGCCGGGGTAATCATCGAATCGCCATAGAACAGCGCCGTGGCGAAAACGCCCAGCAGAATGATGCCCCTGCCCCAGCGCTTGCCATCGGTGTGCTGGTTGATGAGCGCAAGCAGGGCAAGGCTGCCGCCTTCGCCCTTGTTGTCAGCGCGCATGATGATCGTCACATACTTGAACGTGACGATGATCATCATCGACCAGAACATGAGGCTGATGATGCCGTAGATATGCAGAAGGTCGAGCGGCAGCGGGTGGTGGCCGTCAAACGTATCGCGCAGCGCATAGAGCGGGCTGGTGCCGATGTCGCCAAAGACGACACCAATGGCCCCGACCGCAAGCTTCATCACTGAACCTTGCGTATGCGAGTGTCCCGCCGCGTGTCCCGCCGCCTGCACGGTCGGACCAGTGCATTCAGCGGCATTTTCGGCATTACTCATGGCAACGGTGCCCCCGGCCCTTCAGCCCTGAACCAGTTCCCCCGAAACGGCGGAATGGCGCGGCGCTTTAGCACCGCCCGAAGCCCCCCGCAATGGCTGGCGCGGGGCCGAAGCAAGCGTGTCAATCTGACGCGAGACATGCCGTGTCAGATATAGAATAAACTCTATTTATCAGTCTGTTGCGAATCTTCGCCCGATGTCGTCGAAGGTGCCGGAACAGGCGCCCCGGTGGTTTCGGCACCACCTGCCATGGCAATCATCGAATCAAGACGCTGGATGCGCTCCACCAGATCGGCACGATAAGGCGCATTGGCGGGGGAACGCGCCAGCAGTTCGGCCCAGATCGCCCGCGCATCGGGCAGACGGCCAGACTGCGCCAGCGCCAGCCCCATGAAGAACGGCGGTCCGGGGTGGGCGGGATCAAGGCTCGCCGCCTTCTGGAAGGCAAACTGCGCTGCGGGCGAAATCATCCCGTCGCTATGGCCGACCAGCGCATTGCCCAGCGAAACCCACAGGTCCGCATCGTTGGGGAACTGCTGCGTGCCCTTGCGCAGGACTTCGGCTGCCGCACCATACTGCCCCTGACGGGCAAGACCGTCGGCGAGGATCAGCCAGCTTTGCCCCTTGGCGAAACCGTCGCCCATCTGCTGACGCTGCTTGATGAGCGCTTCGTCGGCCGCACGCCTGTTCTCGACCGGTGCCTTGGGCGCGCCGGGCATGGCGGGGCGCCCCTGCAAGGCATAACCGGCAATGCCGAGCAGCAGAGCGGCCCCCGTCAGTTCCCATCCGGCGCGCGGCATCCTGAGCACGAATGCCATGACGAGAAACGCACCGGCAGCAGCAAAGAGGACAACAACCCAGGTCATTCGGCGCGCTCCGCCTTGGCAGGACCGCGGCGAAACCGGCCGCGCAGCAGGATCGCCGCGAGAAGCAGGATCACCAGCGGCGCAGCGAAGAGCGGCCACATGATCGGCTTGTTCTGCGGCGCGTAGCTGACGTAATCGCCGTAGCGTTCGATCAGCCATGCGCGGATTGCCTCGGGATCCTCGCCTGCGGCAATGCGGCTGCGCACCTGGTGTCGCATGTCGCCCGCCATCGGGGCATCGCTGTCGGCAATCGACTGGCTCTGGCACTTGAGACAGCGCAGCGTTTCCATCAGGCGCTGGGCCTTGGCTTCAAGCACGGGATCGTCAAGCTGGCGATAGGCGAGCGGTGCGGGCGGCAGTTGATCCTGCGCCAGCGCAGGAACCACGAGCAGAACGGAAAGGGTCGCCCATATGGCAAGGATCAGGCGCTTCACGACTGCGCCTCCTTCAGCTTGGCAAGGATCATTGGCACGTCCTCAGCCCGGATCTCGCCGATGTGCTGATAGCGGATCACGCCCTTGCCGTCGATCACGAAGGTTTCGGGCACGCCCGATGATCCAATGCCGACCTGCACTTCGGACAGGTCATCGCGGCCGATGCGGGCAAAGGGATTTCCGTAAGTGGCAAGAAAACGGTCCAGATCGGCCTTGCGGTCGCGGATGGCAACGCCGTCAATCTCGACCCCATGTCGCCGCAGCGCCTCAAGCTGCGGTGCCTCGACCGCGCAGGGCACACACCAGCTTGCAAAGACATTGAGCAGGCGCGGCTTGCCCGTTTGCATCTGCGCGCTCGACAAGCCGGGGCGGTCATCGGTGGCGGCGGGCAGATCAAACTGCGGCAGCGGCTTGCCGATGAATGCGCTGGCGACCTCGGTATTGGCAGGCCGATAAAGGCCCCAGATCACCAGCGCCAGAAAGGCGCCGAACAGCGCAAGCGGCAGCCACATGGCAAGGCCGGCGCGCCGGGGAGTCTCCGCGGTCATTTCAGTGCTTCCTGACGCGCCTTGCGGAAGGCGATCTTGTCGTTCACGCGCAGCCGCTTCACATCCTGCGCCACCCTGCCGATCAGTGCCAGCAGACCGCCAAAAGCCACCAGCAGGCCGCCAAGCCAGAGCAGCGGCACGAACGGCTTCCACCAGAACCGCATCTGCCAGCGGCCATCATCACCCTCGTTGCCGAGAACGGCATAGAGTTGCCCGTTCCAGCGCGTGTGCAGCGCGGATTCGGTGCGTTCACCAGGCGGCGATGAGAACGTGCGCGCCTGCGGGTGAAGCGTGACTGGCGCACCGCCCTTGTAGGAGGCGCTGATCGTGGCTTCAAGCGCGGTCCAGTTCGGCCCTGCCACGGGTTCGATGCTTTCCAGCCGCAGGGTGATCGGACCAACGCTCTGCCTATCGCCCACGTTCATTGCGGCAAGGCGCTCGGTTGAAAAAGCGCTTTCGCTGGCGGCCCCGATCAAGGCCACGGCCAGACCGAAGTGCCCAACGACCATGCCCCATACCGAAAGGGGCGTGCGGCGCAGGTTGCGGCCGCGCAGGGGCAACCAGCTTGCCAGTGCAAGCCCCGCCCCCACCGCAAGGCCGAGCATCGGCAGGAGATTGATGCCGGGGGCAAGCAGAACCACCGCCAGCAAGGCAAGGGCGCTTGCCAGCGCGGGCACGGCCACCGTGGCGGAAATGCGCGACGGGTTGTCCCTTCGCCAGCGCAGCAGCGGGCCTACCGCCATCATCACCATCATGGGCAGCGCAAAGATCGCCCCCACCGGATTGAAATAGGGCGGGCCGACCGAAACCTTTGCCCCGAACGCTTCGGTCATCAGCGGGTAGAGCGTGCCCAGCAGGACGATGGCGAGAATGCCGCACAGCATCACGTTGTTGAACACGAGGCTCGCCTCGCGGCTGACAAGGCTGAAACGCTCACCCTCGGTCACGGTATTGGCGCGCACGCCGAACAGGACCAGCGCTCCGCCGATGTAGATGGCGAGAAGTGCGAGAATGAACGAGCCGCGTTCGGGATCAACCGCGAAGGCATGAACCGAAGTCAGAATGCCCGATCGCACCAGGAACGTGCCGACCATCGACATCGAAAAGGCGATGACGCCAAGCATCACCGTCCATGCGCGCAGGGCATTGCGGCTGGCCAGCACGGATGCGGAATGCAGCAGGGCCGTTGCGGCAAGCCATGGCATGAGCGAGGCGTTCTCGACCGGATCCCAGAACCACCAACCGCCCCAGCCAAGCGTATAATAGGCCCAGTAGGAACCTGCCGTGATACCGATGGTCAGGAAGATCCACGCCCCCAGCACCCACGGACGCATGGCGCGCGCAAAGGCCGGGCCGACATCACGCGTGATCAACGCGCCGATCGCAAAGCTGAACGCCACCGACAGGCCGACATAGCCGACATAGAGCGTGGGCGGATGAAAGGCGAGGCCAACATCCTGAAGCAGCGGGTTCAGCCCCATGCCTTCGGGTGCGGGTTCGGGCAGGCGCTCGAACGGGTTTGAGGACAAGAGCAGGAAGGCATAGAAACCAAGACTGACGAACGCCTGTCCGGCAAGCGTCGCGATGAGCGTATCCTCGCGCAACCGCTTTTCGACCAGCGCGACCACGCCTCCCGATACCGCCATGATCGTGACCCACAGCAGCATCGAGCCTTCGTGGTTGCCCCATGTGCCGGCAAGCTTGAAGATGAACGGCTTCATCGAATGGCTGTTGGCCGCCACCAGCTTTACCGAAAGATCGGTTTCCAGAAAGAGATCGATCAGCGCCATGAAGGACAGGGCAACGAGCAGTCCCTGCATCACGGCCAGCGGCCGCACTACTCCAGCCAGCGCCTTGCCGCCGGGGCGAAGCGCCGAAAATCCGGCGAAAAGCTGCAACACGGCAAGGGCTGCCGCCATCCACAGGACGGCAAGGCCGATTTCGGCAATCATTTGGTTTCAGCCACCACTTGCTTGATCTGTTCGGCGCTCATGTCGCCCATCTGGCGCGGCACGTAGTTCTCGTCGTGCTTGGCAAGGAGATTGTCGGCCACGAAGACATTGCCTTCCATGCGTCCTTCGGCAACCACACCGGACCCTTCTACGAAAAGATCGGGCGTGATGCCGGTATAGCGCACGGGCACCCGCGCCTTGCCATCACCCACCACGAAATCGATGGTGATGCCGTCCGGGCGGGTCTTGAGCGAACCTTTCTCGACCATGCCGCCAAGCCGGATGGCGCGCCCCTGCTCAGGCGGGACTTTCACCAGATCGGCGGGAACGTAGAAATAGCTCGCCTGATTGGACAGGGCATAGGCGGCCAGCAGGCCCGCCCCGATCAGCGCGACGAGCGCGATGACCAGAAGAACAAGACGCTGGTGCTTCGGCTTGATGCCGCCCGTGGATGTGGTGCTGTTCATCTGTTGCGAACCTTATCGCGGCGACGCTCGGCCCGGACCATCGCCGCCAGCGTCCAGCCGACAAGCAGCAGCGTGCCGATCACACCGATCGCCACGGCCGCCACGACATAATCCCACTGCTGAAGTCCTTCACGCATCTGTTTGTCACGCCATCGCTTTGCGGCGCAGGCGCGCCTCGGCCTGAATGTCGGCCAGGAGGGTGCGCATCCGCGCCAGAACGACGCCGCCGAACACCAGACTGAAACCCAGCGCCGCAATCAGCAGCGGCCACAGGAAGGTGGCGTCGATGGCAGATTTTCCTGCCGTGATCGAAGGCGGCTGGTGCAGGCTGTTCCACCACACCACCGAACGGTTGATGATCGGAATGTTGACCGCGCCGACCAGCCCGAAGATGGCGGTGATGCGACTGCCACCCCCTCCGCCAGCCATGTCGCGCTGGGCCGCGCTGGAAAGCGCGATATAGCCGAAATAGAGGAACAGCAGCACGAGAAAGCTGGTCAGACGGCCATCCCATACCCACCATGTGCCCCAGGTGGGCCGCGCCCAGATCGATCCGGTGGCAAGACAGATGGCGGTGAACGCCGCACCGGGAACTGCCGCCGCCCGCCCGGCAATGGCCGCAAGCGGATGGCGCCACACGAGTTCGACCAGACTGGCAACGGCGATGGTGGACCATCCTGCCATGCCAAGCCACGCCGCGGGCACGTGAATGAACAGGATCCGCACCGTATCGCCCATCAGCCGATCAGGGGGAACCACAAGCAGCCCGTAAAGCACCGCCCCCAGCGAGAGCAGCAGGCCGGAAACCAGAAAGAGCGGCATCATCCAGCGGGCAAGGCGCAGGAAACGGGCGGGATTGGCAAAACCGTGCATGGGCGCGGAGCAAACTGTCCTTCTCCCGGCAGGCATCAGCCGCCGGTCTGCGCCATGCTCTGCCACTTGGCGCGTAGCGGGGCAAGCGCAATGGCGGCAGGGCACACCAAAAGCCTATGACACAAGCCCAGCGCCAGCGTATTTTCCGGTGAAGAAGAAACGAATGGGGCGACCGATGGGGTTCGAACCCACGACCTCCGGTACCACAAACCGGCGCTCTAACCAACTGAGCTACGGTCGCCACATTGCGGCGCAGGCAGTGCTGCGCGGGCTGGCCCCTTCGCAGAAAGGCGCGCGAAAGGGAAGCGAAAAAATTGCGCCCCGGCCCATGCATGCAACAAAATCAGCGCGTGCCCGCCATCAACGACTGTCCCGGCCTCCCCACGCGCGGAACGCCACGCGCGGCGGATTCACTCCGACATCGATCAGCGCTTCCTCCTCAAGCCGCGCCGAATCGACCGTGACCGCAAGCCCGACGAGGAACCAGCGACTGCGCACCTGCAACTGCGAGGCCGGAACGCCGCCGCCGCCCTCGCCCGCGCCCGCACCCGCGCCGCCAAAGGCCCGCAAGGCATCTTCGGCGCTGGCCCAGCCGAGCGCAGGGCGGCTGGCAATCAGGGCGCGCGCGCGGTCCACCGGCACGGCGGCAGGCGCCACCATCGCCAGCAGCGGCGCCTGATCGGGCCGCAGGGTATTGATGTTGATCGGCGAAAGCTGCGCCACGGGCAGCGCGCAGAGCCATGGGCGCAGACGCTGGTATATCTGCGGCGTCATGCCGCGCACGGCCCGAACTTCGCTGACATCTCCGACCAGCCTGCCAGCGGTGCGATAGGGAACATCGCGGCCCTGATAGCTTTCGTCCTCGGCACCGTTCGGCGCGGGCACATTGTCGGTATCGATCCAGTCGGCCATGGCATCGCTGATGACGGTGGCCTCACCCGGATCTATGGCAAGGCTCTGCATCAGGGCGCGCAACTGGTTCAACCCGGCAACACGCAGACGCAGCGTGCCTTGCGCATCGCTTTCCACCAGCGAATTGAGATTGAAACAGTTGCCCGCATCATCCACCCGCGCCAGAACCGTGCCGCGCGGCATGGGCAGCGGAAAATCGCGTCCAAGCAGGCCGGTCCGATCAACCGTGCGTTCCTGCGACTGATCGACCAGCGCCTTGATCCGCGCCATGGCAAGCGTCTCGGCGCTGGTGGCATAGAGGCGCGCCTGCGTCATGGCCTGACCATTGCCCGCAAGGCGTGTGGCCAGATTGAGCCGGTCGAGCATGACCGCGGCAATCACCGCCATGACCGCCACGAGGAGCAGGACCGACAGCAGCGCGGCACCACGCTCGTGCGGGTTATGCGGGCCTTGCATCGATAAGAGCAGTCGCCGTCTCACTGGTAATTGACCCCGACCAGCGAAACGATCCGCAGCGGCGGCACGCCTTTTTGAGGCAGAAGCAGTTCAACCGCAACGGGTAGCTCTGCCGCCACTTGCGGATCCCAGACATCGCGCCAGTTGCCATCCTTTGCCCTGAAGCGGACCGAGGGCGGGCCGGAAAGCGGCAGCACTTCCGCGCCCGGATCAGGCGCGGCGCCATCGGGATAGGGATAGCCTGCCCGCACCAGCGCGGTCGGCGTCACGCGGTATTCCACCTTCTGCAAGGATGGACGCGCCGCCCCGTCGAGATTGTCCCAACCGCTTCGGGTAAACCGGATCAGGACGCCATCGGCATTGGCCTCGAAGGCAAGGCGCGTCGTGCCGCTCCTGTCGCGCGAAGGGCGCGGCACGGCCTGCGCAAGGTCGGCGGTCCAGACCGACAGGAAGCGACGCTGTGCGGCAATGCTGTCGGTTCGGGTGCGACTGGCCAGTTCGGCATCCACCGAAAAGCGCAGCAGGCCCAGCGCGCCCACGGCAATCACCGCAAAGAGCGCAAGGGCCACCAGCATCTCGACAAGGGTGAACCCGTTGGGCCTGACGCTCTTGTGCACAGGGGGCACCATCATGCGCCGGGCAGCCGGGTGAAATCGAGGGTGAAGGCCGCCCCTTGCGCGCCGGGCGTTGTCTCGCGCACGGAAAGGGTGATGGCCAACACCCCGTAATCTGGCCGAAACGCAACCGTGCGCGCCCATTGGAACCGGCGACCGGCATTGGTGATCGTGCCGCTTGCCGAACCGACCGAGGGCGGGCGCGGATCGGTCAGGATTTCGGCCGCCATGTTCTGCGCCACAATCTCGCGCAGCAGGCGCTGGTCGAGATCGGCCGTGCGGGAAATGCTGGCCCCCTCCATCTGCAACAAGGCGAGCGCGGCAATCGCAAAGACCGCCAGCGCTACAAGCAATTCCAGAAGCGTGAAGCCGTTCGGCGGCGATGGCCCGCGGTCAACCGGCATCGAGCGTCACCTTGCCATCGCGGCGCAGGCGCACGACAAGCGCATGGCCGGAACGGTCGAGCCGCACGTTCGCCTCGCTGCTGGCCAGCCCCAGCGAATCGAAGATCACGCGCTGGCGCCCTGCCGTGGCGCGCGTGCCCGATGCCCATGCGGTCAGATCGAAGCCCCGCCCCGGTAGCGGTTGCCACTGCTGATCGCTGCGCCGTTCGAAGTAATAGCCGCTATCGCTCACCACCAGCGCCACCGGCTGCGATCCGGTAATCGCCATGTCGCGTGCGGCAAGCGTGCGCGCGGCAAAGCGCTCCGCCTCGTCGCGCAAGGCGCGCTCGTCTCCGGGCAGCGAAAGGACCACTACGCTCGCCAGAAGGCCCATGACCATGAGCACGACCAGAACCTCTACCAGCGAGAAGCCATTGCGCGCGGGAGGATGAAATGCTGGTGCGGCCACGGCCCTTCCCATGCGGCAGAAACGTGACGGTTTTACGACCAACGGGGCGCACGGTTCAAGTTGCGGCACGGTATCCCGACAGGATAGAGCCTGCCCATGAACTTGCCCCTTTTCGATCAGGCAGCGCAGCTTTGCAGCCGGAGGCTGGCGGCCGTTCCCGGCATGATGCGTGTGCCCACGCCGCGGCTGGAAATGTTCATCCTGCGCGATTTTCTGGATGAGGCGCAATGCGCTGCTCTGATCGCGCGGATCGAACAGGACCGGCGACCCTCCACCCTTGCCGATCCGAATGGCGACAACCGGTTCCGCACCAGCGAAACCTGCGACCTGCCGATGCTGGAGCCGGATGTGATTGCGCTGGATGAGCGCCTGTCCGCGCTCTCAGGCATAGACCGCCGGTTTGGCGAGCCGATACAGGGCCAGCGCTATGAACCCGGACAGGAGTTCAAGGCCCACACCGACTATTTCGAACCGAGCGGCGCCGACTTTGCGCGCTTCTGCAACGAGGCCGGTCAGCGGACATGGACCTTCATGGTCTATCTCAACACGGTGGAAGCGGGCGGGGCAACGCGCTTCAAGGTGATCGACAAGACCATCCAGCCCGAAACCGGCAAGCTGGTCTGCTGGAACAACCGCCGGACCGATGGCAGCTGCAACCCGGCAACGCTCCATCACGCGATGAAAGTGCGCAAGGGTCTGAAATACGTGATTACCAAGTGGTATCGCGAACGCCCCTGGGGCTGAACCGCAGCGCGCTCAGCCCTCGGTATCGATGTCGCGCGCGGCGCGGATCACGGGAAGGCACCTGAACATGACATCGGCATCGGCCTCGCCCAGCAGTTCGGTGAAACGGGCCTCGTGGCGGTCTATCCGTGCCAGCGCTTCCTTGGCGATTGCCTGACCTGCCGAGGTCAGGGTCAGCGCGTGGCTGCGCCCATCAAGGCGGCGACGATCGACCAGTCCGCGCTCCATCAGGCGCGAGATGATCGGCACCATGTTGGCACGCTTGATAGCCAGTGCCTGCCCCACCTCTGTCTGTGAGCAATCGGGATTTTCAGCGATGACCAGCAACGTGGTCACTTCGGCGGGGCGCATGTCGAGATCGGACAGTTCACGCGCCAAATCAGCCATCATGACCGCCGACGCCCGGCGAAGCTGATAGCCCAGACGGCTTTCAAGGGAATTGGTCAGCGTCATGACATGATCTTTAGGAAAGCTATCGGCGATAGCAATGGCCGAAAGCGGCCTCTGGCCGGAAAGGTCAGGCCAAGCGGCAGGGCCAGCGCCTTGGCCACCAAAGAAAAGGGCGGCCATGGCCGCCCTTTGCCTGATCCGGAGATCTCGCCGCGCTCAGCGCTTGAGCGAGAGACCGCCGAAGCGCTTGTTGAACTGGGCAACGCGGCCGCCCTGGTCGAGCTGGCGAGTTCCGCCGGTCCACGCCGGGTGCGAGGTCGGGTCGATTTCGAGCGCGAGGGTATCGCCTTCCTTGCCCCAGGTGGAACGGGTCTCGAAAACGGTGCCGTCGGTCATCTGCACCTTGATCATGTGGTAGTCGGGGTGAACGCCAGTCTTCATTTCGGTAACTCCGGTGCGCAGCCGGTTCCGACCGGCCGCAAGAATCTTCAAGGCCGCGCGCCTAGCCCAAAGCCGCGCCCATGTCCAGCATGGCGCGCCTTCAGCTATCGGCGATCATCGCGGTAAAGCCCACCTCGCAGGTGATCTTGTCGCCAATCATGGCCTTTCCGGCGAACTTGCACACCCGTGCGCGCTTCTGCGTGAACTCGACATGGAGATCGAGCAGGACACCCGGTTCCACCGGATTGCGGAACTTCGCCTCCTCGATCGCCATGAAATAGACGAGCTTGCCGGAACCGGCCAGCCCCAGCGATTCCACCGCCAGAACCCCGGCGGCCTGCGCCAGCGCCTCGATCTGGAGAACGCCGGGCATGATCGGACGGCCGGGAAAATGGCCCTGAAAGAACTGTTCGTTCATCGACACGGCCTTCACCGCGTGGATGCGTTCGTTGAGGGTTATCGAGGCCACGCGATCGACCAGCAGCAAGGGATAGCGATGCGGCAGCGCCGCCATGACCTTGCGCACGTCGTAATCGGTGATGACGCCCGAAGGCGCCGCCTGCTCTTCGCTCATCTTCCCGGTCTTTCCTGCCAGTCTCTCGCGCGCGAAGGCCTTAACGGCCTTCGGGCACCTTCTTGTTGGCAGGCTGCGCTGCACCGGCCTGCTGCTGAGCAGCCTGCGCCTGGGCCTGCGCTTCACGCTGGGCGCGCGGCATCCAGCCTGCGGGCGGAACGAGCTGGGCCGAAGGGATGAGCTTGTTCAGTTCGGTGAGGATGTCCTGGTTGAGGTTGTAAACCTGACCGGCCTTGATGACGCTCTGCGAATCGATCACGAGCGAGATCTTCTTCTTGTCCATCGCGGCCTGCGTGGCGGCATCAAGCTTGTCACCGATCTGTTCGAGCACATACTGCTGCGAAAGGTTCAGCGGTTCGAGGATCTGCTGGATTTCGGCCTGACCGGCCTGCTCAAGCTGCTGAATCTGCTCATACTGCTGCTGCAATGCTGCGCGGTTGGGGTTGGCGGCCTTCGAATCGGCCGTCAGCTTGTCGATCAGCGGCTTGAGCTGCGCCTCGATCTGGGTCTTGCGGGTGTTTGCCTGATCGATCTGCGGCTTGTAGGTGACAGGGCGCTGCTGCTGCGCCGTCTGGAAGGCGCTGGATGCGGCAACCACGGCCGAAGGGTTGGCAATGGCGATGCCCTGCACGACCGTGCCGGTCGTCGCCTGCGCAAGCGCGGCATTGGGGGCAACGGCGACAGCGGCGAGGCCCGCGAGAAGTGCGGAAGCGTAACGGATGGTCATCAGAACTGTGTTCCCACGTTGAAAGTGAAGGTCTTGGGGTCGTCGCCATCGACCTTTTTCAGGACTTTGGCGAAATCGAGGCGGAACGGCCCGAACGGCGAGTTCCAGTTGACGCCGATGCCGACCGAAACGCGCGGCGAAGGCGAGTTGCCGACGAAGACTTCGTTGAAGGTCTGGATCGGGTCGCCGTTCGAGGAGCCATCCGAGGCAGTCGGGCTGCTGGTCGGCTGGCCGGTCAGACGATCGGTATAGATCCTCTGCGGATTGACGAGGTTGGGCTGGAGCGGATTGGCAATGCCCCACAAGGCGCCTGCATCAACATAGATCGAGGGGCGCAGGCCCATTTCGCGCGCACCGGAACCAAGCGGAATCTCCAGCTCGGCGCGGGTCAGGTAATAATAGCGGCCACCGATGGCGTCATCGACCCACTGGTTGCGGTCCTGCGATTCCACGCCGTTGATGATCGTCTTGCGCAGCACGCGCGGGCCGACGCCGCGAATGTCGAAGCCGCGAATCTGCGGCTCGCCAAGGAAGAAGCGGTCGGTCAGGTAAACGTCGTCGATGGTCGGATCGTTCGAACGGCTGGCGAGCGGGCGGATCGCTCCGCCCTCGCCTCGCACCGAGAAGATGAAACCGCCGCCAACCGGCCAGAACCGCGCGGCATTGGCCGTCACGCGCGCATACTTGACCGTGCCGCCAAGCCCCGCGACATCTCCGCCCAAGACAACCTGCATCCCGCGGCTCGGCCGCAGGCGGTTGTCAAGCGTATCATAGACCAGCGAGGCGCCGATGATCGAACTGGTGCGCTTGCCGATCGCATCGCACAGGAAGCGCCCGGCCAGAAGGTTGCTGCACTGCCCGTTGACGAAGAAGGTATTCCGGTCGAGCGTGACGTCGTCGATGTTGAAGGTGTAGCGACCGATCAGCGACATGTATTCGGTGAGCGGCACACCCACGCGCGCCGAAAAACCGGTTGTCGACTGCCGGTAGGTCGTGTTGCGGTTCTGGTTGGTGAAGTTGAAGCTGTTGATGTCGCGCCGATAGACATCCATCCCGAACGACACATTCTTGTCGAACAGGTAGGGTTCGGTGAAGCTGACCTGCACCGATCGGGTGAAGCGCGAATAATCGACCGAAAGGCCGATCGTCTGGCCGCGGCCTCGGAAGTTGTTCTGGCGGATCGAGCCCTGGAAGATGAAGCTTTCAAGGCTCGAAAAGCCTGCCGAAAGCTGGAGTTCGCCGGTGGGCCGTTCCTCGACGTTGGCTTCGAGAACGATCCGGTCCGGCGCGGAGCCGGGCTTCTGCTCGATCTCGAACTTTTCCTGGAAATAGCCGAGCGACTTGATGCGGTTGGTCGAGCGCTTGATCTGGAAGGTGTTGAAGGCATCGCCTTCAGCAATGCGGAACTCGCGGCGCACGACCTTGTCCTGCGTCAGCGTGTTGCCGTTCACGTCCACCCGTTCAACATAAGTGCGCGGGGCTTCGGCGATGCGGAAGGTGACCGACATCGTCAGGTCATCCTTGTTGCGCGAAAAGTCCGGCCGCACATCGGCAAAGGCATAGCCGAACGCGCCGGCGGTTTCGGTCAGGCGGTCAACCTGATCTTCGACCGCCTTCGCGTTATACCACTGGCCAGCCTTGATCGGCAGGTTGGCGGCCAGCTTCTCGCTGTCGAAATCGCGCAGCTGGCTGTCGACCTTGACGTCGCCGAACTTGTAGCGCTCGCCTTCCTCGACCACATAGGTGATGATGAAATCGCGCTTGTCAGGCGTGAGTTCCGCCACCGCCGAAACCACGCGGAAATCGGCGTAGCCCTCGGTCAGGTAGAACTGGCGCAGCTTCTGCTGGTCGAAGGCAAGACGGTCAGGGTCGTAGCTGGTGCCGGACGAGAAGATGCGGGTAAAGCTGGCCTGCTTCGTTACCATCTGGCCGCGCAGGCGCCCGTCCTTGAACTTCTCGTTGCCGATGATGTTGATCCGGCGAACCTTGGACTTCGGCCCTTCGCTGATCTCGAAGACGATATCGACGCGGTTCTGATCGAGCATGACCATCTTCGGCTCGACCGAAGCGGCAAAGCGGCCCTGACGCTTGTAGAGTTCGATGATGCGGGCAACGTCGGCCCGCACCTTGGAACGGGTGAAGATCTGGCGCGCCGCAAGCTTGATCTCAGGAAGGATCTTGTCTTCCTTGAGGCGCTTGTTGCCTTCAAGGATGATGCGGTTGATGACCGGGTTCTCCTTGACCTGCACCACAACATCGCCGCCGTTGTTGCGAATAGAGACATCGGCGAAAAGTTCGGTGGCGTAGAGATCCTTCAACGCCTGATCGCCCAGCGCCTGGGTATAGGTCTGTCCGGGGCGCAGGCGGATGTAGGAAAGGATCGTATCGGGTTCGAGGCGCTGCGAACCTTCGACCACGACCGAGCGGATCACATCGCCGGCAGGCGCCGGGCTGGCTGGCTGAGCGGCCGCGCCTTGCGCAAAGGCCACCTGCGGAACCGCCACGATCGCGCTTGTCACAAGCAGCGCCGCGCACAGCGGCGCCGACCTGGCACTCCGGCTTTCCGGCCGACCCGCGTTACCTACCATCATCACCTAGCGCCATCCCGTATCAAGTGGCGACAGGACGCCCGCAGCGGGCTTCCGGTCGCAACAAGCAATGCCGCCCTGTGCCCGATGCAACAAGGCCAATCAAGCAAACATTGCCCAGTGTTTCTGTGCAAAAGACAATCCGTGGATCATTCTCCGAAGTGCCGATAAGGCTTTCCGGTTTCCCTCAGCGGGATAAAACCCACCCGGTTATTATGCCCCGGTTATTTGTGCCTAGCCTCCGAACAGCTTGAGCGATGCCACATCGTTGATCGTCACGAACAGCATGAGCGCCATGACAAAGGCAAGCCCGGTGCGGAAGGCCCATTCCTGCCCGCGCGCGCCAACCGGCTTGCGACGGATCGCCTCGGCCGCGTAGAACGCGAGGTGTCCTCCGTCGAGAACCGGAATTGGCAGGAGATTAATGAACCCCAAGTTAATCGAGATCAGCGCCACGAAGCTGACATAGGATTGCCACCCGCTGACAAGCTGCTCGCCGGAATATTTGGCGATCTTGATCGGCCCTCCCAGTTCCTGCACCTCGCGCTTGCCGGTGATGATCTGGCCAATACCGTGGACCATCATGCCAATGATGTTGCAGGTCTGACTGATCCCTTCGCCAATGGCCTCGACCGGGCCGACACGCACGATCTCGTAGGATTTCGGGCCGATGCCGAGAAAGCCAATCTTCTGGGTATTGCCGAAACGGTCGCTTTCAACCCGCACGGCCGCGCGCGCATCGAGGTGCACCTCGCGCCCATCGCGCAGGACAACCAGATCGAGCGGCTCGCCGGGGTTCTGCCCCACTTCGAGCCGCACATCGAGGAAGGAATCGACAGCCTTGCCCCGGATGGACACGATCCGGTCATCCAACCGGACGCCCGCCTGCGCGGCAGCGGAGCCTGCCTGCACTTCGCCCACGACCGGTGGGATCACCGCCTTGCCATAGGCAAGCGCAAAGCCTGCAAGGATCAACACGGCAAACAGCAGGTTCGTCACCGGCCCCGCCAGAACGATCAGGGCGCGCTGCCACAGGGCCTTGGCCTGAAAGGTGCGGTTTCGCTCTTCGGGCGGCAGGGCCAGCCATTCCGGGCTGGGCTGGCTGGCTGGGTTCATGTCGCCGGCAAACTGGACATAGCCCCCCAGCGGCAGCGCCGAGAGCTTCCAGCGTGTGCCGCGCCGGTCGGTCCAGCCCGCAAGCTCCTTGCCGAACCCGATCGAGAACACATCCGCCTTCACCCCGAACCAGCGCCCGACAAGGTAGTGGCCAAGTTCATGGATGAAAACGAGCGGCCCCAGCACGAGGACGAAGGCCAGCAGCGTGGTGAGGATACCGGGACTTTCCATCGTGGGCATCACATGGCCTTCATCACGTTGCAGACTCCAGCATTTCATGCGCCCTCATCCGCGCTTCGCCATCGATGGCAATGACATCGTCCAGCGACGCGGGCGCGACCGGGACGCCGCGCGAAAGAACGTCCTCTACCGATTGCACGATCCGGGTGAACGCAATCTGACCGGCAAGAAACGCCGCCACCGCGATTTCGTTTGCCGCGTTCATGGTTGCCGGTGCCGCGCCGCCCGCAATGGCCGCTTCGCGCGCGAGGCGCGTGGCGGGAAAGCGCTGTTCGTCGGGCGCGCGGAAGGTCAACTGGCCAATGGCTGCCAGATCAAGCGGCGCACACGGCGTATGCATCCGCTCAGGCCAGGCAAGCGCCGAGGCGATGGGCACGCGCATGTCCGAAGGACCAAGCTGGGCAAGGGTCGAGCCATCGCGGTATTCGACCATCGAATGCACGACCGATTGCGGATGGACGATCACGCGCAGACGTTCAACGCCCACCGGAAACAGGTGGAACGCTTCGATGAACTCCAGCCCCTTGTTCATCATGGTGGCGGAATCGACGCTGATCTTCGCGCCCATCGACCAGTTGGGATGCTTCACCGCCTCGGCCGGAGTTGCCCTGTGCAACTGCTCCATCGTCCAGTCGCGGAAGGGACCGCCGCTGGCCGTAAGGGTGATGGCGTGGACATGCGCAATGTCGTTTCCGGCAAGGCACTGGAAAATGGCGTTGTGCTCGGAATCGACCGGCAGCAGCGTGGCGCCGTGCCGCGCAACGGCCGCCGTCATCACTTCTCCAGCAGAAACAAGGGCTTCCTTGTTGGCCAGGGCAATGGTCCCACCCTGCTCGATCGCGGCCATGGTGGGAGCAAGGCCCGCACAGCCGACAATCGCCGCAACCGTCAGATCCGCACCGCGCGCGGCAGCCTCCACCAGCGCGGCCGATCCGCCGGCGGCGTGGATGCTGGTGCCGGCAAGCGCCTCGCGCAGCGCGGGCAGCGCGGCTTCATCGGCGACAACGGCAACTTCAGCGGAAAACTCGCGCGCAAGCCTTGCAAGTCCGGCTGCATCGCCATTGGCGGTCAGCGCAACCACGCGCCATTGGTCGCGGTTGCGTCGCAGGAGATCGAGCGTCGACGTGCCGATGGAACCGGTGGCGCCAAGGATGGAAATGGTGCGCGTCATGGCTTCATCATCCGACCTGCCCGGCAGCCCATGCCGTGCCCACGATGATGGAGACGGGAAGCAAGCCGTCAACCCGATCGAACAGACCGCCATGGCCGGGGATCAGGCGCGAGGAATCCTTTACCCCGGCCCGGCGCTTTAGCCAGGATTCGTAGAAATCGCCCATTTGCGCGAAGACCGCCAGCACCGCGCCCGCAATGGTCGCCATGCCGACGTTGGTTGCCTCAAGGGCTGCCGCAAGGCTCGGCCCCGTCGGTCCGAACGAGGACAGGATATACCCTGCAAACAGCACCACGCCGCCCGTCCATAGCCCGGCTGCCGCCATGCCGCCCAGCAGCCCGGCCCATGTCTTGGATGGGCTGATGGCTGGCGCGATCTTCGGGCCGCCGATGGCGCGCCCGGTAAAATAGGCGCCCGTATCGGTGCAGATGACAAGGCCGAGCACGGCCAGCATCATCGGTTCAGGCATGACCACCAGCGCCAGCCCTGCCCAGCCGATATAGACCGCGCCCGCAATCACCATCGAGCCGAGCCGCGCCGGATTGTCGGCAATCCTGCTGACCAGCCGGACATATTCCACGAAGACGCCGAAAGCGACGAGCCCGACAAAGACATCAAGGACGCGCCCGCCCGCGCGGAAGGCTGCGGCGGCAATCGCCAGCATTACGATGGCCGATACGACCCGAACGAGCAGGTCCGACTTGCCGCCTCCCGCGCCGGATCCCGCCCCTTGCGCCATCATGCCCGGATCACCTTCCACCAAAGCGCCTTTCGCGCGCAGCGAACTGCTCCAGCGCCTCGCGCAGATGCGCTGGGGTGAAATCCGGCCAGAGCACATCGGTGAACCACATTTCCGCATAGGCTGCCTGCCAGAGCAGGAAGTTCGAAAGGCGGATCTCTCCCGACGTGCGGATCAGCAGATCAAGCGGGGGCAGACATGCGGTATCGAGTTCGGCCTCGATCGCCTCAGGCGTGATTGCGCCCTTGGCCGCCGCCTTGGCGGCGGCACGCGCAATTTCCTGCTGCGATCCATAGTTGAGCGCGATCGCCAGCGTCGTGCCGGTGTTCTGCGCGGTGCGCGCCATCGCATCCTCGATCAATTCGACAATATCGGGGGCAAGCGCCCGATAATCGCCGATGATCTTCAGCCGGGTATTGTTGGCAACGAGTTCGTCCAGATCATTGCGGATGAAGCTGCGCAGCAGCCCCATGAGATCGGCAATCTCATCGGCCGGGCGTTTCCAGTTCTCGGACGAGAAAGCATAGAGCGTAAGCGCCTCAAGCCCCATGTCGCGGGCGGCGCGGGCAATCTCGCGCACGGTATCGACGCCGCGCTTGTGCCCGAAGGCGCGCGGCATCATCCGCTTCTTGGCCCAGCGGCCATTGCCGTCCATGATGATGGCGACATGCCGCGCTCCGCAGGCCGCGCCATCACCGGTCGAGGCGGCAACCGCGCTCACTTGCCGAGGATTTCCTTTTCCTTGGCGCTGGCCGCTTCATCGGCCTGCTTGATGTAGTCGTCGGTCAACTTCTGCAATTCGGTCTCGGCCCGCTTGCGTTCGTCTTCCGAGATTTCCTTCTTGTTCTCGTCCGCCTTCAGGGCATCCATTCCGTCACGGCGAACGTTGCGGATGGCCACTCGTGCGCTTTCGGCATACTTGCTGGCAAGCTTGGCCAGTTCCTTGCGGCGCTCCTCGGTCAGATCGGGGATGGGCAGGCGCAGGGTATTGCCGTCGTTGATAGGGTTCAGACCAAGCCCTGCCGAACGGATCGCCTTTTCCACCGGGGTAACATTGGCCTTGTCCCAGACCTGCACCGAAATCAGGCGCGGTTCGGGAACCGAAACCGTGGCAACCTGGGCAAGCGGCATGTGGCTGCCATAGACCTCGACCATGATCGGATCGAGCAGCGCGGTGTTCGCGCGGCCGGTGCGCAACCCCGAAAGATCGCCCTTGAGCGATTCGATCGCGCCTTTCATCCGGCGCTCAAGATCAGCCTTGTCGTACTTGGCCATGTCAGGCGTCCTTCTTCACTATGGTCTGCGTCCCCTTGCCCGAAAGCACGCGGGCCAGATTGCCCTGTTCGCGGATCGAGAAGACGACGATCGGAATGTTGTTGTCGCGGCACAAGGCCACGGCGCTGGCATCCATGACCTTCAGATTGTCTGCCAGCACCGTGTCGTAATCGACCGTTTCATAACGCTTTGCAGCCGGATCACGCTTGGGATCGGCATCATAGACCCCATCTACGCTCGTGCCCTTGAGCAGGGCATCGCACTTCATTTCCGCCGCGCGCAGCGCCGCGCCGGAATCGGTGGTGAAATAGGGTGCGCCAACGCCTGCGGCGAAGATCACGATGCGCCCCTTCTCCAGATGGCGCTCGGCCCGGCGACGGATCACCGGCTCGCAGACCTGATCCATCTGCACCGCCGACTGGACGCGCGTTGGCACACCCAGACGTTCAAGCGCATTCTGCATGGCCAGCGCGTTCATCACCGTGGCCAGCATCCCCATGTAATCGGCCTGCGCGCGGTCCATGCCCTTGGCGGCGCCGGCCATGCCGCGAAAGATGTTTCCGCCACCGATCACGAGGCAAATCTGCAATCCCGTGTCGCGCGCGTCCTTCACTTCCTGCGCCAGCCGGGCAACATAATCGGTATCGATCCCGAATTGCTGCTCCCCCATCAGCACCTCACCCGAAAGTTTCAGGAGGATGCGCTTGTAGGAAGGAAGGCTCATGAAAGTGCTACACTCTTTGCCGGATGACCGGGACCGGAAAACCGGTCCGGAAACGTGGGGATGACATGGTCTGGGCCGCCCTTATAGCCCCATGAAGGGACCTGCCAAGGGCGCGCGAATGAAACGCGAAGGAAACAGGCACGACAATCCCCGCACTGACGGGCCAGCCAAGCGCCAGCCCGCCCATGCGGGGATCATGCAATGCAGACTTACTTGATGCCGGCGGCAGCAGCCACTTCGGCGGCAAAGTCGGTCTCTTCCTTCTCGATACCTTCGCCGAGCTGGAAGCGGACATAGTCCTTCAGAACGATCTTCGCACCGGCTTCCTTGCCGGCGGCATCGACGACCTGCTGAATGGTGGACTTGTTGTCCATCACGAAGATCTGCGAGAGCAGCGCGTTTTCCTTGGCATACTTGGCCACTGCGCCGTCGACCATCTTGGCCTGAACTTCGGCAGGCTTGCCGCTCTCAGCAGCCTTTTCCGCCGCGATCTTGCGTTCGCGCGCAATCAGTTCCGGGTCGAGATCATCTGCCGTCAGCGCCAGCGGGAAGGCAGCGGCGATGTGCATGGCGATCTGCTTGCCCAGCGCTTCAAGCGCTTCGGCAGCAGCTTCGGATTCCAGCGCGACAAGCACGCCGATCTTGCCGAGGTTCGGCGCAGCGGCATTATGCATGTAAGGCACGATCACGCCCTGCGAAACTTCGACGTGCTTGATGCGGCGAAGCTGCTGGTTCTCGCCAATGGTGGCCACGTTGTTCGTCAGCTTGTCGGCCACGGTGCCGCCATCGGGATAGGCAGCGGCCTTGAGCGCTTCGACATCGGCAGCGCCGGTGCTGAGCGCAACTTCGGTCGCCTTGCGCACGAAGTCCTGGAACTGGTCGTTCTTCGCCACGAAGTCCGTTTCAGAGTTGACTTCTACGGCAACACCCTTGGTTCCGGCAACGGCAACGCCGACCAGACCTTCGGCAGCGGTGCGGCTCGACTTCTTGGCGGCGGCAGCAAGGCCCTTGGCCCGCAGTGCGTCGACAGCGGCTTCAAAGTCGCCATTGGCCTCGTCGAGAGCCTTCTTGCAATCCATCATGCCGGCGCCGGTGCGCTCGCGCAGGTTCTTCACGTCAGCGGCGGTATAAGCCATCGCGTTGATCCTTTATTCTTGAAAACGTAGGAAGGCCGCAGCACTGCCGCGGCCCGTAAGTCCAATCCGGGACAATTCGGTGACGGCCCCGCCTGCCGGAAGGGCCGTCACGCAAGAACCGGATCAGGCTTCAGCAGCTTCTTCGGCCAGCGGCTCGTCCATGGCGCCAAGATCGGCACCCGAAGCGATCGCGGCATCGCGGCCACCCTTGGTGGCAGCAGCGGCAACCGCTTCGCAGTAGAGACGGATGGCACGGCTGGCGTCGTCGTTGGCCGGAACCGGGAACGCGATGCCATCGGGCGAGACGTTCGAATCGAGAATGGCGACAACCGGAATGCCAAGGACGTTCGCTTCCTTGATCGCCAGCTCTTCCTTGTTGGCATCAATCACGAACATGACGTCGGGAATGCCGCCCATGTCGCGGATGCCGCCGAGCGAAAGCTGCAACTTGTCACGCTCGCGCGTGAGCTGGAGGACTTCCTTCTTGGTGAGGCCGGTGGTGTCGCCGGCAAGCTGCTCTTCCAGAGCCTTGAAGCGCTTGATCGAGCCGGAAATGGTCTTCCAGTTGGTCAGCATCCCGCCCAGCCAGCGGTGGTTCACGTAGTGCTGGCCCGAAGCGCGTGCGGCTTCGGCGATGGGTTCCTGCGCCTGACGCTTGGTGCCGACAAACAGCACCTTGCCGCCCGCCTGCACGGTCGCCGAGATGAACTCCAGCGCGCGGGCAAACAGCGGAACCGTCTGCGACAGGTCGAGAATGTGGATGCCGTTGCGCGCGCCGAAGATATACGGCTTCATCCGCGGGTTCCAGCGGTGGGTCTGGTGGCCGAAGTGGGCCCCGGCTTCGATAAGCTGATGCATCGTGACGACAGGTGCCGCCATGGATAATTCCTTTCCGGTTGTGCCTCCGGGACGCTGGAACCGCTGCGGAGACCCCGCTGGCGGCACCGGTATGTGCGCTTCCCGTGTGGATTGCCGTTCGGAAAAGGGCGAGGGATTCGCCCCGTTCGTTCCGGCTCTGCGCCATTAGAGCAGTGACCGGGCGAAATCCAGCCCGATTCTCGTCAAATCCCGCCAAGCGGCATGGATATGCGATGCGCAAGGACGGGGATTACGGATTTTTCCGCTTGACGCCTTGGAACAAAGAGGGAACATTTATCTCATGATCGAATCACGAAACATTCTGTTCGGAACCATATCGTAAACCACAGGTTATCCACAGGGTTTTGTGGAAAGGTGCAAAAACCGGGTCCGCACGGAAAGACAAGGAAACCTGCAATGCTTGCCCTGCTCTGCACTCTCGCGTTTGCTCTTGCCGCCTTGATAGCGGTTGCGGCCATCCTTGCCACAATGCACGGGCGCGGGGCGCAGATCGCCGCCTTGTGGGCCGAATATCGGTCTCTGCGCGCCGACCGGGAGTTTCTGGTGCAGATCACAAGCCACGGCCCGGCCCCTGCACGCACCCAAGCCATAATTGCCGCCATGCCTGCGGCGCGGCGGCATGGCCAGCGCGCCTTCAGGCCGGGGGAAGCGGCTCGGCCTTCGCGACACCTGCGCGCTGCCGCCTGACCCGCGCATAGCGCATCACCCCGACCGGGATCAGCAGAAGATAGACCACGCAGATCGCCGACAGCGTGAGCCATGGCTCGGTCAGCAGCGCCGCAATGACCAGACCGGCCAGCGCCATGAGTTCAAGGCGCACGTTGCGCCGCGGTCGCAGCGAAGACCAGCTCAGCGTGGCAAGATTCGAAATCATCAGGAACGCGATCAGCACCAGCCAAGGGCCAACCAGAAGCGGCTCGCGGAACGTGGGATGGCCAGTGGCGATCCACAGATAGAGCGGCAGGAAGGCCAGCCCCGCCCCGACCGGTGCGGGCACGCCAGTAAGGAACCCGGCCGACTTGTGAGGCTGTTCCTCGACATCGATGCGGGCGTTGAAGCGCGCAAGGCGAAGGGCGCAGGCGATGGCCACTGCAAGCGCGGCGAACCAGCCCATGCGCGGGGCGTCCTGCAACGACCACAGGAACAGGATAAGGGCGGGCGCCACTCCGAACGATACATTGTCGGCCAGACTGTCGAGTTCGGCGCCGAAACGCGACTGGGCCTTGAGCAGCCGCGCGATCCGCCCGTCGATCCCGTCGAGCATCCCGGCAATGATCACGGCGGCCACAGCCTTGCGCCAGTCTTCGGCAACCTGAACCGGATCGGTCCCCGATGCGGCAGTCACGGCAAAGCGGATGCCGGTAAGCCCCGAACAGAGCGCGGCGGTGGTAATGGCATTGGGCGTCATGGCGCGCAGCGTCAGCCCGCCGGGAAGCCGCCCGCGCGACCTCGTCTCCTGACCGTCCTCGCCGTTCACCGGGCAATGCCCCGCGCAGCCGCTGTCACTGGCCGATACCCTCGATCAGCGGCGCGGCACCGATTTCGGCGAGGATCGTTTCGCCGGCGATCGTCTTCTGGCCCACCAGAACCTTTGGCTCGGTGCCGGCTGGCAGATAGACATCGACGCGGCTGCCGAAGCGGATCAGGCCGACGCGCTGGCCAACCGCGACAATGTCGCCGCCCTTCACGAACGGCACGATGCGCCGCGCCACCAGTCCGGCAATCTGGGTGAAGCCGATCTGCACCCCGTCGCTGCGCTCGACCAGAAAATGCTGGCGTTCGTTCTCCTCGCTGGCCTTGTCGAGATCGGCATTGAGGAACTTTCCGGGGATATAGACCACCCGGCGAACGGTCCCGGCAATCGGGGTCCGGTTGATGTGCACGTCAAACACCGACATGAAGATCGACACCCGCGTGACCGGTTCATCTCCCATTCCGCGAACACCGCTGCCATCATCGACGCACAATTCACGCGGGGGAGGAACCTTCTGGATCAGCGTGATCAGACCATCCGCGGGCGCAACGACATACCTGTCATCCCGCGGGGTCACGCGCACCGGATCGCGGAAGAAGGCAAGCACCCCCAGCGTCAGAAAGGCCAGCGGCCAGGCAATGGTTTCCCATGCCATGAACGCCGCCCCGGCGCTGAGCGCTGCGGTGATGAGGCCGAACTTGCGTCCTTCGGGGTGGATGGACGGCCATGACCATCCGGCGGTGCCGCGACCGCGGTTATCGAATATCTCGCCTGACATGCGCCCCATCTACGCGCTGGCTGTCGCGGGGACAAGGCGGCATGACGCGCGTCAGAAAGGCAATGACAGCAGCATTGAACTGGTCATTGCGATCGCCCGCCACCATGTGTCCGGCACCGCCGATGTCCGCCACCTCCAGACCGGGTATGCGCGCGGCAAGATCGGCAACGCCCTCGTCGGTGACGATGTCCGATTTGAGACCCCGCACCAGGAGGGTGGGCACACGGTGCATCCAGTCGGCCTTGCCAAGCAGCTCCTCAAGCGAGCCGTGGCCACGTCCGCCAACAAGGAACTTCGGATCCCAGTGCCAGTAGAACCGCCCGTCGGGCCCCTCGCGCAGGTTCCTGCGCAAGCCATCGAGCCGGGCCGGACGCGGACGGTCTGGGTAATAGGCCGAAATGGCATCGGCTGCCTGCTCCAGCGATGCGAAACCATCGGGATGCGCCGTCATGAACCCGACGATCCTCTCGACACCCGCGGCAGAAAGGCGTGCGACCACATCGACCAGCACCAGCGCATCTGGCACTACCCCCAGCGATGCGGCCGCCATGCCCGACAATCCGCCGAGCGAGGCCCCGACAAAGGCGCAGCGCGGTCCGGCAAGCTGCCGCAACCGGGCAAGGTCGGCTGCGCGGCGCACGTAGGAATAGTCGCCGTCCGGCTCCCAGTCGCTTTCGCCATGGCCGAGCAGATCGTAATTGATGACGTGATAACCCGCGCTGGCCAGTTCATCGCCGGCACGGTCCCAGCTATGCCGCGTCTGCCCGCCTCCATGCCCCAGAATGGCAGTGGCACCGGAGCGCGGCCCCATCTCGTCGGCAACAATGGCAAGACCGCCATCAACAGGAATGCGGATCGTCCTCATCCGGCAAAGCTGGCCCATGCCATCTCGCCACGCAACGATTCTTAACCGCACAGTTAAGATGGCGGCATAATTGCAATCGGCCGGGTGGTGAATGCAATGGGCTGGGTGGTGGACAGGGCTTGTACCGAACTATCCCCTTAAGTGCTGAAATTTATGGATAAATAATGTATTACCAGCTAAATTCTCCCACATTTCCTCCCACATAATGGACTCGCTGCGACGTACAGTTGTTCGCTTTGGGCGTTTTATCCGACCTGAACAGGTACAGGATCCACATCCAAACCTATGCATAACCGAAGCGACAGCCGCTGGTTCAAGCCCTGACAAGTGGGATGCGCAAATACCACACCGGGGGACATGACCGAAGGCTATGTGGGACTTAACTTGGTCGACCACAGCCAGTTTCCATGTAGCGGGCGAAGTGGGACATAACACTCATTCCTGAATGGGATACCGATTGACCGCATTGGTCAGGGGCGGACGCGACCGTGTCTGGGAGCGTGTGGAGCGCCAACCGATGTCAGCTGCCTGCTACCAACAGCCTCGATTTCACTTTTGCATCGGGTCACACCTGCCGCGCAGCTGCACATTGGGAAATCGTATAGCAGCGCCAACGTTGCCCCAATGCTGACGCTTTATGCGAAGGGTATGCATATTCGTCTGATTTTTGTTCCTATCGTCCCTGCCGTCCTGCTGACCGCCTGCGGAAGCGAGCCTGCCTCGCCGCCCAAGCCGCCAGTTCACAGCGAGGCGGTCGCCCACGAAACCGAGCTTGTCCGCCTGAAGCTCACACCGGAAGCGCAGAAGCGGCTTGGGATTGTGACCGAGCGGATCGGGACGGGCACCGCTTCCGTGATGCGAATGACGAGCGGCGAGATCGTCATCCCAGCGGGTGTCGGCGGCGCGCCCATCAATTCTGCCAGCAATCTGCAACAGCTCTCGGCTCAGCAGGTCGCTGCCGATGGCGAACTTGCGCGGGCACGGGCGCAGCTGGCCTTGGCGCGCGTCGCCTATGATCGTGCCTCGGCTCTGGTCGATGAGGAAGCGGGCAGCATTCGCGCGCGTGATGAAGCGACGGCGGCGCTCGGTGCGGCAAAGGCTGCTGCGGACGCGGCTGCGGCCCAGCGCCGCCTGCTCGGGCCAGCGGTGGCGAGCCTTGGCAACCAGCGCTACGTCTGGGTTCGGGTGCCGGTGTTCGGGAGCGATCTTGCCGGGCTGCAACAAGGCCAGTCGGCGCTGATCTCGCCGCTTGGACAGGACGGCGCGAAACGATCGGCGCGGCCCGTCGATGCGCCGCCATCGGCGAACGCAGTCGCTGGCACCGTCGATCTCTATTTCGCGCTCGACAATCGTGATCGGGCCTATCGTGTCGGCCAGCGGGTCAGCGTCGCGCTCCCGCTCGCTGGTGGGCGAAGCGAAGGGCTGTCCGTGCCGACCTCCGCAATCCTGCGCGACATCTATGGCGGCGAATGGGTCTATGCCAAGACCGAGGCCGACACCTACGTGCGCCAGCGGGTCGAGGTTGCCGCAACCGAAGATGGTCGTGCGATCCTCTCGCGGGGTTTGCGTCCCGGCACGCTGGTGGTCACGGCAGGTGCGGCTGAGCTGTTCGGCACCGAGTTTGGGGTCGCGCACTGATGCTCGCCTGGCTGGTTCGCTCCGCGCTCAAGCAGCGCGTGCTGGTGCTTGCGATGGCGGCGCTCTTGGTGGTGCTTGGCCTGCGAGCGTCTGCCGATGTGCCGCTGGATGTCTTCCCCGAGTTCGCTCCGCCTATCGTCGAGATCCAGACCGAAGCGCCGGGCCTGTCGACCGAGGAGGTTGAAAGCCTGATCACGGTGCCGATCGAAACCGCGGTCAACGGCGTGCCCGATCTGGCAACCTTGCGTTCGAAGTCGGTGCTGGGCCTCTCCTCGGTGACGATCCTGTTCGAGCGCGGCACCGATGTGATCCGCGCCCGCCAGCTGGTGCAGGAGCGCGTGGCGCAGGTGCAGGCACGACTGCCCGCCGCTGCCCGCCCGCCGGTGATGCTGCCGCCGCTGTCGTCCACGAGCCGGGCGATGAAGATCGGCATATCCTCCAAGAAGCTTGATCAGATGCAGCTGTCCGAGCTGGTGCGCTGGACGATCCGGCCCAAGCTGATGTCGGTGCCGGGCGTCGCCAATGTCGCCGTGTGGGGCTACCGCGACCGGCAGTTGCAGGTTCTGGCCGATCCCGACCGGCTGCAAGCCTCGGGCGTCACGCTGGCCGAACTGCGCGCAGCGACAGGCGATGCGGTGCTGGTCGGCGGCGGCGGCTTTGTCGATACGCCCAACCAGCGGCTACCCGTTCAGCAGGCAGGTGCGATCCAGACCGCCGAGGACCTATCCCGCACTGTCATCAAGATCGCAGGCGATGCGCCGGTGCGGGTGGGGGATGTCGCGCGGGTGACCGATGGCTTTGCCGCCCCCATCGGCAATGCGATCATCGACGATGGTCCGGGCATCATGCTGATCGTCGAGAAGCAGCCGACCGGCAATACGCTCCAGCTGACCCGCGATGTCGAGGCGGCGGTCGAAGAGCTGCGGCCCGGCCTCAAGGACGTCAAGATCGACACCACGATCTTCCGTCCGGCAACCTTCATCGAGAAGTCGATCGACAACCTGACCCGCGCGCTGATGATCGGCTGCCTGCTGGTGGCGATCGTGCTGTTCGCGTTCACACGCGACTGGCGGCAGGCCACGATCAGCCTTGTAGCGATCCCGCTGTCACTGCTGGCGGCAGGTCTCATGCTGCTGTGGAGCGGGGCGACGATCAACACGATGGTGATCGCCGGTCTGGTGATTGCCCTTGGCGAGGTGGTCGATGATGCGATCATCGATGTCGAGAACATCGCCCGCCGTCTCCGCCTGAACCGTGAGGCGGGCAATCCGCGCTCGGCTTTTGCCGTGGTGCTCTCGGCCTCGCTCGAAGTGCGCACGGCGGTGGTCTTCGCCTCGCTGATCGTGATGCTGGTGTTCCTGCCGATCTTCTTCCTCGGCGGGGTGGCGGGGACGTTCTTCCGGCCACTCGCCATTGCCTATGTGCTGGCGATTGCCGCCTCGCTGCTGGTCGCGCTGGTGGTGACGCCTGCGATGTGTCTGATGCTGCTGCCGAATGCACCCATGAAGGAGCATCGCGACACGCGCTTTGTCGCCTCGCTCAAGCAGCGCTATCTTGGCGTTCTACCCCGGCTGATCGACCGGCCTCGCCTTTCCATGGGCATCGTCGCGGGCGGCCTGCTGCTTTCCGGCGTGGGCTACCTGGGATTCAAGGACCAGTTCCTGCCCGACTTCCGCGAGACCGACTTCCTGATGCATTTCGTCGAGAAGCCGGGCGTCGGCATCGATGCGATGGACCGCATCACCATTCGCGCCTCGAAGGAGCTGCGAGCAATCCCCGGCGTGCGCAACTTCGGGGCGCATATCGGGCGTGCCGAGGCTGCCGACGAGGTGGTGGGTCCGAACTTCACCGAGCTGTGGATCAGCCTTGATGATGAGGCCGACTACGACGCCAGCGTCGCCCGCATCAAGGAAGTGGTTGAAGGCTATCCCGGCCTTTACCGCGACGTGCTCACCTATCTGCGCGAACGCATCAAGGAAGTGCTCTCGGGCGCAGGCGCGACCGTGGTGGTGCGGATTTACGGCCCCGACCAAGACGAGCTGCGCGCCGCCGCCGAGCGGGTGCGCGGCAAGGTCGCCAGCATCCCCGGCGTCACCGATCTCAAGGTCGAACAGCAGGTGCTCGTGCCGCAGATCCAGATTCGCCCGCGTGCGGCCGATCTGGTCACGCTGGGCCTCACGCCGGGCGAGGTGCGGCGGCAGGCGCAAACTCTCGTGGCGGGCGAGAAGCTGGGCGAAATCTACCGCGACCAAAAGGCTTTCGATGTTGCCTTGTGGGGCGAGCCAGCCATTCGCGGCGATCAGCACGCGCTCGCCGACCTAATGATCCAGACTCCAGTCGGCGCGCCGGTGCGCCTGCGCGATGTCGCGGATGTGGTGATCGTGCCCGCGCCCAACGAGATCAAGCGCGAGGACGGCCAGCGCCGTCTTGATGTCACGCTCAACATCGCCAGCGATGCCGATCTCGGCGCTGTGGCGCGCGGGGTCGAGGCGGCGGTGGGCGAGGTGCCCTTTGCCACGGGCTATCACCCCGAGATCCTCGGCGAATACGCAGCGCTCAAGGAGTCGCGTTCGCGGCTGTGGACCGTGGGCCTTGCCTGCCTGTTCGGCATCCTGCTGCTCGTCTGGCTGGAATTCCGCTCTGCTCGGATCACTGCGCTGGTGGGCCTCAGCCTGCCCTTTGCGCTGGTCGGCGGGGTTATCGGGGTCGCGCTCACTGGCGGGGTTCTGTCGCTGGGATCGCTGGTCGGCTTTGTCACCGTGATCGGGATTTCGGCGCGCAACGGGATCATGCTGCTCTCGCATTACGATCACCTGCGGCGTTTCGAGGGCGAGGCGTTCGGCCCGGCCCTGATCCTTCGCGGTGCGCAGGAGCGTCTTGTGCCGATCCTGATGACTGCGCTGTGCGCAGGGCTTGCGCTGGTGCCGCTGGTGATCGCGGGCGACAAGCCGGGTCACGAGATCGAGCATCCGATGGCGATCGTCATCCTCGGCGGCCTGATCTCGTCTACCGCGCTCAACCTGTTCCTGATGCCCGCGCTCTATGCCCGCTTCGGCAAGGAACGCCCGACACCCGAGCCCGAACTGGCGGAGGCGGTGGCATGAAGCGCTTTGCCCCCCTCGCGGCGCTGATGGTGACCGCCTGCGCAACCACGCCCCCACCTGCGGCAACCAAGATCGATCCCGCGATGGCTGCCGGGCCGTTCGCGAGCCTCCCGGTCGCTTCGATCGAGCCGGTGCCCGATGATTGGTGGCGGCTCTATGATGATCCTGTGCTTGATCGCCTCGTGGAGGCCAGCCTCGCAGCCAATGCCGACCTCAGGGTGGCCTATGCCAATCTCGATGGCGCGCGCGCGGCGCTGCGTCAGGCGCAAGCGGCACGGCTGCCCCAGACCACCATCGAGAGCAGTCTCGGCATCGACAATCCCGCCAATCAGCCAAGCGCATCGGGCAATGTGCCGACCACCGACTACGATCTGGCGGTGACGGCAAGCTGGGATGCAGACCTGTTCGGACGGCTCCGTTCGGGTGCTCTGGCCTCCCGCGCGGATGCCGAGGCGCAGGCCGCTGCGCTTGATGGGGTAAAGGTCGCGGTCGTCGCCGATACGGTTCTGGCTTATGTCGATCTGTGCGGCGCAACCCGCAGCCTTGCCGTCGTGGGAGAACAGGTCGCACTTCAGGAGCGTGCGCTGACCATCACCCGCAGCCAGCTCGCGGCAGGCGAAGTCTCCCCGCTGGAAGTCTCGCAGGCCGCCAACCTTGTCGCGGCGACCAGGGCGACCATCGCACCGCTGGAAGCCGCGCAGGCCAATGCGCGCTATCGCCTCACCACGCTCGCAGGACGCCCGGCGGGCGAAGCCCGCACCAATCCCGTCGTTTGTGAAGCGCCGCCGAAACTGCGCGCTGCGGCTCCCGTCGGCGATGGCACGTCTTTGCTACTGCGCCGCCCTGACATCCGCGAGGCCGAACGCCGCCTTGCTGCCGCCACTGCGCGGATCGGCGTGGCGCGTGCCGATCTTTACCCCCGCATCAACCTCGGCGGCGCGCTGGGCCTGTTGAGCGGGGGGCTGGCTGCAACCGGGTCACCGCTGGTGAGCTGGGCCTTCCCCAACCAGGCCCCGGCCCGCGCGCGCATCGAACAGGCCGAGGCGACCGAGCGGGCAGCGCTGGCCGGATGGGATGTCGCAGTTCTCCGCGCGCTACGTGATGTCGAGACAGCGCTTGCGGCCTATGATGGCGAAGTGCGCCGCAACCGGGCGCTGACCGTGGCCCGCGCCGAAGGACGTCTCTACGCCCGCCGCGCCGAGGCTCGCGTCCGGCTTGGCGATGCGGCACCGCTCCTGCGGATCGACGCCGATCGCACGCTGGCCCAGGCCGAGTTGTCGCTGGCGCAGTCCGAACTCGCCGTTGCGCAGGCGCAGGTTGCGTTGTTCCGGGCGCTTGGCGGTGGCTGGCGCAGCGGTCCCAAGCCGCTAGAATGAACCCATGAGAATCCTGATCGTCGAGGACGATGCCGACACGAACCAGTTCATCGCCCGCGGCCTGGCCGAACTGGGCCATCAGGTGGTGACCAGCGGCGACGGGCGCGACGGGCTGTTCCACGCCACCGATGGCGGCTTCGATGCCATGGTGGTCGACCGGATGCTGCCCGGGCTGGACGGCCTCGCGCTGGTCAAGGCCCTGCGCGCTGCCGGAAACATGACCCCGGTGCTGATGCTCACCGCCGTCAGCGGGATTGCCGACCGGGTCGAAGGGCTCGAAGGCGGGGCGGATGATTATCTGGTGAAGCCCTTTGCCTTTACCGAGCTGGCGGCCCGCCTCCATGCGCTGGGGCGTCGGCCTTCAGCCGCGGCGGAACCTGCGCGGCTGACAGCGGGCGATATCGTGCTCGATCTGCACCGCCGCACCGTCACGCGCGCAGGCCGCAAGATCGCGCTCCAGCCCCGCGAGTTCACCCTTTTAGCCGAACTGATGCGCAACCCTGGCCGCATCATGACCCGGACCATGCTGCTCGAACGGGTGTGGGATTTCGACTTCGACCCCAAGACCAATATCGTCGAGACCCATCTCAGCCGTTTGCGCTCCAAGCTTAACGCCGGGTTCGACAGCGACCCGATCGAGACCGTGCGCGGCGCGGGCTATCTCGTCAGGGACGGCGGATGAAGCGCTGGTGGCGCGGCACGTTCGGCTTGGTGGCAGCAGTCGCTGTGGGCTTTGCGCTCGCAACGCTGGTAATCGGCGCTGTGGCCTTCGAAACCACCCACGAAGCGCTCGAACTGCAACTCGATCACCGCATCGCCATCGAGACGCAGGCGCTGATCGACGAAGGGCAGGACGGGCATGAGGGCGTGGCTGCCGCCATCCGTCGGCGCGAGGCGGCAAGCAGTACGGCAAGCCTCGGCTATCGGCTCGTTGATGCCCAAAACAGGCCCGTGGCGGGATCGCTCGATACGATCGTCCCGCCCAAGCCCGGTTATGTCGAACTGCTGCCTTACAAAGCGAACGGCGAGGAGCGGATCGCGCAGTCGCTGACGACTATCCTGCCGGGTGGCTACCGGCTGCTTGTCGGAGCCGATCGCGCCGCCATCGACGAAATGGACAACCGCCTCATACTCTTGTTCCTCGGCGCATTCGGCGCGATACTGCTGCTCGGCATCGGTGCGGCCTGGCTGGTGGGCATCGTAACCCGGCGGCGGCTCGCCCGCATCGATCACACAGCGGCTGCGATCATTGCCGGCGATCTGTCGCGGCGCGTGCCCCTGACCGGAAGCGGCGACGAGTTCGACGGCGTGGCCACAACGCTCAACCGGATGCTCGACCGCATCGCCGGGCTGATGGAGAACCTGCGCCAGGTCTCAAGCGATGTCGCCCACGATCTGCGCACGCCGCTCACGCGGCTCCAAAATCGGCTCGACGAGGCCCTGCGCGAACGCAACCCCGAGCTGCAACGCGAGGCGATCGAGGCTGCCGCCAGGGAAGCAGGTGAGCTGCTCGAGGTGTTTTCCGCCCTGCTACGGATTGCCGAGGTCGAAGGCATGGCCGCCCGCGCACACTTCCAGACCATCGACCTCAGCGCGGTGGTGGCCGATGTGGCGGATGCTTTCCGACCCTCAATGGAGAGCAGCGGCCACCAGCTTCTCACTAGCATTGCGCCCGGCCTCACCATGCACGGCGATCGCAGACTGCTGCAACAGATGCTCACGAACCTGCTCGACAACGCCGCGCAGCACACGCCGCAGGGAACGACCGTTCACATCGTCCTGGCAAACGCTCATCACGGCATCAGCCTCGCCGTCACTGATAATGGTCCGGGCGTAAGCGAGAATGAGGCTCCCGAACTCTTCAACCGCTTCGCGCGGGTCGACCGCAGCCGTTCAACGCCCGGTCATGGTCTGGGGCTGGCCATGGTTGCGGCAATCGTTGCGGCGCATTCTGGCAAGGCAACGATTGCCCCGCGCCCGGGCTTTGGTGTGCACATCGAGCTTTGATCTTACCCAACAGGCTGGCCAGATGCTGGCATTCGCTCCTCGAGCACTCACCAGTCATGGGGGGCGTGATAAGTAATACCTAATGCAGCGTGGCTGCAATTGGCGGAAGCAGGCGCTCAATCCGGCGATCTTGAACGACGGGGTCTGGGTCGGAAGCCGCCCTTTCCGGAAGCGATAGGGCTGAATTCAAAGTCAGCTTGATACGATCTCGCGCATCCAATCGTTGATTTCTGCTTCGACCCACACAACACATTTGGGCCCCAGCGACCGCGACCGTGGGAACCGCCCCTCGCTCATCCGTTGATAGATAGCGGAGCGGCGCAGTCCGACACGCGCGATGACTTCCGGGAGGCGAAGAAAGCGAGCAGGTGCAGTGGCGGCCAGACGCGGGGGTTGCGTGCCATCTTGAGGTGAATGTTGCATTTCTAATCTCATTCGCTTGGGTTCGGTCCCCTCCGAACTCTGGAATTTACCGGGGCAGCGACATCGCGATGTCTCGGCCCACAAAATCATCGATGTGCTTGGCAAGCATTCGCGCAACAAGCTGTGAGGTGCCATTGGCCCACCGAGGCCGCAAATCCTCAATCCGACGCCCCAGGGTCCGCTGCAGATGGACAGGCAGGCTGGTGAAGAACTCTTCGAGAAATTCGCCCATCTCGCCATGCATCCATTCGCAAGCAAGATCTTCCTGCCCGGCGAGCGCGAGAATCATGGATGCGCGGGGGTGAGCTCCGCAGGCGGCAAGCACACGAGCTGCTTCGTCGAGCCCGATGGGCCGCTCACCACGCGCAACGCGAAGCAAGGTCTCGCGATGCATCCCGCATTCATTGGCAATCCTGTGGCGGGGCTTGCCTGCAGCATCGATCGCATGGGCTAGCACGCGAGCCAGGCTTTCATTGGCCGGTCTGGCGGCGGTTGTTGGATGGTACATTGTAGTCTCCTTGTTTCTGCAATGGTGCGAGTCGCAGGCATATCGCGAATTGTCGCATGTAGGAAAACGAAAAGAACATACATGGAACATCTCGTTTCGAGGCGAATCAGTTCCTCTATCCCAGTCGTCGCCGAATCACGGCGGACGTGACGGAAGTCACCGACCCAAAAAGACTGATTTATCGGCATTATCGTCGGCATGAAGCGTTGGGCAGCAAAAAATGCGTCCACATCTTTCCACCTTCAGCGGAGATCGGAGCAGAACTCTTTCCTACGACCATTTCCTAGATGCATGTGGAACACACAGCGAACGCAAGAACGCTGTGACCACCCCTCCAACCGGAGCTTCACATGCAGTCTCTCACCCTCCCCCGGCGCGCCAGCGTCAAGGGTCTCGGCAAGACCCTCAACATTGCCATCCCGGTCGCAGTCGCGGCGCTTGCGGCGAGCGCCGCCTATGCTGGCGCGGATACGACCTTCACCCCTGCCCTCACCAAATTCACGGATTTCCTGGAAGGTTCGGGCGGCAAGATCATCACGGTTCTCAGCCTCGCCGGTGGCCTGATCGGTCTGGCGTCCGGGCGGTTTTCGCTCGGCCAGGTCGCGGTTCCCGTCGGTGTCGGCATCGGCGTCGGCACGGGTGTTCCGATCGTCACCTCGGTCGTGACCGCGGTCATCTGAACGGTCGGACGAGAAGGCGGCGGCGCCATGGCAGACCCTTACATCATTCCCCGGCGCCTCGATGACCCGGAGCTTATCGGCTTTTGGACCATCGACGAGTTCGCGGGAATGCTGGCCCCCTTCACCTGGGGGATCCTCACACAGCATATCATTATCGGCATCATAGTCGCCTTCGGCGCCTGGTTCGCATTGCGAAAGGCAAAAGCAGGACGCGCCAGCTCCTGGGTAGCCCATGCCGCATACTGGTATCTGCCTGCAGGATTTCTGGGCCTCAAGGCAACGCCGCCTTCTCACTGCCGACTGCTTGCCGGTTGAGGGGGAGCCCATGTTTTCCGATATATCCCACGAACGTCAGCAATCGCTGCTCCGCCAGCGGAACCTGTTCGCGATCACCAGTGCCGGTCTCGGCCTCGCACTGGTCATCGCAGGGAGCCTTGCCGCCACCCGCGACCGTGAGGTCGTGCTGGTGCCAACTGTTCCCAAGCAACTCACGGTGAGCAGCGCCGGGGTCGAGGCCGACTATCTCGAGCTCGTCACCCGCGATGCGGCACTTGTTCTCCTCAATCGCAGCCCCGAAGGCCTCGATTACTGGATGAACGAGATCCTGAAGCTAGCGGATCCCGCAAGCTATGGGCGGCTCAAAGCTGAGCTCGTGCGGATTGTCGAGGAGCAGCGGGGCTCAGACGTCACCCAGGCATTCGTGATCCGGTCGATGAGCGTCGATCCGAAGGGGCTGACCTCGGATGTGACCGGAACCCTCAAGACCTTCGTCGGCGCGCAGGTGATTGCGAGTGACGAGCGCCGCTTCCGCTTCAGCTGGACTTACCGCGGCCTGCGCCTGGCGCTGGCAGGGTTCGCCCAGCTCCCCCCACAGGACAAATCAAAGGAGGCCCAGTGATGGCTTACCGAAAAGATGCCCACGCTCGGGTCCGACTTCTGAGTGCGGCAGCACTGCTCACAGCAGTAGCATCCCCCGCTCATGCCGCCGACCAGTTCAAGCAAGCGGTCGATGGTGCCGGAATTGAGTGCAGCGTCTCGGCGCGGGAACTGACCCGCTTTGCGCTAGTCGACGACCAGTTCGCCAGCGTCTCGAAGATCTCGACCGGCACGCCCTACAATGACTTTGCGGTGACCAACGAGCCGGTGCGCGGCGACATTTACGTGTCGGTTCCGGAAACCTACGCCGCCCGGGCAATCAGCTTCTTCGCCACCACGAAAAAGGGCTTCGTCTACAAGGTCTCGTGCCGGGTTGAGCAAATTCCGGCGACCCAGGTCTTCATCACCAACCCCGCCATCGCGAAAACCCAAGCGGCGGATTGGGAAAGCCAGACCCCGATCGAGACCAGCGCCGTCAGGCTCATCCAGGCCATGGCCAACGACCGGACTGTCGATGGCTTCGAGGTCCGCCAGTCGACCGCTATGCCTGCCCGGGTCGGCGATCTCGAAGTCCAGCTCATCGCTGATTATCGCGGCGCCAGTCTCACCGGAAAGGTGGTCCGCATCCACAATCGCGGTTCGAAGCCGGTGACGCTGGCCGAGCGCGATCTCGCGCCCCGCGACACTCTCGCTGTCTCGATCGCCGAGCCGAAGCTCGGGCCCGGGACCAGCACCACGGCCTTTGTTGTCGGCGCAAAGGCGGAGACCGGCCATGACTGATGCAGCCAATACGCCAAGCCCTGCCCCTCTGCAGGCCGAGTGTGCGGCGCCATCCGAACTTTCCGGGCTCAACGCCCGCACTGCGCGCCGTCAGAAGCTGCTGCTGGGCTCATTGGGAGCGCTCGCCCTGCTCGGCGGGAGCTGGTTCATCCTTGGCGGTGACGACAAGGCCAAGACTGGCGATCCCAATGCGGAGCAGACGATCGACACGGCGGGCCTCGTCAACCGCGATCTGTCCCAGCGCGAGTTCGTCGCGACCTATGGCAACCGGCTCGATGCTGTCACGCGCGAACAAAAGGCGCTGAAGGATGGGAGCATCCCGCGGACGGAGATCGAGGCACAGCTCGCGGCTCTCAAAGCCGAAAACCAGGCCATGCGGGTCGATGGGCAGGCCGCGATCGATGCCATCTCCGCAGAGAATGCTGAGCTGAAGACACGGCTTGCCGCTCAGCCAGCGACGACGGCACCCGCTGTACCGCCACCGGCCTATGGGCCGCAGGCAGGCGGTTATGACGCGCGGGGACGTTCGCCTCAGCCCAGTGCTGTGGCCGCAGGCGGTGATCCGCAGGGCGGCATGATCCCGTCGCCTGGCGAGGTGAAGCTGATGAGCTTCAGCTCCGACAAGGCGGCAAGCAGTGGTCTCAGAGTGGGTCGCCCCGATGCCCCGCCGGTCGTCGTCGAGGACTCGCCTGATTACCTGCCGCCCAATTCCTATGCGCCCGCCCGGGTGATCGTCGGCGTCGACGCCTCGGCGGGCGTCGCCAGCCAGACCGATCCGCTGCCCGTGGTGCTGAGGATCACGGGGCCTGCCCGATCCGTCATGCAGAACGGGAAAGTTCTGACCACCCGGATCCAGGGCTGCGTTGTGAACGGTGCAGCGCGCGGGGATCTCAGCAGCGAGAAGGTCTATGTGAAGCTCGCACGCATGACCTGCGATCAGCCTGGTGGCCGGGTCGCGGTGAGCGAGGTCAAGGGCTTCATCAGCTTCGCTGGCAAGTCCGGGGTCCGCGGCCGCGTCGTAAGCCGCGAAGGCAGCCTCGTCAGCCAGGCCCTGCTCGCCGGGATCGTCGGCGGTTTCGGGCGCGGCTTCTCCGCAAACGCCAACAGCGTGTTCTCCGGCGTCACGACCAACCCCGATGGCAGTCGCTCTAAGCTCTCGGCTGGTGACATCCTTGGTGGCGGGCTTGGCCAAGGCGCCGCCGATGCCGCCGACACGGTCAGCAAATACCTGATCGAGCGCGCCGAACAGTACCAACCCGTCGTCGAGATGCCGACCGGCATCGATGTCGAGATCGTGTTCCTCGACGGCGTCTACGTGAGGAACTCCCAATGATCGAAAACTTGTCTCTAGAGCGGGATAACCGTCGGCGCCGCTGGTTGCGTGCCAGCGCAGGGCTGGCAGCAATCATCGTCTTGTCGGCCGCGACCGGATGGGGTGTAGCAAGCCTTGCAGCCCCCACTGCCGCTCCGGACATGGCGAAGGTGCGTGAGGCACTGAAGCTGCGCCTGCCCAAGACGCCGATCGACGCGATCAACTGCAAGGGCCTTGGGGGCTTGTGCGAAGTCGCGTCCAAATCGACGCTCTTCTATGTCGACCGGGCTGCGAAGTATCTGGTGATCGGCCGGGTCTATGACATGGAAGCCCGTCAGGATCTGACGGCTGCACGGCTGCTCGCTCTCAATCCGGACCTGCTGGCGGCAGGGGCCGCACGGCGCAGCAATCCCGAAGCGCAAGCGGATGGGAGCCCAAACCCATCAGCAGCTTCAGCCCGGAACGCTGAACCGCGGCATGTGCAGCTTGGCAAGCTTCCATCAAATGGCGCGATCACCTGGGGCCCTGCCAATGGTCCACGTGTCGTTGTCTTCTCGGACTTCCACTGCGGCTACTGCAAGAAGCTTGAGGCGGAACTGAAGGCGATTGGGGCGCGGGTCGAGGAACGGCCGATCTCGATTTTCGGGGCGGAGAGCCGCCGCGATGCGGAACGGGTGCTGTGCGCACCTCGGCCCGAGCTTGCGCTGCACATGGCCTATTCGGGTCTGGCGCTCGCCAATCCCAAACCCTGCGACACGAGCGGTCTCGATGCCAACGAGACCTTCGCCCGGGCACACGGCTTTGGCGGCACACCGGTGATCGTGCGCCCTGCCGATGGCGCCGTTCTCGAAGGCTACCGGCCTGCTGCAGTGCTCCGGGAATTCCTGCGCCCAACCTCCACCCGGGCCCCCACCCCAGCTCCGAAAGGATAACCCCATGCGGTTTCCATCACGTCTGCTTGTCTGCGCCTGCCTGGCCGGCTTCTCCAGTGGCTGCGCCACGTTCGGCACCAATGTCGAAGGCGACTTCACCTGCCGGGCGCCCAAGGGCGACTGCGCACCGGCCCACGTCATCGATGCCAAGGCGACGAACACTCTGTCGGCGGGCACGCCGCCTCATGCCGAGACACGCCCCCGGTCGGGCGTGGTGGATGCTGACACCACGCGTACGGCGGAGCGGACCCTGCGGGTCGTCTTCCCAGCTCATGTCGATGAGGCAGGAACGCTCCATGATGAAGCGGTCGCCTGGACAGTCGTCGACAACCCGCGCTGGGCAACCGAACTGCGCCGCAAGGCGGGTGAGGACAAGAGCGGGGCCGTCATGCGCCAGGTCCGCCGGCAGTTGAAGGCCGCTCAAGCTGCGTCGGCACACGAAGCCGCAGACGGACACTCGGATATTTCCGTCGATCTTGCGTCGCCCTTTTCATCCGCGCCCACGAACGGGACCAGCACCCTGGAGACCCCGGGCACTGATGCCCCCAGTTCCGAAAATGCAGTTTCAGATGCCTCGCCGCTGGTCCTCCCCTCCACGGCGCGCGAGGCCGTTGCCGGTGCAAAAGCACCGGCGGTCGAGGGGTTCGACACGCCGCCTCCCCCGCGTGATCGGACCCCTCGGCCTGCGGCGGGGCAAAGCACTCCGGTGTTCCCGAGCGCGGCAGCAATTGAAGCCGCAAAAGCTGCAATCCGCCCGGCAATCCGATCCGGCGGCCAGCCCAACGTCAGCACCCCGCAGCCCAAGGAACCCAAGTGATGGCCGAGCAACTCAAGACCGTGGTCGACCGGCTGCTCAGCGGACTGCTGGGCGATGCCGAGCACGCCGAAAAGGCCCGTCCCCAGCTCATGGTCGACATGCTCTCGGACTGGCTGCCCTACCGTGTCTATGACCCGGCAACGCGCCTGTACTTCAACGCACGCTCGAAGGGCTTTGTCCTCTCGGTCACGCCGCTGATCGGCGCGGACGAGCGCACAGGGGAAATCCTCGGGCAATTCTTCTCGGAAGGCTTACCAGCGGGCGCCTGCCTGCAGGTGCTCCACCTTGCGAGCCCGCGCATCAGCAGAATCATCGCCCCGTGGTTTGCGCCACGGTACATGCAGGGCGGCGTGTACGAGGCGATTGCCCGTCACCGCGCGCGGCGGCTCTATTCGCTCGTCTGGGAGTCCGGTTCTGCGGACGCACCCTTTCATGCGCGGCATCACCAGGTCATCGTCTCGGTCGGCGTGCCAACATCGAAGGCGGTCAGCAACGAGGATCTCAAACAGACCCGCGAGGGGTTGGTGGCGATGCTCAAGTCGCTGAACCTCGGCGTGGTCGAAGTAGGGCCCGAAGCGCTCATCGCTGTCATCGATGATCTGACCTCGCCCACCACGGCGCCGCAGGATGATGCGGTGCCCTACAACCCGAACGATCCGATCGCCTCGCAGGCGATCCGCCACGACATCGAACTGGTCGTGGCCGAAGATCGCATGCGGCTGGTGACTGAGCGGTTCCGGCCCACTGGCAAGGTCAATGACGGCGTGCCCGAGATCGGGACCGTCTATCCCGATGCCTTCGATGTCCGGCATTTTGCCGTCCGCAACATGCCATCGCGCTGGGCCCCGTGGGAATGCGCGCGGCTCATCGGCGACCTGTTCACCGACAAGCTGCGCTTCCCCTGCCCGGCCGCCACCATGCTCTGCCTTGTCTACCCTGACCAGGAGGCGGCGTCGGCCAAGGCCGGCTTCAAGTTCATGCGGACAACCAGCCTCGCCGGAACCCGCAGCGCCCGGTTCCTGCCGCGGATCGGCGAACAGGCCGCCGAGTGGCAACATGTTCAGGCTGAGCTGCAGGAAGGCCGCCGTCTGGTGCGCGTGTTCTACGGCGTGACGACCTATTCGCCACTTGGGTCCGGCGACCGCCACGAGCGCGCGATCAAGTCGATCTACAAGGCGGCAGGCTGGGACCTCACCGACGAGCGCTATCTGCAGATCCAGGGGCTTCTCGCGGCGATGCCGCTGACGCTAGCCGACGGGCTCGGTGCCGACATGGAGCGGCTGAAGCGGTTCAAGACCGTTCTGTCGATCACGGCAGCCAATATCGCGCCCATGCAGGGCGAGTATCTCGGCAGCACCCACCCCCACCTGCTGTTCGTCGGGCGGCGCGGCCAGCCCTTCTTCTGGTCGCCGTTCGAGAACGAGGCCGGCAACCACAATGTTGCGATCTGCGGCAAGTCGGGATCGGGCAAGTCGGTGCTGCTCCAGGAGATGTGCGCCGCGCTGCGCGGTGCCGGCGCACAGGTTGTCGTGATCGACGATGGCCGCAGCTTCGAGCACTCGGTCAAGCTGCAGGGCGGCCGCTTTGTCGAGTTCACGATTGCAGCGGGCTTTTGCCTCAACCCGTTCTCGATGATCGATGCCACCCGCGCCGCCGAAGACGAGGACTACCGTCTCGACTGCTTCGGGATGATCAAGGCCATCGTCGGGCAAATGGCTCGCCACAGCGCGAAGCTGACGGATACTGAGCGCGGATTGATCGACCGGGCGGTCAACCTCGTCTGGGCGCAGCACGGCGCGGCTGCCACAGTTACGACCGTCGGCGAGATGCTGGCCAGTCTCGGCCATGACACTGCCGCTGATATCGCAACCGCGCTTGCCCCCTACATGGCGGGCGGAACTTACGGCGCCTTCTTCGAAGGCCAGGCAAGCCTCGACCTCGATGCGGACTTCACGGTCTTCGAGATGTCCGACCTTGCGAGCCGGGAGGATCTGCGCAGCGTCGTCCTCTCAGCCATCATGTTCATGACCAGCCAAGCCATGACGCGAAGCCCAAGGTCACTGCGCAAGCTTCTGCTGATCGATGAAGCCTGGTCGATGCTCAAGGGCGGTTCGATGGGTGAATTCGTCGAAACCTACGCCCGCACCTGCCGCAAGTATGGCGGCGCGCTGGCGACCGCTACCCAGTCGCTCAACGACTACTACAAGTCCGACGGGGCAACGGCGGCGCTCGAGAACAGCGACTGGATGCTGATCCTCCAGCAGAAGCCGGAGACGATCGCCGATTTCAAGGCGAGCAAACGCCTCGATATGGACGATCGCACCGAGACGCTGATCCGCAGCCTCAAGCGCTCCGGGAGCGACTATTCCGAGGTGTTCATCAAGGGCCCGGAGACCGAGGCGATCGGGCGGCTCGTGCTCGATGACTATTCGGCAACGCTCTTCTCGAGTTCGCCCCAGACCTTCGCCGCCATCGATGCCGAGATCGCCCGCGGCCACCAGCTCGCCGATGCCATCGAGCGCATCGCTCATCCCAATCGCTGACATCCCCAGATCAAAGGATCCCCATTTCCATGCCTCTCCATCTCGTCACCCCTTTCGACCGGCCCGATGCGCCCGGAGACGAACAGCCCCTCTTCTCGCCGGTGCCGACCTGGCGCTCGCGCATGGCCGATGGCTGCTACATCGTGCTGCGCGGTAGTCTGTTTCTGGGCTCGTCCTACCTGATGGCGCTGGGCCTGCCGCTGCTCTTCTTCCTGCTGTTGTCGGGCGGAAATCCCGATGCCTTCTTCGCCCATGTCGCCAATCTCGGTGACCGCTTCCTGGCGTCCGATCTCGCACGGCGCGTGACCTTCCTCGACCAGTGCAAGTTGGTGCTGATCGGTCTCGCCACCTTAGTCGTCGTGTGGCGCATGCCGCGCTTCATCCGTGATCTCGACCGCGAACTCTCGGGAGAAAAGCTGTGAAGAACATTCTGGCAACATCAAACCTTCGCAGGCGGCTGGCATCGATCAATCTCACCGCTGTCGTGCTCGGCGTCGGCATGATCGGCCAGGTCCTGTGGGGCGTCTGGGCGACCGACAAGCTGCTCACCCTTGAAAAGCGCGAGGTCGTGACGGTCCAGCTGAGCCGGATCATGGGCGATTTCATCGAGGCCGAAGCGCGTGCCGGCCGAACTCCGGAAGAAACCAGGATGCGCGTCCAGGCCTACCTCAAGGCTGTGGAAGCCTCGGTGCAGCGGCTCGGGCGCGAAGGCCGCACGGTCCTCGTTGCCGAAGCCGTGGTCGCCGGCAGCACGCCGGACCTGACGCAATCTGTGCGCGCCGATGTTGTGCGCCGGATGGGAGCCCTTCCCGATGCAGCCCGCTGATCGCCTGTTCCGCTCTGCGTCCGCACGCCGGCTCGCGCTCTGGGGCGGGCTTGGCGCCGGGGCGCTGGCGCTCTCCTCGCTCGCCGCCTTCGCTCAGGGCCACGCGCTCATGATCAACGTGAGCCCCAGCCTGCCCTACTGGGCCCTCTGGGTGACGCGCGGGGAGGCCGTGCACCGCGGGGATATCATCCTTTTCGATCCGCCTGCTTCCTCGTTGCTGGTGAAGCATTTCGGGGCGAAGCCCAAGCCGTTCGGCAAGCGTGTGAGCGGTGTTCCGGGCGACATCATCACCGAGCAAAACCGCATCTACTTCGTCAACGGTGAGGCCGTGGCCAAGGCCAAGCTTGAGAGCCGCCTCGGCGAACCGCTGGCGCTTGGACCTACGGGGCGCGTGCCGAAAGGCTGCTACTTCGTCACCAGCGAACACAAGGATGGCTTCGACAGTCGCTATGCCGCGATCGGTTGGATCTGTGGACCGCGCATACTCGGGGTCGGGAGGCCAATCCTGTGAGGCTCCTCACTCTGCCGGTTTGCACCACTGCGCTGGCGCTGGCCATCGCACCACAGGCAATGGCTCGCGATTACGGCCAGCACGGCGCGGTATGGCCGGTCATCGAACCGGACCTGCTTCAGCAGATCCATGCCAGGCTCACCCAGCTTGAGAAGACCGGCGAAACGGCCCGTCTCAACGAAGAGCTGAAGCGGCGGACAATCGCCCGGGTCAACCGGCCAGAGCCGGTCGCGGGCGTTACCCTCGCCTCGGCGCTGCGCAGCTGGCGCTTCGATCCGACGATCACCGCCCCGCGCGACATTGCCGACGACAAGGGCCGGGTCATCATTGCCGCAGGCACGCGGGTCAATCCGCTCGATACCGTGCCGCTGCGCGCACCCCTCGTCTTTCTCGACGGGGACGACCCGGCGCAGCTCGCCTGGGCCACCCGCCGCTTTGCCAGCACCAAGGCGAAGCTCATCCTCGTAGCCGGTGCGCCGCTCGAACTCATGAAGGCCCGTCAGCGGCGCTTCTACTTCGATCAGGGCGGCACGCTGGTGAAACACTTCGGCATTCGCGCGGTGCCCGCAACCGTCGAGCAGCAGGGCCGCGCGCTCGTCATCACCGAACAGCCCGTGCCTCCCAAGGAGCGTTCGCCGTCATGAGCAAGAAAAAACGCCTTCTGTCATGGCTTTGCGGAGCACTTCTGCTCACCAGCCTGAGCGTCGTGTCCAGTGCTCCTGCCAAGGCTGCGGCCGGCCCCGGGCGCTGCACTGGCAAGTTCGTCAATCCGATCACGGACATTTGCTGGTCATGCCTGTTTCCGATCTCGATCGGCGGCCTGAAGATCTGGCCGTCGAGCCGTCCCGATCCCAGCAACCCGGCTCTCCCCGTTTGCCTCTGCGGTTTGCGGCCCGGCATCGCCATGGGGTTCTGGGAGCCGGTCCGGCTTGCCGACGTCAGCATGAAGCCATGGTGCTTCGTCAATCTCGGCGGGATGAAGCTCGATCCGGGGTTCGACATCGGCTTCAAGTCGATGGCGGGGCCATCGGCGGTCGGCGGTAACACCCAGTACAACTCGCAGTGGCATGTCCACTGGTATGCCTATCCGCTGATCTATTGGATGGAAATCGTCGCCGACTTCCTGTGCCTCGAGTCCGGCTCGATCGACATCCTCTATATCACCGAGATCGATCCTCTCTGGCAGGACAGCGAGCTCACCGCGATCATCAATCCCGAGGCGGTCCTCTTCGCCAATCCCTTGGCGCTTGCCGCCTGTGCAGCGGACTGCGTGGCGGCAACGGCCAAGCTGCCGACCGATGAGCTGTTCTGGTGCGCGGGCTGCCAGGGCACGATGTATCCGCTCAACGGCAATGTCTCGGCAACGATCGGCCATGTGCAGGCATCGCGGCTCGCGCTCGCCCGCTTCTCCTACAAGCTCCACCGCGAGCTCGTTGCCTGGGGGACGATGGGCAGCAAAGGGCTTTGCGGCAAGTACCTGATGCCGGTGATGCGCAAGCAACAATACCGCTTCCAGGCCACCAATCCCAATCCGCAGACCAAGGGCCGCTACGCCTGCGCGCCCATTGGCGCCTCCACCACCTTCATGTCGGCAGGCCAGGTCTATCCCGCCATTGGCGAGGACATGGGCTACCTGGTCTGGCGCAAGCGGAATTGCTGTGCGCTATGAATAGACTCCCTCATCTTCTTGTAGTCGCGTCGCTTTCCAGCCTTGCTGCTTTGGCTGGCGCCTCGGCGCAGACGGCCGAACCGGACCTCGATCTCGCCGCTATCCGGGCTCGGGCCAGTGCGGGCGCCAGCGATGCCGACGCGCTGTCCGCCAATGCCCGCTCCAGAGCCGAAGCCCTGGCGCGGGAGGCGAAGACCAGCTCCGACGAGGCCGAGGCGCACGCCCGCCGCTACACCCGCGAGGCTACAGCGAACGCGAAGCCTGGTGAGGCCAGCACGTTCGATTTTGACCGGATGGTGGCCGATGCCGGCGCCATGACCAGCGAAGGCATGGGCGAGGCGCCGAGGTTCATCGCCTTTGCTTCGCTATCGATGCCGCCTGCAGCGCTGCGTGCGATGATCGACGACGTGACCAAGGCTGGCGGTGTTGTTGCCTTGCGCGGGCTGCCCGGCAACAGCGCCAAGGTTCTCACGGCGGCATTGGCCAAAGTTGCCAAGCCCGGCGAGCAGCTGGACGGCGTCGGTATCGACCCGCGGCTGTTCCGCGCCTTCGGAATCGAGGCGGTTCCCACCTACGTCGTCACCAGCAGCGACTTCGATCTGTGCGACGGCTTCGACTGCCGAACGCAGGTTCCGCCGCACGACCGGATGAGCGGCAATGTCAGCGCAGCTTACGCGCTCGAGACCTTCGCGCGCGGCGGCGGCCCCGGCGCTTTGCTCGCCGCCCAGCACCTCGCCCGACTTGAAAGGCAGGTTCCATGAAACGATCGGTCCTCTCTCTCGCTGGCGTGGGCGCGCTTCTTCTCGCCCTCGTCGGCCCGCTCCACGCCCAAACCACAACTGATGCTGCCAAGGCCGACGGCAAGGCTTTCGGGCGGGACAAGGCAGCCTCGGCGCAAAGCGCGGCAACGACGAACCCCGATGCGAGCCGCATTCCCAATTTCCGCGGCACGCCGAGCCAGTCGGGTTACTTCGACGATCCTGACCGGATGAGCCGCGAAGCGGCGAGCCAGGCGACGACCAACACCGGCTACAAGGCCATGCGGGATTCGATGGACCGGCGCGCCCGGTTTGCGCCGCAGGATCTCGACGCAACGATCGCGCGCAGCAATGTGATCAGCGATGACCCGCTCGCCTATACGAGCGGAATGGCGATCGGCGGCGCACAAGGGCGGTGCGTGCCCTTGCCGCCCGCCAGCGGCACCGCGGCGCGCTACATGGCGACCTGCAATGTCGGTTATACGGCGACACAGGAAACGCGGACCTGCCCCGTGACATTAACCGCGCGTGTCGAGCAGCGGCAGGTCTACGGCTACTATTGCGTAGGCGGCAGCGGGGTCGATCCGGCTTCGGCCTACAATTGCAACCGCTACCCCGCGCCGCAGTGCACGGTCACGCAGTCCTATCCGATCAACCTGTGCGATCCTTACTTCGGGATCTACTGGGGCTGTAACTCGGGCGATCTGAGGGTCGATCTCGTCAGTTGCACGGCGCCGGTCGATGGCGCCACGCCCTACACGGTGACAGGCGAGAACGTCGTCACAACGGCGCGCGATGAAAGCCAGTGTGCTGGTCTTGCGGCTGATACCTCGTGCCAGCAGGACACCGAGACGTGCACGGACAGCGATCCGGTGACCCGCATCGTCGATGGCATCGCCGTGACGCAGCCGTGCTGGGCGTGGAGCCGCAGTTACAGCTGTGCGCAGTTCACCGAGGCACAGGACTGCCAGACACTTGAAGCCACTCCGGGCTGCAAGCTGGTGCGCGAAGACTGCCTCGCAGGGGAGCCCTGCCGCACCTGGGAGCGGGTCTATGATTGCCCGGTTCCAGACCGGCCTGGGAACACCGGCCAGTTCATCTGCGACGGCGATGTCTACTGCATCGATGGCTCATGCGAGACCATCCAGCGCGAGGCCAACGACGAGTTCAAGGACGCGGCCGTCGCCTTGAACGCGATGAACCAGGCGCGCCGCGAATTCGATCCGAACAATCTCACTCTGTTCAAGGGGACCCGAGAAAGCTGCTCGTCCAAGGTCTTCGGCGTGCTCAACTGCTGCAAGGGCAAGGGCTTCCCGCTTATCCCGGGCATCCAGCTGCTCGTGGCGCTGGGCTGCAGCCGCGAGGAGATGCTGCTGCATCAGAAGGATGCGCAGGGTCTGTGCGCCTACGTCGGCACCTATTGCTCGTCCTCGTTCCTTGGCGTGTGCCTGACCAAGCGCAAGGTCTACTGCTGCTTTGAATCCAAGCTTTCGCGGATCCTTCAGGAGCAGGGCCGCCAGCAGCTGAACAAGCCCTGGGGCAAGCCGAAGACCGAGCAATGCCAGGGCTTCACCATCGACGAGTTTGCCCGGCTCGACCTCTCGAAAATGGACTTCAGCGAGGTCTACGCCGAGTTCACCGACGCTGCTCGCCTGCCTGACGAGCTGCAGGCCACCCAGGACATCCAACAGAAGATCGAGGACTACTATGCGCGCGCCCGCCAGTAAGGCCGCGTGGTGGCTGCTTGCCGCCTGCGCGATTGCCAATTCCGTTTGCCAGTTGTCTCCGGCGACCGCCCAGTCGGTCGCAAGCCGGACCGATGCGCCGCCCAGCGCACAATCGGCCGAGCGCCAAGATAGCTTCTATTGCGAGGAACGGCGGCTCGGATACTGGTTTTACTGCGAGCGGCCCAAGACGCCGGACCAGAATTCGCCCTCGCCAGCACCTACGTCCAGCGCGACCAGCCAACTTGACGCGATCACGGCGACCTTGCGCGAACTGAAGGCCAAGGCGATCCTCGAGCCGACGCCAGCAAATGTGACGGCCTATATTCGGTTCCAGCGCGCCCAGCTCGACCGGGCATCGCTCTTCAGCGACGTCTGGCAGCGGGCGATCTGGCAGGATCCCGAGCTCGACTACACGCTGCAGCGCCCGGTCTCGACGCTTGGCAAACGCCAGTGGCAGGATTCGCGAAGCGCTGAACGGAACGCTGCGATGGCCCAGCTTTCCGAGCGCTACGGGCTGTTCTACTTCTTCGCGCAGAGCTGCGGCGCCTGCGAAGTCATGTCGCCGATCGTGCAGAGCGTTGCCTCGACCTGGCATATCGCTGTGCGCGCGATTTCGACCGACGGCGGCCCGTCGCGGCATTTCCCGAACTACACGGTCGAGACCAACCAGCGCAGCCGCATGGGGCTCGAGCCCAAGATCACGCCAGCGGTCGTGCTCTGGGACGCGCAGACCGGCCGCCCCATCCCGATCGGCTACGGCGTCATGAGCGCCGACGAGCTGCAGGACCGGATTTACCTCCTCACATCGAAGGAAGCTGGACGTGACTACTAGGATGAAAAGAGCCGTCGCTGCGCTCCTTGCAGCCGCCATCCACCTCACCCTCCCGCTGTCTGGCGCATCGGCCGATGTCGGCAGTTCGATGGACTCGTTTCTGAACGACGTCGGGGGCGCTGCCAACGTCAACGGGCCGACCGCGTTCCAGGGGCAATCTGCCGGCTATTACAGCCTCGGCAATGTCTGGACGCGGTTCCCGCAGAAGACCAGCAACATCGCCAATCTACAGCTGCCGCGCGCCCGCGCCGGTTGCGGCGGCATCGACATCTTTGCCGGGTCCTTCAGCTTCATCAACGCGAGCGAGATCGTCGCGATGCTGAAGGCAGTCGCGAACAATGCGGTCGGCTTCGCCTTCAGCCTGGCGATCGACACGGTCTGCCCTGAATGCTCGAAGATCATGCAGGAGTTCAGCCAGAAGGCTCAGCTCATGAACAACCTCAACATAAACTCCTGCGAAATGGCCCAGGGTCTGGTGGGCGGGATCTGGCCGAAGGGCGACCTTGCCGACAAGGCGATCTGCGAAGCGATCGGCAACTCCGAAGGGATTTTCACCGACTATGCCGCGGCCAAGCATGGGTGCGGCACCAAGGGGCAGCGATCGAGCACGACCGCGCAAGGCTCGGGCAAATATGATGACGTCAATCCCGGGGTGCCGCGAAACTACACCTGGACGATCCTCAAGAAGTCGGCGTTCTTCTCGCCAGGCGGCCGGTTCGACGAAGAGCTCGCCGAATATGCGATGACGCTGCTCGGCACGATAATATACGTGCCCCCAAAGGACGATGAGCCGGGCAAGTTCGTGCCAATCGTCGGCGAAGCCTCGTCCACCCTCGTGACTTCGCTGCTGGATGGCACGGCGAATGGCAATGTCCTCATTTTCGACTGCGACGAGCCGGAAAAGTGCCTCAACCCGGGCTTCAAGTCGCTGAGCCTGCCGACATCGAAAGCGCTGCGGCCGCGCGTGGCGGCGCTTGTCGGCGGCATGGTTCAGGCCATCCGCGACGACACCGCGATCAGCGCAGAGCAGAAGGAACTGCTGCAAGTCGCGTCTATCCCGCTCTACAAGATCCTGACTGTCCAGGCGGCCTACGGCCGGGGCATGCCGACCGACGACCGGGAGACCCTGGCCGAGATCGCCAGTGTCGACCTGCTGTTTGCCGTGCTCGACCGGATCGTGAGCGAGGCGGGCCGCTCGATGTCGAGCTTCATCGGAGCCGACGAAGCCAAGATCGCGATGTGGCAGAATCAGGTCAATGTCGTGCGTCAGGCTCTCGCTGACCGGCAGGCCAACACGCACCTCAAGGTCAATGCGGTGCTGCAGATCATCGAGAAGACGGCGTTCATCGAGAACGTGCTGGCCGCCTCGATGTCGCCCGGAATGGCCGCATCGCTGGACTGGTCGCGCGGCGTCCAGAACCGCGCCCTCACCCACTGACCGGACCAACCACATCCAGGCGGGACAACAGACATGGTCGAGATTTTCACGGTCGGCGGCGGGGACTATCTGGTCAACGTCTTCCAGGCGGTCGCCGCCTGGACCGGCAACGGGGGCTACAAGAGCCTGCTCCAGGTGGTGATGGTAATGGGGCTTGGCCTGTCTGCCATCACCCTCGCGTTCAATCAGGACTGGCGCGCCTGGATCAACTGGTTCCTAGGCGCAACGCTCATCTACTCCTGCCTCATGGTGCCGCGGCTCGATGTCCATGTGACCGACCGGCTCAATCCGAGCCTTGCCCCGGCCAATGTCAGCAACGTGCCGATGGGCTTGGCCTTGATGGCGAGCTTTACCAGCCAGGTCGGCGACTATCTGACGGGCTCGGCAGAAGTGGTGTTCGGCCTGCCTGGGGATCTCAACTATTCGAAAAACGGGATGATCTACGGCGCGCGGCTCTACGATGCGACCCGGTCCTTGCGGATTTCCGATCCGGAGTTTGCTGCCAATCTCGACGAGCACTTCCGGCAATGCGTGTTCTACGACGTTCTGCTCGGCCGCTACTCGATGAAGGAGCTCGCGGAAACCGGCGACATCTGGGCGACGATCGCGCCGGGCAGCCAGGCGCGCGCGCAGCGGTTCCTGACCCGGGATGCCACTTCAGGCCAGGTGAGCTCGAAAATCGTGACCTGCCGCGAGGCCTATGACACGCTCAATGCGCAGTGGGCTGGCCTCGTCGATGCGATGGGATCGGTGTTTGGCCGCCAGCTTTACCCCAACCAGACGGCCGCGCTCGCCAAGGCAAAGCTCTTTGCCGACCTGCCGGTGGCCTATCAGTACCTCACCGGCGTCTCGGCCAACGCGACCGAGATCTTCAAGCAGACGCTGACCATCAACGCGATGAGCCAGGCCATGCATTCGATGTCCGGCACCAGCGGCGCGGGCAATGTCGATGTCTACGCCCAGACCCGCGCTGACATTCAGACCGAGCGGACCTATGGCTCGATTGCGAGCAACGCGATGAAGTGGGTCCCGCTCCTGAATGTCGTGCTGACCGTGCTGTTCTACGCCCTCTTCCCGGTCCTGTTTCCCCTGTTCCTGCTTCCCAAGACCGGGCCTGTCGCACTCAAGGGCTACGTGACGGGCTTCTTCTATCTCGCGGCCTGGGGGCCGCTGTTCGTGATCCTCCACATGATGCTGATGTACAAGGGCGCGGCCGACATGATCGCGGTCACGGGCAGCAACGGCCTCAGCCTTGCAAGCTTTACCGGGATGGCCGACGTCAACAGCGATATCGGTCTGCTGGCAGGCTATCTTATTGCATCGGTGCCGTTCCTGGCAGGCGGTGTGGCCAAGGGCGCCATGGCGATTTCCCACCACGCCACGAGCTACCTCAACCCGAGCCAGAACGCGGCCGAGGAAGCAGCCCGGGAGGCGAGTACCGGCAACGTCTCGCTCGGCAACACAAGCTTCGAAAACTCGAGCGTCCTCACCCGCCAGTTCGCACAAGGCACGATCGCGCCGAGCTTCACCTATGGCGCGCCGCAGACGCGGACCTTCAGCGACACCGGGGCAATGACCACGAGCTTTCCTGACGGCAGCTACGATCAGATCCCGACATCCAGCTATCCTTTCACGCCGACGCTGGGCCAGGAATTCACGGCGCGCCTTTCGACGATGGCATCGCAGGCCCGCGCCAACAGCGAGACCTATGCGAATGTCGCAACGGAATCGACGACCAGCGCGGTCACGAAGTTCCGCGAGCTGAGAGACCAGTTCAGCCGAGGCGCATCCTTCGAGAGCGCAACCGGTACCTCGAATTCCGACAGTATCCAGACCGCGTTCAGCGAGGTCGATCAGGCATCGACCAATCTGCAGCGGCAATTCGGACTGTCGCGCAGAGCGGCCGATGACATCTCTACCGCTTGGTTCCTGGGTGGCGAGGCGGGCGCCAAAGCTGGGATTTCTAATGGCGTGCTCTCGGGAAGCGTAGGAGCGAAGGGCGGTGGGACACGCACATGGACCGACAGCGACATCGGCATCGCATCCGAAGACCGTTCCCGGATCTTTGGAAGCCTGTCCCAGATGTCTGACAGCCGCAATTGGTCTAGCACCCGCGATGGGTTCGTACGCTCAGTTAGTACCTCATCAAGCTCGTCGATCTCGAGCACCGCGAGCGGCATGAACGCATCTCTGACAGAAGCCCAAAGCTTCACAATCGAAGCTCGTCGGGCCGAGGAGCTTGCCAATCGTCTCGAGAGCCAGGCATCTTTCTTCGAAGGAAACAGCGCTGCAGGCAGTCTCAATCTGTCCCAAGCCTACCGCGAATGGGGCCTAGCCGAGATCGAGAGCAACCGCGATTTCTATGGCACTGCGCGGTTCGACGACGTCAATTTCCAACTCAGCCCGGAGGGCCAAGCATTGCAGGCAAAGTTCATCGAAAGCTATGCCGAGCAGCTTCGCGACGGGATCGACGATCGCCTCGTACTCGTCCCTGGACAGCCCGTATCCCGATCGGCAGTCTCTGACGCAGGATCGGTGCGCGGTTGGGCACAGACGGGCGGTGGGGCGTCCGGTTCAGTGCCCAGCGTAGGTGCGGGCGATCTTTATGAAGAGGTGCAAAGGGCTCAGGCGGCCGGTCGCCAGAAGATTACCGGCTCTAGGGGGCGTCTGGACGCAATGACCAAGGGAGCCCAAGGTGCCAGTGCAGAAGCAGCGGATGATGTTAAGGAGTGGTGACCTGCAACGTTCACCACAGGCCGAAGGACGCTCCAGCCAGAAACGCGAAAACTGCGCCAATGACGATAAGGCGTAAGCGTCCGGTCGAGACCGTTGCCGGCGATGGCCGGTTTTAGGATGCAGGCCGAGGCATCGGAATGACCGTTCGTGGGTGGATAGCGGCCTTTCAAAGAGCCGCAGCTAGGCGCTCGCTATCTGCTCGGCTCTGTTCGTTCGCAGTGCGAAAAGCAGGATCGCGGCGATATAAGTCAACAAGACAATCAATACCTTCGGATCGGCGATGACCTCCCACCCGGTTTCAGCAAACTCGTGCTGAAACCGGCCGACGAAGTAGGCCGCGGCGATAGCTGCCGACACATTCCCGCGAGGCTTGCCCTGAACCCACCGCCCGATAGCCAGATAAGCCAGGCCCATGACAAGAATGATCTGACAGGAAGCGATGAACGCAAGCCCCAGTCCAAGCCCGAAAGTCATCTCGCTGCCTCCGTGTTTCCAATCAGATAGCAGTCGCCTGCTTTGGCAACAATGGGGTCGGTTGCTGAAAGGCGGCTTTTGGCGGAAAATCGCAGATAGCTGCCATTGGCGCAATGGCCCTCAGCCGTTGCCGTGCTCGCCGGATCGAGCCGCCTTCCACGCCCATGGCAGGAGCTCGTCGAGGCGGTTGATGGGATGGCCTTTGCCGATGCGGTCGAGGACGTCGGTCAGCCAGACCTGCGGGTTCACGCCGTTGAGCTTGGCGGTCTCGAGCAGCGAATACATCGCCGCTGCCCGCTCACCGCCGCAGTCTGCGCCGGCGAACAGCCAGTTCTTGCGCCCGACCGCGATGCCGCGCAGCGCGTTCTCGGCAAGGTTGTTGTCGATCTCGAGCCGCCCGTCCTGGGTGTAGGCGAGCAGCGAAGGCTTCAGCTTGACGGCATAGCGCAGCGCCTCGGCCAGAGGCGAGCGTGCCGATGCCTGGTCGAGGACGCTGTCCGCCCACACGAAGAAGTCGAGCGCAATGAGCCTCGAGGCCGCTCGCCGGCGCAGACGCTCCATCGGAGGCTCGCCCTCGATCGACCGTTCGATCTCGTAGAGCTGCGCGATCATGTCGAGCCCCTTGCGAGCGGCAGAACCGCGGTCGGCAACGAGAACATCGTGCAGCTTGCGCCTCGCATGCGCCCAGCAGGCGACTGGGGTGATGGGGCCGGGCTCGCGGCCTGGGTCATAGAGCGCGTTAAACCCCGCATAGGCATCGGCCTGCAGAAGGCCCGAGAACGCCGCAAGGTGCTCGCGCGGTCGCTCGCCCTTGCGATCAGGACTGTAGCGGAACAGGGCTGCGGGCTTGTCGCTGGGGCTCCATCGGCGGTTATCGCGCAGATAGACCCATAATCGCCCGGTCGATGTCTTGCCCGTTCCGGGGGCCAGCACCGGGACTGGCGTGTCGTCGGCGTGGAGCTTCGGGCTCGCCATGACGTGTGAGCAAAGCCGCTCGACCAGTGGATCAAGCAGCCAGCTGATCTGACCTAGCCAGTCGGCCATCGTCGAGCGGGGAAGTTCTACGCCCTCACGCGCATAGATCTGCGACTGGCGATACAGCGGCAGGTGATCGGCGAACTTGGCAACGATGATGTGCGCAAGCAGCCCGGGAGCGGCACGGCCGCGCGGGATCGGCAGAGCGGGCGCAGATGCCTGGACGATGGTATCGCAGCACTTGCAGGCGACCTTCGGACGGACGTGGCGCACCACCCGAAAACTTGCGGGGACATATTCCAGCACTTCGGTGACGTCTTCACCCAGAACGCTGACCTTGCCAGCGCACGCGGCGCAGCGATCCTCGCCCGGTGCCGGGTGCATGATCACATCGCGTGGCAGATGATCGGGCAGCGGCGCGCGCTTGGGTTTGCGCCTGCACTTGGGCTCTTCAGTCTCGTCCTGGTCGACCTGCCCGCGCACGACGCACTCGGCGTGGGCCTGCTGGGCTTCGAGATCCTCGAGCGTCAGCTCGAGCTGGTCGGCAAGCTGCGTCATGCGCTCGGACGACTGGCCGAACTTCATCCGCCGCAGCTTGGCAAGCTGTGCTTTGAGCTTCTCGATCTGAAGCGTCGTCAGCTTGATCGCGTTGCGGGCGGCGTCGAGTTCGTCGCGTGTTGCGTTATGTGCCTTGCGCTCCTGCGCCAAGGCCTGTTCCGAAGCGGCAAGCCGCTCCTTCATTGCCGCTGCAAAGGCCCGAAGTTCGTCCGGATCGGAGGGCAGATCGAGGTCGGTGGGAGACACGAACAGCGGATAACATGGCGGGCGATCTTGACCAAGCCGAAGGTAGGAAAACCGCGCCCGATTCGTCAGATATGCACAGGCCGTTTGGGCGGCTTTGGCGCGACCGTTCGCCGCCAGTCCATCGCCTCCAAAAGCAGGGAAAACTGCGCCGGTGTCAGCACCACACCGCCATCGACAAGCGGCGGCCACACGAAGCGATGGCGCTCGAGCCGCTTGGCGAAAAGGCACAGGCCCGTGCCGTCCCACACCAGCGCCTTGAGATAGTTGCCGCGCTTGCTGCGGAACAGGAAAACATGCCCGCTGTAAGGGTCGAGCCGGAAGACTTCGCTGGCAAGCACGCTCAGGCCCGCAAAGCCCTTGCGCATATCGACCGGCTTGCTGGCCAGATAGACCTTGGTGCCCGGCGGCAGGCTCAGCATGGCACGGCCTTCAACGCGCGCAGAACCCGGGCGAGCGCCTTCTCGTTGACGAAGCTGTCGACAGTCAGGCGCGCGCCGTTGCCAAGCTCGATGGCAATCGTGCCTGCGCGTGGCGCCTCGGTCGGCGGAGAAACCTCTGCATCGGCCGCCAAAGGGTATCCATCCGGCGGGGGCCGCCTTGCGCGGGTAGGTAGCGAGCGCTCTTTAGCGTGCTCTTTTGAGCGCGCTTAGGAGTGGTCGATGGGTCAGG